>NZ_OZ257139.1:1777500-4482336 GCF_965279145.1 Caulobacter sp.
ATGGCGTAACGACTTCCCCACTGTCTCCAGCATGGGCTCAGCGAAATTGAATTCCCCGTGAAGATGCGGGGTTCCCGCGGTCAGACGGAAAGACCCTATGAACCTTTACTGCAGCTTCGCCTTGGCGTTAGCAACAACATGTGTAGGATAGGTGGGAGGCTATGAAACTTGGGCGCCAGTTCGAGTGGAGCCATCCTTGAAATACCACCCTTATTGTTGTTGACGTCTAACCGCGGCCCGTTATCCGGGTCCGGGACATGGCGTGGCGGGCAGTTTGACTGGGGCGGTCGCCTCCCAAAGTGTAACGGAGGCGCGCGATGGTGGGCTCAGACCGGTCGGAAATCGGTCGTCGAGTGCAATGGCATAAGCCCGCCTGACTGCGAGACTGACAAGTCGAGCAGAGACGAAAGTCGGCCATAGTGATCCGGTGGTCCTGCGTGGAAGGGCCATCGCTCAACGAATAAAAGGTACTCTAGGGATAACAGGCTGATTTTGCCCAAGAGTCCATATCGACGGCAAAGTTTGGCACCTCGATGTCGGCTCATCACATCCTGGGGCTGGAGCAGGTCCCAAGGGTTCGGCTGTTCGCCGATTAAAGTGGTACGTGAGCTGGGTTCAGAACGTCGTGAGACAGTTTGGTCCCTATCTGCCGTGGGTGTACGAGACTTGAGAGGATCTGTCCCTAGTACGAGAGGACCGGGATGGACACACCTCTGGTGGACCTGTCATGGCGCCAGCTGTGCAGCAGGGTAGCTAAGTGTGGACTAGATAACCGCTGAAAGCATCTAAGCGGGAAACTAACCTCAAAACAAGGTCTCGCTGAGAGCCGTGGAAGACCACCACGTTGATAGGCCAGGTGTGGAAGCGCTGTGAGGCGTGTAGCTTACTGGTACTAATAGCTCGATAGGCTTGATCGTTCTTCAGCCAAACCTATGCAAATGCTCTTTGTAGAGCTCAGACATACGATGTCTTCTTCGACTTGATATAACCAGCGCCCCTCAAAAGGCGCTGCTAGCATCCTTTTTGCTGACCTGGTGGCTATGCCGGGGGTTCCCCACCCGATCCCATTCCGAACTCGGTCGTTAAGTCCCCCTGGGCCAATGGTACTTCGTCTCAAGGCGCGGGAGAGTAGGTCGCCGCCAGGTCCGCTAAAAGGATGCCAATACCAAGTCTTCAAAGTCCAACCCTACCTCACGATACCAAACTACCGACTTCGCCGCGGGGTGGAGCAGCCCGGTAGCTCGTCAGGCTCATAACCTGAAGGTCACAGGTTCAAATCCTGTCCCCGCACCCAAGCTTAAGAACGGCCTCCTTCGGGAGGCCGTTTTTGCTTGTCCGCTCCGGCTCCGTGACGCCGGTCACGCGCTCCGCTCTCCACTTGCCTTACCGATCGATCCGAAGCCGACGGCCGGCCAGGTCCGTCTGGTCTTCGACGTCATCGGATTTCTGGCCCGGAGAACGGCAATGCCTACAGGTCGCTCGCTACATATCGGTTTGAACAGCGTTGACCCCCACGCCTACAGCGGGTGGTCGGGCCCGCTCATCGCCTGCGAAAACGATGCGGCGTCGATGAGCTCCATCTGCGCCCAGGCCGGCTTCCAGCCGCGCACCCTGCTGACGGCGGCCGCGACGCGCGCGGCCGTGCTGAACGAATTGCAACAGGCGGCCGCGCTCATGGCCGCGGGCGACACGCTCGTCATCTCCTACTCCGGTCACGGCGGCCAGTTGCCTGATCTGAATGGCGACGAAAGCGACAGCCTCGACGAAACCTGGTGCCTGTATGACGGCCAGCTCCTCGATGATGAACTCCAGGCATGCTGGGCGAGGTTTCCGGCCGGCGCGCGGATCGTGGTGTTCTCCGACAGCTGCCACAGCGGGACGGTGATCAAGATGCTCCTGATGAACGGGCGTCTGCGATCGATGGGCCTGACGCCGGAGGCGGCCGATGCGGTCAGCGCGGCGCGGACCGTCGACCCGCTGCTGCTGAACAAGGTCTATTTCGAGCATCGGGCCTTCTATGACGGGCTGCTGCGAAAGCCGGCCCCGCCGCCGGAGCCGGCCTGTTCCGTCATTCTGGTCTCGGGCTGTCAGGACAACCAGCTGTCGATGGACGGCCCCTTCAACGGCGCCTTCACCGGTGTGCTGATGGCGGTCTGGGCCAACGGCGCCTTCAGGGGCAGCTACAAGGAACTGACCGCGGCGGTCCGCAAACGCCTGCCGCCGTCGCAATCGCCGCAGTATATGGTTACCGGCGTCCGCGACGGCCGGTTCATCAGCGGTCAGGCCTTGTCGATCCAGGGGTAAGACCCCCGTCGAGCTAGAACGACAGCTCCGGCTGCATGGCGCCGGGCTGCTGGGTCTCGGGCAGGTGGCAGGTGAAGGTCGAACCGGCCCCCGGCTCGCTCTCCAGCGCCACCCAGCCGCCGTGCAGCTCGACCAGCGCCTTGACCAGGGCCAGGCCCAGCCCGGGCCCGCCGCGATCGCGGCCGACGAAGCGGTCGAAGATGTGGGCCTGGACGTGGAACGGCACGCCGCGCCCGGTGTCCTTGACGTCCAGCCGCACCTCGCCCAGCGCCCGGCGGGCCGACAGGGTGACGATGCCGTCCGGCGGCGTCTGGCGCAGGGCGTTCTCGACCAGATGGTCCAGCGTTTGGGACAGGCGCTTGAGGTCGCCGCGGATCAGGCCGACATCCTCGTCGCATTCGATGGCGACGGTCACGCCGCCCAGGGTGGCGTCCTTGCTGGCGCGTTCCCTGGCGCCGACCAGCAGGTCCTCGACCCGGATGTCCTGGATCTCCAGGGCCATTTCGCCGGCGTCGATCTGGGCCATGTCCAGCACGTCGTCGATCGAGCGGGCCAGCTGGGTGGCGGCGGCGCGAACGGCGGCCACATGGTTGCGGCCCCGCTCGTGCAGGCCGTCGGCCCGCTCCAGCAGTTCGGAATAGCCGATGATCGTGGTCAGCGGGGTGCGCAGCTCGTAGGAGACATTGCCGACGAAGTCGCGCTTCAGGCGCTCGGCCTCGGCCAGGGCGGCGGAGCGGTCGGCCAGGGCGCTTTGCAGGTCGCGGGTGTCGGTGACGTCGGTGAAGCCGATCAGCGTCGCGCCGTCCGGTAGAGGACGCGACTGATAAAGCACGATCCGACCGTCCGAGGTGCGCACTTCGCCCGAGGTCGGCGAGCGCATCTGCGGATCAGGATCAGCGACCCGGCCCTTAAGCTCGCGCCAGAATGACAGGTCGTGCAGGCGCGGCACGCACAGATCGACCACCCCCTCGAAATCGACCGCGGCCTCGAGGGCGAAGGCGGTGACGTTCCAGAAGTTCTCGAAGGCCTCGTTGTGCAGACGCAGACGGCCGTCCGAGCCGAACACGGCGACGGCGTCGTTGAGCTTGTCCAGCGTGGCCTGCTGCACCTGGATCAGGGCGTTGTACTGGGCCTTCAGGCGCAGCTCGCCGGTGATGTCGGAATAGAGCAGCAGCATGCCGCCCATCGGGTGGGGCTGGCGGATCACCTTCAGGGTGCGGCGATCGGGCAGGTCCCACAGCTCGTCGGCCTGGGGACCCAGGTCCTCGTAGTGGGCGAGTTCCTCGGCCTTCCACTTGGCGTAGTCGATGGTCTCGGGCAGGCGCCGGCGCTGGCGCAGGCGATCGAGCACCTCGCCATGGGTCGGGCGGTCGGCCAACCAGGCGGGCTCCAGGCCCCAAAGCTCCGCGAAAGCGGTGTTATAGAAGGCCAGGCGCTTGGTCTGGCTGAAGATCGCCACGGCGTCGGCGATGTGGTTCAGGGTCTCGTCGTGAGCCGCGACGTGCTTCTTCAGCGCGTCCCGCATGTCCTCGACCTCGGTGACGTCGTTGCAGAACACGCCGACGCCGCCGCCTTCGAGCGATTGGGCGGCGATGCGGAAGGCGCGGCGGCGACCCTCGACATTGACCCAGCGCACGGCTTCGCGGGGCTCACCCGTATTGGCGGCCTCGATCGCCAGGGTGTCGGCGGCGCGATCGAAGGTCTTGCCGGTCAGGGCGGCGGCCATGGACGAGGTCGCCCCCACGGCGCGCACGAAGGCCGCGTTGCCCCAGATCGCCGCGCCGTCGGCGCTGGCGATCCAGGCCGGTTCGACCTGGCTGTCGAGGAAGGCGGCGAAACGGGTGGCCGAGGGCAGGGCGGACTTGTGAGAGGTCGAGATCGACAGCCGCAGCCAGGCCAGGGCGCCGGCCGAGCGGCCTTCCACCAGGACCGAGCCGTTCTTGCCCTGGGCCTCGAACGCGCACGGCTCGCCCCGTTCGAACAGCTCGGAGAGCTTGCCGGCATGGTGGGGGTCGACCCGGATCAGGGCCGCCACCACCTGCTGCGCGTCGGCGGGCGCGCCCAGGCGTTGCGCGCAGGCCGTCAGGCTGTCGGCGCCCGAGACCAGGGCGGCGCGACCGTCCTCCACCGAGATCAGGGCGTTGTCGAACGCTTCGGCCGAGGCCTGCGCGGCCAGAACGCCGCTGCCCAGGCCGGACAGCTTGCCTTGCAGCAGGGCCAGACGCGCCTCAAAGCTGCGACGCTGGGCCAGGGCCCAAAGGGTGGCGCAGATGGCGAGGCAAACCGCGCCGGCCGCGGCCGCTAGGATCAGTTCATAAGAGGTCATCAGGCCGGTCGCTAAAGCCCCAAGCCGGTCCGTGAAGGCGGACCGCGAATCAGAATCACAGATTAGTCCGGCCGTGACCAGAGCGCGATCAGCGCCGCTGTCGCAGTGTTTCGCCGAGGCGCGCCGGATGACTGGCGAAACGGCCCAATCGGTCTATGTGGAGAGCATGGACTGGAACACCCGCCCCGCCCCATCGCTCGACGACTTCGCCGCCCTGGCCGACGCGGCCTTCAAGGCCCTGCCCGAGACGTTCCGCGCCCTGGCCGGCGACGTCGTGATCAGGGTCGACGATTTCGCCGACGACGCGGTGCTGGACGATCTGGGCATCGAGGACCCCTTCGAACTGACCGGCCTCTATCAGGGCGTCGATCTGGGTCGCCGTTCCGTGCTCGACGCCCAGGTCATGCCGTCGATGGTGTTCCTGTATCGCCGCCCGATCCTCGACGAATGGTGCGAGCGCGGCGACGTGGCGCTGGGCGAGCTGATCACGCATGTCCTGGTCCACGAAATCGGCCACCATTTCGGCCTGTCCGACGACGACATCCACCGCATCGAGGACGCCTGATGAGCCCGCCCCTTTTCGATCTCGACGCCTTCCGCGAGCGCATGAGCGAAGGCTCGTTCGCCAATGGCGCCGAGCTGGCCCAGAGCGGCGCGGTCGACCTGGTGGCGATCGAGGACGAGGTGGTCACCGCCTACGTTCAGGGCGGCGCGCTCTATGTCGTCGAAATGCGGCCGCCGGCCGACGGAACCTGCAGCTGTCCGGGGTTCGACAAGTTCGGGGCCTGCAAGCATCAGGTCGGCGTCGCCACGGCGGTCAACGCCCTTGATCCCGCCGGCCTGCAGAAGGTCCAGGCGCGGATGGCCCGGCTGCGCGACGGCCTGGCGCTGGAAAGCCAGGACGCCCTGATCGAACGACTGGTCGAACTGGCGCGGCTGCGGCCCGACGTGCTGTCGGCGCTGGAGGGCGGGCTGTGAGGTCGGCGGTCTCGCCCTGGATCGCCGGCGGGGGTTCCAGACTTTCCGAGCGTCTGCGAAGGGTGGTGAGCGGACAAAGGTCTGCCAGGTCACTGGCCCCCGAGGCTGACCGTCCGCCCAAGCTTTCGCCTCAGTCACGGTATCGAAGTCAGGAGAAGAGCCGACGTGATCAAGCAGGACTACCCTGCGACGTGAGAGGCTCCTCACGAGAAGCGGGCTGGTTGCAAAACTGCCGCGCTTGGCCATCTTGTCGGGATGGCAGTTGATCTTGCGGACCTCGCTGAGGAGAAATTCCCGCCCGAGTTCACCATCGAAAGCGAGCAGCTTGGGCCGCTTGGCTTTCGAGCGGTGTACGGGATCGATTCTCCGTACCTGACCCGCCGTGCCAGCGAGGGCTCGGACGAGGAGTTCATCGGCAAGCTCATGGTGGCCATGGGCTGGACAATGGATGGGCCTGCAAAGCTCACTGACAGGCAGCGGTCCGCTCTAGTCCGTGCTGACATGGAGGCCTTCTGCGAAGCTCTCGTTCAAAGCGAGACCTCCATCTTTGGCGAGTCGCCCCGGAGTGAAGGGGAGGACTGGCTAGCTTGCGTGCGCCGGGTTGGGGGCGATGCAATAGATAAGCGTCGCGGGCCTTTCGAGCACAGCGCGCTCCTTGACATGGAGGAGAGCATCAACCGGCACCTCAAATTGGCTGGGTTGGACCCAAGCTCTTCGGCGCTGTCGCGCAACCTCGATGCATCTTCGCATTTGAAATCTATTTTAGAGGCCCGCCTGCCCAGGTTTGAGCTGCCGCCCATCCCGCGTAATCCAATCGTAGATACGAACGCGATCCTGCACCGGGTGGAGGAACAGATCAGCCGAATGGCTGAGGTGAGTGAGGCGAGCGCTGCGATGCAGACTACGCTCAACGACTATGCCCAGAGCGCCATCACGGAAATGAAGACCGGTTCAAAACAGACGAACCGAAATGCCAGTCTGGCCCTCGGCGTTGGTGTCGTAGGTGTATTGGTGGCGGTAATCACCATTGTCATTTCCGCTAACCAGCAGAGCAAGGCGGACGCAGTGCGAAAAGAGGATGCACGTGTCGCCGCTCGGGAGCGTCAGGCTGATCGTACGCTGATGGAGCGGCAGCTCGAGGCCACCCGTCGGAACACCGAGGTTTTGGAGAAGCTGGTCGTACGCGACGCGCCCGCCAATGTGGCGAAGTAGCCGATCTGCATGTCAAGCTCACTCATCGTGTAGTGCACGAACTGCCGTCCAAGCTCGTTGAGCTCGTAGGCAAAGCTCTCCCGTATAGGAATGTGTGAGCCCACTCGGGGCGGCAACGTCCGCAACGGGTCGAAAGCACGCCTTGCCCTTCCTCCCGCAAGCGGACGCCCTTGCGTCGCGCTCATCCTTACATCTCTTGGAGGCTGCAGCGTGCCGGTCTGTCCAGGTCAGTCAAGGCCCGGTCTGCGACCGGCCGCTCTGCGGCGGCCCGGAGGGCCGGCCTTGAGTGACCTGGACAGACCGGCGATCGTCTCGCCGTGAGATTTGGGGATGGCTCCCTTCGGCGCGAAGGTGAGCTTCGCGCCCATCCCATAAATCTCCGTCATCCCGTGGCTTGTCCACGGGACCCATGGTTCCGTTGCACCGTGAGCGACCGGCGATCCGCCGACCGTGAAGCCGACAAATGGGTCCCGTGGACAAGCCACGGGATGACGGGAGTATGGGGATTGAGCACGCTCAATCCCCGTTCTTTCCGGGGCCGAGTTCAACGAAATCAACGCGCTGTAAAATAGTTGATCGCGCCAATCCTCCGCGCTGAAACCTCCCGTATTCTTGATCCTGTCCCCGTCGCAGGGGGAGGGCGCTTGGTACCGGCCCAAAGCGGCGACGGGTGATGAAGCTGAGCGGGGCCGCGACGCCCTGGGCGGCGGGTCGAAGCGGGCGGACTGTCTCAGAAGGACGGACCGGGCGCCGAGGGGCTCGTCGGCCGAGCGAGCGCGGATCACAGGGCGGGGATCAGAGTCCGCCTATCGCACATCGTCGGCGTCGAGACGGATTAGCCGATCGACAAGATGCGCGCCCGTCCGGGGGCTAGTTGGGAATCAGAGCTGAAACCGACGCTCGTGTGCCCCAATCCTCACGGTCAAGAACAGCTTGGCGAAGCGGACAGGTCGAGCCGAAACGCACAAAACACATCACGGTCATCCGGGTTCGTCCCGGCCGCTTCGCGCCTCCCCGACTAACTCAGTGGCTCATGCCGCGTGAGGCTGAGAACTCGTGTCCGCCAGACTGGCCCCCTCCTGACCTGCTGCGCAGGTCGTCCTCCCCCGTAGGGGGAAGATGAAAGGCTGCGGGGCTGTGAAGATCCACTCAAGCCAGGAGAACGCCTCCATGCCCAAGTCCAAACCGCCGCGCCGTCGTTACCGCCCGCTGCGTCGCATCAGCGACTTCGATGAGCGCGCGATGGCGGTCTATGACCAGCTGGAAGACGCCAACAACAGGTTCGAGCGACAGGTCACGCCCTTCCTCGAGCAGATTCCCGCCAAGGAACGCAGCTGGCTGCTGGCCAAGTTCGCCGAGAACCGCGCCCTGTTCGCCGAATGCCGCGCCGACATTCTGACGCCCAGCCCGACGCCCGTGCTGGACGGCCTGTTGCGGGAAGACGCCGAGCGCCGGCAAGGCGCGCGCTAGGTCCGATCGCCGCCGCTCCAGGAGCGCCGATCTTCCCCCAGCACCTCGGCCACCCACTGCGGGACCTTCTCCGTCGCCGGGCCGTAAAGTCGCTTGTCGAAGGCATGGGCGTTGTCGGAGCGGCGGACATTGATCTCGCAGGTGGGGATGCCCAGGGCGCGGGCCTCGGCCACGAAGCCGGCGGCGGGATAGACCGAGCCGGAGGTGCCGATGGCCACGAACAGGTCGGCCTCTTCCAGCGCCTGTTCGATCTGGCCCATGTGCAGGGGGATCTCGCCGAACCACACCACATGCGGCCGCGTGGTTCCGATCGCGCCGCACTCCGGGCAGACCTGCTGGGCGCTGAGCGGGCCACGATCGGTCCAGCGGCCGGCGCACAGCGTGCAGCGGGTGACGGTCAGCTCGCCGTGCATGTGAAACACCCGCTGGCTCCCGGCCTTTTCGTGCAGGTCGTCGACATTCTGGGTGCACAGGAACACCGAGCCGCCGCGCGCGGTCATCTCACGCTCCAGCCGGGCCAGGGCCAGATGCGCGCTGTTGGGCGCGGCGATCTCCAGGATCTTGCGGCGGGCCGAGTAGAAGTCGCGCACCCGACCAGGGTTTTCGGCGAAGCCTTCCGGCGTGGCCAGCTTGACCAGGTCGTTCTGGGTCCACAGGCCGTCGGCGTCGCGGAAGGTGGACAGGCCGCTCTCGGCCGAGATCCCGGCGCCGGTGAGGATGAAGAGGTTCAGCGGTTCGGCCATGGGATCCTTCAAACCTGACGCAGTCGTCACTTTTAATTTGACCCACCCCAAGGATTGAGTGGACAGTGTTTAGATCGTTGGAGGCTGGCGCAAGACCCGCCCCAACCCGGCCACCGGAGGAGCCCCCATGACGGACAAGAACATCACCAAGGACGCCATGTACGACGCGGTGGCGCCGGACGACTTCGAGTCGATGCTCGAACTGGACCGCTACAACAACCGCTCGTCGGCCTTCGACAAGATCATCTCGGCGACCCATGACCATTTCTGGGATCCGCTGGACAAGGCCTATATCGATTTCGACGTGCCGTTCGACATGGAGAACCAGGCCCTGGTTCCGGAAGATCTCGTGATCGCCCTGTCGACCGACTACGTCTCCAATCACCTCAGCGATCCCAAGACGCGCATCCGCTTCATCAACCAGTCGGTGCTGCGCAGCTTCTCGTCGATCCTGCACGGCGAGCAGGGCGCGCTGAACCTGTCGGCGTCGCTGTGCCACGTTCTGAAGGACCAGGGCGCGCAGGAATATGCCGCCAACCAGACCCGCGAAGAAGCCCGCCACGTCACGGCCTTCGCCAAATATATCAAGGCCCGCTGGGGCAAGCCGGTCGAGTGCGGCCCGGCCCTGAAGACCCTGCTGGTCGAGATCATCGGCGCGCCGGAAGTCTACAAGAAGATCATCGGCATGCAGATGCTGGTCGAGGGCCTGGCCATGGGCGCCTTCGCCACCTTCTACACCCAGATCAACGACCCGGTCGGCAAGAAGATGCTGCAGCTGGTGATGACCGACGAGGCCTTCCACCACAAGTTCGGCAAGATCTGGGCCGACCGCACGGTGCCCAAGCTGTCGCCGGAAGAGCACGCGATCATCGAGGACTGGGCGGCGCACTGCTTCCAGACCCTGCTGTTCAACCTGGTCTCGCCGCACCAGCAGCTGGATCTCTATGCCGAGTTCGGCCTGGATCCCGACAAGGTGGTCGAGGAGTACGGGAAGATCATGACCGACGACGTCCGTCGCGAGGCCATGAAGGAGCAGACCAACATCTTCCGCGTGCTGGTCAAGACGCTGCTGAACGCCGGCATCATCACCGACCGCACCAAGGCTTTCTACGCCATGTATGTCGACCTCGACGAACTTCGCGGCGAGGGCGAGCGGATGGTGGGCGACGATATCGCCGAAGAGGGCATCCGCCACCTGCAGGCCATCAACTTCAAGGACCGCCCCGTCAACGCCGTGAGCATCGCGGCCGAATAGGCGCTCTGGACGTTCAAGAAAGACCGCCCGCCAGGAACACTGGCGGGCGGTTTGCGTTTGAGTTCCCTTGTTGGCAAGGTTTGACGATGCGCAGTCTCCAGCTCACGACCGTCGGGGCCCTGCTATGTGGCGCGCTCACGGGATCGGCCCTCGCCGCGGCCAGTCCGCCCGCCAAGCCGGTGTCGACCGCGTTCTATGCGGGCAAGTGGTACGAGATCGCCCGGACGCCCAACGCCGGTCAGCGCGACTGCGAGGCGGCCAGCACCGAGTTCAAGGCCGCTCCCCCTCGGGGCGATGTGCAGTTGATCTCCGACACCGGCGCCTTTTCGGTCGTCCAGGTCTGCCGCAAGGGCGATCCGTCTGGGCCGGCCAAGGTGTTCAACACCAAGGGCAAGATCGTGATCGGCTCTCGCAACGCCAAGTTCTCGATGAGCTTCCTGGGCGGCCTGAAGACCCAGGAGTACTGGGTGATTGAACGCGCCGACGACCAGTCCTGGGCGATCATGGCGACGCCGGGCGGCAACTATGTCTGGCTGCTGTCACGTCAGGCCGTGATGGCACCCGCCGAAAAGGCCGCCGCCCTCGCCCGGGTCAGGGCCCTGGGCTATGCCAAGCTCGAATTCCCCAAACAGCCCCCCGCGTGAGACCCCTCATGAAGATCCAGATCCCAACCCTCGCGGGCGCAGCGCTGCTGCTGACCGCCTGCATCGCCGGGCCGAGCGGCAACCCCAGCCCGCCGCAACCCGCCAAGACGGTCGATCTCGAACGCTATGTCGGCAAATGGTACGAGGTCGCCCGCTACGACATGCGGTTCGAAAAGGGCTGCGAGGGCGTCACGGCCGAATATTCCAAACGGTCCGATGGGCTGATCCGGGTGCTCAACACCTGCCGTCAGGGCGCGGTCGATGGGCCGGTCAAGACCAGTGAAGGCAAGGCCCGCGTGGTCGATACGGCCACCAACGCCAAGCTGAAGGTCTCCTTCTTCGGCCCGTTCTGGGGCGACTACTGGGTCATGGACCATGCCGACGACTACAGCTGGAGCATCGTCGGCGAAGGGTCTGGCAAGTACCTGTGGCTGCTGTCGCGCAAGCCGCCCAGTGCGCTGGAACGCGAAGCGCTGACAGCTCGCGCCAAGGCCCTGGGCTATGACGTGTCGATGCTGCGACCCACAAAGCAGCCCGCGCCCTAGGGTCTTGATCGGCGAACAAAGCTGGAACATGATCGTTCCATGGACGTCGTCATCGACCTTCGCCCTTCGCGGCCCGAGACCACCGACGCGGTCACCCGCGGGGCCGCGCGGTTCTTGGTGTCGCTGGGCTATGCGCCGTTGCTGGAGGTCAGGCTGCCCAACGGCCGGCGGGCGGATCTGATGGCTCTGGGCCCCAAGGGCGACATCCTGATCATCGAGGTGAAGTCCGGACTTGAGGACTTCCGCATCGATCGCAAGTGGCCTGAATACGCGCCCTATTGCGACGGCTTCTACTTCGCGGTGGCGCCGCACTTTCCAGAGGGGATCCTGCCGGAGGAGCCTGGCCTGATCGTCGCCGACGCCTTCGGCGGCGCCGTCATCCGCGAGGCTCCGGTGATCCCGCTGGCGCCGGCGCGCCGGAAGGCCCTGACCCTCGCGTTCGGACGACTGGGCGCGATGCGGGCGTCTGGCGTGGTCACCGACCAGCTCTAGTTCTCCCGCACCACCTTCAGCACCGCTTCGCCGTAGCGATCCAGCTTGCCCTGGCCCACGCCGCCGGCTTTGGCCAGGGCCGGGAGGCTGCCCGGACGCGCGGCGGCGATCTCGGCCAGGGTGGCGTCGTGGAAAATCACATAGGGCGGGACGTGCTGGGCCTGGGCCTGTTCCCGACGCCAGGAGCGCAGGGCCTCGAACAGGGCCTGGTCCTCCAGCGGCACGGTCAGGGCCTTGCCCTCGCGGCGCTTGCGGGGCGCGCCGGAGCGCGTGGTCGGGTCGGAGGCCTCCACCTGCTGGCGCAGGCTGACCCGGCGCTCGCCGCGATAGACCGCCTTGACGCCCTCGACCTCGCCCAGACCGATCAGGGGGCGGCCATCATTGGGGTCTTCGCGGAGCAGGCCTTCGAACACCAGGGTGTCGAGCAGGTCGCGCCAGGTGACCGGGCTGAATTCGCGGCCGATGCCGAAGGTCGACATCTGGGCTTCCTGCGGGGTGACATCCTTGGTCTTGCCCAGCAGATGGTCGATCAGCCGGCCCCGCCCGAACCGTCCGCCCAGGCGGTGCGCGGCCGACAGGGCCTTCTGCGCCGCCTCGGTGGCGTCGATCCCCTTGGGCGGCGAGGTGCAGATGTCGCAGACGCCGCAGACGGCCACGCCCTCTTCGCCGAAATAGCGGCGCACCGCGGCGGCGCGGCAGGTGGTCCCCTCCAGCATCGCGTAGAACTGCCGCAGCTTGCGCGACTGAACCTGGCGGACCTCGTCGGGCGCCTCGCGGCCCTCGATGCGCTTGCCCGCCCAGGCCATGTCGGCCGAGCCATAGAGGGTGATGCCCTCGGCAGGCTGGCCGTCGCGGCCGGCGCGGCCGATCTCCTGCCAATAGGCCTCGATGGCGGCGGGCGGATCGGCGTGGATCACGAAGCGGACGTCTGGCTTGTCGACGCCCATGCCGAAGGCGATCGTGGCCACCATCACGGCGGCGTCGGCCTCGAGGAACTCTTCCAGCCGGCGGGCGCGGACGTTCTTGTCGAGGCCGGCGTGGTAGGCCAGGGCCGGAATACCCTCGGCGATCAGCTTCTCGGCCAGCTTTTCGGTGGAGTCGCGGCTGCCGGCATAGACGACGCCGGCCCGGTTGGGACGCTCCAGAACCAGCTCGACAACGCGGTCATGGCCCTTGCCGCGCTTGCGCTCGGCGCTCAGCGCCAGTTCGGGGCGGGCGAAGCTGTCGACAAATTCGGCCGCGCCCTCCAGGCGCAGTTCGGCGCGGATGTCGTCGCGGGTTCGGGCGTCGGCGGTGGCGGTGACGGCCAGGCGCGGAACATTGGGGAACACCTCGGCGATGCGGCCCAGCATCCGGTATTCGGGCCGGAAGTCATGGCCCCACTGGCTGACGCAGTGAGCCTCGTCGACGGCGACCAGGGCCAGGTTCAGCCGCGACAGCCGGTCCAGCATCGACGGCTGCATCAGGCCTTCGGGCGATAGGTAGAGCAGATCGAGTTCACCGGCGTCGATGCGGCGCCAGATGTCGGCGCGCTCGCCCGGCAGGGTGTTGGAGTCCAGCCGCTCGGCCGCGACGCCGGCCTGCTGCAGGCCCGCCACCTGGTCGGCCATCAGCGCGATCAGCGGCGAGACCACCAGGCCCAGGCCCGGCCGGATCAGGGCGGGGATCTGGTAGCACAGGCTTTTGCCGCCGCCCGTGGGCAGCACGGCCATGGCGCTGCGCCCGGCCAGCAGTTCGCCGATCACGCCCGCCTGCAGGCCCCGGAAATCGGCGTGACCGAAAGTCCGGCGCAGCACGTCGCGGGCGGTGTCGAGAGGGGCGGAATCAACGATCGTGGGCACGGCGGACTTGTGACAGCGGGGAAGCGCAGCGCCAAGGCATTCCTCGCGCCGCCGCCGGATTACAGATCCCATGACTCAACCCAAAATAGCAATATCCTGTGGTATATCGCGCGGCCACAACAGCGCCGTGTTCCACGTTCACCTCTCGTCAATCTTGTCGCGCGTTCTGTGGGCTTCGGCTAAACGGGGCGCTGGCGCGCGCGCCGCGACGCACCCTCGATGCACCCTTGGGATAAGGACGATATGGCCAACGGTACCTTCGGCGGGAACAGGCCGGCGAAGCCGCAACGCACGCCGCTGCAGGCCACGCTCTACTGGGGCGCGGTGGTCGGCGTCTGGGGCCTGATCTTCATCGTCGCCTTCTTCGCCGTGTTCGCCAGCGACCTGCCCGACACGTCCAAGCTTTATGACGTCAAGCGCCAGCCCTCGATCAACTACCTGGACCGTTCGGGCGCCCTGCTGGCCGTGCGCGGCAGTCAGTACGCGCCGCCTGTCGACATCGACGCCTTGCCCGAATATGTGCCGGCCGCCTTCGTCGCCATCGAGGACCGCCAGTTCTATCACCACTTCGGCTTCAACCCCTGGGGCATCATCCGGTCGGTCGCCTGGAACATGACCCATGACGGGCCCCAGCGCGGCGGCTCGACCATCACCCAGCAGCTGGCCAAGAACCTGTTTCTCAGCCCCGCCCAGACCTATCGCCGCAAGGCCCAGGAGCTGATCCTGGCGGTGTGGCTGGAGATGAAGTTCTCCAAGAAGCAGATCCTGGCCCTCTACATGAACCGGGTCTATTTCGGGGCCGGCGCCTATGGCATCGAGGCGGCCTCGCAGCGCTATTTCAACAAGCCCGCCTCGCGCCTGACGATCGGCGAGGCCGCGTTGCTGGCGGGACTGATGAAGGCCCCCGCCCGCTATTCGCCCGTGTCGGCCAGCGAGCGGGCCGCCCGCCGCGCCACGGTCGTGCTGGACGAAATGGTGCGCACCAAGGCCATTACCGCCGAGGAGATGGAAGCGGCGATCAAGGAGCCGGTCCGCGTCTCGGCCACCCTGGCCAACCAGCGCGCCCAGTATTTCACCGACTATGTCGACGCCCAGGTGCGCGCCCTGGTCGGCGAGCCGACCGAGGATCTGGTGGTCGAGACCACCCTGGACCTGCCGATCCAGGTCGCCGCCGAACGCTCGGTCAAGCTGGGCGTCGAGGGCCACATCAAGCAGGGCGTCGAGCAGGCGGCCCTGGTGGCCATGGACGGCGAAGGCCGCATCCGCGCCTATGTCGGCGGCGCCGACTATGCCGAGACCCAGTTCGACCGCGCCACCACGGCCCGTCGCCAGGCCGGCTCGGCCTTCAAGCCGTTCGTTTATCTGACCGCCATGGAGCAGGGCCGCACGCCGGCCGTGATGGTGGTCGACGAGCCGGTGAAGATCGGCAACTGGGAGCCGAAGAACTATACCAACAAGTATCTGGGCCCCATGACCCTGCAGACCGCCCTGGCCCAGTCGATCAATACGGTCGCCGCGCGCCTGGCCAACGAGGTCGGCACCAGCAACGTGGCCTCCACCGCCCGCCGTCTGGGCATCGGCAGCAAGATCCAGCTGGATCCGTCCATGGCCCTGGGCGCCGTCGAGGTCAGCCCGCTGGAAATGGCCCAGGCCTATGCGCCGTTCTCGAACGGCGGCTTTCTGGCCAAGGGCTATGGCATCGAGCGCATCCGCACCGCCAGCGGCAAGGTGCTGTACGACCACGGTGTCGAGCGCGCGGCGCGCCCGGCGGTGATCGGTTCGCCGGCCCTGCAATACATGAACCAGATGATGCGCCAGGTGGTCACCAGCGGCACGGGCGCCCGCGCCAAGGTCGCGGGCTATGACATCGCCGGCAAGACCGGCACCACCAGCGACTACCGCGACGCCTGGTTCGTCGGCTACAGCGGCGGCTTCGTGGCCGCCGTCTGGACCGGCAAGGACGACAATTCGCCGATGAAGAAGGTGACCGGCGGCGGCGCCCCCGCCGAGATCTGGCGCAACTTCATGACCGCCGCCCTGCCGCGCCTGAAGGCCACCCCGATCCCCGGCGGGATCATCGAACCGCCGCCCTTTGTTGGCGAGGACCCGATCGGCGACCTGATCGACCCGGCCGCGACGCCCGAGGGCCCCACCGCCGAAATCCCGGCCTCGGCCGGAGCGCCGCCGGCGGACCAACTGCCTTACTAGGGTCATGGCGGCCTCCTGGCGCTTCAAGATCCTCCCCCAAGCGGGGGAGGTGTCGGCATAGCCGACGGAGGGGAAGTCCCTTCTGTTCATGGCATCCCCTCTCCGTCGCCCTCCGGGCGACCCCTCTCCCACAGGGAGAGGATCTTGGAGCGCACGGCTTCTCGCCCTCGCGCGAGATCACTCGCTGAGTTAGGTGGGGAGGCGCGAAGCGGCCGGGACGAACCCGGAGACCGTGATGTGTTTTGTGCGTTTCGGCTCGACCTGTCCGCTTCGCCAAGCTGTTCTTGACCGTGAGGATTGGGGCACACGAGCGTCGGTTTCAGCTCTGATTCCCAACTAGCCCCCGGACGGGCGCGCATCTTGTCGATCGGCTAATCCGTCTCGACGCCGACGATGTGCGATAGGCGGACTCTGATCCCCGCCCTCTTCAACCCGCGCTCGCTCGGCCGACGGGCCCCTCGGCGTGCGGTCCGTCCTTCTGAGACAGTCCGCCCGCTTCGACCCGCCGCCCAGGGCGTCGCGGCCCCGCTCAGCTTCATCACCCGTCGCCGCTTTGGGCCGGTACCAGGCGCCCTCCCCTTGCGACGGGGACAGCCTCAAGAATACGGGAGGTTTGAGCGCGGAGGATTGGCGCGATCAACTATTTTACAAGCGGTTGATTTCGTTGAACTTGGTGTTGGAAAGAACGAGGATGCAGCGCCCTCTATCCCCATACTCCCGTCATCCCGTGGCTTGTCCACGGGACCCATTTGTCGGCTTCACGGTCGGATGATCGCCGGTCGCTCACGGTGCAACGGAACCATGGGTCCCGTGGACAAGCCACGGGATGACGGAGATTTGTGGGATGGGCGCAAGCGCCTTCGCGCCGAAGGGAGCCATCCCTAAATCTCACGGCGAGACGATCGCCGGTCTGTCCAGGTCACTCAAGGCCGGCCCTCCGGGCCGCCGCGGAGCGGCTGGCCGCAGGCCAGTCCTTGACCAACCTGGACAGACCGGCACGCTGCAGCCTCCAAGAGATTTAAGGCTTGGCGCGACGCAAGGCGTCGGATTCCCGGAAGGAGGCCAAGGCGTGCTTTCAACCCTAAGCGGGCCTTTCTTCGACTAGGCTTTCTGCCTGCTCCAAAATTTTGTGAAGGTCAGCCCCGGGCGTGGTGGCCTGCAGGCGGATGTTTTCGAGTTCGGGATCGGTGATCGGGACGCTCTCAAACTCATCCCAATCCCACTGACCGCCGCTGTTATCGAGGAAGTCACGGAGGAAGCCGACGACTTCGTTAGCAGTGCGATCGACAGTTTTTTTTCCGGGCCAAAGGCCAAAAAGTAGCGCGAGCGGCAAGGCTATTGGGGCGAGCAAGATAGCGCGCCAGCCGGTGATCACTGCAGGTGAGGTCCGCTGCATGGAGCCCACGATACCCGAATGGCCAATATCCGCCATCCACCCATTGCCGACCCTCGACATGTCCGCGTGCCGCGCAAGCGGCCGGGTCTGCAGACGCCGCTGTATCCTCGTCACCTCAGGGCGCACTACCGAAGCTGTCGCAGGCTGAGCCCTCTCACGCCGAGATCGCGTGCAGCTCCGCCGCATGGGCCCGCAGCCAAGCCCGGTGCGGCGCCGGATCGCCCACCAGGCGCTCGCACAGGGCCCAGAATTTCGGCCCGTGATTGGCCTCGATCAGGTGGGCGCATTCGTGGGCCACGACATAGTCGGCCACGGCGGCCGGGGCCAGGATCAGGCGCCAGCTGTAGCGGATCGCCGCCGGCGCGCCGGGGCGGGCGGGGCGGCACGAGCCCCAGCGAGCCTTGGGGTCGGCCACGGCGACGCTGGGCGTCGGACGGCCCAGGGCGTCGGCGTGAACGATGGTGCGCTCGGTCAGCACTGACAGGGCCTCGCGCTTGGCCAGGCGGATGATCTTCAGGCCCCAGTTGGCGTCGTCGGGGGCGAGGATCCGGTCGCCGTCGATGCGGGCGCGGCCGGGGCCGACCTCCAGGCGGTAGGCTTGGTCATACAGCCGCAAGGTCCCGCCGGGGGCGATCTGGATGCGGCCGGGCAGGGCGGCCAGCTGGCCGGCGATCCAGGCCGACTTGGCGTGGGCGAACGCGACCGCTTCCGACAGACGGCGCGGCGTGGGGGCCAGGGCCACCACCTCGGATCTGGCGCGATCGACCCGCAACGAGATGCGCCGCGCCCGTCCGTCGACCTTCAGGCGCACCGGACAGCCGGCCACGTCCAGTCGGTCGCCGTCGGAAAAGCGCTGCGCAGCGGTGAACAGACCCATGGTCCCTACATCGCGTTTGCGTGGGCGGGATGCAAGGTCGGTGCGTGATCCCCGCCCTTGCCCCTAGACCTCGTCGGGGAAGTTCGGATCGCTCTTGCGGATGAACGACCGGACGCGGGGATAGATCTCCTCGCGGAACCGGCGGCCGTTGAAGACGCCGTAGTGGCCGACGCCGGGCTGGACGTAGTCAGTCTTCATCTCGGCGGGGAGGTTGGGGGTCAGGCCGTGGGCGGCCTGGGTCTGGCCGATGCCGGAGATGTCGTCGTTCTCGCCCTCCACCGTCATCAGGCCGATGTCGGTGATCAGGTCGGGGCGCACCAGGCGGCCGCGATGCTCCAGCTCGCCCTTGGGCAGCAGGTGCTGCTGGAAGACGATGTCGATGGTTTGGAGATAGAACTCCTCGGTCAGGTCCAGGACCGACAGGTACTCGTCATAGAATTCCAGGTGCTTGTCGGCGCTGTCGCCGTCGCCCGAGACCAGGTGGCTGAAATAGCGACGGTGGGCCTCGCGGTGCTTCTCGGCGTTCATGCTCATGAAGCTGGCCAGTTGCACGAAGCCCGGATAGACGCGCCGGCCCGCGCCCACATAGGGCGGCGGCACGGTGTAGATCATGTTGGACTGGAACCAGGCGAAGGGCTTTTCCTCGGCCAGGTTGTTGGTCACGGTCGGCGACAGGCGCGCGTCGATGGGCGAGCCCATGAAGGTCATGCTGGCCGGTCGCGAGGGGTGGTTGTCCTGCGCCATCAGGGCGGCGGCGGCCAGGACCGGCGGGCCGGGCTGGCAGACGGCCACCACATTGGGGCGCGGGCCCAGCACGGCCAGCATCTGGATGATGTGGTCGATATAGTCATGGAAGTCGAAGCGGCCTTCCAGCATCGAGACTTCCCGGGCGTTGACCCAGTCGACGATGAACACCGCGTGGTCGGGCAGGAAGGCTTCGACCGTGCCGCGCAACAAGGTCGCGTAGTGACCCGACAGCGGCGCGACGATCAGCACGGCGGGGTCGAGGCTGAACTTCCCGGCCCGGCGCATGTCGGCCATGTCGCGGTCGAACTGGATCAGGCGGGCCCAGGGGCTTTCCCAGACCACGGTGGGGCGCACCCGCACATCGACCTGGCCGACCTTGATGGTGTCGATGTTCCAGGCCGGCTTGCCGTAGCGCCGGGTGACGTTCGAGAACAGATCGGCGCCGGCGTGCATGCGGCGGCCAAGATCGGTGTTGGCGGCGGGGTTTAGCGGCGAGCCCCAGAAGTCGCGCGCGACGCGGGCCGCTTCGCGCAGGGGGGAGGAGGCGTAATAGGCCGCTTCATGAAGGGCGTAGAGCATGGCGCATCCAATATGTTGCGCCGCAGCATAGCATATCGAAAGCTAAGAAAGTCCACCCACAAGCATGCGGCGGCTTGTCCCGGCGGAAAATCGGCCCAGGTTCAGCCGCCGCGCATCGCATCCGCGATACGGCGCGCGATGTCCTCGGGCGGCAGGTTGTAGGGGATCACGGTGACGAACCGGCCCTTGGGATCCATCAGATAGATCGCGGTGGAATGGTCGACCGTGTAGCCGGGTCCGTCGCCGACCTTGGCGTAATAGACGCGATAGGCCTTGGCGGCCGCCGCCACCTGCTCGGGCGTGCCGGTCAGACCCAGTGTGGTCTTGGGCACGTAGTCGGCCGACAGATAGGCCTTCATCTGCTTGGCGTCGTCGCGGCCCGGATCGACCGAGACGAAGACGATCCGCAGGTTCTTGGCCTTGGGGCCCAGGATGTCGGTCGCCGCCGCCAGGCCCTGCAGCGTGCCGGGGCAGACGTCGGGGCAATAGGTGAAGCCGAAGAACACCGCGTTCCACTGGCCCTTGAGGACCTTTTCGGTGGTCGGGCGACCATCCTGATCGACCAGCTGGAAGGGCCCGCCGACCGCCGCCGGAGCGGGCGCGGAATTGAAGACGCCGGCCCTGAACGCCAGTCCAGCCGTGACGAGAGCGGCCACGACGCAGGCCAGGATCAGGTAGAGGCGGTGACGCGGCATGAACATTTCACCTTTGGCGCTCGCCAGATGCGTTTTTCTGGACAATCCTGCGACATGGCTGACGTTTCGTTCGCAAGAGCGCCCGACGACCAGCGTACGAAGGGGCTCGATAAGCCGGGTGCGGATCCGGCGCAAGATGATGACTGGTCCTGGGCCGCCCCAGGACTGCGTCGGGGACGTCTGCGGGTTCGCTCGCTCCTCGCGCAGCGCTGGTTGGCGGTGGCTGGTCAGACCCTTGCGATCCTCTTTGTCGGTCTGGTCCTCAAACTGCAGGTGCCCTGGGCGCTGTGCTTTGCCCTGATCGCGTTGTCGGCCTGGCTGAATGTGCTGCTGGGCCTGGCCTCGACCGGTCAGAGGCTGGCGCGAGAGGGCGAGGCCACGGCCCAGATCGCCTTCGACATCCTGCAATTGGCGGGCCTGCTCTATCTGACCGGCGGGGCGCAGAACGTCTTCTGCCTGCTGCTGATCGCGCCGGTCACCCTCGCGGCGGCCACCCTGCCGGCCCGCTTCGCCCTCGGGCTGGGCCTGCTGGCTATCGCCTGCCAGATCGCCCTGGCCTTCCTTCACATGCCCGTGCCCGTTCTGCAGGGCGCCCCGCCCGCGCCCGGGCCCACGGCGCCGATGATGATCACCATGGTGATGGCGCGGATCCTGGGGATCGTCATCACCGGCGCCTATGCCTGGCAGGCCGCCAGCGAATCGGCGCGCATGGAGCTGGCCCTCAACGTCACCGAGACGGTGCTGGCCCGCGAGCAGCGGCTTTCGGCCCTGGGCGCCCTGGCCGCCGCCGCCGCGCACGAGCTGGGCACGCCCCTGGCGACCATCTCGGTCGTGGCCCGCGAAATGGCCCGCAACGCGCCCGACGAGCAGACCCGCGAGGACGCCGAGCTGATGATCGGCCAGGCGGCCCGCTGCCGCGAGATCCTGCAACGCCTGACCGAGATGCCCGAGGCCCAGGACGCCGTGCATGAGCGGATGAGCCTGGTGCAACTGGTCCAGGACGTCATCGAGCCGCACCTCGTGCATGGCGTTCGCGTCGAGGCGGTGGTCAACGGTCCCTCGGGTGAGACCGCCCCCGACATCTGGCGGCGGCCCGAGGTGATCCACGCCATGACCTCGATCGTCGAGAACGCGGTCGATTTCGCCCGGGCCGAGGTGCTGGTCATCGCCCGCTTCGACGCCCGCTCGGTGGTGATCGAGGTGCGCGACGACGGCGCGGGCTTCTCGCCCGAGGTGCTGGCCAAGCTGGGCGAGCCCTATGTGACCACGCGCCCGGGAGCTGAGGGTTCCCGCACGGGGCACATCGGCATGGGCCTGGGCTTCTTCATCGCCAAGACCTTGTTGGAACGAACAGGGGCCGCGGTCGATTTCAGGAATGGACGGCGGGGCGGGGCGGTGGTCTCGGCGCGCTGGCCAAGGTCGGCGCTCGAGGCTCCCGGCTATACGGGGGCTTGATGCGGGCGTCGGAAGAGCGACATGATGGGTGACGACGACACCCGGTTGAGTAGTGGCGCGGGGAGGCGCTGACTTTCATGGTGGACATCAGTGAGCTGGTCGCGGCCCTGCCCGACAAGACACTCCTGCTTCTTGACGACGATGCGCCGCTGAGGACGCGGCTGGGGCGAGCCCTGGAACAGAGGGGTTTCGTGGTGACCCTCGCGGCCTCGGTGGCCGAGGCGCTGGCCCTGCTGCGCGTCCACGCGCCCGCCCATGCGGTGCTGGACATGCGCCTTGAGGACGGCACGGGGCTGAAGGTGGTCGAGGCGGTGCGGGACGCGCGGCCCGACGCCAAGATCATCATGCTCACCGGCTATGGCAACATCGCCACCGCCGTCGCGGCCGTGAAGGCCGGGGTGGTGGACTACCTCTCCAAGCCCGCCGACGCCGACGACGTGGCCCGCGCCCTGCTGGCCGCCAAGGACGCGGCCCCGGCCCCGCCCGACAACCCAATGAGCGCCGACCGCGTGCGGTGGGAACACATCCAGCGGGTCTATGAGATGTGCGGCCACAACGTTTCGGAGACGGCCCGCCGGCTCAACATGCACCGGCGCACCCTGCAGCGGATCCTGGCCAAGCGCGCGCCGCGTTAAGAACAGGATGTCATCCCGGACGGCCTGAAAGGCCGATCCGGGACCGTCGGAAACTTCGGGTCTTGCCGTGGTCCCGGCTCGGCGCGCTGACGCGCTTGGCCGGGATGACAGCTTTAAAGGTCACATCGCCGAGATGCCGCCGTCGACCTTGATCTCGGCGCCGGTCATGAACTTGCTCTCGTCGCTGGCGAGATAGAGCACGGCGTTGGCGATGTCGTTGGGTTCGCCGATCCGGCCCAGGGGCACCTGCCGCGCCAGCTTGGCGTGGGCTTCTTCCTTGCCGAACCGCGCGGTGAAGCCGTCGAGGATGGGCGTGTCGATGAAGGTCGGGTGGATCGAGTTGGAGCGGATATCGAGCTTCATCTTGGCGCAGTACAGCGCGATGTTCTTGGACAGCAGCCAGACCGCCGCCTTGGAGGCGTTGTAGGCTGGCGAATTGCCGTTGGCGATCAGGCCGGCGATCGAAGACAGGTTGATGATCGAGCCGGGTTGATGGGCCCGCATGTGGGTCAACGCGTGCTTGGCGCCCAGGAAGACCGAGTCGACATTGACCGACATCACCTTCTTCCAGAGCGCGAAATCGAGGGTCTCGATCGGGCCGTCGCCGCCGATGCCGGCGTTGTTGACCAGCACCGACAGGCCGCCCATGGCCTGGGTCGCCTTTTCCAGCACCTCGATCCATTCGTCTTCCTGGGTGACGTCCAGCTGGAAGGCGAAGGCCGTGCCGGCCCCGTGGGCGGCGTTGATCTCGTCGGCCACGGCCTGGGCGCCCGCCAGATTGATGTCGGCCAGACTGACCTTGGCGCCTTCCTTGGCCAGCATCCGTCCCGCCGCCGCGCCCAGACCCTGGGCTCCACCGGTGATGAAAGCCTTCTTGCCGGCGACCCGGCCCGTGTTCTGCGCCATTTGGCGTCCTCCCAAACTATTCAAACATTAGTTTGAACCGGAAGGGGCGGAGGCGGAAGGGGGAAACGGTGGGGCAAATCTGTGAGCACTCGTCCCACAAAGCTTGTCATCCCGGGCGGCGTAGCCGACCCGGGACTCAAGGGCTGGCGCATTGCGGTTACCCCTGGGTCCCGGCGCTCCGCTTCGCTGCGGCCGGGATGACAATTTTTGATGTCGGTGGGCTAGAGCCGCTTATCCCGCCGCCCCGTCCATGAACCTGGCCAACGCCACGTCCAGCTCCGTCACCCCGTCGGCGTCATGCGTGGTCAGCAGCACTTCGACGCGGTTGTAGACGTTGAACCATTCGGGATGGTGGTCGAGCTTGTCGGCCATCAGGGCCACGCGGGTCATGAAGCCGAAGGCCGCGTTGAAATCGGCGAACCCGAACGTCTTGACGATCGCATCCTTGTCGGGCGCGGCGGTCCAGCCGGAAAGCTGGGCGATGGCGGCCGGGGCGCCGATCTTGGCGGGGCGGGTCATGGCGACTCCTTGAAAGCGGTCAGCCCTCTCAGAACGCCAATCCGGTCGCCGCCGCAAGCTCGGCCAGGGCCTGGTCTTCCGTCGAGACCTTGATGGCGGTCATCCCCAGAGCGGCGGCGGGTTTGCAGTTGATGCCCAGGTCGTCGAGATAGACGCAGTTTTCGGGCCGCACGTTGAGGGCCTCGCACATCATCAGATAGATGCGCGGATCGGGCTTCCTGACCCCGGCCTTGGAGCTTTCGATCACCACCGCGAAATGGCTCATGATCTGCGCGACGGCGGCGGCCTTTTCAGCGGTCGACGCCATGCCCGCGCCGTGGCCGGTGGTGACGTTGTTGGTGATGCAGCCGACCTTGAACCTGGCCTTGCAGGCCAGCAGCGCCGCCAGCACCCGGGGGCGCAGGTCACCATACAGCAGGGGAAGGACGTCGGCGCCGCGCACCGGATGGCCCAGGCGCGTGGCCTCTTCCAGGAACAGGGTGTCGAACCGGGCGGCGTCGATCTCCGAGCGCTCGAACCGGGCCCAGGCGTTGACGTCGGGATCGGTGGAATTGACCCGGCGGATGAAGTCGGCGGGCAGGCCGCGCTCGGCTTCATAGCGCCGGAAGGCCTCGAACGGGGAGGTGGTGAACACCCCGCCGAAATCCCAGATCACCGCCTCGATCGCCATGTCGCCCCCTCAAACGCCCGTTTGATTTCACGCTAGGGCCGCGCGCGTGAGGTGACAAGCCGGCGTCATCGCTCGCGCGCCGGGTGAACGCTGCGGCCATGGCGCAAGGAAGGTGGTTCGGTGCCGCCTCTGGAGTTTCTCATGTCCCTGACCCGCCTCTCGCTCTGCCTGCTCGCCACGGTGCTGACCGGCGGCGCCGCCATGGCGCAGGGCGGCGATCGCGGTCTGGCCGGCGGCCTTCCGGTGTCGCGGCCGGGCCTGCCGCTGGATCCGGAACTTCTGCCGCCCAACACCGCGCCGGGCGACTGCGTGACGCGTCGCGTCACCGGCCCGGGCGGCGCCTATCGCTGGGACCGCGTCGAGTGCGACGCCGAGCGCGGCTGGGCCGGCTTTGACCAGTGGGGCTTTGGCCGCCGTCCGATCGCGGTCGAGACCCTGCCGCCTCAGGGCCTGGACCGTCGCCATGGGGAGCGTGGTCGCGAGCAGGCTTTCGAGCACGGGCGGGAGGGGCGGGGAGAGGATCTTCGTCGGGAGCGTCACACCTACGTCACTGGAACCAGCGCAGGCTATTTCGCGGACGCTGATGACAGACCTGACGACCGATACGGTCCGCCGCCACCGCGGCGGACCGACTACCGCTATGCGGGGCGCGACGCCGACGGCTACCTCGTGTGGCCAGGCAAGACGCCCTGATCTGGCGCGAGGCTTGCGAGAAATCTTCGCAATGAACCAATTTGGGACGGGGGGACCAATCATCATGCGCACGCCAACGAGGCCATTTTTCAAGCTCTACGAGCTGATCGCCGTCGCCGCCTTCGTGGTGGCCGCCGTGGCGGTCAGCAGCCTGGGCCTGGTCTACTAGCCAGGCTTCCGGACGCGATAATGGAACAGGACCGCCCCACCCGCGCGTTGTGCAGGGGTCACCGGAGGTCCTGGTTCTGTCCGAACATGTCCAAACCCTGTCCCGGCCCCGGGTGGGCGAACGTCTTCGCGCGCGCTGGCGCCTGATTCCGCCGCCGGCCCGGTGGGGCGCCATCGCGGCCGTGGCGCTGTTCGCGGCGGTGGTCGCCTTCCTGGTGATCTTCGACTGGAACTGGATGCGGGGGCCTGTCGGGCGCATCGCTTCGGCCCAACTGAACCGCAAGGTCGAGATCGTCGGCGATCTGCGCGTTCACCCATGGTCGCTGTCACCGCGGGTCGAGGCGCTGGACGTCCGCATCGGCCAGCCCGACTGGGCCCTGAAGGCCGATCCGACGCGGCCGCCGATGGCGCGGATCCAGCGCCTGGCCGTGGTGTTCAAGGTGCTGCCCCTGTTCCGCGGCCAGATCATCCTGCCGCTGCTGGCGGTCGACCGGCCCGATCTGCGGCTGATCCGCGACGCAGGTGGCCAGGCGAACTGGGTGTTCGGGGCCAGGAAGGCCAACGCGAAGCCCCTTAAGCTGCCCGCCATCCAGCACTTCATCATCAATGACGGCGCGCTCGAGGTGGATGATCGCCAGCGCGATGTGCTGTTCATCGGCTCGGTCAGTTCCAACGAGCAGGCCAGCGGCGACGGTCGCGGCCGGTTCGTCCTGGAGGGTAAGGGCAGCCTGAACCGCGCGCCGTTCACGGCCAGTGTCACGGGCGGTCCGCTACTGAACATCACGCCAGACCGGCCCTATCCGTTCGACGCCCGGGTGGCCGCCGGCGCGACCCGCATCGTCGCCAAGGGATCGGTGATCCGACCCTTCGACCTGGGCCGCTTCGAAACCGCCCTGACGGTGTCCGGCTCGGACATGAACCGTCTCTATGCGCTGACCGGCCTGACCCTGCCCAACACCCCGCCCTATCGGGTGAGCGGCACGCTGACCCGCCGGGGCGGCCGGTTCGACTTCGACGACATGACGGGCAAGATCGGCGACAGCGACATTTCCGGCGACGTCTTCGTGCTGACCGACCGTGAGCGGCCGTATCTGGAAGCCGACCTTCAGTCGCGGCGGCTCGACTTCGACGACCTGGGCAGTCTGGTCGGCGCCGCGCCGGCCACGGGCAGGGGCGAAACCGCCTCGGCCGGCCAGAAGGTCGAGGCCGTCCGGCGTGACGCGACCCAGCGTCTGCTGCCCGACGCCACCCTGCAAACCGAGCGTGTCCGGGCCATGGACGCAAAGGTCAAGTACCGCGCCCTGGCTGTGAACGCCCCCGGCTGGCCGCTCAGGAAGGTTCGGGTCGAGGCGAATCTCGACCGCGGCGTGCTGACCCTGGATCCGATCGCCTTCACCTTCTCGCGCGGCGACCTGGCCGGGAAAATCGTGCTGGACGCCCGGCCCGACGTGCCGCGAACCGAATTGGACCTGCGTCTGAGCAACGCCAAGCTGGAAGACTTCATCACGGTGAAGAGCGGCGGCAAGCCGATCATCGAAGGCCCCGTGATGGCGCGCGCCAAGCTCTCGGCCGTGGGTAACAGCATTCACCGCGCCGCCTCCAACGCCAATGGCTCGATGACCCTGGTCTCGCCGCACGGACAGGTGCGCCAGGCCTTCGCCGAACTGCTGGGCGTCAATGTCTCCAAGGGGCTGATCCTGCTGCTGTCCAAGAACAACAAGGAGACCAGCGTCCGCTGCGCCGTCGCCGACTTCTCGGTGAAGAATGGCGTGGCGACTACCAACCATCTGGTCGCCGACACCGGCGTGGTGCTGGTGCGTGGCAAGGGCCAGATCAACCTTGAGACCGAACGGATGGATTTCCGGATCGGGGGCGACAGCAAGAAGCCTCGTCTGGTTCGTCTGTTCGTGCCGATCACCATCTCCGGGCCCCTGGTGGCGCCCAAGGTCGGGTTCAAGCCCACCCAGATCCTCGGCCAGGGCGGCGTGGCCGCAGCCTTGGGGACCCTGGTCAACCCGCTGGCCGCCCTGCTGCCCTTCATCACCACCGGCGAGGCCAAGAACGCCGACTGCGAAGGCCTGGTGGCCGACGCCCGGGGCCAGGGCGTGGCGGTCAAGGTGGCGCAGACGACGGCGGCGAAGGCGGCCAAGTAGGGAGCTTGTGGCTCTTGAGGCGGCTCTGGCGTTCGCGCTATAACGCGGTTCTCCAACCTCCAACGGTGGTTTTATGTCCGAGATTGTAAGCGAGGCCCGGGCCTAACAGGCTTCGGACCTCCGGTTCGTAAGTCGATCAGGCCCTGATCCGTCCGCAAGTTCCCGCGGACGCGACAGGTCGCGTCCGTACTCTGAGAAGGAGTGGGTCTCTTTGAGACCCGGGGCTTTGCGAAGTCACGCCTCGATCCTCGGACAATTTTCGTGAACATCTCCAAGCCGCAGCAACGCACGCTGCACGCGCTGGCGCAGGGCGCCCGCATCGAACCCGTACGCGACGACAACGGCCGCATCGTCGATGTCGACTGCATCACCCGCGAAGGCTGGTGCCTGAGCGACTGCTCACTCAGCGTCTTCAAGGCGCTGAAGAAGCGGCGTTTCATCGCCAGCAGCGGCGGCGGACCCTACCGCATCACCCGCGACGGGGCGGTCAGCCTGCGCTCCCAGGCCGACAACCGCGTCACCATGCGGGCCTGGTAGCTAGTCGGCCACCTTCAGGAACAGGACACGCGCGGCGCCATAGTCGCGCGTGTCCAGAACCGTGAAGCCGGGAACGACGGGGTCGATCTCGTCGCGACCGCGCTCGAACATCACGATCGCGCCGGGGTTCAGCCAGCCGTGGGCCAGAAGCTGGGCCAGGGCCTTCTCGCCCAGGCCCTTGGCGTAGGGCGGGTCGACGAAGGCGATGTCGAAGGGCGCGCCGACGCTGGACGGGCGCGGGCCAAGGTCGGTGGCGTCGCGGCGGTGCACGCGGGTGACGCCGAACAGGCTCATGGCGTCGATGTTCTCGCGGATCGCGCCGCGCGCCGGATCGGCGGTCTCGACGAACAGGCAATAGCCGGCCCCGCGCGAGACGGCCTCCAGCCCCAGGGCGCCCGAGCCGGCGAACAGGTCGATGACCCGCGCGCCGTGCAGGTCCGGCGCCCAGGCGGCGTGCTCCAGAATGTTGAACACCGCCTGTCGCGCGCGATCCGAGGTGGGCCGCGTGGCGTCGCCGGGCGGAGCGATGATGGCCTTGCCGCGATACTGGCCCGAGACGATGCGCATCAGGTTTCGGCTTCCATTGCGGGCGATTTCGAGAGGCGGGCGACCCAGCGGCCGAGCGCCGTCACGCCGACGATCAGGGCGGCCATCAGCGCCCAGCCCCAGCTGTGGACGAGGCTGAAGAACGACAGCCCGCACATCAGGCCGGGCAGCAAGGCCACCCGCGCCATAACGAAGATCGCTTCGGGCTTGCCCACGGGATAGGCCAGCTTGCCGATGAAGGCCGCGTAGCCCCACAGGATGGCCAGCGCCAGACCGATCAGGGCCACCAGCGCCACATAGACGGGGAAGGCCTGCCCGGAGACCTGTTCCCACAAGAGCTCGGTGGCCAGGGGCAACAGGGCGATCAGGCCCAGGACGATGAAGTTCAACGTGTCGAGCACGCCGTTCGCCCGGGCCAGTCGCGAGAAGATCCGGCGATGACTGACCCAGTAGATCCCGACCACGGCGAAGCTGACGGTGTAGGCGGCCAGCTTCGGCGCCATCAGCTCCATCAGATGGGCGATGCCGTTCCAGTGCTCGGGCGGATGGATCTCGATGGCCAGCAGGGTGATGGCGATCGCGAAGACGGCGTCCGAGAACAGGACCAGCCGATGGAGGTGCGCCTCGCCTTGATCCGTGCCGCTCATGATCATCCCCTGAACTTCCGAGCGATGTGTGCCGCTGTCCGCGCCGGAGGGCAAGGTCGGCGCCTTTACAACCCGCTCCTGGCGCTCTCTTAGTCGCTTCAGGAGCAGGGATGTCGACGACGCGATGGCCATGGGCGTGATCTTCGAGGCGATGCGGGAGTCGCGGGTCTTCGCGGACCTGACGCCGCGCGATCGCGACGGACGCCTGGTGGCGTTGACCGTTCCCGTCGGGTTGCTGGCCGCGGTGGTGGCCGCCCTGCTGGGCGCGGCCTCGGCCTGCCTGATCGTCATGGTCGTGGTCAGCGGACTTGACGGCGCCCCGGCGGCGGCCGCTCTGTTCGCGGTGTTCGACGATCCTGCGCGAGCGTCCAGCGAGGGGGTCTCCTCGCTGTTCCTGCTGTCGGTTCTGGCCGGCGCCAATGGCGCGGCCGCCCTGGCCTTCGTCGGGGTCGCCGGCGGTCTGATGCACCGCGCCATCCGACGCTACGCCTTCCCCGGACCGCTTTTCCGCACCCGCCTGACCGTGGCGGGGCTCTCCGCTGTCGGCGTTGTGATGGGCGTCGTCGTGCTGGCCGGCTGGCTGCTGGGCGCCAAGCCGCCGAGCCCGCCGGTGCTGGATCTGGCGTCGACCACCTTTGGCCGGGCGACCTATGTGGGTTTCGCTGTGGTGCTGCTGGTGCTCGCCGCCGCCGCCGAGGAGGTGGTGTTCCGGGGCTGGCTTCTGAAGCAGACCGGGGCCTTGACGCGCAATCCGGCGATCCTGATGGTGTTCAACGGGCTGCTGTTCGCGACCATCCACTTCGACCCCAATCTCAGCGCCTTCCTGGTCCGCGCGGCCATGGGCGCGGGCCTCACCTGGATGACCCTGCGGACCGGCGGCATCGAGCTGGCGATCGGGGCCCACGCGGCCAACAACATCGTCATCCTGATGCTGCTGCGACCGCTGTCGATCCAGCCGGAAGCGGCGCAACCCTTCGAGGCCGGATCGCTGGTCAGCGCGGTGGCGATCGCGGTCAGCTATGCGGGCCTGGCCGAGGCGGTGGTGCGCTGGCCGGCCATGACCGGCTGGATCGGTGGCCGGGGCGATCCAGCGCCCGTCTAGGCCAGACAGGCGCGGATCGGAGATCAGCGCGGCTTCTTGGGGCCCTTGTACGGACGCGGGGCGCCCAGCTTGGCGTCGAATGCCGCCGGAGCCGACCGCGCGGGCTTACCCGCCGCAGGCTTCGCGCCGGGCTTGCCGAAGGGCTTGCCGCCCGTCCTGGCCGGACCCTCGGAGCGCGTTTCAAACTCGCTGGCAGCGGACCGCGGCGGCTTGGCAGACGACGGTTTCGAGCCTGACCGGTCGAAGGGCTTCGCGGCGCCCGTCCCGGCGGGCTTGCCGGCGAAAGGTTTGCCGCCGGTCCTGGCGGGATCAGCCGACCGGCCTTCGAAGCCACCGGCACGCGCCGGCTTGCCGCTGGTCGAAGGCTTGCCGCCGGCCTTGTCGAACGACCGGGCGCTGGCCACGCCGCCGGCCGCCTTGGCGCCGAACGACTTGGCCGCCGTGGACGGCCTGGCCCCGCGCGGCGAAAGAGGATCGGGGCCGATCATCTTGGTCTCGATCGACTTGGGCGCGCGCTTGATCGGCTTGACGCCGGCGATGACGACCTTCTTTTTCGGCTTGGCCCAGCCAGCCTTGTAAACCGGCTTTTCAACGGTGCGCTCGCCGGGCTCGAGAACCTTGGGCAGGGGCGCCGACTTGATGGCCCGGCGTTGCAGTTCGCCGCCCTTGGCGGTGCCCGGGGCGTGCAGCGGATCGGCGATGCCGATGAACTGCGGCTTGTCGCCCTTGGGCATGTCTTCTTCGGCGACCAGATCGGCCAGCAGTTCGCGGATCACACGGGGGCCGACCTCTTCCACCTGACCCGGCAGCAGGGTCGCCAGGGCGAAGGGGCCGTAGGAAAGACGGATCAGGCGATTGACCTTCAGGTCCAGGTGCTCGAGCACCCGGCGGATTTCGCGGTTCTTGCCCTCGGTCAGCGAGATGGTGATCCAGATGTTCTTGCCGCCGACCTTGTCCTGGGCCTTGTCGAGCTTGGCCTCGATCGAGCCGTAGCGGACGCCTTCGATCGTGACGCCGTCCTTCAGACGGTCCAGGCGCGCCTGGTCGGTGTTGCCGAAGGCGCGCACGCGATAGCGGCGCACCCAGCCGTTGTTCGGGGCTTCCAGCTTGCGCGACAGCTCGCCGTCATTGGTCAGCAGCAGCAGGCCTTCGGAGTTCAGGTCCAGACGACCCACCGAAATCAGGCGCGGCAGCTCGCGCGGCAGGGCCTGGAACACCGTCGGGCGCTCCTTGGGGTCGTTGTGGGTGGTCATCAGCCCGGTGGGCTTGTGATAGCGGAACACGCGGGTCGGCTCGCGTTCGGCCACCAGCTTGCCGTCCACCGTCAGAAAGTCGCCCGGGCCGATCTTCACCGCCGGAGTGGTCAGCACCTTGCCGTTGATGGCGACGCGACCGGCCTCGATCAGCCGCTCGACCTCGCGCCGCGAGGCCACGCCCGCGCGGGCCAGGGCCTTGGCGACGCGCTCGCCCGTCGACGGATCGTCGAGGTCGCCGTCCTGGCCGGGATCGTATAGGGGGTCGTGTGGCGTGCTGGTCATACTCGTTCCTTCGAGGGGCTGGGCGCATCTCACGATGGGCTTTTGGGCAAATGCGCACCGATCCTCCGGACGATCAAGACCAGCGGGCCCAAGACCAGCATTCCATGGCCCTGGCCCTGGACGAGGCCCGCGCCGCCGCCGCGCGGGGTGAAACGCCGGTGGGCGCGGTGATCCTGGATCCGAAGACGGGCGAAATTCTGGGCGCGGCCGGCAATGGTCCGATCGCGGCGCATGACCCCACGGCTCATGCCGAGATCGCGGTGATGCGGCAGGTGGCGGCCAGGCTTGAGAACTATCGTCTGACCGACCTGACGCTGGTGGTGACGCTGGAGCCCTGCGCCATGTGCGCCGGGGCGATCAGCCACGCGCGGATCGGGCGGGTGGTGTTCGGGGCGGAAGATCCCAAGGGCGGGGCCGTGATCCATGGCCCGAAGTTCTTTGCTCAGCCCACCTGCCACTGGCGGCCCGAGGTGACAGGCGGCGTGATGGCCCAGGAGAGCGCCGACTTGCTGCGCGGCTTCTTCCGTGAGCGGCGCGGGAAGGCGAGGCCCTAGTTCAGCAGGGCCGAGCCCAGCAGGACCTTGCCGCCTGGCTTTCCCAGCACCTTGTCGCAGGCCTTCTGCAGTTCCTGTCCCAGATATTCGACATCCGGCGGCGTTCCGCGACGCATGCCGGCGGCGTAGCTCATCAGCACCTGGGCGAAGGCGGCGCGCAGGCGGGGTGTCGACTGCTGGGCGCGCTCCATCAGCTTGGGGTCCTTGGCCTCGATCCCGGCCTCCAGCACCAGCACGCCCCGGCGACCGTCGCGGCGCAGGGCGACGGCGGTCAGGGGCTGCAGCGCGAAGTAGGTGACCGGCGCGGCCTTCTCTTCTTCCTTGCCATGTCCAGCCAAGGCGGGGGTCGGCGCGGTCGATAGGACACAGGCCAGGGCGAGCGGAATGAGGGCGAGGGCGCGGCGCATGCGGCATGATTACCGCGGCCGGGTTGACGTCCTCTTTACGCCTAGGCGCGACAAAGGAGCGTTAACCACGAATCGCAATCCTCGCGGATCTTCGCGGCGGGGGCGACAGGAGGCTGAATTGGGCCGTTTTTCTCCGAAATCCCTGGATCTGGACGGCAAGGTGATCCTGGTCACCGGCGGCACCGGATCTTTCGGGCGGCGCTTCATCGAAACCGTCCTGAAGCTGTCCAATCCCCGCAAGGTGATCGTCTACTCCCGCGACGAATTGAAGCAGAGCGACATGCAGATGGAGCTGCGCGAGCAGTTCGACGACGCCACCTACGCCAAGATGCGCTTTTTCCTGGGAGACGTGCGTGACCGCGAGCGCCTGACCCTGGCCCTGCGTGGCGTGGACATCGTCATCCACGCCGCCGCCCTGAAACAGGTGCCGGCGGCCGAATACAATCCGTCCGAATGCATCCACACCAACGTGCTGGGCGCCGAGAACGTGGTCTGGGCCAGCCTGACCAATGGCGTGAAGAAGGTGGTCGCCCTGTCGACCGACAAGGCCTGCAACCCGATCAACCTGTACGGCGCGACCAAGCTGGCCTCGGACAAGACCTTCGTGGCCGCCAACAACCTGTCGGGCGATATCGGCACCCGCTTCGCGGTGGTTCGCTATGGCAATGTGGTGGGGTCGCGCGGCAGCGTGGTGCCGCTGTTCAAGCGCCTGCTGGCCAACGGCGCCACCGAGCTGCCGATCACCGACGAGCGCATGACCCGCTTCTGGATCACCCTGAACGAGGGCGTGAACTTCGTGCTCTCGTCGCTGGAGCTGATGCGCGGCGGCGAGATCTTCGTGCCCAAGATCCCGTCGATGACCATGCCCGATCTGGTCAAGGCCATGTCGCCGACCGCCGGCGTCAAGGTCATCGGGATTCGCCCGGGCGAGAAGCTGCACGAGATGATGATCAGCGCCGACGACGCGCGGGCCACGGTCGAGCTGTCCGATCGCTACGTGATCGAGCCGACCTTCGTGGAGTATCCCCGCCAGCGCTTCGGCCCCGAGGACGGCGCTCAGCCCGCTGCGGAGGGCTTCTGCTACAGCAGCGACAACAATGACGACTGGCTGTCGGCGCCGGGCCTGCTGGCCATGCTGGAGGAGAAGGCGGGCTGATGACGACGTCTCCGCCCTTCCTGCCCTACGGTCGCCAGACCATCGAAGACGACGATGTCGCCGCCGTGGCCGCCGCGCTGCGCGCCGACTTCCTGACCACCGGCCCGACGGTTGAGGCGTTCGAGACGGCCTTCAAGACACAGGTGGGGGCCGAGCACGCCATCGCCGTGGCCAACGGCACCGCCACCCTGCATCTGGCCATGCTGGCCCTAGGCGTGGGGGAGGGCGATGTCTGTATCGCGCCGTCGATCACGTTTCTGGCGACCGCCAACTGCGCCCGCTATGTCGGGGCCGAGGTGGTGTTCGCCGATGTCGATCCTCACTCGGGCCTCATGACGCCGGACACCCTGGCCGCCGCCCTGGCGCGGTGCGGCGACAGGCCAGTCAAGGCGATCCTGCCGGTGCATCTGCGCGGCGATGTCTGCGACCTGCCGGCGATGCGCGGCATGGCCAGCGCGGCCGGGGCTGTGCTGGTCGAAGACGCGCCCCACGCCCTGGGCTCGGTCGCCACCTTTGACGGGGTGGAGCATCCGGTCGGCGACGGCGCTTACTCAGCCTTCGCCAGCTTCTCGTTCCATCCGGTCAAGACCCTGGCCACCGGCGAGGGTGGCATGCTGACCACCAATGACGCGCAGCTGGCGGCGCGGGCGCGGTCGCTGCGCGGCCACGGCATGGTGCGGCCGCCGGGGGCCGATCCCTGGTGGTACGAGATGCCGGAGATCGGCTTCAACTATCGCATCCCCGACGTGCTGTGCGCGCTGGGCCTGTCGCAGCTGGCCAAGCTGGATCGCTTCGTGGCCCGCCGGCGAACCCTGACGGCGCTGTATGTCGAGCGGCTGGCGGACCTGTCACCGCGCGTGCGACGGGCGACCAGCCCCGACTATTCCAACCCGGCCCTGCACCTGTTGACCGTGCTGATCGACTTCGACGCCCTGGATCTGTCGCGCCGCATGGTGGTGGATGGCCTGAAGGCCCACGGGATCGGCAGTCAGGTCCACTACATCCCGGTGCACCAGCAGCCCTATTACGTGAAGCGCTATGGCGCGCTCGACCTGCCCGGCGCCCAGGCCTGGTACGACCGCTGCCTGACCCTGCCGCTGTATCCGACCATGGCCGACAGCGACGTCGACCGGGTGGTCGACGCCCTGAGCAAGGTGCTGGCCCGCTAGACCTGACTGCTAGACTGGCGCGCTGACCTGGGCGATCGGCGCGATGTCGGTGAAGTTGACGATATCGGCCAGCACGCCCGGCGCATTGGGGCCGCTCATCGACGCCGCAAGGGCCTCGGCGTCGCGGAACGTCAGGTGAGCCATGGCCACATAGGGCGCGGCCGAGCCATCGCCCGCCGATAGCCCCCGCAACACCTGAACGCCGGTCAGGCCGGTCGCGGAGAAGGCGGTCTTCACCAGCGGGATGTGGGTGGCGTTGTAATAGTCATGGTCAAACCGCGCGCCTTCGGACGCCGGATACAGCACGCTGAAAACCACCATCTCATCTCTCCAGGCGCGAGCGTCGCGCGGAACCGGTCAGGTCGAAGAGACGTAAGGCGTTGCGGGCGAAATGTTCAAGCGCTTGCGCGCCGGAGCGTCAGGCGGCCTGTTGCTGAACGAGACTGCGGATCAGTTCCATGGTCGCGGGCGAGGCCGCCAAGGCTTCCCGGGCCTCGGGCGCGCGGGCCAGTTTCAGGGCTTCTATCCGGGCGCGATCGGCCACGGGCCCGGTCGGTCCGGCCTCGCCCGTGGCCAGCTTGGCCAGAAGGGTCAGGCGATGGTGCAGGGGCGCGGGCGCGCGGACCAGCATGGTCAGCAGCCGCGTGTCGACCTCGACCAGCGAGCCCAGTTCGCCCAGCTTGGCGCAGAGCGGCTGGAAATCCTCGGCCACGAGGCCAGACCGTGTGACCGAGCGCTGCAGGGCCGCCAGGGAGGCCAGCTTGGCGACCGGCGAATCGGGCCCCTGGCGGGTTTCCTTCTCGAAGCGCATGGCGGTGATGTTGGCGTTGAGCCAGCGCGCCGCCTGGCGCTTGTTGACCGCGCCCATGACGTTTTCCGCCAGGCGCACCAGCATGTCGATCTCCTCGCGGGCCGAGCGATCGCGACCCAGCAGGGCCTCGATGAACTCGCCGTTGAGCAGGGTCTTGGACCGGGTGGTGAAGGCGGCCTGGATGTCCTCGGGCGGCAGAACCCGGCCCGCAGCGGCCGTCAGGCTCATGGCCAGGGCGCGCAGATATTCGATCTCGGCCTCGGCGTCGGTCGGCTTGAGCCGGCGCACGCCGTTCAGTTCGTCGAGCACGCGCTTGGCGATCGAGACGCGGACGGGGGCGAAATGGTCGCCGGCTAGCCAATCGCCCAGGCGCTTGGCGGTGCCCGACAGCTCGGGCATGCAGGCGCGGACCTGGGCCTGCATGCGGATCAGGGCTTCCACATTGGCGCCGCCGGTCAACCGGATCATGGCCGCCAGGGTGGAGCCCAGGTCGTCGCTGGTGCCCAGCAGGTCGGCCATGCCGGCCCGGGAGCCGATGATTTCCGACAGCGGCTGCTCGATGGCGTGCAGGGCCAGGGCGCGGGGACCGGGTTCGGTCGGCGCCGCGTCGGCTAGGTCCAGCAGGCGCGCGATCTTCTCCGACCAGCTGGTGGCGGGCGCGATCGAGGCCGCGACGCCGGCGCCCAGCAGGAAGGCGCGGTCAGGGTCATTGGCCAGGCGGACCGCCGCCTTGGCGAAGCCTTCCTTGTCGAGGTCCGGCAGGGCCCCCTTCTTGAAGGCTTTCATCAGGTTGCCGATCGAGCGTTCGATCAGACCCTGAAAGTGGCGGATGACTTCGTGGACCGAAACGCCGCGCGCCTCGGCCTCGGGAATGGCGATCTTCTGCAGGGCGTGTTGCAGGTCGGTGCCGGAGGCTTCCAGCCGCTCGACAAGGTCGGGGCGGTGCAGCAGCTCAAACGGCGTGGCCTTGTGGCGATTGAGCCAGCCCTCGAGCAGGCGGCCGATACGGTCGCGGGCGTGGGCGGTGTAGAGGTCGGCCGGCTGCACGCACAGGGGGTCGCGTTCCTCGACCTCCTTCTTGGGCTTGCCGCCGTCGACCATGCCCTTGGTGAAGATGGCGATGGATTTGTATTCGCCGGACTCGCGGTCCAGGGTTTCCTTGCTGACCCGCACCGCGATGGCGCGGCCCGAGGTCAGCACTTCCTCGGCGTTCTGGATCGCGGTCGTGCGAACTTCCGTGGCCATCTCAAGTGTCCACTGCGCGCCGACCTTGCGGCGCACGAAAAGTTCGTAATGGACATCGCTCATGGGCTAAGGGCTCCCCGAGCTTCGGTTATGGGATACAACACCTTAAAACGAGGTTGAGGCGTCGTTCTTTGGTTTAGACTTCCCGGAGGGGGGCCGATGCAGCCGCATTGGCGCCATGCGACAGCCGCAAAGGTCGCGGAAAGCTTTGCTTCACGGCGCGTTGAAGCTGAGGCGGGCGGTCGATAGGATCGCCAGACGAACGATGATGAAGGATCAGACGGGCTCCATGGCCGCTATCACGCTCATTGACGACGACGAGAACATCGTCGCTTCCGTCTCGCTGGCCCTCGAAAGCCACGGCCACACGGTCAAGGCCTACTACGACGGGGCCTCGGGCCTGGAGGCGGTCGAGAGCCAGGCTCCGGATCTGGTGATCCTCGACGTCAAGATGCCCCGGATGGACGGCATGGAAGTGCTGCGCCGCCTGCGCCAGACCTCCGAGATTCCGGTCATCATGCTGACCTCGAAGGACGACGAGATCGACGAGATCCTCGGCTTCAACCTCGGGGCCGACGACTACATGCACAAGCCGTTCAGCCAGCGGCTGCTGCTGGAGCGGGTCAAGGCCGTGCTGCGGCGCGCCCGTCCGGAAGAGGACGAGCCGTCCTCGACCCCCGGCGCGGCGGGTTCGAAGATGATGAAGCGCGGCAAGCTGACCCTGGACGCGGCGCGTCATGACAGCCTGTGGGACGGCAAGCCCGTGCGCCTGACCGTCACCGAGTTCCTGCTGCTGCAATCCCTGGCCCAGCGTCCTGGCTTCGTGAAGAGCCGCGACAACCTGATGGACGCCGCCTACGACGATCAGGTCTATGTCGACGACCGCACGATCGACAGCCACATCAAGCGGATGCGCAAGAAGTTCCGCCAGGTCGATCCCGAGTTCGACTCCATCGAAACCCTGTATGGCGTTGGTTACCGCTATCGCGAAGCCTGAGGCGGACGCGGGTCGGCGCCGTTGGCGCTGGCCGCGCGGCTCGCGCCTGGGGCGGTTGATCATCGGCCTGAACGTGCTGGCGCTGGCGATCCTGGTGATCGGGGCGCTGGTGCTCAACGAACTGCGCAGCGGCCTGGTCAACGCGCGGATCGACGGCCTGACCACCCAGGGCGAGCTGATCGCCAAGATCATCGACCAGTCGGCCACGGTGGGCGAGCCCGAGCCGGCGCTTGACGCCTATACGGCCAGCACCATCCTGCAGCTGCTGTTTATCCCGCGATCGCAGCGGGCGCGGCTGTTCGACGCCCACGGCAATGTTCTGGCCGACAGCTTCGTGGTCGCCGATCGCGTCGATTGGAAGGTGCTGCCGCCCGCCCGAAAGCCGGGGCAGAACGACGACGCGACCCGCAAGGACCCCGCCGCCGAAGCCAAGGCCGAAAAGGCCCGCAAGGCCCTGAGCGGCGAGGTCAGCCAGGCGCTGCAGGGTACCTCGGTCGCCGGAACGCGCGTTTCCGAAAGCGGCGACCGGGTCGTCTCGGTGTCGATCCCGATCCAGCATGTGCGCGCGGTGCTGGGCGTGCTGACGCTTGAGGCCGGCGATGTCGACGAGATTATCGCCGCCGAGCGTCGCGCCCTGCTGCCCTTCATCCTGGTCGCCATCACCGCCACCCTGATCTCGTCGATCCTGCTGCATCGCCTGATCGCCGAGCCGGTGATGCGCCTGGCGCGGGCCGCCGACCGGGTGAGGCTGGAGGGCGCGCGCGCCATCTCCCTGCCAGACATCGCCAAGCGTCAGGACGAGATCGGCGACCTGTCCCGCGCCCTGGAGGAGATGACCCATTCGCTGTCGGAGCGGATGGACGGCATCGAGCGCTTCGCCGCCGACGTGGCCCACGAGATCAAGAACCCCCTGACCTCGATCCGTTCGGCCATCGAGACCCTGGATCTGGTCTCCGACCCCGTCGCCCGGGCCCGGCTGCTGGCCATCCTGCAGAACGACGTCAATCGTCTGGACCGGCTGGTCACCGATATCTCCAACGCCTCGCGCCTGGACGCCGAACTGTCGCGCGAGGCTCCCCGCGCCCTGGACCTGGCCAAGCTGCTGGCCGAGGTCGCCAGTCTGTATGAGGCCCAGCTGCGCCCCGGCGAGGCGCCGGGCAGCGTGCGCGTGACCATCTCGACCGGCGATCCGCTCACGCCGGCCCGGCTGATGGCGCGCGAGACGCCGATCGGCCAGGTGTTCCGCAATCTGATCGACAACGCCCGCTCGTTCAGTCCCGCCGACGGCGAGGTGCGGGTGTCCCTGGCCCGCACGCGCGGGCGGCTGATCTCGACGATCGACGATGACGGCCCGGGCATTCCGCCCGAGAACCTGGAGACGATCTTCGAGCGCTTCTACACCTCGCGACCCAAGGGGCGCGCGTTCGGCGGCAATTCAGGCCTGGGCCTGTCGATCGCCCGCCAGATCGTCGAGGCCCACGGCGGCTCCCTGACGGCCGAGAACCGCCTCAACGCCGCGGGTGGGGTGATCGGGGCCCGCTTCACCGTCGACCTTCCGGAATTGCGCGAATGATCCGCCACGCCGGGCTGATCGCCCTGCGCCAGGGCGGCCGCTGGCGCGGGGTCCTGATCGAGGGGCCGTCTGGCGTCGGCAAGAGCGATCTGGCCCTGCGCGCGCTCGAATCGGGCTGGCGTCTGGTGGCGGATGATCGCGCCGTCGTCTTCGCCTCGGGCGGGCGACTCTACGGCAAGGCGCCTGATTCCCTCGCCGGCCTGATCGAGGTTCGAGGCCTGGGTATCCTCTCCATGCCGGCGATCGGCTTCGCCGAAGTGGTGGCGGTGGTGCGCTGCCTCGACGCGCCTTCGGGCGTTGAACGCCTTCCAGAACCTCGACTTGAGACCGTTAGCGGCGTGAGCGTTCCCGTTTTCGACCTGTGGCCGCTGGAACCCGCCGCGCCCGCGAAAATCAGACGCATGCTGGAGCATCTTGGAGTCCCTCTCTAACGAGCGTATCAAGTGCGCCCGCGCGGCTCCTCCCGGCCGCCACGGGTTATGGGGATCCCGGTTGAGAAATCAGGCATGATCGGGCTCGTGATCGTTACGCACGGGCGTCTGGCGGAAGAGTTCGTCTCCGCCATGGAACATGTCGTCGGCCCGCAGACCGCGGTGAAGGCGATCTGCATCGGTCCGGAAGACGACATGGAACGTCGCCGTTCCGACATCCTGAAGGCGTGCGCGGTCGTCGACAGCGGCGGCGGCGTGATTCTGCTGACCGACATGTTCGGCGGCACGCCCAGCAATCTGGCCATCTCGGTGATGGAACAGACCCGCGCCGAGGTGATCGCCGGCCTGAACCTGCCGATGCTGATCAAGCTGGCCAGCGTGCGCCAGCGCGAGGACCTGCAGTCCTGCGTCGCCCACGCCCAGGAGGCTGGACGGAAATATATCTCCGTGGCCTCCTACGTGCTCGCGGGAGAAAAATGAGTCGCATGGCGGAACGGACGGTCGAAATCGTCAACGAGCGGGGCTTGCACGCCCGGGCTTCGGCCAAGTTCGTGAAGATGGCCGCCGGTTTCGACGCCGAGGTGACGGTGACCCGTGACGGCGCCTGCGTGGACGCCCGCTCGATCATGGGCCTGATGATGCTGGCCGCCGGCATCGGTTCGACCATCGACATCGCCGCCGAGGGCCCCGAGGCCGACGCCGCCGTCGAGGCGCTCAGCGAACTGGTCGCCAACAGGTTCGACGAAGAGCGCTGAACCCTGAGCCCTCCCCTTTGATGGGGGAGGGTTGGGTGGGGGTGATGGGCCGTTCAGCTGGACAGGGCTTTGCAGGCGGACCCGCCGCATCACCCCCATCCCCGGCCCGTCCCCCATCAAGGGGGAAGGGGGCCGTCCCTACTTCACCGGCTTGCCATCCGCGTCGACGACGATGACGTCGCCGAACTTCAGGTCGCGGATGTCCTTTTCGATCTTGGCGCGGTCGCCGACCACCACCCAGATCATCTCCGACGGGCGGACGATCTGGGTCGCGACGCGGGCGCTGTCGGCCAGACTGGCGGCGCGGATATTGGCCGCGTAGGTGCTGAAGTAATCGTCCGGAAGGCCCAGGGTGACGATCTGCGACAGCGAGCCCTGGACGGCGGCGGCGGCTTCCCAGCGACCGGGCAATGAGTCGGTCAGGCCGCTCTGGGCCTTGGCCAGTTCATCGGCGGTGACGGGACGCGCGCCGACCAGGTCGGTCAGCTCCTTGCGCATCTCGATCAGCGATTCCTTGGTCTTGTCGGTCTGGACCGGGGCGGTGGTCGTGAACTGACGCGGGCCCAGCGAGCCGCTGACGCCGCTGCGCGCGCCATAGGACCAGTGTTTGTCCTCGCGAAGGTTCATGTTGATGCGGGACACAAAGGCGCCGCCGAACACGCGGTTGGTCAGTTCCACGGCCGGCTCGTCAGCCGTGTTGCGTTCCGGCGCCAGGGCGGTGGCCAGGATCACCGACTGGGCCGCGCCGGGCTTGTCGATCAGGTAGACCGCCGGCTTGGCCGTCGCCGGCGTCGGCAAGGTCAGCGGCGCGGGCGGCGCGGCGGGCTTCCAGCCGCCGAACCGGGCTTCCAGCTTGGGCAGGAGCTCGGCCAGGGTGGTGTCGCCGACCACGACCAGGGTCGCGGCCTGCGGACGCAGATAGGCGTCGTGCCAGGCCTTCATCTCGGCGGAGGTCTGGCTGTTGATGGTGGCTTCCGTGGTCAGGCGGCCGAACGGGTGCTCGGGGCCATAGACCAGCTGGCCGGCGACGCGGCTGGCGACGCTGCCCGGGTCCTGGCGGATCTGCTGCAGGTTGGCCAGTTCCAGCTTCTTGATGCGGTCCAGGTCGGCCTCGTGGAAGGCCGGGTGCAGCAGGACGTCGGCGAACAGGTCCAGCGAGGGATCCAGGCGCGCCTTGAGGGCCGAAAGGTTGGCCGATGCGTACAGCGTGCCGCCGCCGAGCGACAGCTGGGCGCCGTTCTCGTCCAGCTCGCGGCTGATGGTCTGGGCGTCGCGGGTGGTGGTGCCCTCGTCGAGCATGGCCATGGCCATGCCGGGCAGGCCGGGCCTGGCCTGCGACTGCACGGAGGGCCCGACGCGGAACAGGGCGCTCATCTGCACGATCGGGGTGTCGTGCCGCTCGGCCAGCATCACCTTCATGCCGTTCGACAGGGTGGCGCGCTGGAACGAATCAAAGCGGGATTCGACGCTGGTGGCGGCCGCCGGAATCTTGGTCCGATCGACGCCCGCCGTTGTCGAATAGGCGGGGAACGGCGTCAGGTTCAGCACGAAGCCGCCATCGGTCAGCCAGCGCTTGCCGGCCCCCGTCAGGTCGGCCGGCGTGGCCGAGGCGATGCGGGCCTCGATGGTCTTGTAGGCGGCCGGATCGCCCAGATAGGTCTGGTTGCGGGCCAGGATGTCGGACTTGCCGCCGAAGCCGCCGATGCGCTCGGCGCCGCGGATGAACCCGGCCGCGTGCTGGGTCTTGACCTTGGCCAGCTCGGCCGGGGTGGGACCATCCTTCAGCAGCCGCGCCAGTTCCTCGTTGAAGATGGCCTCGATCTTCGCCAGGTCGACGCCCGGCTTGGCGGTGATCATGGCCAGGAACTGGCCGCCGATCTCGTCGCCGCCGGAATAGACGCTGACGTCGGTGGCCAGCTGGTCGCGGAACACCAGGCGGGTGTAGAGGCGCGAGGTCTTGCCAGAGGCCAGCACGTCGCTGAGCAGGTCCAGATAGTCGGCGTCGGCCGCGCCATATTCCGGGGTGTTCCAGACCTTGTAGAAGCGGGCCTGCGGCACGCGGTCCTGAACGCTGGCGCGCTGCTCGCCGGTGCGCTTGGCGATCCAGACCTTCTGCTTGGCCACCGGCGGGCCCGAGGGGATGTCGCCGAAGTACTTGGTCGCCTTGGCCCTGGCCTCCTCGACCGTGATGTCGCCGGCCAGAACGAGGGTGGCGTTGGCGGGGCCGTAATAGGTCTTGAACCAGGTCTTCACGTCGTCGAGCGAGGCGCTGTCCAGGTCGGCCAGCGAGCCGATCACCGAGTGACCATAGGGATGGTCGCGGTGGTAGGTGCTCTCGGTGATGATGTCCCAGGCCACGTTGTAGGGCTGGTTGTCGCCTTGGCGCTTCTCGTTCTGGACGACGCCGCGCTGTTCATCGAGCTTGGCCTTGTCGATCGCGCCGACCAGGTGGCCCATGCGGTCGCTTTCCAGCCACAGCACCTGATCGAGCGAGCCTTTGGGCACGTTCTCGAAATAGTTGGTGCGGTCGGTGTTGGTGGTGCCGTTCATGTTGGTGGCGCCGATCTTCTCCAGCGCCTTGAACCAGTCGTCGTTGAAGTTCTCCGAGCCGTTGAACATCAGGTGTTCGAACAGGTGGGCGAAACCGGTCTTGCCGACGGGCTCGTTCTTGGAGCCGACGTGGTACCAGATGTTCACCGCCACGATCGGGGCCTTGTGATCCTCGTGCACGATCACCGTCAGGCCGTTGGCCAGCTTGAAGGTGGCGTGGGCGATGTCGACGGTCGGCAGCGGCGCCGTGGCGGTGGCGGGTTTGGCCTTGGGCTGGGCGGCGACAAGCGTCGGCGACGCGATCAGCAGGGCCGCGACGGCGGCGGAAGCGAACAACTTCATGGAGAGCCCCGATAGGACCGCGTCAGAACGCGCGAAGCCTGCACCATAGGTTGCGTCTTGGCGTGGGCAAGCCCGAGCGACGAGCCCCGGTCGAATTTTCTCTGAAATCGCGCCTATTCGGCGGCGACGGCCGCCGCCTGCCGCGAACCCATCGGACGCAGGTTCAGATCGGCGAACAGCCTGGAATCTTCATCCATCCCGGGCAGCGGCGTGGTCAGCAGCTTGCCGCCGACGAAGATCGAATTGGCGCCCGCCAGGAAGCACAGGGCCTGCAGCTCGCGGCTCATGTCGTCGCGGCCGGCCGAAAGGCGAACCATCGATTTGGGACAGACGATGCGGGCGACGGCGATGGTGCGGACGAACTCGATCGAGTCGATGGCCTGTTCGCCGTCCTTCAGGATCTTGTCGCCCAGCGGCGTGCCGCTGACCGGCACCAGGCCGTTGATCGGCAGGCTGTCGGGGTGGCTGGGCAGGGTGGCCAGTTGATGCAGCAGGCTGGCGCGGTCACGGCGCGTCTCGCCCATGCCGACGATGCCGCCGCAGCAGGTGCTCATGCCGGCGTCGCGGACATAGGCCAGGGTGTCGAGGCGCTCCTGGTAGGTGCGCGTGGTGACCACGTCGCCGTAGTATTCCGGGCCGGTGTCGAGGTTGTGGTTGTAGTAGTCTAGACCCGCGTCCTTGAGCTGCTTGGCCTGGTCTGCCGTCAGCATGCCCAGGGTGGCGCAGGTTTCCAGGCCCAGCGCCTTTACGCCGCCGATCATGGCGGCCAGCTTGGGCAGGTCGCGATCCTTCAGTTCGCGCCAGGCCGCGCCCATGCAGAAGCGTTGCGCCCCACCGTCGCGCGCCTCGCGCGCCTTGGCGATGACAACGTCGGCGTCCAGCAGCTTCTCGGCCTTCAGGCCGGTCTTGAAGTGCGCGCTCTGGCTGCAATAGCCGCAGTTTTCCGCGCAGCCGCCGGTCTTGACCGACAACAGTTGCGACAGTTGCACCTCGGAGGGATCGAACCACGCCCGGTGGACGTTGGCTGCCTGGAACACCAGGTCCATGAAGGGCTGATCGAACAGGGCCTCGACTTGCGCGAGCGTCCAGTCGTGACGGGGTTGTGCGGCGTTGATCTGCGTCATGGCGCGCACGTTTGAACCGGGGCAAGACGCTTGGCAAGTCAGGGCGGGGGCGGCATACGCCTTTAAGGCAAGCCGCGCACGCACGACTGGGGTCGGATCATGGACCGCGAGATCGAGCTGAAATTCCTGATCGCGCCGGAAGCGGCCGACGACATCCTGACGCTGCTGATCGGCGAGGGCGCGGTGCGCCAGCTGGACGCCACCTATTTCGACACCGAGGCCCACGCCCTGCGCAAGGCGGGCTTTGGCCTGCGGGTGCGCGACGGCGAGGGCGGCCGTAAACAGACCCTGAAATCGGCGTCGGCGGGCGGTATCTTCGCCCGGGGCGAATGGGAGACCGCCATCGCCGGCCCGGGGCCGGACGACGCGGCCCTGGCGGGGACGCCGGCGGCGGGGGTCGTCAATGGCGAGGTCCTGCGCCCTGTCTTCACGACCCGCGTCGAGCGCACCGTACGCATGATCCGCAGGGGTGAGACGGTGATCGAGGCGGTCGTGGATCGCGGCGAACTGATCGGCGAGCAGCGCCGGGCGCCGGTCTGCGAACTGGAACTGGAACTGAAAAGCGGCCCGGCCTCGGCCCTGTTCGATCTGGCCCGCGATCTGGCCGCCCGCGCCGCGCTGCGCCTGTCGCTGGTCAGCAAGGCCGAGCGCGGCTACGCCCTGGCCATGACCGCCGAGCCCGCCGAAACCCCGCGCCGCGCCAGCGCCCGGCTCGAGCCCGACATGACGGTGGGCCAGGCGCTGCAGGCGATCGGCCGCGCCGCCCTGTCCCATCTCTGCGCCAGCGTCGAGGCCCTGCGCGAGCGGCCGGGTCCCGAGGGCGTGCACCAGTTGCGCGTCGCCGTGCGTCGCGCGCGAGTGATGCTCAAGATCTTCAAGCCGCTGGCGGGCGATGACGCGGCCAAGGGCCTAGTGCGCGATCTCAAATGGCTGGCCGGCGAGCTGGATGCTGCCCGGGATCTGGATGTCTTCGTCGCCGAGGTCTGGCGGCCGGCGACGGAGCGCGATCCGGCTCCGGACCTGGCCGCCTTTGGTCGCGCCCTGCTGGCGGCCCAGACCGCGGCCTATCTGCGGATGGAGGTGGCGCTGGAAAGCCCGCGTCAGCGCAGCCTGCTCCTGGAGCTGGCGGCCTGGCTGGAGGCGGGGGCGTGGACCACCGATCCGGCCCTGGCCGCGTGTCGCGACGGATCCGCCGCCGCCTTCGCCGCCGCCAGCCTCAGCCACCTGCGGCATGTGGTGGTCAAGCGCGGTGCGGCGCTGGATAGCCTGGACCGGGAGACACGCCACAAGCTGCGCCTCAAGGGCAAGACCCTGCGCTACGCGGCCGAGGACCTTTCAGGCCTTTTCCCCGAACACCCGAAGCGCGTGGAGCGCCTGATCGCGGCCAGCAAGGCCTTTCAGGATGCGCTGGGTCGGCTCAACGACCAGGCCGCCCGCGCCGAGCTGGCCCGCGAGGTGGCGATGACCAATGGCGAGGCGCAGGCCGCCTTCGCGGCGGGGCGGCTGACGGCCGAACCCGACGCCGACGCCGGCATGGCCGACGCGCTGGCGGCCCGCGACGCCCTGGCCGACGCCAAGGCGTTCTGGCGGGCCTAGGGCTGGGCCACGGCCTTGGGCCATTGCGCCATCACGCTCTCGCCGCGCACGACCCGGACGCGGTCGATCCTGGCCGTGACGAAGCATTGACGGTCCTTCACGACGAACCGCGTATTTCCGGTGCGTTCCAGCGAGGTCAGCTGGCCGCGGTAGTCGCCGCAGAACACCTCCGGCTCTTGGCCAAGGCTGGTGATCTCGCCCTCGACGACGACGTTCATCGTCTTGGCGAGCCTCCAGGCCGTGTCCTTTGACGCCCGAAGCTGGTTGATCACCAGGGGGGTGAAGCCCGCCGGCAATCCGGAGACGCCGCCTTCCTGATAGGGGATGGCCAGGCCATAGCTGCTAGCCATGGTCGAAACGCCCATGTCGTAGGCGTATTCGCGGCTCTGGCTGATCCGCGAGAACGGCGTGGGGCGGGAGCGAGATTCGACGTTGAAGACCAGCGATTGCAGAGGGGGCAGGCCGTGCAGCTTGCTGCTCTCGAAGCGGTTGAAGTTGCTGGCGGTGATCTCGCCAAGGCCGATCGAGGTGACGAGCACCTTGCGGCGAGTGTCATAGGTCCAGCGCGCCGATTGCTTGAAGGCCCGGTACTTGCGCACCCGTTCCTCGGTAAACGGCAGCACGATGCGAAAGCGCTGACCGGCCAGACGCTCGGGGCTTGCGGCCTGGCTGGCCTCGACCATGGCCTGCGCCAGGCTGGTCTGGTCCAGCGGCGCGGCGGAGGGTTCGGCGAGAAGGGCGACCAGGAGCAGGCTTAACATTGAGCAACCTCCGACACACGCCTATAGCGTGTGAAAAATCTCCGGCCGTCAAGAATCAGCGCCGCGCATGTCGGTGATATAAAGATATCTTTATGCGTTAATTGCCCGGAAGGGCTCTCAGGGTTATAAGCGGGCCAAGACATCATCCGACCGCAGGAGCCCGACCGTGGCCGACTACATCGTCAAGGACATCTCGCTCGCCGATTACGGCCGCAAGGAAATCGCCATCGCCGAGACCGAAATGCCCGGTCTGATGGCCACCCGCGCCGAATACGGCCCGGCCCAGGTCCTGAAGGGCGCCCGCATCGCCGGCAGTCTGCACATGACCATCCAGACCGCTGTGCTGATCGAGACCCTCACCGCCCTGGGCGCTGAAGTCCGCTGGGCGTCGTGCAACATCTTCTCGACCCAGGACCACGCCGCGGCCGCCATCGCCGCCTCGGGCGTGCCGGTGTTCGCCTTCAAGGGCGAGAACCTGGTCGAGTACTGGGAATACGCCCACAAGATCTTCGAGTGGCACGACGGCGGCTATCCGAACCTGATCCTCGACGACGGCGGCGACGCCACCCTGCTCTGCGTGCTGGGCCCCAAGGCCGAGAAGGATCCCTCGATCCTCAACAACCCGCAGAACGAGGAAGAAGAAGCCCTCTACGCCGTGATGAAGAAGTACCTGGCCGAAAAGCCGGGCTTCTACACCGCCATCCGCAACGCCATCACCGGCGTGTCGGAAGAAACCACCACGGGCGTCCACCGCCTGTACCAGATGGCCGCCAAGGGCGACCTGCCGTTCCCGGCCATCAACGTCAATGACAGCGTCACCAAGTCCAAGTTCGACAACCTGTATGGCTGCCGGGAATCGCTGGTCGACGCCATCCGTCGCGGCACCGACGTCATGCTGTCGGGCAAGGTCGCGGTGGTCTGCGGCTATGGCGACGTGGGCAAGGGCTCGGCCGCTTCGCTGCGCCAAGGCGGCGCTCGCGTGATCGTCACCGAAGTCGACCCGATCTGCGCGCTGCAGGCGGCGATGGAAGGCTATGAGGTCCAGACCCTGCAGGACGTCGCCGGCAAGGCCGACATCTTCGTCACGGCGACCGGCAACAAGGACGTCATCACGCTGGACGACATGCGGATGATGAAAAACAACGCCATCGTCTGCAATATCGGCCACTTTGACAGCGAAATTCAGATCGCCGCCCTGCGTAACTACAAGTGGGACGAGATCAAGCCGCAGGTCCACCACGTGGAATTCCCGGACGGCAAGAAGCTGATCGTGCTGTCCGAAGGTCGCCTGGTGAACCTGGGCAACGCCACGGGCCACCCGTCGTTCGTGATGTCGGCCTCGTTCACCAACCAGACCCTGGCCCAGATCGAACTGTGGACCAACCGCGCCCGGTACGAGCATCAGGTCTACACCCTGCCCAAGCACCTGGACGAGAAGGTCGCCTTCCTCCACCTGGAGAAGCTGGGCGCCAAGCTCTCGACCCTGCGCCCCGATCAGGCCGCCTATATCAACGTGCCGGAAAACGGCCCGTTCAAGCCGGATCACTACCGCTACTAGGATCGCCTCACGGGGATCGGATCAGGCCCGCTCGCGGAAACGCGGCGGGCCTTTTTCGTGGGCCCGGCGCCGAAAGCGCCGCCGTCGCGTTGATAGGGGGCAGGAGCTCCCAATGTCCGCTGAACACGACGCCACGCTTGCCAATCTGATCATCGAAAACGCCCTTGGCTACGCGATCTTCACCATGGACCTGAACGGCAGGGTGACCAGCTGGAGTCGGGGCGCCGAGACGGTTCTTGGCTATGACCGGAACGAGGCGATGGGCATGACGTTCAGCGCGCTGTTCACCCCCTCGGACCGGGAAGCCGGCGCCGACCAGCTCGAACTGGACAACGCCAAGCAGCGGGGACGGGCCGAAGACACCCGCTGGCACCTGCGCAAGGACGGCTCGCGGTTCTGGGGCAACGGTATGACCATGGGCATCTATGAGCCCGGCCTGACGGGTCTGATGAAGATCCTGCGAGACGAGACCCCCGCCAAGCTGGCCGAAGATCAGCGGGTGTTGCTGCTCAACGAGCTGAATCACCGGATCAAGAACACCCTGGCCACGGTGCAGTCGATCGCCGAGCAGACCCTGCGGGCGGCCAAGGTCGATCCGCGTGTCCGGCGCGAGCTGACCAACCGCCTGATGGCGATGTCGGACGCCCACAATGTGCTGGTCGACCAGACCTGGTCGGGCGCCGATCTTGGCACCATCGTCCGGCAGGCGGTGGCGCCGCATGACCACCCGGGCGAACATCGTTTCGCGATCGACGGCCCCCTGGTCTGGCTCAGCCCCCAGCAGGCGGTGGCCATGGCCCTGGCCCTGCACGAACTGGCGACCAACGCCCTGAAATATGGCTCCCTGTCCGTTGATGGCGGACAGGTCGAACTGAACTGGAACCTCGCGCACAACCAGCTCGGCGCTCGCCATGTCAGCCTGCTCTGGCGCGAGCATGGCGGACCGCCCGTCACCCCGCCCGCCCACACCGGGTTCGGCACCCGCTTGATCGCGCGCACCTTCGGCCAGGACAGCGGTGGTCAGGCCCGGATCGACTACCTGCCCCAGGGCGTGCAATGCGTGATGCAGCTTCCGCTGTCGGTGCGCGGCGAAGATCCGGCGTCGTGGTCCGCGCTCGTCGCCGACCAGATCGCGCCGGCGCGCGTCGAAGCCGTCGTCGAGGCGCCCTCCAACGACGCCTCCGGTGCGCCGATTCCCTGAAGGTTCGCCGCTTCCGCCACGTGACGCCCTGTTCAAGTTCGCCAGGGTCCGGTAAGCCGCTTGCCATGCCTTTAGCCCTGATCATCTCCAGCCATGTCGCCGGCAGCCGGGTCGGCGCGTCGGCCCAGGCCGCCGCTCTGGTTCAGTTCCGCATCGACTCGATGGTCGTGCCCACCGTGCTGTTCGGCCGCCATCCCGGCTGGGGCATCCCCGGCGGGGCCCCCGCGCCGCTCGAGGTGGTCGAGGGCATGCTGGACGGGATCGAGGCCAACGGCCTGTTTGGCCTGACCGACGTGGTCATAACCGGCTATTTCGCCTCGGCCGCCCAGGTGCGGGCCGCGGCCCGGGCCATTGACGCCGTGCGCGAAGCGCCGCGCGAGGGGGCCGCCAGCCGCAAGCCGTCGATCATCGTCGACCCCACCATGGGCGACGCCGGCAAGGGCCTGTACGTTCTGCCTGAAGTGGCCGAGGCCATCGCCGCAGAACTGATCCCGCGCGCCGACGTGGTGGCCTGCAACGCCTGGGAGCTGCAGAAGCTGACCGGCGCCGACGCCCGCGATCCGCAGTCGGCGATGCGCGCCGCGCGGCTTCTGGGCAAGCAGACCCTGGTTTCGTCCGTGCACCGTGGATCGGAAATCGGGGTGGTCCTGGCCGACCGCAAGGAAGCCTGGCTGGCCGCCCACGCCAAGGTGGAGCGCTCGCCCAACGGCACCGGTGATCTGCTGACGGCCCTCTACGCCGCCTCGATCCTGGAAGGCCAGACCCTGTCCTACGGCCTGGCCCGCGCGGTCGGCGGCGTGGCCGAGACCGTGACCGCCGCCAATATCTGGAACGCGCCCGAATTGCCGATCGTCGCCATGGGGGCGCGCATCAAGCAGACCTCGCCCACGGTGCGGATCGAGCGGCTGGCGTAGATAGATCTGTCATCCCGGCCAAGCGCGAAGCGCGCCGAGCCGGGACCGCCGGAAGCGCCGAGCCTGTGGCGGTCCCGGGTCTTCGCTGCGTTACGCCCGGGATGACAAGGGTGTTGGCCCTGCGCTAGACCGCTTCCATGACCGACATCACCGGCCTTTGCCCCGACCGCTTCTCCGCCGTGCGGGAAGCTTTCACCGCCAACTTCGAAGACGGCGGCGAGCTGGGCGCCCGCTTCGCCCTGGCCGTCGACGGCGAGATCGTCGTTGACCTGATGGGCGGGTTCGCCGACCGCAAGCGCGAGATCGCCTTCGGTCCCGATACCCTGACGCCGCTGTTCTCGACAACCAAGGCCGTCGCCGCCCTGATGGTGGCCCGGCTCGTCGACGAAGGGCGCCTGGCCTATGACCAGCCCGTCGCCGACGTCTGGCCCGAGTTCGCCCAGAACGGCAAGGCGGCGGTCACGGTCGAGCAGGCCCTGTCGCACCAGGCCGGCCTGTCGGGTTTCCTGGACGAGACCGATCCCTCGATCTGGTTCGACTGGGACGCCACCTGCGCCAAGCTGGCGGCCATGGCCCCGATCTGGCCGGTCGGCTCGGCCAGCGGCTATCACCCGATCACCTTCGGCTATCTGGCTGGAGAGATCTTCCGCCGCGTGGATGGCCGCACGATGGGAACTGCCCTGCGCGAGGACATCGCCGGTCCGCTGGGGCTGGACCTGTGGATCGGCCTGCCCGACAGCGAGCACGACCGCTGCGCTGAGCTGATGCGGCCCAGCGCCCTGCCGAAGTTCGGCGCGATGAACGACGCGGTGAAGGCCGCCTTCCTGACGCCCTGGGCGGCGCCGGGCGGACGCGGCACGGGTGACTGGCGCCGCGCCGAGATCCCTTCCGCCAACGGCCACGCCACCGCTCCGGCCCTGGCGCGGCTGATGGGCGCCCTGGCCAATGGCGGAGCCCTGGATGGCCGTTCGCTGATCACCCCGGCTGGGATCATGGCGGCCAGCGCCGAGCGGATCGTCGGCCAGGACCTGGTCCTGCCCTTCGTGATCAGCTGGGGCGCGGGCTTCATGCGCAACACGCCCAACATGTTCTACGGCCCCACGGCCGAGGCGTTCGGCCATTCCGGCTGGGGCGGATCATGCGCCTTCGCCGATCCGGCCACCGGCGTGTCGGGCGCCTATGTGATGAACAAGCAGGGCAGCGCGCTGATCGGCGATGAGCGGGCGGTGAGGCTGATCGAGGCGGCCTACGCGTCCTTGTAAACAGTCATCCCGGCCAAGCGCGGAGCGCGTAGAGCCGGGACCGCCGGAAGCTCTGAGCCTTTCGCGGTCCCGGGTCTCCGCTACGCTGCGCCCGGGATGACAGGTTCCTTCAGGCCGCCACCGCCCGCGCCCGCTTCCACGCCCCATAGGCGAACACCGCCACGCCCGCCCAGATGAAGACGAACGACAGCGCCCGCATCGGGGTGAAGGCCTCGCCCAGCGCGACGCCGACGCCGAACTGGATCGTCGGGGCGATGAACTGCAGGAAGCCCATGGCGCTCAGCGGCATGCGGCGGGCCGACCAGGCGAACAGGGCCAGCGGCACGACCGTGGCCGGTCCGGCCAGCAGCAGCAGGGTGGTGACACTCGCGCCGGCGCCGAAGTGTCCCGCGCCGGTCGATTGCAGGTGCAGCACATAGAGCAGACCTGGAATGGCCAGATAGGCGCACTCGATGAACAGGCCTGTCTGGGCGTCGGCCTTCACCTGCTTGCGCAGGATGGCGTAGGCGCAAAAGCTGAGCGCCACGCCCAGCGAGATGATCGGCACATGGCCCAGGGCGGCGGTCTGGATGGCCACGCCCACCGCCGCCAGCCCGATGGCGATCGCGCCCTCGCGGGTGATGCGTTCCCGGAACAGCAGCGCGCCGGCCGCCATGTTCATCAGCGGGTTGATATAATAGCCCAGGCTGGTCTCGATCACGTGGCCGGCGTTGACCGCGAACACATAGATCGACCAGTTGATGAAGATCGCCGCCGTCGAGCACGCCAGGATCAGCAGGGTCTTGGGCTGGCGCAGCACGGCCGCGACCTGTCCGGCCTGCCGGGCCAGCAGCACGGCGAGGAACGCCCAGGGCGCCGACCACAGGGTGCGGTGGGCGATCATCTCCCAGGAGCCGACCCCCAGCCTGGACAGCAGGTGGAAATAGAGCGGCAGGAAGCCCCACAGCAGATAGCAGCCCACCCCGGCGATCAGCGCGGTCCGGGCTTCGTCCGGGCTCTTGTTCAAGTCAGCCGACATCACGTCGTCCTTCAGTCCAGAATGAAAAAGGGCTCCCGGGACCTTAAGTCCCGGGAGCCCCTGAAACGTCCACCCGCTTGTTGCGGAAGGCGGTTTAGGCCGGGACTTTCTGCTTGATCAGACCCTTGTCATGCAGAAGCTGCGCGATCTGCACGGCGTTCAGCGCCGCGCCCTTGCGCAGGTTGTCGGCCACGCACCACAGAACGATGCCGTTCTCGACGGTGGGGTCGGTGCGGATGCGCGAGACATAGACCGGGAACTCGCCGGCGCTTTCCTTGGGCGTCATGTAGCCGCCGTCCTCGCGCTTATCGATGACTTCCACGCCGTCGGCGTCGCGCAGGATCTCGCGGACATCGTCCTCGTCCAGCGGGGTCTCGAACTCGATGTTCACCGCCTCGGCGTGACCGACCATGACCGGCACGCGCACGCAGGTGGCGACCAGCTTGATCGACGGATCCAGGATCTTCTTGGTCTCCGCCATCATCTTCCACTCTTCCTTCGTGAAGCCGTCCTCCATGAAGCTGTCGATGTGGGGGATGACGTTGAAGGCGATCTGCTTGGTAAACTTCTTGGGGGGCGGCGCGCCCAGGACGAAGACGCCCTTGGTCTGCTCCCACAGCTCGTCCATGCCTTCCTTGCCCGCGCCCGACACCGACTGGTAGGTCGAGACGACGACGCGCTTGATCTTGGCTTCGTCGTGCAGGGGCTTGAGCACCACGACCAGTTGCGCGGTCGAGCAGTTGGGGTTGGCGATGATGTTCTTGGGCAGCTTGTTGACGGCTTCCGGGTTCACTTCCGGCACCACCAGCGGCACGTCCGGATCCATCCGGAAGTGGCTGGAATTGTCGATCACGATCGGACCGGCCGCGCCGATCTTCTCGCCCCATTCCTTGGAGATGGCGCCGCCGGCGCTCATCAGCACGATATCGACCGTGCTGAAGTCGAATTGGGCCAGGTCCTCGCACTTGAGGATCTGATTGCCGAACGAGACCTCGACGCCGATGGATTTCCGGCTGGCGATGGCGTGCATCTTGTCGACGGGGAATTTCACTTCCTCGAGGATGTTGAACATCTCACGGCCAACATTGCCCGTGGCGCCGACCACGGCGACCCGGTAACCCATAGCGGTCTCCAATTCGTCTTTCCTTCCGACAGTGAAGGGTGCGCCCCGTTACGCCCCGGGGGCGCGATAGGCAAGGCGAGGGTTTCTCGCGGAGCCTATAGATAGGGCGCGGCGCGGCAATTTTTCACCAGCCCTGGCGCGTTTTCTCGGCCTTCACGAAATCCACGAAGGCCCGCAGCGGCGCGGGCATGTGGCGGCGGCTGGGATAGTAGAGCAGGGGGCCGGTGAACGGCGGCAGCCAGTCGTCGAGCACGCTTTCCAGGCGGCCGGCGGCCAGGTCCCCGGCGACGAAATCCTCGAAGGTGGCGATCAGGCCGACGCCGGCGATGCAGGCTTCCAGCTCCAGGTCGATGCTGGTCGAGATCAGTGGGCCGGACGGGCTGATGCGGATGACCTCGCCGTCCTTCTCGAACTCCCAGGCGTGGCTGACTCCGCTGGGAAAACGGTGGCGGATGCAGGCGTGGTCCAGCACCTCGCGCGGATGGACCGGCCGGCCATGGGCGGCGAAATAGGCTGGCGCGCCGACGACCACGAACCGTTGCGGCCCGGCCAGGGGCGTGGCGATCATATCCTTCTCCATCCGCTCGTCATAGCGGACGCCCGCATCGAAGCCGGCCGCCAGCACGTCGATGAAGGTGTCCTCGGCCGTGACCTCGATCGAGACGCCTGGGTTGGCCGCCAGGAAACGTGGCAACAGGCGGGGCAGGATCACCCGCGCCACCACGGTGGGCACGTTCAGGCGCAGGGCGCCCCTCGGGCTGTCGCGGAAGGCGTTGACCTCGTCCAGGGCCAGGGCGACGTCGGCCAGGGCGGGGGTCAGGCGCTCCAGCAGCTTCTGGCCGGCCTCGGTGGGGGTGACGCTGCGGGTGGTGCGGTTCAGCAGCCGCACCCCAAGCCGCGCCTCCAGCCGGCGCACCGCCTCGCTCAGCGACGAGGCCGAAACCCCGCGCACGCTGGCCGCGCCGCGAAAGCCCCGGGCGCGGGCCACGGCGGTGAAAGCGTCGAGATCGGCGAAGTCGGCGTCAGAGGCCATTGTGCGTAATTCCGAACGGGTCGTGCGGCATTGGCCGGATTATCGCACGGCGCACCGGGGCGCATAACCCCTCCACGAGATTTGGAGACACACCATGAAGACGCATCAACTCGGCAAGACCGGCCCCGTCGTTTCGGCCTTCGGCCTGGGCTGCATGGGTATGTCCGACATGTACGGCCCCACAGACCGGGCCGAGAGCCTGGCCACCTTCGACGCCGCCGTGGAGCAGGGCGTGACCCTGATCGACACCGGCGACTTCTACGGCATGGGCCACAACGAGATGCTGATCGGCGAGGCCCTCAAGCGCCACAGGCGCGAAGACCTGGTGCTCAGCGTCAAGACCGGCGCCCTGCGCGATCCGGCCGGGGCCTTCCTGGGCTATGACAGCCGGCCCAACGCCATCAAGAATTTCCTGGCCTACAGCCTCAAGCGGCTGGGCGTCGATCACATCGACATCTACCGCCCCTCGCGTCTGGATCCGACCGTGCCGATCGAGGACACCATCGGCGCGATCGCGCAGATGGTGCAGGCTGGCTATGTCCGCCATATCGGCCTGTCTGAAGTGGGCGCCGAGACCATCCGCCGGGCCGCCGCCGTCGCGCCGATCGTCGACCTGCAGATCGAATATTCGCTGGTCTCGCGCGGGATCGAGGCTGACATCCTGCCCACCTGCCGCGAGCTGGGCATCGGGATCACCGCCTATGGCGTGCTCTCGCGCGGCCTGATCAGCGGCCACTGGAGCAAGGACCGCGCGGCCGCCGGCCGCGACTTCCGCGCCTTCAGCCCGCGCTTCCAGGGCGACAATCTCGACTCCAACCTGGCCCTGGTCGATGCCCTGCGCGCCGTCGCCGAAGCCAAGGGCGTGACCACGGCCCAGGCCGCGATCGCCTGGGTGGCCGCTCAGGGTGACGACATCGTGCCGCTGATCGGCGCCCGCCGTCGCGATCGCCTGACCGAAGCGCTGGGCGCGCTTGAGGTCTCGCTGTCGCCTCAGGATCTGGCGGCCATCGAGGCGGCGGTGCCCAAGGACGCGGTGGCCGGCACGCGCTACGCCGAGGCGATGATGGCCCACCTCGACAGCGAACGCTGAGGCCTTCGCCGCCAACCGCGCTCCTGGTCGGAACCATCCGTTCCGGCCAGGGGTTTGGCCGTCACCCGGGCGCAGCAGGAGTGGCGGACAATGGCCAGCGAATTCAAGACCGACATCGGCAAGGGCGGCGAGACCCATCAGCACATTCCCGACAAGGGCCCCCACGACGGCGAGGCCCACCTGACGACCAATCAGGGCATCCGCGTCTCCGACAATCAGAACCAGCTGAAGAGCGGCGAGCGCGGTCCGGTGCTGCTGGAGGACTTTGTCCTTCGCGAGAAGATCTTCCACTTCGACCATGAGCGCATTCCCGAGCGCATCGTCCATGCCCGGGGCACGGCCGCCCACGGCTATTTCGAGCTCTATGAGTCGCTGGCCGACCTGACCAAGGCCGACATCTTCCAGCGGGCCGGCGAGAAGACGCCGCTGTTCACGCGGTTCTCCACCGTGGCCGGCGGCGCGGGCAGCGTCGACACGCCCCGCGACGTGCGCGGCTTCGCGGTCAAGTTCTATACCAAGGAAGGCAACTGGGATCTCGTCGGCAACAACATCCCGGTGTTCTTCATCCAGGACGCCATCAAGTTCCCCGACCTGATCCACGCGGTGAAGATGGAGGCCGATCGCGGCTATCCGCAGGCCGCCAGCGCCCATGACACCTTCTGGGACTTCATCAGCCTGATGCCGGAATCCACCCACATGATCATGTGGGCGATGAGCGACCGCACCATCCCGCGCTCCCTGCGCACCATGGAAGGCTTCGGCGTCCACACGTTCCGGTTCGTCAACGCCGCCGGCAAGTCGACCTTCGTCAAGTTCCACTGGAAGCCCAAGCAGGGCGTGGCCTCCACCCTGTGGGACGAGGCGGTCAAGCTGGCCGGCGCCGATCCCGACTTCCAGCGCCGCGACATGTTCGAAGCCATCCAGCGCGGCGACTTCCCGGAATGGGAACTGGGCATCCAGGCCTTCGACCAGGCCTTCGCCGACAGCCTGCCCTTCGACGTGCTGGACCCGACCAAGCTGATCCCCGAAGAGGTGCTGCCCGTCCGCATCGTCGGCCGGATGGTGCTGGACCGCTATCCCGACAATTTCTTCGCCGAGACCGAGCAGGTCGCCTTCTGCCCGGCCAATGTGCCGCCGGGCGTCGACTTCACCAATGACCCGCTGCTGCAGGGCCGTCTGTTCAGCTATCTCGACACCCAGAAGAGCCGCCTGGGCACGGCCAATTTCCACCAGCTGCCGATCAACGCGCCCAAGTGCCCGGTGATGAACTTCCAGCGCGACGGCCAGATGCAGATGGCGGTGCCGAAGGGCCGCGCCAACTATGAGCCCAACAGCCTGACCGAGACGGCCGGCGAAGAGGGCGGGCCGCGTGAATGCCCGATGACCGGCTTCACGACCTTCCCGTCGGCCGATGTCGCAAACGAGCAGGGCGACAAGCTGCGCATCCGCCCCGAGAGCTTCGCCGACCACTACAGCCAGGCGCGGCTGTTCTTCCGCTCGCTGGATGCGGCCGAGCAGGCCCACCTGGCCTCGGCCATCGTCTTTGAGCTGTCCAAGGTGGGCATCGAGGCGGTGCGGACGCGGATGATGTCCAATCTGGTCAATGTCGATCCGGACCTCGCCAAGCGGGTTGGCGCGGGCCTCAACATGCCCGTGCCCAAGGCGTCGAAGACGGCGGCGCCGGTGCAGGATCTGGACCTGTCGCCGGCCCTGCGGATCGTCAACGGCCCGCGCGCCCCGGCCGACATCAAGGGCCATGTCATCGGCATCCTGGTGGCCGACGGCTCCGACGCGGCGGCGGTCGACACGCTGAAGGCCGCGCTCAAGAAGGCCGGGGCCGTGGCGAAGGTGATCGCGCCGAAGATCGGCGGCGCCAAGGGCGCGGACGGAACCCTGATCCCGGCCGACGGCCAGCTGGCCGGAACGCCCTCGGTGACGGTGGACGCCATCGCTCTGGTGCTGTCCGACACCGGCTGCGCGGCCTTGCTGAAGGAGGCCGCCGCCGTCCAGTTCGTCATGGACGCGTTCGGCCACCTGAAGGCCATCGGCGCGACCGATGCGGCCAAGCCGCTGCTGGACAAGGCCGGCGTCGAGCCTGACGACGGCGTCGTGGGCCTGGGCGCCGACTTCATCGCCGCGGCGGCCAAGCGGTTCTGGGACCGCGAGCCGAAGGTGCGCATGCTGGCTTGACCCAGATCCTCCCCCTGTGGGGGAGGCGGCGCGAAGGCGCCGGTGGGGGGAGCAGGCCCACCTCGGCAAACTCCCCCCTCCGTCGGCTGCGCCGACACCTTCCCCGCCAGGGGGAGGACCTACCCCATCAGATGCGCCCGCCACGTCGCGCGAAGCACCTTCTTGTCGATCTTGCCCGTGGCCGTCAGGGGTACGGGGGCGAAGACCACGTCATCGGGGGTCCACCATTTGACGATGTGCGGGGCCAGGTAGTCCAGCACCTCGGCCTTGGTCAGCGCCCAGCCCTCGTGGACCTCGATGATCAGAAGCGGCCGTTCCTCCCACTTGGGATGCGGCACGCCGATCACGGCGGCGATCTTCACCCCCGGACAGCCGACGGCGAAATTCTCCAGGTCGATCGAGCTGATCCACTCGCCGCCCGACTTGATCACGTCCTTCTGACGGTCGGTGATGCGCATGAAGCCGTATTCGTCCAGCGTGGCGATGTCGCCGGTGTCGAACCAGCCGTCGTCCTGGGCGGCGTCGGCGTCCTGGCGGAAATAGCGCTTCACCACCCAGGGGCCGCGCACCTTCAGGGCGCCGGAGGTCTCGCCGTCGCGCGGCGCGTCGGTTCCGTCATCGGCCTCGACCTTCAGCTCGATGCCGAACTGCAGTCGGCCCTGGCGGGTCCAGATCGCCTCGTCCATGGCCTCCTCGCCCAGGGCGGCCAGGGCCGGGGTGGGGGTGGCGACCACGCCCAGCGGGCAGGTCTCGGTCATGCCCCAGATCTGCAGCACGCTGACGCCGTAGAGACGCTTGAAGGTCTCGGCCATGGCCCGCGGCACGGCGCTGCCGCCGATCACCACCCTTTTGAGGGTGTCCGGCCGCTGGCCGGTCTGCTCCAGCCAGGCCAGATACATGGTCCAGATCGTGGGCACGCCGCCGGTGAAGGTGACGCCCTCGCCCTGGATCAGGGCGTGCAGGGACGCGCCGTCCATCTTGTCGCCGGGCAGGACCAGCTTGGTCCCGCACAGCGGGGCGGTGAAGGGCAGGCCCCAGGCGGTGGCGTGATAGAGGCTGGAACACGGCATCACCACGTCGAAGGCGGTGAAGCCAAAGGCGCTGTTCAGGCCGCCGGCCATGGCGTGCAGCACCACGGCCCGATGCGAATACAGCACCCCCTTGGGGTCGCCGGTGGTGCCCGAGGTGTAGCAGAGGAAGGCGCCGGCGTTCTCGTCGAAGCTGGGCCAGGTCAGGCTTTCGGCCTCGTCGGCGATCAGGGTCTCGTAAGAGATCGCGCCCACCGCTCCGGGAAGCGTCCGCGCGTCGTCCGACAGCATGACGAAGGTCTTCACCGTGGTCAGGTAAGGGGCGATGCGGTCGATCAGGTCGGCGAAATTTCGGTCGAAGAACAGGACCGCGCTTTCCGCGTGATTGATCGTGTAGATGATCTGGTCATCGAACAGGCGGGGATTGGCGGTGTGCAGCACCGCGCCGATCCCGGGGACGGCGTAGAACAGCTCCAGATGCCGGTGGGTGTTCCAGGCCAGGCTGGTGATCCGGTCGCCGGGCTGGACGCCCAGTCGCTTCAGCGCGTGGGCCAGCTGGGCCGAGCGCCGAGCCAGACCCGCATAGTCATAGCGCCAGACCGGCTCGTCGATCAGCTTGGAGACGATCTCGCGCGCGCCATGGGCCTGCTGGGCATAGGTCAGGATGCCGCTGATCATCAGCGGGGTGGTCTGCATCAGGCCCGGTAACATGCGCTTGCTCCCTTTTTCGTTGGGCTCAGCCTAGGGCCTATGGCGGGGTCTGGGGAAGAGCCGCTTGCCCCCTACGGGCTGCTGCGCCTCCATCTTCCCCCTACGGGGGAGGACGACCTGCGAAGCAGGTCAGGAGGGGGCAAGTCTGGCGGACACGGCTTCGCCGCCTCGCGCTTTCGCTGCGATGGTGATGGGAAGGGTCGCGGAGCGTCCGGGCCTCGCCCGGATGTGTGAGTAGTGAATACCGTTTTCGACGAAGACGAACGCTCCGCGTGATCGTTATCCCTCTGGCCGGCACGCGCGGGTCTCGTTCAACCCTTTGCACCCCTCCCGGGCGCTCCTCCTCGCGACGGACCCAGCCTTGGGCTGCAGCCTCGCCGATTCCGGAGGACCCGGAACGAACCTTCGGACGGGCGGAGGCTTTGGCCTTCCTCCGATGGACAGGTTTACGTCACCTGTCCTCTCAACCCGCTCGACCACCCCTCAAAGCCCGTCGGGTCGCCGGCCGGACGTCCCTTCCCCTGCTTCAGGGTGAGATCATTATGCGGGCGGTTTGAACGCGGAGGATTGGCGCGATCAACTATTTCACAAGCCATTGATCTGGCTGGATTTCATTCCGGAAAGAACGGGGATCCAGCCCGCTCTGTCCCCGTGGCGCCGCGCTTCGAAAGACGTCGAGCGCGGCCCGGGGTCAGTTGGGGATCACCGGCGCGCCGCCGCCCTGCATGCGGTCCTGGGCGCCGTCGACGTTGCGGCGCTGGGCCTTGCGCTGTTCGGGCGTGGTGCAGACCTTGACCGGGAAGCGGCTGCCGGTCGGGGTGTCGGTGGTGCAGACCAGGCCCGCCGCCTTGGCGCCCTTGGGCTTGTCCTTGCCGGGCTCGGGCGCGGCCGGCGCGGTGGGGGTGTCGGCGAAGGCTGGGGCCGTCAGGGCCAGGGACAGGATAAAAGCGGACACCAGACGACGCATGGAGATTTCCCCGGTTCACGAAAGGCCCGCAGGAAGGCCGTGGGCGCGGGAAGGCGTCAAGTTACGAAAAGGCCATGCGCCGGCGGGCTCGCGCATTACGCCGAATTCATCCTGCCGCGTGGCACGGCGCCTAGGCGCGCTACGCATGTAGCGCTACAAGTGTAGCGAACCTGCTCCATGGAAGCCGCCATGATCGACGCCCTGCCCCGACGTGAACGCGAGGTCTTCGAGACCCTTTGCCGGCTGGAGGCCAGCACCGCCGCCGGAGTTCGGGCCGCGCTGTCCGATCCGCTCAGCGACTCGGCGGTTCGCACCATGCTGTCGCGGCTTGAGGCCAAGGGCCTGGTCGAACGCTCGGCCGGCGCCGACGGCTTTGTCTACAGCCCCGTCCAGCGGGCCGAGGCCGTGGCGGCCGGGGCCCTGCGGCGGGTGATCGACACCTTCTTCGCCGGATCGGCGGCCAGCGCCGCCACCGCCCTGCTGGGTCTGGGCCAGAGGCTGACCGCCGAAGAGGCCGCCGCCCTGGAGCGGGTGATCGACCAGGCCGTGGAGCGCAAGCCATGACCTGGACCCTGCTGCTGGCCCTGCTGGTCAAGTCCAGCCTCGTCTCCGGCGCGGGCCTGGCCTGCGCCCGTTTTCTGGCCCAGCGCCCGGTCGACCGGGTCGACATCCTGCGCGCGACGGTCTGCCTGCTGCTGGCCCTGCCGGTGGTGATGAACGTGCTGCCGGCGCTGGACCTGGCCCTGCTGCCCGCGACGCCGCCCTATGCGCCGCCCGCTGACCTGGTGGCTGGGACGGAAGCGGCGACGGCGTCCGCCGCGACATGGCCGCCGTCCGTCCAGATGGTCGGCGGGCTGTGGCTGCTGGGCGTGGCCGTCGTCGTCGGCCGCCTGCTGCTGGGTCTGCTGACCCTGGAGCGCTGGACCCGTCAGGGCCGCCCGGTGGCGTGCGCGGACTGGCTGGCGCCGCTGGAAGGCCTGTCGCCGGTCGACCGCCCCGGCCTGGTGTCCAGCGACCGCGTCTCCAGCCCGCTCAGCTGGGGCGTCGCGCCCGGCTTCATCGTGGTGGATCAGGCCAGCCTGGCCGAGCGCCACGCCGCCCCGGCCATACTGGCCCACGAACTGGCCCATATTCGCCGCCATGACTGGGTCTTCCTGGTGCTGTCGCGGCTGGCCCTGGCGCTGTTCTGGTTCAACCCGCTGGTCTGGCGGCTGCACGCCGTGCTCGTCGAGCGGTCGGAGGAAGCCGCCGACGCCGCCGCGCTCGAGACCGTCGATCGCGCCCTCTACGCCCGCACCCTGGTGCGCCTGGCCGCCCATCCCGCGCCGCGTCTAGCCGGCCCTCGCCTCGCGACGGCCATGGCCGCCGACGCCCGAACGCTGAAGACAAGGATCGCCTGCATCATGACCCACACGTCCGCCCGCCGTCGGCCGCTCACCGTGGCCCTGACCGTCGTCGCCCTGGCCGCCGTCGCCACGCCGCTGGCCGCGCTGGGCGTCAGCCGGCAGGTCTGGATCGAGGCTCCCGCGCCGCCTCCTCCGCCGCCGCCGGCTCCGCCCGCGCCCCCCGCGCTGGCGGCCGTGGCCGCGCCGCCCGCCCCGCCGGCGCTGCCCGCTCTACCCGCGCTGCCCGCTCCGCCTCCAGAGCCGCCCGCGCCGCCCGCGCCGCCGGAAGATGTCGCCTACAGCGATTTCCGTGTTCCGACGGCTGACGAGCTGCGCCGGGCGCAGGAGGCTGGCCTTCGCGCCGGAGAAGCCCGCGCCCTGGCCGTCGAGGCCCGCCGCATCGCCGCCGAAGTGCGCGCCCGGGCCGGAGACGTCCGCCAGGCTGTTGAGGAAGCCCGACGCCACGCTGACCTGGCCCGGATTGACGGCCAGCGCGCGCGGGAGATCGGCGAGCGCGCGCGCGCCGATGCGACCCGACACATGGCCCTGGCCCGTGTCCAGATGGCCAAGGGCGCCGAGCAGATGCGCCAGGGCGCCCGGGAGATGCGCGCCGAAGCGGCCCGCCTGCGCGATCCCGCCTATCGCGCCCGACAGATCGCCGAGAACCGCGCGCGGGGCAGCGATGTCACCGACGCCGAACTGAAGGCCCTGGCCGACAGCCTGCCGGGCCAGGCCGACGACCTGGAACGCCAGGCCGACCGGCTGGCCGAAGAGGCCCGCAAGCCGGTCTAGCGCGGGGTGAAGGGGCTCAGAGCCCCTTCAGGACCGCGTCGCCCATTTCGACCGTGGTCAGCGATCCGCCCAGGTCGCCGGTGCGGGCGCCGCCGTCCAGCGCCGCCTTGACCGCCGCCAGCAGGGCGTTGGCGGCGTCGCCGCGGCCCAGCGACCAGCGCAGGGCCATCTCGAACGACAGGATGGCGGCCAGCGGATTGGCCACGCCCTTGCCGGCGATGTCTGGGGCCGAGCCGTGGATGGGCTCGTACAGGCCGGGCTTGCCCGGGGCGCCGAGGGCGGCCGAGGGCAGCATGCCCAGCGAGCCGGTCAGCATGGCGGCGGCGTCCGACAGGATGTCGCCGAACAGGTTGTCGGTGACGATGACGTCGAACTGCTTGGGCGAGCGGACCAGTTGCATGGCGCAGTTGTCGGCCAGGATGTGCTCCAGCTGAACGTCGGCATAGTCACGGGCGTGCAGCTCGGTGACGACCTGCTTCCACAGCAGGCCCGACTCCATCACGTTGGACTTCTCGGCCGAGGCCACGCGGTTGGACCGGCCCCGGGCCAGTTCGAAGGCGACGCGGGCGACGCGCTCGATCTCGGCGGTGGTGTAGACTTGGGTGTCGACGCCGCGCTTCTGGCCGTCGCCCAGATCGGTGATGCCGCGCGGCTCGCCGAAATAGACGCCGCCCGTCAGTTCACGGACGAACATGATGTCCAGGCCCGAGACCAGTTCGCGCTTGAGGCTCGAAGCGTCGGCCAGGGCTTCGAAGCAGTAGGCCGGGCGCAGGTTGGCGAACACGTCCATGGCCTTGCGCAGGTTCAGCAGGCCGGCTTCCGGGCGCAGGTGGCGCGGGGCGTCCTTCCACTTGGGACCGCCGACGGCGCCCATCAGCACCGCGTCGCTGGCCAGGGCCCGGTCACGGACCTCGTCGGTCAGGGGCGTGCCGTGGGCGTCATAGCTGGCGCCGCCATAGATGGCCTCTTCGACATTGAGGTCCGGCGTCAGGGCGGCGGCCACGCGGCGGACCTGGGCGGTGACTTCGGGACCGATGCCGTCACCCGGCAGGAGGAGAAGCGTGGACATGGAGGGCTCTCTTCAGATTTCGCGGTAGGCGGAAACGTCGAACGACGACATGCGGCGCTCGCCCATGCCCAGCTCCGGCCAGCAGGCGCGCCAGGCGGCCATGTGCGGACTGGCGCGGTGGAAGGCCAGGGCGTCTTCGTCGACGAAATGCTCATAGACCCGGATCAGGCCCGGATCGAGCGGATCCTCGGTCAGGGCGTAGTCCAGGCAGCCCGGCTCGGCCCGGCTGCCCTCGACCTGGGCGCGCAGGTGCGGACGCAGGTCGGCCAGGCGTTCGGGCGGGAGGCGGACGGTGCCGGCGAGGATGATGGTCATGTCAGCACTCTCTCCCTTCCCCCTCGATGGGGGAAGGGCGGGGATGGGGGTGAAGGCGGTTCAGGATGTGGCGATGCCGAGCCGAAGCCCGCTGGCGGTGTCACCCCCACCCCTGCCCCTCCCCCATCCAAGGGGGAGGGAAGAGATCTAGACTTCCAGCCAGGGCTCGCTGATCGCCCGCTTGCTCTCATAGAGGTCGATATCGCCGCCGTGCATCATGGTCTCGCCGATGGCGTCCAGGCCGCGCAGCATCTTGTCCTTGCGGACCGGGTCGATCTGGAAGGCGAAGGTCTTGCCCGAGGGCGAGATCACCGTCTGGGCTTCCAGGTCGATGCTGACCATGTGGTTGCCGCCCTTGGCCTCGTCCATCAGGACGGCGATTTCCTCGGGGGCCAGCACCACTGGCAAGAGGCCGTTGTTGAAGCAGTTGTTGTTGAAGATGTCGGCGAAGCTGGTCGAGATCACGCACATGATCCCGAAGTCCATCAGGGCCCAGGGGGCGTGCTCGCGCGACGATCCGCAGCCGAAATTGTCGCCGGCGATCAGGACGGACGAGCCCTTGTACTCCGGCCGGTTCAGCACGAAGTCGCTGATCTCGTTCCCCTCGCCGTCGAAGCGGAAGTCGTAGAACAGGCCCTTGGCCAGGCCCTCGCGCTCGACGGTTTTCAGGAACTGCTTGGGGATGATCTGGTCGGTGTCGATATTGGCCAGGGACAGGGGGACGGCGCGGCCGTCGAGGCGGGTGAAGGCCTGCATCAGACGGTCTCCTCAAGGAAGGTGCGCACATCGACGAGGTGGCCGGCAATCGCCGCCGCCGCCGCCATGGCGGGGGAGACCAGGTGGGTGCGGCCGGCGCGGCCCTGGCGGCCTTCGAAGTTGCGGTTGCTGGTCGAGGCGCAGCGCTCGCCCGGCTGCAGCTTGTCGGGGTTCATGGCCAGGCACATCGAGCAGCCCGGCTCGCGCCAGTCAAAGCCCGAGGCCTTGAAGATGGCGTCCAGGCCTTCTTCCTCGGCCTGTTCCTTGACCAGGCCCGAGCCCGGCACGACCATGGCGGTGACATGCTGCGCGACAAGGCGGCCGTGCAGGAAGGCCTCCTGCACCACGGCGGCGGCGGCGCGCATGTCCTCGATCCGGCTGTTGGTGCAGGAACCGATGAACACGCGGTCGATGCGGGCTTCCGAGATCGGCTGGCCGGCGGTCAGGCCCATATAGTCCAGGGCGCGATGGGCGGCCGAGCGCTTGTCCGGCGTGGCGAAGCTCTCAGGGTCAGGCACATTGCCGGTCACCGGGATGACGTCTTCGGGGCTGGTGCCCCAGGTGACCATCGGGACCAGGGTCGAGGCGTCGATCGTCACGGTGCGGTCGAAGACGGCGTCCGGATCGGAGAAGAAGGTCTTCCAGTGGCTCTTGGCCATGTCCCAGGCCGCGCCCTTGGGGGCGGCGGGCTTGCCCTGGATATAGGCGTAGGTCTTGTCGTCGGGCGCGATCAGCCCGGCCTTGGCCCCGCCCTCGATGGTCAGGTTGCACAGGGTCATGCGGCCTTCCATCGACAGGGCCGAGATGGCCTCGCCGGCGAACTCGATCACATAGCCGGTGCCGCCGGCGGTGCCGATCTCGCCGATCACGGCCAGAGCGATGTCCTTGCCGGTGACGCCGGGGCCCAGCTGGCCGTCGACGCGGACCAGCATGTTCTTCGACTTCTTCTGACGCAGGGTCTGGGTGGCCAGGACGTGCTCGACCTCGGACGTGCCGATGCCGTGGGCCAGGGCCCCGAAGGCGCCGTGGGTCGAGGTGTGGCTGTCGCCGCAGACGATGGTCATGCCCGGCTGGGTGCGGCCCTGCTCGGGACCCACCACGTGGACGATGCCGTTGCGGATATCGCCCATCGGGAAGAACTGGATGCCGTTGTCCTTGACGTTGCGGGCCAGGGTCTGCAGCTGCAGGCGGGCCTCCTCGTCCTTGACGGCGTCGACGCCCAGGGCCTGGCCCTCGGTCGGGATATTATGGTCGGCCACCGCCAGGGTGCGGTCGGGGCGGCGCACCTTGCGACCGGCCGCGCGAAGGCCGGCGAAGGCCTGCGGGGTGGTGACCTCATGGATCAGGTGCAGGTCGATATAGAGGATGGCCTCGCCGTCGGCTTCGCTGACGACGTGGGCGTCCCAGATCTTGTCGTAAAGGGTCTTTGGTGCATGGGCCATGATACCCGCGCATCTAGGCCTTGAGGGCGCGCGCGTAAAGCCGGGAAACGCCTAAAATTCGCGGCGGTTGGTGAGGCAAGCGGTGGATCGTGCCCCATATTCCTATCGCCTAAGCCCAACGGCGCATGTTTCTTGCGCCTTTGTCGAGGGGCGGCGACGAAAGAGGGCGCGCCGTTCGAGCGCGCCCTCGTGTCGTTATTTGGTTTCGTGACCTGAAGCCTTTGAAACCGGCCACACCCTGCAAGGGAGCGGTCTGAAACCCCATCGCCATGGCGGCGGGGGCGTCATCACGGTCCGCCCAAAGACGGCTTCTGTCAATAAGTGTGCGAACGCACTAAAGGGCGATATCAACCCGTTGGGGCGAGAGCGGCCCAGAAAATCGCGGCAAAGAAAAAGGCCCCGGCGTTTCCGCCGGGGCCTCGTTCAATCACCAGGAAGGGCAGCCTATTCGGCGGCGCCCTTTTCCTTGCGGATCGTCTGGCGTTCGGCGATGCGGGCCGACTTACCGCGACGGTCGCGCAGATAGTAGAGCTTGGCGCGACGGACGACGCCGCGACGCTTGACTTCGATGCTTTCGATGTTCGGCGACAGCAGCGGGAACAGACGCTCCACGCCTTCGCCGAACGAGATCTTGCGGACCGTGAAGCTCTCATGGATGCCGGCGCCCGAGCGGGCGATGCAGACGCCCTCGTAGGCCTGAACGCGCTCGCGCTCGCCTTCCTTGATCTTCACGTTGACGCGCAGGGTGTCGCCCGCCTGGAATTCCGGGATCGCCCGGACGGCCAGCAGACGCGCGGATTCTTCCTGCTCGAGTTGCTTGATGATGTTGATAGCCATGTCTTCAGTCTCCTTTGGGCTTACCCGTTTTCGGGCCGCCTTTTGCCTGTTGATTGGCGAGATGCGCTTCCCAAAGATCGGGCCGCCGCTCGCGAGTAGTTTCTTCACGCATACTGTTCCGCCACTGGGCCACCCGCTTGTGGTCGCCCGACAGCAGCACCTCGGGGATATCCAGTCCTTCGAACGTCCGCGGTCGCGTATATTGCGGATGCTCGAGGAGGCCGTCCTCGAAGCTTTCTTCCAGCGTGCTCTCGATGTTCCCCAGCACACCCGGGGCAAGTCGAACGCACGCCTCGATCACGACCATCGCCGCCGCCTCGCCACCGGCGAGCACCGCGTCTCCGACCGAGACCTCCTCGAACCCCCGGGCGTCGAGCACCCGCTGGTCCACCCCCTCGAAACGGCCGCACAGGACGATGATCCCGGGCGCCTCGCTCCATTGCCGAACACGCGCCTGGGTCAGGGGCCGACCCCGGGCGCTCATGTACAAAAGCGGCCGCCCACCGACCTCCACGCTGTCCAGCGCGGCGGCGATGACGTCCGCTTTGAGTACCGCTCCCGCGCCGCCACCCGCAGGGGTGTCGTCGAGGAAGCCGCGCTTATCCTTGGAAAAGGCCCGAATGTCCAGTGTTTCCAATCGCCACAGGTCCTGCTCCTTCCAGGCGGTCCCGATCATCGAGACGCCTAGGGGGCCGGGGAAGGCCTCGGGGAACATGGTCATGACGGTGGCTGTGAACGGCATGGGCGCTGTTTAGCGCCGCCGCGCGGGATTGTCGAAGCGCCCGGGGGCGGCGGCCATGTTCATCACGGGCATTGGCGGCTTGTTCACCCTCTTGCGGCAGGATCACGGCTCGAATTTCGTCCGGACCTGGTCATGATCGCACGCCGCCGCCTCTTTCAACGTCTGAGCGCCAGCCTGGCCGGCCTGCTCGGACGCCTGCGGCGCGACGAACGGGGCGCGATCGCCGTGCAGTTCGCCTTCCTGGCCCTGCCCATCGCCATCCTGGCCTTTGGCCTGATCGACATGAACCGCATCAGCCTGCAGCGGCGACAGCTGCAGGACGCCCTCGACGCCGCCACCCTGATCGCCGCCCGCTCGACCGCCACCACCGACGCCGCGCTCGACACCGTGGGCGACGCGGCCTTCCTGGTCGAGATGAACGGCCTGGGCGTGACCCTGACCGCCGCCAATTCCACCTTCAAGGCAGGGACGGGCAATCGCGTCATCGGCACGGTGTCGGTGACCATCAAGCCGATCATCACCAACCTCTGGACCCGGACCGACCCCACCATCACCGCCACCTCGGACGTGCTGCGCTCGGTCAACAAGCTGGAAGTGGCCCTGGTGCTGGACAACACCGGCTCGATGGCCAGCACCCTGGGGTCCGGGGGAACCAAGATCGACGCCCTGATCGATGCGTCCAAGAGCCTGGTCGACACGCTCTATGCCGCCGCCGCCCGGGCCTCGGAGGCCGACGCGGTCAAGATCGCCGTCGTGCCGTTCTCGATGACGGTCAACGTCGGCAGCGCCTACAAGAACGCGGCGTGGCTGACCGGGACCCTGCCGGCCGAATATGGCAGCGACGTCTTCGCCACCCGCTCCAACCGCTTCGCGCTGCACACCGCCATGGGCACGTCATGGACCGGCTGCGTGGAAAGCCGGCCCGACCCCTACGACATCGCCGACACCGCGCCGTCGTCCTCGACGCCGGCCACGATGTTCGTGCCGTATTTCGCGCCGGACGAGCCGGACTATTCGTACCGCATCTACAAGTACAGCAGCGGCAGCACGACGCAGACCAACTACAACTATTACACGGCCAACGACTACGCGACCGACTACGCCGCCAACCCCAACGCCTATGGCACGCCGACCGACTGGTTCACCCGCCAGGGCGTCCTGGCCAAATATACGTCAAGCTCGCTGCGCGGCGGGGCCACGGCCTTCGACTCCGGCCCCAACGAGGGCTGCGGCATCACCAGCGTGCTGCGCATGACCAATGTCCGCACCAGCGCCGGCGCCACGACGGTCAAGGACAAGCTCGACCAGATGGTCGCCACCGGCAACACCAACGTCGCCATGGGCGTGGTCTGGGGTTGGCACATGGTGTCGCCAAACGCGCCGTTCGCCGACGGCTCGGCCTATGGCACCGCCAATGTCAGCAAGGTGCTGGTGCTGCTGACCGACGGCGACAACGTCATGAGCGAAAGCAACAACGACAACGACTCCACCTACAGCGGCTACGGCTATGTCTGGCAGAAGCGGCTGAAGAACGCCTCGAACGTGGCGCTCGACGTCGGGTCGACGGCCAACCAGCGGCGCGACGCCATGGACAGCCGCCAGACCAAGGCCTGCGCCGCCGCCAGGGCCAGGGGCGTGGTCATCTACAGCATCGGCGTGGGTGTCTCCACGCACTCCAAGGCGGTCCTGCAGGGCTGCGCCTCGACGAGCGACAAATATTACGACGTCACCGACTCAGCCCAGCTGGCGGCGGTGTTCGACTCGATCGCCGGCTCGATCCAGAACCTGCGGATCGCCAAATAGAAACGGCCCCGCCGGCACGACCGGCGGGGCCCCTGTTCTTGCTCGCCCTCGCGGCGGTCAGGCCAGCTTGATCTCGCGCAGGCGCTGCTGGAGGAACTCGTCGGCGGTGATCGACTCCGGATAGCGGTCCGGATTTTCCGGCGTGATGCAGCCGGGCAGGGTCTTGATCTCGTAGTCCGACGCGAAGTGCAGGAAGAACGGCGTCGAATAGCGCGGGATGTGGCGGCGCTCGGGCGGCGGGTTCTGCACGCGGTGGATCGTCGAGGGCAGGACGTGGTTGGTCAGCCGCTCCAGCATGTCGCCGATATTGATCACGATGCAGCCCGGCGGCGGGTTGATCGGCAGCCAGTCGCCGTTGCGGTCCAGCAGCTCCAGCCCGCCTTCCTCGGCGCCCATCAGCAGGGTGATGGTGTTGATGTCGCCGTGCGCGCCGGCCCGCACGCCCGTGGCGTCGAGCGGGATCGGCGGATAGTGCAGCAGGCGCAGGACGCTGTTGCCGTTTTCGATGGTGGGTTTGAAGAAGTCGCGGTCCAGCTTCAGATAGACGGCGATCGCCTCCAGAACCTTGCCGCCCATGCTGTCCAGCGCGTTGTAGAACCAGCTGACGTCATGCTTGAAGGCCGGGATCTCGGCCGGCCAGACATTGTCGGCCATGGTGGCGCGGAAGCGGTGGCCGGGCGGCAGGTCGCGGCCCATGTGCCAGAATTCCTTCAGGTCGTAGTGGGTCGCGCCCTTGGCGGTTTCGACGCCGAACGGGATGTAGCCGCGCGCGCCGCCCTTGACCCCGGCGTACTGCTTCTTGATGTCGACGGGCAGGGCGAAGAAGGCCTTGGCGTCGGAGAGGGCCGCGTCGATGCGGTCCTGGTCCAGGTCGTATTCCGACAGGACGGCGAAACCATAGCGCTCGAACGAGGCGCCCAGCGACTGGGCGAAGCCGGCGAAGTCTTTTTGATACAGGGTGAAAGAGACCGGTTCGATCGCGGACGTGGACACGGGGGCGAAGCCTTCAGCAAGTCATTCGGAAAAGGAGTAAGCGCCGGCTTACTACACCGGGATGGCCAAGGCGCGAAGACCCGTTCATCGCGCCGTCATGTGCGATAATGGAACTTGACCATGGGACAGGCGTTTGCCCTGTCGATGAACAAGCGTGACCACGCGCGCCAAGAACACGGAAGACGCCGACCATGATGAAGAAGACCGCTCTCGTCGCCCTGCTGATGGGCGCCGCCGCCCTGACCGCCTGCACCACCACCGATCCCTATACCGGCATGCCGGTGCGCAACAACACGGGCACGGGCGTGTTGACCGGGGCCGGCGTCGGCGCGGTGCTCGGCTATCTGACCAACACCAATTCGGGCGAGCAGGGCCGCAAGAACGCCCTGATCGGCGCGGGCATCGGCGCCCTGGCCGGCGGCGCGGTCGGCAACTACATGGATCGCCAGCAGGCCGACTTCCGCCGCAGCCTGGAAGGCTCGGGCGTGATGATCCGCCGCAACGGCGACCAGATCGTGCTGGTCATGCCCAGCGACGTGACCTTCGCGGTCGACCAGTCGGACGTGCAGCCGCAGTTCACCCGCGTGCTCGACGACGTGGCCCGCACGCTGAACGCCTATCCGCAGACCACCATCGACGTGGTCGGCCATGCCGACTCCAGCGGCCCGGACGCCTATAACCAGACCCTGTCGGAACGCCGCGCCAGCGCCGTGGCCAGCTATCTGGTCGGCGCCGGCCGGGTGCTGGGCGACCGCGTCTTCGTCGCCGGCATGGGCGAGCGCCAGCCGGTCGCCGACAACGGCACGGCCACGGGCCGCAGCCAGAACCGCCGGGTCGAGATCATCCTGCGCCCGATCACGCAGTAAGGTCAGCGGCCAAAAGTCCTCCCCCTGAAGGGGGAGGCGGCCGGAGGCCGGTGGGGGAAGACCGCAATGAGTCAGCAGCACTTCCCCCTCCGTCGCCTGCGGCGACACCTCCCCCGCTAGGGGGAGGATTGGATCTAATCCGCCCCTTCCGTCTCCGCGCGCTCGCGCAGTTCCTGTTCCAGGCTCGCCGTGTCCCATGCCCCGCCGGCGTCGCCCGGGCGCATGCGCGAGAGGTCGGCGGCCAGCAGGCGGTCCATGGTCTTGGCGGCGTCGCGCGAGGCCAGGATATAGGCTTCTTCCTGGCCCCACATCGGACGCAGCTCCTCGAAGCTGCGGCGGTCGTGGCGGCGGAAGAACGAGGCCGCGCGGTGCGCGCGGTGCGCCCGGAAGCCCAGCTTCTGCAGGGCGACTGTCCCCAGCGACAGGGCCGACTCGAAGGTCTCGCGCTCGACCGCGTCGGCGCCGTTGGCCAGCAGGTCATAGGCGTGACGGCGGTCCCAGGCCCGGGCCAGGATCACCAGGTCGGGGAAGGCCTTGCGGGCCGTCTCGACCAGCTCGACCGTCTTTTCGCGATCATCAAGCGCCACGATCAGCATCCGGGCCCGCTCGATGCCGGCGGCCCGCAGCAGGTCCATCCGCGTGGCGTCGCCATAGTGCACCCGACGGCCGAAGCGCCGCAGCAGGTCGATCTGCTCGATGTCGCTGTCCAGAACCGTTGAGCGGAAGCCGTTGGCGGTCAGCAGGCGGCCGGTGATCTGGCCGAAGCGCCCGAAGCCGGCGATGATGATGTCGGGCTCGCCGTCCTCGAAGTCGCCGGTGTCGGGGACGACGTCCGGAATGGCCGCGTCCATCAGGGCCGCCACCCGCTCGTAGAGGATCATGGCCAGCGGTGTCAGGGCCATCGACACGGCGACGGCGGCGGTCAGCAAAGCCGCCAGCGTGGCCCCGATCACCCCCGCGCCGACCGTGAAGGTCAGCAGCACGAAGGCGAACTCGCCGCCCTGGGCCAGGGCCGTGGCCACGGCGGCGGCCCCGCGCAGGGGCGCGCCGAACAGCCGAGCCAGGCCCAGCATGACCAGGAACTTCAGCACCATCAGCCCCACGACCAGGCCGATCAGGGTCAGGGGCTGGCTGGCGATCAGGGGCAGGTCGACGCCCGCGCCCACCGTGATGAAGAACAGGCCCAGCAGCAGCCCCCGGAAGGGCTCGATGTCGGTCTCCAGCTCGCGGCGGAACTCGCTTTCGGCCAGCACCACGCCCGCCAGGAAGGCCCCGAGGGCGGGGGACAGGCCCACCATCTGCATCAGGCTGGCCACGCCCACCACGATCAGCAGGGCGGCGGCGGTGAAGATCTCGCGCAGGCGGGACTCGGCGATGAACCGGAACAGCGGGCGCACCAGATAGCGGCCGCCGCCGACCACGGCGCCGACGGCGGCGAACACCGACAGGCCCTGCGCCCAGATCGGCAGATTCGCCACCAGGCTGCCGCCGCCATGTCCGCCGGCGTCGGCATGCGCGGTCGGGGCGATGGTGGCCAGCAGCGGCAGCAGGGCGAACATCGGAATGACCGCCAGGTCCTGCAGCAGCAGCACCCCGAACGCCGCGCGGCCCACGGGGCCTTGTCGCAGGCCCTTCTCGTCCAGGGTCTGCAGCACGATGGCGGTGGACGACATGGCCAGCACCAGCCCCACGGCCAGGGCCGTCTGCCAGGGCAGGCCCAGCAGCATCGAGACCCCGGCGATGGCGAGGGAGGTGCCCACCACCTGGGCGCCGCCGAAGCCGAAGATCGCCTTGCGCATGTCCCACAGGGTGGAGGGCTGCACCTCCAGACCGATCAGGAACAGCAGGATGACCACGCCGAACTCGGCGAACTTCATCACGTCGGCCTGCGCGCCGATCAGCGACAGGGCGTGGGGGCCGATCACGACGCCGGCGATCAGGTAGCCGAGCACCGAGCCGAGGCCCAGGCGCTTGGCGATCGGCACCGAGATCACGGCGGCGCCCAGATAGACCAGGGTCTGGGTGAGGAAGGATTGCACCGGTCAGGCCCCCTTTTTCTCGGAAAGCGTCTTCTGGGGCAGCAGGGAGGCGACCCGGGCCTTGTAACGCTCGGCCTCGGCCTTCAGGGCCTCGTCGTCCTTGACCGCCGCGCCATGCACGACGAACGGCGTCTCCCAGACCATGCCGCACAGGTGGGCGGTCTGTTCCAGCGGGCGCAGGAACTCGTCCATCGTGAAGCGGTTGTAGCCCTGGGCGTGATAGGCCTTGGCGCTGGCCCCGGTGGTGCAGGCCACGAACAGCCGCTTGCCCCGCAGGGCCACGCCGTCATGGCCGTAGGCGAAGCCGTGCAGCCAGACCAGGTCCAGCCACTCCTTCATCAGGGCCGGCGTCGAATACCAGTAGAGCGGGAACTGCAGGGCGATGACGTCGTGCGCCACCAGCAGGGCCTGCTCGGCCTCGATGTCGATCGCGAAGTCGGGATAGGTCTCGTAGAGGTCGCGGAAGGTGACGCAGGACAGGCTCTTGGCGGCCTTGGCCAGGGCCCGATTGGCGCGAGAGCGTTCAAGCGCCGGATGCGCCAGCATCAACAGCACGCCGGAGGTGGCGGGCGTCACGGAGCCGGTGTTAGCGTCAGGTGTCACGCGGACTCTCCGAACTCGAAAACTGGGGTTTGGGAAAATTTATTCATCAAGGGTTGAATTTCTTGGGCGACCGGGCGAGACCCTTCGCCGAACACCGGAACGCCAGATACCGGATGCGGAGGACCCATGGTCGACAAGCGAAGCAAGGACGCCGCCGAAGCCCTGTCGGGGCTTCTGTTTGACGGCATGACCATCATGGCCGGGGGCTTTGGCCTGTGCGGCATTCCGGAAAACCTGATCGCGGCGATCCGCGAGACGGGCGTCAAGGACCTCACGGTCGTCTCCAACAATTGCGGCGTCGACGGCTTCGGCCTGGGGATCCTGCTGGAAAATCGCCAGATCAAGAAGATGATCAGCTCCTATGTGGGCGAGAACAAGCTGTTCGAACAGCTCTACCTCAGCGGCGAGCTGGAACTGGAGTTCAATCCGCAGGGAACCCTGGCCGAACGCATTCGCGCCGGCGGCGCGGGCATTCCGGCCTTCTTCACCAAGACCGGCGTCGGCACCCTGGTGGCCGAGGGCAAGGAAGTGCGCGAGTTCGACGGCGAGCTCTATGTGATGGAGCGCGGCCTGACGGCCGACCTGTCGATCGTCAAGGCCTGGAAGGCCGACGCCGAGGGCAACCTGATCTACCGAAAGACGGCCCGGAACTTCAATCCGATGATGGCCACGGCCGGCAAGGCCACCGTGGTCGAGGTCGAGGAGATCGTCGCCGTCGGTTCGCTCGACAAGGACAACATCCACACCCCGGGCATCTATGTCGACCGCGTGCTGAAGGGCGCCAAGTTCGAAAAGCGCATCGAGCGCGTCACCACCCGCCCGAGGGAAGACAAGACTGGGGAGACCGTCTGATGGCCTGGACCCGCGACGACGTCGCCGCCCGCGCGGCCAAGGAGCTGAAGGACGGCTTCTATGTGAACCTGGGCATCGGCATCCCGACCCTGGTGGCCAACCACATCCCCGAGGGCATGAGCGTGACGCTGCAGAGCGAGAACGGCATGCTGGGCATGGGCCCCTTCCCCTATGAGGGCGAAGAGGACGCCGATCTGATCAACGCCGGCAAGCAGACGATCACCGAACTGGACTCCAGCTCGTACTTCTCCAGCGCCGACAGCTTCGCCATGATCCGCGGCGGTCACATCGCCCTGTCCATCCTGGGCGGCATGCAGGTGTCGGAAAACGGCGACCTGGCCAACTGGATGGTGCCGGGCAAGATGGTCAAGGGCATGGGCGGGGCCATGGACCTGGTGGCCGGCGTCAAGCGCGTGGTGGTGGTGATGGACCACTGCGAGAAGTCCGGCGCGCCCAAGCTGCTCAAGCGCTGCTCGCTGCCGCTGACCGGCGCGGGCGTGGTCGACCTGCTTATCACAGAGCTGGGCGTCTTTGAGATCAATCGCGGCAAGACGCCGGTGCGGCTCATCGAGCTGGCGCCGGGCGTGACCGTGGACGAGGTGAAGGCCAAGACCGAGGCGGCGTTCGAGGTGGCGGTCTAGAGTCTGTTAGATCCTCTCCCTATGGGAGAGGTGTCGTCCGAAGGGCGACGGAGAGGGGCTGCCATGAACAGCAGGGACTTCCCCCTCCGGTCGCTTCGCGACCACCTCCCCCCTCAGGGGGAGGATCTCTATTTCTCCGCCGCCTTCGGCGCCGGCGGCAGCCCCGTCACCGGATCGCGGGGCAGGGGCTGGAACCCCTCCGCCACGAACAGGTCCGTCCGCCGCGAACGCTTGCGGTCCAGGCCAACCCGGACGATCTGCAGCCCCGAGACCCTGGCGAAGTCCTGCTCGATCTCGGGCCGGTAGCCGCCCTCTAAACTCGCGATCAGGGCTCGGCGGCCCAGGGCGGCGTTCAGCGGCGCCTCGGTCTCGGCCTGGTTCTGGGGACGGGCCTCGTGCACCCACATCCTCAGCGGCGGCGCGCCCGGCTTGCCGAAATAGTCGCGGCCGTAATAGGCGGCGGCGTTGAACAGGAAGCGGTCGTCCATGGCCACGGCGGTCAGGCCGCCCCGCGACTGCTCTTCGCGCGAGCGTTCGACGATGGCCTGGACGCTCTGCTCCCAGCCGCGCACCCGCTTGAAGCTGTTGGCCGCGCCCAGGGCGTCGGCGGCGCGCGGATTGACCATGCACAGCAGGAAGACGGCGGCGAACAGCGCCTGCATGGCGACGGCGGCGATCAGCCAGCCCCGGGCCTTCCAGCGCATCAGCCAGGCGGCGGCCAGCACCGCGCCGGCGACATAGGCCGCGCCGGCCCAGTTGGCGTTGGCGCGCGACACGAACGCCTGGACCGTCACCACCACCAGCGGCGGGGCGGCGAAGCACAGCAGCAACACGTCGGCGGGCGCCAGGCGTCGCCGCGCGCCCAGCCAGATCGCGCCGCCGGCCAGCACGGCGAACGGGATGGGACCGAAGACGCCCAGCTGCGAGACGATGAATTCCATCAGCTCACGGATGTTAAATAGTGACCCGGCGTTCCAGTTGGCGTTGGAGGCGGTGTGCTCCAGCGTCGAGAAATGGTGGTTCAGGTTCCACAGCAGGTTGGGCGCGAAGACCAGGGCCGCGACGCCCAGGCACAGCGCGATCATCGGCGCGGTCCAGCAGCGGCGCGCCTCGGCCGACAGCGCCAGATGCGCGGCCAGTCCGCCGACGGCGTAGATCGCGGCGTATTTCGACAGGAAGGCCAGGCCCAGGCTGGCGCCCATGCCCGCCGCCAGCAGCAGGCGCCGGCGGGTGTCGGCGGTCGGCAGGCTGACATAGGCCCAGATCGTCAGGGCCAGGAAAAACAGCAGCGGCGCGTCGGTGGTGATCACCCCGGACGACAGCTGAATGGCCGGCATAAGGCTATAGAGCATCGCGGCCGCCAGGCCCGTGCGGGCGTCATACAGCCTCTGGCCGATCCGCTGGATCACCAGGGCCGTGGCGCCGTGCAGCAGCAGGGCCGAGACCCGCACCCAGGGCTCGGCGTCGCCGCCGACATGGGTGGTGGCCCAGATCAGCCAGGCGATCAGCGGCGGCTTGGAGAAATAGCCGAACGCCAGTTCGCGCGACCACAGCCAGTACTGGGCTTCGTCCGGATACAGCTCCAGCGGCGTCGTGAACAGCGCCACCAGCCGCAGGATCGTCAGCACGCCGACCAGACTCAGGGTCAGGCGCCAGGCGCGGCCGGGCGCGCCGGCGATATCGGAGGGGGGGGTCATGAACCCTCCTTAGCCAAGTAAGCGAAAACTGACCAATTCTTCCGCAGGGGACTGCATTCGTGACAGTTTCCTGGCGATCGTGGCCTTTCCGTCACCAAACCTTCGAAATGTTTCGTTAAACCCCGCCAACGATGCCGTTTCATGCTGCCTTTTCGCGGACGCGTCAGAATATGAGGGGTACTAACAACATGATGACGAAAAAAATCGCCTGTCTGGCGTCCACCGCGCTGGTCGGCTGCCTTCTTGGCGCGACGGGTGCTTTCGCTCAATCGACGGGTAGTGAAGCCGTCGAACAGGTCGTGGTCACGGCCGCGACCCTGAAGACCCAAAACGGCACGATCGTCGCCCAGACGGTGCCGAAGTCGCGCTCGAGCATCACCCAGGAGTTCATCTCCCGCCAGGTTCCGGGCCAGACCGTTCTGGACTCGCTGAACCTGATGCCGGGTGTCAACTTCACCAACAATGACGCGTTCGGCTCGGCCGGCGGCGACATCAACATTCGCGGGTTCGACTCGCAGCGCGTCGCGCTGCTGCAGGACGGCATCCCGCTGAATGACAGCGGCAACTACGCCATCTATCCGAACCAGCAGATGGACTCGGAACTGATCGGCAAGGTCGAAGTCAACCTGGGCACGACCGACGTCGACAGCCCGACGGCCGCCGCCGCCGGCGGCACGATCAACTACTCGACCCGCAAGCCCTATGAAGATTTCGGCGTTGTCGTCGAAGCCCAGGCCGGCGAGCAGAACTTCCAGCGCTATTTCGCCGTTCTCGACACGGGCAAGGTCGGCCCCTGGGGCACCAGCGCCTGGATCAGCTATGCCGACGCCAAGAACGATATCTTCAACGGCCCGGGCAAGATCCACAAGACGCAGTTCAACGCCCGGATCTATCAGCCGATCGGCGACAACGGCGACTTCATCAGCTTCATCGCCAACTACAACGAAAACCGCAATAACTTCATCAACCGGATGAGCCTGGCCGCGTTCCAGGCGGGCACCGGCGTCGGCTATTCCGACGCCGTTTCGGGCACCGCCCTGGCCGGCACCTGCAACCGCGCCACGCCGGTCGGCGGCGCCGTCAACATCGATATCAACGCGGGCAACTGCTACAAGTACAACATCAACCCGTCCAACACGGGCAACATCCGCGGTCAGTCGCTGTTCCATCTCGGCGAGAGCTTCATCCTGACCGTTGACCCCTCGTTCCAGTACGTTCTGGCCAATGGCGGTGGTCGCGGCCTGTTCCGTGAAGACGCCAGCACGACCGGCAGCGGTCTTCTGCGCGGCGCCTCGCTCACGGGCGCCAAGGATCTGAACGGCGACGGCGACACCCTGGACTCGGTGCTGCTCTATTCGCCCAACACGACCAACACCCGTCGTTACGGCGTGACCTCGTCGCTGATCTACAAGTTCGGCAACAACCAGAGCATCCGCGCCGCCTACACCTGGGATCGCGCCCGCCACCGCCAGACCGGCGAGTACACCAACTTCGACCTGAACATGAATCCGGAAGACGTGTTCGGCGGCAAGGACGGCTACGGCTCGTCGATCAAGCTCTCGGACGGCAGCATCCTGCGCAAGCGCGATCGCCTTTCGATCGCCACGCTGAACCAGTTCTCGGCCGAATACCGTGGCCGCTTCATGGACGACAAGGTTCTGCTGAACGTTGGCGTCCGCGCGCCCTTCTTCAAGCGCGAACTGAACAACTTCTGCTATCAGGCCGACACGTTCACGGCGTACTGCACCAACCAGACCCCCACCGCCGTGGTCGGCACCGATGACGGCGCGGGCCAGACCCTGGTCACCCTGCCTGGCCAAGGCGCGACCCAGTACGGTCGTCCGCGTCAGTTCACCAAGAAGTACGACAAGGTTCTGCCGAACGTCGGCGTCAGCTACGCTCTGGCCGACCATCAGTCGGTCTACTTCAGCTATGCTGAAACCCTGTCGGCGCCGCGTACGGACGACCTGTACGACCGGAAGCTGACGAAGCCGAACCCTGAAACCGCCCACGTCTACGACTTCGGCTATCGCTATCAGTCGCCGGTCGTGCTGTTCGCGGCTTCGCTCTGGGCCAACAACTTCACCAACCGCATCGAGCGCGCCTTCAACGAGCAGGACAACATCGCCTTCTCGGTCAACGTCGGCGACGTGGAACTGAAGGGCCTCGACGCTCAGTTCGGCTTCAAGCCGGAAGAGTATCTGAGCTTCTACGCCTCGTTCTCGTATGTTGACTCCGAACTGAAGGAAAACATCCCCGGCACCGCGCTGGGTGCGGTTCTCCTGACCAAGGGCAAGGAACTGTATGAGACCCCGAAGTATCAGGGTGGTCTCCGCGTTGACTGGGACATCACCGAGCAACTGAGCGTCGGCGTCCAGGCCAAGATCGTCGGCGAGCGTTGGACCAACCTGACCAACACCGAAAAGGCTCCGAAATACAGCCTGTTGGACATGGATGTCCGCTACACGCTCGACAAGCTGGGCATGGAACACTCGTACGTTCAGTTCAACGTCAAGAACCTGGCTGACGAGAAGTACCTGGGCGACCTGGCCGTGAACCCGTCGGGCACGGGCCTTGGCCAGCCGGGCTATCCGCGCACCTTCAGCGCGACCCTGCACGCCGCGTTCTAAAGTCGAACGATCGTGAGATGAGAAGGGCGGCCCCGCGCGGGCCGCCCTTTTTGTTTTGTCGCAGGGATTTGCTAGAACCCGCGCTTGACCCCCGGTCCGCGAGGGGCCATTTGCGCCGTCCGTTTTTGATCCAGGTTTCGCCGACATGACTCCGACCGTTCCCGCCGAGTGGGCGCCGCACCGTGCGATGTGGGTGGGTTTCCCCAGCCACCCCGACGTCTGGAAGGAAGACCTCGAGGTCGCCCAGTCCGAGGTGGCCGGCCTGGCCCGCGCCCTGGCCGATCCGGGCGGAGAGCGGGTGCGCCTGATGGTGGTCGGCGACGAAGCCGAGGCCGCCGCCCGCGCCCTGCTGGGCGACACCGCTGTCGAGATCGTTCGCGGCCAGTTCGGCGACATCTGGCTGCGCGACACCGGCCCGATCTTCATCGAAACGGCCCAGGGCCCGGTGGCCGCCGGCTTCGAGTTCAACGGCTGGGGCGGCAAGTACGAGATGGAGGGCGATGATCTGGTCGCCGAGCAGATCGCCGCCGCCTCGGGCACGCCCTTGGCCCGCAACGGCTTCGTGCTGGAAGGCGGTTCGCTGGACCATGACGGCCTGGGCACCGTGCTGACCACCCGCCAGTGCCTGCTCAACGAGAACCGCAACGGCGACTTCGACGAGGCCAAGGCCAGCGCCGCCCTGGCCAAGGCCCTGGGCGTCAAGAAGGTGCTGTGGCTGGGCGACGGTCTTCTGAACGACCACACCGACGGCCATATCGACAACCTGGCCCGCTTCGTCGCGCCCGGCGTGGTGGCCTGCCCTATGGCCTATGGGACCGACGATCCCAACGCCGAGGTCTATGCCGACACCGCCCGCCTGCTGGCCGGCATGACCGACAGTCGCGGCTCGCCCCTGCAGGTGGTCCGCATCCCGTCGCCGGGCAGGATCACCAATGAGGACGGCGAGATCGTCCCGGCCTCGCACATGAACTTCCTGATCGCCAACGAGGCGGTGATCGTGCCGATCTATGCCGAGGCCTCGGGCGCCTTCGCCGTCGAGGTGATCCAGGGCCTGTATCCCGAGCGCGAGGTCATCGGCCTGCCGTCCACCGCCATCCTGACCGGCGGCGGCTCGTTCCACTGCATCAGCCAGCAGGAGCCCGCATGACCCGGATCCTGAACGTCGCCGCGATCCAGACCTCGTACGGGATGGATCTGCAGGCCAATATCAAGAAGACCGAAGGCTTCATCCGTCAGGCCGCCGCCGGCGGCGCGCAGGTGATCCTGCCGTCCGAGCTGTTCCAGGGGCCGTATTTCTGCGTCACCCAGGAAGAGCGCTGGTTCGCCGAAGCCCATCCGTGGCGGGAGCATCCGGTGGTCAAGGCCATCGCGCCCCTGGCCGGCGAACTGGGCGTGGTGATTCCGATCTCGATCTTCGAACGCGAAGGGCCGCACTATTTCAACAGCGTGGTGATGGCCGACGCCGACGGCAGCCTGCTGGGCCTGTACCGCAAGAGCCATATCCCCGACGGCCCCGGCTATCAGGAGAAATACTATTTCCGGCCCGGCGACACCGGCTTCAAGGTCTGGGACACGCGTTTCGGCCGCCTGGGCGTCGGCATCTGCTGGGACCAGTGGTACCCCGAGGCCGCCCGCGCCATGGCGCTGATGGGCGCCGAGGCCCTGTTCTATCCCACCGCCATCGGCACCGAGCCGCATGAGCCGACCCTGAACACCACCCTGCCGTGGCAGCGGGCGATGCAGGGCCACGCGGTCGCCAATGTGATCCCGGTGATCGGCGCCAACCGCGTCGGTTTCGAACCCTGGGACGGCTATCCCAACGGCGGACAGCGGTTCTACGGCTCCAGCTTCATCGCCGACCATCGCGGCGATCTGGTCAGCGAACTGGGCCATGACGAGGAGGGCCTGGTGGCGGCCTCGTTCGACCTCGACTTCCTGCAGACCCACCGCGCGGCCTGGGGTTTCTTCCGCGACCGGCGGTCGGACCTGTATTCGGCCCTGGCCAGTCCTCGACCGGCTTAAGAGAAAAGCCCTCCCCCTCGATGGGGGAGGGTTGGGTGGGGGTGATCGGGCGCTTGCCGGCTGACCTGCCGCATCACCCCCATCCCCGATCCTTCCCCCATCAAGGGGGAAGGGAGTCTAACCAGCGCACCCTTTCGGCGCGCCGGTCGTGCGCGACGCGGCGACCTCCGCCCTGGCCGTCGCCAGATCCGTCTCGAACGCCGCGTCGCCGTGCAGGCGCGAGACCATGGCCGAGCCCAGATAGCGGCCGGCTTCGACGTCGCTCTGGAAGTGGACCCCGCAGATGACGCGGCTGTCGCCGAACGCCCGGCCGCGCGCCAGGATCTGGCTGGCCCTGGCAGGGGCGACCTCCGAGATCACCAGCGCCCATGACCAGCCGATCAGGCCGTGACCGGACGGATAGGATCCGTCCGTGGCGATCCACGGCTCGCGCGGCACGCAGATCGGCCGGGTGTTGCCCACCGGCGGTCGCGCCCGCTGATAGGCCGCCTTGGCCGGGCGGTAGATCGTCGCCGCGTCGCTGGTCATCCGCAGCAGCATCCGCGCCAGGGTCGGGGTCGCCTCGGGGCTGATGGTCACCCCGGCGGCGCAGGAAAAGCTCTTCAGGCCCTCGCGACCGGAGAGGTCGGCGTCGGCGATGGCCTGGGTCCAGGTCGGGGTGTTCACAAACTTGCGGGTGGCGTTGAAAGCGGCCCGGTCGGCCTTGCCGCGCGGGGAGTCCGGTGTCGGTGGCGGGCCGATCACCAGGGCGCCGTCCAGGCCCGGATTGTCGCCCAGATAGCCTGGCGGCGGTTCGGCCCAGCTCGACGCGGCGGCCGCCAGCACGGGCGTCACCGGCCTGGCGAATAGGTCGTGGACGGGCTCCAGCGCCGAGCAGCCGCTGATGAAAAGCCCGGCCAGGGCCAGCGGCGCCAGCATGTTGCGGGTCATGGATGGCCTCTCTTTGGTCATGGCGTCACAAAATGCCGCCGGCCAGCCGCGTCAAGCGAGAAGCGGGTTGACGACTCGATATGTTATTTCATAACACCTAGCAAAGGCCGCTCCCCCGGCCAAGGTTCAGGAATATCCCATGTCGCGTCGCGTCCCTTTCTACGCCGTGAGCCTGCTGGCTCTGGCCGCCGCCATGAGCGCCCACGCCGCCGAGACCGCCGCCCCCGCCGTCGCCGCGCCGGACGATGAGGCCGAGGTGTCGCGCGTCGTCGTCACCGCCGCGCCCTATGCGGTGTCGCTGGACAGCATCACCAGCAGCGTCAACGTCATCAGCCGCGATCAGCTGGATGTCGCTCCGCCCGTCGGCCTGGGCGACGCCCTGAACGGTTTGCCGGGCCTGCGCTCGACCGCCTTCGGCCCAGGCGCCTCGCGGCCGGTGATCCGGGGTCTGTCGGGCCCGCGCGTCATGGTGCTGCAGAACGGCGTCGGCCAGGTGGACGCCAGCGCCCTGTCGCCCGACCACGCCGTCGCCTCCGATCCGGGCGAGGCCTCGCGCATCGAGGTGCTGCGCGGCCCCTCGACCCTGGCCTATGGCGGCTCGGGCATCGGCGGGGTGGTCAACATGATCGACGAGCGCGTGCCCTCGGCCCGCGCCGACAAGGGCGTCGAAGGCCGTGTCGCCGCCTCGGCCTCGTCGGTCGATGACGGCCGCGCCATCAGCGGGGCCCTGAAGGTCAATGCCGGCCCGCTGGTCTTCGCCTTTGACGCCGATCACCGCACCAGCGGCGACTACTCCATTCCGACGCCCGCGGTTTCCGGCCGCCTGGCCAACCGCGACGGCCTGACCGTCGATCCCCAGAAGAAGGTGCTCAATTCCGACGTCGAGATGGACGCCTACGGGGCGGGTGTCTCGTACGTCCACGACACCGGCTTCTTCGGCGTTTCGGTCAAGCGCACCGACACCACCTATGGCGTGCCCTACGAGCAGATCCTGGCCCCGATCGATCCGAACGCCGAGGGCCCCGTCTCGATCCACCTGCAACAGACCCGCTATGACCTGCGCGGCGAGCAGCAGGTCGATCTGGGCCCGTTCGAGACCGTGCGGCTGTCGGTCGGCCACGCCGACTACGAGCACGCCGAGGTCTCGGTCGAGAGCGGCGAGGTCGGCACCCGCTTCCTGTCGAACGGCACGGAAGGCCGGCTGGAGCTGGTTCAGAAGGAACGCGACGGCTGGCAGGGCGCGGTGGGCTTCCAGGCCCTGACCCGCGACTTCGAGGCCATCGGCGACGAGGCCTTCGTGCCGTCGGTCACCGTCAAGGAGCTGGGGGTCTTCACCCTGCAGCGCCTGGACAAGGACAGCTGGGGTATCGACGCGGGCCTGCGCCTGGATCGCCGCACGCTGGACACCGCCGCCCTGAAGCGGGACTTCGACAATGTCTCGGCCTCGCTGGGCGTGTTCATCAAGCCGGCCGACCATCAGTTCTACGCCCTGACCCTGTCGCGCAACGGCCGCGCCCCGACCGAGTTCGAGCTGTTCGCCGACGGCCCGCATCCGGGCACCGGCGGCTATGAGGTGGGCGACAACACGCTGGACTCCGAAAAGGTGACCTCGCTGGAGGCCACCGCCCGCTGGACCAGCGATGACCTGCGCGTCGAGGGCCACCTGTGGGCCGCGCGCTATGACGGCTTCATCGAGGAGACGCCCACGGGCGCCGTTCAGGACAGCCTGCCGGTCTACCAATATTTCCAGACCAACGCCGACTTCCATGGCGCGGAGCTGGAGACCAGCTATGTGGCCTGGCGCGCCGGCCAGCACAGCCTGAAGCTGGAAGGCTCCTATGACTGGGTGCGGGGCGAAACCGACCTGGGCGTGCCGGCCCGCATCCCGCCCTGGTCGCTGACCAGCCGGGTCGTCTGGACCGCGCCGCGCGCCGAGGCGCATGTCGAGGTGCGCCGGGTGGCCAGCCAGGGTCGCGTCGCGACCTTCGAGACGGCCACCGACGGCTACACCACGCTGAACGCCATGGTGACGGTCAAACCCTTCGCCAATCCGGCTCTGAGGCTGTTCGTCGACGGTCGAAACCTGACCAACGAGGAGATCCGCGAGCACGTCTCGTTCCTCAAGGATATCGCGCCAGGGGCGGGCCGTTCGGTGCGCGCGGGCATGGCCTGGCGGTTCTAGACGGCTGATCCGGGGCGAACGCCGTTCGCCCCGGAGTGGAAAGGGCGGGCGTGTTCTCCCCAGTGGAGACGGGTCGATTGCCGCGATCCCCGGGATCGGCTAGAAGCGCCAAGCCTTTAACGGCCGCCTGAGCGTCTCGCGCGGTCCGCCCTTTCAGCTTTTTTGTAGAGCTATCAATGGAATCGACTCAGTCCGCCGGCGGCATCACCGGCAACGTTCTGTTCTACGTTTCGCCGGAGCCGCTGAACCGCGAACAGCATGCCAAGCTGGCGCTCGTCCACAACGACAAGCCCTACAGCTTCGCGTCGGCCGGTACGGCCGTGCCGCTGACGGTGACGGAATTCGCGCCGGCCGCCCTGTCGTTCCCGGTGATCTTCGCCGGCGAGGAACGCGTTCCGCTGGCCGTCATGGGCCTGAACAACGGCGAGAACCTGTTCGTCAACGCCGACGGTTCGATCGACGCGGGCGTCTATATCCCCGCCTATGTGCGTCGCTATCCGTTCGTGCTGGCCAATGACGAGACGCAGGATCGCCTGATCGTGTGCATCGACAAGGGCTCCAGCCTGCTGTCGGAAACCGGCCAGACCCCGCTGTTCGACGAAAAGGGCGAGCCGACCGAATACACCCAGAACTGCATCAAGTTCTGCGACGACTTCGAAGTCGAACGCCGCCGCACCGACTCGTTCGTGCAGCTGCTGAAGGACAACGACCTGTTCGAGCTGAAGACCGCCGTCTTCACCCCGACCGACGCCGCCGGCAATCCGGGCGAGCCCCAGACGGTCGCCGAATATTTCGGCGTCTCGGAAGACAAGCTCAACGCCCTGCCGATCGAGAAGCTGAAGGAGCTGCAAACCAGCGGCGCCCTGGCCCAGATCTACGCGCACCTGGTGTCGCTGGTCGGCTGGGACAAGCTGATCGCCGTGGCCATGGTTCGCCAGCAGTCGGCGGCCAACGCCAACTAAGGCTTTCCCCGGAAAGTCCGGAATTGAAGGGCGGCGGGGCTTCGGCTTCGCCGCCCTTTTTCTTGGCTGGCGACGGAGAAGACGGGGTTCAGGTGTTCACGCCCTCGTGCGAACGCTCCATGGCGCGCTTGTAGGCGTCGCGGCCGGTGGTGCGGGCGAGATAGGCCTGTTCGGCGTCGCCGAGGGTGATCCCGCAGGTCCGTTGGCCCAGGTTCAGGGCATAGGACACCGAGATGTCGGCGGCCGTGAAAGCCTCACCGGCGAGGTAGGGCGAGCGGGCAAGCCGTTGGCTGACCAGCTTCAGCCGCTTCTGGAACGACTTCAGGCACCACGTCGCGCCCCAGTTCTCCCGCTCGGCCTCGGGCGCGATGAAGCGGCTGACGATGACGGGCATCATCAGGGTGGCGAGGCCGGCTTCGCCCAGGTGCAGAAACTGCTGATAGGCAGGGAAGGTCGGATCCTGCGGCGCGGGGGCCAGCGGCGTCGGCCCGTAGCGGGCCATCAGGTACTCCATGATCGCGATCGACTCGACCATGACGACGTCGCCGTCCTGGATGGCCGGGATGTAGTCGGCGGGATTGACCGCCAGGAATTCGGGATCCCGCTCGGCGGCCAGCATGTCCACCTGCCGCACGCGGTAGGGAAGGCCCATCTCCTCCAGCACCCAGACGACCCGGATCGATCGCGAGGTCTGTCCGCCCCAGACGGTGATCATGCGCCGGCCCTTTCCTGCTGTGACCGAGAAACGACCTGGAGGGCGCCGGCGCTCCAGGCCCGTCTCCCCTACCGCGCGAAGATGCTCCGCGTCAGGCAGGAGAAGACCAGGCGCCCGGCTTCGTCCAGCAGGTCGTGCTGGGCGATGATGATGCCCTTGCCCTCGCCGACGGGGTCCTTGCCCATCACCGTCATGCGGCCGCGCAGCAGTTCGCCCACCGGCGGGTTGCGCATCCAGCGCAGGGCGTCGACGCCCAGGCGCTTGGTCTGGGGCCAGTCGGCGCTGCACTCCGCATCCAGCCGGGCCCAGATCGCGTATGTCATGGCGTCGGGCGCGCCGTTCTCGGCGGGCCAGCCTGGCGTGAAGGCGGCGATAAAGGCTTCCAGCGCCTTGCCGTCCACCGCGCGTGTCCCCAAGGAGACGACTTGACCAATCTCGATATCGTCGAAGGCGGCGGGCATGTGAGGTCTCGCAATGAATCGTTTCAGACTGTCCATGGTCGGTCGGTCCTTGTCGAGAGCGTGCGTCCGGGCCATGTGTCACCGACAGGTTCTCGCCCGAAAGACCATCGCCGCATGTTGATCCGGAAACTCCTCGCGGCCCTGCAGGGCGTGCTCCTGGCCGGGCTTCTGGTCGGGACCGCCTCGGCGGGACCGGTCAACAGCGGGCATCTGGAGGCCGAGCTGGTCGCCCAGGACGCCGCCGCGGTCCCCGGCGGGACGATCTATGTGGCCCTGCGCCAGAAGATCCAGCCGGGCTGGCACACCTATTGGCGCAATCCGGGCGACGCGGGCGACGCCACCAAGATCGTCTGGACCCTGCCGACCGGCTGGACCGCCGGCGACATCGTCTGGCCGACGCCGGAGAAAAGCCGCGTCGGGCCGCTGCTCGACTATGCCTATACCGGCGAAGTCCTGCTGCCGGTGCCGATCACCGTGCCGGCCGACGCCAAGGTGGGCTCGACCGTCACCCTGAAGGCCGCCGCCGCCTTCCTGGTCTGCGAGCAGATCTGCGTGCCGGAAGACGCCGTGCTCACCCTGGACCTGCCGATCGTCGCCGGCGCCCCGTCGCCCGACCCCAAGTGGGGCGCGGCCGTCGCCAGGACCCTGGTCGACGCGCCCAAGGCGGCGGGCCTCAAGGCCGTGTTCAAGCTGGACGGCAAGGTGCTGAAGCTGGCCGTGACCGGCGGCCCGCTGAAGGGCGCCGACATGGCCGGGGCCTATTTCTATCCCTATTCCGGCAAGGTCATCGATCATGCCGCCGAGCAGGTCATCGAGCGTGGGCCCGAGGGCCTCACCCTGTCCCTGACCCCGGGCTACGATTTCACCGCCGGGACCCCGCCGACCGAGCTGGCCGGCGTTCTGGCCCTGAAGGGGCAGGCCTATGAGGTCACGGCCAAGGCCGGCGATCCGCCGGTCGCCGCGTCCGGCCTCGGCGCGCCGGCGGCCAGCGGCAAGGCCCCGGCGGGCGGGACCGGCCTGGCCGCCGCCCTGCTGTTCGCCTTTCTGGGCGGGCTGATCCTGAACCTGATGCCGTGCGTGTTCCCGGTGCTGTCGATGAAGGCCGCCAGCCTGGCCGGCCACGCCCACGATCCGGGCAAGACCCGGCTGCAGGGCCTGGCCTTCCTGGTCGGCGTCGTCGCCACCTTCCTGTCCCTGGCCGGCCTGCTGATCGCGGTGCGGGCCGGCGGCGCTGCCGTGGGCTGGGGCTTCCAGCTGCAGTCGCCCGTCGTGGTCGGGGCCCTGGCCCTGGTCATGCTGCTGGTGGCCCTGAACATGTCGGGGGTCTTCGAGTTCGGCACCTCGGTGCAGGGCGTCGGCGGCGGCGTTTCGGCGCGCGGCGGCGTCACCGGGGCCTTCTTCACCGGCGCCCTGGCCGTGGTGGTGGCCGCGCCCTGCACCGCGCCGTTCATGGCCGGAGCCCTGGGCTTCGCCCTGGTGCAGCCGCCGCTGATCTCGCTGTCGGTGTTCCTGGCCCTGGCGCTGGGCTTCGCCGCGCCCTTCGTGCTTCTGACCTTCGCGCCGGCTTTGCTGGCCCGTCTGCCGCGCCCCGGCGCCTGGATGGAGACCCTGAAGCACGCCCTGGCCTTCCCGATGTACGGGACGGCCGCCTGGCTGGTCTGGGTGTTCAGCCAGCAGACCGGCTCGATCGCCCTGGGCGAGATCCTGGCCGCCGCCGTGCTGGCCGGCTTCGCCGCGTGGCTGTGGGGCCACGCCCAGACCCGCCGCGCCGTGGGCAAGCCCAGCCTGGTGTCGGCCCTGATCGCCGCCCTGGCCCTGGCCGGCGCCGTCGCCCTGACGGTCCTGACCGTGCAGGCCCCTGGCCCCGTCGTCGCCGGTCCCGCGTCTCCGGCCGCCGCGCCCGCCGGACCGGGCCTGGCGTCCGAGCCCTGGTCGCCGGAAAAGCTGGCCGCGCTGCGGGCCGAGGGCCGGCCGGTGCTGGTCGACTTCACCGCCGCCTGGTGCGTGACCTGCCAGGTCAACGAGAAGGTCGCCCTGTCCAGCGCCGGCGTCGCCCAGGTGTTCAAGGACCGCAACGCGGTGCTGCTGCGCGCCGACTGGACCAACCGTGACGCTGCGATCGCCGCCGCCCTGGCCGAGCATGGCCGGGTCGGGGTGCCGCTGTATCTGGTCTATCCGGCCAAGGGCGGCGCGCCGGTGATCCTGCCGCAGCTGCTGACCGAGGGCATGGTGGTCGAGGCGATCGAGAAGGCGGCGTCCTGAGCCTTGCGTCCTTCGAGGCCCGCTGCGCGGGCGCCTCAGGATGAGGGGCTTTGTACAGACGTCCTCATCCTGAGGTGCGCGCCCTTGGGCGAGCCGCGAAGGACGCAGGGCGACGACCGTCAGGCCGCCCTGACCTACGCCGGCGGTGTCGGCGGCGCGGTGATCACTTCGACATTGTCGTTGAGCAGATAGACCATGTCGCGCAGGGCCAGGTCCTGGTCCTTGACGGTCTTGGCGGCGCCCATGGCGGCCAGCTTCTCGGGCAGGTCCACGGAGATGCCGCGCAGGATGCACTTGAGGTCGTCGACCGCGCCGCGTTCCTTCAGCGTCACATGGCCCTTCATGTCGAGGGCCGACAGCTCGCCGATCCTGGCCCCGAAGGCGTCGAAGCCCTTCAGCGCCAAGGCCGGGGCGGCGGGATCGGCGCCCAGGGCCTTGCGATAGGCCTCGACCTGCAGCTTCAGCTTGCCCGCCCGGCTGACGATGTCGGCGAACAACGGCTCGGACGCCACCGAGGCCGGCGCGCTGACGGCCGGGACGGCGCTGGGCGTCGAGACCGGACCGGCCGAGGCCAGCCACAGCATGGCGGAAAAGGCGACAGCATCGCAGGACATGGCGTTCTCCCCGCAAAAAACGTCATTGGTCTTCATGACGTCGCGGTATCCGTTTGGTAAGCCCGCATGGGTAAACGCCGATTTACCAAACCCGCAAGGAACGCTCGCATGGCCGATCTCGACGCCGCCTGGACCCGCCTGGAAGCCGCCGCCAAGGCCGCCGGCGACAAGCGCATCGTCGAGATGTTCGACGCCGAGCCCGACCGCATGGCCGATCTGACGCTGGACGTCGCCGGCCTGCACATCGACCTGTCGAAACAGGCCTGGGACGAGGCCGGGCTGGAAGCGGCCCTCGACCTGGCCCACGCCGCCGACGTCGAGGGCGCCCGGGCCCGGATGCTGGCCGGCGAGGCGATCAACAGCTCCGAAGGCCGCGCCGTCCTGCACACCGCCCTGCGCGCCCCGGCCGGGGCCGACATCAAGGCCCAGGGCGTCCCCGTCATGGCCGAGGTCGAAGCCGTCCGTCAACGGATGAAGGCCTTCGCCGAAGCCGTCCGTTCGGGCCAGATCAAGGGCGCCACGGGCAAGCCGTTCAAGGCCATTCTGCACATCGGCATCGGCGGCAGCGACCTGGGCCCCCGCCTGCTGTGGGACGCCCTGCGGCCGGTGAAGCCCGAAATCGACCTGCGCTTCATCGCCAATGTCGACGGCGCCGAGTTCCTGCTGACCACGGCCGACCTCGACCCCGCCGAGACGCTGGTGATCATCGTCTCCAAGACCTTCACCACCCAGGAGACCCTGTCCAACGCCACCGCCGCGCGGGCCTGGCTGGCGGAAGCCCTGGGCGAGGCCGGCGCCAACCAGCACCTGGCCGCCATCTCGACCGCCCTGGACAAGACCGCCGCCTTCGGCGTCAGCGACGACCGCGTGTTCGGCTTCTGGGACTGGGTCGGCGGCCGCTATTCGCTGTGGTCGTCGGTCAGCCTGTCGGTGGCCGTGGCCTGCGGCTGGGACGCCTTCCAGGGCTTCCTGGACGGCGCCGCCGCCATGGACGCCCACTTCGCGTCCGCGCCGCTGGAGAAGAACGCCCCGGTGCTGCTGGCCCTGGCCCAGATCTTCAACCGCAACGGCCTGGACCGCCGGGCCCGCTCGGTTGTTCCGTACTCGCACCGCCTGCGCCGCCTGGCCTCGTTCCTCCAGCAGCTGGAGATGGAGAGCAACGGCAAGTCGGTCGGCCCCGACGGCCAGCCGGCCAAGCGCGGCACGGCCACGGTGGTGTTCGGCGACGAGGGCACCAACGTCCAGCACGCCTATTTCCAGTGCATGCACCAGGGAACCGACATCACGCCCATGGAGCTGATTGGTCTTGCCAAGTCCGACGAGGGCCCGGCCGGCATGCATGAAAAGCTGCTGTCCAACCTGCTGGCCCAGGCCGAGGCCTTCATGGTGGGCCGCACGACGCAGGACGTGATCGCCGAACTCACCGCCAAGGGGATTGATGCGGCCGAGATCGCCACCCTGGCCCCGCAGCGCACCTTCGCCGGCAATCGTCCGTCCACCCTGCTGCTGCTGGAGCGCCTGACGCCCCAGACCTTCGGCGCCCTGATCGCCCTCTATGAGCACAAGACCTTCGTCGAGGGCGTCATCTGGGGCATCAACAGCTTCGACCAGTGGGGCGTTGAGCTGGGCAAGGTGATGGCCGGCCGCATCCTGCCGGAGCTGGAAAGCGGCGCGGTGGGCAGCCACGATCCGTCGACGGCGGCGCTGATCGGGCGGTTGAAGGTCTAGGTCCTTCTCCCTTCCCCCTTTGATGGGGGAAGGGTGGGGATGGGGGTGACACCGCCGGACGATTTCACGCCGGCCGCGCCCCATCCGGAACCGCTTTCACCCCCATCCCCAACCCTTCCCCCATCAAGGGGGAAGGGGGCGATCACAGCTCCTCCTCCGCCTCCTCCAGATCAAAACCGCCGCCCAGATAGTCCGCCCCCTCCAGCCGGGCGCGCCAGTCGTCGGGGGCGGGCTCCAGGCGCTCCACAAGGTCCAGCGTCTTGAGCAGGTCCCGATAGCTGCCCCGCAGCATCAGCTCCTTGACGGCCAGATAACGGAACGCGGCCACCTCGTCTTCCAGGCGTTTCAGTTCGGCCGTGCGGTCCTCGAGGGCCTGGGCCGACGGGGTCCGGTCGCCGGGCGGGAAGGGGATCACCGTCGCCTCGGCGGGCGGGGCGGGCAGACGACCCCGATCCGGACCGCGCGGGCGATTTCAGCCCGCGCCTGGCGCGCGTCGTCCGGGCGTCGCCAAAGGGAGTTCCCGGCGGTCCGGGCCCGGCTTCATCACAGGGCGTCCCCGCAAGGACCGCCCCGCTCCGCCAGACCCCATCGGGCCTCTGACAACGGCCGACGGGCGCTACCCGCTCGACCGCCCCCATCACCCGTCAGATCGCCAGCTGGACGTCCTCCCCGGTGACGAGGCGAGACTCAGTATGGGGGCGGTTTGGAAGGGGCGGATAAGTTTGTCATCGTGACGGTGGTTGCGGGGCTTAGGGCGTTGAAATCCTTGGCGGCGAGAAGGGTCTATCCCCGTGTGGGAACGGGGATAAGCCCTTCTCCCCTTGCGGGAGAAGGTGTCGGTGTAGCCGACGGATGAGGGGTCGAAAGCCCAGTCGGAAAGGCCTGCGCGACCCCTCACCCGACCCCGGCCTTCGCCGAGGCCACCCTCTCCCGCAAGGGGAGAGGGGATTTACACACCTTAGATGTTCTTGTAATACTCTCATCATGGTTGATCGCCCCGAGCAACTCGCGTTCGCCCGTTGTCTGCGCCGCGAGCCGCCGATGACCGAGCGCCTGCTGTGGAAGCTCCTGCGCGACCGCCGCCTCGACGGCCTGAAGTTCCGCCGTCAGGTCCCACTGGGCCGCTATGTCGCCGACTTCGTCTGTATGCGGCATCGTCTGATCGTCGAGGCTGACGGACCACACCATGAAGACAGCCTCACCGACGCGGATCGCGACGCCTGGCTACGCGGTCAGGGCTTCCAGGTGTTGAGGTTCAGCAACAAGGCCATCCAGGACTTCCCCGACACCGTCCTGACCCAAATCCTCACCGCGACCCTCCCTTCTCCCCTTGCGGGAGAAGGTGGCCGCGAAGCGGACGGATGAGGGGTTGAAAGCCTGACCGGAAAGGCCGCGTGACCCCTCACCCGACCCCGGACTTCGCCGGGGCCACCCTCTCCCGCAAGGGGAGAGGGAAAGGCGAGACCGCCCTAGGTCGGAGCCATCCTTACATCTCCTGGAGGCTGCAGCGTGCGGGTCTGGGCAGGTCAGTCAAGGACCGGTCTCCGACCGGCCGCGTCGCGGCGGTCCGCAGGGCCGGGTCGGTGGAGTGACCTGCCCAGACCCGAGATCGTCTCGCCGTGAGATGTAAGGAGGGGTTTCCTTCCCTGGGGAGGGCCCGTCAGGGGGCTTCTATCTTGGCGATCTGAAACTGGGCGGTCGCCTATCTGCATCTCTGAATGGCAACCATCAAAGAACAATGTTATATGAAGTGGGCGCTGCTGCCAGTCTGATCGCATGTGGCTGGTTCCCGCTCCTGCGGAGGCTAGGCGGCAGTAGAATTTAGGTACCGTTGTCGTTCTTGGCGCCTATTATCGCTTCTAATATTTCACTATCAATCCAAACTTGAAATATCTCAAGTGTACAACAGAGTTGTGAGTGTAAATCCGAGAATTGGAGCAATCATGACTGCCAAATTTAGATTCCTAAACGATGACTCCGTACTTGATGGTGTCTCACCTATCGGGGACAGCGCGTTTTCCCCAAGAACGAGATATTTGGCCGGAAGTCTTGAGGGTAGAGTTGGCCCGATTAAATTTTCACATCCATTTTCATGCTCTTTTTACTATACATCACTGCAATTTTGGAAGGGATATAGGGCAAAATTTTTGATTAAAAGCCCGAATGGGTCAATAAATACAGACACAGTACTTACAAATGGGTGTCGCGCCATAGCGAATCACAGTGGCGGCCCCCTCCAAAATAATGAATTTATTGCATGTTTTGATAATATAAAATTTTCGCCAGATGGTTCGTTGCGGTGTGTACACATGATTATAATATTAAAGGGAGATTATAGACTGCCGCCAATTCCGCCAATGCATATTGAGTTGGAGTTATATAATTCAACCCCAGTATGGGCCGACGGATCTCTTTATGAAGCGAAAGAACATATCCAGTCTAACAAGGATTTAGACATTGAAGTTGATTGGATCTCTCTCGAAGAGGGCGAAGATCCTCCAATATTCATTGTTAAGGCCGGTGGTCCAATTTTCTCTGAAACAATCGAACTGTCTGTGGATCGGGGTGGATGGGGCGGGTCAGGTCGAGGCAAGGATGGTGGCTGGGTAAGTTCTGGTTGAATATCCCGCTGGGGCGGGATGGCCTGTCGTGCGACGCTAACCGGCCCAACTCTAGGGTGATTGAGCTCCACCACTCATCTTTCTCATTCTGAATGAGTAAGCCATGTCACAGCGTGGCGCGCGGCTTTAAGTTTCCCGCCGACTTTTGGGAGGCGACAATTTCAAGCGTTCGCCCCCTGCCGCAAGCTCTATGGGTACTCGGGTAATAGCCCTGCGTCTTGGCCCATGCCTGCCGTGGGAAGGGAGCAGACATATAGCTCTTCCCTCACCCCTTCCCCCCCGCCGCCGCATCCGCTATAGCCCGCCCGCCATGACCCGCACGCCGCACCATCACGGTCGCCACCACCATCCGACCTCGCCTCGCGGGATCGGCCGGGTCCGCTCGCTCTAGAAGCAAGCCCCCTGCCTGAGCCCCGCCTAGCGGATGGGGCTTTGCTGCAAGCGCCATCCGTCGAAGCCTTGAAGTTCTAAGGACGACGATGCCCAACGCCACGAACGACTCCCCCGCGACCACGACCGAAGCCCAGACCTTCCGCCCCGAAGCCCGCGCCCCGCGCGGCTTCGCCGACAAGCGCGCCCGCGACCTGCGGGCCGAGCGCGCCATCCTGGAGGCGGTGTCGGCGGTCTATGAGCGGCACGGCTTCGAGGCGCTGGACACCGGGGCCTTCGAATATGCCGACGCGCTGGGCAAGTTCCTGCCCGACAGCGATCGTCCCAACGAGGGCGTGTTCGCGTTGCAGGACGACGACGATCAATGGATGGCGCTGCGCTACGACCTGACCGCGCCCCTGGCCCGCTTCGCCGCCCAGAACTGGGAGACCCTGGCCAAGCCGTTCCGCCGCTATGCCTATGGCCCGGTGTGGCGCAACGAGAAGCCCGGTCCCGGCCGCTTCCGCGAATTCATCCAGTGCGACGCCGACACGGTGGGCTCGGCCCGGCCCGAGGCCGACGCCGAGATCATCGCCATGGCCGTGGCGGGTCTGGAAGCCGCCGGCCTGCCGCGCGGCTCGGCCGTGCTGCGGATCAATAATCGCAAGCTGCTGAACGGCCTTTTGACCTCGGCCGGGGTCGAGACCAACGGCCAGAAGCTGGGCGTGCTGCGCGCCGTCGACAAGCTGGACCGGCTGGGCGTCGAAGGCGTGCGCCTGCTGCTGGGCGAGGGGCGTCTGGACGAGAGCGGCGCCTTCACCAAGGGCGCGGGCCTGGCGGGGAAGGCGATCGACGCGGTGCTCGACTTCGTCCAGGCCGGCTCCGGCGGGCGGTCGGAGACCTTGAGCAAGATCGCCAATGTCATCGGCGGTTCGGCCGAGGGCGACGAGGGGCTCAACGAGCTGGCCCTGATCGACGCGGCTCTGAAGAGCCTTGGTGTCGCGGACGACCAGGCGATGTTCGAGCCGTCGATCGTGCGCGGGCTGGAATACTACACCGGCGCGGTGTTCGAGGCCGAGCTGCTGCTATCCACCCTCGACGAGAAGGGGAACAAGGTCTCGTTCGGCTCGATCGGCGGCGGCGGGCGCTATGACGACCTGGTGGCGCGGTTCACCGGCCAGCAGACACCGGCCACGGGCTTTTCGTTCGGGGTGTCGCGCCTGGCCTCGGCCCTGCGGGCGGCCGGTCGCGAGCCGGGCGGGACGGCGCGCGGGCCGGTGGTGGTCATCGTCTTCGACCAGGCCCACATGGGCGAGTATTTCTCGGTAGCCTCGGAGCTGCGCAACGCCGGCATCGCCGCCGAGGTGTATCTGGGAACCTCCGGCATGCGGCCGCAGATGAAATATGCCGACCGCCGCATGGCGCCGGCGGCCATCATGCTGGGCGGCGATGAGATCGCGGCCGGCACGGTGACGATCAAGGATCTGGATCTGGGCCGCGAGCTGGCCTCCGGCGTGGCCGACAACGCCGCCTGGAAGGCCGAGCGTCCGGGCCAGCAGACCATCCCGCGCGGCGAGCTGGTGGCCGCCGTGCGTCGCATCATCGCCGGCGGGGAGAGCGGCCAATGAGACTGGAACGCGCCATTCCCGCCGCCGCGCTGGAGGCGATCCGCGCGCCGTTCGCCGCCGCCGGCGCCGTGCTGACCGACGCCCCGGTGCTGCAGCCGTTGGGCCTGCTGCTGGACCTGGCCGGCGAGTCGATGCGCTCGCGGCTGTTCGTGGTGTCGGGCGACGGGGGCGAGGAGGCCTGCCTGCGTCCCGACTTCACCGTGGCCATCGCCCGCGCGCACATCGAGGCGGGCGCGGCGTCGGGCCGCTATCTCTATGACGGCAAGGCCTTCCGCGTTGCCCCGCGCGGCAGCGACCGGGCCGAGGAATTCCTGCAGATCGGCGTCGAGGCTTTCGAGGCCGGCGATCCCGTTGCCGCTGACGCTGAGATCGCCGCCCTGGCCTGGGCCTCGTCCGCCGCTGGCGGGCGCTCGGACCTGTCGCTGGTGCTGGGCGATGTGGGGCTGTTTGCGGCCTTCATCGACAGCCTGGACCTGGCCGCGCCCCTGGCCGCGCGCCTGACGCGCGCCTTCGCCCGGCCCCGGCAGCTGAAGGCCGAGCTGGAAGGCGGCGTCGAAGTCACCGCCGAGCAGAGCCGCATCGCCGCCCTGCTGGCGGGTCTGCCGGAAGGCGAGGCTTCCGCCGTGCTGCAGGAGCTGTGGTCCCTGGCCGGCATCGAGCCGGTGGGCGGCCGCCGTCCCGCCGAGATCGCCCACCGCCTGGTCGAACGGGCCCAGGCCGCCAGGGCCGGTCGTCTGTCGGCGGAGCAGGCCGACGCGGTGCGGGCCTTCCTGGCGGTCAGTGATCGTCCGGGCGCGGCGCTGGACGCCATCGCCGCCCTGGCCGGTCCCCGCCGCGCGGCGCTGGACGCGGCGCTGGACGGCTGGCGCGCGCGCCTGTCCGGCCTGGTCGCCCAGGGCGTGCCCGAAGACCGCATGGTGCTGACGGCCGCCTTCGGCCGGGCCTTCGGCTATTATGACGGCTATCTGTTCGAGGTGCGCAGCGACGCCCTCGGCGACGAGCGGCCCGTGGCGGCCGGCGGTCGCTATGACGGCCTGCCCGCCCGCCTGGGCGCGGAACGTAAGACTGGCGCGGTGGGCTGCATGGTCCGTCCGGCTCGAGCCTATGCGGGAGGCGGCGAATGACTGCTCAGATGATCTTCGCCATCCCCTCCAAGGGGCGGCTGAAAGAACAGGTCGAGGCCTGGCTGGGCGAGTGCGGCTTCCGGCTGGACATGACCGGCGGTTCGCGCGGCTATTCGGCTGAACTGTCGGGCCTGCCCGGCGTGTCGGTGCGGCTGTTGTCAGCCGGCGACATCGCCGCGGGCCTGGACGCCGGTGAGCTGCACCTGGGCGTCACGGGCGAAGACCTGCTGCGCGAGCGCGGCGACGACATGGACAGCCGGGTGATGCTGCTGCGCGCCCTGGGCTTTGGCCGCGCCGATCTGGTGGTCACGGCCCCCAAGAGCTGGCTGGACGTCGACACCATGGCCGATATCGACGAGGTCGGGCACGCTCATCTGGCCAAGACCGGCCGCCGCCTGCGGGTGGCGACCAAGTACGTCACCCAGACCCGGGCCTTCTTCGCCCGCCATGGCGTGGCCGACTATCGCATCGTCGAGAGCAGCGGCGCCACCGAGGGGGCCCCGGCCGCCGGCGCGGCCGAACTGGTGGTCGACATCACCACCACCGGCGCGACCCTGGCGGCCAACGGCCTGAAGATCCTGTCGGACGGCGTGATCCTGAAGAGCCAGGCCCAGCTGACCGCCTCGCTGATCGCCGACTGGTCGCCCGCGCAGCTGGACTCGCTGCAACGGCTGCTGTCGGTGGTCGAGGCCAAGGGCCGGGCGCGGACGCTGGCCACCCTGGTCTGGCCGTCGGAGCAGGACGAGCAGGCCCAGGCCGCCGTCGCCGGCTTTGTCGCCCGGGGCGGCTCGCGCCGCGCCAATGGCGCCCTGCTGGCCGCGAGCGATCTGTTCGACGCCGCCGCCGCCCTGGCCGCCGCCGGGGTCGAGCCGGTCACCGTCTCGCGTCCGGACTATGTGTTTGAGGCGCGTTCGCAGGTGCTGGATCGACTGGTCGAACGACTCGCGCGCTAACTTTTGACTCTATCGTCAAAAATAGCCTAAGAGATCAATGATAAGTTTGACTCGCCCGTCCAAACTACGGCCGGTTCGTCAAAAAAGCGCTCAACCCGTTACAGAAAGCCGCTTTGTGGCGTTGACACAGTCACGATTTTGACGTTTCTACACCCTGCAAGGAAGAACAAAGCCCATCAGAGAGCTTACTTCCTTCGGCGTTTCGGGGAGGAAACGCCCGCCTAGATCGAATGATCGAGAAAATAGCCAGCCCGTCGCGATTATCCCCCGCGGCGGGTTTGGTGTATCTGGGCCCCAGTTTCCATATTTGACTCTTTTGTCAAAAATAGAGACCGCTCGGCGTCGATGGCCCATCGCGTCCGCGGCGGTCCTTGCGGATCGCGCGCGAGGTCGCGGATGATCGCGCCGCGCCGTTCCGCGCGCCTGTCGATTCGCCCGCGTGCGGAGGAGGGATCCCTGTGAAGCCCCTGGGCCTGCTTCTGCCGGCGCTGATCCCGTCCTGGAACTTCTTCGACGTGATCGCGCCGTCACCGCGCATCGAATATGCCCTGGCCCCCTCGTCCGCCATTCCGCAGGATGGCTGGGTCGAATTCAGGCCCCGGCCCCAGCGGCTGTCGACTCTGGTCGTGCTGCGCCGGCTGTTGTGGAATCCGCGCTGGAACGAGACGCTGTTCCTGGTCAGCTGCGCCGAGCGGCTGATCAACGCGCCGACCGATCACAGTCAGAACGAGATCTTTTCACGCCTCGCCGCCGGGCTGCGTCACGCGCCGGACGCGTGGCTGAGCTTTCGGCTGGTCTTCGTGAGCCGCGAGGATCTGGCGATCCAGCGCGAGGTGCTGTTCCAGTCGGCGCCGCGCCGACTTGCGGACATCGCCGCCTGATGACCCTGGACGCCGCCTCCCGCCTGACCGAAGGACTTCTGGCCCTGGCCTTGCTGCAGCAGAGCCTGGAGCATCTGAACGGCCCGCGCGCCGACCGCCCGCTGTTCCTGGCGCGGATGGCGCTGTGCGGGCTGGTCATCGTCGGGGCGGTCTTGCCCTGGCCGCTGGTCGCGCTCGCGGGCCTGGTGGGCCTGGCCGGCTTGTCGCTGCTGATCCTGCAGCGCTTCCAGGGCCCCTATAACGGCGGCAGCGATCGCATGGGCCTGCTGGCCCTTTGGTGCCTGACCCTGTCGCGACTGGCGCCGACCCCGGCCCTGGCGGAGCTGTTCTTCGGCTATCTGGGCCTGCAGCTGATGCTGTCCTATGTCATCTCCGGCGGGGTGAAGATCGTCAATCCGGACTGGCGCAGCGGCCAGGCCCTGGCCGACGTCTTCCGGTTCTCGGCCTATCCGGTCAGCGAGGACCTGCGCCGCTGGGCGGACCGGCCGCGCGTGCTGCTGGCCATGTCGTGGGCGGTGATGCTGTTCGAACTGGCTTTTCCGCTGACCCTGCTGTCGCGCGAGAGCCTGATCGTGGGGCTGGTGATCGCCGCGACCTTCCACCTGGCCAATGCCTGCCTGTTTGGCCTCAACCGGTTTTTCTGGACGTGGCTATCGGTCTATCCGGCCATCCTGTGGCTGCAGGCGCGGGTGGTGTGAGGCGCGGGGCGATCCTCTGTTCACAGACCAGGCTGTGATCCTGTTTGACCGGCGCCGCGCATCCCCTCGCGGCGCCGGAACGCGTTTGAGGACCGCCGGTCGCCCGGCGGCCCTCGTGTCGCGCGATCCGTCAGGCCTCAGGTCGGCGAGACGGAGAAGACGATCGGGATCGTCACCTCGCCGCCGGCCACCGGCTGGCCGTCGAGGGTCTGGGGGCGCATCTGGAAGATCTGGGCCAGTTGCAGGGCCGCGGCGCCAAAGCCCTGGTCGCCGGGGGTCTCGCGCAGGGTGGCGCAGCCCGTCAGGCGGCCCTCGGCGGTGACCCGGCAGTTGATCACCGCGAAGCCTCCGGTCTTGGCGGCGGCCGCGGCGGCGGGATAGTAGCGGGCCATGTCATTGCCGGTGGGCTTGACCGCCCAGTCCGGCTTGACGATCGCGTGGGCGGGGCGAGCCTCGGCGGCCCAGACCGCGCCGGCGCCGGCGAGGCCGACGAGCGCGGCCAGGGCGAGGCCGGCGACTTTTCGCGGGGCGCTTCTGGCGGGAATGTTCAACATGGCGAGTCTCTCCTTCAGGGGATGAGCGCCGCCGGCCGGCCAATGGCAGCCGAACGGTACGACGCGGGGAGCCAGCAGGGTGTCGAGCAGCGTCTCGGCATAGAGCCGGCGCGCCTCCGGGCGACGGATGAGCACGGCCTCGTCGCAGGCCATTTCCTGGTCGAGGCGCAGGCGATGCGCGCCCAGGTGAACCAGGGGATTGAACCAGGCCAGGCACTGGACGGCCACGGCCAGGGCGTTGGCGATCGCGTCGCCGCGCGCCAGGTGAACCCGCTCATGGGCCAGCACAAGGTCGCGGGCCTGACCCTGGAAGCGGGCGTCGAAATCGGCCGGAACCACGATGCGCGGCCACGGGCAGGCCAGCACCATCGGGCCGGACCCAAGGTGGCGGCCCTGCAGCAGGGCCGGGTCGGCCGGATGGGGCGCCAGGCGTCCCAGGGACCTTGTGAAACGGGCCTGGCGGACGGCGAAGAGCAGGGCGGTGACGATCACCCCGGCCAGCCACACCAGCACGACCAGCGACGCGGCCGCCGGGGTCGCCAGCGCCGGCGGAAGGGCGTCGCGAGCGGCCTTGCTGGCGGTGAGGACCAGCGGCGCCAGCGGCGCGGCGTTGATCGGCGTCGGGGCCAGCGCGGCCAGGCCGCACAGGATCGGTGTCAGCCACAGCAGATAGGCGGACAGGGCGCCGAAGCGGCGGCGGACCGGTCCGCGCAGGGCCAGCACCGCCACGACGCTCCCGGCCAGGGCCAGGTTGGCGCCGGCCAGCGTGGAGACGATGGCGGCGCTCATTTGCCGATCCTTTCGACCAGCGCCTTCAGCTCGGCGATGTCTTCGTCGCTGAGCTTGTCGCCCTCCGAGAAGTGCATGACCAGCGGCGCCAGCCGGCCCTGGAACAGGCGGTCCAGCAAGCCCTGGCTCTCGGCCCCGACATAGGCCTCGCGCGTCAGCAGCGGCGCATACTGATAGCGCCGCCCGTCGGCCGTGGCCCCGACGGCCTTCTTCTTGACCAGTCGGCTGATCAGCACCTTCACGGTGCCGTCGGTCCAGCCCTGGGGCTCGCACACCTCCGTCATGATGGCCTCGGAGGTTAGCGGACTGCGCCGCCACAAGGCCTCCATGACGACGCTCTCGGCGGCGCTGATCTTCATGCGTCTCTCCCGATGACAAGTGTCAACGAATCGACGTTGACACTTGTCATCCATCCCGTCAATCGGCGTTCGATGAGCGGGGCTCGCAGAGACTCCGCGACTTTCAGGACCGTCCGTTTCTGACCACCGTGTCGGAAAGCGCCTGCGCTAGGCTGCCGCCGTGGCCCTGGAGGATGAGCTTTCCAATGTTCGCGCGCGGCGCTGGGAGGCGTTGACGGTTGTCACGAAGCCATGGCAACTCATTCGCATAACGAGGATATTCAAAATCTCCAAACTGCTTTGCGCCAAGACGCGCGGGGGACACGCATGAGCACGACACCAAACCAGACGCCGTCGAAGGACTTGGCGTTCTTTCGAACCACCATCACGGCCATGGCCATCGTCGAGATCGCCGGCTTTGTCATTCAACTGGCCATGGGGCGATCAAGCTTTGGCGCGCCGCTGATCGTTCATCTGCATGCGGTCGTCTTCATGGGCTGGGTGGCGATCCTCGTCACCCAGGCGTGGCTGGCGGCCGGCGGCGGGGTGCGCCTGCACCGTGCGTTGGGCGGGCTGGCGGTGATCTGGATGCTGGCCATGTCGGTGCTGGGGCCGCTGGTGACGATCGCCTCGGCGCGCACCGGGCGCGTGCCGTTCTTCTTTCAGCCCCAGCATTTCGTGATCGCCAATCCGGTGACCCTGCTGGGCGCTGTCGGCCTGTTCGTCGCCGCCGTCGTCTTGCGCAAGAACCGTGAGTGGCACCCGCGCCTGCAGGTCGGGTCCTTCATGATGCTGATGGGGCCGGGCGTTGGCCGCATCATCCCCATGCCGTTCCTCAAGCCCTATGCGTTCGAGATCGCCACCGGGCTGGCGGTGATCGTGCCGCTGATCGGCATCGTGCGAGACTGGCGGGTGCGCGGTCGGCCCCATCCGGCCTGGTTCTGGGCGATCGGCGTGCTGGTCGCGACCTTGGTCGTCGCGCGCGTCGTGGCGCTGTCGCCTGCCGGGGAGGCGATCTTCGCCGCCGCCACGGCCGGCAGCCCCGCCGCGCATACGGACGGTCTGGTCTATCCCAAGCCGCCGCCGCTCTAGGTTTTTGTTTTCACGCGCGTTTCATTCCGAAAACCGGTTCCCACTTTTCGGAACGCGCTCTAGCGGCCAGACGCAAAAAGGGCCGGTGATCGCTCACCGGCCCTGATCGCGGCCCTGGATTAGAGCCAGGGAGAAGGCGGTCTGGCGACTACCAGATCTTCACCCGGTCTTCCGGCGCGACGTACAGCTTGTCGCCCGGCTTGATGTCGAACGCGCTGTACCAGCCCGGCTGGTTCCGGATGGTGCCGTTGACGCGGTAATAGGCCGGCGAGTGCGGGTCGCTGGCGACCTGCTGCTTGAGGGCGTCGTCGCGAGTCTTCTGACGCCACACCTGGGCCCAGCCCAGATAGACGCGCTGGTCGCCGGTGAAGCCGTCCAGCACCGGGGCGGGCTTGCCCTTCAGCGAGGCGTGATAGGCGTCCAGGCCAAAGCCCAGGCCGCCCATGTCGCCGATGTTCTCGCCCATGGTCAGGCCGCCGTTGACCTTGATGCCGGGCAGGGGCTCGAACGCCGAATACTGGGCGCCCAGCTTGTCGGCCTGGACCTTGAACTTGGCGGCGTCTTCCGCCGTCCACCAGTCGCGCAGCACGCCGTCGCCGTCGGACTTGCGGCCCTGGTCGTCGAAGCCGTGGCCGATCTCGTGGCCGATCACGCCGCCGATGCCGCCGTAGTTGACGGCCGGATCCGCGTCCGGATGGAAGAACGGCGCCTGCAGGATGGCGGCCGGGAACACGATCTCGTTGTTGACCGAGTTGTAGTAGGCGTTGACGGTCTGCGGGGTCATGCCCCACTCGGTCTTGTCGACCGGGCCGTTCAGACGCTCGACGTCATGGCGCCATTCGAAGATGCCGGCGCGCTGGGCGTTGCCATAGGCGTCGCCCTCCTTCACCTCGAACTTGGAATAGTCCTTCCACTTGTCGGGATAGCCGATCTTGACGGTGAACTTGGTCAGCTTGTCCTGGGCCTTGACCTTGGTCTCGGCGCTCATCCAGTCGAGGTTGTCGATGCGGACCTTCAGGACGTCGCGGATGTTCTTGACCAGGTCATCCATCTTGGCCTTGGAGTCGGGCGGGAAATAGCTGGCGACGTAGTCCTTGCCGACCGCTTCGCCCAGCATGCCGTTGACCATGCCGACGCCGCGCTTCCAGCGGGGACGCTGTTCGGGCTGGCCCGACAGGGTCTTGTTGCGGAACTCGAAGCTGGCGTCGACGAAGCGCTTGGACAGCATCGGGGCCGCGCCGTCGGTGACCTTGAACGCCTGCCAGGCCTTGAGGGTCTCCAGCGGGGTCTCGCTGTAGATCTTGGCGTACTTGGGGAACGAGGTGTTGGTGGTGACGATGAAGCGGTCGACCTTGGGCAGCTCGGTGCCGACCAGGTACTTGTTCCAGTCATAGCCGGGCGTCAGGGCCTGCAGGCCGGCCAGGTCGACGGGGTTATAGGTCTTGTCGCGGTCGCGGCGCTCGACGCGGGTCCACGAGGCCTCGGCCAGCTTGGTCTCGAAATCGACGACGGCCTTGGCGTTCTCGGCGGGCTTTTCCCAGCCGGCCAGGGTCAGCATCTTCTCGACATAGACCAGATAGGCGGCCTTCTTGTCGGCGAACTTGGCGTCCAGATAATAGTCGCGGTCGGGCAGCGAGGTGCCGCCGGTCGACGAATAGACGGCGTAGGCCTTGGGGTTCTTGGCGTCGGTCGAGATGCCCACGCTGATCAGGCTGGCATAGGGCGAGACCGGGCTGGTGCCCATCAGGGCCGTGAACTGGTCCTTGGTCTTGACCTTCTTGACGCCGTCCAGCCACGGCTGGATCGGCTTGGCGTCCAGCTTCTCGATGGCGGCTTCGTCCATGAAGGCGCGGTAGGCGGCGCCGACCTTGGCGGTGTCGCCGGCGGCGGCCTTGTTGGCGGCGGCGGCCTCGATGATCGCCCGGGTGCGGGCTTCCGACAGTTCCGCCAGCTTGTCGAAATTGCCGTAGCGGGTGCGGTCCGACGGAATCGCCGTCTTGGCGTCCCACGCGCCGCTGGCGAACTTGTAGAAGTCGTCGCCCGGCTTCACGGACGTGTCCATGCCCGAGAGGTCGAAGCCCCAGGTCCCGTACTTGGGGGATTCAAGCGAGGTCACGTCGCCGGCCACGCCTTCGGCGAGGGCGGGCAGCAGCGACTGCAGGGTGCAGGCGTCATCAATACAGGGGTGCTGTTCGGACGCTTGCGCGCCAAAGGCGGATAGAGACAACGCGGCCACGGCGGCGGCGGCGAACCAGACTCGTTTCATGGAAATAGGCATCCGTTGGTGTGAGCTGGCGGCAATCTGCCTCGCCGTGGAAAAAATGCTCCCTTACAAATTTGTCATGTCCGCCCAAAACGATGGACTAGTGATGCTGGTGCTCAGCGGCTGATCCCATGGGCGCCGAGGTGGCGGCGCTCTGGACGGTCATTTCGATGTTCGCGCGAAGGCCATTGTCGAAGAGCAGCGTTACCGGAACTTTTTGCCCCAGCGTCAACGGCTGTTTCAGCCCCAGAAGCATGAAGTGATAGCCGCCCGGGGCGAAGGCCTGCTGGCCCTTCGCGGGGATGGTCACGCCCTCGTCCTGGCGGCGCATGCTCATCACCCCATTGGTCATGGACGAGCTGTGCATCTCGACCTTGCCGGCGACCGGGCTCTGCGCCGACAGCAGCTTGACGGGTTTGGCGCCGGCATTGGCGATGACCATGAAGCCGACGCCGTTCATCCCGGCCATGGCCGGACGGGTCCAGGGCTGCTGAACGGTGAGGTCTCCGGCCTTGTAATCCGCGGCGAGCGCCGGGGCGGCGAAGGCGACGGCGGCCGCGAGGGCCAGGGCGAACTTGCGCATCAGGGTCTCTCCTAGAACTTGTCCGAGACGAGGGCGAACACGCCGCGTCCCTTGCCCGGCGATCGCCTCGGCCTGAGGATGGCCCCTCTCTTAAAGGAGAAGGCGGGCTTTGCCATCACAAGGCTGGCCTAGTGCCCGCCCGCTGCGGCCGGCTTCTTTTTCGGCGCGCGCGCGAGCATGCCCCTGGCGATCTCTTCCTCGCCGATCAGGGCGTGGCTGGCGCCCATCGACTTGAGCAGCAGCACGTCGGCGTCGGTATAGGCGCGGGCGATGATCTCGGCCTTGGGGTTGGCGGCCCTGGCCTGTTCGATGATCCGGGCGGCCTCGAACGGGCTGGGCACGGCGACGAACAGGTGCGTGGCCTTGGCCAGGCCCGCCTTCAGCAGCACCTCGGGCTTGACGGCATTGCCGTTGATCGTCTCGAAGCCGGCGGCGCGCAGTTCGGCGGCCCGTTCGGGGTCGTCCTCGATCACCACCAGCGGCGAGCGGCCCTTCAGGCCCTCGGCCACCCGCTTGCCCACGCGGCCATAGCCGACCAGCAGGGCGTGCGGCCTGTCGGCGGCGATCAGGGGCGGTTCGCCGGCGGCCTCGCGCTCGTCGGCGATCATCCGGGGCAGCACACGGTCGAGGATCGCGAACAGCAGCGGATTGACCAGGATCGACAGGATGGCTCCGGCCAGGATCAGGTCGCGGCCGTCGTCGGGTAGCAGCTTCAGCGACACGCCCAGGCCGGCCAGGATGAACGAGAACTCGCCGATCTGGGCCAGGCTGGCCGAGATGGTCAGGGCCGTGCTCATCGGCCGGCGGAAGGCCAGCACGATGATCAGGGCGGCGATCGACTTGCCGACCACGATGATCGCCAGGGCGCCCAGAACCGCCAGCGGCTCGCGCAGCAGCACCATCGGGTCGAACAGCATGCCGATCGAGACGAAGAACAGCACCGCGAAGGCGTCGCGCAGGGGCAGGGTCTCGTTGGCGGCCTGCTGGCTCAGCTCGCTCTCGGCCATGATCATGCCGGCGAAGAAGGCTCCCAGGGCGAACGACACGCCAAACAGCGCCGCCGAGCCGAACGCGACGCCAAGGGCAATGGCCAGAACGCCCAGGCGGAACAGCTCGCGCGAGCCGGTGTGGGCGATGCGGTGCAGGATCCAGGGGATCACCCGCCGGCCGACGATCAGCATGAAGGCCACGAAGGCGGCGACCTTGCCCAGGGTGATGGCGAAGGCGCCGGCCACCCCGCCCGGTCCCGGCGCGGCGGCCTCGCCGCCCAGCATCCCCGAGAACGCTGGCAGCAGCACCAGGGCCAGCACCATGGCCAGATCCTCGACGATCAGCCAGCCCACCGCGATCTTGCCGCGGCCGGTCTCGATCAGTCGTCGCTCCTGCAGGGCGCGCAGCAGGACGACGGTCGAGGCGACCGACAGGGCCAGGCCAAAGACGATGCCCGCGCCCAGCGTCCAGCCCAGCAGGTGCGCCAGGCCCATGCCCATCACCGTGGCCGCCGCGATCTGCACGATCGCGCCGGGGATGGCGATCTTGCGCACCGCCATCAGGTCCTTCAGCGAGAAGTGCAGCCCCACCCCGAACATCAGCAGGATCACGCCGATCTCGGCCAGCTGCGGCGCCAGTTCCTGGTCGGCCACGTAGCCCGGCGTGAACGGCCCCACCAGCACCCCGGCCAGCAGATAGCCGACCAGCACCGGCAGCTTCAGCCGGTTGGCGATGGCGCCGAAGATGAAGGCCAGCCCCAGGCCCGCGACGATGGTGACGATCAGCGAGGTATGGTGCAAAGGCTCTCCTTGACGGTCAACTTTTTCGGGCGTACTCAACCAATATGGGTGACGATGCCCGGATGTGCCAGATGCCACACGCAAAAATTCTCCTGCCGGCCCAGTGCCGCGGCGCTCGCGGCCTGCTCAGCTGGTCCCAGGGCGAGCTCGCCGACCGGGCGGGTGTGTCGCGCAGCACGGTCAAGGACTTCGAGACCGAGCGCCATGCGTTGCACCATAGCACTGAACGGCTGCTGATCGAGGCGATCGAGGCCGGGGGGGTGACTCTGATCGCCCCCGACGAGGCCGGGGCCGGCGTGCGTCTGAAGCTGGCCAGCTAGCGGACAGGAGAGGGAGAGCGCGTGCAGCACGAGGTTTCACCAGCGGACTACAAGGACCTGGTCCTGTTCCTGGCCACCGCGGGCGTCGTCGCGCCGATCTTCAAGCGGCTGAAGATCAACCCCATCCTGGGCTTCCTGCTGGCCGGGGTGATCCTGGGGCCCTTCGGCCTGGGCCGCTTCATCCACGTGGCGCCGTGGCTCGACTATGTCACCGTCGACAATCCCGACGAGATCGCCCAACTGGCCGAGTTCGGGGTGGTGTTCCTGCTGTTCATGATCGGGCTGGAGCTGTCGTGGGAGCGCCTGCGACTGATGCGCCGGCTGGTGTTCGGCCTGGGGGCCATGCAGGTGATCGGCTGTTCGCTGGCCCTGGGCGCCGGCGCGATGCTGCTGGGCCAGTCGCCCGTCGCCGCCCTGGCCATCGGCGCGGCGCTCACCCTGTCATCCACCGCCATCGCCGTGCCTGTCCTGGCCGAGCGGCGCAGGCTGCATTCCGATGGCGGACGAGCGACCTTCTCGGTGCTGCTGTTTCAGGACCTGGCCGTCGCGCCGATCCTGATCACCCTGACCATCCTGGGGCGCGGCCACGGCGCCTTCGCGCCGCAGGACCTGCTGGCCCTGGCCCCCGCCGCCCTGGGGCTTGGCGCCATCGTGCTGTTCGGACGCCTGTTCCTGCGACCGATGCTGAAGTCCGTCGCCAAGGCCAAGAGCGAAGAGATGTTCATGGCCGCCTGCCTGTTGGTGATCATCGGCGCGGGCATGGTCAGCGCCCTGTCGGGCCTGTCGATGGCGCTGGGCGCCTTCGTGGCCGGGGTGCTGCTGGCCGAGACCGAGTATCGCCACGAGGTCGAGGTCAAGATCGAGCCGTTCAAGGGCCTGCTGCTGAGCCTGTTCTTCGTTTCGCTGGGCATCCGCCTGGATCTGTCGCTGCTGGTCGCCGAGCCCGTGCTGATCCTGGGTGTCGGCCTGGGGCTGCTGGCGGTGAAGGCGGCCATGGTCTTTGGCCTGGGCTGGGGGATGCGGCTGGGGACCAAGGCCTCGGCCGAGGCGGCCCTGATCCTGGCGGCGGGCGGCGAGTTCGCCTTCGTCATCCTCGACAACGCCATGGGCGCGCGGGTGGTGCCGCGCGATATCGGCCAGGCCGTGCTGGTCTCGGCGACCCTGACCATGTTCCTGATCCCCGCCCTGGCGGCGCTGGGCGCGCGGCTGGGGCGCAAGGTCGCCGTCGCCAAGACCTCCGAGGCGCCCGCCCGCGACGGTCAGGCCGACGAGCCCGATCGGGTCGGACCCGAGCCGTCCGGCCAGGTGCTGGTGATCGGCTATGGCCGGGTCGGCAAGCTGGTGGGCGACATGCTGGGTCGCCACGACCTGCCGTGGATCGCCGTGGAGCGCGACGCGCGGCTGGTCGAGCAGGGCCGTCGCGACGGCAGCCGCATCTATTACGGCGACGCCTCGCGGCTTGAGCTGCTGGAACGCTGCGGCCTGGCCAATGCCCGGGCGGTGGTGGTGACCATGGACGCCCCGGAAGCGGCCGAGGCGGTGGTGGCCGCCGCGCGCGGGGCGCGTCCCGACCTGACGATCGTGGTCCGGGCCCGCGACGCCCGCCACGCCGCCCGACTCTATGAACTGGGCGCCACCGACGCCGTTCCCGAGACCATCGAGGCCAGTCTGCAGCTGTCCGAGGCCGTGCTGGTGGATATCGGCGTGCCGATGGGCCTGGTCATCGCCTCGATCCACGAGCGCCGCGACGAGTATCGCAAGAAGCTGAATCGTCCCGACGCCCTGGGCGGCCGCCGCCGCCGCCTGAGGGACACCTCGCTGCGCTAGGTGCTCCTCAAGGGACTGGAGCTGGCCGAGATGTGGACCAGTCTGTCCGCGCTCGGACTGTTCGTCATCGTGGTCGCCGGCGCGGCGATGGCGCGTTGCAGAACGACGCTCGACTGATCGGGGGGAATCTTCCCCCGAAGCGCGAAGAACGGCGCGGGTGTGGCCGTGCTGCGACAAAGCGCCGCCTTTTCATGCGGCAAGCCCTTGCGCGACCCGGTTTCACGTGCGAACCAACAAACTGGCGCTCTCAGCGGAAGATTTCAGCCGATACGCTCGGAAGTTGATTTTGTGGGGCAGTCTTGTTTGGCTTCCTGGAGCGAATATCCAGGGCAGCGAAACCTGACGAGTGTGGCTTTGCTGACACTTTCCCGGGACGTTCGCCTTGGTATAACGATGCTCGGCCGTCTTCGGCCGGAGCAGGGCAATAGAGGGCTCTTGATATGAAATTCAAACTCCTGGCGGGAGTCGCTCTGGCTGCGGTTTGCGCCGCGTCGGGCGTCTCCGCTCAAGAGACCGGCTGGTACGGCGCGGTCGACCTTGGCTATCACTGGCCGACCGGTCTGAAGACCGAATCGTCCGCCAACGCTCCGGACGGCGCGCCCTATCTGTGGCAGTGGTCCTCGGACAAGGACTGGACCGGCTTTGTTCGCCTTGGCTATCAGTTCACGCCCAACTGGCGCGCTGAAGTCGAAGGCGGCTATCGCCCCGGCGACCTGACCTCGGTTCGCGGCAACGCCGTTCGCCAACAGCCGCGCGGCCTCTGCACCCCGGGCGTCGTGCGTTCGACGACCGCTGCGACCTGCGGCTCGCCGTCGGGCTCGATCGACTCCTGGACCCTGATGGCGAACGTCCTGTACGACTTCGCCCCGGACGCCTGGCTGAACCCGTACGTCGGCGCCGGCATCGGCCTGAACCGTCTGGACGTGAAGGCCCTGGGCCAGTTCAGCGGCGTGGGCGCCGTCACCGGCACCAACGTGGCTGTCCAGAACCTGTCGGTTGACGACGACGACATGGCTGTCGCCTGGCAAGCCATCGCCGGCGCCTCGATCAAGGCGACCGACAAGCTGAAGATCGACGTCACCTATCGCTACCTCGCCGGCACGGACAGCTCGTTCGTTTCGACGGGTTCGGGCCTGCTGCAACCGGGCACCTTCGAAGGCCAGTACAAGGATCAGTCGCTGACCGTGGGTCTGCGCTATTCCTTCGCTGCTCCTCCGCCCCCGCCGCCCCCGCCCCCGCCGCCCCCGCCGCCTCCTCCGCCCCCGCCGCCGCCGCCCCCGCCGCCTCCCCCGCCGCCTCCGCCGGCGTATGAGGCTCGCGAATTCATCGTCTACTTCCCGTTTGACCAATCGGTCCTGACGCCGGAAGCCCAGTCGGTGGTTTCGGAAGCCGCGAACTACGCCAACGCCGGCAAGGCGACGAAGCTGGTGGTCGTCGGTCACACCGACACCTCGGGTTCGCCGAAGTACAACGCCAAGCTCTCGGAACGCCGCGCCAAGGCCGTCGCCGACGCTCTGGTGGGTCAAGGCGTCGCCGCCGCAGCCCTGGCTGTCGACTGGAAGGGCGAAAGCGCTCCGGCCGTCGCCACCGGCGACGGTGTCAAGGAACCGCTGAACCGCCGTTCCACGATCTCGATCAACTTCTAAAGATCGCGATCCATCTGATCTGGGAGGGCCCGGCGGAAACGCCGGGCCCTTTCTTTTTGTCCCGACCTTTTTGGCTGGCGCGGGGCGCCTGCCGGATTGTTTTTGTGGTCATCCTGTGGGCGGACGCCGATGTCCGGGGGCGGATCGAGTCGGGCGTCTTGCGACCCACTGTCGCGGCTGCGAAAAGTTCAGTCAGGCAACCCTTTGATCCTGCCCAGCAAGTTCAGGGCGTTCACAGCTTGTTAACGAAAAACTCGCCCCGGAGGCGCATCTCGCCGTTGACGAGTCATTAGCCACTGTGGCCCCATATGTGGGCTGAGGGGGCTCCTCGGCCACAAGATGTAGCGGCTGGGCGGGGCGTTCCCTTCTCCGGAACACGCTGATTGATTATGGATTTTGGTCATGAACGGCAGTGAAGCGGCGAAGACGACTGCGCTCCCCCAGGGTCGCACCGAGGGCATGCGGGTCTCCGAGCGTCCGAAATTGGCGCTGGTGCGCAAGGTCGAGGTCGATCGCTCGCGCGACGCCCTGCTGACCGACTTCGGCAAGACCACGCTGGAAGATCGCTATCTGCTGCCGGGCGAGTCTTATCAGGACATGTTCGCCCGCGTGTCGACGGCCTTCGCCGACGACGCCGACCACGCCCAGCGCGTCTATGACTACATGAGCAAGCTGTGGTTCATGCCGTCGACCCCGGTGCTCAGCAACGGCGGCGCCGAGCGCGGCCTGCCGATCAGCTGCTTCCTGAACTCGGTCTCCGACAGTCTGGACGGCATCCTGAGCGTCTGGAACGAGAACGTCTGGCTGGCGGCCAATGGCGGCGGCATCGGCACCTACTGGGGCGGCGTCCGGTCGATCGGCGAGAAGGTCAAGGGCCAGGGCCAGACCAGCGGCATCATCCCCTTCATCCGCGTGATGGACAGCCTGACCCTGGCCATCAGCCAGGGCAGCCTGCGCCGCGGTTCGGCGGCCGTCTATCTGGACATCCACCACCCGGAAATCGAAGAGTTCCTGGAAATCCGCAAGGCGTCGGGCGACTTCAACCGCAAGTCCCTGAACCTGCACCACGGCATCTCGATCACCGACGAGTTCATGCACGCGGTCCGCGACGGTCTGAAGTTCGGCCTGCGCTCGCCCAAGACCAATGAAGTGCTGCGCGAGGTCGACGCCCGCGCCCTGTGGCAGAAGGTGCTGGAGCTGCGCCTGCAGACCGGCGAGCCCTATCTGATCTTCTCCGACACCGTGAACCGCGCCATGCCCCAGCACCAGCGCGAGCTGGGCCTGAGCGTGCGCCAGTCCAACCTGTGCAGCGAGATCATGCTGCACACCGGCGTCGACCACCTGGGCAATGACCGCACGGCCGTCTGCTGCCTGTCGTCGGTCAACGCCGAGACCTTCATGGAATGGCGCGACGAGCCGATGTTCATCGAGGACATCATGCGCTTCCTCGACAACGTCCTGCAGGACTTCATCGACCGCGCGCCGGACGCCGCCGCCACCGCCGCCTACGCCGCCATGCGCGAGCGTTCGGTGGGTCTGGGCCTGATGGGCTTCCACAGCTTCCTGCAGAGCCAGAACGTGCCGTTCGAGAGCGCCCTGGCCAAGAGCTGGAACATGCGGATGTTCAAGCACCTGCGCCGCGAGGCCGACAAGGCGTCGATCACCATCGGTCAGGAAAAGGGCCCTTGCCCCGACGCCGCCGACCGCGGCTCGATGGAGCGCTTCTCGCACAAGCTGGCCATCGCCCCGACCGCCTCGATCTCGATCATCTGCGGCGGCACCTCGGCCGGCATCGAGCCGATCCCGGCCAACATCTATACGCACAAGACCCTGTCGGGCTCGTTCGCGGTCAAGAATCCCTATCTGGAAAAGCTGCTCGAGGAAAAGGGCCACAACACCGACGCGGTGTGGGGTTCGATCCTGGAGAACGAGGGCTCGGTCCAGCACCTGGACTTCCTGAGCCAGGACGACAAGGACGTCTACAAGACCGCCTTCGAGCTGGACCAGCGCTGGGTGGTCGAACTGGCCGCCGACCGCACGCCGGAAATCTGCCAGAGCCAGTCGGTGAACATCTTCCTGCCGGGCGATGTCGATAAGTGGGACCTGCACATGCTGCACTGGCAGGCGTGGGAGCGGGGCGTCAAATCGCTGTACTATCTGCGCTCCAAGTCGGTGCAGCGCGCCGCCTATGCCGGCGCGGACGTGGCGATGGCGGGACCGGTCAACGGCTTCGACGCGCCCGACAAGACCGACTACGAGGAATGCCTCGCCTGCCAATAGGCCAGGCCTTTCCCTGAATAGTCCGGCGGCCGCGCGAACAATGTTCGCGCGGCCGTTTGCTTGAGCGGAACTGTTCGGTCCGGGCGCTGTTCACCATGCGGGCTTTCGTCGCGGTAGACAGCCGCGAATTACCCGATAGGCTGAACTTCAGAGGATTGGGGAATCCAACGTGCGCGTCGTGGGAACTGGGACTTCCGCGCTTTGCCTTACGGTCATGACGCTGGTCATGGCGGGAGCGTCCACATCCGCCGCGCTCGCCGCCCCAAAGGCCGGCAAGGCTGTTTCGTCTTCCAAGCCCTCAGATAAGGCCGCCGCGAAGCCAGGCAAGGCCCAGGCCGTCAATTTCAAGCTGACCCCGCCCGAGCCGATCAAGCTGACCCTGCGCGACGTCGCGCCCTCCGGCGCCGGCTTCGCGCCACGCGAGGTCGGCTCGCCCCAGGCCCAGGTCGAGGGTGAGTTCGCCCTGTCGCCGGCCGCCGCCTTCGGCGACGCCCGCCTGCTGGACGCGGACCGCTATTATGGCGGCCGCGGCCCGGTGACCTGGCGCTCCAACGCCTTTGTCGTCGCCCAGAACGGTCGCGCCGTCGATTCCGTCCGCGTCTCGATCGCCGAGGTGGCCCGTAACGCCACGATCACGCCCCTGGCCCTGGTGCGGCCCGACAGCGACGCCTTCGACGCCGAGAACATCGATGTCACCCTGACCCGCGGCTGGCCCTCGGCCGTCAAGTTCGCGGCCGGCAAATACGCCCTGGATGTCACGCCCCACGCCGGTTTCGGCTTCGGCGACGCCGGCGGCTCTGCCGAGGCCGGCGCCACCGTGCGTCTGGGCAAGAACGTCGAGGATCGTGTCGCCAGCTCCCTGGGCCTGCGCGATGGCGACGAGGCCTTTGGCCAGCGCGGTCGTTGGTACGTGTTCGCCGCCGCCAGCGGCCGGGCCGTGGGCCTGAACATGCTGCGCGGCCAGAACGGCGACTGGAGCCGGGCGGGCATGACCTCCGACGTTTCCAGCAAGCTGATCGGCGACTCCCAGGCCGGTGTCGCCTGGCGGCGCGGTCCGATGCAGGCGTCGCTGGGCTATATCCATCGCGAGATGAAGGCCAAGGATCAGATCATGGGCATGGCGACCCAGAAGGATTCGATGGTCGCCCTGTCGTTCAGCCTCAAGCCGCACTGGTAGACGGGGCCGGTTTCGGTCTCCGTCGAGGCCGTGAATGTCTGACGGCGCTTGAGTTTAGCGCCGCGATCATGCAGCTAACGCCCGTCCTGTCCACGAACTGTCTGCCGTCATGAGCGAGAGCGAGCCCCCGCGCCGCAAGATCCTGAGCCTCAAGAGCGGCGTCGCCGCGCCGGGAGGCCCCCCGCCGCTTGAGCGACTGGCCAAGCCCGCGCGGGCGTTCATGGCCGAGCCCGCGCCGCCGCCGCCTCCGCCGCCCGTGGGCGACTGGAAGTGCAAGCCGTGCGGCACGCGCTTTGACCCTTCGCCGGATCTGGCCGACGAGGACTCGGTCCGCTGTCCGTCGTGCAACGCCCGCCTGGGCCTGGCGTCCGACTTCCGCGCCGACCCGCCCAATGTCGAGAAGCTGCGCGCCCGTCACCTGAAGAAGCCGGCCTAGAGCATTTTCGAGCGAAGTGGCTTCCGGTTCGCGTGAAGAAAATGCGTTGAAAATAGAGCTAGAGCTCCGAACTGACGCAGTCAGGACGGAAAGCTCTAGGCTTCAGGCTCTTCCAGGTCCGGGGCGATGGCCACGCGGGTCGGCTGTCGCTTGAACAGCCCGCGCCAGCCGGTCGGTTCGGCCGAGGGGCTGGACCACAGGGCCTCGCCCAGCGCCAGGCCCGCGCCCACGTCGAAGATCTGGCGCATGGTGGCCGTGTCGAACTTCAGCATGTTGAAGTGGTCGAAGCTCGATGGGATCGACGCCACGCTGAGCGGCAGGTTGTGGCGGGCGCAGAAGCCCGAGGCCAGGCTCAGGGCCTGGCGATACGAGAACCGCAGCATGGTCTCGAAGCTGCGGCCCATGATCGAGGCCACGCCCGGCGGGGTCGAGCGGGGCGAAGGCTCCAGCACCGTATTGACGATCACATAGACCCGGCCCCGCCGCAGACGGGCGCCCAGATTGCGCCAGTGCAGCAAGGCCTCGGGCATCAGGAACAGGGGCGCGGCGACGCCGCCGTCCACGTGCATCTCCTGATAGGTCTCGGTCCCGGCCTCGACGTCGAACAGCTTGGGCGGAAACAGGCCCGGCACCGTGGCCGAGGCCACCAGCACCTTGCGAAACAGCTGCACGGCCGCGTCGCCGCCCTGGGCGGCGATGGCGCCCATGTCCCAGATGGTGGCCTTTTGGCTGTCGAGATTGGTGGTGGCGATCAGCAGCCGGCGACCCCGGGCGTGCTCGCGGGCCACGGCGTTGATCAGGATCTCGTCGATGAACGGCGCGACCAGCGCGTCCAGGCCCTCGCCCTTGAACAGGCTGGGGCCCAGTCCGCCCGAAAAGCCCTTCAGGCTGAGCAGCTCGGCCGCGTGGCCGCCGACATAGGCGTCGGTCAGGCGCTCGTCCCAGGCGGGGCCGAGGAAGGCCATGGGGGCGATCAGGGCCCCGGTGCTGACGCCGGTGACGATGGCGAACTCGGGCCGCTTGTCGGCCTTGGACAGGCCCACCAGCACGCCGGCCCCGAAGGCGCCGCCCGCCGCGCCGCCCGACAGGGCCAGGATGTTGAACTCGTCGCGGCCCAGCAGAGACCGCGTCGGGGCCAGGCGGTCGGCGACGGCGTTGAGGGCCTGGTCGGCCTGGTCGACGGTCAGGCGGACGCCCGGGAAATCGACGGCCTCGGCCTGAATGTCGCCCGGCGGCGCGGTCAGCCGCTTGCCGCGCATCGGGTCGGGCATCTTGCGGTCGCGGAACAGGGCCTGGATCGAGATGCGGTTGGGGTCGAGGATGGGCGGCTTGCTCAACCGGGCCTCACCCGTGGGCTCCGGCCAGGACCACGCCCACCAGCACGGCGGCGTAGTGCAGCCCAGCGCCGCCGATCACATGGCCGTGCCAGATGGCGCGGCGGAACTTCAGGCGACGCATCAGGTAGAAGATCGTGCCGGTCGAATAGACCACGCCGCCGATCGCCAGCAGCAGCAGGGCCACCCACGACATGCCGTTGAACATCGGCTTGATGGCTACCAGCACCAGCCAGCCCAGGGCCAGGTACAGGCCGACCCAGAAACGCTTGTCCAGGCCCGGCAGCAGCAGCTTGGCCAGCACGCCGATCGTGGCCACGGTCCAGACCGCGCTGGTCATGCCGATGGCCCACCAGCCATGCAGGTTCTGGGTGGTGAAGGGCGTGTACGAGGCGGCGATCATCACGAAGATGCCGGCGTGGTCGAAGCGGCGCAGCAGCGGCCGCCAGCGGGCCTTGGCGAAGTTGTAGGCGGTCGACAGCGACAGCATCAGGATCAGGCCGACGGTATAGACCGACACCGCCGCCACCTGGCCCAGCGACCCCAGGCCAAAGGCCAGGCCCAGCAGGATGCCGCCGCCCAGCAGGGCGCAGGCCAGTCCGGCCAGGTGGACCACCAGATCGGCGCACTTGGCGGCCGGCGTGGGGTAGTGGGTGGCAAAATCGGTCATGAGCCCAGTCTAATCGCGTGGCGTGACGTATGAACGACGATAATCATGGCGCCGAAAGGGCGGCCGGTCGTCAGGAAAGCAGACCTCGGGCCCCGTCGAACACCAGCTTTCCGCCGACCGCGACCAAAAGGACATAGATCACCTTGTAAAAGCCCTCGGCCGGAACCCGTCGCACCAGCCAGACCCCGGCCCAGGTCGAGGCGATCGCCAGCGGCAGCAGCACCCCGGCCGTCGCCAGAACCTTGGGCGTGAAGGCCCCGAGCGCCAGATAGGCCGGCGCCTTCATCCAGTTCACGACCGCGAAGAAGATGGCGCTGGTGCCGATGAAGGCGTCGCGCGGTAGGCGGCGCGGCAGCACATAGATCTGGAAGGGCGGGCCGCCGGCGTGGGCGATCTGGCTGGTGAAGCCGGCCGCCAGTCCGCACAGGGCCCCCAGCCACGGCCGGCCCGCCGTCTGCCCAACCTGCTCGGCCGCCCTGACCGCCCGCTCGGCCCACAGGCGCTGCAGGGCGAACAGCACCGCGATCAGGCCCACGGCCAGCTCGATCGCGCTGGTCGAGACAAAGGCCGCCAGGGCCCAGCCCAGGAAGACGCCGACGGCGGCGGCCGGCAGCATCAGGATCAGCAGCCCCTTGTCCCAGCTTTTCCGGAACGCCCAGACGCTGACCACGTCCTGCACGATCAGGATCGGCAGCAGGATCGCCGCGGCCATGACCGGCGAGATGGCCAGGGCCATCAGCGGCGTCGCCACCACCCCGATCCCCGCGAACCCGCCCTTGGCCAGGCCCAGCAGGATCACGGCGGGGATGGCGACGGCGTAGAAGAAGGGATCGGTCAACATGGCGGGGAGCCTTAGCAGCTTGGGCTTTGCGGGGCCACTTGCCCCCTACGGACCGCTTCGCGGTCGTCTTCCCCCGGAGGGGGAAGATGGGATCCGCGTTTCATCTTCCCCCTCCGGGGGAAGACGGCTGCGCAGCAGCCCGTAGGGGGCAAGTCTGGCGTACGGCTATCCCAGCATCACCTCGGCGATCTGCACCGCGTTCAGCGCCGCGCCCTTGCGCAGGTTGTCGCCGGTGACGAACAGCGCCAGGCCGTGGGCCACGGTCGGATCGGGGCGAACGCGGCCCACGAAGACTGGGTCCTGGCCCGTGGCGGCCAGGGGGTTGGGCACGTCGTCCAGCACCACGCCCGGCGCGGCGGCCAGCAGGGCGACAGCCTGCTCGACCGAGAGCGGCCGCTCGAACTCGGCGTTGATCGACAGCGAGTGGCCGGTGAACACCGGCACCCGCACGCAGGTGGCCGAGACCGGCAGGCCCGGGATCTCGAGGATCTTGCGGCTCTCGTCGCGCAGCTTCAGCTCTTCCTCGGTGTAGCCGTCCTCATCGAGCACATAGTTCAGCGGTACGACGTTATAGGCCAGCGGCACGGCCCACTTCTCGGGCGGGGGCAGGGGGGCGGCGTCGCGGCTCAGGGCCAGGCCCGCCACATCGCCCTGGGCGCCGGCGGCCAGTTGCCTGGCCAGGACCTCGATGCCGGCCACCCCGCCGCCCGAGGCGGCCTGATAGGTGCTGACCGTCAGGCGCTTGAGGCCGGCGGCGTCGTGCAGGGGCTTCAGGGCCGGCATGGCGGCCATGGTGGTGCAGTTGGGATTGGCGACGATGCCCTTCTTGATGTGGTTCAGGGCGTGCGGATTGACCTCCGACACCACCAGCGGCACGTCCGGATCGCCGCGCCAGGCCGAGGAATTGTCGATCACGATCGCCCCGGCCGCGGCGGCCTTCGGGGCCAGGACGCGCGAGGTGTCGCCGCCGGCCGAGAAGAACACGATGTCGAGGCCGGTGAAGTCGGCCGTGCCTGCGTCCTCGACCACCACCTCGGTGTCGCCGAACGCCAGGCTCTGGCCGGCCGAGCGGGCCGAGGCGAACAGGCGCAGCGAGGCCAGCGGGAATTTCCGCTCCGCCAGCAGCTCGCGCATCATGCCGCCCACCAGACCGGTGGCGCCGACGACGCCGACATGGGGGGGATTGGAACGGGAAAACCTGAAGCTCACGGGGATACGTCTCCTGAAGGGGCGGAGGCGCGGGGAGCTTTGGATCTCTGGAAGATGAGAGCCGCCCCGCGCATCGGCGGGGCTGAGTTCGGATGCTGGCTAGATCGCGCGCAGACCCGAAGACGCCCCACCGAAGCGGGTCGTTTTTGGGGTCATAATAATGGTCGCGGCGATGGACATCGGCGGGGTTCTTAGCGGTGAAGGTTGGCGGCGTAAAGTGGGGGTTTGGGGAATATTGGTGCGGGGAGAGCCTGCCGCTGCGCACTGACGGGCATGGATGTGCTTGTGGGCGCCCTTTTCTCCGTCATCCCGCGCTTCATGCGCGGGACCCATCTATCCGCCGCGCGGACGGCGCCAGAACGATCTCTCACGCGAAAGCTGAACCATGGGTCCCGTGCATGAAGCGCGGGATGACGGGGATTTGTTGAGGCCCTTCTCCCTGGAGAAGGAGCCCTCCCTAAATCTCACGGCGAGACGATCGCAGGGCTGGTCGGGTTGCTCAAGGACGGCGCGCAGCGCCGCCGCGCGGCGGCCGCCCGGAGGGCGGTCCTTGACCAACCCGCCCAGCCCTGCACGCTGCAGCCTCCAAGAGATTTAAGGATCGCACCCGACCGGGGCGGTCGGCATTCAACTACGATGGACCGGAGCGCAAGTTCTGATGCCAAGCAAATGCGGAGCTTAACTTCGGGCTGAAAGTCGTAATAGGCTCACTTCGAATCATAAAATATCCCGGGCGGCTCTGCCTTGAGCTGACGGATATGTTCCTCTTGAAGCTCCGCCGTGGCGCGCATTTGCGCGAGGATGCTTCGGCGTAACGGCTCCTCCTCAGGCTTGACGTCTGTACGGTCTTCTAGGTCTGCCATTGCTAGACGGACGGAGGCGCCCACGCGGGTTGCGGCGATGATGCCTGCATCAACAAGGGAAGCTCCGGTTCGGGCTTGGGGTGAGTAGGTAGCGATCAGTCTGTCGTAATCCGCAATAGCCTCTTGATCCCGTTCAGTGGTCGCATCACGCTGCTGAAGAAGCGACTGCCGCGCAACGCGCCACACTTCGACAAGATGTTCCAAACCGGTGCGGTCATCCCGCAGTTTGCGCCGGAAACGCGCTTGGCGCTCTGAGTTCGAAAGGGTCATGGTCGTTACGTAACGCAAGGGGGGTGGAGGTGTCAACCGGCGTTACGTAACGATCGCCCTCAGGCCGGCTGCCCCAACCGCTCCCACCCGTCAAAGAACGGGAACCGCTCCGCCCAGAACGCGGCCAGCCTCGGATCCGCGTCCACCCGCCGGACCACCTGCGCCATCCTCGGCGCCACCTCGTAGAACCGCACGCGGCGAGGGCCCCAGCGGCTGATCACCGTGACATAGAGGTCGAGCACCGTCATCTGGTCGCCCAGCAGGTAGCGCCCCGGCGTCAGCTGGCTTTCCATCATCGCCCAGCAGTCGGCGATGCGGTCGGCGGTGGCGGCCTTGACCCGAGCCTGCATCGCCGCGTCGTCGCCGACCAGCCGCGAGGGCTCATCGCGCACCCAGAACAGCGAATAGATCGAGGCGGGGATGAAGGTCATCCAGCGCAGGAACTGGGCGCGCTCGGGCGCGTCGAGGGCGGGGGACAGGCCGGCGTCCGGATGGCGGTCGGCCAGCCAGATCAGGATGGCGGCGCTCTCGGTGATCGTCTCGCCGGCCGGGGTGATCAGGGCCGGGATCTGTTTCAGCGGGTTGACCACGGCCACCTTGGCCGCTTGCGACTCGCCTTCCCAGGTCGGCGCCTCTATGACCGCATAGGGCTGCCCCAGCAGGGTCAAAGTGGCCTCGACGGGCACGGAACCCGAGCCAAGCGCGCCGTAAATGGTGTATGCTGCGTTAACCATCGATTAGCAATCTACCCACAACATGTTGTGTGCTGCGACCAACTGACCACTAGATGAACCTGCTGGCTGCGGTACCAAGAGAGCCTAACTCGTCCGTCCGATTCGTGTCCGTCCGTCCCTGGAGCCGCTGCCGATGTCCGCCAAGCTTATCACCCTTCCTGGCCTCCTGACGCCCTCGGCAGCCTACAAGCCTTTCCGCTATCCGTGGGCTCACGAGTTCTGGAAAAAGCAGCAGCAGGTCCACTGGATGCCCGAGGAAATCCCTCTGGGCGAGGATCTCAAGGACTGGGCCGTCAAGCTCAATGACAAGGAACGGAACCTGCTGACGCAGATCTTCCGCTTCTTTACCCAGGCCGACATCGAGGTCGCCGACAACTACATGGAACGCTACGGCCGGGTGTTCAAACCCACCGAAGTGAAGATGATGCTGTCGTCGTTCGCCAATATGGAGACCATCCATATCGCGGCCTACGCCCTGCTGCTGGAAACCATCGGCATGCCGGAAAGCGAATTCGGCGCGTTCATGGAATACCAGGCCATGCGCGACAAGCACGACTTCATGCAGAAGTTCGGCGTCGACACCAATGCCGACATCTGCCGCACCCTGGCGATGTTCGGCGGCTTCACCGAGGGCCTGCAGCTGTTCGCCAGCTTCGCCATGCTGATGAACTTCCCGCGCTTCAACAAGATGAAGGGCATGGGCCAGGTCGTCTCGTGGTCGATCCGCGACGAGAGCCTGCACTGCGAAGGCATCATCAAGCTCTACCACGCCTTCAACGCCGAGACCGGCGCGGTGACCAAGGCCGTGGCCGACGACATCGTCGACTGCTGCAAGACCGTGGTGGGCATGGAAGACGCCTTCATCGACCTGGCCTTCGAGGCCGGCGACGTGCAGGGCATGACCCCGGAAGACATCAAGACCTATATCCGCTTCATCGCCGACTGGCGCCTGCGCCAGCTGCACCTGCCCGAGGTGTATGGCGTGAAGGAAAACCCGCTGCCGTGGCTGCAGTCGCTGCTGTCGGGCGTCGAGCACGCCAACTTCTTCGAGGCCCGCGCCACGGAATATTCCAAGGCCGCGACCAAGGGTCAGTGGCACGGCGGCGAGGGCGTGTGGTCCAGCTTCGACCAGATGATGGCCAAGCGCTCGGAACAGTCGCTTCCGGCCGAGTGAGTTCCCTGAACCTTCTCCCCTTGCGGGAGAAGGTGTCAGCCTGGGGCTGACGGATGAGGGGTCGAAAGGCTTGTCATGATCGGCGGGCGCGACCCCTCATCCGACCCGCTTCGCGGGCCACCCTCTCCCGCAAGGAGAGGGTTTTGTTTTGACCGGAGCTCCTCATGACCAGCATCGCCCTGATCGGCCCCGGCGCGGTGGGCGGCGCGGTCGCCGCGTGGCTGGCCCAGAACCCGGCGCTGTCGGTCACCGTCTGCGCGCGGACGCCGTTCCAGGGGCTGGCGATCCAGACGCCGGGCGGCGCGATCTCGGCCGACCCCGTGGTGCTGACCGACCCCGCGAAGGCCACGCCCGTCGACTGGGTGCTGATCGCCACCAAGACCTACGACACCGCCTCGGCCGAGGGCTGGCTGGACGCCCTGGTCGGACCGGAAACGCGGCTGGCGGTGCTGCGCAACGGCGTCGAGCATGTCGAGCCGTTCCTGGATCGCCTGCCGGCGACGCGGATCGTGCCGGCGGTGGTCGACATCCCGGCCGAGCGCCGGGCGCCGGGGCGGATCCTGCAGCGCCGGGACGGCTGGATCCGCGTGCCCGACGACGCGGCCGGTCGCGATTTCGCCGCGCTGTTCGCCCACACGCCGATCGCGGTCTCGACCACGCCGGACTTCAAGACCGAGGCGTGGAAGAAGCTGGCTCTCAACTGCGCCGGGGCGGTCAACGCCCTGGCGCTGAAGCCCGCCGGGATCGCCCATGACGAGGGCGCGGCCCAGGTCATGCGGACCCTGGTGGCCGAGTGCGTCGCCGTGGGCCGGGCCGAGGGCGCCGACCTGCCCGACGACCTGCCCGACGCGGTGATCGCCGGCTATCGCGCGGGCGCGCCCGACGGGATCAATTCGCTGCACGCCGACCGTCTGGCCGGACGGCCCATGGAACTGGACGCCCGCAACGGGGTGATCGTGCGGCGCGGCGCGATCCACGGCATCCCCACCCCGGCCAACGCCATGGTGGTGGCGTTGATCAACGCGGCGGCGAGCGCGGCCTAGAGCGGATCGACATTCATTTGAGACGTCTGATTTTCAGATCAAAGTTACCCAAAACACCGCTCATCCCCGCGAAAGCGGGGACCCAAGCTGAGTCTCAGGACAACCCTGCGTCGTTCTAAAATCTGTAAGCCCCGCTTGGGTCCCCGCTTTCGCGGGGATGAGCGGTGAGAAGTATGCCCACCCGCTGAATGTCGATCCGTCCTAGAGCCTACGGCCGGTCCTTCTTGGGGATCGCCGCGATCTCTTCGGGCGTCAGCTTGGTGATGGTCTTGGCGCGGATCGGGATGCCCATGCCGAAGCCGTCGGAGACCCGCAGGTCCAGGTCGATCGGCGCGCAGACGCGGTCGCTGCCGCGCACGACGCTGACGATGTGCGAGCCCGGCCAGTTCAGCTGGCTGGAGCCGTAGGCCAGGTCCAGGCGATAGACGTCCTTGTTGCGGACCTTCATGTAGAGGATGTCGCGGCTGGGCGAGCTCCAGCCGTGCCAGTCCGACAGCGAGAAGCATGGCCGGTCGGCGCGAGCCGGCTTGGCGGCGGGTTGGGCCTGGGCGGAGGCCGCCGAGGCGATGAGACCGGCCGCGGCCAGAGCTGTCAGGGTGGCGCGGGCGATAGGCATGATCGTGCTCATGATGTGATCCTAACTTGTCCCTGCCTTGAAGATTGGCCTTCGGCGGCGACCTGTCAATGGCTTATACAGTAATTACTGTATGTGCGGATGGTCGGATATCAACGAGGACGGCCCGCATCGCGGTGCGAGGCGGGCCGTTCGATCTGGCGGGCTGGCTTCGGCGTCAGGCCGTGGCGGCGCCCTCGTCGGGGACGAGGTCGTCCCGTTCGCCTTCCCACGCCGAAGCCAATGCGGGAGAGTCGCCGAAGCGTTCAGCGACGACCGCGATAGCGTCGGCCCGGCAGGTTCTCGGGGCCCAACGCGGTGACTTCCTCGGACGAGAGCCGGCTGATCCTGGTCGCGCCCAGCGGCACGTTGAAGGACGGCGTCAGGAACAGGGTCATCCGCAGGTCGCCGGCGTCGCAGACCCGGCTGCCGCTGGAGCCCACCACCAGGTTGGTCGAGCGGGAGTCCATCTGTCTGACCGGCGTGGGCAGGTCGACGCGGTAATAGTCCGCCGTATTGACCTGCAGATAGACCGCCTGATCACCGGCGGAGACCCAGTTGCGAACCTGGCCGGCGTCGAAACAGGCGCGCTCTGCGGACGCGGCGGTCGAGGCCATGGCGGCGGCGGCGAGGAACAGGGCGGAACCAAGGGCGAACTGACGGGTCATCTGGAGCTCCTGTGGGGCGGGTTCAATCAGAATGAACCTCGCGCCACAGGAGTCAACCTTTGCGTCAGCTTCAGGCCGTGGCGGTGTCTTCGTCCGGCGCGATGTCGTCCAGTTCGCCTTCCCACTTGGCGACCACGGCGGCGGCGACGCTGTTGCCGACCACGTTGGTGGCCGAGCGGCCCATGTCCAGCAGGTGGTCGACGCCCAGCACCAGGGCGATCCAGGTTTCAGGCAGGCCGAAATAGGTGAGGGTGGCCATGATGACGACGAGCGAGGCGCGCGGCACGCCGGCGATGCCCTTGGAGGTCACCATCAGCAGCAGCAGCATGAAGATCTGCTGCTGCACGCTCAGATGCACGCCGTGGGCCTGCAGGATGAACACGGTGGCGAAGGTGCAGTAGAGCATCGAGCCGTCGAGGTTGAACGAATAGCCCAGCGGCAGCACGAACGAGACAATGCGGCGGCGGACGCCCAGCTTGGGCAGGGCGTCGAGGATGCGGGGATAGGCGGCTTCGGAGCTGGCGGTCGAGAAGGCCAGAAGGGCGGGCTCGCGGATCGCGGCGAACAGCGGGACCACCCGCTTGCCCAGCACCAGCCAGCCGGCGATGAACAGCAGCACCCACAGCGTGCCCATGGTCGCGTAGAAGCCCAGCACGAACTTGCCGTAGACGGCCAGCATCGACAGGCCCTGCGTGGCGATGGTCGAGGCCAGGGCGCAGAAGATCGCCAGGGGGGCCAGCTTCATGACGAAGTTGGTGACCTTCAGCATCACCTGGGCGCCCTGTTCGGCCAGTTCCAGGATATGCGGGGCCTTGTTGTCCAGCGAGGCGACGGCGGTGCCGACGAACAGGCTGAAGACCACGATCTGCAGGATCTCGTTCTTGGCCATGGCGTCGAAGATCGAGGCCGGCACCAGGTGGGTCAGGAAGCCCTGCAGGGTGAAGGTTTCGGTCGAGGCGGCCGGGGCGCTGGCGGCGCTGGTCACTTCGGTCAGGTTCAGGCCCGCGCCGGGGTGCAGCAGGTGGACCATCAGCAGGCCCAGCAGCAGCGACACGGCCGAGGCGCTGATGAACCAGCCCATGGTCTTGGCGCCGATCCGGCCCACGGCGGCCGCGTCCTCCATGTGGGCAATGCCGGCGACCAGCGTCGTCAGGACCAGCGGGGCGATGATCATCTTGATCAGCCGCAGGAACAGGTCGGTCCCCATCTTGAACCACTTGACCGCTTCTTCGGTCTGGGCCGGGTCGAGGAACTGGTTACAGGCCCAGCCGACCGTGACCCCGAGGATCATGGACGCGATGATCAGATAGGCGAAGCGCTTGTTCATGCAGTTTCCTCGGGCGCCGGGCAGGCGCGAACAGTCTTTTTCGGCGCCCGGCGGTAGGTATGACGTACGAGGGCGGGCGATCCGCACCCTCTGGGCATTTCAACCCTTTTGGCCGACGCGCGCGGGTTCGTCCATGCCCTTGAGAGAGGCGGCGCAGGCCGGCGTTCGTCAAGCTGGAGAAACAGGCTGGGTTTGCGGGCAGGAGAGGCGGTCCGGCGCCCTCAATCAAGCTAAGTAATAAATCATTCCCATTTGCGCGGCGCCCCATCTCGCAAATGTCGCGAAACGCCGCTATAAGAGCCCATGTCAAACCAAGAAAAAGCAATCGCTGTCGTCGAACAGCTGAACCAGGAATACGAGCGCGCCGTGGGCGCCCTCCGGACCGCCCTCAAGGCCTATCTCGAAACCGGCGCGCGGCCTGATCCGCAACAGCGCTTCGATGGGACCTTCGCCTATCCCGAACTGCGCCTGATCTATGATCCCGAGGCCCTGCCGCCCAAGTTGGCGCGATCCTACGCCCGCGTCAGTCGCCCGGGGATCTATGCGACCACGGTCACCAAGCCGGCCCAGTTCAAGGACTATCTGGTCGAGCAGCTGACCCTGCTGCTGAACGACTTCGACGTCGAGATCGAGGTCGACCGCTCGCGCCAGGAAATCCCCTATCCCTACGTGCTGGACGCCAGCATCGACCTGAACCAGGCCGATGTGCGGTCCGAGGACATCGCCCGGTTTTTCCCGACCACCGACCTGGCCTTCATCGGCGACGAGATCGCTGACGGCGTGTGGGACGCGGCCCTGGAAGAGACCCGGCCGCTGGCCCTGTTCGACGGCCTGCGCACCGACTTCTCGCTGGCCCGTCTGAAGCACTACACCGGCGCCCCGGCCGAGCACGTGCAGCAGTTCATCCTGTTCACCAACTATCACCGCTATGTCGACGAGTTTGTCCGCTGGGGCATCGAGCAGCTGGCCTTGCCCGACAGCCCCTATGAGGCGCTGTCCTGCTCGGGCGGGCTGGTGATCACCGCCGACACCGTCAATCCCGAACTGGCGGTGGCGGAGTCGACCTGGCGCAAGCACCAGATGCCCGCCTACCACCTGATGGCCAAGGGCGGGAACGGCATCAGCCTGGTCAATATCGGCGTCGGTCCGTCCAACGCCAAGACCATCTGCGACCACCTGGCCGTGCTGCGTCCCCAGGCCTGGCTGATGATCGGCCACTGCGGCGGCCTGCGCGACACCCAGACCATCGGCGACTATGTGCTGGCCCACGCCTATCTGCGCGACGATCATGTGCTGGACGCCGTGCTGCCGCCGGAAATCCCGGTGCCATCGATCGCCGAGGTGCAGCGCGCCCTCTATGACGCCTCCAAGGCGATCAGCGGTGATTCCGGCGACCAGCTGAAGAAGCGCCTGCGCACCGGCACCGTGGTCACCACCGACGACCGCAACTGGGAGCTTCGCCACAGCCTGTCGGCCCTGCGCTTCAACCAGAGCCGCGCCGTCGCCATCGACATGGAATCGGCCACGATCTCGGCCCAGGGCTATCGCTTCCGGGTGCCCTACGGGACCCTGCTGTGCGTGTCCGACAAGCCGCTGCACGGCGAGATCAAGCTGCCGGGCCAGGCCAACGCCTTCTACGAGCGGGCGATCAGCCAGCACCTGCAGATCGGCATCCTGGCCTGCAAGCTGCTGCTGGAAGAAGGCCCCAACCTGCACTCGCGCAAGCTGCGGGCGTTCGACGAGCCGCCGTTCCGTTGATGAGATCCTCCCCCTAGCGGGGGAGGGGGTCGCGTAGCGACCGGAGGGGGAAGTGTTGCTGAAATTCTCCAGCGACTTCCCTCTCCGTCGCCTGCGGCGACACCTCTCCCGCTAGGGAGAGGGTCTTTCTACATCCGCTCGATAATAATCGCCGGCGCCATGCCGCCGGCGGCGCACATCGTCACCAGGCCGCGCTTCAGGTCGCGCCGCTCCAGCTCGTCGAGCAGCGTGCCGATCAGGATCGAGCCCGTCGCGCCGATCGGATGGCCCAGGGCCATCGCGCCGCCGTTCACATTGACCTTGTCGCGGTCCAGCTTCAGGTCGCGGATGAACTTCTCGGCCACCACCGCGAAGGCCTCGTTGATTTCCCACAGGTCGATGTCGTCGACGGTCAGGCCGGCCTTGGCCAGGGCCTTGCGGGCGGCGGGGACCGGGGCGTTGAGCATAAGGGTCGGGCTGTCGCCGATATTGGCCATGGCCAGCACCCGGGCCCGGGGTTTCAGGCCGTGCTTGCGGGCGTAGTCAGGCGAGGCCAGCAGGATCGCCGCCGCGCCGTCCACGACGCCCGACGAGTTGCCGGCATGGTGGATGTGCTCGATCTTGAGGTCCGGATAGACCTGCCGGATCAGGCCGCCATAGGTGGTGCCGGCGTCGTCCAGGGCGAACTCGGCCATGGCGGTGAAGGCGGGCTTGAGGCCGGCCAGGCCTTCCATCGTGGTCTGCGGGCGGGGGAATTCCTCGTGATCGAGGGCCAGGGTCCCGTCTTCCTTGAACACCGGCACCAGGCTCTTGCTGAAGCGGCCTTCGCGGATGGCCACATCGGCGCGCTGCTGGCTGACCAGGGCCAGCTCGTCGACGGCCAGACGGCTGATGCCTTCCAGGGTGGCGATGGCGTCGGCGCAGACGCCCTGGTGCGACTGGGGATGGCGGGCCCGCAGGCGCAGGTTGCCGTTGTCCATCATCGGGATCGCGCCCGGCGTCGCCGTGGCGGCGGTGTAGGACATCATCTCGGTGCCGCCGGCGATGACCAGGTCTTCCATGCCCGACATGATCGAGGCGGCGGCCAGGTTGACCGTGGTGATGCCCGAGCCGCAGAAGCGGTCCAGGGTCATGCCGCTGGCGCGGACGTCATAGCCGGCGTCCAGCGCCGCCATGCGGCCCAGGTCGCCGCCCTGCTTGCCGCGCTGGCTGGAGGTGCCCCAGATGATGTCGTCGACATCGGCGGTGTTGAGATCGTTGCGCGCGGCCAGGGCGGCCAGGACCGAGGCGGCCAGTTGCTGCGGATGGATGTCGGCCAGGGCGCCCTTGCCGACCTTGCCGATGCCGCGCGGAGTCCGGCAGGCGTCAATGATGTAGGCTTCGGCCATCTGGCCCTCCCAATGCTGTCCGCCGATCGAGCGCCGGCGGCTTGGCAGGATTAGAAAGGCGCTGCCGTCGCGGCAGTCTCTAGAAAATTTCGGTCAGGCCGCCGTCTTCTTGCGCAGCCGCGCCAGCCGCCGCAGCCGCCGCCAGAACCGGGTCTTTTCCGGCTCGGGATAGGGCTGCAGGTTGCGGAAGAATTCCTCGGCGCAGGCGCGCCACGAGAAGCCCTCGGCGAACTTGCGAACGACCGTCTTGTCCAGGTCCAGGCACGCCAGGCAGGCTTCCTTCAGCCCGTCGGTCTGGCCGGGCGCCAGGGCGCCGGCGTTGGAGCCGGGGATGATGTCGATCGGGCCGGGGGCCGAGAAGGCGGCCACGGGCACGCCGGCGGCCATGGCCTCCAGGATCACCAGGCCGAAGGTGTCGGTCAGGGACGGGAAGCAGAACACGTCGGCGCAGCCGAAATAGCGGCCCAGTTCGTCGCCGAACTTGGCGCCCAGGAACTTCACCTCGGGATATTTCTCGGCCAGCTCCTCGCGTTGCGGGCCGTCGCCGATCACCACCTTGGTGCCGGGCAGGTCGAGGCACGCGAAGGCCTCGATGTTCTTCTCGACGGCCACGCGGCCGACATTGAGGAAGATCGGCCGCGGCAGCCCCTCGAACAGGTCCGGTTCGCCCTCGGCGCGGGGGCGGAAGATGTCGGTGTCGACGCCGCGCGACCAGGGCGAGAGGTTGCGGAAGCCGTGCTTGGCCAGCTCGTCGCGCATGGTCGGCGTGGCCACCATCAGGCGGCCCGACGGCTTGTGGAACCAGCGCATGTAGGTGTAGCCGGCGGCCAGCGGCAGCGGCAGGCGGGCCGAGACATATTCCGGGAACTTGGTGTGATAGCTGGTCGTGAACGGCAGCTTCCACTCCAGGCAGATGCGGCGCGCGGCCAGGCCGATCGGCCCCTCGGTGGCGATGTGGATCGCCTCCGGCTCGAACGACTTGAAGCGATCCTGAACGGGCTCGTAGGCGCCGATCGCCAGCTTGATTTCCGGATAGGTCGGCAGCGGGAAGGTCGGGAACTGGTCGGGGCTGACGACATCGACCTCGTGGCCCATGGCGCGCAGTTCGTCGACCACCCGGGTGAGGGTGCGAACCACGCCGTTGACTTGAGGTTCCCAGGCGTCTGTGGCGAGAAGTATCCGCATCAGGCGGCGGCAGGCTCCGGCAGGGCCTCGTCTTGCGGCGCGCGCAGGGCGCGGTCGATCACCGACCACGAGCGCATCTTCGCCCATTCGAGGATTTCAAGTTGGCCGTCGGCGTGTTCGACGAGGGCGGTGCAGCTTTCCACCCAGTCACCATCGTTGACGTAGGTGATTCCGTCGATGTCGCGCATTTCAGCCTTGTGAATGTGTCCGCAGATCACGCCGTCCACCCCCCGGCGGCGCGCTTCATCGGCCACGGCGGCTTCGAAGTTCTCGATGAAATGCAACGCGTTCTTCACCTTGACCTTCAGATAGGCCGAGAAACTCCAGTAGCCGAATCCCATGCGCCGCCGAGCGCGGTTGAGCAAGGTGTTCAGCATGAGGATGGTTCTATAGGACCAATCCCCGAGGAAGGCGAGCCACTTGGCGTGCTGCACCACGCCGTCGAATTCGTCGCCGTGCACCACCAGGTAGCGCTTGCCGTCGGCGGCCTCGTGGATCACGTCGCGGGCCACCACCACGCCGCCGAAATGGACGCCGCAGAAGTCGCGGATGCGGTCATCGTGGTTGCCGGGCACATAGATCACCTCGACCCCCTTGCGGGCCAGGCGAAGGATCTTCTGCACCACGTCGTTGTGGGCCTGGGGCCAGTGCCAGCCGCTGCGCAGCTTCCAGCCGTCGATGATGTCGCCGACCAGATACAGGCGCTCGCACTCGATATGGCGGATGAAGTCCAGCAGCAGTTCGGCCTGGCAGCCGCGCGTTCCCAGGTGAAGGTCGCTGATGAAGATGCTGCGATAGCGGCGGACGGCGATTTCGGCGCTCATGCTAGCCCCCGGCTGTCTCGCCTGATCGATCCGCCCCCGGATTGGTCGCGACCTCGGCGAGTGCCTTCGCGCTTAAGCCGATTGCATGTCGCTTTAATGAAACCCTCGCCGGCCGGAGGTGGGGCGGGGTTCCGCAAGGTCAGCCCTGAAAGCGCGCAGTCTGCTCACCAGGCGGGCAGACGGGAACCCTGATCGCCCCGCCCAGGCCGCGCCTTGTCGGACCGGGGCGCGAACGGCTGTTGCGATGCAGCATGGCCCGCACTAAGTCAGGGCCATGGACGCCGCCCGCCTCGCCAAGGACACCCCGAAATCGTTGAAGACGCGGGCGCGGATTCTCGATTGCGCGATGAAGCTGATCGCCGAGGTCGGCTATCACGCCGCCACCAACCCGGTCATCGCCGACGCGGCGGGGCTGACGCGCGGGGCGATGCTGTATCACTTCCCCACCCGCGAGGCGCTGGTCGAGGCCGCCGTGGCCCATGTCCAGGCCGAGCGCTCGGCCCTGTTCCGGGCCGCCGCCGAGAACCTGCCGTCGGGCGCCGACGTCACCGAGCACGCCATCGACAGCTACTGGGACCTGCTGCACAGCGTCCCGTTCATGGCCTTCGCCGAGCTCGAGGCCGCCGGTCGCACCGATCCGGCCATCCAGGCCCTGCTGGCCCCGGCCCAGGCCGAGTTCGACCGCGCCCAGGCCGGCGACCACTTCCTGAAGATTCTGCACGCCGGCGCCGGCCCGCGCTTCCAGGCCAGCCGCGACCTCGCCCGCTTCATGCTGGAAGGCCTGGCCCGCACCACCCTGACCTATGACCGGGACGGCCGGAAGGAACGCCTGCTGGCGGTGATCAAGCGGGCCACGCACATGCTCAACCGCAAGGGCGATGTGCAGGACCTCTGGCCGGACTAGGGCGCGCTTGGAGCAGGCGTTTCGGATGTCTGTTCGGGGTGGGGAGTCGGACCAAACCCTTACCCGTCTCCCCGGCGAAGGCCGGGGAGACGGATGAAATGGAGCCTAGCGCGGACCTCCACAGCGTCCGACTGAGGTCGTACCGTCCTCAAGATCAGTATCGAAAGCCGACACTGGCGCGATGGTGGCTTGGGCCCATCCCATACCTCCCGTCATTCCCGCCCTTGTGGCGGGAACCCCTCTGTCCGCCGCAGGTGCGGGAGGGGCGAAGTGCGCGCGCACTTCGCTTGCGCTTCACGTGTCAGCTGAAACAGGGGTTCCCGCCACAAGGGCGGGAATGACGGGAGGTATGGGGATGCAGGGCGCCAAATCCCCGTTCTTTCCAGAGCAAACCCTAACCTAATCAATACCTTGTAAAATAGTTGATCGCGCCAATCCTCCGCGCTGAAACCGCCCGCATAATCAATCTCACCTGACAGCACGGGAAGGGCGTCCGGCCGGCGACCAGAGGCGGCTGTCAGGGGTGATCGAGCGGGGCCACCGGAGTCGCGTGAGCGGGACCGGGCTGGGCTTAAAGGAGGACAGAGGACGTAAACCTGTCCATCGGGGAACTCTCGTCGGAGGTCCCCGCCCGTCCGAAGGTACGTTCCGGGTCCTCCGGAATCGGCGTGGCTGCAGCTTGAGGGCTGGGTCCGTCGCGAGGAGGAGCGCTCGGATGGGGGTGAAGGGTTGAACCAGACCCGCGCGCCCCGGCCAGAGGGATAACGATCACGCGGAGCGTTCGTCTTCGTCGAAACGGTACTTAGAACTCACACATTCCGGGCGAGGCCCGGACGCTCCGCGACCCTTCCCAATAACTCGGCGGATTCCGCGCGAGGACGCTGACACTTGCCCCCTACGGACCGCTATCGCGGTCGTCTTCCCCCGGAGGGGGAAGATGGGGTCGGCGCTTTTCATCTTCCCCCTCCGGGGGAGGACGACCTGCGAAGCAGGTCAGGGGGGGGGGGCGAGTGGTCTCAGGCCTTCAACGCCTTCGGCAGCACTTGCGCGAAATAGTCCAGCTCCGCCGGGCTCGCCGTGCCCACCCGGATCCAGGTGGGATGGGCCGGGCTGTCGAACACCCGCACCTCGACGCCCATCGAGGCCAGGGTCTTCTGGAAGGTCAGGTTGGGTCTGCCGCTGTCGACGAACACATAGGTCCCGTGCGACGGCAGGGAGTTGAGCCCATTGGCCTTGCAGATCGCATAGATCCTGGCGCGGCAGCCTTCCAGATAGGCCTTGGCTCCGGCCAGATAGGTCGCGTCGCCATAGCAGGCCGCCGCCGCCGCCAGACCGGGTCGGCCCTTGTGCGTGGGGATCATGCTCTTGAGCGTCTTCACCCGATCGGGGCGGGCGACGATGAAGCCGACCCTCAGCCCGGCCATGCCGTAGACCTTGGAAAAGGTGCGGGCCACGATCACGTCGTGGCCGGCGCGGACCAGGTCCATCATCGAGTTGCGCTCGGGATCGGGGCTGATCTCGATATAGGCCTCGTCCACGATCACCGGGCAGGTCTTGGACATCTCGACGCAGAAGGCCCGCAGGGCGTCGGCGTCCAGCAGCAGGCCGGTCGGATTGTTGGGGTTGCAGATATAGACGGCCCCCGCGCCCACCGCCTTGGCCCGCGCCGCCAGGGCGGCGAGATCGATCTGCTGGTCGGCGCCGACCGGAACCCAGTCCAGCCTGGCCCCCTGGCGCTCGGCATAGAGCAGGGGCGTGGCGTAGGTCGGCACGGCGGCGACGATCGGGCCGGCCTTGGAAAAGGCGGTGGGCAGCAGCGACAGGGCTTCCAGCGAGCCGTTGCACAGCCCCACCTGCTCGGGCCGCACCTGGTCGCGCTTGGCGATCAGCGCCACCAGCGGCGGCTCCAGCGCCCAGGCGTAATAGGGCGTCTCGTCCAGCGCCTTCATGGCCGCCTTGCGGGCGGCGGGGCTGGGTCCGAACGGATTTTCGGTGACGCCGAGATGGGCGCGGATGGCCGGCGGCGGGGCGGGATCGACCGAGGTGTCGGCGGCGGCGGCGATCCCCGGCGCGAGGGCCGCGCTTCCGATCAACAGGCCAAAGGCTTCTCTGCGCGTCGCGTCCATGGTCGCTCTCCGATTCCGCCCGCTATTGAGCCGCCGTCGATGACAGGATCAAGACGTGGTGATCGGCAGCGCCGTGGTGAACTTGATCTGCTCCATCGCGAAGCTGGAACTGACGTCGGTGAGCGGGGCGGTGGCGATCAGCCGCTTGTAGAAGCGGTCATAGGCGGCGATGTCGCGCACCACGACCTTGAGCAGGTAATCGACCTCGCCGCTCATCCGATAGAACTCGACCACCTCGGGCAGGGCCCGGGCCCCGGCGGCGAAGGTGGTCAGCCAGGCCTCATCATGGCGGCCGGTTTTCACGGCCACGAACACCGTCAGGGACAGGTCCAGGGCGTCGCGGTCCAGCAGGGCGACGCGGGCGGTGATCACGCCGGCGTCCTGCAGGCGCTTGATCCGCTTCCAGCAGGGCGTCTGGGTCAGGCCCACGCGCTCGGCCAGGTCGGCGATGGCGACCGTGGCGTCCTCCTGCAGGATCGACAGGAGGCGGCGGTCAATGTGGTCGAGATCAATCATCTTCGGTTCAGGCCAATTCGAGAATGAGATTCCCCATACCGCCGAAATGACAGGTGATCCAGTAATGCCATTCTCCGATTCACCGTCATGCTTGGACGCCTGAAGTTGAATCGGGGACCCCTCATGCTGAAGTCGTTCACGCGCCATCCGGAAGCCGTCGGCGAGACCTATGGTCAGCACATGGGCATGGCCTGGAGCTTTGGCTTCACCCTGATCGGCGCGGGCCTGGCCTGTCTGGTCCACGGCCTGCTGCCCTTCGCCTTCGAGCGCACCGGCAGCAATACCGTTCGCGGCCTGCACGACCGCCTGAGCCGCCGCTGCGCCATGGCGGACAAGGCGCTGGGCCTCGACATCACGCCCGTCCAGGGATGAACACCGCCGTCGCCCGCCTGGGCGGTGCGCGGTTCGAGATCGGCAAGCTCTGGCCGGGTCTGATCGCCGGCCTCGCCATCGCCCTGCTGGCCAGACCGCTGGCCCACGGTCTTCACGCGCCGGCGCCGCTGATCGCGGTGGTCCTCGGCATGGGCGTCGGCGCCCTGGGGCTGGGCGCGCGACTGGCCGCTGGTCTTGATCTCTGGGCCAAGCCCGGCCTGCGTCTGGGCGTCGCCCTGATGGGCGCCCAGATCACCTGGAGCGAGTTCGCCCTGCTGGGCGGCCCGGCCATCCTGGCCAGCGGCGCGGTGGTGCTGGGCGGACTGACGGTGGGCGCGGCCGTCGGCATGGCGCTTGGACTTCCGCTGGCCGAGGCCCTGATCGCGGCGGCCGCCTGCTCGATCTGCGGCGCCTCCGCCGCCCTGGCCGCGTCCCAGGCCGCGCCGCCCAGTCCCGCCAACCAGCGCACGACCGCCCTGGTGATCATCGGGGTCAATCTGCTCTCCACCGTGGCCATGCTGGCCTATCCGCCCATCGCCCACGCCCTGGGCTTCACGGCCCATCAGGCGGGAGTGTTCTTCGGCCTGTCGATCCATGACGTCGCCCAGGTGGCCGGCGCGGGCTCCTCGGTCTCGCCGGAGGCTGCGGGCGCGGCGGCCCTGGCCAAGCTGGCCCGGATCGTCTGGCTGGGCCCGGCGGTGGTGCTGATCGGCGTGCTGCTGAGCCGCTCGGGCGACGGCGCGGCGAAGGCCGGGCTGAAGGGCCCGCCGGCCTTCGTGCTGGGCTTCGCCGCCCTGGCCGCCGTGCGTGGCCTCGGCTGGCTGCCGCCGATGCTGGTGACCACCCTGGCGACGGTCTCCAGCTTCCTGCTGCTGGCCGGCGTCGGCGCGATCTCGGCCAAGCTGGGACCCGCCGCCCTGCTGCAGGTCAAGCCGAAGCTGGCGGCGGCGCTGGGACTTTCGACCCTGGCGGTGGCGCTGTTCGCTTATGGCCTGACGCGCCTTTTCTTCTGACCGACGATCTTTGGCAGGAAATGCCCCGGCCAATGCCGCACGTCTTGGCGACGCACGTTGCCCAGCCCATGGTTGCGGCGGAGTATGAAGTCGGGAGGACATGACCTTGAGTTTCTGGACGCGGCGCAAGTCGATCGACGCCATGGCGGCGGGCCATGACGGCCACCAACTGAAGAAGACGCTGAGCTGGCCGCATCTGGTGGCCCTGGGCGTCGGCGCCATCGTCGGCACCGGCATCTATACCCTGACCGGCATCGGCGCGGGCCTGGCCGGTCCCGGCGTGATCCTGTCGTTCCTGATCGCTGGCGCGGTCTGCGCCTGCGCGGCGCTGTGCTACGCCGAACTGTCGACCATGATCCCCGCCTCGGGCAGCGCCTATACCTACAGCTATGTCGCCATGGGCGAGCCTGTGGCCTGGTTCGTCGGCTGGAGCCTGATCCTCGAATACACCCTGGTCTGCGCGGCCGTGGCCGTCGGCTGGTCGGCGCACGCCACCGGCCTGTTCCGGATGATCGGCACGCCCGAGGCCCTGCTGGCCGGTCCGCACATGGGGGGTCTGGTCAACCTGCCGGCCGTGATCATCTCCTTCGCCGTCGCCGGCCTGCTGGCCCTGGGCACCAAGGAAAGCGCCACGGTCAACATGGTGCTGGTGGCCGTCAAGATCATCGCCCTGGCGATCTTTGTCGTGCTGTGCATCCCGGCCTTCGACGCCAGCCACTTCACGCCCTTCATGCCCCAGGGCTTTGCCGCTACCCCCGACGCCAACGGCATCAAGGTGGGCGTCATGGCCGCCGCCAGCCTGATCTTCTTCGCCTTCTACGGCTTCGACGCGGTCTCGACCGCCGCCGAGGAGACCAAGAACCCCAAGCGCGACCTGACCATCGGCATCGTCGGCTCGATGGCGGTCTGCACCCTGATCTACATGGTCGTCGCCGCCGTCTCGATCGGCGCCTCGCGCACCGAGATCTTCTCCAAGAGCGAAGCGCCGCTGGTCTTCATTCTGGAGAGCCTGAAACATCCGAGGGTGGCGCAGCTGGTGGCCCTGGCCGCCGTGGTCGCCCTGCCCACCGTGATCCTGGCCTTCATGTACGGCCAGAGCCGGATCTTCTTCGTCATGGCCCGCGACGGCCTGCTGCCCAAGACCTTGGCCAGGGTCAACGCCAGGACCGGCACCCCGGTGCTGATGACCCTGCTGACCGGCGCGCTGTCGGCCCTGATCTCCGGCTGGCTGTCGCTGAAGGACATCGCCGAGTTGGCAAACGCCGGCACCCTGGCGGCCTTCATCGCCGTGGGCCTGTCGGTGATCATCCTGCGGGTCAGGGATCCGGGCCGCCAGCGGGTGTTCTCGACCCCAATCTGGCCGGTCGTGGCGTCGGGCGCGATCCTGGGGTGCCTGTACCTGTTCTCCAGCCTGCCGACCAAGACCCAGCTCTATTTCCTCTACGCCCACCTGATCGGCGCGGCGGTCTATGTGCTGTTTGGCCTTCGCAACAGCGTGCTGGCCCGGGCCGAGCGGACGTAGCGGCAAGGCGATTTAGGGCCGGCGTGTGGCGCGCCGGCCCTTCCATTCCTGAGCTTGGCGGCTACAGTCCGCGTCAAAACAAGTGTTTGACGCTGGAAGGAACGCCATGGCCCTGGATCTCGAAACCCGCGATCAACTGATCGACATGGTGGCCCGTTTCGTGGCCGAGCGCCTGCGCCCGATCGAGGCCAAGGTGTCCGAGGACGACGCGGTTCCGCAAGACATCGTCGAGGAGATGAAGGGGCTGGGCCTGTTTGGCCTGTCGATCCCCGAGGAATTCGGCGGTCTTGGCCTGAACATGGAAGAGGAATGCCTGGTCGGGATCGAGCTGGGCCGCGCCTCGCCGGCCTTCCGCTCGGTGTTCGGCACCAATGTCGGCATCGGCAGCCAGGGCCTGGTGATGTTCGGGACCGACGACCAGAAGGCCAAGTGGCTGCCCGGCATCGCCTCGGGCGAGATCATCACCAGCTTCGCCCTGACCGAGCCGGAAGCCGGCTCCGACAGCGGCTCGGTCCAGACCCGCGCCACCCGCGACGGAGACGACTATGTGCTGAACGGCTCCAAGCGCTACATCACCAACGCGGGCAAGGCCTCGCTGTTCACGGTGATGGCGCGGACCAATCCTGACTCCAAGGGCGGGTCGGGCGTCTCGGCCTTCCTGGTTCCCGGCGGCCTGCCGGGCCTTATCGTCGGCAAGCCCGAAAAGAAGATGGGCCAGCAGGGCGCCCACATCCACGACGTCACCTTCGACAACGTGCGTGTGCCGGCCTGGAACCGCCTGGGTGAAGAGGGCGAGGGCTTCAAGGTGGCCATGCAGGTGCTGGATCGCGGCCGGCTGCACATCGCTGCCGTCTGCGTGGGCGTGGCCGAGCGGCTGATCAAGGACTGCGTGGCCTATGCCGGCGAGCGCAAGCAGTTCGGCCAGGCCATTGCGAACTTCCAGCTGGTCCAGGGCATGCTGGCCGATAGCAAGACCGAGGCGCTGGCGGCCCGGGCCCTGGTGCTGGAGACCGCCCGCAAGCGCGATGCGGGGCAGGGCGTGACCCTGGAGGCGGCGGCGTCCAAGCTGTTCGCGTCCGAGATGGTGGGCCGGGTGGCCGATCGGGCGGTGCAGATCTTCGGGGGCGCCGGCTATGTCGCCGACTACGGAATCGAGCGGCTGTATCGCGACGTCCGTATTTTCCGAATCTATGAGGGCACCAGCCAGATCCAGCAGGTGGTGATCGCCCGGGAGACCATGAAGCAGGGCGGATAGCCGGGTTTCCCCAGGCAAGCCGGGCGTGCGTCAGCCCGGCTTGCTGGTGCGACCTTTAGGCGAGTGCGTCAACCTGCCGCGTCTGAGGCGCGAGGATTTAAGGTCGCATTAAGCATGCGAGCAGAGGGTCGAACCCGTCTTATCAAAAGGGGATTCGGCCATATGGATCAGGATCATGGGCTAGGTGATCGGTTGGCCTTCATCGGGCTGGACGACAGCGCGCGAAAGGCCCTGCGGGATCTTCGTCCCCTGATCCGCAAGGAGATCGGCGGCGCGCTGGGGGCCTTCTACGCCAAGGTCAAGGCCACGCCCCATACCCGCGCCTTCTTCAAGAACGACGCGCATATCGACGCCGCCAGTGATCGCCAGGCGGCGCACTGGGACGTGATCGCCCAAGGCGATTTCAGCGGCGACTATGTCGACACCGTTCGCACCATCGGCCAGGTTCACGCGCGCATCGGCCTGGAGCCCCGCTGGTACATCGGCGGCTACGCGGTGGTGATGGACAGGCTGCTGCGCACGACCATCGATTCGCTTTGGCCCCGGGGCATGATGTCCAAGGGTGATCCGGGCAAGGCCGGCGACGCGGTCAGCGCCCTGATGAAGGCGGCCATGCTGGACATGGACTTCGCCATCTCGATCTATCTGGAGACGATCGAGGCCGAACGTCAGCGCCTCGAAGCCAGCCGGCTCGAAAACGAGAAGTGCCAGAACGTCATGGTGGCCGCCCTGGGGGCGGCCCTGGATCAGCTGGCCCAGGGCGATCTGATGGGGCGCCTGGAGGTCGAGGTGAAGCCCGAGTTCCAGAAGCTCAAGGACGACTTCAACAACGCCGTCGGCATCCTGGAACAGGCCATGTCGCGCATCGCCGTGGCCACCGACGGCATCCGCTCGGGCTCCGACGAGATCGGCGTCGCCGCGGACGACCTGTCGCGACGCACCGAGCAACAGGCCGCGAGCCTGGAGCAGACCGCCGCCGCGCTGGACGAAATCACCTCGACGGTCCGCCGCTCGGCGGCCGGGGCCAAGCAGGCCTCGGAGGTCGTCGCGGGGGCCAAGACCGAGGCCGAGCGTTCGGGCGTCGTCGTCGACCAGGCCGTGGCGGCCATGGGCGAGATCGAGGGATCCTCGCGCGAGATCTCCAACATCATCGGGGTGATCGACGAGATCGCCTTCCAGACCAACCTGCTGGCCCTGAACGCCGGGGTCGAGGCGGCCCGGGCCGGCGAGGCCGGCCGAGGCTTCGCGGTGGTGGCGCAGGAAGTGCGGGCCCTGGCCCAGCGCTCGGCCGACGCCGCCAAGGAAATCAAGGCGCTGATCAGCGCCTCGACCCGTCAGGTCGAGGCCGGGGTCGGACTGGTGGGGCAGACCGGCGCGGCCCTGCGCGGCATCGTCGACAAGGTCGCCGAGATCGACGACCTGATCGTGCAGATCTCGTCTTCGGCCCAGGAGCAGGCCACGGGCCTTCACCAGGTCAACACCGCCGTCAATCAGATGGACCAGGTGACCCAGCAGAACGCCGCCATGGTCGAGCAGACCACGGCCGCGACCCACTCGCTCAAGGGGCAGACGGCCGAACTGGTGAACCTCATCTCGACCTTCCAGGTCGGGGCGAGCCGCGCCGCCACGCCAGCGCCCACGCGCCGGGCTCCCGTCGCGCCGGCCGCGCGTCCGGGCGGCGGCGCCGCCCGGCTTGTCGCGCGAAGCGGCGCCGCGACGGCGGTCAGGCGCGAGGAGTGGGAGGAGTTCTGAGCCCCGCGAGGGGCTGACCCTCCCGCCGACGTCCAGACACGACAATACGCCCCCGCCAGCCAGACGCGAAGCGCTCCATCCGGAACGCTTCGGCCCTGGCCAGCGGGGGCGTATGGGTCCTAGAAGTCTAGGAAATAAGGCTTACGCGCCGCCCGGGAAGCGGAAGGGAACCTTCACGGTGCCCGACTTGGCGCCCATCGGAAGCTTTTCGGCGATGCACATGGCCGCCTTGTCGAAACCCTTGCCGGCGGCCGAATTCTCAACGACCTTGCAGTCGCCCAGCTTGCCAGCGTCGGCGGTGCATTCGAGCATCACCTGAGCGGCGTCGCGCGTATTGGCGTACTGCTGCAGGCAACGGCCCATTTGGTCTTCAAAACCACCAGCCGCCGAGGCGGCCTGGGCGATGAAAAAGCTGCCAGCGATTCCCGCGGCAAAAGCGATCGGATATTTCATCCCGCTGCTCCTAGTAATGAATTCACGTCCTGTGGACGATGCGCCAACCGGACGCGTACTGAAAGTCGCAGGTTCAAGTTAAAATATTCTGAGTCAGCGAGCAGTATTCAGAATTTACTTCATAGTAACCTTGCCTGAACCTTAACGCCCTGGGGGCGATTCCTGGCCGCTTTATAGATTCAGGTGCGACCAATCGTCCCTCCTTGGGACACTTTGGGTACGCAAATCCAGTTTCCCTTAACCAAGGTCAGAGTCTGTTAGGAATCTATCGTGATGATCACCCTGGCTTGATGGCGCTCCGTGGGCACGGATCGCTACCTGGAGGGGACCTTGCGATGAAGCGCTTTCGGCTTGTCGATCTACCGTTGATTATCAAAATCGGCTTCGCGCCGGCTTTCGCGCTTTTGATGCTGGCCCTGATGGCCGGCGGAGCCGTGGTCGTGCAGCGCAGCCAGTCCGCGGCGCTGCGTCAGGTCGTTGAGACCGACATGCGCGAGAACATGGAGATCCAGGCGCTGTCCAAGCGCATCTCCAACGTCAACGGCGAGCTCTACACCGTGCTGACCCACAAGGCCGGCAACATCGATCTCGAAAAGAACGAGGCGCGCATGGCCGCTGTCCTCACCGAGACCGACGCCATCAAGAAGGATCTGATCGCGCTGAAGGCTCACCTTCCCGCGGCCGAACAGCCGAAGATCGTCGAGCTGATCAAGTCGCTCGATGAATGCCGCAGCGCCATCGATACGGTCAGCGGCATGATCGGCGTCGACTTCGGCATGGCCGTGGGCTTCATCGCGCCGTTCGAGGAACAATACGCCAAGATGACCGGTCAGCTCGACGCGGTCGTCAACGCCGCCAACAAGCGGACCGCCGAGACGGCCGCCAAGAAGCAAGCCGAAGCCACCGCCGCCATGAGCGCCACGATCATCATGTCGCTGATCACGCTGGCCTCCGTCGCGGCCCTGGCCTTCTTGACGGTGATGAACGTTCGCAAGTCGATCTCCGACATCGCCGGCGCGACCGAGAAGCTGTCGCAGGGCGACAACAGCATCGACCTGGAGAAGATGACCCGCCTGGACGAGCTGGGCGCCATCGTCCGCTCGCTGAAGGTCTTCCGCGACAACCAGCTGCACCTCGAGCAGATGCGCGCGGAGCAGGAAAAGAACGCGGCCATGACCGCCGACGAGCGTCGCTCGAAGGAAGAAGCCGCCGCCGCCATGGCGCGCGAAAGCGCCCTGGTCGTCACCAGCCTGGCCGAGGGCCTTGAAAAGCTGGCCTCGGGCGACCTGACCTTCCGCGTCAGCGCCGACTTCCCGGGCGACTATCGCAAGCTGAAGGACGACTTTAACGGCGCCATGGGCTCGCTGCAGGAGACGATGAAGGTCATCGCCGCCTCGACCGACGGCCTGAGCACCGGCGCCGACGAGATCGCCCACGCTTCGGACGACCTGTCGCGCCGCACCGAGCAGCAGGCCGCTTCGCTCGAACAGACCGCCGCGGCGTTGGATGAACTGACCGCCACGGTCCGCCGCACCGCCGGCGGCGCCCGCCAGGCCTCGGACGTGGTTTCGACCACCCGTGGCGAAGCGACGCATTCCGGTCAGGTCGTGCATCAAGCAGTGTCGGCGATGGGCGAGATTGAAAACTCGTCCAAGCAGATCAGTCAGATCATCGGCGTCATCGATGAAATCGCGTTCCAGACCAACCTTCTGGCTCTGAACGCCGGTGTCGAGGCCGCCCGCGCGGGTGAAGCGGGTCGCGGCTTCGCCGTCGTCGCTCAGGAAGTGCGGGCCCTGGCCCAACGCTCGGCCGAAGCCGCCAAGGAGATCAAGACCCTGATCTCGTCCTCGACCCAGCAGGTCAGCCAGGGCGTGAACCTGGTCGGACAGACCGGCGAGGCGCTGCAACGGATCGTCGTCAAGGTGGGCGAGATCGACGCCCTGGTGACCGAGATCGCGGCCTCCGCCGCGGAACAGGCCACTGGTCTGAACGAAGTGAACACGGCCGTGAACCAGATGGATCAGGTCACGCAACAGAACGCCGCCATGGTCGAACAGTCGACCGCCGCGACGCACTCGCTGAAGGGCGAGACCGCCGAGCTGGTCCGACTGATGGCCCGCTTCCAGGTTGGTCAGGGTCAGACGGGCTACCGTCCGACCGCGGCCGATCCGGTCCAACACGCGCCGGCTCGCAACCCGGTCGCTGAACAACGGGCTCGACTGGGCGCTTTCGCCCGGCCTGGCCGCGCCGCAACCGCCACGGCCGCCGCTCCGGCCGCCGAGGGCTGGGAGGAATTCTGATGGCCGCACTCGCGCTGCCTGAAACGCTCGACCTGAAGGCCGCCGGCCCGCTGAAGGCCGCCTTCCTGCAATGTCGGGGCGAGCCTATCGAGGTCGAGGCCGGACAGGTCCGTCGCCTCGGCGGCCTGTGTCTGCAGATCCTGCTCGCGGCCAGCAAGGCCTGGGCTCAGGACGGCAAAGCTTTTTCGATCAAGGGGCCTTCGGAGGCCTTTCTAGAAACCACCCGTCTTTTCGGCGCCGACGGGGCGCTGCTTTCGGCGGATATCCATGGAGCGAACTCGTGACGCGTACTGTCCTCACGGTCGATGATTCCCGCACAATGAGGGACATGCTCCGCATGGCTCTGGCTGGCGCCGGTTTCAATGTGGTCGAAGCCGTCGACGGCGAACATGGGCTGGAGGTTCTCTCCGCTCACCGCCCCGATGTCATCATCACCGACATCAACATGCCCAAGCTGGACGGCTTTGGTTTCATCGAGGCGGTTCGCGTCGATGACGACTATCGCGCCATCCCGATCCTGGTGCTGACCACGGAAAGCGACCCCAGCAAGAAGCAGCGGGCTCGCGAAGCCGGCGCGACCGGCTGGATCGTCAAACCGTTCAATCCCGAAAAGCTGGTCGAGGCCATCCGCCGCGTCGCGGCCTGATCCTCGACCTTCATAGACGTCGGAAATTCTAAGGAACTACGGGAATGGACGAGCTAGAGGCCATCAAGGTCACCTTCTTTCAGGAATGCGAGGAACTGCTCGCCGACCTCGAAGGCGGGCTCTTGGCCATGCAGGAGGGCGTCGGCGACATTGAAACCGTCAATGCCGTCTTCCGCGCCGTGCATTCGATCAAGGGCGGCGCGGGCGCCTTCGGCCTCGAGCCGCTGGTCCGCTTCGCCCACGTCTTCGAGACCCTGCTGGACGCCGTTCGGTCGGGCGAGGTGCCTAACACCGTCGATCTGGCCGCCGTCATGCTGCGCGCCTCCGACGTCCTGGCCGACCACGTCAGCGCCGCTCGCGGCATGGGCGATGTCGACATGGCGGCCTCGGCCGCCATGGCCGCCGAACTGAAGGCCTGGACCGATCCGTCCGCCGCGCCTCCGGCTCCCGTGGCCGCGGAGCCCGAAGTTTCTGAAATCGCCGAGGTCGCCCCGGCGCCGGTCGCTCCCGTCGTGGCGCCCGACGATCTGGACGATGACGATCTGGGCTTCGACTTCCAGCCGATGACCATCACGATCGACGAGCAGGCGGCCGACGCCGAGCTGATCCCGTCGAACGTCTGGACGGTGTCGATCCGTCCCAAGTCGGACCTGTATCGCAAGGCCAACGAAACCGCGCTGCTCCTGCGCGAACTCAGCCGCCTGGGTCCGATCGTCGCCACCATGGACGACAGCGCCCTGCCGACGCTGGAATTCCTCGACGCCGAAGCCGCCTACTGCACCTGGAGCGTTCGCGTCGAAACCGACGAGGGCGAAGAGGCCATCCGCGAAGTCTTCGAATTCGTCGACGGCGACTGCGAGCTGGACATCGTCCGCGGCGAGGCGCCGGTCGAGGCGGCCCTGGCCAATCTTCTGGGCGCCATCGAGGCGCCGGCCGAGCCGGAACCCGCGCCGGCCGCCGTCGAGGCCGCTCCCGCCCCCGTCGAGATCGCTCCGCCGCCGCCCGTGGCCGTCGCCACGCCGGCTCCGGCGCCGGCTCCCGTCGCGGCCGCTCCCACTCCGGCTCCCGCCGCCCCCGCCGCGCCGACCAAGACCACCCAGGTCGACGTCCCGGGCCCTGGCCAGTCGGTCATCCGCGTCGATCCGGAACGCATCGACCGCCTGATCGATCTGGTCGGCGAGCTGGTCATCAATCAGGCCATGCTGGCGCAGCGCGTCGGCGAATATGGCATCGCCCCGTCCTCGAACCTGGCCATGGGTCTGGATGAGCTGGAACAGCTCACCCGCGAGATCCAGGACAGCGTCATGGCCATCCGCGCCCAGCCGGTGAAGTCGGTGTTCCAGCGCATGCCGCGTCTGGTCCGCGAAGTCGCCAACATGACCGGCAAGCAGGCTCGCCTGGTGATGGACGGTGAAAACACCGAGGTCGACAAGACGGTCATCGAGCGTCTGTCCGACCCGATCACCCACATGCTGCGCAACGCCATCGACCACGGGCTGGAAAGCCCCGAGGAGCGCAAGGCGGCCGGCAAGAATCCCGAAGGCGTCGTGCGTCTGGCCGCCCTGCACCGCAGCGGCCGGATCGTCATCGAGGTCCAGGACGACGGCAAGGGCATCAACCGCGAGCGGGTGCTGTCGATCGCCGTCAAGAAGGGCCTGATCGCGCCCGACCTGCAGCTGACCGACGAAGAGATCGACAACCTGATCTTCCTTCCCGGCTTCTCGACCGCCGACAAGATCTCGGACGTGTCCGGCCGCGGCGTCGGCATGGACGTGGTCAAGCGTTCGGTCCAGGCCCTGGGCGGTCGCATCTCGATCTCGTCGCGCCCCGGTCTGGGCTCGACCTTCACCCTCAGCCTGCCGCTGACCCTGGCCGTCCTTGACGGCATGGTGGTCGATGTGGCCGGCGAGACCCTGGTCGTGCCGCTGGCGGCGATCGTCGAAAGCCTGCGTCCCAAGCCCGAGGAAGTGCGCCCTCTGGGCCCGGTGGGCTCGGTGCTGGCCGTCCGCGACAGCTTCGTGCCGCTGATCGACGTCGGCCTGACCCTGGGCTACCGCACCACCTCGCCATCGCCGACCGAGGGCGTCGTCCTGCTGGTCGAAGGCGAGGACGGCTCGCGCGCCGCCCTGGTGGCCGACGCCATTCACGGCCAGCGCCAAGTGGTCATCAAGTCGCTGGAGCAGAACTACCAGCAGGTCGAGGGCGTGGCCGCCGCGACCATTCTGGGCGACGGCCGCGTGGCCCTCATCCTGGATGTCGACGCCGTGATCAACCTTCGCCGCCGCGAGACGCCCCGTCCCGTCGAACCCACACTCATTGCAGCGGAGTAAGTCATGACTGACGAAGCTACCGTCACCAGCACGGAGCGCAGGGAACTGATTTCTTTCCGGGTCGGAGACCAGGAATACTGCGTGAACATCATGGCCGTGCGCGAGATCCGGGGCTGGAGCCCGGCGACCTCGCTGCCGCAGTCGCCCAGCTACATGCGCGGCGTGATCAATCTGCGCGGCGCGGTCCTGCCGATCATGGACCTGGCCGCCCGCATCGGCATGCCGATGGTCGAGCCGACCGTGCGCAGCGTCTTCATCGTCGTTCAGGCGGGCGACCGCACGGCCGGCCTGCTGGTCGACGCGGTGTCCGACATCCTGTCGATCAATGACGACATGGTTCAACCCACGCCCGACGTGGCCTGCGACGCCGTTCGCAGCTTCGTGCGCGGCATCATTTCGATCGAAGGCCGCATGATCAGCGAAATCTCGCTCGACCGTATCCTCCCCGAACGCGAGGCCCTGGCCGCCTGATGACCTCAGCCTCAACAACAGAACGTCGCGAGGCCATCGTCGATGGCGAGTTCGCCTTCACGACGCAGGACTTCAAGCGGATCGCCGCGCTGCTTTACGATCAGGCCGGCATCAGCCTGCCCGAGACCAAGGCGACGCTGGTCTATTCGCGCCTGGCCAAGCGCCTGCGCTCGCTGGGCATGAAGACCTTCACCGAATACTGCGCCTTCGTGGCCCTGGAGAGCAGCGTCGACGAGCAGCAGGAAATGCTGCGCGCGCTGACGACCAACGTCACCCGCTTCTTCCGCGAGCCGCACCACTTCGACGATCTGCGCGCCAATATCCTCGAGCCGATGGCCGACAAGGTGCGCGCCGGGGGCCGTCTGCGCCTGTGGTCCGCCGCCAGTTCGTCGGGCCAGGAGCCCTATTCGATGGCCTTCACGGTGCTGTCGGTGTGGCCCAACGCGGCCGACCTCGACATCCGGATCCTGGGCACCGACATCGACACCAACGTCCTGGCGACCGGTCGCGCCGCCGTCTATGACGAGAGCCTGCTGGAAGGCATACCGGCGGCCGCCCGCAACCAGTATTTCGATCGCGACGCCAGCGACCGCCGCAGCTTCCGCGTCTGTGAAGCCGCTCGCAGTCTGGTGGCTTTCCGGGAACTGAACCTCAATGGTCCCAGCTGGCCGATGAAGGGGCCGTTTGACGCCATCTTCTGCCGCAACGTGGTGATCTATTTCGACGAGCCGACGCAGGAGCGGGTCTGGAACCGTTTCGCGCCTCTGCTGGCGCCCGGCGGCAAGCTGTATGTCGGGCACTCAGAACGAGTCGGAAGCTCGATCACGGCCTTTGAAAGCGCGGGGCTTACCGCCTATCGCAAGGTGGGAGGTCGCTGATGGCCAAGATTCGCGTTCTTGTCGTCGATGACTCCGCCACGATGCGGAGCCTGATCACGGCCGCCCTCAATCGTGATCCGGACATCGAGGTCTGCGGCGCCGCCGGCGACCCCTTCGAGGCCCGGGGCATGATCAAGGCCCTCAATCCCGACGTCGTCACCCTCGACATCGAGATGCCGAACATGAACGGCATCGAGTTCCTCGAGAAGATCATGCGCCTGCGGCCGATGCCGGTGGTGATGGTCTCGACCCTGACCCAGGCCGGCGCCGAGATGACGCTGCGGGCCCTGGAACTGGGCGCGATCGACTGCGTCGCCAAGCCCGCCGACGCGCTCGGCACCCAGGACGCGCTCAACGAGATCGTGGTCAAGGTGAAGATCGCGGCCCGCGCCTCGGTGCGAACCAAGGCCGACGCCGCCCCCGCCGCGGCCCGCACCAAGAGCTACATGCCCTCAGGCGACATCGTGGCGATCGGCTCGTCCACCGGCGGCGTCGAGGCGCTGCTGGCGATCCTGACGATGTTCCCCGACACCTGCCCGCCCACGGTCATCACCCAGCACATGCCGGCGACCTTTACCGCCAGCTTCGCCGCGCGGCTCGACCGCGCCAGCGGGGCCAAGGTGCAGGAAGCCTCCGACGGCGCCCTTCTGGAGCCGGGCAAGATCTATGTCGCCCCGGGCGGCGCCACGCACCTTGAGGTCGTTCGCTCGGCGGGGCTCCGCTGCCGCCTGGTGGCCGGCGACCCGGTCAGCGGCCACCGTCCGTCGGTGGACGTGCTGTTCAACTCGGTCGCCAACGCGGTCGGCGACAAGGCGGTCGGCGCGATCCTGACCGGCATGGGGCGCGACGGCGCCCAGGGCCTCCTGGCCATGCGCAAGGCGGGCGCCAAGACACTCGGACAGGACGAGCAGAGCTGTGTCGTTTACGGCATGCCCCGCGCGGCCTTTGAAATCGGCGCCGTGGAGAAGCAGGTTTCCCTGTCCTCCATGGGCCAATCCATCCTCGATCTGGCCTCCGCGAGGCGATGAACCCATGCCCCAAGCAAGCACCATTTCCGTTCTCGTCGTCGATGACCAGCTGACCATGCGGGCCTTGATCCGCAATGCGTTGCAGCAGATCGGGTTCAAGGACATCCGTGAGGCGCCGGACGGCGAGGAGGCTCTGAAGAACCTCCTGGCCAAGCCGGCCAACCTCGTCATCTCGGACTTCAACATGCCGAAGATGGATGGCCTGGCCCTGCTGCGCGCCGTGCGGTCACACCCGCCGATCCGCCAGACGGCCTTCGTCATGCTGACCGGCCGGGCCGATCGCGAGCTCGTGCAGCGCGCGGTGCAGTTCGGCGTCAACAATTATTGCGTCAAGCCGTTCACGGTTCAGGGTCTCAAGGAAAAGATCGAACAGGTCTTTGGGCAGCTCACATGACGACAGGTCACCACTCCGAAGATCTCGAACGCTCGGTCAAGGTCCACGTGACGCAGGGCGAAAGCCATGTGTCGTCCGATCCCAACGTGGTGATGACCACGGTGCTCGGCTCGTGCATCGCCGCCTGCATCCGTGATCCCAGCACCGGCATCGGCGGGATGAACCACTTCCTGCTGCCCGACTCCGGCGATGGTCGCCGCGACGGCGACGCGGTGCGTTACGGCGCCTACGCCATGGAGCTGCTGATCAACGGCCTGCTCAAGCGCGGCGCGCGTCGCGAGCGCATGGAGGCCAAGATCTTCGGCGGCGGCAAGCTGTTCGACGGTCTTTCCGACGTGGGCGCCAGCAACGCCGCCTTCGCCGAACGTTTCCTGCGCGACGAAGGGATTCCGATCGTCTCGTCCAGCACGGGCGGCGTCTCCGCCCGGCGGGTCGAGTTCTGGCCGGCCTCGGGCCGCGTCCGTCAGCGCCTGGTGGCGGTCGACAACGCGCCGAGCGACGTTCGCCGTCCGACCCCCGCCCCCATGCCGGCCGACACCGGCGGCGATCTGGAGCTCTTCTGATCCGTATGACCGCCCAGCCGCAGCCGACATCCCCGATCGCCCTGCCGGAGAACCTGCTCCCGCTTGGCGAACTCTCGCGCCGTCTCGCGGCCGAGTTGATGTCGGCCGCCGCCGTTTGCCGCGACTGCGAACATATCGCCGGCGATCTGGCCAAGGGCGGCGCGGCGCTGGAGAGCATCTCGCGCCTCCAGGCCCTGGACGAACTGAGCCAGCGCCTGCATGGCCTGTCCGACGTTCTGCAACGCATTGGCCTGCACGCCTCCGGCGAATGGAGCCTGTCGATCGAACCGCTGCTCGAAGGACTTGGCCTTGCCGACCTGGTGGTGCGTCTTCGCGCCGCCGAGGCGCAAACGGACTGGGCCGTCGAGGCCGGCGAGCTCGATTTCTTCTAGGGACGTGGCATGGACGTTCTCCAGCCCTCGACCCGGATCAATCTGGAGAAGGCCACCGTCCTGGTGCTGGACGACAATGGCCCGTCGCTGGACATTCTCTCGCAGGTCGTGGCCGGCTTCGGCGTCAACCAGCTGCATCGGGCGGAGTCCGTCAAGGACGCCCAGGAGCTGGTGAAGACCAAGACCTTCGATCTGATCATCAGCGACGTGCAGATCCCCGAGGTCGACGGGATCGAGTTCATCAACTGGTTGCGGCGCGACGCGCCCGAGAACAACCGTTACGTGCCGGTGATCCTGGTGACCGGTCACACCCGCACCTCGGACATCTTTCGAACCCGGGACGCGGGCGCCAATTTCACCGTCGCCAAGCCGATCACGCCCAAGGTGCTCCTTGAGCGGATTTTCTGGGTGGCGCGGGAAGAGCGCGCGTTCATTGAATGCGACGCCTATGTTGGTCCCGACCGGCGGTTCAAGTACGAGGGGCCGCCCGTCGGAATGGACGGTCGTCGCCGGGACGATCTGCCAGCCGAGGTGGGCGACGCCCAAGAAGCAAACATGTCTCAGGATGAGATCAACAGTCTGATGAAGGTCGCGAAGGTGCAGATATGAGCGTCGTTCGCAAGTTCCGCCCGCCGAACCGCCTGGCCCGCCTGATCAAGGATCGCGGCGGCCTGATGGCCAAGGACGCCATCGCCGCCGCCGAACTGGGTGTCGAGGGCCTGCGCGACGTGTCGCTGGCCGCGCTCGACGCGGCCCTGACCGAGATCGAGGCCCGCTTCGGCCCGACCAGCGCCACGCGGGACGCCGAGAGTTTCGAGACGCTCTACGCCCTCACCCTCAGGATGATCGACGTCAGCATGTTCGTCACCGACTCCGGCGTCGACCAAGCCGCCATCTCGCTGGCGGCCCTGGCTGACAGCTGCATGGAGGCTGGGGTCTGGCGATGGGACGCGGTTGATGTCCACCTGCACGCCCTGCGCCTGCTGCGGAGCGTCGGCGCCAGCCTGCCCGAGGCCGATCGCCAGGCCATGCTCGAGGGGCTCTACAAGGTCAGTCATCGGAAGGCCGACGAGGCCTAAAGCCCCGGCGGGGCAGTCTTTTCGCGCGCGTCTCGCATGTCTTTCCGATGTGTCGGAAAAGCCACGCCACCGACTTCTCCTGAAATGCGGAACGATCACGCCTTGTAGGCCAATCGCGGGTTTGTTAGCCCTTTGCCACCGGTGTCACAGTTGCGCGCTCACGGGCGGGCTTATCTGACACCGGTGTCAAAAACATAGACGGCCTAGAAATGGCCGCGCGGGAAGAGAAGCGCGCTTCGTTTCGAAGTCGGCGATGCGAGAGCATCGTTACAAGTTTGTCGAACGGGAGGAGGATACATGTCTAAGGTTTCCAAGGGGCGTCTCGACGTCTTGAAGCTCGGCGTCTCCACCGGCGCCCTGGCGCTGGCGCTGGCGATCGCCGGCAACGCATCGGCCCAGACGGCGCCGGCCGCGCCCGCCGCCGATGACGGCGTCGTTGAAGAAGTCGTCGTCACCGGCTTCCGTCGCTCGCTCGACGCCGCGCTGAACGTCAAGCGTCAATCGGTTTCGGGCGTCGACGTGATCGTCGCCGAGGATATCGCCAAGTTCCCCGACCAGAACCTCGCCGAGTCCCTGCAGCGGATTCCGGGCATCTCGATCGTTCGTGACGGCGGCGAAGGTCGCGCCATCACCGTTCGCGGTCTGGGCTCGCAGTTCACCCGCGTGCGCGTCAACGGCATGGAAGCCATCGCCACCACCTCGGACGGCGCCAGCGCCAACCGCGAGCGCGGCTTCGACTTCAACGTCTTCGCCTCGGAACTCTTCAATTCGCTGGTCGTGCACAAGACCGCCGAAGCCTCGCTGGACGAAGGCTCGCTGGGTGCGGTTGTCGACCTGAACACCGGCAATCCGATCGCCGGCAAGGACGGCTTCACCCTCGCTCTGAGCGCGCAGGGCCAATACAACGACCTGAGCAAGACCGTGGGTCCGCGCCTGGCCGGGCTGCTCAGCTATCGCGCGCCCAGCGGCGTGTGGGCCGCATCGGTGTCGGCCGCCTATTCCAAGCAGGAGCAGGTCGAGGCCACCAACAACACCGTTCGTTGGGCGCAGGCGCGCTTCAACTCGGTGGGCGGCACCAACTGCTTCACCACCCAGAACTCGGGCGGCGTCTACGTGCCCAGCGCGTCCTGTAACCAGGCGGCCCTAGCCTTCCACCCTCGCATTCCGCGCTATGGCGAAGTCACCCACAATCGTGAGCGCCTGGGCCTGACCGGCAGCTTCCAGTACCAGCCCACCGACCGCACCAAGCTGTCGGTCGACGGCCTTTATTCGAAGTACAACGCCGTCCGTAACGAGAAGTGGGCCGAGGTCCTGTTCCGGTCGAACGAGCGCTCGATCAGCGTTCGCGACTTCACGGTCGACAGCGACAACAACATGATCAAGGGCACGTTCGACAACGCCTGGGTGCGCATCGAGCACTACGAGCGCGAACTGGACACCACCTTCTACCAGTTCAGCGCCAACCTGACCCACGAGTTCAACGACCAGTTCAAGATTCAGGGCCTGGCCGGTTTCTCGAAGTCGGACGCCGATATCCCTTACGAAACCACGGTCATCTATGACGACCGCGACGCCACCGGCTACAAGTACGACTACACCGACATGAAGAAGCCGGTGCTGACCTTCGGCACCAGCGTCAGCGAGCCGACGAACTTCCAGTTCGCCGAGTTCCGCGATCGTCCGTCCAACAACACCAACAAGTTCAAGACGGTCGCGCTGAACGCCGATTATGCGATCACCAGCGAACTGACCTGGAAGACCGGCGCGGTCTATCGCGAGTTCGAGTTCAACCTGCGCGAAGGCGCCCGCGACTCGACCTACTGCGCCGCCTTCACCTGCGCCGCCGGGACCTATGGCGCGCCGGTCACCGCGGCCCTGGCCAGCAACTTCAGCCTGTCGGGCGCCAATGCGCCGTCCGGGACGACGACCAGCTGGGTTGTTCCCAACCTCAAGGCCGCGACGGACCTTGTCGGTCTCTACAATCGTCCCCTGATCGTGCAGGCCGGCAACACCCGCGCCGTCACCGAGAAGGACACCGGCGCGTTCCTGCAGTTCGACGTCAAGAGCCAGTTCATGGATCTCGACTACGCGCTGAACGCCGGCGTGCGTTACGTGAAGACCGAACAGTCCTCGACGGGCATCAACAACAGCCAGAACGTCACGGTCGAGCGCACCTATGAAGACTGGCTGCCGGCCGCCAACCTGGCCCTCTATCCGATGGACAAGGTCATCCTGCGCGGCTCGATCGCCAAGGTCATGACCCGCCCCAGCCTGAGCAACCTGAGCCCCGGCGGCAGTGTCGACGGCTTCAACTACCGGATCACCTCGGGCAATCCGAGCCTGAACCCGTTCCGCGCCACGGCCTATGACGCGTCGGTGGAATGGTACTTCGCCCGCGAGTCGATCTTCTCGATCGCCGTGTTCCAGAAGGACATCGCCAGCTTCCCGATCACCGCCTCGACCACGGGCAGCTATGCTTCCACGGGTCTGCCGACCTCGCTGATCCTGGCCAGTTCGCCGGCCGCGGCCAATCCCGAAGGTCAGCCCTGGACGATCAACACGACCGTCAACGGTGAAGGCGGCAAGCTGAAGGGCGTCGAGTTCGCCGTGCAGGGGCCGTTCAGCTTCCTGCCGGGCCTGTGGTCGAACTTCGGCGGCATCGCCAACCTGACCCTGGTCGATTCCGATGTCGACTACACCGTGGCGGGTCCGGCGACCAATCCGCTGGGCACCTTCCCGACCCTGGTGAACCGCACTGAAACCGAGCGCCTGTTCAACCTGTCGCGCAAGGCGTTCAACGTCACCCTCTACTATGAAGCCGACAAGTTCAGCGCCCGCGCCTCGGCGGCCTATCGCAGCGGCTTCATCGACGCCACCAGCGGCACCGGCAACGTGTTCGAGGGCTATAACAGCTCGATCAACGTCGACGCCTCCATGCGTTACCGTCTGAACGACAACCTCGAGTTCTCGCTGGAAGGCGTGAACCTGACGGATGAGTATCGTGATCGCTTCACCGACCTCGAGGCTGATCGCAACTACGAATACAACCACTTCGGCCGCACGATCATGTTCGGCGTCCGTTACAAGATGTAGTAGTAGGTCACTGTAGCGACGAAGGCCGCCGGCTCGCGCCGGCGGCCTTTTTCTTTGCCCGCGCGCCACGCGGCGGCATGCTCAGGTCGGGAGCTTGCCGTCGATCCAGGTCTCGCGGACCTCAAGCGCCTCGTCCAACAGCACGAGATCCGCCGCCTGGCCCATGGCGATGCGGCCGCGCTGGCCCGTCAGGCCCAGGAAGTCGGCGGGCGAGGACGAGGCCATGGCGACGGCGTCGGGCAGGGACAGGTCCAGCATGGCGACGGCGTTGCGCACCGCGCCGATCATGTCCAGGTCCGAGCCGGCCAGGGTGCCGTGATCATCGACGCAGACGCCGTCGACCACGTGGATGCGGCGGCCCTGCAGGTCGAAGCTCTTGTCGACCATGCCCACGGTCGGCATGGCGTCGGTGACCAGCATGAAGCGGTCGCGGGGACGGGTGCGCAGGGCGATGCGCAGCACGGCCGGATCGACATGGCGGCCGTCGACGATCAGGCCGCACCAGGCGGTCTGGTTTTCCAGCGCCGCGCCGACCGCGCCGGGCTCGCGGCTGGTCAGGGGCGACATGGCGTTGAACAGGTGGGTGAAGCCGCTCAGGCCCGCCGCCAGCGCCTTGCGCATCGTGGCGTAGGCGGCGTTGGTGTGACCGGCCGCGACGATGACGCCGGCCTGCGTCAGCCTGCGGATCATCTCTGGGGTGGTGGTCTCCGGCGCCAGGGTGACCAGGGTCTTGCCCACCTTCAGCGAGCTCAGCAGAGCCAGGGCCGCCTCGTCGATGACCCGGAACTTGCCGGCGTCGTGGATGCCCTTGCGCTTGGCGTTGAGGAACGGGCCCTCGATATGCAGGCCCAGCACGCCGGGCACGCCGGCCGCGATCGCGGCCTCGGTGGCGCGCAGGGCCGCGTCGACCACGGCCAGGTCGTCGCTGATCAGGGTGGGCAGGAAGCCGGTGGTGCCGAACGGGCGGTGGGCCGCGCCGATGGCGGCGATGGTCTCCACCGTCGGGGCGTCATTGAACAGCACCCCGCCGCCACCATTGACCTGGGTGTCGATGAAGCCGGGAACCAGCAGGCCGCCGCGCAGGTCATACCGGGTCGCGCCGGCGGGCGCGTCGGCGGCCGGCGCGATCGCGGCGATCCGTCCAGCCTCGATCACGACGCAGCGGTCGAGGGCGACGCCGTCTTCCGTCAGGACGCGGCCATTTACGAGAACAGCCTGCATCAGACGGTTTCTGTGACCTTGTTGAGATGGGGCGGGCTGTCGGGATCATAGCCGCGCGCCACCGACAGGGCATTGGCCATCCGGTAGAAGCTCTGGATCATCAGGATCGGCTCGATGGCCGGGTGAGCGGCCAGGGCGGGGAGGGCGCCCTCACCCGTCTCCCCGGCGCGGGCCAGCAGCACCTCGGCGTCGCGGGCCGCCAGGCCGGCGGTCATGGCGTCGACGCTGTCGCGGCTCTCGTCGTTCTGGGCGAAGACCAGCACCGGGAAGCCGGCCTTCACCAGGGCCATCGGGCCGTGCAGCACCTCGGCGGCGCTGAAGGCCTCGGCGTGCAGGCCGCAGGTCTCCTTGAACTTCAGGGCCGCCTCCTGGGCGACGCCGAAGCCGACGCCGCGTCCCAGCACATAGAGGTTGCGGGCCGGCTTCAGGCGCTCGACGGCGGAGGTCCAGTCCAGGGTCCAGGCCTTGGCCAGGCCGGCGGGCAGGGCGGCCAGGCCGTCGGCCAGGTCGGCGTCGCCGGTCCAGGCCGCGACCAGATGGGTGATGGCCGACAGGGCGGCGATATACGACTTGGTGGCCGCCACGCTCAGCTCGGGACCGGCGTGCAGCGGCAGGACCTCGTCGACCAGCCGGGCCAGGGGCGAGGTCTCGTCATTGACCAGGGCGAGGGTGAAGGCGCCGGCCGCCTTGGCGGCGCGCACCGAGGCCAGCAGGTCGGGGCTCTTGCCCGACTGCGAAATGGCCAGGTACAGCACCCCGTCCATGGCCTGGGGCGCGGCATAGACCGAGCTGACCGACAGGGCGGCCGACGAGGTCAGGACGCCGACGCGGGTCTCGATCAGGTACTTGGCGAAGGTGGCGGCGTGATCGGAGCTGCCGCGAGCGCAGGTGACCACGGCGCGGGGCGGGCTGGCGCGCAGGCGCGCGGCGATGGCCTCGACCCGGGCGGCGTTGGCCTCCAGCTGGGTGGCGACAACCCGCGACGCCTGACCCGCTTCCAGGAACATCCGGGTCGATTCCGGCGTCAGCCGCGACGGGGCGGGCTCGGGCGCGGGGGCCTCGGGACGGGTCAAGATGGGCGCCTCCAAGGCCAGTTTTCCTTCAACTCAGGGCATTCAGTTCCGCGACGAAGTCGTAGGCGTCGCCGCGATAATAGGATTGGGTCACTTCCACCGCCCGACCATCCTTCAGGAAGCCGCGCCGCTCGATCAGCAGGCCGGCGTCCTTGGCGGGCACGCCCAGAAGGTCGGCGTGCTCGGCCGTGAACAGCACCGCGCGAAGGCGCTGGAGGGCCCGCACCGGTCGATGGCCCGTCGCCTCCAGGGCTTCATAGAGCGACGTCCCGACGGCCTCGGCCGACGGCAGGGCGAAGGCGGCGATGGTGGTGTATTCCACGGCCATCGGCGCGTCGTCGGCATAGCGGATCCGCGCGAAGCGATAGACCGGCGTGCCGGGCGACAGGCCCAGGGTCATCGACTCCTCGGGCGTGACCGAACCTTCGCTCTTGCTGATCCATTCACTGCGTGGCGCGCGGCCGCGCGAAATCATGTCCTCGGTAAAGGACGAGAGCTTGGAGAAGCTCTTTTCCACCCGAGCGGCGACGAAGGTGCCCGCGCCCTGGCGGCGGGTCAGCAGGCCCTCGCTGACCAGGCCGTCCAGCGCCTTGCGCACGGTGATGCGCGAGATGCTGAATTCCTCGGCCATGTCCCGCTCAGCGGGCAGGGCGTCGTCGGGCGCCAGGATCTTCTTGTGGATCGCCTCGCGCAGGGCGCGCTGCAGCTGCTTGTAGAGCGGGGCGTGCTCGGCGCCGCCGGCGTCCAGGCGGCCAATCCGTTCGGAAAACATCGTCAAATCAGCCTCCCCGCGCAAATCGGCGTCACCGTCTGGCCGCCTCGATAGCATATGACCATTTTCATACCAATATGTACTTGGTCTGCAATTGGTTTCTTTTTGGCCTTGTCATATGACAATTTTCCGTCACAGTCTGGCTCCGAGGCCTGAGAAGTACCGCAATCCACGACCTTCCGCGGAGAATTGGTACCAGATTGGGCTTGGGGTTCGGCTCCGGGCCCAGGCCCGGCGAAATGGGGAGAAGCCGAGTTATGAGAAGCTTTCACAAATCCATCCTGACCGCGTCCGCCAGCGCCCTGGCGGTGATGGTCGCAATGCCCGCCTTCGCGCAGGACGCAAAGCCGGACGCCGTCGACGCCGTTGTCGTCACGGGTATCCGAGCCTCGCTTCAGAAGGCGATGGAGCAGAAGCGTAACTCCGATCTCGTGTCGGAAGTCGTCACCGCCGAAGACATCGGCAAGTTCCCGGACAAGAACGTGGCTGACTCGCTGTCGCGTGTCTCGGGCGTCAATGTCGTCACCGGCTCGGCCGCGGCGGGCGGCTTTGGTGAAAACGAGCGTGTCAGCGTTCGCGGCACCGATCCCAACCTCAACCTGACCCTGCTGAACGGCCACAACATGGCCACCGGCGACTGGTTCGTCCTGGATCAGACCAGCGGCGGGCGCAGCTTCAACTATTCCATGCTGCCGTCGGAAGTCGTCGGTCGCATCGACATCATCAAGAGCTCGGCGGCCAACATCCCCGAGGGCGGCGTCGGCGGCACGGTGGACGTGCACACCCGCATGCCGCTGGACCTGCCCAGCATGACGGCCAACGCCTCGGTTCAGGGCCTGTACGCGACCCGCGCCGAAAAGTGGACGCCGCAGGTCTCTGGCATGCTCAGCTGGAAGAATGACGCCCACACCTTCGGCGCCCTGATCGGCGCCTTCTATCAGGAGCGGGAATTCCGTCGCGATGGCCAGGAAATCCTCGGCTACGCGTCGTACGACAACTTCGCCGGGACCGGGCAGACCGTGCTGGCGCCGAACCTGATCGGCAACGCCTTCTTCCAGCAGACCCGCAAGCGCAAGGGCGTCGACTTCGTCACCCAGTGGCAGCCCAGCGAGAAGCTGGAACTGGCGTTTTCGGGCCTCTACACCAAGATGGACGCCGACAACACCAACGTGAACCACATGGCCTGGGTCAGCAATCTGATCAGCGCCAACACGGGTCCCGCCGGTTCGGCGGGCAACGCCCTGACGTCCTACAAGATCAGCAACGGCATCCTGACCTCGGCCACCTGGGCGGCGGCCTCGCCGAACGGAACCAAGAGCCGCGGCCTGGTGCAGGACGACATCTTCCGCACCGCGCACTCGACCTCCTGGGACCTGAACCTCGACGGAACCTATCACGCCAGCGACAACCTGAAGATCAGCGGCAACATCGGCTACACCAAGGGCGAAGGCGCCACCGACGATACCGAGGCCTGGGAAACCTACTGGGAAACCGGCATGAGCTACGAGCTCGGCGCGCCGGTGACCAAGGTCAGCTATCCCGGCCTGGCCGCCGTCGGTTCGGCCGCCTACCTCAACAACGACTATAGCTGGTCGTGGGGCGGTAAGGTCGAGAGCCCAGACGAGGAATTCTACGCCAAGGGCGACGTCGAATACACGGTCGACAGTGGTTATCTGAAGACCCTGCTGTTTGGCGGCCGCTATACCGACCACACGCGCGAAGTGAACTACACGGCCTATTCCTGGGCCGGCAACGGCGTCAATAGCGGCACATCGCTGGTCGATCTAGGCACGGTGGCCGGCGGCATGACGCCGTCGAACTATGGCGAGGATATCGGCCTGTCGGGCCAGGGCTACACCGTGGCTGATCGCGCCAAGGTTCTGGCGACTCTGAACGGCACGAATGGCGGCCGCAACTTCGCCTACTACCCGCCGCTCAGCTTCGCGGTGCAGGAAAAGACCCAGGCCGTCTATGCGATGGCCAAGGTGGGCGGCGATCGCTGGCGCGGCAATGTCGGCGTCCGCGCCGTTCACACCGACCAGGACACCACCCAGTACTCGGCCTCGGTCACGCCTTCGACTGTCAGCAACCAGTTTGGCAGCTTCGGCGCCCGGAACGTCAAGCGCGACTACTGGGACGTTCTGCCTAGCGCGACGCTGGTGGTGAACGCCGATGACGATGTGGTGGTGCGCCTGTCGGCGGCCAAGGTGATGTCGCGGCCGGGCTATGCCCAGCTGGCGGGCGCCTTCAGCCTGAACGACACGGCCGTCACCGGCAGCGCCGGCGGCAACCCAGAGCTGGATCCCTTCCGCGCCTGGCAGTTCAACGCCGCCGCCGAGTGGTACTATGCCCCCGAGGCCCTGCTGTCGGTCGGCGTCTTCCTGCTCGACATCGACAGCTACATCACCAGCACGACGTACAAGGAATATCACGTCACCGAGCAGACCCAGAAGCGCCTGGGAACCGGCAAGGGTGACACCTTCACCATGACCGGGCCGATCAACGGGGACGGCGGCACCAACCGCGGCTTCGAAGTCACGCTGCAGCAGCCGATCGGCGGCGGCTTCGGCTTCATCGGCAACTACACCTATTCCGACGCCAAGACAGACCTGGGCAAGCCGATCGATGGCTCGTCCAAGCACACCTACAACCTGACGGGCTATTTCGAGAACGACCTGATCTCGGCGCGTCTGGCCTATAACTACCGGTCCAAGTTCAAGTCGGGCGTCGATCGCGGCACAGACATGTTCCAGGACAATTTCTCGTCCCTGGACGGATCGGTCAGCGTCAACATCAGCAAAAACGTCGCCCTGACGTTCGACGCCCAGAACCTGACCAACGAAAAGCTGAAGTACTTCGTGGGCACACCTGACGTGCCCCGGGCGATCTATGACAACGGCCGCACCTTCTATGCGGGCGCTCGCCTGAAGTTCTAAAGCCCGGATCGGGACTTCCGGCCCCTCTCCGGAAGTCCCGATCTATCTTTCCTGCGGCGATTGCATCGGCCACGGCATGGTTCAGGATCGCCTGATGACCCGCCCGCTCCGCGTCGCCCGACACATCCTCCTGACTGCAAGCATGGAGCTGGGGCGGAGCGCATCGCTCCGCCCGCTTTTTGCCGCGCCCTCGTCGCGCCCGTCCTCGTGTCCGTATCCGTGAGCGCCTGTCCATGACCCTCGCCCGATCCGCCGTCGCCGCCCTGGTGTCTCTCGCCGCCCTGACCGCCGCCATTCCTGCGCTGGCGGGGCCTCTGGCCCTGACGCCGGCCCCGGCCAGGCTGTCGACCGCCGAGGGCGCGTTCGCCCTGTCGGCGAAGACCCGGATCTTCGTCGCCCAGGGCGATGTCGAGGCCAGGGGTGTGGCCCAGCAACTTTCCGACCTGCTGTTCCGGGCGCGGGGCCTAAGGCCCGCCGTCGTCGAGGGCGCGCCGCTCGCCGGCGAGGCCGCCATCGTGCTGGCGCGCGGCGGCGCGACCGGCGAGGCCTACGCCCTGACGACCGGTCCGTCAGGCGTGACCATTACCGCCGCCAAGCGGGCAGGCCTGTTCTACGGCGCCATGACCCTGTGGCAGCTGGCGACGCAGGACGATGCGCGCGGCCCGGTCGCCCTTCCCGCCGTCAGCATCGAGGACGCCCCGCGCTTCGGCTGGCGCGGCCTGATGGTCGACAGCGCCCGCCATGTCCAGAGCCTCGAGACCCTGCGCGGCGTCATCGACGCCATGGCGGTCCACAAGCTCAACACGCTGCACTGGCACCTGGTCGACGATCAGGGCTGGCGGCTGGAGATCAGGAAGTATCCGAGGCTGACGCAGGTCGGCGCCTGGCGGAAAGATCCTGGCGCGGCGGCGAACTATCCCCCGTACGGCGGCTTCTACACGCAGGATCAGGCCCGAGAGCTCGTGGCCTACGCGGCCGCGCGCAACATCACCATCGTGCCTGAGATCGAGACGCCGGGCCACGCCCTGGCGCCGATCGTGGCCTATCCGCGACTGGGTGTGGCCCCGCCCGACGCCAGCAAGATGGGGGACTGGGGCGTCTTCCCCTGGCTCTACAACACCGACGACGCGACCTTCGCCTTTCTCGACGACGTGCTGAACGAGGTGATGGACATCTTCCCGTCGACCTTCATCCACGTCGGCGGCGACGAGGCGGTCAAGGATCAGTGGAAGGCCAGCCCCGGCATCCAGGCCAAGATCAAGGAACTGGGTCTCAAGGACGAGCATGACCTGCAGAGCTGGTTCATCCAACGCGTCGGCAAATCGCTGGAGGCGCGCGGCCGCCGCCTAATCGGCTGGGACGAAATCCTGGAAGGCGGTCTCGCGCCCAACGCCACGGTGATGTCGTGGCGGGGAATCGACGGGGCGATCGCCGCCGCCAGGCAGGGTCACGACACGGTGCTGTCACCGCATCCGGTGCTCTATCTCGACAACCGCCAGAGCCCCTCGCCCGACGAGCCGACCGGCCGGGGCAAGGTGATCAGCCTCAAGGACGTCTACGCGTTCGATCCCGCGCCGGAGCAATTGTCGGCCGAGGAGCGCAAGCACATCCTCGGCGTCCAGGCCAATGTCTGGACCGAGCACATGCAGACCGACGAACGCCTGCAGCAGATGGCCTTTCCCCGCGCCGTGGCGCTGGCCGAGCGCGCCTGGACGCCGGAGACGGTCGTGAGCTGGGACGATTTCGCCCGCCGCATGCCCGCCGACATGGCCCGGCTGAAACTCCTGGGCGTGGCGGCCAACACCGTACCCTTCGAACCGCAGGCGACCCTGTCGGCAGGCGAGGGCGGCAAGACCCGGCTGGCCCTGTCCAACGGTCTTGGCATCGGCGAGATCCGGTACACCACGGACGGCAGGGCGCCGACCGCGACCTCGACGGCCTATGCGGGCGCCCTCGAGTTGCCCAAGGGGACGGTGGTCAAGGCGCGCGCCTATGTGGACGGCAAGGCCCTGGGCCGCGAACGCGCCGTAACGATCGATCCCGCCGCGCTGTGGACCCGTAGCAGCGGCCAGCTGAAGCGCTGCACCGACAAGGTCACGCTCAAGCTGATCGACGACGCGCCGCGCGACTTCAACAAGCGGGCGATGTTCGACGTCGACATCTTCAATCCCTGCTGGATCTGGGAAGGCGCGGACCTGTCGAAGGGCGCGGCGCTGACCGCCCGGATCGGCCAGATCCCGTTCAACTTCCAGGTGGGCAAGGATCGCGACCATATTCCGCTGCGTCCGCCGGCCACGCCCGAGGGCGAACTGGAGGTCCGGCTGGCCCGGGCGGGGGTCTGCGACGGCGAACGCATCGCCGCCCTGCCGCTGGGCAAGGCCGCGCTAAATCCGGCGGTCTCGACGATTGCCGGACGGCTGCCGGCGAAGACGGGCAAGGTCGATCTGTGCCTGACCTTCACGTCCAGGACCCTGGATCCCTTCTGGGTGATCGACCAGGTCACCGTGAAGCCCGCGAACTAGGTCTCGAAAGAAAGTTTGAAGCCCGTGTCCAACCTTGTGCTCTCATCGCCGCTGAAGGGCTGGATAGCGCCGCTTGAGGAGACGCCGGACGCGGTGTTTGCGGGTCGGATGCTGGGGGACGGGCTGGCGATTGATCCGACGGGGTCGGTGCTGCACGCGCCGTGCGACGCGGTGGTGTTGACGGTGCACCGGGCGCGCCACGCGGTGACCCTGCGGGCGGCCAACGGGGCCGAGATCCTGATGCATCTGGGGCTGGACACCGTGGCCCTGGCGGGCGCGGGCTTCGAGGTTCTGGTCGGCGAGGGCCAGAGCGTCAGGGCCGGCGAGCCGCTGATCGCCTTCGACCTGGATTTCCTGGCCCAGAACGTCCGTAGCCTGATCACGCCGATCGTGGTGACCAATCTGGACGCCTTCCGCATCGTGCGCCGCCAGCAGGATCGCGCCGCCGAAGTGGGCGACGAGCTGATGGCGCTGTCGCCGATCGCCGCTGAGACTGCCGAGTCCGCCGCCGGCGCCTCGACTGTGGCCGAGGCTGGGGGCGAGATCGTCCGCCGGGTGGTCGTGCCGCTGGTCCATGGCCTCCACGCCCGCCCCGCCGCCCGCATCGTCGAGACGGTCCGCGCCTTCACCGCCGAGGTCGCGCTGGTGGCCGGCGAGCGCCGGGCCAGCGCCCGCAGCCCGGTCGGGGTGATGGCCCTGGCCGTGCGCCATGGCGACAGCCTGTCCATCACCGCCAGCGGCCCCGACGCTGAAGCGGCTCTGGCCGCCGTCGCCGAGCTGATCGAGGGCGGCATGGGCGAGGGCGGCCCGGTCGCCGCGCACGTCCCGACTCCGTCCCCGGCCCCCTCTTCGGTCGAAGCCGGCCCCGTCACCCTGCCCCGGGACGGCGTGCTCAAGGGCGTGCTGGCCGCGCCGGGCCTGGCCATCGGCAAGGCCGTGCGCCTGTCGTCCAGCGAGATCACCGTCCGCGAGTTGGGCGACAATCCTGGCCATGAACACACCGCCCTGACCCAGGCGCTGGAGACGGTCCGCGCGCGCCTGGAGGCGGCGGCCGCCAGAAGCGACAAGGCCCGCCAGGCGATCCTCAACGCCCACCTGGCCTTCCTCGACGATCCGGAGCTGTCGGCCGTGGCCCGCGCCCTGATCGACCAGGGCAAGAGCGCCGGCTTTGCCTGGCGCGGCGCGGTGGGCGGCTATGTCGACGCCCTGCGCGGCCTGGGCGATGCGCGCCTGGCCGAGCGGGTCGATGACCTGATCGATCTGGAACGCCAGGTGCTGCGCGCCTTGATCGGCGAAGAGGAAAGCGCCGCCGCCCTGCCGGCCGGCGCGATCCTGCTGGCCGACGAGCTGCTGCCCTCGCAGCTGATGGGCGTGGATCCGGGCCTGGTGGCCGGGTTCTGCACCGCGCGCGGCGGACCCACCTCGCATGTGGCCATCCTGGCCGCCGCCATGGGCATACCGGCCCTGGTCGCGGTGGGCGGCGCGGTGCTGACCGTGGCCGACGGCACGGCCCTGATCCTCGACGCCGACAGCGGCCAGCTGCGCGTCGCGCCCGACGCCCCGGCCCTGGAAGCGGCCCAGACCCGGCTGGCCCAGCGCCAGGAGCGCAAGGCCCGCGCCAAGGCCTCGGCCCATCAGAGCTGCGTGACCCTGGATGGCCAGCGCATCGCGGTGTTCGGCAATGTCGGCGCGCTGGGCGACGCCGTCGCCGCCGCCGCAAACGGGGCCGAAGGCTGCGGCCTGCTGCGCACCGAGTTCCTGTTCCTGGAGCGCGACACCCCGCCCGACGAGGACGAACAGGCCCGCCAGTACCAGGCCATCGCCTCGGCCCTGGACGGCAAGCCGCTGATCATCCGCACCCTGGACGTGGGCGGCGACAAGGCCGCGCCCTACCTGCCGATCCCGGCCGAGGAGAACCCGGCCCTGGGCCTGCGCGGCGTGCGGGTCAGCCTGTGGCGGCCGCATCTGCTGAAGACCCAGATCCGCGCCATCCTCCGCGCGCGTCCTGTTGGCCAGTGCAGGATCATGGTCCCGATGATCGCCAGCCTCGACGAGCTGCGCGCCGTCCGCGCCGTGCTCGACGAGGCCAAGCGCGAGCTGGGCGTCACCGAGCGCGTCGAGCTGGGGGTGATGATCGAGACCCCGGCCGCCGCCGTCACCGCCGACCTGCTGGCCGCCGAGGCCGACTTCCTGTCGATCGGCACCAACGACCTGACCCAGTATGTGCTGGCCATGGACCGGGGCAATCCCGAGCTGGCCGCCCGCATCGACGCCCTGCACCCGGCCGTGCTGCGGATGATCGCCCAGACCTGCGCCGGCGCCGCAAAACACCAGCGCTGGGTGGGCGTCTGCGGCGGGGCGGCCTCGGACCTGGCGGCCGTGCCGATCCTGCTGGGCCTGGGGGTCACCGAGCTGTCGGCGACCGCCGCGATCCTGCCCGAGGTCAAGGCCCTGGTCCGCGCCCTGGATCTGGCCGCCTGCCGGACCCTGGCCGCCCGGGCGCTGGAGCTGACCTCCTCCGAGGCGGTGCGTGACGCCGCTCAATCCTTCCTGGCCGGAGTTTAAGCGATGCGGTCGCCGCTCGAAGTCCTCCAGCCCCTGGGCCGCGCCCTGATGCTGCCGATCGCGGTGCTGCCGGTGGCGGCCCTGCTGCTGCGCGTGGGCCAGCCCGACCTGCTGGGCGCGCCGGCCCTGGCCGCCCTGACCGGCGGCCTGTCCCTGACCATCGCCAATGTGTTCGCCGCCGCCGGCGGCGCGATCTTCGGCAGCCTGGGCCTGATCTTCGCCATCGGCGTGGCCGTGGGCCTGGCGCGCGAGAACCACGGCGCGGCCGGCCTGGCCGGGGTAGTGGCCTATCTGGTCGCCACCAAGGGCGCCGACGCCCTGATCGCGGTTCCGCCCGAGGTGGCGGCCAAGGCCGTCGAAGGCGCCAGGGACCTGGTGGTCGCCGCCTGGAAGGCCAAGGAGATCAGCAAGCTGTCGATCCCGGTCGGCATCCTGTCCGGGCTGATCGCCGGCGGGCTCTACAATCGCTACAGCAACATCAAGCTGCCCGAGTATCTGGCCTTCTTCGGCGGCCGCCGCTTCGTGCCGATCGCCGCCGGCGTGGCGGGCGTGGGCCTGGCCCTGGTGTTCGGCTTCGGCTGGGGCTTTCTCGAGGCCGGGGTCGACGGCCTGAGCCATCTGGTCACCGCCTCGGGCGATGTGGGCCTGTTCGTCTATGGCGTGCTCAACCGCCTGCTGATCGTCACGGGCCTGCACCACATCCTCAACAACGTGGTCTGGTTCATCCTGGGTGACTTCAACGGCGCGACCGGCGACCTCAACCGCTTCGCGGCCGGCGACCCCACCGCCGGGGCGTTCATGAGCGGCTTCTTCCCGGTGATGATGTTTGGCCTGCCCGCCGCCTGCCTGGCCATGCTGCACACCGCCCGGCCCGAGCGTCGCAAGGCCGTGGGCGGCATGCTGACCTCCCTGGCCCTGACCTCGTTCCTGACCGGCGTGACCGAGCCGATCGAGTTCTCGTTCATGTTCCTGGCCCCGGCGCTCTATGCGGTTCACGCGGTGCTGACCGGCGCGTCGATGGTGATCATGAACCTGCTGGACGTGAAGCTGGGCTTTGGGTTCTCGGCCGGGCTGTTCGACTATGTGCTCAACTTCAACAAGGCCACCCGGCCGTTGATGCTGATCCCGGTGGGGCTGGTCTATGGCGCGGTCTATTACGGCGTCTTCCGCTGGGTGATCGTGCGCTTCGACCTCAAGACCCCCGGCCGCGAGCCCGACGAGGCCCTGGCCGCGCCGGCCGCCGACGCCCCCGGCGGACGCGGCGAGGACTTCCTGATCGCCCTGGGCGGCGCGGCCAACCTGGCCTCGGTCGACGCCTGCACCACCCGCCTGCGTCTGGTGGTCACCGGCCAGGGCGCGATCGACGAGCCGCGCCTCAAGGCCCTGGGCGCGCGCGGCATCGTGCGGCCTTCCGACCGCGCCCTGCAGGTCGTGCTCGGCCCCATCGCCGACCAGGTCGCCAGCGAAATCCGCGACGCCATGGGCGGGAGGCAGGCTCAGGTTCAAGCCCCGGTCTCGGTCCCGACCCCGGTCGTCGCCCCGCCCGTTCTGGCCGGCGACACGGCCCAGGCCGAGCGTCTGGTCGCCGCCCTCGGCGGCGCGCGCAACATCGAGACGCTGAGCAGCTGCACCAGCCGCCTTCGCCTGGTGGTCCTCGACCCCTCGGCCATCGACGAAGCCGCCCTCAAGGCCCTCGGCGCCCGGGGCCTCGCCCGCATCGGCGAACGCACGATCCATGTGGTCATGGGTCCGCAGGCGGACGCCCTGGCGGAAGCGATCAGGCTACTGCCGGCCTGATCCTTCTACCGCACGGGGAGCAGCGTACCCCAGGTCCGCGATCACCCCCGCCAGCGCTGCGGCCTGTGGGGCAAGTTGCTCGGCATACTGTCGCCACCGCCCGATCGACCGATCGTTCAGCGGTTCGCTGACCTGGGCGTAGCTGGGCGTCGGGGCATAGCGGCGGTTCTCGTGGAAGCGCAGGCACGCGGCCTCGAACGGCAGGTCCAGATGCGCCAGCAACCGCCGCGTCCAGTCCTCCTGGTCAGCCACCAGATCCTCGTAGCGCACGGCCAGCGCCGTATCGCCCAGCGCCGCCCGATAGCGCCCGGTCAGGGCGTGGACCGCCAGCATGTGGCTGGCGATGTCCTCGATGCGATAGCCGCAGAACTCGCCATGGGTCAGGTTGTGCGACAGCATCGACACCGCCGTGTCCAGCGGATGGCGGACCATGCGGATCAGCCGCGCCTCCGGGAAGGCCGCGCGGATCACCGGCGTCCAGACCTCGCTGAGCGGCATCTTGTCGGTGAAGACCGGCTGGCCGCCGTCCATCAACCCGAAGGCCCCGGCGCGGTCCAGATAGAGATCGCGCAGGGTCTCGCTCACGCCGGGTTCCCACAGCGCCGGCAGGCCGCCCAGCGCCCCCTCAAGGGCAGAGACCATCTCGGTGACGAACTGCAGCTCGCCGCCGGCCGCGATCGCCGAATGGCTGGACAGGATCTGCTCGACCATCGTGGTGCCGGAACGGGGAAAGCCGAACACGAACACCGGCTGTGGGCCCTCGCGCCGCGCGGCGCCAGGGGGCAGGCCTCTGGCCTCGACCAGGCGCGCCAGGGCGTCGAATTCGCGGGTCACCGCCGCGCCGTCGTAGGCGAAGCCATCGCGCGCCGCGAGCCGCGCCTTGCCGGCCACGAAATCGGCGAAGGCCTCGGCGGGACGGTCCAATTTCTCCTTCAGCCGGCCGCGCTCCAGAAGGGCGTCGCCGCCGGGCTGGCCGGGAACCGCCTCGATCACCGCCAGCGCCTCGGCGTGGCGTTTCTCGCGGCCCAGCTGCACGGCGCGGCGCAGGGTGACGTCGAAGCCGGCCGCCTCGGCGCGGTCCAGCAAGGCGCGGCTGGCGGGCAGGTCGCCCATCGCGTCGCGCAGGCGCGACCAGTGGGCCAGGGTCTGGCCGTCGCGCGGCGCCAGCTGGTCGGCGCGGGCCAGCAAGGGCTCGGCCGCTTCCAGCTTGCCCTGTTCGATCAGGTTGGCGGCCAGGGCCACCTGGGTCGGCGGATGCTCGCCGGCCAGGGCCAGGGCTCGCCTGAAGGACGCCTCACCGCCCGGCAGGTCGCGCCGCTGCGTCAGCAGGGTTCCGAGCATGGCGTGGGCCTGGGGATTGTTGGCGTTGAGCGCCAGCGTCGCGCGGACGGCGACCTCGGCCTCGGCCCCGCGACCCAGCCCCGCCAGCAGGATCGCCAGGTCATCGCGCGGCCAGTCCAGGCTCGGCGCCAGGGCGATGATCGTCTCCAGCACCGCGATCGCCTCGACCGCCTGACCGCGCCGCTGATGGACCAGCGCCACGATCTCCAGCGCATCGACATCCGCCGCCGCTTCGGCCAGTCGCCGCCGCGCCGCCGCCAGGGCCGACTCGGCCTGACCCTGATTCAGCAGCCCGCGAGCCTGCTCGATCAGAGGGTGGGGCGGGCGCTCCATGCTCATTGGCCGGACGGTCTGATCAGGGGGTAGTGGCGGAGAGGGTGGGATTCGAACCCACGGTGCCCTTCCAGGCACGCCGCATTTCGAGTGCGGTACATTCGACCACTCTGCCACCTCTCCATGGGTGCCTTTCGGGAGCATTTTAGCGCCGCCCGAGGTCGAGGGCGCGATACCTAGCGGTGTCGTCGCGGTAACGCAAGTCCCTGTTTCAGGCTTTCTGTCGCGGCTAGGCCGTGGGTCGCAAAACCATCTGGGTGCAGCGGAAAAGGGCGACGGTCTTGCCCGTCGCCTCGGCCGTCACGACGGCGTCCCAGACCTGGGTCTGGCGACCGCCGTGCACCAGCCTGGCCTCGCACAGGACGCCGCCTTCGCGGACGGTGCCCAGGAAGTTGGACTTCAGTTCGATGGTGGTGAAGCCGCTGGCACCGTCGGGCAGGGAGGCCACGCAGCCATAGCCGCAGGCGCTGTCGGCCAGGGCGATGACGCTGGCGGCGTGCAGGAAGCCGTTGGGCGCCATGTGATGCCGGGCGACGGTGAAGCGGCCCTTTACATAGCCCGACCGCGCCTCGAGCCACTGCAGGCCCAGGAGGTCCGGCAGATGACCCGCCTGGCGTTCGGTCAGGGTCGCGGTGAAATCCTCGGCCACGCTGTGCTCCATATGTTTCGTGCGCGAAGCATATGGCTGGCGATCCAGGGTGGACGCAAGTGGGTTTTTAAAGAGAACCGATATCGATGGGCGGAAAGCGCAGGCCGTTCTCGCCTTGCGGCGGCAGCTTGCCCGAGCGGATCGCCACCCGCAGGGCCTGGGCTGGATAGGGCAGGGGCGCGAGCGCCGAGTCGGCGGTCTGGCGCGCGGCGACGAAGGCGGAGGCGTCGATCCCGTCGCGTAGCTGGATATTGCCGGCGCGCTGCTGGGCGATGGTCGAGGTCTCGTGGCCGGCGGCGTCTTCCCAGCCGGCCAGCAGACGGGTGTCGTCGGGCAGGGACAGGAAACGGCGGGCGGCGGCGTACAGACCCTGGGCGTCGGCGCCGGGCAGGTCGCAGCGGCCGGCGCCGAGCTCGGGCGCCAGCACGGTGTCGCCGGTGAAGACCACGTCGCCGATCTGGTAGGCGCACGCGCCCGGCAGGCGACCGGTGATGGCGTGGGCGGTGATCTCAAGGCCGCCCATCGGCATGACTTCGCCGTCCTGGGCCAGCTTGTCGAAGTCCCAGCCCTCGAGATCGACGCCGTCCTCGCCCATGGCCGGAGCCAGGCGTCGGAGGCTTTCGATCACGCCGGCCCCGATGCAGACCGACGCGCCGGTCTCGTATTTCAGATGGCCGGCCGCCGACATGTGCGCCGCGTGCAGGCCCGTTTCCAGAATCCAGGTGGGGCCCATGTCGCGGGCGCGGATCTCCGCGATGATCCCGTCGACGAAGCTGGTGTCGATGCTCTGCGTCACCGGATCGAAATCCAGCACGGGATCGACGATCGCGCAGAGCAGCGTGGCCGGATCTACGACAAGGTAGGTCACCGTCCCCGTGGCGGGGTGATGGTGAGCGATAATTTCCGGCTGCATGCGAACGCCTGATGGTCCCCGATAGCGCCACCATGGCGGCGAAGCCGTTAAGCATCAGCGAACGGCGCGGACGTCCAAACGAATTATTGTCCGGTCCGGCGGGGCTGCGACATCTTGTCAGTGTACGTCGGTGAGGTCGCAAGGATTGCGGTCGCCGCGCATCTGGGTGGCCCACGGGGGTTCGACATAGCGGCCGTCGGCGCGGAAGGCCGGCGCGCAGCCCTCGGGCGGACGCGCGTCGCGATCGCCCACGGCCAGGGAGACGGCCACCGACTGGCTCTTGCCGCCGCGGCTCCAGCGGCCGGGACGACCCGGGCCATAGCCTTCGCCGCTCAGGCTGTCATAGCCCCAGCCGCGATCGGCGCCATAGCCGAAGCCGTCATAGTAGGGGCGGTAGACGGCGTTCTTGCCGTGGTCGGTCTGGGACAGGGCGATGCCCAGGGTGGCGGTTTCGCCGATCGGGATCAGGGTCGAGACATAGGCGCTGCGATAGCCGCCCGTGCCGATGGTGACGCCGGCCGAGCCGTGGATCTTGCGCTTTTCGTCCTCGGACGGACGCGCGCCGACCAGACCCTCGCCGCGCTCGATGGCGGGCGAGGTCGCCAGGAAGGCCGCGATCTGTTCCTCGGTGGTCAGGGCGCGCGGGGCGGGCGTGGCGGCGGCCCTGGCGGCCAGCTCGGCCTGGATCTTCTCGGCCTCGGCGGCGGTCTTGGCGTCGACACGGTGGGCGGCGGTGGAGACGGCCTCGTCGGCGCCCGTCGTCGGGGTCTGGGCCAGCGCGGGGGCGGCCACGGAAAGCGCGGCCAGCAGGGCGAGGATCGAACGCGTCGCGGTCATCGGGGCTTTCCGGAATGCTACGCCTCGACCCTTAGGCCGTTACGTCAGCCTAATTAGGGCGCGATTGTTGCGGGGCCGCAAGGCGCTGTTGTCTCACAGCGTCTTCAGACCCGCTTCCAGGGCGGCCATGTCGGCGGGCAGCGGCGTCTCGAAGCGCAGGGTTTCGCCGGTGATCGGATGGACAAAGCCCAGCACGGCGGCGTGCAGGGCCTGGCGGGCGAAGCCGATCTCTTCCATCACCGCCCGCACGCCGGCGGCCGGCGGACCGCCGCCATAGACGGGGTCACCCAGGCACGGCGCGGTCTTGCTGGCCATGTGAACGCGGATCTGGTGGGTGCGGCCGGTCTCGAGGCGGCAGGCGACCCGCGCCGCCACCGGCTTGTCGGCCGGACCGAAGCTTTCCTCGACCCGGTAGTGGGTGATGGCTTCGCGGCCCCCGCTCTTGAGGATCGCCATCTTCTTGCGGTCGTGCGGCGAGCGGCCCAGCTGGGTGTGCACCGTGCCGCTGGCCGGATGGGGCGCGCCGCGCGTCAGGGCGATATAGAGCCGGTCGATGTCGTGCCGGGCGAACAGGGCCGACAGGCCCTGGTGGGCGGCGTCGGTCTTGGCCGCCACCATCACGCCGGAGGTTTCCTTGTCCAGTCGGTGGACGATGCCGGGTCGCGCCACGCCGCCGACGCCCGACAGGCTGCCCCGGCAATGGTGCAGCAGGGCGTGGACCAGGGTGCCGGTATAGTTGCCCGGGGCAGGATGGGCGGCCATGCCGGCCGGCTTGTCGACCACGATCAGGTGGGCGTCCTCGTAGAGGACGGTGAGCGGGATGTCCTCGGGCGCCGGCTCGGCGGCGATCGGGGCGGGGATCTGCAGTTGGTAGAGGCCAACGCGAGCCTTCTGCGCGCCGTCGGTGATCGTCGCGCCGTCCAGGCTGAGCCGCCCGGCGGCGATCAGGGCCTGCAGTCGCGCGCGGGAAAGGCCCTCGAGCCGGGTCGCCAGCACCTTGTCCAGACGCTCCCCGACGTCCTCCGCGGCAAGCGCAACCTCAAGCCGCGCCTCGGCTTGCGGCGTCGGCGCCTCATCTTCGATCTCGTCGATCTCGTCGGTCGGGCTCAAGGGGTGTTTCACGGCTCCGTCGCAAACCTGTCGCGTGTCCGACATGGGCGGCGCCTATCCGCCGGGCCTTGTCCAGCTTGTCGTCGAAGGGGATAATCGATGCGCGCGATCCACACCACCTTGCTTCTGTCCGCCGCCAGTGTCCTGGCGCTGAGCTCCGCCTCCATGGCTGTCGCCGCCGAAGCCGATGCGCCGGCGGATTCCTCGCAGGTCGAGCAACTGATCGTCACCGCCCAGAAGCGTGAGCAGAAGGCGCTGGATGTCCCGGTCTCGCTGACCGCCTATTCGGGCGCCATGCTCGACACCCTGGGCATCCAGGAATTCGAGGAACTGTCGCTGTTCGTGCCGGGCTTCGAGGTGCAGAACCAGTCGCCCAACAACCCCGGCTTCGTGATGCGCGGCATCACCTCCGACTCGGGCGAAGCCACCAACGAACCGCGCGTCTCGGTCTATCAGGACGGCGTGTCGATCTCGAAGTCGCGCGGCTCCTATGTCGAACTGTTCGACCTTGAGCGCGTCGAAGTGGCCAAGGGGCCGCAATCGACCCTGTACGGCCGCGGCGCCCTGATCGGCGCGGTCAACATCATCCAGGCCAAGGCGCGGCCCGAGTTCTCGACCTCGGCCAAGATCGAAGCCGGCAATTTCGGCTACATGCTGGCCGAGGGCATGATCAACGCCCCGGTGAGCGATACGGTTTCGCTGCGCGTGGCCGGCCGGATCAAGCACCGCGACGGCTACGTCAAGAACCTGCTGGGCGGCGATGATTTCAACTCGACCCAGACCACGGCTCTGCGGGCCGCGGTGAACTGGCGTCCGAACGATCGCCTGAACGCCGACTTCGTGGTCAACTACCAGTCCGACAGCCCCTCGGGCACGTCGTTCAAGTCGCTGACCTATCTGCCGACCGACCCGAACACCGGCGCGGTCCTGGGCGATCTGGGCCGTAATTCCGGCGCCGCCCTGCAGACCGTCGCGGGCTTCGAAAACGACCAGAAGCTGGGCCTTGAGCGCGACGTGTTCAGCGCCACGGCCCTGGCCAGCTACAAGATCAGCGACGCCCTCACCCTGGCCTCCACGACGGCTTTCCGCCGCTTCGCGGGCGAGGAAGTGTTCGACGCCGACGGCTTCTCGCTGCCGCTGTTCACCTTCGCGGAAGACGCGACGGGCAAGTCGGCCAGCCAGGATCTGCGCCTGAACTATGACAACGGCGGCAAGATCACCGCCTTCGGCGGCGTCAGCTATTTCTGGGAAGACGGCAACCAGCGCGTTCCCCTGCTGTTCAACGAACGCGCCTATGCGGCTCGCCTGAACGGTCTGGGTGGCCTGTTCGCGGCGCCGAACGTCGCGGGCCTGAACGTGATCAACTCGATCGCGGGCTTCGCGCCCTTCAAGAGCCAACACCTCGAAAGCTACACCAACTACGGCACCACCAAGTCGTATGACGCCTATGGCGACGTCACCTGGAAGGCGACCGACAAGCTCGAACTCGCCGCCGGCCTTCGCTATACCTATGACGACAAGGAAAGCGGTTATGCCGCTCAGCTGCTGAACGGCGGCTCGGTCCTGGGCGGCAGCACCGCGACGGTGGCTCGCGGCCTGTTCGTGCAACCGACGGCGGGCGGCCTGCCCGAATATCGCAGCTTTACCGACAATGGCGTCACCTACCGCGTCGTCGGCCGCTATGCCGTCACGCAGGACGCCAATGTCTACGCCTCCGTCTCGACGGGTCGCCGTCCCAAGGTGGTGTCGGCCGGAACGCCGGCGACGCCGGGCGGCCCGGTGCGGTTCAGCGAAATCCCCGCTGAAGAAGTCACCTCGTACGAGACCGGCGCCAAGGGCGCGTTCCTGGCGGGTCATCTGATCCTGGAAGGCGCGGTCTATCACTACGACTACAAGAACTTCCAAACCTCCATCCGCACCGCCGCCGGTCAGATCGTTTCGACCAACGCCGGTGAGGCCAAGGCCACGGGTTTCGAAGGCCAGTCGACCTTCAAGATCACCCCCAACGCCTCGGTGTTCGGAACCTACGCCTACAGCCACGCCCGGTTCGGCAACGGTCTGTTCGAGGGCAACCATTTCCGCCTGTCGCCCGACAACAGCTTCTCGCTGGGCGCCAATGTCGGCTTTGACGCGCCGACCGGTCGCTTCACCCTGACCCCGACCTATACCTGGCAGTCGGAAGTGTTCTTCGACAACAACAACGACCTGGCCGCGCTGCAGACGACGGGCGACAAGATCCAGGATGAGAAGCAGAAGGCCTATGGCCTGCTGAACCTGCGCCTGGCCTATGAGCCCAACAACCGGCCGATGAAGTTCGAACTGTTCGCCAGCAATCTGCTGGAGCAGGACTACATCAAGGACGCCGGCAACACGGGCGACGCCTTCGGCATCCCCACCTTCATCGCCGGCGAGCCGCGCTATGTCGGTGTTTCGGTCTCGATCAAGCACTAGTCTACCGACCGCCACGGCCTTCTTCGCGGAGGCCGTGGCGGTCTCAATGCCTAGCTTTCGGCGCCTGTCGCCTTTTCCTCATGGCCGGCGATCGAGCCGTCCTTGAAGAGGTACTCCTTCAACTGCTCGTCGGTCTCCGGATCGTCGCGGCGCAGCCACTCCAGCACCATGGCCGCGTGCTCCAGTTCCTCGCGGGCGTTGTGCAGCAGGATCTTCTTCAGCTCGACATCGTCGCAATCGTCCGCTCGCTGACGATACCAGTCGACAGCCTCGAACTCCTCGATCAGTGAGGTGATGGCGTAGTGGCGGTTGAGGGTCTTGCGGCTGAGTTTTTCGCGGGGAACGTGAAGGCCTTCGCTCGACATGCGTCATCTTCCTGTTGTGGTATCGCCGTAACGCACGAGATGCTGAAGCGGCGCCGTGGATTTGAGGAAATAGGCCTATGAACATCGATCGTCGAGGGGCGCTTGCCCTTCTGGGTCTGGGCGCGATGACGCCGGCCGGGGCGATGGCCGCCCAGGGGCTGCATGACGGCGAGGCCCTGTTCGCTCATGGCGCCGCCTCGGGAGACCCCCTGGCTGACCGGGTGGTCCTGTGGACCCGCGTCACCGCGCCGGGGGCCACCCTGCCGGTCGCCGTGCGCTGGGATGTCGCCACCGACGCGGCGTTCACGTCGATCGTCAAGCAGGGCCAGGCGACGACGGACGCCGCGCGCGACCACACGGTGAAGGTCGACGTGACGGGCCTCAAGCCGGGCATGGACTATCACTACCGTTTCCGGAGCGTCGTGGGCGGCAAGCCCGTGGGCGCGGGGGTCTCCGGCCGGACGCGCACTCTGCCCGTAGGACCGATCAAGGACGTCGTCCTGGCCGTGGCCTCGTGCTCGCTCTATCCGAACGGCTATTTCAACGCCTATGACGCCATCGCCAAGCTGCCGCGCGTCGATGCGGTGCTGCATCTGGGCGACTACATCTACGAATACGGCGGGGCCCCTGGCGACTACGGCATGAACTCGCCGGTCGCGGCCCAGCGCATGCCCGATCCGCCGCACGAGATCGTCACCCTCGACGACTATCGCCGCCGCCATGCTCTCTACAAGACCGATCCGCACCTGCAGGCCGCCCACGCGCGCGCGCCGTGGATCGTGGTCTGGGACGACCATGAAGCCGCCAATGACAGCTGGCAGGGCGGGGCCGAGAACCATACGCCGGGCGATCCGGCCAAGGGCGGCGAAGGCGACTGGGCGGTGCGCAAGGCCGCCGCGCTGAAAGCCTATTATGAGTGGATGCCGATCCGCGAGCCCGAGGTCGGCGCCCTGGCCGAGGCCAGCTGGCGTGGCTTCCAGTTCGGCGACGTCGCCACCCTGTTGATGACCGAGACCCGCCTTACCGCGCGCTCGGTGCAACTGGACTACGCCCATGACCTGCCGATGGTCGACGGCAAGCCCGACGTGGCGGCGTTCTCGGCCAAATGGAACGCCGCCGATCGCCGTCTGCTGGGCGAGGCCCAGACCGCCTGGCTGGCCGGCCAGGTCAAGGCTTCGGTCAAGGCGGGAAGCGCCTGGCAGGTCCTTGGCAATCAGGTGGTGATGGCGCGCGTCGCCGGACCGAACCTGCAGAAGGCCATGGGGCCTGAGCGGTTCGAGGCGACCCTCGCCAAGCTGCCGGACTATATCCGCGGCCGTATCAAGCAGGGCGTGGCGCTGTCGGAACTGGGCCTGCCCTACAATCTCGATTCCTGGGACGGCTATCCCGCTGATCGCGAGCGGCTCTACGACCTTTTCAAGGACGCGGCCGCCCATCCGATCGTGCTCTCGGGCGACAGTCACTCGTTCTGGGTCAATGAGCTGTTCGACGCCTCGGGTCAGCATCGGGTGGCCGCCGAGTTCGGCGCGACGGGGATCACCTCGCCCGGCTATGGCGACATCCTGCCCGGCGTGCCGCTGGGCGAGGCGTTCGCCCAGCGCAACAAGGAAGTGCTGTACGCCGATCCTGCGGCCAAGGGCTTTGTGCTGCTGACGCTGGAGCACGGCCGGGCGACGGGCGAGATGGTCGCGGTCTCGACCATCTTCGACAAGGCCTACACGACCAAGGTGCTCAAGCGCTTCGTGGTGACGCCGACCAAGGGCGGCGGCGTCGAGGCGCTGGCGGAAGGCTAGCGCCGGTCCAGCGCCAGGCGCAGGCCGAAGGCGATAAACACGCCGCCGGTGATCCGGTCCAGCCACCGGATCACCGAGGCCTCGCGCAGCAGGCCGGCCAGGGGCGCGGTGGCGGCGATCAGCAGGCCGGCCCACATCAGGCCCATCACCACATGCATCCCGGCCAGCAGCACGCCGAAGCTGGCCGGATTGGCCCCCGCCGGCACGAACTGCGGCAGGAACGAGATGTAGAACACCCCGACCTTGGGATTGAGCAGGTTGGTCAGCAGGCCCCGGCGTAGCGAAGCCGAGGCGCCGCCGCCGGTCGGGGACACGGCGCCGGGCTCGAAGCGGTCGCGGGGTTTGGCGATCATCTTGATCCCCATCCACAGCAGGTAGGCCGCGCCGGCCCATTTCAGGGCCGTGTAGGCCAGGGTCGAGGCGGTCAGCAGGGCTCCGGCCCCGACCGACGCCGCCACGCCCCAGACCATGCACCCGACGCCGATGCCCACGGCCGCCGCGAAGGCGCGGCGCGGTCCCTCTGTGGCCGCCGTGCGCAGCACCAGGGCGGTATCGAGGCCCGGGGTGATCGTCAGCAGGCCGGCGGCGAGGCCGAAGGCGAGCAGGGCCTGGAGCGTGGTCATGCGACGCGGCCTTTCGGTCGGGTGTTGGGGGCCTTTATCAACCAATGCATGGTCCGATGCGGCCATGACTTCAACCCGCCAGCGCTTGCCCGGACTGGACGCCCTGCGCGGGGTCGCCGCCCTGATGGTGCTGCTGTTCCACGCGCGCGGGCTGATCCTGCCGATGAGCGCGCTGAGCCACGGCTATCTGGCGGTCGACCTGTTCTTCGTGATCAGCGGTTTCGTGCTGGGCCGCGCCCACGACGCTGGCCTCGCGGCGGGCGGTGGTCGCGCGTTCGTCCGTCAGCGCATCGTCCGGCTCTACCCGATGGTTCTGCTGGGCCTGGCCCTGGGCGCGGGCTTGCTGTTGGCGCGCGGCCTGGACCTGGCGACCGTGGGGCTGCTGGCCGTTCTGGGCGCGCTGTTCATTCCCGTCACCGGCTCGGCCGATATCTTCCCGCTGAACGGCCCGCAGTGGTCGCTGATGTGGGAGCTGGCGGTCAATCTGCTCTACGCCCTGATCGCGCCGCGGCTGACCTTGCGCCGGCTTGTCCTGCTGACGGCGGGCGGCGGTGTGCTGTACGCGGCCCTGGCCGTGCTGTTCGGGACCGGCTCGCTGGGCTCGCATGGCGCCGACTGGTTCGGCGGCGCGCCCCGCGTGGTGTTCGGCTTCTTCGCGGGCGTGCTGCTGGCCAGGCTGGCGGCCTGCGGGCGCCTGAAGGTCCCGATCCTGCCGATCTGGGCCAATCTGGCGATCGTGATCGCCGTGCTGACGGCGCCAGGACTGGGCGCCGGAAACGCCGCGTTTGACCTGGTCGCGGTCCTGATCGTCATGCCGCTGCTGGTCGGTTCAGCCGCCGGGGCCGAGGTCGGCGCGTTTGGTCCGCTGCTGGATGGCCTGGCGGGGATCTCCTACGCGCTCTACGCCCTGCACATCCCGATCCTGGTGTCGGCCGCCGATCTGGCGACGCGCGGCGCCCTGCCCGGCGCGCCGAGGGGTCTGGTCGGCGCGGTCGCGGTGATGCTGGCGCTGAGCCTGGCGACCCTGGCGCATCGCTATTTCGAGCCCTGGGCGGCGCGCCGCCTGCGGGGGTTCGGGCGGGAGCCTCAGTCGCGCTCGACCAGTTTGCCGTCTTCCATCACCCGGTAGAAGCACGAGCGGAAGCCGACATGGCAGGCGCCGCCGTCGCCCTGCGGCCGCACCTTGATCAGCACCGCGTCCTGATCGCAGTCGACCCGCAGCTCGCTGACGATCTGCAGCTGGCCGCTGGTCTCGCCCTTCTTCCAGAGTTCATTGCGCGAGCGGCTGAAATAGTGGGCGATCCCGGTGTCGACGGTCAGCTTCAGGGCTTCGTCGTTCATCCAGGCCAGCATCAGGATCTCGCCGGTGTCGGCGTGCTGGGCGATCGCCACCACCAGGCCGTCGGCATTGAAGCGCGGCGCCAGCTGGTCGCCGCGTTCCAGGGCGTGCTTGTCATGGGCGTGCGGGAAGAGGGGCGTGCTCATGGGTTTCCTATGGCGCCGACCGAGGTCGCGGGGAAGCGAGCCGCCCCTACTTCCGCGTCACCAGATCCATGAACCGCTGCTGCAGGACCTTGTCGGTCCTGAACACGCCGCGGAACTGGGTGGTGATGGTCGAGACGTCGTGGTGGTGGACGCCGCGGGTGCTCATGCACTGGTGCTCGGCGTCGATCAGCACGGCGACGCCGGCGGCGCTGAGGTGGTCCTCGATCGCGTCGGCCACCTGCATGGTCATGGTCTCCTGGGTCTGGAGGCGCTTGGCGTAGATCTCGACCAGGCGCGCCAGCTTGGAGAGGCCCACCACCTTGCCGGTCGGCATGTAGGCCACCCAGGCCTTGCCCAGGAACGGCGCCATGTGGTGCTCGCAATGGCTCTGCACATCGATGCCGCGCAGCATGACCATGTCGTCATAGCCCTGCACGTCCTCGAAGGTGCGCGAGAGCTCCTTGGCCGGGTCGCCTTCATAGCCGGCGAACCACTCGCCATAGGCGTCGACCACGCGCTGGGGCGTGTCGAGCAGGCCCTCGCGGTCGGGATTGTCGCCGGCCCAGGCCAGCAGGGTGCGGACGGCGGCCATGGCCTCGTCGCGGGTGGGGCGCTTGCCGGGTTCAAGATCAAGACCGGCATCAGAGCCGATCAGGGTTCGCTCGCGGGACAGGGCGTCCATGTGTTCGGGGGTCTTTCCACGGGCTGAGTTGCGCCAGGACGCCTGTCGCCCTGGAATGACGCGTGCCACCCGTTTCACAGCTACGACCGAGGGCGTCGAAAAGATGACGTGTCGTCGGCGTGTCCAATAGCTATATGGGACCCTCCCGATCCTCCGCAACACCCTCCCGTTACGTCAGGCAGACGCGTTTCTCATGACCTTGAAGCTCCACGACACCCTGACGCGCGAAAAGCGCGCCTTCGTTCCCGCCGATCCGGACCGGGTGACGATGTATGTCTGCGGGCCCACGGTCTATAACCACGCCCACATCGGCAACTTCCGGCCGGTGGTGGTTTTCGACGTTCTGTTCCGGATGCTGCGCCACATCTATGGCGAAGACGCGGTGGTCTATGCGCGCAACGTCACCGACGTGGACGACAAGATCAACAAGAAGGCCTTCGAGGAAGGCGTGCCGATCTCGGTGATCACCGAGCGCTACCTGGCCGCCTATCACGCCGACGCCGACGGCCTGCTGGCCCTGCGCCCGACCCTCGAGCCCAGGGCCACCGAGCACATCGGCGCGATCGTCGAGATGATCGGCAAGCTGGTCGAGAACGGCAAGGCCTACGCCGCCGAGGGCCATGTGCTGTTCGACACCCAGTCGTTCCCGGACTACGGCCAGTTGTCGGGCCGGCCGCTGGACGAGATGATCGCCGGGGCCCGCGTCGAGGTCGCCCCCTACAAGCGCCACCCCGCCGACTTCGTGCTGTGGAAGCCGTCCAAGGAAAACGAGCCCGAGTGGGACAGCCCCTGGGGCGCGGGTCGTCCGGGCTGGCACATCGAATGCTCGGCCATGATCGACAAGGCCCTGGGCAAGACCATCGACATCCATGGCGGCGGCATCGACCTGGCCTTCCCGCACCATGAGAACGAGGTGGCCCAGAGCCGTTGCGCCCATGACCTGCCGGTGCTGGCCAATTACTGGCTGCACAACGGCTTCCTGGATATGTCCGGCGAGAAGATGTCCAAGAGCCTGGGCAATGTCATCCTGCCCAACGAGCTGCTGAAGACCACGCCGGGCGAGGTGATCCGCTGGGCGCTGCTCAGCGCCCACTATCGCCAGCCGCTGGACTGGACGCCGGAACTGCTGGAGCAGTCCAAGAAGGCGCTGGACCGTCTGTACGGCGCCCTGCGCCGCGCCAAGGACGTGCCGATGGACCAGGCGATGGAGGCCCCCGAAGAGGTGGTCGCCGCGCTGGAGGACGATCTGAACACGCCCCAGGCGATCTCGTGCTTCTTCGAGGTCTCCAGCGCCATCGAGCGGGCCGTGACGGCCGGCGACACCGTCGCCATCGCCGCCAACAAGGCCCGGCTGATCGAGGCCGGCGCCCTGCTGGGCTTCCTGCAGGCCGATCCCGACAGCTGGTTCGAGGGCGACGCCTCCGATGACCTCAAGGCTCAGGTCGAGGACCTGCTCAAGCGCCGGGTCGAGGCCCGCGCCGCCAAGGACTGGACCGCCGCCGACGCCATCCGCGCCGAACTGGACGCCTTGGGCGTGGTGGTCATGGACGGCCCGGCCGGGGCGACCTGGCGGATGAAGGACTGAGTCCCGGGCGTCGCCATTTCCCCACCTTTGTCATCCCGGAAAGCGCGCAGCGCTTGTCCGGGACCCAGGTGAGCCGCAACGCCTTTGCCCAGTCCCCTGGGTCCCGGACAGCCTCTGCGAGGCTTCCGGGATGACAACTGAATTATTGCGTCACTGTTTGTACTCGTACGGATCCACCCGATGAACCTGAACCAACAGATCGTCCTGGTCTCCGGCGCCGGTCGGGGACTGGGCGCCGCCATCGCCCGAGCCTTCGCGGCGCAGGGCGCGTCGGTGGTCATCAACTATCGCCGCAGCGAGGCGGCCGCCCTGGCGCTCGCGGCGGAGCTTGGCGATCACGCCGTGGCGATCCAGGCCGATGTCAGCGATCGCGAGGACGTCCGCCGCATGGTCAACGAGGCCGCCGAGCACTTCGGCAGCCATGTCACCACGGTGGTCAACAACGCCCTGGGCGACTTCAGCTTCAACGGCGACGGCCGTGAGACCATCCAGTCGATCCCGTGGGAGGATTTCCAGGGCCAGCTGGACGTGTCGCTGCGCGGATCGCTGAACCTGATCCAGGCCACGGCGCCGGCCATGGAGAACGCCGGCTTCGGACGGGTGATCAATATCGGCACCAACCTCTTCCAGAACCCGGTGGTGCCCTATCACGACTACACCGCCGCCAAGGCCGCGCTGCTGGCGCTGACCCGCACGGCGGCGGCGGATCTGGGCCCCGGCGGCATCACCGTCAACATGCTGTCGGGCGGCCTGCTGCGCACCACCGACGCCAGTTCGGCGACCCCGGAAGCCATCTTCGACCTGATCGCCCAGAGCACGCCGCTGCGCCGGGTGACGACGCCGGCCGAGTTCGCCGACGCGGTGCTGTTCTTCGCCTCGCCCTGGAGCCGCGCCGTCACCGGCCAGAACCTGGTCGTCGACGGTGGTCTGGTGCGGGACTGACGGCGCGCGATCCTCCCCCTGAAGGGGGAGGCGGCCGAAGGCCGGTGGGGGAAGACCGCAATGACTCAGCGGATCACTTCCCCCTCCGTCGGCTTCGCCGACACCTCCCCCTTCAGGGGGAGGATCTATCCCCGTGCTCCCACGAGCATGGCCGCCCCTTGCCCCCAACGAATTCAACGCCCTATCCCCGCCACCCAGCGTCACGATGCAAAATCGACGCAACACCCTCCAAAACGGCCGCATACTTCTCCTCGCTCCATCGCATGGGGAGGGCGTCCAGCTGGCGACCTGACGGGTGGTGGGGGCGGTTGTACGGGTTCAAGAGGACAGGGGACGTAAACCTGTCCATCGGAGGAAGGCCAAAGCCTCCGCCCGTCCGAAGGTTCGTTCCGGGTCCTCCGGAATCGGCGTGGCTGCAGCCCAAGGCTGGGTCCGTCGCGAGGAGGGCAAGCCCGGGAGGGGTGCAAAGGGTTGAACGAGACCCGCGCGTGCCGGCCAGAGGGAAAACAACCGTGCGGAGCGCTCCGGCCACGGCCGAAACGGTACTCCTACACAAACTCATCCGGGCCTGGCCCGGACGCTCCGCCGCCTCCCCACACTTGCCGGCTTGAAACCGGCGAGGACGCGAACCCGTGTTCTATCGCCTCGCCGGCGCCTAGCGGGTTTATGTCCACCGCGCCCTGATGCTAAAAGCCCGCCATGCAACGAGCCGTAGAACATCGCACGGGCGTCCAGGCCCCCGCCGAGCTGATCTGGGAGATCATCTCGGACTTCTCGACCTGGGGTGAGTGGAACCCGCTCTACCGCAAGGCCGAGGGCCAGATGAAGATCGGCACGCCGCTGACGCTGGAGCAGGCCCTGCCGGGCGAGCCGGTGCGGGTGATCCAGCCGGTCGTCCAGGACTGGGTGCCCTATGAGCAGCTCCACTGGCGCAGCAGCCGCGCCGGCGGCTTTGTCACGGCCGTCCGCTATATCGAGATCGAGAAGATGGGCGAGACCAACTCGACCTTCTCGAACGGCGAGCTGTTCATGGGCATGCTGGTGCGCTGGATCAGCCGCGACGAGCGCCGCAAGTTGCGCGCGGCCTACACCCAGATGGGCGAGGCGCTGCGCGATCACGCCGAGGCCCTCTGGTCCAAGCGCCAGAACAGCCCCACCTAAGCCTGATGATCGACGAGCTCTACAGCGCCAAGATCCTGACCCTGGTCGCCAACATCCCGCGCGCCGGGCGTCTGGCCGCGCCTGACGCCTCGTCCGAGAAGACCGCCAAGCTGTGCGGCAGCCGGATCACGGTGGATGTGACGATGGCGGACGGCAAGGTCAGCGACTTCGCCCAGGAGGTTTCGGCCTGCGCCCTGGGCCAGGCCAGCGCCGCGATCCTGGGGGCCAATATCATCGGGGCCGACCTGGCCGAGATCGAGTTGGCGCGCGACGCCTTGCGCGCTATGCTCAAGGTGAACGGTTCGCTCCCCGCGGGCCGGTTTTCGGAGCTCGCCGTGCTGGAGCCGGTCAAGGCATACCCCGCCCGTCACGCCTCGACGCTTCTGGCGTTCGAGGCCGCGGTGGAGGCTGTCTCTCGGGCCACAGCCGCGGTGGAAACGCGAACTAGCAGCGCCGGCGCCGCTTGATCGAGCCTTTTCGCGGGTGCGATAACCACCCCGAAGCAATCGCTGCGCTGGCATGACTTTTTACGAACGCACCGTCGACCTTGGCCTCAGGGCCTACAAGTTGACGCTCTCGCCCCTTATCGGGCGTCAGTGCCGCTTCATGCCGAGCTGTTCGGAGTACGCGGCGCTGGCGCTCAAGGATCACGGACCCGCCAAGGGGTCCTGGCTGGCGTTGCGACGGATTTGCCGCTGCAATCCGTTAGGTGGATCGGGATATGACCCGCCGCCGCCGCGCGCCACGCCACGCAAGTGGAAATGTGAAGAATGATCGATCTGGTTTTCCCCGACGGCTCCTCCCGTCAGTACCCCGCCGGTTCCAGCGGGCGAGACGTGGCCGCGGCCATCTCCAAGTCCCTCGAGAAGAAGGCGCTGCTGATCAAGATCGACGGCGTGCTGCTGGATCTTGACCGCCCCCTGACCCCCGACCTGCTGACGGGCGATCGCCGGATCGAGATCGTCACGCGCGAGTCGCCCGACGTGCTGGAGGTGATCCGCCACGACACCGCGCACGTGCTGGCCCAGGCCGTGCAGGAACTGTTCCCCGGCACCCAGGTGACGATCGGCCCCAATGTCGAGGACGGCTTCTATTACGACTTCGCCCGCGACGAGCCGTTCAGCCTGGACGATCTGCCCAAGATCGAAGAGCGCATGCGCCAGATCGTGGATCGCGACGAGAAGATTCGCCGCGAGGAAGTCGACCGCGACGCCGCCATCGCCGACTTCGAGGCCATGGGCGAAAGCTACAAGGCCCAGATCATCCGCGATCTGCCGGCCAGCGACACGATCACGGTCTATCACCAGGGCGACAGCTGGAAGGACCTGTGCCGCGGGCCTCACCTGCCCTCGACCAAGGCGGTGGGCAAGGCCTTCAAGCTGACCAAGCTGGCTGGCGCCTACTGGCGCGGCGACCAGAACAACGCCCAGCTGCAGCGCATCTATGGCACCTCGTGGGCCAGCGACGCCGACCTGGCGGCCTATCTGCTGCGCCTCGAGGAAGCCGAGAAGCGCGATCACCGCAAGCTGGGCCGCACCATGGACCTCTTCCACCTGCAGGAAGAGGGCAAGGGCATGATCTTCTGGCACCCCAAGGGCTGGACGCTCTACCGCGTGCTCGAGGACTACATGCGCCGCCGCCTGGACGCCGCCGGCTATCAGGAAGTGAAGACCCCGCAGATCCTCGACCGCAGCCTGTGGGAACGGTCAGGCCACGCCGAGAAGTTCGGCCACGCCATGTTCATGTGCGAAAGCGCCGAGGGCGAGATCCTGGCGGTCAAGCCGATGAACTGCCCCGGCCACATCCAGATCTTCAATGTCGGCCAGAAGAGCTATCGCGAACTGCCGCTGCGCATGGCCGAGTTCGGCGCCTGCCACCGCTATGAGCCCTCGGGCGCCATGCACGGCATCATGCGGGTGCGGGCCTTCACCCAGGACGACGCCCACATCTTCTGCCGCGAAGAGCAGGTCACGGAGGAAAGCGCCCAGTTCATCGAGCTGTTGCGCAGCGTCTATAACGACCTGGGCATGACCCTGCATGACGTCAAGTTCTCGACGCGGCCCGAGCTGCGCGCGGGGACGGACGAGGTCTGGGACAAGGCCGAACACGCGCTGGCGACGGCCGCCGAGGCCGCCGGCGAGCGTCTGGTGGACCAGCCGGGCGAGGGCGCCTTCTATGGCCCCAAGCTTGAGTTCTCTTTGAAAGACGCCATCGGCCGTGTCTGGCAGTGCGGAACTCTGCAACTTGACTTCGTTTTGCCGGAACGACTGGACGCCGAGTACGTTTCGGAGGACGGTTCCAAAAAGCGTCCCGTGATGTTGCACCGGGCGATCTTGGGGTCCTTCGAGCGATTCATCGGTATTCTGTTGGAAAACTTCGCCGGTCACCTGCCGCTTTGGCTGGCGCCGACGCAGGTGGTGGTTGCGACCATTACCTCCGACGCCGATGATTACGCCCGCAAGGTCGTTGAGAGATTGACGTCTTTGGGGATACGCGCGGAGGTCGATCTGCGTAATGAAAAGATCAACTACAAGATTCGCGAGCACAGCCTCGCAAAGGTGCCGGTGATAGCCGTGGTCGGGCGTAAGGAAGCAGAGACGGGCCAGGTCGCCCTGCGTCGCCTGGGCGGAGAGGGGCAGAACATCCTGTCGCTCGACGAGGCCGTGCGTGTTCTGTCCGCCGAGGCCACGCCGCCCGATCTGGCGCGCCTGCGCGGCCTGACCGCCCCCGTGCCGGAGGCCGCGCTCGCCTGATGAACAGCATTCTCCCGTCCTTCACGACCCTTGCCGCCGGCGCTCGCCCGGCCAAGCCGAACATATCGGTGGTGATGGTCGTGTATCGGACGGGAGAGGCGCTGGCCGAAAGCATCCGCCACGTGCTGGACGAGCCGCTGGTCGATGAGTTCGTCATCGTCGACAACGGCTCGGCCCCTCGCGACGCCGAGATGCTGCGGGCCCTGGGCCTGACCGAACCTCGCGTGGTGGTCCTGCAGGGGCACGGCAATGTCGGCTTCGCGCGCGGGGCCAATATGGGCGCGATCACGGCCCGGGGCGAATACGTCATCTTCCTCAATCCCGACGCCAATCTGCAGCCCGGCTGCGTGGCGGCGCTGGTGACGGCCTTCCGCGGCCAGCCGACCCCGACCGTGGTCGGGGCACGGGTGATGAATGTCGACGGCACCGAGCAGCGCGGCGGCCGTCGCGGCGAGGTGACCCCGGTCTCCACCCTGCTCAGCTTCGGCCATCTGACCCGCCGCTACGCCAAGCTGGCCGGCTATGAGATCCATCGCGAGTGCGAGCCCCTGCCGCGCGCGCCGGTGCCGATGCCCACCATCTCGGGCGCGTGCTTCGCCCTGCGGCGCGGCGACTTCGAGGCCCTGGACGGCTTCGATGAAGGCTATTTCCTGCATGTCGAGGACATCGACCTGTGCTGGCGGGCCCGTCAGGCCGGCGGACAGGTGATCTTCCAGCCCAAGGCCCAGGTCGTGCATCTGGGGCACACCAGCCTGGAACACCCGGTCAAGGTCGAGTTCCACAAGGGCGTGGGTCTGTCGCGCTACTTCATCAAGCGCGCCGACACCCTGCAGCGCTACGCCCTGGCTGTGTTCCTGGCCCCGGCCATCATGCTGATGTCGGTCTGCCGGCCGCTGATCTGGAAGCTGACGGGCCGGCCGATCTAGGCTTCGGCTGGATCCCGGCCTTCGCCGGGATAGCGCCTAGGCCTCTACATCGGCGCCAGCGTCTCGAAGCTCAGTCCGTCGGGTCCGGTGATCGAGGTCGGCGCCTTCAGCGAGCGGGCCGGCAGGATCGCCTTGTAGCGCTCGAACATCGCGCGCGCGTCGCGGCCCGGCCTGGCGGTCAGGCACAGGTCGTATTCACCTTCCCGACCCCACGGCTTGCGCTCGACATGGGCGATGTCGCGATCGGCCTTCACGGCCCGGTCGACGCTGTCGGCCAGCGGCCGGTCGATGCCCATGCCGTAGCTGCCGAACTTCAGGGTGACGTCGCAGGCCATGGCGGTTTCCGGTGTCGTCGCGCAGGCGGCCAGCAGGACCAGGGCGGCGCCGGCGATGAGGGCGAAACGGGTCATGCGGGGAAGCCTCCGGCGCGGGCCAGGGACGAGGCGGGCGCCTTGCCCAGCCGCGCGCTGATCGCACGACCTGTCTCGATCAACGCGCCAAGGTCGTATCCGGTCTCGTAGCCGGCCCGTTCCAGCATGTAGACCAGATCCTCGGTGCCGATATTGCCCGTGGCGTTGGGGGCGAACGGACAGCCGCCCAGCCCGCCGACCGAGGCGTCCAGCACGTCGACCCCGGCCTCGACGCTGGCGAAGGCGTTGGCCAGGCCCGTGTTGCGGGTGTCGTGGAAGTGCATCCGCAGGCGGGCGTTCGGCGCGGCGGCGCGTACGGCCTCGATCCGCTTGCGGACGGTCCAGGGGTCGGCCACCCCGATGGTGTCGGCGATGGCGATCTCGGGCACGCGCAGGGCGGCGGCCTCGCGCACGATGGCCACCACTTGGTCTTCCGAGACCTCGCCGTCGAACGGACAGCCGAAGGCCACCGAAATCGTCGCGGTGATCGGCGGACCGCCCTCGACGGCCTGGCGCTCGACAATGCCCGCCAGGGCGTCGAGCTGCTGGTTGACGGTCGAGCCCTGGTTGCGGGTTCCAAAGCCGTCGGTGGCGCAGACCACCACATTGGCCTCATCGCACTGGGCCGCGACGCAGCGTTCCCAGCCACGCATGTTCAAGACCAGGCCGATCCGCGAGTGCTTCAGATCGGGCTCAAGCGCGGCCATGATCTCTTCGGCCCCGGCCATCTGCGGCACGCGGCTCGGATTGACGAACGAGACCACCTCCATGCGCCGGGCGCCGGCGGCTTCCAGCTGGCGGATCAGGGTGAGCTTTTCCTCGACCGAGAGGGACAGCTTCTCGTTCTGCAGGCCGTCGCGCGGACCAACCTCGACGATCTCGATGAAGCGGCTCATGGGCGATCCTCCGGCTGCGGCGCGGCGACAGGCGCCTGGGGCTCGCCGCGATAGACGGTCAGGCGCTCGGCGTCGCCGTCGGAATAGTTCTGGCCCGTGACCACGGTCACCGGACGGGGCGTCAGGCCCTGGCCGGCCAGGGCCTTGCGGAACACCGCGTCCTCGCGGGCCTCGACCACGGCGGGCCGGCCCTCGGCCACGGCGTCGGCGGCGTGCTCGCCGTCGGTCAGTTGGGTGGCCGTACCCAGCAGGAAGACCAGGCTCGGCTCGGAATAGCCGGTCACCGCCACCGGCCCCGGCGCGCCGGAGCGCGGCGACAGCCGGGCCTTGTCCAGCGCGTCGGCGATATCCTTGGACAGGAACAAGGGCTCCAGATGCGGCAGCAGGCCGCCGACCAGGCTGGCGTGGGCCAGCACGCCCAGGGCGGCGGAAAACACCAGCGCCCGGGCCGACTGGCGGCGCAGCAGCAGCACCGAACCCGTCGCGCCGGCCGCCAGCAGCAGAAGCACGGTCAGGACCGTCCAGATCAGGTCCATCCCCTGGCCAAACTGCGTCATGCCGTACACCGCCACGGCGCACAGCAGCAGGGAAACGAGAAGGGTCAGGCCCGCGCCGATCCAGCGGACCAGCGCGCCCAGCGGCGCACGCACGGCGGCGGCCATCAGCATCGCCATGCCGCCCATGGCCGGCAGGGTATAGTGGGCCAGCTTGGTGGGCAGGATCTCGAACATCAGCCAGGTCGGGATCAGCCAGCACACGGCGAAGCGGACGCCGGGCTCCTTGCGGCCGGTCCAGGCCAAGACCAGGGCGGCGGGCAGCAGCAGGGTCGCCGGATAGACCAGCAGCGGCGAAAGCAGGGCGTGATAGCCGAACGGTCCCGAATGGCCCTCCTGGCCGCCGGCCATCTTCGGGGCCAGGTCGCCGGCGATCGCCGTGCTCCAGAACGCGCCGTCGGTGGCGACGGTGATCATCATCGTCCAGGGCAGCACCACGCCGGCGAACAGGATCAGGCCCCAGCCCCAGCCAAGGTCCTTCAGCCAGGCGCCCTTGCGGTCCCAGGCCCACAGCGCCAGCGCCGCCATGATCACGGTCAGCAGCCCGACCGGACCTTTGATCAGGGCCGCGACGGCCAGGCCCGACCAGAAGGCCAGCTTGGTCCAGTTCGTGGGTTTTCGGCCCGCGAGGTGGTCGGCGTACATCCGGGCCAGGGCCGCCATGGCCAGGGTCGTGGAACCGCACAGCGCCGCGTCGGTCTTGGCGATGAAGGCCTCGGTCGACAGCAGGAAGGTCGAGCCCAGGATCGCGCCGGCCAGCAGGCCGGTGCGCGGATCAAACAGCGCCGCCGCGCCCCAGGCGCAGGCCGCCGCCGCCAGCATGGCGCCCAGCAAGGAGGGAATCCGATAGGCCCAGATGCCCCGGTCCTCCGGGGCCGAGACCAGCGACACGGCCGCCGCCTGCAGCCAGTGGATGCCGACCGGCTTCTTGAAGCGCGGCTGGTCCTGGAACTTGATCACCACCAGATCGTCGGTTTCCAGCATCTGGGCCGTGGCCTGGGCGAAGCGCGACTCGTCGCGATCCAGCGGCGGCATGGCCAAAAGGCCCGGCAAGCCGGCCAGAAACGCCAGCAGGGCGGCGAACAGGGGCCCGCGCCAACCGCGGCTCCACGCATCGAGGCGAGATTCAAGCGTCATGAGGCATGGAATAGCACGATCCTTTCGTGTGGCGACTTTTCAGGTATTAGAAGGCAATGACCACCCAAGCCGCCGCAATCCCTGACTATTCGATCGTCGTTCCCGTGTTCGACGAAGGCGGCGCCGCGCCGGCCCTGGCGCGCGAGATCGCCGCCGCCTTCGCGGGCGAAAGCTTCGAGATGATCTTCATCGACGACGCCAGCCGCGACGACACCAAGGCGCTGCTGGTGGCGCTGAAGGCCGAGATCCCGCAGCTGCGGGTGTTGTCGCATCGCAAGAACTCGGGCCAGAGCCGCGCGGTGCGCAGTGGCATCCTGGCGGCCCGCGGTCCGATCATCGTCACCCTGGACGGCGACGGCCAGAACGACCCCGCCGACGCCCCGCGCCTGGCCAAGGCCCTGGCGGCCGGTCCCGCCTCCCTGGCCCTGGTCGGCGGCGAGCGGGTCAAGCGCCAGGACAGCTCGGCCAAGCGCTTCGCCTCCAAGTTCGGCAACGGCGTGCGCAAGCGTCTGCTGAAGGACACGGCCAACGACACCGGCTGCGGCCTGAAGGCCTTCCGCCGCGAGGCCTTCCTGCGGCTTCCGTATTTCGACCACATCCACCGCTACATCCCGGCCCTGATGCTGCGCGAGGGCTATGAGGTGGCGTTCCAGCCGGTGAACCATCGCCACCGCGAGAGCGGGGTGTCGAAATACACCAACTTCGGCCGGCTCAAGGCCTCGGTGTCCGACCTGCTGGGCGTGATGTGGCTGCAGACCCGGGCCCGCAATCCGCTGGGCGTCGACGAGGCCTGAAGCGTCGCCTTTGGCCCCCTGGGGTTGAAGCGCCTTCTCCCGCCTCGAAAATGCGGTTAACCGTAGGGCGCGCGTTCTGACGGGCGCGCATCCTTGGGGGAGGCTGTCCATGTTCGCCGCTGTGCCGCTGCTGGCCCTGCCAGTGCTGGTCTACAATCTGATCGCCCTGACCCTGACCGGGGCCTTCAAGTCGACCGACGCCCACGCGCGGCTGACCGAGACCCTGTTCACCATCCACATGACCTCGCGCGTCGACTGGGCGGTCAGCCTCAGCGACCTGCTGCTGGCCGCCTCGCTGGTGGTGCTGTTCGTCGAACTGCTGAAGTCGACCACCAGCCGCAAGATCGCGATCATCAATCACTCGCTGTCGATGGTGCTGTTCATCGCCTGCCTGATCGAGTTCCTGCTGGCCCCGGCCTTCGCCACCTCGACCTTCTTCCTGCTGACCGTGATGGTGCTGCTGGACGTGCTGGCGGGCTTCATCGTCACCATCGTGGCCGCGCGGCGCGATGTGGACTTCGGCGACCACTGACTTCACGGGAACGTCACGGCCTCACCATAGTCTTCGACCGGGTCCCGGCTCAGCCGATTTAGGGAAATCCATGAAGCCGCCGATCAAACGCCTGGCAGACCTGAAGCCATCGTCCGCGCCGGCCGGCGCCTATGCGCGCCCCGCGCCCATGGTGGCGCGGCGCAAGTCGGCGAAAGTCCTGACCGATGAAGAGCGCGCGGCCTTTCTCGCCTCGCGGCCGGACCTCGCGCCCAAGCCCTGAACGGCGCGATCCTTCCCCTCGCCATCGCGGCCGTTGGTGAGGGAGAAAGGCCGTGCGTCCTTCTCCAGAGGCGCGAGGGGCCGGCGACGTCAGGGCGAATATCGACAAGACCGCGATGATCAGCCTTGATCCCCTGCGTCTCCCCGACGCTCAAGGATTCGACCCATGGCTGACAAGACCGACATCTGGCTCGCCGCCGGCGTGCGCACGCCCTTCGCCAAGGTGGACGGACCCCTGGCCGGCCATGACGCCATCGGGCTGTCGGTTCCGGTGGTGAAAGCCATGCTGGACAAGGCCCGCCCCGACTTCGCCGTCTGGGGTACGGTGATTCCCAACCTCACCTTCAGCAACCTGGCGCGGGAGGTGCTGCTGGATGCGGGCGCCGACCCGACCATCCCCGCCTTCTCGACCGTCATGGCCTGTTCGACCAGCATGATCGGCGTCATCGAGGCGGCCGGCATGATCGACGGTCGCGGCCGCGATCTGGCCCTGGTGGGCGGGGTCGAGAGCATGAGCCGCGTCCAGGTCGGCATGAGCATCGCCTTCTCCGACTGGCTCAAGGGCCTGCAGCAAGCCAAGACGCCGGGGGCCAAGCTGGCGCACCTGACCCGGTTCAAGCCGGGCGATCTGAAGCTGTGGATCCCCAAGGTGGCCAACCGCACCACCGGCCTGTCGATGGGCGAGCATACCGAGATCACCGCCAAGGCCTGGAAACTGTCGCGGACCGACCAGGACCAGATCGCGTTCGAAAGCCACCAGAGCGCCGTGAAGGCCTGGGACAGCGGCTTCTTCGACGACCTGGTGATCCCGATTGGCGCGGTGAAGCGCGACACGATCCCGCGCAAGGACTCGACGCTGGAGAAGCTGGCCAAGCTGGGTCCCGCCTTCGACAAGGTCAGCGGCCAGGGCACGCTGACGGCCGGCAACTCCTCGCCCCTGACCGATGGGGCGGCGGCGATCTGGGTGGCGTCGAAGGCCGGTCTGGCCCGATTGCCCGACACCACGCCGCGCGTGAAGGTGGTCGACTACGAGGTCACGGCCATCGACCTGCGCCACGAGGGCCTGCTGATGGCGCCGGCCTACGGCGTGCCGCGGCTACTGGCGCGCAGTGGCCTGACCCTTGGCGATATCGGCCTGTGGGAGATCCACGAGGCCTTCGCGGCCCAGGTGCTGTCGCACATAGCCGCCTGGACCACGCCGGCGTTCGTCAGGGACAAGGCCGGCGTCACGGCCGATCTGGGCGCCTTCCCGCGCGAGCGGATGAACCCCACCGGCGGCAGCCTGGCCATCGGTCATCCGTTCGGCGCCACCGGGGCGCGTATTCTGAGCCAAGCGGTCAAGGAACTGGCCTCGCGGCCCAGGGGCGAGAAGGCCATCGTCAGCATCTGCGCCGATGGCGGCCAGGGTACGATGATGCTGCTGGAGAATGCCTAGCCCGGAGGGCCTAGGTCAGCGCCGTGAAGATCAGGGTGACCACGGCGATGTCGAGGAAACGGATGGCGGCGGTCAGCATGGGAGCTCTCGTCGGCGATGAATTCACCAACGATTAAGCAAGACCGGCGCCAAGCCGGAGAGGGCGGCTGATGGCCCTGTTCTTCGACCGGGCCTGGTATGATGAGCGGCTGGGCGAGCGCGGGCTGAGCCGCGCGGTCCTGGCGGCGGTCGCCCATATGGACGAGGCGTCGCTTGATCTGGCGTTCAAGGATCAACGCGAGCTGTCCTGGAGCGAAATCACCGCTTTCGCTGAGCTTTTGGGCGTGACGCCGCCCGAGGCTGCGCTGCGGGCCGGGGTCAGGCCGCCGCCGGATCCCGCCGATGCGCGAGATCGGCGGATCGCGATGCTGGAGGCCCGGGTGGCGGCGCTGGAGGCGCGTCTGGCCCGGCTGGAGGGCTAGATCTCGGTCTTCTTCAGCAGGCCCGCCCTGGGACGGCGGTCGGCTTCGCCGGAATATTCCGTCCCGAGATAGGTCGATCGCGCCGAGTCGAGCACTTCCTGCCCACCACGCAGGCCGCGCTTCTGGCCGCTCTGACCCATCAGGTGGGCGGCGAAGGTGGCGAAGCCGTTCCGGCGAGGCGGCGGCGCGGGCGCGGGCTCCTCGTCGCGAACGAAGACGATCTCGTCTTCCTCGTCGCGACGATCGGAGTCCCGAGGCGCTGGCAGCGCCCGACGCGCCGGTCCGGCGCGGCGGATAGGATCGATGGGGCCGTTCATGGTGAAGACCCTAGGGGCCCTACCGTTAAGAACGGCTGTGTCGGCGTGGTTAAGGCTTTGTAGCCAGCTTCTCGATCTGCTGCTGCATCGCTTCCAGCTGACGCTTCAGATCGGCCAGGGAGTCCTCGCTGGGGTGGGGCGCCGGCGGGGCGGCGGGCGCGGGTTCGGCGGGAGCGGTTCCCGCCGCGGCCGCGGCGTCTTCCGGGCGGGCATAGGCGAAGGGCGAGAACATCTTCATGGCGCGGTCGAACAGCGCCATGTTCTGGCGGATCTGCTCCTCGTAGACGCCGATGCCCAGCGGCGGGATCTTGCCCGGGGTGACGCCCGCGAACTGGGTGCGCATCCGCTCCTGCTGCTTGGTGAAGCTTTCCAGCGACATTTCGAGATACGAGGGCAGGAAGGCCTGCATCGAGTTGCCGTAGAAGCCGATCAGCTGGCGCAGAAACTGGATGGGCAGCAAATTCTGGCCGCCGCCCCGGTTTTCTTCCTCGAAGATGATCTGGGTCAGCACCGAACGGGTGATGTCGTCGTTGGACTTGGCGTCATAGACCACGAAGTCCACGCCCTCCTTCACCATGTCCGACAGGTGTTCGAGAGTGACATACGAACTGGAGGCCGTGTTGTAGAGGCGACGGTTGGCGTATTTCTTGATGATCACGCGTTGGCCGGCGGCCTTTTCACGACCGGCGGTCGTTTCGCCTTTTTCAGGGTTCTCGGACATTTCGTTCCCTAGACAGCGGTGTCGCCCACTTTTCGCAACGCACTATCGCGAATGCTAAGGCATGACGCCAGTCTCCAGAACGCTTGGAGGCCGCAACAAGCCGTGAAAATGTGGCCGTGACGAACGCGGTTCGTTTATGCTTGATATTGCTGCACTGCAAAAAACACGGGCGCCGCATCGCGAAGGCGTCACGTCAGATCGTCACGGGAGCTTCGCCATGAGCGACATCGTCATCGTCTCCGCCGCCCGCACGCCGGTCGGCTCGTTCAACGGGGCGCTTTCCAGCCTGCCCGCGTCCGAACTGGGCAAGATCGCCATCGAGGCCGCCATCGCGCGGGCCGGCATCACCGCCGCCGATGTCGACGAGGTGATCCTGGGTCAGGTGCTGCAGGCCGGCGCCGGCCAGGGCCCCGCCCGCCAGGCCGCCGTCCGGGCCGGCATCCCGGTCGAGAGCCCGGCCTGGAGCCTCAACCAGCTGTGCGGCTCGGGCCTGCGCGCCGTGGCCCTGGCGGCCCAGCAGATCCAGACCGGCGACGCCAGCATCGTGGTGGCCGGCGGCCAGGAAAGCATGAGCCAGGCGCCCCACGCCCAGAACCTGCGTAACGGCCAGAAGATGGGCGACCTGTCGTTCGTCGACACCATGATCAAGGACGGCCTGTGGGACGCCTTCCACGGCTACCACATGGGCCAGACCGCCGAGAACATCGCCAGCCGCTGGCAGATCACCCGCGCCGACCAGGACACCTTCGCCGTCGCCAGCCAGAACAAGGCCGAAGCCGCCCAGAAGGCCGGCCGGTTCGACGCCGAGATCGCGCGGGTCACCGTCAAGGGCCGCAAGGGCGACACCATCGTCGACAAGGATGAGTTCATCCGTCACGGCGTGACGTTGGACGCCATCTCCGGCCTGCGTCCGGCCTTCACCAAGGACGGCTCGGTCACCGCCGCCAACGCCTCGGGCCTCAATGACGGCGCCGCCGCCCTGGTGCTGATGAGCGCCGATGAGGCCAAGAAGCGCGGCCTGACCCCGCTGGCCCGCATCGCCTCGTGGGCAAACGCCGGCGTCGAGCCCGAGATCATGGGCACCGGCCCGATCCCCGCCAGCAAGAAGGCCCTGGAAAAGGCCGGCTGGACCGTCGCCGACCTCGACCTGATCGAGTCCAACGAAGCCTTCGCCGCCCAGTCGCTGTGCGTCGTGCGCGAACTGGGCCTGGATGCGACCAAGGTCAACGTCAACGGCGGGGCCATCGCCATCGGTCACCCGATCGGCGCTTCGGGCGCGCGCATCCTCACCACCCTGCTGCACGAGATGAAGCGTTCGGGCGCCAAGAAGGGCCTGGCGACCCTGTGCATCGGCGGCGGCATGGGCGTGGCGATGTGCGTCGAGGCCGTGTGAACAAAGATTTCGCGATGACGACGCGCCGGGCGCTTGCCCCGGCGCGTCGATCACGCGAACCATAAGAAAAATCGGGCCAGCAGGACCTTTGGGAGAGACAGATGACCAGAGTAGCATTCGTGACCGGCGGCACCCGGGGGATCGGTCGCGCGATCTGCGAGCGTCTCGTGGCCGACGGCATGAAGGTCGCGGCCGGCTATTCCGGCAATGAGGAAGCCGCCGCGGCCTGCGCCAAGGATCTCGGCGTGATGGTGGTGAAGGGCAATGTCGGCTCGTTCGACGACTGCGCGGCCGCCGTGAAAAAGGTCGAGGCCGAGTTGGGCCCGATCGACGTGCTGATCAACAACGCCGGCATCACCCGCGACGGCATGCTGCACAAGATGACCTATGAGCAGTGGTCCGAAGTGATCCGGGTCAACATGGACAGCGCCTTCAACATGACCCGCCCGGTCATCGAGGGCATGCGCGACCGCAACTGGGGCCGGATCATCAATATCAGCTCTATCAACGGCCAAAAGGGCCAGATGGGCCAGACCAACTATTCGGCCGCCAAGGCCGGCCTGATCGGCTTCACCAAGGCCCTGGCCCTCGAGAACGCCAAGAAGGGCGTCACGGTGAATGTGATCTGCCCGGGCTATATCGACACCGAGATGGTCGCCGCCGTGCCGGAAAACGTGCTGGCCCAGATCATCGCCGGCATCCCGGTGGGCCGCCTGGGCAAGGGCGAGGAGATCGCCGACATGGTCTCGTTCCTGGCCGGCGAGCGCGCGGGCTTCGTGACCGGCGCCACCCTGACCCTCAACGGCGGGCAATACATGGCGGCCTAAAAGCCGCCCCTGCTGGCATGTTTGCAACGGCCCGGCGCGCATGCGACCGGGCCGTTGTCGCGACGGTTGACGACCCGGGGCGTTTCGTCGTGAAAACCATCGGTGTGAGGATGGTTGGAGCCGGACTTCATTGGCCTCGGGTCCGTCCAAGATTCGCCCTAGTCAGCGGGCATTACGGAATACATGAAGCGTTTGATGGCGGAGACAGGCGGATGGGGGGGCAGGTGCGCCCTCGCGATCATCGCCATTCTCGCGATCGCCTCCCCGTCTCACGCCCAGCAGACCGTCCAGTCGCTTCGCGACGCCCTGCTGGGTCATCATGGCCTGGCCACCTCGCGCCGGCCGCCGCCGCCGCCGGTGGCCCGCTATGTGTCCGAGAGCGGCAGCGCCTTCGTGCTGGACCGCGCCTCGCCCCTGCCGCTGCTGAAGTTCGACAACAGCACGGAGGTCTGGGTGCTGTCGTCGCAGCCCGCCTCGCGCGGCGACGTGATCTATTTCAACGAGCTGGGCGAGCCGGTCCTGCGCGCCACCAAGCTGGGCGGCATGATCCTCTTCACCGAGGAAAATCCCAACGGCGCCGCCGCAGCCCTCAGCGGCAGGGCCTCCTCGCTACAGCCGCCGGCGGTGCTTTCCGTCAGCGCGCTGTTCCTGCGCATCTACCAGGCCAGTACGCGCGTCAGTCGGGTGGCGCAGCGGCAGGTGCCGTTCGAGACGGTCCAGAACGCCCGCCCCGAAACCTCGGTGCTGATCGCCGAGACCGCGCTGATCACGGCCGAGGCCTTCGAGCGCATGGCGCGCAAGGGCGACCGCTCGAAGATCGACAAGGTGACCAAGGTGCTGTTCGCCGAGGGCGACAAACCCGGGGCGTCGCTGAAGAATGGCGCCCTGACGGTCACCTACGCGCCCAATCAGGGCATGGCCGGTCGACCCTCATCCAAGCGCATCGTCAAGGTCGTGAACCGCTGACCTGAGGTCAGGGCCGGACCTCGACCGTGTCTCGCGCCCTGGCCGGCAATCGGGCCTGCGAGCGATCAGGTCACTTCGATGCCCAGGCCCTTCAGGTCCTTGAGGAACCGCAGCAGGCTGCCGTGCGAGCGCTTGAGGCTGTTGACCATTTCCGGCCGGCTGAGCGCTTCGCCGGGGACAATGAAGCCCTCACGGCCGACCTTGCGCGCCATGCCGCGCTTGAGCATCTCGACAACCCTGCGGCGGACGGTCTCGTAGGGCAGGCCAAGGGAGTCCGCGACCTGCCGGATCGTGATCGGACGGCGCTCCTCGTCGGGCGGGACATCGTCGAGCTCGGCATAGGTCCGCCCGCGCAGATGCGAGACATTGCCCGCCCACAGCGTCGTGAAGACGAGTGAGTAGACGATGTCGACACCGTGCGTTTCGTTCGCGATTTCCACCCAACGCAAGATGTAATCCGTGGCGCTGCGCACCGCGGCGCGCGCGTCATGGTATTCGTCCGACATATTTGTTCCCACAACCCGATTCACCGAACCTAGGTACAGCGGGCGGACCTAAAATGGGTTGTGTTCGTTGCTCAGAATGGGTGCGGTAAATCGTCTCGGGGGTTGACCCCGGCGGGATTCAGGGTGCGACGCGGGATGTGGGTCGCCACTCGGGCGGCGCCATCTCGAAGCCTTCGAATCGGAAGCCGGGCGCGACCGTGCAGCCCACGAGGGTCCAGGCGCCCAGGCTGACGGCGGTCTGCCACCACAGCGTCGGGACGATCACCTGCGGCCTGCAACCGGCGCGAAGGTCGGGACCCAGGACATGGGCCTGCGCGCCGTCGCCGTCGGGTGGCGACAGGGTCAGGGAGAGCGGGGCGCCGGCGTGATAGTGCCAGATCTCGACCGCATCGACCCGGTGCCAGGCCGACATCTGCTCGGCTTCCAGAAGATAGTAGATCGCCGTCGAGGCCGGTCGGGCGCCATCGGCCGCGACGTCCTGGAAGGTCTGGCGATACCAGCCGCCCTCGGGATGCGGCTGAAGATCCAGCATCCGGATGATTTCCTTGGCGCCCAGGTCGCCGGAGATGCCCAGGGGCGTGTTCTGGCCGCTCATCCCTTGAAGCCGTCCTTGGCGGCGCGGATCTCGGCGAACGCCATGGCCGGCGACAGGCCCGGGCGCAGCAGCGGCGCGCGCAGGAACGGGTTGGTGGCCTTTTCCAGACCAATCGAGGTCGGCACCGTCGGCTCGCCGCGTTCGCGCAGGGCGAACACCTGCTCGGCCCGCGCCTTCAGCGCCGCGTCGCCGTCGACCGACAGGGCGAAGCGCGCGTTGGACGCGGTGTATTCGTGGGCGCAGTAGACCGTGGTCGTGTCGGGCAGGGCGGTCAGGCGCTCCAGAGAGGCCCACATCTGCTCGGCCGTGCCCTCGAACAGTCGACCGCAGCCCAGGGCGAACAGGGTGTCGCCGACGAAGGCGATGGCGTCGGCGGCGTCATGATAGGCGATGTGGCCCAGGGTGTGGCCGCCGGTGTCGATCACCGTGAAGCGGGTTTCGCCCAGCGCGACAACGTCGCCGTCGCCAACCTCGCGGTCCAGGGGCGCGATGCGGGTAACCTCGGCGGGACCGACGATGGTCGCGCCCGTGGCGGCCTTGATCGCCGCGTTTCCACCGGCGTGGTCAGGGTGCCAGTGGGTGTTGAGGATCAGGTCCAGCGTCCAGCCCAGCCTGGCCAGTTCCGCCAGGATGGCGTCGGCGTCGGGCGTATCGATGGTCGCGGTCTTTCCCGTGGCCTCGTCGCGCACGAGAAAGCCATAGTTGTCGGACAGGCAGGCGAACTGGTGGACGGTCAACGGCATGGGCGAGCTTGTTCTCGTTCTGGACAGTGACGCGGACGGCGCCACCGCCTACATAGATGACCTCACCGCCTCGGAGACTCAATGCGTCGCGACGTGCTCGATCTGAGAGCCTTCTACGCCACGCCCCTCGGGCGCGCGGCGCGGCTGATGCTGGAACGCAAGGTCGAGGAGGCGTGGGGCGACACGCGGGGGCTCGACGTTCTGGGCCTGGGCTATGCGACCCCCTTTCTCGATGCCGCCCGCCACAGCGCCCGGCGGGTCGTGGCGGCCATGCCGGCCACCCAGGGCGTCGAGGTCTGGCCGCAGGGCGGCCGCAACCAGGCCTGCCTGGTCGAGGAAACGGCCCTGCCGCTGCCCAACGCCATGTTTGACCGGGTGCTGGCGGTCCATGCCCTGGAAGAGGCCGATGATCCCGCCGCCGTCCTGGCCGAGATCGGCCGGGTCATGGCCCCGACGGGCCGGCTGATCGTGGCGGTGGCCTCTCGCGACGGCGTCTGGGCCGGGGCCGAGAGCACGCCCTTCGGCCATGGCCGTCCGTTCAGCCGCAGCCAGCTGGAGCGCCTCATCCGCGACGCCGAGCTTGAACCGGCCGGCTGGACCCGGGCCCTCTACGCGCCGCCGATCGCCATGGCGGCGGGTTGGGCCGAGGGTTTCGAGCAGGTCGGCGCGCGACTTTGGCCGCGTTTCGCCGGCTTGATCCTGATGGAGGCCGTCAAGCAGACCTTCGCCGTCAAGCCGCGCGGGCATCGCGCTAGGGTCCGGGTCTTCGCGCCCGGCGTCCTGGCGCCCAGTCCGGCCGGACCGGCCTCGGCCCGCAAGGCGCCTGTTCGTGAGGCGCCAGGCCGTGTCGAAGACTGAACGCTCTTGGAGGCTTCGCGTTGGAAGCCTAGCTTAGACTGCGTAACCACTGTCAGCCGCGGGAGCCGCGCCATGAAAATGATCGTCGCCATCATCAAGCCGAGCCGCCTGGACGCGGTTCTCGAGGCGGTCACCGAGGCGGGCGCGTCCGGGCTGACGGTCACGGAAGTCCGTGGCTATGGCCGGCAGAAGGGCAAGACCGAGGTCTATCGCGGCGCCGAATACGAGGTGAAGCTGCTGCCGAAGGTCAAGCTCGAGATCGCCGTGCCTACCGATGTGGTCGAGTCGGTGGTCGAAGCCCTGCAACGCACGGCCAACACCGGCAAGATCGGCGACGGCAAGGTTTTCGTCATGGACCTGGAACAGGCACTGCGCATTCGCACCGGCGAACGCGACGCCGCCGCGATTGCGGGCTAGGGTCCCGCCCGAAGCGTCGGCGACTGTCGGGAAGTAGACGCGCAAGCGGAGCCACAACGGGGCTCCGTGCGTTGTCGAGTCTCACCACGACTAGGAGCGTCATGGACGAGCGTGCCTCCGTCTTGAAACCCGGCCAGAATTGCTGGCGCGTCGAGACCGCCGACCGACTGGCCCTGTTCATCGACAATGACGAGGCCTTCGACGCGCTCAAGCCCCTGCTGCTGGCGGCCAAGCGCTCGATCTGGATCCTGGCCTGGGTGTTTGATCCCCTGACCCGTCTGGATCCAGACCGCGTCAGAAAAAGCCGTGATCCCGAAACCGCCGACCGCATAGGCCTGATCCTGCGCCGGCAGGCGGCGCTGAACCCGGCGCTCGACGTGCGGATCCTGACCTGGGCCATGCCCTTTCCGATCGCCGCAGCCCAGTTGTTCGGGCCCCAGCGCGGCGCGGCCTTCTTCGCCGGGTCGCGCGTCAAGTATCACCTCGACAACACCCTGCCGGCTTCGGCCTGCCATCATCAGAAGGTGGTGGTGATCGACGGCGCGACCGCCCTGCTCAGCGGCGGCGATATCGGCGTCGATCGTTGGGACACCTGCGAGCATCTGGACGACAATCCCATCCGTCGCCTGCCCACCGGCCGCCACTATCCCGCGCGCCATGAAGTGGCGATGCTGGTCGACGGCCGGGCCGCCCAGGCCTTGGGCGACCTGTTCATCGACCGCTGGCGCAACGCCACGGGCGAGGCCCTGATCGCCCCCCAGCGGCCGGATGAGACGCCGTGGCCGGAGGGCCTGCTGCCCGACCTGCGCCGCGCCAGCGTCGGGATCAGTCGGACCCAGGCCGCCTGGAAGCACCTGCCCGAGATCACCGAAAGCCTGATGCTGCATCTGGCCGGCATCCGCGCGGCGAAGACACTGATCTATCTCGAGAACCAGTACCTGACCTCGCCGATCATCGTCGAGGCGCTGGCCGAGCGTCTGGCCGAGCCCGACGGACCCGAGATCGTGACGGTCGGCCCGGCCCGCAGTCCCAGCTATTTCGACCAGATCACCATGGACAGCGCCCGCACCTCGGCGATCAACCGCCTGCGATCGGTCGATGTGAACAAGCGCTTTTCGGCGTTCAGCGCCCGCACCCCCAACGGCGGACCGATCATCGTCCACTCCAAGGTGGCGATCATGGACGACTGGATGCTGCGCGTCGGTTCAGCCAATCTGAACAACCGCTCGATCGGCCTGGACACCGAGTGCGACCTGGCCTTCGAGGCGAAGGACGAGCAGGACAGCCAGGTGATCCGCGCCTTCCTGGGGCGCCTGATCGGGCACTTCATCAACCGCGAGGCGGTCGATGTCCTGGCCGCGATGGAGAGCGAGGGGGGGCTGGCCGCCGCCATTCATGCGCTGGACGTCAAGGGCGGTCCGCCGCGTCGTCTGCAGCCCGTGCCGGTGCGTCACCTGACCGGCGTTCAGCAGTTCATCGCCGACTGGAACCTGGGCGACGCCATTTCGCCCGACGACGCCTGGCGGCCCTGGGGTCGCCGCGAGCGCCTCAGGCGCGATCTGGAACGTCTTGCCAAGCCGCCGCCGTCCCTGCCGGACTACCTGCAGCCGTGATCTCCAGGTCGACGACCAGCGGCAGGTGGTCGGAAGCCACCCTGGCCCTGGCGTCATAGGGCGAGCGCACGCCGACGGTCTCCAGGCCCTTGGTCAGGAAGACATGGTCGATGCGCATGAACGGGAAGCTGGACGGGAAGGTGGCGGTGGCCGGCTTTGTCCAGGCGCCGCCGGTCGTCTGGGCGTCGCGCAGGGCGGCCTTGAGCATCCGATAGGTCGCCGAATAGGGCGTGGCGTTGAAGTCGCCCAGCAGCACCCCCGGCGCGGTCCACTCGTCCGACGCCATCCAGCGGTCGCCCAGCAGGGCGGCGGCCTGGCGCTTCTGCTCCTGGGGAACGAGGCCCAGATGGGTGTTGATGATCTGGACCGGCGTGTCGCCGACCATGACCTCGACCCACAACGCCCCGCGCGGCTCCAGGCCCGGCACGCGCCGATACAGCGGCAGGCCTTCGGCTCGGATCCGGCGTTCGGGCAGGGCGGTCAGGATGGCGTCGCCGTAGAGTTCCTCTTCCACGGCCATGGCCGGATGGAAGTGGAACTTCATCTTCAGCAGTTCGGCCAGGCGATGGGCCTGGTCCACGGTCTTGGTGCGGCGACGCAGGACGTCCAGCTCCTGCAGCGCCACCACGTCCGGATTTTCGGCGGCGATCACCTCGGCCACGCGCTCGACGTCAAGCGCGCGGTCCGTGCCCACGCAGCGGTGGACGTTGTAGGTCATCAGGCGAAGCTTCATCCGTCGAAGAGATCGCCTGAAACCGCCGGAGGTTCCCTCGCCGCAGCCTGCCCTGCGTCCTCGCCCTGCGGATGGCGGCTGAGCATGAAGAGGCAGGTCTCGGCCCGCCAGTTCTCGAGCGCGCTGGAGGGATCGATCGCGCGGGCCGGGCCCTTGCCGGCGAACGCGGCGCAGGCGTCGACCCGTACGTTCAGGTCGTCGGTCAGGGCCAGGAAATCGACCAGGGTGCACAGGTGGATGTTCGGGGTCGACCACCAGGGCATCGGCAGGGCCTTGGTCTCGGGCATCCGGCCCCGACTCAGCAGCGACCAGCGAACTCGCCAGTGTCCGAAATTGGGGAACGAGACGATGGCCCGGTCGGCGATGCGCAGCAACTCGGCCAGCACGTGACGCGGCTGGCGCGTGGCCTGCAGGGTCTGCGACAGGATTGCATAGTCGAAGGTCTTGTCGGGGAAGTGGTCCAGGTCCTGGTCGGCGTCGCCCTGCACCACCGAAAGGCCGCGCGCCATGCAGGCGGCGACGCCGCTGGCGCTGATCTCCAGGCCCCGGCCGTCGACCTGCTTGTCATGGGTCAGCAGATCGAGCAGCGCGCCCTCTCCGCAGCCCACGTCCAGCACGCGCGAGCCCGGACGGACCAGGCGCAGGATCTCCCGGAAGTCTTCGCGGGTGGTGGTCATGTTCGCCGTCACGCCAGCCCCCGTTCTCTCTCCACCGATCCCAGGAACCCGGCCAGGGCGGCGTCCATCACCGGCTCGTCCAGCAGGAAGGCGTCATGGCCCTTGTCGCTCTCGATCTCGACGAAGGCCACGCGGCAACCGGCCGCCGTCAGGGCGCGCACGATGTGGCGGTTTTCGGCGGTGGGATACAGCCAGTCGCTGCTGAAGCTGAGCACGCAGAAGCGCATGTGCCGGGCCCGGGTGAAGGCGCTGGCCAGCACCCCGCCGTGGCTGGCGGCGATGTCGAAATAGTCCATGGCCCGGGTGATGTAGAGATAGCTGTTGGCGTCGAAGCGGTCGACGAAACTGGCCCCCTGGTGGCGCAGATAGCTTTCCACCTGGAAGTCGGCGTCGAAGCCCCACGAGAGGCCGTCGCGCTGCAGTTCGCGGCCGAACTTCCGCTGCAGGGCCGGCTCGGACAGATAGGTGATGTGGGCGGCCATCCGCGCCACGGCCAGGCCCTTTTCAGGACGGGTCCCGTGGTCGGCATAGGCGCCGCCGCGCCAGTCGGGGTCGGCCATGATCGCCTGGCGGCCCACCTCGTGGAAGGCGATGTTCTGGGCCGAGTGCCTTGAGGCCGAGGCGATGATCACTGCGCTGGCCAGGCGCTCGGGATAGTCCACCGCCCACTGCTGCACCTGCATGCCGCCCATCGAGCCGCCGACCACGGCGAACAGGGTCTCGACGCCCAGCGCCTTCACCAGCATCGCCTGGGCCCGAACCATGTCGGCGATGGTGATCACCGGGAACGACAGGGCCCAGGGCTTGCCGGTCGCCGGATTGATCGAGGCGGGCCCCGTCGAGCCCATGCAGCCGCCGATGACGTTCGAGCAGATGATAAAATGCCGTTGCGGATCCAGCGGCTTGCCCGGTCCCACCAGGCGCGGCCACCATCCCGGCTTGCCCGTCACCGGATGCGGCGAGGCCACATGCTGGTCCATGGTCAGGGCGTGGCAGATCAGGACGGCGTTGGATCGGTCGGCGTTCAGCTGGCCATAGGTCTGATAGGCGACCTCGAGGCCCTCGATCACGCCGCCCGAATCGAGGCGCAGCGGCTCGCTGGCCGGGAACCGCCAGGCGCCGCCGCCGACAGGTGTGGATGTGACCAGATCCGGATCAGTCATGTCGCCTTGGACCGCTTGACGCACAAGGTGTCAACCGCCGGCTTCCGGTGTGACCGCCTGAAGGCTATGGAGGGCGCATGGACTGTCTGATCCTCATGCGCCACGGCAAGGCCGAACGGCAGGCCGCCACGGGCGGCGACTTCGAGCGTGGCCTCACCGAACGAGGTCGCGACGACGCGGCCCTGATGGGACGGCTGCTGGCCAGGACCGGCGTCGCGCCCGACCTGATCCTGTCCTCCAGCGCTCGCCGCACCCGCGAGACGACGGCCGCCGTCGTCGACGCCTTTCCCAAGGCGCGCGCCGATTTTCGCCGCGACCTCTATCACGCCGAGGCCGAAGAGGTGCTCGCCGTGCTCGAGGACGAGGGCGAGGCGGACCGGGTCGTGATGATCGTCGGCCATAATCCCGGCCTGCACGAGCTGGCCCTGCGCCTGGTCATCCAGGGCGGGGGCGAGCCGGTGGCGCTCAATAGGATCCGGGGCCGGTTCCCCACCGCCACCACCGTGGTCTTCGCGTTCGGCTCTGGCGGCCCGCCGGTGCTGGAGCATCTGTTCTACGTGTCCGAGCATGGCGGAGTCGGCGGCGAATGACCCTCATCTACAAGATCCTGCCCCGCGCCGACTGGGAGGCCGCCGAGGCCGCCGGCAAATTCGAGGGTTCGCCGGTCGACCTGGCCGACGGCTTCATCCACCTGTCCGGCGCCGACCAGGCCCAGGAAACGGCGGCCAAATGGTTCGTCGGTCAGCAAGGCCTGCTGCTGCTGGGCGTCGAGGCCGAATTGCTGGGCGAGGCGCTGAAGTGGGAGGCCTCGCGCGGCGGGGCGCTGTTTCCGCATCTCTATCGGCCCCTGCTGCCCGCCGAGGTGGTGACCCGCAAGGACCTTGACCTCGACGCCGACGGCATTCCCCAGTTGGGCGTTCTCACCGCATGAGCCTTCACGATCTCGCCGCCCGGGCCCTGCACGCCCTTGATCCGGAAGACGCCCACGGCCTGGCCATCAAGGGCCTGAAGGCGGGCCTTGGTCCCCGCGAGGGCGGGCCGTCCGATCCGGCGCTGTCGATCAGCCTGGCCGGCATGCACCTGAGCAGCTGCGTCGGCCTGGCCGCCGGCTTCGACAAGAACGCCGAGGTTCCCGACGCCATGCTGGCCGCCGGCTTCGGCTTCGTCGAGGCGGGCACCGTCACGCCGCTGCCTCAGGCCGGCAATCCGCGTCCGCGCCTGTTCCGGCTGACTGAAGACAAGGCGGTGATCAACCGCATGGGCTTCAACAACGAAGGCCTGGAGGCCTTCGCTGACCGCCTGGCGAAGCGCGCCGGCCGCCATGGCTTCGTCGGGGCCAATATCGGCGCCAACAAGGACGCCACCGACCGCATCGAGGACTATGTCACCGGCCTGACCCGCCTGTGGGGGCTGTCGGACTATTTCACCGCCAACATCTCCTCGCCCAACACGCCGGGCCTGCGCGCCCTGCAGACCCGGGCGGCGCTGGAGGACCTGCTGGGCCGGATGGCCCAGGCGCGGGCCACGCTGAAGGCCAGTTCGACCAGCGACTATCCGATCTTCCTGAAGGTCGCGCCCGATCTGGAGGACGGCGAAGTCGAGGCCATCGTCGAGACCGTTGTGGCCAATGGCCTGGACGGGATCATTGTCAGTAACACCACCATCGCCCGCCCCGAGTCGCTGATGTCGGCGGACCGGGGCGAGGCCGGCGGCCTGTCGGGCGCGCCCCTGCTGGAGCCCTCCACGGCCGTTCTCAGGCGCTTCCACGCGGCGGCCGCCGGTCGCACCACCCTGATCGGGGCCGGCGGGATCGCCGACGGGGCGGGCGCCTACGCCAAGATCCGGGCCGGGGCGCGGGCCGTGCAGCTGTATTCGGCGCTGGTCTATGGCGGGCCGGGCCTGGTGGTCCGCATCAAGCGCGAGCTGTCGGCGCGGCTCAAGGCGGACGGGTTCGCCTGCGTCGAGGACGCGGTCGGCGCCGCATGACGACCGATCGCGCCCTGATGCTGCTGCGACGCTTCGGGCCCGTTGTCGTCCTTGTCGGTCTGTTTGCCTGGGCGCTGGCCAGCGGCGTGGCGGGCCATCTTTCCCTGGAAGAGCTCCGGGCCCGGGGCGAGGGCCTGCAGGCCTTCGCCCGCGAGAAGCCGCTGCTGAGCGCCCTGATCTATGTCTGCGTCTATGTGGCCACGGTCTCGATCTCGCTGCCGGGAGCCCTGATCCTGTCGCTCAGCGGCGGATTTCTGTTTGGTCCCCTCTTTGGCGGAGCGGCGGCGGTCACCGGCGCCACCGGCGGCTCGACCGTGGTGTTCCTGGTCAGCCGAACGGCCTTCGGCGACTTCTTCCGGCGCTGGAGGAACCCCCTGCTGCTGCGGATCGAGCGGGGTTTCGAGAACAACGCCTTTTCCTACCTGCTGACCCTGAGGCTGATCCCGGCCTTTCCCCTGCTGATCGTCAATGTCGCGGCCGGGCTGATGGCCGTCCCCGCGCGCACCTTCGTGCTGGCCTCGTTCCTGGGCATGGTGCCCAGCTCGTTCGTCTATGCCGGCATCGGCGCGGGCCTTGGCCATGTCTTCGCCCAGGGCGGGCCGGTGTCGCTGCACACCCTGCTGTCGCCGCGGATCTATCTGCCCATCGTCGGCATGGGCGTGCTGGCCTTTCTGCCGCCGCTGTGGCGCCTTTGGCGACAGGGGCGCGTTGCTCCAGCGCCCGACGTGAAGTAACCCAGTTCCATGACCGAGACGGTCTCGCCGCCGGAGAACCCGACACCGCCGGGCAAGCGCCGCTTCCCCTGGCCGCGCGGCCTCTCGGCGCGTCTGCTGCTGTTCACCGCCTTCGTGGTCACCGTCGCCGGCCTGTTCGCCCTGCCGCCCACGCTCGCGGCCTATGAGGAACAGTGGCTGCTGGATCGAGTGCGGGCCGGCGAACTGGCCTCGACCATCGCCGAGTCCGATCCTGAATTGCGGGTCAGCGACGCGGTCGCCGCCCAGATGTTCGACCAGGCCGGAGCCGTGACCGTGGCCGTGCAGGTCGACGGCGCCCGCCGGCTGGTGCTGCCGCCCAAGGCGCCCATGGCCACGCCCTATCTGGTCGACCTGCGCCGCCAGAACCCCGGCTCGTGGATCGCCGCCCCGTTCTTCACCCTGACCAGCCCGCCCGGTAGCATGGTCCGCGTGATGGCCGAGCCGCGCTTCCGCAAGGCCGAGTTCGTCGAAGTGGTGCTGCCCGACGCCCCGCTGAAGGCGCTTCTGGTCGGTTATTTCTGGCGCCTGGCGGGCATCACCATCTTCGTCGCCGGCCTGGCGGGCTTCTTCGTCTATCTGTTCCTCAACATCTTCCTGGTGCGGCCCATGCAGCGCATCACCCGCGCCATGGAGCAGTTTCGCGCCGACCCCGATGATCCCGAGGCCCGCATCGTGGTCTCCAAGCGTCGCGACGAGATCGGCCGGGCCGAACTCGAGCTCGACCGTATGCAGACCGACCTGCTGACCGCCCTGGCGTCCAAGGCGCGGCTGGCGGCGCTGGGCGAGGCGGTGGCCAAGATCAATCACGACCTGCGCAACATGCTGACCAGCGCCCAGATGGCCTCCGACCGCCTGGCCGCCCTGGGCGATCCCAAGGTGGCCCAGGCCCTGCCGCGGCTGGAACGGGCGCTGGACCGCGCCATCACCCTGGCCAGCGACGTCATGGCCTATGGCAAGTCCAAGGAGCCCGCGCCGGTGGCCCGGCCCGTCCCCCTGCGCGCCGCGCTCGACAGCGCTGCCGAGGATTCCGGCCTGACGCCGGGCGGCGTGGCCCTGGAAACGGTGATCGACCCGCGCGAGCAGGTGCTGGCCGATCCGGACCAGCTGCATCGCATCCTGACCAACCTGCTGCGCAACGCCCGCGAGGCCGTCGAGGGCGCGCCCGACCGGGGCGGCAAGGGCCGGGTGTTCGTCGAGCTGCATCGCGGCGACGGCGTCAGCATCCTGCGGCTCTCCGACGACGGCCCCGGCGTGCCGGCCCGCGCCCAGGCCAACCTGTTCCAGCCCTTCGTCGGCTCGGTGCGGCGCGGCGGCACGGGCCTTGGCCTCGCCATCGCCCGCGAGCTGGCCCAGGGCCATGGCGGCGATCTGGTGTTGGTCGAGACCGGGCCGGGCGGCTCGGTGTTCGATCTCAGCCTGGCGGGGGTTCCCGAGCCGCTGCCGGAGGCGGCCGTGGTCTCGACGCCGAGCGGCGACGCCGCGTCCTAGGGGCGGCGAACCCGGCTAGCGGCGGAGGAAGCGGACCTTCGGCGCGACCGAGAGGGGTGGGCGTCAGACGCTACAGCACCTCGCGGCGGGCGAGATGCATGACGGCCAGTACGAGGACCACAGACCCTACGCCACCGCCCAGAAACAGGGCCGTGTCCACGCGCCAGGCTTCCTTGGCCAGCATGTTGACCGGCATCTGCCAGGGAAAGAACACCCCCTGCTTGGCCGAAGTGGCGACCACCGAAAAGAAGGTCCCGCCAATGCCGAGGGCCAGGGCCGGTACGAAGCTGGAAAAGCGCAGGGCGGTCCACAGTTGAATGGCGGTGAGCAAGATTGCCGCCACCATCACCTTGCCCACAAGCAGCAGCGGCGTCGCCAGATGCAGCGCGTCGGTCGGGGCAACGGCCGGCTTGATCGCGCCCGCCAGAATGACAGCGCCCACGGTCACCAGCAGGTTCAGGAGGCTCATGGCGGTGATGACGGTTAGCACGCATAGCGCCTTGGCGGCGTAGATCTTCCACCGCGCGATCGGCAAGGCCCGCAAATGATCCCAGGCGCGCGGTCCGTGCTCCATGTGGGCGACCAGAGCCGTCAGGGCGGTGACGCTCATGGGCAGCATGAAGAAGGCCCAGACGCCGGTCGAGGCCTCTGTCCAGTTCTCCCACGGCATGGCCCTGCGCCCCCGCAGCATGTTGAAGAACACGAAGACGGCGATCAGCGCCGGCGCGGACACCGCCAGCAGGGCGGCCATCGAACGGTTCAGCTTGCGAGCTTCGACGGACAGGGCGGCGAGCATCAGGCGATCTCCGTTTGGGGCTGGGGCTGAGCGACGGGCGTGGTGACCTGGCGATAGATCTCTTCCAGCGACCGCTCGCGCGGGCCGATGGCGAACACCGACAATCCGACCTCGACCAGGGCGCGGTTCAGTTCGGCGGCGGTCTGGTCGGCGTCGCCGCCAGGCCGCAGGCGCACCAGCAGTCCGTCGCCGCTGGCGGTCGCGATCAGGTCGTGGACGGCCAGTATCTGAGCGGCGCGGGCATTATCGTCGGTGCGCAGGATGATTTCCGGTGCGAGGTCGGCCTTCAGCCGCGCCAGCTCACCTTCCAGCACCAGCCGGCCCTCGTTGATGACGCCGATATGGGTGGCGGTCTGCTCGATCTCGCCCAGCAGGTGGCTGGAGAGCAGCACCGTCGCGCCAGTGCGCGCGGGCAGGCTCTTGAGAAAACGGCGCATGTCGGCGATGCCGTCTGGGTCCAGGCCGTTGGTCGGCTCGTCGAGCACCAGCACCGGCGGGGCGCCCAGCATGGCGCGGGCCAGGCCCAGGCGCTGGCGCATGCCCAGTGAATAGTCCGACACCCGCCGCCCGCCCTCGGCGCGCATCTCGACGACCTCCAGCACCCGGTCGATCTCGCGGCTGGGCGCGCCCATCAGGGTCGTGGTCAGGGCCAGGTTCTCGCGGCCGGTCAGGTTGCCGTAAAAGCCGTGCGCCTCCAGCAACGCCCCGAACTTGCGGGCCGCCCCGATGCGGTCGCGCGCGACGTCGATCCCGCAAACCCGGGCGACGCCGCCACTGGGCCGGATCAGGCCCAGCACCATCTTCAGCGTGGTGGTCTTGCCCGCGCCGTTACGGCCCAGAAAGCCATATACGGCTTGTTCGGGGACGGTCATCGACACGGCCCTGACCGCCAGGCGGCGGCCGAAACGGCGTGTCAGGCCCTGGGTCTCGATAGCGGCGGACATCTGCTCAGCGAGCCCTTTCGTTTAAGTCAGATATAAAGTTGCAAAGCGCGCATCTTTAAGTCAAGATTAAAGATAGGACAGGATCCGGGGGGCGTGGTGAGCCAGAACGACATCGACAAATTCCGCCGCATGTGCGGCCAGTTCCGCTGGCTGGCGATGTTCATGGTGATCAGCGTCGGGGCCCTGCTGGCGCTGATGGCGTGGGTCGCGCCGCTGCTGTTGCTCTTGTTCCACAAGGCCTCACCCACGCCCGCCATCATACTGGCGGTGACCATCCAGAACCTGCCGGCCGTCTGTTATCTGTTTGGCGTCTGGTCGATCGGCCAGGCCATGGGCGAACTGGCCAGGGGGCGGCTGATTCAGCCAACCCTGGCCTCGGCCCTGCGTCGGGTCGGGATCGCCCTCGGCGTCGGCGGCGTGACCAGCGTATTTGTGGTCAGCAACCTGATCCGGCTGGTCCAGCACGGCAAGGGCGGCTATCTGCACTTCGACGTGCCCGGCATGACGCTGGGCATGATCGGCGGCGCGCTGTTCCTGCAGGGCCGGGTGGTGGACCAGGCCAGCCGGATCCAGTCCGAACTTGATGAGATGATCTGATGCCGGTCCGCGTGACCCTCGACGCCCTGATCGTGAAGAAGGGCCTCAAGGCGCGCGATCTGGCGGCCGAGGTCGGTCTCAGCGAGACCCAGCTGTCGCTGTTCCGCTCGGGCAAGGTCAAGGGCATCCGCTTTCGCACCATGGCGCGGCTCTGCGCGGCGCTGGATTGCCGACCAGGCGACCTGCTGGACTACAGCTTCGATCCCGCCGACCTGACGGCGCCCGACGAGCCGGAATAGGCGATACAGGTCAACGCCTCTGACGCCGTTCTCGGGTCAAGATTGGCCATGCGCCCCGGCGCGCTGACAGCGGACCGTCCCATCGTCTCGCCGTGAGATTTAAGCCTGGCTGACTTCGACGCGACGGTGAGCCTGCGCCCCCAAGATCCTCCCCCTAGCGGGGGAGGTGTCGCCGCAGGCGACGGAGGGGGAAGTGACTGCTGACTCACTGCGGACTTCCCCCTCCGGCCTCCGGCCGCCTCCCCCTTCAGGGGGAGGAGCTGTCGCGCTCTATCCTCCGCGTTCAGCGACTCGAACGCAGCAAAATCAATCGCTTCCAACTTTCTCGCCCTTCTGTATCCCCGGGTCCAAAAACTGGTGGATACTTCTTCTTGTCCCCGTCGCAAGGGGAGGGCGCCTGGTACCGGCCCAAAGCGGCGACGGGTGATGAAGCTGAGCGGGGCCGCGACGCCCTGGGCGGCGGGTCGAAGCGGGCGGACCGTCTCAGAAGGACGGACCGCGCGCCGAGGGGCCCGTCGGCAGAGCGAGCGCGGGTTGAAGAGGGCGGGGATCAGAGTCCGCCTATCGCACATCGTCGGCGTCGAGACGGATTAGCCGATCGACAAGATGCGCGCCCGTCCGGGGGCTAGTTGGGAATCAGAGCTGAAACTCACGCTCGTGTGCCCCAATCCTCACGGTCAAGAACAGCTTGGCGAAGCGGACAGGTCGAGCCGAAACGCACAAAACACATCACGGTCATCCGGGTTCGTCCCGGCCGCTTCGCGCCTCCCCACTAAACTCAGCGAGAAGTCGCGTGAGGCGGCTCAATCATGTCTGTTTGTCGGCCGCCCCTACAGCCCCCGGGCCACGCCCTCGCGGCGCGGATCGGCGCCGCCCTCCAGCACGCCGCCCGGCCGTACGATGACGCCGTGCAGGCCCGAGCCTTCGTACTGGCCGGTGTGGATCATTACGCCGCGCGCGTTCAGCGCCGCGACCATCTCAGGGCCGAACATCTCGGCGTCGCCCGAGAAGTTATCGCCGCGCGAGACGATGTTGGGCAGGGCGATGGCGTCCTGCATCGACAGGTTCCAGTAGAACAGCCCGACCATGGCCTTGAGGTTATAGGACAGGATGGCGTTGCCGCCTGGCGAGCCGACGGCGGCCAGGAACTTGCCCTTGTCGTCCAGCACGATGATCGGCGCCATCGACGAGCGCGGCCGCTTGCCGCCGGCCACGGCGTTGGCGGCCGGCGCGCCGTCCTTCTCGACCGGCGAGAACGAAAAATCCGTCAGCTGGTTGTTGAGGAAGAAGCCGCCGACCATCCGGCCCGAGCCGAAGATGCTCTCGACCGTGGTGGTCATCGACACAACGTTGCCGGCCGGGTCCTTGACCACGAAGTGGGTGGTGCCGCCCGGTTCCTTGGTCGCGTCCACGCCGACCTTGGGCGCGCCCTTGGGGTAGCCAAAGGCCGGGGCGGGACCGGCGATGTCATGGATCAGCTTGGCGCGCTGCGCCACATAGGCTGGGTCCAGCAGACCCTCGACCGGCACCTTCACGAACGACGGATCGCCCACATAGCGGTCGCGGTCGGCGTACATCACCCGCTCGGCCTCGGCCAGCAGGGTCCAGGCGATCGGATCCTTGGGGCCGCGCGCGCCGATGTCGGTGTGCTCCAGCATCATCAGGGCCTGGATCACCGCCAGGCCGCTCGACGAGGGGTTGGGCACGCAGACCGTATAGACCTTCCACGGCCGGCACAGGGCGTCGGCCGAGCGCGGGCGGTAGGTCTTCAGGTCGGTCAGGGTCATGGCGCTCTGCAGGCCTGCCGGCGCGTCGTGCAGCTTGTCTACGATGGCCTGGGCGATCGGGCCTTCATAGAGGGCGCTGGGGCCCTCGGCGGCCACCCGCTTGAGCGTGGCGGCATAGGCCGGGTTCTTCAGCGTGTCGCCGGCCTGGTAGAGCTGGCCGTCGGGCTTGGTGAAATAGGCCCTCACGTCCGGCATGGTGTTCTGCGGCACGCGTGGATTGTTGATCATGCCGGCCAGTCGGGGGCTGACGGTGAAGCCGTCGGTCGCCAGCTTTTCGGCGTCGCTGAACAGCGTGCTCCACTTGGCCGTCCCGTGCTCCTTCTGGGCCTGGGCCAGCATGGCCACCGCGCCGGGCACGCCGGACGAGCGGCCCGACAGCAGGGCGGTGACGAAGGGCAGGGGCTTGCCGTCGGCGCCCATGAACAGGTCGGGTGTGGCGCCGGCCGGGGCCTTCTCGCGACCGTCATAGGCCGTCACCTTGCCGGTTTTGGCGTCGTAGTAGGTGAGGAACGATCCGCCGCCCAGGCCCGAGCTCTGCGGCTCGACCAGGCTCAGCACCGCCTGGATGGCCACGGCCGCGTCGACCGCGCTGCCCCCCTCGCGCAGCACCCTCAGGCCGGCCTCGGCCGCCAGGGGATTGGCGGCGGCGACGAAGCCGCGCGGCGTGGTCGCGGCGGGGCTCGAGACGGCGGGCTTCGGGGGCGGCGGGGCGGTCAGGGCCACGGTCTGGCTTTGGGCGCAGGCCGAGACCGCGAAGGCGGAGACGAGGGCGATCAGGGGCAAACGACGCATGCGAACCGATTCCATGAAGGCGCGACGGCCCTTGGGGGGCGTCGATGGCAAGGTGAACATGGACAACAAACCAGCGGCGCTGTCACGCAAGGACGACGCTTCAGCGCGCCGAAACCGCCACCCCGCCCGGATCCGCGCGTCCGGCGCCTGACGAGGGGGCGCTGGTCGGAGAAATCTTTTCTCGATATCGACCAGACCGGGCTTGCGTCCCCGGAATGAACGGGCTATCTCCCCCGCCTCGCCGAAAGGCAGTGCGCGCCCGTAGCTCAGCTGGATAGAGCATCAGACTACGAATCTGAGGGTCGGACGTTCGAATCGTTCCGGGCGCGCCATTTTCTTCCAATCACTTAGCCGGTTTCGGCTTCGTCAATTGCCGTTCTAGTACGGTGATTAGGACGGTGGTTGCGATTTGGTGCAGCGGTCGCTGCGCCTTCCTCGATCAGAAAAAATCGAATGGGGCCCGCTTTATTGCTGCGGGCATAAATCCCGCCGTCAGAACGGGCGAGGGCCGTTAGTTCGAATCGTATCGGGCGCACCTACGCCCTGAGATTGGGGAATGCACGGATACTGGCAAACCAGCCCCGCGCCCTGGGCGCCTTGAGCTTGGCGGAGCGCCCCCGCGATCTGACCGCTGCAGGGCGCCGCGCCGTCAAACGGTGAATCGCACTCCCGCGCTGTTGCTTTGCAGGCAAGCGCCGCTGAAGCCTGTTCTATGTTGATGTGTCTTCCCGAGACCGAAGTGAAACAGAGTCGCGCTGAAATCGTCGCTTTCGTCGGGGGCCAGATCCTACCGCATGAGGCGGATGTTCGCGCGTGGCTTCGCAGCTCGGGCAGCTATCCCACCGACATCGACGATATTGTTCAGGAGACCTATTGCCGGCTGGCGGCGATGGACGGAGTCAGCCACATCCTGAATGGTCGGGCCTATTTTTTCCGGACCGCCCGCAACATCGCCATCGAGAAAATTCGCCGCGCCCGCATTGTTCGCATCGACTGCGTCACGGAAATCGACGCGCTGAACGTCGTAGATGATGAGCCCTCTCCGGAACGCATCGTCGCGGGACGGCGCGAACTGCGGCGGGTGCAGCATTTGATCGAAGGGTTGCCAGAGCGTTGCCGACAGATCTTTACACTACGTCGGATCCACGGCCTTTCGCAGCGCGAGGTGGCCGCGCGGCTTGGGGTGACGGAGAATGTCGTCGAAACACAGTCGATGCGAGGCTTGCGTTTAATCCTGCGAGCCTTAACGGAAGCCTCCGACAAAGATCAGACACCAGTCGACAAGGGTCATGACCTCCATTCCGTCCGCAAAAGAGATCGATGACGAGGCCGCCGACTGGGCCTCGCGCGTCGATGGTCGCGAACTGGACACGGATCATGATGTCGAGTTCCAGGCCTGGCTGGCCGGCGACCCTCGCCGCTCGGGCGCTTTCCTGCGCGCCCAGGCCGCCATCAGCTTCCTGGATCGTGGACGGGCCCTGGCCGGCTCCGATAGTCGCGCCGACGAACCCCAGCGTCCCAGTCGCCGAACCCTGTTGACGGGCGCAGGCGGCGCGGCGGCGGCGGCCTTAGCCGGCGGCGCGGTGTTCCTGGCCCCGGGACATCAGCGTCTTGACACCCAACTGGGCGAGATCCGTCGGGTGCCTCTTGCCGACGGCTCCCTGGTGGCGATCAACACCACCTCTGCGCTGGACGTGACGATGAAGCCCAAGTCACGCCAGATCTCGCTGCGTCGGGGCGAGGCTTGGTTCCAGGTCGCAAAGGACGCCCAGCGCCCCTTCGTGGTGTCGGCGGGTCTGGTGCGCGTACGCGCCGTGGGGACAGCCTTCGCTGTGCGGCGCGACGGCGACGGTGTCGACGTGATGGTCACCGAGGGTGTGGTTGAGACCTGGGTCGAGGGACAAACCGGTCCGCGCCAGCGCCTGAGCGCCGGAAACCGTGTTCAGCTTGTCGGTTACAGCGCGCCCGTCGTGGCCGAGAGCCCGTCACTGATCGAGCGCAGCCTGGCTTGGCGGAATGGCGAGATCGCCCTGGACGGCGACAGCCTGGGCGACGCCGCAAGCCAGTTCAATCGCTATAACAGCCGCCAGATCATCATTGAGGACGCCGACCTCGCACGTGAGCGTTTCGTCGGCCTGTTTCGCACAAATGAGCCGGAAAGCTTCGCTGCGGCTGTGGCGGCGACGATCGGCGCCAAGGTCCGTGAGGATGACAAGGTCATCCGACTGAGCCGCGACCACTCGTCATAGCCCCCCGCGACCTTGTCGACCTCAACGGCGACAGCATTGGCGCATTCGAAACGGGCGCCGGCTTTCGTGAATGGCGCAAAATCGAGCGTGTTCGGCCGGGGTCGGATCATTCTTTGGATCAACCACCGGAAATCCCTCCAGCGCCCCTCGTCCTATCAGAAGGCCGTGTTTGGCGGACTTCGTATCGATGGGGGATTGTCGATGAACGAGTGGAAACGGGCCGCGAGCAGAAATTTGCTGTTCGCCGCTTCGGCGATGTGGGCGCTGAGCGCTGGGGCCGCCTTGGCCCAGGCCGTGCCATTCAGGATCGACTCCCAGCCGGCCGCAACGGGCATTCCCCAGTTCGCCCGCCAGGCCGGCGTGCAGATCCTGATCCAGGCCGAGGCTGCGCAAGGCCGGCGCACCGCGCCGGTGCGCGGCGATCTGCCGGTGACGGTGGCGCTGGACCGACTGTTGGCCGGAACGGGGCTGGTGGTGATCTCCAATGACGGCAAGACGATCATCCTGGCCCCGCCTCGCGCCGGTCTGGTCAAGGCGCGCTGGTCGGCCGGCGGCGCCGAGGTGGCTCCGGCGCCCGCCGCGCTCGATCCGGTCGCGCCAGAGACGCCCAGCGTCATCGAGGAACTGATCGTCACTGGCACCCGCTCGACCTCCCGCACGGTCACGCAAAGCATGGCGCCGATCGACGTGCTGTCCTCCGTCGAACTGACCAAGAGCGGCAAGCAGTCCACGCGAGACCTCATCTCGACCTTGGTGCCTTCGGCCAATACGTCCAACAGCGGCGCCGGCGCCAGTTTCGCGGTCAAGACGGTCTCGTTGCGAGGCCTCAGCGCCGACCAGACGCTCGTTCTCGTCAACGGCAAGCGCAGACACAACACCGCCGTCCTGTTCGTCAATGGAACGACCCAGAACGGTCAGTCGCCGCCCGACCTCGATCTGATCCCGGCCGCTTCCATCGAACGTATCGAGGTGTTGCGAGACGGCGCCTCGGCTCAATACGGGTCGGACGCCCTGGCGGGCGTCATCAACATCATCCTCAAGGACGACGCCGAGGGGGGCTCGATGTCGGCCCTCTACGGCAAGACGGGCGAGGGTGACGGCGAGACCGGCCAGATCTCTGGCAACTTCGGCCTGAAGCTGGGCGAGACCGGCTATCTGAACCTGACCGGCGATGTTCGGATCACCGACCTGACCGATCGCGGCGACCTGACGCCCAACACCACGGTCATGTACTTCCCGCTCAACGCCCTGGGCCAACCGGTCAAGGTCGGCACGGCTGGCTCCAAACCCGATCCGCGCGAAGCGACCGCCAACCGCCATACCAGCCACCCAGGCTCGCCGGCCGTGCAGCTCTTCTCGCTCGGCTACAGCGCGGGATCGCAGGTCACGGACGACATCAAGGTCTACTCGTTTGGCACCTTCTCCAGCCGCAACACCGCAGCCTGGCTGACCTTCCGCAACCCCAACGCGTCAAACAACAACATCGCCGTCACGCCTGACGGCTACACCCCGCGCCTGTTCCTGAAGGACCGCGATTTCCAGGTGGCGCTCGGCGCGAAGTGGGCGGGCGTTCTTGGTTTTGACTGGGATCTCAGCTCGACCTTCAGCCGCAACGACGTCGGGTACTATGAGAATTCGCTGAACGCATCGATGGGACCGGCCAGCCCCACCCGCTTCTATATCGGCACGCTGAAATTCCAAGAGTGGACGACCAACCTCGACCTGACCCGCGAACTGGATACGGGTCTGTTCGAACGGCCGACCTTTGTGGCCCTGGGCGCCGAGTATCGCGACGATCAGTTCCAGATCGAAGCCGGCGAGCCGGCCTCCTACATCAACGGCGGCTATGTCGCCCCGGTCGGCAGCCCGCAAGCCGGCATTGTGTTCGCGGGCGGTTCGCAGGGCGTGACCGGCTTCCCGCCGTTCTCGGCCGGGGTCTTCTCGCGCAACAACACCAGTGTCTATGCCAATGTTGAGCAGAAGCTGACCGACAAGTGGGAAGTGGCCCTGGCCGGCCGTTTTGAACGATATTCGGATTTCGGCGACGCCAAGACCTTCAAGCTCTCAACCCGCTACGCCATCATCCCCGGCCTGGCGGTTCGCGGGACGGCCAGCACGGGCTTCCGCGCGCCGTCGCTGCAGCAGCAGCACTACGCGTCTTCCAGCACCATCGGCGTCATCGTTCCGCCAGCCACCACCACCCAGCTGTATCCTGTGCAGTTGCTTCCGCCGGACAACCCGGCGGCCATCGCCCTGGGGGCAAAGCCGCTGGAGGCCGAGAAGTCGACCAACTATTCGTTGGGCATCGTCGCCCAGCCCTTGCCTCGGATGAACGTCACGCTCGACGTTTATGAAATCAAGATCGAGAACCGCATCCTGCAAAGCGGCACCCTGGGACCGAACACGGCGGTCAGCACGGCGCTCGCCAGCCAGGGGTTAAACCCCCAGCAGGCGGCGTTCTACTACGGAAACTTCGCCGATACGACGACCCGGGGCATCGATCTGGTGGCCGACTACCGGACCGACTTTGGCGACTTCGGCGCGGTGCGCTGGACGGTTTCGGCCAACTTCAACAAGAGCAAGTTTGACCGCATCGTATCGCCGCCCGCAGCGCTGGCGGCCGCCGGTATCGTCTATATCGACCGGGTGAAGATCGGCGATCTGACGGTCGGCACGCCCAAGGACAAATACATCGCCGGCGCGGACTGGACCCTGGGCAAGTTCGACACCAACCTGCGGCTGACCCGCTATGGCGAGGTGATCCAGCGCACCTCGCTGGCGGCCAATGACGAAACGGTCAGTCCCAAATTGATCGCCGATCTTGATGTGAGCTACGCGGCCACCGACCACATCACGGTCAGCCTTGGGGCCAACAACCTGCTCAACGCCTATCCCGACAGCGTCAGGGCCGCCAATCGCGGCACGCCCGCTTTCGCCTACTACAATCAGTACTCTCCCTACGGGATCAGCGGCGGGTTCTACTACGCCCGGGTCGCCGCGAGGTTCTAACCTTGGTTCGCCGGTCCGGGCCCCTGGTCCGGACCGGCCCTTTCTTTGGCGAGCAGGCACATGACGCAGGATTCCTCGAACGGCGTGAGCCGTCGTCGGTTGTTTTCCCTCGGCGGCGGAGCGATCGCTGTCACGGGCGCCGTCGCCCTTCTTCCTCCCCTGGAGGCCGCCGCTGCAACGGCGGTCAGCGACGACACCCGCTTCGCCACGGCCGTCGAGGGCACCAATATCTGCGCCGTCGTCTCGCCCGACGGCTCGACCGTTGCTTTCGACATCTACGCCATGTTGTGGCTGCAACCCCTCGCCGGGGGGCCGGCCAGGCGCTTGACCGACGACATCTTCGAAATCGCTCAGCCCGACTGGTCGCCGGACGGTAAGACCCTGGTCTTCCAGTCCTATCGCGACGGGAATTTCCACATCTGGTCGATTGACGCGGATGGCTCCAACCTCAAACAGCTGACCAAGGGCGCCTTCGACTGCCGCGAGCCCCGCTACAGCCCCGACGGCCGCAAGATCGCCTTCGCATCCGACAGCCACGGCGGTCGCTACAGCATCCAGATCCTTGACCTGGAGACCGGCGCGATCGCGCCATTCAGCAACGGAACCACGGACGAGTTCGAGCCGTCGTGGTCGCCAGACGGCAAGGCCATCGCCTTCACCGTCGACAAGGTTCGCATCGACGTCCAGGACGCCACCGGCGCGCGGCGCACGGTGGCCCGGGTCAAGCCTTCAAGCGACCGCTTCAACGCCGCTTCGGTGGCCAGTCCCGCGTTCACGCCAGACGGCTCGGACGTGATCTACACCGCCATCGAGGGCGGAAAGGCCGAGTTGCGCAGCGCGGCTTCCGGCGCGATCGTCAGGGACGAGGATGTGTTCCCGTTCCGCGTCTCGTGGCTGCCCTCGGGCGAATTCCTCTACACGGCCGACGGCAAGATCCGCCGCCGCAAGCCCGGCGCCCCGGCGACGGCCATCGCCTTCTCGGTCACCGTGCCGGTGATCCGCCCGCGCTATGACAAGAAGAGCCGCGACTTCCTGTCGGCCAAATCCCGGCCGGTGGTCGGTATTGGCAGTCCGGCCCTGTCACCGGACGGAACTCGGATCGTATTCCGGGCTCTGAACGACCTCTACCTGCTGCCGATCGGCGGCAAGGCCGCCGCCCTAACCCGGGACCAGTTCAGCAAGGTCGATCCGGCCTGGTCGCCTGACGGCAAGACCTTGGCTTATTCCACCGACAAGGGCGGCAGTCTCGACATCTGGCTGCGCGACATGGCCAGCGGCGAGACCCGCCAGCTGACCCATTTCGACGGCGCGGCGGTGTCCAGCGCCTGGTCGCGGGACGGCAAGAGCCTCGCCTTCCTCAGTCAGAACGGCGGCCTGTTCATCGCAGACGCCATGACCGGCGAGACCCGCCGTCTCTATGCCGACCTATGGGAGCCCGGCAAGCCGACCTGGGGCCCGGGCGACAAGGCCATCGCCTACGCCGCCTTCAAGCCCTATTCGGCCCGCTTCCGCGAGGGCCTCAGTGAGATCCTCACGGTTGATGTCGAGACCGGCAAGGGGACCTATGCGCCCGTGGCGCCGCATCGCTCGCTGGGCACGCGCGGCGACGACGGCCCGGTCTGGTCTCCGGACGGCGCCCAGCTCGCGTTCGTCTTCGCCAGCCGTCTTCATGTTGCGCCCGTAGACGCCGCCGGCAAGTTCACCGGCCCGCCCAGACCGCTCAACGACGAGGTCACCGACGCGGTCAGCTACAGCGGCGACGGCAAGTTGTTGCTCTACATCTCGGCCGGCCAGCTGAAGCTGATCCCGGCGACCGGCGGCGCGCCCCGCGTCGTGCCGCACGGTCTGACCTGGACCAACCTCAAGCCCAAGGAACGCCTCCTGGTCCAAGCCGGCAAGCTGTGGGACGGCCGCTCGCCCGAACTGCGCCATGACGTCGACGTGCTGATCGAGGGCGGCAAGATCGTCTCGGTTTCGTCGCGCGGCGCGACCGTCCCCGACGGCGTTCAGGTGGTCGACGCCCGGGCCTCTACGGTGATGCCCGGTCTGATCGACATGCACACCCACCGCCAGATGCAGGGCTATGGCTATGGCGACCGCGAGGGACGCCTGTGGCTGTCGCTGGGCGTCACCACCACTCGCTCGCCCGGCGGTCCGGCCTATCACACGGTCGAGGACCAGGAGGCGATCGAGAGCGGCGCGCGCGTCGGCCCGCGCTACTACGCCACCGGCGAGGCCATCGACGGCTCGCGGATCTTCTACAACTTCATGCGGCCGGTGACCGAGCCCGGCCAGATGGCGCTGGAGATGAAGCGGGCCGAGGCCCTCTCCTACGATCTGATCAAGACCTATGTCCGTCTTTCGGGAGAGCGCCAGAAGGAGGTTGTTGACTGGGCGCACGCCAAGGGCCTGCCTCTGACGTCGCACTATCACTATCCGGCCCTGGGTCTGGGCATGGACGGCATGGAGCATCTGGGGGCGACCAGCCGCACCGGCTACTCGCGCACGGTCAGCGCGCTCGGAAACATCTATCAGGACGTCAATGCGGCCTTCCTGGCCAGCAAGGCCGCCCGCACCCCGACCCTGTTCACCTCGACGGCCCTGTTTGGCGATGATCGCTCGCTGGTCGACGATGAGCGCGTGCGCGCGCTCTATCCGCCTTGGGAGTATGCTCGCCTGCTGGAGCGCGCCAAGCTCATGGCGGCGACTGATCGGACGACCATTCTGGCCTCGCTGGAGCGCAATATCGCCGAGGTCGCGCGCACCGTCCGCGCGGGAGGGCGCATCGTCACCGGCACCGACTCGCCGATCGACTTCAACGCCGTCAGCCTGCACATGAACCTGCGAGCCATGGTGCGCTTTGGCCTGTCGCCGTTCGAGGCCCTTGTCACCGCCACCAGCGCCTCGGCCGACTATCTCGACGAACCCCTGGGTGTCGTCGCGCCTGGCGCCTATGCCGACCTGATCGTGGTGGACGGCGATCCTCTGGTCAGGATCGAGGACGCGGCAAAGGTCCAGACGGTGATCAAACACGGTCAGATCTATACGATCGCCGACCTGATGGCGCCCTTCGCGTCTCACGCCATGCATGCGTCCCTGAGCCAGCAGCGTCGTTTTGTTTGCGAGGCCAGCGCGGACTATTGGTGGCACGAACCGGCCTATCTTGCTCAGGCAAAGGCCTCATGTTGCGATGGTGCCTGCGGGTTCACGCCAAATCTTGGCTCCTGGGCCTAGACGGGTTCACTTCCAGGGCATTGTGTCGTTGGGTCGAGGGCCTGATCAGGGCCGCGCGACTCTGCCATTGGCTGCCAGTATAGGCGCCCCTAGCGGCATCCGTGTTGATGGTAAACGAGGGTGTCGCGGCCAGCCCCCGCTAACTGGAAATGCGCCAATGTTGTAAACCGCCCAAAACAGCTCATGTCGTATGCTATATCGCCGCCGATATTGACTGTCGTTCCCGGAGAACGCCTGCCCTCGGACCGAGGCTCCGCATAGCCTGTTAGGCTTTCCCGCCGCAGGGGGTATTCACCGGGACCGACATGCTTGGCGGTGGCGATCTGAATGTCCGAGATGGGAGCCGGAGCCAAAGCGTGCTTCCGACCCTGGGGGGGGGGGCGGCAGGTGCGTCCGTTTCCGACGTTGCGGCCTGGATTGCGCTTTAGATCGCCAGCGCCCATTCATAGTTCTCAGTCGCGTCCGTATTTGCGCACCTACTCTAGTCTACGAAATCCTATCCGGGAGTACGCTCGAACCGCCGACAGTGCGCTTCCGCCAGCGGCTTAACGCACGTCTGGGAAGGGGGCAAACAGGGTCCTGGTTCGGCGGCTCCGTCGAGGGGCAGGCCGCCTTGATCGATCCGGTGGTGTCCGGCGCGTTCCGGACCACCTTTAGCTCTGGGCGCGGTCGGAGCGACGCTATGCGCCGATAATCCAGATGCCGAGCGTACCTGCGACCGCCATGGTCTCGGCGCGATCAAAGACGATGCCATGCTCAGCATCCAGGATAATGCCGCTGATCCCAGCTTGCTTGGCATGGCGCAAAGTCTTCGGGCCGATCGCCGGCGGGTCCAGACCGATAGGCTGCTGAGGGGGGCGGAGCTTGACCAGGACGCGCCGGCCTTTCGGCGGGCGCTTGGCGGCTGAACGCAGCATGGTGTCGGTGCCGCTAGATTCCTGAGCGACCAGTTTACCGTCCTCAAAGATGACGGCCTGCGAGACGCTAAAACGGGGCTGACGTGTCGCCAACTGCAGCAGTGCCTGAGGGCGCAACTGCTCGCTGATCGCCAAGGCCTCAGCTTCGACATCTTGCGAAGAACCGCCGGCCGACAAGAGACCGGATCCTACCGAGAAAGCCTCTAGGAACAGGCTATGAGCCTGCGGCTGAATGCCTGCGTCCTGCAGGGCTTGCAGGTATGGGCGCATGACAGCCTCGATCGGCCCGCCACGCGCGCGCAGCGTCTTGAGCACCCCGCCGCCGATCGCGCCGAAGAGCTGACCCAAGACGTCCGCAGCCGAAAACACGCCGATATGCACCACGTGGGTTACGCCACGAGCCTTGAGTTGGTTAGCGACCGTACGCCAGGACGTAACGTTAAGCCGCTCACGCCCTGCTGGGGGTCGACGCCTCCATGTGAAGACCAAGGCCTCGGGCGCGATCTCGAGGAAAGCCTCGACCTGGCGTTCGACCGACCGGCCGGATCCTACCACGAGGCCCAACTGATCCGACGACGCCAAGTCTGGCGGTGGGTTACTCTGCCGCATCGTTCTTCTTACTCGGCTTTGATTGTCCCGGCGACGAGCGGCGGGGGCGGGCGGTCCGCTGACGCTTGGGCGAAGTCGCCCGCGCTGGCGGCGGGGCTGGACTACGCGACTTTTCGAACTCTTCGCACAGTTTCGCGAGTCGCTCTTCAAGGCGAGCCAGGGTGTCAAGCTGATAGCCCACATAAGCGTCGTGATTGGTCTTGAACTCGTACATGAGGAACAGGTGGCCGGCCTCCCGCCAGCCGGCTCCACAGTGCTGCTCGCCTGCGAAGTAGGGCCGGAAGGTGCTTGGGATGGCCACGCCCGCAGCGGCCATCGCCTCGGAAAGTTCGCGCCAAGCTTCCTCCTCGAGCCGCGTCTTGCGGGCGCGCTTAGGTCCTGCCAAGTGCTCGATGGCCTCCAGGCAGAAGCCGCTCTTCATCCAACCGCCCCTGTCCGGGCGGTCCTTGCGATGTGTTGCTTTTTGTTCGTCCTCGATCCAGGCGGATACGCCATCCTGAAAGTGCTTGGCGACCTTCAGATCATGTTCGCCGTCGAACTTGGCGCGGAGCAGGAAGCGGCCGGTCACCGAGCCGAGGCCGCTCAGAGCGCAGCGACGGCCAGCGCGAAGCGCATCCTCGTTCGAGACCGGGCGGCCGCCTTGCAGCAGCGCCTCGACGCGCTTTTCGACGCTGTGTGTCGCCGTTTCGATGAGTTGGATGGCGTAGTGGGCAGGGATGTGGATGAGCGCGCCAGCCGCGACGCCGGCCAACAGCACCGCAGGGGTGTTGGCAGTGACCGCGCCATGGCCGCCGCCGAGTACGACCGCGGCGCCGGCAGCGCTGGCGCTGGCGATGAGGCCCGCAACCAGCTTGAGGGCTTTTGAGGTCTGGGACATGACGTCCTCCCGTGTTGACCTTTCTACCCTCGCAAGTGCGAGCGTTGTTCTCGACACGAAGTTGACGATTTCGGGAAACTCTTCCCCTGACCAACGCCCACGCAAAGTTATCCACAGCCCATATCTCGGTTAACGGGGAGGGGGATTTCGGCTGTGGGAATTATCTGGGTTTTTCTCGCCGGTATTTCGACGCGCGGAGAGGTTGAGAGAGCGGCGTCTTGGTTGACGGCGGACAATTTATTCTTGCAATGAAACTGTCAAAATTTCTCAAGGGAAATTTTGACCAAGGGGGTGAAAATTGGGGGCGCCGGTGGCGAGGGAAACGTACAAAGCGTTCGCAAAACTTACGCCTGAACGGCAACAGATCGCACTAAACCTTCTGAATGACCTAGGCGCGACGGCGGATGAACAAGCTGCGCGGCGAGCGATCGCCTACGTGTTGGCCGAGTACCGGGGGCCGCGCCGCAGCTGGCAGCAGCTTGCCGATGCGATTGCAGCGTTGAACAACAGCCTAGAGTTGCCGGAGACGGAGATCGGGAAGAAGAATCTCATCAACTTCGTGTCGCGCGAGGTTGAGAAGCCGAGCGTCGAGGTGTTGGGGCTTTATGCTCTCTACGCGTGGGAGTGCCTGGAAGACGAAGCGGTTGGCAAGTCGCTGCGCGATGCCTGCTTCAGCGAGCAGTTGCAGGCCCTTGAGTGGGTCAAGAAAATCCTCTCCACGGGTGTGCGGCCTTTGGCCTTTCCACCCGCACCTGTCAAAACCTCGCCCGAGGCAGCCGAAGAACCGCCGGAAGCCAAGGGCATCACGTTGGCGCGTGTTCGGGAGATTTTCGAGGAACGGATCGTCGACTACCTAAGCGACGACCAGGTTCGTCAGCGTTTGGACTGGTCCCCCGACACCGAGCAGGCCGGCTACCTCTGCTTCCGCGCCGCTTTGGGCCAGGAGCGGATGGTGGTGCAGTCCTTCCTCACCATTCTATCGCCCAAGCGCAGTCAAACGCCCTTCTGGACCTTTGCCCATGTCTATAGGCGCAAGGGCCACGGTCAGCTGCGCGCGGCCGGCGGCGTCATTCTGACTACGACCCACGCCCTCTACATGGTCGGCGGCGAAGGCTGGATCGATCCAGAACACGCCGAGGAAGAGCGGGTGATCTACAACACCATCAAGCCGACGACCTTGACCATGTTCTCCATTCCGATGGGCGCTCTAGGCAAGAAAGAGACTACCCTGCCCGGCGTAGCGATGACGGCTAACGGCAAGGATGAGCCGATTGTCAGTCGGGTCGCGCTACGGCGGGTGAACGCCATGAGCCACAAGGATGTCCTGAGCCTCATTCCGGTTGAAGCCTTCCAAGATCACCTGCTCGACTTGGCCACCAAGGGCGATCGCATCCACATCGTCGGGCTTTTAGAAGGGGATACGAGCCCAGGACGTCAGGACCCGCTAAGCAAGGAAGCTGATCGGATCCTGACCTATATAAATAACAGGCCGACTTCCCATTTCCTCGACGCCAAGGACGACAAGGGGGATGTGCTGGACGAGAAGCATCTGCTCAGTCTGATCAACAAGATTTTCGTCAACGCCAAGGGCGGAGCCAAGTATCGGGCGCCGGACGAATCGCCTTTCCGGTTTGACTTGCACCAGTGGTTTCACGCCCTGGACGCGGCTGACATCCAGTAGCCGCCCTAGTCGGACTCAGCGAGGCAAGAAGCGTAACGTTCAACCACCCATAGCAGCCTGTCTAGGACGGTGGTTGCACACGCGGTCCAAACCATCGGGGGCATTCCCAGAGTGGCCTGCCGTTAGATTTTATCAAGCTATGGCAATGGGTTACGGGATTTCCGGGAAAGAAAAACTATTGGCGGGAAACTGCCGAAATATCCGATCGCGCGGGCTACGAATCTGAGGGTCGGCCTTCTTCTCGTTCCGGGCGCGCCATTTCGGTTTGAGACCGAAAACTCCTAAAATTCCTGGGTTTCGCCTTCGCTGCTTCAGGGCTTCGGGGCCTTGGCCCTTGTCCTGTCGCCGCCCCTGGCTCGCCGTATCATTTCATCGTCGACGTCGGTCTGGACCTTCCCTCAGCGCCACAGCCTGAGGCTGCAAGACCTGACGCCAGACTGCGCTGACGGCGCACGAAGCCGTGAAGCTCGTCGCGAACCCCAAGATCCTCTGTCCCGGCATTTCCCCGATGATCCGGCGATTTCGTCCGGTGACGTACGGAACCGGCGAAACCTCATCGTCGGTATGCGCTTATGATCGTGACATAATGTCGCTCCCCCAGAGGTTGTCTAATTTACTCAAATTTAATCGCCCCCTCCCAAGGTCATGATCAAGCAATCGAATTCGCATATCGGCGATATCTACTGCTGTGGGGCTCGATGTGTTGAAAGATGTCGAATTTCTTCCGGTCTCATTCGCCGGCAGTTTGACTGTATCAAATATTGAGACCGCTCAAGCCGAGTTGGGGGCGGCTGTTCGTCAGAGCAGCTCTGTTCTGATCGATCTCGGCGGCGTCAGCGAGGCGGATCTTACCTTCATTCAACTGATCGAAGCCGCGCGGCGGCGGGTCAGTGAGACGGGCGGCGAACTGACGCTGCGCGATCCCGCCGATGGGGCGGTGCTTGAGGTGCTGCGGCGCGGCGGTTTCCTCGACGACGATGGTTCTGACCGCGCCAAGTTCTGGCTTAAAGAGGCGACCCAGCAATGACCGCGATCCTGACCGTGGATGACTCCGCCAGCATTCGGCAGGCCATCAAGATCGCCCTGAGCGGTGAAGGCTATGCCGTCACCGAGGCCGTGAACGGCCAGGACGGTCTGGATAAGGGCGCCGCCGGCGGCTACGACCTGATCGTCACCGACCTGAATATGCCGGTCATGGACGGCCTGGCCATGATCCGCGAGCTCCGCAAGCGGCCGGCCGGCGCGGGCGTGCCGATCCTGTTCCTGACCACTGAATCCGACGCCGAGATCAAGGCCCAGGCCAAGGCGGCCGGCGCCACGGGCTGGCTGACCAAGCCGTTCGACCCCGAACAGCTGATCCGCGTCGTCAAGAAGGTCCTGGCCAAGTGAGCGCCCTCGATCCCATCGAGACCTTCCGCCAGGAAGCCCAGGAACTGCTTGAGGAGATCGAGCAGGGGCTGCTCGATCTGGCCCATCGTCCCGGGGATCGTGAGCTGGTCGACGCGGTGTTCCGCGGCCTGCACACTCTGAAGGGCTCGGGCGCCATGTTCGGCTTTGACGCCCTGGCCGCCTTCACCCATCACTGCGAAACCGCCTTTGACCGCGTCCGCAAGGGCGAGGTGGCCGCCACCTCCGCCCTGGTTGGCGCGGTGCTGGCCTGTCAGGACCATATGCGCGCCCTGGCCGAGGGCCGTCCCGCCTCGGAAGCCACGGGCCAGGCGCTGCTGACGGAGTTGCACCGCGTCGTCGAGGGCGCGGGCCAGCCGGGGACCGAAGCCACGGCGCCCGCCGCCCCCGCCCTCAACACCTGGCGCGTGAAGTTCAGCCTGCCGGCCGACGCCCTGGTCAACGGCACCCGCCCCCTGCCGCTGCTGGATGAATTGCGCGAGCTTGGCGACTGCCACGTCGTGGCGGTGACTGACGCGGTGCCCGCCTTTGACGATCTGGTCGCGACCGAGTGCCACCTGGCGTGGGATGTCACCCTGACGACCAAGTATGGGCGCGACGCGATCGAGGATGTCTTCATCTTCGTGATCGACGACATGACCCTGGACATCCAGGACCTGACCGCGCCCCTGGTCGAGGCCGAGGAGGCCGCCGCCGCGGCGCCTGTCGCCGGCGCCGTTGACGAGGCGCCCGCCGCCGCCGAGGGACGAAACGCCAAGTCCGGCGACACTGTCCGTGTTCCGGCCGAGCGTCTGGACGAGATGATGGACCGGGTCGGCGAGCTGGTCATCGCCCAGTCGCGTCTCAAGCAACTGGCCAATTCCAGCAGCGACATCGCCCTGCGTTCGGTCGCCGAAGAGATCGAGCGCCTGGCCGCCGAAATGCGCGACACCATGATGGTCGTGCGCATGGTGCCGATCGCCCAGCTGTTTGGCCGCTTCCGCCGGCTAATCCACGATCTGGCCCGGGACACCGGCAAGACCATCGAGCTGTCGACCGAGGGTGAGGCCACCGAGCTGGACAAGACGGTGATCGAGCGCCTGGCCGACCCGCTGATCCATCTGATCCGCAACGCCGCCGACCACGGTCTGGAAAACCCCGAGCAACGTCTGGCCGCCGGGAAGCCCGAAGCGGGCCATGTCGTGCTGGCCGCCCGTCAGTCGGGCGCCGAGGTGGTGATCACCATCACTGATGACGGCCGTGGCGTCGACCGCGCCCGCGTCCGCGCCAAGGCCGAGGAAAACGGCCTGATCCAGCCGGGCCAGGTGCTGAACGACAACGAACTGCTGCAGCTGATCTTCGCCCCGGGCTTCTCGACGGCGGCGACGATCACCAACCTGTCAGGGCGCGGCGTGGGCATGGACGTGGTCAAGCGCACCATTGAAGGCCTACGCGGTTCGATCGAGCTTTCCAGCACGCCGGGCGAAGGCTCTGTCGTCTCCCTGCGCATCCCCCTGACCCTGGCGATCATAGACGGCCTGTTGGTTCGTGTCGGAACCGCGCGCTACGTCATTCCGCTGGCTTCGGTGGAAGAGTGCGTCGAGCTGTCGGTCGAGCAGGATGTCCGCTCGACGGGCCGTAGCCTGATCACCCTGCGCGACCAGTTGGTGCCGTTCATCCGGCTGCGTCAGATGTTCTTCACCGGCCTCGCGCCGGATCCGCATCAGAAGATCGTGGTCGTCCAGGCCGGACAGGACCGCGTGGGCCTGGTCGTCGACCAGATCCTTGGCGACCACCAGACCGTCATCAAGGCCCTGTCGGGCTTCCATGCCGAGGTCGGCGCCTTCTCGGGCGCGACGATCCTGGGCGATGGCGGCGTCGCCCTGATCCTGGACATCGGCCACCTGGTCGCGGCCGGCGCTCGCCCGGACGCGCAGATGCGGGCGGCCAGCTGATGGGAGCGCAAGTCATGACCGCTGAAGTCCTGGACGGCCCGATCGAGGCGCTGACCTTCGACCTACAGGGAGAGACCTTCGCCCTGGAGGCCGGTCTGGTGCGCGAGGTCCTGGACATGCTGCCCGAGACCGCCGTCCCCGGCGCTCCACCCTTCGTGGGCGCGGTGATCAACTTCCGTGGACGGGTGATCCCGCTGGTCGACCTTCGCCTGGCCTTCGACATGACGGCCGGAATGACCACCATCGACAGCCGCATCGTCGTTATCGAGTATGATCTTGACGGTGAGCCCACCCTGATCGGCCTGCGGGCCGACAAGGTGCATGAGGTGACCTCGATCACCCTGGACACCACCGAGCAGGCCCCGCGCGTGGGCATGAGCTGGCGCGCGGATTTCATTCGTCTGCTGGCGCGACGGAATGGCGACCTGATCGTCATCCCCGACCTTGACCAGATCTTCGCGGCGCGGGGCCGGTCGGCCGCTACCGTCACCCCCATCACCGCGCCGCAAGGCTGAGCTGGAACTTCACCATGCGCTTCACGATCAAGTTGAAACTGACGGCGGCCTTCACGCTGCTGACCCTGCTGATGGTCGGCGCCGCCAGCTTTGGCGCGCTTGAAATGAGCAAGCTGAGCCGGCTGCAGGACGCCCTTGTCACGGGGCCGGCGGCGCAACTGCAGCGCGCCCAGACCCTCAATGTCGCTTTCATGGAGATCGTCGGCGCACAGCGGGGCATGGCCCTGGCTGAAGGCGACGCAACGCTGAAGGTCGAGAGCGCTCGCGCCGAAAAGCAGAGCCGCGCGGCCGCGACCGTGCTCCAGGCGGGCCTGTCGGCCGCCCAGGGCGCGGATGAAAAGACCAAGTGGGAAACCCTGCGGACCGAATGGGACCAGTTCGCCGCGATCAACGACCGTGTCCGGACGCTGATCCTGGACGATAAGCGTGAAAGCGCCAAGGCGTTGATGATGGGCGAGCAGGAGCAAGTCGCCGGTCAGGCCAGCCGCGTCATTGGTGAGCTTGTCGCCTTCAGCGACCAACGCCTGCAGACCTCGGACGAGGAAAGCGACGCCATCTCCAAGAGTTCGCGCACCGTTCTTCTTGGTCTGATCAGCGTTTCGGTGCTGATCGCAATCGCGGCCGCGATCTGGATCTCCCGCACCATCGGCCAGGGCCTGACCAAGATCGACACCCTGGCCCGCGCGGTGGCCCTGGGTGATCTGGACCAGCACGTCACCACGACATCGAACGACGAGATCAGCGATCTCATCGCGACGATCAACACCATGACCAACAATCTGCGGGCGACCGCCGCCGTGGCGGACCGGGTCGCCGAGGGCGATCTGGGCATGGACGTCACGCCCGTGTCCGACAAGGACACCCTGGGCATCGCACTGCGCCAGATGGTCGAGAACCTGCGCGCCACCGCGTTGCTGGCCGATCAGGTGGCCGAGGGTGATCTGACCATCGATCCCCAGCCGATGTCGGCCAGGGACGTGCTTGGCCAGGCGCTCAGCAAGATGGTCGAGCGGCTGCGCGGCGTGGTTGGCGACGCGATCTCGGCGTCGGAGAACGTTTCGGCGGGTAGCCAGGAGCTGTCGGCAGCCTCGGAGCAGGTCAGCCAGGGCGCCACCGAGCAGGCGTCCGCCGCCGAGGAGGCTTCGGCCTCGATGGAACAGATGGCCGCCAACATCAAACAGAACGCCGACAACGCCACCCAGACCGAGAAGATCGCCCGCCAGTCGGCTCAGGACGCCGAAGTCTCGGGCGCGGCCGTCAACCGCGCCGTCGAGGCCATGCGCACGATCGCCGAGAAGATCACCATCGTTCAGGAAATCGCCCGCCAGACCGACCTGCTGGCCCTGAACGCCGCCGTCGAGGCCGCCCGGGCCGGCGAGCATGGCCGCGGCTTCGCGGTGGTCGCCTCTGAAGTGCGCAAGCTGGCCGAGCGGTCGCAGACCGCCGCCACCGAGATCGGCGCGGTGTCGTCCGACACGGTCAAGGCCGCCCAGTCGGCCGGCGAGATGCTGACCAGCCTGGTGCCCAATATCCGCCGGACGGCCGAACTGGTCTCCGAGATCAGCGCCGCCTGCCGCGAGCAGGACATCGGCGCCTCGCAGATCAACCAGGCCATCCAGCAGCTCGATACCGTCACCCAGCAGAACGCCAGCGCCTCCGAGCAGATGTCGGCGACCTCCGAGGAGCTGGCCGCCCAGGCCGAGGAACTGCAGACCTCCATCGCCTACTTCCGCCTGTCGACCTCGCCCTCCTTCGCCGCTCGCGGCAAGCCGGCCCCGGTCGTGCGCCTGGCGGCCGGCAAGGGCGCCAAGTCCGCACCGCCGCGTCCGGCGGCGCGCAAAATGGCTTCACGGGGTGGCGGCGTTGCTGTCCAGCAGGCGCGCGCCCAAGGCTTCGCGCTGGACCTGAACCAGGGCGGCCCAGACCAGGCCGACACTGAGTTCACTGAATACTGATGTTCCGACCGCTTCGCCCTTAGTCCAAGGATCAAGACCATGCGCTTCACGATCAAATTGCAGCTGGGCCTGGCCTTCGGGCTGATCATCGCCCTGTTGCTGGCGGCGACCCTGTTTGGGATCAACAGTCTGTCGATGACCAACCGCGAGATGAACGCGATGGTTGATGGGCCGGCGGCGCGTCTGCAGGCCGCCCAGCAACTCAATATCCACATGCTCAATGTAGTCCGCGCCGAGAAGAACATGGTGCTGGTCGGCTCTCCGGAAGAGGTGAGGGCGCTAGAGGCGCCGATCGCCAAGGAAAAGCAGGCCTTTGAAACCCTGCTGACCAAGGCGGAAGGGCTGGCGACGGCGGTAGACAAGCCCAAGTGGGAAGCCCTGGGTTCGGCCTGGGAGCGCCTGATCGACACCCATGCGCGAATCTATGATCTGGCCATCGCCGATCGCGATGCAGAGGCGACCGCCCTGTCGATGGGCGAGGGCCGCAAGATCGTCACTGAGGCTGGTGTTCAGGTTCAGGAACTGGTCCAGCTGTCTCAAGCTGAACTGACCGCAGCCACCGACAAGGCCGACAAGGACTTCGCCGACGTCCGCAACGCCCTGATCGCGCTGACCGTGGTGTCGCTGCTGATCGCCAGCGCCGCCGCCCTGTATATCGCCATGGCCGTCAGCAAGGGTCTCAACCGCGCGTCGGACGCCGTGCGCGCCGTCGCCGAGGGCGACCTGACCAAGACGCTCACGATCACCACCAAGGACGAGATCGGCGACCTGCTGGCTCACGTCAATATCATGATCGAGCGGCTGCGCGGCGTGGTTGGCGACGCGATCTCGGCGTCGGAGAACGTATCGGCGGGTAGCCAGGAGCTGTCGGCCGCCTCGGAGCAGGTCAGCCAGGGTGCCACCGAGCAGGCGTCCGCCGCCGAGGAGGCTTCGGCCTCGATGGAGCAGATGGCCGCCAACATCAAGCAGAACGCCGACAACGCCACCCAGACCGAGAAGATCGCCCGCCAGTCGGCTCAGGACGCCGAAGTCTCGGGCGCGGCCGTCAACCGCGCCGTCGAGGCCATGCGCACGATCGCCGAGAAGATCACCATCGTTCAGGAAATCGCCCGCCAGACCGACCTGCTGGCCCTGAACGCCGCCGTCGAGGCCGCCCGGGCCGGCGAGCATGGCCGCGGCTTCGCGGTGGTCGCCTCTGAAGTGCGCAAGCTGGCCGAGCGGTCGCAGACCGCCGCCACCGAGATCGGCGCGGTGTCGTCCGACACGGTCAAGGCCGCCCAGTCGGCCGGCGAGATGCTGACCAGCCTGGTGCCCAATATCCGCCGGACGGCCGAACTGGTCTCCGAGATCAGCGCCGCCTGCCGCGAGCAGGACATCGGCGCCTCGCAGATCAACCAGGCCATCCAGCAGCTCGATACCGTCACCCAGCAGAACGCCAGCGCCTCCGAGCAGATGTCGGCGACCTCCGAGGAGCTGGCCGCCCAGGCCGAGGAACTGCAGACCTCCATCGCCTACTTCCGCACCAGCACGGCCGGCGCGCCCGCGCGGCGTCCGGCGCAGCGCGCCGTCGCCAAGCGCTCGCCCGCCCCCATCCAACGCAAGCCCGCCGCCGCTGCGCGTCAGACGGTCGCCAGTCAGCAGGCCCGGGTCTCGGGCTTCGCCCTGGACCTGACCGCGGGCGGTCCGGACGCCGACGACGCCGAATTCCGGGAATACGCCTGATGTCCGGGTCCGCTGAAGGCCAGTTTGTCACCCTGGGCCTAGGCGAGGAGGTGTTCGCGGTCTCGGTCGCCTTCGTGCGCGAGATCCTGGACTATCAATCCCCGTTCGCCATTCCCGAAGGCCCTGACTATCTGCTGGGCCTGACCGATGTTCGGGGGCGGGGCACGCCGACCATCGACCTGCGCCTGAAGCTGGGCCTGCCCCGCGCCGCGCCGACCGCCACCACGCGCATCCTCGTGCTGGACGTACCGCTGGCCGATCGCGTGCTGTCACTGGGCCTGGTGGCTGACCGGGTGATCGAGGTCGTTTCCATCGCGACGGATCAGATCGAGACGGCGCCCGACATCGGCGTGCCGTGGCGTTCAGAGTACATCCAGGGCGTCGTGCGTCGCGAGACCTCCGCCGGGAAGGGGGGCTTTGTCGTGCTGTTCGACCTGCCCCGCCTGCTGACCAGCCAGGACGCCGCCGTCCTCAGCCAAGCCGCCTAGTCAGGACACGCGCCGGATGGCGCTTGTCCCTCCCCGGGATAGAGAGCCATCATGTCGTCTCAGGCCGCCCTCCAGGCTCCGCCCCCGACCGAACAGCTGAACGCGCGCAATTTCCAGCGTCTCGCCGAGTTCATCCAGGCCTATAGCGGCATCAAGATGCCGGCCAATAAGCGCACCATGCTGGAGGGACGCCTGCGTCGGCGCATGCGCGCCACGCGGATCGACGATGTCAACGACTACTGCCGCTACCTGTTCGAGGAAGACGGCATGGAGTCGGAGGTCATTCACCTGATCGACGCTGTGACCACCAACAAGACCGAATTCTTCCGCGAGCCTGCCCACTTCGATTTTCTGGTCAACAAGGGACTGCCCGCCATCGCGGCGACCCGCACGCGCGAGATCAAGGTCTGGAGTTCGGCCTGCTCGACTGGGGCCGAGCCCTATACCCTGGCCATGATCCTCGACGAGTTCTGCGAAAGCCAGCGCGGCGTCGACTATTCGATCCTGTGCACCGACATCTGCACCGAGGTGCTGGACCAGGCCATCGCCGGCCGCTTCTCCGAGCAGATGATCGAGCCGGTTTCGATGGCGCGTCGCCAGCGCTACGTCATGCGCTCCAAGGATCGCAACCGGCCGGAGGTACGGATCATTCCGCAGCTGCGTTCAAAGCTCTCGTTCGCGCGATTGAACCTGATGGACGACGCCTACCCGATCGAGGGCGATCTCGATATCATCTTCTGTCGGAACATCCTGATCTATTTCGACAAGCCCACCCAGGCCAGCGTGCTGCGGCGGCTGTGCGGCCACCTTCGGCCCGGTGGCTATCTGTTCCTCGGCCATTCGGAGTCGATCGTCGGCATCGATCTGCCGGTCAAGCAGATCGCCAACACCGTGTTCCAGAAGCGCTAGTCCAGTGCCTCCCATCAAAAAAATCCGGGTACTGATTATAGATGACTCCGCCACGGTGCGGCAGACCCTGGCGGCGGTGCTGGAGTCGGACCCACAGATCGAGGTCATCGGCGTCGCCTCTGATCCGTTTGTCGCGGCCCGCCGGATCGCCGAGGAAATCCCCGACGTCATCACCCTGGACGTCGAGATGCCGCGCATGGACGGCATCACCTTCCTGCGCAAGCTGATGGCCCAGAAGCCGATCCCGGTGGTGATGTGCTCGTCGCTGACAGAGGCGGGATCGGAGACCCTTCTCCAGGCCCTGGAGGCCGGGGCCGTCGATATCATCCTCAAGCCCAAGGTCGGGGTCGCCGACCACCTGATGGAATCGAAGATCCGGATCTGCGACGCCGTGAAGGCGGCGGCCGGCGCGCGGCTTGCCGGGCAGCGCCGGGCGGCGTCTCCGACGACCCTGTCTCCCACCCGTTCGGGGCATGAACCTGAAAAGAAGCTGACCGCCGACGCCATGCTGCCGCCGCCGGGCGCGACGCGGGCCATGGCGCGAACCACGGAAACCATCATCTGCGTCGGCGCCTCGACCGGCGGAACCGAGGCGCTGCGTGTCCTGCTGGAAGGCCTGCCGGCGGACTCGCCCGGCATGGTGATCGTGCAGCACATGCCGGAGAAGTTCACCGCCTCGTTCGCCAAGCGGCTCGACAGCCTGTGCGCGGTCTCGGTCAAGGAGGCCGAGGACGGCGACACCGTGCTGCGAGGCCGGGTGCTGATCGCGCCGGGCAACAAGCACACCCTGCTCGAGCGCAGTGGCGCCCGTTACTATGTCTCGGTCAAGGACGGGCCTCTGGTCTCACGCCACCGACCGTCGGTTGACGTGCTGTTCCGCTCGGCCGCCCGCTCGGCCGGTTCGAACGCGGTTGGGGTGATCATGACCGGCATGGGCGATGATGGCGCGCGCGGCCTTGAGGAGATGAAGCAGGCGGGCGCCTATACCCTGGCCCAGGATGAGGCGACCTCGGTCGTGTTCGGCATGCCCAAGGAAGCCATCGCGCGCGGTTGCGTCGATCGCATCGTGCCGCTGCAGAACATCAGCCAGGAAGTGCTGCGCGCCGCCGCGCGGTAAACGGGTAGGACAGTGGCTCAGGGCCCTTTCGCGAGGACCCGGATCAGAACAGAACGTCGTCCGGATCTTCCGCCGGTGCGACGGCGACTGCGACGGAGGCCGAGCCGTGATCGTCGCCCAGGCAGTCGGTGAAGGTGCGATGCACGTCGCGTTCCTGGGCCATGGTGTATTGCTTGGCCAGCCGCGCCATGAACGGATGCAGGACGCCGCCCAAGTCATCGGTGGCGATTTCGGACTCGCCAGCCATGTCCAGCAGGTCGTCGGCGGCCTGATCCAGGGCTGAGCCGATCTGGCGCTCGAAGTCGAACCGGCCAGCGGCCCGCTGCAACATGTCGACCACGTCCTGACCCTGACGAGCCACGGCCGCGAGATCCTTTTCCACACCGTCGCCTGCCTTGCCGATCCGGGCGACCGCGCCGCTCAGCACCGAAGCCGCGGTCGTGGCCTGGCCCCCCTCGGAGGCTTCCGAGGCATCGCGGCGCCCCAGCGCCTCGGCCGCGGAAGACAGGCCGTCGAGCGAGGTGAGGGTCAGGGCGGCGGACTTTTCAAGGTGGATGGCATGCTGACGCAGTTCGACGGCGATGACGCCCAGCGGCTTGCCGGTCTCGCCGATGCGACTGCATTTCAGCGTGGTGTTCAGCGCCATCATCTGGACGTCCGCGCGGATGTTCTGAATGCCGGCGATACGTTCGGTCAGTTCGCGGGCCGCCTCGGCCGCCGAACGGCTGACATCCTCGGCCGCCTGTTCGCCGGCCGTCATGTCGCCCACCAGATCAAGCGCCTGGCCGACATTGCTTTCGAGGCTGCGGAGGAAGCCGTTCTCGGCGCCTTCGTTCTGACCATAGGCCAGGTCGCGCAGGCGCAGAATTTCCGAAGCGTCGGAGGCCATGCCCGAGATGTTCGAGCCGATCCGGGTGACGTCGCGGTGAAAATCCTCGGCTGTCGAGATCAACTGGGCGGCTAGCAGGCGATGCACGAAGGCGTCCGCGCGTTCGCGCTGGTCTGCCGACAGGGCGCCCCGGCTCTCCGCCAGGAATTGCAGACCGGCCTGTACGTGTTCGATCCGTTGGCGGGTGATGTCGCCGATCTGCAGGGCGGCAAGGCCGCTCCCGACCTTCTTCTGGACGTCTCGCGCCAGGGCCGACACGCTGACGGCGACGCTGGAGATCTTGGCGTGATGCGCACCGATCGCCGTGGCGCTGGCCATCAGGGCGTCCGGCACGGCAGGCAACAGGGTCACGCAGTGTCGACCCAACTCCTGCTCCTGGCTGAGCGCCGTCCGCAGAGTGTCGTCCAGGCTCATCAGGTCGGCATTGAAGGCGTCGAGCTGGGCGCGGCCCATATCGATGCAGTCATAGATCTCCTGCGCGAAGATCGCGAACTCGGGTCCGGCCGCGACAATGCCGCCGGAGGTGATCTTGATGTTGATGGCGAAGACCCGGAGATAGGCCAGATGCTGGCGCATCTCCTCGATGCACGCCGCCAGGCTGTCGCCGACCTTGACCAGCTCGCCCACGCGAACGCGCCGGCTCTCGAGACTGTCGGGCAGCGAGCGCAGGGTCTTGGCCGCCTCGGCCAGTTCCGCTGTGGTAGTCGTGACGGTCTCGACGTCGAGATTGTCGCGCATCCGGTCCAGCGAGGCGATCAGGGCGCCGACGCCTTCCACGGCCCGCGACAGAACGTCGCCGGCCTCCAGGAAGCGTCCCTCGATCGCTTGACGGGCGGCCTCGAGACGCGCGTCGATCTCCGATCCCTGGAGGGGCGGGGACGTCGTGGCCGCAACAGCCAAAGGTGATGCCAAGCCCATGAATTCGCCGGATGATTTACACTGGAGGCCAGTATCGCCGGTATGTGCGAAGGTCCGGTAAAGACCGGCGGACATACCGCGCCTCAGGCGCTGATCGCGAGGCCTTCGGCATGGGCGCTCGCCGCCTCGAACGCTTGGCCGATGGCGGCGAACAGCATGGCGCTGGTGATCGGCTTCTCAAGGTGGAGATCGGCGCCCGCGTCGCGGCTGGCGCGGATGTGCTCGGGACGCGCATTGGCGGTCAGCATGATGATCGGCACCCGACCGCCGCCGGTCGATGCTTCCAGATCACGGATCTCACGAACGGCCGACAGCCCGTCCATCACCGGCATCTGCATGTCCATCAGGATCAGGTCCGGACAGTCGCGCCTGAACACGTCGGCGGCCTCGCGGCCATTCTCGGCCGTGTAGATATGGGCCAGGTCGCCCAGGATCAGTTCGACGATCTTGCGGTTGGTCGGGTGGTCATCGGCTACCAGGATGCGGGGAACGCCGGCCGTGGCAACGGCGACTTCGTCTGGCGCCGGGGCGGCTTCCGCTGCCCGGTGCGGGGTCAGCGGCAACTCGAACCAGAACGTGGATCCCACGCCCGGTGCGCTGTCGCAGGACAGGGTCCCGCCCATCAGCTCCACCAGTTCGCGCGAGATGGCCAGACCCAGACCCGAGCCGCCGAACCGGCGTGTGAACGAGGTGTCGGCCTGCTGGAAGCGATCAAAGAGCCGGCTCTTTTCGGCGACATCGAAGCCGATGCCCGTATCCGCAACCGAGAAGCGCGTCGCGCCGCCGGCTCCCGGGACTATATCGAGCCTGACCTGCCCCCGGTCTGTGAACTTGACGGCGTTGCTGAGCAGATTGGTCAGCACCTGTCGCAGACGGGCGCCGTCGCCGGTGACCACGATGTCCGAACCTGGGGCAACGTGGGTTTCGAGCACCACACCCTTTTCCTCGGCGCGCAGCGCGCAGAGCGCCGCGATCGAGCGCGCGGTGTCGCCCACATGGAAGGGGCCGGTCTCTATCACGACCTGGCCCGACTCGATGCGCACCAGATCCAGAATGTCAGACAGCAGACGTTCCAGGCTCTGGCCGGAGGCCAGGATGATATCCACGAGTTCCCTGGCGCGCGGAGTCAGATCGCTTTTGGCCAGCAGATCGGCGCCCGCGACAATGCCGTTCAAGGGCGTACGGATTTCGTGGCTCATATTGGCCAGGAAGGCGGTCTTGGCCTGGCTGGCCTGTTCTGCCTGGTCCAGGGCCACGCGCAGGGTGGCGGCGGCGGCCTTCTGGGCGGTGATGTCCTCGCCCAGCGTGATCAGGTGGCGGGCGCCGACATCGTCGTAGGTGGCCAGGGTCTTGGTCAGGTAGCAGCGCGCCTCGCCGCCATTGCCCTGGCTGACGACCTGTTCCGAGAGATGCATCTCGCCTGTGTTCAGAACCGAGGCCTCGCGCTCTGCTGTCCGCGCCGCGAAGTCGGGGTCGGAAGCGAAGATGTCCGACACAGTCCGGCCCAGAGCCTCGTCGGCGACTATATCGAAGGCGTCCTCGGCCGCGCGATTGATCAGTACGTAGCGGCCGTCCTCAACGTTCTTCACGGTCAGGGGCGATGGAAGAAGCTGGATGACGGTCTTCAGAAAGCCCTGGGTCTCGACTTCCTGGGTAACGTCACGGGCGGTGGCCAGCAGGCGCACGACAGCGCCGGCGCGATCACGGATGGGCGAGATGGTGGTGTCGCAATAGGTGCGACTATGCTGGGCCTCGCCCAGAAAGGCGCGAAACCGCGCCATCTGGCCGTTGACGGCGGTATTGAAGGCGCGGTCCAGGGAGAAGCGGCTTTCCTCGGGCCAGATGCGCCGCCAGTTACTGAGGTCGACGGACTCAGCGGGAAACTTCGCCTGCGCGCGCTGGTTCACATGTTCGATCGAGCCGTCTGGTCGCAGGATCCAGGCACAGTCCTGACTGGCGTCCAGAATATCAAGGGCTCCATAGCCGCCTTGATCGCTCGAGGACTTGCCGGCCACTGCTTCAACACCTCTTGCTTGGGTCAGAGCGCGGCGCACGGATCAGCGGACTCTTGCCGCCATAAGGGCATGCCGGATTGAAAAGACTCTTAAGTTGATGGCGCAAGCTTGACCTTGTCTCCATAATCCCAAAAAATGAGATCAGTATCTGAAATGTGAAACTAATTGCATCCTTCATATCTCGCTGTTACGGATTCCATGGCGGTGGCGCGAGATCCGATCACGCGCCTTGGTCATGGCTGGATCGCCCGGAGCCCACGGACGACGCGCGCGGGAGTGAGCGATGCCCCCCATTTCTCGCCGAAATCTGATGCAGGGCGCGGCGGGACTGGCCGCTGTGACGGCGGCCTTACCGGCATTGCCTGCTCCATCGTCCAAGCCCAGCGTCGACCTCACCTGGCTGGGTGGCGCGGCCAGGCGTGTGGAGGGCGAAGCCGTTTGGGGAGCGCCGTGGCCGCGCGGCGCGATCAAGGCTTCCTCCCGCTTCAGGGCATCGGCGGGGGCCGGCGAGCTTCCGCTCCAGACTTGGCCCCTGGCCTACTGGCCCGACGGCTCGCTAAAATGGACCGGTCACGCGCTGGCGGGACCCGTGACCGCCGAAACCATACGGATCGAACCAGGCCAGCCAGCCCGGCCCGCCAGCCCTGTCATCGTTGTCGCGACGTCCGAGTCGATCACTGTCACGACGGGCGATCTGATCTGTCGGCTGGCCCGTCGGGGATCATCCCTGATCACTTCGGTCACGCGCAACGGTCGCGAGGCGCTGCGTAACGGCCGTCTCGTCTGTCTGCGCCAGGATCGGTTCCAGGCCGAGACCGGTGTCCTGCGCACCCAGGCCTTCGAGAGCCAGGTGACCAGCGCCACGGTCGAGCAATCGGGCCCAGTGCGGGCGGTGGTGCGGCTGGACGGGATACATCGCGGCGCGGGGCGCGACTGGCTTCCGTTCAGCGTGCGGGTGGCCATTGCGGCCGGCGGCGGCATGACCCTGACGCACACCTTCACCTTCGATGGCGACGCCGCGACCGATTTCATCTCTGGGCTGGGGGTGCGGTTCGATGCGCCGCTGACGGACGAACTTCACAATCGCCACGTCCGCTTCGCCGGAGCCGCCGACGGGCTCTGGGGCGAGGCAGTGCGTAATCTGCCGGGCTGGCAGCCGGCCAAGTTCGCGCTGGCGGGGCGCTTCGCCGACCAACTCGAAGGCAAGCCGGTTCCGTCCCTGGCCGAGATGGACGCCAAGACCCAGGCGCAGCTTCTGACCGTGCCGGCCTGGGACGACTTCTCGCTATTCCAGGGCGACGCTGACCATTTCGATGTTCGCAAGCGCACCGGCCAGTCCAGCGCCTGGCTGCAAGCCGGGCAGGGCGCGCGCGCGGGCGGACTGGGCTATCTCGGCGGGCCTTCTGGCGGCGTCGCCTTTGGCCTGCGCGATTTCTGGCAGCGGCATCCGACCGAACTGGAGATCAATCGCGCGACCAGCGACCTGGCCAGCGTGACCCTGTGGCTCTGGTCGCCGCGCGCCCAGCCGATGGACCTGCGCCACTACAGTGACCGCGCCCACGGCCTGGAGATCCAGTACGAGGACGTCGAGGCCGGTCACAGCACGCCGTTGGGCATCGCCCGGACCAACGAGATCTTCCTGTGGTTCACGTCCTCCACACCCGCCCGCGCCGCCCTGGCCAAGATGGCGGAGACCGTGCGCGCGCCGCCGCTGCTGGTCTGCGCGCCGGCCCACTACAAGGCCTGCAGTGTGTTCGGCGTGTGGAGTCTTCCCGATCGCGCCGATCCCTCGAAGGCAAGGTTGGAAGAGGCCCACGACAGCTTGCTGGCCGTGTATCTGAACGAGATCGAGCAACGTCGCTGGTACGGGTTCTGGGACCACGGCGATGTCATGCACACCTACGACAATGAGCGCCACGCCTGGCGCTACGATGTCGGCGGCTATGCCTGGGCCAATAGCGAACTGGTGCCGGAGCTGTGGCTGTGGAGCGCCTATCTGCGGTCGGGGCGCGCCGATCTGTTCCGGATGGCCGAGGCCATGACCCGCCACACCAGCGAGGTCGACACCTATCATCTGGGGCCGTTCGCTGGCCTGGGCTCGCGACACAATGTCAGCCATTGGGGCGACGGGGCCAAGGAAGCGCGGATCAGCCAGGCGCTGCTGCGCCGTCACTACTACTATCTGACCGCGGACGCCCGAACCGGCGACATCATGGCTTCGATGGTCGACGCCGATCACGCCCTGGTGGCGGTGGATCCGCTGCGCAAGATTCTCAAGAAGCCCGAGCAGCCGACCCACGCCCGCAGCGGTCCAGACTGGTTCGCCTTCGCCAGCAACTGGATGACCCAGTGGGAGCGCACCGGCGACTGGCGCTGGCGGGACAAGATCGTCAGGGGCCTGGATGCGATCTCGGCCTCGCCTTACGGCATGTTCTCGGGGCCGGGTTTTGGCTACGATCCCGCTACCGCGACGATGACCTCTATCGGCGGCGAGTTCGGCTCCAGCTATCATCTGGTGACGATCATGGGCGGGGCCGAGTTCGTCTTCGAGCTTTCGACCCTGATCGACCATCCGGCCTGGACGAAAGCCTGGACGCGGTTCTGCGCCTTCTACAACGCGCCGCAGGCGGAACGGGTGGCGGCCCTGGGGCCTAAGGCGGTCGATCGGCTGTTCGGCTATCCGGTCTGGCACGCGCGCCTGACAGCCTATGCGGCCCGAATGACGGGCGACCCGGCCCTGGCGCGACGCGCCTGGTCGGAGTTTCTGGTCGATGGACGCACGGGTGAGGCCAGCCTGTCGGTCGCCACCGTCAAGGTCGGCGGGCCGGCGGTGCTGGAGCCGATCCTTGAACTGCCGGCGCTTTCGACCAACCATTCCTCGCAGTGGGGGCTGAACATGATCGAGGTGCTCGACTTGGTGGGCGATGCGATCCCGCATCCGCTGCCTTCGGTCTGGCGCTAGCCATGCCGTCGCGCCGCCAGGCCCTGGTTCTGGCCACCGGTTGTGTTGTCACGGCGTTTGGCGGCGCCCCGGCGATCGCCGCGCGAGCCTACGAGCCCTGGCGAATTGGAAGAAATCTCTACACGGACAAATTTCGCGACGGTCTTGGCCGCTGGCTGGTCGAGGCCGAGGCTCCGTCGCGCGTTCAGGCGTCCGGGGGTGTGCTGGAGATCGACGCGCCCGAAGGTGTGTCGGTCTGGTTCCGTACGGAACTGATTGGTCCGGTGATGATCGAGTACCGCGCCCAGGCGGTGTCGGCCGGCGGCCCCAACGACCGGGTCAGCGACCTCAACGCCTTCTGGATGGCGAGCGATCCGCGTGCGCCCGGCGACCTGATCGCCCGTCCGCGCTCCGGCGCCTTCTCCGACTATGACCCGCTGCGAACCTATTATGTGGGGCAAGGCGGTAATGGCAACACGACCACGCGGTTCCGACGCTATGTCGGCCGTGACGGTGAACGGCCGCTTTTGCCGCAGAACGATCGCAGGGGCGCGGTCGACATGCTGGTTCCCAACGCGATCCAGACCGTGCGGCTGATCGCGTTTGGCGATCTGATCCAGTACTGGCGTGACGACCGGAAGGTGTTCGAGTACCGCGACGACGCGCCCTATACGCGGGGCTGGTTCGCCATACGCACCACGCGCAGTCACCTGCGGATCAGTCACTTCAGCATCCGCGCCCTCGAAGCGCGCTAGACACCGGCGTCCAGAACGGCCGCAACATGGGCAAGGGTCTTGGGGCGATAGGCCGGCAGCTTAGTCCAACGCGTACGGGCCGCCTGGGACACCTCGTCGATGAACTTTGGGCCTTCCCGGTCCTTTGACCCTATCAGGCCCAGCACGATCGAGCCCACGCTGCGGTCAGAGCCACGGAGGGGCGCGGTGGGGTCGGCCGCCGCCGAGAAGTCGCCCAACTGATCGGGAGAGAAGGCCAGACCCGCCTTCAGCGCACCGTCCATCATCCAGAGCAGCGGCGGTAGCGAGATGCCCCCATCGGACTCGCCGCCGCCAACAGCCCCATGCCCGCCGGGAAACCAGGTCTGCTGATAGGGGCGCTGGTCATAGGGCAGGTCGCTGGCTCCGGCATTGGCGTTGAGCGCGTCGATATTGCTCCACAGGGTGGGGGTGAAGGTCTCGCGTCGCTCGTCGATGGCCACGGCGTGTCGGGCGTTCCAGACGAAGCGGGACAGGGCGGTGTCGTGGAACTCGTACTTGCCGTTGATCTGTTCCGAAAAGGGCAGGCCGCGCGGAATGCCCAGCGAGCCGACCGTGTCCCAGACGCCCAGGAACTGGATCCAGCCCGTCTGGTCGACGTCGTGCGTGACGGTCTTGGCCGGGGAGTCAGGATCGAAGGCCCGGCTCGCCAGCGCCGGATCGCCGTCGTGACAGAAGTTGCGCCGGAAACGCTTGATCTCGACGGCGTCCTTGTCGTGGTCGCGATAGAGGGTGATGGCGCGCTCGCATTCCGAGGCGTTCTCGCGCTTGAGCACCCAGACCTGCCGCAGCAGGCCCGCCAGACTGCGGGCGGTGTAGGCGCCGCGACTGAAGCCGAAGATGAAGATACGGTCGCCGGGCTCGTAGTTGAGGGCCAGGAACTCGTAGGCTTCCATCACCTTGCGATCCAGGCCCTCGCCCAGCGCGCCGCCCAGGATGCGGGTGGCCTTGTCCAGCACGCCCGTGCCCACCCCGACGCCGTCGTCATAGAAGATGACCTGCGGAATGCTCTGGCTACCGCGTGTGGCGCGCGGAGCCAGGGCTCGGGTCAGGCGGGTTACGTTGGTGGGGAAGCGCTGTGACAGCTCCTGCCAGGTGCCGTCGCAACAGATGACCAGGTTCTTCATCGTCGTCGCTCCCCGTCAGGATTGCGCGCGATGATACAACCAAAGGTCTTTAAAGCGAAGAGTGATCGCCTTGTCAGGCGCGCGCCAGCGAGGGCAGGACGTCGGCATGGCGGGGCATGGCGTCGGCGGTCTGCCGGATCTCGCGCCGAATCTGCTCGAACTCGGCCGCGATGCGATCGGTGTCGTGCAGATCGACCAGAGGGTCATAGGACCTGGGGCGGATGCCCTGGCCGTCCAGAACCGCCTGCCAGCTGGTGGCGGTGAACATCTCCTCGGGGTGCTGGGACAGGCGACCACAGGCCCGGAACAGGGCCAGGCGTTCGGACAGGCTATCGGGCAGCTCCATCTCGCGGCGCGCCCGCCACAGCGGCTCATCGCGCTGGTTGGCGTGATAGTGCAGGATGATGAAGTCGCGGATGCGCTCGAAGTCCAGCCGGATGCGCCTGTTGTAGTCGTCGACCTGGGCCGGCTCCCAGGTCTTGCCCGGGAACGACGACAGGAACTTCAGCAGCCCGGCCTGGATCATGTGGATGCTGGTCGATTCCAAGGGCTCGATGAAGCCGCTGGCCAGGCCCAGGCTGAGCACGTTCTTGTTCCACGCCTTCTTGCGACGGCCGGTGACGAAGCGCAGGCGATTGGGTTCTGCCTGGGCCTCGCCGCCCAGGCTGGCGCGCAGGGTGCGCTCGGCCTCCTCGTCGTCGATGAACTGGCTGGAATAGACATAGCCGTTGCCGTCGCGATGCTGCAGCGGGATGTTCCATACCCAGCCGCCGGCCTTGGCCGTGGAGCGGGTGAAGGGATCTGGATCGCCGGATCGCGCGCACGGCATGGCCATCGCCCGGTCGCAGGGCAGCCAGTGCGACCAGTCCTCGTAACCCGTCTCCAGGACCTGCTCGATCAGCACGCCTCGGAAACCCGAGCAGTCGATGAAGAAGTCGCCTTCTATCCGGCGATCCTGGTCCAGCAGCAAGGCCTCGACGAAGCCGTCGGTTCCGCGCTGGGCGACATCGAGGACCTTGCCCTCGACGCGCGTGACGCCCAGCCGCTCGGCGTAGGTCCGCAGGTAGCGGGCATAGAGCCCGGCGTCGAAGTGGAAGGCCGAGCCGAAGGTCGAGAGTGGGGAGTTGGGATCATGGCTCTGTTGGCCAAACCGACCGCGCCGCGCGGCCTGGTCGCACAGGGAGTAGTCGCCCAACGGCCCGGCCTTGTTCAGGGCCGACAGTTTCAGCCAGTACTGATGAAAATAGCCAGGATCGGGCGACACGCCATGGACGCCGAACGGGTGGAAATAGCTCTCACCGGGCCGTGTCCAGCCCTGGAACGCGATGCCCAGCTTGTAGCTGCCCTTGGTCTCGCGAATGAACTCGGCCTCGTCCAGGCCCAGGGTGGCGTTGAAGCTCCGGATCGGTGGAATGGTCGCCTCGCCCACGCCAACCGTGGCGATCGCGTCGCTCTCGACCAGGGTGATCGCGCAGCGCCGCCCCAGGGCGCGAGAAAACAGCGCCGCCGCCATCCAGCCCGCCGTGCCGCCGCCCAGTATGACGATCGAATTGGGCAGGTTGTCGCTTTTCGGGTCGATCACCGGATGCTCCTTGAGCGCCGCCGATCATGACCCGCCGGCGGCCGGAAACAAGTCCGGGACCGCCCACGCAGGAGGGGCGGTCCCGGTAAGGTTCAGAACGGCGGGAGGGGATGCAAACCCGCCGTCAGGGAGGCGATTACATGCCGAACTTGAACCGCGCCCCGACCGACAGACGGCGGTCGCCGCCGACGAACCGGAACGGCAGGTTCGGGAACTGCAGATAGGTCTTGGCGTCTTCCTTGGTCAGGTTGGACCCTTCCAAGGTCAGCTTCAGAGCCGGCGTGACGGAGAAGGCGACCTGACCGTCCAGTTGTCCGTAGGCGTCGTTGTAGATGCCCAGGGTATGGACGTCGGTCCCGGCGCCGAAGCCGTAGTTGCCGACGAAGGCCTTGTCGCGCCAAGCGTAGGAGAGTCGGGCCGAGAAGGGGCCGGTCTCATAATAGCCCTGGACGTTGAAGGCGCTCTTCGACACGCCGGGGATCGGCAGGCTCTTGGAGTAGTCGTTGAAGTAGGGCGAACTGGAGTCCGAGTAGGTGTAGTTGGCGGTGAAGCCGACCCCGAAGTCGAACGCATACTGAGCCTGCAGTTCGACACCCTTGATGGTGCCGCCTTCGCCGTTCACGACCGACGAGAACGGACCGACGGAGCTGCCGGCGACCGACTGGTCCTTTACGGTGATGCTGTAGGTGTTGGAGACGATGAACGAGTCCACCGTCTTGTAGAAGAACCCGGCCGACAGCAGGCCCTGGCCGCCGAAATAATGCTCATAGGCGATGTCGAACTGCGAGGCCCGGAAGGGGTCGAGGTTCGGGTTGCCGCCGCTGCCGTTGGTATAGAGGAACTTGTCCAGGTTCGGGCCGGGGTTGGACGAGCGCGTGAAGTTGTACGACGCGCCCTGACCCAGATCGAAGAGGTTCTGCGACGAGACCACGCGGGCGGCGCTGGCGCGGACCTTGTCGGTGTCGCTGACCTCGAACACGCCCGACAGGCTGGGCAGCACATCGGTGTATTCGCGGACGGTGCGGGCGGCGTCGGGGTTCTTCAGCACGCCGTTCCAGCTGTCGGTGCCCCACCACAGGGGGGTGACCGGCGTGTTGGATGAGTCGATGACCAGCTTGGTGTGAACGATCCGGACGCCGGCATTGACGTGATAGGCGTCGTCGGCGTCGCCCAGGTCGGCCATCGCGTAGCTCGAGGTCGTCTCGTCCTTGATTTTGAAGGACTCGATCGGATCCTTGTAGAAGCCCAGCTTGGTTGACGGATACAGGGCCTGCAGCCAGGCGACCGGATTCTTCATCTGGCCGTAGTCCTGGAAGATCGCCTTCACGCCATGCACGTTATCGGTGACCGCGCGGCTCGGGGCCGAGGCGGCGGTCTGGTACGGCGTCACGACGGCCGGCGAGTTGCCGAAGCGCGAGCAGCCGTAGAAGGCGATGTCGCACTTCTTCAGGCCGATGGCGCCGTCCTGGAAGTAACCCAGCGGCGTCCAGTCCACGAACACGCCGTGGTCGGTGGTGCCCTGGGCCGTTGCCGGCAGTTCGCCCTTGCCCGAATAGTCAGCCAGATAGCGGCCATAGGTCGAGTCGATCTTGCGGTCCGAATAGCGACCGCCGAAGCTGATCACCAGATTGGCTTCCTCGGCGAAGGTCGGCTTGTATTTGAAGTCCGCCGTCAGCGCGGTGTCGTCGATCTTGGACTTGTCGCCGAAGGCCCAGTGCGACTTGAAGAACACCGAGCTGGGCGTCGCCATGGCCGTGGCCAGATTGGCGGCCGGCGTGAAGGTCGGGTAGTCGCCGTTGGTGTAGCCGTAGGTGGCGACCAGCGGCGCGGTCGAGTTCGGCGCGAAGCCGGCGATGCCGTCACGCACGCCGTACTGGGTATAGCGCGTGTCGACCTGACCGGAGGTCGAGGCGTAGTCGGACTTCGACACCGCCGCGCGAACCTTGCCGGTCAGGCGTCCGCCATTGTCCCAGTCGGCCGCGAACTGCACGTTGTCGGTCTTGGCGTGGGCGTTCTTGGCGAAGGTGTCGCCTTCCGACGAGTTGGCCGTGACGTTGCCCGACTGCAGGATGCCGTTGCTAACCGACAGGCCCTGCGCGTTGTAGGTCGCGTTTTCGTTGGCATAGGCCCACTTCAGGGAGTGCTCGCCCGTGAAGATCTTCAGGTCCGAGTGGAACCAGTCGGCCCGGACCGAGAGCGAGTCGGAGACGCGCAGGTCGGCGTTCAGCGAGAAGGCCTTACGCTCGCGTTCCTGGTGCCGGTTGTTGGTGTAGCGGTATTCCGGCGACCAGACATTGACCGTGCCGGTCTGGGTCTGGTTGTTCCCCGTGGCCGTGGCGCGGCCCAGATAGGCCCAGTTGCCCCGGTTTTCACCGCTCAGGATCTCGGTGTCGATATTGGTCTTGTCCCAGGTGAAGCTGCCCAGGAGGCCGAAATTGTCCGTGAACTTGTGGCCCAGGACGACCGAGATCTGGGGCTGTTCCTTGCCCTTGAACGAGCCCTTGTTGTAGCGCAGGTCGGCCGACACCGTGGTGTCGCCCTTCACATCGAGGGCGTTGCGGGTCTTCAGGTTGACCGTGCCGCCAAGCCCGCCTTCGATGACGTCGGCGCGGGGCGACTTGATCACATCGACGCCGGCCAGCAGGTCGGACGGGATGCCTTCCAGCGAGTTGGTCTGCTTGGCGTTGCCCTCGCCGAGGCGGAAGGCTTCAAGGCCCGACAGGAAGGTGTCGCCGTTCAGCAGGGTGACGTTCTGGTCCAAGCCCCGGATCCGGACCTTGGTGCCCTGGCCGTTTTCGCGGTCGATCTGGACGCCGGGCAGGCGCTGCAGCGACTCGGAGATGTTCTGATCGGGGAATTTCCCCATGTCCTCGGCCGTGACCGATTCAATGATCAGGTTGGAGTTCTTCTTCAGGTTCAGTGCGTTGGCCAGCGAAGCGCGGAAACCGGTGATGACCACCTGTTCGACTTCGGTGCTTTCGGTTTTCGCCTGGGCGTGAACCTGGCCGGCGGTGATCATGGCGAGCGCCGACGTCGCGGTCAGCAAGGTCGCGCGAGACCTATGGAATGACTTTCTCAAGACCTAGTACCCCTCTGCATAAGTTGACGCGCGGAGGCTCACGCCCGGAATCAGAGATCCGGGATGGAACCGCGCTAGCTTTTGGGATGCCTGACGCATCCTCCCCGTACTGATCCCGGCTCTCGTTGGGCCGGTGACCTTGAGCCCCGAAGGATCCAAAGGCAGCGCTGTCAATTGAAATCGACAGCGCTGTCAGCGACAGTCAGATAACAACGTTTCAATTCTTCTTGCAAGTTGTTTTAATTGGCCTGACGTGCGCGTCGGGCCTGTCAGACCAGTGGCTGGAGCGCTACGGTGAGCCGACAGTTTTTGACGAGGCATCCTCTTGGTCGATCAGTCCGCTCCCGCGGCAAACACGCGGCGCCGCAGCGTCGGAGCCAGTTTTTCGGGCACCAACCTGGAGCGAGCCGGCGACCACAATCAGCGGGTCACGCTTCAGGCGATCCGGGCCAGGGGGCCGATCACCCGTGTCGAACTGGCCGAGATCACGGGCCTGACGCCGCCGGCCATCGCCAATATCACCAAGCGGCTGATGGACATGGGCCTGGTGCTTGAAGCCGGACGCCTTCACGGCGGTCGAGGCCAGCCCGCCATGACCCTGATCGCCAATCCCGAAGGCGGCTTCGCGATCGGGGTCCATATCGACCGCGACCACATTACCGCCGCCCTGGTGGATTTCTCCGGGCAGGTGCGTGCGCGCGAGAGCCTGGAGATCGCCTTTCCGCTGCCTGATGATGTGGCGCGGTTCTGGGCGGGCGAGGCGGGGCGGCGTCTGTTCGCCGCCGTGCCCGCGCCGGATCGGCTGCTGGGCATCGGCGTGGCCCTGCCCGACGACTTGGGCAAGGTCGTCCTGCCGCATAGGCCCGACAGTTTCGACGCCTGGAACAATGTCGACCCCGCCAGCCTGTTCGCCCGCGCCGGCGGCCCCCCAGTCTTCGTCGAAAACGACGCGGCCGCCGCCGCCCTGGGCGAGCTGCAGTACGGCCACGGGCTGCGCAAGCCCAGCTTCTTCTATGTGCTGATCGCCGCAGGCCTGGGGGGCGGACTGATCATCGAGGGCGAATATTTCCGGGGCGCCGACGGCCGCAGCGGCGAGCTGGGCTTCCTGCCGATGCGGACGGGGTCGAACGGCGCCTCACTGCAGTCTGTCGTGTCGCTTTCGGCCCTCTACGCCGTTGTCGAGGCCGGCGGCTTCTCCGTGGTCGATCCTACCGGACTGCTTGAACTACCGGCCGAGGGCCAGGCTCTGATCGGCGAGTGGGTCCAGCGGGCGGCGGAGGCGCTGGTCGATCCGGTGGTCAATATCAGCTGCCTGATCAATCCAGAGGCCGTGTATCTGGGAGGGCGTCTGCCAGCACGGATCGTCGATGAGCTGGCCACGGCGCTGAACACTCGCCTCGCGGCCCTGACGGGCATGCCGGCCATTGCCCGGGCCCGCCGCGCGGCGACCTCGGCGGATGGCCCCGCCATTGGCGCGGCCATCCTGCCGATCATCGACCAGCTCTTGCCGTCGCGGGCGACATTGCGCAAGACGGCCTCTGTTTAGCGACCGGTGATCGCCGCCTTCGTCGGCGTGACGTTCCAGCCCCGCACGGCCAGATCCAGTTTTCCGGAGGCGGCGGTCAGCGGATAGCGAACCTCCACCGCGCGGCGCTCACCGGGTGTCAGCGACAGGTAGTTGTCGCTGTAATAAGCGGGCAAGACAGCCCGGCCCTCTGCGTCCGTCAGGGTCAGCTTCAGGTTCAGGGCCGGCGCCGCGCCGTTGTTGGCGAGGTCCGCGGTCAGCACCACCTCGCCGCCGTCGACGCGGCGGGTGGTCTTCAGCGCCACGGCCTGGGGCGTCATGGCCGAGAGCTTGCGAGAGCCGGCCGCGTCGCCCGCGATCCAGTAGGTGTTGTTGTCCAGCGGCTCACCCTTGGCCCCAGATAGATCCAGCCGGACGATGACCGCGCCCTCGGCGACGAGGACTGAGGTCAGGTCAAGAGCGTCCCCGACGCTGACGCTGTCAGCCTTGGCGCTGAAGCTGAATGCGCGTTCCGACAGAAGACGGCCATTCAAGGCGAAGACCCTGGCCCGAACCTTGGCGTCACCCAGATCGACGCCGCCGTTGTTGACCAGCGCCAGGCGGTGATCGGCCAAGCCCATCTGGACGTGAACCGTCTCGGCCGCCTTCTTGACCCCGTAGAACGCGCCGTGGGTGTCGTAGTCGTGGCTATAGATTTGCCACATCGTGCTGGGCCAGGCGGGCTGGGTCATCCACAGCAGACGGCCCGAAGACTTGGTCCACAGCTCGGCGTTCATCCCTTCGAACATCGCCCGATGGGTCTCATAGTTCATCAACTGGGCCTTGCGCTCGAAGTCTTCGAGGTCGGTGGGAGGGCCCAGCTTGGCGGCCATGGCATCCTGGAACGATTTCACCGCGCCGTTCCCGGTCGGATGCCAGTCGTGATAGGCCCAGCTGTCGCTGATCGGCCAGCGATCGGCTTCGGGCACGGCGGCCTTGAAGGCTTCCAGCGTCGGGAACGACGGCGTGCCGACCTCGACCGAAAAGCCCTTGGCGTGCTCGCTGAAATAGCTGGAAGGTTCGCGGTAGTTATAGGGCCCGCTGTTCTGCAGGTTCACCCGGTTTGAGCTGCCGGTGTACCAGCGCGTGCCGTCCAGATCGTGGACCAGAGCCTCCAGGCCTTCATTGAGGATCGGCTGTGGCACGCCCTCGTTGCGGCCGAACCACAGGGCGATCGAGGGGTGGTTGCGGAACCGCTTGATCACGTCGGCGGCGTTGGCCAGGAACAGCGGAACGTCCTGCGGCTCGAGTTGGTAGTCCTGGGTCGAGGCCCAGAAATCATTGAGGATCAGCAGGCCGTACTCGTCGGCCAGATCGTAGAAGACCTCTTCGGTGTTCTGGCCCACCCAATTGCGGATGATGTTGAGGTGGGCCTCCTTGTGCAGTCGGAAATAGGGCTCCAGCCGCTCGCGCTCGACGCGCTTGCGCCAGTCATCCATCCCCCAGTTGCCACCGCGCGCGGCGATGCGTCGCCCGTTGACCTTGATCACCAGATACGGCGTCAGGCCGGTGTCCGGTACGTCGCGCACGGCCGGCGAGGTGTCGCCCTGAGCGGTGAGCGAAGTGGCCCAGCCGTCCGGAACCTTGTGGATGCCTTCGTGGCTGCCGTCGGTGATGTCGTGCCCCAGCTGGCGAGCCTTGGAGAAATCCACCTCGACCCGGCGCAGATGGCCGGCGGGGTTCATCAGGCTGAGGTCGTAGGTGATCTGGCGCATGCCAAACCGCAGGGCCTTTTCATCCGAGGTCTGACCGTCGGCCTTGGCGAACAGGGTCAGGGCGTGCAGGGCCGGCGCGCCATACCCATTGGGCCACCACAGCTTTGGATTCTTTACTGACAGCGCCGGGAATTCGGCGGGCGTGAACCTTGCTTCCGACAGGCCGGGCGGGGCCGTGATGGCCTTTTCGACGCGGACGTCGTCAAACGCTGCAGTGACGGTGATCCGCACGGGCCTGTCGCTGAGGTTTTCGACGGGAACCGTGATTTCGACATCGGCCTGGCTGTTGTCCGCCCTGGGCAGGGTGGTGATCACCTGGGCGTCGCCCAGACGCGCGTCGCCGGTGGCTCGCAGGGTGACGTCCTGCCAGATGCCGGTATTGCGGTCTCGGACGCTGGGGATCCAGTCCCACCCTTCGGCGGCGACGAAGGTCGGGCCGTCCAGGGCCATCATGCCGCCGTTCTCCCCCACGCCGGCGGTCAGGGATTCCTCGTGGGCGATGCCTGGATGCGGCGGTGGTGAGACCTTCACCGCCAGCACATTTGCGCCGGCCACCAGCGCCTTGCTGACGTCGAACTGACCGCGAATGAAGGCGCCCTTCATCGCGCCCAGCCTTTGGCCGTTCAGCCAGATCTCGGCAGCGTAGTTGATGCCCTTGAACGTGAGCAGCAGGCGTTTGCCGGCCAGATCCGCCGGCGCGTCGAAGGCCGAGCGGTACCAGTAGTCCTGCCGGCTCAGGCTTTCCGGGATCAGGGTATTGTTCAGCCCATGGTCGGGATCGGCATAGACGCCGCGGTCAACCAATGTGGTCAGCACCGTTCCGGGTACGGTGGCGGCTTTCCAGGCGCTGGCGTTGAAGTCGGGTCTCGAGATCCTTGCCCCGTCCGCACCGACGCTGGGCGCGTCGATCAGCGACCAGCGCTTCAGCGTCCACAGTCCCGCGCCGTCAGGCTTCAGCGCCGGGCCGGAATAGGCGGGAATGGCGACGGGCCGGTCAGGCGTCGGCGCCTTGCTTCTGGGCAGGGTCCAGGGATCCTGCGGCGCGGTCTGGCCATACATCTGGCGCACCTGCACCGGCCAGGTCGGGCTGCCGGTGTCGAACACGGTCAGGGCGTCGTTGGGCGGAGCCTTGGCGAGGGCAGCGATCGCTTCAGGCGTCGCTGCGGCGCCGTCATAGCCAAAGCCGGCCAGGGTTCCGGCGAACGGCGCGAAACCCGCCACCTTGCGCGGGGCCAGACGCAGCCTCGCCGGGACCGGGCCGCTGGCCAGGGGAGCGCCGCCAACAACCTGGCCGTCCACGAACAACCGAACCGCCGCGCCGTCGGACACCGCCGCGACCTGCCGCCACTGGCCGGGTGTCCAGACGATCTTGGTCACGACCTCAGCGCCGTCGCTGCGGACACCCAGACCTTGGGGGCTCAAGATCAGATAGCGGCCCTTGCCGGACGGGTCGCCGACCCCGGCGATCAAGGTCGAGCCCGAAGGCGCCTCCGACAGCTTCACCCAGGCCCGCAGCGTCCAGGGCGCGTTGGCAGGCAGGATCGCGCCGGGCGCGAGGCCCGGCAGGTCGCGGGCGATCTCGTCGCCACCGGCCGGGAACGTGGCGTTGAACGGTCCCGCCGATTGTCGCGTCGACCCGGTGGCGGGCGCGAACAGGGCGGCGGCGACCGCGATCAGCGCCGTCGAGCGGAGCAAGCCAATGCCTGAACCCATGATCGTTTCCTCCTCTTCGCGCCGGCGATTACGTGACCGCCCGGCTGCTCTTGTTCAGATGTGATGCGGTATTGGCGCCTCGGTGGGATTCCACAGCATGGCCGCGCCTCGCACGCCGGAGGCGTCGCCCCAGCGGGCCGGGGCCAGCCGGGCCGTCCAGCGATCGGAAAAGACGTGCGGCGCAATGTAGCCGGGCAGGCGATCGTATAGCGCCTCGACCTTCGACAGACCGCCGGCGAAGACGAAGACGTCCGGGTCCAGGATGTCGCAGATCATCGCCAGGCCGCGGCCCAGTCGGTCGAAAAGTCGATCCAGAGCCTCGACGGCCTGGGCGTCGCCAGCTTCCGCCGCCGCGACGATTTCCTCGCCTTTCAGGGGGCGGCCGGTCCTGGCCTCGAAGTCGCGACGCAGGCCCGAGCCGGAGACCCAGGTCTCGAGGCAGCCCCTGCGACCGCACCAGCAGGCGGGGCCCGGCGCCTCGTCCGCCGTCGGCCAGGGCAGGGGCACGTGACCCCATTCGCCGCCGACGCCATTGGCGCCTTCGACCAGCCGGCCGTCCACCACGACCCCGCCGCCGCAGCCGGTGCCCAGGATCACGGCGAAGGCCGTCCTGGCGCCGCTGGCCGCGCCGTCAGTGGCTTCTGATAGCGCCATGCAGTTGGCGTCATTGGCCAGCCGGACGGGACGCGACAGGGCCGCCTCGAGATCTTCGCGGGGCGTGCGGCCGTTCAGCCAGACGGTGTTGGCGTTGCGCACCATGCCTGTGGCCGGAGAGATCGACCCGGGCGCGCCTACGCCGACAGTGCCGCGCGCGCCAATGGCCGCCTCAGTGTCAATGATCAGTTCACGGATTGTGTCGATAGCGCCGGCATAGGAGCTGGGTGTCGGCGCGCGCAATCGCGATAGATAGCCGCCGTCGGGGCCCAGGGCCGCGACCTCGATCTTGGTGCCGCCCAGATCGACCCCGATCCGAACAAACCCTGTCTGCTCCCTGTCCAACGTCTTGTCCCCGGCGCCTGGATTTGGCGAAGACAGATCACAGAGGAATTATAAAAACAATTTGTTTTATTATTGCGGGCGGTCAGGGCCTCAGCGCGCGGCAGCGCGCTCTAGGGGTAGGTGAGGGCCTGCGGCTCCGAATCCTCGCCCTGGAACACCAGGGTGCGGGTCACGCCAAAGCGGCGGACGTTCACCTGATTGGCCTGGTCACCATAGACGTCGGCGAACATCATGGCCTGCACGGCGACGGGACCGCCGGCGTCCTTCGCAGCGATGTGGCCGCCATAGACCAAGCGGACCTCGTCGGCGCCGAGGGTGACATCCTTCAGCGTCAGGTCGACGGCCACGCCCTCGACGGCCAGGGTGAACCGGCGGCCGACATAGGTGGTCATCGCCTTGACCGCGTCCGGGTCGTCCAGGCTGGCCTGGGCGTTGGGCGCGATCACGGCCAGCGCGGGCTCGGCGTCGTGGGTCTGGAGCCGGTGGCTGACCGTTATGTCGCCTGTACGGGCGTCGATCTCCACGACGCTCAGCGCGCCGTGGCCGCGATGGGCGGCCGCCGGAAACGGCGAGAGCAGGGCCCCCGCCGCCAGCATCAGGGCCGCGACGCGCGCGATCACTTGGGCCCGTCGCCCTTCTTCTCTTCCACAGCGGGCTGAGTGTTGAGGCTGTCAGGGTCGACTTTCAGGTTGGCGTCCTTCATCCGGTTGCTGCCCGGTTCGGGCGGCTTGGTGATCTTCAGGGTCGTGGGCGTGATCGCGCCGTCGAAGACATTGTTTGAGCGGTCGGCGTCGGCGGTTTCCCAAAGGGGATCCAGCTCGGCGCCCTTCACCTGCTTGGTCGAGACGTACTGCCAGGTGACGGTCTTGGAGTTCTTGCGCCAGATCTCGGCCGGGATGCGGATCGTCTCGGTCGTGCCGTCGGTGTAGTCCAGCTTCAGGATCACCGGCATCACCAGGCCGCCGATGTTGCGGAAGGTGAAACGGTAGAAGTTGTCCTTCACGTCCTGGGCGGCGGCTTCTTCCGGCGTCAGGTCCTCGCGCGCCGTCTTGGCGCGCTTCTTCGCCCCTTCGGTGACCGTAAATTCGTCGGTCTGATCGTAGAAGTCGCGGGTCTTGGGATCCAGTTCCGTCACGGTCTTGCCGGTGTTGCGGCTGGCGGTCAGCGAGCCCGGCTCCTTGTCGCGCAGGGCCTTGCGGGCGGCCGCCTCGGCGTCCGGATCAGCGCTCTCCAGACGACCCTGCACCACCTTGTCCAGGGCGATGTCGACGTGGTCGGTCGAGTAGAACCAGCCGCGCCAGAACCAGTCGAGATCAACCCCTGACGACTCCTCCATGGTGCGGAAAAAGTCGTAAGGCGTGGGGTGCTTGAAGCGCCAGCGGTTGGAATATTCCTTGAAGGCGCGGTCGAACAGTTCGCGACCCATGATGGTCTCGCGCAGGATGACCAGGGCGGTGGCGGGCTTTGAATAGCCGTTGGGGCCGAACTGCAGCACCGAGTCCGACTGGGTCATCAGCGGCACCTGGTCCTGGCTGACCATGTACTCGACGATGTCCTTGGGCTCGCCGCGCCGCGACGGGAACTTGGCGTCCCACTGCTTCTCGGCCTGGAACTCCAGGAAGCTGTTGAGGCCCTCGTCCATCCAGGTCCACTGACGCTCGTCGGAATTGACGATCATCGGGAAGTAGTTGTGCCCGACCTCGTGGATGACCACGCCGATCAGGCCGGTCTTGGCGCGCTCGGTATAGGTCAGGGCACCCGTCTTCTTGTCCTTCACCGGCCGGGGGCCGTTGAAGCTGATCATCGGATATTCCATGCCGCCCTGTGGCCCGTTCACCGACTGGGCGATGGGGTAGGGGTAGGCGAAGGTGAAGCCCGAATAGACCTTCAGCGTCTGGGCTATGGCCTTGGTGGAATAGGCGTCCCACAGCGGGCGAGCTTCCTTGGGGAAGAACGACATCGCCATGACCAGGGGATGCTCGGCCTTCGGGTCGGCCTGCTTCACGCCCATGGCGTCCCAGACGAACTTGCGCGAGGTGGCCCAGCCAAAGTCGCGGACGTTCTTGGCCTTGAAGACCCAGGTCTTGTCGCCGGTGGGCTTGCCCTGCTCGGCGGCGACCGCTTCTGCGGGGGTGACCACATAGACCGGCTCGCTGGCCGTGCGGGCCTTGGCCAGGCGCTCGCGCTGCGCTGCGCTCAGCACCTGCGCGGCGTTCTGAAGCTCGCCCGTGGCCGAGACCACGTGGTCGGAGGGCACGGTCAGGGCGACGGTGTAGTCGCCGAATTCCAGGGTGAATTCGCCGCCGCTGAGGAAGGTCTTGTTGTGCCAGCCCTCATAGTCGGAATAGACGGCCAGGCGCGGGAACCACTGGGCGACCTCGAAGATGCAGTTGCCGTCGTCGCCCTTGGCGGTGAAGCATTCATAGCCGCTGCGACCGCCGACCAGCTTGGTCTCGATCATCGGGAACGACCATTCGATGGTCAGCTTGGTCTCGCCGCCATTGGCCTTGACCGACTGGGGCAGGTCGACGCGCAGCATGGTGTCGACGACGGTGAACTTCAGCGAACGGCCCTGGGCGTCCTTGACCGACTTGATGGTCATGCCGCCTTCCCACTCCTGGAAGCGCTTGGCGCGGCGCACCTGGTTCAGGGTGACGCCGTCGCCCGACACCGTCTCGGTCATGTGACTGATCGAGCTGCGCTTGAAGTCGTTCTGGTCAAGCATCAGCCACAGGTAGGGCAGGTCGTCGGGCGAGTTGTTGCGATAGGTGATCGCGGCCTTGCCGGTGACGGTCTTGGTCGGCTCGTCCAGGCGGGTGGAGATGTCGTAGTCGACCTTCTGCTGCCAGTAGCGATAGCCCGGCGCGCCCGAGGCGTTGCGATAGTCGGTCGGCGAGGGCCAGTCCTCGCCCTCGAGCTGGCGGAACTTGTCCTCGAAAGGGGCCTTGGTCTGCTTGATCGCATCGGCGTGAGCGACGGAGACGGCCAGAACGGCGGCGATTGCACCGGATACGGCGTAACGAACTGACATCTTCAGCAAAACGAAAAACCCCCAAACCAGGACGCGGACATTACCCCAGGCGGCTACCTTGGCCAGAGGCATGGCGAAAATCACCCCATTTTCGATGAGGCGCTCAGAAGTTGACCTTGAGGCCGACGCGGATCGAGCGCGGCTCGACGGGGTGGAAGTGAATGTCCTCGACGCCCGAGACGGGCTCGCCCGGCAGGCGCGAGGCGTAGACATAGGCGATGTCGTCCCCCCCGCTGTCGGTGAGATTGAGCGCCTCGACCATCACGCTGACGCGGTCCAGATCCTGGACGAAGAGGCCGTTGATCATGGCGGTAGGGCGCGAGCGAACCGAATTGTCCTGCGCCAGGGGGGCGGCGCCCAGGCGACGGTAGGTCAGCGACAGGGTCGAGGCCGCGCCCGGCTTCCAACTGACCCCGGCCGTCAGCACCGCGCCGACGGCGTTGGGAATGCGATCGCCTTCGGGAGGGGCTCCCGCGAACCGGGCCCGGGTGGCCGCATAGGAGGCCGTCAGGTTCAGGCGTGGGGTGACGCGCCAGTCGATCAGGGTCTCCAAGCCCACCCGCCGGGTCGCACCTGCCGCTTCGGTGAAGCCGGCGTCGCCGACATAGATCAGCTCGGAATCCACATTCAGCGCCCAGACGGATGCGGTCAGGTTCAGGCCGTGACCCCTCCACCGGGCGCCCAGTTCCGCACCTTCGGCGGGCGACAACAGCGGCGCGCGCTCTGCGGGCGCGCCGCTGACCGGATCGACGGTGATCACCGCGCCGCGCGCGTCGTTGGAATGGAAGCCGCGTCCCGCGTCGCCATAGAGCTCGAAGGTTTTTGAGATGCGCCAGGCGAGCGCCAGCTTGGGACTGAGCAGGGCATCGGTCACCTCGCCCGAATTGCGCCGATCACCCGCCGACACATCGGCGCCGAACGCGTCGGCGCGCAGACCCAGCGTGGCGTCGATGGGCCCGATCCGCCGGGCGGCCTCGCCCCAGAGCGCAGCGGACCACTCCGTCAGGCGGTCCTGGCGCACCGTCGCGCGGCGGACGCGGGCGGTTGTGCGATAGAGACCCACCTTGCCGATGTCGTCCAGGCGCGCCGACAGGCCTGTGCGAAACGTCCAGCCGCCGGGCTCGCCGGCCCAGCGCTTGGTCAATGATCCGCCATAGACCCAGCGCTGGTCGACCTGCTGGAACTGGTCGCCATTGGCCGGATCGTCGAGGAAATAAGTGAAGTTCGACCACAGATCGAGCCGGTAGCGCTGGACATAGACGACGGTGTCGAGACCGTGCAGCAGATCGCGTCGCCGCGCCGAGAGCATGTAGCGCGAGGTCTGGCCGCCGTCGGTGGTGTCCACGGCGTCGGGCCGGCCCAGGGTTCCGGACTCGACCGCGCGGCGGGGGATCTGGTCGGTGGCGTTCCAGCGGGCGTCATAGGCCAAGGCCGTGATCGACCAGCCGCTGATCAGCAGACGGCTCAGGATGTTGATCTTCCGTAGGTCCTCCGGCGTGGTCCAGGCTCCACGAGAGGTCGAGAGGTCGGCCGCGACGATGGCGTTGTCGCTCAGGCCCTTGGAGCCGACCAGGCGATAGGCCTGATTCTGGCCGAGCCACGCCTGCAGGCCGTCGCCGTGCAGATGGTCAGCCGTTTCGAAGGCCACCGCGCCGGCTGTGGCGAAGTCGCCATTTTCTGCGGCGTAGGGCCCTTTGCGAAAGCCGATGTCGTGCACGAACTCCGGCGTCAGCAGGTTGAGGTCCAGATAGCCCTGGCCGTGACCGTGAGACGGCAGGTTCAGCGGGACGCCGTCCAGGGAGGCGGCCAGATCCGTGCCATGGTCCAGATTGAAGCCGCGCAGAAAATACTGGTTGGCCTTGCCCGCGCCGGAATGCTGGGTCGCCGCAAGGCCCGGCACCGCCTCGATCAGTTCACCGGGGCGCAGCAGAGGCCGTATGGCGAAGTCGCTGTAGGACACGTGGCCTTCGCTGGCCGACATCGCCCGGCCCAGTTCGTTGGCCCGCTTGCCCCAGACGGAGACAGCCTCGACCTCCTGGGCGGCCGCCGGGTCGGCCAGCGCCAGCACGGCGGCCGCAGCAAGCCAGAGCGCTCGATGGGGAAAGGGCGTCATCGACCTCTTTGAGTTTCCGGAATTCCACAAGGTCTGGGTCCGACTTGCCGCTATTTCGGGTTACGGCGTGAACTACTTGAGACCGTGCCCGCGAACCAGAGGCCAGCCAGTTCGCCATTGGGCCCCTGGAGATACTCGCGGCGGAGAGCGCTGGGCCGTCAATCGCAGGTTGGCCATTTTATCTATCGCATGCGATATAGAATGTCGTCCCGAGCGCCAGCTTGGGTCCTGCGTCTTCGTTCCAGGGATCAAGATCTTGTCCAGACCCAAGGGCTCCCGCGACGGGGATCATGAGGCCAAGCGGCGAGACCTGCTGGCCAGGATGACTCTGCATATGGTCCGCCGCGACGGCGCGCGTCCCAGCCTGCGCGAACTGGCTGGCGCGGCGGGCGTGTCGGTGCCGACGCTCCGTCACTATTTCGGCGACCGGTCGCAGACGATCGACGCTGTTCTCGCCGAATGCCTGCGCCGGGGGCGTCCTGGCCTTGATGCCCAACGCAGCAGCGACAAGCCTTTCGCCCAATCCATCGCCGACTACGCCGCCGATCTTGTCCTGGCCCTGACAGCGCCCAAGACCGTGCGACTTGGCGACGTATTCGCCATCAGCCTGGCGGAAGGGTTCCTGGACCCCAGCCTGGGCTCAGCGACCCTGACGCACATCCTTGATCCCACGATCGAGGCTTTGCGGGTCCGGCTCGAGGAGCACGTCCAGCGTGGAGAGATGATCGCTACCGATCTGCGAGCCGCCGCCATGGTCCTGGTCTCGCCGCTATTGATGGCCTGCCTCCATCAGCAGCAGTTGCGCGGACATGTCACCAGTCCGCTTGAGATGCCCAGGCTGGTCGAAGACGTGGTGGCCGCCTTCGTGCGAGCCTACGCCACGCCAGCCGGACGGGACCATTCGGGGCAGTCGGCAAGCCTTGCGGCATAATCGCGCTTTTCTATATCTCAGTTGATATATAAAACTCTGCGGGATGCATACGTGTCGCGTGGAGATTTCGATGCCTTCAGTCCTGACGTCAGCCCTCGCCCCTCTGGCCAGCGCGCCCCCCGCCCGCCCGACACAGGCCCAGGCCGAGGATGCCGTTCGGCTGCTGATCGCCTGGGCCGGCGATGATCCGAACCGTGAAGGCTTGCTCGACACGCCCGCGCGCGTGGCACGCTCCTACGCCGAACTGTTCAGCGGCTATAACGAGGATCCGTGCACGCACCTGACGCGCACCTTCCAGGAGACTGGCGGCTATGACGACCTGATCGTGCTGTCGAACATCCGAGTGGTCAGCTGCTGCGAGCACCATATGCTGCCGGTCGTCGGCCGGGCCCATGTCGGCTACCTTCCCGGAAACCGTGTGGTGGGGATATCCAAACTGGCCCGCGTGGTGTCGGGCTTTTCGCGCCGGCTGCAGATCCAGGAGAAGCTGACAACCGACATCGCCAACGCGATCCAGGACAGCCTGGACCCTCGTGGGGTGGGCGTGGTGATCGAGGCCGAGCACAGCTGCATGACGTTACGGGGTGTGGATACGCCCGGCTCCATGCTGACCACCAGCCGCCTGCTGGGCCAGATGCGCGACGATCCCCAGATCCGTGAAGAGTTCCTGAGCCAGGTCCGTCAGGCGCGCGCCTAGTGGCCCTGGCGCCGGACATCAGGGGCATCGCGTGAACAGCCCGACCCTCGAGGCTCGCCCGGGCGCGCCAACCCTTCTGAGCGCCTTGGGCGCGCTCGGCGCGGCGCCCTTTTGGTTGCCTGTTCTGGCGGGGCTGGCGTGGCCGCGATGGCAGGCCGTCGCCGTCGACGCTCTGTCGGTTTACGCCGCCGTGATCCTGTCTTTTCTGGCTGGCGCGCGCATGGGTATGACCATCGTTCAGGACCGTCCGTCCTCCCTAACGCTTTGCCTTTCGATGGTTCCGCCGATCCTGGCCTGGGTCCTGGTGCTGGTTCCGTTCAACACCCCGGCCTTGAGGTTCGTCCTTCTGGCCCTGGCGCTGCTAGGCCACGCCGCGTGGGATTCCCGCGCCCGCGAGACGCCGCTCTGGTACCCCCGGCTGCGGTGGCCACTGACCCTCGCGGCGACGGCGGGGCTGCTGACGGGTGCGGTGGTGCTGCATGGCTGAGCCGGCGTCGATCGCGGTTGTCGTCGGCGTCGCCGGCGGACTGGGCGGCGCCCTGGCCAGGACGCTCGGCGCTCAGGGGCGATATGATCTTGTCGTGGGCCTCGCCCGGCGACGCCCCGCTGACTGGCCGAATAGCCCCGAATGGCCTTTCATCGAGACCGACATCCAGAATGAGGACGACCTTTTGGCTGCGGCCCAGGTCCTGCGCGCTCTCGGATCGCTCGACCGCGTAGTGGTCGCGACGGGGTTGCTGCATGGAGAGGGCGTCGCACCCGAAAAGACCATGCGGTCACTCGACGCCGCGACCCTGACCCGGCTCTTCGCCGTCAACGCCGTGGCCCCGGCCTTGATCGCCAAGCACCTGCTGCCTCTTACGCCGAAGGATCGGCCCAGCGTCTTCGCGGCGCTCTCGGCGCGCGTGGGCAGCATCTCCGACAACCGCCTGGGCGGATGGTACGGTTATCGCGCCTCCAAGGCGGCGCTGAACATGTTGATCGCCACCCTGGCCATTGAGCATCGACGCACGCGGCCGCTGGGCGTTTGCGTCGCGCTTCATCCGGGCACCGTCCTGACTGACCTGAGCGCGCCCTTCCGCAAAGGCGGGGCCGACGACACCTCCTTCATCCCCGCTCGCTCGGCGCAGGCCCTGGTAGAGCTGATGGATCGTCTTGGGGCTGATGATAATGGCGGGTTCTTCGCCTGGGACGGGAGCAGAATAGAATGGTGATCGCGCCATCGCGCGCCGGCCCCCGCCGTGTCGCGATCATCGGCGCAGGCCTGGCCGGCCTGGCCTGCGCCCAGCGCCTGACCCAGGCAGGCCTTTCGGTGAGACTGTTGGACAAGGGCCGCGGCCCGGGCGGCCGGATGTCGACCCGTCGGATCCAGACACCCTTGGGCGAGGCCTCCTTCGACCACGGAGCCACCGCCTTCACGGCGGAAGACCCCGCCTTCCGCGACTGCGTCGATGGATGGATCCTGGCGGGCCACGCGGCGCCTTGGCCGGAAGGCGGCGCGGAGGCCATCGTGGGTCTGCCGTCGATGAACGCGCCGATCAAGGCCCTCGCCGAGGGATTCGACATCGAATGGTCCGCCCAGGTCACCGGCCTCGCGCGCGAGGCGACGGGCTGGAGGCTTGATGTTTCGGGGCGCGGGGCCGGGTCCGAAGGTCCCTTCGACGCCGTCATCCTGGCTATCCCGCCCGAACAGGCCATGCCACTCCTGGCTCCTCACTCCTTCGACCTGGCCGTCTACGCCGCCATGGCGCGGTCGGAGGCCGTGTGGTCGGCCATGGTGGCGTTCGACGACCGACTCCCGATCAAGGCTTCAAGCCTTGGCGGTTGTGAGATCCTGGCCGCGGCGATCCGTGAGAACAGCAAGCCTGGCCGCTCGGGACCCGAGGCGTGGACCTTGCAGGCGACAAGCCAATGGTCCGGGCGAAACCTCGAGGCCAGCTCGACCGACGTCGCCGCAAGCCTGCTGGAGGCGCTGGAACAGCGCCTCGACAGGTCTCTGCCTGCGGTGCTGGCCCTGCAGGCGCATCGCTGGCGCTACGCGCGGCCGGCCCGGGCCACATCGGGGCCGATCTGGCGCGCGACCGTGGGTCTTGGCCTGTGCGGCGACTGGGTCGTGGGGCATGGTGTCGAAGCGGCGTGGCGTTCAGGCGTCCGCGTGGCGGACCGTGTCAGCGGTCTGGTCAGTTCGGCGTTGGAGCAGGTCGTTGAGGTTCATGCTGCCTCCTAAGAGCATGGCGATCGTGGGGGGGCGGGCGGACCGAGGGTGCTAAGAGTGACTCTCAGCTAGCTTGGCTGGAGGAACCTTGGGAGGGCGGATTTCCTTCTACACGGGATTTCAACCACACCCCGGGAGACAACCATGGTCGCCGCCGCCAAGTCCAAGACCGCCGCCGCCAAGACTCGCCGCACCCGCCGCACGGGCCGCAAGGACCCGTTGGCGATCACGCTCCTGAAGCAGGATCATCGCGAGGTCGAGGGCTGGTTTGACGAATACGAACAGCTCGAGGCTGACGCCGAAAAGCTGTCCCTGTTCAACAAGATCGCCCTGGCCCTGAAGGTTCACACCCAGATCGAGGAAGAAATCTTCTATCCGGAAGAGCGCGGTGAGATCGAGGACGACATGCTCGACGAGGCCTATGTCGAGCACGACGGGGCCAAGAAGCTGATTGCAGAGATCGAGGCGATGAAGCCGGGCGATGAGTATTACGACGCCAAGGTCAAGGTGCTGGGCGAATACATCAAGCATCACGTGAAGGAAGAGGAACAGCCCGGTGGTATCTTCGCCCAGGCCAAGAAGGGTGACGAGGACCTCGACGCCATGGGTGAGCGCTTGAAAGCGCGCAAGGAAGAACTGATGCGTGAACTGGGCGCCGACCAGGGGCACTGATGTCCGCAACCTGAGCCCCGGATCCGGTCTCGCCGCCAGCGCTCGACCATTCGGCCCCGAGTGGATGGCGGCGCGGACCGGATCCTAGGCTTGGCTGTGCGTTGCGATCCGCAGCGCGCGAACGGAGCGTTCCGCGATCGCGTCGAACAGCCGCTCACGCGAGACCCGGGGCGCCTCATCGGCCGAGCAGGCGAACCAGAGGGCCGAGGCGAAGCGGGAGATGAGGCCCGAATGCAACGCCAGCGGGCCGCCGGCCAAGCCGATCTGCGCCAGCATGTCACGCGTCGTGCCGCCATGCGAAAACCGGATGATCGCGCCCGCTCCGGCAAGGTCGGGTCTACGCACGGCCGCCAGGAACAGACGTCTGCGCAGCGGACTGGCGGGAGGGTCGTCGAGGACGTGGCGGGCGATGCCCTGGAACATGCGCTCCAAGGTTATGGGCTCCAACGCCGGTCCGTCGGCAAGCGTGGCCGCGTCGGTCAGCATCTGCACCTGCCCACGGATCGCGCCGGTCACCAGGTCTTCGATCGTACGAAAATGGTGCGTGACCGAGCCCGTGGTGACTCCGGCCTTACTGGCTACCGCCCGCTGGGTCAGCCCGGAGAAGCCGGAGGTCTCGACGATCTGGGCGGCGGCGATGGCGATACGCATGGCGGCCGGCGGGATCGAGGTCGACGATGGCGATCCCGCCGCTGTCAGGGCGGTCGGCAGCGCGCCGCTGTCGATCCTGTGCGGCGCGCCCAGATAGACCGCGCCGACATGGTCGGTCAGGTCCCGCAGGACCGCGCGCTCCAGTCCCGGCGACCAGGTCGAGAGATGGTACAGGGCCTCTGACTCGAAAGTCAGGTGCAGGAGACGACCGTCGATCTCGCTCAGTCCGAAGAGACCCGCGGCACTGATCCAGAAATCGCGCCATTGTCGCGTCCAGCCCGCGCACGGTTCCGCGCCCGCGCCGACGTTCAGGGCTTCCTGATAGAGCAGGGCCAGCGACCGCTCGTCGGTCGTCCATGCGATGATGACATGCTCGAGCGCGCGCGCGGCGCCATCGGCCGTCCGAGGCAAGGCCGCGATCTCGACGGTTCTGGCCTCCATCCATTGCGCCGTCTGCTCCGCGCCGCGCGCAAACGCGGAAGATAACAATCGTTCTATATTGCCAAAGTTGTAGTTGATCGCGCTGGGCGCGACTTCCGCCGCCGCCGCGATCGCGCGGGCCGACGCCTCGGCCGCGCCCTGATCCGAAATCAGCGCCGCGGCCGCCTGGATCAATCGGTTCGCGGGTCGATCCTGCTCTTTGAAAATCGATGCGGTGTCGGACGGTAAGGGCAATGGACCAGCAAGCGAACAACGAATGGGGCGCGGATCATCTGCGGCTGGCCCGCTTCGCGCAAGCCCGGGCTTCGTGAAGTCGAGACCTTCACGAACATGAAACATAACATTCGTTCTAAGTTCACGCGCCGCGCTTAGCACCCACCCCCGACGCCGACGGCTCGTCGGACCATCAGAGGGGTGTGGGTATGGAACAACGTCTTGATCGGATCGCGCTGCGCGCGGCCCTGCTGGCCGGCGGCGCGGCCTTGGCCCTTGCTGGCCATGCCTGGGCCATGGAAGCCCCCGCCGTCTCTCCGGCCGAAGGGGATCGCGTCGGTCTCGAGGAGATCGTGGTCACCGCCCAGAAGCGCAAGACCAACCTGCAGGACACCCCGATCGCGATCTCGGCCATGGACAGCGATGCGCTCAAGGCCCGCCACGTCCAGTCGATCGATGATCTGGGCGATGGATCGATCCCGTCGCTGCGGGTTGCGCCATTCTTCGCGCGCAAGTCGGCCCTGACGATTGGCATGCGCGGCGTCGGATCGTCGGGCGACGCCAACCAGCCGGCCCGCGACCAGGCCGTCGGCGTCTATATCAACGGCGTCTATCTGGGCCGCGCCCAGGGCCTGGGCTCGGCGCTGTATGACGTCGAGCGCATCGAGGTGCTGAAGGGGCCGCAGGGCACGCTGTTTGGCCGCAACACCGAGGGCGGCGCGATCAGCATCGTCACCAAGGCGCCGACCGGTGTCTTTGGCGCCAGCACCACGCTGGGCTATGGCAACTACGGCGCCTACAAGGCCGAGACCCACATCGATCTGCCGGCCGTCAACGCCGTCAGCGTCAAGATCGACGCACTGCTGAGCAAGCGCGACGGCACTGTCGAAAACCCGACCACTTCTGGCCAGCCGGATTTCAACGGCTACGACAAGCGCGGCTTCCAGGTGGAAGCGCTGTGGAAGCCGACCGACAAGGTCAGCGTCGGATACGCCTTCGACGACGCCTATGACGCCACCACGCCCTACTATGTGCAACTGGTCAGCAAGGGCGCCCTGGCCCTGGCGCCGGCGTCGCCGCTCCAGCCCGGGCGAGCCGAGCACGCCAATATCGGCGTACCGCTGCGTCAGAGCGAAGGCTTCACCTTCGGCCACCGCCTGAACCTGAACTGGACGCTGTCGGACAATCTGGAGCTGAGATCGATCAGCTCTTATCGCAAGCTCAAGCAGGGCCAGTACGACAACGGGGCGGTCGCCCTGTCGGTGTTCGCGCCGAACGGCAATTTCGCCCGCTACAGCATCGCCAACTTCCATCAGAAGCAATACAGCCAGGAATTCCAGGCCATCGGCCACACCGATCGTGTGGAATACGTCCTGGGCGCCTTCTATTTCCACGAGAAGGTCGACGACAGCGCCCAGACGCCCAATACACTGCAATGGAACGCCACGGGCACGGCCTATACGACGCTGTCGTTGAACCTTAACGCCGTGCCTTTCGACCGCGCCAGCGAGGCGGACACCACCAGCTACGGCGTGTTCGGCCAGGCCGTGTGGACGCCCGCGATCCTCGACGACGCCCTGCACCTGACGGTCGGCGGCCGCCTGACCAAGGACCAGAAGACCGGTTCGCTGAACACCGTCAACGGCGCGACGCCCAGCTATGTCGACGCCAACAAGGTCACGATCGTCGGCGCCATCCCTCTGGACGAGTCGTGGAGCCGGTTCGATCCGCTGGTCACCGTGGCCTATACGCTGGCCCCGAATGTCAACGTCTATGGCCGCTGGAGCACCGGCTACAAGGCCGGCGGGGCCAACTCGCGCTCGCTCACCTATCGCGCCTTCGATCCGGAGACGGTGTCGATGTACGAGGTGGGCGCCAAGAGCGAGTTCTGGGATCGCCGCGCCCGCCTTAACCTCGCGGCCTATAGCGGCGACATCAAGGACGCCCAAGTCGACTTCAACGTCCTGATCGTCAACAACAACCGCGGCACGCTGGAGACGACCAACGCCGCCACGGGCAAGACCAAGGGCCTGGAAGCCGACTTCACCCTGGCGCCGGTGGAAGGCCTGACCCTGACGGCGGGCTACGCCTACACCAAAGTCACGCTGTCCAAGGCGTTCAATCCGTTCACCAACGCCATGGCGACGATCTATCCGATCTATACGCCCGAGAACGCCTACAGCTTCGCGGCGGACTATCAGCGCCCGGCCTTCGGAGCCACGCTGAAGGCCCACCTGGACGCGGCCTACGCCGACGCCCAGCACACCTCTACCACCGACCCGACCTATGGCGACGACTCCCTGATCGTCAACGGTCGGCTGGCTCTGACCGATATCCGCGCCACCGAGGACGGACCCGCCCTGCAGCTGTCGCTGTGGTCGCGCAACCTGCTCAACGAGTCCCACGCCTTCCTGAAGAACACCAACGCCGCCCTCGGGACCTACGCGATCTTCAACGAGCCGCGTACCTACGGCGTCGAGCTGAACGTCAAATTCTAACCCAAGGGTCAAAGGGTCGGACGGGCTGTCCCGTTCGGCCCGGGGACCTCGTCCAGGATTTAGGGAGCAAGCTCATGGATCGTCGTAGTTTCCTGGCGGCCACGGCCGCCAATACCGCCCTGGCCTTCGCGCCGTCGGCCTTCGCCGCCCAAGGCTCCAGGGGCGAGGCCCTGGAAGGCCAGGCCAATCGCATTCCCGGCAAGGGTGTTGAACTGTCGTGGAACGCCAGGTCCGCCCGGACCACGATCTACGTCTCATCCGACCCGGACGCGTCCCGTCGCGCCATGCGCCAGGTGAAGGCCGGCGTGACCGGGGGGCGGGTCGCGGTTTCGGCGGAGATCGCGCCGCGGCCCTACTACCTGCTGGCGGCCAACGGCCGCGAGACGCGGGTGGCCGAGCGTCTGCTGCCGCTGGAGGGCGGACGCAATTTCCGCGACCTGGGCGGCTATCGTGTCGCCGACGGCCGCCAGGTGCGCTGGGGGCGGATCTATCGCTCCGGCGTGATGAGCGGCCTGACGGCGGGCGACATGGACTATCTGTCGAAGCTGGGCGTGAAGGTCATTTGCGACCTGCGCAGTCCGCAGGAGCGACAGGGCGAACCCAACCCGTTCATCAAGGCGAAGCATCCCGAGGTTGTGGCGTTCGACTACGACATGGGCAGTTCGCTCGGGCAACTGGCTCAAGCCACCACGCGCGAGCAGGCCATCGACGTCTTCGCCGCCGCCTATGTCCAGTTTCTCGACATGCTGACGCCGCACTATACCGACCTCTTCGCGCGTCTGGCGGAAGGCCAGGCCCCCCTGGCGCTGAACTGCAGCGCGGGCAAGGACCGCACGGGCATGGGCTCGGCCCTGATCCTGTCGGTGCTGGGCGCGCCGCGCGAGACCATCCTGGCCGACTACGCCCTGACCCAGGTCTACACGCCGCCCTCGTTCTACAGGAAGCAGATGGCCGAGGCCGGCAAGGCTCCGAGCGCCGGAATGACGGCTCAGCAGACCCAGGCCTTCGCACGGATGCCCTCCGAGGTGCTGGACGTCATCATGGGTTCGGACCCCGAGGTGATGCGCAAGGCTCTGGTCGAGATCGATCGCAAGTTCGGTGGGCCGATCGCTCTGGCCAAGTCGCGCTTCGGGCTCAGCGACGCCAGGATCGCCTCTATGCGTCGCGCCTATCTGATCTGATGGCGGCGGTCAGGCTCGCCGGCTCCTTGGCGGGCTTGGGCCGACGCAGGTCGTCGTTGGAAGGGCGCGCGGTCGGATAGTCTGGCGTTTGCCGCCCGATGAGGTCTGCAATCGAAGTGTTGCAATTGGTCACTAGGGCCTAGCTATGCAAATGCCTGTTCCGTCCGCCCCCGCCCGTCTGCATTCCCGCGTCATGACGCTCCTCCTGCTCGGCCTGATAGCGGCGCCGCTGTCGTCGGCTGACGCCCATCCGGGTCATGCCATCCGGCCCGTGGCCCCCGAGGCGAGGTCCAGACATCCGGCAAATCCCCGGGATCGTCGCTGGCTGGCCGGCGACCACCACGTCCACAGCTGGTTCAGCGTCGGGGTCAAGGCGGCCGCCGATCCGTCCCAGCCGCCGATACTGATCAAGGCCGGGGACGCCAGTAATCCGATCACGACCAATGCCAGCATGGCGGCCAGGCATGGGCTGTCCTGGATGGTCGCGACAGATCATGGCGGCCCCAACCATTCGAAACTGAACCGGAACGAGGCCTATCCCGAGCTTCTCCGGGCCCGGCGCGCGACGCCTTCCGTTTTGCAGTTCTGGGGCATGGAACTGGACACGCCGGCGGCCGAGCATTCCAGCCTGATCCTTCCCCGGTCCGCCTCGGAACGGGAGGTGCTGTTTGGCGTCGAGAGCCGGTTCAACCGGCGCGAGCCGTGGCCCGCCGACCCCGCGCGCGACCAGGAGGCCTTCATGCTGGAAGCGCTTCGTCACATGCGGGCCCTGCCCCAGCCGCCGGTGGTCATCGCCAACCATCCGTCTCGTTCCGCGACGGATGTGGGCCGCTATGGCCTGGTTTCGCCATCGGAGCTGCGCGCCTGGAACGATACGGCGCCCGGCGTCGCGGTGGGGATGGAAGGCGCGCCCGGACATCAGGCCTCGACGCTGAAGCCGGATGGCTCCGCCGATCCCAAGGGCGATCGGGGCGGCTATTCGCGAGCCCCGACCATGGGCGGCTTCGACCAGATGACGGCGCGGCTGGGCGGATTCTGGGACTCCATGCTGGGCGAAGGGCGTCGCTGGTGGATCACCTCGACCTCGGACTCTCACCGACACTACACCGACGGCGGCAGCGACTTCTGGCCCGGTGAATATTCCAAGACCTATGTGAAGGCCGAGCACACCTATGACGATGTGCTGGACGGCCTGCGCAATGGTCGGGTTTTCGTGACCCTGGGCGATCTGGTCTCCGAGGTGGAGGTGACCGCCATGACGGCCGATGGCGCGCGTCGGGCGGACATCGGCGGGCGCCTGGACGTCGCGGCCGGCAGCGACGTCACCGTCGTCATCCGCGTTCGCGATCCGGCCGGCAAGAATTTCGGCGGACGCTCGCCCGATGTCTCGCGGATCGACCTTATCCAGGGCGACGTCATGGGACCTGCGGCGGACCCTCATCTCGATTCAAATCCGACGACTCGCATTGTCAGGAGCTTCGCGCCCGGGGCCTGGGTTCGCGAGGGCGAGCGCCTGTCCATGACCTATGTGCTGAAGGATGTGCGGGGGCCCAGCTATATTCGCGTGAGGGGCACGAACGGTTCGGAACTCGAGCCCCAGCCGGATCCACTGGGCGAGGATCCCTGGTCTGACCTGTGGTTCTACGCCAACCCCGTCTTCATCTCCGTGCGGTGATCGAGGTCAGCGCAACTGTCACAGACCAATGCTAAGCGCCGTCCATGCTGGTCGCGCCGCAGAAGATCACCGTCGCTCGACGACATGGCGATGAGCCGCGTCGATGACGGATCTCGCCAGCGTTCGAGCCCAGCGTGAGGACCTCTACCATTTCATCGTGGAGCGGACCCGCGACCCCGCCGCCGCCGACGACCTGGTTCAGGAGACGTTCGCGCGTCTGCTGGCCTATGAACGCGCGCGTACGGTCGTTGATCGCGCGGCCCTGGGCTATCGTATCGCCCTCAATCTTGTGCGTGACCATTTCCGCAGCCGAAAGCGTCGGCCGGTCGAGATCCTGAACGACGACATTCCCTGCCAAGCCCCCGCGCCGGAGCAGATCCTGATGCATCGCCAGAAGGTCGAGGTCTTTGGCAAGGTGCTGGACGCCATGCCTCCGCTGCGCCGCGACGTCTTCATTCGCCGCCGTCTGCACGGACAGACCTGCCGCCAGATCGCAGCCGAGCTCGACATGAAGGAAGCCGCCGTCGAGAAGCACGTCGTGCGCGCGCTGGAGCAGTTGCATCGCGAAGTCGCCAAGGCGGAACGGCGTCGGCCGGGAGGCGGCGCGTGAGCCGCCTCGATCAGGACGCCGCGCGCTGGGTGGCTCGCCGGCTGGACTCGCCGATCGACGAAGACGCGGCCTTCGAAGCCTGGATCTCGGCGGACCCGGCCCATGCGGCCGCCTATCGGCGACTGTGGGCCATCACGCAGGACCCGGCGCTCGCCGAGGCTCTGGACCGCAGCGCTCAGGTTCGGGCAAGGCCGTCTCGCCGCCCCGTCGCGAGGATACTGGTCGGCGGCTTGAGTCTGGCCGCCTGCGCCGTGGCGAGTGTGCTGTTCTGGCCTGAACTGCAGCTGTCGATGGAGCGACCCGCGCCCTTCGAGACCGCGGCCGGACAGCATCGCACGGTCGCCCTGGCCGACGGCACCCAGGTGACCCTGGATGGCGCCACGCGTGTCGAGGTCCAACTGGGCGCCCACCGCCGACGGGTACGGCTGGTGCGGGGCGAGGCGTTCTTCGATGTCGCCCATGACGCCGCGAGACCTTTCATCGTCAGCGCCCCGGAAGGGTCGGCGCGCGTGCTGGGCACGGCCTTCGATCTGGAGCGCGGTGGCGACCGCCTGGAACTTTCCGTGCATCGGGGCCGGGTGCGCTTGGCGCCGACGGGCCTGATCCATCGCTCGGCCGAGCTGACCGTGGGCCAGCGGGCGTTCGCGATCGATGGGCGCCTGTCCGCCATCCGGCCCTTCGACCCCGCCGCCGACGATTGGCGCTCGGGATGGCTGGAGACGGACGGCGTCACGCTGGAGAAACTGGTCGACCGCCTCAATCGCGAGTCCGCCAAGCCGATCATCATCACTGACCGGGCCCTGGCCAAGCAACGCGTGGCGGGGCGCTTCCGTCTGGACCAGCCCGATGCCCTGATCCAAAATCTGGCCCTGATGCATGGCTTCACCGCGCGCGAGCAGGGCGGCCGACTGGTGCTGGCGCGGTAGCCCGGCGGGGTGTCGTCGCCGAAACTTCACAAAAATCCCTGTCCTGAAAACCTGTTCGCCGACGTCTTCACCGCCGAGGCCGGCGACAACGCCGCGCGATCTCGGGGATGTATCGATGACCTTCAAGACTTGGACCTGGCGCGGATCCGCCTCCGCAATCGCCCTGCTGCTGGCCAGCGCGGCCGCCGGATCGCCCAACCTCGCCGTCGCCGCGTCGCCGGCCGCGAAGATCGAGGTGGCTATCCCGGCAGGGGATCTGGCCTCGGCCCTGCCGGCCTTCTCGCGCGCCACGGGTCTGCAGGTGCTGGCCGATCCGGCCCTTCTGCGCGGCAAGCGGACAGCGGGGGTCAAGGGCACGCTTGATGCGGATCGCGGCCTTAGCCAGTTGTTGCGCGGGACGGGTCTGACCTTCGTGCGTAACGGCGGCAGCGCCATCCTGCGTCCCGCCGCCCAGCCGATCTCGACGGTGCCGAGCGCCGCCGGGGCAGGGCGAGCGGAACCGGCCTCGGCCGACACCGTTCGGGCGGCCGAGAGCACCACGGTCGAGGAACTCGTGGTCACGGGCGGCTTCGCCAACTCGCTGGCTCGGGCTCTGGCGGACAAGCGCAAGGCGGCCAATGTCGTCGACGGGATATCGGCCGAGGATATCGGCAAGTTCCCGTCCAACAATATCGCCGAGGCCCTGCAGCGGGTGCCGGGCGTGGCCATCACCCGTGACCGGGGAGAGGGCCTGTTCGTTCGCGTCCGGGGCCTGGGTCCCAACTTCCAGATCGTCACGCTGAACGGTCGCAGCGCCGCCGTGAACGAGAACATGCGCGACAGCGGCCAGAGCGGCCGTCAGTTCCGCTTCGACACCCTGCCGTCGGAACTGGTCGCGGGCGTCGAGGTGGGCAAGACCCCTCTGGCCTCGCTGGACGAAGGCGCGATCGGCGGCGTCGTCGACATCAAGACGTTCCGCCCGCTCGACCTGGGTCGCAGCACCCTGGCGCTGTCGGCCACGGCCAGCATGCCGCAACTCGCCGACCAGACCGACCCGCGGGTCTCGGGTCTGGCCAGTTGGACGAACGCCGCTGAGACCTTCGGTGTGCTGGCGGCGGTGGTCTATGACCAGCGCACCTTGCGCCAGGACCGTATCACGGGGGTGGGCTGGAGCTATTCGGATCCGGCCACGACCCTTGGCAAGAGCCTGATCGCCCAGGGGATCAACCTCTATCCCACAGCCATCCGCCCCACCCTCGAGCGCGAGGATCGCGAGCGAAAGGGCGTGGTGCTGTCGGCCCAGTATCGCCCGACCGAAGAGACCGAGATCACCTTCGACGCCAGCTACACCAAGCTGGACGACCACTATGACGAGCTGACCTACTCGGTCGATCAGGGCGTCGCGACGCTGGTTCCCGGCTCGGCGGTGATCAAGGATAACGTGCTGGTCGGCGGCACGGTGACATCCACCACCCAGATCGGCCGCGAGGTCAGTGATCTGGCGCACGACAACCTGATGGTCGCCGGCAAGATCCGCCAGAAGCTGAACGACTGGACCCTGACCGCCGACCTCGCCTACGCCCGGGCCTATTCAGAGACCTCAAAGCCCATCACCCGCACCCGCCTGCTGGGGCCGATCGGCCAGACGACGTTCTCGATGACCAAGGCCGATGATGACGCCGTGCCCAGCGTCAAGCTGCTGACGGCCGATCTGAGCAACCCGTCGCTGCTGCCGTTTCGCCGCATCGAGTGGCGCGTCAATGACTCCACCGACGACGAAGCCGCCATCCAGTTTGACGCCGAACGCCCGGTGTCCTGGGGGCCGTTGACCCGCGTCCAGTTCGGCGTGAAGTACCGCGAGCGCTCGCGCGACTACAATCGGGCCGACATCAACTACACCACCAACCTGGCCGGCAAGTTCTTCGGGGCCGAGTATTTCGGCGCCTTCCCGGTCAGTGATTTCCTGGGCGATGTCGACGGCGCCCTGCCGACGACCTGGGCCATGCCCGATCCGACGGCCTTCTGGTCCCTGGCCGACAAGACCCAGAAGGGCACGGCGCGGGCGGACCAGCGCAACTCCTACCACGTGTCCGAAGACATCGCGGCGGCCTACGCCCTAACCGACATCGACACCAAGCTGTTCAACTGGCCCCTGCGCGGCGAGGTCGGCGTGCGCGCCGCCCAGACCAAGCAGGTCTCGGCCGGGCATGCCGACAACGGCTCGGCGGCGATCCCCGTCCGCTACGAGAAGACCTACAGCGATGTGCTGCCGACGGCCAACTTCGCGCTGGAACTGTCCGACACCCTGCAGGCGCGTGTCGCGGCGGCCAAGGTGATCACCCGTCCGTCCCTGGCCGACCTGGCACCGCGCCTGACATTGAATTCCTCGGGCACTGTGCTCACCGCCGTTGGTGGCAATCCCGAGCTGCGGCCGTTCGAGGCCTGGCAGTATGACGCCACCCTCGAATGGTATTTCGCTCCGGGCAGCGCCCTGATCGCCGGCGCCTTCTACAAGGACATCACCACCTTCGTTTACAGCCAGAAGACCAACATCGTGGTCGACGGTCAGACCTATCTGCTGGCGTCTCCGACCAACGGCGGTCAGGCCACGATCAAGGGCGTGGAACTGGCCTATCAGCACCTGTTCAAGACCCTCCCGGCGCCATTCGATGGCCTGGGGTTCCTCGCCAACTATACCTACACCGACACCGAAGCGACCTACTCGCCGACCCTGAAGGACGAGATGGTCAATGTCGCCAAGAACAGCTTCAACCTGACCGGCTTCTACGAAAAGGACCGCTTCGCCGCGAGGGCCAGTTACAGCTGGGTCGATGACGTCCTGCAGGACGTCGGCGGCGCCGGCCTGTCGGCGCTCAATGACTCGGCTTTCGGCTCATTGGACGCCAGCGTCAGCTACAAGATAACCCCGCGCATCACGGCGGCGATCGAAGCCCAGAACCTCACCGACGCGGCCCAATGGCAATTCGTCAAGGGGGGCTGGTTTGGCGGCTATACCAACTACGGCCGCACCCTCAGCCTTGGGCTGCGCGCCAAATTCTAGCGGTTGCCTGACGGGCTGTTCGTCTCAAAAGGCCCGCCTGATCATTCAGGCGGGCCGCCTTTCCGCGTGCTCCTCGGCAGCGGTCACAAGGGTTCTTACCGAGCGGCTTACTGGCCCTTGGGCTCGGTGGTCCTGAACCAGGGCGGAGAGACCGTGAAGCGCAGACCCAGTGGATCCGGGGCGCCGGGATAATAGTCGGTGCTGATCACCTGGGCCCCGGAGCGCAGCGCCGCCTGCAGGCGGCTCTGGTCGTGGGTCCGGGCCTCGCGGGTGTCGGCGTCGCTGCGGGTGCGGACCAGGAACCCCTGGGCGACCAGGGATTTGATGCGGGCCTCCTCGGCTTTCGGGTCCTGGATGTTGAACACCGCGGCTTCGGGCTCGGCGGCGTCATACAGCCCGAACATCATCCGGCCCTTCAGCGAGGGGTGACCCTCACGATAAGCTTGGGCGATGCGCGGGTTGGAGTCGAGAACCAGCAGGACCTTCCCTCGCGACGACCGCTGCGTGGGCCAGTGGCCGGAGAGGACCGCCTGGCGCAAGCTGTCGGCGTCGCCCCGCACATCGTCCGGCGCCACGATACGGTCGCGGCCGAAGGCGGCGATGGCGTCGGCGTCGATCCCGGCCAGATCCGCCTCGGAGTAGAGCGGCGGGTCGGGGATGAGCGGCGTATTGAACGGCTCTTCCTTGGTGTTGATGAAGATCACGATCAACGCGTGATCGGGATGGGCGCGCGACCAGCCAGCGACCTGGCCCAGGCAGTCGGCCAGGGTCAGGCACAGGGTGCGGGCGTCCAGGATGGGGGCGTGCAGAACCTTGGCGCCGGGCCGGTTCATCACCGTCAGTCTGGCGGGGTCGTTCGCATAAGGCGCCGAATAGAGGCCGCCGGCGCTGTCGGCATAGGGGTCGAATTCAAGTTGCCGCACGCCGAGGTTCAGTTGATCCGTGATCGGCGGGTGACCGTATTCGACGCCGAACGAGCGCTCGCCCATCACCTGGCGCTGATGCGCAAGGGCGGCGGCATCGAGTTCGGGGCGATAGCTGTTATGCGAGCCCAGCACACGCATGGCGTTGATCTTGGCGCCTTCGGCGCCCTCGGCGGCGCCTGCCGTCAGCATGGCGGCGGCCAGAAGCAGAGATCGCAACATCGGAGGGCTCGCAAGGTTTTGGGGAAGACGTCAGGACCGGCCGGCCAAGGGGCAGCAAAGCCAGCCGGTCCTCTGTCAGGGCGGGTCCGAAGGCCCGCCCTGAAGCCGGATCAGAACTTGCCGCGGAGAGTCAGCGAGACCGTGCGGCCCCAGTGATAGATCTCCATCGGCTGGTCCTTGGTCTTGCCGTAGACATAGCGGATCTCATCCGTGAGGTTCGACCCCTCCAGCGTCACGGCGTAGTTCTTGGTCAGGTCGTAGGAGATCGAGCCGTCCAGCGAGCCGTAGGCGTCGATATAGGACTCGGCGGTCGTGGTGCTGCCGGTTCCCGACAGGTAGCGCGAGCGCCAGAACCACCCCAGACGGGCCGCCAGCGGACCCTTTTCGTAGTAGCCGACCAGATTGTAGCTGGTCTTCGACAGGCCGATCAGGTTGTCCCTGATCGGACGATTGCCGGCCAGGTAGTTGGCCTTGGCGTCCACGACGGTGAACGAGGCCTGGACGCCCAGACCGTCGAGCGGACCAGGCAGGAACGCCAGGCTCTGGTTGTAGGCCACCTCGACGCCGGTCAGCTTGGCGGCACCGCCGTTGACGCTGGTCGACAGCAGGACGTCACCCCGGCCGGGCACCTGGATCGTGGTGTTCTGCTGGGTGATGTAGTCGTCCATCTTCTTGTAGAACACCGCGCCGGTCAGGGCGGTGGTCGGCGCCGGATACCACTCAAGCGAAGCGTCCAACTGGTCGGCCAGGAACGGCTGCAGGTCGGGGTTGCCGCCGGAGGCGCTGGGCGTGTCGCGGGCGACGCTGATCCGCGGGGCGCTGTCGGTGATGTTGGGCCGGTTGACCACGCGTGAGGCGGCGAAGCGGGCGATCAGGTCGTCGCGCACCTCGACCTTGACGTTCAGGCTGGGCAGCCAGTTGCCGTAGTCCTGCGGATAGGAGACCGGCGTCAGCACGGGCTGGTTCTGAGCGTTCGTGCTGGTCAGGGTGCCGCTCGCCACCTGTTCGGTGCGGGCATAGCGGACGCCGACATTGCCGCTGATCGGCATGGCGGTGTCGAACTTGAAGTCGCCGCGGACATAGCCGCTGGTGATCTTCTGGTCGACGACGAACGAGTTGCGCGCATCGGCGGCCGACAGTGGTTGAGCGGCCACGGCCGGGGTGAACAGGCTGTTGTAGAAGGCCGTGGTGGTGGGGGTGACCCAGTTGCGCGGCGTATTGCCGGAGAAGTCCGACAGGAAGCCCGAATAGGGCAGGGCTTCGTAGAAGCTGGCGCCCAGCGTGCTGGTCGGAACATTGAGCGCGTTGGTCAGCACCCAGTCGCGGCGACGATAGTCGCGCTTCATCTCGTGGCGCTCGGCCCCGAAGGCGATTTTCGTGAACCAGCCGTCGAAGACGCGGCCACCGTCCAGGCGAAGGGTCTCGTCGGTGTCGCGCGAGTCCTTCCAGGTATAGTCGAAGGCCTGGCCGACGAAATTGGCCGGGTTGGTGTAGTCAACCGTGGTCGTCAGTTGCGGGATCGACGTGTAGCCGCGCGAGAAATCGTAGGTCAGCGGGCCGAAGAAGGCGAGGCGGTTACGCTTGGTGGCCTGGCCGTCAGGGTGATAGCTGCGGGCCCGCGAGAAGGCGTACTCGGCGTTGAAGTTCCAGGCGCCCGGCGTCCAGGCCTGCTTGAGGCCGACGGCCGTCAGGTCATGGCGATTGAGGCTGGTTTCGCGCGAGGCCATCCAGCGCACGTTGTTGATCGTGCCGCCGACAACGGTGTCGCCAACCACCTTCTGGCTTCCGGCGACGAAGACCGGGGTCTGGAAGGTGGTGTCGTCCGGATAGATGTCGAGACCGAACTCGTCGTAGTCGACGTCCAGGCGCGTCACCAGCACATCGACATCGGTCTGGAAGTCGCCGTTGGGGCGCCACTGACCGGTCACCGCGCCCGAATAGAGCTTGCGATGTTCGGTCTCGATGGTGGGGCGGGTGCGCGAGGGCGTATAGAAGCCGCCGCCCAGCGTGGACTTGAACTTATCCAGGTTCCAGCCGACCTGGTACAGGCGGTCGTTGCGCACGTGGCGCTCGTCATAGAGGCCCGAGGCCAGCAGGCCCAGGGTGTTGTCGGCGCTGGTCCAGCTGAGCAGGCCCGAGGCCGAGGGATCGGCCTTCTTGCGAACGTCGCCATAGGTTTCGCGGATCGAGAAGGCGGCCTTGTCGCCCAGATCCAGCGGCTTGAAGGTCTTGATGTTGATGTTGCCGCCCAGGGCGCCTTCATCCATGTCGGCGGTCGGGGTCTTCACCACCTCGATCTGCGAGATCAGTTCTGACGGGAGAACCTCGAAGCGAAACTGACGGCCCTTGGCGCCGCCGTTCTCGATCAGTTCGTTGACCGCGATCGAACGGCCGTTCAGCTCGACATACTGGAACTGCGGGCCAAGGCCCCGGACGCTGACATAGAGGCCGGCGCCGCGCTGGCGGTCGATGGTCACGCCGGTAACCAGCTGCAGGGCTTCGGCGGCGTTGCGGGTCGGGAATTTGCCGATGTCTTCGGCGTTGATGGCGTCGAGGCCATAGGCCGCCGAGCGTTTGAGGGCAGCTGCCGCCTGCAGGCTCTTGCCATAGGAGGTGACGACGATCGCGTCGACCGCGGCCACGTCGGCGGCGGGCTCTGCGACCTCGGCCGCGTGGGCCTGAGACAGCCATGCGCCCTGGGCGGCGAAGGCGAGAACGGCGACGGCGCCCGCGCAGCGCGCCGGCTTGAACTTGGAACGGATCATCTATCCCCCGATGGAGTCTGGGCCCGCAGGGAGGCGGGTCGGGGAGGAAGAACGGAAGTCGAGGCAGGCTTCCTCAGTCCATCGCTGGTGAAATATTTGCGACAACCTGTTGAAAGTCTTTGGTATTTGTCCGTATCAGGATGGCTTTGCGGCGCGCGAGATGATCAGGCCGCCCTCCGGGCTCAAGCGGGTCTTGACCGGCAACGTGGCCTCCAGCGCCGCCTGGACATCCTGGATCCGAGTGATCCGCACCGAGCCGGACAGCCGCAACGCGCCGAGAGACGGATCCGTGAGCATCACGTGTCGTCCGCTCGTCCGCGAAAGACGTTCGGCGGCTTCAGCCAGGCTGGTGTCGGCGAACACCAGGCGGCCTTGCGTCCAGGCGGCGTCGGAAGCGACGTCGCCGGCTTCAGCCCGGCCGCTCGCGGCGGCCGCACCGACGTAGCGTTGGCCGGGGCGAAGAAGGATGTCGGGAGCATTGGGTTGCGACACCTTGAGCGATCCCTGCACGAGAGAAACCGTCAACTTCTGTCCGCTGGCGACATTGAAGCGCGTGCCCAGGACCGTCAGGGTCCGGCCCGAGGTTGTCACGGTGAACGGGCGATGGCTGTCATGGCTGACGTCGAAGAAGGCGTCCCCCTCGGCCAGCGAAAGTTCGCGAGCCTGGCGCGACAGTCGTGCGGTCAGGCGTCCGCCTGGGCTCAGGGTGACATGGCTGCCGTCCGCCAATGTCACTCGCGAGGCGGCATGAGGCGGGGCGACGAAGGTCTGGCTCACGGGGTGGTCGATCGCCACCACGCCGGCGACAATAGCCGCTGCGGCCAGACCAAGGCCGCCAACCCAAGAGCGTCGGTTGATCCGGGTATCGCGTTGAACGGAACCGCGATCCAGTCCTGCGGCCTGACGCGCCGACCGGCGGAGGCGCTGAACCGTGGGATCGTTCGCCGCCAGACCGGTCGTCAGCCAGATCTCGCGGGTGAGGGCGATCTCCTCGCGGGCGGCGGGCGAACCGGCAGCCCAGGCGTCGAGGCTGGCCTGTTCGACGGGCGTGAGCGCTCTAGACAGGCTCGCGGCGAGCAACTGGCGCGGATCGACCGCCGGGTCATCGAAGGGCTTGGTCCTAAAGGTCATTCTGTTATCCGATCGCCTGGCGCAGACGCGCCATGGCCGTCACAATGTGTTTCTCGACCGTGCTGATCGACAGGCCCAGACGGACAGCGGCCTCGGCCTGGCTCAGGTTTTCGAACCTGCACAGGACGAACACCGCCTTGACGTTGGGGTGCAGGGTGTCGAGCGCCTCCACCAGACTACGCAGCCGTTGACGCCCGCTCAGCGTGGCCTCGGCCGAGGGCTCGTCCACGGGAAGAGCGGGGTCGACTTCGACATGACTATCGCGTCGCCGCGATCGTTCGTGGCGTTCATGGTCAATTAGGGCGTTGCTGGCGATCGTGAACACGAGGCCGTCCGGATTCCCCCAATGCAGGCGGGAGAATCGGCGCGACAGGCGCATGAAAACCTCCTGGGTAAGATCCTCGGCGTCTTCGACGCTGGCCGCCCGCCGCTGGAAGAAGCTGAGCAAGGGACGTCGATAGCGCGAGACAAGGGCGTCGAAGCGCGGCGCGTCTGGTGTCGCCGAGTCCTGCCCGGCCGACGGACTGTCGTCAGGCGCGGGCGACGGGAAGGTCAGAACGCCCATCTCAGCCTCGCGGATAGATATCGGCCCCAGTGATGGATTTCCATGGGCTGGTCCTGGGTCTCGCCATAGACGTACTTGCGGGCGTCGGTGAGGTTGACGCCCTCCAGCGTAAGGGTCCGTCGTCGATCGATCCGCCAGGAAGCCGCGCCGTCCAGCGAACCGAACGGGGCCGTGTGAGAGGGCGCGGTGATCGAATTGCCGATCGTGGTGAGATAGGCCCCCCGCCAGGAATAGCCCAGTCGCAGCGATGTCCGACCCCTCTCGTAGAAGCCGAGGAGGCTGTAATTGGTCCGCGACAGACCCGTCAGCGCATTGCGAATGACCCGGTCGCCCGCGAAGTAGTTGGCCTGGCTGCGCACCAGGGTCAGGGAGGCTTGCACGCCCAGGCCATCAAGCGGCGCCGGTAGGGCCTTTAACACCTGGCTGTAGGCCAGCTCGACGCCCTGGATACGGGCGTCGCCGCCATTGACGTTGGTCGACAGCAGGACCTCGCCCCGTCCGGGCACCTGGATGAAGGTGTTCTGGGCGGTGATGTAGTTATCCAGGCGGCGATCGAACACCGCGCCGGTCAGGGCGCCGCCCGAAGTGGGATACCATTCCAGCGAGGCGTCCAGCTGGGTGGCCAGAAAGGGATCCAGATCCGGATTGCCGCCATTGGCCGTCGGCGTATCGCGCGCCAGGGTGATGCGGGGCGCGTTGTCGACGACATTGGGCCGATTGACCACGCGCGAGGCGGCCAGACGCAACAGCAGGTCGGACGTGAGTTCGATACGGAGGTTGGCGCTGGGCAACCAGTCATCATAGGTCTTGCGCCATCGGGCCGGGATGGGCTCCGCGCCGGCCGACAGCACACCATCCGAGACCTGATGGGTTGAGGCATGACGCACGCCGACATCACCCGTGACAGGCAGGCCAAACCACTGGCTGGCGAAATCGGCGCGGGCATAGCCCGAGGTGATCTTCTCCTCGACCACAAAGGAGTTGCGCAGATCGGAGACCGAAGGCGCCTGGCGCGCCAGGTCAGCGGTGAAGAGTCGGTCGTAAAAGACGCGGGCGTTCGGCGCGATCCAGCGTCGAGGAAGATCGCCCGGGCTGCCGGCTAGGACGTCGTCGAACGGGGTTGGCCCATAGTAGCCGGGGCCAAGGCTGGCGAGCGGAACGCCGACGAGCGTGTCCACAATCCAGTCACGACGGCGATAGTCGCGGGTCCGGTTATGCTGTTCGACCCCGAAACTGATCTTGCCCAGGCCCACCGCGCGCGAGGCGTCCAGTCGCAGGACCTCGTCGGTGTCTCGGGAGTCTTTCCAGGTGTAGTCGAAGGCTTGGCCGACGAAGGGGGCTGGATCGGTGTAGTCGATCGGGGTCGTCAGGGTTGGGGCGGCGTGCAGGCCCCCGCTGAAGTCATAGGTCAGCGGAGCGAAGAAGGCGGCTCGCGCGCGCACCGTGCCCCGGCCGTCGGGATGATAGCTGCGGGCCTTTGAGTAGGCATGGTCCGCATCCAGGGTCCAACGGGTCAGTTCCCAGCGCTGGTGGATCCCGAAGGCGATCAGGTCGTGCCGGTTCAGGCTGGTCTCACGCGAGGCCATCCATCGGACATTGTCGATGGTCCCGGCCTGCGCCGTGTGGCCCGCGATCGTCTGGCTGCCCGGTACGAAGCGCGGGGGCGAGAACGTCCGATCATCGGGATAGATGTCGAGCCCATACTCATCGTACCGGGCGTCCAGCCGGGTCATCAGCAGGTCCACATCAGTCCGCAACGCCGGGGTCGGCCGCCATTGCAGGGCGAAGTCGCCCGAGGTCAGGCGGCGGTCCTCCAGCTCGATCGTCGGGCGGGTGCGCGAGGGCGTATAATAGCCCTGCCCCAGCACGTCGGCGAACCGGTCCAGTCCCCAGCCGGTCTGATACAGCCGGTCGTTGCGGATGCGTCGCTGCTCCGTCAGGCCGGCGGCCAGCAGCCCCAACCGGCCGCTGGCGTCTGTCCAGCTCAGAATGCCGGACACTGACGGATCGATCTTTCCCGATTGCCCGTTTGAGGCGCGGACCGAGAGGACATCCCGTCGTCCCAGTTCCAGCGGCTTGAAGGTGCGAACGTCGATATTGCCGCCGAGGGCGCCTTCGTCCATGTCGGCGGTCGTGGTCTTGGCGATCTCGATACGGTCGATGACGTCGGCCGGTAGAACCTCGAAGCGGAACTGGCGCCCTCGGAAGCCGCCGTTCTCGACCAGATCGTTCATCGCCACCGACCGGCCGTTCAGCAGCACGTTCTGAAACTGCGGACCCAGGCCCCTGACGCTCACATAGAGGCCCACGCCACGATGGCGCTCCAGGCTGACACCGGGCGCCAGTTGCAGGGCCTCGGCGGCGTTGGCGGCCGGCAGCCGCGCGATGTCCTCGGCGCTAACGGCGTCCAGGCCGTAAGAGGCCTGACGCTTGAGCGTCAGGGCGCGAGCCAGGCTGGCCGCATAGCCGGCTGTGACAACGATAGGTTCCACTTCAGTTCGGGCTTCGACTGGGAGAAGGGGCGCCGGCGAGCGACGAAATTCCCCCTCCGCCTCAAGCGCATACACCCCCGGCCGCAGCTTGACGATTTTCAGTCCCTGACTTCCGACGATCGCGGTCAAGGCCTCGTCGTGGCTCGCGCCCCTGCGGATCGCGCCGGCGCGGAGACCTTCGACGAGGCGTGGCTGAAACAGGATCTGGATATCGCGTTCCACCGCCAGTTGTGTGAGAGCGGGGCCCAGCTCCCGGCGACCCTGGGCATGCGCCGGGGCGCAGATCGACGCTGTCGTCATGATCGCCAGCAGCGCGGCGTGACAATCGAACTTGCGTTGCATGCTGGGCTGGCAGGTCTCTGGTCCCGACGACGCGACCGAACTTCACCGTCACTAGTCAGCTTGAATGACGAATTGACGACAAGGTCAGCCTGGCTCCTCGGGCGTCGGCTCCGTCCGTCAGCAAACTGACACGCGATGACGCTAGTGCAGCGGCTCATCGATCCGACCCATGTCGGGCGACGGGACGCCATACATGGCCTGGCTGCGTGACATCGATCGTTGGTTCGCGACCCGCGTGTTGCCCTATGCCGGCAACTATCGCGCCTATGCCCGCAAGCTGATCGGCGACGACGCCGAGGCGGAGGACCTCGTTCAGGAAGCCTACGCCAAGGTGTTGAGCGTGCCAGACTGGCGTCGGCTGGATGCGCCCGAGCGGTTCGTGCTGACCATCATCCGCAATCTGGCCTTTGAACGATTCCGCCGCGCCAAGGTGGTCGGCATCCGTCAGATCGGAGTGCTGGAGATGGATTTGCTGGCCGATCCCGCGCCGGACGCATACGCGGTGACCAGCGCCCGGCAGGAGTTGGACATCGTGCTCGCGGCGTTGGATCGCCTGCCCGAACAGTGCCGCAAGGTGCTCACCTTGCGAAAAATGTACGGGCTTTCGCCGGGGCAGATAGCGGTTAGGTTGAACTTGTCCATCTCTACCGTCGAGAAACACTTGGCCAAGGGGCTTCTGCTCTTGACCAAGGCCCTGGCCTCGGGTGATGGCCGCAGTATCGAGAAACGACCGAGTTCATGGCCAAGACGGGCGATCAAGACAGAGACGCACTGATCGCCCAGGCCTCGCAATGGCTGGCGCGTCTGGACGCCGGCCGCACCACCGAACGGGAACTGGACGCCTGGCGCGACGCCGATCCGCGCCGCGCGGCCGCCTTCGCGGAGGTGGCCAGCGCGTGGAGCCGGCTGGACGCGCTGCGGACCGAAGAGGCGCGACCGGCGCCGGGGATCAATCGCCGCACCTGGCTGGCGGGCGGCGGCGCGGCCCTGGCCGCGAGCCTCGCGGCCGGCGCCTATCTGGGCCGGGATGTCCTGCTGCGGGATCGCGTGGCCACAGGCGTTGGCGAACGCCGCACCCTGGCCTTGCCAGACGGCAGTTCGGTCGAACTCAACACCGACACCGAGGTTTTCTGGCGCTTCGACCGGCAGAAACGCCGGCTCTGGCTGGCGCGGGGCGAGGCGGCCCTGACCATCGCCCGCGACACGCTGCGCCCCTTCGAGCTGGTCACGGCGCAGGGCCTGGCGCGTCTGGCGGCTGGACAGTTCAATGCCCGCCTGCGTCCGGCGGGGTTGGACCTTGTCGTTCTGGCTGGACGGGCGGTGATCAAAACGGCGTCGGGCACGGCCGAGGCGGGTGTCGCCGGCCCCGACGACGTCCGTCAGGTGCTGGAGGTCAACGCCCGCGCGATCGAAGTCATCGACGCTCCGGAGGCGCAGGTCCAGAGCGTGCAGGCGTGGCGACGGGGCGAGATCGTGTTCGAGGGCCAAGCGCTGTCGGCGGCGGTCGAGGAGTACAACCGCTATCTGACCCGCAAGCTGGTCATCGGCGATGAGCGCGCGGCCAATCTGAGGTTGGGCGGCCGGTTCCTGACCGGCGATCCCGACAGTTTTCTCCAGGCTCTGCGCACGACGTTCGGTCTACGGATCGTCGAGGACGGACCGTCGCGAATTCTTCTTAAATCTCGATAGGGGTTTTTCTCGCGCCCCCCGTCTTGCCGTTCGAGACGCCGATCACGGCGATCAACGAAGCAGGGGCAAATCCGATGACAAAGACCTGGGCGCCGCGCATGGGCGCGTGCTTGTTGCTGGCCACCACGGCCATGGTTTCGGCTGCGCCGGTTGTCGCCCAGGCCCAGGCGGCCGCGCGCGTCGAGTTCGACATTCCCGCCGGCGACACGGCGGCGGCGCTGAACGCCTTCTCGCGCCAGGCCGGCGTACAACTGATGTTTCCCTATGACGTCGCGGCCCGACACCGCACCGAGGGCCTGAAGGGCGCGTTCGGTCGCGAGGAAGGCCTTCGCAAGCTGATCGAGGGCGCCGATCTGGAGATCGCGTCGGCCAATGCGCAGGTCATCACCCTGCGCGCCCGGGCGGCAGGCCCTTTGGCCAGCGCGGCCGCCGCTGACGTGGTGGAGGAGGTGATTGTCACCTCGCGCGCCGGTTCCGACGCCCGCACGCGTCTGGCCACCAGCTATGCCGTCACCACCATGAGCGAAGAGACGCTGCGCATGCGCGCGCCAATGGGCGTGGCCGATGCGCTGAAGTCGGTGCCCGGCTTCTGGGTCGAGGCCTCGGGCGGCGAGGCCAGCGCCAATATCCGCGCGCGCGGCATTCCCCAGGAAGGCTTCTCGGCCATCGCCCTGCAGGAAGACGGCGCGCCGGTGCAGCACGACGGCGGCCTGGGCTATCTGAACGCCGACCAGTCGTTCCGCCTGGACGAGACCATCGAGCGTATCGAAGTGGTGCGGGGCGGCCCCTCGTCGATCTTCGCCTCCTACGCCCCCGGCGGCACGGTCAACTTCATCACCCGCAAGGGCGGCGACACGCCGGAAGGCATCGCCAAGCTCCAGCTCAGCGACTACGGCCTCAAGCGCGTCGACCTGTGGTACGGCGGCCCGATCGGCGCGTGGCGCGTCGGCGCCGGCGGGTTCTGGCGCGAGGATGACGGCATCCGCGATCCGGGCTTCACGGCCAACAAGGGCTATCAGTGGCGGGTGTCGGCCGGTCGCGATTTCGAGCGCGGCAGCATCGAATTCAACGTCAAGCACCTGGACGACAATGTCATCCTGTTCGCCGGCGTGCCGCTGAAGTTCAACGCCTCGGGCGAACCTGGCGACACGCCCGGCTTCGACGCCCTGAAGGGCACCCTGGCCGGTCCGGAGACCAGCCAACTGACCCTGCGCGGACCGACAGGGCCGTTCAACTGGGACCTGACGCGCGGCACCGAGGTCAAGCTGACCCAGGCCACCGCGATCCTGAACTATGAGCTGTTCGACGGCTGGAACTTCCAGAATACGCTGCGCTATCGGACCTCGGAATCCAAGCGTATCGGTTTGTTCCCCAACACCCCGGTGACCGGCGCGGCCCGCATCGCCCAGTACCGCGCCGCCCTGCTGGCGGCCACGCCGGGCGCCACCGACGTGCAACTGCGCTACGCCACCTCGCCCACCGAGATCTTCCAGACCACGGGTGCTGGCCAGAACGGCAACGGCCTCGTCCTTGACGGTTCGCTGCGTTACGTCTCGGTGCCGCTGGATGAACTGATCAATGACGCCCGCCTGCTGCACAAGTTCGAGATCGGCGGCCAGACCCACGACGTCGCCCTGGGCGTCTACACCGCCCATGTCGAGGAAGCCTTCAACCGCTATTCGGCCAACGTCCTGCTCGACGTGCGCAGCAACGCCCGACGGCTGGATCTGGTGACCGTCAACGGGGCGGGGCAGGTGCTGTCCAGCCTGACCGAGAACGGCGTCTCGCGCTATGGCGCCGAGTTCGCCAATGGCGATGGCAAGTCCAACACCACGGCGCTTTACCTGACCGATGAATGGAGCCTCACGCCGTCCCTGCGCGTCGACGCCGGCGTGCGCTGGGAGCGGATCGCGTTCGAAGGCCGCAGCGAGCGCAGCAAGACCATCAATCTGGGTCTCTCGCCGACCCCGGCCGACGACAACGTGCTGGCCGGCTCTGGCGCCTATGATCGCCTGGACCGCAAGTTCGACCACGCAGGTTGGACCCTGGGCGCCGACTATCGGATCAACCCGCGGATGGGCGTCTTCGCGCGCTACACCTCGGCCTTCCGCCTGCCGTCGCTGGGCGACTACATCACCAACGCCCTCAACACCGCCCCGACCGTCCAGACCATGGACCTGATGGAGGCCGGCTATAAGTGGTCGACGCCCAAGGCCGACCTCTACGCCACGGTGTTCCAGACCACCTACGACAATCTGGGCTTCGGCAGCTTGGTGTTCAATCCGGCCACCGGCGCCTATGTCCAGCAGACCAGCATCACCGACACCAAGACTCTGGGCCTGGAGCTGGAAGGGACGGTGCGTCCCACCCGCTGGTTCGACCTGGGCTTCAGCGCCACGGTCCAGAACCCGGAATTTGGCGACTACGAGTTCGAGGAGGCCTGCTCGGTCTCGGCGACCGACGCCACCTGCCAGATCAAGCCGCCAGCCGCCACCGCCAGCCGTACGCGTGACTTCACCGGCAACCGCCTGATCCGCGTGCCCAAGACCTCGGTCCGCCTCACTCCCGGCGTCAACCTGCTGGACGGCCGCCTGCGGGTGGAAAGCAGCATCGAGCGCTACGGCGACCGCTACTCCGACGCCGCCAACACCCTGAAGCTGCCGGCTTACACCCTGGTCAATGCGACGGTGCGGTTCAACGTCACCGACCAGCTGGCCATCTATGCCTACGGCAACAACCTCACCGACGAGATCGGCCTGACCGAGGGCAATCCCCGCGCCGGCCAGATCATCAGCTCGGAGGCCGGCGCCGTTTACGGCATCGGTCGGCCGGAATTCGGCCGTTCGTTCCGCGCGGCTGTCATGTACCGCTTCTAGTTTTCTCCCCTATCCCCTCGACTTTGGGCGGCCGGTTTTCCGGCCGCCCTTCTTTTCGTTGGAGACACGCATGATCCGCTGGATTCTGACCCTGGTCATTCTGTGCCTGACCACCCCGGTCGTGGCGCGCGAGAAGGCCCCGGATCTGGTGCTCACCGGCCAGATCGTCGGCGCGGATCACCAGACCTACAAGCCGGTGACCTTCGAGGTTCCGGCGGGCGTCACCCGCGTGACGGTGGCGTTCGACTATTCGGGACGCGACCAGAAGACCGTCGTCGACCTGGGCCTTATGGATCCAGAGCGTTTCCGGGGCTGGAGCGGCGGCAACAAGCGCAGCTTCTCCGTTGCGACCGAGGACGCGACGCCCAGCTATCTGCCGGGACCTTTGCCGGCCGGGCGCTGGACCCTCCTGCTGGGCATCCCCAACACCCGCGCCGCCACGGTCGCGGCGTTTGTGGCCAAGGTTTTCTTCGAGCGCGGCGGCGGCGGCGCTCAAGCCGCTCCGCTGCGCGCGGGCCCAGGCTGGTATCGCGGCGACCTGCATGCGCACACCGGCCACAGCGATGGTTCCTGCCAGACCCAGAGCGGCGCTCGGGCGCCGTGCCCCGTCTATCGCACCGCCGAGGCGGCCGCGGCCCGGGGGCTGGATTTCATCGCCATCACCGATCACAACACCACCAGCCATTTCGAGGCCATGGCGGAGCTTCAGCCGGCTTTCGACAAGCTGCTGCTGATCCCGGGGCGCGAAGTCACCACCTTCCAGGGCCATGCGAATGTCTTTGGCCCGACCGCCTTCATTGACTTTCGCCTGGGCGATCGGGCCGTGCCGGATGTCCTGACGCTGCAGGGCCTGGTCGAGGCCGCCGGCGGGCTCTTCTCGATCAACCACCCCAGCGCGCCGTCGGGCGAGGCCTGCATGGGCTGCGGCTGGACAGCGACCAACACCGATTACGACAAGGTCCAGACCATCGAAGTCGCCAACGGCGGCTCGGAGCGGGCCCAGGGCGGCGCCGAAGGGCCGCTGTCCGGTGTGGCCTTCTGGGAGGCGCAATTGAACGCCGGCCATCGGATCACGGCCATCGGCGGCAGCGACAACCACGACGCGGGCCTCTCCCCGGATGTGGCGTCATCGATCGGTCGGCCGACCACGGTGGTCCACGCGGCAGAGCTGTCCACGGTCGGACTGTTGGCCGCCCTGCGCGCGGGCCGCGTGTTCATCGACCTGGACGGAACCCGTGATCGGATGCTGGACGTGTCAGCCAGCACCGCAAGGCAGACCGCCGTCATGGGCGGCGCGCTCGCGGTCAGGCCTGGCGATAGGGTTACCTTCTCGGTCGCCGTGTCTGGCGCGGGGCCTGCCAGCCTGGAGGTTGTTCAGGATGGCGCAAAGCGGACGCCCGCGTTCACGGGCGATCGCGCATTCGAGATCAAGATGGGTGATCGTCCAAGCTGGGTTCGCGTCAATGTCCGTGACCCTGGCGGGCGTCTGCTGTTGATCGGCAATCCGATCTATCTGACACCGGCGCGCTAGATCGCGAATGTGGTCGTACGGGTGGCGTCCAGGCGGCGCCAGCTATGCGTGGTCACCATGCCTTGGTCCGCCCTTTGGGGTCATGGCCTCTTGGCGTGAGGGCCCGCGAGTGGGTCATCCTATACCGCGTCGATGGGTATCTTCAGATAGCGCACGCCATTGCTCTCCGGCTCTGGAAGGTGACCGCCGCGCATGTTCACCTGAACCGAAGGCAGGATCAGCCGGGGCATATCCAGGGTCCGGTCGCGCGCCTCGCGCAGGGCCACGAACTCGGCCTCGCTGACGCCCTCGCGGACATGGATATTGTCTCGGCGTTGCGCGCTGATCGTGGCTTCCCAGGCAAAGCTGTCGCGGCCCGGGGCCTTGTAGTCGTGGCACAGGAAGACGCGAGCCTCGTCGGGGAGGGTCAGCAGGCGCTGGATTGAGGCGAACAGGGTCGCCGCATCACCGCCTGGAAAATCGCAGCGCGCGGTGCCGTAGTCGGGCATGAACAGGGTGTCGCCGACGAAGACCGCGTCGCCGATCACATAGGCCATGCAGGCGGGCGTGTGGCCGGGCACATGGAGGGCGACGGCTCGCAGTCCACCGATGGAGAAAGCCTCACCGTCGGCAAACAGATGGTCGAACTGTCGGCCATCCCGGGCAAAGCCTGGTCCCGCGTTGAACAGCTTTCCGAACGTGTCCTGAACGCGAACGATCTTCTCACCGATCGCCAGGCGGCCCCCCAGCGCGGCCTGCAGATAGGGCGCGGCGGACAGGTGGTCAGCGTGGGCGTGAGTCTCCAGCTGCCAGACCACTTCCAGTCCCTGGTCCCTGACATAGGCAACCACGGCGTCGGCCGATCGCTCGCTGGTCCGGCCCGAGGCGGCGTCATAGTCCAGGACGCTGTCAATGATGGCGCAGGCCGATGAGCTGGGATCACGCACCACGTAGCTGACCGTGAAGGTCGCCTCGTTGAAGAACGCTTTCACCTGTGGCCGGGAGGCGGGGGCAGCCAGCGCCTGCTCGATGATCGACGTCGCCACCGTCACGGCGGCGTCAGGGGATGAGATCGGCTCGCGCATCACAAACTCTCGGACTGCATATCGACAAACTAGATATATGCGAATATATGAATATACAAGTCCCATCGGGTAGCTCGCATGTCCGTGTTCATGATCGTTTCGGCCTTGATGAGCGGCGCGCTCGTCGGCGCGCTGCTGGGCCTGTTCGGCGGCGGTGGGTCGGTGCTCGCCACGCCCCTCCTGCTCTATGTGGTCGGCGTCCATGACCCGCACGTCGCCATTGGCACCTCTGCAGCGGCGGTCGCGGTCAATGCGGGGCTCAATCTGGTGGGCCATGGCCGGGGAGGGCGAGTGAAATGGCCCTGCGCGACCGTGTTCGCCGGCGCCGGACTGATCGGCTCGTTCCTGGGGTCGACCCTGGCCAAAGCGGTCGATGGACAGGGCCTGCTGCTGTGGTTCGCCTTCGCGATGGCGGCGATCGCGCTGTCGATGATGCGTCGCCCCAGATCGCAGGGCGACCCCCTCGTTCATATCTCACCCGCCCTGATGCTGAAGCTGGCCCCTTTGGGCGTGCTGACGGGTCTGGCCGCCGGGTTCTTCGGGATCGGCGGAGGGTTCCTGATCGTACCGGGACTGATGGCGGCCACGGGCATGACCCTGGTCAACGCTACCGCCTCGTCTCTGCTGTCGGTGTCGCTGTTTGGTGCGGCGACCTCGCTGAACTATGCCGCCTCAGGCCTGATCAACTGGCCTGTCGCGGGGCTTTTCATTCTGGGCGGTCTGGCGGGCGGCGCCCTGGGCGTGCGTGGCGCGGGCCTTCTTGCCGGACGCGCGCTGCTGGCGCGCAGGATGTTCGCTACTCTGGTTCTGCTGGTCGCCGCCTATGTGGCCTTCAGGGCCGCCCTGCACTGAGGCGGTGATCGACGATCAGTGCTTTCCGGCGCCGCGATAGACGTCGCACAAGGTCTCAAGCACGCGGACCGCGGCGGGATCGGCCAAACGGTAGAAGATGGTCTGGGCCTCCCGCCGGGTCGCGACCAGCCCCTCGGCGCGCATCTTGGCCAGATGCTGCGAGGCCGCCGACTGGGCCAGTCCGACATGGACCGCCAGGTCGCCCACCGAGGCTTCGCCAGCGATCAGACGGCAGAGGATCAGCAGGCGCTGCTCGCTGGCCAGGAGCTTGAGAAGGCGCGCCGCCGCATGGGCGCTCGCGGCCAAATCCTGAGCGTCGTCGATAGGGGAAAGCGTTGCGAGATCGGTCATCTGCTTAATGTAGAAGATATGCATGGAGGTTCAAGGCGAGCTTCCCTTAGCCCTTCCGGGGAGCGGCGGCGTCATCGCGCAGCACGATGTAGATGGCGGGAATGACCAGCACGGTCAGCACAGTCGATGAGGCCAAGCCAAACAGCAGCGAAATCGCCAAGCCCTGGAAGATCGGGTCGAACAGGATCACCGCCGCGCCGATCATCGCCGCCAGGGCGGTCAGGACGATCGGCTTGAAGCGGATCGCGCCGGCTTCCAGAAGCACCTCGCGCAGCGGCCTGCCACCGGTCTGACTGTGTCGGATGAAGTCCACCAGCAGGATCGAGTTGCGCACGATGATCCCGGCCAGGGCGATGAAGCCGATCATCGAGGTGGCGGTGAACGGGGCCTTGAACAAGACATGGCCGATGACGATCCCGACCAGGGTCAGGGGGATGGGTGTCAGAATCACCAGCGGCAGGCGGAAGCTTTTGAACTGGGCCACGACCAGCACATAGATGCCCAGGATCGCCACCCCGAAGGCCGCGCCCATGTCGCGGAAGGTCACCCAGGTGATCTCCCATTCGCCGTCCCAAAGCACGGTCGGCCTGCTTTCGTCGGTTGGCTGTCCGTTCATGCGGATGTCGGGCTTGGGCAGATCGCCCCAGTCGGCGGCCTTGATAGCCTTGTCGACCGCCATCATCCCGTAGATCGGCGCTTCATAGGCGCCGGCCAGCTCGGCCATCACCATGTCGACGTCGCGGCCGTCACGGCGGAAGATGTGGGTCGATCCAGGTTCCTGGGTGGCGGTGACCACCTCGCCCAGTTCCACCAGTCTTCCGGCCTGGCTCTGGGCCACGGGCAGAGCCGCCAGGCCTTGACCCCAGCTGCGCGCCGACTGTGGCAGGCGCACCGAAATCTCCAGCGGGTCTCGGCCGTCGCCGCGATGGGCGTAGCCGACGACCTGGCCGCCGAAGGCCGCGCCGATCGAATCCAGCACCTGCCGGTCATCGACCTTCAGGGCTTCCAGCCGGTCGCGATCGGGAACCAGGCGAAGGCCGGGGCGGGCCTGGCCGTAGCTGTCGTCGATGTCGACGATATAAGGCACGGACTTGAACGTGGCCTTGACCCGCTCGGCCACGGCGCGCCGGGTCTGGGCGTCGGGGCCGTAGATCTCGGCCAGCAGGGTAGCCATAACAGGGGGGCCGGGCGGGGCCTCGACCACCTTGATCGACGCGCCGGCGGGCAGGGCGACCTTGGCCAGCCGTTCGCGCAGGTCCAGGGCCACGACGTGACTCGAGCGCTTCCGCTCGCCCTTTTCGGCCAGGGCCACCGAAAGATCGCCCTGGTCCGGGCGATTGCGCAGATAGTAGTGGCGCACCAGGCCGTTGAAATTGAACGGCGAGGCGGTCCCCACGTAGGCGTCGATTGCCGTCACCTCGGGCAGGGTGCGAGTGATGACCGCCGCGTCGGACAGCGCCCGGGCGGTGGCCTCCAGCGAGGTTCCCTCCGGCATGTCCAGCACCACCTGCAGCTCGGACTTGTTGTCGAACGGCAGCAATTTGACCGTCACGGTCTTGGTGGCGAACATGGCGCAGGCCAGCAGGGTGGCCAGGCCGACACCGATCAGGAAGGTCCAGGCGCTTCTGCGGGTGGCGATCACCCGGCTGGCGACGCGGCGATAGAGCGCGCCCAGCTTGCCCTCGCTGTCATGACCATGCCCGCCGGCCGTCAAGGTCTTGCGGGCGAACCGCACCATCAGCCAGGGCGCGATGACCACGGCGACGAAGAATGAAAACACCATGGCCGCCGAGGCGTTGACCGGGATCGGGGCCATGTAGGGCCCCATCAGGCCCGAGACGAACAGCATAGGCAGCAGGGCCGAGACCACGGTCAGGGTGGCGACCACCGTGGGGTTGCCAACCTCGGCGACCGCATCGACCGCCGCGTCGATCCGGTTGCTGCCATCGTTCATGGCCCAATGGCGGGCGATGTTCTCGATCATGACGATGGCGTCGTCGACCAGGATGCCGATCGAGAAGATCAGAGCGAACAGGCTGACCCGATTGATGGTGTAGCCCATCAGGTTGGACGCGAAGAGGGTCAGCAGGATGGTGGTCGGGATCACCACGGCGGTCACCGCCGCCTCGCGCCAGCCGATGGCCAGGCCGATCAGCGCCACGATCGACAGGGTGGCCAGGCCCAGGTGGAACAGAAGTTCGTTGGCCTTCTCGTTGGCCGTCGCGCCGTAGTCGCGGGTCACCGCCACATCCAGGCTGTCAGGCAGCAGAGAGCCTTTCAGGCCTTCGACGCGGGCCAGAACGGCCTGCGAGACCACAACGGCGTTGGCGCCCTTGCGCTTGGCGATGGCCAGGCTGACGGCGGGGGCCTGGCTCCAGGCGCCGTCGACGCGGGCATAGCGCCAGACGCGGGCCTGGTCCTCGCGCGGGCCCTGGATCACGTCGGCGACGTCGCGAACATAGACCGCCTGGCCGCTGGCCGAAGGCAGGGCGAGCAGGCCGATGTCGACGGCGCTCGTCAGGCTGCGGCCAGCCGTGACGTCGATGGCCTGGCCGCCGCCGCGGATCTGGCCGGCGGGGAAGGCGCGGGTGGCCTGACGCACGGTGTCCATCAGCGCGGCGAGCGACACGCCATGCTGGGCCAGGCGCGCCGGATCGGGCGCGATGCGGATTTCCTCAGGCCGTCCGCCGACGATGAAGGTGAGGCCGACATCGTCGACCTTGGCGACCTCGGTCCGCAGCTTGCCGGCCAGCTCGTAAAGCGCCTGATCGGTCCATTGGCCGGCGGCGCCGGGCTTGGGCGACAGGGTCAGCACCAGGCTCGGCACATCGTTTATGCCGCGCGTCTGGATCAGCGGCTCGGCGATGCCGGCCGGGATGCGATCATAGTTGGCGCGGATCTTCTCGTGGATGCGCACCGCCGCCGCGTCGGGATCGACCCCGACCTTGAACCGGGCGGTGACCATGACCTGGTTGTCGTCGGCGAAGGTATAGACGTGCTCGACCTCGGCGACGCTCTTGACGATGGTCTCCAGGGGCTTGCCGACCAGCTCGATGGCGTCGGGCGCGCGCAGGCCCGGCGCAGAGACCATGATGTCGACCATCGGCACGCTGATCTGCGGCTCCTCCTCCCGGGGGATCGAGATCAGCGCCAAGAGGCCTACGGCGATCGCCGCCAGCAGGATCAGCGGCGTAAGCGGCGACCTGATCGACGCCTGGGTCAGGCGCCCCGAAAGGCCCAAGTTCATCGGGCGGCCTCCGCTGGGGTCAGGATGTCGCCGAGGCGCAAGCCCGACAAGACCTCCACCGTGTCGGTCGCCGCGCCGGCGCGGACCTGGATCGGGGACTCAGAGATCACGCCATCGGTGCCGACCAGGCGTGCGTAGTCGACGCCAAATCGCGTGGCGACATAGCGCCTCGGAATGACGATCGCCTGGCGCTCGCCGATCCTGACGGCGGCGCGCACGCGCTGGCCGATCAGGTCACCAGGCAGGTTGGGGGCGGTGACGTCGGCGGTGACTTGGCCGCCGGTGATCGACGGATAGATCTGGGTGACGGTCCCGCGCGCTGCGACGCCACGCAGGTCCTCGGCGGCAAGATCGACCGTGTCGCCCACCTTGAGGGCGCGCGCCTGGCCTTCTGGCAATTCGATGCGCACCACCAAGGGGCCGGCGGTGATCCGGGCGACCGACTGTCCGGGCATCACCACCGAGCCCACCGGCACGTCGGCGACCAGGATCCTGCCGGTGGCCGGGGCCAGGATCGCGCCCTGGGCGCCCAGCTCGGCGCTGGCTCCACGCTGGGCGCGGGCCGCCGTCAGATTGGCATTGGCGGCCTTGGCCTGGGCCTCGACCTGATCCAGGCGAGCCTGGGCGTAGACGCCATGCGAGAACAGATCGCGGGTGCGAGAGAGATCGGCCTGGGCGCGCGCCGCCTCGGCGGCGGCGGCGGCCACCTGGGCGTCGAACGCTCCGGTCTGTAGGGCAAGCCGGTCATCCTTGACCCGACCGATCACCTGGCCTCGGCGGACCATATCGCCTTCCTTGACGCTCAGGGCCACGAGGGTCCCGGAGATCCGCGCCCGCGCCTCGGCCATGTCGCGTGTGGTCAGGGTGGCTGGAACCGGCTTCAGGTCGGCCACGACCTGGGCGCGGATCGTCAGGCGGTCCGAGGTCGGAGCTATCTTGACTACCGGCGCCGTGGCCTTCTTGGACTCGCCGCAGGCGGTGAGCAGCAAGGCCGCCCCCAAGGCGCTGATCAGATATGGCCGCGCCGTCATGGCGTCCCCTCCCAGTGCTTCTTTTTGGCTTGTCGACTAGCGGACGGTTGGCAGGCCGGCGGCCTTCCAAGCCATGATCCCGCCGGTCAGGTGCGTATCGAGTGCGTGGCCCGCCTTCTGGCAGTGGCCCACGGCGGTGGCCGAGCGCTTGCCCGAGCCGCAGCTGAACACAACGGCCTTGTCGCCCGCGCTAGGCAGGGCCTTGGGGTCGAAGCTCGAAAGCGGAACATTGACCGCGCCCGGAATGCGTTCGGCGGCGAACTCGGCCGGCTCGCGCACATCGACCAACAGAATCTCCTGGGCGTCGAGGGCGGCCTTCACCTGGTGAGCGGTGAGGTCCTTGGTCTTGGGCGATCCGAACATCAATGGGTCTCCTTGAAGGGGGCTGGAGAGGCGGCGACCGCGGGGGCCGCGCAGAACAGACGCGAGAGGGTCTCGACCAAGGCGCGGGCCTGACCGCCGCGAAGGCCGTAATAGATAGTCTGGCCGTCACGCCGGGCGGCGACCACGCCGTCGCGGCGCAAAAGGCCCAGATGTTGCGAGGCCAGGGTCTCGCGAACACCCAGAAGCTGGGCGAGCGCTCCCACCGACTGCTCGCCGTCTATCAGCGTGCAGACGATCATCAGCCGATGCGGGTTGGCCAGCGCCTTGAGCAGGGCGCAGGCGTCTTCGGCAGAGGCCTTGAGGGCGTGAGGCTCAAAGTTCATAGTTGCGTATATGCGACTTTTAGAATATTAGGTCAAGCATCAACAGGGTGACGCTATCCCGAGGGGATGGGGCTGGACGTGATCCTGATCAAGGTCAGCCGTACGAAGTGGGCCCAGCCTTGGCTCCGAACAGCGGCGTTGGAGGAAAGAGATCATGGCCAAGTCGCGCATCGTTGTTCTGGGCGCTGGACTGGGCGGCGCGATCGCCGCCTTCGAGATCAAGCAGGCCGTCGGCGATAAAGCCCAGGTCGAGGTTGTTTCCCAGGGCGACACCTTCCACTTCGTTCCATCCAACCCCTGGGTCGCCGTCCATTGGCGCAAGCGCGAGGCCATCGAGGTCACGCTGCCGCCGGTGTTCAAGAAGAAGGGCATCGCCTTTCGGGGCGTTGGCGCGGCCAAGGTCATGCCCGAGCGCAACCAGCTTGAGCTGACTGATGGCGCGCTCCTGGACTACGACTATCTGGTCATCGCCACTGGGCCTGAGTTGGCCTTCGACGAGATCCCCGGCCTTGGGCCGCATGGCGGCTTCACCCAGTCGATCTGTCACGTCGATCACGCAGAGTCCGCGGCCGCCGCCTTCGACCGTTTCGTCGAAAATCCCGGTCCGATTGTCGTCGGCGCCGTGCAGGGCGCCTCGTGTTTTGGCCCGGCCTACGAGTTCGCGATGATCCTCGACACCGAGCTCAAGCGTCGCAAGATCCGCGACAAGGTGCCGATGACCTTCGTCACCTCCGAGCCCTATGTCGGCCATCTGGGCCTGGACGGGGTGGGCGACACCAAGGGCCTGCTGGAAAGCGAGATGCGCCAGCGGCACATCAAATGGATCACCAGCGCCAAGGTCGCCTCGGTCGAAGCCGGAATGATGCACGTCGAAGAGATCGCCGACGACGGCGCTGTCGCGGCCACCCACGACCTGCCGTTCTCCTATTCGATGATGCTGCCGGCCTTTCGGGGCGTGGCCGCCGTGCGCGGTGTCGAGGGACTGACCAATCCGCGCGGCTTCATCCTTGTCGACAAGCATCAGCGCAATCCGACCTATCAGAACGTCATGGCGCTGGGCGTCTGCGTGGCCATCGCCCCAACCGGCAAGACGCCGGTCCCCGTCGGCGTGCCCAAGACCGGCTTCATGATCGAGAGCATGGTCACGGCCATCGCGCACAACCTCAAGGAAATCGTGGACGGCAAACCCGCCACCCACGAGGCGACCTGGAACGCCATCTGTCTGGCCGATTTTGGCGACGGCGGCGTGGCCTTCGTCGCCCAGCCCCAGATCCCGCCGCGCAACGTCAACTGGTCGGCCAGCGGCAAGTGGGTCCATCTCGCCAAGGTCGGGTTCGAGAAATACTTCCTGGCCAAGGTGAGGCGCGGCGAGAGCGAACCCTTCTACGAGAAGCTCGCCCTGGACGTGATGGGCATCCACAAGATCAAGCCCTGAGGGCGAAAGGCCGCGTGATGCGTCAGCTTGTTTGCCCCGCCTGCGGCGCGACCAACCGCGCTCCGGAGGACAAGAACGCTCTTGCGGCCAAGTGCGGCCGCTGCGGCGAACGGCTGTTTTCCGGGATTCCGACCGAGGTGAGCGGCGCGCAACTCGCCGCGCACGCCGGCAAGACCCGGGGCGTGGCTGTTCTCCTCGACGTCTGGGCGCCGTGGTGCGGGCCTTGCCGGTCCATGGCTCCCCAGTTCGCCGCCGCAGCCGCGCGGCTCGAACCGGACGTGCGGCTCCTGAAACTCAATTCCGAAGCCGAACCCCAGGCCGCCGCGTCGCTCGGCGTCTCGGGCATTCCGGCCCTGCTGCTCTATCGGGACGGCGCCGTCATCGCGCGGTCCGCCGGGCTCATGAGCGCGGCCCAGATCGTCGCCTGGACGCACCAGGCCCTGGCCCAGGCGAACGCCCCGGCCGCAAGAGGAGGTTGATCATGACTGTCGATCGAATGGTTTTGGCCTTTGCCGGCTTTGTCGTCCTGCTGGGCGTTGGCCTGGCCCACTTCGTTCATCCCTGGTGGATCGGCCTGTCGATCTTCGCGGGCCTCAACATGATCCAGGCCGCGTTCACCGGCTTCTGTCCCGCCGCGATGATCTTCAAGAAACTCGGCGTCAAGCCGGGAGTCGCGTTCCGGTGAGCACGATGCGCGCCGTCCTCGCCCTGACCCTTCTGGCCGGCGTCGCGGCTCCCCTGGGCGCCTCGGCCATGACCCTGCCCGAGGCGATCGCCCTGGCGCGGCGCGCCAATCCGGGCCTTGCCCAGGTTCGGGCCCAGTCGGACGCGGCTTCGGCGCGTCTGGCCCAGGCTCGGGCCGGCCGCCTGCCCAGCCTCATCCTGTCGGGCGAGAGCGGCGGCGGAACGACCGATCTTGGCGGCTTCTTCGGCTTTGGTCAGAGCGACGTCTCGCCCCGCGCGGCGTCGCTGCAGCTGCGCCAGCCGTTGTTCTCCGGCGGTGGTGTCGGCGCCGCCATCGCCCAGGCCGGGGAGGGCAAGGCGGCGGCCCTCGCGCAGGTGGCCGGCGCGACGGCCATGCTGAGCGCGGAGGTCGCCGCCGCCTATGTCGGCGTTCTGGACGCCCAGGACATGCTGGCCCTGAGCGAGGCCCAGGTCCGGGAGATGGGCGCCATCACGGATCAGGCCGAGTTGCGGTTCAGGGGCGGCGAAATCCCCAGGACGGATCTGGACCAGGCCCGGGTCCGTCAGGCCGAGGCCCGGGCGGGTCTGGCGCGCGCCGAAGGTCAGCTGGCCAGCAGCCGGGCCCATTTCGTTTCGGTCGTTGGCGCGGAGCCCGATGGGCTTGAGCGTGTTGTCGTCCCCCCCGTCAAGCCGGCGTCGCTCGAAGAGGCCATCACCCAGGCGAGCCGGTCCAGCCCGGCGCTGGTCGCCGCCCAGGCGGCCGAACGCGCGGCGCGGGCGGGCGTTCGCTACGCCCAGGCCGACCGCCTGCCGAACCTGGCCCTGACCGCGACCGCCAGCACGACGCGCGACCAGTTCTTTCCTGGCTATCGCGCCGAGGGCGTGACGGTGGGCGTGCAGGGCCGCTGGACCCTGTTTTCGGGCGGCGCGGTCGGCGGGCGTGTCGACGAGGCCGGCGCCGAGCTTCGCGACGCCCAGGCGCGCCTCGACGAAACCCGGGCCCGGATGCGCGAAGCGGTCATCGGCGCCTGGGGCGACGTCGCCACCGCGAGCGCAGTGGTGCTCGCCGCGACCGACCAGACCCAGGCCGCCACCGGCGCCCTGGACAGTGTCCGCAACGAGGTGCGGGTTGGCCAAAAGCCCGTTCTGGATCTCCTGGACGCCGAACGCGAGGCCCTGGCCGCGCAAAGCGCGCTGATCGCGGCGCGCGGCGCGGTGACCGTCTCGACCTACCGTCTGATCGCGCTGCTGCAGGGCCAGTGAGCCGGTCTGTCCCGCCGACGCCTAACCCTCCTACCCCGAGCGGTGCGGGGGAGGCATGGCGCTTGTCGTCGAGCGGACCGCGGCCGCGAGGCGCCCGACGAGGGCCGCGCCCAAACGCTTGAGCTGTCCGAGTGCGTCGTGCCGAGGTTCCACAACGAGCGAGTACTGAACGATCCTGACGGAGCGTCCGCAAAGGGTCGGAGGTCGCCATTGGCTCCGGCGAGCGACTGTCTGGAACCTGGATCAGCACATGAGCCGCTCCGCGGCGCGTCAATGAACCTCGCTGAAACGTTGATGAGGCGAGGGGCGCCTAGTGCGCGCGTCGATGCGCCTTTCCATGCGACACTGTGCAGCAGATGAGCGGCCATATCGCCGCCGCCGGACTGGAAATGAGCGACCACACCTAGGCAAGGTCTGCCAGGTTCAAGCGCGTGCCTCGCAGGCGCCAGAATAGGCCGCTTGGCTTCCGTGTGATCGTCGCCGGCCTTGAGAATTTATACAGCCCACGCGAAGCCGCTCCATTTAGGCAGGCGGGTTTCATATTGCCGCGATCGGTCGACCATTGATAACAAGACATATCCGATTTGGATTAGTGGTTTCCATAAATATACATAAGTCAAAATTTCCACATATCCATTATTCTGCGACCCTATAGAGGGTATCGCTGTGATGATTTCTCTTATGCGTCGATTTGACGCATCAAATTACTCAAAGTGAGCAGGTCGTCTAGTCGTTATAATATCCATGTTAATCATCAATCCCAACAATAACTCTGGTCGGCGCCATATTGGCCAGTCTGGAGCAGTTGATCAGCATGCTGGATTTTCGCAACCTGTCGATCATGGCGCGCCTGCGATTGGTGGTGCTTTTTGCTGGGATCGGTCTGGCCGTGTCCATCGGCGTGGGCCTGGCCAACCTCTCGGCGGCCATGCACCGGGATGTCTCGCTCAAGACCCGCAGCCAGGTGGAGACAGCCGTCTCCGTCGCCCAGCACTATGTCGATGAGGCCAAGGCCGGTCGAATGAGTGAGGCCGACGCCAAGAGCGCCGCGATCGGCGCCCTGAAGGCGATGCGCTACGGCGGGCGAGAGTATTTCTGGATCACCGATCTGGACACTCGGATGGTGATGCATCCCAACAAACCCGCGTTGGACGGCGCCGATGTGTCCAAGGAGCTCGATCCCACGGGCAAGGCCCTGTTTTCCGAGATGACCAAGGTGGCCACGACGCAAGGCGCCGGCTTCGTCCACTACATGTGGCCAAAGCCCCAGCACGACAAACCCCAGCCCAAGATCTCCTATGTCGCGCTGATGCCCGCCTGGGGATGGGTGATCGGCACGGGGGTCTATGTCGATGACATCGACTCCGCCGTTGGCGTCGCCGCCCTGAAGCTCGCCGGCATCGGCCTGGCGCTGCTGCTCGTCGTCGGCCTTGGCGCGGCCTCGCTGGGCGGGACCATCACCCGCCCCATCCTGACCCTGACCCAACGCATGAGCGGACTGGCCGAGGGCGACAAGGACAGTCAGGTTCCCTTCATCGATCTGACTAATGAAACCGGCGAGATGGCTCGGGCCCTGGCGGTGTTTCGGGACGCAGCGGTTGATCGCGAGCGACTGGAGGTCGAAGCCGAAGCCATGCGCGTCGATGCGTCCGCCGACCGTCAGCGTCGCGAAGCCGCCGACCACGCGGCGGCCGAAGTGCAGCAGCAGGTCGTCACCGCCGTCACGGCCGTGGCGAAGCGATTAGCCGGTGGCGACCTGACCGTCCGGCTGAGCGATGACTTCCCGAGCGGCTATGCCGAGCTGCGAGAGAATCTGAACGCCGCGCTCATGCAGTTGTCGGCCGCCATGAAGGCCGTGCGCGACAACACCAACGGCATCCAGCATGGCGCCGACGACATCGCCTCGGCGTCCGACAACCTGTCGCGCCGCACCGAGCAGCAGGCCGCCACGCTCGAAGAGACCACGGCGGCGCTGGGTGAGTTGACCAACACCGTGCAGCGCTCGGCCTCGGACGCCAATCAGGCTCGCGCCGCCGTCGCCGTGGCTCAGGAGCAGGCGCAGTACAGCGGAACCGTCGCCGACCAGGCCGTGGCCGCCATGGGGCAGATCGAAGGGTCGTCGCAACAGATCCAGCAGATCATTGGCGTGATCGACGAGATCGCGTTCCAGACGAACCTGCTGGCCCTGAACGCGGGGGTCGAGGCCGCGCGGGCGGGCGAATCCGGCAAGGGCTTCGCGGTTGTCGCCCAGGAAGTGCGCGCGCTCGCCCAGCGCTCGGCCGAGGCGGCCAAGGAGATCAAGGCGCTGATCGGCGCTTCCTCCCGGCAGATCGGCGATGGCGTCACCCTGGTTCGGGAGATGGGCGGCGCGCTGCAAGACATTGTCGGCAAGGTCAATGAAATCGACGTGCTGATGCGCGGCGTCGCCAGGCTCGCCGCCGATCAGGCCGAGGGGCTGGGTCAGATCAATATCGCCATGCTGCAGATCGATCAGAACACCCAGCAGAACGCGGCCATGGTCGAGGAGGCGACCGCCGCCGTGCACTCGTTGAAGAGCGAGACCAACGAATTGGCCAGCATGGTCGGCCGCTTCGAGCTCGACGAGGCGCGCCGCCCTGGCGACAGCCCCTCCGATCGCCAGCGATTGCGCGCCTAGACCCCGCGCCCGGCGCGGCCTTTCCGCCTCACCCTCTCTCCCCGCGAGCCGCCGGATATCGGACGATCCCTGGCGCCCGCCGAACCTGGACAAGATCCATGCGGTCCATCTTGCTCATCGCCGCCTTTGGCGGACTTTCCACCGCCGCGCAGGCGGCGGAACCGCCCGTCAAGGGGCTCACCTGGGGCCATGTCACGCTCTATGGAACTCTCGACGCGGGCCTGACCCATCAGTCACACGGAACGCCGCTGGATGCGGACTACCCGCAGGGGCTCGAGCATCTGATCTCCAAGAATAGCGATCAGCCGGTCACCACCCTGTCGCCCAACGGCCTTAGCCAATCCAAACTTGGCCTGAAGGCGATCGCGCCGGTCGGTCACGGCCTGTCGGTGCTCTTTCAGATCGAGACCGGGTTTTCGCCGCTGTCAGGTCGGCTGGCGGACGGGCCCAAAGCCCTCGTCAAGAACAACGGCCTGCCGCTGGACCGGCAAACCTCGAACGGCGATTCCAGCCGCGCCGGCCAGATTCTGCAGGGCGTCGCCTTCGTGGGTGTGACGTCAAGGCAAGGCGTCTCGCTCACCCTGGGGCGGCAGAACGCCCTGATGCTGGACAATATCATCGCCTATGATCCGCAAGGGGCGTCCTACGCCTTCTCGCCGATCGGCTATTCGGGCGTGGCCGGCGGCATGGGCGCCACGGAGGACGCCCGCGTCGATCGCGCCCTGAAGGTCCGATATGCGCCGGGGCCCTATCGTATGACCCTCCTTTCCAAGCTGTCGGGATCGGAAGGCGGGGCCCGTCGCATCCTGGCGATGGACCTCGGCGGCGACTATCGTGGGGTGTCGGTGGACGCCATCTACGGCCAGGTCCGTGGGGCGATCTCGGCGGCGCCGCTGAGCGCCGCGCATCTGGCCGCCGGAGCACCCCCCACGTCCCTGGCCGCAACGATCTCCGACACCGTCTCCTATGGCGTCCAAACCCGTTACGCCGCAGGCCCCCTAAAGCTCTATGCGGGGTGGGAGCGTATCGCGTTCAGCAATCCCAGGACGCCGCTGCTGGCGGGTCGCGAAACGATCGGCGGCTATCAGATCGCCGTCGTCAACAACGCGGCCTATCCGCATCGCAAGGTGTTGGATATCGCTTGGTCCGGCGCCCGGCGCGCGATCAATCCCCGTCTGGACGCGGCCGCGGGCCTCTATCTCCTCACCCAGAACAGCTACAGGGGCGACGGCTGCGACGACGCCAGGTCGTCCGCCTGCGGCGGTCGGCTGATCGCCGCGTCGCTGTCGCTGACCTACAAGGCCAGCCCTCGCACCAGCCTCTATGGCGGCGCCATGTATTCCAGGGTCGAGGGCGGTATGGCCGCCGGCTTCCTGCACAGGTCCTCGGTCAATCCGACGGTCGGCGCCCGCTTCAATTTCTGAGCCGCGTCGGCATCCGACGGCGCCTTGCTGGAGGCGCGCCAAAGGCAGCGTATGCGCAACGCCGCATCCGCTGTCGGCAGCCTGTGCAGCCAGGTCGCGTTGACCGCTTTGGGGATTCCGTTGGAGCAAGAGTTCTGATTAAAGGCCGCTCTGGTGCGGTTGTGTAGGCAAGATTGTGCAAGCTGATCGCTCGTCGTCAAAGACGAGGTCGGCGCGCGACGTGGGCGCCTGCTAGAACGATTGGCGTCGATCAGGCGGCGATCAATATGACGAGCTGGACGAAACCTTCAGGGCTTCGCTGCACACCACGGCGCCCGGGCCACTAGCCAGATCGGCGCCGTGCCATCGAGATGGCCCAATCCTGGGCGCGGATCCAAGAGCTTGAAGAGCCCTCCTCAAAGACGCAGCCGCAGGCTCGACCCTCAAAGAAGTCAGAAGATCGCCGACGTCACGTGGCATTTGCTGGCGCGGCACGGCTATGATGGGCTGACGTTCGAGGCCATAGCCCGAGAAGTGGGCTGTAACCGCGCCACGATCTATCGTCGTCACGCCTCCAAGGCCGCCCTCGTTCGCGCGGTGATGCTCGAGACCGTCTGGTCGATCGCGCCGACGTTCGACGAGACCGTTTCGCCCAGGCAGGCCCTCTTTGAACTCGTCATGATCGGGTTTCAGTATATGGGCGGCGAACGCGGCGCGGCCATGCTGAACGTGGCGGCCGTCGCGATGACGTCGCCGGAGCTGGCGGAGGTGCTCGACTCTCACCTTTCCGGCGTGGCTCCCTTTTATGTCGAACAGTTTCGTCGCATCGCGCCCGACGCACCTCAGGAGACGATCGATTTCGCGCTTCACACCCTGATCGGCAGCTTCCTCTATCACCTGACGTTCCGACGCGGCCTGCTGTCCAGGTCCCAGGTCGAGAGTCTTGTCGATCAGGCGATGGCGTTGGTCGCGGCTTGACCGACCAACGCCATCGCCTCGTCACACCTCGATGATCGGCTCGACGCCGCCGCCGGCCCCGCGGCGGATGCGATAGCGCTTTAGCACCAGGGGCTGGTAGTCACGGCTCAGCACTGTGGTGACGCCCATCAGATCCACCCGGGCTTCCTCGGCGCTCAGGGTCACCAGCGTAAAGCCCTTGGTCAGGTGGTTGCAGAAGAGCACCTCGTCGCAGGCGTCGGCGAACGCCGGCCCCAGCTCCACATTGCCCAGCATGTTGCCCAGGCTGCTGCTGGTGATCGCCGTAGTGCCGATCTCGGCCGCGACCAGGCGATGGGCGCCGTCGCGCAACTCATTCACCCAGAACGCATGGCTGTCGCCGGACAGCACGATCGGGCTGGCGCCGGCTTCGGCGAGGATCGAGTCCATGCGCTTGCGGGCGGCGGGATAGCCGTTCCAGCCGTCGAACTCGAACGGGATGTCGGGCGGCAGGGTCGCCAGTTGCGCCACCCAGGGGCGCAGTTGCGGCGCCATCGATCGCAGCGCTTCCGCCCATCGCTCCGGGCCCATGGAGCCCACGATGTCGACGCCCGTGGTGCGCGCCATCACGACCTGGTTGCCGATGATCTGCCAGGGCTTGCCGGCCTTGACCGAGCCTCGGATCTGGTCGCGCAGCCACTGCTCCTGCGCTTCGCCCAGAATCGTCCGGCTGGGATCGGCCAGCGCCCGGCGGATCGAGTCGGGATCGACCCGGACGGCATAGGGCGCGGGAACGGCCTCCCCGCGCGCGACCGCCCCGAGCACCGAGCGGGCCAGGGTCGGGTCGGTGACGATCTTCGGCGCGGCGGGATCGCTGACATCGACCACCTGCCAGGTGACGTCATGCGGATTGCGGAGCTCCACCTGACGGCTGCGGCCGACAAGACGGTTCTCGACCATCACGAGCGTGGCCAGGTCGCCCAGTTCGAACGTGCGATTGATCGCCTCGGGCGGACGGCCGGGCGCCGGCTCGCGGATCGGGATCCACTCGTAATAGGCCTTCACGGACGCGGCCGCGCGAACCTTCCAGTCGCCCTCGTTGGGCTGGTGGTCCTGAGCGCCGCCGGTCCAGTCGTCATTGGCCGCCTCGTGGTCGTCCCAGACGCAGATCCAGGGCGCGCGCGCGTGGGCCGCCTGCAGGTCGGCGTCGAGACGATAGCAGGCGTGGCGCTCGCGATAGTCGGCCAGCGAAATCGCTTCATTGAGAGGCGTGGGAGCGCGTCCGATCTTGGAACCGATCGACATGCCCAACTGGTCGGGCGCGCCGCCATATTCGTAGATGTAGTCGCCCAGATGCAGAACGACGTCGACCCGATCCAGGCGGGCGATCTCGCGGTAGGCGTTGAAGAAGCCGCCGGAATAGAGCGCGCAGGAGGCCACGGCCAGGACCATGTCCTTCACGCCGCGCTCGGGCAGGGTCTGGGTTCGGCCGACCGGCGAGACGCTGCCGTTGCAGCGGAAGCGATAGTGATAGACCGAACCGGGCTTGAGTCCCGTGACGTCCACCTTGGCGGTGAAGTCGCGAGCGGCGTCGGCGGTCAGATCGCCGCGCTTGACCACGTGTCGAAACCCGGGGTCGCTGGCGATTTCCCAGTCCACGCGCATCGGGCCGGAGGCGGGGTCGACGGGCGTCACGCGTGTCCAGAGGATCACCCGATCCTGAAGCGGATCGCCGGACGCGACACCATGCAGGAAGGGTGTGCCGGCCTTCTCGGCGGCCTTGGCCATGTCGGCGGCCGTCAAATAGGCTACAGCCCCGACGAGACCTATCGCCTCGCGTCGATCGAATGTCTTGCTCACGCCTTCCCTCCTTCTCTGCTCGTTCCCGCCAGCCCGAGGCCGCGCGCGTTTCAGCGCCCGGCCTCGGGCGATGGCCTTACATCTTGAAGCTCAGCTCCAGCCGGACCGTGCGGCGCGACCCGGTCACGAAGGTCGGCATGCCAAACACGTCGCCCGTATTGCCCGCATCGACGATGAACTTGGTGTCCAGCAGGTTTTCACCCACCACGGCGAGCGACCAAGCGTCCGACGACGGCGTCAGGCTAAGCTTGGCGCTGAGCAGGCCAAAGCCCTTTTGATACTCGTCGACCTTGACGTCCGAGAAGGCTGCGGGCGTACGGACCTGGAGATCGGCGCGATCGTTGTCGTCGGAGAAGAAGATCTTCGACTGCCGGCTGTAGACCGGCGCGAAGCTCAGCGTGCCCACCGGCAGATCCGCGGTGGCGTTGAAGCCGACGGCGAACTTCTGGTCGGGGCTGTTGCGGAAGCGATTGCCTTCATAGGCGCCCGAACCGAAGCGCGCGTGGTTGTAGCCATAGCTGCCGAAGACGGTCAGGTTCTTGAACGCGCGCCAGGTCGCCTGGGTCTCGAAACCATCCGCGCTGGCGTCGCCCGCGTTGACCGAGACCAGAACGCCGTCGAGCCGTTGCTTGGTTTGGAAGTTCGAATAGTCGTAGTGATAGACCGAGGCGTCGCCGATCAGCGCGCCGCCCAGCAGACGGAACTTCACGCCGCTCTCGGCCGAGCGCAGCTTTTCCTCGGGAATGAGGTCGGCCGCGCCGCTCGCCGCCAGCTCGACCAGGCCCGGCCGCTTGCCGATGCCGTAGACCGCATAGAGGTTGACCGCGGGATTGATCACGTAGCGAACGCCCACCCGGCCCGTGGCCAGGGTCATCTCGCGGTGACCGCTGAGCTGGCCCCCGTTCGGCGTGGAGGCGATCAACAGCCCCTTGCCGGTCAACCGCGAGACGCCCAGCGGGGTGTTCGCCAGCAGGGTGACGTCCTTGGAGTCGCGGGTGACCCGCCCACCGGCGAACACCTCGAAGCCGCCGTCCAGGTGAACCGTGCCGTCGGCGAACAGATCGAAGGTCTCGACCTTGGCCGTCTGGACCTTGTGATCCAGATGGAACGCCTTGTACGCGGCGGCCTTGGAGCCGAGCAGCGTGTTGATCTGGGTGTTGGTCAGGCCGTTCGGAGCGAAGCGCAGCAAGGAGCCCGACAGCAGAAGGGCCATGGCCCGCTCGTCGGATCCAAGGTCGATCGACAGGTCGTTGTCGGCCTTGAAATAGCCGCCGCCGACAAAGCCCTCGAAGCGGCCCATATCGCGGATGTTGAGCCGGACTTCCTGCGAGTACTGCTCGCCGCCATTGCATTGGTCATAGGCGATCAGATTGGTCGGCGTGCCGTCGATATCGCCGGCCTGGCAAGCGCTGTACCAGCGATAGCCGGTGATCGTGTTGAGCTCCAGCTTGTCGCTGATGCGGCGGCTGAGCGCGCCGCTGAGGCCGACGACCTCCCGCTTGCTGTAGGCGTCGGGCAGTTGGCCGAACGTGCTGAGGTGCGTCGGCGTCCAGAACCGCAGGTCGCCGACCACCGCGCCGGTGGTCTGGTCGAGCGGCTTGAAGACGCTGGATTTGAACGCCCCGCCGCTGTCGGTGTCGTCACGATCATAGGTGCCCGAAAAGCGGAACGAGAAATCCGCGCTCGGCTCATACTGGGCTGTCAGGCGCAGGGCCTGGCTGTCGACATTGTTGTAGCTGCCCGAGCCGTCGGAATCCTTGAGAAAGCCGTCCTGCTTGTGGATCAGCGCGCCGACCCGGACGCCAAAGGCGTCCGTCACCGGCAGGTTGGCCACCACCTGGGCCTGACGATAGCCGTAGTCGCCGACGCCGCCCTTGACCTCGAGGCCGCGCGTCCGCGTCGGCATCTTCTGGAAGACGGAAATGCCGCCGTTCAAGGCCGAACGGCCATGCAGCGTCGACTGCGGTCCCTTTTCGACCTCGACGCGGTCGACGTCGAACATTTCGGCGTAGCCTGAACCGATCTGGGTGATCGGCACGCCGTCCTGAAACAGCGCCACGCGCGGCTCGGCCGCGGGCGAGGTGTCGTCGGACGTGATGCCCCGCAGGGAGATGCCCGGCAGCAGCCGGTCCTGCAGTTGAATGGTCAGGCCTGGTGTCACCTGGGCGACACGGGTCAGTTCAGTGGCGGCGATCTGCTTGAGAAACAGCTGGTCATAGGCGCTGATGGACATCGGCACATCGGAGATGCGCTGGGTGCGCTTCTGGGCCGTGACCACGATCTCGTCCAGCGCTGTGTCGTTGGCGGTCGATGCGCTTGGCGCCTGTGCATGGGCCGAAGCGGCAATGCCCCACAACGCCGTCGCGGCGAGCAGACTGATCTTTCTCAACGGTACCTCCACGCATAAACGGTACGGTGACGTATCGTTTATGCGTGACACTTTTGTGCAAGCCGATCTCTTGTCGGCGACCAGCGCCAGGCGCCGCGAGACCAGCGCTTCGCCGGAGCAAGGAGTCTGCTCTGACCTCTAACATCGCTGCCACGGCCTCCCCTTAAGTCACGGCCGGATCACCGCCCGTCGCGTTCCTGGGGCGGTTCGAGAGTCCGGCCATGGCGCGCCATGCCGATCAGGAACTCGAGGCCTCCCAGGGGCCCCATGCCGAAAGGACCCGATCGGCCTCGTCGCGATTGTCGGTGACGACCAGGCGGTAGCTGGCTCCGCCGGGGGCGACGCGAACGATGACATGGCCGCCGCGCGCGGCCAGACGGTCCGTCAGCCACGTGTGGGCCAGCGCGTTGGCGGGGGAGAGACCGGTGGCGAACACGTCGCGGGCGCCCGCGTAGAGGCGCTGGCTCATCATCCTCTCCAACGTATCAGTGCTGGGGTGGGCGACATGCCACCCGGGGATGACCCAGGCGCGGGGCCTCAGGGCCCGCACCACATCCGCGCCGGTGGCGTCGAACATGCCGTGGTGGGCGGCGACGGCGACATCGACACGGCCAGCGGCCTGGGCGGCGGGGGTCTCGACATCGCGCCAGGGTAGGGTCCCGTCGAAGCTGTTGCTGGTAAGGTCGCCCGCGGCGAAATAGCCGAAGGCGCCGTAGCGCAGGCGGATGGCGGCCGAGCAGGCGTTCTCGTCGGGGATATCGGCGACCGGCAGTGAATCGATCGCCGGGAAGAGGCGTCGGGTTTCGGTTCCATGCCCGGTCCACACCTCACCGTTGGCGGCCAGATTGCGAATCTCCGCGCCGGGCAGAACGAGTTGGTCGGCGGCTCCGACCCGGAAACGTTCGACCTTGCCGCCGGCGTGGACCCGATCGCGGACGAAAGCCTGGTAGGCCGTGGCGAAAGGCGCGTCGAACGGCCGGGGATAGGAATAGTCAGGGTAACCCCGGTCGACCAACTTGCCGATCGGCAGGGCGGCGGCGACGTCGGCCAGGCCGTCGACATGGTCTGGATGTAGGTGGGTGACCAGGAAGGCGTCCAGCCTCTGGCCGCCGGTGGCCGCGAGTTGGCGACGGGCGTAGCGGCCGATCCACTCTCCGGCGCGCCGTTCCGCGCTGGGGCGAATGTCCAGGCTGGCCGGCGGCGGCGTGCTCGAGGCGCCGGCGTCGATCATCAGGCTGGAGCCGTCTGGCCCGATGATCAGCGTCGAGTCGCCCCGGCCGGTGGCGATGTGGTGGATATCAAGGCCGCCGCGCCGCCAGGGGCGCAGCGGCTGACCGACGACGTCGTCGTCCGACAGTGGGGCGGCCGCGCCCAAACCCGTGACGCCGAGAGCGGCGGCGCCGAGCAGCAGGCCGCGCCGGGTCACGACCGCCGCCATCAGAACTTCGCCGACAGCATGACGCCCACGGTGCGTGGCTCGCCCAGATATTCGGCCAGCACGCCCTGCGTGGACGGGGTCAACAGGAAGTCGACGTCGCCCAGGTTCTTGGCCCAGGCCGTCAGCATCCAGCGCCCGTCGCGGCTTTCGTAGCCCAGCGACAGGTTGGTCAGGGCGTAGCTGTCGATATGCAGGTTCGGGTCCTTGGTGGCGCCGGTGTAGTAGCCGTCCGTATAGGCCCAGCTGATCGCGCCGGTGAGATAACCCGCGCCGTTCAGCGGAATGCGGACGTCGGCGGCCATCGCGCCCTTGTTGCGCGGCGACGAGCCCAGCGGGTTGCCGGTGTTCACCGCGCCGCCCGGGATGACGAAGCGGTCGTAGACGGTGTCGAGCAGCCCGTAGTTTGCGCTCAGGTTCAGCCAGGGCAGGGGACGCCAGGCGACCTCGACCTCCGCGCCCTCGACGGTCGCCTGGCCGGCGTTGGTGATGGTCAGCACCCGGGTGACGTTATTGAAGAACAGCTCCTGCTTGTCCTTGTAGTCCATGTGGAAGACCGAGGCGTTGACGCGCAGGGTGTCGGCCAGCCACTGGGATTTCACGCCCAGCTCGTAGTTGGTCACGGTCTCGGGATCGAACGGCTGGGCCAGGGCGGTGATCACGGCCGCGTCGGTGTTGAAGCCGCCGGCGGTGTAGCCGCGCGTGACGCTGCCATAGACCTTGAAGTCCTCGCGCGGTGTCCAGCTCAGCACGGCGCGGGGCGTGACCTCGCTCCAGTCCGCCTTCAGGTCGCGGGCCGTGAAGCTGCCGGTCGCCGGACGCACGAAGTCGGTGCGGACCAGCGAGGCGGTCTTTTCGTCATGGGTGTAGCGCGCGCCCAGGGTCAGATCGAAAGTGGTCGATAGGTGGACCGTGCCGTCGATGAAGGCGGCATGGCTCTTGGTCTTGACCGCCTGGTCGGTCAGGACATCGGAGGCCGCCACGCCCGTGACGGCGGCCAGGCCGCGGGTGCGCAACTGGCGCTTGGCGTCCTCGTCGGCGAAATAGACGCCAGCCACCAGATCGCCGCGCGACCACTTCGGGCTGGCCCAGCGAACCTCCTGCGAGAACAGGCCCACGTCGTCGACGTCGCGGTTCACCGACTGGGTGGTGGTCCCGGCAAGAAAGCGAAAGCTGGCCCCGGTGCCCGAATAGTCCTCGCCGGACTGCGACCAACGATAGCCGGTGATGGCGGTGACCTGGCCGACCGGCGCGTTCCAATAGAGCCGCCCCGAGGCGCCCCACTGGTTGCGCGCGAAGCCCTGATTGTAGCCGAGTTCCGAGGTGCGGCGATCGCCGTCCGAGCCGGCGGCCCTGGACGACAGGGTGCGGCCGCCATTGTGGTCTTCGGCATAGTCGGCGCCCAGCAGCACCTCGACGGCGTCCGTGGCCTGGATCCGGGCCTGGGCGCGCAGGCTTCGGCTGTCGAGGTCGTCCTGCTCGCGGCCGGTCAGGCGGTCCTTGCCGTAGCCGTCGTGTTGCTTCAGCGAGCCCGCCAGGCGCAGGGCGATGGTCTCGCCGACCGGCGCGTCCATACGGCCATCGACCTGGCGGAGACCGTAGTCGCCTCCGCCGACGCGCAGCGAGCCTGCCGTACCGCCAAAGGACGGCTTGCCGGTGTCCAGCACGATGGCGCCGCCGGTGACGTTGCGGCCGAACAGCGTGCCTTGCGGGCCTTTCAGCACCTGCACCGAGTTCAGGCCATAGAGCTCGAAGGTCGCGGCGCTGTTGCGGGGGATGAACAGGTCGTCGATGACGACGGCCACCGGCTTGTTGGCGCCGATCTGGGTGAAGGTGTTGGTCGCGCCGCGCACGGCGATCGTCGGACTGCTCTGGCTGAACGACGAGACCAGCAGACCCGGCGTCAGGCGCGAGATGTCGCGCAGGCTCTCCAGGCGATAGGTCTCGACCGCGCGACCGGAAAAGGCGGTCAGCGAGATCGGCACCCCCTGGGCGGCTTCCTCGCGCTTCTGGGCCGTGACGATGATGGTGTCCAGCGCCGTGGGCTCGGCCTCGACAGCGGCGGCGGTCGGTGTCGCCACGCGGCGCAGGACAATGACGCCGTTGCTGTCGGAGGCGATCTCCAGACCCGCGCCCGCGATCAGCTTCCGGAGCGCCGCGCGAGCATCCATCGGACCCTTCAGAGCCTGGGTGCGGACGCCTTCCAGGCCGTCGGCCGGGGCCACGACCTGCAGGCCGGCCTGGCGGGCGAAGGCCGAGATGGCCGAGGCCGCGCCTTGGGCAGGCACGTCGAAGGTGCGCTGCTGGGCCGCCGCCGGGAGGGCGCAGGCCAGGAGGGCCAGGGCGGCCGCGCCGCCGGCCAGGGTTTGCTTTCGCATCATGATGGTGTCGCCCCGAAATCCGCCGGATCCGCGCCGGCCTCATCGGGGTGGAGCCTCGATGTCGAAACTCCCGCCATGCCGTCCTCGAAAAAAGTTCAGCCGCGGGTCAAGCGTACGCCGTCGGCCTGTGGCGTGGCGTTGAGGCCCAGGCTTAAAGCCGCGGCCTTGGCGAAGCCGTCGGGATCGCTCGCGGAGAACAGGCCGGTCATCTTCAGCCTCGCCACCGCCGGGTCGTCGATGACGATGCGGCGGTCAGAATACCGGGCGAACTCGTCGGCGGCCTGGCCCAGGGTCAGGCCGTCAAGGTCGATCTGGCCCTGCCGCCAGGCCATGGCCCGGTCGACGGCGGCCGATCCGACAGTCGTGGGCGTCAGGGCGCCCGCGCTCGCCACCTGAACGGCGTGCTCGGCGGCGAGGCGCACGGGTTTGCCCTCGGCGCCGCGCCAGACCTCGACCACGCCTTCGCGAACGATCACGTCGACCTGACCGTTGGCGTGGGTTCGGACCGTGAAACTGGTGCCCACCGCCCGCACACGGACATGACCGGCCACCACGACGAACGGACGGGCGGGGTCCTTGGCGACATCGAACAGGGCCTCGCCGCGCAGCAGGTCGACCCGCCGCATCTTGCCGTCGAAGGCCGCGCGGATCGTGGTGTCGGTATTGAGGGTTACGGCCGAGCCGTCGGCCAACGGCGCGCGGCGGATGTCGCCCTTGGCGGTGGTCACCCGGCCCTGGAGGCTGAGCGCGCCATAGCCGACGGCCCCGACCACCGAGGCGGCGGCCAACAGGCCCCCGGTCGCCAGCAGGCGGCGGCGGTCAGCGGCTTTCGCGGCGGGATGGGCGGCGGGCGCGAAGTCGGCGCCCAGGCCCTGGGCGCGGTCCAGGTGAGCGTTGACGGCCAGGGCCTTGGCATAGGCCCCCGCTCGGCGCGGATCCTGCGCGGCCCACGCCTCCAGGGCGGCCTGGTCTGCCTCAGACAGCGGCCCCCGGTCAACGCGCGCGGCCCAGGCGGCCGCGGCGGCGTCAATGTCGGCGCTGCTGTCTCGGGTCGTGCTCAACGTCTCTCGGGTCCTGGGGCTTACGGTCCCTAGATGCCTGTAAGCGTTCGTTTCCGCCACGCCCCAATGCATTCATCAGCACACCGATGCCTTTTCCGACGTGCTTCTCGACCGTGTTCTCGGAAACGCCCATGCGTCGGGCGACCTCGCGCTGCGACAGACCATGCACCTTGCGCAGGGTGAAGGCCTCGCGGCACTTGGTCGGCAGACCAGCGATCAGGGCGGCGATGCGGGTCAATTCCTGACGATCGGCGGCCACGGTCTCGGGCGAGGGAGCATCGCTGGGCGGCTCCATGCCCTCTGCCTCGGCCAGGGCTTCGAAAGCGATGATGCGGCTGCGACGCAGCGACCGCAGCACCACCGACTTGGCCACCTCGAACATGTAGGTGCGGCCGTTGAGGATGTGGTCCACCCGCTCCAGGGCCGCGAGGATGGCATAGGTCTCCTGAACGATGTCATCGACCTCGAGTCCGGCCAGCGGGCGGCGGGACAGCCACGCGCGCAGAGCCGGCTCGTGCGGCAGCGCGTTGCGCGCCAGCCAGATCGCCCGCTCGTGAGTGGCCAAGGTCATGGACGAAGACTGCTACCAGCCATTTGTGACAGCTAGCCAAATGCGAAGCGCCAGAGCGTTTAGGTGAGGCATGGCCGTTGCGCGTGCTGATCGACTGGGCCGTCCGTCTTTCGTGAGTGAGCCAAGGTCAGCCAATGGCGCACGGTCGCCTTCAGTTGCCCGGCTTGAAATTCGCCACCCCATCCGCAAGGGCCCGCTCAAAGACCGCCTATGATCGGTTCACTAGGCCTCAGCCCTTCCACCCCGGACACCTCATGAAAAAAGCCCCGCCGGTGCGTCCGGCGGGGCTTCAGTCTGGTCTTCAGGGGAGGAACGCCCCGAGAGGGGGGACGGGGCGCTTACGCTTACTAAGCCTGTATCAACCTCAGAATTCTTCCCAGTCTTCGCTCTGGGCCGCCGGCTTGGCCGAACCGGCGAAGGCGGCGAGCTTGGCCTGGGCGGCGCGGACCGGATTGGCGCCCGGACGGCTGGCCGACGAGGCCGGCTGCAGGGTGGGGCGCGTGGCCGGGGCGGCCGGACGGCGGGCGGGGGCGCGGGCCGTCGAAGCGCTGGAGCCGCCGACCTGGAAGCGCGAGATCATCTGCATCAGATTGCCGGCCTCACCCTTCAGCGAGTGGCTGGCGGCGGTCGACTGCTCGACCATGGCGGCGTTCTGCTGAACGGTCTGGTCCATCTGGTTGACGGCGGCGTTGACCTCGTTGAGGCCGGTCGCCTGTTCGGCGCCGCCGGCGGCGATTTCGCTGACCAGGGCGTCGATCTCGCTGACCTTGGCGACGATGGCCTGCAGGGCGTCGCCCGTCTGGCCCACCATGGCCACGCCCTGACCCACTTGCTGGGTCGAGGTCGAGATCAGGGTCTTGATTTCCTTGGCGGCGTCGGCCGAGCGTTGGGCCAGGGCGCGAACTTCCTGGGCGACGACCGCGAAGCCGCGACCGGCTTCACCGGCCCGCGCCGCTTCTACGCCGGCGTTCAGGGCCAGCAGGTTGGTCTGGAAGGCGATCTCGTCGATGACGCCGATGATCTGGCTGATCGACTGCGAGGACTTCTCGATCTGGTTCATGGCGTCGACGGCGCCGCGCACCACGACGCTGGAGCGTTCAGCGTCGGCGCGGGTGGAGCCGACGACCCGCGAGGCTTCGACGGCGCCGGCCGACGAGCGCTTCACCGTGGCGGTGATCTCGTCAAGGGCGGCGGCGGTTTCTTCCAGGCTGGCGGCCTGCTGCTCGCTGCGGCGCGACAGGTCGTCGGAGGCCGAGGCGATCTCGTCGGCGCCGGCGCCGATGCTGCTGGCGGCGTGCACGATGGTGCGCATCGCCTCTTCCATCTGGGCGATGGAGTCGTTGAAGTCGGACTGCAGGCGCTTGTAGGCGTCGGGGAAGTCCTGATCGACGCGGTAGGTCAGGTCGCCCTCGGCCAGCTTGTTCAGGCCGGTGGCGAGGTTTTCCATAACGAAGGCCTGCTCGCGGGCGGCGGCGTCGGCGGTTTCCTGGTTGCGGCGGCGTTCGGCTTCGGTCTCGGCGGTGGCGCGCAGCTGGGCGGCTTCGGCGGTGCGCAGGGCCAGGGCGTTGTCCTTGAACACCTGGACCGAGCGGGCCATGGCGCCAACCTCGTCCTTGCGCTGGGCGCCGACCACGTCGACGTCGACCGAACCCTGGGCCAGGGTCTCCATGGTCTTGGACAGGTTGTCGAGCGGGGTGGAGATCTTCGAACGACCGATCCACAGGGCGAAGACCATGGCCGCGCCGGCCGAGATCACGCCGAACAGCACGCTGAAGATCGTGCCGGCGGTGGCGTCCTTGGCGGCCTTGGTCACCATGACCTCGGTCTGGCCGGAGTGGACATCGACGAACTTGTTGACGTCCTTGGTGAGGCTGGCGATGTCTGGGTCGATCACGGCCATGACCATGATGGCCGCCTCATTGGCGTCCTGCAGGCCCAGATCCGCGCCCTGACGAGCGCTGGAATAGATCTTGTCCATGCGATCGCTGAAGCCGGCGACGGCCTTGGCCGAGCTGGGGTCGGTCTTCTTCACCTCCGCCAGGTATTTCTTGCCTTCCTTGTAGCTCTGATCCATCTCCGCGCTGGCCGCTTGGGCTTCGGGGGAGGTGCCAGCGTTCGAGACGGTGCGATAGGCCGCATAGCCAATCGCCGTGACCCGTCGATTGAAGCGCGCGGCGGCCAGTTCGGCGGGGGCGCGCTGTTCGACGAGCACTTGGGTCGCGGCTTCTGACTTCTTCGCCTGCCAGGCGCCCATACCGACGATGGCGAGGGCCACCACGGTCAGGATCACGGCCGGCAGGGCCACCTTGGTCGAAATCTTCAGATCGTCGAATTTCATCGCTAGCCCCATGTCCGTAGCGCCCGCCTGATGCGCGGACGAGCGTCGGTCTTGGCTACAGAAGGCGCGCATGCAGTAAAAACGCGGTTAATTCCCAGTTTTTGCTGGGTTTATCGCGACAGCTTGTCACAGTTTGCTACCCACTATGGGGATGGGCCCTGGAGTAGGCGGCCATCAGGCCCGCCGCGTCGACCTGAGTATAGCGCTGTGTGGTCGACAGCGAGGCGTGGCCCAGCAGGTCCTGGATCGCGCGCAGATCGGCGCCGGCCCCCAGAAGATGGGTGGCGAAGGCGTGGCGCAGGGCGTGGGGCGTCACCCGGTCCGACAGTCCAAGTCGCCCGCGCAGCGTCTGGACCAGGGCCTGGACGTGGCGGGGCGACAGGGCGCCGCCGCGCTTGGCGCGAAACAGCGGCTCGTCCGGCGCCAGCACGAAGGGCAGGGCGGCGACATAGGCGTCCACGGCCTGGCGCACGGCGTCCAGAACCGGGACGATGCGGGTCTTGCCGCCCTTGCCGGTGATGCGCAGGGTTTCCTGGAGGGGCGCGTCGCGACGCAACAGCGACAGTCCTTCGGAAATCCGCAGGCCGCAGCCCCACAACAGGGTCAGCACCGCCTCGTCGCGGGCGACCTCCCAGTCCTCGCGATCGGGATCGGCGCCCGCCTCGGCCAGCAGGCCGCGCGCCTGGTCCTCGGTGACCGGGCGCGGCAGACCCACCTGCAGCCGGGGGCCGCGCACCAGGTCGATATTGGCGTTGGGGGTGGCGTGGCGCTGGTCGAGATAGCGATGGAAGGCGCGGATCGACGACAGGCTCTGCGACAGCGAACGCGGGGCCAGGGCGTCATCGCCCTGCCGGCGAAAGGCCAGATAGGCCCGCAGCTCGGCGGCGGTGATCGCGCCCAGATCGCTCAGCCACACCGTCTCGCCGCGGTGGCGTTCCAGGAAGTTCAGATAGGCGATGACGTTGTCGCCATAGGCCCGCACGGTGCGCGGCGAGGCCCGGCGCTCGTGGGTCAGATAGTCGAGCCAGGCCGTCAGGGCTTGCCGGCCGCTGTGGGCCGGCGGGCTCACAGGACCGGCCAGCGCTCGGCGGTGCGCTCGACCACGCGGGCCAGGAAGGCCACCAGGTCGGACCCCATGTCGGGGGTGAAGGCTTCGGGATCGGACGAGCCGAAGGCCAGGATGCCCTGGCGCGAGGGCTCCCACAGGGCCAGGCGCACGATGGCCATGCTGCGGATGTGGTCCAGCTTGTCGCCGAACAGGCCCAGGGCCGGCGCGTAGAAGCCCATCCGGGCCACGGCGTGTTCGCCCATCAGCATGTCGACCTGACCCTCGATCAGGGCGTGCCAGCCGGCGGGAACGCGCGGACCGCCTTCCAGGGCGATGACGCCGGTGGTCAGGGAGAAGCGCAGGGCGGCCATCTCGTCGACGCGGCGCGCCAGGTCGGAATGATTGCGGGCGTCCAGCAGGTCGATGACCGCGGCGTGGGTCTGGGCCTGGGCCGAGAAATTGGCGCGGGCGGTGTCCTCGATCTCGCGACGCACCACGGCTTCGCGGCGATGGGCGGCGGCGGCGCGGGCCAGGGCGGCGGGCCCGAAGTCGATGACATTGCCGCCGTCGATGCGCAGGCCCAGTTCGCCCAGCAGGCTGGTGTCCTCGCGCAGGAACTGGGGTTCGTCGCGCAGGAACGCACGGACGGCCTCGGGGTCGACCGGCATCAGGGCTTGCGTCGCATCGCTCATTGTCGGCCTTCTCCGCCCCCACCGGGCAAATCCACTCAGAGGCGAACATCAAACCCCAGATCGGTTAACGCCGGCTTGCGGCGGGCGACGATGCGCCATCTCGACCTGGGATCGCTTTCACGGCAGAAGCTGATTCCCATGCCGCGCATCGCTTCCGTTCTCCTGCCCATGCCGCTGCCGGAGGCGTTCGACTATGCCGAGCCGGACGGCCTGGGGCTGGAGCTTGGCGACCATGTGACCGTGCCTCTGGGCCCCCGCGTGATTCGCGGCGTGGTCACCGCCCTGCGCGACGGGACCGGCGGCAATCGGCCGCTGAAGCCGGTTTTGGAAAAGCTGGACGACCCCAGCCTGCCGCCGGGAATCCTGACCTTCATCGATTGGGCGGCGCGCTATTCGGTCGATGTCCCGGGCTGGCCGCTGGCCATGGCCCTGCGCGGTCTGCGCCATCCTCCGCCCAAGCCCGACAAGGTGCTGGTCCTGACCGGAACCCAGCCCGGCCGGATGACGCCGGCCCGTCTGAAGGTGCTGGCGGCGGCCCAGGCGGGGCCGATGTCGGGCGCGGCCCTGGCCAATATCGCGGGCGTCTCGGCCGGCGTCGTCAAGGGCCTGGTGGACGAGGGCGCGCTGGCGGTCGAGTTCGTCGAGGCCGACAAGAGTTTCCCCGCCCCTGACCTGGCCCTGCCGCCCCAGACGCTCAATCCCAGCCAGCAGGCCTGCGCCGATGTGCTGGGCGAGATGCTGGGCCAGGGCGGCTTCCAGGCGGCGTTGCTGGACGGCGTTACCGGCTCGGGCAAGACCGAGGTCTATCTGGAGGCCGTCGCCGCCGCCCTGGCCGAGGACCCGGGCAGCCAGGTGCTGATCCTGCTGCCCGAGATCGCCCTGACCCAGGCGGTGATGGCGCGGTTCGAGGCGCGGTTCGGCGCTGTGCCGGCCGAGTGGCATTCCGGCGTCGCCCCGCCCAAGCGCCGCCGCGTCTGGGAAGGCGTGGCCAGCGGCGAGGCGCGGATCGTGGTCGGCGCCCGCTCGGCCCTGTTCCTGCCGTTCCGCAGCCTGCGCCTGATCGTGGTCGACGAAGAGCACGACAGCTCGTTCAAGCAGGAGGAGGGCTTCATCTATCAGGCCCGGGATCTCGCCGTGGCCCGCGCCAAGATCGAGGGGGCGCTGGTGGTGCTGGCCTCGGCGACGCCGTCGCTGGAGAGCCTGTTCAACGCCCAGAGCGGGCGCTATCGCTGGCTGCGGCTGAGCGCCCGGCACGGGGCGGCGCAACTGCCCGACATCAGCCTGATCGACATGCGCGAGACCCCGCCCGAGCCCGGGCGCTGGCTGTCGCCGCCGCTGATCAAGGCCATGGCCGTGACCCTGGAGCGGGGAGAGCAGTCGATGCTGTTCCTCAACCGTCGGGGCTATGCGCCGCTGGTGCTATGCAAGGCGTGCGGCGAGAAGATGAAGTCGCCCGACACCGACAGCTGGCTGGTCGAGCACCGCTATACCGGCCGGCTGGTCTGCCACCTGACGGGCTTCTCGATGAAGAAGCCCGAGGCCTGTCCGCATTGCGGGGCCAAGGACAGCCTGGTCTCGATCGGTCCGGGCGTGGAGCGGGTGGAGGAGGAGGCGCGCTACCTGTTCCCGACCGCCCGGGTGGCGGTGTTCTCTTCGGATACGGTGATGGACGCGGCCGGGGCGCGGGCGCTGGTCGAGACCATGGCTGCGGGCGAGATCGACATCCTGGTGGCCACCCAGGCCGCCGCCAAGGGTCACAACTTTCCCAACCTGACCCTGGTGGGCGTGGTCGACGCCGACCTGTCCCTGCGCGGCGGCGACCTGAGGGCCGGCGAGCGGACGTTCCAGTTGCTGGCCCAGGCGGCCGGCCGGGCCGGACGGCACGAAAAGCCGGGGCGGGCCATGCTGCAGACCTACACGCCCGACCACGCCGTGTTGCAGGCCTTGAAGGCCCAGGACCGCGACGCCTTCGTCGAGGCCGAGATGCGGATGCGCGAGGAGGCGGGCCTGCCGCCGTTCGGACGCCTGGCGGCGGTGATCGCCTCCGGACCCGACGCCGCGGCCCTGGAGGCCTATGTCGAGGCGTTGGCGGCGGTGATCCCCAACGCCGAGGGCGTCGAGGTGTTCGGCCCGGCCGACGCCCCGCTGGGGCTGGTGCGCGGACGACGTCGCAAGCGGTTCCTGGTGCGCGCCGACCGCACGGTGGACCTGCAGGGTTTCATGTCGGCCTGGCGGGCGCGGGCCAAGGTCCCCAACTCGGTCCGGGTGGTGATCGACATTGATCCGTACAGCTTTCTCTGACGCCGCCGCGGGGCCTTTCATGCGTCCTCGTGCCACATAGGCCCAGGCCCGCCGGACCGCCGAAAAAGGCGCATATCGAGCGGTGACGTAACGGCAGGGACGAAGAACCCTCCCTGCGGCGATCACCGCCGGCCGGAGGAAGCGCGATGAAATCGCTTATGGCGTCGGTGGCGTTCATGTTGTGCGTGGGTGTGGCGGGCGGCGTCGTCGCCCAGACGGCGCCCGAAAAGCCCGCTCCCATCGCCGGCGCGGGGGGCTCGATCCAGTCGCCGCTGTTCAAGGCCTGGATGGCCGACTATCAGGCCGAGACCGGCCAGATCATGACCTATCAGGGTCAGAACTCGGCCTACGGCGTCAGCCAGATCGAGGCCAAGGCCGTCGATTTCGGCGTGACCGCCATGCCGCTGTCGGACGCCGACCTGGCCGCCAAGGGTCTCAGCCAGTTCCCATTCCTGATCAGCGGCACCGTGCTGGTGACCAATGTTCCCGGCCTGGAGAGCGGCAAGCTGCGCCTGGACGGGCCGCTGCTGGCGGCTATCTTCATGGGCGAGATCACCAAGTGGAACGACCCGAAGATCAAGGCCGTCAATCCGGGCGTCGACCTGCCGGACTGGCCGATCACGGTCGCCCACCGCACCGATCCCGCCAGCATGACCCTGCTGCTGTCCAGCTATCTGTCATCGGTCAGCGCCAGCTGGAAAGCCGGCCCGGGGGCCGGTGAGACCGTCAACTGGCCCACCGGCCTGGGCGGCAAGGGCAATGGCGGGATCAGCGAGATCATGTCCGGCACCATGGGCACGATCAGCTATGTCGAATACGCCTACGCCCTGGACCACAAGCTGGACCTGGTGTCGCTGAAGAACCACGACGGCGCCTTCATCGCCCCGTCCCCCGCGGCCTTCGCCGCTGTCGCGGCCGGCGCCAACTGGTCGGCGTCAAAGGGCTTTGGCGTGCCCACCCTGGACCGGCCGGGCGCGGCCAGCTGGCCCTTGGTGCTGGTCAGCTACGGACTGCTGCGCGACGACGCGCCGGCCGATCGTCGCAAGCAGGTGATCGACTTCTTCGACTGGGGCTACGCCAAGGGCGACGCCAAGGTCTCGGCGCTCGGCTACGCGCCGGTCACCGAGCCGGTGAAAACCCTGGTCCGCCGGAGCTGGAAGGCGGCGCACTAGTTGGTCGGCTCGTCCTTGGCCAGCACCGGCGCGGCCGTCGGCATGCGCGAGCGCAGCGGCATCACCGGGATGAACAGGATCGCGATCAGGCCCGCCAGCACGACCAGGGCGGCGGCCTGAGTCACGCCTTGCACCGCATGCAGGAGGGCGTCGCGCAGGACGGGATCCACGGCGTGACGCCCGCCCGCGAGGCCGGCCCTGACCGTCATGCCCTGAAGGGCGCCCAGATCCATCGCGCCGCCCAGGCTGGCGAGGCGATGGGTCAGCAGGGCTCCAGCCAGGGCCGCGCCGACGGTCGAGCCGATCTGGCGGAAGAACTGGTTGGAGCTGGTGGCCACGCCGATGTCGCGCGGATCGACGGCGTTCTGGGTGGCGATGTTGAACAGGCTCTGCCCCGGGCCCAGGCCCAGCCCGACCACCAGCAGCATCAGGCAAAGCACGGGCAGGCCGACCTTGCCGAGGAAGACGGCCAGCAGGCTGACCCCGAGCAGCAGCAGGCCCGCGCCCACCAGCATGAAGGGCCGGTACTGGCCGGTCTTGCTGACCAGTTGGCCTGAGATGGTGCTGCCGATGATCAGGCCGCCCATCAGGGGCAGCATGATCAGGCCGCTGGTGGTGGCCGCCACGCCCATCCCCAGTTGCAGATAGAGCGGCAGGAACATCACCACGCCCATGAAGGCCATGGAGATCAGGAAGCCGGCCAGGTTGGCGCTGGAGAAGGTCCGGTTCCTGAACAGGTGCGGCGGCAGGATCGGATTGCTGACCCGGTTCTCGACCAGGATGAACAGGCTCAGGGCCACGGCCGCGAGGCCGAACAGGCCCAGGCTCTGGGGCGAGCTCCAGGCGAAGCTGTGGCCGCCCAGGCTCAGCGCCAGCAGCAGCGGCACGAAGGCGGCGATCAGCAGGGCCGCGCCCAGCACGTCCACCTCGCCCGACCGCTGGTGGGGCAGGGCGGGCATCTTCACGATCACCATGAACAGCGACAGCAGGCTGAGCGGCAGGTTGACATAGAACACCCAGCGCCAGCCGGCGATCGTGTGGCCGCCCAACTGCACCGTGCCGTGGTCGGTGAAATAGCCGCCGATCAGCGGACCCAGCACGGACGCCAGGCCAAAGACCGAACCGAAGATGCCGGCGAACTTGCCCCGCTCGCGCGGGGGATACAGGTCGGCGATGATGGCGAAGGCGGTGGTGAACAAGGCCCCGCCGCCGATGCCCTGCAGGGCGCGGAAGACGATCAGTTGCACCATGCCGCTGACGCCCAGGATCGGGCCGAACTCGCCCGACAGACCCGACAGCCACGAGCCAACCAGGAAGATCGAGATGCCGATCACCAGGATCGGCTTGCGGCCATAGATGTCGCCCAGCTTGCCCCAGATCGGCACCATCACCGTCGAGGTCAGCAGGTAGGCGGTGGTGACCCACGAATACAGCGTCAGGCCATGCAACTCGCTGATGATGCGAGGCATGGCCGTCGAGACGATGGTCTGGTCCAGCGCGCTGAGCAGGAACACGATCATCAGCGCGCCGAGCGTCAGGCGGCGCTCGGCGTCGCTGAAGGGCTTGTCGTCCATCCGTTAAGATCCCCGACGGGGACCTTTAGTGGCCGCCGTCGCCCTTCTTTTTGGCCGCGGCCTTGCGCGACATCATGTTGAGGCCCTCGACCACGCCCGAGAAGGCCATGGCCGTGTAGATGTAGCCCTTGGGCACGTGCATGCCGAAGGCTTCGGCGATCAGTACCGTGCCGATCATCAGCAGGAAACCCAGGGCCAACATGACGACCGTCGGGTTGTCGTTGATGAAGTTGGCCAGCGGGTCGGCGGCCAGCAGCATCACCGTGACGGCGATGAGCACGGCGGCGACCATGATCGGCAGGTGATCGGTCATGCCGACGGCGGTCAGGATCGAGTCGATCGAGAACACCAGGTCCAGCAGGATGATCTGGAAGATCGCCGCGCCGACGTTGGAGATCGCCGCCCCGGTCTTGTCGAGGACGTCGTGGCTTTCCTGGCCGGGATCGACCGTGTGGTGGATCTCCTTGGTGGCCTTCCAGATCAGGAACAGGCCGCCGGCCAGCAGGATCAGGTCGCGCCACGAGAAGGCGGTCTCGAACGAGGGCTCGCCGTGCGAACCCAGGGGGCCGACGATGCCCAGGTCGAACACCGGATGCACCAGGCCGACGATAAAGGCGATGGTCGACAGCAGCACCAGTCGCATGATCAGGGCCAACGAGATGCCGATGCGGCGCACCCGTTGCCGATGCTCGGCCGGCAGCTTGTTGGAGAGGATCGAGATGAAGACCAGGTTGTCGATGCCGAGCACGACTTCCATGACCACCAGGGTCACGAGGGCGAGCCAGGCGGCGGGGTCCACGGCGAGGTTAAGGAGTTCGTTCATCGTCCGGTTCTAAGGTTCTGCTTGGAAAACGCGTCTCGACCCACTCCCCCAAGCGGGCCTCGTCCATGCAAGGAACGCGACGGAAGCCCCCGGGCTTCGCCAAACTGGACCTGAAGTATGCCCGACGCCGCCAATATCAAGCCCCTGACGGCCCTTAGATTCTTCGCCGCCTTCTGGGTGGTGATGTACCACTATTGGCCCAACCTGGCGGTGGGGTTCACGCCGACGGTCGCCGCCAAGGGCTATCTGGGTGTCGAGGCCTTCTTCACCCTGTCGGGCTTCATCCTGTGCCACGTCTATCTGCAGGGGTTCGGCCAGGGGACGTTCCGCTATGGCGACTTCCTGTGGAACCGGCTGGCGCGGGTGTATCCGCTGCATCTGGCCACCCTGCTGGGGATCGGGCTGATGGCCGCCGCCGCGGGCGTCGCGGGGATCACCGTGGGCCACAACATCGTCTCGTGGGAAGCGCTGCCGGCCAATCTGCTGCTGGTCCACGCCTGGGGCTTCGCGCCGGTGTCGGGGTGGAACCATGCCTCCTGGTCGATCTCGGCCGAGTGGTTCGCCTATCTGAGCTTCCCCGCCTTCGCCTTCGTCGCCTGGAAGCTGCGGGACAGGCCTGTGCTGGCCGTGGGTCTGGCCCTGGGGCTGATCGCCATTCTCTATCCGGCCTTCGAGCGTCTGGCGGGCTTTCCGCTGACGGCGGCCACCATCAAGTGGGGCGCGCTGCGCATCGTCCCGTGCTTCGCCTATGGCTGCGCCTTGCACGCCCTGTGGCGCGCGGGGGTGATTCCCGGCCGGCTCGCCGGGCCCGGCGCCGCGATAATGGGCGCCTTGGTGCTGGTGGTGGTCCAGTTCGGCGCCCCCGATCCGGTTATCGTCGCGGCGCTGGGCGGCTTCATCCTGATGCTGGCCAGCCTGGCCGCGTCAGGTTCCAGCTTCGCCAGCCAAAGTCTCTTCGTCTATCTGGGCGAGATCAGCTATTCGACCTACATGATCTGCATCCCGTGGAAGATCATATCGGTCAATGCAGCGACGAAAACTCTGCATATCGAGGGCGAGCAATTGCCCCTGATCATCTGGCTGTGCATCGTCGGCGCATTGATTCCGCTGTCGGCCGCATCTTACCATCTGATCGAAAAGCCGGCCCGGGAACACATGAAATCTTGGGCCAGCGGATGGCGGCAGCGACGACAGGTCGCGGTCGGCGCCTGAGAAACACTCTTTTCACACGTCGCTGGCAGGGTTATCCCTTGGTTAGTGACACGGGGGAGTACCCACAGCATGACGAAACGGACGAGGACCCTGTGGGGTTCCATCGCAGCCGCCGCCATGATCAGCCTGATGCCGGTTTCCGGCGCGATGGCTGACGGGTACTGGCAGTGCGTGCCGTTCGCGCGTCTGATGTCGGGTATCCAGATCTTCGGCGACGCCCGCACCTGGTGGTCCCAGGCTGTCGGCAAGTACGATGTGGGCTTCACGCCCAAGTCCGGCGCTGTCCTCTGCTTCAAGCCTACCGGCCGCATGACCCTGGGCCATGTCGCGTTCGTCAGCCAGGTGCTGACCGATCGCGTCATCCAGGTGACCCACGCCAACTGGTCGATCATCGAAGGCGATCGCGGCCAGATCGAAAAGGACGTCACCGTCGTCGACGTCTCGCCAGCCGGTGACTGGAGCCAGGTCAAGGTCTGGTACGACCCGATCCGCGACCTCGGCACCACGGTCTATCCGACCAACGGCTTCATCTATCAGAACGCCCAGGCGACCAAGATCGCCGCCGCCACCAGCAAGCTGGCGCTGGCCCAGGACGCCGCCGTCTCGCTGGCCAAGTCCGCCGCCAACCAGGTGGCCGCCTCGGTCCGCGCCTCGCCGCTGGACATCATCACCCAGGCCGCCGACTCGACCGACCGGATCGCCGCGCTGATCGCCGCCGCTTCGGGCGGCCAGTCCGAAGACGACAAGCCGGCCGCTCCCCGCTAGGCCCGCCCCCTCTCGGCTAGGGCCCGCTGATCCGCGTCGAGATTGACGGGAGCCATGCGCTGGGTCATTCCCGGCATGTGACGAGGCTCGCCGATCCATGCTGAGAATTCTGCGCCATGGCGCTCCGGGCTTCGAAACCGGCGACGGCGGACGTGACTGGCGGCTGCCCGACGACGCCGTCTGGATCGAGCTGGTCGACCCCTCGCGCGCGGAGGAGGTGGCCGTCGAGCAGTCGATCGGCCTGCTGCTGCCCACCCGCGAGGAGATGGCCGAGATCGAGGCCTCCTCGCGTCTGTACCAGGAGGACGGCGGCACCTTCATGACCGCCACGGTGCTGGTCAACGCCGACGGCGACCTGCCCACCGCCGCGCCGGTCACCTTCGTTCTGGCGGGACAGCGCCTGATCACCATCCGTTATGTCGAGCCGCGCGCCTTTTCGGTGTTCGCCGCCCAGGCCGAGCGCCAGCCCAGCCTGTGCCCCAACGGTCCGCAGACCTTCCTGGGCCTGCTGGACGCCATCATCGACCGCACCGCCGACATCATCGAGCGCACCGCCGGCGAGGTCGAGACCCAGTCGCGGGCCATCTTCAGCCGCCCGCGCGGCGGGGCGTTCGAGCAGATCCTCAACCGTCTGGGCCGGGCCCAAAACATCAACGCCAAGGCCCGCGACAGCCTGGTCAGCCTGGCCCGCCTGCTGAGCTTCGCTTCGTTGGCCGAGCAGTTCGAGGGCGACCGCGACCTGCGCGACCACCTCAAGTCCTTGCAGCGTGACGTGCTGTCGATCACCGACCATTCCAGCTACGTCTCGGGTAACATCACCTTCCTGCTGGACGCGGCGCTGGGCCTGATCAACATCGAGCAGAACGCGATCTTCAAGATCTTCTCGGTGTTTTCGGCCGTGTTCCTACCGCCCACCCTGATCGCCGGCGTTTACGGCATGAACTTCGAGCACATGCCCGAACTGCGCTGGATGGAGGGCTATCCGATGGCGATCGGCCTGATGCTGGTGGCCGCTGTGGGGCCTCTGATGTGGTTCAAGCGCAAGGGCTGGCTGTAGCGCTCAACCCTCTGGGCCCTGCTACATTATCGTGCAGGTTGAACCTTTCCTTAAAGTTGGCGTGAGACGGTCGCTGGCCTGAAGAGACGCCACGCCGCATGTCCGCCGACACTCGAGCCAGCCTGATCCGCACGCTGCACGCCTCCGTCGTCAAGGAGGCGCTGGAGGCGCATGGTCGGTTCCTGAAGGGTCTGCCGGGCGGTCGCCGCGCCAATCTCACCTACGCCAATCTCAACAACTACAATTTCGAGGGCGTCGACCTCACCGAGGCCGACCTTACGGGCGCCTTGCTGGGCGGCGCGATGATGGCGCGGACCAAGCTGGCGAACGCCACGCTGTATGGGGCCGACCTGCGCGATTCCGACCTGCGCGAGGCCAATCTGTCACGCGCCGACATGCGCGGCGCCTGCCTGCGCGGGGCCAACCTGTCCGGCGCGGATCTGTCGGGCTGCGACCTGCGCGAGGGCGTCACCGCCGTGCAGGACGACACCAAGGGCCTGCGGATTCTCAAGCACTCCAAGCGGCCTGGTGAGCTGGACTACGCCCTGCTCAAGGGCGCCAAGCTGGCCGGCGCGCAGATGGCCGGCGCCTTCGCCCAGGCGGCCGATTTCAGCGACGCCGACATGACCGGCGTGACCCTGCAGGGCGCCAAGCTGGTCAATGCGTGCATGGACGGAGCCGACCTGTCCGGCGCCAACCTGCACAACGCCGACATGGCCAAGGTCTCGCTGCGGCGGGCCGTTCTGGTCGGAACCGACCTGTCAGGCGCCAATCTGGAAGAGGTCGATCTCACCGAGGTGCTGCGCGCGCCGCCGCCGCTGATTTATGTCGACGACCTGCCGCTGCACGACGTGCTCGACGCCCACGAACTGTTTTGCAGAAGCGATGGTCGCGATGGCGCGATCGCCAAGCTGGAATCGGTCGATTTCCGGCCGCTGAAGCGCCTCAAGAGCCGCCGGCTCAGCGGCCTGTCGGCCCCGGGCGCGGTGTTCTTCGGCATGGACCTGGAAGGGGTCCAGCTGCAGGGCGCCAATCTCTCAGGCGCGGACCTGCGCGGCGTCAACCTCAGGACCGCCGACCTGCGCGGCGCGCGCCTGGTCGGCGCACAGATGGCGCGGGCCGACCTGTCGGGCGCCAAGCTGGGTCCGCTGAAGATCGCCGAGGATCGCTTCATCCGCACCGACCTGACCCGCGCGGTGCTGCGCGGCGCCATACTGGCCGGGGCCAGCGCGCCGCGCGCCCGCTTCATCGAGGCGGACCTGACGCGGGTCCGCCTCGACGGTTGCGACCTGACGGGCGCGGAGCTGCCGGCGAAGGCTACATTCGCTTCTTGAGCGGCAGCAGGTCGGGGAATTCCGCCGGCCGCTTTTCCATCTTGGCCTTGAACGCCTCGGCCATGTGTGGGCCCGAGAACATCCCGGTTTGCCAGGTGGCGATATAGTCCAGGCCGTCGGCGATGGTGTGGTCGCGGGCGTAGTTGATCATCACCTTGCTGCCGGCCACGGCCAGAGGCGACTTCTCGGCGATCTCGCGGGCGGTGGCCAGGGCGTGGGCGACGACCTCGTCGTGGGTGTCGAAGGTCTCGTTGACCAGACCGATGGCCAGGGCCTTGGCGGCGGGCAGGCGACGGCCCGTATAGGCCAGCTCGCGCACCCAGCCCTCGGGGATCAGTTTGCACAGGCGCGGGAAGGTGCCGACATCGGCGGTCATGCCGATATTGATCTCCTGGATGCAGAAGAAGGCCTCGGTCGTGGCGTAGCGGATGTCGCAGGCGCTGATGAAGTCCACCGCCCCGCCGATGCAGCCGCCCTGGATGGCGACGATCACCGGCATCCGCGCCTTGTCCAGGCAGGTGAAGGTGTTCTGCAGGTGGTGGACGTGATGACGGAAGCTCTCGCCGGCCACATGGCGGTCGCCGGTTCGCTCCTCGGTGACGCCTTCGCCGTCGGTGAACACCGAAAGTTCCATGCCGGCCGAGAAGTGCTTGCCGGTCGAGGAGATGACGATGCAGCGCGCCAGGGCGTTGTCGTCGATATTTTTTACAATCGCGGGAAGCTCGTTCCAGAAAGCCCGTGTCATAGTGTTCATGGCTTCGGGACGCTTCAGCTGGATGTGCGCGACGCCAGCCTCGATCTCGACCTTGAAACAGCTATAGTCCACCTGTTCGTGGATGCTCATGCCGTCCTCCCTTATCGTTGATCAGGGATTATCCCCCGGACGGGACGCGGCGCCAACACTGACTCTAGGGAAGACCCCGACATGAAGACGACCCATAACGCTGTTCACGCTCCCGCCGCCCTCGCCATCGCCGCGATGATCGCCGCCGGCGCCGCGGCCCCCGCGCCCGCCATGGCCCAGTCCAAGGGCCTGGGCAGCCTGTTCTCCTGCGAGGGCTCGGGCAAGAAGCAGGAGGGCGGGGCCCTGATCGGCGCGGCCGCCGGCGCCTTCCTGGGCAGCAAGGTCGCCAAGAACGAAAAGACCCTCGGCGCCCTGGTCGGCGCGGCCGCCGGCGCGGCGGCGGGCTCGTACATCGGCTGCCGCATGCAGTCGACCGACACGGCCCTGGCCCAGCAGGCCACGAAGAAGGCCCTGGAAACCGGCGTCGCCCAGACCTGGAGCAATCCGCGCACCGGCGCGTCTGGCCGAATCGACGTGGTCTCGTCCAGCTACGGCCCGCCCGTCGACAGCCGCAGCCTGCGCTTCGCCTCGGGCGTGCAGGCCCTGCCCAGCTATGACGCCCTCGGCGGCCAGTATGCCGCCGTCGGCGCGGCCAACCTGCGCTCGGCGCCGTCGACCAGCGGCAAGCTGGTGGGCAAGCTGTCCGCCGGCCAGACCTTTGAAGCCCTGGGCTCGGCCCCGAACGGCGGCTGGGTCCTGGTGGGCCAGAACGGCTATGGCGTCGGCTATGTCGCCCCGTCGCTGGTGCGTCCGGTCCAGGCCGTCGCCGCCTCCTGCCGGGTGATCAGCGCCACGATCTCGACCTCGGGCCAGCGCCCGGCGGCCGAACGCTACAGCGCCTGCCGCGACAGCCGCGGAGAATGGCAACTGACCCAGGCCTGATCCTGATGCGCAGCCTTCGCCCCCGGATCCGGTCCTGGAGGCGAAGGCGGTGTTGGACGCGGTCGTCTGGGGAGCCTATCCTGGGAGCAGGGCCGCTGTAGGAGCTTAGCCAATGGACGCGGCCGTTTTTCGCGAACCCCGAAGACGCCTGATCGCCATCAACAGCCGCGCCGGCGCCGGCGAGATGGCGGCGCTGGAGTTTGGGCCACAGGACCGCGCCATCGACGTGGTCTTCGTTCATGCTAATGGTTTCAACGCCCAGACCTACAACACCCTGCTGGCCCCGCTGGCGGCGGGACTGCGGATCCTGGCCATCGACCAGCGCGGTCACGGCGCCAGTCTTCTCGCCGCCAGGGCCGAGGGGCGTCGTTCCTGGCTGGACCTGCGCGATGATCTGATCGCCCTGCTGGAGGTTCTGGACGGGCCGCCCGTGGTTCTGGCCGGGCACTCGATGGGCGGCACGGTCAGCCTGCTCACAGCCGCCGCCGTGCCCGGCAAGGTCCGGGGCCTCGTCCTGCTCGACCCGGTGATCATGCCCCGCCTGGTGGCGTTGTACGCCCATGCGCCGTGGACCTCGGGCGCCCTGTGGAAGAAGATGCCGATCGCCCAGGCCGCCTCGCGCCGGCGCTCGATCTTCGATGACCGCGAGGCCGTGATCGCCGCCTATACCGGACGCGGAGCCTTCAAGACTTGGCCCGAGGCCGTGTTGGCCGACTATGTCGATGGCGGCTTTTTCGACCGCGACGACGGCAAGGTGGAACTGGCCTGCTCGCCGGCCTGGGAGGCCTCCAACTACTCGGCCCAGGGCCACGATCCCTGGCGCGCCATCCGTCGCGTGACCTGTCCCGTGCGCATCCTCAAGGCCGAGCGCGGCTCGACCTGCCGCGTCGCCGAGGGCTTCGCCCGGCGGGGCAAGGACGTCCTGATCGAGACGGTGGCGGGAACCAGCCACTTCCTGCCGATGGAGCGCCCGGACCTGGTGCGCGACGCGATCTTCGCGATGGCGACGCGATAGAAACCCGCTCTTCCCGGCGAAAGCCGGGACCCAGATTCATCCAGAGAGTTGGAGATGACTCGCCTGCGGGCTCAGCTAGGTTTTGGACCTATCAGGGTTCGATCTGGGCCCCGGCTTTCGCCGGGGAGAACGGAACTAAAGGGCGAGCCCCGCCACCGAAAACGCCCCCAGCGCATCCTGCGCCGCCGGGCTGACCGGCACCGCCTTGCGGGCGTCGAGGTCGAAGGTGATGGCCACGGCTTCCGACGTGGCCCAAGGCGCGCCGGTCGCCGGATCGATCATCCAGTGGGCCATGCGCATGGTGCGCGGGTCCGAGCCGATCAGGCCCGAGCGCAGCTCGACCCGGTCGCCGGCCCGGGGCCAGCGCAGATAGGCCAGCCGGTACTCCAGCACCGCCCCGCCAAATCGCGTCGGCCGGTGGTCGGCATGCTCGACGATCACGTCCCGGAACGGACCGATGAAGCTGCCGATGCCGTCCGAGACCCGGCCGATGAACTGCTCGGCGCGCATCCGACCAAACACGTCGCACTCGGTGGGCGACAGGGCGCCCAGGCCGATCCGCTTCAGCCCCAGCGCATCGGCGCGCGCCAGGCTGGCGGTCGGGACGAAGGCGTCCAGCGCGATGCTGCGGCTCCGGGCCTTCTCCGGAACCTCGACCTTCAGGACCTCGGCCCGCTCGCGGGTGATCCGGGGCCAGGGAAACACCTCGCCCTCGCGCGGGGTGGCGTGGACGACCGTGGTCTGGAAGGTCGCGGCCAGTTCGCCAGTCGCCGAGTGCACCAGCAGCTGCAGCAGGCGCGCCTCGGTGTCGGTGATCTCGATCACCCCGCCCAGCATGTGCAGGGTCGCGCCGGCATGGGCCTCGCGCAGGAAGCGGACGTGATGTTCCTTCACCAGCAAGGTGGCGTTGGCGTAGGGCGTGAAGGCGTGGGGCAGGCCCAGTTCCGCCGCCAGACCCGCCAGGCCCTCCATGGCGCGCACGATGTAGTGGCGCACATTCATGTGCCCCATCTCGTCGCAGTCCCAGGTATTGACGCCTCCGCGCCAGATCTCGACGCCGGGAAGGGTCTCAGCGGTCGTCATGGCGGGCGTCTCGGCGGGTTGAACGGTTGTTTGAGTCTTAGCGGGGTTCGTGCGGGCGAGGCAATCACGCGATCATCTTCCCCCTACGGGGGAGGAGCGCGCAGCGCGGTGGGGGCCAGTCGCCATGATGGCCGACCACTTGCCCCCACCGGACCGCTGCGCGGTCGTCCGCCCCCGTAGGGGGCAGATGAGGCTTTAGCCCCGGCAGTCCGCGCACAGCCCGTGCGCTTCGATGGTCACGCCGGTCAGGCGATAGCCGGCCGCTTCGCCGGCGGCGATGATCTCGGCGCTGGCCTTGGGCTCGATCTCGCGGGTCACGCCGCAGCAGTCGCAGATCAGGAAGGCGGCGGCGTGGCCGTCGGCCTCCTTGCGGCAGGCGACATAGGCGTTGAGGCTCTCGATGCGATGGGCGAAGCCCTGCTTCTCGAGGAAGTCCAGCGCCCGATAGACGGTCGGCGGCTTGGCCGGGGGGCCCTCGCCGCCGAAGGTGGCGATCAGGTCATAGGCCTTCACCGGCTGGCCGGCCTGCAGCAGTTGCTCCAGCACCCGGCGGCGCGGCGCGGTCAGGCGCTGGTCGGCGGCGACGCAACGCGCCTCCGCGGCCTCCAGTTCAGCCGCGAGGGCCGTTCCGGCGACGCCGGTGTGGTCGTGATCGTGCTCGCAAGCGGCGTGATGGGCCATGGCCAAGAGGTAAAGGCGCTAGGCCTCTCCCGCAAGCGGCTCAGAGCAGAGGCTGGGTCACGAGGGCGGCTTCGGCGTCACAGCGGGTCTTGTCCGGCGCGGGACCGGCCTTGCGGGCGGCGGCGATCTCCTTGCGGATGCCGGCTAGGTCGGACTGGAACAGCGGGGTGCCGCTGACGGTCGCCATCAGGGCCGAGGCGTTCAGCTGGCCGGCCGAGACCGAGCTGGCGTTGTGAACGCCGCAGACCAGTCGGCTTTCGCCAAAGGCCCGGGCGCGGGCCAGGATCGCCGTGGCGTGCTCGGGATCGGCCTGGGCCAGCGCCAGGCCGATCGCATAGCCCCAGGTCGCGTGGCCCGAGGGGTAGTCCGGACTCTTGGCCAGGCCATCGCTCTTGTCGACGCAGATCGGGCCCTCATCGACCAGATAGGGGCGGGGGCGCTTGTAGAAGTCCTTGGGGCCGTTCACCGCCGCGCCGATATCGAACCGCAGGCGCAGCAGCAGCCCGGCCATGCGCGGCGTGGTGGTGAGGGACGGCGTGAAGCCCAGGGCGCAGTCGAAGTCGGCCAGGATCGCCTTCTCGTCGACGTCCTTCTGGGCCAGGGCCCAGCGCGGCGTGTCCTTCAGGGCGCGGGTCGCCAGGAAGATCCTGCGATCGGCCTCGGCCTGGGGCGAGCCCGGCGGGGGCGCGGGCGGCAGGACCTTGAGCGCGTCATAGGTTCCCGGCGCCAGATAGCCGGCGGGCGCGGTGGAGACCGGCTGGCCGGGGGCGGCGAGGCCAGGACCCGCCAGGGCCAGGGCGCTGACGAGGATCATAAGGCTGGCGCGCATGAAAAAGGTCCCCCGAACGGTTGTTCGAGGGACCCTGCATTTTCATCGTGACGCTATCAAGCCTACTTGCCGAACAGCTTGTTCCAGCGCGGACGCTCGCGGCCCTTCCAGGCTTCGCGGTGATAGGCGTCCGAGGCGATCAGCGGCACCACGGTGGTGGCTTCGGCGAAGACCATCTGCTCGTGGGTAGTGTTGACCTTGCCCCACGAGGCGGCCTCTTTCAGGGTCGACGACGAGCAGGCGCCGTCGCGCACGTCGGCCACGGTGATCTGGATCGCGTACTTGTGCATGTCGGCCTCGACGCCGAGGATCTCGGCGCAGACCACGGTGTCCTGGGCGAAGTTCTTGGGAACGCCGCCGCCCACCATGAACAGGCCCGTCGTGCCGGCCGCGATCTTGATGTCGGTCAGTTCGCGGAAGTCGGCGACCGCGTCGATCATCAGATAGGGCTGCTTGGCGGCGATCTTTTCCTTCTGGTGCTTGACCAGGCCAAAGCCGGCCGAGCTGTCGACGAAGGCCGGGCAGAAGATCGGCACGCCCTGCTCATAGGCCGTCTGGATCAGCGAGCCGGGCTTCTTGGCGTTGCCCTCGGACAGCCACTTGCCCATTTCCCAGATGAACTCGCGGCTGGAATAGGCGCGCGGCTCCAGGCGGTTGCAGATCTCCAGGATCGTGTGGTCGCAGTTCTGGAGCTCTTCCTCGTCGATATAGGTGTCGTAGATGCGGTCGATATAGTTGTCGCGCAGCACGTTGTCGTCGACCGGGCCGGCGGCCTGATAGTGCTTGAAGCCCAGGGCCTCGAAGAAATCCATGTCGACGATCGAGGCGCCAGTGGCGACCACGGCGTCGATCATGCCGTTCTGCACCATGTCGCGATAGACGTGCATGCAGCCGCCGGCCGAAGTGGAGCCGGCCAGGATCAGCCACGGCGAGCAGGACTTGTCTTCCAGGGCCATGTTGAAGATGTCGGCGGCGCGGGCGGTGTCGCGGCTGCTGAACGACATCTTGCGCATGGCGTCGATGATCGGGCGGGCGTCGAAGGACGTGATGTCGATGTGCTCGACCACGTTCTGGAGGAGCTCGGCCTTGGAGTTCGGAACGGGAGCGTTCATCGCTTCGGTTTCCCTGACTTTGGACGCCCGTCGTTGAAGCAAGCTCTTCGCCGGGACGGAGCAACCGGCGGGAGCGGAAATACGGTTCGTGTCCCAACGCTTGAACGTGGGATGCGGCGCGCGGTTTAACTCAGATTTTCGCCATCGCTTAGTGACGATTTTGCGCCGTGCTCGCGCCGTGCGTCCTTCGAGGCCTGCCGCGCAGGCGCCTCAGGATGAGGAAGTCATTGCAAAGAAATCCTCATCCCGAGGTGCTCGCCCTTTGGCGAGCCTCGAAGGACGCACCGCGATTGATTTAACGACGACGGCGCTTCTTGCCCGCCGCGCCCTTGGGGCGCGAGAAGCGGACGACCTTGCGCTCTTCCGATTCCGGCTTGTGGGTCGGGATCGAGCGCTTGGCCAGGCCGTACATCGAGGCCATCGGCGCGTCCTGGACCTCGACGGTCTCGTTCTCGCCAAAGCCGTTGAAGCGGGTCGACATGGCCACGCCATAGGCGCCCAGCATGCCGATCTCGATGTAATCGCCTTCGTCCACGCTTTCCGGCAGGTAGAACGGGCCGGGCATGTGATCGACGCTGTCGCAGGTGGGGCCGTAGAAGCGGAAGGGCTTGAGGCCTTCCTCGACGACCTCGCCGTTCTTGCGCAGCAGCTTGACCGGGAAGGGCCACTTCATGTGCGCAGCGTCGAACAGCGAGCCATACGACCCGTCGTTCAGATACAGCGCGTCGCCCTTCTTCAGCTCGACCTTGACCAGCAGCGACGAGGCTTCGGCCACCAGGGCCCGGCCGGGTTCGCACCACAGCTGGGTCGACTCGTGAACCATCATGTCGTTGAAGCCGCGATCGATGGCGGCCAGATATTCGGACAGTTCCGGGGGCGCCATGCCGGGATAGATCGACGGGAAGCCGCCGCCCACGTCCACGACATCGGCCAGCACGCCGGCCCGCACCAGGGCGCGCGAGGCCTGGGCCATCGCCGCCTGATAGGCGGTGGGGCGCATGCACTGGCTGCCCACGTGGAAGGACACGCCCATCAGGTCCTGGGTGGCGCGACGGGCGGCCAGCAGCAGGGCCGGAGCCGCGTGCGGCTCGACGCCGAACTTGCCCGACAGACTGTAGGCCGCGCCCTCGGCCTGCACGCCCATGCGGACGATCAGGTTGAGGTCCTTGGCGGCGCCAGTCGCGTCCTGGATCTTGGCCAGCTCTTCGTGGGTGTCGAACGAGAACGTCCGCACGCCGTGATCGAAATAGGCGGACGAGATCGCCACGCGGCTTTTGACCGGGTGCATGAAGGCCATGCGCGAGCCGGGCGCGTGCTGCCCGACGAGTTCGATCTCGTTGAGCGACGCGACGTCGAACGACCGGACGCCGGCGTCCACGAGCTCGCGGATCACCCACGGCGAAGGGTTGGCCTTCACCGCGTAAAAGACGTCGCCTTTAAATTCAGCCTGGAACCAGCGCGCCGCTACGGAAACCGCGTCTGGCCGCACGAGTGCGACAGGACGTTCCGGTGACCGCTCACGGACCAGGTCCAGGGGTTCATGGTACGTGTGCAATTCACGTAGACCCCTGCAGAAGTTAAACCCAGCCGGCGTTAGCAGCGCTTATGAGGACTTCGGGTCCGCCGGAGCCGTGCGAAATAGGGGCATCGACCCCTGATGTAAAGTTCCTTTTTGAACGCGGTCCCGAGGCGATTTGATCCACCGGCCGTCACAAATCCATTGCGAAGCGCCGCCAAAGCGGTGAACGCATTCCCCTTGGCCCGAAACCTCGTTAAGGATTCGCCCCGACCATGACGTCGGACCCTGTTCTCTCGATCCGCGCCGCCTCCAAGACCTTCGGGTCTCGCCGTGCGCTGGACGCCGTTTCGCTCGACGTCGGTCGGGGCGAGATGATCGCGCTCATCGGCCCTTCGGGCTCGGGCAAATCCACGCTTCTGCGCTCGATCGACGGTCTCCAGACCATCGACGCGCCCGCTGACGACAAGAGCGGAGAAGGCGTGATCACCGCCTTCAGCGGTCCGGTACAGGCCCGGGGCCGGGTCAGCGACCAGGTTCGCAAGGCCCGCGTGCGCATCGGCTTCATCGCCCAGCAGTTCAATCTGGTGGGCCGCCTGTCGCTGTTCAGCAACGTGGCCCTCGGCTCGCTGGGGCGCATCCCGTTCTGGCGAGGCGTGTTCGGCGCGTGGCCGGCGGAGACGCGGGCCGCGACCATGGCGGCCCTGCACCGCGTGGGGGTCTCCGACTACGCCGCCCAGCGCGCCAACACCCTGTCGGGCGGCCAGCAGCAGCGCGGCGCGATCGCCCGGGCCCTGGTCCAGAAGGCCAAGATCATCCTGGCCGACGAGCCCGTGGCCTCGCTGGACCCGGTCTCGGCGCGCAAGGTCATGGAGATCCTGCGCGATCTCAACAAATCCGACGGCCTGACCGTGGTCGTCACCCTGCACCAGGTGGACTACGCCCTGCGCTATTGCGACCGGGTGGTGGCCCTGAAGGCCGGCAAGAAGGTCTATGACGGACCGGCCAGCGGCCTGAAGCGCGAAAAACTCATCGACATCTACGGCCCGGAATTCGAGGACGTATTCTGGGAAGGAGCTCCGCAATGATCCGCCGCAGCATCATCACCTTGGCCGTCGCCGCCCTGGCCCTGTCCGCGTGCGGGCAGAAGCCGGCCGCGCCCAAGACCAAGGACACGATCGTGTTCTCGATCCTGTCGACCGAGTCGGCCCAGAACATGGAGAGCTACTGGAAGCCCATCCTGGCCGACATGGAAAAGCAGACCGGCTACAAGGTGAAGCCGTTCTTCTCGTCCAACTATTCGTCGCTGATCGTGGCCATGGGCGCCGACCAGACCGATGTTGGCTGGTTCTCGAACCAGTCGGGCCTGGAAGCCGTGCGCCGCTCGGGCGGCGAGGTCTTCGCCCGCACCTTCGATCCGTCGGGCACCGACGGCTACAAGTCGGTGATCATCGTGCCGGCCGACAGCAAGCTGACCCTCGAGGGCCTGCTGAAGTGCGACAAGACGCTGAACTTCGGGATCGGCGACAAGAAGTCGACCTCGGGCACCCTGGCGCCGATGACCTATGTCTTCATCCCGGCCGGCAAGAAGCCTGAAAACTGCTTCAAGACCGTGCTCAGCGCCAGCCATGACGCCAACCTGTTCGCGGTGGCCAACCACAAGCTGGACGCGGCGACCAACAACACCACGGCCCTGCGGCTGAACGACGATCGCGGCGCGGCCCAGTCGGGCAAGGTCAAGGTGATCTGGGAATCGCCGACCCTGCCGGAAGATCCCATCGTCTGGCGCAAGGCGCTGGATCCGGTGATCAAGGAGAAGGTCCGCCAGTTCTTCCTGACCTACGGCCAGGGCGACACGCCGGTCGCGGCCCAGCAACGCGCCAACCTGGCCAAGCTGTCGATGGGCGGCTTCAAGCCGGCCGACAACAGTCATCTGCTGGTGGTCCGCGAGATGGAGGCCCTTGAGCATCTGGGCCTGGCCCAGGAAACGGGCGACGCCGCCAAGATCGCCGCCGCCCAGAAGGATCTCGACGGGATCAAGGCCGAGCGCCTGGCCGCCGAGGGCAAGGCCGGCCTGGCCGCGCCGGTCAACTGAGCCTGTCGATGAGCAGCGACACCATCCCGCAGCCGCCCAAGAGGTCGGCCTCGGCCCTGGCCTTCGACATCCTGCTGTGGGGCGGGGTGATCGCCCTGCTGGTCGTCAGCTTCAAGCCGGCCGAGATCGACAAGTTCCCGCAGCTGTTCACCGAAGCGGGGCGGATGCGCGAGTTCGCCAACGGCTTCTTCGCGCCGTTCGGCGACGCCGCGCTGTTCATGTCGATGGATTGGCCGATCTATATCGGCAAGATGTGGCAGACCATCCAGATGGCGCTGTGGGGTACGGCCCTGGCCATCATCGTCGCCATTCCCCTGGGCCTGCTGGGCGCCAAGAACATCACGCCGGCCTGGATCCAGCAGCCCGTCCGCCGGCTGCTGGACCTGATCCGCTCCCTGCCCGATCTGGTGGTGGCCCTGATCTTCATCACCGCCGTGGGCCTGGGCCCGTTCGCCGGGGTCATGGCCCTGATGTTCAACACCGGCGGCGTGCTGGCCAAGCTGTTCGCCGAGGCCGTCGAGTCGATCGACAAGGGCCCGGTTGAGGGCGTGCGCGCCACTGGCGCCGTGCCGCTGCAGGAAATCGTCTGGGGCGTGATCCCGCAGGTGGCGCCGCTGTGGACCAGCTATGCGCTGTACCGCTTCGAATCCAGCAGCCGGTCGGCAACAGTTCTGGGCCTGATCGGCGCGGGCGGCATCGGTCAGGTGCTGCTGGAATCGGTGAACGGCTTTGAGTACGGCCAGACCGGCTGCATCGTGCTGGTCATCGTCGTGGCCGTCTCGCTGATCGACCTGCTGTCGCAGATCATCCGTACCCGGCTGCTGTAAGGCGCGCCGCGCAGGGCGCTGCAGCACCCTGCCGCCGGGGCTGCGGATCGGTCATGCGACGGAGCCGCCCCAGCGCTCATCTGGATCCGCATTCGCCGCGACCTGCGGCATATGACGTCGGTAGACGGACGATCATGTATCTCCGGCGCCACAGGTTAACCCCTTGAAAACCCATGTCATCGAGCCGTCATAAATCGGTGGCTGAACCGTCATCCCCGCTCGTTAAGCCGCTCTCATCCTGATCCCGGACAAAACGGGCAGGGGGCAGCCTTAAGGGGATTTCGACATGCGGAACAAGACCGCGCTCGTGAGCGGCTCGGCGCTCGGCCTGATGCTCGCGTTCGGGCTTGGCGCTGCGGCGCACGCTCAAGACAACACCGTGTCCTGGAAGGGCGCGCCGCAATGGACCAACGACGACACCTACTTCAAGGTTCGCGGCCGCATCCTGCTGGACGCCGTGTTCCAGGACGTGACGCGCGACGGCCCTGGCGGCGACTTCAAGACCCGCAACACGCGCGGTCGCCAGGCGTTCCTCGGCGTCGAAGGCAAGCTGAACAACTACATCGCCTACAAGGCTGAAGGCGGCGCCGTGAACGGCGGCGCTTGGGCCTGGGACGACGTGGTCATCGAATACAAGCCGACCGAAGACACCAGCCTGCTGTTCGGCAACATCAAGGTCGCCGGCCTCGAAAACCTGACCTCGACCCGCTTCACCACCTTCATGGACCGCGGTCCCTACGGTGACTTCGGCGTCGACAGCTATCAGCTGGGCGTCGTGGCCAAGAAGTTCGGCCCCGACTACAGCTTCACCCTGGGCGTCCAGGGCGGCAGCATCAACAACGCCGACGTCGTCAACGCCTCGGCCGACTCCAAGGAACGCCTGGTCATCACCGGCCGCGCTCACTGGGCGCCGATCGCGACGGACCAGAACAAGCTGCACATCGCCGCTTCGTATCGCTACCGCAACCGCGGCGATGAAGGCGCGTTCGCCTATACCGGCCGCACCAACACCGCCTACAGCAACGCCACGTTCTACACGACCGGCGCCATCGGCAACCGCGACAACACCATCGCCGTCGAAGGCGCCTGGGTGCACGGCCCGCTGTCGATCCAGGGCGAATATTCGAGCATCGACGTGACCCGCCAGAACTCGGCGACCGTCGGCGCCGATCCGACCATCAAGGTCGGCTACGCCTTCGTCAGCTTCTGGCCGACGGGCGAGACCCGCAACTACGATCAGGTCGCCGGCGAGTTCAAGCGTCCGAAGATCCTGAACCCGATCACGGCCGGTGGCTGGGGCGGTCTGGAACTGGCCGTTCGTTATGACTTCGCCGACCTGGGCGACGCCTACGACACCCTGAAGGTGAAGCCCGCCACGTCGCAAGCCGGCGAATACACCGGCTGGACCCTGGGCGCGAACTACTACCCGACCCCGTATGTCCGCTTCCAGGCCAACTACACCGACGGCAAGAGCGACAACATCGGTCTGAACCAAGACTTCGACATCAAGCAATTCCAGCTGCGCGCGCAACTGGACTTCTAAGCCCTTAGGGCCGGCCCACGGGGCCGGCCCGACTCTTTCACGCTGTAGAGACTTCCAGGAGTTCTCCATGAAGAAGCTGCTTTCCTGCGCGGCCGCCGTCGTCGCCCTCTCGGGCATGGCCGCCGCCCCCGCCTACGCCGCCCGTGACTATGTCTGGGCCGCTGGCTCCTCGACCGTGTTCCCCTTCTCGACCCGCGTGGCCGAGAACTACGCCAAGAAGACCGGCAAGAAGTCGCCGAAGGTTGAATCGCTGGGCACCGGCGGCGGCATCAAGCTGTTCTGCTCGGGCGCCGGCGAAGGCTTCCCCGACATCGCCAACGCCTCGCGTCCGATGAAGAAGTCCGAGTTCGACGCCTGCGCCGCCAAGGGCGTCAAGGACATCGTCCAGATCAAGATCGGCTTCGACGGCATCGTCATCGCCACCGACAAGGACGGCGCCGACTACAACTTCAAGACCGAGCAGCTGTTCCTCGGCCTGGCCGCCAACGTCTACAAGGGCGGCCAATGGGTGAAGAACACGACCAACACCTGGGACGACGTCGGCGGCGGCCTGCCGGGCAACCGCATCCAGGTCTATGGCCCGCCGCCCTCGTCGGGCACGCGCGACGCCTTCGTGGAACTGGCCATCGAGGCCGGCGCCCGCAAGTTCCCGTCGATCGACGCCATCCGCTCGGACAACGAAAAGCTGTTCAAGTCCAAGGTCGACCCGCTGCGTAACGACGGCTGGATCGACGCCGGCGAAAACGACAACGCCATCGTGGGCACCCTGACCAAGACCCCCGGCTCGCTGGGCGTCTTCGGCTGGTCCTACCTCGAAGAGAACATGGACAAGATCAAGGGCTCGTCGGTCAACGGCGTGAAGCCCTCGGCCCAGACGATCTCGGACGGCTCCTACCCGCTGTCGCGTTCGCTCTACATCTACGTCAAGAAGGCCAACCTGGGCGTGACCCCGGGCCTGCAGGACTTCGTCAACGAGTTCGTGTCGGACGCCGCCACGGGTCGTGGTGGTTACCTGCAAGGCCGCGGTCTGATCCCGCTGCCCCCCGGCGCCCACGAAGGCCAGAAGGCTGTCGCCAAAGCCGGCACGCCGATGGCCCGCCCGGCCTCGTAAGACTTAATTTCCTCCCCTTGCTGACTTCAGCGCCGCGGTCCTATGGGCCGCGGCGTTTTCTTTTGTATAGTGTGCCCCACGGTTCGCCCTCGCCGCGCAAGGAAGAGGGGCCGCGGTCGTCGTCCGGCGCCGCGTCATTGACCCCCCAACCGTTTGCGACGCAAACGGCCGGGTCCTAAGGGAGAGCGCGCTCTGTTCGCGAAACCGACTACACTTTCGCGGACCGCGCTCCGGCCATGATACTTCTCGCGCTCGCCGTCGTGTTCCTCCTCGTTCTTCTGAACGGGGTCTTCTCCATGTCCGAACTCGCGGTGGTTTCCGCCCGCCGGGCCAGGCTCCAGACCTTCGCCGATCGCGGCGACAAGGGCGCCAAGCTGGCCCTGGCCATGGCCGAGCATCCGACACGGTTCCTGTCGGCCGTGCAGGTCGGCATCACCCTGATCGGCATCCTGGCCGGCGCCTATGGCCAGGCCACCATCGCCGGGGCCCTGGACAAGTGGCTCGAGCCCAAGCCGATCGTCGGGCCGCATTCCGAGGCCATCGCCACGATCGTGGTCGTCATCGGCCTGACCTATGTCTCGGTCATCCTGGGCGAACTGGTGCCCAAGCGCCTGGCCCTGCAGTTCCCCGACGCCATCGCCCGCCGCATGGCGCCGTTCCTGGCCATCGTCGCCATGGTGCTGCGCCCGTTCGTGACCATCCTGACCGTCTCGACCGCCGCCATCCTCAAGCTGATGGGCGTGCGCGACGAGCGGACCAACGACATGACCGCCGAGGAAGTCGAGACCGTCCTAGCCGAGGGGGCCGACGCCGGCCTGATCGAGCCGGAAGAGCGCTCGATGATCCAGGAGGTGCTGCGTCTGGGCGACCGTCCGGTCCGCGTGGCCATGACCCCGCGCCGCGACCTCTTCTGGATCTCTCTGGCCGACACGCCTGAGGAGATCCTGATGGAGATCCGCGGCTGTCCCTATTCGCGCATCGTGGTCGCGACGGACGATGATCTGGATGGCGAGATCGGCGTGGTCCTGAAGAAGGACCTGCTGGACGCCTGCCTGGGCGGCGGACCGATCGACGTGGCCGCTCACGTGCAGCAGCCGATCGCCATCCCCGAGACCATGTCGCTGCTGCGGGCGATGGCGGTGTTCAAGCAGACGCCGCTGCACATGGCCCTGGTGGTCGACGAGTTCGGCTCGGTGCAGGGCGTGATCACCCCGCTGGACCTGCTGGAAATGATCGCCGGCGACTTCCCGGAAGACCATGACGAGACCGACACCCGCATGCTGCGTCGGGAAGACGGCTCGTGGCTGGTCGACGCCCGCCTCGACATCCAGGAACTGAACGACGGTCTGGGCGAGGCCTTCGAGGCCGAGGGCGGCTATCACACCGTCGCCGGCCTGATCCTTGATCGCCTGGGCCGCATCCCGCGCGAAGGCGAGATCATCGAACTGGGCGGCTTCGACGTCGAGATCGTCGACATGGACGCCTCGCGCATCGACAAGGTGATCTTCAAGCCCCGCAAGCGGCGGGGCGAGGCCGAGGAGTAGGGCGCTCCCGTCCTCCCCCTGAAGGGGGAGGAGATCGCGAAGCGATCGGAGGGGGTAGTCTTGCTGACGCGGAGGGGTTTTCCCCCACCGGCCTGACGGCCGCCTCCCCCTTCTGGGGGAGGATCGTCGACTATTCTTCCACCCACGCCTTGATCAGCTGATGCGCGATGGCCAGGGCCGGCGGCGCGAACACCCCTTCCAGTTCGCCCCGGATCAGCGCGCCGGCCTCTTCCTTGGTGAACCAGCGCACCTCTTCCAGTTCGGTCTGGTCGGGGCGGGCCTCGTTGCTGTCGACCTCGGCGATCAGGCCCATCATCAGCGATGACGGCCAGGGCCAGGGCTGGCTGGAGTGGTAGCGGACCGAGGTGGCCGTCAGTCCCGCCTCTTCCATCAGTTCGCGGGCGCAGGCCTCCTCGATGGTCTCGCCCGGTTCGAGGAAGCCGGCCAGGGCCGAGAACATGCCGGCCGGCCAGATCGCCTGGCGACCCAGCAGGCACTTGTCCTCGTACACCGCCAGCATGATCGCCACCGGATCTGTGCGTGGGAAATGCTCGGCCTTGCAGGCGGGGCAGATACGCTTCCAGCCGGCGTCGCCCACCTGGGATGGCTGGCCGCAGGCGCTGCACCAGCGATGCCGCCGGCGCCATTCGAACATCGAGCGGGCGGTGGCCAGGATGCCGGCGTCGGCCGGCGGCATCGAGGCGGCGATCCCGCGCAGTTCCTCGAACCGGCCCAGGCCCTTCAGCGGCCCCTCGGCCGGATCGGCGCTGCCGTCCAGATCGACGGCGAAGACGGCAATGTCTTTCCACAATCCCAGGAACAGCAGCTTCTCGGTTCCGCCGGCCAGCTCCTGGGCCATGTCGGCGCGCAGATAGGCGATCTGGGCGCCGCTGGGCTTGCCGTCCTCGTCCAGCACGTCCTCGACCAGCGGCTTGCCGTTCCAGATCGCCACGGCCAGCGAGGCGGCGTCGGCGAGCTTTTCGGCCAGCCAGGACTCGTCGCCCCGTCGCTCGCTTGAGCGGTCCAGGGGGTTTCCGGCGAAGGTGTTGGTGATGATCGAGAGAGCCATGCGATTTCTGTAGCCCAGCCATGAAGAGTCGTCACGACGTCGCGCGGACTTGCATATGCGGTCGTGAGTCGCGATATAGGCCTCGGAGATCGGTGACGGGCGGAGCCCTCGCCAATCTGGTCAGGGCCGAGAGGCAGCAGCCACAACGAGCCAAGCTTCGGGTCGTCCGCCGGTCTCCACCTTTCCCGACCTTTCCCGCAAATCTGTCAGCATCTGGCCGTCATCGACGAGCGAGCCTTTTGCTGGGCGCTCCGGCGCACTACAGTTGACGCATGGCCGACCACGACGACCTCACATCCGATTCCGATCCGCCGTGGGACGAACCCGCCGAGCGCGATGACAAGACGGCCGACATCTTCGGCGCGCCGCCCGCAGAACCGACGCCCGTGGCGACCGCGCCGGTCGCGACGCCGGCGCCCGCGCCGGTCGCCGAGGCTCCGTCCGATTCCGACGCCGCCTACACCGTGCTGGCGCGCAAGTATCGGCCGCGCACCTTCGAGGACCTGATCGGCCAGGAGGCCATGGTCCGCACCCTGGCCAACGCCTTCGCCAGCGGCCGCATCGCCCACGCCTTCATGCTGACCGGCGTGCGCGGGGTGGGCAAGACCACGACCGCCCGCCTGCTGGCCCGCGCGCTGAACTACGAGACCGACACCGTTCATTCGCCCTCGGTCGACCTCACCGTCGACGGCCGCCACTGCCGCTCGATCATCGAGGGCCGGCACATGGACGTGCTGGAACTGGACGCCGCCAGCCGCACCAAGGTCGACGAGATGCGCGAGCTGCTGGACGGGGTGCGCTACGCCCCGGTCGAGGCACGCTATAAAGTCTACATCATCGACGAAGTGCACATGCTGTCGACGGCGGCGTTCAACGCCCTGCTCAAGACGCTGGAAGAGCCGCCGCCGCACGCCAAGTTCATCTTCGCCACCACCGAGATCCGCAAGGTGCCGGTGACCATCCTGTCGCGCACGCAGCGCTTCGACCTGCGCCGGGTCGAGCCCGACGTGCTGGTCAAGCACTTCGACAAGATCGCCGCCAAGGAAGGCGCGCGGGTCGACGCCGACGGCCTGGCGCTGATCGCCCGCGCCGCCGAGGGCTCGGTGCGCGACGGCCTGTCGCTGCTGGACCAGGCCATCGTCCAGACCGAGCGCGGGGCCACCGTTTCGGCCGCGGTGATCCGCGACATGTTGGGCCTGGCCGATCGCGGCCAGACCATCGCCCTGTTCGAGGCCGTGATGAGCGGCAAGCCCGCCGACGCCCTGGAAGGCTTCCGCGCGCTGTGGGGTTTCGGGGCCGATCCGGCGGTGGTGATGCTGGATCTGCTGGATCATTGCCACGGCTCGGCCGTGGCCAAGGCCCTGGGGCCCGACGCCCTGACCCTGCCCAAGGAACAGGCCGCGCGCCTGGCCGCCATCGGGGCTCATACCTCCGCTGGCACGCTCTCGCGGCTGTGGCAGATGCTGCTCAAGGCCCATGACGAGGTGCGCCGTGCGCCCGACGCCATGGCCGCCGCCGAAATGGCCCTGATCCGCCTGTGTTACGCGGCCGATCTGCCCGGTCCGGAAGAAGCCCTGAAGGCGCTGCGCGACGGAACACCCGTCGGTGGAGCTCCCGGCGGCGGCGGTTCGCTGAGCGGCGGTGGCGGTTCCGGCGGCGGCGTCAGCGCCCAGGCCGTGTCGATTGCCTCGCCCGCAGCCCAGGCCCTGCCGGTGCTGGCCTCGTTCGACGACGTGCTGAAGCTGATCGCCGAGAAGCGCGACATCGGCCTGCGCCTCGACGTCGAGCAGTTCGTGCGCCCGATCAGCTTCCGTCCGGGCGCGATCACCTACGAGGCCGCCCCCGGCGCGCCCGGCAACCTGGCCGGACGCCTGGTGCGGGCGCTGAAGGAGTGGACGGGCCAGCCGTGGTTGGTCGCCGCCGAGGGCGGCGGCGGGGCCGAAACCCTGATGGAGCGCGAGAAGCGCGAGAAGAACGAGGCGATGGTCCAGATCCGGGCCGACCCGTTCGTGGCTTCGCTGCTCACCGCCTTCCCGGGCGCGGAAATCGAAGTCCGCAAGATCCCCGGCCCGATCGCCGCGCCGATCGAGCCGGACGAGGTCGAGGACTAGGCCGTTTAAACCGTCATCCCGGCCAAGCGCGAAGCGCGCCGAGCCGGGACCGCCGGAAACGCCGGCGCCTGCCGTGGTCCCGGCTTTCGCCGGGATGACAAGTTCAGTTGGAGAATGACATGAAAGACCTCGGCGGCCTGATGAAGCAGGCCCAGGCCATGCAGCAGAAACTGGCGGACGCCCAGGCCAGGCTGGCTGAGTTGACGATCGACGGAACTTCCGGCGGCGGCATGGTCACCGTCACCCTGATGGGCTCGGGCGAGCTGGTCCGGGTCCTGATGGATGAAAGCCTGGTCCAGCCGGGCGAGGGCGAGGTGATCGCCGATCTGATCATCGCCGCCCACGCCGACGCCAAGAAGAAGCTGGACGCCCGCCAAGCCCAGTTGATGCAGGAAGCCGCCGGCCCGATGGCGGGCATGATGGGCGGCCTGCCCGGCATGAAGTTCTAGGACCTTCCCCTTCCGTGGGGAGGGGATTTTTAAGGAAGAGAATGGCCGCCTCCGCCGGACCCGAGATCGAGCGCCTGATCGCCCTGCTGTCCAAGCTGCCGGGGCTGGGTCCGCGTTCGGGGCGGCGGGCGGCGCTGGCGCTGCTCAAGAAGCGCGACACCCTGCTGGCACCGCTGACGGCGGCCATGGTCGACGCCCAGGCCAAGGTGCGCACCTGCTCTATCTGCGGGTCGCTGGACACCACGGAGCCCTGCGCCGTCTGCGCCGACGAGACGCGCGACGGCCGGCTGATCTGCGTGGTGGAGGAGGTCGGCTCGCTGTGGGCCATGGAGCGCGGCGGCCAGTTCAAGGGCCGCTATCACGTGCTGGGCGGCCTGCTGTCGGCGCTGGACGGGATCGGTCCCGAAGCGCTGCGAATCGGCGAACTGCTGAGTCGGGTTCAGGGGGGAGAGGTGGCCGAGGTCATCCTGGCCCTGCCGGCGACGGTCGATGGGCAGACCACGGCGCATTATCTGGCCGACCGGCTGGCCAACTCGAACGCGGGCGTGTCGGTAACGATGCTGGCGCGCGGCGTTCCGGTCGGCGGCGACCTGGACTGGCTGGACGACGGCACGATCGCCCAAGCCCTCCGGGCCCGGCGACCGGCCTGAAGTCTAGAGAATCGCCTGGATCACCAGGGCCAGACCCACCCAGAAGGCGAGGCTGAAACTGATCGCGGCGATACGGCCCCACGCCAGGCGCGGGATATTGAGGCGGGGCGTAGCGCCGACGGACGGCGCGTGGTCGAAGCTGACGTAGGCCATGTGTCTCCTCCATGCCTCTCTGACGGAGGCTGTACGCAATTGCGTCGAAGGCCATGCAACGCCCGAGACGCTTAACCAACCTTTACCAATCTTGAGAGGCAGGTGTAACGCGTCAAAGCGTCCCACGCTAGAGTGCCTGTGGAATTTTATTCCACTTATAAACGCCGAATGGGGTGCCGAAGGGTAAGTTGGACCAGATTTGCTTCGTTTTTGTGCATTTTTGCCTCAAATGTGGCGAAGGGTCTCACCCCTGTTCGGCGGGGCCGTCGACGGTGGAAGGCCAGCGCTCCGCCTGGCTCGCGCCCGAACCGCTATCGGTGTGACGAACAACCTCACCGACATCGACTGATTCGGTCTGCGCCGCGGTCAGGGCCCCGACCTGGAACTCGACATGCTGGGGATAGAAGGCCACCCGACCGCCGATCTCGCCCACGGCGGGATAGGGGTCCTCGTAGGACCAGACCGCGTCGTCGATGACCTTGGCGTCGCGATAGATGGTGAAATAGGCGGCGTCACCCTTGTAGGGGCAATGGGTCACCTTGTGGGTGCGGCGCAGGAACATCATCCGCACGTCATCGCGCGGAAAATAGCGCACCGGCGGATAGCCGGCCTCGCGCAGGAGGATGACATCGACGCTGTCGGCGATCTCGTGACCCTCGAACAGAACCCGCACCCGGGCCTGTTCGCGCTCCAGGGTGATCGGGTGGCTTTCGTCCGGCGTCTTCATCGGCTTTCTCCCGCGAGTCGAAATGTGTAGCCACTGAAACGCGCGCCGGACAGACATGGGTCCATCCTGGCAAGCCATTGCTTGTTAAACGCATTGTCGCGTGATCTTCTCCCCGTGAACTGGGGGAGGAGAGGGCGAAACGACCGTCGCGGCCGTCCCGACCCCTCATCACGTCAAGGTTAGTGAATGAATATCGTCATCGCCCTGGGGATTCTGGTCACGCTCGTGACCGGGGTTCCCGTGCTTATCCAGCTTCTCCGAACCCATCCCAAGGGACTGATCATCCTGTTCTTCGCCGAGATGTGGGAGCGTTTCTCCTACTACGGCATGAGAGCCATCCTGATCTTCTATCTGACGCAGCACTTCCTGTTCGATCCCAAGGTCGCGTCCAACCACTACGGCTCCTACACCTCGCTGGTCTATCTGCTGCCGCTGATCGGCGGCTTCCTGGCCGACAAGTATCTGGGCACCCGCAAGGCCGTGGCGTTCGGCGCCGTGCTGCTGGTCGCCGGCCACCTGACCATGGCCATCGAGGGCAAGCCCGCCGTCCAGACCCTGACCTACCAGGGCGCGACCTATGAGTTCGTCTCCGAGGGACGCGGCCAGGACCGTGTGGCCAAGCTGGTGGTCGCCGGCAAGCCCTACGAGGTCGCCGCCACCAAGACCGGCGACTTCGAGGTCAAGGGCCTGCCCGCCGACGCGCCGCTGCCCGCCGTGCTGGCCAAGACCGCCTACAAGCTGGACGTGAAGGGTCGCGACCCGCTGTATCTGAACATCTTCTGGCTGGCCCTTTCGCTGATCATCGTCGGCGTCGGCTTCCTCAAGCCCAACATCTCGACCATCGTCGGGCAGCTGTATCCGCAGGGCGATCCGCGTCGCGACGCCGGTTTCAACCTCTACTATTACGGCATCAATCTGGGCTCGTTCTGGGCCTCGATCCTGTGCGGCCTGCTGGGTGTCACGGTCGGCTGGTGGGCGGGCTTCGGCCTGGCCGGCGTCGGCATGGCGGCGGGCTTCGTGGTCTTCGTGCTGGGCAAGCCCCTGCTGGAAGGCAAAGCCGAGCCGCCCGAGCCCAAGGCCCTGAAGGCCAAGGTTCTGGGCCCGATCAACCGCGAGACGGCGATCTACGGCTTTTCGCTGGCCGGCATCATCGGCGTGTTCTTCCTGGTGCAGAGCAACCCCGTGGTCGGCGCGGCCCTGATCGCCGGCATCCTGGCGTCGCTGGGCTATATCGGCTGGTTCATGTTCACCAAGTGCGACAGGGCCGAGCGTGAGCGCCTGGCCCTGGCGGTGTTCCTGATCTTCGGCGCGGTGGTGTTCTGGACCCTGTTCGAGCAGGCCGGCTCGTCGCTCAGCCTGTTCGCCGCCACCAACGTGCAGTTGGACCTGGTTCGCGAGCCGATCCGCCTGTTCGGCGCGGCCGTCACCCTGGGCACGCCCGAGCAACTGGCCCGGGCCGGGATCGACGCGGGCTCGACCTTCTGGGTCAACACCAGCTTCAACGCCCCGCAGACCCAGGCCCTGAACGCCGGCTGGATCCTGATCTTCGCCCCTATCTTCGCGGCGCTGTGGACCTTCCTGGGCCGTCGCGGCCAGGACCTGAACCCGGTCGTCAAGTTCGGTCTGGGCCTGGCCCAGGTCGGGGCGGGCTTCCTGATCCTGCAATGGGGCGCGCACTTCGCCGACGGCGCCTTCCGCATGCCGCTGATCTTCCTGGTGATGATGTACATGCTGCACACCACCGGCGAGATGTGCCTGTCGCCGGTGGGTCTGTCGCAGATGACCAAGCTGTCGCCGACGGCGGTGGTGTCGTTCATGATGGCCGTCTGGTTCATGGCCGTGGCCATCGCCCAGCTGGTCGGCGGCAAGATCGCCGGCCTGACCGCCACGGAAACCGTCGGCGGCCAGGTTCTTGACCCCGGCGCGGCCCTGGCGGCGTCGTTGAAGGTCTTCAACGTCATCGGCCTGGTCTCGATCGGGATCGGGGTGCTGTTCCTGGTGCTGTCGCCCTGGCTGAAGAAGTGGTCGCACGGCTCGGACGACACCGACGCCGTTCCGGTCGATACGGCCACGACCATCCACTAGGTCATCGCCCAAAAACGAAAGGCCCCGGAGCGATCCGGGGCCTTTTTTGTATCTGCGGGGTCGGACGGAGGATCAGACCGCCGTGCCGCCCACCGTCAGGCCGGTGATCTTCAGGCTGGGCTGGCCCACGCCCACCGGGACGCCTTGGCCGGACTTGCCGCAGACGCCGATGCCGGGGTCGAAGTCGAAGTCGTGGCCGATCATCGTCACCTTGGTCAGGGCGCTGGGGCCGTCGCCGATCAGGGTGGCGCCCTTGACCGGGGCGGTGATCTTGCCGTCTTCGACCAGATAGGCCTCGGTGCACTGGAAGACGAACTTGCCGTTGGTGATGTCCACCTGGCCGCCGCCGAAATTGGCGCAGTAGAGGCCGCGCTTCATCGAGGCGATCATCTCGGCCGGATCGTCCTTGCCGGCCAGCATGCCAGTATTGGTCATGCGCGGCAGGGGCATGTGGGCGTAGGACTGGCGGCGGCCGTTGCCGGTGGCGCGCATGCCCATCAGGCGGGCGCTCATGCGGTCATGCATGTAGCCCACCAGGATGCCGTCCTCGATCAGGATGGTGCGCTCGGTGGGGGTGCCTTCGTCGTCGATGGTCAGCGAGCCCCGGCGGCCCGGCAGCGAGCCGTCGTCAAACACCGTGACGCCCTTGGCCGCCACCCGCTCGCCGATGCGGCCGGAGAAGGCGCTGATGCCCTTGCGGTTGAAGTCGCCTTCCAGGCCGTGGCCGACGGCCTCGTGCAGCAGCACGCCGTTCCAGCCCGAGCCCAGCACCACGTCCATCTCGCCGGCGGGGCAGGGGACGGCGTCGAGGTTGACCAGCGCCTGACGAAGGGCCTCGTCGACCTGGTCCCGCCACTTGTCGGGGCTGATCCAGGCGGCGAAGCCGGCGCGGCCGCCGGCCCCTGACGAGCCGCTTTCGCGCTTGCCGTCCTTCTCGACCGTGACCTGCACATTGACGCGGACCAGCGGACGGACGTCGCGCACCAGCTTGCCGTCGGCGCGCTGGATCTCGATCACCCGACGCTCGCCGGCCATCGAGGCCATCACCTGAACGACGCGCGGATCGCGGTCCCGGGCGAAGGCGTCGATCTCCTGCAGCAGGGACACCTTGTCGGAGAAGGCGGGCGAGGCGAGCGGATCGTCCTCGCCGTACAGCCGCTCATTGGTCGAACGGGGGCCCTCGGCGCTGACGCCGGCATAGCCGCGCTTGGCCAGGCTGGCCGAGGCGGCGGCGCGGCCGATGGCGGCCTCCGAAACCTCGGCGGCGTGGGCGTAACCGGCGGTCTCGCCGGCCACGACGCGAAGGCCGAAACCCTCGCCCGAATCATAAGAGGCGCTCTTGAGGCGGCCGTCGTCGAAGACGAAGGACTCGCTCTCGGAGCGCTCGATGAAGAGCTCGCCGTCATCGGCGCCGGCCAGGGCCTCGCCCAGGATCTTGCGGGCGCGGTCGGGATCGACGCCGGCGGCGTCCAGAAGGGAGGGGGCGGCCAAAAGAGAGGCGGGGATCGGAGCGTTCATGCGCCTACAGGTAAGCGCTCGAAGCCGTTCCGTCACCCCGCCCCTTTGTCTCAGTCGTTGTGGCGCACCGAGCCGGAGCCGCTGATGTTGCTGGTTTCGCTCGTCGGCTGGGACCGCAGACTGACGTCGCCGCTGCCCGAGATGGCGATCTTGACCTTGTTGCTGGCGTCGACCTCGGCGTTGCCGCTGCCGGCCAGCGCGATGTCGGCGTCCATGGCCCGCAGGTCGTCCAGTTCGGCGTCGCCCGAGCCCGAGCCGGTCAGGAACAGGCCGGTGGTCCGGCCCGCGGCGTTGATGTCGCCGCTGCCGTTGATCGCCAGGGTCAGGGTCGGCTGGTCGTAGTTCTGGATCTCGAGGTCGCCCGAACCGTTCAGCTGGAACTGGCTGACCTTGGGCGCGGTGACCACGATCTTCATGCGCTCGGCGTTGCTCTGGATGCGCAGGCCGTAGCGGTCGATGGTCAGGGCCTCGCCGTGCAGGTTGTGATCGTCTTCGACCTCACCGGCCAGGCTCAGGCGACCGTTCTCGACGCGCAACCGGTCGACATAGGCCTTGGGCCCGTTGACCTCGATCCCGGCGATGGGACCCTGCACGTAGGTGACGTCGACCGGCAGGTCGATCGCCAGCGTCTCGCCCGTCCAGGCCAGCTTGCGCGAGACCTGGGGCACGGGCTTGGCGCCGCTGATGTCGACATGGGTGCGGCGGATGGTCACGTCGTCGTCGTCGAAGGGGACGGTCCAGCCCTCCTTCATGATGACGGGACCGGCCAGGGCGACCACGCCGGCGGCGCAGCCGAGCATCAGCACGAAGCTGGCGCCGGCGATGACAAGCAGATTGCGGATCATGATGGCCCCCTCAGGCTTGCTGATCGATGGCCGGCTTGAGCAGCCGGAAGTGAAGCCGGCCGTACCAGACGACCGCGTTGAAGATCCCGATCGTGGCCAGGGTCAGCAGGGCGCCCAGGAAGGTGGCCCCCGCCATCAGGCCCACGCCGGCCAGGAACGCCGTCAGCGCGCCGCCCGGAGGACCGGTCAACGGGCCCATGGCGAAGACGAAGCCGCCGGAGACGAACAGGGCCACCACGGCGACCAGGATTCCGAACAGGGTTCCCAGAACGCCCATCAGCAGGGGCAGCAGGAACATGATGTCGATGGCCCCCAGGCCGATCAGGGCCACGATGGCGGCGCCGGCGTTGGAGGGGCTCTTGGTCTCCTCCCAGCGCTTGAGGCCGGCGTCTGCGCGCAGCTCACGGGCCAGGCGGTCGGGGTCGCCCAGGGCGGCGGCGGCCTCGGCCTCGGTGCGGCCCGCGGCGATGGCGTCGGCGAAGTGGGCCTCGTGATCGGCGACGATGTCGGCGATCGTGGTGGGCGCCAGACCTGAAAGGCCGCGACGCAACCGCGTCATGAACTCATTACGGGTCATGCGGCGGCTCCCAGGATGTCTTCGACGGCGGTGGTGAAGGCGGCCCATTCGGCCTTCTGCTGCGTGAAGCTGGCGCGGCCAGCCGACGTCAGGCGGTAGTACTTGCGCGGCGGTCCGCTCTGGGATTCGACCAGATAGGTCTCCACCAGACCGTCCGACTGCATGCGGCGCATCAGCGGATAGATCGTTCCCTCCCCCATATCGATGTCCTTCGCGAGCTTGCTTGCGATTTCATAGGCATAGCTGTCGGCGCGTGAGAGCAGGGCCAGCACGCACAGCGCCAGCACGCCCTTCTTCAATTGAATTTCAATGGCTTCCGGCACTGGGTCCTCGCCTCGGTTGATGCACTCTTCTACCGACAGGTACTGAGTGGTGCAAGGTACCTGTCCATGAATGATACGTAATGATCCGGAGGCCGGATTCCGGCTTTTTGAAAGCTACTCGCAACTGAGCTGGCGAAAGGCTTCCACGCCGCGCTTTCCGCGTGGTGTCTGGTGCTTGGCAACGGAAGATGATGCGCGTATGCAGCCAGCAGACCAGCCAAAGGGGCGGGCTTGGCGTCGACTCGTATTGGGTCGATGGTTGGGTGTCGCGTCGTTGACTGTATTATGCATGTCGGCGTGATCTGGCGTTTGATAGACGTCAAAAAAGCCGCCGAAACGGGCCGTGAGGGATATGAAGGCGCAAAATCAGGGGATTCGGCGGATGCTGACGGGCGCTAGCGCCCTCGCCGCCACGGTGATGTTCGCAGGGCAGGCTCTCGCTCAGGATCTGCTGGGCCAGCCGACGCCGGGGGCGATCGACCTCCAGCCGGCCGCCTCGGTGCTCAAGACCGACGCGATCTGGTTCCACAACGTGATCCTGATGCCGATCATCACGGTCATCGTCTTGTTCGTGGCCGCCCTGCTGGGCTGGATCATCATTCGCTATAACGCGAAGTCGAACCCGATCCCCGCCAAGTTCAGCCACAACACCACCATCGAGATCATCTGGACGGTCGTTCCGGTGATCATCCTGATGGTGATCGCGATCTTCTCGTTCCGGCTGCTGTTCGCCTACAACGACATGCCCAAGCCGTACATGACGGTGAAGGCCACCGGCTACCAGTGGTACTGGGGCTACGAATATCCCGATCAGAAGATCAGCGAAATCACCTCGCTGCCGCTGAGCAAGGAAGCCGCCGACGCCAAGAAGGTCCCGTACCTGCTGGCCGCCGACAAGGCGATGGTGGTTCCGGTCAATCAGGTCGTCCGCGTGCAGGTCACCGGCGCCGACGTGATCCACGCCTTCGCCCTTCCGGCCTTCGGCCTGAAGACCGACGCCATCCCCGGCCGCCTGAACGAAACCTGGTTCAAGGCCGAGAAGACCGGCACCTACTACGGCCAGTGCTCGGAGCTTTGCGGCGTCGATCACTCCAACATGCCGATCGAGATCAAGGTCGTTTCGCAAGCCGAGTTCGACGCCTGGGTTAAGGCCCAGACCGCGCCGCCGGCCGCAGCGGCCCCGGTCGCGACTCCCGTCTCGGCTCCGGCCGCCGTTCCCGCTTCCGTCCCGGCCGCGGCTCCCGCCGCGCCGGCGGTTTAAGATACGATTGCAGGATTAGTCCGATGGCTCACGCCGCAGACATTGATCATCACGACGACGCCCACGGCGCCGACGACAAGCCGCCCTTCTTCGCCCGCTGGTTCTTCTCGACGAACCACAAGGACATCGGCACCCTCTACATCCTGTTCGCCATCATGGCGGGCCTGGTGGGCGGCGCCCTTTCGGGCCTGATCCGCTGGGAGCTGATGGAGCCGGGCATCCAGGTGTTCAAGGACACCGGTCTGCTGGGGCAACTGGGCCTGTTCAAGGGCAAGCACGGCTACAACGCCGTCGTCACCGCCCACGCCCTGATCATGATCTTCTTCATGGTCATGCCCGCCATGATCGGCGGCTTCGGCAACTGGTTCGTTCCGATCATGATCGGCGCGCCGGACATGGCCTTCCCGCGGATGAACAACATCTCGTTCTGGCTGCTGGTCGCCGCCTGGGTCCTGCTCTGCACCTCGATGTTCGTCGACGGCGGCCCGGGCCAAGGCTTCGGCGGGGGCTGGACGATCTATCCGCCGCTCTCGACCATCGGCCACAAGGGTCCGGCCATGGACCTGGCGATCCTGTCGCTCCACCTGGCTGGCGCTTCGTCGATCCTGGGCGCGATCAACTTCATCACCACGATCTTCAACATGCGCGCGCCGGGCATGACCCTGCACCGCATGCCGCTGTTCGCATGGTCGGTGCTGATCACCGCCTTCCTGCTGCTGCTGTCGCTGCCGGTCCTGGCCGGCGCCATCACCATGCTGCTGACCGACCGTAACTTCGGCACCCACTTCTTCGACCCGGCCGCCGGCGGCGACCCCGTCATGTTCCAGCACCTGTTCTGGTTCTTCGGTCACCCGGAAGTGTACATCCTGATCCTGCCAGGCTTCGGCATCATCAGCCACATCGTCTCGACCTTCTCCAAGAAGCCGATCTTCGGCTACCTGGCGATGGCCTACGCCATGGTCGCCATCGGCTTCGTCGGCTTCGTCGTGTGGGCGCACCACATGTACACCGTCGGCATGAGCATCAACCTGCGCGCCTATTTCGTGGCCGCGACGATGATCATCGCCGTTCCGACCGGCGTGAAGATCTTCTCGTGGATCGCCACGATGTGGGGCGGTTCGATCAGCTTCAAGACGCCCATGCTGTGGGCGATCGGCTTCATCTTCCTGTTCACGGTCGGCGGCGTCACCGGCGTCGTCCTGTCCAACGCCGGCATCGACTACAGCCTGCACGACACCTATTACGTCGTCGCCCACTTCCACTACGTGCTGTCGCTGGGCGCCGTGTTCGCCATCTTCGCCGGCTTCTTCTACTGGTTCGAGAAGATGTGGGGCGTGAAGTACAACGAGTTCCTGGGCTGCGTGCAGTTCTGGATCATGTTTGTCGGCGTCAACCTGGTGTTCTTCCCGCAGCACTTCCTGGGCCTGCAAGGCATGCCGCGTCGCTATGTCGACTATCCGGAAGCCTTCGCGAAGTGGAACTACGTCTCTTCGGTGGGCTACATGATCACCGCCGTCGGCGTGGTCGTGTTCCTGGTCCTGCTGCTGGAAGCGGCCATCCGCCGTCGTCCGGCCGTGGCCAATCCGTGGGGCGAAGGCGCCACCACCCTGGAATGGACCCTGTCCTCGCCGCCGCCGTTCCACCAGTTCAGCGAGCCGCCTGTCATCGCGGAAGACGGTCACCACTGATCGCCGAACCGAACGAGACTTGAGACGCGGGGGCGCGGTCTGGATCACCTCAAGGGGTCCGGGCCGCGCCCTTCGCCCTTCCAGACCGCCTTAACCCCAGTTTCTTCGCACTGAAGTATCGATGTCCAAGATCGCCGCCATGACCCCGGAAACCGCCCAGGCCGAAGCGACCGCTCCCGAACACGGCGGCGTCGCGCGCTGGCAGGATTTCTTCCAGCTGCTCAAGCCCCGGGTGATGTCGCTGGTGGTGTTCACGGGCCTGACCGGCCTGATGGCCGCCCGGGCGCCGATCAACCCGTTCCTGGCCTTCGTGGCGGTGCTGTGCATCGCCATCGGGGCCGGCGCCTCGGGCGCGCTGAACATGTGGTTCGACGCCGACATCGACGGCCTGATGCGCCGCACGCGGGGCCGGCCGGTGCCCTCGGGCAAGGTGCGCGGCGATGACGCCGCCGCCCTGGGCGTGGTGTTGAGCCTGCTGTCGGTGATGATGCTGGGCGTCGCCGTCAACTGGCTGGCCGCCGGCCTGCTGGCCTTCACCATCGTCTTCTACGCCGTGGTCTACACCATGTGGCTCAAGCGCTGGACCAGCCAGAACATCGTCATCGGCGGTCTGGCCGGGGCGCTGCCGCCGGCCATCGGCTGGGCGGCCGCCACGGGCTCGGCCCCGCTGAACGCCTGGCTGATGGTGGCCATCATCTTCCTGTGGACCCCGCCGCACTTCTGGGCCCTGTCGCTGTATATCAGCACCGACTACGCCAAGGCCGGCGTGCCGATGCTGCCGGTGGTCAAGGGCGCCAAGGCCACTCGCCTGCAGATCCTGATCTACAGCCTGGTGCTGATCCCCGTGTGCCTGTCGCCGGTGCTGACCGGTCTGGGCGGCCCGATCTATCTGGCCGTCGCGGGCCTCGGCGGGGCGGTGTTCCTGACCCTGGCCGTCCGTGTCTTCCTCAGCAAGGCCGGCGACGCCGCCGACCCGCGCGTGGCCGATCGCGATCTCTACGAGGTCGACGAAGACCAGAAGGCCGCCGGGGCCAAGGCGGCGCGCAACCTGTTCGCCTTCTCGATCCTCTATCTGTTCGCCCTGTTCGCGGCCCTGCTGGGCGAAGCGGTCAGTGGCGTCAAAGCGTTGGAGCTGCTGTCGTGAACAAACTCATCGAGAACGACGCGGCCGCCCGCGCCCGCAAGGGGCGAAACATCGCCCTGGGTCTGGGCCTGGTGGCCTTCGTCATCCTGATCTTCGTCGTCACGGTTGTGAGGATTGGTGGCAATGTCGCGCATCGCGCCTTCTGATCCCGTCAAAGCGCTGGCGTCCAAGCGCAACGCGCGCGTCGCGCTGATCTGCGCGGCCGCCTTCTTCGGCATGGTCGGCGCGGCCTATGCCTCGGTGCCCCTGTACCGCCTGTTCTGCCAGATGACCGGCTTCGACGGCACGGTGCGCAAGGCCGAGCTGAAGCCGACCAAGGTGCTGGACCGCAAGGTGACGATTCGCTTCGACGCCAATGTCCGCACCCTGCCGTGGGCGTTCTCGGCCGAGCAGACCAGCCAGCAGGTGCGCATCGGCGCGACGGGACTGGCCTTCTTCAAGGTCACCAACAAGGGCGACAAGGCGATGACCGGCCGGGCGCTCTACAATGTGGTGCCCGAACAGGCCGGTCCGTACTTCCAGAAGCTGGAGTGTTTCTGCTTCTCCAACCAGACGATCCAGCCGGGTCAGACGGTGGAATTCCCGGTCGTCTACTTCGTCGATCCTCAATATGTGGACGACGCCGAGACAAAGGGTAAGGACGAGATCACCCTGTCTTACACCTTCTTCCCCGCCGTTGAGGGCGTGGAAGGCGAAAAACAGGCGGTCTCGACCACGCCTCGTATCGTTCAACCCCTTGGCGGCAAGCCGCAGAGGGCGCTATAGCGTTCAACAAGGAGCATGTTGGCGGGGGGACTCAGCCGGCATGCCTAGAGGGAATAAGGGTTAGCACCACCATGGCCCACGGCGCCGTCAAACACGACTATCACATTCTGCCGCCCAGCCCGTGGCCCTTCGTGGGTTCGGCCGCCGCCACCATCATGGCCCTTGGCCTGATTGGCTGGCTCAAGGGCGGCGTGCTCGGCATCGAAAAGGGCAACTGGGCGATCTTCGCCGCCGGTTTCGCGGGCATCCTCTACACGATGTTCGGCTGGTGGTCGGACGTCGCCAAGGAAGCCAAGGCTGGCGACCACACCCCGGTCGTCTCGATCGGCCTGCGCTACGGCATGATCCTGTTCATCGCTTCGGAAGTGATGTTCTTCGTCGCCTGGTTCTGGATCTTCTTCGAGATGGCGCTGTTCCATCATCACCGCACCCTGTCGGCGATCGAGGAAGTCCGCACCGCCTGGGCCACCTGGCCGCCCACCGGCGTCGAGACCGTCTCGCCCTGGCATCTGCCGCTGGTCAACACCCTGACCCTGCTGCTGTCGGGCACCACGGTCACCTGGGCTCACCACGCGCTGCAGGTCGGCGACCGCAAGGGCGCCAAGTGGGGCCTGATCCTGACCATCCTGCTGGGCGCGCTGTTCACCTGCATCCAGGTCTATGAATACAGCCACATCAACCACGAGAACCTGTTCTACTCGGAAGCGGCCGTGAACTCGGGCCTGTATGGCTCGACCTTCTTCCTGGCCACCGGCTTCCACGGGTTCCACGTGTTCGTGGGCACGCTGTTCCTGATCGTCTGCCTGATCCGCCTGATGAACGGCGCCTTCACGCCCAAGCAGCACTTCGGCTTCGAAGCGGCCGCCTGGTACTGGCACTTCGTCGACGTGGTCTGGCTGTTCCTGTTCGCCTTCATCTACGTGATCTTCGGCGCTTCGGCCCACTAGATCAGATCTTCCGAGGGGGCCCGGAACGCCGAAAGCGTTCCGGGCCTTTTTCATTTTGGCCTCCCCTCACGCGGGAGGGTGTAAGGACGGCCCCATGGCTCACGTGAACCCCTACATGGCCGGCGCCAGCGGCCACTGCCCCAAGTGCGGCGAGGGCGTCCTGTTCGAGGGCTTCCTGAAGATCGCCCCCACCTGCGAGGCCTGCGGCTTCGAGTTGGGCCGCCACGAGACCGGCGACGGGGCCTCGACCTTCATCATCCTGATCGCCGGCTTCATCGGGGCCTTCGGCGCGCTGTTCTCGATGTTCGCCTGGGGCTGGCCGATCTGGCTGCTGCTGCTGGTCTGGCTGCCGGTGACCCTGGGCCTGAGTCTTGGCCTGATGCGTCCGGCCAAGGGCCTGATGGTCGCCGCCCAGGTCGCCAACAAGGCCTCTGAGGCCGGTCGCCACGATGTCTGAGATCGCTCCGGCCAGGAAGGCCGGCTTCCCCTTCGGCCTGACCATCGCCGTCGCCATCGCCTTCGCCATCCTGTGCGTCCTGGGCGGCTGGCAGGTGAAGCGCCTGGCCTGGAAGCAGGACCTGCTGGCGCGGATCGAGACGCTGAAGACCGCGCCGCCCGTTCCTCTGGCTGCCGTGGTGACCGCCTCGGCGACCGTCGAGAGCGCGGCCTGGAGGCGGGTCAGCGTCGACTGCCAGCCGGTGGGCCTGCCGCCGCTGTCCCTGGCCTATGGCATTCGTGACGGCGACGTCGTCTGGCGGGCCCAGGCCCTGTGCGGGCTCAAGGACGGCCCCTACAACCTGATCCTGGTCGATCGCGGCGTCGTGCCGGACCTGACGGGCAAGGTCGAGACGACCGCCCGCGCCTTCGCCGAGCCGGGCCGGGTGACGGGCGTCCTGATCCCGCTCAAGCAGCTGGGCGGCGACCGCGCTAGGGCCGTGGCGGGCATCGCGGGCCGCAGCCCGGCTCCTCTGGCGCTGATGGCCGAAAGCGAGACGCCCGCGCCGGATGGCATCACGCCCGCGCCGCTTCCGGCAGAAATTTCCAATCGGCACCTCGAATACGCCCTGACGTGGTTCGGTCTTGCCGTGACCCTGCTCTTTATCTATGCCGCCATGCTCTGGCGGAGACTGAGACCCTGATGCGCTACGTTTCGACCCGCGGCGAGGCCGCCCCGATCGGATTCCTCGACGCCGTCCTGGCCGGCCTGGCCCCCGACGGCGGCCTGTATGTGCCCGCCGAGTGGCCGACCTTCACCAAGGCCGAGATCGCCGCCTTCGCCGGCCAGCCCTACGCCCAGGTGGCGGCCGCCGTGGTCGGCAAGTTCGTCGGCGACGATATCCCGCCCGCCGATCTGCTGCAGATGTGCGAGGAGGCCTACGCCACCTTCGCCCACACCGCCGTCACCCCGCTGAAGCAACTGGGTCCCAACCGCTTCCTGCTGGAGCTGTTCCACGGCCCGACCCTGGCGTTCAAGGACGTCGCCATGCAGCTGCTGGGGCGCCTGTACGACTATGTGCTGGAGCGCCAGTCGCGGAAGATGACCATCATCTGCGCCACCTCCGGCGACACCGGCGGCGCGGCGGTCGAGGCCTTCCGCGGCCGCAAGAACGCCCGCATCGTGGCCCTCTTCCCCGAGGGCCGGATCAGCGAGGTCCAGCGCCGGTTCATGACCACGGCGACCGACGCCAATGTCGCCTGCCTGTCGATCCTGGGCTCGTTCGACGACTGCCAGGCCATCGTCAAGGCGGCCTTCCAGGACGACCAGTTCCGTCACGCCGTCGACCTGTCGGGTGTCAACTCGATCAACTGGGCGCGGATCGCGGCCCAGAGCGTCTATTACTTCACCGCCGCCGTGGCCCTGGGCGCGCCCGAGCGCTCGGTGGCCTTCGTGGTGCCGACGGGTAACTTCGGCGACGCCTATGCCGCTTTCGTGGCGACCAAGATGGGCCTGCCGATCGCCCGCATCGTCTGCGCCACCAATTCCAACGACATCCTGGCCCGCACCTTCGAGGACAGCCGCTACGCCAAGGGCGCGGTGACCGCCACCCAGAGCCCGGCCATGGACATCCAGGTCGCCTCCAATTTCGAGCGCCTGTATTTCGAGGCCGTGCGCCGTGACGGCGTCGAGACCGGCCGGGCGTTCCGGGGCTTCAACGACAGCGGCGTGATCGACATCCCGCCCAGCGCCTTCACCCTGATGCGCGAGCTGTTCCGGGGCATGGCGGTCAATGAGGCCGACACCGCCAAGACCATGCTCTCGACCCTCAACGAGACCGGCGAGGTCGTCGATCCGCACACCGCCGTCGGCCTGGCAGCGGCGGCCCGCGTCCATCTGGACGACCCGACCGTCCCGGTCGTGGTGCTCTCCACCGCCCACCCGGCCAAGTTCCCCGAAGCGGTCGCCGCCGCCTGCGGCCTGACCCCGGCCACGCCGCGCGCCACGCCGGACCTGTCGAAAAAGCCCGAACGCTTCGAGATCCTGCCCGCCAGCGGCGAGACGGTGAAGGCCTTCGTGCGCTCCTTCCTGGACCGTTCGTGAGCGCCAGCCTCCACACCCTGAAGAACGGCGTCCGGGTTGTCTGCGACCCGATGCCGGGCCTGGAAACCCTGGCCCTGAGCGTGGTCGCCGGTCGCGGCGCGGCGCATGAGGATCTTCCCCGCTCGGGCTGGTCGCACCTGCTGGAACACATGGTGTTCAAGGGCGCTGGAACGCGCAGCTCGCGCGACATCGTCGAGGTGATCGAGAGCCAGGGCGGCCAGATCAACGCCGCCACCGGCTATGAGCGCACCAGCTTCCAGATCCGCGCCCTGAAGGGCGGGCTAGATCTGGGCATGGAGGTCATCGCCGACCTGCTGCTGCGCCCCACCCTCGACGAGGCCGACCTGGCCCGCGAAAAGCAGGTGGTGCTGCAGGAGATCGCCGAGGCCGCCGATGCGCCCGACGACTATGTCTTCGACCTGATTCAGAAGGCCGCCTGGGGCCAGCACCCGGTAGCCAGGCCGATCCTGGGCTCGGTCGAGTCGGTCAACGCCGCCACCAACGCCGCCCTGTCGGACTGGCGCGGGGCGCTCTATTCGCCCGACCGGCTGGTGATCAGCGCCACTGGCGCGGTCAGCGAGGCCGAACTGCTGGCCGCCGCCGAGCGGGCCTTCGGGGCTGTTCCGGTCCGGGCCGGCGCGCCCGAGCCCACCGCCGCGCCGTTCGTCGGCGGGCACGAGGGCGAGGTGCGCAAGCTGGAACAGTCGCATCTGGTGTTCATGCTGCCGGCCTGCGGCGCGCGCGAGCAGGATTATTTCGCCCTGCGCATCTTCGCCGAGTGCCTGGGCGGGGGCATGTCGTCGCGCCTGTTCCAGGAAGCCCGGGAGAAGCGCGGACTCGCCTACAATATCGACGCCTATTCCGACACCTATGCCGATTACGGCGCGCTGGGCATCTATGCCGGCTGCGCGGCGGGGAATGCGGTCGAGACGGCCAAGGTCTGCGCCGAACAGCTGGTCGCCCTGGCCCGCCACATCGAACCAGCCGAGCTGGCCCGCGCCAAGGCCCAGCTGAAGGCCCACATGTTCATGGCCCGCGAGGCGGCGCTGTCGCGCGCCGAGCAGGCGGCTGGGCAGGTCCTGCTGTTTGATCGCCTGTATCCGCCGGCTGAACTGGCCGCCGAGGTCGAGGCGGTCACGCCCGCCGATGTCGTGCGCCTGGGCGAGCGCCTGCTGGGCGGCGGGCGTTGCGCGACGGCGATCCTGGGCGCCAAATCGGCCCTCAAGGCAGGGCCCGCGTTCGAGAAGGCCTTGTTCGCGGCCGCCTGACAGTCAAACGTCGCGGCCTTCCACCGCGCTCCGAGGATTCGCTTGCCGACTTTTCTGCAGATGTTTCGCGCTAGGCCGGGCCTGAAGCTCCAGGGAAACGGCGTCTATCTGCGCCCGCCGCGCGGCGGAGACCACCGGGCCTGGGCCGAGGTGCGCCGCGCCTCCCGAAGCTTCCTCGAGCCCTGGGAACCGACCTGGCCCGAGGATGACCTGGGCCCCCGCGCGTTCCGCGCCCGCCTGGGCGCCTACACCCGCGAACTGGAGACCGGCGACGCCTGGCCGTTCTTCGTGTTTCGCGAGGCCGACGACGCCCTGATCGGCGCGGTGCGGCTGTTCCATGTGCGTCGCGGCGTCGCCCAGACCGCGACCATCGGCTACTGGGTCGGCCAGTCGCACGCGCGCCAGGGGCACATGACCGACGCCGTTTCCACAGTCATCCGCTTCGCCTTCGACGGTCTTGGGCTCCATCGCCTGGAGGCAGCCTGTATGCCAGAAAACGGCCCTTCGGCCGCTCTTTTGCTGAAATGCGGCTTTTTGGAGGAAGGTTACGCCCCCGCTTATTTGAAAATTAACGGCGAGTGGCGAGATCATCGTTTGTTCGGACTTGTCTCGCGACCTTAGCGCGGGGGCCGGACGCAAGACGCCAGGGTGGCGTGGGATTGAGTATGTCGTTTCGGGCTACGGACCGTCGGATCTGGGACACGACAGCAACGCTGGAAGCGCTGGCGGCTGCCGACGTGGCTCTGTGGATCTGGGAGCCTGAAGCCGATCGTCTGAGGATCAACGGCTCGGCCCGGACGCTGGGCCTGGGTCCGCTGGCCCCCGAATGCTCGTCCGCCGCCTTCCGCGCCCTGGCCCTGCCGCAGGATCGCGCCCAGGCTGAGGAAGTCCTGAAATTCCGCGAGCCCGGCTCGGAAGTCGTCGCCCGCATGCGCATGCGCGGCGGCGAGACCTGCATCTGGCGTGGCGTGTGGCTGGAGGAGGGCGTGCGCGCCGCCGGCGTGGTCGCCCCCGAGGTCAAGTTCGCCGCGTCGGAACGCTGTGAGCTGACCGGCCTGCTGGATCGCAAGAGCTTCATCACCCGCGCGCGTGAGCGCCTGCGCCGCGAAGGCGTGCATGAACTGGTGGTCGCCGACGTCGATCGCCTGCGCCGCCTGAACGAGGCGCTGGGCCACGAACGCGCCGACCTGGTGCTGGCCGCCCTGGGCTCTCGCCTGGCCGCCGCCTTCCCCGAGGGCTCGATCATGGGCCGCATCGGCGAGGACGAGTTCGCGGTGCTGTGCGAGCCCAAGGGCTTCGAGCCGGCCGAGATCCTGCGCACGGCGCTGGAACAGCCGCTGCGCGTGGCGGGCTTCGATATCCATCCGACCCTGTCGATCGGGGCCGTGAACGCCGAGGGCGGCGAGGACGCCCCCGAGGCCACCGAACTGCTGCGTCGCGCCGAACTGGCCGTCGAGGCCGCGTCCTCGGGCGGTCGCGGCGGCGCCGCCGCCTATGGCCGCTCGATGGAGACGGACGGCCTGTCGCGCCTGGCGCTGGAGGCCGACCTGCGCGGCGCCATCGCCCGTGGCGAGATCACCCCCTATTTCCAGCCCGTGGTGCGCCTGTCGACCGGCGCGCTGTCGGGCTTCGAGGCCCTGGCCCGCTGGCTGCACCCGCGTCGCGGCATGCTGCCGCCCGACGAATTCCTCCCGCTGATCGAGGAAATGGGCCTGATGAGCGAGCTGGGCGAGCACATGATGCGCACCGCCGGCGCGCAGCTGGCCGCCTGGCGCCGCAGCCATCCGGCCGTCGGCGCCCTGACCGTCAGTGTCAACCTGTCGACCGGCGAGATCGATCGTCCGGGTCTTGTCGATGACGTGGCCGAGGTGCTGCGGATCAACAACCTGCCGCGGGGCGCCCTCAAGCTGGAGGTCACCGAAAGCGACATCATGCGCGACCCCGAACGGGCCGCCGTGATCCTGCGCACCCTGCGCGACGCGGGCGCGGGCCTGGCGCTGGACGATTTCGGCACCGGCTTCTCGTCGCTGCAGTATCTGACGCGCCTGCCGTTCGATACGCTGAAGATCGACCGCTATTTCGTCCGCACCATGGGCGGCAACTCCGGTTCGGCCAAGATCGTCAGCTCGGTGGTCAAGCTGGGCCAGGACCTGGACCTGGAAGTCGTCGCCGAAGGCGTCGAGAACGCCGAGATGGCCCACGCCCTGCAGGCCCTGGGCTGCGACTACGGCCAGGGCTTCGGCTACGCGCCGGCCCTGTCGCCGCAGGAGGCCGAGGTTTATCTCAACGAGGCCTATGTGGATGGCGCCGCGCCGGTGAAGGCGCGGGGGTAGGGCCTAAATCCTCCCCCCAGCGGGGGAGGTGGCCCGAAGGGCCGGAGGGGGAAGTCCCTTCTGTTCATGGCATCCCCTCACCGTCGGCTGCGCCGACCCCTCTCCCACAGGGAGAGGATCTTCAAGCCCGCCCCGCCTGCGTCGACAGGTGATCCGCCGAGATCCCCAGCTTGGCCAAAGCCCGCGTCCACTTGTGTTCGTGGTCGTCGTCGAACAGGAGCTCTTCGTCGGCGTCGCAGATGAGCCAGATGTTGTCGCGGACTTCCTGCTCCAGCTGGCCGGGGCCCCAGCCGGCATAGCCCAAGGCCAGGATCGCCCGGCGGGGGTGGCGGATCTGGCTGCCCATGGCGTCCAGCACGTCGCGGGTGGCGGTCAGGGCCAGGCCGTCGCACAGCGGCAGGGTCGAGTCGGGCGAGATGAAGTCGTCGGTGTGCAGCACGAAGCCGCGTTCCAGCTCGACCGGTCCGCCCAGCAGCACCAGATTGTTCTGGGTCTTGATCTCGGATCGCACGCCCAGCTTGTCGAGAAGTTCGAACACCGTCAGGCCCTCGACCGGGCGATTGACGGCTATGCCCATCGCCTGCTCGGCGTCGTGGGCGCACATGTACAGGACGGCGCGTTCGAAGCGTTCGTCCTCGATCCCCGGCATGGCCACCAGAAGGCGGCCGGCCAGGAAGTCCGCCTCGTCATGCGTGTCGCGGTTCATGATCAGAGGATCGGGGTGGAAGACGACGGTTTCAAGTCGAACCTGTCACTTGGCGCGTTGTCTTCCGACCTATATTCGATTTTCGCACCTCAAAGGACAGGACCAAGCCCATGACGATCAAGGTTGGCGACAAGCTTCCCGCGGCGACTTTCATGACCAGCACGGCCGAAGGGCCCGCGCCGGTCACCACCGAAGACCTTTTCAAGGGCAAGACCGTCGCCCTGTTCGCCGTTCCCGGCGCTTTCACCCCGACCTGCTCGGCCAAGCACCTGCCGGGCTTCAAGGACCACGCCGCCGACCTGAAGGCCAAGGGCGTGGATGTGATCGCCTGCGTTTCGGTCAACGACCTGTTCGTGATGAAGGCCTGGGGCAAGGATCAGGGCATCACCGACGAAGTGATGCTGCTGGCCGACGGCAATGGCGACTTCACCCGCGCCGTGGGCCTGGACTTCGACGGCTCCAAGTTCGGCATGGGCTCGCGCTCGCAGCGCTATTCGCTGATCGCCAAGGACGGCGTGGTCACCACGCTGAACGTGGAAGAGGGCGGCGAATTCAAGGTCTCGTCGGCCGACTACATGCTGGGTCAGCTGTAGGGTTGTAGATCCTCTCCCTGATGGGAGAGGTGTCGGCGTAGCCGACGGAGAGGGAAGGGCGCTGAATTTCAGCGTCACTTCCCTCTCCGGCGCTTCGCGCCGCCTCCCCCTTCAGGGGGAGGATTGGTGACTAGGCCCCCAGCGTCTCCGGGGTCATCGCCGCCAGGTCGGCCGCGCCGGCCATGACGCCGGCGACCTGGCCGGGGACCTGGGCCAGCACATTTTCCGCATACAGCCGCGCCAGGCTCACCTTGGCGCCCAGCCAGTCGGCGTCGCCTTCGCCCGCCGCGATGGCCGCCACCGCCGCCAGGGCGCCCTTGGCCAGCATCCAGCCGCCGACCACGTCGCCCAGCAGTTTCAGATAGGCCGTGGCGCCGCCGAGGGCGTCGGGCATGGCGCGGGCGCGGCGTTCGATCAGCCAGGCGGTGGCGCCGCTGGCGGCGTCCAGCGCGGTTTCCAGGCGGCGGGCCAGCGAACCCAGGGTCGGGTCGGCGAGGGCGTCCAGGGCGGTCAGCGTGTCGCGCATGTCGTCCATCAGGTCGCCGATGGCCTGGCCTTCGCCAAGGCCCAGCTTGCGGCCGACCAGGTCGATGGCCTGGATGCCGTTGGTGCCCTCGTAGATCGGCAGGATACGGGCGTCGCGATAGTGCTGGGCCGCGCCGGTCTCCTCGATGAAGCCCATGCCGCCGTGGATCTGCAGGCCTTCCGAAGCCACGGCCACGCCCATGTCGGTGGACCAGCCCTTGGCGATCGGGGTCAGCAGCTCCTCGCGCAGCTTGGCGGTCGCGCGCTCTTCCTCGGTCGCGCCATGGCTGGCCAGATCGGCCGCGACGGCGGTGGACAGGCAGATGCCGCGCGCGGCCTCGATCCGGGCCTTCATCAGCATCAGGGTGCGGCGAACATCGGGATGGTCGAACAGTCGGGCCGAGCTTTCGCCGGTCCAGGCCGAACGGCCCTGGCGACGCTCCAGCGAGAAGGCCAGGGCCTGCTGATAGGCGCGCTCGGCGATGGCGACGCCTTGGGTTCCCACCTGCAGGCGGGCGGCGTTCATCATCGTGAACATGTGGGCCAGGCCCGAGCCCAGCTGGCCGACCAGTTCGGCCTTGGCCCCCTCGAACAGCATCACGCAGGTGGGCGAGCCGTGGATGCCCAGCTTGTGCTCCAGCCCGCCGGCGCGCAGCGCATTGGCCGCGCCAAGGGCCCCGTCTTCGCCGACCATCACTTTGGGGGCCAGGAACAGCGAGATCCCCTTCACGCCGGGCGGGGCGTCGGGCGTGCGGGCCAGCACCAGGTGGACGATGTTGTCGGCGACGTCGTGGTCGCCCCAGGTGATGTAGATCTTCTGGCCCGACAGGGTGTAGCCGCCGTGGCCGTCGGGCGTGGCCAGGGTGGTGATCGCCGCCAGGTCCGAACCGGCCTGGGGCTCGGTCAGGTTCATGGTGCCGGTCCACTCGCCCGAGACCAGCCGGGGCAGGAACAGCGCCTTCTGGCGCGTCGTGCCGTGGTGGGCGATGGCCTCGATGGCGCCCAGGGTCAGCATGGGGCAGAGGCCAAAGGCCATGTTGGCGGCCTGGACCATTTCCAGGGTCGCCACTTCCAGCGTCTTGGGAAGGCCCGCGCCGCCGTGCTCGGCCGAGGCCGCCAGACCCGTCCAGCCGCCTTCGGCGAACTGCCTGTAGGCGTCGGCGAAGCCGGGGGCCGTACGCACCACGCCGTTTTCCAGCTTGGCCCCGACCAGATCGCCCTGACGGTTCAGCGGAGCCAGGACGTCGGCGGCGAACACGCCCGCGGCTTCCAGCACGGCCGAGACGGTGTCGGCGTCAGCGTCGGGGAAGGCCTCCGCCAGGCGGTCGAAACCCGCCGCGTGGCGCAGCGAAAAGGCGATGTCGCGGACGGGGGCGCGGAAGGTCATGGACGGCGGCTCTCCAGGTTATCGGCGTTCTGTTTAGGCGCGCCGCGCGGCGACGCCAAGGTGATCCGGAGGATCACGGGTTCGTGATCGCCTGGCCCTTTTTCCGCGTGGCGGAGTTCCTAAGTGGGTGAAACCGTAACTGATGCTATCACAGTTTTTTCAGGAGACCCTCCCCATGGCCCGCCCCTTCGCCTACGCCGCGCTCGCCGCCGCGCTCCTTTCGGCGTCCGCCGCCTCGGCCGCGCCGGGCGTCACGTCGACCAAGCCCGCCGATCTGCCGGCCGGCCACTATGTGCTGGACAAGACCCACGCGGCGGTGAACGCCAAGATCAAGCACATGGGCTTCTCCAACTACACCCTGCGCTTCACCAAGGTGGACGCCGAGTTCACCTATGATCCCAAGGCGCCGGAAGCGGCCAAGATCAACGTGACCGTCGATCCCGCCTCGATCGACACCGCCACGGGCGCCGACGCCTTCGGTCTGAAGTTCAACAAGGAACTGGCCGGCGACGGCTGGCTGGAAGCCGCCAAGTTCCCGACCATCACCTTCGTCTCGACCAAGGTCGATGTCGGCGACGGCCACACCGGCAAGGTGACGGGCGATCTGACCATCCACGGCGTGACCAAGCCGGCCGTGCTGGACGTCACGTTCAACGGCGTCGGCAGCGGCTTCGTCCCGCTCAGCGTCAAGACCGGCTTCTCGGCCTCGACCACGATCAAGCGCTCGGAGTTCGGCGTCAGCAAGTACGTGCCGCTGGTCGGCGACGACGTGACGCTGAACATCGAGGTCGAGTTCGACAAGAAATAGTCGATTCGGGTTCCGCTTCCGCTTCAGGCTGGAAACAGTTTGAAGTGGAAGCGTGAGCTTGGGAGTCTAGACTGCAGGTCTGACGACATCGGTATCCGGAGATTTCCATGGCCGCGACGCGCACGCGCTACACCACGGTGGCGATCATCATCCACTGGCTGATCGCCGCGGCCATCATCTTCCAGATCATCCTGGGCTGGCGGGCCGGGGATGGCCCCAAGGGCGCCGCGACCTTCGCCCTGTTCCAGCTGCACAAGTCGATCGGCATCACCATCCTGCTGCTCAGCGTGGCGCGCCTGGGCTGGCGGCTGTTCAATCCGCCGCCGCCCGCGCCGGTGGGGCAGCCCAAGTGGGAACAGACCGCCTCGCACATCGTGCACATCGGCTTCTACGTGATCATGATCGGCCTGCCGCTGACGGGCTGGATCCTGGTCTCGGCCAGCCGCACCAACATTCCGACCCTGCTCTACGGCTCGATCCCGTGGCCCCACCTGCCGCTGATCCCCGAGATGGCGCCGGCGGCCAAGCATGTCTGGCACGAGATCGGCGAGATCGGTCACGGCGTGCTGGTCAAGCTGACCTATCTGCTGCTGCTGCTGCACCTGGGCGCGGTGGCCAAGCACCAGGTGCTGGATAAGGACGGCGTGTTCGCCAACATGGCCCCGGGCGCCAAGCCGGGCCTGAAGGAGCCGCGCGCCTGGCTGGCCGCCGCCGGTCTGGCCGCCGTGGTCGCCGCCGGCTATCTCTACACCCCGGCCGTCAAGCCCGCCGCCAAGCCGGCCGTGGCCGAGGAAGCGGCCCCGCCGGAAGCCCCCGCGCCTGTCGTTACCCCCGTCGCCGCGACAACGGACGCCGCGCCGCCCGCCGCGGCCGCGCCGGAACCCGCCCTCAAGGATCCCGTCACCTGGGCCGTCGCCAAGGGCTCCAAGCTGGGCTTCACCGCCACCTGGTCGGGCGAGCCGCTGCAGGGCGAGTTCACCCGCTGGAGCGCCGACATCCTGTTCTCGCCCGACGCCCTGGACCGCTCGAAACTGACCGTGACGATCGACATGGCCTCGGCCAAGACGGGCGACGACCAGCGCGATTCCAGCCTGCCGGGCGATGACTTCTTCGCCACCGCCGCCCATCCCAAGGCGGTGTTCAGCGCCAGCAAGTTCCGCAAGACCGGCGAGGGCAAGTTCATCGCGGACGGAACCCTGGATCTGCGCGGGGTCAGGAAGCCGCTCAGCCTGCCGTTCAGCCTCAAGATCGACGGCGACACGGCCACGGCGCGCGGTGTAACCACCCTGGACCGGACGACGTTCGGGGTTGGACAGGGTGAATGGGCGGACACCGATCAGATCGCGGCCAAGGTGAAGGTCAGCTTCAGCCTGACGGCCAAGCGGAAATAGAGGGGGCCGCGCGCGCGCTCGCCGCCGGCGGGCTGGTGCTGCTGCCGACCGAGACGGTCTATGGCCTGGGCGCCGACGCGGCCAATCCGGCGGCCGTGGCGGCGATCTTCGAGGCCAAGGGCCGTCCGCGCTTCAATCCGCTGATCGCCCACGTCGCCGATCTGGAAACCGCCGCCCGCATCGCCGTGCTCGATGAGCGGGCCATGGCCCTGGCCAGGGCCTTCTGGCCCGGCCCGCTGACCCTGGTCGCGCCGATCCGCGACGCCGGCGCCGTCTGCGACCTGGCCCGGGCCGGTCTCGACACCGTGGCGATCCGCGTGCCCGGCCATCCCCTGTCGCGGGCCGTGCTGGCGGCGTTCGGCGGGCCGGTGGTGGCGCCGTCGGCCAACCGCTCGGGCCGGCCCAGCCCCACTACCTATGCCGACGCCTTCGCCGAGACCGGCGCCGCTTGCGCAGCCACGCTGGACGGCGGCCCTTGCGAGGTCGGCCTGGAATCCACCGTCGTCGCCGTGCTCGACGGCCCGCCGCGCCTGCTACGCCCCGGCGCCGTGACCCGCGCCCAGCTCGAGGCCGTGGTCGGCCCGCTGGCCGAGGCAGAGAACGATGCCAAGCGCTCGCCGGGCCGGATGGCCCTGCACTACGCGCCCGACGCCCCGGTGCGGATCAACGCCGCCGCGCCCGAGGCCGGGGAGGCGTTCCTGGCCTTTGGTCCGTGGCCGGAGGGGGAGGGCGTGTTCAACCTCAGCCCGTCAGGCTCGCTGGCCCAGGCCGCCGCCAATCTCTTTTCGTATCTGCGCGCCGCCGATCGGACGAAGCCGGTCGGCATCGCCGTGGCGGCCATTCCGGGCGAAGGCCTGGGCGAGGCGATCAATGACCGGCTTAGACGCGCGGCCGGGTTCGTGGGATAGAGGCCGATGAAATTCAAGATCATGTACCTCGAGGACAAGTCCAAGGGCCTGAACGGTCCCGCGCGCATCGGGCGGGTGGGGTCGTCCAAGACCGGCGAGACCCTCTACTATGCCGGCCGCTCGTTCGAGGCCCTGCGCAACTCGGGCCTGAAGGCCAATTTCCGCGACCTCGAAACCGGTCAGCCCTTCTGGATCGCCAAGGCCCGCAAGGACGGCGGCGACCGGCTCTACAAGGGCGCGGGCGATCCAGCCGTGATCGACGACGACGTTCGCGAGGAATACTGGGCCAAGATCCGGGGCGTGCCCGATCCGGCGCTAGGCTAGGGCCGAGCGGACGTCGGTCAGCGGAAAGTCGTCGCCCTTGTAGAGCAGCGGGGCGTCCAGGGTCTTGGCGAGGGCGTAGGCGAAGCAGTCGCCAAGGTTCAGACGGGCCGGATGCCGACCTTTGCCATACAGCAGGTAGGCGTCGAGCGCGGCGGTATCGATAGCGTGCTCGCGCGCGATCTCAATCCGATAGACCCCCAACCAGGCGTCCAGCACATCTCGGGAGGGGAAATGGTCGCGCCCGACGAGCACTGTGCCGAGCTCGACATAGTTGATCGGGGAGATCAATAGATCACCGCCCGCTTCCAGCGCGTCGATGAACCTGTCGCACTCGGGTTCCTCTAGAGCGATGGCGACCAGGGCGGAGGTATCGACGATGATCGTTCTCACGAGTCGATATCGGTGACGCCGGGGATTTCCCAAAGCGCGTCGAAGTCCGCCTTGGTGATGGGCGGCAGCAGCCCGGCGCGCGCGGCGGGGGTCAGGTATTTCCGGGTGAGAGCCTTCATCTCCTCGGCGCTGCGCGGCGTGTGCTTGCGTCTCTCCTGGCGCTTGGCCGCCAGCCGTTCCCGCACGGCGATCTCGACCGCCGTGGTCAGGCTTTCGCCGGTCAGCTCGGCCAGCTCGCGCACAGCGCGCTCGGCCTCGGGGTTCTTGATCAGGATGCCCATCGCGATCTCCGTATAGACCGCAGTATATACTGACAGGGGCGTCTCACAAAGCGTATCCTCCGCCCCCATGACCAAGCCCGTTCCCGCCGACACCCTCTCCCGCCTCAAGGCCGTGCTCGGCGAGGGCGGATGGAGCCAGGATCCCGCCAGCCTTGAGCCCAAGCTGGTCGAGTGGCGCGGGCGCTGGCGGGGCGAGACGCCGCTGCTGGTGCTGCCGCGCACGACCCAGGAGGTCGCCGCCGTGGTCGGCATCTGCGCCGCCGATGGCGTGGCGATCACCCCGCAGGGCGGCAATACCGGTCTGGTGGCCGGCCAGATCCCGCAGGGCGAGATCCTGCTGTCGACCGAGAAGCTGCGGGCCGTGCGCGACGTCGACGGCCTGGACGACGCCATGGTGCTGGAGGCCGGCGTCACCCTGTCGGAAGCCCATGCCCAGGCGGCCAGCGTCGGTCGGCGCTTCACGGTGGGCGTTGCCTCGGAAGGCTCCTGCACCATCGGTGGCCTGGTCTCGACCAATGCCGGCGGCACCGCCGTTCTGCGCTACGGCATGATGCGCGAGCAGGTGCTGGGCCTCGAGGCCGTGCTACCCAACGGCGAGATCTGGAAGGGCCTGAAACGCCTGCGCAAGGATAATACCGGCTACGACCTCAAGCAGCTGCTGATCGGGGCCGAGGGCACGCTGGGCGTGGTCACCGCCGCCAGCCTCAAGCTGCACCCGCTGCTGGCCTCGCGGGCGGTGGCCATCGTCGGCCTGGGCTCGCCCGAAGACGCCATCCAGCTGCTGGCCCGCGCCAAGGACGAGACCGGCGGCGGCGTCGAGGCGTTCGAGCTGATGGGGCGGCTGGGCTTTGAGCTGACGGTCCGCAACGTGCCGGGCCTGCGCGATCCGCTGCCCTCCATCCACCCATGGTACGTGCTGATCGAGATCGCCAGCGGCGAGCCCGGCGCGGCCGAGGCGGCGCTGGAACGCCTGCTGTCGGGGGCGCTGGAGCGCGGCCTGATCAGCGACGCCGCCGTCGCCCAGACGCAAACCCAGATGAAGGCCTTCTGGCACATCCGTGAGGGGCACTCGGCCGGTCAGAAGCCCGAGGGCGCCGCCTGGAAGCACGATGTCAGCGTGCCGGTCTCGCAGATCCCGGTCTTCATCGCGCGGGCTAATGCGGCCATCGCCACGGCCTTTCCGGGAACCCGGATCGTCGCCTTCGGCCATGTCGGCGACGGCAATGTCCACTATGATGTGCTCAAGGCGCCGGGCGGTGACGACGACGCCCATGACGCCCTGCGCAATGAAGGGGCCAGGATCGTCCACGACATCACCGCCGACATGAACGGCTCGATCAGCGCCGAGCATGGCCTGGGCGCGATGAAGACGGCCGAGGCCTTGACCTACAAGGATCCGGTCGAGGTCGCGGCCCTGCGGGCGATCCGCTCGGCCCTCGACCCCCGGCGGATCATGAACCCGCGCGTGCTCTTCTGACCTTCAGCACCAGGGCGATCACCAGCAGCGCGCCCACCGGCACGCAGGCCTTGTAGAAGCCCGCTGACGCGCCCGGGCCCAGCAGGTTGACCGCCAGCGGGATGAAGCCCCACCGGCCGGTGGCGCTGTCCATCCAGAAGGCGCCGACGCCGACGAAGCTGAGCGCCGCCCAGATGGGGCGGAACTTCAGCGTCCGGGTGCGCACCACCAGGAACAGGGCGGCGATCATCGGGATGGGCCAGGCGAGGGCGGCCAGCAGGCCCAGGGTTTGCGCGGTCATGTGTCTGCCAGAAAGCGGGCGCGCAACCTCGTCGAGGCGCGCGCCGCTGTCCAGCCCTCGCGGCGCTTCAGATCTCCAGCCCCGCCGCGCCCGCCATCAGCGCCTTCAACGCCGCCAGATGCCCCTTCAGCGCCTTGCGGCCGGCGCCGGTCAGGGCCAGCCAGGTGCGCACCCGGCCTTCGGACGGCGTCTTGCGGATCTTCAGATAGCCGGCCTCTTCCAGTGTCTTGATGTGCTTGCTCAGCACCGACTCGCTGACATCCAGGGCCTCGCGGACGGTGGCGAAGTCCATGGTGTCGACGCCGGCCAGCATGCAGCACATCTGCAGGCGGTTGGGGGCGTGGATCACGGGATCAAGCGTGGCGCTCACAGGCCGGCGTCCTCGCGCAGGTCGCGGCGGAAGGCGGCTTCCCAGACAAAGCCCTGCACCGTGGTGATGACGGCAATAACCACGCCGCCGACCAGGAAGGCGCCGTGGATGCCCACACGCCTTTCCAGCCAGGCGGCGATGCCGAAGGTGGCGACCATGGCAACCGCCAGGGCAGCCGCGACCCAGCGCGTTCGGCCGGCCCGCAGGCCGCTGACCCACATGCCGGTCTTGCGGCGATAGGCGTACACCAGGCCGGCCAGCCCCAGCAGGAAGACCGCGAAATAGACAAGCTGCGCGGGGATCGGCGCGGCCTGGATAGCGACATAGCCACCGGCCAGCAGGCCCAAGGCCGGATGGTACCAGATCGGCGCCACGGCGCGCTTGGCCAACTCGGCGTTGGCTGCCCGCACTTCGGCCAGCATGCGGCTGGTGTCGGGGTCGGTCATTCGAGGCTCTCCACTTTCCATGTTGGAAAGCTATCCGCGACTTTCCGTATTGGCAAGTGAATAGTTTCCAACCTGGAAAGTGAGGCTTCGTCCCTGCGAACGAACGGTGATGGACGCGCCAGGTCCTCCCCCTAGCGGGGGAGGTGTCGGCAAAGCCGACGGAGGGGGAAGTTCTGCTGAGTCCTTGCGGTCTTCCCCCACCGGCCTCCGGCCGCCTCCCCCGCTAGGGGGAGGATCGCGAAGCGACCCGTAGGGGGCAAGTGACTGCCAATCGCCAACCTGCCGCTAGCGATCCCCCTCAGGACCCTCTATCTCCCCGCCCATGCTGATGGTCATCTCCCCCGCCAAGTCGCTGGACTTCACCGCGCCCGACAAGGTGCTGCCGCTGACGACGCCCGAACTGAAGGGCAGGATCGCCGAGCTGGCCAAGGTGACGCACAAGCTGACGGCCGCCGACCTGCGCCGGCTGATGCACATCTCCGAAAAGCTGGCCGACCTGAACCGCGAGCGCTTCCAGGCCTTCGATCCGCAGGTCGAGGAAGGCCTGCAGGCCGTGATCGCCTTCAACGGCGACGTCTATGCGGGCCTGGCGGCGCGCGAACTGGATCGCCCGGCCCTGGAGTGGGCCCAGGACCACCTGCGGATCCTGTCGGGCCTGTACGGCGTGCTGCGGCCGCTGGACGCCCTCCAGCCCTACCGCCTGGAGATGGGCACGCGGCTGAAGACCAAGCGCGGGAACAATCTGTACGACTTCTGGGGCGAGACGATCGCCAACACCCTCAACGCCGCCGCCGAGGGCCATGCCGACAAGACCCTGGTGAACCTGGCCAGCCAGGAATATTTCGGCGCCGTCGACGCCAAGGCCCTGAAGCTGCCGGTGGTCACCTGCCACTTCAAGGAAGAGAAGGCGGGCCTGCTGAAGGTGCTGGGCTTCTTCGCCAAGAAGGCCCGGGGTCGCATGGCGCGCTACATCATCGACAACCGTGTCGAGCAGTCCAACGACCTGAAGGCCTTCAATCTGGACGGCTATCGCTTCCGCGCCGAGCTTTCCACCGACACCGACTGGGTTTTCGCTCGTCGCCAGCCCTGAATTCATCTAGTGATGAATTTATAAAAGCTCGCCCTTCGCAGGAGCGAGCGGTATGCTGCGCTGCAGCAATAAGGGAGCGCTTGGATGGCTGTGGATTTCGGGTTGCAGGGGCAGGTCGCCATCGTCACCGGCTCGACCAGCGGCATCGGCCACGCCTTGGCCGACGCGCTCGCGGCCCAGGGCGTCAACATCGTGCTCAATGGCCTGGGCGAGATGACCGCCATCGAACGCACCCGCTCTGAACTGGCCGAAAAGCATGGCGTCGAGGTGCTGTACAACGGCGCCGACATGACCAAGCCCGACCAGATCGCCGACATGGTCAGGGCCGCCAAGGCCGAATTCGGGGAGCTGGACATCCTGATCAACAACGCCGGCGTCCAGCACGTGGCCCCGATCGAGGACTTCCCCACCGAGAAGTGGGACCAGATCATCGCCATCAACCTGACCTCGGCCTTCCACGCCACCAAGGCCGCCGTGCCGATCATGAAGGCGCAGGGCCGCGGGCGGATCATCAACATCGCCTCGGCCCACGGCCTGGTCGCCTCGCCGTTCAAGGCCGCCTATGTGGCCGCCAAGCACGGCATACTGGGCCTGACCAAGACGGTGGGGCTTGAGGTCGCCACCTTCGGCATCACCTGCAACGCCATCTGCCCGGGCTTCGTGAAGACCCCGCTGGTCGAGGCCCAGATCGCCGATCAGGCCAAGGCGCGCGGCATCAGCGAGGAAGCCGTCATGCGCGACGTCATCCTGGCCAGTCAGCCGACCAAGCAGTTCGTCACCTTTGACCAGTTGGCCGGCATGCTGCTGTATCTGGTCTCCGACGCCGGAGCCTCTGCCAATGGTTCGGCGTTCCAGATCGACGGCGGCTGGACCGCGCAGTAGCGAAGGGATCGGGTCATGCCCATCGGCCCGTTCAAGAAGAAGCCCGCCGGTCCGAAGGGACTGAGCCTGGCCCTGCAGGGCGGCGGCGCGCACGGCGCCTTCGAATGGGGCATCCTCGACCGCCTGCTCGAGGAAGACGATATCGAGATCAAGGCGGTGACCGCCGCCTCGGCCGGGGCGATGAACGCCGTCTGCCTGGCCCATGGTCTGATCGAGGACGGCCGCGACGGAGCCCGCAAGACGCTCGAGGCCTTCTGGCGCGGCACGAACCGGGCCGGCGGCCAGAACGTGTTCGGCGACTCCAGCATCTGGACCAAGGCCTTCGCCGGGCCCGAGTGGCTGAAGAACACCCCCGGCTGGCGCATGGCCGAGACCTTCGCCATGAGCCTGAGCCCCTACGAGTTCAATCCGTTCAACCTCAATCCGCTGCACGACGTGCTGGAGGCGGCGGTGAACTTCGAGGCGATCCGTCAGCGCTCGCCGATCAAGCTCTACATCGCCGCCACGGCGGTGCGGCAGAGCAAGGCCAAGATCTTCCGCGAAACCGAGTTGACCGCCAAGCACATCATGGCCTCGGCCTGCCTGCCGCAGGTGTTCCAGGCGGTGGAGATCGACGGCGAGCCCTACTGGGACGGCGGCTTTCTGGCCAATCCGCCCCTGTGGCCGCTGTTTTATGACGACACCCCCGACGACATCCTGGTGGTCAGCCTCAATCCCTTCGTCCGCGAAGAGACGCCCAAGTCGCCGGGCGAGATCATGGACCGGCTGAACGAGATCACCTTCAATTCGTCCCTGGCCTCGGAACTGCGGGCCATCGGCTTCGTGCAGAAGTTGCTGGACGAGGGGCTGCTGAAGGACACCGCCAAGGGCCGCTATCGCAAGATGCTGGTCCACGCCATCACCGCCGACGGACCCTTGGCCGACTTGTCGCTGTCGACCAAGTTCAACACCGAGTGGAGCTTCCTGCTCGACCTGAAGGAACGCGGACGCACCGCCGCCGAGGCCTGGTTGACCGATTGCGGCAACTGCATCGGCGTGAAATCGAGCATTGACCTCAAGGTCGGCTTTCCCTGATCGGGGGCTTGGGCGTATCTGGGCCATGACCTTGCCTTCCCAACATCCCGTGCCGACCGTCGGCGTCGTCTGCCTGCGCGGCGACGAGGTGCTGCTGATCAAGCGCGGCACGCCGCCCAGGCTGGGCCAGTGGAGCCTGCCGGGCGGCCGCATGGAGTGGGGTGAGACCACCACAACCACGGCCCTGCGCGAGCTGAAGGAAGAGACCGGCGTCGACGCCGAGCTTCTGGGCCTGATCGACGTGATCGATGGCGTCTTTCCGGCCCGGCCTTCGCTCGACGGCAAGGCCGGCGAGATCACCCGGCACTATGTGCTGATCGACTACGCGGCCCGCTGGATCGCCGGTGAGCCCGTGGCCGGCGACGACGCCGCCGACGCGCGGTTCGTGTCGCGGGACGAGGCCATGGCCCTGGTTGAATGGGATGAAACCCGGCGCATGATCGCCGAAACCTATGCAAGGTTCGCGGCATGACCATCCTGGACGCGCCCGCCCCTCGTCAGGGCATCAGCATCAACGCCCTGATCCTGATCGGCGCCGTCGTCGCCCTGGGCTGGGCGCTGACCATCCCGACAGCCCTCACCGGGTTCCTGACCTTCGTCTTCGTGGCCTTGGCCTGGGTGCTGAGCGTCGGGGTCCACGAGTTCGGCCACGCCTTCATCGCCCACAAGGCCGGCGACACGACCATCGTCGAGAAGGGCTACCTGACCCTCGACCCCCTGAAATATTCCGACCTGTCGACCACCCTGATCTTTCCGCTGATCGCCCTGGCCATGGGCGGGATCGGTTTTCCGGGCGGGGCGGTCTATCTGCGCGAGGACCTGATGCGGACGCGGGGCTGGCGGTCGCTGGCCTCGCTGGCGGGACCGCTGGGGACGCTGGTGGTGCTGATCGCCATCGCCCTGGTCCTGCCGCTGTTCGGCGACCGCGCCCCGGCCCTGACCAACGCCCTGTCGCTGCTGGCCTTCCTGCAGGCCAGCGCCCTGGTCCTGAACCTGCTGCCGGTTCCGGGACTGGACGGCTATGGCGTGATCCGCCCCTTCCTGCCTGACGGCGTGCGGGCCAGTCTGGCGAAGATCGAGCGGATCGGCTTCCTGATCCTGTTTGGCCTGATCTTCTTCGTGCCCGGCGTCAGTGGCGTGATCTTCGGCGTCGCCGGGGCCGTGGCGGGGCTGATGGGCGTTTCGTTCGACGCCATGGGCGCGGGCTGGGACGCCTTCCACTTCTGGGGCGCCGCCGGCTGACCTAGCGGGCACTTGACCTGCGGCCGCTTCGCGCTTCTCATTCAAACAAGCGTTCAAGATCAGGGAGAAACGTCATGGCCTATGCGCCGTTCAATCTGGCCGGCAAGGTGGCCCTGGTCACCGGCGGCAATCGCGGCATCGGCCTGGGCATGGCCGAGGCGATGGCCCAGGCCGGCGCCGACGTCGTGATCTGGGGCTCCAACGCCGAGCGCAACCAGGCCGCCGAGGGCGTCCTGCTCAAGCACGGCGTGCGGGTGAAGGCCCAGACCGTCGATGTCTCCGACGAGACCCAGGTCGCCGAAGCCATGGTCGAAGCGGTCGAGGCCATGGGCCGGGTCGACTCGGTGTTCGCCAATGCGGGCGTCGGCTTTGGCTCGCCGTCCTTCGTCGACATGAAGACCGAGACCTACCGCAAGGTGCTGTCGGTCAATCTGGACGGCGTGTTCTTCACCCTGCGCGAAGCCTGCCGCCACATGGTCGATCGCGCCAAGGCGGGCGATCCGGGCGGCTCGCTGGTCGGGATCGCCTCGCTCGCGGCCATCGAGGGCGCGGCGCGCAACGAGGCCTATGCCGCCACCAAGGGCGCGGTGATCTCGATGATCAAGTCGGTGGCCGTCGAGCATGCCCGCTACGGCGTGCGCGCCAACGCCATCCTGCCCGGCTGGATCGCCACCGACATGACCGCCGGCGCCCAGGGCAATGCCGCCTTCGCCGAAAAGGTCATCCCCCGGGTTCCGGCCCGTCGCTGGGGCGAGCCCGCCGACTTCGGCGGCATGGCCGTCTATCTGGCGTCGGATGCGTCCAGCTATCACTCGGGCGACACCCTGATCATCGACGGCGGCTACTCGATCTTCTGACGTCGGACATGGCCGGATTGATTTCTGGACTCTGGAGTCGAAGAAAACCCTTTGAAAATAAGGGTCTTGCGGAACTCCTGATCTGGTGAGAAGCTTTCCTCGAAGGCAGCCTGGACGTCAGATCCGGGCGCTTTTCGAGGAAACGAACACGATGACCCCGCAAGACGTCGTCAGCTTGGCTCCGCCGCGCGGCATGTTGGCCATGATCGCCATGATCCTGACCGCCATGGCCGCCTGCTTCTGGACGTCCGAAGCCGCGCACGAAACGGTTCGTCACGACTGACCTCGCGGCAGGCTTGCTAGCCTGCCGAGCGCACGCCCATCCTCCTGGAAAATAACGGGAGGACGGGTTCCATGGCGCTGCACACGCCCCTTTGCGATCTTCTGCACATCGAGCATCCGATCCTGCTGGCCGGCATGGGCGGGGTGTCCTACGCCCCGCTGGCCGCGGCCGTCTCCAACGCCGGCGGCTACGGCGTGCTGGGCATGGCCGGGACGACCCCCGACTTCATCCGCGACCAGATGCGGCAGGTCAAAAGCCTGACCGACAAGCCGTTCGGCGTCGACCTGCTGGCCGCCACGCCCGACGCCCTGACCGACAGTGTCGAGGTCATCATCGCCGAGGGGGCTTCGTCCTTCATCGCTGGACTGGGCGTGCCGATGCCGATCATCGCCCGTCTGAAAGCGGCCGGACTGAAGGTCATGGTCGTCTGCGGGGCGGTCAAGCACGCCGTGAAAGCCGAGCAGGCGGGCTGCGACGCGGTCATCTGCCAGGGCGGCGAGGGCGGCGGGCACACGGGTCTGGTCGGCACCCTGCCGCTGGTGGCCCAGGCGGTGGAAGCGGTGAAGATCCCCGTGGTCGCCGCCGGCGGTCTGCACGACGGTCGCGGTCTGGCCGCGGCCCTGGCCCTGGGCGCCCAGGGCGTCTGGATGGGCACGCGGTTCATCGCCAGCACCGAAGCCCATGCCGGCGATCTCTACCGCCAGGCGGTGGTCGAGGCCGCCGACGAGGACACCGTCCGCACCCGCTGCTATTCCGGCAAGCCGATGCGGGTGCGCAAGAACCCCTATGTCGACGACTGGGAATCCCGTCCGGGTGATATCCAGGGCTTCCCGCAGCAGGCCATGGTCTCGATCCGGGCCGGCGCCATGGGCGGCATCGGCGGCCAGATCGAAGGGCTGGACAACGACAAGTCCTGCTTCGCCATGGGCCAGAGCGCCGGCGGCATCCACGAGGTGCTGCCCGCCGGCGAGATCGTCGAGCGGCTGATCAGAGAGGCCCAGGCGTCCATCACCCGGATCGCCGCCCTCAATCGCTGAGGTCGACGGCGGGCAACAGGCGCTGGAAGTGACGCTCCACGGCGTCGTGACACTCGCAGGCCCGCTTTTCGAGCGCCGGCCTGTCGAGGATCTCGATCCGCCCCCGCCCCGCCGAGATGACGCCCAGGTCCTGCAGGCCGCGCGCCACGGCCGTCACCGTGGTGCGCTGGACGCCCATCATCTGGGCCAGCGTCTCCTGGGTCAGACGCAGGGGTTCGTCGCCCGAACGATCGTGGGCCGACAGCAGCCAGCGGCAATAGCGCTGCTCGACGCCGTGCAGGGCGTTGCAGGCGGTCGACTGCATCATCTGGGCCAACAGGACGTCGGCGTATCGCGAGAACAGGTCGGCTATGGCCGGCGACTGGGCCTTGGCGTCTTCCAGGCGGGCGGTGGGAATGCCGAAGGCGAAGCCGGGAACACGCACGACGGCCCGGCCATAGGCGGGCTTGAACCCCGCGCTGACGATGCCGCCGATCGCGCCCTCGCGGCCGACATTGGCGACCTCGACCTCATGGCCGTCCTGCGAGACGACCAGCAGCGAGATCATGGTGGCGTGGCAGGGCAGATGCGTCGTGTTGACGTCCTCGCCGCAGTCGAACAGCACCATGTCGCGCGGCAGCTCGACCTTCCGCAGATGGGGCGCCAGGCGCGCCAGATCCTGCGATCGCAGCGCGCCAAGCAGCCGGTTGGCCACGAGATCGGCGCGGTTGGCGCCGGGCTCTCTCAGAGGCGGGCTTTCGCCGGTGTCCGCCATGGTCGGTCCTCCGCGAACGTGAAGCTTGCGCCCGAGATAGCGCGCGAAGCCCGGCTTAGTTTCCCATCGACGCGGCGAAGCTTCCGGGGCAGGCTTCGTTCCAGGGTTGGAGGGCGGACGTGCGCGATCTTGGACTCCTGAAGGCGCGGCTCAGCGAATACGGCGCGCTGTGGCTGGCTTCGTTTCTCTTCGTCCTGGCCTGGACGGCGATCGCCAGCCTGGCGCTCGGCCAGGATCTGATCGACGTGGCCGACAAGGTTCTGCCGATCAGCTTCATCGTCCTGGGCCTGGCCGTGATCGTCGGTCTCGGGGTCAGTGTCGCCGCCCGCGCCAGCCTGGGCGCCAAGAGCCTGGTGACCGTCCTGGCCCTGTTGCTGATCCTGCCGCTGCTGTGGTCGCCGGTGCTGGCGGTGCTGATCGTGGCGGCCATCGCCCGGGTGGCGATCGAATATTCCCAGGCCTACGCCCAGTTCCGGATCATCGTCAGCCAGCTGATCTATCCCGTGGTGGCCCTGCTGGTGGAAGGCCCGCTGGTCGCGGTGGTCTGGAACGCCTTCCAGGTCGTGGCCTCGATCGTCGGCTTCATCGCCTCGGCCCTGCAGGTCTGGCGGGTGGTCAAGCCGATGATGGCGCGCGCGGCCTCCGAGGCCTTGAGCGACGACGACTGAGCGTTCAGCTCAGTCGGGTCGGGCCGGGCAGAACGAAGTCCTCGTCCTGCACATGCAGCAGGACGGGTAAGCCTATGCCCGTGGATTGCTCGGCCAGACGCGAGGCCGCTTCGCTGGCCTGTCGTCGCGAGTGATAATGGCCAAACCGCAGGCTATCGCCCACGATGGACCAGTGGTCTCCGACGCGCACGACGCCGTAATGCACTTCAGTCATGGTCGACCTCCTTGCAGTATCCGCACGGTTGCGCCGATCCGTGGCGATCGCAAGGCCTAAGACGCCATCAGATGGCCATGGACCCGAAAGAGGGATTCGCGCGATGGGCGCGCCGTCGTGACATTCGCGACCGCGCCGGGAATAATACGGCCATGCTTCGCTTGCCTCTCCTCGCGTCCGGCGCCGCCCTGATGGTCGCCCTCGTGGCTGCGCCCGCCCTGGCCCAGGAGCGTGCGCCAGAGGAACGGCAGCGTCTGCTGGATCTGGCCTTCACCCTCGGCGAAAGCCACGCCCTGCGGCAGGTCTGCGAGGGCGCGAACGACCAGTTCTGGCGCTCGCGCATGGTTCGTCTCACCGAGGTGGAACAGGCCGACCAGGCCTTCGACGCCCAGCTGCGCGAGCGGTTCAACACCGGCTTCGCCGCCCGTCAGGGCGAGTTTCCGGTCTGCGACGCCTCCAGCCGCAAGGCCGAGCAACAATCTGCCCGCAAGGGCCAGGCCCTGGCCCTCAGGCTTTCCCAGTCGATGCGGGCGGTTCACCACGTCGCGGCCGATCCGGAGGCCCTGTCGCCGAATTAATGGCGGAGGTCGTCGCGCCGCGCTAACCTGCGCCCGTCGGTTGCAGGGAGTATGGTCTTGGGTACGTCAATCGTTCTGCTGGTCCTCTTGATCCTGGCCTTCGTGCTGGTCGTCAGCGTGATCAAGATCGTGCCCCAGGGGCGCGAATTCACGGTCGAGCGCTTTGGCCGCTACACCCGCACCCTCAAGCCCGGCATCAGCATCCTGACGCCCTTCGTCGAGACGATCGGCCGGCGCGTGAACATGATGGAGCAGGTGCTCGACGTCCCGCAGCAGGAGGTCATCACCAAGGACAACGTCTCGGTGAAGGTCGACGCCATCGTCTTCATCCAGGTGATGGACGCCTCCCAGGCCGCCTATCGGGTGGATAACCTGATGTACGCCATCACCCAGCTGGCGCAGACGAACCTGCGCACGGTGGTCGGCTCGATGGAGCTGGATGAGGTGCTTTCCCAGCGCGACCAGATCAACACCCGGCTGCTGTCGACCATTGATCACGCCACCGGTCCGTGGGGCGTCAAGATCGCCCGCATCGAAATCAAGGACCTGACTCCGCCGGCCGACATCACCAACGCCATGGCCCGCCAGATGAAGGCCGAGCGCGAGCGCCGCGCCGTCATCACCGAGGCCGAGGGCGAGAAGCAGGCCGCCATCGCCCGCGCCGAGGGCCAGAAGCAGTCGGCCATCCTGCAGGCCGAGGGCCGCAAGGAAGCCGCCTTCCGCGACTCCGAGGCCCGCGAACGGGAAGCCGAGGCCGAGGCCAAGGCCACCGCCTTCGTGTCCGAAGCCATCTCAAAGGGCGACGTCAACGCCATCAACTACTTCATCGCCCAGAAGTACGTCGAAGCGTTCGGCGATCTGGCCCGCTCGCCCAACGCCAAGACCGTGATCGTGCCCGCCGACTTCGCCGGCCTGACCGGAACGGTCGCGGGCGTGGCCGAGCTGATCAAGACGCTGGGAAGCTCCAACACGGTCGCGCCGACCCCGCCGGTTCCGCGCACCAACACGCCGACCGGCGGCGCGAAGCGGGTCTGATCCGATGGACGCTCTGGCGGATTTTCACGCGCTGCACCCCTTCTGGATCTGGCTGGCGGTGGCGGCGATCTTTCTGGCCATCGAGGTCGGCACGGGCACCGGCTGGCTGCTGTGGCCGGCGGCCTCGGCCGGCGTGGTCGGCGTTCTGACCCTGGGCCTGCCGCTCAACCTGCCCGTCGAGATCGCGCTGTTCGCGATCCTGACCATCGCCAGCACCTATCTTGCCCGGCGCTTCCTGCGTCCGGCGCTGGAGGGCCAGGCTCCGGACCTGAACGACCCGCTGCTGAGGCTGATCGGCCGGGACGGCGAGGTGCTGTCGACCTTCGAGAACAGCGCCGGCCGCGTCTTTGTCGACGGCAAGGACTGGCAGGCCAAACTGGAGGGCGCGCCCCCCTTGCCGGGCCAGCGCATCCAGGTCGTGGGCGTCGACGGCGCGACCCTGACGGTGCGGGCCCACTAGCGATTTACGGCCCGCGTCCCCATCTGGCGGACACCGCCGCTTGCATCGCGCGGGATCTAGAGGGGACCCCGTGGCGGGCATCATTTCTGTAAAGGGTCTGACCAAGACCTATGCTTCAGGCCATCAGGCCCTGAAGTCGGTGGATCTCGAGATCCGCCAGGGCGAGATCTTCGCTCTGCTGGGCCCGAACGGGGCCGGCAAGACCACGCTGATCAGCATCATCTGCGGCATCGTCAATCCCAGTACGGGTGTGATCCTGGCCGACGGTCATGACGTGGTCCGCGACTATCGCGCCGCCCGCACCAAGATCGGGCTGGTGCCGCAGGAGCTGCACACCGACGCTTTCGAAACCGTCTGGGCCACGGTGCGCTTTTCGCGCGGCCTGTTCGGCAAGGCCCCCAATGATGTTCTGATCGAGAAGATCCTTCGCGACCTGTCTCTCTGGGACAAGAAGGACAGCAAGATCCTGGCCCTGTCGGGCGGCATGAAGCGCCGGGTGATGATCGCCAAGGCGCTGAGCCACGAGCCGACCATCCTGTTCCTGGACGAGCCCACCGCCGGCGTCGATGTCGAGCTGCGTCGCGACATGTGGGAAATGGTCCGGGCCCTGCGCGACAGCGGCGTCACCATCATCCTGACCACCCACTATATCGAGGAGGCCGAGGAGATGGCCGACCGGATCGGGGTGATCAGCAAGGGCGAGATCATCCTGGTCGAGGACAAGGACGTGCTTATGCGCAAGCTGGGCAAGAAGCAGCTGACGCTGCAACTGCGCACGCCCCTGACCGCCGTGCCGACCCCGCTGTCGGCCTATCCGCTGGCGCTGGCCGCCGACGGCCACGAGCTGATCTACACCTTTGACGCCCAGGCCGAGGAGACCGGCATCGCCGAGCTTCTGCGCCGTCTCGGTGAGGCCGGCGTCGACTTCAAGGACCTGCACACCAGCCAGAGCTCGCTGGAAGATATCTTTGTCAGCCTCGTGAGGGACGCGAAATGAACCTTCACGGCATCAAGGCCATCTATCGCTTCGAGCTGGCGCGGTGGTTCCGCACCTTGGCCCAGAGCATCCTGGCCCCGGTCATCTCGACCTCGCTCTATTTCGTTGTGTTCGGCTCGGCGATCGGGTCGCGCATGCAGGCCATCGACGGCGTCAGCTATGGCGCCTTCATCATCCCGGGCCTGGTGATGCTGTCGCTACTTAGCGAGAGCATCTCAAACGCCGCCTTCGGCATCTACATGCCCAAATGGGCCGGCACGATCTATGAGCTGCTGTCGGCGCCCGTGTCGTGGATCGAGACCGTGATCGGCTATGTCGGGGCGGCGGCGACCAAGTCGGTGCTGCTGGGCCTGCTGATCCTGGCCACCGCCCGCATCTTCGTGCCGTTCGAGATCGCCCATCCGTTCGTGATGGCGCTGTTCCTGGTGCTGACGGCGGTGACCTTCAGCCTGTTCGGCTTCGTGATCGGGGTCTGGGCCGACAACTTCCAGAAACTGCAGATCGTGCCGGCGCTGATCATCACGCCCCTGACCTTCCTGGGCGGCAGCTTCTACTCGATCAGCATGCTGCCGCCGATCTGGCAGAAGATCACCCTGTTCAACCCGGTGGTCTATCTGATCAGCGGCTTCCGCTGGAGCTTCTACGGCGTCTCCGACGTCGGGGTCGGCGTCAGCCTGGCCATGACCTGCGTGTTCCTGGCCCTCTGCCTGACGGCGGTGTGGTGGATCTTCAGGACCGGCTACCGCCTGAAGAGCTGATATCAAATCCTCCCCCTAGCGGGGGAGGTGATCGCGAAGCGATCGGAGGGGGAAGTAACTGCTGAGCCATTGCGGTCTTCCCCCTCCGGCCTGACGGCCGCCTCCCCCTTCAGGGGGAGGACCTGTCGCTCTCTATCCTCGGCGTTCAGCGACTCGAACGCAGCAAAATCAACGACTTCCAACTTTCTCGCGCTTGCGTATCCCCCGCTCCCAAAACGGGTGGATACTTCTCCTTGTCCCCGTCGCAGGGGGAGGGCGCTTGGTACCGGCCCAAAGCGGCGACGGGTGATGAAGCTGAGCGGGGCCGCGCGGTCTCGCGTCGGGGACGAGGGTGGTCTGTTCGTTGGATAGATCCGGGACCACCGGAAGCCTGGGCGCGGAACGGCGCGGATCACAGGGCGGGGATCAGAGTCCGCCTATCGCACATCGTCGGCGTCGAGACGGATTAGCCGATCGACAAGATGCGCGCCCGTCCGGGGGCTAGTTGGGAATCAGAGCTGAAACCGACGCTCGTGTGCCCCAATCCTCACGGTCAAGAACAGCTTGGCGAAGCGGACAGGTCGAGCCGAAACGCACAAAACACATCACGGTCATCCGGGTTCGCCCCGGCCGCTTCGCGCCTCCCCACTAAACTCAGCGATCCGTCGCGTGAGGGCGAGAGCCCGTGTCCGCGACCTGCCCCTTCAGGGGGCGGACGACCTTCAGCGCCGCGTTTCCAGCAGACCCCGGTTGGCCAGTTCGTCGGCCCGCTCGTTCAGCGGATGGCCCGCATGACCCTTGACCCAGCGCCAGTCGACCTCGTGCCGGTTGCGGGCGGCGTCGAGGCGTTTCCAGAGGTCGTCGTTCTTGACCGGGCTCTTGTCGGCGGTCCGCCAGCCCCGGGCCTTCCAGCCATGGATCCACTGGGTGACGCCCTTCATCACATACTGGCTGTCGGTGTGCAGCTCGACCTTGCAGGGCTTGGTCAGGGTCTCCAGCGCCATGATGGCGCCCATCAGCTCCATGCGGTTGTTGGTCGTCGGAGTCTCGCCGCCGCAGATCTCTTTCTTCTTTTCGCCGTACATCAGCAGCGCGCCCCAGCCGCCGGGGCCGGGGTTCCCCTTACAGGCGCCGTCCGTATAGACGATGACCTTGGGCGTCATGAGCCGGTCCCGAACAGCGTCAGGCCCTCGCGGTGAACCGCCAGCTTGCGCTCGTACTCCATCGGATCCTTCGGCTTGACCAGGGCGCCTTCGGGCGTCGCGCCCCAGTCGGCCAGGCGGGTCAGGAAGAAGCGCATCGCCGCGCCGCGCGCCAGGATCGGCAGGGCCTGCTTTTCTGCGGGGCTCAGCGGCCGACGGCGCTGATAGCCGGTCAGCAGGGCGGCGGCGGCGGTGGCGTTGAAGCTGCCGTCGGCCTCGAAGCACCAGGCGTTCAGGGTCACGGCGATGTCGTAGGCGTAGCTGTCGTCGCAGGCGAAATAGAAGTCGATGGCGGCGGCGAACTTGCCGTCCGGCTTGAAGAAGACATTGTCGGGGAAATAGTCGGCATGGATCACGCCCGACGGCAGGTCGCGCGGCCAGGCCAGGGCCAGTTGGGCCAGATCGTTGTCGATGGTGGCCGACAGGCCGGGCTTGAGACCCTCGGCGGCCTTGCGGTGCTTGGCGAACAGCGGCGCCCAGTAGGGCTGGCCCAGGTCGTTGACGCGGCGGCCGCCATAGCCTTCGCCGGCCAGATGCAGATGGGCCAGGCCTTCGCCGGCCTCGCGGCAATGGGCGACCGTGGGTTTGCGCACCGACAGGCCCGACAGGAACTCGACCAGGGCGGCGGGCTTGCCGCGAATGGTCTTCAGCGTCCGGCCGGCGCGATCGGCGATCGGCGTGGCGCTGGGAAAGCCCTTGTCGGCCAGCCAGCGCATCAGGTTCAGGAAATAGGGCAGGTCTTCCGGCGCGGCGCGCTTTTCGTAGACCGTCAGGATGAACCGCCCGGCCTGCGTCTCCAGCAGGAAGTTGGAGTTCTCCACCCCCTCGGCGATGCCCTTGAACGCCAGGGCTTGCCCCAGGTCGAAGTCGGCCAGGAAGGCGGCGAGTTCTTCGTCGGTGATATCGGTATAGACGGCCATGATCCGGGGATGCGTGAGCCGGCGCTGGCGGTCAAGAGGGCGTCAGGTGGTCAGCAGTCTCGGCAGCTTGAACGTGACCGTTTCGCGGGCCTCGATCAGGTCCTCGATGGTGACGTCGAAGCGGGCGGCGATGGCGTCGATGACGCCCTGCACCAGATCCTCGGGCGCAGAGGCGCCGGCCGTCAGGCCCACGCGGGACACGCCTTCGAACCACGACCAGTCCAGGCCGCTGGCGTCATCGATCAGCCGGGCGTCCTTGGCCCCGGCCTTCAGGCCCACCTCGGCCAGGCGCACCGAGTTGGAAGAATTGCGCGAGCCGACCACCAGGATCAGCTCCGTGGAGCCGGCCAGATGCTTGACCGCGTCTTGCCGGTTGGTCGTCGCGTAGCAGATGTCTTCCTTGTGCGGCGCCGCGATGCCGGGGAAGCGGGCCTTCAGCAGGTCGACCATGTCGGCGGTGTCGTCGACCGACAGGGTGGTCTGGGTCAGGAAGGCCACATTGGCGGCGTCCTTGGGGACCCAGGCGCGGGCGTCATCGATGTTCTCGATCAGGGTTACGCTGCCGTCCGGCAGCTGGCCCATGGTGCCGACAACCTCGGGGTGGCCGGCGTGGCCGATCAGCACGATCTCGCGGCCCGAATTGAAGTGCTTCTGCGCCTCGACGTGAACCTTGGAGACCAGCGGGCAGGTGGCGTCGAGATAGATCATCTCGCGCGCCTTGGCCTCGGCCGGCACCGACTTGGGCACACCGTGGGCCGAGAACACGATGGGGCGATCGTCGGGGGCCTCGGACAGCTCCTCGATGAACACCGCGCCCAGGGCCTTGAGGCGGTCGACCACGTGGCGGTTGTGGACGATCTCGTGCCGCACATAGACCGGCGCGCCGAATTTCTCGATGGCGCGTTCGACGATCTGGATGGCGCGATCAACGCCCGCGCAGAAGCCGCGAGGGCTGGCGAGCACGACGGTGAGCGGCGGACGGACCGGAGTATGGGCGTTCATGCCGCGAACCTAAGCGTTCGACGGCGCATGTGCTAGCGTGACCACTGCATTGCGACGTCACGCATATGCCTTTATCAGGCTGCATGACGCCGACTGGGGCATGCGCCCCTTCAGGCTCTTCAATTCTGACCGGACGTTTCATGCGCCGTAACACCACGCTCGCGCTCAGCGCTTTTCTGGCCCTTTCGGTCGCCGCGACGGCCACCGTCGGTCACGCGCAGTCGCGTGGCCGGGGCGGTCAGGAACAAGGACAGGGCGGCGACGACGAACAGGCCGGCAAGAAGAAGAAGCGCGACGAAGAGTGGAACCAGCCCAAGGCTCCGCTGCCGCAGCTGCGCAACGCCGGTCCGTGCCCGTATGTGAAGGTGCTGTACGACGCCAGCCGCTTCATCGAGTTCAAGGACGGCAAGGAAAGCCCCTCGGCGACCGGTTTCACCGGCGAGGTTCAGGGCATCTCCTCGGGCTGCGCCTACAAGAGCGACGACCCGATCAATCTTCGCGTCGAGATTCTGTTCCAGCTGGGTCGCGGCCCGCAGGCCGCAGGTTCGGAGCACACCTATCGATACTGGGTGGCGGTGACCGAGCGAAACCAGGCCGTCATCGCCAAGGAATATTTCGACCTGCCGATCACCTTCCCGGCCGGTCAGGATCGCGTCTTCGCCACGGAGACGCTGAACACCATCACCATCCCGCGCGCTGACGCCAAGGTCAGCGGCGGCAATTTCGAAGTCTTGGTCGGCTTCGACGTGACGCCGGAAATGGCCGCCTTCAACCGCGAGGGCAAGCGCTTCCGGGTCAATGCCGGCCAGACGGCCCAAGCAGGGACTGCCACCAAGCAATGAGCGATTTGAAGCGGTCCTTGAGCGAGGCGGCCGCGGCCGCTTTCCAGGCCGCCGGACTTTCTCCCGAGTTCGGGCGTGTCACGGCGTCCGACCGGCCCGACCTTGCCGATTTCCAGTGCAACGGCGCCCTCGCGGCCGCCAAGAGCGCCAAGCGCAATCCGCGCGAGATCGCGGTTCAGGTCGTCGATCACCTGAAGGGTGATCCGCGCCTGGCCTCGGTGGAAATCGCCGGCGTCGGGTTCATCAACATGCGCGTCAGCGCCGAGGCCCTTTCGGCTCGCGCCAAGGAAATCGCCGCCGATCCGCGCGCCGGCGCCGAGCTGCTCGAAGACTCGCGCCGCGTGCTGATCGACTATGCCGGTCCCAACGTCGCCAAGCCGATGCACGTGGGCCACTTGCGCGCGTCGATCATCGGCGAGTCGATCAAGCGCATCTATCGCTTCCGGGGCGACGACGTGGTGGGCGACGCCCACTTCGGCGACTGGGGTTTCCAGATGGGCCTGCTGATCGTGGCGGTGATGGACGAGCATCCGTTCATCCAGGCCCTGATGGAAAAGCTGCCGGAAGCGCCGCGCGGCTTCACCAAGGCCGACGAGGACAAGGTGCTGGCGGAGTTTGTTCCGCTGATCAGCCTGGCCGATCTGGACCGTCTCTACCCCCTGGCCTCGACCCGCCAGAAGGAAGATCTGGAATACAAGGAGCGGGCCCGCAAGGCGACCGCCGAGCTGCAGAACGGCCGCTTCGGCTATCGCCTGCTGTGGCGCCACTTCGTCAATGTCAGCCGTGTGGCGCTTGAGCGCGAGTTTCACGCCCTTGGTGTCGACTTCGACCTGTGGAAGGGCGAAAGCGACGTTCAGGAGCTGATCGCGCCGATGGTGCGCCAGCTGGAAGACAAGGGCCTTCTGGTCGAGGACCAGGGCGCGCGCATCGTTCGCGTGTCCCAGGAAGGCGACAAGCGCGACGTGCCGCCGCTGCTGGTGGTCTCGTCGGAAGGTTCGGCCATGTATGGCACGACCGACCTGGCCACGATCCTGGATCGCCGCAGCTCGTTCGATCCGCACCTGATCCTCTACTGCGTCGACCAGCGTCAGGCCGACCACTTCGAGACGGTGTTCCGGGCCGCCTATCTGGCCGGCTACGCCGAACCGGGCACGCTGGAGCATATCGGCTTTGGCACCATGAACGGCAGCGACGGCAAGCCGTTCAAGACCCGCGCCGGCGGGGTGCTGAAGCTGCACGACCTGATCGAGATGGCCCGCGAAAAGGCCCGTGAGCGGCTGCGCGAAGCCGGTCTCGGCGCCGAGCTGTCGGAAGAGGCCTTCGAGGACACCGCCCACAAGGTGGGGATCGCGGCCCTGAAGTTCGCCGACCTGCAGAACTTCCGCGGCACCTCCTATGTCTTCGACCTCGACCGCTTCACCAGCTTCGAGGGCAAGACCGGCCCGTACCTGCTGTACCAGTCGGTGCGCATCAAGAGCGTGCTGCGCAAGGCGGCCGAGGCCGGCGTTCAGCCTGGCCGCATCGTCATCGGCGAGCCGGCCGAGCGGGATCTGGCCATGCTGCTGGACGCCTTCGAGGGCGCGCTGTCGGAGGCCTATGACAAGAAGGCCCCCAACTTCGTGGCGGAGCATGCCTACAAGCTGGCCCAGACCTTCTCGAAGTTCTACGCGGCCTGCCCGATCATGAGCGCCGAGGATGAGGCCACCCGCGCCTCGCGCCTGAACCTGGCCCAGACCACCCTGCGCCAGCTGGAGCAGGCCCTGGAGCTGTTGGGCATCGAAGCGCCGGAACGGATGTAGCTGGAGGGCGCCTCAGGCGCCTTCCAGGTCCTTCAGCACCGTCAGCAGATCCTCGACGCCGCCGCGCTCAAGATACTGCTGCGCCACCAGAACCAGCCTGAGCTGCTTGGCCAGCAGGGCCAGTTGCCGATGCTGGTTCTCGGTAACACGCTGCGCCGTCTCCGCTTCGACCGCGTCGGCCTCGGCCAGCAGCTTTCGGACCTCGGCCAGGGTCTTCTCGTTCTGGACGCCGGCCTTTTTCAGATATTCCCTGATGCTGCGCAGGCCCTCAGCGGCGATGGCGTGGGCTTCCTCACGCACGGTGGTCTGGGCCACGGGATCGGCGATGGCGTCGAGAACGCGACCGAGGGCGCTGTTCAGCTTGCCCATCAGTCCGACCCGAGCGTCGCTTTCCAGCGGCAGCAGATGGCGGGCATCGATAAGGGACGGCAGGTTGCGACCATCCGACGCCAGGGTCTTGCGCCGGGCCTCCACGAAGACCTTGATGATGAAACGCGACGCGGCGATGGCGTGTTCGGATTGCAGAACCGTCGCGGCCATCACCACGCCGTGTTCGGTGAAGGCGTATGGAAGCTTGCGACGGCCGCCATGTCCCGGTCTTGAAGTCGCATTTCGCGACATCAAGATTTCCAGCTCTTCCTTGGTCAGCCGGAAGGCGAAGTCATCGAACTTGCCGAGGTTGCGGCGGACCTGTTCGTTGAGCCGCCGGACTTCGACGCCGAACAGACGCGCCAGATCGGAGTCCAGGACCACGGAGACGCCGCGCACCTCGAAGACCTCAAGGGGAAGCTCGACTGGGGTCGGATGGTGGTCGTCGGTCATCGGCGCCTTTTGAAGTCGCAATCCGCGACTTCAAGTTTGGACCGTTCTCCCATTGTTCGCAATCGGCAGTTGAGGCGCGTTCTGCCCCGTTGACTCCACCGGCCGCCTCCCGCATTGAGCCGCTGACCCACGCGGGAGACATCGGGATTCGCGTCCCGAGGCCGAAGGCGCAACCGCCCCGGAAACGCTCAGGCAAAAGGACCGCGCGGGTTTAGGAACGCTGGAAAGAGGCAGTCTGAAAGGATTGCCCGCCGAAGGAGCAAGGCCCCCCTCTTTTCACTTGAGGGCTTGGGCCGGAATCTCTCAGGTCAAAGGGACAGCGGGGGCGCGATCGTCTGGCGAAAGCCGGGCTTGCAGCGCTGTCCCCGTTTGGAGCCCTCCGCGTGTCCGACCAAGATCTCAAGAAGACGCCCCTGTTCGACGCGCATGTCGCCGCCGGCGCCCGAATGGTGCCGTTCGCGGGCTATTCCATGCCGGTGCAGTACAGGGACGGCGTGCTCAAGGAGCATCTCTGGACCCGCGAGCACGCCGGCCTGTTCGACGTCTCGCACATGGGGCAGGCTCGCCTGCGCGGCGCCAATCCCGCCAAGAGCTTCGAGAAGCTGGTCTCGGCCGACTATCAGGGCCTAAAGCCGGGCAAGCAGCGCTATGCGGTGCTTCTGAACGCCGAGGGCGGCGTGATCGACGACCTGATGACGGCCCGCCCGGACGACGACGGTCTGTTCATCGTGGTTAACGGCGCCTGCAAGGACAACGACTACGCGATCATCGCCAAGGCCCTCGAGGGCGAGGCGACCGTCGAGCGCCTGGAAGATCGCGCGCTGCTGGCGCTGCAGGGGCCCGAGGCCGCCGCCGTGCTGGCCGCCCACGTTCCGGAAGCCGCGGGCATGGTGTTCATGGACACCGCGGCCCTGACTGCCTTCGGCGTCGACGCCATCATCTCGCGGTCGGGTTACACCGGCGAGGACGGCTACGAGATCTCCGTGCCCGCGGCTGACGCGACCCGCATCTGGAACATCCTGCTGGAAGATGAGCGTGTGAAGGCCATCGGCCTGGGCGCCCGCGACAGCCTGCGCCTGGAAGCCGGCCTGCCGCTGTACGGCCACGACATGGACGAGACCGTCTCGCCGATCGAGGCCGGCATGAACTTTGCCATCGGCAAGAGCCGCCGCGAGGCCGGCGACTATCTGGGCGTTGATCGTATTTCAAAGGAACTGGCCGGCGAGCTGAAGCGCGTGCGGGTCAATCTGCGCGTGCTGGAAGGGGCTCCGGCCCGCGAGGGCGCCGAGATCGCCGACGAGACCGGCGCCGTGGTTGGCGTTGTCACCAGCGGCGGCTTTGGTCCCAGCGTCGGCGGCGCCATCGCCATCGGCTTCGTCCCGCCCGCCCTGGCGGTGGTCGGGGGCAAGCTCAAAGTCATCGTTCGCGGCAAGCCGCAGGCGGCGGAGGTCGTGGCCTCGCCGTTCGTTCCCAACCGTTACGTCCGCAAACTCTAATTCCAAGGGCCCAGAGCAATGCGCTTTACCAAAGACCATGAATGGGTCGCCGTCGAAGGCGACATCGCCACCGTCGGCATCACCGCCTACGCCGCCGAGCAACTGGGCGACGTGGTGTTCGTCGAGGTTCCCGACGTCGGCAAGACCGTGAAACAGGGCGATGGCCTGGCCGTGGTCGAGAGCGTCAAGGCCGCTTCGGACGTCTACGCTCCGGTGTCGGGCGAAGTGGTCGAAGCCAACGCCGCCCTGGGCGACGCGCCAGAAACCGTCAACGCCGTGCCGGAAACCGGCGGCTGGTTCGCCAAGCTGAAGCTGTCGAACCCTTCGGAAGTCGAGGCCCTGATGGATCGCGACGCCTACGAAGCGTTCCTGGGCACGCTTTAAAACCCCGCTCATCCCCGCGAAAGCGGGGACCCATGCGGCCCCCTCAGCTTAGGTCCCCGCTTTCGCGGGGATGAGCGGAAAAAGACATCATGCGCTACCTCCCCCTCACGCCCGACGATCGCGCCGAGATGCTCGGCGTCATCGGCGTGGACTCGATCGACGCCCTGTTCGTCGATGTGCCCGCCTCCGCCCAGCGTTCCGGAACCGTCGACCTGCCCCTGCACGCGGGCGAGCTGGAGGTCGAACGCGAGATGGCGGCGCTGGCCAAGCGCAATCGTTCGGCGGGGGAGGGGCCCTTTTTCTGTGGGGCCGGCGCCTATCGCCACCATGTGCCGGCCACGGTCGACCACATCATCCAGCGGTCGGAGTTCCTGACCAGCTACACGCCTTACCAGCCGGAAATCGCCCAGGGCACCTTGCAGGTGCTGTTCGAGTTCCAGACCCAGGTCGCGGCCCTGACCGGCATGGAAGTGGCCAACGCCTCGCTCTATGACGGCTCGACCGCCGCCGCCGAGGCGGTGATGATGGCCACCCGCGTGACCCGCCGGAATAAGGCGGTGATGTCGGGCGGCGTGCATCCGCACTATGTCGAGACCATCGACACCCTGGCCCACGCGGCCGGCGTCGCCACCCAGCGTCTGGCCGTCGCCATCGACGCCGAGGACGCGGTGATCGCCGCCATCGACGCCGACACCGCCTGCGTCGTCGTCCAGACCCCCAACGTGTTCGGCACGGCCACCGACGTCAGCAAGATCGCCGCCGCCGCCCAGGCCGCCGGCGCGCTGCTGATCGTGGTCACCACCGAGGTCGTGTCGCTGGGCCTGCTGAAGTCGCCCGGCGAGATGGGCGCTGACATCGTCGTGGCCGAGGGCCAGTCGATCGGCAACGGCCTGAACTTCGGCGGTCCCTATGTCGGCCTGTTCGCCTGCAAGGAAAAATACATGCGCCAGGCGCCAGGGCGCCTGTGCGGCGAGACCGTGGACGCCGACGGCCGTCGCGGCTTCGTCCTGACCCTGTCTACCCGCGAGCAGCATATCCGCCGCGACAAGGCGACCTCGAACATCTGCACCAACAGTGGCCTCTGCGCCCTGGCCTTCAGCATCCACATGAGCCTGCTGGGCGAGGTGGGGCTGCGGCAACTGGCGGCGATCAACCACGAGAAGGCCCGCGCACTGCGCGACGCCCTGGCCGCCATCCCCGGCGTCGAGATCCTGACCTCGCGGTTCTTCAACGAGTTCGCCATCCGCGTGCCCGGCAAGGCCGCCGAGGTGGTCGAGACCCTGGCCGGTCACGGGATCATCGCCGGGGTGCCCTTCTCGCGCCTCGACGCCAAGGCCGGTCTTGACGACGTGCTGCTGGTGGCCGCCACCGAGACCACCCTCGATATCGATATCACCTTCTTCTCCAAGGTCCTGGCCAAGGTCATCGCCCAATGAGCATGAACAGCGTTGGACGGCCGACCCGTCCCGAAGCCGCCGCCGCCAACGAAGCGGCCGGCGCTCACGACACCCTGACCGGGGCGCGCGGCCTGTTGCAGGACGAGGCCCTGATCTTCGAACTGGGCGGTTGGCAAAAGACCGGCGTCGATCTGCCGGAGGCCGGCGCGCCCGCCGATGACCTGAGCGGCCTGCTTCGCGCCGCGCCGATTGGCCTGCCGGGTCTCTCCGAGCCCGAGGCCGTGCGCCACTATGTGCGCCTGTCCCAGAAGAACCACGCCATCGACCTGGCGCTGTATCCGCTGGGCTCGTGCACGATGAAGCACAACCCGCGCCTGAACGAGAAGATGGCGCGCCTGCCGGGCTTCTCCGACATCCACCCCCTGCAGCCGCAGTCGACCGTGCAGGGCGCGCTGGCGCTGATGGACCGCCTGGCCCACTGGCTGAAGACCCTGACCGGCATGCCGGCTGTCGCCCTGACGCCCAAGGCGGGCGCCCATGGCGAGATGTGTGGGATGCTGGCCATCCGCGCCGCCCATGAGGCCAACGGCCAGGGCCACCGCAAGACGGTGCTGGCCCCGACCAGCGCCCACGGCACCAACCCGGCCACGGCGGCCTTCGTCGGCTACACCGTGGTCGAGATCGCCCAGACCGCCGATGGTCGTGTCGATCTGGCTGATCTGGAGTCCAAGCTCGGCGACCACGTGGCCGCCATCATGGTCACCAACCCCAATACCTGTGGCCTGTTCGAGCGCGACGTCGTCGAGATCGCTCGCCTAACCCACGCCGCGGGGGCCTATTTCTATTGCGACGGCGCCAACTTCAACGCCATCGTCGGCCGCGTGCGTCCGGGCGACCTGGGCGTCGACGCCATGCACATCAACCTGCACAAGACTTTCTCGACGCCTCACGGCGGCGGTGGGCCGGGCGCGGGTCCGGTGGTGCTCAGCGAGGCCCTCGCGCCCTTCGCGCCCACCCCCTGGCTCGTCCACGGCGATGATGGCTTCGCCCTGATCGAACACGCCGGCGAGGCGGGCGCTGAAACCGCCTTTGGCCGGATGAGCGCCTTTCATGGCCAGATGGGCATGTACACCCGCGCCTATGCCTACATGCTCAGCCACGGGGCCGACGGCCTGCGTCAGGTGGCCGAGGACGCCGTCCTCAACGCCAATTATCTGAAGGCGCGCCTGTCGGACGTGATGAGCCCGGCCTTCCCGGACGGCCCGTGCATGCACGAAGCCCTGTTCGATGACAGCTGGCTGGAAGGCACCGGCGTGACCACGCTCGACTTCGCCAAGGCGATGATCGACGAGGGCTTCCACCCGATGACCATGTATTTCCCGCTGGTCGTCCATGGCGCGATGCTGATCGAGCCGACCGAGACGGAATCGAAACAGGAACTGGACCGCTTCGTGGTCGCGCTGCGGGCTCTGGCCGGCGCCGCCAAGGCCGGCGATGTCGATCGCTTCAAGGGCGCCCCGTTCCATGCCCCCATGCGCCGCCTCGACGAGACCCTCGCTGCCCGCAAGCCCCGGTTGAGGTGGAGACCTGTGGCTGAAGCGCCACTGGCGGCCGAATAGAGCAACAGTATTTCGCGACGCGTCGAAAGGGCGCCTTTACGGCGCCCTTATCCCTACACATATCAGGCTCGCGCGCCGGGCTGACTGGATTTTCCAGGGAGCAAGCGGGGCGTGAAACCCGTTAGCCCCCGTAATGAACGTTTCAGTCGCCCTCGCCATGCCTCGTGCACGCTTTTCACCGGCCGACGACCTCGCTCGCGAGATCGTGGCGCGCATCCTGCGCGTCGTGCTGGTGACGCTTGGCCTTGTGCTGATCGCGGGCGGAGCGCTGATCGCGCCTTTGCCGGGCCCCCTGGGTCTGCCGCTGACGGTCGTCGGTCTGATGCTGGTGCTGCGCAACTCGTTCAAGGCGCGCAAGCAGTTCGTGCGCTTTCAGCACGCCCACCCCAAGATCGTGTTTCCCATTCGCCGGTTGCTGCGCCGCGAGCCCGAAGTGGTTCTGGTCGCCTGGCAGCAGGCCCTGCGCATCGAGCGCCTGATCGTGCCGCGTCGCTGGCGCGTGGCGGTCCGCTGGCGCAAGTCGCTCAAGCGCCGCCAGCGGTGACGGCCGGCTCCACCGCGATCGATATCAAGCACAAGGTTCGTCGCCGCGCGCGACTGGCCATGCTGCTGCGCGAGTCCGCGGCTCGCGCGTTCCGCTGGATCGCAATCGGCTTCGGATCCCTTGTGATCATCGCCGGAGCCGTCCTGACGCCCCTGCCGGGTCACCTGGGCCTGCCCTTGCTGGTCATCGGCCTGATGATCGTGCTGCGCTACTCGATCCAGGCCCGCAAGACCTTCATCCGCTGGCAAAAGCGGCATCCCAAGCTGGTGTTCCCGATCCGCCGCCTGATGCGCCGGGAGCCCGAGGTGCTGCTGGTGGTCTGGCAGCAACTGCTACGGACCGAGAAGATGATCCTGCGCAAGGCCCGGTGGCGGGTGCTCAAGCAGAGCCGCAAGCATGCCAAGCGCTACTGGCGCCGGAAATGGCCGAAGGCGGCGGCCGCTTAGGCTGGCCCGTTCGACATGGCTTGTCATCCCGCAGCCTCGCGGCGGTGTCCATGACCCTGGTGCGGCCGGGGTGGCAGGATCGGGGCCAAGAAAAAGGGCGCGAACCGGATCGGTTCGCGCCCTTATCTTTTTAGCCCGATAACCCGAAGCTACTGGAGCTTCGCGCCCATCTGGCCGATGGCCTGGTCGACCAGCGGATCGCTCTTCAGACCCACGAGACGCGCGCTGAGCACGGCTTCGGCGGCCTGGGCGGCGAGGTCGACGGCCGCGGCCTTGACGTCCGCAGTAGCCTGGGCCTCGGCCTGGGCGATCTTGCGCTCAGCCATTTCGGCGCGGCGCTTGATCTGCTCCTCGAGCTTTTCCTTGGCTTCCTCGGCCAGACGCTTGGCGTCGGCCTTGGCGGCTTCGATCATGCCCGCGGCCTGACGTTCGGCGTCCTCGCGCTGGGCCTTGACGTCCGCGAGCAGGGCCTGGGCCTCTTCACGCAGTTGCTGGGCTTCGTCGAGTTCGGCCTTGATCTTGGCGGCGTGCGCGTCGAGCGCGGCGAACAGGGCGCCGGGGATGACCTTGAGCACGACCAGCAGGCCGATGAACAGGACCAGAGCCACCAGGACCCAGAGCTCGGGGTTGGAGAGGCTGAAAAGGGACTCATGTTCCATCGTCATCTCTCCTTAGGCCAGAGCCGCTTTGAGTTCGGCGGCCGTGGCCGCCTTGCCCGTCAGCTTCTCGACGATGGCGCCGGCCGTATCCGAGGCCACGGCGGCGACATGGCTCATGGCCTTGTCGCGCGCGGCCTGGATGTCGGCCTCGGCGGCCGCCAGCTTTTCAGCCAGCACCGCTTCTTCCTTCGCCTGACGTTCGGCGGCCGAGGCCGAAGCCTTGGCCTTCGCGTCCGCCGCGGTCCGTTGGGCCGAAGCGCGAGCTTCGGCGACCTCGGTCGCGGCCGCGCGGGCCTGGACCTCGGCTTCGTCCTTCAGACGACGGGCGTCGGCGATGTCGCCGGCGATCTTGGCGCCGCGAGTCTCGATGGCGCCGCTGACCCGGGGCAGCAGCCCCTTGGACAGCACCGCGTAGAGGACGGCGAAGATGAGCAGCAGCCAGACGATCTGGCCGCCCCAGTGCTCGAACTGCAGCTGCGGAAGTCCGCCGCCGCCGTGAGCCTCGGGCGCGCCAGTCGTTTCGACTGTGCCGTGGGGTTCCGTCGCCATGGGCGAAGTCGCCTCCTAGCTAAGGTTTAGGAGAAGAGGATCAGGAACGCGATGACCAGGGCGAAGATGCCCAGGGCTTCGGTCAGAGCCATGCCGAGGAACAGCATCGGGCGTTCTTGAGCGGCGGCGGTCGGGTTACGCAGAGCGCCTTGGAAGTAGTTGCCGAACATCACGCCCAGGCCAACGCCCGCGCCGATCATGCCGAGCATGGCCAGGCCAGCGCCGATGTACTTTGCTGCAGCAGCGTCCATGATTGAAACTCCTTGAAAGAGGTATGTGTTGGAAGATGAAGGGGTGATCAGTGGCTGTCGAGGTGCACGACGTCATTCAGATAGACGCAGGTGAGCACCGCGAACACGAAGGCCTGCAGGAAGGCCACCATGAACTCTAGGGCCGTCAGGGCGACGACGGAGGAGAGGGCCAGCGCCGCGCCGGCCCAGCCGAGCACGCCCATGCCGCCCAGGGCGACGACGAAGCCGGCGAAGATCTTCAGAACCACGTGACCGCCCAGCATGTTGCCGAACAGACGAAGGGCCAGGGTAATCGGGCGGATCAGGAACGACAGGATCTCGATCGGCACCAGAAGGAAATACAGCGGCCACGGCACGCCCGACGGGGCGAACAGCTTGAAGAACTTCAAGCCGTTCTTGGCGAAGCCGACGGCGACGACGGTCAGGATGACCATCAGGCCCAGGGTCAGGGTGACGGCGATCTGCGAGGTGGCGGTGAAGCCGGCGAAGGTGCCCGAGAAGCCGAACAGCATGCCCTGCAGGTTCATGAACAGTACGAACGCGAACAGGGTGAACACGAAGGGCAGGTACTTCTTGCCATCGTGGCCGATGATCGAGTCGGTCAGGCCGTTGACCAGGCCATACAGCATCTCGCCGACGGTCTGCAGACGGCCAGGCACCACGGCGGCCTTGGCCGAGGCGAAAGCGTAGAACACGATGACCAGCGTGGCGGCCAGCAACATGGCGCCCACGGAATTGGTGATCGACAGGTCGATCGCTTGGCCGAACACAGTCACGGTCGGCAGTTCCACGATCTTCTGGATCTGGAACTGGTGCATCGGATCGGCCATTGGCCCTAGTCTCTCTTTTGCTTGGGGGCGGTAGACCCGCCTCCCGTGTCTTCGCCGGCCTGCTCCTTGGGAGCTTCGGCCGACGCCTGCGCGCTCAGTTTCGCCGCCTTGCGGACGACGGAGAATATCGCCAGCCCCATGCCGATCAGCAGACCGCCGACCATGCCCCAGGGCTGAGTTCCGACGAACCGATCGAGCAACCAGCCAAAGCCGAGCCCCACCAGAACGCCGCCGATCAAATCCGCCAGAAGCCGATAGCCGTCCTGAGACGATCTTTCATGCTCCGCGCGCACCGGCTGTTCCGCCGCCTTCTTGGCCTCGAACGCGTCGAGCCGAGCGTCGAGGCTTTGTAGAGCCTTGTCGTTCGGTTCGTCGGCCTTGGGCATGGGAGCGGTCAGGTCCGAAAACGCCCGCTGCCGCTCCCCGAAAGAGGCGGATTTCCGGCCGGCTTGATCGCGGCGGAACCTATAGGGCTCGCTGCGGTGCGTCAAGGTTGCCGAAAGGCCTTACAAGCGTCTGTATAATAAGACGTTTTGCACTGCGGCGCCTTCCGGCGGGCAAAACCTTGCGGTCTCGCCTCGCGCTGCACCGTTCAAGCGCGGAAACCAGGCCCTGGCCTTACCTGGAGGCAACCAAAACCCCTTCGCCGAGGGGCGGCGAGACAAATAGAGCACTTCTCCGCGTATCTGTTACGCGCGCGTGGGATGCCGCATTGCCTTTTTTGGAATTTTGGGGTCTTAGAGCCGCGTCTTTCCCTTAGCCAGAAGATTCATGTCGCATCTGAAGAACACCGGTTTCTCCGATCGTATCTCCGCCGCCGCCGAGGCCAAGAAGGCCATGCTGGCGAAAATGAAGCCCAAGCCCACCGTTACGGATCCCAATTTCGACAAGCGCGAAGAGCTTCGCGCCGCCGAACTGGAAGCCGTGCGCGCGGCGCGCGCCGCCGCCCGGGAAGCCGTCCGCCTTGAGCAACTGGCCAAACAGGAAGCCATCCTGGCGGCCAAGCGCGCCGAGCGTAAGGAACGCAAGACTGACGCCGCCGCCGAGCAGCGGATGCGCAAGGAAGAGAAGGCCGCCCAGCGCGAGCAGCTTCGCTCCCTTGGCCGCACCAGCAAGAGCGCCCGCGCTCACGAATGGGGCAACCTGATCGGCTGATCAGGCGGGAAGGAGCCTGCGGCTCTTTCCACCTCCTCTCGAGCCCTGACTCGACCGCATGGTCCTGGCTCATCGAGCCTGCCATGCGGGAGGGCCGGCCTTGCACTTTCCCCCTACCGAACTGTTGGCGACCCTGTTCGCCGTCGCGGCGATCGCCGGGGCCTTCGACGCCATTGCCGGCGGCGGCGGGCTCTTGACTGTGCCGGCCCTGCTGCTGGCGGGTCTGAACCCCGTCGCCGCCCTGGGCACCAACAAGCTGCAGGGCGCCATCAGCGCCATTTCCTCCACCAGCGCTTTCGCCCGACGCGGCCTGATCGACTGGAAGACCGCGCTGCCGGTCGCCGGCTCGGCCGCGATCGCCGGCCTCTGTGGCGCGCTCTGCGCCAGCCTGCTGTCGCCCAAGGTGCTGGCGGCCCTGGTGCCGGTGCTGCTGATCCTGATCGCGCTCTATTTCGGCCTGTCGCGCGCTCTGAAGACCGAGGACGCTCTGCCGCGCGCGCCGATGTGGGCGGTCGTGGCCTTCGTGATTCCGATCGTCGGCTTCTATGACGGCATCTTCGGTCCAGGCGCGGGCGCCTTCTACATGGTCGCCATCGTCACCCTGCTGGGCTACGGCGCGCTGAAGGCCACCGCCCACACCAAGCTCGCCAACGCCGCCAGCAACCTGGGCAGCCTGAGCCTGTTCATGCTGAAGGGGGCGGTTGTCTGGCCGATCGGCCTATCCATGGCGGCCGGCGCCTTCATCGGCGCCCAGGTCGGCTCGCGGCTGGCGATGCGATTCGGCCCCAAGCTGATCCGGCCCCTGCTGGTGACGATCTCATGCGCCATGGCCGTGAAGCTGCTGGCCGATCCGGCCAATTCGCTACGCCATGCCGTCGTGGGGCTGTTCGGCGGCTGACGCCTACTGCGCCGCGACAAGCTGCTCGGCGGTCGAAAGATCCACGCTGACCAGCTGGCTCACGCCTCGCTCGCCCATGGTCACCCCAAACAGGCGGTCCATCCGGCTCATGGTCACCGGATTATGGGTGATGGCGATGAAGCGGGTCTGGGTGCGGCGGCGCATCTCGTCGAGCATGTTGCAGTAGCGGTCGACATTGGCGTCATCCAGCGGCGCGTCGACTTCGTCGAGCACGCAGATCGGGGCGGGATTGGCCAGGAACACGCCGAAGATCAGGGCGCTGGCCGTCAGGGCCTGCTCGCCGCCGCTCATCAGGCTCATGCTGGCCATGCGCTTGCCGGGCGGGCAGGCATAGATCTCCAGCCCGGCTTCCAGCGGATCGTCGCTCTCGATCAGGCGCAGCTCGGCCTGGCCGCCCCCGAACAGGGCCTGGAACAGGGTCTGGAAGTGGCCATTGATCACCTCGAAGGCGGCCAGCAGGCGCTCGCGGCCTTCGGCGTTCAGCTCCTCGATACCGGCCCGCAGCTTGCCGACCGCGCCCGACAGGTCGGCCCGCTCTGTCCGCATGGTCTCCAGGCGCGCGGCGTATTCCTGAGCCTCTTCCTCGGCCCGCAGGTTCACCGGTCCTATGGCGTCGCGTTCGCGTTCCAGGGCGAACAGGTGAGCCTCGACCCCGGCGGCGTCCTTTGGAATGGCCACGGCCTCGCCCGCGACATGGCGGCCCAGTTCCTCGGGCTCCATCCGGACCGATTCGCGGATGTTGCCGGCGATCTCGGCGAAACGGCCGCGTGCTCCATCCAGGTGGGCCACCAGGGCGGCGCGCCGTTCCCGGGCCTCGCCGGCGGCCTGGTCGGCGGTGCGAGCGGCGCGGTCGGCGGTCAGGCGCGCGGTCTCGGCCTCTTCCAGGGCGTCGCTGGCCTTGGCGCGGCGGGCCTCGGCGGCGCCGAACTCCTCCAGCAGGACCAGCAGCTTCTCCTTCAGGACGGCCGGCGCCTCGCGGGCGGCCTTCAGGGCGGCGGCGGCCTTGATCCGGTCGGCGTCCAGAACGGCGGTGCGCTTGCCGGCAGCCTCGGCCCGACGCGCCCAGTCACCGTGATCGCGCTCCAGGCCTTCCAGTCGGCGCTGGCGACCCGCCCGCTCGCGGGTTTCGATGTCGAGCGCGGCGCGCGCGGCGTCGGCGGCCTCGCGCGCGGCGGCCGAAGCCTGGCGCGCCTCTGCCAGTTGCGGCGCCAGGTCGGCCGCGCCGGCGGCGCCGTCATGTTCGGCCCGCACGGCGGTGAGGGCCGTCTCGGCTTCGGCGTGCTCGGCCTGGAAGCGGGCGATGGTTTCGTCCAGCGACTGGGCGCGGGCGGCGCGCAGGGCGGCCTGGCGCTCGAACTGGGCGACGGCGTCGCGGGCTCCGGCCATCAGGCGCTCGGCGTCGGGCGGGCCTCGACGCTTGTCGCGCAGGGTCTCTTCGGCGACGCGCAGGGCGTCCGACGCGGTCTTCAGGGCGGCGGCGGTGGCCTCGGCGCGCGGCGCCTGGACGTCGATCTCGGCCTCGACCTCGGCCAGGCGGGTCCGCTGCTCCAGCCGCACGGCGGCGGGCTTCGGGGCGTCGGCGCGGGCGACAAAGCCGTCCCAGCGCCACAGGTCGCCTTCCCTGGAGACCAGGCGCATGCCGGGCGTCAGGGTCTTTTGCAGCCGATCGCCGTCGGCGCGCTCGACCACGGCGGTGAAGGCCAGACGGGCGGCCAGTTCCGCCGGCGCCTTGACCAAGGGCGCCAGGGCCTGGGCGCCTTCGGGCCAGACCTGCGCCGTGGCTTCCGCTCCGCCCCAATAGGACGGCGCGCGAGCATCCAGGGCCGCGTCGAGATCATCGCCCAGGGCGGCGGCGAGGGCGGCGCCATAGCCCTTATCCGGTGAAACGGCGTCGAGGGCCGGGGCATGGCCGCTCTTGCTGCGCGGCGCGGTCAGCTGGGCCAGGCCCCGGGCTTCGGTGCGCAGGCGGCCCAGTTGGTCCTCCAGGCTGCGCGCCAGTTGCCGAGCCATGGCTTCCTGTTCGGCGGCCTTGGCGCGGTCAGCCTCGGCGGCTTCCAGGGCGGCGCGGGCGGCGGTCAGGGCGGCTTCGGCATTGGTGAAGCGCTGGCGAGCGTCGGCGGCGGCGGGATCGATCTCGGGGCCGACAGCGGCGCGTTCGGCCTTGGCCTGATCCAGCGCGCGGACGGTGCGGGCCAGACGACCCTCGGCGTCGGCCAGACGCGCGGCGGCGGCGCGGGCCCGGGCGTCCTCGGCGGCGGCGCGGGCGGCCAACTGTTCGACCACGGCCTCGGCGTCGGCGCGCGCCTCTTCGGCGGCCTTGGCGGCGGCGGCCAGTTCGGGTCCCCGCTCGGGCGCCGCCGCCACCTGGGCGCGGACCTCGCTCAGTTCGGCGTCGAGGCGGGCCAGGGCCTGGGCGGCGTCCTGCTGGACCTGGGCCTCGCGGGTCCGGTCATCGTCGATGCGGGCGAGGTCGGCCGACAGGCGCTCGAACTCTGCGGCGGCCGCCTCGGCCTCGCGCTCGGCGCGGTCCTTCTGGATGGCCAGTTGGCCCAGCACCGCCTGGGCGATGGTCGCCTCCTCGCGCAGGGGCGGCATGGCGGCCTCGGCGCGGGTGATCTCGACCTGGGCGGCGGCGGCCGCGCGGGCGGTGTCCTCGACGTCACGAGCGGCCCGGGTCGCCTCGGCCTGGGTGCGCTCCAGCGTGTCGCGGGCCTCGCTCCAGCGGGCGAACAGCACCGCGCCCTGCACGGCCCGGATCTCGGACGACAGGCGCTTGTATTTCTCGGCCTGGCGGGCTTCGCGACGCAGGCGGTTCAGCGCGGTCTCCAGTTCCCGCGCCACGTCCTCCAGCCGCGAGAGATTGGCCTCGGCCGCCCGCAGCCTCAGCTCGGCCTCGTGGCGACGGGTATGCAGCCCCGAGACGCCGGCGGCCTCCTCCAGGATGCGGCGGCGGTTCTGCGGCTTGGCGCCGATCAGCTCGCTGATCTGGCCCTGACGCACCAGGGCTGGCGAATTGGCCCCGGTCGAGGCGTCGGCGAACAGCAGCTGCACGTCGCGGGCCCGCACCTCGCGGCCGTTGATGCGATAGGTCGAGCCCTCGCCGCGGTCGATGCGGCGCACCACCTCCAGTACGGGATCGTCATTGAACTGGGCCGGCGCGGTGCGGTCGGCGTTGTCGATGGTCAGGGTGACGTCGGCGTGGTTGCGGGCGGGGCGGGCGCCGCTGCCGGCGAAGATCACGTCGTCCATGCCGCCGGCCCGCATGGCCTTGGCCGAATTGGCGCCCATCACCCAGCGCAGGGCTTCCAGCAGGTTGGACTTACCGCAGCCATTGGGGCCGACAATGCCCGTCAGGCCGGGCTCGATCCGAAACTCGGTCGGCTCGACGAAGGACTTGAAGCCCGAAAGGCGCAGGCGCTGGAACTGCACTTTGGCGGTCCCTCCCGCCTCAGCCCTTGAACGCCGAGGCGAGGGCGCTCGAGAGCATTTCCGGGCTGGTCTGCTCCGGCATCTTCCTGCCGGCGACAAAGAAGGTCGGCGTCACGTCGATCTGGTCGCGGACGGCCGCCTTGCTCACCCGGGCGTTCAGGGCGTCCAGCGCCTTCTGGTCGGACAGGGCGGCGGCCACCTGGGCCTCGGTGCGGCCAAACGACTTGCCGATGGCCATCAGGCCTTCATACAGCTGGCCGCTGTCATAGATGGCGGTCTGCTGAGCGAAGACCGCGTCCAGCACGGCGAAATAGCGGCCCGGCACGCTGCGGGCCAGCAGGAAGCCGGCCGCCGCGAACTCCGGCGGCTGGGTCAGGAACTCGCGGAACACCAGCCGCGCCTTGCCGGGATCGATGAAGCTCTTCTTCAGGCCCGGCAGAACCGTGGTCCACCAGTGCGCGCAATGCGGACAGCTGGCCGACGCATAGACCACCAGCTGCACCGGGGCCTTGGGCGAGCCCAGGACCATGTCGCCCTCGGCCGGCGGCAGGGCGCCGGCGCGCGCCAGGGCCGGGCTCGCCGAGAGGGCGATGCCGGTGGCGATCAGCGCGCGACGGTCGAGGGACAACGGCGGCGAGCCCTACTTGGAGGCTTCGGCGATGGCTGCGTCCAGCTGGGCCAGGCTGACCTCGCCGCCCTCGGGGCCGCCCACCTTCTTGCCGTTGACGACGAAGGTCGGGGTGCCCTGGATCGACTGTTCCTTGCTGTATTTCTCGACCCGGCTGTTGATCGCCTTCAAGGCCTTCTCGTCGCTGACGCAGGCGTTGAACTTGGCTTCGTCCATGCCGGCCGACTGGGCGATGCGGACCAGCACTTCGCGGAACTGGCCGGTGGTGAACATCTCTTCCTGCGAGCGGTAGACCGAGTCGACCACCTGGAAATATTTGTCCTTGCCGGCGCAGCGGGCCATCAGGAACGAGGCGGCGGCCACTTCGGCGGGCGCGGTGAGGATCTCGCGATAGACGTAGTTGACCTTGCCGGTGTCGACATACTTGGCCTTGAAGGCCGGATAGACGTCGGCGTTCCAGCGCGCGCAGTGCGAGCAGGTGGCCGACGCGTATTCGATCACCGTGACCTTGGCGTTGGCATTGCCCAGGGTCATGTCGTCGGCGGTGACCGAGTCCTTCTTGGAGCAGCCGGCGAGCGCGACGCCCAGCGAGGCGGTGAGGGCGACGGCGGTCAGGAGCCGGCGGGTCAGCGGACGCATGGTCGATCTTCCTTGAGACAAGAACGGCAAAGTTAAGCGCGATTCTTAAGCCGCGCGAAAAGGGCGGGGATAAGGCCTTGGCATGAGCGCAATCGCCGCGCGGTTGTCAATCCGCCCCCATCACGGCGGCATCTCATGAGGACTCGTTGCGCAGCACGCCGCGCCCCAGTTTCATCAGCGCGTCCTTGAGCCCGCCGTCGGGCTGATCGGCCAGGCTGTCGGCCAGTTGCCGTTCCAGCGCAGCGTCCAGCGGCGGCTTGCGGCGCGTGCGCTGGACGGGCGGCGGGGCGGTGTTGCTCAGCGGGCCCTGGACGATGCGCAGGCGGGTCACGGTCCCCTTGCCCAGCAGCATGTCGAGGCGGGCGGTGATCTGCGGGGCCTGATGCTGGATCAGCGAGGCCACGGGCCCGTCGACGCGCAGTTCCAGAGCGCCCCCGGCCCCGTTGCGGCCCTTGATGATGCGCACGGGCTCGGTGCGGCGCGCCAGGGTCTCGCCGACGATTTCCTTCCAGCGCGTCTGCAGGGCGGCCGGGCCCTGACCGTATTTTTCCTCCAGCGCCCGCAGCAGCGGCGCCAGGTTCTTGCCCGCCGGGGGCGGGGGGCGGATCTGCGGCCGCGTGCGCCGCTGGCGCAGGATCGCGAGGGCCTCTTCGGCGGTGGGCAGGGGGCGGCGGGCCATGGCCGGAAGTTAGCACGAGGGCTTCGCGGAGGGCGAGGTTTTGAGGTAGGCGAGACACATGATCCACCGCGACCCTCTCCGCTCGGCCCTGCTCGCCTGGTATGATCGCCAGGCCCGCGATCTGGCCTGGCGCGTCGGCCCGGCCGACCGTCGCGACGGCGTGCGCGGCGATCCCTATCGGGTCTGGCTGTCGGAGGTGATGCTGCAGCAGACCACGGTGCCGCACGCCACGCCCTATTTTCTGAGCTTCACGGAGCGGTGGCCTACGGTCTTGGACTTGGCCGCCGTGGACGACGGTGAGCTGATGGGAGCCTGGGCCGGACTTGGCTACTACGCCCGGGCCCGCAACCTGCTGGCCTGCGCCCGGGCCGTGGCAGCCGATCATGGCGGGGTCTTTCCCGATACGGAGGAGGGCCTGCGCGCCCTGCCGGGCGTCGGCGCCTATACCGCCGCCGCCGTCGCGGCCATCGCCTTTGACCGGCAGGCCAATGTGGTCGACGGCAATGTCGAGCGGGTGATGGCCCGGCTGTTCGCCGTGGAGACGCCCGTGCCGGACGCCAAGCCGGAGCTGAAGGCCCTTGCGGCGTCGCTGGTCACGGCCGAGCGACCCGGCGACTGGGCGCAGGCGCTGATGGATCTGGGGGCCACGGTCTGCCGGCCCAAGTCGCCGCTGTGCGACCTGTGCCCGATCTCGGCGTGGTGCGAAGGCCTCAAGACCGGCGCACCGGAGACCTATCCGCGCAAGACGAAAAAGGCCGACCGGCCACGGCGTTACGGCGTCGCTTACCTGCTGACCCGAGGCGATGTCGTGGCCCTGGTCCGTCGCCCGCCCAAGGGCCTGCTGGGCGGGATGTTGGGCCTGCCGACCAGCGACTGGCGGTCGACGCCCTGGTCGGATGACGAGGCGGTCGCCGCCGCCCCGACCGCCGCCGCCTGGCGCGATCGCGGCGCGGTCGAGCACGTCTTCACGCACTTTTCCCTGACCCTGCGGGTGTTCGCGGCCGAGGGCGCCAATGACGGCGACTTCGTCTGGACGGCCCGCGAAGGGCTGGGCGCCCTGCCCAGCGTCTTCCTGAAGGCGGCGCTGGCGGGCGAGCGGCTGCTCTAGTTCATCCCCGCCCGGACCTGGGCCCGCAGCACGTCGATCGGGGCCAGACCCGCGTCGGTCTTGAAGTGCCAGTAGGTCCAGCCGTTGCAGGCCGGGGCCGACTGCACCAGGGCGCCGATCTTGTGGATCGAGCCCGAGAGATCCCCGACCGTGATCGAGCCGTCGGCCCGGACCTTGGCCGCATGGGCGCCCTTGGAGCAGAACAGGGTGTCGCCGGGGCTGAGCAGACCGCTCTCGACGATCGTGCCGAACGGCACGCGCGGCTCCGAACGCTTGGAGCCCATCACGTCCAGGTCTTCCGGGGCGATCGGCACGACCTTGGCGATGCGGGTCTTGGCGTGCTCGATATATTCGGCCTCACGTTCGATGCCCACGAACCGGCGGCCCAGCCGCTTGGCGGCCGCGCCGGTGGTGCCCACGCCGAAGAACGGATCCAGGATCACGTCGCCCGGCTTGGTGGTCGACAGGATCACCCGGTAGAGCAGGGCTTCAGGCTTCTGGGTCGGGTGGGCCTTGTTGCCGTCGGCGCCCTTGATGCGCTCCTCGCCGGTGCACAGCGGGATGGTCCAGTCCGAGCGCATCTGCACCTCGTCATTGGCCATCTTCAGGGCGTCGTAATTGAAGGTGTAGCGCTTGGCCGCCTGGCTCTTGGAGGCCCAGATCAGGGTCTCGTGCGCGTTGGCGAAGCGGGTGCCCTTGAAGTTGGGCATGGGGTTGGACTTGCGCCAGATCACGTCGTTGAGGATCCAGAAGCCCAAGTCCTGCACGGCCACGCCGACGCGGAAGATGTTGTGATAGCTGCCGATCACCCAGATCGCGCCGTCGTCCTTCAGCACCCGGCGGGCGGCCTTCAGCCATTCGCGGGTGAACTTGTCATAGGCCGCGAAGCTTTCGAACTGGTCCCAGTGATCGTCGACCGCGTCGACCTTGGAATTGTCGGGACGCAGCAGGTCGCCGCCCAGCTGCAGATTGTAGGGCGGATCGGCGAAGATCAGGTCGACCGACTTCTCGGGCAAGGCGTTCATCGCCTCAATGCAGTCGCCCTGAATGATGGTTTCTGGCCCGAAGGTCATGTCCGCGTCCTGTAAAACAGCAAACGGAATCATGAGTCTTGATGGTGAAGGCCGGGTTGAGAAGCATGGTTAGCGAAAGGTGAACGGCCCCTTGAGAGTGGTTTACTTCCCTAGCGGCGCCGCGCCGATCGTGCTGCCTTCCACGCCAGATCCGCGCCAGACGGATGGCGTGATCCGGGAGAACGCCATGCAAAGTCCCCTCGAAGCGCTGGATCTCAGCCGCACGAGCCCCTTCTACCAGGACCATCACGCCGCCTGGCGCGACACCCTGCGCCGCTGGGTGGCCCGGGAGATCATGCCCTTCGTCGACGACTGGGACGAGGCGGGCGAATTTCCGCGCGACCTCTATCGCAAGGCCTCGGAGATCGGTCTGCTGGGCCTGGGCTGGCCCGAGGAGTTCGGCGGCTCGCCGTCCGATTCGTTCATGTCGATCATCACCAGCCAGGAAATGGCCCGCCACGGGGCCGGCGGGGTCAATGCCAGCCTGATGAGCCACGGCATCGGCCTGCCGCCGATCCGGGCCCTGGGCAGCGACGACCTGAAGGCCCGGATCATTCCCCCGGTCCTGGCCGGCGAGAAGATCTCGGCCCTGGCCATCACCGAGCCCTCGGCCGGATCCGACGTCGCCAGCCTGACCACCACGGCCCGGCGAGAGGGCGACGTCTATGTGGTCAACGGTGGCAAGACCTACATCACCAGCGGCATGCGGGCCGACTTCTACACGGTGGCGGTGCGCACCGGCGGCGAGGGGGCGGGCGGCATCTCGCTGCTGCTGATCGAGCGCGACCGCGAGGGCTTTACCCGTACGCCCCTGAAGAAGCAGGGCTGGTGGGCCTCCGACACCGCCAGCCTCTATTTCGACGACGTGCGGGTGCCGGTCGAAAACCTGATCGGGGCCGAGAACCAGGGTTTCGCCGGCATCATGCGCAACTTCAACGGCGAGCGGATCGGCATGACCGCCGGGGCCCTGGGCTTCTCGCGCGTCTGCCTGGAGGACGCCATCGTCTGGGCCCGCGAGCGCAAGACCTTCGGCAAGCGTCTGGCCGACCATCAGGTGATCCGCCACAAGCTGGCCGACATGTACAAGCGCATCAGCACCACCCAGGCCTGGCTGGAGACGCTGGCCTGGCGGATCAGCCAGGGCGAGCAGCCGATCGCCGAGATCGCCCTGCTCAAGGTCCAGGCCACCGAGACGCTGGAATACTGCGCCCGCGAGGCCATGCAGGTGATGGGCGGGGCCGGCTATATGCGCGGCAGCCGCATCGAGCGCATCTATCGCGAGGTGCGCGTCAACGCCATCGGCGGCGGCTCGGAGGAGATCATGCGCGACCTGGCCGCGCGGCAGATGGGGATCTAGTCGCCGCCCATCGGGTCGAGGCCCTGGGCGGCCAGCTTGACGGGCGCCCAACCCAGCCGGTGGATCGGCGACGGGCCCAGGCGGCGCAGGCCCTCGACATGGATCTGGGCGTGATAGCCCTTGTGCCCGGCGAAGCCGTAGCCGGGATAGAGGTCGTCCATCTCGACCATGATCCGGTCGCGGGCTTCCTTGGCCAGGATCGAGGCCGCCGCGATCGAGCACGACAGGCTGTCGCCCTTGATCACCGTCCTGATCGGGCAGGGCAGCTTGAAGGCGTAGTTTCCATCCACCAGAGCGAAGGCCGGGGTCACCGCCAGCGCCTCGATGGCCCGGCGCATGGCCAGGCCCGCCGCGTGCAGGATGTTGAGTTCTTCGATCTCTTCGATGCTGGCCAGGCCCACGCCCCAGGCGATGGCCGTTTCCTTGATCTCGATCTCCAGGGCCGCGCGGGCCTTGGCCGACAGCTTCTTGGAGTCGTTGAGGCCCTTGGGCACGCGGGCGGGATCCAGGATCACCGCCCCGGCGCTGACCGGCCCGGCCCAAGGGCCACGGCCGGCCTCGTCCACCCCGCAGACCGGTCCGGGTCCGCAGGCCAGTTCCAGCATCATGTCGGGACCGGGAGGCATGGGGCGATGCATAGGCAGATTTGCCGGGGTTGTGAATGCCGTGGGGGCGCCTAGTCTCGGTGTCGTCCCGTTGATGAGGTCGGCCATGGCTCCGCGCAAACATCTGGCCCTTGCGGCCCTCGGGGCGTTCCTTCTGGCCTCGCCGAGCGTCGCGGCCGAGAAGCCGTGGCGGCTGGTGTGGTCCGACGAGTTCGACGGGACCCGCCTGGACCTGACGAAGTGGTCTCGGGCCGTCGATTGTGGGGGCGGGGGCAACAACGAGCGCCAGTGCTACACCGACGCGCCCGACATCGTGTCGGTCCGGGACGGCATGCTGCGCCTGACCGCCGTCAAGCGCCCGACGACCGCCATCGCCAATCCGTGGGGACCGCCCGACGGGCGTATGAAGACCGGCGACTATGCCTCGGGCAAGATCCTGACCGAGGGCAAGGCCGCGTGGCGCCATGGCCGCGTCGAGGCGCGGGCCCGGGTTCCCGGCGGTCAGGGCGTATGGCCGGCGATCTGGATGATGCCGGAGACCAGCGCCTATGGCGGCTGGCCGCGCTCCGGCGAGATCGACATCCTGGAGACCGTCAATCTGGGCGCGCCGTGCGAGGCCTGCGACGGCGGGCGTGAGAACCGGGTCTTCGGCACGATCCATTTCGGCAAGGGCGGCGGTCCCGATCACCGCCGCTTGGGCGGCCAGACGGCTCCGGCCCCCTCGGCTGACGGTTTCCACGTCTATGCGGTGGAGTGGTCGCCGGGCGAGATCGTCTGGCTCGTCGACGGCGTCCGCTATTTCGCGGCCACGGCGGAGGACTGGAAGCCCGTCGACGGCGCGGCCGGCCCCGCCCCGTTCGACCAGCCCTTCCACCTGATCCTCAACCTCGCCTTCGGCGGCTCCTGGCCCGAGGGCGCGAACGCCAAGGGCGTGGACGACGCGGCCTTGCCCGCGACGATGGAGGTGGACTGGGTGCGGGTCAGTCAGCGCTAGGGGGATTGGCGGTTTCCGGGTCGTCACTTGCCCCCTACGGCTGCTGCGCAGCCGTCTTCCCCCGGAGGGGGAAGATGAGGTCGGCGCGTTTCATCTTCCCCCTACGGGGGAGGACGACCTGCGCAGCAGGTCAGGAGGGGGCAAGTCTGGCGGACACGGCTTCTCGCCCTCACGCGACTGCTCGCTGAGTTTAGTCGGGGAGGCGCGAAGCGGCCGGGACGAACCCGGATGACCGTGATGTGTTTTGTGCGTTTCGGCTCGACCTGTCCGCTTCGCCAAGCTGTTCTTGACCGTGAGGATTGGGGCACACGAGCGTCGATTTCAGCTCTGATTCCCAACTAGCCCCCGGACGGGCGCGCATCTTGTCGATCGGCTAATCCGTCTCGACGCCGACGATGTGCGATAGGCGGACTCTGATCCCCGCCCTGTGATCCGCGCCGTTCCGCGCCCAGGCTTCCGGTGGTCCCGGATCAATCCAACGAACAGACCACCATCGTCCCAGACGCAGGGCGTCGCGGCCCCGCTCAGCTTCATCACCCGTCGCCGCTTTGGGCCGGTACCAAGCGCCCTCCCCCTGCGACGGGGACAGCCATGATTATGCAGCGGGTTTCAGCGCGGAGGATTGGCGCGATCAACTATTTTACAAGCCGCTGATCGGGCTGGGGTTTGGTCTGGAAAGAGCGGGGATTGGGCTCCCTCTATCCCCATACTCCACCGTCATTCCCGCCCTTGTGGCGGGAACCCCTGTTTCGGCTGACACGTGAGACGCCAGCGAAGTGCGCGCGCACTTCGCCCCTCCCGCCCCTGCGGCGGACAGAGGGGTTCCCGCCACAAGGGCGGGAATGACGGTGGATTTAGGTTGGTGCCGCCGCACCCCGAAACCCCGGCGGCGAGTCTGGCTCCGCCATGGGGTTTGGGGAGGGCTGGGTTTGGGCGCTAGCGACTCAAATTGGACTGTCCGAGCTAACCTTGAAGTCGCGCGACGATCTCGTGGTGGCGCGCTGTGTCAATGCCTAGATGCTGCTCTCGGGCCAGCAGGCTTTCATCGTTTGGCTGAGTGCTCAGGACTGGACGCTTCGTCGGATCGCCAAATTGGATGAGCACTGGAACGCCGATTGTGTAGCCGTAAACGGACAGCGTGTTCGCAAGTTTCCCGCCATGGGGAGGTTCGTCTGAACCGTCCACTTCGTACAACTCGACATATCGATAGAAAGTGGATTGCTCCACCTCGGCCCACGCACCCCAGCAGAAAGATCTCTGCTGCTCGACGATAGGAACCGGCAAGATGCAACGGATGAAGTGGCGGTCGTCCAGCCTGCATAAGTCCGAGTCGTATTTCGTACGAGCTGCTTTTTCCGGTTCGGATAGAGCCCATACCTCGTCAGGAAGATTATAGGCCCAGTCTGTCGTGAGGCCCGCATGGGTCTCGCCGCAAATGCTACAGACGAAATGCTCGCTCATAGGCTCGGGCCCTTGATCCGCTCGGCGCTCTTTTGTCCCCGACTCTCGGCGAAATGCCTAGGTCTCACTTCCATCCTCAGCCGACACCTCAGGTCTAGGTTCTAGCGGGTGCGACGAGCGGCTAGATACCCGCGCCGTGAGCGCATCGAAGTAGCGGGCATCGGCCTTCGCGCCTGGAGGAGAGGCGGCGCCGTCCAGCAACAGATCGCGCAAGCGCTGGAGAGCGGCGCTCTTGGCAAAAATTGGCAAGGCTACCGCCCCATCGCCCGGCATTCCTCGTGCCGGTAGCACGTCGTCAGGTGGTCGTTGACCAGCCCCGTCGCCTGCATGAACGCATAGACGATCACCGGCCCGCAGAACTTGAAGCCCCGGGCCTTCAGAGCCTTGGCCATGTCGACGGCCAGGGGTGTCTGGGCCGGGACGCCGGTCTGGGCGGTCCAGCTGTTCTGGATCGGGGCGCCGCCGACCATGCTCCACAGCAGGTCGCCCAGGTCCTCGCCGCGCTCGCGCATGTCCAGATAGATCCGCGCGCCGCTGATCGCCGCGTCGATCTTGGCGTTGGAGCGGATGATGCCGGCGTCGGCCATCAGGCGCGCCCTGTCGGCTTCGCCAAAACGCGCGACGATCTCGGGATCGAAATCGGCGAAGGCGGCGCGGAAGGCGTCGCGCTTGCGCAGGATGGTGATCCACGACAGGCCGGCCTGGAAGCCGTCCAGCACCAGCTTTTCCCACAGGGCGCGGGAGTCGTACTCCGGCACGCCCCATTCGGTGTCGTGATAGGCCTCATAGACGGGATCGCCCGCCATGCCCTTCCAGGTGGTGCAGCGTATGAGCTCGGTCATGCGGTGGAGCTTGGCTGATCTCGCCAGCGATTTCCAGAACTTTTCGTGAACGGATCGCCGCTCAGTCCGGCAACTGGAAAAGCCCCTCGACCGTGGTCGAGAGGGCCCGGGCCAGTTTCAGGGCCAGCACCGTGGAGGGGATGAAGACCCCGTTCTCCACGGTGTTGATGGTCTTGCGGGTGACGCCCACCCGCTCAGCCAGATCGGCCTGGGTCAGGCCGGCCTGGGTGCGGAGGGTCTTGAGCTGACTGAGCAGGGCGGCGTCAGTCACGGTCGGCGCGCCGCTCCAGCATCACGAAGCGCAGGGCTGGAACGGCCACCGCGACCGACAGCAGCACGTGGGCGATCTGGCCGGTCTCCAGCATCACGAACGGCGCGGCCGCGTAGAGGCCCAGGGCGCACAGGGCCAGGGCCCAGAAGCCGGCGGCATAGGCCTGGGCGCGGTGCGCGCGCGTGGCCTCGTCGTCGAGCAGGGCCCGAACCACCTTGCCCTTCCGCCAGCCGCCGCCGGTGGCCAGCAGGAACAGCAGGACCAGCGCCAGGAACAGGTGCGAGCCCAGAGAGACCAGTTCCACCGTGCGCAGGGGCGTGTGCGGTCGCGCATAACTGGCGAAGAACGCACCCTGCCAGATGAAGAACAGCATGGGCGCCAGCCACAGCATCCGGTTGCGGCGCCGCTGGGCGCGTTCGGCGATCTCGCCGGGCGAGGGGGCGGTCATGGCGTTTCTCTCGGTCGTGTAACCTATGGGTTACTGGTAACCTTGAGGTGACATCGAAGTCAAGGGGGGTCAAACTTTCCCGACTTCGGGGCTTCGGCCAAAACTCAAAAACCTTGTCATCCCGGGCGGCGTAGCCGACCCGGGACCCAGGGGCCGGCGCATCGCGGTTGCCCCTGGATCCCGGCTCTCCGCTTCGCTGCGGCCGGGATGACAAGGTTTTTGGTTTAGATCGACGCGGGCCTACCCCGCCAGGAACGCCTCGACCTCGGCCTGGAACTTCACGGGCTGGTCGACCATGATGAAGTGGGCCGTGTCGTCGATGCGGACCAGCTTGACGCCCTTCAGCGGGGCGTAGGCGGCGGCGTACCAGCCGTCGAAGGCGGACGCCGGGACCGGCAGGTTCTTGTTCACGGCGTAGAGCACCGTGGTCGGGGCGCTGATCTTTCCGAGTTCGGGCGTCAGATCGGTGATGAGGAGCTCCTCCATCGACCGGCCGGCCACGTCGCGGTCGCTAGCCAACGACTGATCGACCAGCGTCTTGCGGGCGGATTCCGTCATCACCATCGTGAAGATGACTTGGTTCTGCTGGGCGACGAACTGATCGGTGGGGGCGTTGGTGATCCGATCGCGAATGGCCGCCGCCTGCTTGGCCACGGTCTCGGCCGTCGCGGTCGGGCCGAAATAGGCCACGGCCAGCTTGGGGAACATGTCGACCACCATCAGCCGGCCGACCTGCTCCGGATGGCGCGCGGCCAGTTCCAGGCCGATGGAGCCGCCCATCGAGTGGCCGATCACCGCCGGCGACGTCAGGCCCTGGGCCTTGATATAGCCGGCCAGGCCCTCGGCGACGCCGGCGACCACCTGACCCGTGGCGTTGCCGGCCGTCGGGGCGCCGGCGAAGCCCGCCACCTGCACCACGTGGACGCGATAGCGGCCTTCCAGCGCCTTGGCGGTGGGCTCCCAGATCACGGCCGAGGACGACAGGCCGGGGATCAGGATCACGTCCGGACCCTTGCCGCGCACCTGCACGGTGAAGCGGTCGCCGTCACCCGTCGGGGTGGGGGCGGCGAAGACCGGGCCAGCGGCCAGGACAACGGCGGCCAGCACGCCCGCGCTCAGGATTTCACGACGGTTCATTGGAGATTCCCACATCAACTTTGTTTTTCAAAGTGACTGATGCGGAGCCGCTTGGCAACCTCTAGCTGCGATCCATCCACGCAGGATAGTCAACCGCCACCGGCCGGTCGTCCACCGTCAGGTCGCCGGTCTCGATCCGGTCCAGTCGCAGGGCGGCCATGGCCCGGCCGTCGCGGCCCGACAGCACCTCGCCGGCCCGCAGGGTCCCGGCCAGCACCTCCGACCCGAAGGCCGGTGCGGGGCCATCGAAGGTGATCGGCAGCATGCGGGTCTTGATCATCCCGCGCCGCTTCATGCGGCTGGTGGTCTCCTGGCCGACGAAACAGCCCTTCTTGAAGTCGATGCCGTTCAGCAGGTCGAAATCGGCCTCGATCGGATAGGTCTTGTCGCTGAGCCAGTCGGCGGGGCCGGGGACGCCGAGCGACAAGCGGTGGGCGTCGTAGTCGTCTTCGCTGGCGGTCGGGGCGTCGGCCAGGCCATAGGCCCGGGCGCCCAGGGCGGGCAGGCGCGGATCGCGGTAGAAGCCCTCGCCCGCCTGGATCGCCGCGTCGGCGGGCCAAAGCGCGCTGACGGTCAGGTCGCTGGCCGCCAGATCCACCTTCGCCCGCAGGCGATACATCGTCAGCCGAAGGATGATCGCCTGGCGATGCTCGGCCGCGACGTCCAGCAGGGCGCCGCCCTCGGTCCCGGCGATGAACAGGTCGTACAGCAGCCGGCCCTGCGGGGTGAGGATCGCCCCCAGGCGCAGCTCGCCCGCCGCCAGGGTTTCGACATCCTGGGTGATCAGGCCCTGCAAGAAGGATCGCCAGTCGGGACCGCCGACGGCGATCACGGCGCGGGAGGTCAGGCGGGCGATGGCGGGCGTGGTCATCCCTCACATGTGGCGTGCGACAGCGTGTCGCGCCAGAGGGCAAATATACGGAAACTTCAGCAGTCATCGTGGGATGCGCCGACTCGCCGATGGCTCTATAGATGGACCGATGACACAGCGGGCCTTCCCGATTCTTTTCATCACCGCCACGCGGATCGGCGACGCCGTGCTGTCGTCCGGCCTGATCAAGTTTCTCGCCGACCAGATCCCTGGCGCCCGCTTCACCATCGTCGCCGGGCCCCTGGCCGCGCCGCTGTTCGCCCATGTCCCCGGCCTCGACCGGGTGATCGTCATGGAGAAGGGCAAGGGCAAGGGGCACTGGTTCAAGCTGTGGAACCAGGTGCGCCACAAGAAGTGGAGCCTGATCGTCGATCTGCGCGGCTCGGGCACGGCCCTGTTCCTGCGCCGAGACAAGCGGGCGATCTGGAAGAAGTCGCTGGGCGAGCCGGTCCACAAGGTGATCGACGCCGCCCGCGTGCTGAAGCTGGAAGGCGATCCGCCGTCGCCGCACCTCTACATCACCCCCGAGGTCCAGGCCCTGGCCGACCAGATGCTGGCGACCAAGCCGGGCGAGGTGGCCGGGCCGCTGCTGGCCATGGGACCCGCCTCGAACTGGGTGGGCAAGATCTGGCCGATCGAGCGCTTCGCCCAGACTTCCCAGCAGCTGCTGGGGCCCGACGGTCCGCTGGCCGGCGGCCGCCTGCTGATCCTGGGCGGACCGGAGGACGGCCGCATGGTCGAGGAACTGCGCATGGCTTCGGCGCGCGGCCGCTGCATCGACCTGACGGGCAAGGTCGATCTGCTGACCGCCTATGCCTGCCTGAAACGCGCGGACCTGTTCATCGGCAATGACAGCGGCCTGATGCACATCGCCGCCGCCGCCGGCACGCCGACCATCGGCCTGTTCGGTCCCTCCGACGAGCGCCGCTACGCGCCGTGGGGCCCGTTCACCCGCGCCGTGCGCGGTCCGCGCACGCTGGACCAGTTCCTGGCCGTCGATCCGGACCTGTCGCAGGCCATCCGCCACATGAGCGACCTGCCGGTCGCCACGGTGGTCAAGGCCGCCAAGGCGCTGCTGCTGGACGTCAAGGCGGCGCGCGAGGCGCCGGCCGTGGTCGAGGCCGAACCCGATGCGGCGGTCGAGCCAGAGGTCGCGCCGGAGCCCGAGGTGTTCGAGCCGGAAATCATCCTGCCGGCCCCGCGTCCGGCGGCGGAGGCCGAGGTGGAGCCCGAGCGCGAGCCCCAGCCGGAGCCTTCTGGCGCTGTTCTCGAAGACACCGCCCCCTCAACCGCTCATCCCCGCGAAAGCGGGGACCCAAGCTGAGCTCGAACCGTCGCGCCAAGTGGCCAAGGCCGCATGGGTCCCCGCTTTCGCGGGGATGAGCGGATTACAGAGTTGCGCATGAAGGCGCTCGGACCTAGACCGCCCAAAACCTCAGGAGCCGCCCCATGACCCAGACCTTCGACCTGATCGTGCGCGGCGGCGAAGTGGTCAATCATGCGGGGCGGGGCTTCACCGATATCGGCGTCCGCGACGGCAAGATCGTCGCCATCGGTGACCTGTCGCAAGCCAGCGCCGGCGAAATCTTCGACGCCACAGGCCTGACCGTCCTGCCGGGCGTCATCGACAGCCAGGTCCACTTCCGCGAACCGGGGCTGGAGTGGAAGGAAGACCTGGAAAGCGGCTCGCGCGGCGCGGCCCTGGGCGGCGTGGTCGCCGTGTTCGAGATGCCCAACACCGAGCCGACCACCACCGATCCCGACGCCCTGGCCGACAAGCTGTCGCGCGCCAGGAACCGCATGCACACCGACCACGCCTTCTATGTGGGCGGCACCCACGAGAACGCGACTTTCCTGGGCGAGCTGGAACGTCTGCCGGGCTGCTGCGGCATCAAGGTGTTCATGGGCGCTTCGACCGGCAGCCTGCTGGTGCAGGACGACGAAGGCGTCGAGAACGTGCTGCGGCATGTGAACCGCCGCGCGGCGTTCCACTCCGAGGACGAGTATCGCCTGGCCGACCGCCGCCATCTGGCCCGTCCCGGCGACTGGACCAGCCACCCGGAGGTGCGCGACGCCCAGGCCGCCCTGCAGTCGACCCACCGCCTGGTCCGTATCGCCAAGTCGCTGGGCAAGCGCATCCACGTGCTACACGTGACCACCAAGGAAGAGATCGACTTCCTGGCCCAGAACAAGGACGTCGCCTCGGTCGAGGTCACGCCCCAGCACCTGACCCTGGTGGCGCCGGAAGCCTATGAGCGGCTGAAGGGCTTTGCCCAGATGAACCCGCCGATCCGCTCGGCCGAGCACGTGGCCGGCGTCTGGCGCGGCATCGAGACCGGCATCGCCGACGTGCTGGGCTCCGACCACGCCCCCCACACCCGCGAGGAAAAGGCCCGGCCCTATCCGGCCTCGCCCTCGGGTATGCCCGGCGTCCAGACCCTGGTGCCGATCATGCTGACCCATGTGGTCGATGGCCGGCTGAGCCTGGAGCGTTTCGTCGACCTGACCAGCCACGGCGTCAACCGCGTGTTCGGCCTGGCCGACAAGGGCCGCATCGCCGAGGGCTTCGACGCCGACTTCACCATCGTCGACATGAAGGCTCGCCGGGTCATCACCCACGACTGGATGGCCACCCGCTCGGGCTGGACGCCCTTCGATGGTTTCGAGGCCAAGGCCTGGCCGATGGCGACCATCGTGCGCGGCGTTGTGGTGATGCGCGACGACGAGATTGTGGCCGAGGGACGCGGCGAGCCTGTGCGGTTCCTGGAGACCCTGGCGGGGTGACGACAAGTCCTCCCCCTAGCGAGGGAGGTGTCGCCGTAGGCGACGGAGGGGGAAGTCGGCCAGCGCATTGCGATCTTCCCCCACCGGCCTCCGGCCGCCTCCCCCTTCAGGGGGAGGACTTTTTGCAGCCCCCTCGACATTTCTCCCGACCCCCTGTCGAATCCGCCAGGCCTCGCGCGTCTCTCCCCCGAAGCGCCGCGATGATCGCCGCGCTCGACGGGAATCTTCGCCATGCAATACGCCCTGCTGATCCATGAAGACGAGACGATCTATCGCCAGGACGGTCGCGCCTGGACGGCGATCATCGCGGCCCATCAGGCGTTTGCCGGCGAGCTGGTCGCCGCCGGCGCGATGCGCGGCGGCGCGGGCCTGAAGACCGCCGACACCGCCACCACCCTTCGCCGGTCCGCCGACGGCGCGACCCACCTGCATGACGGTCCCTTCGCCGAGAGCAAGGAACAGCTGGGCGGCTTCTATCTGATCGAGGCGCCGGATCTGGACGCCGCCCTAGCCTGGGCGCGCAAGCTGCCGATGGCCGGCGCGGGCTCGATCGAGGTCCGCCCCGTGATCGACGAGGACTAGACTTGGCGCGGCCCCGGGGCCTTGCCGAGGTGGCGCGTCAGGACGGCGGCCGGATCATCGCCGCCCTGGCCGCCGCCTTTCGCGACCTGGACCTGGCCGAAGAGGCCTTCGCCGAGTCCTGCGCCCGCGCGGTCGTCGCCTGGTCGCAGGCCCTGCCGCGCGACCCGGCCGCCTGGCTTTACGCGACGGCCAGACGCAGCGCGCTCGACACCCTTCGCCGCCGCGACGTGCGCCGACGACTGACGCCCGCGGCGCCCGAGCCCGAGCCGACCGCGGAGGAGGTCATGGCCTCCGACGAAGCCCTGATCCCGGATGAGCGGCTGCGGCTGATCTTTGTCTGCTGCCATCCGGCCGTGGCGCCCGAGGCGCGCGCGGCCCTGACCCTGCGCCTGGTCTGCGGTCTGGGCGTCCAGGAGATCGCCCGCGCCTTCCTGGTCTCCGAACCGGCCATGGCTCAGCGCCTGACACGCGCCAAGAAAAAGATCGCCCAGGCCGGCGTCGCCTTCGAGATTCCGGGTCCCGACGCCTGGCCCGCGCGGCTTTCCGCCGTGCTTTCCACGCTCGAGGTCGCCTACGCCAAGGCCCACGAGGACGCGGCCGGGGCGGGGGCCCACGCCGGCTATGCCCGCGAGATGCTGGATCTCACGGCGGTGCTGGTCGAGCTGGCGCCTGACGAGCCCGAGTGCCTGGGTCTGGCGGCGCTGGTGCGCTACGCCGAGGCGCGACGACCGGCGCGACTGGACGAGACCGGCGCCATGGTTCCGCTGTCGGCGCAGGACCCGGCCCTGTGGCGCGGGCCGCTGATCGCCCAGGCCGAAGCCCTGCTGAACCGGGCCGCGGGCCTTGGGCGGCCGGGACCCCGACAGCTTCAGGCGGCGATCCACGCGGTGTGGTGCGGTCGCCGGAGTCTGGCCGAGCCGCCGCCGTGGCCGGCCGTGCTCAGCCTGTATGACGCCCTGCTGGTCTATCGCGACGACGCGGTGGTGCGCCTCAACCGGGCCGTCGCCTTGGCCGAGGTCGCCGGGCCGGCGGAGGCCCTGGCGCAGATCGATGGGCTGGATCTGGTCGGCCTGAGGGACTTTGGCCCCTGTCACGCCGTGCGCGCCGACCTGCTGGCGCGGCTCGGGCGGGTGGCGGAGGCGCGGGAGGCCTATGACCGCGCCCTGGTCCTGGACCCCGGTCCCGCCGAACGGTTGTGGCTGGAGCGCCGACGCGCCGCGCTCGCAACGGATTGAACAACCGTATGAGGCGCGGGATAAGAGGGGATGGACGGATCATCCCCCGCAACGGCGCCGTTCCGCGACGCCCGATATGCCCCGCGCGCCCTTGACGTCGAACAGCGCGGCGACGCGCTGATCCTGCGCAATCCGATGGCCTATTCCGATGCGGTGCAGACCGTGACCGCGCCCCTGGCCCGCTGGGCCGTCGAGGCGCCGGACAGGGTCTGGCTGGCGGAGCGAGACGGCGAGGGGTGGCGAACGGTCACCTTCGCGGACGCCCGGACGAAGATCGAGGCCCTGGCCGGCGGACTGAAGGCGCTGGGCCTGGGCCCGGGCAAGCCGCTGCTGATCCTGGCCCGCAACACCATCGACCATGCCCTGATCGGCTATGCCGCGATGAGCCTGGGCGCGCCGATCTCGCCGGTGTCGCCGCAATATGGTCTGGCGGGCGCAGAGCTGTCGCGGCTCGCCTTCGCGGTCGAGCGGTTGAAGCCGGCGGCGGTCTATGCCGATGACGCGGCCGCCTTCGCGGGCGCGCTGGAGGCGCCGTTCCTGGCGGGCCTGCCGGTGATCGCCAGCCTCAATCCGGCCGGCCACCACATTCCGTTCGCCGATCTGCTGGACGCCCCGCCCGTCGCGCCGCTCTGCCGGCCGTCCGACCCGGCCAAGCTGCTGCTGACCTCCGGCTCGACCGGCAAGCCCAAGGCGGTGATCTGCACCCAGGCCAACATCGCGCTGAACGCCGCCCAGATCGAGGCCTGCTACGCCGATCCAGAGCCGCCGGTGCTGGTCAATTCCGCGCCGTGGAGCCACAGCCTGGGCGCCAACGCCATCCTGCACATGGTGCTGCACCGGGGCGGGACGCTGTACATCGACGCCGGCCAGCCCACGCCCGCGCGCTTCGCCGAGACCCTGCGCAACCTGCGCGAGGTGGCGACCACCTATCACAACATGGTCCCGGCCGGCTGGGGCCTGCTGGTGGGAGAGCTGGAGCGCGACGCGGCCCTGGCGGCGAAGTTCTTCGAGAAGGTCCGCGTGCTGCAGTACGGCGGGGCCTCGATGGCCCAGTCGATCCTCGACCGCATCCAGGCCGTGGCCGTGCGGACCATCGGCGAGCGGGTCAGCTTCGCGGCCGGCTATGGCGCCACCGAGACCGGGCCCACGGCCTGTAACATCCACTGGCTGAACGCCCGCTCGGGCATGGTCGGCCTGCCGACGCCGGGCACCTCGGTGAAGCTGGTTCCGGCCGGCGACAAGTTCGAGATCCGCGTGAAGGGGCCGCAGGTCTCGCCCGGCTATCTGGACCAGCCCGAAGCCACCGCCGACGCCTTCGACGAGGACGGTTTCTACCGCCTGGGCGACGCGGCGCGGCTGGCCGATCCGGAAGACCCGGCGGCGGGCCTCGTCTTTGACGGGCGGCTGGTCGAGAACTTCAAGCTGGCCAGCGGCACCTTCGTGGCGGCCGGCGCCCTGCGAGTGGCGGCGGTGTCGGCCATAGGCGGGGTGGTGTCCGACGCCCTGGTCTGCGGCGAGGGGCGCGATGGGGTGGGACTGATGCTGTTCGTCGATCCCACGGCCGCCGCACGGCTGGGTGACGCCTCGGCGGTGCGGGCGGCGATCGTCGAGGGGCTGGAGCGGCTGAACGCCACGGCCAAGGGCGGCGGCAGGGTGGCCCGCGCCCTGATCCTGGCCGGCGCGCCCGACGCCGCCTCCGGCGAGCTGACCGACAAGGGCTATATCAACCAGGCCCTGGCGCGGGACCGGCGTCCGGTCGAGATGGAGCGGCTGTTCGCTGAGCAGCCGGATGACGGGGTGATGGTGTTCTGACCTAAAAGCCGCTCATCCCCGCGAAGGCGGGGACCCAAACGGTGTTTCAGGAGACCCTTGGCTCGCTCAGCTTGGGTCCCCGCCTTCGCGGGGATGAGCGGTGAGGGGGATGGGGCCCTGAACCACCCCCACGCAGATCAGCAGCTGCCCGAAATAATACAGCCCCCACACCGCCAGCCCGGCCGCGAAGCTGTCGGGCAGCGGTCCCGACCGCGCAAAGATCAGCAGGTCGGAGACCACGAACATCACCGCCCCGATCCCGACCCGGAACCGGTGAAAGCGGCTGGTCCAGGCGGTGGCCGCCATCAGCGACAGGCCCAGACTGTAGAACGCCACGCCCGGCGCGCCGGCCCGGTCGGACGGCAGCAGGAAGGCGATGGTGACGGTGGCGGGAACCAGCACGATCGCCAGGGCCAGCTGGCTGCGTGACAGCGTTTCGCGCCGGTTGCGCAGATATAGGCCTATGGCGACCAGGTGTCCGGCCAGGAAGGCGAGGGCTCCGATCGTCAGCCCCGCCGCGCCCAGCAGCACATCGCCCAGCGCGCCGAACGCCATCACCGCGACCAGCAGCCAGCCGTCGAGATCGCGCGCCTTCAGGACCGCATAGACCGCCAGCAGCCCGACCCCCAGGCCCTTCCAGGTCAGCTCCGCGGGCTTGGGCAGGTCCAGGCCCCACGCGGCGACATAGCTGACCCCGGCGATGATCGAGGCGATCAGCACCCATCGGGCCAGGGTGTTGGTTTGCGTCATGACTTTCTCCCCCGCCGGCTCGTTCTGTGGCGAGGCTTCGGCGCGGCCAGACTGCTTCAGCTTGCACAGACAACGCAACCACCGTTGGCGCGAGGCGCGAAATGTCGGACACAGGGGGGCACGGTACGGAGAAGACCATGAACGGCGCGGACGCCCTGATCACCACCCTGGCCGACAACGGCGTCACCGCCTGTTTCGCCAATCCCGGCACCAGCGAGATGCAGTTTGTCGCCGCCCTGGACCGCGAGCCGCGCATGCGCTCGATCCTGTGCCTGTTCGAGGGCGTCGCGACCGGCGCGGCCGACGGCTATGGCCGCATGGCGGGCAAGCCCGCCTGCACCTTGCTGCACCTGGGTCCCGGCTACGCCAACGGCGCGGCCAATCTGCACAATGCGCGCCGGGCCTATACGCCGGTGGTCAATGTGATCGGCGACCACGCCACCGATCACCGCCAGTATGACGCGCCGCTCAATTCCGATATCGCCGCCCTGGCCGCGCCCAATTCGATCTGGGTCAAGTCCGCCGAGTCCGCCGATCAGGTCGGCGCCCTGGCCGCCGAGGCCGTGGCCGCCAGCTTCGGCGCGCCGGGCGGCAACGCCTGCCTGATCCTGCCGGCCGACAGCGCCTGGAACGAGACCAACGCCGCCGGACCGGTGATCGAGACGCCGCGTCCCGCCGCGCCCGACGCTTCGGCCGTCGCCGCCGTCGCCGCCGCGATCCGGGCGGCCGAAAAGCCGACGATCCTGCTGGGCTCCAGCGCCTGTGGCGAGGCGGGCGTCGCCGCCGCCGGCCGCCTGGCCGCCGTGGGCGTGCGGGTGCTGACCGACACCTTCACCGCCCGCCAGTCGCGAGGCGAGGGGCGCTTCCGCCCCGACAAGATGATGTATTTCGGCGAGCAGGCCCTGAAGGACCTGGCCGGAACCGACCTGATCGTCCTGGCCGGGACCAGCCAACCGGTGGCCTTCTTCGCCTATCCCGACCGGCCCAGCGTGCTGGTTCCGGAGGGCTGCGCGCTGGAGACGCTTTGCGGGCGCGAGGTCGACGCGCCGGCCGCCCTCAACGCTCTGGCCGACACCCTGGGCGCGCCCGCCGAGGGGATGGTCGACGCCTATGTCGAACCCGCCGCTCCCGGACCCAAGTTCGACGCCTGGGCCATGGGAGCGTCGATCGCCCGGCACATGCCGACGGGCGGGATCATCTCGGACGACGCGGTCACCGCCGGCCTGCCGATCTTCACCCAGACCCGCAACGCCCGCGCCCACGACTGGCTGAGCCTGACCGGCGGGGCCATCGGCCAGGGCATCCCGGTGGCGATCGGCGCGGCCGTGGCCTGTCCCGACCGCAAGGTGCTCAGCCTGAATGGCGACGGCGCGGGCATGTACACCGTGCAGGGCCTGTGGACGATCGCCCGCGAAAAGCTGGACGTCACGGTGGTGATCTTCGCCAACGGCGCCTATCGCATCCTGGGCATCGAGATGGGCCGCACCGGCGGCGGCGAGCCGGGCCCCAAGGCCTCGCGGCTGCTGGACCTGGGCGATCCCCGGATCGACTGGGTGGCGCTGGCCGGCGGCCTGGGCATGCCCGCCGAGCGGGTCGAGACGGCCGAGGCGTTCGACGCGGCCATGGCGCGCGCGATGACGACGCCCGGGCCGCATTTCATCGAAGCGGCGATGAAGTGATCCAAGTCCTCCCCCTAGCGGGGGAGGTGTCGCCGCAGGCGACGGAGGGGGAAGTGACGACTCAGTCATTGCCGACTTCCCCCTCCGGCCTTCGGCCGCGCTCCCCCGCTGGGGGGAGGGTCTTTAAACAAAAAGCCCGCCGGGATCGCTCCCGGCGGGCTTCTGCATTCAGGCTGTCGCCAGCCTTATTTCTTCAGCGTGTTGGTCGGCAGCTTGCAGCCGCCGCCGATGCCCTTGGCCTGGTTACAGGCCAGGATTTCCTTGGACTTCGGGTTGGCCGTGTTGACCGGGTAGCTCATGACCCAGCCGGGCAGGCCGTCGGAGCAGGCGACCTCGACGAAGCCGTCGGTGTCGTTGCGGCCGACCAGACGCACGGCTGAGACTTCGCACGAACCCTTGCCATAGGCCTTCAGATCGGCCGACAGGCGCGGGAACACGGGGTCCGGCTTGGAGAAGCTGCAGCGATAGCCGTTCAGCTCGGAGGTCACGCAGTCATAGATCTTGGCGCCGGTGGCCGAGAACAGGCCGATCGCGCCGTCGGGACGGTTGGCGCACTTCAGCTCGACGATTTCCGTCTTGGGGTCGTTGCTGGGCAGCATGCCGTACTTTTCGACCTTGCAGTCGAAGCCGGCCTTGGTCGCCAGCTTGGTGTAGAGGCCGGCCTGTTCGGTCTGGGCGGCCACCGAGTCGGTCAGGGTGCAGCCGCCGCCGACGAAGCTGGCCTGGGCGCAGTCGATCGTGCGGGCCAGGGCGCCGCCCGCAGCGGTCTGCTGCAGCATGTAGCCCTTGCCGTCGTTACAGGCGACTTCGAAGTAGTTGTCGGTCTTGGTGCTGAGAACGTAGCGCTTGTCCTTGACGGCGCAGTTCTTGCCCGAGGCCGCGGCCAGGGTGTCGACGATGGCCAGCTGGGTGGCCTTGTCGGTCAGCTTGCAGCTGACATTGGCGCCGTCTTCGTAGAGCAGGCAGCTGTTGGCCACGACCTCGCCGGCGACATTGGCCGGGGCGGTGGTCTGGACCACGTAGCCCGCGCCGCCCTTACAGGCGACTTCGAAGTACGAGTTCTTGGCGCCCGAGCCGATGGCGCGGGCGTTCTGGAGGTCGCAGGCGACGCCGGCCTTGGTCAGGAACGGCTTCAGGCCGGCCTTGGGATCGGCGTTGCCGGGCAGGATGCAGGCCAGGGCGCTGGGCTTGCCGTCCGGCGCGGGCTGGTTCGATTCCAGGCAGGTGAAGAGCTGCGGCGCGGCGTCCTTCTTGGCGATGACCGCGAAGCCGATGCTGTCCTGACAGGCCACTTCGTAATAGCTGGTGTTGGACTTCTTGTCGGCGCCGATCAGGCGCGCGTCGGTGACGGTGCAGCCTGAATTCGCGGCCTGCACGATGGCGGGCGCTTCTTTCATGCCGGCTTCGCGCGCTTTGGCGTCGACAGCGGGCTTGTCCTTGCTCTCTTTCGGCGCCGAAATGACGGCGGCCGGCACGAGCGCACCGAGCGCGAGGGCGGCGGCCAAGCCGATCGCGAATGGCCTCATGGGAAACATCTCCTGGGTGGATTCCTCGCGCGGACATAAGCGCGCGCTTGCATCGGGGGTCAAGATGTCCTCCCACGTGAACGAAAACATGGCGACAGCCTGAGCGTAAGGGGAGCGGGCATGAACGACGGCATCGAAGAGGACGCGACCGAGCCGCGTCGGCCAAGACTGGTCTATCCGTTCGAGACCCCGCCCGAGCAGGGAACGGGTGCCGCCGTCGAGGTGGCGCCGGGGGTTCTGTGGCTTCGTCAGCCGCTTGGCGGGTCGCTGCAGTTCATCAATGTCTGGGCCCTGGCCGACGGCGAGGGCTGGGCCATCGTCGATACCGGCCTGCAGACCAAGGAGACCAGCCAGGCCTGGCGGGCGGCGTTCGCCGGCGCCCTGGGCGGCAGGCCGATCACCCGGGTGATCTGCACCCACCTGCATCCCGACCATGTGGGCCTGGCCGGCTGGATCGTGCGCAAGTTCGACTGCCGGCTGTGGATGACCCGCCTGGAATATTTCCAGTGCCGGATGCTGGTGGCCGACACCGGCCGCGAGGCGCCCGAGGACGGCGTGCGGTTCTTCAAGGCCGCCGGCTGGGACGAGGACGCCATCGAGAACTACAAGGCGCGGTTCGGCGGCTTCGGAAAGGCGATCTACGCCCTGCCCGACAGCTATCGCCGCCTGAGCGACGGCGAGGATTTCGACATCGGCGGCCGTACGTGGCGCGTCGTGACGGGACAGGGCCACTCTCCCGACCACGCCTGCCTGTGGTGCCCGGAACTGGACCTGCTGATCAGCGGCGACCAGGTGCTGCCGCGCATCTCGTCCAATGTGTCGGTGTTTCCGACCGAGCCCGAGGCCGATCCGCTCAGCGACTGGCTGACGTCCCTGGCCAAGGTGAAGGCCGTCGTGCCCGACAGCGTGCTGGTGCTACCGGCTCACAACGACCCGTTCCACGGCCTGCACGCCCGCATCGATCACCTGATCAACGGCCATGAGCGCGGCCTGTCGCGGCTTGAGAAGAAGATCGCCGAGCCAAAGCGGGTGGTCGATGTGTTCGGCGCGCTGTTCGCCCGGCCGATCGGGTCGGACCTGCTGGGCATGGCCACAGGCGAGGCGCTGGCGCATCTCAACTGTCTGGTCGGCCGCGGACTGGCGACGCGGCGGACCGACGCCGACGGCGTGGCTTGGTACGGGTCGGAAGGCGCGGCCGAAACAACCGTTTGATATTTCGTGCGCGAAGTATAAGCTTCGCTCATGCCCGTCTCGCCTGATCGCCGTCTCGTCTTCCTGCTCAACGCTGGCCATCGGCGCGTGCAGCGCTGGATCGAAGCCAAGATGGCCGCCAAGGGCGGGCTGACGGCCGCGCAGTCGGGGGTGCTGTTCTTTGTCGGCGGCCAGGAAGGCGCGTTGATCGGCGAGGCGGCCGAGGCGCTGGACTTGGCCCCGTCGGCCATGACCGGCCTGATCGACCGCATGACCCGCGCCGAGCTGGTCGAGCGCCGCCACGACCCCAGCGACGGCCGCGCCATGCGCCTCTACCTGACCGACAAGGGCCACACCGCCCGCGACGCCGCCAAGGCGGGCCTGGACGGCGTCAATGCTCACCTGACCGACGGCTTCACCGACGACGAGATCGCCGTGGTCGCCCGTTGGCTCGCCAGCCTGCAAACCAAGTTCCCCAAAGGAGACGCCGCATGACCGATCATGTGAAGGTTGTGATCGACGCCGGTGTGATGACCATCACCCTGTCGCGTCCGGAAAAGAAGAACGCCCTCAGCAACGCCATGTACGGCGTGCTGGCCGACAGCCTGGAGCAGGCCGAGACCGATCCCGCCGTGCGGGTGGTGGTGTTCCAGGCCGATGGCGACGCTTTCACCGCCGGCAACGACCTGGGCGACTTCACCGCCCAGGCCACGGGCGCCTTCAGCGGCGAGCGGCATGTGGGGCGGTTCCTGAAGGCCCTGGCCAACGCCACCCGGCCGCTGGTCGCCGCCGTGCACGGACAGGCCGTGGGCGTGGGTACGACCATGCTGCTGCATTGCGACCTAGTGTTCACCAGCCCCGACGCCCGCCTGACCACGCCCTTCGTCAACCTGGCCCTGGTGCCGGAAGCCGCCTCCAGCTGGCTGCTGCCGGCCCGCATCGGCCATGCCCGCGCCTATGCCATGTTCGCCCTGGGCGAAGCGGTCGATGGAACCACCGCCGCCGCCTGGGGCCTGTCCAACGCGGTGGTGCCGCTGGATGAACTGCGCGCCCGCGCCCGGTCCGCCGCCGACCAGCTGGCGAAACGACCCCTGGGCGCCCTGACCGTCACCAAGCGCCTGATGCGCGACGCCGAGAAGATCAGCGCCCTGATGGACACCGAGGGCGCGCTGTTCGCCGAGCGCCTGCAGACCGCCGAGGCCCGCGAAGCCTTCATGGCCTTCGCCGAACGGCGGCCGGCGGACTTCAGCAAGGTGGCTTAGACCTTCTTTGCTTGTCATCCCGGAAGCCTCGCAGAGGCTATCCGGGACCCAGGGGCAACCGCAGTGTGTTGGCCCCTGGGTCCCGGCTCTACGCTTCGCTGCGGCCGGGATGGCAAGGTCTTGTTCGCGTTGCGTAAGATGTTGAAAACATAACAAAATCACGGGAGCAAACGACATGGCCGACCGCATCACCTCGGGCTTCAAACCCCACACTCCGGCCCGCGACGTGGTCGCCGGCCATGACCTGACCGGCAAGGTCGCCATCGTCACCGGCGCCGCCACCGGCATCGGCATCGAGACCGCCCGCGCCCTGGCCGAGGCTGGCGCGGAGGTGATCATCGCCGTCCGCAAGCCCGATCTGGCCGAGGCCGCCGTCGCCGAGATCAACAAGACCGCGAAAGGTCCCAAGGCCTCGTGGTCGATGCTGGACCTGTCCAGCTTCAAGTCGATCCGCGCCTTCGCCGAGCGGTGGGGCGACCGTCCGCTGAACATCCTGATCAACAACGCCGCCGTCATGGCCTGCCCGCTGGCCTATACCGAGGACGGGCTGGAGATGCAGATCGGCACCAATCACTTCGGCCACTTCCTGCTGTCGGTGCTGCTGGCCCCCAGCCTGGTCGCCGGCGCGAAACAGTCGGGCAAGACCTCGCGGCTGGTGTCGCTGTCGTCGATCGGCCACCGCCGGGCCGGCGTGAACTTCGAGGATCCGCACTACAAGACCCGCGCCTATGACAAGTGGGACAGCTACGGCCAGGCCAAGACCGCCAACGCGCTGTTCGCCGTCGGCTTCAACACGCGCTTCAAGGACCAGGGCGTCACCGCCAACGCCGTCATGCCGGGCGGCATCATGACCCCGCTGCAGCGCCACCTGCCGATCGAGGAGCAGATCGCCCTGGGCTGGATCGACGAGCACGGCAAGGTGCGCGACGGCTTCAAGACGACGGAAGAGGGCGCCTCGACCAGCGTCTGGGCGGCTGTCGGCGACGAGCTGGACGGCGTGGGCGGGCTCTATCTGGAAGACCTGGCCCAGGCCGAGCCCTGGACCAAGGAAAAGCCGTGGGCCGGCGTCATGCCGCACGCCCTGGACCCGGAAGCCGCCGAGCGCCTCTGGGCGCTGTCGGTGGAAACCACCGGCGCCGGCGCCTGATGCGACGGGAGACGCTTTGGGTCCTGGCCGGAATCGCGGCCGTCGTCGGCGGACTGACCGATCTGGTCGGTCCGCTGCTGTATCCGCATCTGGCCGAGCCCGCGCGGCAGGCGGTCTATGTGCTGATCGACGTGCTGCTGCTGTTTGGCCTGCTGGGCCTGCAGTCGGCGGCGGGGCGGGCGACGGGCGTGCTGGGGCTGGTCGGCTTCGTGGTGGCGGTCAGCGCCGTCCTGCTGGTGCGCTCGTCGGCGACCAACGTGTTGGGCCCGGCGAGCTACGCCCTGGCCTCCAGCCTCTGGGTGATCGGCATGGTCGTGATCTCCGTGGCGATCCTGCGGGCGGGACTGCCCTTCAAGGTCCCCGCCGGCCTCTGGATCGCGGCGCTGGTGATCGGCCTTGCCGGTCTGGCGCTGAAGGATCAGGGTCTGGCCCATCGCCTGGCCGCCGCCTGTTTCGCCCTCGCCTCCGTGGCGCTGGGCGTCCAACTGGTCCGCCAGGGCCGCGCTGTTTCCGGAGATCCCGCATGAGCCTCAAGAACAAGACCCTGTTCATCACCGGCGCCTCGCGCGGCATCGGCCTGGCCATCGCCCTGCGGGCCGCGCGGGACGGCGCCAATATCGTCGTCGCCGCCAAGACGGCGGAGGCCCATCCCAAGCTGCCGGGCACCATCTATTCGGCCGCCGCGCAGATCGAGGCGGCGGGCGGCAAGGCCCTGCCGCTGGTGGTCGATGTGCGCGAGGAGAGCTCTGTTCAGGAGGCCGTCGCCAAGGCCGTGGGGACCTTCGGCGGTATCGACATCTGCGTGAACAACGCCTCGGCCATCTCGCTGACCGGCACGCTGTCGACCGAGATGAAGCGCTATGACCTGATGCATCAGGTCAATACGCGCGGCACGTTCCTGACGTCCAAGGCCTGCATCCCGCACCTGAAGCAGGCGGAAAATCCGCACGTGCTGATGCTGTCGCCGCCGCTGGACATGGCGCCCCGCTGGTTCGGCGGCCACGTGGCCTACACCATGGCCAAGTTCGGCATGTCGATGTGCGTGCTGGGCATGGCCGAGGAGTTCAGGAGCGACGGCATCGCCTTCAACGCCCTTTGGCCCCGCACCGGCATCGCCACCGCCGCCATCCAGTTCGCCCTGGCCGGCGAGGAAGGCCTCAAGCACTGCCGGACGCCCGAGATCATGGCCGACGCGGCCCACGCGATCTTCGGCAAGTCGTCGCGGGAATTTTCAGGGAATTTCGTGATCGACGACACGTTCCTGTACGGCGAGGGCGTGCGCGATTTCACCCCTTACGCCGTCGATCCCACCGCGACCCTGATGCCGGACTTCTTCGTGCCGGAAGACAGCGTTCCGCCGCCGGGCGTGAAGATCGGCTGAGGCGCGTTGCGTCCTTCGAGGCCCGCTGCGCGGGCGCCTCAGGATGAGGAGATCAATAAACGGTCCTCTTCCTGAGGTGCGAGCCAGCGGCGAGCCTCGAAGGACGCACGGCTTCAGCGCGTCTTGCGCGCCGCCGCCACCTCGACCGAGCGGCGCGCCCATCCCACCAGCAGGTCGCCGTCGTCCATCGCCTCGACCGGCGCATTCCAATAGGCCATGGGCTTGTCCATGCCGAAGGGCTGGAATGGCCGTGAGCCGGCCGCCTCGAAATCGGCCTTCAGCGACTCGTCGCCCTTGAGATAGAGAACGTCGTCATCGATCAGGGCGAAGAACAGGCCGTTCGCGTAGAGCCCGACGCCGCCGAACATCTTGCGCGAGGTCAGCACCCCCAGCGGGGCCAGCTGTTCGAGCACGAAGTCCAGATAGTCCGAAGAGACCGCCATGCCCGTTTCCATCCGCCCGGCCGCCGCGACCGACAGCGCCCTCATACTCCAGTTCATCCGCGATCTGGCCGAGTATGAAAAGCTCCTGGATTCGGTGGAGACCTCCGAGGCCGATGTCGCGGCGGCTCTGTTCGGCGAAAACCCCCGGGCCTTCTGCGATATCGCGGAAATCGACGGCCGGCCGGTGGGCTTCGCCCTGTGGTTCTACAACTACTCCACCTTTGTCGGCCGGCACGGAATCTATCTGGAAGACCTGTTCGTGCGCCCTGATTCGCGGGGCGGCGGCGCGGGCAAGGCCTTGCTGGCGCATCTGGCCCGGCGGTGCGTGGACGAGAAGCTGGGCCGGCTGGAATGGTCGGTGCTGGACTGGAACGCCCCGTCGATCGCCTTCTATGACAGCCTGGGCGCCGCGGCGATGGACGAGTGGATCATCCGCCGGATGACGGGCGAGGCGCTGCGCAAGCTGGCGGGGGTTTAGTCCGTGCGTCCTTCGAGGCTCGGCTTCGCCTCGCGCCTCAGGATGAGGCAAGCAGAGCAACAAAGTCCCTCATCCTGAGGCGCCCGCGCAGCGGGCCTCGAAGGACGCAGGACCTGTCAGTCCAGCCGGTCGGCCTTGCGCAGGTCCGGGAACAGCCAGGCCCAAAGGCCCGTCACGCCCAGGGCCCCGATCCCGCCGAACACCGCCGCGCCGACCGGGCCCATGAACCAGGCCGCCACGCCGCTCTCGGCCTCGCCCAGCTCGTTGGAGGCGCTGATGAACACGCCCGAGACGGCGGCGACGCGGCCGCGCATGGCGTCGGGGGTGACGATCTGCACCAGGGTCTGGCGGACATAGACGCTGAGCATGTCGGCCCCGCCAAGCAGGACCAGGGCTCCGACCGACAGCCAGAGCAGCTTGGAGAGGCCAAAGACCACGGTGGCCGCGCCGAACAGGGCCACGCCCAGGAACATGATGCGGCCCGCGTTGCGGCGGATCGGGTTGCTGGCCAGATAGATCGCCACCACGGTCGCGCCGACGGCCGGCGCGGCGCGCAGGACGCCAAAGCCCCCGGGGCCGATGTGCAGCACGTCCTTGGCGAACACCGGCAGCAGGGCCGTGGCCCCGCCCAGGATCACCGCGAACAGGTCCAGCGAGATCGAGCCGAAGACGATCTTGTTGTTCCACACATAGGCCAGGCCCTCCTTGATCAGCTCCAGGCGCGAGCCGGGCTGGGTTTCAGGCTGGGTGTTGGTGCGGATCATCAGGGCCATGGCGGCGGCGACCAGATAGAAGGCGAACGACACCCCGAACGCCATCGACGGCGAGTGGATCAGCAGCAGGCCGCCCAGGGCCGGGCCGGCGATCGAAGCGCTCTGCCAGGACAGCGAGCTCCAGGCGATGGCGCGCGGCAGCAGGGGGCGCGGCACCAGCATCGGTCCCATGGCGCTGCTGGCGGGCGACAGGAAGGCCCGGCTGGCCCCGAACATCACCGACACCGCGAAGATCGGCCACAGGGCGTGGGAGCCGCTCACGGCGAGGGCCAGAAGCACCGAGGCGCTGACCGCGTCGATGGCTAGGGTCGCGGCCACGATCAGCTTGCGGGTGTGGCGATCGGCGGTCTCGCCGGCCGCCAGGGTCAGGGCCAGCAGCGGCAGGAACTGGGCCAGGCCGATCATGCTGACCATGAAGGCCGACTCGCCGACCGACATCGTCTGGCGGGCGATGGCGTAGACCTGCCAGCCCAGGGCCACCGACTGGATCTGCACCCCCAGCGTCGAGACGAAGCGCGCGGTCCAGTACAGAACGAAGTCACGTTCCCGCAACAGGGCGCGGGTAGAGGTGTCGGGAGCGGGTTCGGCGGTCGGGGAGGGGAGGTCGGACATCGCGCCGCACCATACTGACGCTCGCCGGCGCCGCAACGTTATTGACCTGACGGAGGCTTGGCCCTACAGCGCCCGCGAGTTCATGAGAGGTCCGGCCATGCGCCAGCCCAAGTCGCTACGACGAATGACGCGCGAACGCGCCACGATCTGAAGCCCTCCCGCGCCTGGCGTCGGGAGCCCCCGACGACCTTTCGCATCCCGAAGGCTGATGACCTCCATTTCCCCTGTTTCCAATATTTCGGTTTCCACCCCGCCGCTCGTCCTCGAGACGCCCGCGATGGAAGCCGCCGTCACCGCCCTGATCGACCGGGTGTTCGGCCCCGGCCGGTTCGCCAAGGTTTCCGAGCGCCTGCGCGAGGGCAATCGCCTGCTGGCCGACTGCTCGTTCGTGGCGATGCGCGGCGGCCAGCCCGTGGGCTGCGTGCGGATGTGGCCCGTCAGCATTGGCGGCGCGCCCGTGGCCTTCCTGGGTCCGCTGGCCGTCGATCCCGACGAGCGCAGCGCGGGCCTGGGCCAGACCCTGGTCGAGACCGCCTGCGAGGCCGCCCGCGCCGCCGGCTGGAAGGCCGTGCTGCTGGTCGGCGACGCGCCCTATTTCACCCGCGCGGGCTTTTCGGCGGCGCACACGGCGGGTGTCGCCATGCCGGGACCCGTCGATCAGCGCCGGGTCCTGCTCAAGGCCCTGGTCGAGGGCGGCGACGAAGGCCTTTCGGGTAGGGTCGCGGTCGCCTGAGACCCCGGGGCGCTTGAGTGGCGCGGCGGCATGGCCTACCTGAAAGGTCATGACCGCCGATCCTCAGAAAGCCGGGCTGGAAGGCGTCGCCCAAGCCGCCAAGGTGGCCGGCGAGCGCGGCCTGCCGCCGGTGCATCTGTGGCATCCCGCCCATTGCGGCGAGATCGACATCCGCATTCGCAAGGACGGCGTGTGGTTCCACGAGGGCACGCCGATCGGCCGCGAGGCCCTGGTGCGGCTGTTCTCGACCGTGCTGCGGCTGGATCCGGACGGCTATCACCTGGTCACGCCCGTCGAGAAGATGAAGATCACGGTCGAGGACGCGCCGTTCATCGCCGTCCGCGTGGACCGCGAAGGCGGGGCGCTGAAGTTCCTGACCAATGTCGGCGACGTGGTCGAGGCGGGGCCCGACAACATCATCCGTGTCGAGACCGATCCCGTCACCGGCGAGCCGCGCCCCTATCTGCACGTGCGGCGCGGGCTGGAGGCCCTGATCGCCCGGCCGGTGTTCTATGAGTTGGCCGAGATGGCCGAGGTGCGCGACACGGACGAGGGCGGCCAATTCGGAGTCGCCTCGAACGGGGCCTGGTTCCCGATCGCGCCCGCAGGCGCGGTGGCCGCCGGCGCGGTGGTGGAATGACCCCGCAGGAGCGCCGCGACTGGATCACCGGCCGTCTGGACCCCATCGCGCACTATAATCCCAGCCTGGCCGACCCGGTGCGCTCGGACTTCGACCTCAATCCCGGCCTGACCTTCGACAATCCCCACGCCCTGCGCCCCGCCGCCGTGCTGGTGGGGCTGATCGAGCGCGAGGAGGGGCTGACGGTGCTGCTGACCCGTCGCTCTGACACGATGCGCAGCCACACCGGCCAGATCGCCTTCCCCGGCGGGCGCTGCGATCCGGGCGAGACGCCCTGGCAGACCGCCCTGCGCGAGGCGCAGGAGGAGGTGGGTCTGGATCCCAGCTTCGTGACGCTGTCGGGCCTGCTGCACGGCTATCAGACGGTGACCGGCTTTCACGTCACGCCGGTGGTCGGGTTCATCGATCCGGCCGCGCGGTTCGTCGCCAGCCCCGAGGAGGTCGCCGACGTCTTCGAGACGCCGTTCGACTTCCTGATGAACCCCGACAACCACGAGCGCCAGCACCGGGTGACGCCCAGCGGCGAGCGGCGCAACTTCTACGCCATGCCGTGGAACGATCGCTTCATCTGGGGCGCGACGGCGGGCATGCTTCGCGCGCTGTACGAGCGTCTGCACGACGATCCTGTTGATAAAACGCCTGTTTAGGATGTTTCGCCGCTGGCGAACGACCGGCTTCCTGTCCTAACAATGCACCCCTCGCTCGGGGGGGCGCCGCAAGGGTGGGAGTTTGCCGGTTTGAACAGTGAATCGATAGGCATAGCGCCGTGGATGGCGCTGCCGGAGACCCGGGCGGTGATCGCGGCCCTGGAAGAGCGTGGCTTCACCGGCTGCGCCCGATTCGTTGGCGGCTGCGTGCGCAACACCCTGATGGGCAAGCCCATCGACGACATCGACATCGCCACCACCCTGACGCCCGACCAGGTGATCGACGCCCTGGCCCATGCCGGCCTGAGGGCGATCCCGACGGGCGTCGACCACGGCACCGTCACGGCGATCTCGGGCGGCCGGCCCTATGAGATCACCACCCTGCGCCGCGACGTCTCCACCGACGGCCGCCGCGCCACGGTGGCCTTCAGCCAGGACTGGGGCCAGGACGCCGAACGCCGCGATTTCCGCTTCAACGCCCTGTATGTCGATCCCGAGGGCCGTCTGTACGATCCCACCGGCGAGGGCGTGAACGACGCGCGCGAGGGGCGGGTGGTGTTCGTGGGCGATCCCATGACCCGCATCCGCGAGGACTATCTGCGCATCCTGCGCTTCTTCCGGTTCTTCGCCTGGTACGGCAGGGGCGAGCCCGACCAGAAGGCCCTGGCCGCCTGCAAGGCGCTGAAGGGCATGGTCTCGGGCCGCGCCGCCGAGCGCACCCAGAAGGAGCTGATGAAGCTTCTGGCCTCGGAAGATCCCCGACCGGCCCTGCGGCTGATGGCGGCGACGGGCGTGCTGGGCTCGATCCTGCCGTTCGTCAAATCCCTGGCCCGCTTCGACAGCCTGATCGGGATCGAGACCGAGCAGCTGTTCGAGAACGATCCCGAGCTGCGCCTGGCGTCGCTGATCCCCGACGATCCCGCGATCGCCGGGCAGATGGCCGAGCGCCTGCGCCTGGCCAACAACACCCGCGACCGCATCGTCGACGCGGTGGGCAAGAGCCCGCGCATCGTCAGCTGGATGAGCCCGCGCGAGGCCCGCCGCAGCGTCTACGCCCTGGGGATCCGCACCTTTACCGACCGCATCAAGCTGGCCTGGGCTGGCTCGGGCCGTCCGGTGACGGCGCCGCAGTGGCGGGGCCTGTTGGCCCTGGCCGAGACCTGGACGCCGCCGCCCTTCCCCCTGTCGGGCGAAGAGGTGATGAAGGCCGGCGTGCCCAAAGGGCCGCTTGTGGGCGAGGTGATGCGCGAGATCGAGCTCTGGTGGATCGACCAGGACTTCATCGAGGACAAGTTCAGCGCCATCGAGCGGCTCAAGGCGGTGGCCCAGGGCATGGTCTACTGATGCGGATCGGACTGCTGGAGACCGGCGAGCCGCCGGAAGCCCTGCAGCCGGCCTTCGGGCGCTATGGCGGCATGTTCCAGACCCTGCTGGGGCCTGGCCACGCCTATGCCGCCTATGACGTCCAGGCGGGCCGGTTGCCGCCCTCGCCGGGCGAGCAGGACGCCTGGCTGATCACCGGTTCGGCGGCTGGGGTGTATGATCCCCTGCCGTGGATCGAGCCGCTGTCGGCCTTCCTGCGCGCCGCCCGGGGCCAGGTTCCGCTGGTGGGCGTGTGTTTCGGCCATCAGGTCATGGCCCAGGCCTTCGGCGGCCAGGTGGTCAAGTCGGACAAGGGCTGGGGTGTCGGCCTGCACCGCTACGCCGTGGAGCGCCCGCAGGACTGGACCGACGCGCCCGACGTCGCCGTTCCGGCCTCGCATCAGGACCAGGTCGTTGTCCCGCCGTCCGGCGCGACGGTGGTGGGCGGCAGCGCCTTCACGCCCTTTGGCCTGCTCAGCTACGACGGCGGGCGCGCCATCTCGATGCAGTTCCATCCCGAGTTCGACCCGGCCTATGCGGCGGCGCTGATCGAGGCCCGGCGCGGAACCCGCTATACGGACGCGCAGGCCGACGCCGCCATCGCCACGCTGCGCCAGCCCAATGATCGCGCCCGGGTCGGGGGCTGGATCGGCCGGTTCCTGGATCAGGCAACCGCGCGCTAGCCAGGGCGTTCCGGTCTCCAAGGGAGACCCGCCATGCGCGCCGCCACCATCGTTGCTGTCCTGGGCCTGACCCTCGGGGGGGCCGCTGTCATCACCCGTGTCCACGCCGCGCCCGAAGCCACGGGCTCGGCGCCGGCCGTGACGCTGAAGTCGGCGGCGTCCTTCACCTCGATCACCGATCCCGCCGCCCGTTCGGTCGCCCTGTTCACCGAGGCCGGCAAGGTGATCCAGAGCCCGCGCTGCCTCAACTGCCACCCCGTCCAGCGCGACCCGACCCAGGGCGACGCCATGGGCGCGCACAATCCCCCGGTGAGGGGCGGGCAGAGCGGTCACGGCGTGGCCGGCCTTCCGTGCCTGTCGTGCCATGGGGTCGCCAATGTCCCCACCTGGAGCGACAGCATCAAGAGCATTCCCGGCGATCCGAAATGGGCCCTGGCTCCGGTCGAGATGGCCTGGCAGGGCAAGTCGCTGGGCGCGATCTGCGCCCAGATCAAGTCTCCCGCCCGCAACGGCGGCCGCTCGCTCGACGAGATCCACGCCCACATGGCGAGCGATCATCTGGTTGGCTGGGCCTGGAATCCGGGCGAGGGGCGCATGCCGGCGCCGGGGACGCAGGCGGGGTTCGGGGAACTGATCCGGGCCTGGGTGGATACCGGGGCCAAGTGTCCGAAGGCTTGAGGGCCCTGGCTCAGGCTTGGGCGCGGGGCGTCGGCCACAGCAGGACCAGGGCGGCCATCGCCAGATGCGCGCCGGAGGACAGCCACGGCGTCGCGCCGGGTCGGATCGCGTCAAGGGTGACGAAGGTGTCGAGCAGGGCGTTGGTCAGGTTCCAGCCCCAGTGCAGGCCGACGGCCGCCCAAAGGTTACGCCAGCGCCACGCCGCGCAGGCATAGGCCAAGCCAAAGCAGAACAGCCGCATCCACTCAAGCGGGCCCTCGCCCAACCGGAAAAGGTGATTGAGGACGTAGATCGCGCTGGTCGCCAGGATGAAGGCTGGCCCGTTCCATCGCACGCCCGACGCCTTCAGCCAGAAGCCGCGGGTCAGGATGTCCTCGGCGATCGAGGGGACAAAGGTCGAGACCGCCGCGCCCGCGATCGCGCCGATCAGGGCCAGTCCAATTGACGAGCTAGGTGGGGCGCCCAGGGTGTAGACGCCTTCGCCCAGGCCCCAGAACGCGGCCGCCAGTCGCGCCAGGCCCGCCAGCAGCAGGCCCGCGACCACCAGCCGGCCAGAAGCCGCCTTGAGGTCCAGCCCATAGGCGTCGTAGCCGCGATAGCCCAGCCAGCGGCCCACCGGCCAAGCGGCCAAGACCATGGCGATCATCAGCAGCGCCTGGACGGCGGCGCTGTGAAGCAGGAGGGCGCCGACACCCTCGGCCGATTGGTAGAGGCCAAACAGAATCAGGAAGCCGACGATCAGTCGGCCGCGTGACGCCCTTCTCACGGCCACTTCACCGTCGGCGGCATCGAGCTGAGGATCGACTCGACATTGCCGCCGGTCTTCAGGCCAAACATCGTGCCGCGATCGTAGAGCAGGTTGAACTCCACATAGCGCCCGCGCTGAACCAGCTGCTGTTCGCGCTCGTCGGCCGTCCACGCCTCGCCCATGCGGCGACGCACAAGTTCCGGATAAATCTCGAGGAAGGCCTTGCCCACGTCCTGGGTGAAGGCGAAGTCGCGCGACCAATCGCCGCTGTCGTGGTGGTCATAGAAGATCCCGCCGATGCCGCGCGGCTCGTTGCGGTGGGGCAGGAAGAAATACTCGTCGCACCAGGCCTTGTACTTGGCGTGCCAGGTCGGATCGTGGGCGTCGCAGGCGCGCTGATAGGCGGCGTGGAAGTCGACGGCGTCGGGAAAGTCCTGCTGGCGCTGATAGCCCAGCAGCGGGGTCAGGTCGCCGCCGCCGCCGAACCAGCTTTTCGTGGTGGCGATGAAGCGGGTGTTCATGTGCACGGCCGGCACGCGTGGATTGGTCATGTGGGCGATCAGGCTGATGCCGGTGGCGAAGAACCGGGGGTCCTCGTCCGCGCCGGGCATTCCCTTGGCCATTTCCGGCGTGAAGGTCCCGAACACCGTGGAGCAGTGCACCCCGACCTTCTCGAACAGGCGGCCGTGCATCATCGACATCACGCCGCCGCCGCCGGCCGCGCGATCCCACGGCTTGCGCTCGAATCGTCCGGCCTCGCCGGGATAGAGATCGGCCGGGGCTTCATCCTCCAGCCGCTCGAATTCCGCGCAGATCTGGTCGCGCAGGGTTTCGAACCAGGTCCGGGCCCTGGCTTTCTTGTCGTCGAGGTCGAGTGCGTCGGTCATGACAGCGGATTAAGCGCTCGGCGCGCGCGGTGCAAATCCGGGGGGATGCGTAGCCGTCCTGTCGCTACCCCTCGAAGAACCCGCCGGTCTGCCGAAGCGCCTCACCCAGGGCCATGGACACCGTCGTCGCCAGGTTCATCGACCGGGCCTCCGGACGCAGCGGGATCACCAGCCGACCCTGGGCGGCGGCGTGGACCTCGTCGCTCGCCCCGCGGCTTTCGTTGCCGAACAGCAGGGTGTCGCCCGACTGAAACCCGAAATGGTGAAACGGCGTGGCGGCCTTGGTGGTGAACAATAGCAGCCGCCCTTCGGCCCTTTCGGGGGCTTCAAGGAAGGCCTCCCACGACAGATGCCGCTTCATGTGGGCCAGGGGCCCATAATCCAGGGCCGCGCGCTTCAAGCTCTTGTCATCCAAAGGGAAGCTGCAAGGTTCGATGACGTCCAGCCCGACGCCAAAACACGCGGCCAATCGGATCGCGGCGCCGACGTTTTGCGGAATGCCTGGTTGAAAAAGTGCGACACGCATTCTAAGCGAACAAACCACAGGGCTAGCAGGGACATTACTGCGAATCGAAAGGGCTTGCGGACTCGGTCCGCGCGTCCGATAGGACGATCCGACCGTCGCCTTGTGGCGGAGATCCGTTCGCGGGTCGAGAAAGATACGGCGCCGCAAGGCGCTTCTCCTGGCCGGCCGGATTCTCGGCGCGGCGGAATCGAAGGGTGACTTAAGGTGGCCGACACCGCCGTGGGCGCAACGACCGAGCCGGAACATGGGGCAGATCCCAGCCGGCGCGACTTCATTTACATCGCGGCGATCGCCGCCGCCGCCGGCGCAGGCGCGTCGCTGGTGTGGCCGTTCGTCGACCAGATGAACCCGTCAGCCGATACGCTGGCCCTGGCCTCCATCGAGTTCGACCTGACCAAGGTCGTCGAGGGCCAGCAGGTCACGCTGAAGTGGCGCGGCAAGCCCCTGTTCGTGCGTAACCGCACCAAGGCGGAAATCGCCGCGGCGGTGAAGGACGACGGGGCCTCGATGAAGGATCCCCAGAAGGACGCCGACCGGGTCAAGCCCGGAAAGGCCAACTGGCTGGTCCTCATCGGCAGCTGTACGCACCTGGGCTGCGTGCCCACGTTCGGCGGCGGCGATTACGGCGGCTGGTTCTGCCCGTGCCACGGCTCGGTGTATGACACCTCCGGCCGTATCCGTAAGGGCCCCGCGCCTCTGAACCTGGCGGTTCCGGAGTACGCCTTCCTGTCCGACACCAAGGTCAAGATCGGTTAAGCGAGATGAGCGGACATTCGACCTATCAACCGAAAACCGGCTTCGAGCGCTGGCTCGACGCCCGTCTTCCCATCGTGCGCCTCGGCTATGACAGCTTCGTCGACTACCCGACGCCGCGGAACCTGAACTACTGGTGGACCTTCGGCGGCATCCTGTCGCTGTGCCTGGCCTCCCAGTTGATCACCGGCATCATCCTGGTGATGCACTATACCCCGAGCGCCGACCACGCCTTCGCCTCCGTCGAGCACATCATGCGCGACGTGAACTACGGCTGGCTGATCCGCTACATGCACGCCAACGGGGCGTCGATGTTCTTCATCGCCGTCTACATCCACATGTTCCGCGGCCTCTATTACGGGTCGTACAAGGCTCCCCGCGAAGTGCTGTGGATCCTGGGCTGCGTGATCTACCTCTTGATGATGGCCACCGCCTTCATGGGCTATGTCCTGCCCTGGGGTCAGATGTCCTTCCACGGCGCCGTCGTGATCACCAACCTGTTCGGCGCCCTGCCGATCGTGGGTCCGGCGATCACCACCTGGCTGTGGGGCGGCTTCGCCGTCGACAACGCCACGCTGAACCGCTTCTTCTCGCTGCACTACCTGCTGCCCTTCATGATCGCGGGCGTCGTGATCCTGCACGTCTGGGCGCTGCACGTGGTTGGCCAGAACAACCCGACCGGCGTGGACCCGAAGTCGAAAGCCGACACCCTTCCCTTCACGCCGTACGCGACGGTGAAGGACGGCTTCGCGATGAGCGTCTTCCTGATCCTCTTCGCGATCTTCGTCTTCTATCTGCCCAACGCCCTGGGTCACTCGGACAACTACATCCCGGCAAACCCGCTGGTGACGCCCGCCCACATTGTTCCGGAATGGTACTTCCTGCCGTTCTACGCGATCCTGCGCGCCGTTCCCGACAAGCTGATGGGCGTGCTGGCCATGTTCGGCGCCATCGCCTGCCTGTTCGCCCTGCCGTGGCTGGACACCTCCAAGGTGCGCTCGATGCGCTACCGCCCGACCGCGAAGGTCTACTTCCTGTTCTTCGTGGTGGCGTGCTGCGTGCTGGGCGTCTGCGGCGGCAAGCTGCCGAGCGATCCGGTCATTCCGCACCTGACGACGTTCAACGCCGTCGACGCCGACCTCAACAGCTATGTCTGGCTGTCGCGTGTCGCGGCGCTGTACTACTTCGGCTTCTTCCTGGTGATCCTTCCGATCCTGGGTCTGAAGGAAACGCCTCTGCCCGTGCCGGACTCGATCGCGTCCCCGGCGCTGTCGCCTGAAAAGAAGGGCTGATCCCGATGCTGCGCAAACTCACAACCCTGGCAGCGGTCGCGGGTCTGATGGCCGCCGCTGTCTGCGGCCCGGCCCTGGCCAGCGGCAAGAAGGAAGAACCCAAGGACGTCCACTGGTCGTTCGAAGGCCCCTTCGGCAAGTTCGACCAGGCCCAGCTGCAACGCGGCTACAAGGTCTATCGGGAGGTCTGCTCGGCCTGCCACTCGATGAACCTGGTCAGCTTCCGTAACCTCGGCGACAAGGGCGGTCCGTTCTACGACCCGAAGTACAAGAACTCGAACGACAACCCGTGGGTCAAGGCGATCGCCAAGGACTACGAGGTTGACGACATCGATTCCGAAACCGGCGACGCCATCAAGCGTCCGGCGACCAGCGCGGATCACTTCCACGCGCCGTTCCCGAACGAGCCGGCGGCCCGCGGCGCCAACGGCGGCGCTCTGCCGCCGGACATGTCGCTGCTGGCCAAGGCTCGCGAAGGCGGCCCGGCCTATATCTACTCGCTGGTCACCGGCTACGAAGAGCCCCCCAAGGGCCTGAAGGTTGGCGCCAACCAGCACTACAACCCCTACATGGCCGGTGACCTCACCTCGGCCTGGTCGGGCAGCCACGAGCACGTTCCGCCGGGCGGTTTCATCGCCATGGCCCCGCCGCTCAAGGCCGGTCTGGTCAGCTTCGACGACGGCACCAAGTCGACCCTCGACCAGCAGGCCAAGGACGTCGCGGCCTTCCTGATGTGGGCCGCCGAGCCCAAGCTGGAAGAACGCAAGAAGATGGGCTTCGCCGTCATCCTCTACCTCCTGATGTTCTCGGGTCTGCTCTACGCAGCCTACCGTCAGGTGTGGAAGAACGAGTCGCACTGAGCCTTTCCAGGCGACCAGAAAGACTGCGCCTTTCCAGGCGACTGAAAAGATCGAGGCCCGGCGGAAACGCCGGGCCTTTTTCTTTGCCTATCTGGAGGATGTCTTCGGCGAGGGCGTCAGCCATAGCAGGCCGGCCTGAGGATCCAGGCGCAGGCGGTAGTCCGACAGAACCTGAACACCCAGCGCGCCAATCACGCCCTCGGGCAGGTCGCCGGCCTTCACCGCCGGCAGGTCCTGGCGCAGCGCGCCGTTCCAGGACAGGCCCCGCAGGGTTCCCGCCGGCTTCTGGCGCGGCGCGTCGGCCGCGCCCCGGGCCCGGACGCCGCCGTTCGAGGCGGTGTCGAGGGCGAAGGCCCCAAGCAGTCCCCTGTCGCCGCTGGACGCCGCCGCCAGCACCGTCGGCACGCCGGTGACCATGGTCACGGCCAGGGGGCGCCCCCTGGCGGCGAAGGGCGCGCCCAGCGGGTCCAGCTGGAGGCGACAGGGCGAGAAGTCGATGCTGACGACATAACGGTCCAGGATGTCGGCCCCGATCACGCCGGTGATGGGGGTGGAAAACCCAACGGCGCGATAGTCGAGATCGCGCACAACCACCGGCGCGGCCGCGACCCGCTGTCCGGCGAGGCGGATCGGCAAGGTCAGGGCCGTCTCGGCATAGCCGCCCGTCTGGGCCGCCGTCTCATGCAGCAGGGTGCGCGGCGCCGACAGGTCGATCACGAAGTCGCCGGCCATGTCGGCGATGGCGGCGGGCGCGACGATCGCCCCGTTCTCGAACCAGCAGGCGGTCTCGCCCGCGCGCGCCGAAGCGGCGGCGGTCAGCGACATCAGCAGGATCAGGGCGCGACGCATGGCGTGATCCTAGCCAAGCCTTTCGCCCACGGCGACAGGCGTCGTCCGATTTGAAGGCAAGCCGTCAGATCAGATGTCGGTTCGAGCGCTGGTCATGCCCGCCTGAGGCGCCGAGCGCGGTCTCCGGTCTGACCGCGTCAGCGGGCGGTGGGATCGACAGGCGCTGCCGCGGGCGGCGGCGCGGATGGGGGCTCCGGGGGCGGGGCCAGAGGATCCGCAATCGGCGCCTCCGGATCCACGACCACCAGACCCGGATCCTCGCCCTCGACCGGAACCTCCTCAAGCGCGGGCGGCGGCGAGGCGGCGCGACCCAGGGCGGCGGTCATGAACTGACGCCAGATGATCGCCGGCTCGCCGCCGCCCACCACCCCGTGCATGGCGCTGTTGTCGTCATTGCCCACCCAGACGCCGACCACGAGGTCGCCGACATAGCCCACGAAAAGGGCGTCGCGGTAGTTCTGGGTCGTGCCGGTCTTGCCGAAGGCGCCGGGGATGGCCGCCTCCAGTCCGGTGCCGCGATGCACGGCCGAGCGCAGCATGTCGCGCATGTTGACCAGCTCGGCCTTGCCCAGCGGCCGGGGCTGGACCTTCGGCTTCCAGTCTTCCAGCCCGTGGGCCACGATCGGCGCCTTGCCGGCCGCGATGGCGGCATAGGCGGCCGTCAGCCGCGTCAGGCTCATCGGGCCGGTGCCCAGGGCCAGGGTCAGGTCGTCCGGGATCTTTTCGGTCACGCCCAGGTCGCGGGCGGTGCGCACGATCTCGGCCCGGCCCAGCTGGTGGGCCAGGCGGACGGCCGCCACGTTGGACGAAGCGGCGAAGGCGGTGATCAGCGGCACTTCGCGGCCAGCATACTTGCCTTCGTGGTTCCTGGGCTTCCAGCCGGACAGCTCGACCGGCGCGTCGGAGATCGGGCTGGTGATGGTCATGCCCTTCCGCACCGCCGTCAGATAGACGAACAGCTTGAAGGCCGAGCCCGGCTGGCGGGCGGCGTCGGCGCGATTGAACTGGCTGTCGCCATAGTCGCGGCCGCCGACCATGGCCACGACGCGGCCGTCGGACCGCATGGCGACGATCGCGCCCTGAGTGATGTTCAGGCCCTTGCCGTCCTGGTCCAGGGCCCGCCGCAGGGTGGTTTCGGCCAGGGCCTGCAGCTTGGGATCCAGGGTCGTGCGAACGACCGTCTCGCCATAGCGCGCGCCGACGGCGGCGCGGGCCTGGGGGATGGCCCAGTCGGCGAAGTAGGAGCCCGTCGGCATCTTGCGGCGGCCGTCGCTGACGTGGATGTCGCGGGGCGCCGCCTTGGCCTGGGCCGGCGTGATGACGCCGGTGTCGACCATGGCCGCCAGCACGGCGCGCATGCGGTCGGTCGCGCCCTCGAGGTTGCTGCTGGGGGCCAGACGCGACGGCGCCTTGACCATGCCGGCCAGGATCGCCGCTTCGCCCAGGGTCAGCTGCTCGGCCGGCTTGTCGAAATACTGCCGGGCGGCGGCGCGCACGCCAAAGGCGCCGTTGCCGAAATAGACCGACGACAGATAGCGCGACAGGATCTCGTCCTTGGACAGCCGGGTCTCCAGATAGACGGCGATCAGGGCTTCCTGGGCCTTGCGGCGCAGGTTGCGGTCGCTGGACAGGAAGGCGTTCTTGGCCAGCTGCTGGGTGATGGTCGAGCCGCCCTCCGAGACGCCGCCGGCCTTGGCGTTGGCGCCCACGGCGCGGGCGACAGCCCGCAGATCCACGCCCATGTGCGTATAGAAGCGCCGGTCCTCGATGGCGATGAAGGCGGCGGGCACATAGGCCGGCAGGGTCTTCAGGTCGACCGGGGCTTCCTTGTAGGAGCCGCGCCGGGCGATCGGCGAGCCGTCGGCCGCGACCAGCACCAGCGCCGAGTTATCCAAGGGCTCCAGCGCGCGGCTCAGCGGCAGCGACCACAGCAGCGACAGGACCAGCACCAGGATCAGGGAGACCGCCACGCCGGCGCCGATCTGCCACGGCCGCCGCCGCCAGATCGGCGTCGGGCCGACGGGAGAAGCCGCCTCGGCGACAGGCGCCGTCGCTGGCTCGGCGTCGCCTTCGGGCGAGGCGATGTCGTCGGCGGTGTTCGCCTCAGCCTCCAGCTCGGCGTCGGTCTCGGCGGCGGTCGCCTCGACCTCCGGCTCTACGGGTTCAGAAGACTTGGGGGATTCGGAATCCGACATCGACTGGCGCTCGCTCCGGGCGGGGGCCACGGCTTGGGCGGGTGCATAGCACATCGCCCTTGGCCGCCAACCCCCGGCGCCCCATGCCGGGGCGGCGGCAGGCCAAACTCAGGCCTCGCCGCGGTTACCGCCGCCGCGCTGGAACAGCTGCAGGGTTCGCAGCATGGCCAGGCGCGCGCTGTCGGCGTGATAGCCGTTGGGCGCCACGAAGGCGTGGCCGGCGTCATACAGCCAGACGGGCAGATCGGGGTGAGCGGCCTGAAGGGCCTCGACATCGCTCATCGGGATCAGGCTGTCGGTCTTGCCGAAATGCAGGGCGGTCGGCGCCTTGGGCGTCTCGTCCGCATAGCGGATGATGTCGCCGCCATAGAAGCAGGACACGCCAGACAGGCCCTCGCAGCGGGCGGCCGCCAGCCACGCGGTCGTGCCGCCATAGCAGAAGCCCATCGCGAAAACCGGACCGTCCAGCGCGTCGATACAGGCCTGCACACGGGGCAGGGCCGTGACGCCCCAGCCCGTGGCCTCGCCCAGGGCCATCCGCTGATCCAGGATCGCGGGCTCGGTGTTGGCGTCGGGAAAGGCCGCGTCGGCGGCGTCGAACAGGGCCGGCGCCAGCACCTCATAGCCCTGGGCGGCCAGGGTGTCGGACAGCTCGCGGATGTGCGGCGTCACGCCCCAGATGGCGTGCAAAATGACCAGGCCGCCGCGCCGCGCGTCCTGGTGGGGCGCATGCCAGGCGCTGAACGGTGCGGCGTCGCGCGTGGCCAGCGCGATGCGCCGGCCGGCGGGCGGAAGATCCTGGTTCACGGGGCGACTCCAATATCGGAGCGTCGGCGCCCCGTGACGTCCGGAAAGATCAGCCCTTGCCGCCCTTGGTCAGGGTGCAGGGCAGGCGGCTGTCGGGGCTTGCCGAGCAGGCCGCGGCCAGCAGACGGGCCGTGGACTTCGGCTGCGGCGTGTCGATCACATAGCCGCCGCCTTCCTTGCAGGCCACTTCGTAGCGCGAGATCGGGGGCGCGCCGCCGCCGCCCAGGAAGGTGCCGTCCGAGACGGTGCACTTGGCGCCGACCTTCTTGACCAGGGTTTGCAGGCCGTCCAGCGAGCCGACATTGGCCCGCAGGCGGCAGGTGGCCATGGTGCCCTTGCCGACGCCCTTGGGCGCGGCCTTGGCCGAGGTCAGCACGGCGATGCAGTCATGCGCCGTGATGTCGGAGCCGACCTTGGTGACGATCCAGCCGAAGTCATCCTTGCAGGCGACCTCGTAGCTGAGGGCCTTCTTCGAGTCGGTGATCAGGCCCGCGTCCTTGACGTCGCAGGGCACACCGGCCTCGTGCAGCATTTCGCCGGCCGCCTTGACGCGCAGAGGGTTGGCCGACTCGCGGAAGCCGGCCCCGCCCGACTCGGCGTTCAGGAGGCGCTGGCCAAAGTTTGGATCGACCATGCCCGGCGTCTCGCTCAGGGCGGCGCCGGGAGCCTTCTGGGCGAAAGCGGCGCCTGAGCCAATCACGGCGCAGGTCAGGGCCAGCGCGAACATCACGGATTTCATGGAAACCTCCCCAATCGACCGCCGCACACTACAACCCCGAGCCGACCTGTCGAGCGTTTGGCGCGGTATTCGACCTCAGGTATTGGCCAGGAACAGCGCCAGGGTGCGTTCGCGCGCCAGTTCCGCGTCGGCCAGATCGGAATCGGGGCGGCCGTCGTTGTTGAAGCCGTGGCCGCTGTTTTCGTAGATGTAGACGGGAATCTCGGGATGGGCGGCTTCGACGGCGGTCTTCACCTCGTCGGCCGGGATGTGGCCGTCCTTGCGGCCCAGATGGAGGATCACCGGGCACGACAGGTTGAACTTGGCCATGCCGCCCACCTGGCTGCCGTAATAGCTGGAACCCGCCGACAGGCCCGTGCAGCGCGAGGCCGCCAGCCAGGTCATGGTGCCGCCGTAGCAGTAGCCGACCATGAACACCGGGCCGCGCTGACCCAGAAAGTCGATGCAGGCCTGCAGGTCGCCCATGGCGTTGTCCGGCCCGTTGGCCATCGCGTATTTGACGCCCGACTCGAAGCCGGCCGGATCGTGCTCGGCCGTGAAGCCCTTCTCCTGGCGATCGAACATCGACGGCGCGATCACCTCGAAGCCCAGCGCCGCCCAGCGCGCCACGTCTTCGTGCACATAGCGGTCGAGACCGAAGATCTCCTGGATCACGATCACCCCGCCCTTGCGCGGGCCTTCCGGCTGGGCGTGCAGGGCGGTGAACTGGAAGCCGTCATGGCCGGCGGTCAGGGTGATGGTGTCGGACATGGCTGGGGCTCCTCAAGGCGGATCGGCGGTGCGTCCTTCGAGGCCCGCCATGCGGGCGCCTCAGGATGAGGAAATCAGAAAACCTTCCTCATCCTGAGGTGCGAGGCGCAGCCGAGCCTCGAAGGACGCAGTGCGCTAAACGTTGAACCGGAAGTGCATCACGTCGCCGTCCTTGACGACATAGTCCTTGCCTTCGGCCCGCATCTTGCCGGCTTCCTTGGCGCCGTTTTCGCCGCCCAGCTTGATGAAGTCGTCAAAGGCGATGGTCTCGGCGCGGATATAGCCCTTCTCGAAGTCGGTGTGGATCACGCCGGCCGCCTGCGGGCCGGTGTCGCCGACATGGATGGTCCAGGCGCGGGCTTCCTTGGGGCCGACCGTGAAATAGGTCTGCAGGTTCAGAAGCTTGTAGGCCTCGCGGATCAGGCGGTTCAGGCCCGGCTCTTCCAGACCCAGGGTTTCCAGGAACTCGGCGCGTTCCTCGGCGTCCAGCAGGGCGATCTCGCTCTCGATCTGGGCCGAGATCACCACCGACTTGGCGTTGTCCTTGGCGGCGCGTTCGGCGACCAGGTCAGAGAACTTGTTGCCCTTGTCGGCGCTGCCTTCATCGACATTGCAGACATAGAGGGCCGGCAGCGATGTCAGCAGCTGCAGCATGTGCCAGGCTTTTTCGTCGTCGGCGTCGATCTTGGCGGCGCGGGCCGGGCGGCCTTCGCGCAGCAGGGCCAGGGCGATATTGGCCAGGCGCAGGGTGTTGGCGCTTTCCTTGTCGGCGCCGACCTTGGCGCGCTTTTCCAGAGCGGGGACGCGCTTTTCCAGGCTTTCCAGGTCGGCCAGCATCAGCTCCATCTCGATGATCTCGAGATCGCTGATCGGGTCGATGCGGCCTTCCACGTGGACGATGTCGCCGTCCTCGAAGCAGCGGGCCACGAAGGCCACGGCGTCGCAGTCGCGGATATTGGCCAGGAACTGGTTGCCCAGGCCTTCGCCCTTCGACGCGCCGCGCACCAGGCCGGCGATGTCGACGAAGGTGATGCGGGCCGGGATGATTTCCTTGGAGCCGCTGATCTTGGCCAGGGCGTCCAGGCGCGGCTCGGGCACCGCGACTTCGCCGGTGTTGGGCTCGATCGTGCAGAACGGATAGTTGGCGGCCTGGGCCGACGCCGTCTGGGTCAGGGCGTTGAACAGGGTGGACTTGCCGACATTGGGCAGGCCGACGATGGCGACTTTAAGGGCCATGGATCTCTCGTGAATTTCGTTGGGGGCGACCTAGCACGGATGATCGGGAAGGCGAAGCGGCGGGGTCTTGCATGAACTGTAACCGCACCCGATATCGAAGGCGCAAAAGGAGCCGTCAGATGAGCCTTCGACCCGTGGTGAAGATCGTGAAGGGCGTCCCCGCCTCGGACGGCGACGGCGTGCGCCTGACCCGCATGCTGGGCACCCAGGAAGCCCAGATGTTCGACCCGTTCCTGATGCTGGACTGTTTCGACAACGATCAGGCCTCCGACTACATGGGCGGCTTCCCGGACCATCCGCATCGCGGCTTCGAGACCGTGACCTACATGCTGGAAGGCCGGATGCGGCACCGCGACAATACCGGCCGCGAGGGGATAATCGGTCCGGGCGGCATCCAGTGGATGCGGGCCGGCAAGGGCATCGTCCATTCCGAGATGCCCGAGCAGGCCGAAGGTCGGATGCGCGGCTTCCAGCTGTGGGTGAACCTGCCGGCGAAGCTGAAAATGAGCGCCCCCGGCTATTCGGAATTCGAGAGCGACGCCATTCCGGTCGAGGCGCGCGATGGTGGCGTGTCGGTCAAGGTGATCGCCGGCGTCACCGATGCGGGGACGGCCGGCCCGATCGGCGGCGGGGCGGTCGATGCGCTCTATTTCGACGTCGTGCTCCCCGCCGGGACGCGGTTCGAGGAGCCCGTCGGCGGCGACCGCAACGCCATGCTGGCGGTCTATGAGGGTCAGGTCCGCGTGGCGGGCGGCAAGATCGACGCCCTGTCGGGCGTGTTCCTGGGCCAGGGCGACATGGTGCTGGTCGAGGCGATCACCGACGCCCGCGTGCTGCTGCTGGCCGGCCGTCCTATCAACGAGCCGGTGTTCTGGCATGGACCGTTCGTGATGAACTCGCGCGACGAGATCGTGCAGGCGTTCGAGGATTTCCAGTCCGGGAAGTTCTGAGGGCCTCTCGAAAATCACATAAAGATATCTTTATGTCCCTGTTGACGCACGAGGGCGTCCCGTGCTTTCTGCCGCCTGTCGTGGTCCGCGCGCGCCTTGGCGCGCGTGGCTAAGAGGGAAGTCGGTGAGGGCGTGAAACCCCGATCCCGGCGCTGCCCCCGCAACTGTGAGCGGTGAGCCGCTGTCCGTTACGTGTCACTGATCCGCCGAACTTCATCGGTGGCGGATCGGGAAGGCCAGGGCAGGGGCGTTGACCCGTGAGCCAGGAGACCTGCCCCGACAGATAACGTCCTCCGGCGGGGTGCCCGGTCTGGTCGCTAGCAAGGCGCGACCGGGCCATCATGTTCCGTGCGCGACCGCCTGCGCGCGTCCCGATCAGTCTCTCGCCATCATCTGGCAGAGGCTTTGAGACATGACCGTCACCGTCGCCACCCTGGGCTTTCCCCGCATCGGCCCCCGCCGCGAACTCAAGCGCGTGCTGGAAGAGCATTGGGCCGGACGGCTCGACGCCGCCGGCTTGCTGACCGCCGCCGCCGCCCTGCGCGGCCAGACCTGGGCCTGTCAGGCCGCCCTTGGCGTCGATCACGTGCCCAGCAATGACTTCTCGTTGTATGACCATGTGCTGGACACCAGCGTCATGGTCGGGGCCATCCCGCCGATCTACGGCTGGACGGGCGGGCCGGTGGATACCGCCACCTATTTCGCCCTGGCGCGCGGAACGCAGGGCCAGGCCGCCGAGGTCTGCGCCCACGGCCACCTCCATGAACCGGCCGAGGGCCACGCCAGCGGCCTGCCGGCGATGGAAATGACCAAGTGGTTCGACACCAACTATCACTATCTGGCGCCCGAGGTGTCGCGCGGCCAGGCCTTCGCCCTGACCTCGACCAAGCCGATCGACGAGTTCCTGGAGGCCAAGGCGCAGGGGATCCACACCCGGCCGGTGCTGTTGGGTCCGGTGACCTTCCTGAAACTGGCCAAAACCCGCGATCCGGATTTCCAACCCCTGTCGCTGCTGTCGGCCCTGATCCCGGTTTATGCCGAGGTGCTGCAGCGCCTGACCCAGGCCGGAGCCGACTGGGTGCAGATCGACGAGCCCTGCCTGGCCCTGGACCTGACCGAGTTCGAGCACGGCGAACTGCGCCGGGCCTATGGCGCCCTGACCCATGCCGCCCCGCGCCTGCGGGTGATGCTGACCAGCTATTTCGGGACCTTCGGCGACAATCTGTCCACGGCGGTCAACCTGCCGGTCGAGGGCCTGCACCTGGATCTGGCCCGCGCGCCTCAGGATCTGGAGGCGGTGCTGGCCGCCGCCCGCGAGAGTCTTGTCCTGTCGCTGGGCGTGATCGACGGTCGCAATGTGTGGCGGGCCGATCTGGAGGGCTTGCTCGACCGCCTGGAGCCGGTGGTCGCCGCGCGCGGCGGCGACCGCGTGATCCTGGCGCCGTCCTGCTCGCTGCTGCACACGCCGGTGGACCTGTCCGTCGAGACCCGGCTGGATCCGGAAGTCTCGCAATGGCTGGCCTTCGCCGTGCAGAAGATCGAGGAGCTGGCCGTGCTGGCCAAGGCCCTGAACGCCGGCCGCGCCTCGATTCGGCCCCAGCTCGAGGCCGCTTCGGCCGCCGCCGCCGCGCGCCGCACCTCCGCCCGGATCCACGATCCTGCGGTGCAGGCCCGACTGGCCGCCGTGACGCCGCGTGACGCCCGCCGGAGCTCGCCGTTCTGCCGGCGGATCGCCATCCAGCACGCGCGTCTGAACCTGCCGCCCCTGCCGACCACCACCATCGGCTCGTTTCCCCAGACGGCCGCCGTGCGCAGGGCGCGGTCGGACCATGCCAAGGGCGCGGTGAGCGAGAGCGACTATCAGGCGTTCCTGCGCCAGGAGACCGCCGCCGCCGTGGCCTGGCAGGAAGAGATCGGCCTGGACGTGCTGGTGCACGGCGAGTTCGAGCGCAACGACATGGTGCAGTATTTCGGCGAGCAGCTGTCGGGCTTTGTCTTCACCCAGCACGCCTGGGTGCAGTCCTACGGCTCGCGCTGCGTGCGCCCGCCGATCCTGTATGGCGACGTCGCGCGTCCCCACGCCATGACCGTGGACTGGTGGCGCTATGCCCAGGGCCTGACCGAGCGGCCGATGAAGGGCATGCTGACGGGGCCCGTCACCATCCTGCAGTGGTCGTTCGTCCGCGACGACATTGCCCGCAGCCAGACCTGCCGACAGATCGCCCTGGCGATCCGCGACGAGGTCGTTGATCTCGAGGCCGCCGGGGCGCGGATCATCCAGATCGACGAGGCCGCTCTGCGCGAGGGCCTGCCCCTGCGTCGCGCCGACTGGGAGGCCTATCTGGACTGGGCGGTCGAGGCGTTCCGGCTGGCCGCGTCGGGCGTGGCCGACCAGACCCAGATCCACACCCACATGTGCTATTCGGAGTTTAACGACATCATCGCGGCCATCGCGGCCATGGACGCCGACGTGATCTCGATCGAGACGGCGCGCTCGAAGATGGAGCTGCTGGACGCCTTCGCCACCTACGCCTATCCGGCCCAGATCGGACCCGGCGTCTATGACATCCACGCCCCGCGCGTGCCGGGCGAAGCCGAGATGACCCAGCTGCTGGCCGTCGCCGGTCAGCGGCTGTCCTCGGCCCAGCTGTGGGTCAATCCCGACTGCGGCCTGAAGACCCGAGGCTGGAACGAGGTGCGGCCGGCCCTGATCAACATGGTCGCCGCCGCCAAGGCCGCGAGGTCGGCGATGATCGTCGGCCGCTGAGCCGGGGCCGTTATTGCCCCTGGTGGCGGGCCATCCAAGCGCTCGCCACCGCCTCGGCCACCTTGATGCCGTCCACGGCCGCCGACAGGATGCCGCCGGCATAGCCCGCGCCTTCACCGGCCGGGAACAGGCCGGCGGTATTCAGGCTCTGGAAGTCCTTGCCCCGGGTGATCCGGATCGGCGAGGAGGTGCGGGTTTCCACGCCGGTCAGCAGCACGTCCGGATGGTCATAACCGGCGATCTGGCGGCCGAAGACCGGCAGGGCCTCGCGCATCGCCTCGATGGCGAAGGCCGGCAGGCAGGCCGACAGATCGGTCATGGTCACGCCGGGCTTGTAGGAGGGGGCCACCTCGCCCAGATCGGTCGAGGGGCGGCCGGCCAGGAAATCGCCGACCTTCTGGGCCGGAGCGGCATAGGTCGAGCCGCCGGCGACATAGGCCAGGCTTTCCCATTTGCGCTGGAATTCGATCCCGGCCAGCGGATGGCCTGGATAGTCGCGCTCGGGGTCGATGCCGACCACGAAGCCGGAATTGGCGTTCCGTTCGTTGCGCGAATACTGGCTCATCCCGTTGGTCACGACGCGGCCGGGCTCCGACGTCGCCGCCACCACGGTGCCGCCGGGGCACATGCAGAAGCTGTAGACCGTGCGCCCGTTGCTGCAGTGGTGGGAAAGGCTGTAGTCGGCCGCGCCCAGGTCGGGATGGCCGGCGCAGGTCCCGAAACGGGCCTTGTCCATCCACGACTGCGGATGCTCAATCCGCACCCCGATGGAGAACGGCTTGGCCTCGATGTGGACGCCCTGGTCGTAGAGCATGTGGAAGGTGTCGCGGGCGCTGTGGCCGATGGCCAGCACCACGTGCTCGGCCTCCAGAACCTCGCCGGTCGACAGCTTCAGGCCGCGCAGCCTGCGCGAGCCGTCGGAACCGACCTCGACGTCGATCCCGTCGACCCTGTGCTGCCAGCGATATTCGCCACCCAGGGCTTCGATGGTCTCGCGCATAGACTCCACCATCGTCACCAGGCGGAAGGTGCCGATGTGGGGGTGGGCCTCGGTCAGGATCTCTTCAGGGGCGCCGGCCTTGACGAACTCCTCCAGCACCTTGCGGCCCAGGTGGCGGGGATCCTTGATCTGGCTCCAGAGCTTGCCGTCCGAAAAGGTGCCCGCGCCGCCCTCGCCGAACTGGACGTTGGACTCGGGGTTCAGCTCGCTCTTGCGCCACAGGGCCCAGGTGTCCTTGGTGCGCTCGCGCACCACCTTGCCACGGTCCAGGATGATCGGGCGAAAGCCCATCTGGGCCAGGATCAGGCCGGCGAACAGGCCGCAGGGGCCCGCGCCGACGACAATGGGGCGAGGGCCGGAAAAGTCCTTCGGGACCTGGGTGAGCAGGCGGTAGTCGGTGTCGGGCCGGGGGCGCACATGGTGGTCGCCGGCGAATTTCGCGAGGATCCCGGCTTCGTCTCGTACCGTCACGTCGACCGAATAGACCATCAGGATCGCCGCCTTGCGACGCGCGTCGTGGGCCCGGCGGGCGACAGCGAAGTCGAGCAGGTCGCTAGCCGCAATGCCTAGGCGTTCGCACAGAGCCGGGGCCATGGCTTCGGGCGGATGGCCCAAGGGCAGCTTCAGTTCGGAGATGCGCAGCATGATCGGGACTTAGCGTTTTTCTGTCCGGAGGACACTTTCTTCTTCAGCAACAAAAGCTTGTCATCCCGGCCGTAGCGAAGCGGAGCGCCGGGATGACAAGCTTTATATGAGCGGCAAATTTCAGTCGCCCTTGGCCGGCTTGCGCGGATCGGCCTTGGGCGCCGGCGCCAGGCGCATGACCTCGCCCTGATAGCGCTCGTCTTCGCCGACCGCAGCGAAGGGCAGGGCGTCGCAGATGGCGTCCAGCATCGGGTCCAGCCACTGGTGCTCGACCTTGTGGAAGTCGCCCAGCACGTAGTGCATGACCATGTCCTTGTCGCCGGGATGGCCCACGCCGATCCGGCCCCGCCGGAAGGCGTCGCCGATCTGGCTGGTGATCGAGCGGATGCCGTTATTGCCCGCCGCCCCGCCGCCGGCCTTCATCCGGAAGCGGCCGGGAGCCATGTCGATCTCGTCGTGGAACACGATCACGTCGGCCGGCGTCAGCTTGAAGAACTTCATCGCCTCGCCCACGGCGCGGCCGCTCTCGTTGTAGTAGGTCTTGGGCTTGAGCAGCAGCAGCTTGACCGCGCCGCCCGGCGTCGGAACCGAGCCCTCGCAGGCCAGGCCCTGGAAGCGCGCGCGCCACGGCCCGGTGCCCCATTTGCGGGCCAGGGCGTCGACGGCCATGAAGCCGACGTTGTGGCGGTTCTTTTCGTACTTGGGCTCGGGATTGCCGAGACCGGCGAGGATCAGCATCGCTGAGGCTCCGTGCGTCCTTCGAGGCCTTGCCGCGCAAGGCGTCTCAGGATGAGGAATGCTTTAGTCGCGCCTCAACCCTGTTCCTCATCCTGAGGCGCCCGCTCTGGCGGGCCTCGAAGGACGCAGGGCCTTGGCCGAAACGAAAAACGGGCGGGCCCTAAAGCCCGCCCGTCTCGATATCAGATCGGCGAACCGACCAAGGGGCTTAGCCCTCGGTGGTGGTGTCGCCTTCGCCCGATTGCGACGCGGCCGAGGCCTTGACGTTGGCGATGACGAAGTCGCGGTCCATGGCGGTCTTCACGCCTTCCGGAAGCTTCACTTCCGAGATGCGGATGACGTCGCCGATGTCGTGGCCGGCCAGGTCGATGACCAGTTCTTCGGGGATCTTGTCGGCCGGGCAGGCCAGTTCGACGGTGTGACGGATGATTTCCAGCGTGCCGCCCTTCTTCAGGCCGACCGAGGTTTCGTGGTTCTTGAAGTGAACCGGAACTTCGATCTTGATCAGCTGGTGCTCGTCGACGCGGTACAGGTCGAAGTGGACCGGCTCGTCGGTGACGGCGTGGAATTGAACGGCCTTGGCGATGACCGACTGCTTCTCTTCGCCGTACTGCAGCGTGACCAGGTGGCCGAGCAGCTTGCCGGTGTAGAGCGCCTTGCGGAATTCGTTGCTCTTGACCGAGATGTTCACGGGAGCCTTGCCGCCGCCGTACAGGACGCCGGGGACCTTGCCGCTGCGGCGGGTTTCGCGAGCGCCGCCGGTGCCGGCGCGGTCGCGGAGTTCAACGTTCAGAATGATCTCAGACATGGTGTTCTCTCTGGAGAGCCCTTGCTCTCGAAATGCATAGCCGCCGCACAGGACTGGATTGCCCCGCTCGGTCGACGGTTTTTAGGGTCGCGCTACATACACAGAAGGGCCGGACGATGCAACGTCCGGCCCTTCCCTGGCTTTTTGGTCGTTAAAGCCCGACGTCTACTTCTTGACGGCCGGCTTCTTCACGGCGGTCTTGGCGGCGCGCGAGTTGCGGCCGGCGCCGCCGCCCTGGGCGATCGAGGTCTTGGTCGGCAGCACGCGCTCCGGCGGGGCGGGTTCGACCGGCATCGGCGCGCCCGAGGCCTTGATCACGCACTGGCCGGTATCCATCAGGATATGCTGGCCCAGGCAGAAGACGTCCTCGTAGTGCGGCTTGGACACCGCCAGGCATTGGTAAAGGTTCAGCTTGCCCATGTTCAGGCACATGGCCGAGGTCGGGTCGGCCATCACCGCCTCGATGGTCGGCAGGTTGTTGTCGCCCGCCGCGCCAAGGGCGGCCAGGGCGGCCACGGCCATGCCGCGCAGCACCACGGGCTGATAGGGACCGGAGGCCGAGCGCGGGGTCAGGGTCAGGGGTTGGGCGCCGATCGAGGCCTGCTGCAGCGTGTTGACGTCGCCGCTCTCGGCCAGGGCCGGGATGGCCGACATGGTCTTGGCATAGGCCAGGCGGCCGTCGCGATCGGGCACCGAGGCCTTTGACCACGACGAATGCTGCACGTCATAGGCGGCCTGCTTGACGGCCTTGCCGGCGGTGAAGACCTTCAGGCCCTCGGCGCCCAGGGTGTCGATGACCAGGCCGGCGGCGGTGTCGCTGCCCTTGAAGCTGGCGGCGTAGGCCGGATCGGCGACGAGCTGGGCGATGACCTGCTGACGCTGGGCCGGATCGGCGGCGAAGGCGCGGACCGAGCCCACGAAGGTCGGGTCCTGCAGGGCGATGACGGCGGCGTAGGCGATGACGCCCGACAGCAGCTGCTTGGGCTCATAGGCCACGCCGACCTTCAGCGAGGACTGGATCTGGTCGCCGTTCTCGAACTTGGGATTGATGGCGCCGGCCCGGGCCATGTAGCCGCGGAAGGCGCTGGCGCGCTCGACCAGGGTGTTCGACAGCGTGATCGGCGGCGCGACGGCCGGGGCGGCGACCACGGGCGGCGGCGGAGGCGGGGGCGGGGTTTCGCAGCCGGCCACGACGGTGGCCAGCGCGACGGCGGCCGTCAATAGAACGGCGCGCGCACGCGAAAAGGTGTGCATTCGGGCGAACTTCCCCATGAGACTGATTTTCGCGAATAACATCCGCGACGGGCGATATTGTGACACTCAGCCCGTTAACCATTCTTTGACAAGCTTGGCCGCGCGAGAGGCGAACCCGCCCGCCAAAACTCCCCGAAAGGGAAGGTTTCCGCGCTAGTCGAACAGCTTGGAGACGGATTCTTCGTTGGCGATCCGCCGGATGGCTTCGCCGATCAGCGGGGCGCACGAGACGTAGCGGATCTTGGGGCAGGCCTTGACGGTGTCGGACGCCTCGATGGAGTCGGTGACCACCAGCTCGGTCAGCACCGAATTGGCGACCCGCTCGGCGGCCGCGCCCGACAGCACGCCGTGGGTGACATAGGCGCTAACCGAGGTCGCGCCCTGGGCCACCAGGGCGGCGGCGGCGTTGCACAGGGTGCCGGCCGAGTCGGCGATGTCGTCGAACAGGATGCAGCGGCGGCCCGAAACGTCGCCGATGATGTTCATCACTTCCGACTGGCCGGGGCCCGAGCGGCGCTTGTCGACGATGGCCAGGTCGGCGTCGTTCAGGCGCTTGGCCAGGGCCCGGGCCCGGACCACGCCGCCGACGTCGGGCGAGACGACCATCAGGTCGTCGCCGATCGAATAGTTGCGGATGATGTCATCGGCCAGCAGGCGCGAGGGCAGCAGGTTGTCGGTCGGGATGTCGAAGAAGCCCTGGATCTGGCCGGCGTGCAGATCCATCGTCAGCACGCGGTCGGCGCCCGAGCGGGTGATCAGGTTGGCCACCAGCTTGGCCGAGATCGGCGTGCGGCCGCCGGTCTTGCGGTCCTGGCGGGCGTAGCCGAAGTAGGGGAGCACGGCGGTGATCCGCTTGCCCGACGCGCGCTTCAGGGCGTCGATGCAGATCAGCAGCTCCATCAGGTTGTCGTTGGCCGGATAGCTGGTCGACTGGATGACGAAGACGTCCTCGCCCCGCACGTTCTCGTCGATGGTGACGAAGACCTCGAGGTCGGCGAACCGGCGCACCTGGGCGCGGGTCAGCGGCATGTCGAGATACTCCGCGATCGACTGGGACAGCGGGCGGTTCGAGTTGCCGGACAGCAGCTTCATGGGGGCGCTCGGGGGCAGGGGGTGTCGCGTTGCGGGGCTTCTAGCAGTCATCGGCCCCGGAGCAAGACCTTAACGGCCCGTATGACGGATCAGCGACGCTTTGTGGCTTTCGGGCCGATCGATGAGACGCGGGCCGCGACCCCGTTGCCATCAGTCGCTCTCGAATATATGAAACATATACGGATCGTATGTTTTTGGAGCGCGCGGTGGGTATCGTCAATATCGAGGATGAGCTGCACGAGCGGCTGCGACGCGCGAGCAAGGCGTCCTATCGGTCGATCAACGCCCAGGCGGCGTTCTGGATCAAGATCGGCATGCTGTGCGAGCTGAACCCTGGCCTCACCTTCCAGGAGCTCGTGGCGCGTGAGCTTCAGGATGCGGGCGTCGACACCCCTGATCTTGTCGGCGCTCCGACGTGACCATCGAGACCGAAGACGAGCTCGAGAAGCTGCGCATCGTTGGCGCCCTGGTGGCCCGCACCTTGGCCGCGATGGGCCAGGCGCTGGAGCCCGGCATGACCACCAAGGCGCTGGACGACTACGGCCGCGCCCTGCTGGAGAAGGAGGGGGCGCGTTCAGCGCCCGAGCTCAGCTACAATTTCCCCGGCGCCACCTGTATTTCGGTGGGGCCCGACTGCGCGCACGGCATACCGGACGACACGGTGATCAAGGCGGGCGACCTGATCAACATCGACGTCTCGGCCGAGCTGGATGGCTTTTTCGGCGACACGGGCGCCAGCTTCGCGGTGCCGCCGACCAGCAAGCGCGTCGAGCGCCTGTGCCGCGACGGCCGCCGGGCGATGTGGGCCGGCATCCGGGCCGTCAAGCCCGGCGCCCGGCTGAACGAGGTCGGCCGGTCCATCGAGGCTTTCGCCCAGAAGAACGGTTATAGTCTGGTCCGCAACCTGGCCAGCCATGGCGTCGGCCGTTCGCTGCACGACGAGCCGGCGGAAATCCCCACCTGGTATGAGCCGCGCGACCGCCGGACGATCCCGGAGGGCCTGGTCTTCACCATCGAGCCGTTCCTGTCGCTCGGCGCGGACTGGGTCGAGGAACTGGATGATGGCTGGACGCTATGTCCGCCAGGGCGCCAGGCCACGGTGCAGTACGAGCACACCCTGGTCGCGACCAGCCGGGGGCCGCTGATCCTGACGCTGGCCTGAGCGCGGATAGGTCAAGGCCGACCCGTCACGCTTCCAGGCAGATCGCCGACAGCAGGCGGCCATAGTCGCCCTCGCCGTTCAGGACGGCGCGGCGGTTGGAGAAGAACAGGGCCTCCTCGACACGGGTGTCGCGGCCGACCCATTCGCGCTGCTCGATCCCGGCGGTGCGCAGGCGGTCCAGAACGAAGGCCGGCAGGTCGAAGAAGCGCTTGTCGTCGCTGACGCCGGGCCGGAAGAACTGGCCCGAGCCGGGACAGTCGGCCTCGAAGCGGTGCAGGAATTCCAGTCCCACTTCATAGGAGTCGGGACCGATGCAGGGGCCGACGGCGGCGACCATGCGCCCGGGATCGCCGCCCAGCTCGACCATGGCGTCGACGGCGGCCTGCACCACGCCGTCCAGGGCTCCGCGCCAGCCGGCGTGGGCCGCCGCGACGATCCGGGCCTCGGGATCGACGATCAGCACCGGCGCGCAGTCGGCCGCCAGCGCGCCGCAGACGACGCCGGGGGTCTTGGTCACCACCGCGTCGCCCTCGGGCCGCACGTCGCCCCACGAGCCGTCGGCCGTGATGGCGATGGTCGAATGGATCTGGAAGCAGGTGTTGAGGTCTTCGGGAGCGACCCCGAACCAGCGCGCGGCGCGGGCCCGGTTCTCGATCACGTCGGCCGGATCGTCCTTGCTCCCGCGCCCGACATTGAGGCTGTCATAGATCCCGGTCGAGACCCCGCCCTGACGGGTGAAGAAGGCGTGGCGCACGCCGGGAACGGCGGCCAGCAGCGGCGACTGGATGGTGGGCAGGGCGCTATGGGGCATGTCATTATTCATCCTGTCCGGCGACCTCGAAGGCAGGCGGCGTGAAACCGGGCGCATGAAGGCACACGGCCTTGAACAACGCGCCCATCTGCGCCTGACCGGTCAGGCGATCAAGCTGTCTTGCGATCTGCTCGGCGCGATCGAGGCGGGCGGCGGCCAGGGCCTGCGCGCGCGCCTCGATGCCCAGCATCGCCAGGAACGCCGCCTGGCTCAGGATCGGCCCCGCTTGGGCGCCGGCCTCGACGCCGGCGGCCAGCACGGCGGGAAAGTCGGCCCAGACGGTCAGGTCGGCCTGGCCGGGGTTTTCCAGCGGATCGACCTTCCGGTGGCCCTGGATCGCCTGCAGCGTATCGCCCGGCCCTGGCGCGTCGCGGCCGTAGTCGATCAGCAGCGCCGCGCCGCCGTCGCTGGCCAGGCGGTGGCCGATCTCGGCGCCGAGCGCTTCCTGGGCGGGGGAGGATTCGAGGATTCTCCCTTCCCCCTCGATGGGGGAAGGGTTGGGGATGGGGGTGACTGCTGAGGTTGCCGTCTGGCGATCGCGCCCGTCATCCGCCGCCGCGGTCACCCCCAACCCTGCCCTTCCCCCATCCGCCAACGGGAAGGGTTCTCTTGAGATGGCCTTCAGCCCGAACGCCAGGTTCCCCTGCTCATCCAGCCCGACCACCCGCTCGGCCCAGCCCTTGTCGGTCCGGACGAACTGTCGCGCGGGCAGGCAATCGAGCACCTCGTTGGCGATCAGGATCATCGGCGCGCCGGTCGGCACGGCGTCCAGCCGGTCGGCCCATCGCGGCGTCAGCGGCGCGGCGGCCAGGCGCTCGGTCTGCAACGCCCGCAAGGGCTGCGACACCTCGACCAGCCAAAGATCAGCGGCGGCCATGAAGTCCGGCGACAGCCGCGCCGCGCGCAGCAGGTCGCTGATCAGCGTGCCGTCGCCCGGCCCCATCTCGACCAGCCGGAACGGCTTGGGCGATCCCATCCGGGTCCAGGTCTCGACGGCCCACAGCCCGATCAGCTCGCCGAACATCTGGCTCACCAGCGGCGCGGTGATGAAGTCGCCGCCGGCGCCCAGGTCGGGCCGCGTGGCGTAGTAGCCGTCGCGCGGGTCGTGCAGGCAGCGGGTGAAATATTCGGCGACGCCGATCGGCCCGTCCTGGGCGATCTGCGCCTTCAGGCGATCAAGCAGGCTCATGAGACTCGGTAGCGACGGGTTCGCGCAGGGCCTTCCACAGCAGCCAGACCCCGGCCAGGAACATCGGGATCGACAGCATCATCCCCATGGTCAGGCCAAACGGGAAGGCCGGCATGCCGATGTCGGGATTGCGCACGTTCTCCAGCGACGCCCGGAACAGGCCGTAGCCGATCAGGAAGGTCCCCACCAGCGCGCCGCGCCGCTCCAGCCATTTCAGTTTGTGGGCGGCGACCCAGAGGATCAGGAACAGCACGGCGCCTTCCAGCGCCGCTTCATACAGCTGGCTGGGATGGCGCGGATAGGGACCGGCGGGGCAGCGCCCGCCGTTGGCCAGCTGGATCGTCTTGTTGCAGAAGATGATGCCGAACGGATGGTCGGTGACCCGGCCCCACAGCTCGCCATTGATGAAGTTGGCGATCCGGCCAAAGAACAGGCCGATCGGGGCGACGGGGGCGACCAGGTCGCCCAGCCGCAGGATGTCGATCCGGTTGCGGCGGGCGAACAGCAGCACCGCGGCGCACACGCCCAGGAAGCCGCCGTGGAAGGACATGCCGCCTTCCCAGATCTTGAACGCCTCCAGCGGGTGCGCCATCAGGCCGGCCCGCTGGTCGGGATTGATCATCATGTAGAACAGGATGTAGCCGATCCGGCCGCCCAGGATGATGCCCAGCGTGATCCACAGCACCAGGTCGTCGATCTGCAAGGCCGTGGCCGGGGGCTTGCGCTGGCCCCAGATCGGCTCGTCGCGGATCAGCCGCAGCATGTAGCGCCAGCCCAGCAGGATGCCGGCCACATAGGCCAGGGCGTACCAGCGGATGGCCAGCGGGCCCAGCTGCAGGGCCAGGGGGCCGAGGTGCACGACGGGGTCGATATCGGGGAAGATCACGCCGCAAGGCTCCCTTCGGGACAGATCGTCGCAGGCATACAGCGTTCGTCCTTCGCTTTCATCCCCCGCTTCCCATATAAGGAGCGCGGACAAGAACGCCCGCACTCGGAATCGCGATGCACAGCCAGAACCCCTTCCTCGACGAATTCGCCAAGCTGACCCAGGCGGCCATGGGCATCGCCCAGACGGCCGGCGAAGAGGCCAAGACCGCCATGCGGGCCCAGGCCGATCGTCTGGCGGCCGAGTTCGACCTGATCCGCCGCGATGATTTCGAAGCGCTGAAGGCCGAGGTCGCGGCGCTGCGCGAAGAGGTCGCGAGCCTGAAGGCCAAGAAGCCCGCCGCGCCCAAGAAGGCGGCTGGAACAGGCGAATAGACGAATCGTCGCTCGCCCTCGACGTGAAGGGGCTGTTACGCCGCTCACGAAGCAGATTAGACTCATCGCGACATAGGCGATTCATGGCAGGTCTCACGCCCGCCATCGCCTATGGGACGCGCAGGATTCCCATGGACACCCAACCGGAAGACGACGACGTCCTGATGGCTCTCGACCCGCTGGAAGTGGTCGAGCATGTCCTCTCGGCCGAAAACCTGACCTTCGACCGCACCGAGGACGGCGACCTGGCCTTCGCCCTGACCGGCGACTGGAAGGACTATGAGCTGTGGTTCGCCTGGCGACCCGAGGCCGACTGCCTGCAGCTGTGCCTGTCGCTGGACCTGCGCGCGCCCAAGGCCAAGCGGGCCAACGCCTATGAACTGCTGGCGATGATCAACCAGCGTGTCTGGCTGGGCCATTTCGAGGTCTGGACCGAGGACGGCGAGGTCGTGTTCCGCCACGCTCTGGCCCTGCCCTCGGGCGAGCGCCCGACCATGGCCCAGGCCGCCTCGATGATCGACGCGGCCGTCGAAGCCGCCGACCGCTTCTATCCGGCCTTCGACTTCCTGATCCAGGGCGCCAAGACCCCGGACGAAGCCATGGCCGCCTGCATGTTCGAGACGGTCGGGCAGGCATAGCCCTTTAAATCCTTCTCCCCTTGCGGGAGAAGGTGTCGCGAAGCGACGGATGAGGGGTCGCGCCCGCAATTCCGAGAGACCCCTCATCCGACCTGCTTCGCAGGCACCTTCTCCCGCATGGGGAGAAGGGCAGAGATCAGGAACGCCAGATGACCCCCATCCTCCTCCTCGGCGCCGGCCGCATGGGCGGCGCGCTGATCCAGGGCTGGCGCGAAGCGGGGGCTTTCAGCGCCGCCGACCTGATCGTGCGCGATCCCAATGTCGACGCCGCCGCCTTCGCCGGCGCGCTGGTCAATCCGCCCCTCGAAGCCCTGTCGGCCGCCAGGACCGTGCTGCTGGCCGTCAAGCCGCAGATCTGGCGCGAGGCGGTCGCGGATGTCGTCCCGCACCTGGCCCCCGACGCCGTCATCGTCTCGATCGCCGCCGGCGTGCGCGCCGCCGACATCAGCGAGGCCTTCGGCGGCCGCGTCGTCGCCCGGGTGATGCCGACCACGGCCGTCGCCATCGGCCGGGGCACGGCCAGCGTCCACGCCGTCGACCCCGTCGCCCGCGCCGCCGCCCACGCCCTGTTCGACCCCGTGGCCACCGTGGTGGACCTGGACAGCGAAGAGCTGCTGCACGCCGCCACCGCCGTCTCGGGCTCGGCCCCGGCCTATCTCTACGCCTTCGTCGAGGCGCTGGAGGCGGCCGGCGCCGGCGTGGGTCTGGATCCCGCCGCCTCGGCGAAGTTGGCCCGCGCCACCATCATCGGCGCGGCGGCCCTGATGGAGGCCGGCGGCGAAGAGCCCGCCGAGCTTCGCAAGCAGGTCACCTCGCCCGGCGGCACCACGGCGGCGGCGCTGGCCGTGCTGATGGGGCAGGGCGGCTTCGGCGACCTGCTGCCCAGGGCTCTGGACGCGGCGATCGCGCGGTCCAAGGAACTGGGCGGCTAAATCTCGCGCCTTTCAAGTTAAACGAAAAGTCACTCGTCAGTTTTCGGCGTTCCGATAAAATACTCCCGTAATCCGCGCCTTGCGCGGCTGGAGGGAGAATGACTGACAGGCAGTATTTCAGCGCCGCCAAGGCGGTCGCTTACGTTATTCTGTTCGTCTCGGCTGTTATAACATTACTTAGGATCGTGATCGGGCCCCTTTGGGGCTCCGCATCCGACCTTGGGATGATTGCGGCTGTTCTGGCCGGCGCCGGCGGCGTGCTCGCCTTGGCGTGGCTGGCGCGGGTGATGATGCGTGACGTGGCCAAGGGGCTGGGCCCCGACAATGGAGAAAACCAAACCTCATGAGCACCCCTGAAAAACCCTTCGGTCGGGGCGCGTCGCAGATCGCGGTGCGCAACGGCCTGATCGTCACGGTGGGCGTTCTGGTGTTGATGATGGGCGGTTGCCAGGTCATCTCGCACAGCACGACGGTCGAGCCCGGCAATGTCGGGGTCAAGATCAAGACCCTCGGCTCCGGCGCCGGCGTCTCGCCCGACGCCCTGCCGGCGCGATGGTACTTCCGCGGCATCGGCGAGCGCATCGTGCAGTATCCGGTCATCCGGCGCACCTACAGCTACACGCGCGAGAAAGACGAGCGCGGCAACGAGAACGAGGAGATCACCTTCTCCGACAACACCGGCCTGCCGATGACCGCCGACGTGTCGGTGACCATGCAGGTCAATCCGGCCTCGGCGCCCAACCTGTACCAGACCTATCGCCTGACCTTCGACCAGCTGCTGGACGGGCCGATCCGCAACGACGTCCGCTCGGCCGTCGCGGCCGAGGCCGAAAAGGTCGGGGTCGAGACGCTGTACAGCGGCGGCCGCCAGATGGTGATCCAGAAGGCCTTCGCGCGGGTGGCCGGCAAGTGGTCCAAGCATGGCGTGACGGTGTCGCAGATGGATTGGATCGGCTCGATCCGCTATCCGGCCGCCGTCATCGACCAGATGCAGCGCAAGACCCAGCTGGAGCAGGAAGCCCTGGCCGCCAAGGCGCTGGAGGCCAAGGAAACCGCCCTGGCCAACGCCGCCGTCGCCAAGGCCAAGGGCGAGGCCGAGGCCACGCGGATCAAGGGTGAGGCCCTGCGTTCCAATCCTCAGGTCCTGCAGCAGCAGGCCATCGAGAAGTGGGACGGGGTTCTGCCCAAGGTGACCGGCGCCTCGACGCCGTTCATCAAGATCGACTGACGTCAAGTCGCCGGGGACGCGCATCACCTTGCCATCGTCCCCGGCGCCCGCCATCTGAGTAGGCATGACCGCCGCTGAAGATATCCTCGACCGCGCCGCCGCCGCCGCCCTGGCCCTGGCGTCCGACCGCCCCTGGCCGCAGATCACCCTGCGCGACATCGCCCTCAAGGCCGAGGTCTCGTTCGCCGAGCTCTACGCCCTGGCCGACGGCAAGGGCGCGGTGCTGGCCCACCTGTCCACCCGCTTCGACCGCGCCGCCCTGGCCACGACCTCGGCCGAGGACGCCGCGCCCCACGATCGCCTGTTCGACGCCGCCATGGCGCGACTGGAAGCGATGGAGCCGCACCGCGCGGCCCTGATCGCCATCAGTCGTTCAGAGGGCGTTGTGGCCTCGGCCCTGCGCTTCCCCAGGACGGCGCGCGCCATTCTCGAGGCCGGCGGCGTTGATGCGACGCCGCTGCGGCTGGCGGCGATGACGGCGGTGTGGGCCCGCTGCGTTCAGGTCTGGCGCGACGACGAGGGCGCGCTGAACCGGACCATGGCCGAGCTGGACAAGCGGTTGAAGCAGATGGCCGAGCGGCTGGAGAAGATTGGGGCGGGGTTTTAGGTCCTCCCCCTAGCGGGGGAGGTGATCGCGAAGCGATCGGAGGGGGAAGTGCCGCTGAGTCATTGCGCTTTTCCCCCACCGGCCTCCGGCCGCCTCCCCCTTCAGGGGGAGGATCTTACCCAGGCAACCGCATCACCGCCCGCAGCCCGCCCATCGGCGAGCGCTCCAGCACCAGGTCGCCGCCCAGCCCGCGCGCCATGTCGCGGGCGATGGCCAGGCCCAGGCCGACGCCCTTTTCGTTCTGGTTCCGCGACTCATCCAGCCGGTTGAACGGCTTGAAGGCGTCCTCGTAGCGGTCTTCGGGAATACCGGGGCCGTTGTCGTCGATCAGGATCTCGACCCCGCCGGTCAGGCGCGGCGCGGCCGTCACCCAGACCTGGTCGCCATGGGCGGCGGCGTTGTCGATCAGGTTGGCCAGGGCGCGCTTGAAGGCGTTGGGGCGCAGGTCCACCGCCAGGTCGGGCGTGACCCGGGACTCGATGGTCGCGCCGGTGCGCGCCGCCGCCGCCACGACGCCGCCGATCAGGTCCGACAGGTCGACGCGGGTCGCCGCTTCCCCGCCCTCGCCGCGCGCGAAGGCCAGGTACTCGTCGATCATGTGCTCCATTTCGGAGAGATCGCCCTTCATGGCCTCGAGCTGTTCGCTGGGCTCGGAGAGGGCCATTTCCAGCTTCAGCCGGGTCAGGGGCGTGCGCAGGTCGTGGCTGACGCTGGCCAGCAGGGCGGTGCGCTGCTCGATATGGCGCTGGATGCGGGCCTTCATCGCCAGGAAGGCCATGGCCGCCTGGCGCACCTCGCGCGCGCCGTGCGGCTTGAAGTCGACCTCGCCGCCGCGCCCGAAGGCGTCGGCCGCGTCGGCCAGCCGCTCGATGGCGCGCACCTGGTTGCGGATGAACAGGATGGCCACGGCGGTCAGCAGCATGGTCGCCACCACCATCCACAGGATGAAGATGTGGCCCTGGGTGGCGAACGCCCGGTCGCGTAGGGCGTAGATCTGCAGCACCCCGCCGTCCACCTGCACGCGGATGTCGATATAGGCGGTGTAGCGGGTGGTATCGAACCAGAACGGAACGTTCAGCCGGTCGGCCAGGGCATCCTGCAGCGAGCGATCCAGGGCGAACAGCGCGTCGCGCCGACGGGTCGGCAGCTTCTTGCCCTTCTGGAAGGCGATCGACAGCGACAGCGACTGCTCGGCCCGCTCGGCCAGCTTGGCGACGGCGGCGGGGCTGGGATCGTCCTGATAGCTGGCCACCGCCCAGGCGATGTCGCCGGCCAGGCCTTCGGACAGCTTGCTGTTCACCGTCTGCCAGTGGGCGTCGAAAAAGGCCCAGGTCACGGCGATCTGCATCACCGCCACCGGCAGCACGATGATCAGCAGGCTGCGCCCGAACAGCGAGGTCGGCAGCCAGCGCTTGATCTGGCGCGGGATATAGAGCTTGGCGCGCAGGCGCATGGCTAGGTCCTCCCCCCGACGGGGGAGGTGTCCGCGAAGCGGACGGAGGGGGAAGTCGGCGGGCGGAGGGGATGATCACTACCCCCTCCGGTCCTGCGGACCTCCTCCCCCCTCTGGGGGAGGACCTTCATCAATCCGGCGCCAGCCGATACCCGATCCCGCGCACCGTCTGCAGATAGCGGGGGTTCTTCGGGTCCGGCTCGATCTTGCGGCGCAGGCGGGTGACCTGGACGTCGACCGCCCGGCCGGTGGCGTCGGCGGTGTCGCGGGCCAGTTCCAGGCGGTCGACGGGTTCGTGGGCGGCGCGGGCCAGGCGGCGCATCAGGGCGACCTCGGCCTCGGTCAGGCGGATCGGCTGGCCGTCGCGGGTCAGCTCGCCGCGCTCGGGCTCGAAGGCGCAGCGACCCAGGATCAGTTCGCGCGGTCCGCTGGGCTTGGCGGCGGTGCGCCGCAGGATGGCCTCTATGCGCAGCAGCAGCTCCTGCGGCTCGAACGGCTTGCCCAGATAGTCGTCGACGCCGTGGGTCAGGCCCTCGATGCGGTCGGCGGCCTGATCGCGGGCGGTCAGCATCAGGATCGGCGTCTTGCCCACCTCGCCGCCCATGGCCCGCAGGCGCTTGGTGAAGGAAAAGCCGTCTTCGCCCGGCATCATCACGTCCAGCACCATCAGGTCGAAGTCCAGCGAGCCGCACAATCGGTCCGCCCCGGCGGCGTCGGCGGCGGTGCTGACCCGGAAACCGGCCCGGACCAGGAATTCCTTCAGCAGCTTGCGGATGCGGTCGTCGTCATCGACCACCAGCAGGTGTCGGTCGCGGCGTTCCTCGGGTGTCATGCCACCACTCTACGCGTGGGACCCACCCCTTGTCTTGGCCCGGCAAGGGCCGCCAGGATGCGGCGCGTGCCGGCCACGCCATCCAGTCCGCCCGTGCGGTAGGCCCTGGCGAGAATCGCCCGCAGGCGTTCGGCGATCCGCGCCTCGAAGGCAACACCCTCGGCGGTCAGGACAGCGGGCTTCCGTCGCCCGTCCAGGTCGCCGCCCCCGCGCTCGACCAGCCCGGCCTTGGTCAGGTCGGCCAGGGTGCGGCTGGCGGCCTGTTTCGAGAGGCTGGTCAGCTTGGACAGGTCCTGCACCCCGATGCCGGGCCGGCGGCGCAGCAGGAAGGCGGCGCGCCAGTGCGAGCGGCCCAGGCCCAGGGGCTCGGCCTCCAGCGCGGCGTCGACGGCGGCCCACAGCGCCGCCTCGGCCAGCAGGATCAGCTCCAGCCCGCTGTCCAGTTCCTCTTCGCGCAGGATCAGCCGGGGGTCGGCAGCGCCTTGCTGCAGGGGCGCTATCATCGCCTTAAGTCCATTTTATTTGACGTTCGAGGCCTCGGGGGGTCTAAGAACCCCGTCTCAAATAAGGAGGTCTTGGACCGATGTCTCTCGTTCCCTTCGACGATCGCGATGGATGGATCTGGCTGGATGGCCAGTTCGTAGCCTGGCGTGACGCGAAGGTGCACGTACTGACCCACGGCCTGCACTACGCCTCGTCGGTGTTCGAGGGCGAACGGATGTACGGGGGCGAGATCTTCAAGCTCACCGAACATACCGAGCGCCTCTTCAAGTCGGCCGAAATCCTCGATTTCACGATCCCCTACACGGTGGAGCAGATCGATGAGGCCTGCAAGGCGACGGCCGCCAAGAACAACCTGGATGACTGTTATGTGCGCCCGATCGCTTGGCGCGGCAGCGAAATGATCGGTGTTTCGGCGCAACAGACCAAAATCCACGTGGCCATCGCCGTGTGGGACTGGCCCAGCTACTTCGATCCGGCGACCAAGGCCAAGGGCATCCGCCTGACCTGGGCCAAGTACCAGCGTCCCGATCCGAAGACCGCCCCCGTCGCCGCCAAGGCCGCCGGCCTCTACATGATCTGCACCATCTCCAAGCATGCCGCCGAGAAGGAAGGCTATGCCGACGCGATGATGCTGGATTATCGCGGCTATGTGGCCGAGGCGACCGGCGCCAACGTGTTCTTCGTCAAGGACGGCGTGCTGCACACGCCCGAGCCCGACTGCTTCCTGGACGGCATCACCCGTCGCACGGTGATCCAGATCGCCAAGGACAAGGGCCTGACCGTGATCGAGCGCCACATCCAGAAGGAAGAGCTGGCCGACTTCACCGAGTGCTTCATCGTCGGCACCGCCGCCGAGGTCACGCCGGTGGCCGAGATCGGCGAGTTCAAGTTCACGCCCGCCGCGCTGTCGCTGGGCCTGATGGACGACTATGCCCGCCTGGTGCGGCGCGAGGCGCCGGTGGCCGTTCCGGCCTGAGCCGACACGACACCCTGAAACGATCCAGCCGCCCGGAGCGATCCGGGCGGCTTTTTCGTGGGGCCGTCGGTGATCCTTGGGCGGAAGAGATGTCTTGAAGCTGTCGCCGCACCGACAACAAACCTCATTGCAAACGTAACATTCCGGTCGCCGTCCCCGCCTAAGCGCCAGCACGACATATTGCGCAGCCAGAGGGGCCTCGACATGACCATCCGCCACCTGATCGCAGGACTTCTGGCCACCAGCGCCCTGTCGGCCCCGGTCTTCGCCCTGGCCCAGGACGCGCCGGACGCCGTCGACGCGGTGGTGGTCACCGGTCAACGCCAGGCCCAGCGCGCCGCCATCGCCGTCAAGCGCGAGACCTTCGTCGTCGCCGACGTGGTCTCGTCGGACGACATCGGCAAGCTGCCCGACCACAACACCGCCGCCGCCCTGCGCCGCATTCCCGGCATCTCGGTGATGGAAGACCAGGGCGAGCCGCGCTTTCCGGTCATTCGCGGCCTGCGCTCGACCTATAACCGCACCACCGTCGACGGCGCCCTGGTGGCCTCGGTCGACGAGAGCGGCCGCACCGTGCCGATGGACATCGTGCCCTCGGTGATGGCCGGCCGCCTGGAAGTCATCAAGACGGTGACGCCGGAGAACGACGGCAACGCCATCGGCGGCGTCATCAACGTGACCACCCGCAGCGCCTTCGACGCCAGGAAGCCGTTCTTCAACGGCATGGTCTCGTACGGCGACTACGAACGCAGCGGCGGCGTGCGCAACGACAAGCCGTCGTATCGCCTGGCCTTCGCCACCGGCGCGACGTTCGGCGCCAATGACGAGTGGGGCGTCGTCGTCGGCGCCTCGCACGAGCAACTGGACTACGACATTCCGCAGGTGGAATCAGCCGACCCGTCGGTGCGTGAATACACCGCGCTCGGCGCGCCGGTGCTGTCGGGTTCCCCCACGGGTAACGGCATCCAGGTGCCGACCCAGGTCCGCCTGTTCTGGTACAACAACACCAAGCAGCGCAGCGGCGTGAACGGCAAGATCGAGTATCGCCCCAACGACGACTTCCGCTGGGAGGCCTCGGGCCTGTTCGCCCGCATGGAGGACGACGAGGAGCGGATCGAGTACCGCATCGAGCCGATCGGCAACGTCGCCAACCAGACCGCGACCAGCGGCGCCTTCGCCCGCGGCCGCGGCATCATCCAGCTGAACCAGCCGATCACCAAGCGCGAGATCGGCCTGGCCCGCACCAGCTTCGCCTGGACCTTCGCCCCCAAGTGGAAGGCCGACGGCGATCTGGTCTATTCCCAGGCCGGGCTGGACGTGCCCAACGAGTCTGTGGAGTTCCGCACCGTCGACGCCCAGGGCGCCAACTACGCCTTCACCTATGACACCACCAACCCGCTGTTCCCGGTGTTCACGCCGGTCAGCGACGCGGCCCTGCGCAACCCGGTCAACTATGTGCTGCAGCAGCACCGCATCGCCCTGACCAAGACCGACGAGAAGACCGGCCAGGCGCGCTTCAACCTGGGCTTCGACGACGAGGGCGGCGATCGCAACCTGAAGGCCAGGATCGGCGGCGTGCTGCGCTCCAGCGAGCGGAAGTTCACCAGCAGCCAGGTCAATTACCGCGCCGGAACCGGCTTCACCTACACCCTGGACGAGGTCGATTCCGCTGGCCCCAGCGACCTGATCGCCGGGCGCTATCGCTTGAGCCCGCGCATCAACGCCAAGGCGGCGATGGACTTCTTCCGCGCTAACCGCGCCAAATTCACCGAAACGGTGACGGCCCCGACGGGCAATTACGAGGTCACCGAGGACGTCTATGCCGGCTACGCCCAGGCCAGCTACCGCATGGGCGACCTGACCCTGCTGGGCGGCCTGCGCTATGAGAAGACCAAGGTCGACTCCGATGCGATCCGCTCCACGGCAGGCGTCCTGACCCCGACCAGCAATTCGGGCTCCTACGGCAATTGGCTGCCCAGCGCTCACCTGCAGTGGAAGCCGGCCGAGAACTGGATCATCCGCGCCGCCTGGACCAACACCATCGGCCGCCCCGACTATGGCTCGCTGGCCGCCACCGAAAGCCTTCGCTTCGACGGCAGCCAGGCGACCCTGTCGCGCGGCAATCCGGGCCTGAAGGCGCGCGAGAGCGAGGGCTTCGACCTGTCGGTCGAGTTCTACCCGAAGGACGGCATGGTCTCGCTGGCGGTGTTCAGCAAGGACATCAAGAACGAGATCTTCACCCTCAGCTCGACCGAGAACCTCGACGTGGGCCGGGGTGTGGAAGCGGTGCTGGTTTCGACCCCGCGCAACGCCGAGACCGCCAAGATCGCCGGGCTGGAGTTCGCCGTGCAGCAGGCCTTCACCTTCCTGCCCGCGCCGCTCGACGGTTTCGGGTTCAACGGCAACATCACTGTGCTGGACACCGAGTTCACTTTCCTGACCTCGACCGGTCCGCGCAAGACGGGCCTGTTCCAGCAGCCGGACATCACCACCAACGCGTCGATCTACTATCAGCGCGGTCCGTTCGAGGGTCGGGTGTCGCACAACTACATCGGCGGCCAGCTGGAAACGATCAATGACGCCAACGCCAATTCCGACCAGTACTGGAAGGGCCGTCACGTGTTCGACGCCAGCCTTTCGTGGCGCTTCGCCAACCACTTCACGGTCTTCGTCGAAGGCCAGAACCTGACCAATACCGGCCGTCAGGAAGTGACTGGCCCCGGCCGCCGTTACCTGCAGGAATGGGCCAATTACGGCCGCACCTACTGGGTCGGCGCGGCGGTGAATTTCTAGAGCAGGTGCTTCTATCTTGAACCGCTCTCTCTTTACCGCTCATCCCCGCGAAAGCGGGGACCCAAACTGAGCTAACCGAGGGCAAGCTGGACACTCGGCTTGGGTCCCCGCTTTCGCGGGGATGAGCGGGGTGAAGACGTTTAGGCCGCACGGAGAACGACCGATGATCCTGCCCTTCTTCGCGGCCCTGGCGCTGCAAGCCGCCGACCCGCCCGCGCCGACCTTCGCCCGCAAGGCCGAAACGGTCCGCCGTTATGACGGCAAGGCCACTCAGGGCGCGGCGGTGGGGCCCAACGACGTCTATGCGGTGAGCAATTTCCGGCTGGTCCGCTACGACAAGAAGACCGGCGAGCAGCGGGCGGAGTGGACGGGCGACAAGGCCCGTTTCCCGCACATCAACAGCTGCGCCCTGATCGGCAAGGACCTGGTCTGCGCCAGTTCCAACTTTCCGGGCACGCCTCAGGTCAGCACCGTCGAGATGTTTGATCCCATGACCCTGGCCCACAGGCGCAGCGTGTCGCTGGGCCTGGGCACGGGTTCGATCACCTGGGTCGACCGCCATGACGGCGCCTGGTGGGCGATGTTCGCCAACTATGACGGCAAGGGCGGCGAGCCTCCGCGCGACCATCGCCACACCACCCTGGTCAAGTTCGACGACCAGTGGCGCAGACTGGAAGCCTGGGCCCTGCCGGCCACGGTGCTGGAGCGCATCGCGCCGATGAGCGTCTCGGGCGGCGGCTGGGGCCCCGACGGCAAGCTCTATCTGAGCGGCCACGACCTGCCCGAACTGTATGTCATGGGGCTACCCATGGGCGGCGGCGTGCTGGACCACCTCGACACCATCGGCATGGACGCCGAGGGGCAGGCCATCGACTGGGACGAAAGCCAGCCGGGAATGCTGTACGGCATCACCCGTCGGTCCAAGGAAATCCTGGCGATGAAGGTCCCGCTGGCGGCGGCGAAATAGAGCCTGCACGCCCGCGCGAAGGCCGGCGCGGTCTAGGACGGATCGACATTCAGCGGGTCGGCATACTTCTCACCGGTTATCCCCGCGAAAGCGGGGACCCAAGCGGGGCATGCAGATTTTAGAGCGGCGCGGGGTTGTCCCGAGACTCGGCTTGGGTCCCCGCTTTCGCGGGGATGAGCGGTGTTTTGGGCCGCTCTGATCCGAAAATCTGACGTCTTAAATGAATGTCGATCCGCCCTAGGTCGCGACCTTGGCCTCGAGCTCGGCCAGCCGCTGCCGGGTGAGCGCCAGGTCGGGCCCGAAGCGGGCCGGGTCGGCGGCGGCCAGGCGGGCGGCGACGTCGTAGCTTTCGCGATAGAGGTCCAGCGCCCGCATGCGGTGGCCGCGATCCTCGCGCAGGTCGGCCAGGCGCTCCAGCGACACCGACAGGGCCCGCTGGGCCGACGGATCCTGGGCCTCGCGGCCGCCGCTGGACCGCCGCAGGGCCAGGGATTCCTCGAAAGCCGACAGGGCGTCGTCCAGCCGGCCTTCGGCCTCGGCCACGTCGCCAACCCCGGCCAGGGTTCCAGCCAGCAGCTCGAGGACGGCGGGATCGTTCGGCGCGGCCCGGCGGGCGTCGCGGGCGAAGGACACGGCCGTCTCATAGGCCTCGGCGGCGTCGTCCAGTTGACCCTGGCCGCGCGCGAAGTCGCCCAGGTCGCGATAGGCGATGGCCTGTTCGCGGTCGCCCCTGGCCGCAGCCTTCATGGCCATCAGCGTGCGGGCGGCGTCGGCCCAGGATTCGGCGCGGCTGAAGGCGATCATGCGCTCGCGCATCTGGGCGAAGGTCTCTGGCACCGGCGCCGGCGCGGGCGTGGGCTTGGCGGCCGGCGTCATGTCCAGCACGGGTGCGGCGGCCGGTTGAACCTGCGGGGCGGGCGCCAGCGGCGTGACGATCGGCGCCTCGGCCTCGGCCAGCACCGGCGCCAGTTCCAGGCCGCCGATGTCCATGGGCCCCGTCACCGCCGTCTTGCGGCGCTTGGGCTTGGGACGCGGCGTCAGGGCGGCGACGAGCAGTACTCCCCCGAGTATCGCCGCCGCCCCGCCGGCGAATGGTCTATGCGGCTCGAAAGGTCCAAGATCGAGATTCGCGGCCCAGCCCCCCAGAGAGCCCCAGCCGGCGACCACGTATCCCGACGTCGAGAGGATCAGCCCCAGTATGATCCCTACGATGCGAGCCAGCATTGCGCCCCCTCCAAGACGTCCATTCGCCAGGAGCGACAGGTCATCCGAGCTTGACCATGCCGTCGAGGCGTCTCAACCGGTGGGGGAAGTGCGCGCGGCGAGGCGACCCCGATGCGGGCGCCCGCCGCATCCGGCGCCTTTAAATCAGCCATGTCCGGGGGCGGGGATAGGCTTCCCCTCGGGCAAGATAATAGATGCCGACCGCGCAGCGGACCGCGAACCACACCCCGACGGCGCCCATGATGAATACGCCCGCGGCGACCACCGGGATGCCGACCAGCAGCAGCGACAGCGGCAGGCCCAGGATGAACATCGTCAGGCCGATCAGGAACCAGCCGATGCTGAGCCAGAACGAGCGGATGGCGAAAGTGTAGTGGCTCTGGTTGATCGGTCCGGCCGTGCCGCGATTGGCGTAGGCGACCAGCAGGCCGACCACCGTGGTGGCCGCGCAACTGGCGAAGCCCAGCAGGTACAGACCGTAGACGACGGCCGGCAGGACCTTGTCCTCTTCGGGCCGGACCACGGGGGTGATGTCGGGAGCGGAGACGTCGGTCATGGTCAGAGCATCCAGTTCAGGGGTGTGGGATAGGCCTGGCCCTTGAGCAACCAGGACAGGCCGACGATGCAGCGCACGGCGATCCACACGCCGACCGCCGCCAGGATGACGAAGCCGATCCCGACCGCGGTCAGCACGCCGCCGATGATCGCGAATAGCAGCGACAGCCAGAAGGTGCGGATGGCGAATTCGTAGTGGCTTTGCAGCCAGTCCGGCGCGCCCTTGCGGCTGACATAGGCCAGGACGACGGCGATCACCGAGGTCAGCCCGCCCGTGATCAGTCCCGCCAGATGCAGGGCATAGACCACCGCGGGCAGGGTCTTGTCGTCCTGCAGGGCGGGAGGAACGATGGGGTCGGTGTCGGTCACGTCGAAGGCAAACCTTGGAAAACGATGTTGTTCCAAGGGTCGCGCTTATCGGGCAACGATGCAAATGAAGGTCCCGTAACCCGGGGGAAGCGCCCTTAGGGCAGCAGGTCCCGGGGCGGATCGCGGGGATCGAAGGCGTCGCCCCGCGACAGCCAGGGCAGGGCCGCCAGCAGCAGGATCAGCACGAAGCTCATCCGGGCGGCCATGTCGACGCCGACGCCCGCCATGCCGGCGCTCAGCGACGACAACAGCAGGGCCGCGACGCCGATGGCCAGGAAGCCCGCCACCCAGGTCAGGGCCGGGCGGGCCTCGATCCGGGCCAGGGAAAAGCGCGCGGCGGGGGCGGCGTCGGCGGCTTGGCGCGACAGGGCGCGGGCGAAGGCCGAGAAGCCCGCCAGTCGATCCTCGGCCTTGCCGGGCGCGACATAGCTCTGGGCGATGATCACCACCCTGGCCCGACCAAAGCTCAGCTGCAGCACGCGGCGATGACCGCCATGCGGCGCGGCGGCCAGGCGGTATTGCGTCAGGGCGCTCAGCGGGAAGCCGCGCACGCGCACGCCGCGCGTCTCGACCAGCGTTCCGTCCTTCAGCGCCCAGACCGTTTCGGGCTGGAAGGGCGCGAGGCGGGCGCTGTGGCTTTCGCTCATCTCAGGCGCGGACGGCGGTGATTTCCACGCCGGCGGCGGCGGCGTGCGGGGCCAGGGCCAGGGGCTTTTCCACCCGCACCCGGGCGCGGGTGACGCGGGCGTCGGCGAAACAGGCCTGGGCCAGGCGCTCTGCGAAGGTCTCGACCAGGTCGATATGGCCCTCGTCGGCGATGGCGCGGGCCGACTCGCCGATAGTCTCGTAATTGACCGTGTCGCCGATGCGCTCGCAGTGGCTGGCGGCGACGTCGAGCTCGACATCGATCACCAGCGGCTGACGGCGGCCGTGCTCGTGGTCATAGACGCCGATCCAGGCGTCCACCTTGAGGGCGCGCACGAAGACCTTGGTCACGATCACGCGGGCGACGGGAGCCGGGGCGGCGGTGTTTTCGGCGAGGGAGGCGGCGGCCAAGCGGTGCGCCTTTCTTAAGGTGCGACGATGTCGGGCGTGCGCCAGCCCAGATGCTGACCGGCGTCCACGGCGATCATCTGGCCCGTGACCGCCCTTGCGTCAATGAGATAGCGCAGGGCGGCGGTCACGTCGTCGGGGGTGGCGCGGCGCTGCAACAGGGTGCCGGCCGCCTCGGCCTCGAACTCGCCGGGGGCCTGGTGCACGTTGGGCAGGGTGGGGCCCGGACCGATGGCGTTGACGCGGATGCGCGGCGCCAGGGCCTGGGCCAGGGTCTGGGTCGCCCACCACAGGGCCGCCTTGCTGAGGCTGTAGCTGAAGAACTGCGGATTGGGCCGCCAGACCCGCTGGTCGACGATGTTGACGATCAGGCCTTCTGCGTCGTCGGGGAGGGCGGCCGCGAAGGCTTCCGCCAGCACGATCGGCGCGCGCAGGTTGGTCTCGATGTGGGCGTCCCACAGGGCGCGGTCCAGCGATCCCACGCGGTCGTCGCTGAAGCTTGAGGCGCTGTTGATCAGCAGCGTCAGCGGACCCAGCGGCGCGGTCTGGGCGACCAGGCCGGCGACCTGCGCCTCGTCCGAAAGCTCGGCCGACACCGCGATGGCGCGGCGGCCCAGGGCTTGGACGGCGACCACGGTCTCACGCGCCTCGTCGGGCGAGGCGCGGTGGTGGACGGCGACGTCGTAGCCGGCGCGCGCGGCCTCGAGGGCCAGGGCCTGGCCGATCCGACGCCCCGCGCCGGTGACCAGGGCCGCGCCGCGTGCGCTCATGTCAGTCGGCGCGGCCGAATTCGATCAGGTTCAGGCCGATGATGACGGCCAGGAAGACGCCGATGACGAGGATCGCGATCATGACGCGGCTCCGTAAGAGGAAAGGTGTTGCGGCTTTAGCGAGGCGCGGGGCCCGGGGCAAGTAACCAGCGTCACGCCAGTGGGAATTGCGCGGGGGCGTCGGTCCAGGGATTGAACACCGCCGCGCCGCTGTGTTGCACGTCGCGCGTGTTGCGAGTGACCAGGAACAGGTCGTTTTCCAGCGCCGTGGCGGCCAGCAGGGTGTCGATCACCGCCGGCGCCTGGCCGGTCTGCCGCTTCACCGACCCCGAGATCTCGCCCCAGCGGCGCACGACCGGATCGCTGACCGACAGGATGCGGCCGGCGAACCGCCCCGCCAGCGCGTCGCGCGCCGCGACATAGCGCGACCGGTCGGGATGATCGGCCGGCAGGTTGTGGATGCCCTTGTCATATTCGCCCAGCGACAGGACGCTGATGAACAACCGCGTCTCTGGCTGGCCTATCGCCCACGCCTTCACGCTGGGCGCGCCGTTGGGATTGATCAGGGCGGCGATGACATTGGTGTCGATCAGCCAGCCCTTCACAGATCAGGATCTCGGCCGTGGTCGGGCTCACGCGTCAGGTCCAGGTCGTCCAGATGCAGACCCTCCAGGAAGGACACCAGCGACGGGAGGGCCGGGTCGGGCGGGGACAGGCGTTCCAGATCCTCGACGCTCATCACCACCACGGCGTCCTTGCCGCGCACGGTCACGCGCTGGGGGCCCTGGCTGCGCGCCAGGCGAACCACTTCGCTGAAGCGCGCCTTGGCGTCTTCCAGTTTCCAGCTGAGATCGCCCATCGCAGGCTCCATCTGACTAGCTAGTCAGATGGTAGTTCAAATAGGCTACATCGACAAGGACGGCTAACCTGCCGCCATGCTCTGGCGCCGTCGTATCGAACCGTTCACCCGCCCCTTCGTCTATGCCTGGTTTCGCTGGAACCGGGGGCTGACCCTGGGCGTGCGCGGCCTGGTCACCGATGGCGAGGGCCGGGTCCTGCTGATCCAGCACACCTATGTGCCCGGCTGGTACATGCCCGGCGGCGGGGTGGAGCGCGGCGAGACGGCCGAGACGGCGGTGATCCGCGAACTGCAGGAAGAGGCCGGGATCGGCGTGCTGGGCCGGCCGCGCCTGCTGTCGATCCACGACAACAATGTCCGCCACCCGCGCGACCACGTGCTGGTCTATCGCATCGACGCCTGGGAGCCCTGCGCCGCCAGCGCCCAGGGCGAGATCCACGCGGTGGCCTGGTTCGCGCCCGACGCCCTGCCGGAAGATGTCACGCCCGCCACCCGACGGCGGATCGCCGAGGCGCTGGACGGGGCGGAGAGCGATCCGGCCTGGTAAGGGCAGGGGGTTTTGCGGGTTTTGATTTCACGGGCTCTAGCCACATGATCAGCGATCATTAAAATGGTTGTTTGAAGAAGGCCCGCCGCGTTCCAAATTAGAGCGGGCCTCAATTCCCACAGGGCAGGAGCACGGCATGCGCGACTACACCAAGTTCTATATCGACGGCGCCTGGGTCGATCCGGTCGCGCCCAAGACTCTGGACGTGATCAATCCCGCCACCGAAGAGGTCTGCGGCGTGATCTCGATGGGCGGCGTCGCCGACGTCGACAAGGCCGTCATGGCCGCCCGCAAGGCCTTTGAAAGCTACAGCCAGACCAGCCGCGAAGAGCGCATCGACCTGCTGGAGCGCATCGTCTCCGAATACCAGAAGCGCTTCGAGGACATGGCCAAGGCCATCACCGAGGAGATGGGCGCCCCCGCCTGGCTGGCCCAGCGCGCCCAGGCCGCCATGGGCATCGGCCACGTCCAGACCGCCGCCGCCGTGCTGAAGAACTACAAGTTCGAGGAAGATCGCGGCACCACCCGCATCGTCAAGGAGCCGATCGGCGTCTGCGCGTTCATCACGCCGTGGAACTGGCCGGTCAACCAGATCGCCTGCAAGGTCGCGCCCGCGCTCGCCACCGGCTGCACCATGGTGCTGAAGCCCTCGGAGATCGCGCCGTTCAGCGCCTATATCTGGACCGAGATCCTGGCCGCCGCCGGCGTGCCGCACGGCGTCTTCAACCTGGTCAATGGCGACGGCCCCACGGTGGGCGCGGCCCTGTCCAGCCATCCGGAAGTCGACATGGTGTCGTTCACCGGCTCGACCCGCGCCGGCATCGAGGTGGCCCGCAACGCCGCCCCGACCGTCAAGCGCGTGCACCAGGAGCTGGGCGGCAAGAGCCCCAACATCATCCTTGAAGACGCCGACTTCCAGCGCGCCGTCTCGGGCGGCGTCGCCTCGGTGATGATGAACTCGGGCCAGTCGTGCAACGCCCCCACCCGCATGCTGGTGCCGGCCAAGAAGATGGACGAGGTCATCGCCATCGCCCGCGCCACGGCCGAGGCCCACACCGTCGGCGACCCCAACGGCAATTCCAAGATGGGCCCCGTCGTCTCCGACGTGCAGTGGAACAAGATCCAGGGCCTGATCCAGAAGGGCATCGACGAGGGCGCCACCCTGGTCAGCGGCGGCGTCGGCCGTCCGGAGGGCCTCGACAAGGGCTACTACGTCAAGCCCACCGTCTTCGCCAATGTCACCAACGAGATGACCATCGCCAAGGAAGAGATCTTCGGCCCGGTCGTCGCCATCCTGGGTTACGAGACGGTCGATGAAGCGGTGAAGGTCGGCAACGACACCGAGTACGGCCTGGCGGCCTATATCTCGGGCGGCGACCAGGACAACGTCCGCAAGGTGGCCTCGCGCCTGCGCGCCGGCCAGGTGAACCTGAACGGCGCCAGCCCCGACATGATGGCCCCGTTCGGCGGCTACAAGATGAGCGGCAACGGCCGCGAATGGGGCGACCACGCGTTCGGCGAGTTCCTCGAGACCAAGGCGATCCTCGGCTACGCGCCGAAGGTGGCGGCGGAGTAGGAGTTACCTGCTGAGGTTTGAGTTTGGAGGGGCGGGGCTGAAAGGCTCCGCCCTTTTTTAGTTTCTTTGGGAAGTAGGCGCCGCCGCTTTCCAGTCTCACTGAGTCGGGCGTACCGTGTTGGCATGCCTCAAGACAGCCAAGAAGCCGCTAAGGTTTTTTCTGCTGCTCCTCAGCCCCCGGCTGCTGACGAGAGCGATAGGATTCAACAGAAGGCGCTCGCCTTCCTCAAGGAGGCGCATCAACTCGGACAGGGTTACAATCAAGCTCTGGTAGCCCTTGGATTTGCTGCCTTTCTGACGGTTTGGGCGAAGTTGGCGCCATCCCTTCCCCGAGCCACGGTACTTTTGTCTGGGGCGTTACTCGGCTTAGCTCTTGTGGTGTTCGTCGCCTTTCACCTGCTGCAAATGTTGGCTCGCAGCTTGCCAGGTCTAAAGCTTGGCAGGGATTTGCAGGCGGGTGCGGGGGATCCAGCAACCCAACTCGCGGCATTTGCGGCATATGAACAACGCCAATTGTGGAGTTTGGGTCTGATCTTACGTGCATGGCCCTTTGTATTTTTTGTTTCGGCAGGAGCAGGACTTGGCTCGGCTTTACTCATCGTGGGCTATGCGTTCTGGGGTGTTGTTTATTCGGCGCAGCCTTGAGGCGCTAACCCAGACACTAGACATCTGCATTGGACGATGCGCGTCCCACCAAGCCCTGCATCTCTCGTGGCCAGACCGGCGTCGTCTCGCCGTGAGATGAAGGGTTGGCTGCCTTCTCGGCGGGGCGAGAAGGCCGTTTCAAGACCAAACTCAAAACCCACCGTCATTCCCGCCCTTGTGGCGGGAACCCCTCTGTCCGCCGCAGGTGCGGGAGGGGCGAAGTGCTCGCGCACTTCGCTTGCGCTTCACTTGCCAACTGAAACAGGGGTTCCCGCCACAAGGGCGGGAATGACGGGAGGTTGGGGTATGTGGTCGGGAGGGGCGTCCAGACCGGCGATCGTCTCGCCGTGAGATGAAGTGTTGGCTGCCTTCTCGGCGGGGCGAGAAGGGCGTTTCAAGACCAAACTCAAAAACTCACCGTCATTCCCGCCCTTGTGGCGGGAACCCCTCTATCCGCCGCAGGTGCGGGAGGGGCAAAGTGCGCGCGCACTTCGCTGGCGCTTCACGTGTCAGCTGAAACAGGGGTTCCCGCCACAAGGGCGGGAATGACGGGAGGTTGGAGGTGGGGTTCAGATCTGTCTTGGTCCAGGCGTCCATTCGAACACCGGCGAATAGAGATCGTCCCATCGCGGGTTGTCGCGTTCGATCAGGTTGATCTTCCACTGGCGCGGCCAGCGCTTGATCGAGGTCTCGCGCTGAATGGCCTCGGTCATCAGGTCGTGGAGCTCGTACCAGACCAGGCGCTTCAGGCCGTACCGCGCGGTGAATGCCGATCCACGTCCCTCGCGATGCTGCGCGATCCGCGTTTGGAATTGGGCGGTCACGCCCGTGTAGAGCGTTCCGCGATAGTGGTCGGCCATCATGTAGACGGCGATCCAGGCTTCCCGAGGGACCATGACGCGATGAGGGCGTTGTTGCGGTTTGTTCGTCTTTAGATTGAATTCTGGTCAAGCTCAATCTTTTGTCCTTGCCGTTCTCGTGACGTAGCAGGTGCCGGAGGGGCGGATCGCTGGCGATCCGCTTTCGCTTCACGTTTCAGCTCAACGAGGGGTTCCCGCCACAAGGGCGGGAATGACGGGAGGTATGGGGGAGCGGTGTTTGCCTCACCCCAGCCCCGGCGCCGAATACCGCGCGCCCGGCTTCAGCGCCCCCGTCGCCAGCAGGAACACCACCCCCGCCAGCAGCACGGCGCTGGTCGCCACGCTGGCTTCGGGGCCGAAGGCGCCGCCGGTCAGCCACCAGGGGGCGCCCTGGGCGGGGGCCAGGTCGATGACCAGGCTCTTGACGGCCACCCGCTCGCCGCTGACGTCCAGGCCAAAGCCGACGCCCAGCAGGGTGTTCCAGGCGCTGTGCCAGGCGCAGACGCCCCACAGCGAACCTTCCTTGATCGCGTAGAGGCTGATCATCACCGCGAACAGCACCAGATTGACCATCGCGAAGGCCAGTTCCGGCGACGGCTTGATATTGCCCGCGTGCAGCAGGGCGAAGATGATCGCGTTGATGGCGATGGCGGCGATCAGGCCGTGGCGCGAGGCGATCAGCTGCATCAGCCAGCCTCGGAACATGATCTCCTCGGTCGCGCCCTGGATCATGAAGCCGCCGAACAGGCACAGGATGGGGACGAACAGCATGGGGCTGGGCGCGCTCCAGACGCCGATACCCTCGATGCGATAGCCGCCCAGCGCCCAGGCCAGACCGATGGAGGCCACCAGGAAGCCGGCGCCGACCAGCAGGCCGCGCCCGTAGCGGATCAAGGCGTCGCCGTTCAGGCCCAGAGCGGCCGGGCCGCGTCGCTCGAACAGCCAGGCCCAGGCGAAGACGAGCAGGGCCGTGACGCCAAAGCCCAGCAGATTGATCGTCAGGGGCGCCCATTGCGTGCCCAGGTCGGCCGAGTGGAAGCCCATCGGTTTGAGCACGCCAAGGACCGTCGCCACCTGGCCGATGACCAGGAAGGCGACCATCAGCGGGATGGCCGCCGCCGTCCAGGTGCGACGATGCCGCGTCGTGCGCGGCGCATAGAGTTCGATTTTCGTCATGGGATAATACAGGCGGACAGTTCGCCTTACCGATCTGTAATGATGGGTGACTGTTATCTGTATTAGCGGCCTGTTCTGGCGAATTTGTATTTAAATCTTTGTCACGTTTTCGCCGTTTTCCTTGGCGAGCCGCGCCGCCGTGGGCGCGCGCTCAGATCCTCCCCCTAGCGGGGGAGGCGATCGCGAAGCGATCGGAGGGGGAAGTGCTGCTGAGTCATTGCGGTCTTCCCCCACCGGCCTCCGGCCGCCTCCCCCTTCAGGGGGAGGATCTGTCGGGCATGGGGATGGACGGCTCTCAATCCCCGTTCTTTCCAGACTAAAACCCAACCCGATCAACGGCTTGTGAAATAGTTGATCGCGCCAATCCTCCGCGTTCAAACCGCCCGCATAATGATCTCACCTGACAGCACGGGAAGGGCGCACGTACGGCGACCGTTGCGGCTGTCAGGGGTGATCGAGCGGGAAGCTCAATCGATGGCGGGAGGAGCGTCTTGCGCTCCGGGCCGTCAACCTCGTTGTTCTCTGGCGGCGGTCGGCCGTGGAAAACAAAAACGACGTGACCTCGAGGGTCGAACGAGCAGCAGGCTGGTCCGGGAGGATCGGCAGTCCGGGCGGGAACGCTATCCCGTCCGCCCGTCGGAGGCTTCAAGGCGGCGAGGCCCGAACAGGGCTCGAGCGCCGCGCGCTTTCGCCAGAACGGTCACGCGGAGCGGACGGCTTCGTCGAAACGGTATTCATCTAACTCTTCCGGGCGAGCCCGGACGCTCCGCGACCCTTCCCATCACCATCGCAGCGAAAGCGCGAGGTCGCTGACACTTGCCCCCTACGGACCGCTGACGCGGTCGTCTTCCCCCGGAGGGGGAAGATGAAGGGCGGCGATCTCATCTTCCCCCTCCGGGGGAAGACGGTCGCGGAGCGACCCGTAGGGGGCCAGTGGCGCCAATCCTCCCCCAGCGTCATCCTTGCCGTCCGCACCGGTTCCGTTAACGTCACGACCCAACAGAACAACGATAACCTATCCAGGGAGAGAGACCATGACGCCGTCCGATGGCGCGTCGCCGGTGCGCGACGTCAGCGAGGTTCCCTTCAAGCCCCTGCCGATGAAGGGCCCGGACGTCAGTGTCGACTACCGCCCTGACGGCAGCCTGGTGATCACCTCCAACCACGCGCCCGGCGAAGGGCCGCGCTCGATCGCCCACCTGCTGGCCCAGAAGGCCGGCGAGCATCCCGAGCGGCCCTACCTCAAGCAGCGCGAGCCCGGCCACGGGCCCTGGCGGATGACGACCTATGGGCAGGCCCTGCGCGCGGTCGAGGGCATCGCCCAGTGGTTGCTGGACCAGGGCCTGACCGCTGACGACAGCGTGATGATCCTGTCGGGCAACTCGATCGAGCACGCCCTGATGACCCTGGGCGCCTATACCGCCGGCGTGCCCGCCGCCCCGATCAGCCCGGCCTACAGCCTGATTTCGACCGACCACGCCAAGCTGAAGCACAGCTTCGAGAAGGTGGCCCCGCGCGTGATCTTCGCCCAGAGCGGGGCGCTGTTCGCCAAGGCGCTGGAGACGCTGAAGGCGCTCGATCCGACCGTGCTGGTGGTCACCGCCGACGGCACGGGCGAGGGCGCGGTGAGCTTCGACGACATCGCCGCCACGGTTCCCACCCTCGCCGTCGAGGCCTCGCGCGAGACCCTGGGCCCGGCGACGGTGGCCAAGTACCTGTTCACCTCCGGCTCGACCGGCATGCCCAAGGCCGTGCCCCAGACCCACGGCATGATGGCCGGCGTGATCGCCGGGCAGGACGGCCTGCGGCTGGAAGAGCCCGAGACCGGCGACATCCCGCAGAGCCTGGAATGGATGCCCTGGAGCCACATCTCGGCGGGCAATATCGGCTTCAACGCCGTGATCTGGGCCGGCGGGACCTTGCACATCGACGAGGGCAAGCCCCTGCCGGGCATGTTCGAGACCACGATCAAGAACCTCTACGAGGTCTCGCCCATCGTGTTCGGCTCGGCCCCGATCGCCTTTTCGATGCTGGCCGAGGCGATGGAGAACGACCCGGCGCTGCGCGCCTCGTTCTTCAGGAACCTGCGCTATATGGGCTATGGCGGGGCCACGCTGTCGAACGACGTCTATACCCGCATCCAGGCCCTGGCCGTGGCCGAGACCGGCCATCGCATTCCGCTGACCACCATGTACGGCGCGACCGAGACCCAAGGCATCACCGTGACCCACTGGATCACCGAGCGGGTCGGCCTGGTGGGCCTGCCCCTGCCGGGCATCCAGCTGAAACTGGCGCCGAACGGCTCCAAGTTCGAGGTTCGGGTCAAGGGGCCGACCGTTGCGGCGGGCTATCACAAGGATCCCGAGAAGACGTCGGCGGCCTTCGACGAGGAGGGCTTCTATCGTCTGGGCGACGCCGCGCGGTTCGTGGATCCGGAAGACCCGTCCAAGGGCCTGGTGTTCGACGGCCGGGTGACCGAGGACTTCAAGCTGGACAGCGGCACCTGGGTCAGTGTCGGGGTGCTGCGCCCAGACCTGGTGGCCGCCTGCAGCCCCTATATCGCCGACGCGGTGATCTGCGGTCAGGACAAGGGCTTCATCGGCGCGCTGCTGTGGCCCTCGCCCTCCGGCCTGATGGCCCTGGTCGCCGATCCGGGACCGGGCACGCCGATGGAGAAGCTGGTGGCCTTCCTCAAAGAGCGCCTGGCCGCGTTCAACGCGGGCGCCGGCGGCTCGTCGCGTCGGGTGGGGCGGTTCACCGTGATGACCGAACCGCCCTCGATCGACGCCGGCGAGATCACCGACAAGGGCTATGTGAACCAGCGCGCGACGCTGGAGCGCCGCGCCGCGCTGGTGGACGCGCTGTACGCGAAAGAGCCGGGGGAGGGCGTTTTCACGGTTTAAGGGGTATTTGCGGGCGCCGCCTCCGGCTTCCAGTTCAGGCTGGCCCGGGCGACCACGGCGGTCTTGTCCGACATGCCGGTGGCCATCAGCTCGGCCGGCTTGCGGGCCGGGGGCAGGGCGCCGGCGGGCCAGCCGTCGCGGAACTCCATCACGGCCGCCTCGATCTTGCCGGTCGCGGTGGTGGTGAAGCTCAGCGTCACGCCGTTCGGGTCGGGGGCGTGATAGGTCAGGGTCGACCAGGCGCCGGGCTGGGTGGCCAGGGTGATCGTCTTGCCGTTCAGGCGCGGGTCGCTGAGGGGCGAGGTCGCCCGGATCTTCAGGCTCAGCACCTCGGCCCCGGGGCCGGGGATGACCCGAACCAGCAGGCGGTCGCCCGAGCGCTCGACGCTGAGATTGGGGGCGTCGACCTCGACCACGCGGGTCTCCGACATCCAGACCGGCGTGGCGTTGAACGGCTGATAGGCCTGCATCTTCGGATCCAGGCCGCCGTCGGCGATCAGCACCGCGCGGGACCAGGGGTCCAGTCGCGGCAGGGAGGAGGCCCGCCAGGCCTTGCCGGCGCCCGGATCGGCCAGGTGATGGGCCTCGGTCAGGTTGGGGCGATCGGCCGTGGCGTTGGGGATCGCGGCGGTGATCACCAGGCCCAGGCCGGTGGCGAGCAGGAGGAAGACCCCTCGCCAGTTCCAGCGCGACTCGGCGAAGTCGAAGGCCAGCGGGACCAGGGCCGGGGCGGCCAGCAGCACGAACAGGGCCAGGACGGCGGGCTCCATCGTGCCGATCCCGGCGAAGGTCCAGGCGCCCCACGCGGTCAGCTGGGCGGTCGAGAGGATGGCCAGCAGGCCGATGGCGAAGGTCACGGCCAGGGCGACGCGGCGGTCGCGCGTTCCGCCCATGCCGATGGCCAGGGTGGCGCCCAGGCAGGCCACCAGCAGCGGCCAGGTCAGCATCACCGTGGCCCCAGGGGCCAGGATCTGCGCGGCCAGGGCCAGCAGAAACAGCAGCTGGAGCCCGCCGATCCAGACGCCCAGCACGCCGACCTTCTTGCCCAGGGCCAGCCAGACCAGCACGGCCGCCGCGACGCCCAGGCCCAGGCCGATGGGGTCAAAGCCGCCGACCAGGCTGCTGGCGCCGCCCAGGGCCAGCGCCGCCAGGCTGGGCCACAGCCGGGGCATGCCCCGGGCCTGGGCCGTGACGACCGCCAGCGCCGCGCCGACGCCCAGGGCGCCCGCGCCCAGCAGAAGCAGGTTGAAGCGTCCCAGCAGGTCATACAGCGTCTGCTGGTCCTCGATGCGCAGCGCCCGGCCCAGCAGATGCAGCAGCAGGGCGGCGCTCACGGCCAGCAGCAGGCCTCCGGCCAAGCCCCTGGCGATCTCCAGCACGCGGGTCCCGCCGCCGGCCAGGGCGCGGAAGGCGACGAAGCCGATCATCACGGCGGCCAGGCCCAGCAGCACCCAGCCGATCGTCGTCGAATAGCTGATCAGGACCAGGCCCAGCACGTCGGAATAGATCGCGTTGGGCGTATTGGCCGGCAGGCTGGGGCTGTCGGCCAGCGCGCGGACCAGCGGCAGCACCTGGTCGCCCATGTGCTGCAGGCTGCCCTGGTCCAGCCGCTCGGGCGTCGACAGCGGCGTGTGATAGGCCAGCTGGTCGTCGATCAGGGCGAAGTTCAGCCCCGGCAGCCGCCTCGTCACCGCATGGGTGAAATCAGTGTCGTTGGGCATCTTCTCATAGACCGTCGAGGCCAGGGAATTGGCCGACGGGCGGTGGGAGGTGCGGGCCATCAGGGCCAGCAGGTCGCCGTTTTCCGGTCCGGTCTGGAACATGGCCGCGCGGCCGGCGTCGCCCCGGGCCTCCATGTTCAGCACCACGCCCACATGGGCCTGCAGCGGGTCGCGGGCGAAGAAGGCGTCGGCGCCCAGCAGGCCGGCCTCCTCCCCGTCGGTGAACAGGAAGATCACGTCGCGAGCCGGCTGCGGGCCGGCCTTCAGGGCGCGGGCGATCTCCAGCGCCGCCGCCGCGCCCAGCGTGTCGTCGGCCGCGCCGGGCGAGTTATGGACGGAATCGTAGTGGCTCATCACCAGTACGGCCGGCAGGTTCGGATCACGGCCCTTCAGGACCCCGACCACGTTCTGCACCGCCGCCACGCCCAGCGAGCGGCCGTCCCCGGAATAGGGCCTGAAGCCTTCGCCCGGGCGGACCAGGACCTCCAGTCCCAGCGCGCCGATCCGGGTCAGCAGGTGATCGCGAACCCGCACGATGTCGGCCGAGCCGGTGGGATGGGGGCGCTGGGCGATGGCCCGCACGTCGCTCATGGCGCGACCGGCCGAGAAGGCCTGGGCCGGGGCGGATGCGTCCAGGGGGCGCGGCGTCAGCTGGGTCGCGGCGCCCAGGCCAAGGCCGGCCGCCAGGCAGATCCAGAAGGCCAGTATCCTGATCGTCTTCACGGCGGACCCTTTCGCGCGAATCCCTGGAGCCTTTTAGCCTCACATGGAACCCTGTGAGGGCGTCTAAAAAGGCTCCAAATCAAACATTCAGAGCGTGGCAGGCGCCGAAACCGCACACACTTTCGGCTGCCACGCTCTGGCGAAGGGTGCGTCGGGTCGCCCGTGATCGGAAGCCAAAAAGGAAAAAGGGCGACCCGGTTTCCCGGATCGCCCTTTCCCTCATCCGAAAGCCGCCAGACGGTCGAGCCGCCGGGCGGATCCCCTCCCGGTTAGAACTTCGCCCGCAGGGTCAGGCCGTAGGTGCGCGGCGCGCCAAGGAACGCATCATAGGTGATGGTGTCATTGGCCGGCACGTAGGTCGTGTTGGTGGCGCTCAGGCCCGAAGAGCCTTGCAGGAAGCCGTTGAAGCCGACCTGCGTGTACTTTTCGTTCAGCAGGTTCTGGCTCCACAGTTCGGCGGTCCAGCGGTCATCCTGAGTGCCCAGGCCGATCCGCGCGTTGACCACGGTGTAGGCCTTTTGCGTCTTCGGCGGGAACAGGTCCGAACCGGTGATGTAGTCGGACGAGTACTTGGCGCCGATGTTGAAGCGGGCCTTCAGGCTTTCACCGACGGGGTGCTCATAGGTGAGCGAGCCCGAGGCCGAATATTTCGGCGCCAGCGACAGGCGGCTGCCCGGCAGCAGGGCCAGGGCGTTGGTCGGGTCGTTCGGGATCGCCTGCTTGCCGTACTTGGTGTCGGCATAGGTGAAGCCGCTCTGCACCATCAGGCCGTGGATCGGGGTGAACCACAGGAAGTCGGCGTCGACGCCCTGCGAGGTCACTTCCGGGATCGAACGCACAGCGAACGAGGTGCCCAGGAAGGTGTTCAGCTGGAAGTCGGTGAACTTCTGATAGAAGGCCGTGAAGTTCAGCAGAACGGTGCGGTTGAAGAGGGTGTTCTTCAGGCCGACTTCATAGCTGTCGACGAACTCGCCCGGGAACGAGGTGTCGAGCACCGGCAGAACGCCCGTCCCGCCGGTGGGCAGGCCGTTCGAGGATTGAGCGCGGTCGAGGTTATAGCCGCCACCCTTGTAGCCGCGGGCGTACGAGGCGTAGCTGAACACTTCGGGCGTGAAGCGATAGGCGGCCTTGATCGTGCCCGACCATTCCTTGTCCTTGCGCTCCTGGTGGGTGCCGCGGCCGTTGAACAGCGGATTGGCCCAGGGCAGGCACAGGTTGCCGACGATGGTCGGGGTGGCCGCGGCGCCGACGATGCTGGCGATGCGGGCCTGACCGGCGGGCGTCAGCGCGATGCCGCAACCCACGCCGCCGTCGGTGTTGGTCTGATAGCTGTCGACCGTCTTGCTGTCCGAGCTGTAGCGCAGACCGGCGGTCAGGCTGAAGGCGTCGGTGAACTGATAGGTGTTGCTGGTGAACAGGGCGACCGTCTTGGCGCGCTGGGTATAGGTGTCCAGGAGGCCCTGGCCCGGCGTGAAGGTCGTGTTCGGCGCGCGCCCCGTCAGGATCGAGACAAAGTTGGCGATGCCGGCCGGATTGGCCGCCGAACGCGACAGCAGGCGGCCCAGATACTGCTCGTAGTCATTGCCAAAGCGGAAGTTGGCGCCGTTATCCAGCTTTTCGTCCGCCAGGAACGTCCCCACCAGCCAGTCGAGATTCCCGGTCTTGCCGGCCAGGCGCAGTTCCTGGCTGAAGGTGGTGAACTCGCTGAAGTTGGTGCCGTCCTTGTTGCGATAGGCGAGGTCGGCGGTGGTGAAGTCGCTGTCCTGGCCGTTGTCGGTGCGCCAGTTGCGGATGGCCGTAACAGAGGTCAGCTGACCGACCGGAAGATCGATCTTGCCTTCCAGCGACACGCCCTTGTCCTCGATCGACGACGGCGCGCCGCGGTTGGAATAGGCGGTGCGGGCGTAGGGATCGGCCGTGGTGGCCAGGGCGGTCTGGCCGCTGACCAGGTTGAGGATGCCAGCGGTCGGGCCGGTGCGGATCTGCACGGCGCCGCAGCAGTTTTCGTCGCGCTTGGTGTAGTCGCCGATCAGCTTGAAGGTGGCTTCATCGTTGGGCACGAACAGCAGTTGGCCTCGCACGGTGTAGAAGCCCTGGTCCTGGTCCTGCGTGCGGTTGGTCGGTCCCTTGCCGTTGACGACGTCGTTGTAGCCGTCGCGCTCGCGGGCGGCGACATACAGGCGGCCGGCCAGGGTCTCGGTGCCGAACAGCGGACCGGTGACCGAGGCGGACAGGCCGTGGGCGTTGAAGTTGCCGACGGTGGCTTCGGCGTTGGCGGCGAAGCCGAATTCCGGCTCCTTGGTCACGACGTTGATGACGCCGGCCGAGGTGTTCTTGCCAAACAGGGTGCCCTGCGGGCCCTTCAGGACTTCGATGCGTTCCATTTCGCCGAGGTCGCCGAACGAGACGCCGTTGCGGGGACGATAGACGCCGTCGATCACGACGCCGACCGAGCTTTCCAGGCCGGGGTTGTCGCCGACGGTGCCGACGCCGCGAACGCGGGCGGTGGTCGAGGCTTCCGACGTGGTCGAGGTGACGGTCAGGCCGGGGGTCAGGATCGTCAGATCCTTGATGTCCTTCACGCCCGTGTCTTGCAGCAGCTTGGCGCCGACGGCGGTCACCACGACCGGCACGTCCTGCAGGTTCTGCTCGCGCTTCTGGGCGGTGACGACGATGCTGTCGACGGTGAGGGTTTCTGTTTCCTGGGCCTGCGCGACACTCGCGACGGACAGACCAGCGAGCACAACGGCGGACGCCGTGCCGCAAAGCACCTGGGTAAAGCGCATTTCCTACCTCGGTTCGTTATGACGCGAGCGCTTGCAACGCCCACGGTTGTTTTTGTTTGGTCTCACTCGAACGATTGTTCGAACGGACATGCAACGGTTATGGTCGGTCCGTGGCGAGGGCAAGTGAAAACCCTTACAGATAAACGGATCCAAAAGGTCTGTTGCCAAGATGCGACAGCTTTTTGACGGCATCCCCGACCGCGCAAACAGCGTCTCCGCGCCTTGCCAGATGGCGCCGGGAGGCTCATCTGCCACCCATGACCCCGTCGCCCGCCTACCGCCCCGATCCGAAGTTCATGAGCTTGGGGCGCGACTTCGCCGACCCGGTGGATCCGGCCGAGTTCCCGATGACCCGCCTGCGCTTCCGCAATGACCGGGCCGCGGCGACGGTCGGTCTGGACGGCCTTACCGATGAGGCCTGGCTGGCCGCGTTCGGCCGGTTTCAGCCCTTGCCGGACAATCAGCCCCGGCCGCTGGCCATGCGCTATCACGGCCACCAGTTTCGCAGCTACAACCCCGACCTGGGCGACGGGCGCGGCTTCCTGTTCGCGCAGCTGCGCGAGGCGGGAACGCATCGTCTGCTGGACCTGGCCACCAAGGGCTCGGGTCAGACGCCGTGGTCTCGGCAGGGCGACGGCCGCCTGACGCTGAAGGGCGGCATGCGCGAAATTCTGGCCGCCAGCCAGCTGGAAGCCCTGGGCGTGCCGACCTCGCGCGCCTTTTCGCTGGTCGAGACCGGCGAGGCCCTGCAGCGCGGCGACGAGCCCAGTCCGACCCGCTCGGCGGTGCTGACCCGGCTGTCGCACAGCCACATCCGGTTCGGGACGTTCCAGCGCCAGGCCTATTTCGAGCGACCCGACCTGATCACCGTGCTCGTCGACCACGCGGTCGAGACCTATTATCCGCATCTGGCCGATGAGCCCGACCGGCCTGTCGCCCTGATGAACGCGGTGGTGGCCGCCAGCGCCAGACTGCTGGCCGGGTGGATGTCGGCGGGTTTCGTGCATGGCGTGCTCAACACCGACAACATGGTCGTCACCGGCGAGAGCTTTGACTATGGCCCCTGGCGGTTCCTGCCACGCAACGATCCCAATTTCACCGCCGCCTATTTCGACCATAACGGCCTCTACAGTTTTGGCCGTCAGCCCGAGGCGGTGTTCTGGAACCTGCAGCAACTGGCCGCCTGCCTGACCCTGGTCACCGACCAGGCCGGACTGCTGGCCGCCCTGAACGGCTTTTCCGACGCCTATCGCGACGCCCTGCGCGGCGCGATGCTGCGGCGCCTGGCGCTGAAGTCGCGCGGGCCGGCGGCGGATGTCGAGCTGGTCGGCGCCGCCTTCAAGGCCCTGGCTGGCGGCGGTGACCAACTGCGCTGGGAGCCGTTCTTCTTCGACTGGTTCGGCGGCGAGGCCTCGGCGGAACGGGCCCTGGCCGGCCCACGCGCGGGGCTCTACGACAATGAGGCGTTCACGGACTTCCGTCGCCTGCTGGCCGGGTTCGAGGCCGACCGACCCGAGCGTCTGGGTCACCCGGTCTTCGCCCGGTCCGAGCCGGAAGAGCTGCTGATCGACGAGGTCGAGACCCTGTGGGCGCCGATCGCCGCGGACGACGACTGGGCCCCGCTTTACGCCAAGCTGGACCGGATAGAGGAGACGCGGCAGGCCTACGGCCTGGACACCCCCGGCGATAAAAACGTCGCCGTCTGAACTTTTCCGTTCGAGTCCGGAACAATTGTCACGGTTCGGGCTTACTGGTCCTGCCTAGTGCCGAACGGTGAGGCTTTGCGGAGAGACCCCATGCGCTTCTTCCAATCGATCTTTCAGCCCGTGATGCTGGTCGGCGCCGTCGCCATGTCGTTCATCGGCGCGCTGGGCCTGCCGGGTTGCGCGCGGGCCATCGGCGAATGCCTCAACGAGAGCCGCGAGGTCGCCTGATCGCGACCCGGATCTAGTTGATCCAACCTCCGTCAATGATGTGGATCTGACCGGTCGTGAAGGCCGAGTCGTCGCTCGCCAGATATAGAGCCAGTTGCGCCAACTCCTCGGGCTTGCCAAGCCGGCCCATGGGCTGGCGGGCGGTGAAGGCCTTTCGGGCCGCGTCATAGTCGCCCGTGTCGGCCAGGCGCTGGTTCAGCGATGGCGTATCGACGGTTCCCGGACAGATGGCGTTGCAACGCACCCCCTGGGCCACGAAGTCGGCGGCCACCGCCTTGGTCAGGCCGATGACCGCAGCCTTGGTGGTCCCATAGGCGAAACGGCCCGGCACGCCCTTGATCGAGCTGGCGACCGACGACATGTTGACGATCGATCCACCGCCGGCCTCCAGCATGGCCGGCAGGAAGGCGCGAATCATCCGGTACTGGGCGGTGACGTTCAGGTCGGTGGCGAAGGCCCAGTCCCGCTCATCGCAGTCCAGGATCGTGCCGGCGTGAACGACGCCCGCGCAGTTGAACAACACGTCGATGGCGCCCAGTTCGCTGGCGAGCGCCCTGATCGCTTCGGGGTCCAGCACGTCGAGGCGGCGCGTCTCGCAGCCCTTCACCTGGGCCAGCAGGTCCTCGTTGATGTCGGTCGCGATCACCCGCGCGCCTTCGCGGGCGAACAGTTCGGCGCTGGCCTTGCCGATGCCCTGAGCCGCCGCTGTCACCAAGGCGGTCTTGCCGCTGAGTCTGCCCATGAACTTACTCTCTAGCTGGTCCGCCGCAGGGGCAGGCAGGCCGGACCTACGGGATCGAAGGCCTTGTAGGTGAGGATGAATTCCTGGTGGCCGAGCGCCTCGGACACCGTCCGCTGGCCGCCGGCGACGGCCAGAACCAGATCGTGAATCTCGGCGCCCACCTCGTCCAGCGTGGCCCGGCCCTCCATGATCCGGCCGGCGTCGACATCCATGTCGGACGAGAGCTTGCGGAAGGTCTCGGGATTGGCGCAGATCTTGATCACCGGCGAGATGGCCGACCCCACCACCGAGCCGCGCCCTGTCGTGAACAGCGTCAGGTGGGCCCCGCACGCGATCAGCTCGACGATCTCGGCGTTGTCGGAGATATTGGGAAAGCCGAAACGCGGCTCGCCGTCGGGCACCACGTCCAGCAGGTAGAGACCGCCGGTCTGCGGCTGGTCGCCGGGTTTCAGGATACCGACGATCGGGGCCGAACCCGACTTGGAATAGGCCCCCATCGACTTCTCCTCCTGGGTGGTCAGCCCGCCCTCGGCATTGCCGGGCGCGAAGCTGCCATAGCCCATGACGGTGTAATAGGCCTCGGCCTTGCGGACGCTGGCCTCCAGTTCGCGACCCAGTTCTGGGGTAATGGCGCGGTCCGCCATGATCGTTTCGCAGCCGACCAGTTCACCGGTTTCCTCGAACAGGCAGGCCGCGCCCGCCGCGCCCAGACGGTCGAAGGCCCGGCCGACGGCGGGGTTGGCGGTGATGCCGCTGGTTCCGTCCGACCCGCCGCAGATCGTGCCGATCACCAGCTCCGAGACCTCCATCGGGACGACGGCGGTCTGGTCGGCGATCGCCTTCAGCCGCGCGACGGAGTCCAGACCCTTCTGGATGGTCGAGGCGGTGCCGCCGCTGTCCTGGATCACCAGGGTCTCGACCGGCCGCCCGCTGGCCCGGACGGCGGCGCTCAGGGCCTCGCGATTGAAGCTTTCGCAGCCCAGCGAGATCAGCAGCACGCCGCCGACATTGGGATGGGTCCCGATCGCCTGCATGACTTTCAGCGCATAGGCGTTGGGATAGCAGCCGGGAAAGCCGATCAGCTGGATGTCGGGATCGTCGCTGCGGGTCACGATGGCCCGGGCCACATGGTGGGCGCACTCCACCAGATAGGCCACCGCGATCACGTTGCGGATGCCCTTGCGACCATCGGCCCGAAGATAGCCGCGCATCCCTCAGGCCTCGCCCGCGCCGGTCGCCCGCCGGGTGTGGCTGGCGATGTAGTCGCTCTTCATGTTGTGCAGGTGGACATGCTCGCCCGCTGCGGCGGACGCGGTCATCGAGCCGATGGGGGCGCCGTATTTGAGCACCTTGTCGCCCGTCTTCAGGGCGCGGCGGGCCAGCTTGTGGCCGACCTCGACACTGGCCGGGGCGATCACCTCAACGCCGTCGAGGATCAGCACGTCGCCGGCGCGGATCGGCGCGGCCAGAACCAGCACATTGTCGTCCGGGTGCAGCAGAAGGGGCCCGCTCATGCCGCCGCCCCCGCGATGGGCGTCGGCGCATCGGGATGCAACAGGCCCTCGGCCCGCAGGTCGTCCCAGAGCGCGGAGGGGATGACCACCTTCATCCAGCCGGCGATCTGCGCGACCTGGGTCGGATTGGCCATGCCGGGGATGACACTGGCGACCTGGGGATGGGCCAGCGGGAACTGCAGCGCCGCCGCCGCCAGGGGCGTGGCGTGCGTCGCGCAGACCGCTTCCAGCCGGCGCACCCGCTCAACGATCTCGACCGGTGCAGGATGGTAATTGTAGTGCGGCGGCCGTCCGCTTCCGACGCCTTCGACCAGAATGCCGGAGTTGAACGGGCCGCCGACGATGATCTTCACGCCGCGCCGGACACACAGCGGCAGAAAGCCCTCCAGCGCCGTCTGCTCCAGCAGGGTGTAGCGGCCGGCCAGCAGGAAGAGGTCGAAGTCGCCGTGCGCCAGCGCCTCCTCGCAGATCGCCTGCTCGTTGACGCCCAGGCCGATGGCCCCGACCGCGCCGCTGTCGCGAAGATCGCGCATCGCCCGATAGCCGCCGTCCAGAAACTCGCGCAGGCGGGCGGGATGGTCGTCGCCATGGGTCTGGCGACCCAGGTCATGCGCCAGCAGGATGTCGATGCGGTCGCGGCCCAGCCGCGCGCGGCTGGCCTCCCAGGATCGCATCACGCCGTCATAGGAGTAGTCGAACGCCGGCTCGAACGGCGCGGCGTCGACGAAGCCGTGTCGTTCGCCAGGGCCCGCGTCGGTGGGAACCAGCAACCGGCCGACCTTGCTGGAGATCACGACCTCGGCGCGACCGGCCAGGATCTGGCCCAGCCGGGTCTCGCTCAGGCCAAAGCCATAGTGGGGCGCGGTGTCGAAATAGCGCACGCCGGCGTCGAGGGCCGCCTGAACGGTCTGCCCGGCCGCGGCATCGCTGATCGCGGCATACAGGTTGCCGATCGCGGCGCCGCCGAAGCCCAGGCGGGGCAGGCGCGACAGGGTGTCGATCCCTGGCTCGTTATCCGATGCCGCCGCGCCCAATCTATCCGCCCTGAATTATTATATGTAAAAAACATATTCCTTATAAAATCGCGCGGTGAGCAGGGCAAGCCTGCCCGATGGCGCGGGTAGTCGGCGGAGTCTGAATTCAGAGCGCCCGGGTCAGGGCCCCGGCCAGATCGCCGCTGGGTTTGACCTCGACATCGCCCAGCCCCAGCCACCCCGCCATCAGACGCAGCTCCGCCGCCAGTTCAGCCGGCGTCTCGTCATTGGCCGCCGGCTGGGCGTGCGCCGCTTGAACCAGCAACCGTCCCGCCTTGCGGTCGGCCTTCAGATCCACGCGCGCGGTCAGGGTCTCACCCTGAAGGAAGGGCAGCACGTAGTAGCCATGGGTGCGCAGGTGGGCGGGGGTGTAGATCTCCAGCCGGATGCGGGCGTCGAAGATCCGCTCGGTGCGCTCACGAAACCAGATCAGGTTGTCGAACGGCGAGAGCAGGGCGCGGGCCGCAATTCGCCGGGGGCGGGCCGCGCCGTCGGCGACATAGGCCGCCTGCTGCCAGCCCTCGACCTCGGCCGGGATCAGCACGCCTTCCTCGACCAGTTCGGCGATGCGGGCGCGGCTCTCGGCCGGGCCCATGCGGAAATAGTCGCGAAGGTCGCGTTCGGTGGCCACGCCCATGGCCCGGGCGGCGCGGGCGATCAGGGCGCGGTGGGCGTCTTCCCGGGCGGGCGTCGGCGCGTTGATCAACTCGGACGGCAAGACCTGCTCCGGGGCGCCGTAGACCCGTTCAAAGCCCGCGCGCCGCGTGGCGGTGGTCAGTTCGCCGGTCCAGAACAGGCACTCCAGCGCCCGCTTGGCCTCGCTCCAGCCCCACCAGCCGCCCGGTCCCTTCTTGGCGCCGATCTCAAGCTCGCCCGCCGAGATCGGGCCGCGCCGGCGGATCTCGTCCAGGGCCTGGGCGATGAAGTCCGGATGGGTGTCGAGGAAGCGAGCCACGCCTTTCCAGACGCCCACGCCGGCCCTGGCGTCGGCCATCCGCCAGCGAAACAGCGGATGCATCTCGCGCGGCATCAGCGAGGCCTCGTGGCCCCAGTATTCGACCAGAGCCGGCGTCTTGCCCCACGCGATGTCTTCCAGCAGCGCGCGCGGATAGTCGCCCAGGCGGGAAAACAGCGGCAGATAGTGCGAGCGCGACACCACATTGACCGAGTCGATCTGCAGCAGGCCCAGGGTCTGGATGGTCGACAGCACATGCCGCCGGCCCGGCGCGGCCGGACGCGCCTTGCCAAACCCCTGCGCCGCCAGCGCCATGCGTCGCGCCGTTCTGGCGGAGAGCTTCTCGGTCATGGGCCGGATTGAGCATCCGCCGGCGGATGGGCGCAAGCGGCGCGCCGCCCGAACCTGTCAGCAATCAGGCTTGGCCGCGTTCGGAAATGGCCGTACCGAGGCGGCCATGATCGTTCTGGAAAGCGGCGCGGCGCGCCTTGAACTCGCACCCGAAGTCGGCGGCGCCGTCGTCCGGTTCACCGTTGATGGCCGCGACGTGATGCGACCCGCAAGGCCCGGCGCGACCGACGCGCTGGACACCACCAACTTCCCACTGGTCCCGTTCTGCAACCGCATCCCCGACGGCCGCTTCGTGTTCGAAGGGCGTGAGGTCGTCCTGCCGCCGAACCTGGGCGATCATCCGCACGCCCTGCACGGCCAGGGTTGGCGGCGCGCCTGGACCGTCGAGACGGCGGCGGCGGCCGAGGCCACGCTCGTCTACGACCACGCCCCCTCCGACTGGCCCTGGGCCTATCGGGCCGAGCAGCGCTTCGAGCTGAGCGAGACGGGCCTGCGGATAACCCTGTCGGTAACCAATGCCGGCGATGCGCCCATGCCCGCCGGCCTCGGCTTGCACCCCTATTTCCCGCGTCGTGCGGGCGAGGTGCTGACGGCCCCGGTCGACGGCGTCTGGATGATTGACGAGAGCGTGCTGCCCACCACCCACCATGTCGGCGTCTGGGGGGCGGACTGGGCGGGCGGCGCGGCCGTCGAGGGCTACCCCGGCCTGATCGACCACTGCTACACCGGCTGGAGCCAGCGCGCCGTGCTGACGGCTCCGGGCCAGCCCGATACGACGATCACCGCCTCGCCGGAGTGCCGCTGGCTGCACGTCTATGTGCCGCCGGGTGAGGATTTCTACTGCGTCGAGCCCTGCGCCAGCCGACCCAATCCGTTCGGCGCCGGCGAGACGGGCATGGTGACGCTGGCGCCGGGACAGAGCCGGTCGATCTGGATGAACATCACGGCGGGCTAGGGAGAAGGATAAAAGGCTTCCCTCGCCCTTTGAGAGGCCTGCGCTCGGGCCGTTTCAGCCCTTGGCCGGCCGGCGGCGACGGGGGACGCGGACGGTGGCTTCGCCGTCCATGATCAGGTCCTCGCCGACAAAGCCTTCGCAGCGCAGGGTGACGCGGGCGCTGGTCTCGTCGATCGACGAGACGGTGACGCGGGAGACCACGACGTCGCCGATGCGCACCGGTTTGTGGAAGGCCAGGGTCTGGCCAAGATAGATGGCCCCGGCGCCGGGCAGGATGGTGCCGACCACGGCCGAGCCGAACGAGGCCGACAGCAGGCCGTGGGCGATCCGGCCGCGATAGGCGGTTCGGGACGCGAAGGCTTCGTCCATGTGCACCGGATTGAAGTCGTCGGAGGCGTCGGCGAACTGCCGGATGCGCTCTTCGGTGACGGTGACGCGCTTTTCGGCGACCATCCCGACGACAAGTTCTTCCAGGATATAGCCGCCTGAGAGATGAGGTTCGATCATACGGGGCGGTTAGCGGTGATGCCGCGTCGTGACCAGCGAAAATACGCGGGAAGCCTTCCGCCTCTCTGGCGTCTGGACGCTAGCGGGCGTCCGAAGGGCTGTCTGTTCGCGCGGGCGTCCATCCCAGCGCCAGGTGGGCGGCCGCCGCCAGCAGACCCACGCCCGCGCCCAGGCCGATCAGGGTGGAGACTTCCAGAATGCCGGGCGCCAGTTGTCTGGCGGTCGGGTGGAACGGCAGGCTCTGGATGGTGCGCGCCATGTGGAAGCTGTTCATCGCCCCGACCAGCAGGCCGAGGGCGGGGCCCAGAATGCGAAGGTCGCAGATCAGACGCCCGCAGGGGCCGGTCTGTCCGCCGGCGCGCGAGGCCATGACGGCGGCCGCCACGATGGCCGGAAGGGACATCGTCAGCACGATGAGCACGGCCCTCTGGGGCGCGGCCGCATTCTCGAAAACCGTGCGCAGAACCTGTTCAACCATCGTCCATCTCCCTGGATGGCAATGAGATTACATATGTAGTTTATGAGATCAAGGCCCGCTCGACCGCCGCCAGGGCGTGCAGGGTGGTGGTGTCGAACACCGGCACGGGGCTGTCGTCCTGGCTGACCAGCAGCATGATCTCGGTGCAGCCCAGGATCACCGCCTGGGCGCCGCGCGCGACTAGCCGGGCGATCACGCCGCGATAGACCTCGCGGGAGGCGTCCAGCACCTGGCCGGCCACCAGTTCGCGATAGATGATGTCGTGCACCGCCGCGCGGTCTTCGGCGTCGGGGACCAGAACCTCCAGCCCGTGCTGGTTCTCCAGCCGGCCGCGATAGAAGTCGTGCTCCATCGTGAAGGCGGTGCCCAGCAGACCCACGCGCGTAAAGCCGGCGGCCTGGATCGCCAGGGCGGTGGGATCGGCGATGTGGAGCAGGGGGATGTGGACCGCCGCCTCGATGGCGTCGGCCTCGCGGTGCATGGTGTTGGTGCAGAGCACCAGGAAGTCGGCCCCGCCGGCCTCCAGCGCCCGCGCGGCGTCGGCCAGACGGCGCGACAGCTCGGGCCAGCGGCCGGCGTGCTGCAGGGTTTCGATCTCGGCGAAGTCGAACGACCACATCAGGGTGCGGGCCGAGGCCACGCCGCCCAGCCGCTCGCGCACGGCCTCGTTGATCAGCCGGTAATACTGGGCCGAGCTTTCCCAGCTCAGGCCGCCGATAAGGCCGATGATCGCCTGGTCGGTCACGGCCAACCTAGTCCTTGAGCGGCCGCAAGCGGTTCACATGGCCCATCTTGCGACCGGGGCGGGCCTCGCCCTTGCCGTAGAGGTGGACGCGGGTTTCGGGCTCGCCGGCCAGCTTTTTCCAGGCCTCGACATCGGCGCCCAAAAGGTTGGTCATTTCGACATGGGCCATCGGCTGGGTGGGACCCAGGGGCCAGCCGGCGACGGCGCGGATGTGCTGTTCGAACTGGTCGACCTCGCAGCCGTCCTGGGTCCAGTGGCCGGTATTGTGGACGCGCGGGGCGAACTCGTTGACCAGCAGCTTGCCGCCGGCCAGCTCGAACAGCTCCACGCCGATCACGCCCACATAGTCCAGCGCGGTCAGGATCTTGATGGCGATGGTCTCGGCCTGGTCGCGGGTGGCGGGCGTCACCTTGGCCGGCGCCGAGGTGCGCTTGAGCACGCCGCCCTCGTGGTGGTTTTCCGACAGGGGATAGCAGGCGATCTCGCCGTCGCGGCCGCGCGCGGCGATCACCGACAGCTCGCGCCCGAAATCGGCGGGAGCCTCGAGGATGGCGGCCTGGCGACCGATCTTCTCGAACGAGGCCTCGGCGTCGGTGGCGCGCTGGATCCAGGCCTGGCCCTTGCCGTCATAGCCTTCGCGGCGGGTTTTCAGCAGGGACGGCGCGCCGATCCGGGTGACGGCGGCGGCCAGGCTGTCGCCGTCATGCACGGCGGCGAAGGCCACGGTGGGCACGCCGATCTCGGCCAGGAAGCTCTTTTCGACGACGCGGTCCTGGGCCGCGGCCAGGGCCTTGGCGCCCGGCGCGACCACGGCGCCCAGGGCGGACAGTTCAGCGACGGTGTCGGCGGGGACGTTCTCGAACTCGTAGGTGACGACGTCGCAGGCCTCGGCCAGACGCTTGAGCGCCCAGCGGTCGTCATAGGCCGCCACGATCTGACGGCCGGCGACGCGGCCGGCGGGGCTGTTTTCCTCCGGATCCAGGATCACCACGTCGAAGCCCAGGCGCGCGGCGGCCAGGGCCAGCATGCGACCCAGCTGTCCGCCGCCCAGGATGCCGATGGTCGAGCCGGGGACGAGGGGGAAGGCTCCCTTGCTCATGTCGGGGTCGGTCATGCGGGTCAGTCCTCGACGCTTTCGGCGACGCTGTCGGTCTGGGCCTGGCGGAAGGCGGCCAGGCGCTGGGCCAGGGCGGGGTCCGACAGGGCCAGGATCTGGGCGGCCAGCAGGCCGGCGTTCTTGGCTCCCGCCTCGCCGATGGCGAGGGTGGCCACGGGAACGCCGCCCGGCATCTGGACGATGGACAGCAGGCTATCCAGGCCGCTCAGGGCCTTGGACTGCACCGGCACGCCCAGCACCGGCAGGTTGGTCATCGAGGCGGCCATGCCTGGCAGGTGGGCCGCGCCGCCGGCCCCGGCGATCACCACCTTGAAGCCCGCGTCCTGCGCGCCCTTGGCGAAGTCGAACAGGCGCTCTGGGGTGCGGTGGGCCGAGATCACCTTGGCTTCATAGGCGACGCCAAGGCTGGTCAGCGCGTCGGCGGCGCCCTTCATCGTCGGCCAGTCGGAGCGGCTGCCCATGATGATGGCGACGTGAGGCGTGGTCGGGCTTGGCATCTTGTCGAGGTTCCCTCGGCGGCGGCGGGCCTGAAAGCCGCCCCGTATGCGCGTCAATCCCGCGAGCGCAAGTGCAAAAAGCCCGCCGCGCATCGGAATCGGGCGCCGGTCGCTCCGCGACAACAAACCCCTGCGGCTAAAACGCCCCACGATTGCGCGAAACGGCGTTCCCGTTAAGGATTGGCCAAGCTGTGCAACGAACGATTCCCCAGTCATGAAGATTTCCGGCGCTCGCACCGAACCTTTCGCCGCCATTCGCAAGCGGGCGCTGGTCCGCGCGGGCGCTCAGGTCGCGGCGCGTGAGCTCGCCGCGACGGACAGCGCCGCCTTTCTGGGGCTGACCGAGGCCGACCTGACGCCCCAGGTGCAGGAGGCGCTCAACACCCTGATGACCGAGATCGACGACCTGCGAAACGAGGTCTCGATCCTGAAGCTGCGTCTGAACGAGGCCCAAAACCAGGCCGACCAGGACGTTCTTACCCCGGTGCTGAATCGCCGCGCCTTCCTGCGCGAGATGAAGCGCGTGTCCGCCTTCGCCCAGCGCTACGGCTCGCCGGCCAGCGTGGTGTTCTTCGACCTGGACGGCTTCAAGAGCGTCAATGACCGCTTCGGCCATGCGGCCGGCGACGCGGCGCTGCAGGCCGTGGCCCGACGACTGCTGGCCAATGTCCGCGAAAGCGACGTGGTCGGCCGCATGGGCGGCGACGAGTTCGCCGTGCTGCTGGCCCAGGCCGACAAGGAAACCGCGCTCTCCAAGGCGGCCAGCCTGGCCGCCGCCGTCACCGACACGCCGGTCGAGTTCGGCGAGTGGTCGGCTCCGCTGCACATCTCGTGGGGCGTGCGCGAGATCGCGCCGGGCGCCGACCCCGAGGAGGCCTTGGCCGAGGCCGACGCCGCGATGTTCGTCCGCAAGCGCAGGCAAGCCTAGGGTTTCACATCCGCCGGGTCTCACCCCTGGGTCTTGCGACGTTTCGCGCGGAGACTTTTGGCGCGCCATCGCGCTACGTGTTAACCCTTGATTAAGCTTAAGCGGCTGGACTCCGTCCGGGCGCGTGGGGCGTAAGGCATGCAGCGTATTCTGGTCGCGGAGGACGATCCCCTTCTGGCGACGATCTACGAGATCACGCTTGGCGAGGCGGGCTTCGAGGTTCTGATGTGCCGCGACGGCGTCGAGGCGCTGGCGTGCCTGGACTCGTTTGCCCCCGATCTGGTGATTACGGATTTCTACATGCCGCGCATGACCGGCGGCGAGCTGATCCGCGCCGTGCGCGAGCGGCGGGGCGGCTTGACCGCCACCCTGCTGGCCTCGGCCATCGATCCCGCTCGCCTGGGTGTCGATGAGCACGCCGACGCCCGCCTTGAAAAGCCCATTACGCCCGCCCGCCTGCTGAGGGGCGTCCGCGCCCTGGAGGCCCGCCGGGCGGCTTGATCTTTCAACGGCGGATCGCCGTTGACCAAATCGCCGACGCATGGCGAGACAATAGGCGCTACAGAAAAGGTCGGAGACAGCCGTGACGCACGAATGCGCCAAGTCGATCGTGCGCCGGATGCACGATCCCAAGTTCGCCAGCCACTATTTCGTCGGCCATGGCCTGGATGTGGGGGGCGCGCCCGATCCGCTGTCGGCCTTTCAGCCGTTCTTTCCGCTGATGACCGGATGCGACACCTGGGACCTGCCCCAGGGCGATGGCCAGTTCCTGGCTTCGGTTGCGGACGAAACCTATGACTTCCTGCATTCCAGCCACTGCCTGGAGCATCTTGTCGATCCGGTGGTCAGCCTGGCCAACTGGCTGCGGGTGCTGAAGCCCGGCGGGCACATGGTGGTCACGGTGCCCGACGAGGACATGTACGAGCAGGGTGTTTTTCCCAGCACGTTCAACGACGACCACAAGTGGACCTTCACCGTGTTCAAAGCGAAGTCGTGGAGCGATCGGTCGCTGAACGTCGTCGATCTGGTGCGGAGTCTGGGCTCGGCGGGCGAGGCGCAGAGGATCGAGAGCCTCAACAGCACCTTCTATCACGGCGCCCAGCGGTTTGATCAGACGCTGCTGCCGCTGCCCGAATGCGCGATCGAGTTCGTGATCCGCAAACGGCCCGCCGTCGAGGTCGCGGCCGGAGGGCGGCTGCCTTAGGCGATGATATCCGGCATCAGCTGGTCTTCCAGCCTGCCGATCTGGTCCTTCAGGGCCAGCTTCTTCTTCTTCAGGCGGGCGATCTGCAGCATGTCGGGCTGCGGGCGCTCCTCCAGCGCCTGGACGGCGGCGTCCAGATCCTGGTGCTCCTCGCGCAGGACGGCGAGGCGGCGTTCGAGGGTGACGTCCGACTCATCCGACGGATCGTCATCGTTCATGGACGTGCCATCGCTCATGGACGGTTTCCCCGGTCGGCGTGAGAGCCTTGGACTTGGCTGATAGATAGCAAAGGCTGACAGCCCGTAAAGGGATTCACGCGAGCGCCCGGGCCAGGCGTTCCAGGGCGCTGTCGCGCGGCGGATCGCCAGACGCCAGGGCGGCCGTCTTGAGGGCGTCCAGAACGTCGCGCGGGGCCTCGGCCGGGCCGCACAGCGCCTCCAGGCTCTCCAGCAGCACCCGCTCGCCCTGCAGCTCCACGCTCTTGAGCGCCTCGCGCAGCGCCTCGCGGGCTGTGTCGTCGATATCGGGTTGAACCGGCTTGAGGGCGCGTCGCACGCCCCGCAGCGGCGCGCCGACCTCGGCGTCCCAGCGACGCATCAGCAGGGCGGCCGTCTTGGGATCGGCGGAGACGCCCTCGCCGGCGGCCCAGGCTGCCCACAGCAGATAGGGCACGTTCTGACCGTGGGCGTCCTGCAGGTTCAGGCAGGCGTCCGCGACATCCTGTCGCGCATAGACCTGCAGGGCCCAGTCCCAGAGCTTCATGGCGTTAACCCTCGCGCGTTTCGGAGCCCGCGCCGGCGATGGGCGCGATGTCCTCGCCCCAGCGTTTTACAGGCTTCCAGGCCAAGTCGAACAGGTCCAGCACGCGCCCTACCGACTGGTCGACCATTTCGGCGATCGAAGCGGGCTTGGCGTAGAAGGCCGGCAGGGGCGGAGCGATCACCGCCCCCATTTCGGAAAGCTTGGTCAGGGTGCGCAGGTGGCCCAGGTGCAGGGGCGTTTCGCGCACCATCAGGGCCAGGGTCTTGCGCTCCTTCAGTACCACGTCGGCGGCCCGCGTCAGCAGCGAAGACGTTACGCCGCTGGCGATCTCGCTCATGGTCCGCACCGAGCAGGGGGCGATGATCATGCCCAGGGTGCGAAACGAGCCGGAAGCGATCGCGGCGCCCACATCCGAGGCGCGATGCACAACATCTGCCTTGGCGTTGACCTCGCTGACGGAAAGATCGGTCTCCTGCGACAGGGTCAGGGCGGCCGATTTGGACAGCACCAGATGGCTCTCGACGCCCAGCTCGCGGCAGGCGTCCAGGGCCCTCAGTCCGTAGATGACGCCCGAAGCGCCAGAGATTCCGACGATCAGCCTGGGTCGATCCGCGGTCTTCAAAAGGTCCGGCATGGTGAATTTTCGTCCGTCACGGGAGGAAGCTGCGGCAAGTCAAGCGCCGCCGCGTGCAACGATATGTGATCTGACAGCCGGGCGCACCGGGTGTTCACTCATCGGGTCAACAGCAAGGAGCCGACAGCCATGGCCATCGAATCCCGTATCCGCGAACTTGGGTCCCGTCACGAGAACCTCGATCGCTCGATCCAGGAAGAGACCAAGCGTCCCGCCAGCGATGCGACCCGACTTAGGGAGCTCAAGCGGCGAAAGCTCAGGCTGAAGGAAGAGATAGAGGGGCTTAGGTCCCAGCTGCACTGACGAAGCAGAATTAGAAAAGGCCCATTCCGGTTTCTCGGAATGGGCCTTTTTCATTCGATCGCCCGAAAGGCTCAGTCTTCGTCGTCGTCCTCGTCGTCGGCCACATAGGTCGACTTGCCAAAGACGTCCTCGGCCTTGGGCTCGGCGCGCGAGGCGCGGTATTCCTTTTCCTCGTCTTCCTCGGGCGTCTCGACGACACCGGTCTCGGACGCGGGGCGCAGGGTCGGATCTTCCGGAAGGATGCCCTTCTTCAGATCGTCCTTGGCCTTCTTTTCGGCGGCCTTCTTGACCAGGGCGTCCAGCTCCAGCTGGCCCACCAGGCCCAACGTCACCGGATCGACCGGCTTGATGTTGGCGGCGTTCCAGTGCGTGCGCTGGCGCACCTGGTCGATGGTCGACTTGGTGGTGCCCAGGATCTTCGAGATCTGGGCGTCGGTCACCTCGGGGTGGTGGCGCAGGAACCAGGCGATCGCGTCCGGGCGATCCTGACGGCGCGACACGGGCGTGTAGCGCGGGGCCTTCTTCTGCGGCTTCAGCAGCTCGGCGTGACGGCTGACCTGGGCCTTCATGCGATAGGCGTCGTTGGCTTGCGCCTTGTCGAGTTCTTCGCGGGTCAGCTGGCCATTGCCGATCGGGTCGGCTCCGCGGATGTCGCGCGCCACTTCGCCGTCGGCGATGCCGCGCACTTCCAGCGGGTGCAGATTACAGAAATCGGCGATCTGCTCGAAGCTCAACGACGTATTGTCCACGAGCCAGACGGCCGTCGCCTTGGGCATCAGGATGTCGGACATGCGGTCCTCCAGAAATGACGGCGCCCGGCCTTTCGGCCGGGCGGGATGTTGGTGAACGCTATAATCCGGTTCAGTTGAAAAGGGAACGGGGGATGACGCGGGGCCGCACGCTCAAGGTCGCCGCCGCGATCCTCATGGCCGGACGGCCGCCACACTGGTCCTGCGCAGCCGCGCCGCCAGATAGCCGGCGGCCACAAGGTCGAAGGCCAGGCAGAACATCGGCCACCAGGCCGGCGCGCCGGGGTTGGTGATCAGATGGGGGTGAAAGACGTCCAGAACGCCGTGTCCCAGCAGGGCCGCGACCACCAGCCACAGGCTGGACCGGAAGCCCGCGACGGAGACGGCCAGGAAGCCGCCCAGGATCACCGCCTCCACGACCATGACGTCGCGCGCGCCGCCCATGATCGCGAACAGCATGTAGTAACTGGCGATCACCGCCAGAACGACGGGGTAGAACGCTTTGTCGCGATCGAACCCGACGACCGTGGCGAACACGCCCACGGCCAGGGCCAGCAGGGCCCCCACAAGATATTCCATCAGAGTCTCCTTGGCGGTGAGGCGGCGCTCACCCCAGCAATTTGTCCGCCGAACCCGTCAGCAGCACCAGGAAGCCGCCGATCTCCCCGAGGATCAGGGCGTGGATGAACAGGCTGATGACCCCGCCATGGACCCTGCCGGAGCCAAGGCGATGGGGGCGGCGCAGTTGATTGTCCGTGTCGCGCAGGACCCCGTGCACGGCGTAGGTCGCGACGGCCGCGGCGAAGAAGATCACCGGCAGGGCGACAGCGGCCAGGTTGACGCCCGGCGGCCACGCGCTGAGGCGCGCGAACTCGGCCAGCACGAGGCAGGCGAAGGCGTACATCAGCGACGCGCGATGGCAGATATCGACATAGGCGGGGGCCAGACCCTCCGCGTCGGTGATCATCGCGCGGTACTTCCACACGCCCGTGGCCAGGCCGGCGAGGAAGAAGCCGCCGCACGACAGTTGCGCCAGTTGAACGGCGTCCGTCATGCGGCGGTCCCCCGACAGGGCCGGCGTCTCGCGGGCGGAGCCCGGTGAGCGGCTCTCATCCTGTCTATTCAGCGCAGTTCGAGGTGGGCGTGCACACGCAGGCGTCGCCACACTGGCACTGAGGGCCGCAGCCGCAGGTCGGATTGCCGCAAGCGCTGTTCGCGGGCGGGGCGCTGGTGTCGGTTTGGGTCTGGTCGTTCATCGGACTGTCCTTCGAGAGGGTTGAGGAAGCCTGATGTCTAGGGCGCGCGCTGCGGGGCGGCTTGAACGCAGCAGCTAGACCAGCGCCAGATTGGCGGGGGCGATGCCGAACATCCGTCGAAACGTTCGGCTGAAATGGGCGGAGTCGGAAAATCCGGCGCCGTGCGCCGCGGCGGTCAGCGTGACGCCCTCGGCCATAAGCATCACGGCCCGGGTCAGGCGGATCCAAAGCAGATAGGTCTTCAGGGAGAGCCCGGTCTGTTCGACGAACAGATGGCTCAGACGGCTCGCCGACAGCTTCGCGATCCTGGCCGCCGCGTCGAGGGTGACCCGCTGGTCGGCGTCCTGAGCCACCCAGGCGACCACTGCCTCGATGCGCGGATCGAGGGGAGCGTGAAGCTCGTCGCCCGCGAGCGCCTCGATCATCTGTCCGCCGATCACGGCGAGGTCCGCGATCGGGGGCGCGGGCGCGTGGCCCAGGCGTTCCAACTGGGGCGCCAGATCCCTGAACCGTGACGCCGGCAATTCGCGCAGATCGCCGTCGCGGAACGTCGCCTTGACGATGGCGCGACCCGCCCGACTTTCCGGCTCCACGAACAGGATGGCGTAGGCGCCCTGGGCGTCGAACCTGTGCGGCGCGTCGGGCGCGACGGCGGCATAGGGGCCCTGGGCCTCGGCATCGGCCAGCCAAAGTCGAAACTGGCCGCCGAGGCTCACAACGATCTGGACCGCGTGATGGGCGTGGAAGTCAGTCCGCGGCGCCGGGCCGACGCCTGCCGGCGCCGTGTTCAGAAGCCAAAGACTGCCGCCCTGCCATGAGGCGATACGGGCTCGCGCCAGCTGTTCCATGAGGTCAAGCTTTAGAGCCTTCGCGGGGCCGGCGAAACCTCGGGTCCGCGCCCTCAGACGGTCAGCACCACCTTCCCCACATGCTCGCCCGCCTCCAGGTGCGCGTGAGCGCGGGCGGCCTGTTCCAGCGGGAAGGTCGCGTCGACGATCGGCTTGAGCTTGCCGGCCGCGATCCACGGCCAGACCACCCGCTCGATCTCGCCGGCCAGGCGGGCCTTCTCGTCGGCCGAGCGGGGGCGCAGGGTCGAGCCGGTGATCACCGCGCGCTTCTGCATGATCGCCATCACCGGCACATCCAGCACCGGGCCGGCCAGGGCAGCGATATAGACGATGCGGCCGCCCACGTTCAGGGCGTTGAGGTTCTTGTCGAAATAGGTGGCTCCGACCATGTCTAGCACCACGTCGACGCCGCCGGCCGCCTTGGCGATCTCGGCGAAGTCCTCGGTCTTGGTGTCGACGGCGATGTCGGCGCCCAGTTCCAGGGCCTTGGCCTTCTTGTCGGCCCCCCGGCCGGTGGCGATGACCTTGGCCCCGGCCGCCTTGGCCATGGCGATCGCCGTTGTTCCGATTCCGGACGTTGCGCCGTGGATCAGCAGGGTCTCGCCGGCCTTCAGCGCCCCATGCTCGAACACATTCGCGTACACGGTGAAAACCGTCTCGGGCAGGGCGGCGGCGTGGACCATGTCGAAGCCGTCGGGGACGGGCAGGGCGTGGCGGACGTCGACGACGGCGTATTGCGCATAGCCGCCGCCGCCGAGCAGGGCGCAGACCTTGTCGCCGACCTTCCAGCGGCCCGCCGCCGCCCCCTCTCCCAAGGCGGCGACCTCGCCGGCGACTTCCAGGCCCAGGGTCACCGGCGCGCCGGGCGGAGGCGGATAGAAGCCCATGCGCTGCAGCAGGTCGGGTCGGTTGACCCCGGCGGCGGCCACCTTGATCAGGATCTGGCCGGGCCCCGGAACGGGACGCTCAAGCTGGGCGGGAACCAGGGCGTCGGCCGGGCCCTTGCCGTCCTGGACGGCGATCGCGGTCATCATGTCCGACATGGTGTCTGGTTCCTCAAGCTTGCCTTGGACACTAGGTAGGCGTCAGATGAAGGATCGAAAAGGTCGTTCATCAAGTCCAACGGAGACCCCGCCGATGTTCGAAGAGCCCGTCGAGCCGCGCGCGTTCAATCGCGGCGCGCTGAACGAGACCACTCACGAGGATCTCGAGGTCTATGGGGTGTCCGAGCTGGAAGAGCGGATCGAGGCCCTGCAGGCCGAGATCGCCCGCACCCGGGCCTTTCTCGACAAGAAGCGGGCGGGGCGCGATGCGGCCAATGCGCTGTTTGGTCGCCTCGACTAGGAATTCATTTACCCTAATCACTGTTTAAGGGCGGCGTGCCGCCTTTGTTCCAGCCCGTCTTTTTCGCCGGGCGCGTCGGGTTTCGAAGGGGGCGGGTCGCGAAACGGGACGGCATCGGTTGGCACGAGGGTTGCAGCCTCGACGCTGGGCGAGACGTTCTCGCGGCCTTTCGAAGGGGCATTGAGTACCTATGACCGATTTGAACGCATCCGCGGCGGCGCCTTGGCGCGCGGGGGTCATCCAGGACTTCGCGAAATCGGAGCTGTTCGACCGGACGTTCGAGGAAGGCATGATGCTGGTCGAAGAGACCGCCGGCTATCTCGACGGGGCCGGTCGTCATGACAGCAAGATCCTGTCGCGCAATGCCGCCCTGGCCTACGCCACCGAAAGCATGCGCCTGACCACCCGTCTGATGCAGGTGGCCTCGTGGTTGCTGGTGCAGCGCGCCGTCAAGGAAGGCGAGATGGCCGCCGAGGCCGCCTGCGCCGAAAGCTACCGCCTGGCCGAGGAAACCGCCGTCGTCGGCGCCGCGGTCGAGGAACTGCCCTACGGTCTGGTCAATCTGCTGCAACGCTCCGAGCGCCTGTACGAGCGCGTCCGCCACCTGGACAAGCGCATGTATGTCGAGATCGCGCTCGAGGAGGCGCCCCGCCCTGTTCAGGCTCACTTCGACCGTCTTACGGCGGCGTTTGGGGGGTAAGCCCCGCGGCCAGCGTCAACAAAAAGCCCGCCATCTCAAGCGAGATGGCGGGCTTTTTTGCACCAGAAGCAACCACGAACAGAAAAAGCCGGCCCGCGAACGCGGAGCCGGCTTTTCGTCGCCCTTGCGGCGAGAGTGCCTACTTCTTGGTGAAGCCAGCGAACTTGGCGTTGAAGCGCGAGACGCGGCCGCCGCGGTCCAGCATGTGGGCGTTGCCGCCGGTCCATGCGGGGTGAACGCGCGGGTCGATGTCGAGCGCCAGCACCGCGCCTTCTTTCCCGTAGGTCGAACGGGTCGGATAGCTCGTACCATCGGTCATGGTGACGGTGATGAAGTGATAGTCGGGGTGAATGTCTTGTTTCATCGGGCGATCCAACCGACTTGAGGCGGCGTGAAAGTTTGTGAGCGGACTCCCTTACGGGTGGCCCTCGAAGAGGCGCGGCTATAAAGAACCAGCGCGAATTTGGCAAGGGACAGTTGATGACCGACGTAAACGGCGGGGACAATTCAGTCGACGGGCGCCCCGGCGCCGGCGCTGAATTGGTCCAGGGCATGGCCGAAGCGGCCAACCGCAGGCCCCGCCGCAAGGACATCCGTCCCCTGGCTCATCTGCTGCCGTTCGTGCGCGCCCATGTGGCCGACGCCCTGGCCGCCGGCTTCTTCCTGCTGTTCTCGGTCGGCGCCACCCTGGGCCTGACCGCGGCCGTGCGCGGCGTTGTGGACAAGGGATTCGACAAGGGGCACGAGGCGGCGATCAACAGCGCCTTCATCGGCCTTGGGGCCGTGGCCCTGGTGTTGGCCATCGCCACCGCGCTGCGCTTTTTCTTCGTCACCCGGCTGGGCGAGCGGGTCGTGGCCGACCTGCGCCAGAAGCTTTACGGCCACACCCTGACGCTGGATCCGTCCTATTTCCTGAAAACCCGCACCGGCGAGGTTTTGTCGCGGCTGACCACCGACGTGACCATCATCGAGCAACTGGTCGGCTCGTCGGCCTCGATCGCCCTGCGCAACATTCTGAGCCTGCTGGGCGGCCTGGGCTACATGACGGTGGTCAGTCCGCGCCTGGCCGGCTTCATCGTGCTGATGGTGCCCATCGTCCTGGCTCCGATGTTCATCATCGGCCGTCGGGTGCGCAAGCTGTCGGTCACCGCCCAGGACCGCTTCGCCGACGCCGTCGGCTATGCCGGCGAGAGCCTCGACGCCCTGGACACCGTCCAGGCCTTCGGACGCGAGAAGGCCTCGGCGGCCCGCTTCGACCTGTCGGTCGAGACGGCCTACAAGGCTTCGGTCAAGCGCATCACCGCCCGCGCGGCGATGACGGCGGTGGTCATCGTGCTGGCCTTCGGCGGCATCACCCTGCTGCTGTGGAACGGCGCGCACCTGGTGTTGTCGGGCCAGATGACCGCCGGCACCCTGGTGCAGTTCGCCTTCCTGGCCATCATGGCCGCCGGCTCGATCGGCGCGCTGGGCGAGGTCTGGGGCGACGTCCAGAAGGCCGCCGGGGCCATGGAGCGCATCTCCGAACTGCTGGGCGCCCGGCCCGGCATCGCGGCGCCCGAGAAGCCTTCCGCGCTGCCCAAGCCCGCTACCGGCGCCATCGCCTTCGACAATGTGACCTTCGCCTATCCGGGCCGTCCCGACCTGCCGGCGCTGAACGGCTTTGATTTGACCGTCAGGCCCGGTGAGACCGTCGCCCTGGTCGGACCCTCGGGCGCGGGCAAGAGCACTGTCCTGCGCCTGCTCCTGCGCTTCTACGACCCACAGGAGGGCGTCATCCGCCTCGACGGCGTGGATCTGCGCGACGCCGACCCCGTGGAGGTGCGCGAGCGCATGGCCCTGGTGGCCCAGGATTCGCCGCTGTTCTCGGGTTCCGCCCTCGACAACATCCGCTTTGGCCGCGAGAGCGCCACCGAGCAGGAGATCCGCGACGCCGCCGAGGCGGCCCAGGCCACCGGCTTCCTCGAGGCCCTGCCGCAGGGCTTCGACACCCCGGTTGGCGAGCGCGCCAAGACGCTGTCGGGAGGCCAGCGCCAGCGTTTGGCCATCGCCCGCGCCCTGGTCCGCCAGGCGCCGATCCTGCTGCTCGACGAAGCCACCAGCGCCCTGGACGCCGAGAACGAGCGCCTGGTCCAGCAGGCCCTGCACGCGGCCATGAGCGATCGCACTACCCTGGTCATCGCCCATCGCCTGGCCACCGTGCTGAAGGCCGACCGCATCGTGGTCATGGAAGACGGCCGGGTTGTCGAGCAGGGCACCCACACCGAACTCTCGGCGCGGGGCGGGCTCTATTCGCGCCTGGCCAAGCTGCAGTTCGGGGTGGAGGCGGCTTAGACGATCCAGTCCTCGCCCCTGTCCGGCGGGCTGAAACGAATGGTTTAGGCTCCTATCCTAGGGTTGAGCGCGATGGCGAAAGGCCATTCGCCGCCCGAGGATCCCATGGCCGACGCCCTGCCGGTATTGAACCCCTTCCGACCCATCCTGAGCCAGGAAGAGGCGGAGACCGCGGCCCAGACCGGGGCAGTGGGTTCGTTCCTAGTGGCGGCCTACAGCCTGCTGCACGTCTTCATCGTGATGACCGACGTCGACGGCTTCGTGGCCCGCGCGCGGGCGGCGGTCGACACCCGCCAGATGGATCCTCACACCGCGCAACTGGCCCTGTCGATGATCGGTCCCGGCACGGTGAAGGCTGTCGCGACCTCTGGCGTGATCTATGCGGTGGTGTTCATCGCCCTGGGTCTGTTCCAGTGGGTCAGGAACGGCCGGTTGCTGTCGCTGATCCTGATGGCGCTGGCTGCCTGGAGCCTGTTTGGCAATGTCCGTGCGCTGGGTGAGGCCAGCCCCGCGGCGACGGGGTTGCCCCTGTGGTTCTCGGTGGTCGGGGCCGGCTTCACCGCCATCGCCCTTTGCCTGTACGTCGCCGGCTATCGCGGCGGCGCCTGGCTGGCGAAGAACGAGGCTACTTAATCAGATCCGCCGGCGTCGTCGGCTCGCTGATCACCGCTTCCATCGCCTTCCAGCGGGCGTCCTCGCCCTTGCCGGCGCGGTCCACATGCGCCCGCACCATGTCCTGGCCGAGGTTGTAGTTGATGATGTAGCTCCGGTAGGTGTCGATGAAGCTGAGGCGCTTCTCGGCGCGCGCGACGGAGCTGAGACCGTATTTCGCCAGCGCCGCGACCGCTTGCGGCTTGGTCATCCGGCCCGACAGATAGGCGTCGGCGATGGTGTTTTCGGAACTGGCGAGAGCGGCCTTGGCGGTCATCAGGGCGTCGTAGGCGTCGGCCGTGGCCGGATCCAGGCCCGCGAGCGGATAGAGGTGCTCGCGCTCGAACTTGACCTTCTCGGCGCCCGGGAAGGCCAGGCTGATGCCGAAATTGGCCGAGCCCTCGGCGATCAGCGACTGGGGCGAGAACAGCGGATAGATGCTGTATTCCACCCAGCCCTTGCCCTTGGTCAGCTTGTCTTCCAGCTGGGCGTTCAGCACGTGGTGGCCCGGATAGCCTTCATGGCAGCCCAGATCGAGGGCGCGGCTGATATAGATCGGCAGGTCGGTGTTGATCTCGATCAGGCTGTGGGCGCCGCCCTTGTACCAGTTGTAGCCGCTCCACGGCTTGTGGGTGACGAAGGCCAGGTCGAAGCGCTCGTCCTTCGGCAGGGCGATGTGGGCCTCCGTCTTCGCCTTGCAGGCCGCTATGCCGGCCTTCATCACCGCGTCCAGCCTGTCGGTGGGGATCACGTAGCGGCTCTGGAAGGCGTCGACGCGGGCGGCCAGGTCGCCCTTGCCGGGGACCAGACGGTCGATGCGGGCCAGGATCGGGTCATAGGTCTTCAGCGGCTTGAGCGGGGGGCGCACGCCAAACAGGCCCTGGGCCTCGTCCTGGAAGCTGAACGTGTCGCCGGCCAGCATGGCCAGACGGGTCTGGGCGGCGCGCACCTGGCCCTTCAGGAAGGCCTTGCGGCGGCGCTCGTCGGGGGTCAGGCCCTTGTCGGGATTGGCGGCCAGCAGCCGGGCCAGCCGGTCAGCCTCCTTGCGCAGCACCGACACCGGGCGCGGGGCCAGCTTGGCGGTTTCAGCCCACTCCTGGGGGCCGTAATAGGCGTCCACATAGCCCGGCTCGCGCTCGCCGGCCTCCAGCGTCAGGCGCACGAAGTCGCGGGCGATCATGTCCAGCTGCTGGCTGGACGGCGAAGCGGCGAGGGCGGGCGCGGCGGCGCCCAGCAGCAGAGCGACGGCCAGGCCGGCCAGACGGGTGATCATGGAGCGCCTCGGATCGATTTGAGGCGCGCACTCTTCACATCGAAACGCTCAGCCGCAAGAGGCCAAGTCAGCCGCGGGCGGCAACCGCCAGGCCGGGGAAGTCGCTGAACACGCCGTCGACGCCGGCGGCGTACAGCGCCTTGAGCATCGGCGTCACGTCGCCGTGCTGGGCCAGATAGTCGGCGGCGGTCGCGTCGCCCCGGCGCAGGGACGTCGGCAGGAAATAGTTCTCGGCCCGCACCGTCCACGGGTGCACCTGCAGGCCGGCCGCGTGGGCGTCCCTGACCAGAGACGTGGCCGGGAGAAGCTTGTCGGCGTCCTGCGGGATCACCATGGTCTTTTCCGGGCCCAGGCCATCGGCATAGGCGGCCACGGCCTTGAGCCCCTCGGCGGTGACGAGGTCGGCATATTTCACGCCCGGCAGGTCGGGGGGGCCGCCCTCGCTGGAGACCAGCAGCACCAGCCGGGCGCGGGTCTTCAGGCGCAGGGTCTTCAGCGGCGTGACCTCGAAGCACTGCACGAAGACCGGCGCGGTGGCGCTGTCGAGATCGTTGCGCTTCAGCGCGGCCAGCATCCGCTCTTCGACCGGCAGGCCGATCGAGGCGAAATAGCTTGGGTGCTTCATCTCGGGATAGACGCCGATCGTGCGGCCGGTCCGCTGGGTCCCGGCGCGGGCGATGGCGACCACCTCGTCGAAGGTCAGCACCTGAACCTGGCCGTCGAACGCGGCGCTGATGGGCCGAAGCTGCGGCAGCCGCTCGCGGGCCCGCAGGGTCTTGATCTCGGCGAGGGTGAAGTCCTCGGTGAACCAGCCTGTCAGGCTCTGGCCGTCGATGACCTTGGTGGTCTTGCGGGCGGCGAACTCGGGATGGCTGGCGACATTGGTCGTGCCGCCGATCTCGTTCTCATGGCGCACCACCAGATGGCCGTCCTTGGTGACGACCAGGTCGGGCTCGATGAAGTCGCAGCCCTGCTCGATGGCCCGCTCATAGGCCAGGGCCGTGTGCTCGGGCCGCTCGCCGCTGCAGCCGCGATGGGCGATGACGATGGGTTTCTTGCCCTGGGCGCGGGCGAGCCCGGGCAGGAAGGTGCCAGCAAGAGCGGCGGTGGTCATGGCGCGACGGGTCAGCAGGGTCATGGGCGGGGATTTAGCGCCCGGATGTGACGGTTTGGCGAGAACTCGTTATCTCGATCATCAAGGCCGTCATCCCGCGCTTTATGCGCGGGACCCATTTTTCCGCCGCAAGCGCGGAGCCGAACCCAGTTCGCACGTGGAAGCTGAACCATGGGTCCCGCGCATAAAGCGCGGGATGACGGCTATTTGTCACGCCAGCAGCAGCTTTTCCAGGATCAGAGGGTGCAGGTCCTGGTTGGCGGCGAGGATCGAGGCGCCTTCGGCCGGGTTGAAATCTACGGCAGTTTGACAATAAGAAAATATTGTTTCACGATAATTTTCGACATTGATGGAGGCTGTAATGACCACATTGAATTTCGGACGTTCGATCCTTCGCTCGCGCGGCCTTCAGGGGCTGGGCGGGGCCATGGCCGTGTTCAGCGCCCTTGCCGTTCTGGTTCTGACCTTCGTTGCGGTGGTGGTGCTTGTTTCCACCCTGCGCGACGGCGCCGGCGATGCGGCCTGGCCCAGCCTGTTCAGTGGCTTCAGCAAGAGAACCTGCCCTGATTTCCCGGGCGGATTCTGTCCAGGCTGGATGCGGTCCCTGTCCTATGACGCCAGGCCAACGACGTTGGGATCGTTCGCAGCCTTGGCTCCGATCTGGGCGCTGATCTACGGCCTCTCTTTCGCCTGTCTCTGCTTTTTCGAGATCGCCAAGGGACGCTTTCTCGCCAAGAGAACTGTTGGCTTCCTGAAGCATTTCGCGGTGGGTGGCGTTCTGTTCGTCGTGGCCACGCCGTTCTCCGGGGTGATCGGGCGGTCTGTGGCGAGCTTCACGCATTGGATGCTGCATGGTTCGGCGACCGCGACGTCCTACACGGCGTTCAGCGGCTTCGACGTCCGGTTTTCCGGCGGCTTCAATAGCGTCCTGGTCGGAATCTTCGCGGTGACGCTGACGATCATCGCAGGGATCATGGTCAAGGCCTCGACCATCGCTGACGATCACGCCCAGATCATCTGATGCCGATCCTGGTCAAGCTGAGCGTGATGATGGCCGAGCGTGGCGCGAAGTCTAAGGACCTCGCGGCCTACATCGGCATCACCGAGGCCAATCTCTCCCTGCTCAAGCAGGGCAAGGTAAAGGGCGTGCGGTTCGAGACGCTGGAGAAGATCTGCGAATATCTGGACTGTGAGCCGGGGGATATCCTGCGGATCGAGCGTCGGGCGGACGTCTAGGACCTCGGGACCAAATTCAAAGAAGGTCCCTACTCTTGTCATCCCGGAAGCCTCGCAGAGGCTGTCCGGGATGACAAATATTTTGAGCCGTTGCGACTCTTGAGGGGCGGCCCTTAAGCCAGCAGCAGCTTTTCCAGGATCAGAGGGTGCAGGTCCTGGTTGGCGGCCAGGATCGAGGCGCCTTCGACCGGGTTGCCGTGGTCCTCGATGGTCGAGACCTTGCCGCCGGCCTCGGTGACCATCAGCACCCCGGCCGAGACGTCCCAGGCGCCCAGGTTGCGCTCCCAGTAGCCGTCGAAGCGGCCGGCCGCGACCCAGGCCAGGTCCAGCGAGGCGGCGCCGAAGCGGCGGACGCCGGCGACCTTCTGGCTGATCTGGTGCAGTTCCTTCAGGAACTGGCCGTGGCCGGGCTTGCCCATGAACGGAATGCCGGTGGCCAGTACGCTCTCATCGAGCGTGCGGCGGGCGGCGACGCGCAGACGCTTCTCGGCGCCCAGGAAGGCGCCCTTGCCCTTTTCGACCCAGAACAGGTCGTTGGTGATGGGGTTGTAGGTGACGCCGGCCACCACTTCGCCCTCGCGCTGGAGGGCGATATTGACCGCGAAGTGCGGGATGGCGTGCATGAAGTTGGTGGTGCCGTCCAGCGGGTCGACAATCCAGGTGTGGGTCTTGTCGGTGCCCTCGATCAGGCCGCGCTCTTCACCCAGGAAGCCGTAGCCGGGGCGGGCCTTTTCCAGGATCTCGAAGATCGTCTGCTCGGCCTTGAGGTCGGCGTTGGTGACGAAATCGGCAGCGCCCTTTTTGGAAACCTGCAGTTCGGTGACTTCGCCGAAGTCGCGAGCCAAGCCACGCGCCGCTTTACGAGCAGCGTCGATCATCACGTTCAGGAGGGCGGAAGGCGTGGCCAAAGCGGGTTTTCCTCATAGGTCTCCCTGCGCAGCGTCTGGAGTAGACGGCGGGAGATATGCGAGCGGCGGTCAGAAAGATCGGGCGCGGAACCTAGTCTTGGAGGGCCCTGAAAGCAAGATCAGGCGGCGCGACAAGATGTTCCCCCCCTCCGGGGGCGCTATCGCCGAGCGAAAGGGAGGGGCAGGCGGCCTGTGCGCCGCCGCCCCCTCCGTCCCTCCGGGCCACCTACCCGGAGGGGAGGATCGTCAGGGCAGATCGACCTTGGGCAGGCTGTCCTTGGTCTCGCAGGCCAGCTTGCCGGCGCCGCCGACGGCGCCGCTGATATCCTCAATCTTTTCTTCGCTGCGCCAGCCCTTGCCGATGGTCTTGTCGCCCGTGAAGTCCATGCCCAGGTCGATCCACTTGTTGGCCGGGCAGTCCAGCGCGAACAGCATGATCGGACCCTTGCTGGCGGGCCACGTCTTGTAGGGCCCGCTGGGCTTGCCGTCGGCGATGCGAACCAGAACCATGCCGGACTTGCTGTCCACCCGCATGAAGTCTTCGTCGTAATAGGTCTTGGTCTCGCCGGGCGAAGGCTTCCAGTTCTCGGCCTGGGCCAAGGTCGCCACGGACGCGGCCGCTACGCTAAGCAAACACAGTACGAGCCGACTATTCATCGCGTCTCTCCCCCGTAACTTATCGTTACGGAGAGGCTATGCCTGTCGGATCGGTGTCGCAATACCGGCGTTATCTTAAGGGCGGGCGGCCAGGCCCTGGGCGATCGCGGCGTTGAGCGCGGCGACCGCGGCGGCCGGACCTTGCGGATAGGCCCACACCCCGGCCGAGACGGCCAGGAAATCGGCGCCCGCCGTGGCCAGGCCGGCGGCGTTGTCGGCGGTGATGCCGCCGATGGCGACCGAGGGGGTCTCCATGACCTCCTGCCAGATGGACAGGATCTCGGGATCGGCGGTGGTCGGGGCGTCTTTCGTCGTGGTCGGGAAGAAGGCCCCGAAGGCCACATAGTCGGCCCCGGCCTCGGCGGCCTCCATGGCCAGGTGGCGGCTGTCATGACAGGTGACCCCGACCATCCGGTCCTTGCCCATCAGCTTGCGCGCGGCCGAGTAGGGGGTGTCGCCCTGGCCCACATGCACGCCGTCGCAGTCGAGGCTGGCGGCGAGGTCCGGGCGGTCATTGAGGATCACGGCCACGTCGCGGGCCCGGGCGATCGGCGCGAGCGCCGCCACGGCCTCGGCGATGGCGGCGTCCGAGACATCCTTCAGGCGGATCTGCAGCGCGGCGACGTCGCCGCCCTCCAGGGCCTTGGTCAGCTCTAGGCCAAAGGCGGTCAGGTCGGTCAGGGCCGGCGGGGTGATCAGATAGAGGCGGCAATCGAGAGTCATGATGGGGGAATTACGCCAATTCGCGCCCGCGCCCAAGCCGCGACCTCAGGCCGTCGCCAACCATAGTGAGAGTCAGTTGCAAAAGGCCTCGGCCTTCGCTACATGAGAATGACACTCATTCGATAGGGCGTTGCTTCCGTGTACGTCTGCAACTGTAACGGCATCCGCGAGCGCCAAGTCCGCGCCGCCATCGAGGCGGGCGCCAGCCGTCCGGCCGAGATCTTTCGCCACCAGGGCTGCCAGGCCCAGTGCGCCAAGTGTGTGTGCGAGATGCGCCAGATGATCGACGAGAGCCGCCTGGCCCTGGCCTACGCGGCGGAATAGGGACCGACGCGTTTTCGTGAAGGCGGGAGACGCTCGCGGACATTGCGGTTGAAGCCCGTCGCCGCTTGCCGCACGGTCACGCCGACTCAAATCAAGGGAGGCGCGCCATGAAGGGCGATCCTGGCATCATCCGCCTGCTGAACGCGGTGCTCACCAACGAGCTGACCGCCGTGAACCAGTATTTCCTGCACGCGCGGATGTACGACAACTGGGGCTTCAAGCGCCTGGGCAAGATCACCTATGACGAGTCGATCGGCGAGATGAAGCACGCCGACAAGCTGATCAACCGGATCCTGTTCCTGGAAGGCCTGCCCAACCTGCAGGACCTGCACAAGCTGAAGATCGGCGAGACCGTGCCCGAGTGCCTGGGCAGCGACCTGGCCGTCGAGGTCGGCGGCCGCGAGACCTTGATCCCCGGCATCATCCAGTGTGAGCAGGCCCGCGACTTCGTCAGCCGCGAGCTGCTGCGCGAGATCCTCAGCGACACCGAGGAGCACATCGACTTCCTCGAAATGCAGATCGGTCTGGTCAAGTCGCTGGGCGAACAGAACTACCTGCAGAGCGCCATGGGCGAGCTGCCGGCCGGCTGAAGTCTCAGGCGGCCACGGCGGGTCTCGCGCCCTGGGTCAGGTTGAACTGACCGACCAACTGGGCCAGCCGCGCCGACTCGTTTCGCAGGGAATGCGCCGCCGCCGTGGTCTGCTCGACCATGGCGGCGTTTTGCTGGGTCATCTGGTCCATCTGGTTGATGGCGGTATTGACCTCGTTCAGGCCCGTCGACTGTTCCTGGGAAGACGCCGAGATCTCCGACACCAGGGCGGCGATCTGGCCGACGCGCTCCAGGATCGTGCCCAGGGCCGTGCCGGTCTGGCCCACCAGGCCCACGCCTTCGCTGACCTTGGTCGAGGCCGTGCTGATCAGAACCTTGATCTCCTTGGCCGCTTCGGCCGAGCGCTGGGCCAGGGCCCGCACTTCCTGGGCGACGACCGCGAAGCCGCGACCGGCCTCGCCCGCGCGGGCGGCCTCTACGCCCGCGTTGAGCGCCAGAAGATTGGTCTGGAAGGCGATCTCGTCGATCACGCCGATGATCTGGCCGATCTGGCTGGACGAGGTCTCGATCTCGCCCACGGCGCGCACGGCGGCGCCGACGGCGGTCTCGGTGGCCTGGGCCTGGCGGCGGGTGTCGGCGACGATCTCGTTGGCCTTGCGGGCGCCGTCGGCGGTCAGCCGCACGGTCGAGGTGATCTGGTCCAGGGCCGCGGCGGTTTCTTCCAGGCTGGCGGCCTGCTGTTCAGTGCGGTGCGACAGGTCGTCGGCCGCCTGGGCGATCTCGGCCGCGCCGGAGCCCACGCCGCCCGAGGACTGGCTGATCTGGCTCAGGGTCTGGGTCAGCTTCTCGGCGGCCGCGTTGAAGTCGCCGCGCAGGCGCTCGTATTCCGGGGCGAAGGCCGTTTCGAGCCGGTAGGCGACGTCGCCGGCCGACAGATGATCCAGGCCCTTGGCCAGGCTTCGCATTGCGCTGTCGCGCCTCTGCTCGGCGGTCAGCCGCGCCTCTTCGCTCGACTGGCGCTCTGACTCGGCGCGAAGGCGGTCGTCATCCTGTTCCTGACGCAGCGCCCGGCGCTCCAGAACGCCCTCGCGGAACACCGCCACGGACTTGGCCATGTCGCCAAGCTCGTCGTGACGACCGGCGAAGGGCACCGTGCGTTCATAGTCGCCTTCCGCCAGCTCGCCCATGTAGCGGGTGATGGCTTCCACAGGGCGGACCACGCCCCGGCGCATCGCCCAGACGCCGCCGCCGATGATCGCGCCCATCAAAAGGCAGAGCGCGCCCATCAGGCCCAATTGCTGGACCTGCTTGGCGTTGGATTCGGCCTCGACCCTGGCGTTATCGGCGGCGATCAGGGGAACGATCTGCTCGACGAAGTCGCGATGGGCCTCGAAGGCCTGGGTCAGCCGAGCCTCTTCGGCGGTCGCGGTCGCCATGTCGCCGCTGGCCATCGCCTTGACCATGGCGTCGGCCGAGGACCAGACGATCTGGGCCTGGTCATTGGACTGGCCCATCAGCACGGACTTGACCGCCGGGTCAAAATCGATCGCACGCCAGTACGACAGGCGCGCATCATATTCCGCGCGGTGCTTGGCCAGCGACTGAGCCGCATGGCGCAGATCCGCGGACGCGCCCGCGGCGTAGGCCAGCTTGGCGTCGAGATAGCCTTCAACAACATAAAGCGGTGGGGGCAGGATGTCGGCGGTCAAATCCTTGCCCGCCACGATCTTCTCGTAAAGCGGGCCGCCCACCCGCACGGTCTCGATCGCCAGCCAGGAAACGGCCGCCAGCACCACCAGGCCGCCGGCCAACGCGGCGCCAAACAAATTCATGGCTCCAGCCAAGCGCAGTCGCATTTTTACTCCATCCCGTGTTCTGTAAGGAGCGAAATGCGGCCCGCCCCGTGAACAAGGGTTTAAAAATGCGTTCAACCTGCTCATAGTGAGAAGGTTTGGTGTGAGTAATGCTAATGAAAACAAGCGCTTGATTGATAATGAAACGCAGTAAGACGCCTTTCGTGACCCGGCGCCATCTCAGCCTGGGCGCCGACTACGCCCTGAGGTTGATTCGAATTTTCACCGATCTGTTTGGCGATATGGATCTGGCGCTGGTTTTTATCGCCGCCGCCCAGGCCGGCACCGAGCACCTGCGCGAGCATGACGACTATATCGACATGCTCTCCGGCGAGTTCTTTCCCGACGAACTGCGCCGCCCCGTCACGGTTTCCGCCCTGGCCCGTTCCCTGGGAATCCCGGTGGAGACCACGCGCCGCCACGTGGTGAAGCTGGCTAGCACGGGCTATGCGCTGCGCACCGAGTCGGGCGGCGTGATCGTGACCTCCGAGATTCTGCGGCGCGACGAGATTCGGCAGGCGGGACTTCTCAACCTTGAGGCCATGGAGCGGCTGATCGACGGCGTGCGGCGAACGCCGCGCAATCGCTGATCAAACCGGCCCGCGCATCAAGGCCGGCGGCCCTCCGTGTCGCTTCTCCGCCTGTGCGCCTGGTTGAATTTCGGCAGGCGGCGCTGGCGCTTCGGCGTGATCGAACCCATCATGTGCAGGTCGGCGCCGCGCGAGGAACCAAGCCTGTCGCGAACGGTTAGACAGCCACGTTAGCGAGGAGTCCGGTCATGAATATCCTGAATGGCAAACAGCACCGGACCCAGGCCCGCGCTGGACGCGAGGCTTTCGAGGTCGAGACTCATTCCGAAACCCATCCCGCCGCCCAGATCGCGTTGGGAGCGCTGCTGGCGGGCGGGGCGATTCTGGCGGCCATGGCCATGGGCCGGCGTCACGAAGCGGTGCTGGATGACGCGATGTACGCCGTCGAGTTCGCCGAGATGCACGAGCCCGTCGCCCATCAGCCCAAGCCGCTGACCAGCCTGATCCTGCCGCCCCTGTTCATCGCCATGACGCTCTCGGGTCTTCGCACCTGGAACGCGCCGGCCAGCCCGGCCCGCACCCGGGCCCTGACCCTGTGGAGCCTGACCCAGGGATTCAACGCCTTGTGGCTGGGCCTGGGCGCCAAGCGGCTTGGCGGTCAGGCGACGGCGGCGACCGCCTCGCTGGCCGCCTCCACGGCCTATGCGATCGAGGCGCGCAAGGTCGGCGGCGGCACGGCGCCCGATCTGGGCTGGTTGGGTGTGGCCAACGCCCTGACGGCCCAGCTGTGGCGGCGGGGCGGCGCGTCGCGACCCACGGTGCACTGAAGGCCGCTCGCCGATTCAGACCTTTTCCCGCGCGGCGTGCGCGGCCAACTGGTCCAGGCCTCGCAGGATCTTGCTGGCGACGGCCGCGTCGGTCTGGTTGCGCAGCACGCGCAGGGCCGCGACATGGACGGCCACCGTCTGCTGGTCCCAGGTCTGGCGATCCGCCAGCGCCCGGATCGTGTCGCTCAGCCGCTTGGCGGCATGGCTCAGGGCCGGCAGATCGAACATCCCCGCCAGGCTGGCGACGCTGTCGGCCAGCCGGGTCACGGCCTCGGTCGAGGCCTGACCCTTGTCGCTCTCTGACAGGTCGCCAATCGCCCTGTCGATCAGGCCCATAGCGGCGTCGCGGTGGCTGTTCAGGTTCTCATCCGCCGCCGCCAGGGCCTGGCCGGCGTCTATCCCGCCGGGCAGATCCATGAACCGGCTCAGGCGGCTTGGGGCGCTCATTGCAGCAGAGCCCTGCTGGCCTGGAGGATGGGGTCAATCCCGGGACGCGGCGCCTTGACGTCGTCATCGTCGCGCAGGCGATCGGCGGGCGAGGCGGCGCTCCACAGGATGCGGTCCAGCAGGGTCGAGGGCGAAAAGGGCTTTGCCACCACATAGTCGGCGCCGACCTTGCGCGCCTTTTCGATCAGGTCGCGGGGTGTATGGCCCGTCATGACGATCACCACCAGCGGGGGCGCTTCGGCCGGCTGTCGGGCCCGCAAGCCCTTGATGAAGGTCATGCCCTCCTCGGGACGGGGGAAGGGATCGACCAGGATCAGGTCAGGCTCCACGTCCTGGCTGACGGTCAGGCTATCCCCCAGGCTCTGGCAGCGATGGAATTTGCGGAACCCAAACCCCGAGAGGATCTGGGTCATCACGTCCATGAAACCGACGTTTTCGTCGACGATCATGACGTTGGCTTCGCCGAAGTTGAACGAGAGATCAGAACGAAGCGCCGTATCCGCCATGTCGCCCTCGGTTCGCTGAACATTGATAGCCAAGGATCGGCGTCGAGATATAAGACAAGCTTAACGAGAAATTATTCTAGGCCCTATCGCCTGAGGCGCATTGTCGCACGGTATCCAGGGCGGCTTATCGAAGGCCGATCGCTCGATCCAGGCTGAAGCGGCCGCCGCCCTTGGCGATGATCAGCAGCAACAGGGCCGCCCACGACAGATGGGTGCTCCAGGCGTCCGGATAGACAAAGATCTCGATCACCGCCGTCATGCCCAGGAACGCCAGGGCCGACAGCCGCGTGAACAGGCCCAGGACCAGCAGGATCGAGAACAGGTGCTCGCTGTAGGTCGCTAGGTGGGCGGCGATGTCCGACGGGATCAGCGGCAGGGCGTATTCATCCGCGAACAGCGCGTAGGTGCTGTCGGTGATGTGCAGGATCCCGTCCACCTTGGTGCGCCCTGACAGGAAGAATACGCCGGCCACGCCCAGGCGGGCCACCAGGGTCAGGATGTCGTCGGGCAGAACCTTGCCGGTGATCTCGGCGAAGCGGTTGAAGGGTTTGAGAAGCGCGGTGGTCATCAGGGGCTTCCGGGATTGAGGGCGCCGAACACGCCGTCGGCGATCAGGGCGGCGAACAGGGTCTGAACGTCGGCCTCCGGCTGGACCTCGGCCGCGCGGCCGACGGCCTGGGCGAGTGAGAGGCCGGCGCGGCAGGCGGCGAGAAAGGCGATGTCGGCGGGGCTGACCACGCGCCGGGTCACGGCGGCCCCCGGTCGGGCCAGCAGCAGACCCTCGGGCGTGTCGCCAAGCTCCAGGTCTTCAGCGCCCGCGCGCGCGGCGACCCACAGGCTGGGCAGGCCAGCGTCAAAGGCGGCGAAGCGCACCGACGGATGCAGCGAGACCCTGGCTTGGGCCAGGACGTCCGGCGCCAGGGCGGCGAAGGCGTCACCCGGCAGGGGCGGGGCCTCCGCGGCGAACAGCGCCTCGGTCCACAGTCGGTCCAGATGGGCGATCCCGGCCAGGTAGGGCAGGTCGCCGGCCGGCGGGAAGCGCTCCAGCCAGGATGGAAAGTCCTGACCATAGTCCAGCAGGGCCGCATGGGTCGGCGGCGCCTCGCGGGCGAACAGGGCGGCGGCGGCGCGGAACCAGTCCTCGCCGACCATCGACAGCACGGTCGGGAAATTGGCGGCCAGGGCGTCGACGCACCCCTTGGCGACGGTGTTGCGATAGACCGACAGTCCGGCCTCCCCCGCCTCGGGCGACGCCAGCCATGCCGACAGGGCCAGAGGCGATCCGCCGAGGGCGGAGACGAAGGCGTCCTGGAAATCCAGCAGCTCAGACATGGGCCGGCTCCCGCGCCTGCAACACGGCCTGGGCCCGCTCGCGCTCGGCCATCAGCACGGCGAAGGCGGGGATGTCGTCATCGCGCTCGATCAGGGTCGGTCGCGGGCCGATGCGGGCGATCAGGCGGCGATAGAGGCCCCAGACCGCCTCGGCCACCGGCGCGCCGTGGGTGTCGATCAGCAGACCCGAGCCGCCCTCGTCCGGCCCATGGCCGGCCAGATGGATCTCGCCGATCCCGGCGGCCGGCAGAGCGTCCAGATAGGCTTCGGCCGAGTAGCCAAGGTTGTGGGCGCTGACAAAGACGTTGTTGACGTCAACCAGCAAGCCGCAGCCCGTCCTGTCGACCAAGGCGAACAGGAAGTCTGTTTCATCCAGGTCATGGCCGGTCAGCGGCAGATAGAGCGAGGGGTTCTCGACCAGAACGCGGCGTCCCAGCGCGTCCTGCATGCGCCCGATATTGCCGGCGATGCGATCAAGCGCCGCGCGGGTTCGGGGGAAGGGCAGCAGGTCCGGCTGATGAAAGCCGCGATGGGTCGACCAGGCCAGGTGCTCGGAGACCACGAAGGGCTCGAAGCGATCGACCAGGCTCCGCAGGGCTTTCAGGTGTTCGGGGTCTGGATCGGCGTCGGCGGCCAGGGAGAGGCCCACGCCGTGCAGCGAAAGCGGATGGCGCTCGCGGATGGCCGCCAGGGCCGACAGGCGCGGTCCGCCGGCCGACATGTAGTTCTCGGGATGAACCTCGAACCACAGGCCTGGCGCCGTCGCGGCCTGGGCCTCGTCATAGTGCTGGGATTTCAGGCCAAGGCCTGCGGCGGGGAGCATTTGCGTCATCCAAAAATCGTTGTCATCCCGGCCAAGCGCGAAGCGCGCCGAGCCGGGATGACCGTGAAAATGGGCTACATCGTCTTGGGGGTGAGCGAGCCCATGCCCTTGGGGGTCTTGATGGTGACGCAGGTTCCGCGCGGCACCTTCCTGTAGATGTCCCCCTGGTAGTCGGCCTTGGCGGTGCCGGCGCAGGACGTGCCCGCGCCGGCCTTGCAGTCGTTCTGGCCAGCCTTGGCGATGCCGTAGCATTTCTCGCCGAAGACCTTGGTCAGGGTGCTGGTGGGGCGGTCGGCGGCCATGGCGGCGCCGGCGGACAGGGCAAGAAGCGCGGCGATGGCGGCGCTGGCGGTGCGGGTCATGATGCTTCCTGGCTTTGGGGAGCGACCATCGACGATCGCTCGCGTCTTGCTTGCGGGTGGGGGAGCGCGCCGCCTCGACGTCGCGAGGCGCGAGGCGGCGCGATCGGAGGCCGACCTACATCGTCTTCGGCGTCAGCGAGCCCATGCCCTTGGGGGTCTTGGTGGTGACGCACGCGCCCTTGGCGGTGTGCTTCCAGGCGTCGCCCTGATAGTCGACCTTGGAGGTGCCCGCGCACGAGGTGCCGGCGCCGGCCTTGCAGTCGTTTTCGCCAGCCTTGGCGATGCCGTAGCACTTTTCCATTTCGACCTTCTTGGCGGTCATGTCGGCGGCCATGGCGGCGCCGGCCGAGAGGGCGAAGATGGCGGCGAAGGCGGCGGAAGCGGTGCGGTTCATGGGGTGGCTCCTTGATGCGTTGCGACCGGTCGTTGTGGCCGGTTCGAGGGGGATTACGGAAAGCGACCGGCAAAGGTTACAGCGGTCGTCGAACAAAATATTCGACGGGACTCCGAGATCGGTTCCGACGCGCGCGCGAGCCGTGTAACCATCCGGCCCTGACGCGCGAATAGGGGGATGCGTGACGGATACCGAAACCCGACTGAAGGCGCTGATGCTGCGCGGGCTGGAGGGCGACGCCCCGGCCTATCGCGAGTGTCTGGCCCTGCTCGGCGTTCGGCTCCGCGCCTATTTCGCGCGCCGGATGGCCGGTGCGCCCGGTGATGTGGAGGACATGGTGCAGGAGACGCTGCTGGCGGTGCATATCAAGCGGGCGACCTGGGACAGCGCCCAGTCGTTCACCGCCTGGGCGCACGCCGTGGCGCGCTACAAGCTGATCGACCACTGGCGGCGTCGCAAGATCCGCCAGACCCTGCCGATCGAGGATCACGCCGAGTTCCTGGCCGCCGAGGAACATGATCCCGGCGTCGGCCTGGAACTCGACCGCGCCCTGGCCAGCTTGCCCGACCGGCAACGCATCCTGGTCAGCGACGTCAAGCTGGCCGGACTGAGTCTGGCCGAGGCCGGCGCCCGGGCCGGCATTTCCGAAGGGGCGGCCAAGGTCGCCCTGCATCGAGCCCTGAAGTCCCTGGCCGAAAGGATGCGCCTTGCGGACCGATGACCTGATCGACGCCCTGGCCGCCAGTTCCGGCCCCGCGCCGGGCGGCGCTCCCGCCCGGCGGCTGGGCCTGACCACCCTGGCGGGGGCGCTGGTCGCCCTGATCCTGGTGCTGGCCTGGCTGCACACCCGCGCCGACCTTGCCCAGGCCATGACCACCCGCTTCTTCTGGATGAAGGCGGCCTATACCGCCGTGCTGGGCGTGGCGGGTTTCTGGGCGTGCGAGCGACTGGCTCGGCCGGGCGCCTCGGGGCGCAAGGCCTTCTGGCTGGCCGCCGCCGTGCTGGTTCTCTATGTCGGCGTCGCGTCGGCCAAGCTGATGGCCGCCGCGCCCGACGCGCGCATGCCGATGATCCTGGGCAACTCGATCATGCACTGCCTGCGCAACATCGTCATCCTGGGCGTTCCGATGCTGGCCGTGGCCCTCGTGGCGATGCGCGGCCTGGCGCCGACCCGGCCCACGCTGGCGGGTTTCGCGGCGGGGATCTTCTCGGGGGCCGTCTGCGCCACCGTTTACGGCCTGCACTGCGGCGAGAGCACCATGATCTTCGTGGGCGCCTGGTACACGCTGGGCGTCCTGCTGGTGGGCCTTCTGGGCGCCATAGTCGGCCGCTGGGCGCTGCGTTGGTAAGCGTCGCCTGACCTTTCTGGAGGCGCCGACCCCGCCGCGCGTGACCGGTCACATAACGTTGGTTGACAAGTCCGGCCCGGGGTCATCAAGTGCGGGCGCATTTCTGCGACTGATACGCGGAAGCGGCGCTTCAACGGACAAGACGCTTGTGGGGAGGGTCGCCCGTGACAGTCGACGACGCGCTCCCGCAAGCCGGCGAGCCGCCTCTGGTCATCCCGGCCTGGTCAACGGCGACTTTGCGCGCGCGCCTCACGGAGGTGGCCGTGGCCGGCGCCCTCGCGGCCGTTCTGCTGGTGCTTGTCTGGCTGCGGCTGCGGCCCGACATCGCCACCGCGACAACAACGCCTTTCTTCTGGCTCAAGGGCCTCTACACCGCCGCGCTCGCCGTGGTGATGCTGGGAGGCGCCAGCGCCATGGCGCGGCCAGGGGGCTCGATCCGGCCGGCCTTGATCGCCGCCGGGACTCTTGTCGCTGTCATGCTGATCGCCGCCGCCGTGGAGGCGCCGCGCCTGAGCCCGTCGCTGGTCGCCCACGTGCTCGATCCGGGCGGACTGCTGAGCGGCGTCACCAACATCTTCAGCCTGGCGGCGCCGATGCTGCTGATCGCCGGTGTGGGGCTGCGGCGCGTCGAGCTGGATCGGCCGGGCCTGATGGGCCTGCTGGTCGGGCTGTTCTGCGGCGGCGTGGCGGCGACGGTCTATGGCCTGCACTGCCGGGACTCCACCTTCACCTTCGTGGGGCTCTGGTACACCAGCGCGATCCTGCTCTGCGGCGCGGTGGGCGGAGTGGGGCTCTGGCTCCTGCACCAGGGACCGGATCCTCTGGGCGATCCGGTCGCCGCCGAATAGAAAAGGCCTCCCGGATCGCTCCGGGAGGCCCCTGTCGTCTCGATGCGGGACGTTCTACTCCGCTGCGGCCTTATTGGCCGAGGCGCCGAACTTGGCGTGCAGTTCGCCCGAGTGGTAGCGCTTGGCCATGGTGGCCGTGGACAGCGCCTTGATCTTGCTGGCGTGGCCGGCCGAGCCGAACTCGGTGAAGCGCGCTTCGCAGACCTTGCGCATGGCTTCCTTGGCCGGCTTCAGATAGGCGCGGGGATCGAACTCGCCCGGCTTTTCCATCAGGATCTTGCGGATCGCGCCGGTGATGGCCATGCGGTTGTCGGTGTCGACATTGATCTTGCGCACGCCATGCTTGATGCCGCGCTGGATCTCTTCCACCGGCACGCCCCAGGTCTGGGGCATCTCGCCGCCGTACTGGTTGATGATGTCCTGCAGGTCCTGCGGCACCGACGAGGAGCCGTGCATCACCAGGTGGGTGTTGGGCAGGCGGCGGTGGATTTCCTCGATCACGTTCATGGCCAGGACGTCGCCGTCCGGCTTGCGCGTGAACTTGTAGGCGCCGTGGCTGGTGCCCATGGCGATGGCCAGGGCGTCGACGCCGGTCTGACCAACGAAATCGACAGCCTGGTCGGGATCGGTCAGCAGCTCATCGTGAGAGAGCACGCCCTCGAAGCCGTGGCCGTCCTCGGCTTCGCCCATGCCGCTTTCCAGCGAGCCCAGCACGCCCAGTTCGCCTTCGACCGACACGCCGCAGCTGTGGGCCATCTGGACCACCTTGCGGGTGACCTCGACATTGTACTCGTAGGAGGCCGGGGTCTTGGCGTCCTCCATCAGCGAGCCGTCCATCATCACCGAGGTGAAGCCGTACTGGATCGCCGTGGCGCAGGTCGCCGGGCCGTTGCCGTGGTCCTGGTGCATGCACACCGGAATGTGGGGATAGAGCTCGACCAGACCGTCGATCAGACGGGTCAGGATGATGTCATTGGCGTAGGAGCGCGCGCCGCGCGACGCCTGGATGATGACCGGCGAGTTGACGGCGTCGGCCGCCTCCATGATCGCCAGGCCCTGTTCCATGTTGTTGATATTGAAGGCCGGCAGCCCGTACTCATGCTCGGCCGCATGGTCCAGCAACTGCCTAAGCGTGATCCTCGCCACGTGATGTCTCTCCTGCAAGCTTGAAAGGTTTGGGTCGTTTCTTGTTTTTGGGGCGTGACGCTTTTGCGTTCTCTGCCCGGTCCTCGAATTACCGACGCGGCCCCTCCCGGAACCGCGCCAGAAGCCGCTAGGTGTTCAAGGCTGACACACCCGGCAGTTCCTTGCCCTCCATCCACTCAAGAAACGCGCCGCCGGCGGTCGAGACGAAGGTCATGTCGCCGACCACGCCCGCGTGGTTCAGCGCCGACACCGTATCACCGCCGCCAGCCACCGCCACGATCTTACCCGATTTTGCCAGCTGAGCGGCATGTTTCGCCGCCAAAACGGTCGCTTCGTCGAACGGAGGGACTTCAAAAACGCCCAAAGGGCCATTCCAGATCAGGGTCTTGCTGGCGTCCATGGCCGCCAGCAGGGTCTTCACCGTCTCGGGACCGGCGTCCAGGATCAGGTCGTCGGGCCGGACCTCATAGACATTGCGGGTCTCGGCGTGGACGCCCGGCTTGACGGTCTTGGCCACCACCACATCGGTCGGCAACAGCAGCTTGCAGCCGGCCGCGCCCGCCAGGTCGATGATCTCGAGCGCGGTGTCGGCCAGGTCGGGCTCGCACAGCGAGGCCCCGACATCGATCTTGGCCGCGTGCAGGAAGGTGTTGGCCATGCCGCCGCCGATCGCCAGATAGTCCAGCTTGGTGACCAGGTTGCGCAGCAGGTCCAGCTTGGTCGAGACCTTGGAGCCGCCGACGATGCCGATCACCGGCTTCTTCGGGTTGCCCAGGGCGGCGTCCAGGGCCTCCAGTTCGCGCTGCATGGCCAGGCCCGGATAGGCCGGCAGCAGGCGGGCCAGGGCCTCGGTCGAGGCGTGGGCGCGGTGGGCGGCGCTGAAGGCGTCATTGACATAGACGTCGCCCAGCTTGGCCAGCTGCGCGGCGAAGGCCGGGTCGTTCTTTTCCTCGCCGGCGTGGAAGCGGACGTTTTCCAGCAGCGCGACGCCGCCGGCCGGCAGGGCCGCGACGACCTTGGCGGCTTCATCGCCGACGCAGTCGCTGGCGAAGGCGACCGGCGCGCCCAGCAGCGCGGCCAGCGGCTCGGCGACGAAGCCCAGGCTCATCTCGGGAACCACCTTGCCCTTGGGCCGGTCGAAATGGGCCAGCAGGACCACCTTGGCGCCTTTCGATGACAGGAACTGGATGGTCGGCAGGGCCGAGCGCAGCCGGGTGTCATCCGTGATCTTGCCGGCCTCGACGGGCACGTTGAAGTCCACGCGGACCAGGGCGGTCTTGCCGGCGAGATCGGCGGTGTCGAGGGTGCGGAAGGTCATGGGAGGCGTCCTGACGTCGGTGCGTGGGTCCTCGTCCTTCGACAGGCTCAGGATGAGGATCCGGGAGCAGGCGTTTGATCAGCCCTCATCCTGAGCCTGTCGAAGGACGAGGGCGGGCCCGCCGGAGCGAACCAAGGAAAACCCCCACCCTTCGAGGAAGGATGGGGGCTTGGCAGGTCTTAGAGGAACTTGGCCATCACGAGCGCGGTGTCGCTCATGCGGGTCGCGAAGCCCCATTCGTTGTCGTACCAGCTGAGCACGCGGCCAAGCTTGCCTTCGATGACCTGGGTCTGGGCCAGGGCCGCCGTCGAGCTGGCGGGGATGTGGTTGAAGTCGGTCGAGACCAGCGGCTCGTCCGTCACGCCCAGCACGCCCTTCAGCGGGCCTTCGGCGGCGGCGACCAGGGCGGCGTTCAGCTCGGCGACGGTGGTGTCGCGCGAGGGCACGAACTTCAGGTCAACCACCGAGACGTTCGGGGTCGGGACGCGGATCGACGAGCCGTCCAGCTTGCCTTTCAGGGCCGGCAGCACCAGGCCCAGGGCCTTGGCGGCGCCGGTCGAGGTGGGGATCATCGACAGGGCGGCGGCCCGGCCGCGATACAGATCCTTGTGCATCGTATCCAGCGTCGGCTGGTCGCCGGTGTAGCTGTGGATCGTGGTCATGTAGCCGCGCTCGATGCCGACCAGGTCGTGGATGACCTTGGCGATGGGGGCCAGGCAGTTGGTGGTGCACGAACCGTTGGAGACCACCAGGTCGGCGGCGCTCAGCACGCTGTCATTGACCTTGTAGACGATGGTCTGGTCGGCGCCGTCGCACGGCGCGCTGACCAGCACGCGCTTGGCGCCGGCGGTCAGGTGGGCGCTGGCCTTTTCCTTGGTGGTGAACAGGCCGGTGCACTCGAACGCGATGTCGACGTTCAGCTCGGCGTGCGGCAGCTCGGCGGGGTTGCGGATCGCCGTGACCTTGATCTTGCCCGTGCCGACATCGATCCAGTCTTCGCCCGACGTCACGACGCCGGGGAAGCGGCCGTGCACGCTGTCATAGCGCAGCAGGTGGGCGTTGGTCTCGACCGGGCCCAGATCGTTGATCGCCACCACCTCGATGTCGGTGCGGCCGTGCTCGACGATGGAGCGCAGGACGAGGCGGCCGATACGACCAAAGCCGTTGATGGCGACGCGAAGAGCCATGAGGTCTTTCTCCTAACGATCGGACGCGGCCATGAAGGACCAACGTTCCCTGATTTTGCAGCGCGTTTTGCGGGCGGGGGCCGGGAAGTCAACCCCAGGGCCGGTAACAACGCATGACGGAATACTGCCAAAGGCGTTTCACGCCCAAATCTCACCACGCCGGGTGGCGAAGTTGGCACTGATCTATATGTTGCACCGCATGATTGGAACCCGCCGATGACCCTGGGCGAAACGAGCGCCCTCGACCTTGCCGTGCGCCGACTGGACCGCGCCGTGGCTCAGCTGGAGCTGCGCCTGGCCGCCCGTGCGTCGCAGGGCGTGGCTCAGACAGCCGCGGCGGCCGGCGATCTGTTCGACGGCGAGGCCGCGCGCCTCAAGGCCGAGCTTGACGCCGCCCGCGAACGCGAGCGCGCCCTGGAAGAAGCCGGCGCCCAGGCTTCTGTCGCCCTGGGCCGCGCCATCGCCGAGATCCGCGCCGCCCTCGGTGACGACGGTCCGGTCAATGACGACCATCCCGCCGGGGCGCGTCCTGGCCAGCCTGACGAGCTGTTCGACGAGCCCGAGGAGGCCTGACCATGGCCCAGCTGACCATCCAGGTGAACGGCCGCCCCTATATCGTCGGCTGCGAGGACGGCCAGGAGGCCCACCTGCTGGAGATCGCCCGCCTGTTCGACCGCCAGGTTCGCCAGGTCAGCCAGGATGTGGGCCAACTGGGCGAGACCCGCCTGTTCCTGATGGGCGCCCTGCTGCTGGCCGACGAGATGAGCGACCTGAAGCTGCGCCTGGCCCACGCCCAGGGCGAGCTGTCGCGGCTGCAGAACGAACAGAACCGCGAAGCCAACCGCATCGAGATCGCCGCCATCCGCGCCATCGACGCGGCGGCCGAGCGCATCGAGAAACTGGCGGCGGAGTAGGGCTAGTCGTCGAAGGCTGCGGCTACGTCCTGACCGCCGTGCAAGATCCGGTCGATCACCACTGAGATCGGCGTGACGTGGAAGGCGATCTCGGTTCGCCGTTCAAAGCCCAGCAGCCTTAGTCCCGATCTTACATTATCCCGCGCCGTTCCCTGTTCAGGATAGGCGGCAAGCGACTGGCAGCGCGTTTCCAGTCTGGCGATGTAGTCCATCGCCGCGGTCGGCGCGCCGCGTCTGGCGATATAGTCGTAGAGTTCGAACAGGTCGTCCCGCGCTTCGGGCGAGAAGACGACCGCGCGGATCACGGTTTGGCTTTTTTGAGTTGATCGGCGTGACGCGCTCGGATCGAGGCGAAGACCTCTTCGGCGGCGACGCCGCGACCGGGATCATCGAGCATGGCGTCATAGACGGGCGCGACATCTTCCCTAAGCCAGCGCTCTACGGCCGCGTCGCGCTCCTGCAAGGCGCGAACGCCGGCGCGAACGACCTCGCTGGCTGAAGCGTAACTGCCGGACGCCACCATTTCGTCGATATAGCGCGACTGCTCGGCGGGTAGACTGACGGTGCGTTTGCTGACGACGGACATGGGGTGGCCTCCGTCGAAACACTATCAAACGGTAAGAAGCTTGCATACCGCCGGGGCGGATGCGGCGAATACGCGAGGCCCTATCGCTGGCCGGCGTGACGCCCTATATTCCTCAACGGCGGGTCTGCTGTGGCCCTCGTCGAAGATTTCTATTCCCAGGGACCTTAATCTCTCTATCGGGACCTGTTCCCTCCCGTGGCCGTGGCTGCGGGAACACGGGGCCCACCTGTAACTAACAGGTTCGAGTGGATTGAAACGTCTTCACGGTTCTTCATGGCGCCGCCACCTTCTTCCCCGTTCGCCGAGGCGGTCATGAAATCTGGCTGGTTTGGACCCAAGGCCTTCGGGGCCGGCGCGCAGCCGACGGGATGGCAGGGCTGGTTGGTCACCCTCGTCTTCGCTCTGGCGATGATCGCCACGACGCTGGTCACCAATGACCTGCGCCTGTGGGTGCAGGGCGGTCTCCTGGTCTTGCTGCTCGCCGTGATCCGGGTGACCTACCGGGCCTCCGACCTGCCTTGAGCTTCGCCGATCCCGCCTCCGCCAAGACCGCTCTGCGGATGTTTGTCCGCACACAGCGCAAGCTTCTGGCCATTGAACAGCCCGACGCCGACCGGAGGGTCGCCGAGGTGGGCCGCGCGCCGCTGGCCGCGCGCTTTCCCGACCCCGCCGGCAAGGTCGCCGCCGTCTATCAGGGCTGGGGATCGGAAATTTCGCCACTGATCCTGGCCGATGCGCTGGTCGGGCAGGGCTGGACCCTGGCCCTGCCGTCGGTCGAGGGCGAAGCCGGGGCCATGGTCTTTCGCCGCTGGGACCGCGCCGCGCCGCTGGATCGCGACGACATCGGCATGCGCGCCCCCGCCCGGGACGCCGAGATCCTCCAGCCCGACCTTGTCGTCGTGCCGCTGCTGGCGTTCGACCGCCAGGGCCGGCGCCTCGGGCAGGGCGGCGGCTATTACGACCGGGCGCTGGAAGGTCTCAAGGGCCGGGGCGAGACCTTCGTGCTGGGCCTGGCCTATGCCGGTCAGGAGACCGCGAATTTGCCACACGAGCCGCATGATCAAGCGCTGGACGCCATTCTCACCGAAAAAGAGTATATCGCGGTGACTGACTAGGGGCTCTCGCACCCTGCTCAGGGTGTGACAGCCGAAAGTGGACGCCGGTTTCGGCGCCCGTCACGCCCTCACTTTCAAGCAAACGCCGTTCTTCCGTGAAGAACGGCTTTGGGGAAATTCGATGCGTTTTGCTTTCTTCGGGGATGTCGTCGGCAAGTCTGGCCGCGACGGCCTGGCCGATCACCTTCCCGCCCTGCGCCGTGACCTCGACCTCGAGTTCGTGATCATCAACGCCGAGAACGCGGCCGCCGGCTTCGGCATCACCGAGAACACGGCGCGTGAGCTGTTCGAGGCGGGCGCCGACTGCCTGACGCTGGGCAATCACAGCTGGGACCAGCGCGAGGCCCTGACCTACATCGTCCGCGAACCCCGGCTGATCCGTCCGGCCAACTATCCGATCCTGTCGGACGCTCCGGGCCGGGGCAGCCACCTGTTCCAGACCGAACGGGGCCGCACCATCATGGTCATCAACCTGCTGGGCCGCGTCCACATGGACGCCATGGACGACCCCTTCGCCGCCGCCGACCGCGAGCTGGACAAGGCCCCGCTGGGTCAGGTGGCCGACGCGGTGGTGGTCGACATGCACTGCGAGGCCACGTCCGAGAAGATGGCCATGGGCCACTATTGCGACGGCCGCGCCTCGCTGGTGGTGGGCACCCACACCCATGTGCCGACCGCCGACGCCCAGATCCTGCCGGGCGGCACCGCCTATCAGACCGACGCCGGCGCCTGCGCCGACTATGACAGCGTCATCGGCAACCAGAAGGAAGAGCCGCTGCGGCGCTTCACCACCAAGATCAGCGGCGGCCGCTACACCCCCGCTTCGGGGCCGGCGACGGTCTGCGGCGTGTTTGTCGAGACCGACGACCGCACGGGCCTGGCCCTGCGGGTCGAGCCGATCCGGGTGGGCGGCAGGCTGAAGCCGACGGTTCCCGCCGTCTAGATCCTGTCCCTCCCGAGAAGGGCTGATTGACGGCCCCGGCGAGGATCACCCCGCCGGGGCCGTTTGTCGTTTGAGCGAAGGTTACAGTCGGCAGGTCCGATAGACTCCGCGACGGACCTGATAGGTGTCGGTGCGGGGATTGTAGCTGCGATAGCGCGCCGAACAGGCGCGCACGTGCTGATACCAGCTTCCACGCCTGGCATAGTGCTTGGGCGGTGCCGGGGGGCGATGGCCCCAGGTGTTCTCCCAGCGACCGTAACGATCGTCGTGCATGCCCGGGCCACCCATATCCCCTCTGCCCATTTCCCCTCGGCCCATGTCCGGGTGGTCCATGCCGGGATGAGTCTGATCGGGATGGGCCTGGCCGGGATGGGCCGGACCCGAAGCGGGCGTATGGTCGCCGGGGCGTCCCATCTGGGCGCCCTGGCCCTGGGCGCCCTGGCCTTGGGCGGACGCCGCGAGCGGCGTGGCGGCGAGAAGGGTCGCGCCGATGGCGATGGTCAGGAATCTTCGCATGAGATGGCTCCTTGAGCCCTGGGGACCAAACGCGACACCGGAGAGGGTCGCTGAGGGCCCGACTGGGACGTTAACCATTCCGGGGTCCGGCGGTTCCGGTAATGCGCCAGATCAAGCCGGGGGGCGAAACCCACGGAAAGGCCTCACCCCGCTGGAAAGAACCTGAAATAGGGCTCGGCTTCCTCGAGCACACGGGCGGCCGACGGGCGCGCCTTCAGGCGGGCCAGGTAGGCGCTGATCCGGGGCCAGGTCTCGCCCAGCGGCTGGACCTTGTCGGCATAGAACAGCGCCGGAAACGCCGCGCAGTCGGCCAGGCCAAAGGTGTCGCCGGCCGACATCCAGGCGCGGTCGGCGAGCTCGGCTTCCAGCACGGCGTAGGACGCGGCGATCTGCCCGCGCGCCTGCGCGACGCCGAACGGATCGCGGTCGGCGTCGGACGGCCGGATGCGGTCGCCGACGATCTTCTGCATCGGGATGTGAATGTAGAGGTCGAAGAACCGGTCCCATAGCCGCGTGCGCCAGGCCGCGTCGGGATCGGCCGACGTGAAGCGCACGGACCCCGGGTGGTGGGCGTCCAGATAGTCGAGGATGACGCTGGTCTCCGGCACGGTCTCGCGGCGGGCGTCGTCGCGCAGCACCGGGAACTTGCCGACAGGCCAGACGGCCAGGAAGGCGGCGCGGGAAGTCTCGTCGCCGAGGTCCACGACCCGCGGCGTGAAGGGCGTGTCGTTCTCGTAGAGTCCGATCAGCGCCTTCCAGCAGAACGACGACAGGGGGTGGAAATACAGGGTCAGGGACATGGCGAGCCTTGGCCTAAAGCTGAAGCAATCGCTAAACTATAGGCGCCCCACGCGGCCTGACAAGCCGCCGCCGGATCAAGCCGGGTGACAAAACCCCGCCGTAAAGGCTAGAAGCGCGCCCAAACTCCATCATCAGACCAGAGATAGAGCCCCCGAATGGCCGGCCACTCGAAATTCAAGAACATCATGCACCGCAAGGGCCGCGCCGACGCCGCGCGCTCCAAGCTGTTCTCCAAGCTGTCGCGGGAAATCACCGTGGCGGCCAAGGCCGGCGTTGCCGACCCGAACATGAACCCGCGTCTGCGCCTGGCGGTGAACAACGCCAAGGCCGAAAGCCTGCCCAAGGACGTCATCGATCGCGCGATCAAGAAGTCGCAGATGGGTGATGCGGCCGACTATACCGAGATCCGCTATGAAGGCGTCGCCGCCGGCGGGGTCGGCATCATCGTCGAGGTCCTGACCGACAACAGGAACCGCGCCGCGGCCAATGTTCGCTCCTACTTCACCAAGCTGGGCGGCAATATGGGCGCGACCGGCTCGGTCACCTTCAACTTCGACCATGTCGGCCAGATCGGCTATCCGGCCAAGGCCGCGTCGGAAGACGACATGATGGAAGCCGCCATCGAGGCCGGCGCCGACGATGTCGAGTCGGACATGGACGAAGAGGGCGAAGGCCACACGGTCTATACCGCCTTCGAAAGCCTCAACGAGGTCGCCGCCGCCCTGGAAGCCAAGTTCGGCCCGGCCTCCAACACCAAGATCGCCTGGCGTCCCAAGATGCAGGTGCCGGTGACCGGCGACAGCGTCGCCACCCTGATGAAGCTGCTGGACATGCTCAACGACGATGACGACGTGCAGAACGTCTATTCGAACGAAGAGATCAGCGACGAAGACCTGGCCAAGCTGGGCTAGCCTATATCGGGCCCCGGCCGGCGCGGACGCTGCCTGGCCGAGACCGACTTGATCAGAAGCCGCCCCTGGCCATCGGCCGGGAGCGGCTTTTTCGCTTTTTCCAGGGCCTGGCCGATCAGGGCCGAGATCTCGGGACGGTCCAGGTCCTCGGGTCTGGTCAGCACGATATGGCGCATGACCGATCCGCCGCCCTTGAGCACGCCGGCCGGGTCGTCCAGTTCGGCCCCTCGGCCAAAGAACAGGCTGACCCATCGCGGATAGAAGGCGATCGAGAAGATCGCGTTCGAGGCCTTGTCGTCGGCCGCGAAGGCGACGGCCAGGGCGTTGTAGTTGTCATAGACGAGGCGGTCGGCCTGCGGAATCCGCCGGGTCAGTCTGTCGACAGCCTGAGTTCCCAGCGCCGCGACCTCGGGCGTGAACCGGGCGATGAACGCCGCGAGTTGGGTTTCGGGACCGCTCATGGGGTGAAGCTAAGGCGCCGCCGGGCTTTATCGTCAACCGCCGGGCCGCCGGACGACACAACGTCTTCTCGCCGTCACATCCCTTCCGCTACACTCCCCCCATGACCCTCCGCGTTCACATCGACACCGACTGCGGCGTGGACGACGCCATGGCCCTGGCCATGCTGGCGCGGGCCCGCGACGCGGTGGAGGTGGGCTCGGTCTCGGCGGTGTTCGGCAACACCTATGTCGATCAGGCCGCCGCCAACGCCCGGGGCGTGCTGCGCCTGGCCGGCTGCGGGGCCGAGGTCTATATCGGCGCGGGGTCCGGCCTGGCCAAGCGGCGCGTCGAGCGCATGCGGCCGGCCCATGGCGTCGATGGTCTCAATGGGGCGGGCTTCTCGCAACGCTGGAAGCTGCCGGAGCTGGATCGCGGCCACGGGACCAGCCTGCTGGCCTTCGTCGCCCGCCGCCAGATCACCGGCCTGTTCCTGGGGCCGCTGACCAATCTGGCCCAAGGCCTGCTGGAGGACCCCGCCGCCTTCCGGGGCTGGCGTCCGACGATCATGGCCGGTGCCTTCGCTGTCGAGGGCAAGGCGGCCGGCGGGTCTGATTTCAACAGCTGGAGTGATCCAGAAGCCCTGCAGCGCGTGCTCGAGGCCGGGGTCATGCCGCGCCTGATGCCGATGGACGCCACCAGCCAGGTCACCCTGACCCGGGCCGCGCTGGACGCGGGCGCCGCCTGCTGCGGCTCACCCCTGTCGGCCCGTCTGAGCCGGGCGGCGGCGACCTATATGGATTTCCATGGCCAGGTCTGGGGCCTGACCGACGCCTGCCACCCGCACGACGCCGTGGCCGCCGCCAGCCTGATCGCGCCGGAGGCCTTCATATTCGAGCCGGCCCGCCTGAGGGTCACGGTCGACGGCATTCGTCAGGGGCGGATCGATCGCATCGACGGCGAGCCCAATGCCGAGGTCTGCGTGGGGGTCGAGGCCGGGGTGGTCGAGGAGCTGATCCTGACGACGCTGTTCGGGGCCAAGGCCGTGGCGGCTTAAAATCCTTCTCCCCTTGCGGGAGAAGGTGGCGCGCAGCGCCGGATGAGGGGTTGAAAGCCCTCTCGAAAAGGCCCGCGCGACCCCTCACCCGACCCCGGCGTTCGCCGGGGTCACCCTCTCCCGCAAGGGGAGAGGGACGGTGTCCGGGAGTTACTTCCCGCCCGCGTAATCCTTGATCAGCCCGAACAGGAAGTCCCGCCCGTCATACAGCGACTTCACGCGGATGCGCTCGTTCAGGCCGTGGATGCCGTCGCCGTCCGAGCCGCCGAACAGGCCCGAAACGCCATAGGTCGGGATGCCGGCGGCGTTGGTGTGAACACCGTCGGTGGCGCCGGTCAGCAGGATCGGCACGATCGGCACGCCAGGCCACAGCTTGGCGGCTTCCTTGTTGATCGGGCCCATGATGGCCGGGGTCAGGGGCGGGGGCGGCGAGGCGGGCTTGGACTCGTGGGCCAGGGTCACCGCCACGGCCGGATCGCCGGCCAGTTCCGTCAGCCTGGCCTTGACCTCCTCGACCGGCGTGCCGGGCAGGATGCGGCAATTGACGTTGGCCGTGGCGCGCTGGGGCAGGGCGTTGGGCGCGTGTCCGGCGCTGACCATGGTGGCCACGCAGGTGGTGCGCAGCATCGAGTTCCACATCGGGTCGGCGGTTACGACCTTCAGCGCCGCCGGATCCTCGACATTGGCGACGAGGGCCTTCATCGCCGCCGCCGTCTCGGCCGGCACGCGGCCCTGCATCACGGTGAAATAGCCACGCGTGGCGTCGTTGAAGCGGGTGGGGAACCTGTAGGCGCCAATGCGGTCCAGGGCCGCCGACAGCTGGTAGATGGCGTTGTCGGGTCCCGGACGGCTGGAGTGGCCACCCGGATTGGTCACCGTCAGGGTGAAGTCCTGATAGACCTTCTCGCCGGCCTGGACTTCCAGCACCACGGGCTTGTCGTTCTCGTCGAGCAGGCCGTCGGCGCCTTCGTTGAGGGCGAATTCGGCGTCGACCAGGGCGCGGTGGTTCTTCACCAGGTCCTCGATGCCGTTATAGCCTTCGCTCTCCTCGCCGCAGGTCAGGGCCATCTTGATGTCGCGCCGGGGCTTGAAGCCCTCCTGCTTGAGGCGAACCATGCTGTCGGCCCAGATGGCGGCCTGGGCCTTGTCGTCCGACGTGCCGCGACCGAAGAAATAGCCGTTCTCCTCGATCAGCTTGAACGGGTCGCGGGTCCAGTCGGCGCGGTTGGCTTCGACCACGTCGATATGAGCCAGCAGCAGCATCGGCTTGGCCTTGGGATCGCTGCCGTGGAGGATCGCCACCAGCGAGCCTTCGCGCGGGTGCTTGGGCTCGACCACGATCTGGATGTCGGCGTCGGGATAGCCGGCGGCCTTCAGGCGCGCGCCCATGGCCTCCGCGGCGGTCGTGCAACTGCCCACCGACAGGGTGGTGTTGATCTCGACCAGCTCCTTGTAGAGGTCGCGGAACTTCAGCTGGTCGGGGCGGACATTGGCCGGCGGGGTCGCCGTTTGGGCGCTAGCCATCACCGGCAAGGCGAGCAGAGCCGCCGTCGTCATCCATCCGACCATACGCATCAAAGCATCTCCCTAATACCTTTGCCGAAGGAGAGCCCGCAAAGCCGCCGCGCGCAAGGGCCGCTGTTTACGAGTCGTTAGCGATACAGGGGCTTTTCCTCGGGCGCGGAACAGGCGATGTTGCGAGAACACATGATGAACATGAATCGCATCCCGATCCGGATCCTGGGCCTCGACCCCGGCCTGCGCCGCACCGGCTGGGGCGTGGTCACCGTCGAGGGCTCGCGCATGAGCCACGTCGCCCATGGGGTGATCGTTCCCGACGAGAAGGCCGAGTTCGCCCAACGCCTCCTGCACCTGTTTGAAGGCATCTGCGCGGTGATCGAGCAGCACAAGCCTGATGAGGCGGCGGTCGAGGAGGTGTTCCTCAACACCAACGCCCAGTCGACCCTGAAACTGGGCCACGCCCGCGCCGCCGCCCTGATCGCCCCGGCCCGCGCCGGCCTGCTGGTGGCCGAATACTCCACCCGCCTGGTCAAGAAGGCGGTGGTCGGCACCGGGGCGGCCGACAAGGCCCAGATCGGCTTCATGATCGCCCGCCTGTTGCCCACGGCGGGCAAGACCACGGCCGACTGCGCCGACGCCCTGGCCGTCGCCATCACCCACGCCAATCTGCGCGTCGCCAACCGGAGGGTCGCATGATCGGCAGGCTCAGAGGCGCCGTCGCCGAGGTCGGCGAGGAAGAGGCCCTGATCGACGTCATGGGCGTGGGCTATGTGGTTCGCTGCGGCTCGCGCACCCTGTCGCGCCTGCCGGCCCTGGGCGAGGAGGCCCTGCTGCACATCGAGAGCCAGTGGAGCGAAAGCGCCGGCCTGCGGCTCTACGGCTTTGGGACGCGCGAGGACCGCAAGGCTTTCGTGCTGCTGCAGGCCATCCAGGGCGTGGGCCCCAAGGCGGCGATGGCGGTGCTGGACATTCTGTCGCCGGCCGAGCTGGCCAGCGCCGTCGCCCGCGAGGACAAGGCCGCCGTCGGCCGCGCCTCGGGCGTAGGGCCCAAGCTGGCCCTGCGGATCGTCACCGAGTTGAAGGACAAGCCGATCACCGACGGTCCGGTGCTGATGACCGCGCCTTCGTCGGGCGCGGCGCCCGTGAAGGTCAAGCCCGCGCCAACAGGCGACGCGGTGGCGGCGCTGATGGGTCTGGGCGTGGCGGAAGTGAACGCCCGCCGCGTGGTCCAGGCGGCGGCGGCGAAGCTGGGCGACGAAGCGACGGTGCAGGCGCTGATCAAGGCCGGCTTGCAGGAGCTGGGGCGGTGATCGGCTTTAAAAGCCCTTCCCCCTTGATGGGGGAAGGGTTGGGATGGGGGTGTCTCGGCGCTGGCCGCTGGCGCGAACCTGACCGCCCTAGTCACCCCCATCCCCAACCCTTCCCCCATCCGCCGACGGGAAGGGAGAGAGTTTCGCCATGACCCGCATCATCTCCGGCGAAGCCCAGCCCCACGAGGCCGCGCCCACCACGGCCGACAAGGCCCTGCGTCCACAGACCCTGGCCGAGTTCGTCGGCCAGGAGCAGGCCAAGGGCAATCTTCGCGTCTTCATCGAGGCCGCCAAGGGCCGGGGCGAGGCCCTGGACCATGTGCTGCTGTTTGGCCCGCCCGGCCTGGGCAAGACCACCCTGGCCCAGATCGTCGCCCGCGAGCTGGGGGTCAATTTCCGCGCCACCTCGGGCCCGGTGCTGAACAAGCCCGGCGACCTGGCGGCGATCCTGACCAATCTGGAAGCCAACGACGTCCTGTTCATCGACGAGATCCACCGCCTGTCGTCGAACGTCGAGGAGATCCTTTATCCGGCCATGGAGGACCATGTGCTGGATCTGGTGATCGGCGAGGGGCCCTCGGCCCGCTCGATCCGCATCGACCTGGCCCCCTTCACCCTGGTGGCGGCGACCACGCGGGCGGGGATGCTGGCCACGCCGCTGCGCGACCGCTTCGGCATCCCGATCCGGCTGGAGTTCTACACCCACGCCGAGCTGAAACACGTGCTGCTGGGCGCGGCCCGCAAGATGGGCGCGCCGCTGTCGGAAGACGGCGCCGCCGAGATCGCCGCCCGGGCGCGCGGCACGCCCCGCGTCGCCGGCCGCCTGCTGCGCCGCGTGCGCGACTTCGCCGAGGCCGACGGCGCGACGGTTATCGACCGCAAGGCGGCTGGCATGGCCCTGGCGAGACTTGAAGTCGATGAAGTCGGGCTGGATTCCCTCGACCGGCGCTATCTGCGCGCCCTGATCGAGCACTATGGCGGCGGCCCGGCCGGGGTCGAGACCATCGCCTACGCCATCGCCGAGGCTCGCGACGCCGTGGAAGACGTCATCGAGCCCTATCTGATGCAGCAGGGCTTCATCCAGCGCACCCCGCGCGGACGGGTGGCCTGCGGCAAGGCCTATCTGCACCTGGGGCTAAAGGCGCCGGCGGCTCCGCAGGGGCAGGCGGGGTTGTTTGGGGAGGAGTAGTCTGGTCACTTGCCCCCTCCGCGCTTCGCGCTCCTCCCCCGGAGGGGGAAGATGAAGCGCGCCGACTCCATCTTCCCCCTCCGGGGGAAGACGATCGCGAAGCGATCCGTAGGGGGCAAGTCGAAGGAGCCATCGAGATGACCACCCCAGACCCCACCGCCGGCGTCTTCCATGGCCGCGAGCACCAGCTACCCGTCCGGATCTATTACGAAGACACCGACTTTTCCGGCATCGTCTATCACGCCAACTATCTGCGCTATTTCGAGCGCGGGCGGAGCGACTTCTTCCGGCTGATCGGCATTTCACATACCGAGCTGGCCCAGGCCGACACCGCGTTTGCGATCATCCGCATGGAACTGGACTTCAAGCGCTCGGCGCGGATCGACGACGCCCTGCTCGTCCGCACCACCTATGACAGTATCAAGGGCCCCCGGCTGTTCGTCAGTCAAAGGATCACCCGCGGCGAGGAGCTGATCTGTCAGGCGGCGGGCGTGGCGGTGTGCATCAGCCTGGATGGTCGCCCACGCAAGCCGACAGCCCAGATGGTGGCCCAGATGACCCCCTGGTTGGAGCCCCCTGCCGGGAGCGAAGTCTGAAACCGGGGGATTTTCAACCTCACCCGGTGATTGTCATAGTTTCACCAAAGCGCCGCTTCATGCCAGTAAGGCGCTAGATCACAGACTGACGCCCCAACGGAGCAGGATCCCCCGCATGGACGCCGCCGCAGCCGCCCCCGCCAACTTCTCGTTCCTGGCCCTGTTCATGCAGGCCGACTGGGTTGTGAAAGGGGTGATGGTCGGTCTGATCCTCGCCTCGCTCGGCTCGTGGGCGGTGATTCTGGACAAGCTGTTCCGCTTCGCCTCGCTCAACAGCGCCGCCGCCCGGTTCGAGGCCCAGGTCGGCCAGGGCCGGTCGCTGGAGGACGTGGCCGGCGAGGCCGGGGCCAGTCCCCGCCATCCGCTGCCGCGCATGTTGCAGGCCGCCCTCAAGGAATGGCGCGAGGCCAAATCGCGCGGCGCGATCACCGAGAATCAGGCCGCCTTCCTGATCCAGCGCATCGATCGGATCATGGACACGATGATCGCCCGTGAGACCGCCAAGGTCGAAGAGGGCCTGGGCAGTCTGGCCATCGTCGCCACCGCCAGCCCGTTCATCGGCCTGTTCGGCACGGTGTGGGGCATCATGCACGCGTTCCAGGCCATCGCCCTGTCGAAGAACACCTCCCTGGCCGTGGTCGCCCCGTCGATCGCCGAGGCCCTGTTCGCCACCGCCATCGGCCTGGTGGCCGCCATTCCCGCCTATATCGCCTACAACAAGTTCTCGACCGACGCGGGCAAGTACGCCGGCCGCCTGGAAGGCTTCGCCGACGACCTCTCCACCGCGATCCAGCGTCGCCTGGCCGAGCGGGTCTGATCCGATGACCATGTCCGCCAACGACGCCTTCGCCACCGGCGGCCGTCGGGGTCGCCGCCGCGGTCGCCGCTCGCGCGGGGCCCTGTCCGAGATCAATGTCACGCCCCTGGTCGACGTGATGATGGTGCTGCTGATCATCTTCATGATCAGCGCCCCGCTGCTGACCGCCGGCGTGCCGCTGGAACTGCCCAAGACCGAGGCCGCCGCCCTGCAGAGCCAGCAGGAGCCGATCACGGTGTCGATCCGCGAGGACGGCCACATCTTCGTGACCGAGCCCAAGGGGGGCGAGACCGAGATCCCGTTCGAAAACCTGGCCCCGCGCATCACCGCCATCGCCGGCGACGGCTATGACAAGCCGCTGTTCGTGCGCGCCGACGGCAGGGCCACCTACGCCATCGTCGCCCAGACCATGGCCGCCCTGTCGAACGCCGGCTTCTCCAAGATCAATCTGATCACCGAGACGGGCGGCCCTTCCTCGGGCGCCGTCCCGCGCGACGCCTTGCCCGAGGGCTCGGGCGACCTGCGGCCCGCGCAATAGGGTCGCGGATGAGCCGCTCACGCGAAACCGGCTTCTCGCCCGCCCTGATCGGGTCGGTCGCGCTCCACGGGCTGGTGGCGGCCGTGATCCTGATCGGACTGCCGTGGAAGAAGCCCACGCCCATCACCCTGGGCGAGAGCGTGCCGGTGACCATCGTCACCAACGGGCCGACCAATGTGCGTCCGGCCGAGGAAGCCCTGGAAGACCAGACGGCGCAGACCGAGGCGCCGGTTCCCGAGGCGACGCCGGAGCCGCCGGCCCCGACGCCCGCGCCCACCCCGACACCCGCGCCGACGCCGCCGTCCAAGGCCGCGCCCAAGCCGGTTCCCACCCCGACGCCCGCCAAGAAGCCGGCGCCCGCCAAGGCCAATGACGATTTCCTCGCCTCGCTGGAGGCGTCGCTGTCGAAGACCAAGAAGTCGACCGGCAAGCCGGCGGCTGCGGCCCCCAAGGGCCCGACCCGCGCGGAGACCTCCGTCTCGGCCCGTCCGGCCCTGGGCGCCGCCACCGGCCTGTCGGCCGCCGCGCTGGGTCGCCTGCAGGGTGAGGTGCAGGACCGCTGGAACCCCAACTGCGAGGTCGAGGGCGGCGCCAATGTCAGCGTGCGGGTGGTCTTCGTGATCGGCGCGGGCGGCCGTGTGGTGGGGCAGCCCGAGACGCCGGGGGCCACCTCATCCGATCTGGTGGTCAAGGCCGCGTCCGACCGGGCGGTTCGCGCGTTGTTGCAGGCCTCGCCGTTCGCCTATCTGCCTTCCGACCTCTACGGTCAGAAAATCGCCCTGAACTTCAACGCAAAACAGGCCTGCTCCCGATGACCGCTCCGAAGGGAAACGTGATGCGCTTGAAAGCTCTGCTCCTGATGGTCGCCGCCCTGCTGGGCGGGGCGATGCTGGCCGGGCCCGCCTCGGCCCAGATCGAGGTCGACATCAACGCCGGCGCGGTCAAGCCGCTGCCGATCGCCGTGCCGGCCTTTTCGGGATCGCCGCGCGGCGCCGATATCGCCCAGGTCATCACCGGCAATCTCGAGCGGTCAGGCCTGTTCCAGCCGCTGAACGTCACCGGCGTTCCCGACCGGCTGCAGGACGTCAACGTCCAGCCGCGCTTTCCTGACTGGCAGGCCACCGGGGCTCAGGCCCTGATCAATGGCCAGGTCACGGTTGGCCCCGACGGCGGCCTGCGCGTCGACTTCCGCCTGTGGGACGTCTTCAGCCAGCAGCAGCTGCTGGGCCTGCAATTCTCGTCCACCCCCGACAACTGGCGCCGGGTGGCCCACAAGATCAGCGACGCCGTCTATGAGCGCCTGACCGGCGAAAAGGGCTATTTCGACACCCGCGTGGCTTTCGTGGCCGAGAGCGGCCCCAAGATGGCCCGCGTCAAGCGGCTGGCGATCATGGACCAGGACGGCGCCAATCCGCAGTTCCTGACCGACGGCTCCTATATCGTCATGACCCCGCGCTTCTCGGCCACCAGCCAGGAGCTGACCTATATGGCCCTGCGGCCGACCGGCTCGTCGATCTACCTGCTGAACCTGGAGACGGGCCGCCAGGAAACGGTCGGCAAGTTCCCCGGCATGGTGTTCGCCCCGCGCTTCTCGCCCGACGGCAGCAAGGTGGCGTTCTCGGTGGAGAAGGGCGGCAACAGCGATGTCTATGTTCTGGACCTGCGCAGCCGCCAGTCGACCCGCATCACCACCGATCCGGCCATCGACACCTCGCCGTCGTTCTCGCCGGACGGCAGCAAGATCGCCTTCAATTCCGACCGCGGCGGCCAGGCCCAGCTCTATGTGATGAACGCCGACGGCTCGGGCGTGCGGCGCATCTCGTACGGTGGCGGCCGCTACACCACCCCGGTGTGGAGCCCGCGCGGCGACTTCATCGCCTTCACCAAGCAGACGGGCGGCCAGTTCCACATCGGCGTCATGCGCACGGATGGATCGGACGAGCGCCTGCTGACCACCAGCTATCTGGACGAGGGCCCCACCTGGGCTCCGAACGGCCGCGTGCTGATGTATTTCCGCGAGAGCTCGGGCGGCAATCCCCGCCTGTGGACCGTGGACATCACCGGCCGCATCCTGCGCCCGGCGGCCTATCAGGGCTCGGCCTCCGACCCCGCCTGGTCGCCGCTGCTGGACTGATCGCCGCAGCAATCGAACCCCCGAAGGCAACCTCGGCCGTTTGGGAGCGTTGCGCCTGTTGTTCGCCTTGCAAGTGAATCAAGGTCCCGGCAGGGTCATCTGACGCCATTGTGAGGTTTGGTCTGGCATTTTTTTGACCCGTCGAGAGGCTTGGCGGGTATCCATCAGGTCCGAACCGAAGTTTTGAGGAGAAACTGGATGAACTTCGACACCAAGCGCGTCACTAGACTGGCGCTGATCGGTTTGGCGGCTGCTTCCCTCGCCGCCTGCGCTTCGCGTCCGAAGCCCGCTGGTCCCGCTCCCGTTGCTCCCACGCCCGCTCCGCCGAGCGCGCCCTACACCCCGCCGCCGGCTCCGGCGCCGCAGCCGGGCATCCTGCCGGGCTCGATGCAGGACTTCGTCATCAATATCGGCGAGCGCATCTATTTCGACACGGACGAATATGTGGTCCGCGCCGACGCCCAGCCGGTGCTGTCGGCCCAGGCCCAGTGGCTCAACCGCTATCCGGCCGTCCGCATCCGCATCGAAGGCAACGCCGACGAACGCGGCACCCGCGAATATAACCTGGCCCTGGGTGCTCGCCGCGCCAACGCCGTCCGCGACTTCCTGGTCAGCCAGGGCGTGTCGGGCGCGCGGATCGAGACCCTGTCCTACGGCAAGGAGCGTCCGATCGACGCCGGCTCGTCGGAAGACGCCTGGGCCAAGAACCGTAACGCCCGCACCGCCATCACCGACGGCGCGCGATAAGAAAATGCTCCCTTCCCCCTCGATGGGGGAAGGGCCGGGGATGGGGGTGATGCGGCTTTCCAGCTGAACCGCCGCGTCACCCCCACCCAACCCTCCCCCATCAAGGGGGAGGGCTTTCTATTTCACCGCCCCACTTTTGTCCGCAATCAGGGCATAATCGCCGACATGAAGCTGAAATCCGTTCTGCTCGCCGCCCTGCTGGCCACCACCGCCTTGCCGGCCCTGGCCCAGACGCCGCTGCCCGAGGATCCGCTGGACGACCGTTCGGCCAAGCGCATCGAGCGCATGGAAAAGGTCGTTCGCGAGCTGCGGTCGATCGTCTTCCAGGGCCGCGACACGGGCAAGCCCGTCGTCGTGCAGCCGGCCGAGACCGACGCCCAGATCGCCAGCCTCGGCGAGCGGCTGGGCGACCTTGAACAGACCCTGCAAAAGCTGAACGGCCAGAACGAGGCCCTGACCCACGACCTGGATCAGGCCCGCCGGGCTTCTGGCGACCAGAAGGCCCGCGCCGACGCGCTCGAAGCGCGCCTGGCCGCCTTGGAAAAGAAGCTGGCCGACATGGACGCCGCGGCCCAGGCCCAGGCCCAGCAGGTCGCCGCCGCCCCGGCCGCGCCCGCCCCGGCCGCCGATCCCGCCGCCGCCTTCAAGTCGGCGCGCCAGCTGTTGCTGGATGGCGACTACGCCAACGCCGAGACCGCCTTCTCGGCCTATGTGACCGCCTATCCCGACAACGCCAGGACGCCGGAAGCCCGCTACTGGCTGGGCGAGACGCTGTTCGTGCGTGAGGCCTATGCCGACGCGGCAGGGGCCTATATCGGCGCCATTCGCGGCTGGCCGCAGACCAGCTGGGCGCCGGACGCGACGCTGAAGCTGTCTCGCGCGCTGGTGGCGCTGAAGAAGCCGACCGACGCCTGCAAGACGCTGGACGAACTGGGCCGTCGCTATCCCAAGGCCCCGGCGGCCATCGTGTCGCGGGCGGCCTCGACCCGCGTCGCGGCCAAGTGCGCCTAGACACGGTCCTGGCCGCCCTCGACCGGCGGCTGGATCCCGAAAGCGCGGCGCCCCTCGCGGTCGGCTTTTCCGGCGGCGGCGACTCCCTGGCCCTGCTTCTGGCGACCCTCGACTGGGCCAGGACGCACGGCCGCTCTGTTCTCAGCCTGACCGTCGATCATCAGCTGCGGCCGGCCAGCGCCGCCTGGACCCGTGACGCAATCGCCCGGGCCGAGGCTCTGGGCGCGACCGCTCTTGGGCTCCGCTGGACCGGCGACAAGCCCGCCACGGGCCTGTCGGCCGCCGCGCGCCGGGCCCGCCACGCCCTGCTGGCCGAGGCCGCCCGCGCCGCCGGCGCCAGGGTTCTGCTGCTGGGCCACACCGCCGACGACCTTGCCGAGGCCGCCGCCATGCGCGCGCAGGGCTCGACGGTCTCCGATCCTCGCGACTGGTCGCCGTCGCCGGCCTGGCCCGAGGGGCGGGGCGTCTTTCTGCTGCGGCCGTTGCTGACCGAGCGCCGGGCGGACATCCGGGCCTGGCTGATCGAGCGAGGCCAGACCTGGCTGGACGACCCGGCCAATGATGATCCGCGCTCCCTGCGGGCCAGGATGCGCCGCGCCGGGCCGACCGACATCGCCTGGAAGGCCCCCCCGCCGCCGCCGCCCAGCTTCGCGGGCGACGCCTTCGGCATCCTCACCCTGCCGCGCGACGCGGCCGCCGCCCATGTGGCGGCTGCCTGCCTGTGCGCGGCGGGAACCGTGCGTCCGCCGCGCGGCGAGCGGCTGGAGCGGCTGGTCGCGCGGCTGCGATCGGGCGAGATCTTCACCGCCACCCTGGCGGGCGCGCGAATCGATGCCGGTCCCGACGCGGTGAGGATTGGCCGCGACGCGGGCGAGACAGCGCGCGGTGGGCTGGCCAGACTGGACCTGGCGGCGGGCGAGACGGGCGTCTGGGACGGTCGATACGAAATTTTCGCGGGCGGCGCGGCGATCAGCATTCTGCCCCTCAAGGGCCTGGCCGCCAGCCTGCCGCCGGCCCAGCGCGCGGCGCTCAAGGCCGTGCCCGCTTCGGCCCGTCCGGCCTTGCCCGCCTTGCTGGACAAGGCGGGGGGCGTTAGCTGCCCCGTGCTTGGCGGCCCGTCTCTTGCTATGAGCCAGGGCGAGCGCGTGGGGGCTCTCTTTCTGGATCGGTTCAGGGCCGCGACCGGCCTAATCGACCAAGAATGCGTGACCTGACGACGCGCGCGTGGCGCAAGCGCTCACGACCTCCTATCTTGGGAAGTCGAAGGCTATCGTTGGGAAGACGACGCGTATGAATTTCAGGAATGCGGCCATCTGGCTGGTGATCATCGCGGTGCTGGTCGGCGTGTTCGTCGTCAACCAGACCTCACACACCCAAAGCGGCGGTGAGATCAGCTATTCGCAGCTGCTCAAGAAGGTCGACGCCGGCGAGATCAAGTCCGCCGACATCGCGGGCGCGGTGGTTTCGGCCAAGGACGGGACCGGCAAGGTGCTGACCGTCAATGCGCCGAACAATTCCGACGAACTGGTCAATCGCCTCGTGGCGAAGGGCGCGGACGTCAAGTTCAAGGGCGGCGGCATCAGCCTGCTGGCCATCCTGCTGAACCTCGCGCCCATCCTGCTGGTCATCGGCGTGTGGGTGTTCTTCATGCGGCAGATGCAGGGCGGGGCCAAGGGCGCCATGGGCTTTGGCAAGTCCAAGGCCCGCCTGCTGACCGAGAACAAGAACCGCGTCGTGTTCGACGACGTCGCCGGCGTGGACGAGGCCAAGGAAGAGCTGACGGAGATCGTCGATTTCCTGAAGGACCCTGCCAAGTTCCAGCGCCTGGGCGGCAAGATCCCCAAGGGCGCCCTGCTGATCGGCCCTCCCGGCACCGGCAAGACCCTGATCGCCCGCGCCGTCGCGGGTGAGGCGGGCGTGCCGTTCTTCACGATCTCGGGCTCCGACTTCGTGGAAATGTTCGTCGGCGTCGGCGCCAGCCGCGTGCGCGACATGTTCGAGCAGGCCAAGAAGAACGCCCCCTGCATCATCTTCATCGACGAAATCGACGCCGTCGGTCGCCATCGCGGCGCCGGCCTGGGCGGCGGCAATGACGAACGCGAGCAGACCCTCAACCAGCTGCTGGTCGAGATGGACGGCTTCGAGGCCAATGAAGGCATCATCCTGATCGCCGCCACCAACCGTCCGGACGTGCTGGACCCGGCCCTGCTGCGTCCCGGCCGCTTCGACCGTCAGGTCGTGGTGCCCAACCCTGATGTCGCCGGTCGCGAGAAGATCATCCGCGTCCACATGAAGAACATCCCGCTGGCGGCCGATGTCGACGTGCGCACCCTGGCGCGCGGCACCCCCGGCTTCTCGGGCGCGGATCTGGCCAACCTCGTCAACGAGGCCGCCCTGACCGCCGCGCGCAAGAACCGTCGCATGGTCACCATGCACGACTTCGAATACGCCAAGGACAAGGTGATGATGGGCGCCGAGCGTCGCTCGATGGCCATGAGCGAGGACGAGAAGAAGCTGACGGCCTATCACGAGGGCGGCCACGCCCTGGTGGCCCTGCGCGTTCCCGTCGCCGACCCGGTCCACAAGGCCACCATCGTGCCGCGCGGCCGGGCCCTGGGCATGGTCATGCAGCTTCCCGAGGGCGATCGCTACTCGATGAGCTACGACATGATGACCTCGCGCCTGGCCATCATGATGGCCGGCCGGGTGGCCGAGGAGCTGATCTTCGGCAAGGAAAAGATCACCTCGGGCGCCTCCAGCGACATCAGCGCCGCCACCAGCCTGGCCCGCAACATGGTCACGCGCTGGGGCTTCTCCGACGAGCTGGGCACGGTGGCCTATGGCGACAACCAGGACGAGGTGTTCCTGGGCCATTCGGTCGCCCGCACCCAGAACGTCTCGCCCGAGACGATGATCAAGATCGACTCCGAGGTGCGTCGCCTGGTCAAGGGCGGCGAGGACGAAGCGCGCCGGATCCTGACCGAGGACCTCGACAACCTGCATTCGGTGGCCAAGGCCCTGCTGGAGTTCGAGACCCTGAGCGGCGACGAGATCATCGGCGTCATGAAGGGCGTCCAGCCCACGCGGGTGGAAGACGACGACAAGAAGCCGGCCGGCCCCGTGGCCTCGGTGCCGATCTCGCCCACGGGCGTGACGGTCTAGGCTTTCGGGTCCTGTGAAGATGATGAAGCCGGGTCAGTTCGCTGACCCGGCTTTTTTCTTGCGTGGCGGGCGACGTGACGCAGGGAGCGCTCGGGCCTAGAAGGCTGTCATGACCGCCAGCCAGACCCGCCCCCGCGTCATGGGGATCGTCAATGTCACGCCCGACAGCTTCTCCGACGGCGGTCGCTTTCTGGACCCCGCGTCGGGCCTGGGCCATGCGCGGCGGCTGATCGCCGACGGGGCCGACATCCTCGACATCGGCGGGGAATCCACCCGGCCGGGGGCGACGCCGGTGGCCGAGGAAGACGAGATCGCCCGCGTCGTCCCGCTGATCCAGGCCCTGCGCGCCCAGAGCGACATCCCGATCTCGATCGACACCATGAAGCCCGCCGTCGCCCGCGCGGCCGTCGCGGCGGGGGCGACGATCTGGAACGACGTGGCGGCCCTGCGGTTCGCGCCCGACGCGGCCGAGGTCGCCGCCGAGCTGGGCTGCCAGGTGGTGCTGATGCACATGCTGGGCCAGCCCGGGACCATGCAGGACGCGCCGGCCTATGACGACGTCGTGGCCGAGGTCGAGGCTTTCCTGCTGGCCCGGGCGGAGAGCGCCGTCGCCGCCGGGGTGGCGCGCGACCGGATCTGGCTGGATCCCGGCGTCGGCTTTGGCAAGACGCCAGAGCACAACCTGGCCCTGATCGCCGCCCTGCCGCGCCTGGTCGCCCTGGGCTATCCGGTCCTGCTGGGCGCCAGCCGCAAGCGCTTCATCGCGGCGCTGGATCCTCTGGGCGCCGAGCCCGGTCAGCGGCTGGGCGGCTCGCTGGCGGCGCATCTGGCCGGGGCGACGGCGGGCGTGGCGGCGGTGCGGGCGCATGATGTGCGCGAGACCGCCCAGGCGCTTGCGGTGTGGGACGCCGTCTTTCCGCGCCGGGCCGCCCACACTTGAAACCGGCGACGCAATAACGTTCACATGCCGACCTGAAGTCGTGAACCGGGGACCGCGTTGACCGAAGCCTTGATCGTGCGGGGGCTGAACAAGACCTTCGCCAAGCCCGCCGTCTCCAATCTCGACCTGACGGTCCATGCGGGCGAGCTCTATGCCCTGCTCGGGCCCAATGGCGCCGGCAAGACCACGACCCTGCGCATGGTGGCCGGCCTGACCCAGCCCGACAGCGGCGAGATCAGCGTGTTCGGCATCGACGCCCGCAAGGATCCGTCGGCCGCCAAGGCCGTGACCGCCTGGGCGCCCGACGAGGCGATGATCTATGACCGCCTGACGCCGCTGGAGTATCTGGAGTTCGTGGCCGGGCTCTGGAACGTCGATCCCGCCGTCGCCAAGACCCGCGCCGAGCAACTGCTGGCCCAACTGGGCCTGGCCGAGGAGGCGCAGCGCCGTTGCGAGGGTTTTTCGCGCGGCATGAAGCAGAAGGTCGCCCTGGCCGGCGCGCTGATCCACGACCCCAAGCTCCTGATCCTGGATGAACCGCTGACGGGGTTGGACGCCGGCGCCGCGCGGCTGGTCAAGGACATGCTGCAGGCCCGGGTCGACGCCGGCGGCACGGTGATCCTGACCACCCATATTCTCGAGGTCGCCGAACGCATGGCCGATCGCATCGGCATCATCGCCGGCGGCCGGCTGCTGGCCGAGGGGCGGATGGATGAACTGCGCGCCCAGACGGGCGGGGCCACGGGCGACTCGACGCTGGAGGACCTGTTCCTGCAACTGACCGCCGAGAGCCAGCCCGCGTGAGCCTGCTTCCGCCCTCCAGCGTCGGCTGGCTTCTGGCCCACGAGATGCGCCTGGCCTGGCGCGGCTATCGCGCCGGACGCGCCGGCAAGGGGCCCGGCGCCCTGATCGGCCTGGCGATCCTGTTCGGCTTCGCCTGCATCGGCGGGGTGTTCCTGGCGCTGGGGGTGCACGGTCACGAGGTCCCGATCATCCCGCTGGCGGTGGTCATCGCCGATCTGGCCTGCGCCGTGATCCTGACCCTGATGCTGTCCCAGACCCTGAGCGCGTCGGCCGAGGCCCTGTACGAGCGCGGCGACCTGGATCTGCTGTTCTCCTCGCCGATCGCGCCGTCCAGGGTGCTGCTGGTCCGGGCGTTGGGCGTGGCGACCGGGGTGGCGACGATCTTCATGGTCTTCGCCGCGCCGATCCTGCTGCCCTCGATCGTCTATGGCCATCCCGGCTGGCTGGGCGTGTTCGGCGTGCTGATCGCCCTGGCGCTGATCGCCACGGCTCTGGGCCTGTTCCTGGCGATGGCGCTGTTCGCCCTGATCGGCCCCCGCCGCACCCGCACGGTGGCCCAGGTCCTGGCGGCTCTGGTCGGCGCTATCTTCTTCCTGGCCAGCCAGCTGCGCAATCTGATGGGCAAGGCGGCCAGCGAGAGCCTGTACGCCAGCATCGCCCGTGAAGCCTCCGACGGCCGCCTGAGGCCGCCGCCTGCCGCCAGCCTGCCCCTGCGCGCCATGCTGGGCGAGCCCCTGCCGCTGCTGTTCCTGCTGGCCATCGGCCTGATCCTGTTCCTGCTGGCGGCCAACATGCTGGGCCGCCGGTTCTCCGACGCCGCCGCCGCCGCCCAGGGGGCCTCCTCGCGCAAGGCCAAGGGGCCGGCCAGGCCGGTCCGCGCCTTCGCGGGCGGAGCCTTCCGCGCCACCGTGCGCAAGGAGCTGAAGCTGATCCGCCGCGACGCCACCCTGCTGTCGCAGGTGCTGTTGCGCGTCCTCTATCTGATCCCCGTCTCGCTGATGCTGGTCCGTTCGGCCTCGCGCGTGGAGTCGACGGCCCTGGCCGGCGGGGCGGGGATCGTGGTCTTCCTGGCCGGGCAGGTGGCCGGTAGCCTGGCCTGGATCACCCTCTCGGCCGAGGACACGCCCGACCTGCTGGCGGTGTCTCCGGCCGCGACGGCGACCCTGCGCCAGGCCAAGCTGACCGCCGCCCTGATCCCCGTGGCCCTGATGCTGGCCCTGCCCATCGCCGGCCTGATCTGGTTCCAGCCCCTGACCGGTCTGCTGACCGCCGTCGGCGCCGGCCTGTCGGCCTGGTGCAGCGGGCTGATCAATGTCTGGCATCAGAAGCCGAGCAAGCGGGCCGACTTTCGTCGCCGTCGCGGGGCGTCCTGGTTCGCGACCCTGGCCGAGGTGCTGATCGCGGCCCTGATCGCCGGCGCCACCAGCCTGACGGTCGCGGGCCTGGCCGGATGGGGCGCGCCCATGCTGGTCGTCGCCGGCGCGTTGATGATGGCCCTGCGCCGCACCGACGAGCAGATCGGCAAGGCGCTCAGCGCGGCAAGCTAGGCGTCCAGCAGGGCGCGGATCCGGCAAACGACGCCGGCGGGCTCGAACTGGATCGAGGCCTCGCCGGAAAGCTCCGCCGCCAGCCCGCGCTCGATCAGTCGCGAGCCGAAGCCCCGCCGCGCGGGCGGCTTGACCGGCGGTCCGTCGCGCTCGGTCCAGGTCAGGTCCAGCCGTTCGGCCCCCTGCGCGGGCGCCAGCCCCCAGTGGATGGTGATCTTGCCCTCGGGGCTCGACAGCGCGCCGTACTTGACGGCGTTGGTCGCCAGCTCATGCAGGGCCATCGACAGCGACAGCGCCGTGCGGGGCGAAAGGCGGATCGAAGGGCCGATCAGCTCGAACCGCGCCGGTCCGCCATGCAGCACCGCCAGTCGCGAGGCGATGTCGTGCAGTTCGGCGCCCTCCCAGTTCTCGCGGGTCAGCAGGTCGTGCGCCTCGGCCAGGGCGACGATGCGGCTGGTGAAGGCGTCCTGGGCCTGGGGCAGGGGGCTGGAGCCGTTGAAGCTCTGGGCGGCGATGGCCTGGATGGTGGCCAGGGAATTCTTGACCCTGTGGTTCAGCTCATTGACCAGCAGGCGCAGGTGCAGTTCGGCCCGCTTGCGGTCGGTGATATTGACGGTGGCCCCCAGCAGCCGCAGCGGCTGACCCTCGGGGGAAAAGAACGCCTTGCCCTTGGTGGCCAGCCAGCGCTCGACGCCATCGTCTCGGCCGATGGCGCGGGACTCGATCGTGAAATCGTCGCGGATCAGGGGGTCGAGGACGCGGTCAATGTGGGCGGCGACCCGCTCAAGGTCGTCAGGATGCACCCGAGCCAAGTAGGTTTCGCGGGTCAACGGTTCGCCGGGCGGCACGCCATACATCGCGTAGTTGCGATCCGACCAGGTCAGGACGTCGTTACCGACATCCAGTTCCCAGACCCCGACATCGGCGGCGTCGACCGCTAGGCGCAGGGTCTCTTGCTGGCGCAGCAGATGGGCTTCGGCTTCCTTGCGCTCGGTGACGTCGGAAACGACGCCGACGAAGCGCGTGCAGCGACCTTGCTCGAAATAGGCCCGGCCGAAGGTCTCGATCCAGCGCAGCGCCCCGTCCCTGGCCCGATGGATCCGGTATTCCTGATTGATCTTGCCGTCGCCGTCGGGGTTCAGGGCGGCGCCGACCGCGGTGCGTACGACGGCCAGATCGGCGGGATGGATCAGCCGCTCGAAGGTCTTGAAGGTGTTTTCGACATCGTCCGCGACGCCGAAGATCTCGCAGGCGCGCTTGTCCCAGAACCGCGCGCCGGTGGCCGGATTATGATCCCAGCGACCCATGCGGGCGGCGGTGACCGCCAGGTCCAGGTCGGCGCGCGCCGCCAGCAGGTCGGCCTCCGCGGCCTTGCGCTCGGTGATGTCCAGGACCACGCCGGTATTGCGCGAAGGCGTCCCATCGGCGTCCAGATAGGCGCTGCCGCGGGCATAGACCCAGCGGATCGACCCGTCGGGCATGACCAGGCGGTATTCATCGGAAAAGTCGCCGCCCCTCTCGATCGCCGCCAGGCTGAGATTCCTGATGCGCTCCCGATCCTCGGGATGCACGGCGGGGGTGAAGCTCTCGACCGGCAGGCCGGCCTCGACCAGTTCCGGGGTCAGCGAATGCAGCGCGGCGTAGCCGGCGTCGGCATAGACCTTGTTGGCCTTTACGTCCCAATCCCAGGCGCCGATGCCGCCGGCCGCCTCGATGGCCAGTCGGTATCGCTTCTCGGTTTCGCGCAGGGTCTTTTCGGTCTCGACCACCTCGGTCATCTCGACGGCCGTGATCAGCACGCCGCCGACACCGGTCTCGGCGGTGCTGTCGGGCACCGGGCTGTAACTGATGGTGAAGTGGCCGATGCTGGATCCGCCTCCGCCGTCGCGCCTGACGCTGAGGGGCAGCTTCTCCAGGGCGTAGCCGCCGCTCTTTCCGTTCAGGATGTTGTCGTGCATCCCGCGCAGGCTGGCCTGGAAATCCGCCGAATGCTCCGTGAACAGCATGCCCAGCGCCCCGGGGTGGCGGTCGTGCAGGGCCGGCGCGTAGGCGTCGTTATAGATCAGGCAAAGCTCGGGACCCCAGCGCAGGGCCATGGGGAAGTTGGTGGCCAGGATCATGTCGACCGCCAGGCGCAGGCTGGGCGACCAGGTCTCCATCGCGCCGATCGGCGTCGCGGACCAGTCGAAGGCGCGCACCCGTCCCGCCATCTCGCCGCCGGCGATCCTGGTCAGCGTCGGTACGATGCGCGGCTCTGCCTCCGCCATCGCGGATGTCCCCTCCAACCGGTCGAAACCAGCCCCCGGAACAAGGTGAACCCTATAGCGCAGGTTGATTCAAGGCCTCTGTGCGGAGTCGTGCTCAAGCGCCGCAGGGTGGACCCAACCCTGAGATGAAAAAACGGCCATTTCCACGTGTTGGCGTGAAAATGGCCGTCAAATCAGTCACATGCCTCAGAGACTATCCGAGGGGGAAACCCGTTTTGGGGATCAGTCGATCGGCGTCCAGCGCGTTTCGACGGCCGTGACGGCGCCGCCGCCACCGCCCCGCTTGGGACCGCGGAAGTCGCCGCCGCCGGGCTTGGCCTGGCCGCCCTGACCGCCGCCACTACGGCCTCGGTTCTGGCCATTGCCGCCGCCGCCGCCGTTGCCGCCGCCGCTCTTGGCGGGACGGTTACGCTGGCGACGCAGTTCGGACGGGACGTTGTTGCGCGGGTCGGCGCGACGCGGATCGACGTACTTTTCCGGCGGCGCCAGCTTGTCGGCCACGGCCGCCGCGGCCGCCAGACTCTTGTCGTTGCGGCGATCGAAGGTGGGGATCGTCTGGCGCGTGGCCTTCTGGATGTCGCGCAGCAGGGTGCGTTCGTCATCGGCGCAGAAGCTGACGGCGATGCCGTCCTTGCCCTTGCGGGCGGTCCGGCCGATGCGGTGGACGTAGGATTCCGGCACGTTGGGCAGCTCGAAGTTGAACACGTGGCTGACGTCGTTGACGTCGATGCCGCGCGCGGCGATGTCGGTGGCGATCAGCGCCTTGACCTGGCCGGCCTTGAAGGCGGCGAGGGCGCGTTCACGCTGGCCTTGCGTCTTGTCGCCGTGGATGGCGGCCGCTTCGATGCCGCTGGCGACCAGATACTTGGCCACCCGGTCGGCGCCGCGCTTGGTGCGGGTGAAGACGATCGAGCGTTCGACGGCCTTGTCCGACAGCAGTTCGGCCAGCAGCGGACGCTTGCGCTGGGCTTCGATGAAGATCAGCGACTGGTTGATGCGCTCGACCGTCGTGGCCGACGGGGTGATCGACACCTGGGCCGGGTTCTTCAGCAGTTCGCCGGCCAGCTTGCCGATCTCGGTGGGCATGGTGGCCGAGAAGAACAGGTTCTGGCGTTCCTTGGGCAGCTGGCTGGCGATCTTGCGGATCGGCACCACGAAGCCCAGGTCCAGCATCTGGTCGGCTTCGTCGAGCACGAAGATCTCGACGCCCGACAGGATGGCGCTCTTTTCGCCCAGGTGGTCCATCAGACGGCCGGGCGTGGCCACGACGACGTCGACGCCGGCCGCCAGGGCCTTCATCTGCGGGCCATACTTCACGCCGCCGAAGATGGTGGCGACGGTCAGGCCCATGTGCTTGCCGTAGTCACGGAAGCTTTCGGCGATCTGGGTGGCCAGTTCGCGGGTCGGCGACAGCACCAGGCAGCGGAAGCCGCGACGCGGGGCGGGCTTCTTGTCTTCAGCCAGGCGGTGCAGGATCGGCAGGGCGAAGGCGGCGGTCTTGCCGGTGCCTGTCTGGGCGATGCCCAGCAGGTCGCGGCCGGTCATGACGGTGGGGATGGCTTGCGCCTGGATCGGGGTCGGGGTGGTGTAACCCTTGTCGGCAAGGGCCTTGAGCAGCGGCTTGGCCAGGCCAAGGTCGGTAAATTGAGTCAAGTGGAGTGTCTTTCAGACAATGCCGCATGACGGCGCGCGCGGTCCTCGCGCGGCTCGTCCATGGGACGGGTCGGTTGGGGAGCGCCCCGCGTGGCCCGGGCGGTCTTATGGACGTTTCAGGGCGCTCGACAGGCTGATCCGAGAGGGATCTTCACGCGGCTGGAGCACCGATAGCGCCTAAGGGCGCGAGCCTCATATCGTTTATTGCAGGTGCGAAGTCAAGGGTGCGGCGCCCGCAAGCCTTTATGCCGCATGGCTTGCCTTCGCAGAGCGCCCGCGCGAAACCGGGTTTCATGACCAAGCCCACCGTCCTTGTCGCCGCCGCCGCCCTGATCGATGTCGATGGCCGCGTGCTGATCTGCCAGCGGCCCCAGGGCAAGTCGCTGGCCGGCCTGTGGGAGTTTCCGGGCGGCAAGGTCGAGCCCGGCGAGACGCCCGAACAGTGCCTGATCCGCGAACTCGACGAGGAGCTGGGCATCAAGGTCGCGCAAGCCTGCCTTGCTCCGTTTGTTTTTGCATCCCACGGTTACGAGTCCTTTCACCTCCTGATGCCACTGTATCTGCTGCGCCGCTGGGAAGGCCTGGTCACGCGCAAGGAACACGAGGCGATGGCATGGGTGAAGCCAGACAAGCTCGCGGACTATCCAATGCCGCCCGCGGACATTCCGCTGGTGGCGTGGTTGCGCGATCTGCTCTGACCCGTTTCTGGCGCGACGAGCGCGGCGCCACCGCCATCGAGGTCGGCGTTCTGGTCGCCCTGATCTGCGTCGCCATCATCAGCGCCATCTCGACCCTGAGCGGCGCGATCAAGGTCAGCTTCGGCAAGGCCTCGACCGCCATGGCCTCGACGACGGGGACCTAAACCGGCTTCTCGCCCGCCGACTGTTCCTGAACGCCCAACGCATCCGCCAGCCGCATCTTGGCCGAGCCTGGCCGCAGCGGCTTCTGCTGGCTCTCGTGCGGCGCCCAGCCGGTCACCGCCACGATCTCGAAGGTCGCCGGCACGCGGCCGTCGGCCTCGGCGAACCGCTCGACATAGATCTCCATCGCCCGCAGCAGCACCCGCCGCGCCAGCGGCTTGCGCGAGCGATCCAGCAGGACGCTGGTCTCGCCCATGCGCCGCAGGTCGCGCAGCAGTTCCAGCGGGTGGCCATAGCGCACCTTGACCCGATCCACGTCCGCCACCGGCAGGGCGAAGCCCGCCCGTTGCAGCAGCCCCGCAGCGTCGATGGCGTCGGCAAACGGCGAGACGCGGAACGACGCGCCGCCGCTGACCTCGTCCTCGGCCTGCAGCAGGGCCTGGCGCAGCTCTGTCAGGGTGGCGCCCCCGAAGATCGCGCCGATGAACAGCCCATCAGGCCGCAGGGCGCGGCGGATCTGGATCAGCGCCCCGACCAGATCATTGGTCCAGTGCAGCGACAGGGTCGAGACCGCCAGGTCCAGCGTCGCGTCGCCGAACGGCAGGCGCTCCTCGTCCGCCACGGCCTTGCGGCCATTGCCCCTCGTTTCGAGAATTTGGCCCAGCATCCGCGCCGACAGGTCGGCCTCGAACAGAACGTCGATCTTTTCGGTCGCGTCGCTGGTCGCCAGGGCCCGCGAGAAAGCGCCGTTTCGCGCTCCGAGATCGACGGCGACCGGAAAGCGTCGCAGGATCGTCTCCAGCCGCATCACCACGTCTTCGGCGGCGCGGCGCTTGAGGAAGTCGGCGCTGGCATAGTCCGGCGCGGCGCGGTCGAGCCGGGTCCGGAGAAGGTCGCGGTCGAAGAGGAGGGGCGAAGTGGTCATGCGGGCGGAACATGGCGATTCCGAACGGTTATGGAAAGCCGCCCCGCGCCTGATCGGCCTGGGACGGGGTCTGCTGGACCTGGTCTTGCCGCCGCGCGCCTTCGACGGCGGCCCCGCCCTGAGCGGCGGACTGTCGGCCGCCGCCTGGAGCCGCATCAGCTTTCTGGACGATCCGGTCTGTGACGGCTGTGGCCTGGCCCTGCCGTTCGACAGCGGCGCGGTGGAGCATTGCCCGGCCTGCCAGGCCCGGCCCAAGGCGTTTGGAAGGGCCCGCGCGGCCTGTGTCTATGACGAACATTCCCGCGACCTGATCCTGAAGCTCAAGCATGCTGATCGCACCGACCTGTCGGGCCTGTTCGCCCGCTGGCTGTCGCGCGCCGCCGCGCCGCTGCTGGAAGAGGCTGACGCCATCGCGCCCGTGCCCATGCATCCCGGCCGCCTGCTGCGCCGCCGCTACAACCAGGCCGCCGAGATCGCCCGGCCGCTGGCGGCGATCAGCGGCGTGGCCTATCTGCCCGACGCCCTGATCCGCCGACGCGACACGGTCAGCCAGGGCGGCAAGTCGGCCGTGGGGCGCCGCCGCAACGTGGCCGCCGCCTTTGTCGTGCCGGAGGGGCGAAGACATCGGGTGATCGGCCGCAGGATCGTTCTGGTCGATGACGTGCTGACCACCGGCGCCACGGCCGAGGGCTGCGCGCGGGCCTTGCGGGCGGCCGGCGCGGCCGAAGTGACCCTGGCGGTGGTGGCGCGCGTTACAGAAATGCAAGCGCGTCCTATATGAGGATGCAGAAGGAGAGACTCGTTACCCCCATGGCTCACGTCACCATCTACACCCGCCCGTTCTGCGGCTATTGCGCCCGCGCCCTGAAGGTCCTTGGCGAGAAGGGCGCCGACTTCACCGAGATCGAAGCCGGCATGGATCCCAAGCTGCGTCAGGAAATGATGAGCCGCTCGGGCCGCACCACGTTCCCGCAGATCTTCGTCGGCGAGCAGCACATCGGCGGCTGCGACGACATGATGGCCCTTGAGCGCGACGGCAAGCTGGACGCTCTTCTCACTGCATAGGGGGCGCACCGCATGAACCCGTCCGCGCCCCTTCGCGTCGGCCTGATCCAGACGCGTACGCCCGCCACCCACGCGGCGGCGCTGGCCCATGTGGCGCCGCTGGTGCGTCAGGCCGCCGCCCAGGGCGCGGGGTTCATCCTGACGCCCGAGGGGACCAATGTCCTGCAGAAGGACCGCGCCCGGCTGTTGCCGGCCCTCCAGAGCCTGGAGGACGACATCGTCGTGCGCGGTCTTTGCGACCTGGCCGTCGAGCTGGGCGTCTGGATCGACATCGGCTCGGCGCTGGTGCTGCGGGAGGACGGCAAGGCGGCGAATCGTCAGGCGGTGATCGACCCGACGGGCGCGATCGTGGCCACCTACGACAAGCTGCACATGTTCGACGTCGACCTCCCGACCGGAGAAACCGCGCGAGAGTCCGCCACCTATGAGCCTGGCGAGCGCGCCGTCGTTGTCGACACGCCGCTGGGCGTCTTCGGCCTGACCATCTGCTACGACATGCGCTTCCCGGCCCTGCACCGGGCCCTGGCCCTGAAGGGCGCGACGATCCTGACCGTGCCCGCCGCCTTCACCCGGCCCACCGGCCAGGCGCACTGGGAAATCCTGCTGCGGGCCCGCGCCATCGAGACCGGCTCGTTCGTGATCGCCGCCGCGCAGGGCGGTTTCCACGAGGACGGCCGAGGCACCTGGGGGCGCTCGATCGCCATCGGTCCGTGGGGCGAGGTCCTGGGCGTGCTTGACCATGACGAGCCCGGCGTGCTGGTGGTGGATCTCGACCTGGACGCCGCGCCCAAGGCGCGCGCGGCCATCCCCGCCCTCAAGAACGCCCGCGCCTTCGTCGGCCCCTAAGCCCTCACCTCATGATCAAGTACGCGCTCCAGTGTGATGCGGCCCATGCGTTCGAGGGCTGGTTCGGCTCGTCGTCCGACTATGACGACCAGAGCGCGCGGGGTTTGGTCGAGTGCCCGGTCTGCGGCTCGCGCGGGGTCTCCAAGCAGATCATGTCGCCCGCCGTCGCGGGGACCAAGGCGCAGAACGCCGGCCCGGACGTCGACCCGAAGATGCGCGAGATGATGATGACCGCGATGGGCGAGGTGCGGCGGCACGTCGAGGAGAACTTCGACAATGTCGGCGACGCCTTCGCGCGCGAGGCCCGCGACATCCACGAGGGCAAGTCCGAGGAGCGCGGCATCTATGGCGAGGCCACGCCCGCCGAGGCCAAGGCCCTGATCGAAGACGGTATCAAGGTCGCCCCTCTGCCGCCGCCCGCGCCGAAGAAGACCGACCTGAACTGACAGGGCGGGGGGCGCTTTGTCGGGGACCGAGCCGACAACGCGCCGCGCAGTCTAGTCCGAGCACGCCTCCCGAACACACCCTCGCAGCCAACGGTGCGCGGGATCAGCCTCCATGCGGGGATGCCAGAGCAAGGACACCGCGAACTCGGGGACCTGCATTGGAAGGCCGAAACTGACCAGTCCCTCGCGCAGGCCTCGGGTATGGCGCTCGGGCACTGTGGCGACCAGATCGGACGACCTGGCCAGTGAGATCGCACTGGCGAACCCGCCGACGACCGTTGCGATGTGACGGGTTAGCCCGTCTTGCGCCAGCGCCTCATCAATCACGCCTTTGGCGACGCCATCGCGCGACACGGCCACATGCCGTGCGGCGGCGTATCGCACCGGCGTCATCGCGCCTTCGGCGAGCCCATGGTCCTGGCGCACGACGCCGACATAGCGGTCACGGAACAGGACCTGGGTGCGCAGTTCGGGCCCGGTGTCGCCCTCCACGACTCCTGTTTCCAGATCGATCGCGCCGTCGCGCAGCGGCTTGCTGTCCTTGTCCGGCTTCTGCACGAAACGAAGCAGGACGCCCGGGGCCGCCGCCGCGACCCGGGCGATCAACACCGGACCGAAGGTTTCGACGAAACCCTCGGCCGTGCGCAGGGTGAAGACCCGCCGCAGCCGTCCAGGATCAAGCGCTTCAACAGGCCTCAACACCGCCTGGGCGTCCTGCACCAGCAAGCCCACGCGCTCTCGCAGCTCGATCGCGCGGGGCGTGGGAACCAGGTCGCGGCCCGCCCGGACCAGTAGCGGATCCCCCGTTACCTCCCGCAGACGCGCCAGGGCGCGGCTCATCGCGGATGGACTGAGCCGCAGGCGTTTGGCGGCGCGGGTGACGCTGCCTTCGGCGAGCAGCACATCGAGCGTCACCAGCAAGTTCAGATCGGGCGTCTGCATGAGACAAGCGTAACAAGCGCTCATTGATGGCGTCAAACGCAATGACTTAATGAAAACGTTGCGCGTTCCGCCATGTCCGCCCGGCGACTAGCTTTCGGTTCAACGCTCCTCCGCGCGTGAAAGGAAAGCCGATGTCCCAGACCGCCCTCGACTGCTTCGTCGCCAATGTCAGATCCACGTGGGGTCCTCTCTCCACCGAGATGGTCGCTGGATGCCGCTCGCATCTGGAAGGCCTTCTCCAGGCTTCGCCCACGGAGCCCTGGCTGGCCGCGCTTCTGGCCGAGCAGCCCGCGAGCCGCGAACTCTATCGTGATCCCGATCATGGATTCGTGCTGCTGGCCCATGTCGAACCGAGCGGCCTCTACCGACGCCCTCACGACCATGGTCGCAGTTGGGTGCTCTACGGCGTCCAGAGCGGCGATGTGGAGATGGGCGGTTACGCCAGGACCGAGGGCCGGGACGGCCGGGTGCGTCTGGTCAAAAGGGACGCCACCCTCGTCCGCGCGGGCTCGGCCATGACCTATCTGCCCGGCGATATCCATGACACGCGCTGTGTGTCGGGGCCCGCTTTGCTCTTCCGTTTCACCGAGCGTGATCTTGCCCGGGAGGACAAGGAGGAGGGACGCATTACGCGCTTCGTCGAGCAGGACGGCGTCTGGACGATCGGCGCGCCATGAGCCGGCCGCTTAGCGCGCCGGCCGCGGGCGCGGCTCAACCTCTCTCCGCCACCAAGGGCCAATCGCGCCTCGCGATCGCTTCGATCCTGATGGCTCTGGCGCTGGTCGTGCTCGACGCTTCCATCGTCAATGTGGCGCTGCCGACCCTGTCGCGGTCGCTGCAGGTCACGGCGGCCGCCTCCGTGCTCGTCGTCACCGCCTATCAGACAGCCCTGGTCATGGCTCTCCTGCCTTGCGCGGCGTTGGGCGAGACCCTGGGCTATCGCCGCGTCTTCCTCGGCGGGGTCGCCCTTTTCACCCTGGCGTCCGGACTCTGCGCGGCGGCGCCGACGCTGTCCTGGCTTGTCGCGGCGCGCTTCATTCAGGGCCTTGGCGCGGCGGCGGTCATGGCGCTCGGCGTGGCCCTGCTGCGAACGGTCGTGCCGTCCCACAAGCTGGGCGCCGCCATCGGCTGGAACGCCCTGGTGGTCGCCCTCACCTCCGCCGCGGGCCCGACGATCGGCGCGCTTGTTCTATCGCTCGCCAGTTGGCCCTGGCTGTTCGCTGTGAACCTGCCGTTGGGCCTGTTCGTCCTGGCGGCGGCGCAGGCCATCCCCAATGAGCGCGGCTCCGCACGCGCCCTGGATTGGTGGAGCATGGCGCTGAACATGATGGCCTTCGGACTGTTGGTCGTCGGCGCGGAAAGTTTGTCCAGGTTCCCAGATCTGGCCGGCCTGCTCCTGGTCGGCGGCGTCCTCACCCTTATCGTCATGGTGCGCCGCGAAGCCCCCAAGGCCAGGCCCCTTGTTCCCTTCGATCTCCTCGTCGACAAGTCTTTCCGGCTCTCGGTAATCGCTTCGGTCTGCTGTTTCACAGGTCAGGCCGCCGGCTTGATCGCGCTACCCTTCTATCTTCAGCATTCATTGGGTCTGAGCCCCCTTGAGGCCGGCCTCTACCTCACACCCTGGCCGTTGATGGCGGCTGTCGCCGCCTGGCTGGCAGGGCGGTTTGCCAGCCCGAGCGCCACGGCATCGCTCTGCGCGACCGGTTGCGCGTGCCTGTCGGCGGGGCTCTGCGCCGCCGGCGCTTGGCCCCTGGCGGTAACACCCATCGGAATTGCGCCAATCGTCATGCTGTGTGGCCTGGGCTTTGGCCTCTTCCAAGTCACCAACAACCGCAACATGTTCCTGTCCGCGCCCTTCGAACGCAGCGGTGCGGCCGGCGGCCTCCAGAGCATCGCCCGCCTGACGGGGCAGACGGCCGGCGTCGTGTTCGCGACACTGCTTTTCAGCGCCGCGCCGGTCCACACAGCGCCTCGGATGTGTCTGGCGATGGGCGCGATCCTGACCCTGATGGCCGGCCTCATCAGCATGCTGCATCCCAAGGCGCCCCAACCCACGGCGACCTGAAAGTGTGGCGTAACACGAGCCGCCGCGGAGAGCGGCGGCGCGAGAAAGATCATGAACAAAGCGGATTTGGCCAATCAATGAGACCAGCCCCAAGGTCTGTCTGGGCGCGAAACCTGACGCCTAGCTCAGCCCGGCCCGCCCCCAACGCAAAACGCCCCGGCTTTCACCGGGGCGCTCTGGTCGTGCTTTGGGCTAAGGCCTAGCGGCGATAGCGGTACTCGTAGTGGCACTTCTTCTTCTTGGCGATCTGGTTGCCGGCGACAGCGCCGACGACGCCGCCGAGGATGGCGCCTTCGGTCTTGTTGCCGCCGCCCGCGACGGCCGCGCCGAGCGTGCCGCCCGTGAGGCCGCCGATGACGGTGCCTTTACCGCCCTTGGTCTTCTTGCAGACCGTGACGCGATAGCGCTCGCCGCGATGCTGGGCCTCGGCGGCCGTGACGGCGACGGTGGACGCGGTGAAGCCAAGCGAGATGGCGACGATGATGGCCTTGGTGTGGGCGCGCATGGCGGGCTCCCTCTGATCTTGTGGTGTCCCTGACGGTCAGAACGCGCGGGTCGCGCTTCGGTTCGCCTAGGGTCGGGATGTCGACAAAGACGCGGAGCGGGAGGCTTTTTGAAGGCCTCCCGCCCTCGCGATCCTAGCCTTCGACGCGGAAGCGGCCTTCGGCGTCGGGGCAGACGCGGATGTAACGCGTCTCGGTGCGGCCGTTATATTCGGTCGGCGCGGGGGCCAGGCGGCAGCGATCCTGCGTGGCGCCGTAGCCCGAGCCGTTATAGCCGACCTCGCGGTAGGGGACGGTCTCGTCATAGGTCCAGTACGCGCCGCGGGTGTCGCACTTGGACTTGGCCGAGGCGTTGCCGATGGCGGCGCCGACACCGGCCCCGACCAGGGCGCCCAGCACGGTGCCTTCCGGCTTGGCGTTGCGGGCGGCGGCGTTGGAGCCGACCACGCCGCCGGCCAGGGCGCCGATCACGCCGCCGATGAGGGCGTTCTTCTTGGGATCCTGACGGCACGGCTCGTTGGCGACGACATTGGCGCCGGAATTGTAGTTGCCGGCATAGGGGGCGCTGTAGCGCGTCGCGGATTGCGGATTGCTGCGGTCATAGGCTCCACCGCCATAGCGGCGGTCATAGTCGGCGCGAGCCCGTTCGTACTCGGCCCGGTCGCGGTCGTACTGCTCGCGCTGGGCGTCATAGGCGCCGTTGTTGGCGTAGCCGCGACCGTCGGTGTTGAAGCGGGCGGCCAGGGTGGGATGGCGGCGGTCATAGGCGCCGGCGCCGCGACGACGGTCATAGACGCGGCGGTCGCGCTCATAGGCGGCGCGGTCGCGTTCGAACGCCACCTGCTCGGCGCGATAGGCGGCGCTGTCGCGATAGGTCGGCGCCGAGAAGCGGGTCGCATACTGCGGATAGCGGCGGTCATAGGCGCCCATGCCGTAGCGGCGGTCATAGTCGCGGCGGGCCTGTTCGTACTTGGCGCGATCGTTCTCGTAGGCGCGCTGCTGGGCGCCATAGTCGGCGACCTGGTCGTTATAGGTGGCGCGCTGGTCGCGATAGGTGTCCAGGCGCTGCTCATAGGCGGCCTGGGCCCCGGAAGTTTGGGCCATGGCGGGCGCGACGGCGCCGAAAGCGACTGTGCCGGCCATCAGAATGGCGAATGTCTTGGCGATCATGGGGTGTCTCCGTTCAGTGGAACGGACCGACGTCCTTGCCCCCGATGGGCCGCCAATCCTTCACAAGGTCCCTGTGTGGAGCGTAAGCCCCGGCGCCGGTGAAGGTTCCGTCCCCCTCAGTCGCGGGTGACCGTCATCATGTAGTTGATGTCGCTGTCGCTCGATCGGCTCCAGCGGCCCGACAGCGGATTGTAGGTCACGCCGAACGGACCCTGCATCTGGACGGGCTCTCCAGCCAGGAAGGCGCGCAGTTCCTCGGGCTTGAGGAACTGCTTCCAGTCGTGGGTGCCGGGCGGCACCCAGCGCAGGACGTATTCGGCGCCGATCTTGGCCAGGGCCAGGGCCTTGAGCGTGCGATTGAGGGTGGCGACGATCATCAGGCCGCCCGGCTTGAGCAGCCGCGAGCAGGTGCGCAGGAACTCGCCGGGGTCGGCCACGTGCTCGATGACCTCCATGGTCAGCACCACGTCGAACGGCCCCGCGCCCTCGGCCAGCAGCTGTTCGGCGGTGGCCGGGCGATAGGTGATCGACAGGCCCTGCTCGTCGGCGTGGGTGGCGGCGGTCTTGATGTTCCTTTCCGAGGCGTCGATGGCGGTGACGTCAAAGCCCAGCCGGCTCATCGGCTCGCTCAGCAGCCCGCCGCCGCAGCCGATGTCCAGCAGGCTCAGGCCCTCGAACGGCGCGCGGACGGCGCCGTCGCGCCCGAACCGCTCCAGCGCCTGCTCGCGGATGAAGGCCAGCCGGCAGGGGTTGAAGACGTGCAGGGGGGCGAACTTGCCCTTGGGGTCCCACCACTCGGCGGCGATGGCCGAGAACCGCGCCACGTCTGCGGGGTCGATGCTCCAGGAGGGGGCGGCGGTGTCGGCGGTCTGGGTCATGATCAGCGTATCAGCACGACTTCGCCCGGCAGGTCCAGATGGGCCTGGCCTCATCGTGACCGCGAGGGACCCAGCAGCGCGGCGATCCGGCCGCGCATGGACGCGAACTCGGGCGGCATGTGGTCGAGCAGGAAGTGCTCGAGGCTGAACGACGGGTCGTCGAGCGCCCCGCCCGGGGTGCTGACATGGCCCATATAGACCCTGCGCGTTCCCGACGCGTCGCTGCAGACGAACCCCCGATAGCCCAGCTGCGGCGGGTCTGGCGCGGCGGGCGCGGCCGACAGCTGGTCCTGCAGTTTCAGCAAGTGTCGATGGTGGCGCTCGTCGAGCCGCCAGCGGGGGTTGGGCAGGCCGCTGAACACGTCGAGCTCGACGAGCATGGGGAGCCGTTCAGTTGATGACCACCGATTTTCCCGCGTAGAAATAGTCGCAGAAATCCGTGTAGCCGCCTCGGTTGCAGGTCTCCGGATCGGTGATCAGCACGTTGCTGCTGTCAACGTTTCGGGCCGCCGTCGAGCCGGGCTTGTGGCCCCAGAACCCGCCGCGCTGATGGCGATACCAGTGGTAGTCCCAGCCCGGGTCGATCACCAGCGCCATCAGGCGACGCGGCCATTCGCTCTGGGGCAGGCAGTTGCAGCGCTTCTTCAGGCCGTCGGCCATCGCGGCGACCGTCACGGTGTTGCAGGCCATCGTGCCGGTCTGGGCGCCGTGGGCGCGGCCGGGCTGGGCGAAGGTGTTGGTCCGCCAGTTGCGGGCGTAGTTGTAGCAGTTGTTATAGGGCTGGGTCGCCGGGTTGTTCCAGAAGCCGGGATTGTACTGGCTGACCTCGTACTGGCACTGGTCGCACTTGGGGTCGCTGATCGTGGTCCGAAGCGGGTTCGCGGGCGGCGGCGGGGGCGGCGGACCGGGTTGGGGCGGGTCCTTGAAGAAGCGGTCCAGCCTTTCCAGGGCCATGTCGCGCAGCTTCCTGTCCAGCGGCGTGATCTGGTGTTCCAGCAGCTTGATCTCCGACCGCAGCGGCATGCTCTCGATGAACAGCCGCGCCAGGGCGTGGCTGGCCTCCGGGTCGCCGGCCGCCGTCGATCCCAGCGAGAATTTCTTGGGCACGCGCCGGCGGGACGGTTCGTCGTCGGAGATCAGCTCGACCTTCACTTCGCGAAAGCCCAGTCCGTCGAAGCCCGCGCCCGACTTGGCCGCGGCCTTGGGGCGTTCGGCCACCTGGGCCAGCAGCTTGTTGATCTCTTCGGTGTCGGTGATGAGCCAGACCGGGTTGGGCCGGCCGGAAAACAGGTCGATTTCAAGGCGTAGCATCGTCTGTGCTCCTCTTTGGTGGTGACCCACAAGCAGGCAAGCGACAAGAACTGACGCGACTAATTAAAGTCTATGCGTGTATATCTTAAAAATACACGTCGTGCAATCGAGGCGGCCGGCGCTCGCTGGACGCTCCCGTCGGCCGCGGCGCGTGACGCCGCAACGAAAAAGACACATCCGCGACATTGCCGTTGCGCCATTGCGCCGCTAGAAGGCCGGGGCTTGCGCGGCGGGAAGCCATCCGCCGCGCGCGCGCAAGAAAAAACCGCTGTCGTTGAGGGTTTGAAGACGTGTCTCGTCTGGTGATGAAGTTCGGCGGCACCTCCGTGGCCGACCTGGAGCGCATCGCGCGGGTGGGCCGACTGGTCGCCGCCGAAGTGGCGACGGGCAAGCAGGTCGCGGTGGTGGTCTCGGCCATGTCGGGCAAGACCAATGAGCTGGTCGCCTGGACCGACGGCGCCGGCCGCGCCGCGCCGGGCCTGCCGGAGTCGGACGACGAATACGACGCCATCGTCGCCTCGGGCGAACAGGTCACCGCCGGCCTGCTGGCCATGACCCTGCGCCATATGGGCCTGAACGCCCGCTCGTTCCTGGGCTGGCAGGTGCCGATCCTGACCGACACCGCCCACGGCCGCGCCCGCATCGAAGATATTCCGCCGGCCAATCTGGAGGCCTGTTTCGCGGCCGGCCAGATCGCCGTGATCGCCGGCTTCCAGGGCGTCACTCCCGACGGCCGCATCACCACCCTGGGCCGGGGCGGCTCCGACACCAGCGCCGTGGCCATCGCCGCCGCGGTCAAGGGTGCCTGCGACATCTACACCGACGTCGACGGCGTCTATACGACCGATCCCCGCATCGAGAAGAAGGCCCGCAAGCTGGCCAAGATCTCGTACGAGGAAATGCTGGAAATGGCCTCGCTGGGGGCCAAGGTGCTGCAGACCCGCTCGGTCGAGATGGCCATGGCCCATCGCGTCCCGGTGCGGGTGCTGTCGAGTTTCGTCGAACCGGGAGAAGCTCCCGGCCAAGGTACGATCGTCTGCGACGAGGAAGAAATCATGGAAAAGCGCATCGTCTCGGGCGTCGCCTATAGCCGCGACGAAGCCAAGATCACCCTGCTGGGCCTGCCCGACCATCCGGGCGTCTCCTCGCAGATCTTCGGCCGCCTCGCCGACGCCAATGTGAACGTCGACATGATCGTGCAGTCGCGCGCCCGCAGCGCCGACACCGCCAACATGGAGTTCACGGTCGGCAAGCGCGACGCCCAACGCGCCGTCGAGATCGTCACCGCCGCCCAGAAAGAGATCGGCTTCGAGGCCGTCGCGGTCGACGAGGACGTCTCCAAGGTGTCGGTGATCGGGGTCGGCATGCGCAGCCACGCCGGCGTCGCCCAGTCGATGTTCCAGGCCCTGGCCGAGAAGAACATCAACATCCAGGTCATCTCGACCTCGGAAATCAAGATCAGCGTCCTGATCGACGCCGCCTATACCGAGCTGGCCGTTCGCGCCCTGCACGCGGTGTACGGGCTGGATCAGCTGTAGCCTCTTTGCGTCCTTCGAGGCCCGCTGTGCGGGCGCCTCAGGATGAGGGCTTCAGAACAAGCTGTCCTCATCCTGAGGCGCGAACCGCAGGTGAGCCTCGAAGGACGCACCGCTTCGCCGTTGCCTAAACGTCGTGTTCTGACGTTATGAAGGCGGCAAGCCTTCACGAGTCCCCCATGTCCGACGTCTTCAAGTTCGACCCCGCCGCCAAGACCGTCACCTTCCACGGCGATGCGGGCCTTGAGCTGCTGTATGACCTGCTGCTGCGCGCCAAGTTCGGCGACGGCTATGAAAAGCCGCTGCTGATCAGCCCCTGGCTGGCGGCCCTGCTCAAGCAACTCGACAAGGCCCTGCCGGACGACGGCCAGTGGTTCCCCGAAAAGCCGGGCCAGCCGATCTTCGACACCGATGACCTGCTGGCCATGGGCGATGCGGTGATCGAGGAGGGCCACACCGTCGGCTGGTGGACGATGACCGAGCCCGAAAAGCGGGCCTATCTGCGTGAAACCATCTCCGCGCCGCATCCGCTGACCGACCTGGAAGTCGCCTTCATCGAGGACGACATCGACGCGGCCCTCGAGCAGGCCCGCCGGCTGGTCCGGGACGCCGCCGAGCCCCTGGCCATGCCCGGTCACGGCTAGCACCCTATAGTCGGCCCATGGGTCACGACCTGACCGCCCCCGCGCAGCTGTCGTTCCGCCGCTACGGTCAGGACGCGCCGCCGCACGTTCACGCCTTCGACCAGATCGTCCTGCCGCGTCGCGGGGTGCTGGAGATGGAGATCGACGGCCGGGATGGGTGGTGAGCCGCCGTTCGCCTGATCCGTTTCCACCATTGTGAAAAGCTGTGCCACCGAACAAATTGGTGCGGTGTAGTCTTCACGGAGCGGCGAGTTTCATGAGGGGCAAGTTAGTCGTTGGAGCAGTTCTGTGCCTGACCATACATGGCCTGGCCTCAGCCTCCCAAGAGCCTGTCGATGCGGCCTCGAAAGCGATTGAGGCTCTTCGGCGCAACGCACCAATCATCCGTGAACTTGCAGGCATGGGCGCTTTGGATCAGGAGATGCGAACCCGCTTCCTCGCGCTACGCCAGAATGCAAGTGATGAAGATCGGCGCGCTCTTGACGGCGTCTGGGCGCGTGAATTCGAGCCCATTGATCAGCAGCACGTTATGCGCCTGAAGGCGCTGCTGAACGGGCGGGGTTGGTTCACAGCTGAACAGGTGGGCGACCGGGCTTCTGCGGCGGCTTTTGCAATCGTGATCCACTCGAATGACGTGGAATTTCAGCGAGAGGCGCTTGCGAAAATGGAAGCGCTCTCGGCTGATCAGCGGCCATCTGGATACGCCATTCTGTTCGACCGCATGGCGGTAGAAGACGGACGACCGCAACGGTATGGCACTCAGCGTCCAGAGTGCCTTGACGGTAAGCACGCCCGACCAAAGTCAATTGAGGACCCAAGCCATCTCGATGCCCGCCGCCGTTCCGCAGGGTTGCAGCCTTTCGACGAGTATTTGGCGCTGCTCGACAAAATGTATGGCAGATGCAGTCCACCAGCTTGATGCTCAAAGAGCCAACGGGTGAAAAAGGTCCGCTAAGGGGCGAAAGCTGCGCTTCCCGTCAGTCCCCAAAGTGGACGCCCCGCTCATCCTTAAATCTCCTGGACAGACCGGCGATCGTTTCGCCGTGAGATTTAAGGATGGCTCCCGTAGGCGCGAAGGGCGGGCGGGACGCGCGCCACCAAGTCCTCCCCCTGAAGGGGGAGGCGGCCGTAGGCCGGTGGGGGAAGACCGCAAGGAGTCGGCGGTTACTTCCCCCTCCGTCGGCCCGAAGGGCCGACACCTCCCCCGCTAGGGGGAGGACTTGAGGGGATAGACCGCCCTCAATCCCCGCTCTTTCCAGACCAAACCTCAACCCGATCAACGCCCTGTAAAATAGTTGATCGCGCCAATCCTCCGCGCTGAAACCGCCCGCATAATGATCTCACCTGACAGCACGGGAAGGGCGCACGTACGGCGACCGTTGCGGCTGTCAGGGGTGATCGAGCGGGAAGCTCAATCGATGGCGGGAGGAGCGTCTTGCGCTCCGGGCCGTCAACCTCGTTGTTCTCTGGCGGCGGTCGGCCGTGGAAAACAAAAACGACGTGACCTCGAGGGTCGAACGAGCAGCAGGCTGGTCCGGGAGGATCGGCAGTCCGGGCGGGGAACGCTATCCCGTCCGCCCGTCGGAGGCTTCAAGGCGGCGAGGCCCCAACAGGGCTCGAGCGCCGCGCGCTTTCGCCAGAACGGTCACGCGGAGCGGACGGCTTCGTCGAAACGGTACTTGAAAACACAATCATCCGGACGTCGTCCGGACGCTCCGCGACCCTTCCCACCACCATCGCAGCGAAAGCGCGAGGTCGAGACGCCATGCCCAAGCCTTGTGCCTCAAGGGGCGCAATCCGACCTGGCTGGCGCCCAAAGGAGCCCGCGCTCAAACTCCGGGAGCTTTCGCCAAGCCAGCCACCCCCGCCGCCTGCTAGTTCGAGCTGATGACCGACCCTCGCAAACTTCTCCTGGGCCTGCTGTGCGGCCTGATCGCCGGCGGGTTCTGGGGCGGGGTGTTCCTGGCGCCGATGCTGCTCCACGCCTTCACGCCGCTGCAGATGACCGCCGGGCGCTACCTGGCCTATGGCCTGGCGTCGCTGGCGCTGCTGGCCCCCAGCGCCAGGGCGGTGTTCGGGCGGATGACAGGCCGGGACTGGCGCGACCTGGCTTTGCTGAGCCTGCTGGGCAACCTGATCTATTATGTCGGCCTGGCCGTGGCGGTGCAGAACGCCGGGGTGGCGGCCGCCTCGCTGATCATCGGCTTGTTGCCCGTCACGGTGACCCTGGTGGGGGCGAGACCCGGGGAGGGCGTGCCGATCCGGCGTCTGGCCGCGCCCCTGGCCCTGCTGGCGGCCGGGGTGGTCTGCATCAATGTCGACGTGTTTCGCAGCGGGGAGGGCGCGCCCGCGCCGCGCCTGATCCTGGGGGTGCTGGGCGCCGTGCTGGCCCTGGCCTGCTGGACGGTCTACGCGGTCTGGAACGCGCGCCGCCTGGCCGTGACGCCCCGCTTCAACAGCCACGAATGGTCGCTGCTGACCGGGGTGGTGACCGGGGGCCTGTCGCTGGTGCTGGTTATCCCGGCCTTCGCGCTAACGGGGACGGCGCATGCGCTGGACGCCTGGGCGCTGTTCTGGGGCGTCAGCCTAGCCGTGGCCCTGGGCGCCTCGGTGATCGGCAACGGCCTGTGGAACGCCGCCAGCCGCCTGCTGCCGCTCAGCCTGTCGGGCCAGCTGATCGTGTTCGAGACCCTGTTCGCCCTGCTGTACGGCTTCCTGCACGAGGCGCGCTGGCCCCGTCCCCTGGAGGGCGCGGCGATCGGGCTGATGCTGGCCGGGGTGCTGTGGTCGGTGTCGCTGCATCGGCCGGGCGCGGTGGCTTCCGCCGCCTAAGGCCCCTGCGTCCTTCGAGGCTCGCCTTCGGCTCGCACCTCAGGATGAGGAATTCAGCAGCAACAACGCTCCTCATCCTGAGGCGCCCGCGCGGCGGGCCTCGAAGGACGCACGGCCAACCCCAACATGACCGCCACCTGAACACCGCCGTTCAGATCGGGTTCAAGCGCGGTTTGCGACAAAGGTCCCAACAGCGCCGCACCGGGCCTTTTTCCGGATCTGGCGACGCTTCTCGAAAGGAGAACCGCCATGAAGACCGTTTCCAAGACCCTGATCGCCGGCGCCATCACCGCCGCCCTGGTCCTGCCCGCCTCGGGCGCCTTCGCCGGTGAAAAGACCCAGAAGGCCGTCATCGGCGCCGTGATCGGCGGCCTGGCCGGCGCCGCCCTGGGCGACGGCAATAAGAGCGCGATCGCTGTCGGCGCCGTCGCCGGCGCGGCCATCGGCGCCTCGACCGCCAAGAGCAAGAACGACCGCTATGGCTATGACGACGACCGTTACGGTCGCTCGTACAAGACTGGCTACGGCTATCAGACCCGCCCGGCCTACAACAACGGCTACGGCTACAACACCGGCTACAACAGCGGCTACCAGGCCCGTGACACCTATCGCCACGATCGAGGCCACCACTATGGCCAGAGCCGCTACGACGCCCGCTATGACCAAGGCTATCGCCGCTAGGTCCTGATCCCGGATCCTTCCCGGCGAAAACTGGCGTCGTCCTTCCCCCGGGAAGGGCGGCGCCTTTTTTCGCGTCGCGAGCGAGACAAACTTCGGGCGACCGCTGTGCGTTGCGCGAAATCTGCTATAGCGCCCTGAAGGCCGAAGCGGCTTCTTAACCCATGGCTGCTCCAGTCGGGTTAGACCGCAGTCGGCAGATGGAGAGCGCAAAGGCGTCATGGCGGCATCCGGCATCGCCGTTCGAGGACCACGCAGCCTGCTTCGGCAGATTCGCGAGGCCATGGCCGGGGGCGGTCCCGCCCAGGCCAAGCTCGACATGGTGGTGCGCACCATCGCCATCTCGATGGTCGCCGAGGTCTGCTCGATCTATCTGCGCCGCGCCTCCAACGATCTTGAGCTGTTCGCCACCGAGGGCCTGGACAAGAGCGCCGTCCACGTCACGCGGATGAAGCCCGGCGAGGGCCTGGTCGGCGAGACCATGCGCATCGGCCGGCCGCTGAACCTGTCCGACGCCGCCAGCCACCCCTCGTTCTCGTACCGTCCTGAAACCGGCGAAGATCCCTATCACGCCTTCCTGGCTGTGCCGCTGCTGCGCGGCGGCCGTTCGATCGGCGTGCTGGTCGTCCAGAACCGCACCGAGCGCGTCTATGGCGAGGAAGAGGTCGAGGACCTCCAGATCATCGCCATGGTGCTGGCCGAGATGGTCAGCTCCAGCGAACTGCTGGGCGCTGACGAGCTCAAGGACGTCGAGCTGGCGCCCCACAAGCCCGAGCGGCTGAAGGGCGCGCGCTTCGCCGAGGGGCTGGCCTATGGCGTGGCCGTGCTGCACGAGCAGCCGGTCGCCCCCGAACAGCTGCTGTCGGACGACGCCGTGGCCGAGGAGGTGCGCCTCAAGGCGGCCGTCACCGCCCTGCAGAGCCAGATCGACGAGATGCTGGAAGGCCAGGGCGGCCTGGTCGGCGCTTCCTACGAGGTGCTCGACACCTATCGCCTGTTCGCCCACGACCGGGGCTGGAACCGGGGTCTGGAAGAGGCCGTCCGTTCGGGCCTGACCGCCGAGGCTGCCGTCGAGCGCGTCCGCTCCGAGCACCGCGCCCGGCTGGGCCAGGCCCGCGACCCCTATCTGCGCGAGCGTCTCCACGACCTCGAAGACCTCAACGACCGGCTGCTGCGCCACCTGTCGGGCGATGTCCACGCCGTGCGTCAGCTGCCCGACGACGCCATCCTGATCGCCCGCAACCTGGGTCCCGCCGACCTGCTGGAATATGACCGCACCAAGCTGAAGGGCATCCTGCTCGAGGAAGGCTCGGCCGCCAGCCACGCCGGCATCGTGGCCCGGGCGCTGGACATCCCGTGCGTGGGCCGCCTGGCCGGCCTGCGCGACCGGGTCAGCGAGGGCGACCCCGTGGTGGTCGACGCCGAGACCGCCGAGGCCTGGCTCCGGCCGCGTCCTGACGTGGTCAAGTCGCTGCGCGCCCGGATGGAGGTCCGCGCCCAGCGCAAGGCCGAGTTCGCCCGTCTGCGCGACACGCCGGCCTTCACCAAGGACGGCGCAAAGATCACCCTGCTGATGAACGCCGGCCTGGCCGTCGATCTGGATATCCTGGGCGAGACGGGGGCGGAGGGCATCGGCCTGTTCCGCACCGAGTTCCAGTTCATGGTCGCCGAGGAAATGCCCCGGCTGGAGGCTCAGACGGCGCTCTATGAAAAGGTGCTGGAAGCCGCCAACGGCATGCCCGTGACGTTCCGCACCCTGGATCTGGGCGGCGACAAGCTGCTGCCCTACATGGAGATGGAGCGCGAGGACAATCCGGCCCTGGGCTGGCGCGCCGTGCGGATGGGCCTGGACCGTCCGGCCCTGCTGCGGATGCAGATCCGCGCCCTGATCAAGGCCTCGCAGGGCCGCGAGCTGCGGATCATGTTCCCGTTGGTGGCCAATGTGGACGAGTTCCGCGCCGCCCGCGCCTTCGTCGACCAGGAAGTGGCCTGGGCGCTGAAGCGTGGCCGCCCCGCGCCGGCCCGCCTGGACGTCGGAGCCATGATCGAGGCGCCGTCGCTGCTGTGGCACCTTGACGCACTTCTGCCCATGACCGACTTCGTTTCGGTCGGCACCAACGACCTGATGCAGTACCTGTTCGCCGCCGACCGGGGCAATCCCAGGGTGTCGGACCGCTACGATCCGCTGTCGCCGGCCGCCCTGCGGGCGCTGAAAACCATCCAGCAGGCCTGCCAGGATACCGGCACGCCCGTGTCGGTGTGTGGTGAGATGGCGGGGCGGCCGCTTGAGGCTTTCGCCTTGGTTGCCTTGGGCTTTGACCGTTTGTCGATGCCGCCGGCCGGCATCGGACCGGTCAAGCAGATGGTGCTGTCCTGCGATCGCGAGGCGGCCCGGCGCAATGTCGAGGCCCTGCTGAAGACCTCCGCGGGATCGCTCCGTGGCGAGATCGAAACCCTGGCGCGCAAGCTTTACGTCGCCGTGTGATTTGGCCCGGCGCTTAACCAAGCTTTGCCGTTAGTGTATTGAATCCCGTAACTTACTTTGATATTCACATTTGAGTGTTAAGGACTTCGTGCGACACGAAGTCGGGTGGGGCCTGGCGTTCGCGCGCTACGCGATTTTTGGGGTGATATAGCCGTAATGCCGCTGGACACGGGCGTTGTCAGGCAATTGCATATGGTCTCCGACGCTGAGCCTGAAGAAGGCTTTGTCGGCGTTGGCCAGCCGTCGGTCGACGAGGGTGTTGATATCGGCGCCGCCCTGCGCGCCGCCCGCACCTTCCGCGGCCTTACCCCCCAGGACGTGGCCGACTCCACGCGCATTCGCCAGAGCTATATCGAGGCGCTTGAGGACCTGCGGCTTGAAGAGCTGCCCTCGCGTCCGTTCACCATCGGCTATGTCCGCGCCTACGCCAACCTGCTGGGTCTGGACGGCGAAGCGGCGGTGCTGCGGTTCAAGAACGACGTTCCCGACGATGGCGGCGAACTGCGCGCGCCCGTCGGCGTGCGTCGCGAGCGTGATCCGCGCTTCGCCCTGATCCTGGTCGGCGGCCTGCTGGTGGTGGGCGCCATCCTGCTGTGGAACGTGGCGCAGCGCGCCATGTCCAAGGACGCTCCCTCCAGTCAGGTGGCGGCCAATACCGCCGCGCCGCACGCGGCGACCACGCCGAACGGTTCGGCCGTGTCGCTGGGCGCGCCCCTGCCGGCGCCGGTGGAATCCACCACGCCCGAGCCCTACAAGACCCCCGGTCTCGACGACGCCGCCGCCAATGGCGGTTCGGCCGACGCCGCCACCGCCGCCTCCAAGGCGCGCGCCTCGGCTCTGGCCGCCAGCGGTCCGGTCGCGCCCGACGCGGCCCAGATCGCGGCGATCGGCTCTGCGTTCAAGCCCAGGGGCGTGGTCCACGGCGCGACCGCCGCCGACGCCTCGGGTGTGATCATCCAGGCCCGCAAGCCCGCCACCCTGGTGGTGCGCGGCGCCGATGGCTCGGTGTTCTTCGCCCGTCAACTCAACGCCGGCGAGGCCTATCGCGCCCCGCGCACCGCCGGCCTGATCGCCGACGTCTCCGACCCCACGCTGTTCGACGTCTATTCGAACGGCGCCCTGACCGGTCGCCTGATCTCGTCGCAGACCGCCCTGAGCAAGCTGCTCAAGCCGGCTCCGCCCGCCGGCTGATCAATGCGCGCCGGCCGGAAGACGGCGCGAACCTTCGATGACGGCCTTGGGTTCCGGCCGCAAAGGCCCTAGATTGCTCTCATGGCCGCAGATCACACTCACCTTCGTCCCTGGCGCATGATCGAGCGCCGCAAGTCGCGCAAGATCCGCGTCGGCAATGTCGAGGTCGGGGGCGATGCGCCCATCACCGTCCAGTCGATGACCAACACCCTGACCAGTGACGCCGCCGCGACGCTGGAGCAGATCCGTCAGCTGGAAGAGGCCGGGGCCGACATCGTTCGCGTCAGCTGTCCTGACACCGACAGCACGGCCGCCTTCAAGACCATCGCCCGCGAGTCCCGCGTGCCGCTGGTGGCCGACATCCACTTTCACTACAAGCGCGGCATCGAGGCGGCTCAGGCTGGCGCCGCCTGTCTGCGGATCAATCCGGGCAACATCGGCAGCCCCGATCGCGTGCGCGACGTCATCCAGGCCGCCCGTGACCATGGCTGCTCGATGCGGATCGGCGTCAATGCCGGCTCGCTGGAGCGCGAACTGCTGGAAAAGTACGGCGAGCCGTGCCCCGACGCGATGGTCGAGAGCGCCCTCAACCACGCCCGCATTCTTCAGGATCACGACTTCCACGAGTTCAAGATCTCGGTGAAGGCGTCAGACCCGTTCATGACGGTGGCGGCCTATCACCAGCTGTCCGAGCGGATCGACTGTCCGCTGCACCTGGGCGTCACCGAGGCCGGCGCCCTGCGCACCGGCACGGTGAAGTCGTCGATCGGCATTGGCTCGATGCTGTGGGCCGGCATCGGCGACACCATCCGCGTGTCCCTGGCCGCCGACCCCGTCGAGGAGATCAAGGTCGGCTTCGATATCCTCAAGTCCTTGGGCCTGCGCCATCGCGGCGTCAACATCATCGCCTGCCCATCCTGCGCGCGTCAGGGCTTCAACGTCATCAAGACGGTGGAAGCGCTTGAGCAGCGCCTGGCCCACATCAGCCAACCCATGTCGCTGTCGATCATCGGCTGCGTGGTCAACGGCCCGGGCGAGGCCCTGATGACCGACCTGGGCTTCACCGGCGGCGGGGCCGGCTCGGGCATGATCTACATGGCCGGCAAACCCGACCATAAGCAGTCCAATGACGGCATGATCGAGCACATCGTCGAGCTGGTCGAACAGCGTGCCGCCGAACTGAAGGCCGCCGCCGACGCCGAGGCGATCGCGGCGGAGTAGGTCGGGATTACGGCATCGTAACTGGAGCCGGCGTCTCTGGCGGTGTCTGTTGTGGCGTCCTGTTTCCGGAGTCGCCATGAAACCCCTCGCCGTCGCGTCCGCGCTCGCCCTGCTTGTCACCCTGGGTGCGCCCTCGGCCCATGCCGCCGTCACGCCGGTGCCGGTCGGCGAACCCCTGGCCCGGTTCGACAGGATCAAGCCCGGCGTGCACCGCTATCTGCGCTACAAGCAGACGGGCGAAACCCTGACGCCCGTGGACATCTGGACCCGCGAGATCCGCTTTGAGTCCAAGGATGGGCGCGACCGGCTGCACATCGTCCAGCACTGGGACAGCGGGACCACGCCGGCCGCCAAGACCCTGGATTCCTGGTTCGAACTGGGCACCTTCGCCCCGATCAGCCATGTCCGCCGTTCCACGAAGGACGGCCAGACCAAGGTCGAGGGCTTCGCGTTCACGGCCGACCGGGTCATCGGCCTGGCGGACCTGCCCGACAACGCCGCCAAGGCCTATGACGTCGCCGCGCCACAGCGGACCTTCAACTTCGAGACCGACATGGAGCTTCTGCAGGCCCTGCCGCTGAAGGCGGGCTTCGAGGCCAGCATCAACTTCCTGCATCCGGGTGGCGGTGACCCGGCGCCCTATCTGTTCAAGGTGACGGGCTCCGAAGTGCTGAGCACGCCGGCCGGTGGCAGGATCGACTGCTGGGTGATGACCACCGACTATAACCGCCCCGAATTCCCCGCGACGCGCTTCTGGCTGGCCAAGGACAGCCAGGTGATGGTCAAGGTCGTCTCGCCGCTGCCCGACGGTTCGGCGGTCGTGAAGGTGCTGCTCTACTAGGCCTCAGCCAGGGTGGTGCTGATCGGGACGCCGCCCTTGATGGCCAGGGTCACCGGCGTGCGTTCGGCCACATCGGCCAGCCGGGTCCGCTGCTCGTCGCTGAGGGGGCCACGCGGAACCAGCTCGCGTTCGATGCGCGGCGGGGTTTCGCCGCCGTGATAGTGCAGGCGAACGTCCAGCGCCTCCAGCGGCCAGGCCTTGTGCTCGGCGTACATCTTCAGGGTGATCGCGGTGCAGGCCCCCAGGGCAGTCAGCAGCAGGTCGAACGGCGCGGGGCCGGCGTCGGCGCCGTTCAGCTTTTCCGGCTCGTCGGCCGTCAGGGTGTGGCTGCCGGTGGTGATCGTCGTGGCGTAGCGGGTTTCGCCGATACGGGCGGTGGCGGTCGCCATGGCGGCTCCTGGGCTTGGGTCTGGGTCCGCAGTCTGACGCGAGTCGGCCGGCTAGATCACCGCCCGCGCCCGTTCGTCCACATCGGCCACCGCCGCCGCCACGATCCGCAGACCGCGTTCCAGCTCGTGGCGATCCCGCGCCGCGCCCAGGCATAGTCGCACGCCCGTGGTCAGGCCCGGCTCGACCACCGGGGCCGAGGGTGGGGTCAGCTCGACGCCGCCACGCAGGGCGCGGCCCGCCAGCCGCTCGGCGTCCAGCTCCGACATCGGCAGCCAGACGTGCGGGGCGCTGGGTGACATGGGCGCCTCTATGACGCCGCCCAGGATCTCGCGCGCCAGGGTCAGGCGCTCGGTCATCTCGGACACCACCTCGGCGACGATGGCGTCCGCCGCGCCGTCCTCTATCCACTGGGTGGCGATCAGGCCCCCAAAGGCCGGCGGCGCGTAGGCCAGTGCGCGGACGGCGCGCAGAACGCGGTCGATGTGTTCGCCGGGCGGGGCGATCAGGAAGCCGTGGCGCAGGCCCGGGGCCAACGATTTTGACACCGCGGAGACGTGGAAGGTGCGCTCCGGGGCCAGCACCGCAAAGGGCGGCGGAGCGTCCGGGGCATAGACCGCGTAGATGTCGTCCTCGATCAGCAGTAGATCGTGCTTGCGGGCTACCGCGACGATCTGGGCGCGGCGGCCGGCGCTCATGATCCGGCCCGTCGGATTCTGCAGGGTGGGCTGGATGGCCACGGCGCGGTAGGCGCCGGTGGCGGCGGCCTCGTCCAGAGCGTCGGGGCGAAGACCCTGGGCGTCCATCGCCAGGCCCTTCAGCCGATAGCCCGCGTGCTCCGCCAACGCCTTGACGCCATAGAAGGTCGAGGCTTCGCACAGCACCGTATCACCCGGACGGGCCACGGCGCCGAAGGCCAGGGTCAGGGCCTGCTGGGCGCCGGCGGTGCAGACCAGCCGCGTCCAGTCGGCCCCTGTCAGGCCGCCGCGTTCCAGCCAGGCTGCGCCGGCCCGGCGCTGGACCTCCATCCCGGCGGAGGGCGAATAGCCCAGATGCTCGAACAGGTCGGGGCGCTTTCGCAGACGGTTCAGGGTGTCGGCGAGGCGTGCTTCCGCCGGGCTGCTTGGCGCGATGTTGTGGAACAGGTTGATCAGCCCGCTGTCGGGAGCCCGGGCTGGCTTGGTCGCCGCCCCGCCGCGCACGAAGCTGCCGCGCCCGACATGAGCGTCGACCAGGCCCGCCTTCTCGGCCTCGACATAGGCGCGGGTGACCGTGCCCAGGCCCAGACCCAGGCGGTGCGCCAGATCACGCTGCGGCGGCAGGCGCGCCCCGGCGGCCAGGGCGCCCGAGGCGATGTCGGCGCGCAGGGCGTCGACCAGGCGCTCATAGATCGGCGCGGCGCCCTCAAGGAGCGTGGGGGTCCAGACCGACATGGCGGCTCCGTGATTGTCATGGTGACAATACTTCTTTTGACTCATGGATCAATCGAGAACATCACGATGACATTCCTGAAAGGAGTTCGTGGTGACCCCCGATCTGCTACTCGCCTTCGTTCTGTTCGCCTTCGCCACAGCCGGCACGCCCGGTCCAAACAACATGATGCTGCTGGCGTCGGGCGCGAACTTCGGGTTTCGCCGCACCATCCTTCACATCCTGGGGATCAGCGCGGGCCTGGGCGTCATGGTGGTGGCGATGGGCTGGGGGCTGTCGGGCGTGTTCCGGACCCTCCCCGTGCTGCACGAGGTCCTCAAGTGGGTCGGCGCCGCCTATATGCTTTGGTTGGCTTGGAAGATCGCCACGACGACCGGGATCAATGAAAAGGCGGCTGGCGGCCGGCCCATGACCTTCCTGCAGGCTGCGGGATTTCAGTGGCTCAACCCCAAGGCCTGGGCCATGGCGGTGGGCGCGGCGACCACCTACACGCCCGAAGGCAGTGGTTCGGAGACCGTGCTGCTGTTGGCGGGAACCTTCATGCTGGTGGGCGCGCCATGCAGCGCCGCCTGGGCGGGCTTTGGCCAGGTCATGCGGCGGTATCTGGATCGCCCCGCCGTCCTGCGGGCCTTCAATGTGACCATGGCGGCGCTTCTGGTCGCCTCGCTCTATCCGCTGTTTGTCGACCACCGCGCCGGTTCCGTCCCGGCCTCGCGGGAGATGGCGACGGACCTTCCGTTATTGCCTCTGGTGCGCTCGCACGGTTGATGCTTGCGCGGTAAGGGCGGCGCGGGGCACCTTCGGATCTCAAGCCGGAGCCGCAGATGCGCCTGATCCTCGTCCTCGCCGCCGCCCTGCTGATGGGCCCTATCGCCGCCACCGGCGCGGTCGCTCAGGACCTCCAGGTCACGGTGGCCGGTCGGGACTCGGTGGTGCTGAGCCCCGCCGAGGTCGCGTCCCTGCCACGCGCCAAGGCGACCATCACCGCCAAGGGCGCCAGCGTCGTCTATGAAGGGGCCTTGCTGCACGAGGTGCTGCTCAAGGCCGGCGTCGTCTCCGGCGAGCGACTGATGGGGCGATATCTCAATCAGGTGGTGGTGATCCGCGCGTCCGACGGCTTCACCAGCATGCTGTCGATCGCCGAGACCGACCCGGTCTACCGCGCCAATCCCGTGGTCCTCGCCGACACCGTCAATGGCAAGCCGTTGGACGCGCGCGAGGGACCCTATCGGGTGGTGGTTGATGGCGACCTGCGGCCTTCGCGCTCGTCGCGGGCCGTGGTGGCGATCGAGGTCAAGGCTGGGTTCTGAGGCTTGGCGGCGGACGGGAGGACATCGGAACCATGAGCTCATTCTATGACCGCCATATCCTGCCCCGGCTCATCCGCTGCGCCTGTGGCGCCGGCGCGATCGCCAGGCAGCGCGCCAAGGTGGCGCCTCGGGCGGAAGGGCGAGTTCTGGAGCTCGGGATCGGCGGCGGGCTGAACCTGGCCTTCTACGATCCGGCCAAGGTGGTCAGCGTCACCGGCGTCGATCCGTCACCGGGCTTGCGGGACCTGGCTCTTGCCGCGCCTCGCGCCGAGGGCCTGAGGGTTGAGGTCCTGGCCGGCGAGGCCGAGAATTTGCCTTTCGACGACCATAGCTTCGATACGGTGGTCTGCACCTTCACCCTCTGCTCGGTCCACACGCCGGCCGCCGTGCTGGCGGAGACGCGACGGGTGCTGAAGCCCTCGGGCCGCTTTCTCTTTTGCGAGCACGGCCTGGCGCCGGATGCCAAGGTGGCGCGCTGGCAGGGACGGATCGAGCCGTTCTGGACACCGCTCGCCGGCGGATGCCATCTGACCCGCCCCGTCGGCGCGGCGATCGAAGACGCGGGTTTCGTGATTGATGAAATCCAGACCTTCTACATGCCCAAGGCGCCTCGGCCGCTGGGCTGGTGCGAGCTGGGCGTCGCCCACGTCGCCTGAGGGCGTCGTCCTTTGCTCTTCCTCGATCCGCGGCGTCAGCCGCCCAGGAGCTTCCGTGTCAGAGACTGTTATCCAAGCCGCAAACGCCGCCCAGGTCGACTATTGGAACGCGTCTGTCGGTCACACCTGGGCCCGGTTCCAGGCGCAACTGGATCGGCAGATCGCGCCGCTGGGCCAGGAGACCCTGCGGGTGCTGGCGCCACGGGTCGGCGAGCGAATTCTGGATGTCGGTTGCGGCTGCGGGCAAACCACGCTGGATCTCGCGGCGCGGGTCGGCGGCGCCGGTCATGTCACGGGCGTCGACATCTCCGAGCCAATGCTGGAGGTGGCGAGGGCGCGGGCGCGTCCCGCGGGCGCGGGCCCGGCTGACTTTCTTCGGAGCGACGCCCAGACCGCCGACTTGGGCGAGGGCGCTTTCGACGGCGTGTTCTCACGCTTCGGCGTGATGTTCTTCAGTGACCCGGCCGCCGCCTTCGCCAATCTTCGCAAGGCGCTGAAGCGCGAAGGACGCTTGGCCTTCGTGTGCTGGCGCCCCTACGCGGAGAACCTCTGGATGAGGGCGCCGATGGAAGCGGCTCAGCCCTTCCTGCCGCCGATCCAGCCCGCCGATCCGACAGCGCCCGGACCCTTCGCCTTCGCCGATCCGCAAAGGGTTCAAGCGATCCTGCGGACCGCCGGCTTCGACCAGATCAGCATAACGCCCTTCGACGCCATGATCGGCGGCGGCGCCCTTGAGGAGACCATTGACCTGACCTTCCGCGTCGGTCCTCTGGGTTCCGCCCTCAGGGAGGCTCCGGACCTGGCGCCGACCGTCCGCGAGGCGGTTCGGGCCTGTCTTTCTCAATACGACACGCCGGAGGGTGTTCTGATGCCCGCGGCGGTCTGGATCGTCCACGCGGCCTAGCAACCCGTCGGTCGGTCGCCCCCTCCCCGTCAGACGAGGAGGGGGGACTGGATCAGGCGAAGGGGCCCAGATAGTCCAGCTTGCCGACCGCAACACCTTGGTGGCGCAGGATCCCGTAGGCGGTGGTGAGGTGGAAGTAGAAGTTGGGCAGAACGAAGCCCAGCAGGCAGTCCTCGCCGGACATCTTCGCTTCGAAGGGGCCAGCCTTCAGTGTGACTTCCCGGGTGTCGGCGCCGTCGAAGGCGGCTGGATCGACGCTCTCAAGGAAAGATATCGTCGCGGCTATGCGGGCCTTGAGGTCGGCGAAGGTCGCTTCATCATCGGCCATGGCGGGCGGGGTCACCTCGGTCAGGCGGCCGATCGCGCCCTTGGCGGTGTCGGAGATCCGCTGGATCTGGCCCACGAGGGGCAGCATGTCGGGCGCCAGGCGCGCGCCGGTCAATCCGGCCGGGTCCTGGCCCAAGGCCTCGGCATGGGCCTCGCCCTTTTCCAGCAGGGTGTTGAGAATCTTCAGGCCGCGGACCAGCACGGGAACCGTGGCGCGATACATCGAAGGCATGGGCAACTCCGGAGACGCGAGCGGCCAGCTTGGCCGTCGGGAAGTTCGTACATGGGGTCGCGGGCTGCGTTTGCATCACGGCCCGTCGCATGACTCCTTTTTAATTTGCCACGCCACGTACTTTGAAAATAAAAGTGCTTCATCAGCAATCACACTGAGGGAGCAGACACCATGAACCGCCTCGCCACGGCCGCCGCCGCCATCCTCGCCCTGACCGCCGCCGCCGGCGCCGCCCCAACCGCCGCTTGGGCCGGAACCATCGACCTGACCCTGGATGGCGTTCAGGCCAAGGGTGGCAAGATCCTCGTCACGGTGCAAAGCCGCGACCAATACATGCAGCGCGCCCAGACTAGCGGCGCCATCCTCGACGGCGCGGTCAACGGCCAGGTCAAGGTGGCCCTCCCCAACGTCCCGGCGGGCGACTACGCCATCTCGGTGCTGCATGACGCCGACAGCAACTGGACCATGACCTCCGGTCCCGACGGCCGGCCCGCCGAGGGCTGGTCGACAGTCAATGCCGCCTCGCTGCGGGCCAAGCCGACCTTCGATCAGGTCAAGGTTTCGGTGAACGGCGACGCCGCCATCACCGAGACGATGATCTATCCGAAGTAGTCGCGCCCACGCCGGGGTGACGTCGCGCGCTTCGAGGGGTACAGAGACCGCCCGATCCCCCTCAAGCGTGACGTCACCCCTTGCGACTGCCCCAGGCCCGACTCGACCAGGTTCTCGACCGTTTCCGCGAAGTGGAGGCCCGCATGGGCGCCGCCACCGACGGCGCCGAGATCGTCAAGCTCTCCAAGGAGCACGCCGAACTGCGCCCGGTGGCCGAGGCCGTGCAGACCCTGGCCAAGCTGGCCGCCGACCGCGCCGGCCTGGAAGAGATGGCCAGCGATCCGGACATGGCCGAGATGGTCCGCGACGAGATGCAGGCGCTTGACGAAAAGCTGCCGGTCCTGGAGCACGAACTGGGCCTGATGCTGGCCCCCAAGGACAAGGACGAGAACGCCTCGGCCATTCTCGAAGTCCGGGCCGGCACCGGCGGCGACGAAGCGGCCCTGTTCGCCGGCGACCTGTTCCGCATGTACCAGCGCTATGCCCAGAGCCAGGGCTGGAAGGTCGAGGTCGACAGCATCTCCGAGGGCGAGATGGGCGGCTACAAGGAAATCATCGCCTCGATCACCGGCGACGGCGTGTTCGGCCGGCTGAAGTTCGAGAGCGGCGTGCACCGCGTGCAGCGCGTGCCGGAAACCGAAGCTCAAGGCCGCATCCATACCTCGGCCGCCACCGTCGCGGTGCTGCCCGAGGTGGAAGACGTCGAGATCGAGATCAACGAGGCCGATATCCGCATCGACACCTACCGCTCATCGGGCGCCGGCGGTCAGCACGTCAACAAGACCGACTCCGCCGTGCGGATCACCCACTTGCCCACGGGCGTGGTGGTGACCAGCTCGGAAAAGTCGCAGCACCAGAACCGCGCCCGGGCGATGAAGAACCTGAAGGCCCGCCTCTACGACATGCAGCGTGAGGCCCTCGACACCGCCCGCTCCGACGCCCGCAAGAGCCAGGTCGGCAGCGGCGACCGCTCCGAACGCATTCGCACCTATAACTTCCCGCAAGGCCGGGTCACCGATCACCGCATCAACCTGACGCTCTACAATCTGGGCAAGGTGATGGAGGGCGAGGCCCTGGACGACGTGATCAAGCCGCTGATCGCCGAGGACCAGGCCGCGCGTCTGGCCACTCTTGAAGACGGCTACAACTGATGGCCTTCACCCGGACCTACGACGAGGACGAGCCTCAGCGGGTCAATAAGTGGCTGGCCCAAGCCGGGGTCTGCTCGCGTCGCGAGGCCGAAGCCCTGATCGCCGACGGCCTGGTGTCGATCGACGGCGAAGTGGTCGAGGATGTCGGCCGTAAAATTCTGACCGGCCAGACCCTGGTGCTGGCCGACCGCGCCACCAACAAGCTGGAATCCAGCCTGACGGTGATGATTCACAAGCCGGTGGGTATCGTCTCGTCCCAGCCCGATCCTGGCCAGATCCCGGCCGTGCGGCTGCTGAAGCGCGAGAGCCTGTGGGCCCACGAGGCGGTGATCCCCAATTTCAGCAATCGACTGGCCCCCGTGGGGCGGCTGGACATGGACTCGCGCGGCCTGCTGCTGATGTCCGAGGACGGCGTCGTGGCCAAGGCCGTGATCGGCCCGCAGTCGGAGCTGGAAAAGGAATACCGCGTCGCCATCATGGGCGAGATCACCGAGGAGAAGCTGGAGCTGATGCGCTTTGGCCTCGAACTGGACGGCCGCGAACTGCGCCCGGCCCATGTTGAGGTGATCTCCGACCAGCGCTTGCAGGTCATCCTGCAGGAAGGCCGCAACCGCCAGATCCGCCGGATGTGCGAGCTGCTGGAGTGGAAGGTCGTCGACCTGTTCCGGGTCCGCGTCGGCTCGCTCACCCTGGGCGACATGCCCGAGGGGACTTGGCGTCCGATCACCGCAGAGGAACGCGCGGCGCTGATCGCGGGGTGATCCGGGCAAGGCCCAAGCTCAACGCCCTGAGGAATCTCAGTCCGCGAGCACCGCCCTCGTTTCGCCCGGGGCGTTCTTCAGGTCCAGCCAGTCGGTGAAGGGCAGGCCGTAGGCGCTGTCGAAGAACTCCGCCTGGAAGCGGAAGGGCAGGTTGGCGTCGCTGTTCCACAACATCACGATGCCGGTCTTGGTCGCCGGGTCGAACATCATCGTCGAGCGATAGCCCGACACCCCGCCGCTGTGGCCGATCAGCCTGTGACCCTTGTAGGTGAAGCTGCGAATGCCCAGGCCATAGCCGGCGTGGGTCAGCGCCCGCGCGATCGGCAACCGGCCATAGGGGCTGGCCGTGGCCACGCGGGCGTGCTGGGCGGCGTCTAGCACGGGGGCGGGCAGAACATCTGGCCGCAAGCCCATCTGCGCCTGCATCCACAGGGCCAGGTCGGCGATGGTGGAGTTCACGCCCGCCGCCGAGGGCAGTCGGTAATAGGCCTCGGACAGGGTCAGGGTCTTGCCGTTGCGGTGCGGCTTGGCCCAGGCCGGGGCGCCGATCAGGCCCGCCGCGCCGATAGAGGCGGTGGTCATGCCCAGGGGCTCAAACAGGCGTTTCTGTACCGTTTGGTCATAGGCCTCGCCGGTGCGGGCCCGGATCACCTCGGTGATCGTGTCATAGGCGATGTTCTGGTAGCTGTGGCAGGTGCCCGGCGCGCAGGCCTCCGGCACGGCGGCCAGGGCGGCGCGGATCACGGACGGGTCCTGACCATCCTCGAGCCGGTCGTCATAGGCGTTCTTAGGCAGGCCGGTGCGTTGCGACAGAAGCTGCTCGACCGTCAGGCTGCGCTGGGCGTCGCCGGGCAGGCGCAGGCTGGTGTGGAACGCCTCGACCGGATCGGACAACGAGAACACGCCATCGGCCGCCAGCCGGGCGCTCAGGGTTCCCGACACCGTCTTTGACAGCGAGGCCCAGCGAAAAACCGTCCCGGCGTTGACCGGCTGGCCATGCTGGGCCGCGGTGCGGCCATAGCCGCGCACGAAGGACAGCCGGCCGTTCTCGACGACGGCCACCGCCAGGCCCTCCATCGACCGGTCGGTCATCATGGCGTCCAGGCGACGGTCCAGCGCTCGATAGTCGATCGCGCCGCGCCAGTCGGAGGGTTGGGTGGGCAGGTGAAGCGGGCCTCGGGGCGTCAGCGAAGCACTGGCCCTGGAGGCGGAGGCCTTGGCGTGCGGACCCATGATGTGGGTCAGGACCATCGCGCCCAGCAGCAGCACCAGGGGCGCCATGCCGACGGCCAGCCAGGTCAGGCGGCGCCGTCCGGCTTTCAAACCTTGTTCGCCCGCATCCGGCACTGGTGATCAACTCTCGAGGCAGGCGCGCAAATCACGGGATCAAACCCTTCGCCACCCACCCTTATTGGCCTCTCGACCCACGCAGGTAAACGGCAAATCCGGGGCTGCGACGAGGCGTCCGGGCGGAGGAGAGCCTGCGGGGCGCCGCGCGGCTGATCGTCGAGACGCGGCCGCCAAGGCTTAGGGGCGCCACTCGCCCGCCAGGATAGCCCGCTCGGCGACTTCCAGCGGCAGGTCGCGACCTGCGCGGATGGCCTCCAGCGTCTGGGCGACCGGGCGGTCGGGCCTGACCCCTGCGCCCTCCAGTCGTCGCCCGTCCGGCGTGTGATAGTCGGCGACCGCCACGATCACGTGACCCCCATCCGGCAGGCGATAGCTGCGCGAGGTCAGGACCGCTCCGGCCGTCTCCGACCCCACCAGCAGCGCGCGGCGATGATGGCGCATCACGGCTGCGGTGATCTCGGCGGCGCTGGCGCTGGCCGGGCCGATCAGGACCACCAGTGGTCCATCATAGCGCACCTTTGAGGCTTTCGACCGCCACGCCCTCGCCTTGCCGTGCGCCACCTGGGTTCCCATCGCCGAGTCGGGGCGAAGGAAGTCGCTGACGATTCTGGTCTCGACCCAGATCTCGCCGCCGCCGTTGTGGCGCAGGTCCAGCACCAACCCCTTGGCCGGCGCGGCGGCCAGGGCGTCGTCCAGCCACCGCAGGCTCTCGCGGTTGAAGCCGTCGAAGCGCAGGATTCGCACCCCGCTAGGCAGGTCCACGCGCTGCACGGGCGGCCGTTCCGGTCGATCCTCGATGTCGTAGGCGACCTGGCGAGGCGCGTTCCCCGGGGTGCTCAGGGTCATGCGCGCATGGGGGCATCCGTTCTTGCGGCTGGCGATCGTGAAGCTGTGGATAATGTCGCCGGGTGCGATCCCGGCCCGCTCGGCGGCGCTGCCCCGGCTGACATCGGCCACCCGCATCCGCTGGTCGGCGCCGCGCCGGACGGTGGCAAGTTCGACGCCTGGGGTCAGCTTGAGGTAGAGTCCGCCGCAGCCGAACAGCTTCCTTGAGGTTGGCGCGGGGCTGGTCTTGGCCGCGCTCGTCGCCGGCCGCGGCGGAGGCGGGGGCAGGGATGGCGGCGGCATGCTCACCCCCAGATGAGAGGCCCCGATCGCATTGAGCATGTTGGTCAGGACGTTGATATAGAGTTCGGCCTCGTTTCCCGCGGCCCTGGCCCGTGGCCGAAAGACATCGCGCAATCGTCGCCAGCGTTCGTGATCGAAGTCCGCCGCGTAGTATTTGCGATCCACGGTGTTCCAGACCGCGTCGAAGACCTTTTCGTTGTGTGCGATCCGCGCCGCCACGGGGTCTCGCCGCGCGCGCTCGGCCTCCCAGGCCGTGAGGCCGATCAGGCCCGCGCCGCCAAGGGCCAGGGCCCCCAGGACCACAACCGCTATCCACCAACGCTTGCGCACCTGAAACCACCCCCGGTTGAGCGTTCAGGCTAGCCAAACCTCTGCGCAGGCGCAAGGCGAGGCCGCTTGGCAGGTCGTCGGGCGGGATCGCCAGCCGGTAAGGCTAAGGCCTAAAGCGTCAGCTCGATACGAACGGTGCTGGCGATGAATCCGCCGCCCAGCACGCGGTCGGGATCGGCGGGATCGTAAAGCACGCAGGCCTGGCCGGGGGCGACACCTTCTTCATGGGTGTCGAAGACCACGCGAAACTCGCCGTCCACCATCGCCAGCCGGCCCGGAACGGGTTCACGGGTCGAGCGCACGCGGGCCAGCACGGGTTGGCCCGCCTCGGCGGCGGCTTCCAGGCTGTCCTGGCCGCCCAGCCAGTTGCCTTCCTTCAGCACCAGCGAGGCGGTCAGCAGCGCTTCGCGAGGGCCAACGATCACCTGGCGTTTTTCGGCGTCGATGCGAACCACGAACAGGGGATCGCCGACGGCGACATTGAGGCCCCGGCGCTGGCCGATGGTGTAGCGGGTCACGCCCTCGTGGCTGCCCAGCACGCGGCCGTCCATGTGGACGATCTCGCCGGGCAGGGCGCCCTGCGGCCGGATCCGGTCGATCACGGTCGTATATTTGCCCTCGGGCACGAAGCAGATGTCCTGGCTGTCCGGCTTGTCGGCGATGGCCAGGCCCAGCTCGGCCGCGACGCGACGCACCTCGCTCTTGGGCATGTCGCCCAGCGGAAAGCGCAGGAAGTCCAGTTGGTCGCGCGTGGTCGCGAACAGGAAATAGCTCTGGTCCTTGGACGGATCGCCCGCCCGGCGCAGTTGTGGCCGGTTGCCGGACATGCCGCGCTGAACGTAGTGGCCCGTCGCCATGGCCTCGGCGCCAAGGTCACGGGCCACGTCCAGCAGGTCGCGGAACTTGACCGTCTGGTTGCAGCGCACGCACGGAATGGGCGTCTCGCCGCGCAGATAGGCGTCGGCGAATTCCTCGATCACCTGCTCCTTGAAGCGGCTTTCGTAGTCGAGGACATAGTGCGGGATGCCGATCCGTTCGGCGGCCATGCGGGCGTCCAGGATATCCTGGCCCGCGCAGCAGGCGCCCTTCTTGCGATGGCCGCGCCGTGGTCGTAGAGCTGCAGGGTGACGCCGACGACGTCATAGCCGGCGCGAGCCAGCAGGGCGGCGGTCACCGTGGAATCCACGCCGCCCGACATCGCCACCACCACGCGCGCGCCGGCCGGCAGGCCCACGGCCTCGCGCGCCATCGCCACCGCGCGGTCGGCCAGGACCTCGGCGAGAGCCTCGTCCGGCGGGGAGGAGGCGGAAAGGGTCGTGTGGGCGTCCATCGCGGCCATATAGCGCCTTGGGGCCGGCTTTGCGAGGTTTGGCCCTACTTCAGTACGTTCAGCAGCGAAGAGGCCTGCAGGCTGGAGAACACCTGGGCCGAGGCCTGCACGGCCAGTTGAGCCGCCTCCAGCCGGGTGACCGCCTGGGCCATGTCGACGTCGGTGATGCCGCCGACCATGGTGGTCAGGGTGTCGGCCTGGTCCTGCAGGTCGACCTTGGCGTTGTCGAAACGGTTCTGGATCAGGCCGTTCTTGCCCTGGGCGGTGACCGTGCCGGTGTAGGCGGTCTGGAAGGTGCTTAGCATGCCTTTCAGAAACTGGTTCTGCGTGTCGGTCAGGTTGCCGGTGAACGGACCATTGGCGTCGACATAGGCCTGGACCTGCTTGAACGCGTCGAACACGCCGGTGCCCAACTGGTCGGCGAGCATTCCCGTCTGCACCGAGGTCTGCTCGTCGATGCGGCTGGTCTGGATATAATCGTCGTTGTGGAACAGCGAGGCGGTGGTCGGAGCGGCCGTAAGGTCGGCAAGCGATGTCGCCGAGGTGGGCGCCGTGTCGGTCTGGCCGCCGGCGAACACGTACCGACCGTTCGACTTGGTATTGAGACCCTGCACGGCGTCGCCAAACGCCGCCTGAAGCTGCTGCATCAGGGTTTGGGCGTTGCCGGCCGCCATCGCGTTGGCGATCGCCTTGCGGGCGTTGTCGGCCGAGTTCGCCAGCTGATTGATGCCCGTTTCCTGCATGTCCAGCCGGTTGGAGACCAGCTTGGTCTGGTCGAGCAGGCCGTCGATCTTGGCTTGGGCGCTGCGCATGGCGGTCAACACCTCGGCGTTCTTGGCGTAGCCTTTCAGGTCCTTGGCGACCTTCTGGCTGGAGACCTGTTCGCCGAGGGTGTTCTGGCGGATCTGGGCCAGCATCAGGTTGCTGGTCATCACGCTGTAGTTGGAGACGGTGGAGACGCGGGTCATCGCTTATCTCGTCATGTTTGTGAGGACATCGAACATGTCCTTGGTCGCCTGGATCAGGCGGGCGGAAGCGTTGAACGCCTGCTGATAGGTGGTGAGGTTGATCAGTTCCTCGTCCAGATTGACCCCCTCCTGCGACTTGCGCTGGGTGTCGACCTCGACATTCACGGCGTCGGCGGCGTCCTTGCGGCTGGTCGCCGCGGCAGCCTTGCGCGCGATCGAACCCCCGAAGTCCGCGCCGTAGCGCAGCAGGCTGGTCGAGGCCGCGCCGGTTCCGCCGGCCGCCGAGAAATTGGTCGTGTTGTCGCCGGCCTTGGCCAGGGCCAGGGCCCCGCGACCGTCGCCAACGGCCAGGGCAATCGCGCCGACGGCGGCCGACAGGTTCAGCTTGGCGAAGGGCAGGCGGGTGGGGTCTTGATCCATCAGCGTGTTGACGCTGAAGCGCTCGCCCCGCGTGGCGCGCTCGGTAGGGCCCACGCCGAACAGTTCGGTGATCGACGGACCGCCGGTGCCGCGCTCGGTGTCGTCGGACACCACCGACAGCGTGACGGGCGCGCCGGTATAGCTCGTGAAGTTCATCTGCCCTTTTGAATCGAGCGCGAAGTTCCCATAGAGGCCGACACCGCTGTTGCGGTTGTTCAGGGCGTCCATCAGGTCCTGCATCGTGGCGCCGGCGGGCACCGAGATGTTGACGTCGCGGATTCGGCCGCCCTCGACATCGGTCAGACGCAGACTGATGACGTCGCCGGGCGTGAAGCCGTGCGGGTCGGTGGCCGTCAGGCCGGTCTCGTAGGGCGAGTAGCCGTTGGAGTGAACGATATCGTTGAGGCCGAAGAAGTGGCTGAAGCCCTTGCCGGCCTTGCTCGTCGGGTTGGTGGCGTCATCAGCCACGACCACGCCCTTGCCGCCACTGGCGTTGAGGCTGAGCACGCCGCCATTGAACGAGGCCGTGCCCTGACCGCCCAGGGCGGTGTTCAGTTGGGCGATGAAGTTGGCGCTGGTGAAGGCGGGGCCCGCCGCGCCGTTGACGGTCATCGTGCCGGCGCTGAAGTCGACGTTGACCCGGCGCTGGATGACGCCACTGGAGTCGGTCAGGGCGATCGTCATCTTGCCCGTGAAGCCGCTCAGCGCGGTGGCTTCGTCCAGGCCCGTGTTGCGGCCGGTCAGGGTGTCGGGCGCCGGGACCGAGGTCGAGGCGTTGGAGGCGCGGTTCAGTTCCTCGGCCGAGCGTGAGACGAACTCGCCCAGTTGGTCGGTCAGGTTGGGCAGTTCGGTATTGCGCAGGTCCATCAGACCCTTGAGTTCGCCGCTCGAGATATTGAGCGCGACCGGGTAGTTGGCGCCATTGGCCTGGACCACCTGCAGGAAGCCGGTGGCCGTGCTCGACTTCTCGTACGAGACGACAGCGGCGCCGTCGCCGGCCAGGCTCAGGCCCTCGGTGGAGCGAACGATAACCCCGCCGCTGGAGCGCTGGCTGACCTGGATGTTCATCATGGTCGACAGTTCGTCGATCAGGCCGCTCTGGACGTTCTCGGCGCCCGTGGCGTCGGCGCCGGCCACTTGGGCGCGCGTGATGTCGGTGTTGAGCGTGTTGATCTGCTTGAGCAGGTCATTGACCCGATCAACATTGGTGGCGATGCGGTTGTCGGCGTCCTTGCCCATGGCGGACAAGGACGAGGTGATCCGGGCGGATTCGCTGAGGAAGTCATCGACGCGCGTCAGGGCCTGAGTGCGCAGCAGGGTGGACGAGGGATCGTCGGCTGCGGCCGAGAAGGCCGAAAAGATCTCGTCGAGGCGTCCGAAATAGTTGTTGTCGCCGCTGGGGTCGCCAAACAGCTTCTGGGCGCTGTCCATCGCCGTGGCCAGGGCGCCTGCGCGGCCGGAGTCGGACGCTGAATTCAGGCTTGCCGATTGCAGGAAGCGGTCAGTGGCGCGCTTGATGGCGTCGATATTGACGCCCACGCCCATGCCGTTCGAAATCAGGTTCGACTGGCTGACCGTCTTGCGGACGTAGCCCGCTGTGTTGACGTTGGCGATGTTGTCGGAGACGACGCGCAGGCCCGTCTGGGCCGCCATCATCCCCGAGCTCGCCGTGCTCATGATGGTATTCAATGACATGCGGCAATTCCCACGCGCCCGGCAATCGAGGAACCGCACAGGGCGCCCTTGCCCGGCGAAAACTGCCGGGCGGGGGAGGGGCTAGAACCCTCGATATGTGCTAAGCCACTGAAAATCATGGCATTTGGTTCCAAGCGTCGACAATTCGACAGGATCGTATGCGCAAGGAGGGCGCCAAGTGGGGGCGTGACCGGGCGACGCGGCAAGCCAGGTCCCCGCGACGTCATTCGACTCGGCAAAAAGCGCCGCCGACGGCTCATTTTTAACCCGTAAACAAGGAATTAATATCAATATTTACAATAGCTTATGTCTGAAATGCCGAGTTGGCCCGACGGTTGCTGAAGGAGGTCCGGACAAAGGCGTGTTCGTCATGAACCGTCGCACCCAACGAGCTCGGACCACGAATGACCGTGATCGCCGCCCCCGCCGCCCCTTCCCCCGTCAGCCCGACCCCGGCTGCTGGCGGCCAGGGCGTGAACGATGGCTTCGACGCGCTGCTCGCCATCGCGACCGCCGACGATGACGCGCCGCCCGCTCCCGCCCCGTCAAAGAGTTCCAGCGCGTCCAGGCCCGACAAGGCCGCCAAGGCCGACACCACCGCCAAGACGGACGCGACCGCCAAGGCGGCCGACAGACAGGACGCTGTCGACGCGTCGGTGAACAAGAAGGACGCCGCCCAAGCCGACGCCGCGGACGCGGCTGAAGCTGACGCCGCGGAGAAGGCCGATGACGCCGACGCCAAGGCCGCCGGCCAGGCCGAAGCCGCCGCGCTGGCCGCCGCCACCCTGGTCGCGGCGATGATCCCGCAGGTCGAGCAGACCGTCGCCAGCGTCGCCGCCGAGCCGACGGCTCAGGTCGTGGTCGCGCCCACCGATCCTGCCGCATCGGCCCAGGCCATGGCCGACCTGATCGCCGCCGCCCAGGACGACGCGACGCCCGCGCCGGTCGAACTGAGCGTGACGCCGGAGATTCCGACCCTGGCGGCCGACGCCGACGCCCTCCAGGCCCCTGTCGTCGCCGCCCCGACGGTCGCCACGCCGCCTGTCGCCGAGACCAAGGTCGCCGCCCCGGCGCCCGCGCTTGTCGCCGAAGCCCTTCCGGCCCCCGAGGCGGCTCCGATCGCCGTCGCCGCCGAGCTCGCCGCCACGCCGGCCGTCACCGTCGAAGCCGCGCCAGCCGCCGCGCCCAAGGCCGCCGCTCCGGCGGTCGCCACGCAACCTGCGGAGCCTGTCGTCGCGCCGGTCCCGGCCGAGCAGCCGGCCGCCGTGGCGGCCGCGGGCGAGACCGCGCCGCTCGTCGCCGTTACGGACGCCGCCGCCGTGGTTGAAGCCGCCGTCGCGCCCGCCGCCGCCCAGGCCACCCAGGCTTCGGTCAAGGTCGCCGTGTCGGCCGCGCCGGTCGCCGCCGAGGTCGCCGCCCCGACGGACGCCGTGCCCGTCAGCACCGCCGCGGTCCAGGCCGCGGCCCTGTCCGACCAGGCCAGCGCCGACAAGGGCGGAACAGGTCAGGGCGATCAGGGACAGTCGAGCGCCGACCTTCTGACCGCCGCCGTGACCGACGCCGCCGCGACGCCCGACGCCCCCGTCATCTCTCAGACGGCCTCGCCCGTGGTCGCCAACGCCCAGGCCGCCCTGCCGATGAAGGCGGAGGTGCGCGGGTCGCCGGAGACGGTGGCCCAGCTGTCGGCCGATATCATCAAGAAGCTTGACGCCCAGACGACCCGCTTCGATGTCGCCCTGACGCCTGAGGGATTGGGCAAGGTCGACGTGCGCATCGAGATCGCCCGCAACGGCGCCCTCAGCGCCCACATGCACTTCGACACCGCCCAGGCGGCCGCCGAGCTGCGGAGCAAGTCCGCCGAGCTTCGCCAGGCCCTGTCCCAGGCGGGCTTCACGGTCGCCGACAATGCCCTGAGCTTCGACGTGTCGAGCCAGAACGGCGGTCAGAACCAGAACGCCTTCTTCGGTTTCAACGGCGGTGAAGACGGCCGCCGGGCGTGGTCGGGCAAGGCCTTCCAGTCGGCCCTGAACGACGAACCGATCACCCTTTCCCCTTCAGATCTGCTGCCGGGCCTGCGCATGGCCCCCGACAGCGGTCTCGATATTCGCATCTAGAGGCGCCCGGTATGACCTCCACCTCTTCGACCTACGCTCAGATCAACGCCGCAAATGTTTCGACGGCGACCACCAGCACCTCCGCTGTCGACAAGATCAAGAACTCGCGCACATCGCTGGCGACGAACGAGCAGACCTTCCTGAAGCTGCTGACCACGCAGCTGAAGAACCAGGACCCCCTGTCGCCGACCGACACGACACAGATGACCAGCCAGATCACCCAGATGACCGGCGTCGAGCAGCAGCTTGTCACCAATGATCTGCTGACGGCTCTCATCGGAATGAACACCGGCTCGGGTCTCTCCGAAGCCGTGGGCATGATGGACAAGCTGGTCACGGCCGAGACCGCGACCTCGACGCTGAAGGATAAGGAAGCGACGTTCGTCTACAGCCAGGCCGGCGGCGCGACCCAGGTGAAGGTCGAGATCACCAATGCGGCGGGCAAGGTTGTCCGCACCATTAGCCCCGACGACCTGAAGAGCGGCTCTCACACTCTGAAGTGGGATGGCAAGGACCAGGACGGCAAGCAACTCGACGATGGCGACGCCTACTCGATCAAGGTCACGGCCTCGGGCGCCGACGGCAAGGCGATCACGACCAAAGTCGCCGGCCGTATCCAAGGCGTCGTCACCGCCGTCGACAACTCCACCGGGCAGACCATGCTGACCATCAACGGCAAGCAGGTCGCGCTGGACGCGGTAATCGGCGTCACCAACCCGCCGGCCACGGCCGCCACCACAACAGATACGGACACAAAAGCCGCAGCCTAGCGGACGTCCGCCGGAATGAACCGGGCGTCAGAATGACGCCGACGCGGCTCTCCAGGAACGGTTCCTGCCGAGCCCAAACGCAAACCGCGCTGAACCCACCAGTCATTTGACAGTCAACGCAGGAATTTCGTCATGAGCATCAACAGCGCCATGCTTTCGGGCGTCTCGGGCCTGATCGCGAACTCTTCGGCCCTGGCCGCGATCTCGGACAATATCGCCAACGTCAACACCGTCGGCTACAAGCGCAGCACGGCCAACTTCTCGACGCTGGTGACCTCGCAGAGCAAGAACGCGACGTACAGCGCCGGCGGCGTCAAGTCTCAGACCCACCAGTTCATCAGCCAGCAGGGCCTGACCCAGTCGACGACGTCGAACCTGGACCTGTCGATCGCCGGCGCCGGCTTCTTCGTGGGCACCGAGAAGCCCGAAGGCCTGACCGCCACCGACACCCGCTCGTTCACCCGCGCCGGGTCGTTCCAGCTGGACAATCTGGGCTATCTGAAGAACGACGCCGGCCTCTACCTGCAGGGCTGGCTGGCCGATCCGGTCAGCGGTGACATCACGCCCGACCCGTCGGACCTGACCCAACTGTCGTCCATCAATGTCGGCTCGGTCGGCGGCACCGCCGAGAAGACCACCCGCGCGGCGGTCAACGCCAACCTGCGCTCGGAACAGCCGCTGTCGGCCCAGTCCAAGTTCACGATCACCAAGCCCAACATCATCGACAGCGCCGCGGCCACCGCGTCCTACTCGGTCAGCTACAGCCCGACCGCGACGGCCGGCGTCTATGATGTCGAGGTCAAGAAGGCCGGCGTTCTGGTCGCAAGCGGCAAGAACACCTACGTGGCCGGCGCCCTGACCGCCACCACCCTGCCCGGCGGCACGACCAACATCGACGTCAGCGGCACCGGCGCCGGTACGCCAACGGTCACCGCCGTGGCCCTGGGGATCAACGCCAGCACCGACCTGCTGACGGGCAATCTCTATAACGCCACCACCAATTCGATGTCCGACTACGCCCTGGACGCCACCAAGGGCGTCAAGCCCGATTTCGAGATCCAGATCCCCGTTTCGGACTCCAAGGGCGGCCAGCGCACGGTCACCCTGTCGCTGCTGAAGAGCAACGTGCCCAATGAGTGGTACGCCGAACTGCGCGCCAAGCCTGGCGACCTCGATAACGTCGCCAACGGCATGATCAGCTCGGGCCGCATCACCTTCACCACCGACGGCAAGCTGGCCACGGTGGGCAACCTGTTCAACGGCACCAACCCGACCTCGATCACCATCGGCGCGTCCGACCCGGCCATCACCACGGCGGCCCCGCGCTGGTCCGACGCCCTGGGCATCGACAGCCAGACCCTGCAGATCGACCTGGCCAACGCCGCCGGCGGCTTGACCCAGTTCAACAGCCAGTCGGTCGTTCAGTCGGTCAACACCAACGGCACGGCCTTCGGCAACCTGACCAACATCGAAGTGGATGACGAAGGCTACGTCTCGGCGATCTTCGACAACGGCGTCACCCGCCGGATCGCGCAGGTCGCCGTCGCCACCTTCTCGAACCCCAACGGCCTGAAGGGCGTCAATGGCAACGCTTACCGCGTGACCAATGAGAGCGGCACCTACAGCCTCAAGACCCCGGGGCAGGGCGGCGCGGGTTCCATTGCGCCTTCGACCCTCGAAGCTTCTACAGTCGATCTGTCCACTGAGTTCACCGGACTGATCACGACGCAGAGAGCCTACTCAGCTTCATCGAAAATCATCACCACCGCCGACCAGATGCTTGAAGAACTCTTGAGCATCAAGCGCTGATCATAGGTATTAACTGGGTTTAATACTTTTGTTTCACATCGGCACACTAAAGACTTCGAGGGGAAGCCTCATGTTTAGGCCTTTCTTTACTATTGGAATTAAGCCGCTGTTATTGGCTGGCGCCTATAGTGACCTTCAACAGTGATGGTTGTGGGAAAGGCGTAAAGCCATGTTGCAGCAGCAGCGCACGAACAGCCGGGGTGAGAAGTACGTGATCGGTCCGACCGGCGCGCCACTAACTCTCTCGGATTTGCCGCCTCCGGAAACCCAGCGTTGGGTGATCCGGCGCAAGGCCGAGGTGGTGGCCGCCGTTCGCGGTGGCCTTCTCTCGCTCGACGAGGCGTGTGATCGTTACAAGCTGACCAATGAGGAGTTCCTCAACTGGCAGCAGTCGATTGATCGGCACGGGCTGGCGGGTCTGAGGACCACGCGGCTCCAGCAATACCGCTAAGGCGCGGACTTGCTGTGACTTTCTGGCTGCTCGGCGGTCGGAAAGGCTCTCGAAGACGTTCAGCGGCCGCGCCCTTCCCAGGGCGCGGCCGCGACGTTTTGGCGCTTTGCCCAGGCCCATGGTCGGCCGTTTGTAAACGCGTCGTTTACCTTGAACTGGGTAAATCCTGCCTAGCGACGGTCGCCTCAGGGCAGCCGACGCCGTTGTCCCCCGTCGGGGTGGCTTGTTGGGGGATTGGCCTGAGTGGATAGCTTTCTGAGCGGAGTGCAGAGGTTCGGCGTTGGCCGGCTCGCCGCCCTGATCGGCGTCGGCGCTGGCGTTGTCGCGATCCTTGTCGCTCTCGTCATGTTCATGGGCAAGGAGCCGAACGAGCTCCTGTATTCCAACCTCGACCTCAAGGAAGCCTCGACGGTCACCCAGGCCCTCGATCAGGCCGGCATCAAATACGAGACCAAGGGCGACGGCTCGACCATCATGGTGCCGCGCGGCAAGGTCGCCTCGGCCCGCCTGATGGTGGCCGGCAAGGGCCTGGTGACCTCCGGCTCGATCGGCTACGAAATCTTCGACTCCAGCACCGCCCTGGGTCAGACCGACTTTGTCCAGCAGCTGAACCGTCAGCGCGCCCTGCAAGGGGAACTGGAAAAGACCATTCGCGGCCTGCAGGGCGTCAACAGCGTCCGCGTCCACCTGGTCCTGCCCAAGCGCCAGATCTTCGAGGAAGACGCCGAGCAGCCCTCGGCCGCCGTGACCCTGGGCACCGCCGGCCGCGAGCCGTCGTCCGACATGGTGCGGGCCGTCCAGAACCTGGTCTCAAGCTCGGTCTCGGGTCTGAAGCCGGAAAAGGTCAGCGTCATCGACCAGCACGGCAAGACCCTGTCGGCTTCAAGCGATGAAAGTCTGGCTGGGCAACTGGCTCAGGACCGAAAGAGCGAGGCCGAGGCCCGCATCGCCAAGACGGTCAAGGACATGATCGAAGGCGTGCTCGGCCCGGGCAAGGCGCGTGTCAACGTCACGGCCGAACTCGACCTGAACCGCGTCACCGTCCAGGAAGAGAAGTTCGATCCCGAAGGCCAGGTGATCCGTTCGGAAAGCACCAACGAAGCCAGCAATCAGGAAAACAAGAACGACGACACCAACGGCGTCTCGGCGGCCCAGAACATTCCAGGCGGCGCGCCCGGCGGCTTCCAGGCTCTGGGCTCGAAATCGGGCAGCAACGAGAGCGTCACGAACTACGAGATCTCCAAGTCGGTCCGCACCGAGGTGACCGAGCCGGGCGCCATCAAGAAGCTGGCCGTTGCGGTGGCGATCGACGGCGTCACCGCTCCTCCCGGCAAGGACGGCAAGCCCGGCGCCTATACGCCGCGCACCGAGGCCGAGCGCGCCCAACTGGAAGACCTGGTCAAGACCGCCATCGGCTTCGACGCCGCGCGTGGCGACCAGGTCAAGGTGACCAACATCCGCTTCCCGCAACCCGAGGATCAGGCCCTGGGCAAGGCCGGCCTGCTGACGGGCTTCGACAAGAACGACATCATGCGCATCGTCGAGATGGGCATCCTGGCGGTGGTCTCGATCCTGATCCTGATGTTCGCGGTGCGTCCGTTCCTGAAGAACCTCATGACGCCCGCTCCGGCCCAGATGGCGCTGGGCGCGCCGCAGGTGACCCGCATGGTCACCCTGTCGGACGGTTCCACCCAGGAAGTCATCATCGATCAGTCGGGCGAGCCCATCGCCATCGCGGGCCCGGGCGGGGCCGACATCGATCAGCGCATCGACATCGCCAAGATCGAGGGGCAGGTGAAGGCCTCGTCAATCAAGCGGGTGTCCGAGTTCGTCGACAAGCACCCTGACGAGTCGGTCGCCATCCTCCGCACCTGGCTGCACGAGTCGACCTGATGGCCATGAAGACCGCCATCAACGATGTGAGCAAGCTGGCCGGCCCGGAAAAGGCCGCCATCGTCCTGCTGTCGCTGGGCGAGGATCACACCCGCATCTGGGAAGCCCTGGACGACGAGGAGATCAAGGAAGTCTCCCAGGCCATGGCCGGCCTCGGCACGGTCTCGGCGTCGGTTGTCGAAGAACTGCTGGTCGAGTTCGTCTCGGGCATGAGTTCGACCGGCGCGATCATGGGCTCCTACGAGCAGACCCAGCGCCTGCTGCAATCCTTCATGCCGCCCGACAAGGTCGACGCGCTGATGGAGGAAATCCGCGGTCCGGCCGGTCGCACCATGTGGGACAAGCTGGGCAACGTGAACGAGGCGGTGCTCGCCAACTATCTGAAGAACGAATACCCCCAGACCGTCGCCGTGGTGCTGTCCAAGGTGAAGAGCGACCACGCCGCCCGCGTGCTGGCCTCCTTGCCGGAGGACTTCGCCCTGGAATGCGTGACCCGCATGCTGCGGATGGAGCCGGTGCAGCGCGAAATCCTCGACAAGATCGAGCAGACGCTGCGCACGGAATTCATGTCGAACCTGGCGCGCACGTCCAAGCGCGACAGCCACGAGATGATGGCCGAGATCTTCAACAACTTCGATCGCCAGACCGAGGCCCGCTTCATCGCGGCGCTGGAAGAGCGCAACCGCGAGGCGGCCGAACGCATCCGCGCCCTGATGTTCGTGTTCGAAGACCTGTCCAAGCTGGATCCGGGCGGCGTCCAGACCCTGCTGCGCGCCACCAGCAAGGAACAGCTGGCCCTGGCGCTCAAGGGCGCCTCGGACAAGCTGCGCGAGATGTTCTTCTCCAACATGTCGGAGCGCGCCTCCAAGATCATGCGCGAAGACATGGAGAGCATGGGTCCGGTGCGTCTGAAGGACGTGGATCAGGCCCAGGTCGCCATGGTGCAGGTCGCCAAGGATCTGGCGGCCAAGGGCGAGATCATGCTGGCCGGTTCGGGCAGCGACGACGAGCTGATCTACTAGGGGAGATGGCAGCATGACCGACATTCCCCACAAGCGCTTCACCTTCGACACGGTCTTCGACGGCCGTGGCGGCATGACCGAGCCTCCGCCCCGGCCCAAGCGCAGTTTCACCCCCGAAGAGGTCGAGGCCGCCAAGACCGAGGCCTATGCGCTGGGCGAGCGCTCGGCCTTGGCCCGCGCCGAGCAGCACGCCGCCAACGCCCTGGGCGGCATCGCCGGCGCGGTGCGCGAAGCCTTCACCACCCTGGCGGCCGTGGCCCACGAGCATCGCTCGGGCTCGGCCCTGCTGGCCCTGGCCGCCGCGCGCAAGATCGCCGACGCCGCCCTCGAACGCTTTCCCGAGGCGCCGGCCAATGCGGCCCTGGTCGCCCTGGCCCGCGAAGTCGAGGCCCAGCCGCGGGTCACGGTCCGCGTCTCGGCCGATCTGGTCGAGCGCACTCAGCAGACGCTGGACGAAACCGCCCAGGCGATCGGCTTCCCCGGCCAGATCGTCGCCCGCGCCGATGGCGACATGCCACCGGCCGCCTTCACCTTCGACTGGGGCGACGGCCGAGCGGCCTTCGATCCCGACGAGGCCACCCGCCGGGTGGCCGAAGCCTTGGAAGCGGCGATCGCTGCCGAGGGCCTGCACGCCGAACCCCTGCTTCCCGCTAGCGAAAGCTGACCGCCATGTCCGAAGACAATCTCACGCTCGACGAATTCGGAGGCCAGATGCTGGCCTCGGAAATGCAGGTCGAAATGAGCGACAAGATCGCCTCCGACCTGGCGCCGGTGTTCGACGTTCCGGTGAACATCTCGGCCGTCCTCGGCCGCGCCCACATGTCCGTCGCCCAGCTGCTGCAGCTGGGCCAGGGCAGCATCCTCGAGCTGGACCGCAAGGTCGGCGAGGCGATCGACATCTATGTGAACAACCGCCTGGTGGCGCGGGGCGAGGTGGTCGTCGTCGACGAGCGCCTGGGCGTGACCATGACGGAAATCATCAAGGACGGCGACGCGGCGGGCTGAAGCTCGTAGCGTCAAGGGAGACTAGAACATGCGGCTTCTCGTCGTTGGTAAACTGAACGGACAGCTCTCCGTCGCCGTGAAGATGGCGATGAACACGGGGGCCAAGGTCTCGCACGTCGAGACCATCGAGCAGGCGACGCACGCCCTGCGCGCGGGTCAGGGCGCTGACCTGCTGATGGTCGACTACTCGCTCGACATCGCCGCCCTGATCGCGGCCAACGAGGCCGAGCGCATCCGGGTGCCGGTGGTGGCCTGCGGGGTCGACGCCGATCCGATGCGGGCCGCCGGCGCGATCAAGGCGGGGGCCAAGGAATTCATTCCCCTGCCGCCGGACGCCGAGCTGATCGCCGCCGTCCTGGCCGCCGTCACCGACGACGAGCGCCCGATGATCGTGCGCGATCCGTCGATGGAAAGCGTGATCCGCCTGGCCGACCAGGTCGCGCCCTCTGACGCCTCGATCCTGATCACCGGCGAAAGCGGCTCGGGCAAGGAGGTGATGGCCCGCTACCTCCACGGCAAGTCGCGCCGCGCCAAGGCCCCGTTCATCAGCGTCAACTGCGCCGCCATCCCCGAGAACCTGCTGGAAAGCGAGCTGTTCGGCCACGAGAAGGGCGCCTTCACCGGCGCCATGGCCCGCCGGATCGGCAAGTTCGAGGAAGCCAACGGCGGCACCCTGCTGCTGGACGAAATCAGCGAGATGGACACCCGCCTGCAGGCCAAGCTGCTGCGCGCCATCCAGGAGCGCGAGATCGACCGTGTCGGCGGCCAGAAGCCGGTCAAGGTCGACATCCGCATCCTGGCCACCTCCAACCGCGACCTGACCCAGGCGGTGAAGGACGGGACGTTCCGCGAAGACCTGCTCTACCGCCTCAACGTCGTGAACCTGCGCCTGCCGCCGTTGCGCGAGCGCCCGGCCGATGTGATGAGCTTGTGCGAGTTCTTCATCAAGAAATACTCGGCCGCCAACGGCCTGCCCGAAAAGCCGATCTCGGCCGAGGCCAAGCGCCGCCTGATCGGTCACCGCTGGCCTGGCAACGTCCGCGAACTGGAAAACGCGATGCACCGCGCGGTGCTGCTGTCGCCGGGCGCGGAGATCGAGGAATTCGCCATCCGCCTGCCGGACGGCCAGCCGATGGCCCCCAATCCGGACACCGCGGTCGCCCGCGGCGCCCAGATGGCCGCCGACGCCGTCTCTCGGGCCTTCGTCGGCTCGACGGTGGCCGAGGTCGAGCAGCACCTGATCATCGACACCCTGGAGCACTGCCTGGGCAATCGCACCCACGCGGCCAACATCCTGGGCATCTCGATCCGCACCCTGCGCAACAAGCTGAAGGAATATTCGGAAGCCGGCGTCTCGGTGCCCGCGCCCCAGGGCGGGGTGACCAACGCCGCCTGAGGTCACGCGCCGGCGGCCGCGACCATCGGTCCGGCGCCGGACATGGCTAATTTCCATTAAGCAACTGGCGACCTCGCGCAAATCGCTTCATGCGCCAAGGGGCCTCCACGGGATCGACGCACTGAATGGCTGACGCCGCCCTGCCCAAGACCGCCACCGCCATGCCCAGTGCCAGCTCGCTGTGGGCGGGGATCCTGCGCGGCGAAATGGGCCTGGCGCTGGGCGTCGTGGGCATCATCGTTCTGCTGATCCTGCCGGTGCCGCCGTTCCTGCTGGACCTGCTGCTGGCGATCTCGCTGACCGGCTCGGTCCTGATCCTGATGACGGCGGTGCTGATCCGCAAACCGCTGGAATTCACCTCGTTCCCGACCGTTCTGCTGGTCGCGACCCTGTATCGCCTGGGTCTGAACATCGCCTCGACCCGGCTGATCCTGGGGCACGGCCAGGAAGGCGCCCACGGCGCCGGCGCGGTCATCGAGTCGTTCGGCAACCTGATGATGCAGGGCAACTTCGTCATCGGGGTGATCGTCTTCATCATCCTGGTGGTGGTGAACTTCATGGTCGTCACCAAGGGTTCGGGCCGGATCGCCGAAGTCGCGGCCCGCTTCACCCTGGACGCCATGCCTGGCAAGCAGATGGCCATCGACGCCGACCTGTCGACCGGCCTGATCGATCAGGACACCGCCAAGCAGCGTCGCAAGGATCTGGAGCAGGAAAGCACCTTCTTCGGCGCCATGGACGGCGCCAGCAAGTTCGTGAAGGGCGACGCGGTCGCCGGCCTGATCATCACCGGCATCAACATCGTCGGCGGCATCCTGATCGGCGTCGTGCAGCACAAGATGCCGATCGGCGCGGCCTCGGCCAGCTATACGATCATGACCATCGGCGACGGTCTGGTCAGCCAGATCCCGGCCCTGATCATCTCGATCGCGGCCGGCCTCGTGGTCTCCAAGGCCGGCGTCGAGGGCTCGGCCAACGCCGCCCTGACCAAGCAGCTGTCGATGAACCCGGTGGCCCTGGGCATGGTCTCGGCCTCGTCGGGCGTCATCGCCCTGATCCCGGGCATTCCGATCATCCCGTTCGCGGCCGTGTCGCTGGGCGCGGGCTTCCTGGCCTATCGCCGGTCGGTCAACGCCCGCAAGCCGGCCGCGATCGATCCGGCCATCGCCGACGCCGCCAACGCCAATGCCGAGCCCGAGGAAGAGCCGATCAGCGCCTCGCTGGCCATCGACGACGTCAAGATCGAGTTGGGCTACGGCCTGCTGACCCTGATCAACGACCTGGACGGCCGCCGCTTGACCGACCAGATCCGCGCCCTGCGCAAGACCCTGGCGACCGAGTTCGGCTTCATCATGCCGCCGGTCCGCATCCTCGACAACATGCGCTTGGCCAACCAGGGCTATGCGATCCGCATCAAGGAGATGGAGGCCGGCGCCGGCGAGGTCCGCCTCGGGATGCTCATGGCCATGGACCCGCGCGGCGGCCAGGTCGAGCTGCCGGGCGAGCATGTGCGCGAACCGGCCTTTGGCCTGCCCGCGACCTGGGTGGCCGACGACCTGCGCGAGGAAGCCACCTTCCGGGGCTACACCATCGTCGATCCGGCCACCGTGCTGACCACGCACCTGACCGAGATCCTCAAGGAAAACATGGCCGACCTGCTCTCCTATTCGGAAGTGCAGAAGCTTCTGAAGGAGCTGCCCGAGGGGCAGAAGAAGCTGGTCGACGACCTCATCCCGTCGGTCGCCACCGCCACGACGGTGCAGCGCGTACTGCAGGCCCTGCTCAAGGAGCGGGTCTCGATCCGCGACCTGCCGCAGATCCTGGAGGGCATCGGCGAGGCCGCGCCTCACACCCAGTCGGTCACCCAGCTGGTCGAGCAGGTCCGCGCGCGCCTGGCCCGTCAGCTGTGCTGGGCCAATCGCGGCGACGACGGCGCGCTGCCGATCATCACCCTGTCGGCCGAGTGGGAGCAGGCCTTCGCCGAGGCCCTGATCGGCCCCGGGGACGACAAGCAGCTGGCCCTGGCCCCCTCGCGTCTGCAGGATTTCATCCGTGGCGTTCGCGAGGCTTTCGAGCGCGCCGCGCTGCAGGGCGAGGCCGCCGTTCTGCTGACCAGCCCGGGGGTCCGCCCCTATGTCCGCTCGATCATCGAACGCTTCCGCGGTCAGACCGTGGTGATGAGCCAGAACGAAATCCATCCGCGCGCGCGGCTCAAGACCGTGGGCATGGTCTGACGGGTTTCGGAACCTGAGCTATCGCGTTGCGTTGATTTCCGTGGGTAGGGGCTTCCGATTACCGACGGAGCGTTTCCATGAAAAGCAACAAGACCGCCTTCTTCGCCGCCGCCGCGTCCATGATGTTCGCCAGCGCCGCCTTCGCGCAAAGCGCGCCCGTGACCACGCAACCGGCTTCGCCGCCGACCTCGACGACGACCACGACCACCCAGCCGGCCGCGCCGATGACGTCGCCCGGGATGGCCGCGCCGACCACCTCGTCAACCACCACGACGACCACGACCGCGCCAGGCGCTGACGCCGCCGGCACGCCGACCTCGGCCGCTGTCGCCGCCGACTTCAAGCTGGGCGCCCTGGTCAAGGACCCCGCAGGCGTCTCGGTCGGCACGATTTCCGGAACCAGCGCCGCCGCCGACGGCTCGACCAATGTGGTCATCACCAACGGCGCCGTGAAGTTCGCGCTGCCGGGCGTCAGCCTGGCCACCACGGCGGACGGCTACAGCACCACGGCCACCAAGGCGCAGATCGACGCCACGCTGGCGGGCGCCAAGCCGCAATAACAACGCCTTCCAGGAAAAGCCTCTAGCCCGCTCGGCATTGCCGAGCGGGCTTGTCGCTGCTAGCGATGCGCCAAGGTGGCGGTTTATCGCCGATTTCGGGTATGTCGTATGCCTCCGGCCAAGAAGACCAAGTCCAGCGGCGCCCTGTTCTGGGACCTTCTGACCTTTGACAGGCTTGTCACCGGTCCGGTGATCCATCTGATCTATTGGGCCGGCCTGGGCGTGGTGGCCCTGTTCGCGTTTTCCGTCGTCGGCGCGGCCGTGGGCCTGGCGCTGAAGGAGCCTGGAATCGGCTCCCTGCTGCTGGCCTTCCCGGTGTTGATCGCGGGTCTGTTGGTGGCTGGCGCCCTGGTGCTGCTGTGGCGCGCCTTCTGCGAATTCTACGTCGCGATCTTCCGCATCAGCGAAGATCTGCGCGCCCTGCGCCAGACCAGCGACGCTGACCATGCCGCTTTCCGCGCGCGCGCTCCGGCCAGGCAGGCCCCGGTCGAGCCGCAGGGCTGAGGTCGGGCCGACCCGCTATAATCGAGGCCTATCGCCCGCCCATCGCGGCGCGACGCAAACCCAGTTCGTCCATCGAAGCCGTTTCCATCTGACCCAGCTTCTTGGCCTGGGCGATCTTGGCCGCCTCGGCGACGTGCTCGTATTTCTTGAGCGCCTCAAAGGCGAAGGAGAGGGCGTCGCGGGCGCCCTGTTCCTCGATGGCGGCCTGCTCTATCTGCAGCATCATCTCGGCCCGCCGGCGCTTGGAGCCTTCGCGATAGCCGATCATGTACCAGCCGGCTTCGGCGGAGCTCTCGGCGCCCTTGGCCTCGGCCTCGGCCTCGGCGTCCAGCATGGCCACGCGCAGCTCGGCAGCCATGCGCTTTTCGACGATGTCGGCCAGACGCTTCTGCAGGGTCTCGACCTCATGGGTCGAGATGCGGATCAGGGACGCGGCCCACTTGGTCATGCGTGGTCACTCTCAAGGATACTGGCTAGGTGTCCGAAGGACTCGTCGAGGCCGGTGGCCTCGTCCTTGTCCTGGCTGAGGAACTCTTCGATCGCCGGATTGAGGCGAATGGCGCGGTCGACGATCGGATCGGCCCCGGCGCGATAGGCGCCGATGCGGATCAGTTCTTCCATGTTGGCGTAGGCGGCCATCACCTGGCGGGCGCCTTTGACGATCATCCGCTCATGGTCGTACTGGCAGCCCGGCATGGTCCGGCTGATGGACTTCAGGACGTTGATCGCCGGGAAGCGGCCGCGCTCGGCGATGGCCCGCTCCATGACGATGTGGCCGTCCAGGATACCGCGCGTGGCGTCGGCGATCGGCTCGTTGTGGTCGTCGCCGTCCACCAGCACGGTGAAGAGGGCGGTGATCGGGGCCGCCGTGGTGCCGTCGGGGCGGATCGGACCCGGTCCGGCGCGCTCCAGCAGCTTGGGCAGCTCGGTGAAGACGGTGGGCGTGTAGCCCTTGGTGGTCGGCGGTTCGCCGGCGGCCAGGCCGATCTCGCGCTGGGCCATGGCGAAGCGGGTGACCGAGTCCATCAGGCACAGCACTTCCAGGTCCTGGTCGCGGAGATATTCGCTGATCGCCAGGGTCATGTAGGCGGCCTGGCGACGGGTCAGGGCCGGCTCGTCCGAGGTGGCGACCACGACGATGGCGCGCTTCAGGCCTTCCTCGCCCAAGGTCTCCTCGATGAACTCGCGCACCTCGCGGCCCCGTTCGCCGATCAGGCCCACGACGACGGCGTCGCAGGTGGCTTGCTTGGCCAGCATCGACAGCAGCACCGACTTGCCGACGCCCGAGCCGGCGAAGATGCCCAGGCGCTGGCCCCGGCAGGTGGTGGTGAAGACGTTCATCGACCGCACGCCCAGGTCCAGCCGCGCGCCGACCCGGCCGCGGGCGTGGGCGGGCGGGGGCGAGGTCTTGAGCGGGTAGGGCACTTCGCCCTGCGGCAGCGGGCCAAGCCCGTCGATAGGTTCGCCGAAGGCGTTGATGATGCGGCCCAGCCACGCCTTGGTCGGGCGCACGGTGGCGCCTTCGGGCATGATGCGGATCTCGGCGCCGGGGGCCACGCCCTCGACGGGACCGAACGGCATCAGCAGGGCGCGGGTTTCGCGGAAGCCGACGACTTCGGCCGGCAGCACCGGCAGGCCCAGCCGGTCGATCTCGACCCGGGCCCCGACCGCCAGCCGCGTCAGGCCGCCGCGCGCCTCGATCAGGAGGCCGTTCACGGCGGCGACGCGACCGGAAACGGTCAGCGGGTCGATACGTTCAACAGCGGCGATCAGGCTACGCAAATCAGTTCTCGGACGTGAGGTTTCATCCTCGACCGACAGCGTTAACCAGCTGTGAAATTAGGGATGTGTCGGGGGCAGGTTGGCGGTGAAAAACGCCGTAACGGCCGTGTTGAAGGTGTGGTGGAACGCCGCACGGTCGAAGCCGGGGGCGCTTGTGCAGATGTCGGGATTGGTGGCTCTGCCCTGATCGTTGCAGGGCGCCAGGAAGTCGAAGTGTCCGGCGCCTGGAACCACATGATATTCCGGCGGCTTGGGAAGGGCCGCCTTGACCGCCGAGGCATATTCGGGATCGGGCAGGATCTGGTCGTCGGCGGCGCGCCACAGTTGCACCGGCATGGTCACCCTGCTCAGATCCCTGAAGCTGTAGCCCAGGGCCGGGGCGGCCGAGACCACGGCCCTGATGCGCTCATCATGGGTCCAGCTTGGCAGCAGGGCGCTGATGGGGAGCGGACGCGACGCCGTCAGCTTGCAGTCGAAGAAGTCGGGATGAGCCCGGCAGTGGTTCAGGACGCGTGACAGGTCGGGCTTGCCGCCCGCCGCCGCCAGCACGGTGAAGCCTCCCGACGAGAAGCCGAACGCGCCGACCCTTCGCGGATCGATGGCGGCCTTCATCGGCGAGGCGGTCAGCATGTAGTCGATCAGCACCGACAGTTGCCGGGGCCGGTTGGCCATGTCCGTCGCCTTGCTCTGATCGGCGTAGTTGTCGCCGGTGTGGGTCAGGGCGGCCACGACGAAGCCGGCTTCGGCCAGGGCCTGGGCGGTGTCGGCATGTCCGCCGAAGAAGCCGCCATTGCCATGCGACATGACGATCAGCGGCAGGTGATCGCCCTTCAGCAGACCGCCGGGGGCCGCCGTCTGATCGCCGATCCCCAGCGCCATGGGTCTGGCCGCCGCCTCGGTCGGATACCAGACGCCCACGGTGATCGGCGCCCCTTGCGGGTCAGGAACCGAGACGACGGTAAAGCCGGCATTGGCGGCCAGGGCATGGGAGGCGCCCAGCCCGGCGGACAGGGCCAGGGCGGCGATGGAAGAGCGAAGCGACATGAGGACCTCAAAGGTTACGAGATGTCGCTGATGCGGCGACGGTCGGTCGGTCGCCAGGCTGATTTCGCGAATGGGCCAACGGGTTCGCGACTGGGCGAACGGTCGTTATAAGTCGGTCCATGCTCGCTGAAACTTCGAGACCACCGTTGATGGGGACCACTCGCGATTGGGCGATGGACCTCGCGGTCAGCGTGGCGATCGGCCTTCTGCTGGGGCTGATGGGGCCGTTTGGCAGCTACTTCAACGGCGGGCCGTTGCTGCGGATCGCCTATTGGATCGGCAACATCGTCTGCGGGACGGTGGTGTTCGGCTGCTTGACCCGACTGTTGATCGCCTATGCCCGCCAGATCCATGCGCCCGATTGGGTGGTGGTGACCGGCGTCATTCTGCTGGGCAGCTTGATCCAGGGCGCGCTGTCGCGCTGGGTTGCCGTCACGCTCTGGCCTGAGTTGCGGCAAATCGTCGGTGCGCTGCGCTGGTACGGCCAATGCGTGGCGATATCGACGCCGATCGTCGTCGCCTACTATCTGCTGCGCGTGCGTCGGCGGACGCCCGGCCGCCCAGCGGTCGGACGCTTGCCGCCCGAGGTCGCCGTCGCGGAGCCGCTGGCCCTGGGCCAGGTGCTGTGCCTGCGCATGGAAGATCACTACGTCCGCATCCATACCGCCGCCGGCTCGCGGCTGGTGGCTGGGCCTTTCGAGCGTGTCATCGCCAATGTCGGCGACCTGGAAGGCATGCGCGTTCACCGCTCCTGGTGGGTGTCACGGGGCGCCGTGGTCGGCGTCGAGGTCGAGGGGCGCAATCTAAAGCTTCGGCTGTCGAACGGCCTGCGCGCGCCGGTCTCCCGCGCTTCCGTGGCCAGGCTTCGCCAGGTTGGCTGGCTGTCGGCGCAAGACTAATTTCCGCGTTGCGACGCCCTGTCGCGGGCCGTCTCGCGAACCTCCTGGCCAGGCCGAAAGGGCCGCGAAAATCCTAGCGACAGAACGCCGCAATCGCGCCGCAATGCCTAACGCCGACGGTGTCCGCGGCAGGGTCGAGCTTGACCTTGGGAACCGCCGCCCGGGCTGGGTTTCAGCCCTTTCGTAGGGCGGAGGAAGTCGGTTTCGGGGGCTTGAAAACCATCCCCGGTCATTTGCAGCCGCGACTCAGCGACCGCTTGCACCCGATTCGCAAATCAGATTAACCATTCAGCCAACGGGATCATTCACCATTAACCAGTCTTAAATTAACTCGCCGCAAAGTGCAGCCAGGGTTAATCAGGCGGCTTTCGCCGAGACGTCGAATAACGCCACCGAGTGGCGTGGAGGGGCTCATGCGCGTACTGTTGATCGAGGATGACAGCGCGACAGCGCAGACCATCGAGCTGATGCTGAAGTCTGAAGGCTTCAACGTCTATACGACGGATCTTGGTGAAGAAGGCGTCGATCTGGGCAAGATCTACGACTACGATCTGATCCTTCTCGACCTCAATCTGCCCGACATGAGCGGCCTGGATGTTCTGCGCACCCTGCGGGTGGCGAAGGTGAACACGCCGATCATGATCCTGTCGGGCTCCTCGGAGATCGACACGAAGGTCAAGACCTTCTCGGGCGGCGCCGACGACTACATGACCAAGCCCTTCCACAAGGACGAGATGATCGCCCGCATTCATGCGGTGGTCCGTCGTTCCAAGGGCCACGCTCAGTCGGTCATCAAGACGGGCGACATCATCGTCAATCTGGACGCCAAGACGGTGGAAGTGAACGGCAACCGCGTTCACCTGACCGGCAAGGAATATCAGATGCTGGAGCTGCTCTCCCTGCGCAAGGGCACGACCCTGACCAAGGAGATGTTCCTCAACCACCTGTACGGCGGCATGGACGAGCCGGAACTGAAGATCATCGACGTCTTCATCTGCAAGCTTCGCAAGAAGCTGGCGGCCTCGGCCCAGGGCAAGCACCACATCGAAACGGTCTGGGGCCGCGGCTACGTGCTGCGCGACCCGAACGAGCAGGTCGCGGCCGCCTAAGCCACCGCGACGGTTCTTCGCACACGGACAGGCGCCCGCCGGCAAGGCGGGCGCTTTTCTTTTATCAATCATGGGGTTGAGCCCAGTCTGGGTTCGCTCCCCGGCCTTGCCCGTGACAAAAGGGTCGAAGCACCGAATAGTGCTTGCCGGTGAAGAGGGCATTGGCCATCTTCCGGCGCGACGATTGCTGGGGGGCTTCTCAGCCGTGTCATTTTGACCTTGCGCGGCATCGAAACCGAAGGGGGACCGATGCAGGAATTTGACCCGCGACGCCCGACGCTCCGTCTGGCCCCGCGTGTGTTCACGGCCATCGCCGGTCTGGCCGCCCTAGGCCTGGGTTGGAAGCTAACGGCCGCCGACGTCGAGGCTCCGCTGGTCAAGGCGCCGCTGGACGCCGCCGCCGTGGCCGCCCTGCAGCATGTGGCCTTCGCCAGCGCCGAGGCCCAGCCCGGCTTCGACCGCCCGCAGAGCATCCCCGTCAAGGTCCGCCCCGGCGAGACCCTGGAAGGCGCCGTGCAGCGCGCCGGCGTCGCCCCCGAAGAAGCCCGCCTGGTCGTGGCCAAGCTTCAGGGCGCGATCGACACCGTCAACATCAAGGCCGGCATGGCCTTCGAGGCCGCCATCGCCCAGCGCCGCAGCGAGCGTGGCCCGGCCCGGCTGATCGGCCTGTCGATGCGCACCGGCCCGTCCTCGACCCTGACCGTCTCGCGCACCTTCGACGGCGCGCTGAAGCTGCGCGAGCTCGAGGAAAAGGTCACCGACGAGACCAAGGTCGCCTGCGGCGAGATGAACGGCTCGTTCTATGCGAGCGTCGCCAATGTGGGCGGCACGCCGGCCGTGATCAGCGAGGCGGCCAAGCTGTTCTCGCACAAGATCGACTTTTCGCGGGATATCCACGAGGGCGACCGGTTCTGCCTGGTGTTCGACCGCAAGGTCACCGAGAGCGGCCGCACGGTCGAGGCCGGCGACCTGGAATATGCCGAGGTCAAGGGCCAGCGCTTCTACGCCTTCGAGCGCGACGGAAAGACCCAGTTCTTCGACGAATTAGGCAAGAACATCAAGGGCTTCCTGCTGCGCACCCCGGTCGATGGGGCCCGGATCACCTCGGTGTTCGGCATGCGCAGGCATCCCGTTCTGGGCTATACCCGCGCCCACCAGGGCGTGGACTTCGGGGCCGGCACCGGCACGCCGATCCTGGCCGCCGGCGACGGCGTGGTGCTGGAGGCCAAGCGCTGGGGCGGCTATGGCAACTGGCTGCGCATCCGCCATGCCGGCCAGTGGGACACCGGCTACGGCCACATCTCGCGCTACGCCCCGGGCATCCACGCCGGCAGTCGCGTCCATCAGGGCCAGGTCGTGGCCTATGTGGGCTCCACCGGCCTGGCCTCGGGCCCGCACCTTCACTACGAGGTCTGGCTCAAGGGCCAGCGGGTCAACCCGATCGGCGCCAAGGTGCCTCAGGGCACGATCCTGGGCGGCGGCGAACTGGCCTCGTTCAAGTCCAAGAAGTCGCGGATCGACCGGATGCTGGCCGACGGCGGCTCGATCGCCACCAGCGAGGACACCCCCAAGCTGGCCCTGGCCAGCCTGAAGGCCGCCCCGGCCCTGCGCTAGCTAGGTCAGTCCACCCCCGCCACCGCCAGCAGGGCCGCCAGGCCCACCTGCATGCCCTTGAGGCTCTCGCCCTTCTCCACGTCGATCCATTCGTCCAGGGCGTGGGCCCGGCCGCCCTTGCCGCCCGAGCCGATGGTCACGGCCGGAATCCCCAGGCTCATGGGAATGTTGGAGTCGGTCGAGGAGGCGTCATGCTCGGGCTTGAAGCCCAGGGCGGTGATCGCCGCGTCGGTCAGCCCCACAATGGCCGCGTCGGGCGGCGTGCCGCCGGCCGGACGCTCGCCGATCACCTTGGGCTCATAGCTGATCTTGCCAAACCGCGTGGACCGCGCCGCGTTCTCGCCGGCCACCGCGTTGTCGAGGATGCCGATCAGCGTCTTGTCCAGCCTGGCCAGCTCGGCGGCGCTTTCGGAGCGCATGTCGAACTCCATGAACACCGCATTGGGGATCGAATTGACCGAGGTGCCGCCCCCGGTGACGCTGGCCGAATAGGTGGTCTTGGGATCAGCGGGAACCTGCACCGCATAGAGATCGACCACGCTCCGGGCCATCGCCGTCATCGGATTGACGGTCCCGAACGCGCCATAGCTGTGCCCGCCCGGTCCGTTGAACGCGACGTGATAGCGCTTGGACCCCGTGCCGCGATCCACCACCCGCGAGGCGTCCGAGCCGTCCATCGAGAAGAAGGCGGTGATCTGGCCCGCATAGCGGCTCTTGTTGAACAGATAGCGCACGCCGCGCAGGTCGCCGGGGCCTTCCTCGCCCACATTGCCGACAAACAGGATGTCGCTGCGGGTCTTGATCCCCGCCGCGTCCAGGGCCCGCATATAGGCCAGCAGGGTGGCCAGCGAGCGGGTGTCGTCGCCGATGCCGGGGGCCATCAGCCGGGTCCCCTCGCGCCGCACGGTCACGTCGGTGCCCTCGGGAAAGACGGTGTCGAGGTGGGCGGCCATGACCACGAACGGCCCCTTGCCCTTGGTCGCCGTCCCGGCCCGCACGCCGGTCACATTGCCCTCGGCGTCCATCGCCACGTCGCTCAGGCCGTGGGCCTTCAGCATCTCCAGATAGGCCCGGGCTCGGGCCTCTTCCTTGAACGGCGGGGCGGGGATCTGGGTCAGGGTGACGATGTCGGCCACCGTGCGGTCGAAGTCGGCGGCGAGCTTCGCGGTCGCGGCCTTGAAGGCGGGCGAGGCGACGATCTTGCCCACTGTTTTGGCATGATCCGGTTTGGGCGCAGCGATAGCCGGCGCGGCGATCAGGGCCCCGGCCAGGGCGAGCAGGCAGGCTGGGCGGTAAGGCGTATGGATCATGCGATGAGAGTCCCTGACTGGCCCAGGCACACTAGGGGGCGCGGCCCGGGGTGTCATCCGGGCGGACACGGGTTCGCAGCCTCGCCGGTTTGAGCGGCGAGTTGGGGAGGCGGCGGAGCGTCCGGGCCAGGCCCGGATGAGGGTAGTTGGAGTACCGTTTCGGCCGTGGCCGGAGCGCTCCGCACGGTTGTTATCCCTCTGGCCGGCACGCGCGGGTCTCGTTCAACCCTTTGCACCACATCCGGGCGCTCCTCCTCGCGACGGACCCAGCCTTGGGCTGCAGCCACGCCGATTCCGGAGGACCCGGAACTTACCTTCGGACGGGCGGAGGCTTTGGCCTTCCTCCGATGGACAGGTTTACGTCCCCTGTCCTCACTTTAAGCCGGCCGGCGCGGACTTCGTCCGACCGGTGGCCCCGCACAACCGCCCCCACCACCCGTCAGGTCGCCAGCTGGACGCCCTCCCCATGCGATGGAGCGAGGAGAAGTCTACGGGCGTTTTTGGGGGTGTTGCGTCGATTTTGGATCGTGACGCTGGGTGGGGCGGCTAGGGCGTTGAATTTGCTGGGGGCGAGGGGTGGCTATGCTCGTCGGAGTGCGGGGATAGAGTGCGGAAGTCTTCCCGATTGGCTCTAGTTGCTCTCCCTGAAGCTTCTCCATGACGCCACCCTCCGTAGCCCCGCATGGAAAGTGCGGGGGTGGAATTAGACCCTGATCGACGAAGGTCGGCTGTGCGGGGGCTCCCACCTTGCTCCTTCCTCCTAAAGCGATGATTTTTTTGTCTTAGAGTCCACAGCCGATGAGGGGCCCCGCAAAGGTCCGACGCGGCGCGGTTCCCTCGCTGCACGTTCAATGAGAAATGAGACGAAGAACCATGATCGGAACAGCAGTATAAAAAAATACCAAAGCAACAGAATGCAATAAATACGTCTATCGTAATGATCATGGGAAATGGTGAACATTGCTGCAATGAATGCAGCGGTCGAAATCAGTAGTGGCCAATAAATCCATGGATAGGCCACCGAAACCGACCGTCTCAGCGACGCTTGAAGCGACGCCGCAAAAAAGAACGCACCGGCCCCACACATAGTAATGAAAACAACTTGCATCGCCCGATCTGCCAGGCCGACCAGCGGAAGAAGCGCAAATACGATGCAGCCCGCGCAGATCAGGAAGATCGAACGGATAACTATTGCGTCCTCCGCTTTGCGTTGGCTGGCCTGCCTGATCTCTAGGGCGGCGACGTAACCCAAGACGGCGAGCGACAGGCTCGCGATCGTGGTCAGGAAGGAACCGAAACTACCGCTGTCCATCGTTAGTGACTTTGCATGAACCGCACGACGTCTGCGGGTGAGAGAATGGCCGCGCGCTTGCCGGCGAGTAAACCTGCGGCGAGATATGCCGCTGTGCGACTTGGCCCCCGCATTCGTGAAGCGAAACCAGCCCACTGTGCTGCTCTATCGATGAACGTATCGGCGATTTCGTCGATCGTGCCGCAATGATCGATGTGCCGTCCGCTGAATTGGCGAAATTCACCAAAAATCCGATGAACGAAGTCTGTATCTTCGTCGGATAAGCCAGCCAAGAGCGCCTTCTTAACCATATGCGAGCAGTTGTTGAGCGTTAGTGAGTAGACCGGCTGCGGTTCATTATAGAGCATGCTCGCGATCTTTTCTTCGACAAGATCATCATCGAGCGAGTGGGAGGTAACAGTCTGGGCGCGCCCGATTTCGTCCTCATCGATTTTGGCAAATCGGGATGGTACGCCGATCACCAATTCGTCGAACGACTTATCTCGACTAAGGGGGTGGAAGCTTAGATATTCATTGCCTGCCTTTATCGCAGCGTGGCCCCACTCGTTCGAGCCCCAATAGAACAGCTTAACCATGATAAAATTCCCCTTTGATCGTCAGAACGTCGTTGCGCTTAGATGAGAGACGCTTTCGGGATGTAAAGGAACTGGCGCTCGGCTTCGCAAGCGCGCAAACAAATAATCAGTCCTCCATCAAGCGCGGGCAAGCCAAGTATAGTCTGCTGGAGATACACTATGGGTACAGCGGATCATCGTGAATTTCCGAGGCGCGTGGATGGCAGCGCCATAGATCGGCAGCGGCATCGCTCTTTTCATCCGAGGTGCAGGAAAGCTTGCCGTCGCCCTCGGCGTTGGCGCGGTTGTGCTCGGTGATCGCGAAGAAATTGAACTTGGTCGTGTCAGTCGAGAAGGCGTAGGCCTCCAGTGGACACTCAGCGCCAACTCTGTAAGGGGTGTGGCTGCGTAGCGCCCTGAAGTAGGTCTACGCCTTGTCGCCCGGACCAACGCCCTGGCAAAACTCGACGAGACAACGCGTTGTCTGATCTGCATGATGCCCCCCGGCTCGCTTAACAAAGCTCTCTCATTGCGAGAGCGTTTTCAAGGGGCAAAACCATCGCGAGTCTGAGCGTCATCATAAATGCGCCAGAAAACGGACCTTCGGATCGCGCCAAGAGCCTTGCACCGGCCTCTACGCTTCAGCCCGACACCCCCTCGACCGAGCAAGATCACCGACCGCGCCAGTTCCTCGGGCTTGAGCTCGTCGACCGTCAAGTGACTTTCCTCCAGCTTGACCCGCCGCTTTGACCTCGCGGCAGACGAAAGGACCGACGGACAAGCTTTTCCCAAGCGCTGATTTTGGCGTCGTCACCCAGATCGTAACCCGTTCGCCGTCACCCTAACCCTCGATCTTGTCGATCTAGCGCATGCGCCTCTTGACCGCCCTTCGCTTGCCGGGCCCATGCACCCACCCCGCTACTCGCGCCTCGAGCGCTTTGCCGCTACGCTCCCTGCATGAACCGAGACGCCGTCATCGCCGTTCTGCGCGCCGCCGAGGCGGCCTTGCGCGCCATGGGCGTCTCGCGGGCGGCGTTGTTCGGCTCTACGGCGCGGGGCGAGGCGCGGCCGGATAGCGATCTGGACATCTTCGTCGAGCTGGATCCCGCCGCGAAGCTCGATCTCTACGACTATGTCGGCATCACCCAATATATCGCCGGCCTGTTCGCCGCGCCGGTCGATGTGGTCGACCGCGCGGGCCTGAAGGCCCATGTGCGGCCGTCCGCCGAACGCGACGCGGTCTATGCCTTCGGGCTACAGTGACAGCGCCCCATCCGGCCAAGCTGTAACCTCTCACCCTCCCACCGCCTGCGGCGGCGGGCCCCGCCCTCTCTCAAAGAGAGAGGGTTCAGGAGGCTGGCGCCTCAATCAAACACGATCACCGACCGCGCCAGCTCGCCGCGCTTGAGTTCGTCGAAGGCCGAGTTGACCTCTTCCAGCTTGATCCGCCGCGAGATCAGGGCGTCGAGGTTGAGCTTGCCGCTCATGTAGAAGTCCACCAGGCGCGGCATGTCGACCGGGAAGCGGTTGGAGCCCATGAAGCTGCCCTGGATGCGCTTTTCGCCCAGGAAGTCGGAGCCGTTCAGCTCGATCTTCACGCCCACCGGGATCATGCCGATGACATTGGCGGTGCCGCCCCGGCGCAGCATGCGGAAGGCCTGTTCGGCGGTGGTCTTCAGGCCGATGGCCTCGAAGCTGTGGTGCACGCCGCCGCCGGTCAGCTCCTGCACCTGTTTGACCGCGTCGCCGTCGTCGGCGTTGATCAGGTCGGTGGCGCCGAACTGCTTGGCCAGCTCCAGCTTGGCCGGCACGCGGTCGATGGCGATGATCCGGCCGGCGCCGGCGATGGCCGCGCCGTTGACCGCCGCCAGGCCCACGCCGCCGCAGCCGATCACGGCCACGGTCTCGCCCGGGCGGACATTGGAGGTGTGGGTCACCGCGCCCACCCCTGTGAGCACCGAGCAGCCGATCAGGGCGGCGCGGTCGAACGGCATGTCCTTGCGGATGGCGACGCAGGCGTGCTCGTGCACCAGCATCATCTCGGCGAAGGACGACAGGTTCAGGAACTGGGCCATCTTCGTGTCGCCGGCGCCGGACAGGTCTTCGCGGAACAGGCGCGGCTCGTCGGTCTTGGACCGGCGGGTTTCCGAGCTGATGCACAGGTTCAGGTGGCCGGTCAGGCACACCTCGCAGTGGCCGCAATAGGGGTTGAGGCAGGTGATGACGTGGTCGCCGACCTTGACGGTGCGGACCTCGGACCCGACCGCTTCGACGATGCCGGCGCTCTCGTGGCCCAGAACGGCGGGCAGGGCGTGGGTGTAGGAGCCTTCGACGAAGTGCAGGTCGGAATGGCAGACGCCGGCGGCCTTGGTGCGGATCAGCACCTCGCGCGGGCCCGGCTTGCCGATGGACACGGTCTCGATCTGGAGGGGTTTGCCCACCTCGCGCAACACGGCCGCCTTCATTCGTTCTCACTCCCTGGATCTGGGGCGAGATTAGCGTTCCCTCCGGGGCGAGCGGAAGGGGCTATTCGAACAATCGTTCGAATTGTTGGGTGGGCGGCCTCAGGCCGCGATGGCGGCGCCGTCGGCGGCGGCGGCGGCCGCCGCGGTGGCCCGTTCGGGAATGATGTGGCCGACCGACAGCAGCACGGTCATGCCGGTGTCCGACGTGATGACGGCCGAGACCAGGGGCGAGTTCTCCTCGCCCATCGACGGGGGCGGGTTGATCTGGTCGGCGTTGACGATGAAGCTGTCGCAGACCGCGTCGACCAGCAGGCCGGCGACGTCGGCGCCGCTCTCGATGACGATGATCACCTGGCGCGGGCCGTCTTCGGCGACGCCCTTGCCCAGGCGGGCCGACAGGTCGATGACCGGCATGACCTGGCCGCGCAGGTTGATGACGCCGCGCACATAGGGCGGGGCGTCGGGCAGCTGGGTGGGCGGGGTGACGCCGCGGATCTCGCGCACCGAATTGACCGGCACGCAGTAGGTCTGGGTTCCAACCTCGAACGACAGGACCTGAAGGGCTTCGCCCGTCTTGTACGCCACGTTGCTGGTCATGAGGCCTCCCGCTGATCGAGTGTTCACGGACGGCGCGCCGCCTCCGAACGTCTCAAGCGTGGCCCAAAATAGTGAACAAACCGGTTCTGAACGGGGCCCGGCTTTCGTTCAGGTTCGGTTCAGCCAGAAAGTCAGAGGGTGTGATCGAGGCCTCGGCGGCCCCGTCGCCGACGGGGTCCGGGCGATAGGGAGAGGGTTGATGACCCGCAGGATCAGCACCGTGATCGGCCGCGGCGCCGCCGCGCTCGCCGCGCTTTCGATGGTGGTGTCGGCCACCGCCGCATCGGCCGACTCGCGCGGTCGCCACCACTACGACCATCGCGGCGGCCGCGATCGCGACGGCGACATCGCCGGCGCGGCCATCGTCGCCGGGGTGATCGGCCTGGCCATCGGCGCCGCGATCGCCAGCGACGACAACGACCGCTACGACCGTCCGCACCGCCAGCGCGCCTATGGTCCGCCGCCTCCGCCGCCGCGCTACGACTATGCGCCCCGGCCCTATTACGAGGACTATGGCCGCGACTGCTGGACCACCCGCGACTACGACCGCCGCAGCGGCACGGTCTATGAGCGCACGGTCTGCCGCTAGCTAGGCCATTGATTTAACGGAATTCTTCGGATCCCTCGGTGAGCGGGAGATCCGGGGAAGGATCTGGTTTCGAATGAGCCTGGTCCCCGGGGCGGTCGCGAGATCCGTCCCGGCGAAGCCCCGGAGCCCCACACTCCGGGGCTTTTTCACGCCCGCGCGACAGGGCGCTTGCGAGTCGAACAAAATAGGAACATTGTGGCCTCGCCTTCAAGGGAGACCGCCGATGTCCGCCGCCTCTTTCCATGCCGATCCGTCCCACGGCGCGCTGTCGGGCGCCCTGTCAGGCCTGGGCGCGCGGGGGGCGCCGACCCAGGATCGGATGGAGGTGGCCGAGGCCGTGCTGTCGGGCGCCTGGCGCACGCTGCGCGCCGCCGGCTTCCGCGAGGCCGAGGTCCAGGCCCTGTTCGACCAGATCGCCGACCGGCCCGAAGACCTGGCTCGCCGCCTGCGGAAGATGGCTAACGCGGCCGGCTAAGCCAGCCGCGCTGGAAGGCGCGACATTTCATCGCATCCGGAAGGGCCGGCTTAGGGATCAGCCCTGGGTGACGGGGGCGGGCGCGCTTTGCGGCATGGGCGGAACCGGCGCCGGCGCGGCGGCGGGCGTCGGAGCCTGGCGCTGGAACTTCAGGCTGCGGCCCTGGAACTCGGCGCCGCTCTCCATCGCCAGCTGTTCGTGGGTGATGTCGCCATCGACCTTGGCGGTGCCATACAGCCGGACGGCTTGAGCGGTGATGCTGCCCAGCACGTTACCGTGGATCTCGATGACCTGGGCGGTCACCGAACCCTCGACGCGGCTGTTGGGGCCCAGGATCAGCTTGCCCACCCGGATGTCGCCCAGAACCACGCAGTCCAGGTGCAGTTCGCCGTCGCCGACCACGTCGCCCTTGATGGTCACGCCCTGGGCGATCATCGAGGCGGGCTTGGGGCGCGGGGCCGGGGCGGGGGTCGGCGCGCGCGGCGGCTCCAGCGTCAGGGCGGCGGGGGCGGGCGTGTTCTTGGTCTTGGTGAACATGGGCGGCGACCTTGTCTCGAAATGGCTCGTCGAGACATTCGGGAGCAAGATGGGCGCCGCCCCGGTCAAGCTAGTGTGCTGGATTTGAAGTTCGCCCGCGCCTGGATCAGCCTCTGAGCGAACTTCAAATCCAAAAGGCGCACTAGAAAACATAGACTGCCTAGTGCCTCGTCGCTTCCCAAGTTCGTCGGAGCCTGCCACGGGCGCCTGCGAACTTCGGAAGCGGGACACTAGGTCTTGTCGACCACGTGGGTCGTGGGCCGGTCGTCTCCGGGCGACAGCTCGTCGCGCCAGCGGCCCTTCTCGTCCTCGTAGGAAATGCCCGTGGTCTCGCCGGCCACCTGCTGCTCGGCCGCCGCGCGCTTGGCCCCGTTCAGGGCCGCCTCGTGGCTGGCGAAGGTCTCGGAGAACACATCCCCCAGCTTGTAGGCCCAGCCGCCGTCGTGTTCGACGATACTGTAGGTAATGTCGGTCATGGCCTGGTCTCCTGATGTGGAAGCATCAACGCGCCGCCAGTCAGCACGGTTGCGGGCGTCCTGTCTTGTCGGGAGCGGCGCGAGCGCGGACAACGGCGGGATGTTGTACCTCATCCTCAAAGCCGCCCTGTCGGGCGTCATCATCGCCGCGATCTCGGAGATCGCCCGCAAGTCGCCGGGCTTCGGCGCCCTGGTGGCGTCTTTGCCGCTGATCTCGATCCTGGGCATGATCTGGCTGTGGCGCGACACCCGCGACACCGTCCGCATGGCCAGCCATGTCGAGGCCACCTTCTGGTACGTGCTGCCGTCCCTGCCGATGTTCCTGGTCATCCCGGCGCTGCTGCGGCGCGGCCTGGGCTTCTGGCCCGCCCTGCTGGCCGGCTGTGCCCTGACGATCGGGCTCTATTGGGCGATGATGGCGGTGGGGCCCCGGCTGGGGATCAAGCTTTAACGGACGCTCGTTGATAACAGGACTATCAGTGGGCTCCCACGATGCGTGTATTCGGCTGCACGCCTTGCTTTTGGCAGTAGGCCAGATAGGCCTCGCGCGCCGTGTCGCTGTCGGAATAGCTCTCAACCTCTCCGTCGGGGCCGAGGTACTCGACGCGCCCGGTGAGCGAGAGTTGGATGATGCAAGGGGCGTCGCCGTGGCACCGCCAGCTGTCGGTGTTGCCGATAGGCTCAAAGATGAAGTCGCCGGGGCCAATGATCTCGCCGCTTTCAAGGATCTCGCGATAGCCTGACAGATTGAGCGCATGCGTGATGCCAGTATGGCGGTGAGGCGCGATGACCGTGCCCGGTTCCAGTCGAAGCTGGAGCGCGTAGCCGTTCTCCTCGAAGTGCAGGGGTCGCATCGAAAGGCCGGCGCGCAGCGGCACCCAGGGGATGTCCTCGGTGGCGACGGCATGAGCGTTGTCGGACATGGGCTGTTCCTCCGTTTCCGCTAGGCGGCGATCGCTGACCGATAGCGATCGAATGACTTGTCGATGGCGGCCTTCGCCCCTCCGATCATCTGGCGGCCCGTGCTGAACCCGAACACGTCGTCGAATGCGAGTGGGGCTACCCGGCGCTGCAGATCAAGAAGCGCTCTGGGTCCCAGCGGGATGGCGTTGGGATAGCTGTACATGAACGTGGCGAAGCGCCGGTCCATGACGATCTGGATCGCGTCGCCGGGGAAGAGCGCGCCGCCCCCTCGGGGGCCATCGGTCCACCACAACCCGGCGCTGCCGTCGAAGTGACCGCCCAGGTGGACAAGCTCGATCGACGCGGCCAGTTCCAAGCGATCGCCGCGCCAGAGGCGTATGTTGGGCGACGTGCGCTGGATCCAGTCCCGATCCTCGGCGTGAAGATAGATCGGCACGTCACCGAGCGCCGCGCTCCATTCAACCATCGCCGCATAGAAATGCGGGTGCGAGATCGCGATGGCGGTGACGCCGCCAAGTTCATTGATCCTCGCCACCGCTTCGTCGGTAACGGTTGCAAGGCACTCCCACATGACGTTGCCGCCGGCATGGGGGATCAGGAAAGCACGCTGGTTGATGCCGAAGCCGGGGGCGAGCACCAGCGTCGTCACACCGTCTTCATCGGTGAACGCGACCTGTTGCGAGATCCGCAGATCGGCTGGCGCGGCCCAGCGCTGGCCGTCCCACCCGACATACTGGCGTTCATCCGAGCAGATCAGGCAACGCGACGGCGGCAGAACGGACGGCGTCGACTGCACCCCGCACGTCTCGCAAATCCAGCCAATCGGATCCTGTGCGATTGAGGTGGTCATCGTCATCTCCTTGCACTCAATGCAAAAGGATTTATCTTGGTATCAAGATAATCAGGGATATCTCGATGTCAAGACAAAGTGGCGATCGCGACGGGATCGATGAGCGGCGGGATCAATGGTCGCTGGAGCTACCCGACCTCGACACCCGCGGCATGGCGGTCTTGGGTCGGATGCGAGCCATCACGCTGACGGTCCGCGGACCAATCGAAAAGATCTTTGCGGAGCGTGACCTCGACAGCGGGGAGTTCGATGTGCTCGCGACGCTTTTGCGCAGTGGCCCACCTTACAAACTTCGACCGACCGAGCTTTTTCGCTCGCTGATGATCTCCTCGGGCGGCCTCACGGATCGGCTCGGCAGGCTCGCCAAGGCCGATTTGATCAGCCGCGCTCCCGCGGCCGATGATGCGCGGAGCTTGCTGGTCTGCCTGACCGAGCGTGGCCGGGCGCTTGCCGTTGAGACTTTCCGCGCGGATATGGCTTTGGAGGCGGAGCTGATCGCAGCGCTATCGGCGGATGAACAGCGGCAGCTGGAGGGGCTTCTCCGGAAACTCGCCCACTCCGTTGGGTCGTACTGCTCAAACCTGCCTTGAAGTCGAGCTGCGTGGGCGGTCCGTTCCAGCTGGGCAAGACATCAGCGTCGCCATGCCAAACCGGCCGGGGCGCACTGAAGCCAAGCCTTTCAAAATCGCGATTTGAACCGCTGCTCGTCGAGCCTCCGCGCAACGAGAGGTCCGCTCATCATCCCCAACCCCCGCCGCCAAAGCAAAACGCCCGCCTCTCGCGAGACGGGCGTTTGGAAATCGCGGTGAGAGGAAGCCCTTAGGCCACCTTCACCCGAGCCGCGCTTTCCGGAAGATCCGTCCCGAACGCGCGCTGGAAGAACTCGGCCACGGTCGGGCGTTCAAGTTCGTCGCACTTGTTGAGGAAGGTCAGGCGGAACGACAGGGCGATGTCGTGGTCGAAGATCTCGGCGTTCTGGGCCCAGGTGATCACGGTGCGCGGGCTCATGACGGTGCTGATGTCGCCGTTCATGAAGGCGTTGCGGGTCATGTCGGCCACGCGGACCATGGCCGAGATCGTGCGCTTGCCCTCGACGGTGTCGTAGGACGGGTTCTTGGCCAGCACGATGGCGGCCTCGACGTCGTGTTCCAGATAGTTGAGCGTCGTGACGATGCTCCAGCGGTCCATCTGGCCCTGATTGATCTGCTGGGTGCCGTGATAGAGGCCCGTGGTGTCGCCCAGACCGATGGTGTTGGTCGTCGAGAACAGCCGGAAATACGGATTGGCGCGGATCACGCGGTTCTGGTCCAGCAGGGTCAGCTTGCCGCCGGCCTCGAGCACGCGCTGGATCACGAACATCACGTCGGGACGGCCGGCGTCATATTCGTCGAACACCAGGGCGATCGGGCGCTGCAGCGACCAGGGCAGGATGCCTTCGCGGAATTCGGTGACCTGCTTGCCTTCCTTCAGGACGATGGCGTCCTTGCCGACCAGGTCGATACGGCTGATGTGGCTGTCGAGGTTGACGCGCACCAGCGGCCAGTTCAGGCGCGCGGCGATCTGCTCGATGTGGGTCGACTTGCCGGTGCCGTGATAGCCTTGGACCATCACCCGACGGTCATTGGCGAAGCCGGCGCAGATGGCCTTGGTCGTCTGCGGATCAAATTTATACGACGGATCGATATCCGGCACGTGGCTGTCGCGATGGCTGAAGGCCGGAACCTTCATGTCGCTGTCGACGCCGAACGCGTCGCGGAGCGTCACCCACTTGTCGGGGACCAGGGTGATCAGCGGATCGGCGGCGGAGCTGGTTTCGGCGAACTCGGGCATTCCACCGGATTAGCGCCTTGACCTAGGGTAGGGGAAGGGGGCGCCGCACCGCGACGCCCCCTCCGGGCCACTTTTTAGTGGTTGGCGATGATCACCGAGGCGATCACGCCCGTGGCGATGGCCACCATCAGGTAGCGGTCATCGACGCGCTGCCAGCGATAGCCGCGCGGCGGGGCGCGCAGGCCGCGGCTGCGATAGTCGCTGACATAGTAGCGGTTGTCGCGATAGCGGTGGTCGAGGCGCTGGCCCCGGGCCCAATGACGATATTCGCGGCGCTCGTCCTGACGATAGTCGCGGCGGTCATCCCGGCGGTCATCCCGGCGGTCGTCGCGGCGATCATGGCGGTCGTCGTAGCGGCTCTGTTCATAGCGATGGTCATCGCGACGGTCGTCATGGCGTTGACCGGCGGCGTTGGCGGCGGTTCCGGCCAGCAGCGACAGGGCAAGAGCGGTAATGGCAAGGCGCTTCATGGCGGTCTCCTTTTCGATGACCCCAACCTAGTGAAGTCGATATGGCTCCGGCATGAACGGCCCCGATCAGCAATCGTTCATGTTTCATTTGTGAAATGTGGCTGGCGCGCCGGCGGATTCGCGCCGCTTCGGCCGTGCAGCCAAGCTGGGCCGTCGCGCGTTGGAGGCAGGATGAAGCTTCCGTCTGTTCCCGATCTCCGCCGAGACCTGCCGGCCCTGCTGGGCGCCGCCCGGCGGGAGGTGGGCGCGACCGCCGCCCTGCTGATCCTGGCCCTGGGCGGCATGGCCTTTCTGTCGATCGCCGACGAGGTGGCCGAGGGCGAAACCCGGGCCATCGACCTGGCCATCCTCGACGCCCTGCGCCAGCCGGGGCGACCCCATGAGCTGGTGGGGCCCGACTGGCTGCACGTGGCGGCGATCGACATCACCTCGCTGGGGTCGCTGGCGGTGCTCAGCCTGCTGATCCTGCTGGCCTTCGCGGTGCTGGCCTGCCTGCGCCGCTGGAGCGAGGGCCTGATGCTGCTGATCGGGGCGGGCGGCGGGGTGACCATCAGCCAGGGCCTGAAGGCGCTGTTCAGCCGCGAGCGGCCGGACATGGCCTATCGGGCGGTCGAGGCGGTCAACGCCAGCTTCCCCTCGGGCCACGCGATGATGTCGGCCGTGGTGTTCCTGACCCTGGGGGCCCTGGCCGCGCGCTTCACCGACCGCAGGCGGCTCAAGGCCCTGGCCCTGGGGGCGGCGGTCTTCCTGTCGCTGCTGGTGGGCTTCACCCGGATCTATCTGGGCGTTCACTGGGCCAGCGATGTTCTGGCAGGCTGGTGCGTGGGCGCGGCGTGGGCGATGGCCTGCTGGCTGGGGGCGTTCGCCTGGACGCGGTGGCGGGCGCGCTAGGCCGTCTTGGCCTTGGGCCGCCAGGCCAGTTCAGCCGAGGTCCACAGGGCGCCGGCGGCGTCGGCCACGCCAATGACCATCCAGCTTTTGGGCAGGGCGCCGGCCAACACCAGGGCCCCGATCGCCAGCGGCGAGCACAGGCGCAGAACCACGGAAGCCCGCATGTAGGTGCGCGCGCCGGTCCAGCCGGCCACGTGATAGGCCAGGGAGTAGGCGATCAGCATCAGGCCGAACATCCGCGCCCAGGGCTCGGCGACCGGATCCAGATCCGCGCGCAGCACGCGGGCGGCGTGGATCGGCGCGACGGCGAAGGTCGCGCCGGCGGCCGAGATCAGGGTTCCCCAGAACCAGATGCTCCACGGTATGCCAAAGGGCGTCGGCGTCACCGGCGTCGGCGCGCTGTCCAGGCACGGATCCTGCGGATCGCGATCGGTCATCGTCAGGCTGTGTCCCTCGCGCCCTCCCCGCGGGCGCGGGGGGAGCATGGCGGCAGCCGCGAGCCGCCGCAAGACCCGGGGTCCCTACTTGGTGGCGCCGGCCTTCTGAAGCGTCTTGTAGGCCTTGATCACGCGCTGCAGCTTGTGCTCGGCGCTGCGGTCGCCGCCGTTGGAGTCGGGGTGGCAGCGCTTGAGCAGTTCCTTGTAGCGGGCGCGAATCGCCGCGCCGTCGGCGGTGGCGTCCAGATCCAGGTCCGCCAGGGCCACGCGCTCCAGCTTGCCCAGGTGGCGCTCGCCGGCCATGCGGTCGGCTTCGGCCTTGCGCTGCTGGGCCCGGAACAGGCCGAACGGGTCGGCGATGTGGCGCGCGTCGCGGGCGGCCATGGCGGCGGCCTCGCGCGAGCGGCTGTCGGCCTTGAAGCTCCAGGTGGGCCGGCCGCCGGTGACCTTCTCGGTCTCCTGCTCGGCGCGGATCTGGGCTTCGTTCATGCCGGCGAAGAAGTTCCAGTTCTTGTTATATTCGGCCGCGTGCTTCTGGCAGAACCAGTAGTGCTCGTTGGGCATGTTGCGCGCCTTGGGGCACTTGGCCGAACCGGGCAGGCGGCACTCCGGATGGTCGCAACGCTTCTCGCCCGGCTTAAGGCCCAGCACGTCAGGCTGCGCGCTCTCCCCGGCCTTGGGCGGCCGGACGCGGATGTCGAAAAACTTGGGGCGGTATTCAAAGTCAGCGCTCATGAGCCCTAGAGTAAGCGCGAGCTATTTCCGTTCAAGGATTGACATGCGAGAGAGCGACATGGGCACCATATCAGACACCATTCGAAGCAAGCTCGAAGCGGCTTTTTCACCCTCCAGGCTGGACCTGACGGATGACAGCGACCGCCATCACGGCCATGCCGGTCACACCGGCGCCGGCGAGAGCCATTTCAACCTCGTGATCGAGGCCCAGGCCTTTGCGGGCAAGGGCCGGGTGGCGCGCCAGCGCATGGTGCACCAGGTGCTTTCCGAGGAACTGGCGGGCCCCGTGCACGCCCTGTCGATCATCGCGACGGCGCCCGGCGAAAGCTGAGCTTTTTCGCGATGATGGGGCTTGCGCCAGCGCCCCGCGACTGATTGCCTCGCTCCCCGGCCAAACCCTCCAGACGGGCTCGCCGGGGGAGCCTTCCCGGCTTTCGAACCCGTGAGGATGGCATGAGCGCCCAGACGACCAGCACCACCGATTCCGTTGAAACCCAGGCCGCCGCCGCCCTGCCGGCGCTGCTGTCGCGGGCCTATGCCCGCTATTCCGGCTTCACCGTCGCCGCCGCCGTGATCGACGAGGAGGGCGGGGTGCATCTGGGCGTCAATGTCGAGAACGCCGCCTATCCCTCGGGCACGTGCGCCGAGCAGACGGCGATCGGGGCCATGGTCACGGCCGGCGCGCGGCGAATCAGCCGGGTGCTGATCGCCGCCGGCTCCAACGCCGTGGTCCAGCCCTGCGGGGCCTGTCGCCAGCGCATCGCAGAGTTCGCGTCGGAGACCTGCGAGATCGTCTCGGTGCAGGATGGCCTGCCCACCCGGCGGGTGGCGTTCCGGGACCTGCTGCCGGAGAGCTTCGGGCCTCGCGATCTGGACTAGCCAGAGCCCTGGCCCCTGCCGACCGCGCCGACGGCGCGGAGGGGGCAAGTCGTGTCAGAGAACCCTCCAGACAAAGAAAAAGGGGCGGTCCGAAGACCGCCCCTTTCCCATGTCTGACGCTTTCGCGTCGGCTTACATCTTGTAGTTGAAGCCGACGAAGAAGCGGCGACCGAAGAGGTCGAAGTTGTCCGACGAGGTGTTGCCCAGCCAGGGAGCGGGCTCTTCGTCGAACGCGTTGACGACGCCAGCGCGCATGATCAGGTGCTCCTTGGGCGAGTACTGCACGGTGAAGTCGTGCTGCACGAAGGCCGGGGTGCTGTAGTAGCGCGTCTCGCGGTTGTCCGGATCGACCTTCATGTCGTCGGCGTCATACGGACGGGTGCCGTTGGCCAGCCATTGCGAGGCCTGCCAGTCGGCGTTCCACGAGATGCTCAGCTTGTCGTTCACCAGCCAGGTCACCTTCGACGAGAAGCGCAGGCGGGGCAGGCCCAGACCCGTTTCGTTGTCGATGTGTTCGTTCGGGTTGCTGATGTTGGTGAAGTCGTGCTGCTCGAACAGGTAGTTGCCGCTCAGCTTGTAGTTCAGGCGACCCCAGTCCAGGCCGATGATCTTCTCGACATCGGTGTTGTAGAGATACTGGAAGTCGATGCCGCGGTTGGTATAGGCGGCGTAGTTGATCGAGCCCTGGATGAAGTCGACCAGGCCGTACGCCGGGGTGGTGCCCGACGCCGTGGCGCCGATGCGGGTCACGGTGGCGCAGGCGGCGGCGTTGAGGGTGGAGCCGCTCACGCACTGGTTGGCCGCCGTTTGAGCGGTGACCGACGCGATCACGTCCTTGATGTCGATTTCATAGTAGTCGACGACGAAGGTCGAGTTCGGCCAGAAGCGCGGGGTGACAACCACCGACGCCGTCAGCGAGAACGACTTCTCGGGCTTCAGGAACGGGTTGCCCGCGTTCTTGCCCTGGACGCTGCTGGTATAGATGATGTTGGTGCCCGTGGGGATGCCCAGGGCCTGGCAGTTGGCCGTGCGGTTGGCCTGAACCTTGGCGTCGGTCAGGTTGGTGATCACGCGGGTGTCGCAAGGATCGGTGATCGTCGCGAAGGTCTGCGTGGCCGGACGATAGGTTTCGGCCAGGGTCGGCGCGCGGACGGACTTACCCGACGTGGCGCGGAACATGATGTCCTCGATCGGACGCCACAACATGTTGAAGTTGTACGTGTCGATCTTGCCAACGGTGGTGTATTCCGACCGGCGGAAGGCGCCGCCGACTTCCAGCTTCTTGGCCAGGAAGACGTCCGACAGGATCGGCACGTTCAGCTCGCCGAAGTATTCCTTGGTCTCGTAGGAGACCTTGGCGAAGTCCGGTCCGGTGTTCAGGAACAGGAAGCGGTCGCCGGTCGAGGCCGAGCGGCCGATGGCCTGGGTGGTTTCCTTGCGCCATTCCGCGCCGAGGGCCAGACCGATGCGGCCCGCGCCCCAGAAGTCGAACAGCTCGCCCGAGACATAGCCCAGGGCGTCTTGTTGCTGGTTCTTCTCCTGGACGTTGATCTCGGCCAGGAAGTAGTCCTGAGCGGCCTGCGAGTAGCCGTTCGGGCCAAAGACGCGCGAGGCGACGCAGCCGCTGACTTCCTTGAAGGCGTCGGTGCCGGCGGCGTAGTTGCCGCCGCGGTTCTGGTCGGGAACCGCCACGCCCTGGGCGTTCAGCAGCTTGACGCGGCAGACGACTTCGCCCGGCTTGCCATTGACGACGCCGGCGGCGTCGACGACGGCGTCGACCGAGTTCTTGAAGCGCACCACATCGACGCCGCGCTCGAAGTTCTTGTTTTCCAGCTGGCCGTAGGTGTAGCCCAGCTCGTACGACAGGTTGTGGATGAAGCTGAAGTCGTCACGGCTGCCGCGCAGGCCGACCACGAAGCGCTTCATTTCCTTGTCGTTCTGCTGGGTCCGCGCGGGACCAAACAGGCTGTGGCGGGCGCGAACGTCCGACACGGTGGCGCCGTTGACGGCGACGCCCGTCGTCGTGCTGTAGGAGGTGATCGGCGTGCGGGTGTTGGCCAGGATGGCGTTGCGCACGTTGCTGGGCAGGTAGGCGTTGTCCAGGCCGATGTTGAACGAGCTGGTGCCGAACAGGCCGCCGACGGCGTTGGGGGCCAGTTGCAGGATGCCGATGTCGAAGAACGTCGCCTGGCTGCCGTCGTAGGTCTTTTCCTTGACGTACTTGGCTTCGCCGAACAGCTGGACGTTCTCGGTCAGGTCGAAGTTGATGCCGCTCTGGAAGCGATAGTTTTCCGAACGGGGCAGACGGCTCGACTGGCTGAAGTCGGTGTTCGGGTTCAGGCCGTCGCCGCCGACGTTGCTGACGCGGGTGAAGCCGTTTTCGTCGCGATAGGTGCCGAAGCTCGGCGCACGGGCGGCGCCGGTGCTGTCATAGATGAACGAGTTGAACGGCTCGGGCGAGAAGCAGTTGGCGCTCATCGCGGACGCGGCGCTGCCGGTCGGGCACGACTGGAAGGGGATGTCCGGGTCGTTCGGGTTGGACGACGGACGGGTCTGGGTGGCCAGCACGGTGATGCCGCCGGCCGGGCCGATCGACAGGGTGCGGACGTCGCGCAGCAGGATGTTGTCGAAAACGCCGTCGGGCTGGCTGTTGGAAACGTCGGTGTCCCGGTTCAGCAGGACGAACGCCCGCTTGCGCCAGTCGACGTCGGTATCCAGGACTTCGTCGTTCTTTTCGTATTCGCCCGTCGCATACACGTTCAGGCGGCCGTCGAAGAAGTTCTTGCCGGCCAGGACCGAGAAGCGGCGGTTCAGGTCGCCACCGACCTTGGAGCTCTGGTTGATCTGGGCCAGCGTGCCGTCGACTTCGAGGCCTTCAAAGTCGCGACGCAGCACGAAGTTGACAACGCCCGAGACGGCGTCGGCGCCGTACAGGGCCGAGTTCGCGCCGGTGATGACTTCGACGTTCTGGATCAGCAGGCGCGGAATGGTGTCGACGTCGACCGAGAGACCGCCGCCGGTCGAACCGACATGGCGACGACCGTCGACCAGGGTCAGGGTGCGGGCGGTGCCCAGGTCGCGCAGGTTCAGCAGCGACAGGCCGCCGTCGTTCAGGCCCGAACCGGTGGTGTCTTCCGGCACCAGCGAGCCCGACAGGGCGGGGATGTCGGCGAGCACGTCGATCACGCTGGCTTGACCGGTCGTCACGACGTCGTCGCGCGAAACCTGGATCAGCGGTGTCGGCGAATTGGTCGGGTCGCGGCGGATGCGCGAACCGGTGACCACGACTTCTTCGACGGAGTCGGCGGCGCTGGCCGCGGGGGCCGTCTGGGCCAGGGTCACTGTGGGGGCGAGCAGGGCGAAGCTCCCGAGCATCGTAGTCGCCAGGAGAACCTTGGTTTTCAACGCCATGTTTCCGTTGTCCTCAAAACTAAAGACGCCCCAGCACGCGTGCTGCGCTGGGGCGAGAGGTCCATTCCTCAATTGCAACGTTAAAGGCTTTGGCCGTCACCAAAAGCGAACATGGCTGAATTGTGCCGGGATCATGACGAGTAGTTACAAAAAAGTCACGATTTCGGCGGCTCTGAGACGATACGGGAATAACTTGCCTCATTTGGCCAAGATCGACCGCACCCCTAAGGGGGTAAATGGGGGAAAACCATGCCCCACGCCGAACAGTGATCGACGTAAAGAGTCGCGCCCGGCGCGAAAAATGGGCCGGTTTCGTTAGGTAAACGCCGATGAAATCCGGCCTCGGCGAGCCGCCGGAACGACGCTGGCGCCTCAATCAGGGCGCGCGGCGCCTAACTTTTCGGCGAGTGAAAGCCGCGACGAAGGGCCTCAGGCCGTTTGAGCGGCCAGTTCCTCGAGAACCCGACGAAGGTCGGCCTCGCGGAAAGGCTTTTGCAGCACCAGCGCGCCGCGATGCGACTCCGAGAGGCCCGCTTCGCCATAGCCGCTGGCGAAGGCGAACGGCACGCCGCGAGCCTTCAGGGCGTCGGCCACCGGGAAGATCGGCCGGCCGCCCAGGTTCACGTCCAGCAGGGCCGCGTCGATGTCGGCGCTGCCGGCCAGGCGGAGGGCTTCCTCGATCTCGGCGGCCGGGCCCACGACCGAACACCCCAGATCGCTGAGCATGTCCTCGACCAGCATCGAGACCAGGGCCTCGTCCTCGACAACCAGGACTTTCAGATTGGACAGGCTGGTCATGTTCAAGGCTCCAGGGCTCGCATCGGAAGCCCCATGCGGCAGATGAGGCCGAGGCTATCATAAGTTAGGGCGACATCGCCCGACAGTTCGCCGGCCAGTCCCTTTTCAAGGAGCCTGACACCGAAACCGCGTCGTGTCGGGACGGAAACAGGTGGACCGCCGCGCTCGGTCCAGGTCAGGCGCAGGGTCGGGTCCGGGTCGGCCTCGATCCGCCACTCGACCTCCAGCCGCCCCCCGGGCGCGGACAGGGCTCCGTACTTGGCGGCGTTGGTGGCCAGTTCATGGATCGCCATGCCCATGGCGACCACGGCCTTGGGGCTGAGGCGGACGTCGCGCGGATAGCTGAAGCGCACGCGGTCATCGCCGCCCAGGGCCAGCAGCTCGACGTCGAACACCTCGCGCAGGCTGGCGCTTTCCCAGCTCTCGCGGGTCAGCAGGTCGTGGGTCTGGGACAGGGCCATGATCCGCGACTCGAACGCGTCCTGGAACTGCTCCGGGGTCAGGGCGGTGCGCAGGGTCTGGGCGGCGATCGACTGCACGGCGACCAGGCTGTTCTTCACCCGGTGGTTCAGCTCGTTGACCAGCAGGCGCTGGCGTTCCTCGGCCTGCTTGCGGGCGGTGATGTCCAGCGACACCCCGGCCATCCGGCGCACCGCGCCCTCGCCGGTCCGCGAGGCGCGGCCCCGTGCGTGAACCCAGCGGGTCTCGCCCGAAGGCGTCACGATCCGGTATTCGATGTCATAGTTGGAGCCGTCGCGGATGGCGTCCTCGATCGCCGTGGTCATGCGCGGCCGGTCGGCGGGATGCACGCTGGCGATCAGGTCGTTGAAGCCGAAATCCTCATCGGGCTTCCGGCCATAGTTGGCCTTGCACATGTCCGAGGCTTCATAGCCGCGGGTGGCCACGTCCAGCTCCCAGGATCCCAGCCGTCCGGAATCGAGGGCGAACTTCAGGCGATCCTCGGTGTGCCGGCGTTGGGCCAGCTCGCGCAGGGCCGACTCGTTGGCGCGCAGGGATTCGATCGTCACCGCCACCTGGGCGGCCAGACCCACCAGCAGGGTCTCGGCGCGGGCGCTGAAGCGGCCGGCCTCGGGATGGCCGAAGAACAGTCCCCCCATTACCTCGCCGCCGCGCGTGACCACCGGGGTGGCCAGATAGCTGCGGACGGGCAGGTGGCCGGTGGGCATGCCCGTATGGGGCGGGTTGTGCCCGTAACGCGGATCCTGGGTGATGTCGTCCGACCGCACCGGACCGACGCCGTCGAAGGTGGGGGCGAAGATCGCGGTCTTGCGGGGCATGGGATAGTCGGAGAACGCTTCGGCCGGCGCGCCCGACAGGGTGTAGAGCGTGTAGCACTCGTCGCCCGGGCCGATGACGTTGTAGAAAAACGCTCCGAACGCCGCGCCGGTCAGCTCGCGCGCGCCGTCCACGACCACCTGCACCACGCTTTCGATGTCGATGCTGGCCGCGACGGCCTCGGCGATCCGGCTCAGCGTCTTGGACTTGTTGACCTCATCGGCCAGCTCGGCCTGGATGCGCTCCAGCCGTGCTTCCAGTTCGCTCCCATCGGCGCGAACCTCGGTTCCAGCCAGGTTGCTCAACAAGTCCTCCCGCCCGGCGCCCCTGAGCCGGTAGTCCAAAACGGGCCACCGGCGGTTTGGTTCCCGGGCGCCCTGTCCGGCGCGGATCCCCCTACCGACTCGCGCTTTCGTCCAACCTGCCGCTGATCCGCAGCGCCGTCACCTGGTTCCTTTGCCGCCGCAGGATCTGGAAGCGGTGATGATGGAAGATGAAGGTCTGGCCGGGCTCGGGAATCGTCTGGGCCTCATGGATCACCAGGCCGGCGATGGTCACAGCCTCGCCCTCCGGCAGGTCCCAGTCCATCGCGCGGTTCAGGTCGCGCACGGTGACATGGCCGTCCACATTGACCGAGCCGTCGGCCTGGGGCCGCACGCCCTCGACGCTGGTGTCGTGCTCGTCGTCGATCTCGCCGACGATCTCCTCCAGGATGTCCTCCAGCGTCACCAGGCCCTGCAGGGCGCCGTATTCGTCGACGACCAGGGCGAAGTGGCTCTTGCGCTTGAGGAAGGCGTTCAGCTGGTCCTTCAGGTTGGTGGTGTCGGGAATGAACCACGGCTCGCGCAGGATGGCGGCGATGTCGAGGGCGTCGATGCCGTCCTTCGACTCGGCCAGGGCGCGCAGCAGGTCGCGGGCGTGCAGCACGCCGACGATGTTGTCGGGGTTGTCGCGATACAGGGGAATTCGAGTGTGCTGGGCTTCCAGCGCCTCGGCGACCAGCTCGCGGGCCGACAGGTCGGCGTCGCACATGACCATCGACTTGCGGTGGACCATGATCTCCGAGACGTCCATGTCCGACAGGTCCAGCACCCCGCCCAGCATCCGCCGGTCGCCGCTTTCGACCAGGCCTTCGGAGTGGTGGTACTCGACCGCGCCGCGGATCTCTTCGTGAGCGGCCAGCACGTCGACGGCCATGTCCAGCTTGACGCCGAACAGCCGCAGGGTGCGGCGGACGATCCACTGGATGGCGTAGATGATCGGCCCGAACAGCCGCACCACCAGCAAGGTCGGCCCCGACAGGAACCGCGCCACGTCATCCGAGCGCAGGATCGCCAGGGTCTTGGGCAGCACCTCGGCGAACACCAGCACCAGCACGGTCATCACGGCGGTGGCGACGGCCACGCCCCAGGGGCCGGGAATGGCGGCGGTCAGCACCTGGGTGGTCAGGGCCGAGGCCAGGATGTTGATCAGGTTGTTGCCCAGCAGCACCGCGCCGATCATCGTCTCCTGGTCGGAGAGCAGCTTGTTGACCCGCTTGGCGGGCTTGTCGCCCTCGCGCTCCAGCTGGTGCATCCGCGCCCGGGAGGCGGCGGTCAGCGACGTCTCGGCCGCCGAAAACAGGGCCGAGATCGCCAGCAGGGCGAGGACGATGGGGGCAAGGCCCAGGAGAGCGGCGATCATGGCGGTGTTCTACGCCAGGGTTGCGCTCGGGGTGAAGGCCTGGCCGCCGATCGCCACCACCCGCACGCCGCGCGGGCGGCCGTCGTTGTCGGTCCAGTGGAAGGTTTCGCCGGCGGTCATGCCGATCAGCGCCGCGCCGACGGGGGTCAGCACCGAGATGCGGCCCTCGTCGATGCTGGCGTCGCGCGGCAGGCTCAGGCGCACGCGGCGAGCCTGGCCGCTGGTCAGGTCCTGGTATTCGACGGTGGAGCCGATGCCGACGAAGGGGCGCGGCGCCTGGTCGGGATCGACGATCACCGCGCGGGCCATCTCGCCGGCCAGCACGCGGCTGCCGGCGGCGCGGTCGGCGACCGCCTCGGCCAGGTTGGACAGGATCTCGTGGTCAGCCTCGGTCACATAGACGGTGGGCAGGGCTTGGGTGTGGGTGGTCGTCGTCATGGTAGCTTTCTTGGGGGAATTTGAGCCTCTCCCGGCGCCTTGATCTCAAGGCCGCATGCGGGGGCTCGATGGGACGCGCCGTATGGCGCGAGCGTCGTCGGACGCGGATCTCCTGGGGAAGGCCCCGGCTGTCTCGCCGCCAAGCCGCTTGGGCTTTCGGGGTGCGAAGACAGGTTGCGGGGCTTTTCAACATCGCCCCGCACGCTGTCAGCATCGGGGTCTAGAGGCCTGCGTTCAGGCGTCCAGCGGCGTTCAGTGCGCCTCTGGTGAGGCAGAGATGGGGAGGGGGGAGGCTGGTTTCAAGTGGGGCCGGCTTTCGACCCCAGTCAGACGCCAGATGCCCCCTCTGGGGGGTGTCCGGCCGGAGTCCTGCGTCCTTCGAGGCTCGCCGCCGGCTCGCACCTCAGGATGAGGAAATCTGCACAGAGCACCTCATCCTGAGGCGCCCGCACAGCGGGCCTCGAAGGACGCAAGGCCTGTCCGCCAACCACCCATCCCCGACGTTGGGAGGGCCAGCTTCAAGCCCCTAACCCGCCGCCCCGTCCTCAATCAGAAACGCCCTAAGCGCCGCGCGGTCGACGTCCTTGGCGACGAACGCATCGCCGATGCCACGCGCCAGCACGAAGGTCAGCGTCCCGCCTTCGGCCTTCTTGTCCTGGCCGCAGTGGGCGATCAGGGCGTCGGCCGAGAAGGGCTCTGGCCGCACATCGCTCATGCGGGTGGGCAAACCCGCGGCCTTGATGGCGGCTTCGGCGCGGACGGCGTCCTGGCCGGAGCACAGCCCTTGGCGCGCCGAGAAGCGGAAGGCCTGGGCCATGCCGACCCCAACCGCCTCGCCGTGCTTGAGCGCGTCGCCAAAGCCCATCTCGGCCTCGATGGCGTGGCCGAAGGTGTGGCCCAGGTTCAGCAGGGCGCGGCGGCCGGCTTCCTTCTCGTCCTCGGCGACGATCTCGGCCTTCATCTCGACGCTGCGTCCCACGGCGCGGACCAGGGCGTCGACATCGCGCTCCAGCACGGCGGCGACGTTGGCCTCCAGCCATTCGAAGAAGGCGAAGTCGCCCAGCAGGCCGTACTTGATGATCTCGGCATAGCCGCAGGCCAGCTCGCGCGCGGGCAGGGTGGCCAGCACGTCCAGATCGGCCAGCACCAGGCGCGGCTGGTGGAAGGCGCCGATCAGGTTCTTGCCGCGCGGGGTGTCGATGGCGGTCTTGCCGCCCACCGAGCTGTCGACCTGGGCCAGCAGGGTGGTGGGGATCTGGATGAAGTCGATGCCGCGCTTGTAGATCGACGCCGCGAAGCCGGTCAGGTCGCCGACCACCCCGCCGCCGAACGCGATGATCATGTCGCCGCGCTCCAGCCCCAGGGCCAGCAGGCGGTCGGACAGGTCGGCCAGACCCTCGAAGCTTTTGGTCTCCTCGCCGGGGGGCACCACGATCATGTCGACCGCCACGCCGGCCTTTTCCAGGGCGGCGGAGAGGCGTTCGCCGTGATGCTCGCCGACGATGGAGTCGGTGACGATGGCGGTGCGCTTGCGCTTCAGCAGGGGCGCGATGTGGTCGCCGGCGCGGTCAATCAGCCCCGTGCCGATGACGACGTCGTAGGCGCGATCGGCCAGGCCCACGGCTATGGTGCGGATCATGGGGTAAAGGACTCCTGGTCGACGCGCGCCTGCAGGGCCGCGATCACGGCGTCCACGGCCACGGCGTGTGGCGTATCGCCGGTTTCGACATGCACCTGGGCCTGGGCATAGGCCGGGTAGCGGACCTCGGCCAGATGGGTCAGGACCTCGAACGGGTCCTTGTTCTTCAGCAGCGGCCGGTTGTCCTTGCGGCCCACGCGGCGGGCCAGCAGCTCGATATCGGCCTTCAGCCAAACCGAGATGGCGTGCTGGTTGATCAGGGCGCGGGTCTCTTCGTTGACGAAGGCCCCGCCGCCGGTGGCCAGCACGTGCGGCGGCTCTTCCAGCAGGCGGGCGATCACCCGCCGCTCGCCGTCGCGGAAGGCCTCTTCGCCCAGTTCGGCGAAGATCTCCGGGATCGAGCGGCCGGCCGCGCTCTCGACCTCGTTGTCGGCGTCGCGGAACGGCAGGTCCAGGGCCTGGGCCAGGCGGCGTCCGACGCTGGACTTGCCCACGCCCATCAACCCCACCAGCACGATCGTGCGGTTGCGAAGGGCCTGATACGGAGAAACGGACGGATCGGTCATGATGCGGACGCGGGTTTACACGAGGCTTGGCCCCAGCGCCAAGTTTCGCTGAAACTGGGTTTGGGTCATAACTGGAGCATGATCTCTCGCATGCGTTCTCACCGTCGTCCCGGCCTTCACCAAGGGGCCCTGCTGGCCGCCCTGCTGGTCGCCGCCGCCACGCCGGCCCTGGCCCAGATGCAGGTGCAGTCCCTTGCGCCGCCGGACCTGTTCTCGACGCCCGCCGGCCCCACCGATCTGGGCGGCGACCTGTGGAAGGACACCGCCCCCGGCATCGCTCGCGACGTCCTGCCCCGGCTGGCGGCCAGACCCCTGTCGCCCGCCTTCGCCGACCTGGCGCGCAAGGTGCTGGCCACCGGCGCCAACGGCCCGGTCGGGGTCGGCAACGAGCCCGACATGGGCGCGGCCCGGGCCCTGGGCCTGATCGCCCTGGGCGACGCCGCCGGCGCCGATCTCGTGCTGGACCGCGCGCCCGGCGTGGCGAACAACGCCGCCCTGTCGCTGGCCTCGGCCGAGGCGGCTCTGATCAAGGGCGACGACGACAAGGCCTGCCGGATCGGCGAGGCCCTGACCGTGGATCGCGGCGCCGGCTACTGGCTGCGGCTGCGGGCCTTCTGCCAGGCGCGCGCCGGTCAGGTCGACGCCGCCCAACTGACCCTGTCGCTGGTCCAGCAGCAGGCCCCCCAGCAGCAGGCCCAGAAGGGCGGCGGCGGCGACGCCGACTACGTCCGGCTGATGAGCGCGGTGGCGGCCGGAACCCCGCCGGGCGCCGCCAACCTGCGCAACGGCATCAACTACGCCCTGTCGCGCAAGCTGGGGCTGGACCTCGCCGCCGCCGCCGCGACGGCCTCGCCGGCCGTCAGCAGGATGATCACCCCGCCCGGCCCGCCGCCGCCGCCGGCCGGGCTGGACCTGACCGCCGCTGAGACCTCGGACCTGGCCTTCCTGCGCCAGGCCAAGGGGCTGGTCGCCTTCATCGACGCGGCCAAGGCTTCGGCCGCCTCGATCGCCGCCCTGGCCAGGGCCGACGCGCCGCTGCGCGATCCGGTCCTGTTCGCCCGCGCCGCCCTTGTGGCCGGCGACCTGCCCACCGCCCAGGCGATCCGTTCGCGGCTGGTGCAGGACCAGATCCCCGGCGCCACCGCCACCGACCTGGCCCTGCTGGACGCCATGATCAGCGCCGCCTCGGGCAAGCCCGACGGCCAAGTCCTGGCCCGCCTGATCGATCGCGGCGCCCAGGGGGGAGCCAAGTCTCCGGCCCAGGCCGCCGCCCTGCTGCTGGCGTCGCTGGGCGGCGCGATGGGACCCGACGAGCGCGCCCAGTTCGCGACCTTCGACGTCGGCCGCCCCACCGCCTCGGCCCCGCGCCTGGCCCTGCTGGACGCCGCCGCCGACCGCAAGGGCGAGGCGGCCCTGCTGGCCCTGTCGATCGCCGCCGAGGCCGGCGTGGCCGGACCCTCCGCCGTCGACCGCGCCCGCATCGCCCAAGGCCTGGCCCGGGCCGGTCTCGCGGCCGACGCCCGCGCCGTGGTGGTCGAGGGGCTGCTGGCCCTGACCCTGCCGACCAAATGAGCGCCGCCGGCTGGGTCGACGCCTTTCTGGAAATGATGGCCGTCGAGCGGGCTGCCGCGCGCAACACCCTGACCGCCTATGGCAAGGACCTGGAAGACGCCCGGGGCTTCCTGGCCCGCACAGGCGATGACCTGGCCTCCGCCACGGCCGAGACCATCGAGGCCTATTTCCAGGACCTCAGCGCCCGGGGCCTGTCGCCGGCCACCGCCAACCGCCGGCGCTCTGCCGTGCGGCAGTTCTACCGCTTCGTGCTTGGCGAGGGCTGGCGGACCGACGATCCGTCCCGCCGCGTGGTCGCGCCCAAGGCCGGCCGGCCCCTGCCCAAGGTGCTGTCGCGGGGCGAGGTCGACGCCCTGATCGCGGCGGCGGCCGGTAAGGACGGCGGCCAGGGCCTGCGCCTGGCCTGCATGATCGAGCTGCTCTACGCCTCGGGCCTGCGGATCTCCGAGCTGCTGGCCCTGCCGCTGAACGCCCTGGCCCGCGACCCGGCCTATCTGATGGTCAAGGGCAAGGGTGGCAAGGAGCGGCTGGCCCCCCTGAACGCGCCGGCGCGCACGGCGGTGAAGGCTTATTTGGAGGTAAGGCCGCAATTTCTGCCAAAGGGCCAGAAGGACAGCCCCTGGCTGTTTCCATCGCGCTCGGCGGCCGGTCGCCTGACCGGGCGGCGGGTGTCGCAACTGCTGGAAGACGCCGCCATCGCCGCCGGCATCGACCGCCAGAAGGTCAGCCCCCACGTCCTGCGTCACGCCTTCGCCACCCACCTGCTGGAGGGCGGCGCCGACCTGCGGGTGATCCAGACCCTGCTGGGCCACGCCGATATCGGCACCACCCAGATCTATACCCATGTGGCCGGGGATCACCTGGTTCAGGTGGTCAGGTCGAAGCATCCGCTGGGGCGCAAGAGCCAGGAATAGCGGGGCCAGTCTTGCGCGCGCGGCCGAGCCTCTCTAGGAAGCCCCTGATAAATGTGTGGACTTCGCCCGGAGCGGTCCGCCCCCTTCAAGGACCTTTCCCATGTCGGACGAAACCCGCGACAGCAACGGCACGATCCTCGCCGACGGCGACAACGTGACCCTGATCAAGGATCTCAAGGTCAAGGGCTCGGGCGGCGTCACCCTGAAGCGCGGCACCCTGGTCAAGAACATCCGACTGACCGGCGACACCGACGAGATCGAGGCCAATGTCGAGAAGGTGCGCGGCCTGGTGCTGCGCGTCGAGTTCGTCAAGAAGGCCTAGTCTAGGGGTTTCAAGTCCGGCTCCACCCAGCCGCGCCGGGCCTGCACGCTGAACAGTCGCTCGCGTGACCAGAAGGTCAGGGGCCAGGCCTTGTCGCCCATCGGCGTGGCCAGCAGCCGCGCGGCGGCCTCGCCGTCGCCCATCCCGGCCGGCAGGGTCGCGGCGAAGGCGCGGATGGCCGTGAGGTACGCCTGGGTGATGGTCTCGTGATAGCCGTTGTGGTCGTCGTTCACCCCGCCGACGGCGACGTTGTAGGTCTGGATGATCCCCGGCATGTCGCGCTCCAGCCCCGCGTCGCGGGTGCGGACCAGCCGCAGGGTGGCGGCCAGATGCGCCGCATGGGTCCACCGCGCCTTGGGCAGCGAATGATCCAGCAGACCCTCGGCGAGGGCGGCGACTTCGGCGTCGGTGTAGGGGGCGGTAGAGGGCATGGCCAAGGTTAGCGTGTCGGCGGCGCCAAGCTCAAGACAGGCGGTCTAGAGTTCCTGCTCCAGACGGACGAGTTCCGTCGTGATCGCGGCGTCCAGATCGCCCAGAAAGTCACGGACAGTCGTCCAGACGATCCGCTCTTCGACGCCCTCATACTCATGACGGTAGATGTTTCCGGCCGCCCTTATGCTGCGCCAGTCGATCGTCGGATGGCGCGCGGTCAAGCCTTCGGGCAGGCGGCGGCAAGCTTCGGAAATGATCTCAAGGCAGCGCGTGGCGGCGTAGAACGCGATCCGGTCATGCTCGAAGTCGACGGCCGATCGCTCGCCGACGATCTGACGGGCGAAGGCGATATTGTCCCGGATATGCAGCAGGACCGCCTCGGTCCTAGAAGGCATAGAGCGCTTCCCGCTCGACGGTGGGGCGGATGTGGCGGTTGAGGCCGTTGCGGCTGACCACATCCACGCGCTCGCCGAAGAAATCCTGGATCAGGTCTTTCAAGCGCGCATAGGCCCAGACGCTGATGGCCGCATCGGGAGCGAACTCGACCATCACGTCGATGTCACTGCCGGGGTAAGCCTCGTCGCGAGCCACCGAGCCGAACAGGGCGGCGCGTGTCACGCCCTGCTGACGCAGTTCGGCCTCGTGGCGCTTCAGGATCTGAAGGGCTTGGTCGCGGGTCATGGGCGAAGGCTAGCAGAAATGCGCCCGCCCGTCACAATCGGCCGCGTCTGCCGGGTGCGACAGGTCCTCCCCCTGAAAGGAGAGGACCTGCTGCGCGACCCTGTGGATAACCTCTACTGGTAGCTCTGCAGCGGCCGCACTTCCAGCGCGGCGGCGGGGGCCGTGGCGATGGCTTGAGCCGCCGCCAGAGCGCCAGCGCTGGTGGTGTAGTAGGGCACCTTCATCATCAGGGCCGTGCGGCGGATCTCGAAGCTGTCTTCCAGCGCCTGCTTGCCCTCGGTGGTGTTGAACACCAACTGCACGCCGCCGTTCTTCATCACGTCGACGATGTGCGGGCGGCCTTCCAGCACCTTCTTGACCAGCTCGACCTCGACGCCCTGTTCGGCCAGATAGCCGCGCGTGCCGACGGTGGAGATCACCTTGAAGCCGGCGGCCTGCAGCAGGCGGACTGGCTCGACGATCCAGGGGCGGTCGCTTTCCTTGACCGAGACAAAGGCCGTGCCTTCCAGCGGCAGGGTGACGCCGCCGCCCAGCTGGCTCTTGGCGAAGGCGCGGGCGAAGGCCAGCGACATGTCGGCCTCGCCCTCGCGCTTCCAGTCCAGGCCCATGACCTCGCCGGTCGAACGCATTTCCGGGCCCAGGATGGTGTCGACCCCGGCGAAGCGGGCGAACGGGAAGACCGCTTCCTTGACCGCGATATGGTCGTAGGGCTTGTCGACCAGGCCAAAGCTCTTGAGCGTCTCGCCGGCCATGATCTTGGCGGCGATGGCGGCCACCGGCTGGCCGATGGTCTTGGCCACGAACGGCACGGTGCGCGAGGCGCGGGGGTTCACTTCCAGCACATAGATGCGCGGGTTCTCGGAGTGCGGCTCCTCGATGGCGAACTGCACGTTCATCAGGCCGCGCACATTGAGGGCCAGGGCCATCTTGACGGTCTGGCGCTTCAGTTCCTCGACGGTCTCGGCGCTCAGCGAGAAGGGCGGCATCGAGCAGGCGCTGTCGCCCGAGTGGACGCCGGCTTCCTCGATGTGCTCCAGCACGCCGGCCACGAACACGTCGGTCCCGTCGCACAGGGCGTCGACGTCCACCTCGGTGGCGCGGCTCAGATAGTGGTCCAGCAGGATCGGGTGCTCGATCGAGATGTCGCCGGCGTCGCTGATATAGCGTTCCAGCTGCTCGTGATCGCGGATGATCTCCATGCCCCGGCCACCCAGCACGTAGGACGGACGCATCACGAACGGGAAGCCGATGGTCTCGGCCGCCGCGCGGGCCTCGTCCCAGGTGCGGGCGATGGCGTTTTCGGGCTGGGCGATCTTCAGGCCGTCCAGCAGCTGCTGGAAGCGCTCGCGGTCTTCGGCCAGGTCGATGGCGTCGGGGCTGGTGCCCAGGATCGGCACGCCGGCCTCTTCAAGCGCGTGGGCCAGCTTCAGCGGGGTCTGGCCACCGAACTGGACGATGACGCCGGCCAGGGTCCCGTTGCTCATCTCGACATGCAGCAGCTCCAGCACGTCCTCGGCCGTCAGCGGCTCGAAATACAGGCGGTCGGAGGTGTCGTAGTCGGTCGAGACGGTCTCGGGGTTGCAGTTGACCATGATCGACTCGATGCCGATGGCGTCGAGAGCAAACGCCGCGTGGCAGCAGCAGTAGTCGAACTCGATGCCCTGGCCGATCCGGTTGGGACCGCCGCCCAGGATCACCGCCTTCTTGCGGTTGCTGGGCGCGCTCTCGCACTCGGGAACCTGGCCCAGGGCGCCGGTCTCGTAGGTGGAATACATGTAGGGCGTGGTGGCGGCGAACTCGCCGGCGCAGCTGTCGATGCGCTTGAACACCGGGCGCACGTTCAGATCCTGGCGTGCCTTGCGGACGGCCTTTTCGGTGGAGCCGGCCAGGTGGGCCAGACGGGCGTCGGAGAAGCCCTGCGCCTTCAGGGCGCGGAAGCCTTGCGCGTCGGTCGGCAGACCGCCGGCGCGGATCCAGCCTTCCTGGCGGACCAGCTCGGCGATCTGGCGCAGGAACCAGGGCTCGTAGGAACAGGCGGCGTTGACTTCTTCCACGGTCAGGCCGTGGCGGAAGGCCTGGGCGATGACGCGGATGCGGTCGGGGGTGGGCATGCCCAGGGCGCGGATCACGGCGGCCTTGCCGGCGTCCGGATCATCGGCGCCGTGGATCTCGATCTCGTCGAAGCCGGTCAGGCCGGTTTCCAGACCGCGCAGGGCCTTCTGGACGCTTTCCTTGAAGGTGCGGCCGATGGCCATCACCTCGCCGACCGACTTCATGGCGGTGGTCAGGTGCGGCTCGCTGCCCGGATACTTCTCGAAGGCGAAGCGCGGGATCTTGGTGACGACGTAGTCGATGCTGGGCTCGAACGAGGCCGGGGTCGCGCCGCCGGTGATGTCGTTCTTCAGCTCGTCCAGAGTGTAGCCGACGGCCAGGCGGGCGGCGACCTTGGCGATCGGGAAGCCGGTAGCCTTGGACGCCAGGGCCGAGGAGCGCGACACGCGCGGGTTCATCTCGATCACGACCATGCGGCCGTCAGCGGGATTGAGGGCGAACTGGACGTTGGAGCCGCCGGTCTCGACGCCGATCTCGCGCAGCACGGCGATCGAGGCCGCGCGCATCCACTGATATTCCTTGTCCGTCAGGGTCAGGGCCGGGGCGACGGTGATGGAGTCGCCGGTGTGGACGCCCATCGGGTCGATGTTCTCGATCGAGCAGACGATGATGCAGTTGTCGGCCGTGTCGCGCACGACCTCCATCTCGTACTCTTTCCAGCCGAGCACGCTCTCTTCGATCAGCACCTCGGTGGTGGGCGACAGGTCCAGGCCCCGCAGCACGATCTCCTCGAATTCCTCGAGGTTATAGGCGATGCCGCCGCCGGTGCCGGCCAGGGTGAAGCTGGGGCGGATGATCGCGGGCAGGCCGACGAAGGCCAGGCCTTCGCGGGCCTCGTCCATGTTGTGGGCGGCCTTGGACTTGGGGCTCTCAAGGCCCAGCTTGTCCATGGCGTCGCGGAACTTCTGGCGGTCCTCGGCCTTGTCGATGACCTCGGCCTTGGCCCCGATCATCTCGACGCCGTACTTGGCCAGGGTGCCGTCGGCTTCCAGCGCCAGGGCGGTGTTCAGCGCGGTCTGGCCGCCCATGGTGGGGAGCAGCGCGTCGGGGCGCTCCTTCTCGATGATCTTGGCGACCATCTCCGGGGTGATCGGCTCGATATAGGTCGCGTCGGCCACGTCCGGGTCGGTCATGATCGTGGCGGGGTTGGAGTTCACCAGAATGATCCGGTAGCCCTCGGCGCGCAGCGCCTTGCAGGCCTGGACGCCCGAATAGTCGAACTCGCACGCCTGGCCGATGACGATCGGGCCGGCGCCGATGATCAGGATCGAGGAGAGGTCTGTTCTTTTGGGCATAGGAGAAAACTCGCGCGCAGAGACACGGTCGCGCACATCCGCGCGCCCGCTGCCGACCATCTTGCAGGTTAAGTCGCCCGTTTAGAGACGGAGTCGGATACGCGCAACCCCGGAAGCGAGACGCCTAGTTTTCCCGTATGAAGAGGCTTGATATGCGTGTAACAAATAGATGCAACGTCTGATTTAGTGAATAATTCAGAAAAAAGTTTTCCAGCGTCGCCAGGCCTGCGGCCAAAGTCGGAAGTGAAAAATGAGTTATACTGCTGACCAACTTATTCAGGCCTATACGAAAGTTCTTGACGGCGTGGCTCCGACCCCGGCGACGGTGGCCAATTTTCAAGTCCAGGCGTGGCTTAGCGCCAACGGCCAACTGAGCGACGCCCAGCTTCTGAGCAATATTGTCAACGGCGCCGACAGCACCACGGCCGTCGCCGTGCTGGCCTATCAGTTCTTCACGGGTAAGAGCCCGACCAAGGCCGGTATCGACTTTCTGGTCAACTCCGCGACCAACACGACCGACCTGAACGACGCCTACTACGCCAAGTTCAATATCGAGAACCGATACATCAATTTCGCCGCCAACCTGGGCGTCCATGGCGAGGGCGCGCTCGCCTTCGCGACCAAGTACGGGGCGATGAGCTACGCCGCCTATGTCGCGTCGATCTACGAGACGATCATCGGCGGCTCGTACGCCGCGGCCGCCGGCGTGGACGCCGCCAAGGCCATCGCCGATATCGTCGCCCGCAAGGACTCGATCGCGGCCAGCGCGGGCGTTGTCTCCGCCAACATGACCGCCGCCCAGATCGACCTCGCCGTGAAGGCCGCCACGGCGGGCTATCTGATGGGCGAGGCGATCAAGTCCGATATCGGCATCTACGCCGCCGCCAGCAACAACTTCATGATCGCCCTGGCCACCGGCTCGCCGATCTACAATGTCGACATCACCGTGGCCTACAAGCCCTCCATCGAAGGCGGCGCGCACGGCACGGGAAAGGCCGTGGACCGGGATATCACTCTGCCGGGGCCTGTCGACACGACCCCGGCCGCGCTCTCCGCGACCCTCACCGCCGCGAACGACGCCATAGCGGGAGGCGCGGCTGACGACACCTTCAGCGCCACGAACCTGACCTTCAACGCCGGCGACGTGATTGACGGCGCCGGCGGCGCCGACAGCCTGACGGTCACCGCGGCCACCGGCGGAACCTATACGGTCGCGGCGGCGACCGTCCGCAACATCGCGACCGCCACGGTCACCAACGACGCCGGCCTGGTCCTGAACGCCTCGACCTGGACGGGCCTGACCAAGCTGAACGTCACCAGCGCCGGGTCCACCACCGTGACCGCGCCGACCTCGACCAACGCCGTGATCACCACCTCGGCTCTCGCGGCCAACACCCTGACCGTGAACGGCGGCGCGGCCCTGACGCTGACGGCGTCCGGCGTCACCACCGGCGGCGTCACCATCGGCGGCGTGACCGCCCCGACCGGCGTCGTGACCCTCGACATCGCGTCCAGCCACGCCGGCGCCATGGGCGCCGTCCAGGTGAACGGGGGCTCCAAGGTCACCGTCACCCAGACCGCCAGCAACGCCAACAACACCACCCACACCAACGCCGCCGTGACGGTCAACGGCGGGGCCGCGACCACCTCGGTCACGGTCAGCGCGCCCAAGGCCGCCACCGCCGGGCCCAGCGCGGCCGGCATCGTCGCCTCGAGCGTGAGCGTCGTCGATGTGAACGGCGGGTTCGGGTCGACCACCGTCGGGAAGATCACCACGATCAGCGTGGACGGCTACACGACGTTGAACGCCACGGATAACGCGCTGAGCACGCTGAGCCTCGCCCACGGCTCCAGCAACATGATCATCGACAACAGCAGCAGCCTGGCGGGCGGACTGAAGACCACCACGCTGAACCTGACGGCCAACGGTCTGACCGGCGGCACGCTGGATGACGCCGACGTCTACACCACCCTGAACATCACCACCGGGGCCGAGGCCTCGACCCTGAACAACATCACCTTTGGCGCGGCCACCGCCCTGACCCTGGCGGGCGCATCCAGGCTGACCCTGACCAACGCGACCGGTATGGCCAACCTGAAGACGGTCAGCGTCAGCGGCGCGGCCGGCCTGTCCGCCGACCTCTCCGGGGCCACGGTCATCTCGGTCGACGCTTCGGCCAGCTCCGGCGCCAATACCGTGACGATCAACGGCAACAAGGCTTCGTTTTCCGGCGGCTCGGGGGTCGACACCGTCACCCTGTCGGCGACCGCGATCGACAAGGTCATCACCCTGGGCGGCGGCGACGACGTCGTCAGTATCGTCGGCGCGACCCTGGGTACGGGCTCGATCGACGCGGGAGGCGGCTCGGCCGACGTCCTGAAGATGAGCGCCGTTTCCGCCGCAACGGCGTCTGGATCGGGGACCTTCGCCACCAAGGTCACCGGCTTCGAGCAACTGGTCCTGACCGGGGCCACCAACCAGACGATCGACGTGGCGGTGATCGGCAACTACGGCCACGTTTCCACCAGCGGCGGCAACGGCTTGACGCTGAGCAACATGGCGTCGGGCGGGACCCTGGTCCTGAGCGGCGCCGGCACCGCCTATACGATCAGCAACAGCGCCTTCACCGGCGGCGTCAACGACGTCGTGAACCTGCAGCTCACCGACGGCTCGACCGCCGGCGTGTCCTTCGCGTCGACCGGGATCACGGCGGCCAACGTCGAGACCTTCAGTATCACTACCGTCGATAGCCAGGCCACGCCCTCCGGCGCCTTCAAAGACTTCGTAACCCTGCTGGGGAACAGCGCCCAAACCGTCACCGTCAGCGGCAACGCCGGCCTGAACCTGACGGCCGCCAGTACGGCCCTGACCACCATCGACGCCAGCGGGATCACCCTGGGCGGCTTCAGCTTCACCTCGGGGGCCCTCGCGGCGGCCGCGGCGATCAAGGGTTCGGCCACGGGAGCCAACACGATCACCTTCAGCCTGGCGACCGGCGGCGCGGTGACCTACACCGGCGGTTCGGGCGCCGACACCGTCGTCGGGTCGAACGGCCTGAACAACATCGTCAGCCTGGGGAATGGCGCCAACAGCTACACCGCCACGACCGGCAACCATCAGGTCACGGGCGGCGCGGGCGTCGACGCGATCAGCGTCGGCGGCGGTGCGAATACGATCGATGTCGGTTCGGGCGCTGACAGCGTCATCTTCACCGCCGCGACCGCCAGCGGCGCCAGCTTCACGGCGATCACGGGAATGTCCGTGGGGACCGCCGATACGATCACCTTCACCGGCCAGGCGCCGACGGCGGGCGCGCTCGGCGCGGCGGTCGTGGCGGGTGGGACCCTGGCCGCCTCGCTTGACGCCGCCGCCGCCAGCGCCGCCGGCTCGGGAACGCCGGTCGTCACATGGTTCGTGTTCGGCGGCGACACCTATGTCGTGCTCGATCACAGCGACAACACCACCTTCACGGCGGGCGTGGACTATGCGGTCAAGCTGGCTGGAACGCTGAACCTGACGACTTCGACGGTCGCCGGTGCGGTTCTGACGCTTTAACGGTCGGAGGTTGTTCCCGCCCTCCTCCGGCGACGGCGGAGGGCGTGTCCCTGGAAGGGCGGCGCGGCCTTGGCCGGCCGCCCTTTTTCCTGTCTCGGGCGCCGTGGAGCCGGCGGCCACCGTCGCCGACCGCGCGACTTGGACGGCTGATCCTACGGGCGGAGCGCCGAGGTGGAGATCGTCGGCGCGGCCACGACCGCGGGCGCGGCCTCGGGGCTCGCCGGTTCGGTCCAGGCGATCTCCATCTCGGCCCTCCGCCGACCCAGATCGAACAGGGCCTGGCGATTGCTCGCCTTGAAGTCCAGGCCCGAGGTGTCGACCTCGGCGTCGTCGGGGATGGCGGCGAACAGCAGCGAGCCGCCGTTGCGCCGGGCGAACGCGGCGCTGGCGGTCAGATGGGTGCGCATCAGCGACTTGCTCATCGTGCCCCAGGAGCGGCTGATGATCGACAGGGTGCCGCCGGGGGTGAAGGAAAAGCCGCCGCCGATCTTGCCGTTGACGATCACCCGGATATTGCCCGGACGGGCGATGCCATGGTCCGGCGAGGTCCACAGCAGCAGGGCTTCGGGGGCGACGAAGAACGGAATGGTCACGCCGCCGTCGACATGCATTTCCGATAGCTTGCGGCCCTTGCCATCGACCTCGATCAGGGTCGGCGGAAAGACGCCGGGGATGCTGGCCGAGGCGACCAGCACGTCCTGGAACAGCTTCAGCGCCGCTTCGTCGCCGCGCGAGGCGATGGCGCCCATGTCCCAGATCACCGTCTGTTCGGTGTCGAGATTGGTGGTGGCGATCAGCAGCCGTCGCCCCTTGGCCTGCTCGACGGAGACGGCGTACAGCAGGGGCGGATCGACATATTTCTCCACCAGGCCGCGCAGGGCCTCGGTGTTGTAGAAGCCGGGGCGGAAGAAGATGTCCAGGCCCCGACGCTTGAGGATCTTGCCGGCCGCCGCGCTCGTGTAGGCCTGGGTCAGGCGCTGGTCCCAGTCGGGGCCGAGAAAGGCGAACGGAGCGGTGAGGGCGCCGGTGCTGACCCCTGTGACAATGTCGAACTCGGGGCGGTTGCCGGCTTTCGTCCAGCCCACCAGCGTGCCGGCGCCGTAGGCGCCATTGGCGCCGCCGCCCGAAATGGCCAGGACGTCGAAGCCCTTCTGGTCGTTGAACCGGGTGCGGGCGGCTTCGGCGAAGCGCACGCCGGCGGCGGCGTCGCTGGCGTTGAAGCGAACCTCGCTCATGCCCTGCGGCGCGACGCCGGTGATCTCCTTGGCGGTAAAGGCGTTGCGGGGGAGAGAGCCGCAGGCCGCCAGGGTCAGGCTGGCCAGCAGGACGATCAGGATCCGGGCCGCGCGCATGCCGTTCTAACCCAGTCTGGAGGAGCCGGTGGAAACTAGAACGCAAAGTCTCAAACGCAAATAGGCCGGCGCAAGCGCCGGCCTATAGGAAGCTTTCGAAGGGCCCGGCGGGCCGGGCCTTCTGACTGGATTAAGCTTGCAGCTGGCCAGCGGACATCTTGCCGCTGCGCTTGTCTTGTTCCAGTTCGTACGTGATCTTTTGACCTTCGTTCAGCGTACGCATGCCGGCGCGTTCAACGGCCGAGATGTGAACGAAAACGTCGTTGCCGCCGTCGTCCGGCTGGATGAAGCCGAAGCCCTTGGTGCCGTTGAACCACTTAACGGTGCCGGTAGCCATGGTATGATAGTCCTTTGGATAGTAGTCGCCGCCGGAAGCGTTCCGAACAGCGATCAAATTTCGTTGGGGATCGGTAGGCGCGTCCGGCGCTTCCTCGAAGGAAGCATGGAATAGCAGGCCGAACGGCAGCGAATTCGATAATTCCATGATGGCTCTAGACGGGCTCGCCAGCAAGGAAAATCTTGAATTCTGCTTTTTCGGGCCGGGCGACAACCGGGGGCTGATCTTGGTGTCGCGCGCGAAAACGTCGCTCAGGGAGCCGCTTTTCGCCGTCGCGCCGGCGGGCGCGAAACGCCTTGCGGTCGCCTTTATTGCGAGTCATTCTCAACAGTATCCCCGACTCTGGAGGCGAAGATGGTGTTGCGAGCGACCGGCGTGAACTGGCTGACGCTGATGATGCGGGCCGAGCGGGCGAGGGCGCCAGACCGGGGCGCCGACAGCGCCTGGCTGTTGCATGGCCCCAGCGATCCCGATGCGGTGGAGCGCGACGAGGAGCCGCCCGCAACCCTGCTGGCCGCCGAATAGGGCGCTGGAAGCTAGGCCAGCGCCTTGCGGGCCGCTTCCCAGTACTGCGCCCCGGTGATCAGGGTGATGATCGCCGCCAGCCACAGCAGGCCGTGGATGGCCAGGGTGGCGGGACCCACGACGTCGGGCGTGTCGGGCAGGCCGAACGCCGCCCACGAGGCCAGCACCATCTCGGCGCCGATGGCCACCAGCTGCAGGGTGGTCTTCCACTTGGCCAGCAGGGTGACGGGCAGTTTGACGCCCTTGCCGGCGCCGACCTCGCGCAGGGCGCTGACGGCGAATTCGCGGAACAGGATCAGGCCGGCCGGCAGCACCACCATCGGGTTGGGACCCAGGGCCATCAGGCCCAGAAGCGCGCCGCAGACCAGGATCTTGTCGCCGATCGGATCGAGGATCGCGCCCCACACCGTGACCGCGTCCAGCTTGCGGGCCAGCCAGCCGTCGAAGAAGTCGGTGATCGCGGCGATCACGAAAGCCCAGAACGCCCAGCGCTCCAGCCGCAGCTGATCCTCGCCGGTCAGTTGCTCGCTCAGCCACGGCACGGCCCCGGCGGCGGCGGCCAGGGCCACGAACATGAACAGGGCCACGACGAGGCGCGAGGCGGTCAGGATGTTGGGCAGATTCTTCATGATGGAATTCTAACGCGGGAAGCGGCCCGAGGGCTATGTCATCGTGGCGCTTAAACCGTAACGCGCATTTTTCGCCACGCGGGACTCGCCGACGTTGGCTATACAGGCCGAAGGGATCAGGCCCGGGGGCGGCGTTTTGCGAGGTCTCGATCGCATGGAACTGCTGGATCGTGTCGGACGACAGGCGCGGGGAAGCGTCAATTCGGTTCGCGTCCGGCTGGTTCTCCTGACGATCAGCCTGCTGGTTCCCGCCCTGCTGAGCATGGGCTTCCTGCTGGCCGGCGCCGATCGCCAGAGCCGCGCCCAGACCTATCAACAGATGCTGACCACGGCGCGGGCCCTGTCTGGCACCGTGGACCAGCAGACCGCCGTCGGCATCGCGGTGGTCGAGACCCTGGCCAGCGACCAGGCTCTGCAGTCCGGAGACCTGAAGGAGTTTGACACCCGCGCCCGCCGGGTGACCGCCCAGCGCGCGGGCTGGGTGGTGGTCACCGATGTCGCCGGCCAGCAGGTCGTCAACACCCTGCGTCCCTACGGCTCGCCGTTGCCCATCGTGCAAAGGCCCCAACAGCTGACCCGCGCCCTGATGGTTGGCGAGAGCCGTGTGTCGGACCTGAGGGTCGGGCGGGTGGCCAAGAAGCCGGTGATCACCGTCGGCGCCCGGGTCGACATCAAGGGCCAGCCGCACCTGCTGGCCTATGTGGTCGAGGCCGCCTCCTTCACCTCGGTCTTTCGCCAGCAACGGGTTCCCGACCACTGGATCGCCACCCTGCTGGACAACGATCTGAAGGTCATCGCCCGGTCGTCCGACAATGCGATCTGGACCGGCCATGCGGCCACGCCCGACATGGCCAAGAACCTCAGGCAGGCCCGCGAAGGCGTCGGCAAGAGCACGTCGCTGAACGGCGTGCCGACCATGGTGGCCTATACCCGATCGCCCCAGACCGGCTGGACGCTGATGGTGGCGGTTCCGCGCGCGCAGTTGAACCGCACGGCGATCTGGTCGGTCGTCGTGGCGACGAGCGTCTTCGGGGTGCTGCTGGCGTTCGGCGTCGGCATGGCGCTGTTCGTCTCTGGCGGCATCAACCGCCAGGTGGGCGGGCTGGTCGCCGCCGCGCGGGCGATCGGCGAGGGCCAGGCGGTGCTTGAACCGGTCGGCCGAAGCCTGGAGGAGGTGGCCGACATCCACGCGGCCCTGGCCGCCGCCTCGCGGGAACTGAAGGCCCGGGAAGAGCGCCAGGCGGTGATGATCAACGAGCTGAACCATCGTGTGAAGAACACCCTGGCCACGGTTCAGGCCCTGGCCCGCCAGACCTTCGGCAAGCTGGAGGGCGCGCCGGTCGAGGCCTTCACCGAGCGCCTGATCGCCCTGTCGGGGGCCCACGACCTGCTGACCCGCACGGGCTGGCGCCAGGCCGATCTGGGCGAGCTGATGCAGGTCTGCACCCAGGCCCATGGCGATCGGGTCGAGCGCGAGGGGCCCCCTGTGCCGCTCAATCCCCACACGGCCGTGGCGCTGTCGATGGTGTTCCACGAACTGGCCACCAACAGCGCCAAGTACGGCGCCCTGTCGGCGCCGGCGGGCAAGGTGCGCATCGACTGGCGAATGGACCCGGACGAGGCCCTGGTCATCACCTGGATCGAGACCGGCGGACCGCCGGTGACGCCGCCCAGCAAGCCGGGCTTCGGCACCCGCCTGATCGACAGCTCGATCCGGCGCGAACTGAAGGGCGAGCCGCTGTTCGAGTTCCGGGCCGAGGGGCTGGTGTTCCGGGCCACCCTGCCGCTGTCGGCCTCGGTGCGCTGGTCCAACCCGTTCTGAGGGCCCGATGACGCGCCCCGGCCTGATCGAAGCCTTCGTTCGCGACCAGCGGCTTCCGGAGTCCTTCCTGGACCTGGCGGCGAGTCTGCATGTCCCGCTGGCCGATCGCATCGCGCGGACGGCGCGGGGGCGGGACCGGCCGCTGGTCGTCGGCCTGTGCGGTCCGCAAGGGGCCGGGAAATCCACCCTCACCGGCCTGCTGACCCGCCTGCTGGAGGATCGGGGCCTGGCGACGGCCAACCTGTCGCTGGACGACCTCTACCTGACCCGGGCGCAGCGCGTGACCCTGGCCGCGACCGTGCACCCGCTGCTGCGCACGCGCGGCGTTCCCGGAACCCACGACGTGGCCCTGGGGCTGGCCGTGCTCGACGCCCTGGCCGGCTCAGGGCCAACCCTGATCCCGCGCTTCGACAAGGCCGCCGACGATCGCGCGCCGCCGGCCGACGGGCAGCGGTTCGAAGGCCCCGCCGCCGTCATCCTGCTGGAGGGCTGGTGCGTGGGCGCGCGGCCCCAGCCGGCCGAGGCGCTGGCGGCTCCGGTCAACGCCCTGGAACGCGACGAGGATCCGGACGGCGCCTGGCGCGCCCATGTCAACGCCGCCCTGGCGGGCCCGTATCGCGCGCTGTTTGAGCGGATCGACCTGCTGGCCGTGCTGACCGCGCCAGACTTCGCCACCGTCCGGACCTGGCGCGGCCAGCAGGAGGCCCGTCTGCGCGAGCGGCTGGCAGACCCTGCCCAGGCCATGGACGAAGCAGCCCTCGACCGCTTCGTCGCCCACTATCAGCGCCTGACCGAGTGGATCGCGGGCGACCTGCCTGCCCGGGCCGATATCGCCATCCGCCTGGACGCTGACCGCCGGCCGATCTGGACGCGGGGCCTCTAGTCCACCCGGGCGCGCGTTCCGTCAAAGATCCGCACGCTGTAGCAGCGGCGCCTGCCCAGTTCGGTGCCGCAGAAGCCGGGTTCTTCCGAGCCTTCGTGCAGCTCGACCCAGCGGTCGCGCTGGCATTGGAACCAGGCTTCCTGGAATTGCAGGTGGTCGACGTCCTGGTGGAACACCGGCGCGCGGTCGACCGAATAGAACCGCACCATGCCGCTGAGCCCGCCGAAGCTGCCGCGACCATTCACCAGGCCGCAGACCTGTCCGGTGCGGGTGGCCCAGACGGCGCCCAGGTCCAGCGGGTTGGTCTGGTTCAGGCGCGCCTTGAGATTGGCGCGGACATGACCCCATTCGACCCGGGCCCGGGGCTTCTCGTCCAGCATCTGCTCGCGGGTAGGGCGGGGCAGGATGGCGTTGGCGCGCTCAAGGGCCACCAGATCGGCGATCCAGTAGGCCGCGGCGCCCAGGATCCCGATGGCGACCATCACCGAGATCAGGCGCGGGATCAGCGGCGTGCGTCGCGGCTGGGCCCAGACCGGCGTTGTCATCAGCGTCCTCCCCCAGAGCGATGGTCAACTGTGGGAGGCGATAGTCAATTTGACAAGCGTAAAAAATGACTCGCGTAAATCTAACGCTCGGGTCGCGAACCGTCGGCCGCGCCGTCCTCGTCCTCTTCCTCGCGAGCGATGGATTCGGTGCGGGGCGGCGGCGGAGGATCGGCCGTGAAGAAGGCGCCGAGCAGCATCATCATGCCGGCCAGCGGCGCCATGGCCCGCTTCGACCGCTTGGCGGCGCGCATCATCCAGACGCCGACGGGGATCAGCGCCACGGTCAGGATGATCAGGACAAGCGTGGCCTGAAGTTCGGTCATGGAGGGCATCTGGGGATCCTCGCCGCAAGTGCAACCTTCGCGGGCAGGTTATCGCGGGCGAGGGCTGTTCTGGCGAAGGTTCGATGCTAAGCACGCGGGGTTCCAGTCCAAGAGACCTTGATGCCCGTGTTCAAGATGCCAACCCGCGCCCAGGCCGCCTTCGGGGCGGTGGCGACCCTGGTTCCGCTCCTCTTGTTCGGCTTCATGTTCGGCTTCGATCTGCCGCTGGCCAAGGCGGCGTTCTGGAGCCTGCCCAAGAACGACATGATGATCATGACGGCGGCCTACGAGGCCTTCGTGCGTCAGCCCTGGACCGTACCGATCGCCATGGTCTCGGGCCTGACGCCCACGCCGGTGTCGATCGTGTTCGCCGACAGCATCCCGTGGCTGGCCGTGGCCCTGAAGGCGCTGGGCGTGGGCCCGTATTTCAATCCTCTGGGCCTGTTCCTGCTGCTGTCCTATCCGCTGCAGGTGTGGGGCATGATCAGCCTGCTGCGCGCCCTGGGGGTGAAGCAGGCCGCGCCGCTGCTGATCGGCGGCCTGATGGCGCTGCTGTTTCCCGCCTGGATCGCCCGTCAGTTCGGCCATATCGCCCTGTCGGGCCACTGGATCATCCTGTTCGCCCTGGCCCTGACGATCACCTCGACCCGCCTTGGCCTGACCGCGAGGCGGATCGCCGGCTTCGCGCTGATCGCCGGTCTCGCCACCGGGATCCACGCCTATCATCTGGTTCCCGTCGGGGCCTGCTTTGGCGCGGCCCTGCTGTCGGAACTGATGCAGCGCCGGCCCGGAGCGTGGCGTCGCGTCGCGATCGCGGCGGTCGCGGTGGCGACGACCGTCGCCCTGTCGGCTCTGGTTCTGGGCTATACGCAGGGCAGCGGCGACGTGGGCGGCGCCGACGCCATCGGCTTCTATTCCATGAACGCGCTGGGCCCCGTCTGGCCCCAGGCCTCGCGGGTGTTCGGGCAGCTATGGACCGGCGTTTGGTACAAGGGCGTTCTGGATCCCAACGGCGGCCAGTATTTCGAGGGCTTCCAGTATCTGGGCACGGGCACGCTGGTGTTGGTGCTGGTCATGCTGGGCCTGCTGGCGCGAGACTTCGCCCGGGGCGTCCGGCCCGAAGCCGGCTTCTGGTCGCGCTGGTCGCCCCTGATCGCCGCCATGGTCGTGCTGACCCTGTGGGCGATCGGCTGGGTCATCTATGCGGGACCCGTTCTGGTCGGAAAGCTTCCCAAGCCCAGCGGCGCGATCGCCAACATCATCGGCGGCTTCCGCTGCCACGGGCGCTTCTTCTGGGCGCCGGGCTATCTGATCATGGCCCTGGCCATCACCTGGGTGAGCCGCCTGGAAGGGCGCAAGGGGGTGCTGCTGCTGGCCGCCGCCGCCCTGCTGCAGGTCTATGACTCCAGCCCGCTGCGCCAGGGCGTGCGCCACATCTTCGCCGCGCCCGACCGCTTTGACTTCCCGATCGCCCTGGCCCAGAGCCCGGCGGTGCGCGGCCGCGCCTGGGTGTTCAGGCCCACCTACTTCTGCAGCCCCAATGGGCTGGACCAGAGGGTGATCAGCCAGATGGACATGCTGGTGGTGCGGACCGGCGGCACGACCAACACCTTCCCCACGGCGCGCAGCAATGACGGGGCCTGCGAGCTTGTGCCGGCTGAAATCACCCGCGACGCCGCGCCGGGAGATCGCCGCCTGAGCGTGGTTCTCAGCAACGGCCAGATGGAAGGGGGCCCGCTGAAGCCCGTCGCCAACCGCACGGACTGCTACCGCTTCCGGCGCGGTGTGATCTGCGGGCGCGACCTGGCGGGGATCGACGGCCTGGCCCCGGTTCTGCCGGGAGAGCTGATCGCGGAGCGCGCGCCCGTCTGGGTGGCGCGCATGGACCAGCCGGTCAGGCCCGCCGCCCTGGTGTCGGGCTGGGCGACGCTGGATCCCGGCGGCAAGGGCGTGTGGTCGATCGCCAGGGAGGCCTGGCTGCAGGTCGAGGTCCCTCGCGTGATCAAGCCGAACGGCCTGTTCGTCGAGATCACCGCGATCGGCTTCTCGGACGAGCCGATCAGGCCCCAGCGCGTGATCCCCAGCATCAATGGCCGGCGCCTGGCGCCGTTCCAGGTCGACCCGGGCAATTTCTACAACTACCGCTTCAAGGTCCCGGCCGACCTGTTGAAGGCTGGAAAGCCCGTTCGGATCAAGCTGGACCTGCCCGACGCGCGCAACTCGACCGGCGATCCCCGCATCCTGGGCATCGGCCTGCAGCAGGTGAGGGTGCTGGATTAGGCTTCCCTGGCCGGGGCCGGCGCGAAGACCCAGTAGCGGCTGAGCAGGAACAGGGCGACGGTGTAGCTGCCCGTCGCCGCCCCCTGGGCGCACACGGCCCACAGCGCCGCGTCCGGCGTCAGCCAGCGCGCCAGGGCCAGGACGCCCTGGTTGAGACCAAAGGCTGCCGCCACCGCCAGCGCATAGCGCGGGGCCGAGCGGCGGGCGGTGCTGCGGGCGCGGAACACGAACAGCTGGCTCAGCACGAAGCTGATGCAGATCCCCGCCGCATAGCCGCCGGCATTGGCCAGGAACGGGTTCAGCTTCAGGCCCTGCTCCAGCCCGATGATGATCGAGAAGCCGACCAGGGTGTTGACCACCCCGACCAGGGCGTAGCGCAGGACATCGCCCCGCAGCGAGCTCATCGCGCCGGCTTGCGGGCGATCAGGGCGATCGACACGCCGAAGGGCAGGGCGCCGACCGAGGCCGGGCCGGCCTCCAGCGCGAAGATGGCGGTGAGGGTGCGGTTCAGCCAGGCGGGCGGCATGGCGTCGTCGGCGCTGTGGTCGCCCAGCAGGCGCTTGATCAGCCGCTGCGCCGCCGCGATCGGGAACAGCAGGGTGTTGAAATAGCCGGCGGTCTCGACCGTCAGGCCCGCCTGCTCGAACAGCTTGCGATAGCGGCCCAGGGTGTAGCGGCGCTTGTGATGGTGCTGGGCGTCGTGGTGGCTCCACATCCACTGATAGGCCGGGACCGTGGTCAGCAGGGCGCCGCCGTCCTTCAGCAGCGCGCCCAGGGCCGCCACGGATCCGGCGTCGTCATCGACATGCTCGATCACGTCGAAGGCGCAGATCAGGTCGAAGCTGGCGGCGGGGTAGGGCAGGCCGTCGGGCAGCAGTCCGCCGTCCACGGGGATGCCGAAGCGCTCGGCCACATAGGCGCGGGAGTCGGCGTCCGGCTCCAGGGCCGTCACCGAGCCATAGGGCTGCAGCACCGGGATGTTGCCGCCCGCGCCGCAGCCGACCTCCAGGATCGCCGCGCCGGCCGGTGGGGCCAGGCGGCGGATCAGGCGGTCCAGCACCTTGCGGCGCGCGACGAACCACCAGTGCCCGGTTTCGAGCTCGCGGATGCGATCATAGATGACGCGTTCCATGCGGGTCAGCCGAACCCGTAGCGGTTCATGACCACATAGAGGGGGCGGCCCTTCACTTCCTCGTAGATGCGGGCGACATATTCGCCCAGCGAGCCGATCGCCAGCATCTGCACTCCAAAGCTCAGCAACAGCAGCACCATGATCGACGGATAGCCCGGCACGTCGCGGCCAAACAGCAAGGTGCGCGTGATGATCACGCCCGCGCACAGGAAGGCCAGCACCGCCGCCGCCAGCCCCACATAGCTCCAGATCCGGATCGGCGCGGTGCTGAACGCGGTGATGCCGTCCAGGGCGAAGTTCCACAGCCGCCAGTAGCGCCAGGACGAGGTTCCGGCCGCGCGCTCGGGACGGGTGTAGGGGATGGCGATCTGCCTGAAGCCGACCCAGGCGAACAGCCCCTTCATGAAGCGGTTGCGCTCCGGCAGCTGGCGAAGCACCTCCACCACGCGGCGGTCCATCAGGCGAAAGTCGCCGGCGTTATAGGGCAGGTGGACGTCGGAAAGGGTGTTGAAGGCCCGATAGAAACCCTGGGCGGTCAGGCGCTTGACCAGGGTGTCGGCGCTGCGGTCGATCCGGATGCCATAGGCCACGTCGGCCCCGGCCTCCCAGGCGGCGATGAACTCGGCGATCAGTTCGGGCGGGTCCTGCAGGTCGACGTCGATCGGCACGACCATGTCGCCCGTCGTGGCGTCCAGCCCCGCCGACAGCGCCGTCTCCTTGCCGAAGTTGCGGGCCAGGTCGATGATCTTGATGCGGGGATTGCGGCCCAGATTGCGCAGCAGCACCGCCAGGGTGTGGTCGCGGCTGCCGTCGTTGACGCACACGATCTCATAGTCGACCCCGTAGGTGTCCAGCGCCGCTTCAAGGCGGTTGAAGAACAGGTCCAGCACCTCCTGCTCGTTGAAGCAGGGCGCGATGATCGACAGCCGCTTGCCTTCGCGGCTGCGCGAGATTTCGGAGGCGGACGAGGGCGCGGAAAGGTCGGTCACCCGGCTCTCTTAGCCGGGGGAGGGCGGAAAGCAAACGGGGGCAGGTCTTCAACCCTGGATCGGCCCGCCGAGCCAGAGGATGGAAAAGTTATCCACAGGGTGTCGTCACCCTTCCCCCTTGATGGGGGAAGGGTCGGGGATGGGGGTGAACGCGCAGCGTTCAGCCGCGACGACCGTACGCTCCGCCCAGGCCGCCTCACCCCCAACCCTGCTCTTCCCCCATCAAGGGGGAAGGGTGACGACCGAGGCCTCTATCCCCGCCCTTTCCGGAGCAGACTTAAATAAAATCAATGCCTTGAACAAAAACGCACGTTTCTTATCCCCGCCGCGCGCGGGCGCCGCAAGATAGTGTCATGAGCCAGACCCAGACCCTGACCGAATGGCGCGAGCGCCTGCTGAGCAAGCTGATGGCCGCCCTCGACGCGGCCTGGGAAACGATCGACGCCAACGACGACCCCGCCGCCGTCCGCAAGGCCCGCGACCGCGCCAAGGCCTGCGCCGAACTGGCCGCCGCCGCCCGCAAGGTCGCCGCCCTGGCCCTGCCGTCGGCGGCCCCGCGCCCGGCGACGGGACTGGCGGGACTGGTGGAAGCGGCCCAAGCGACCCAACCCGCCCCGGCGCGTAAGTTGGACCAGCTGAAAGGCGGCGGGCGGGGAAGGTTATAGAGCCGTTTCCTTCTCCCGCAAGGGGAGAAGGGACCTACCCCTTGCGGAAAAATGCGTGGATGCGTTCGGCCAGGGCTTGGCTGACGCCTTCCACCTTCAGCAGGTCTTCAACGCCCGCCCGGCCGACGCCCTTGGCTGAGCCGAAGGCGTGCAGCAGGGCCTTCTTGCGGCCGGGGCCGACGCCTTCGATCTCGTCGAGGGGGTTCTTCTTGAGGTCCATGCTGCGGCGGGTGCGGTGGGCGCCGATGGCGAAGCGGTGGGCTTCGTCGCGCAGGCGCTGGAGGTAGTAGAGCACCGGCGACTTGGGCTCGAGCATGAACGGCGTCTTGTCGGGCATGAAGAACCGCTCCAGCCCGGCGTCGCGGTCCGGGCCCTTGGCGACGCCGACCACGGCGATGTCGTCGACGCCCAGGTCGGCCATGATCTCCAGCGCCGCGTCCAGCTGGCCCTTGCCGCCGTCGACCAGCACCAGGTCGGGGCGATTGTCGCTTTCGCCGCCTTCCTCTTCCTTGACCAGGCGGGCGAAGCGGCGGCGCAGCACCTCCTTCATCATGCCGTAGTCGTCGCCGGGGGTCAGCTCGGTGTCCTTGATGTTGAACTTGCGATACTGGCCCTTCATGAAGCCTTCCGGCCCGGCCACGATCATGCCGCCGACGGCGTTGGTGCCCTGGATGTGGCTGTTGTCATAGACCTCGATCCGCTCGGGCGGGCCGTCCAGGCCGAAGGCCTCGGCCACCCCGGCCAGCAGCTTGGTCTGGGCGCCGCCCTCGGCCATTTTCCGGCCCAGCGCCTCGCGGGCGTTGGTCAGGGCGTGCTGAACCAGATCGGCCTTCTCGCCGCGCTTGGGGATGCTGATCTCGACCTTGCGGCCGCTCTTCAGGGCGAAGGCCTCGGCCAGCAGCTCGGCCTCGGCGGGCTCGATATTGGCCAGGATCAGGCGCGGAATGGGCTTGTCGTCATAGAACTGGCCGAGGAAGGCGGTCATGGCCTGGGCCTCCTCGCTGACCCCTTCTTCTTCCGCCGCGCCGGTGATGCGGGGGAAGTAGGCGCGGTTGCCCCAGTTCTGGCCGGCCCGGAAGAAGAACACCTGCACGCAGGCCTGGCCGCCCTCGACGTGCAGGGCCACGACGTCGGCCTCTTCCACGGTCTCGGGATTGATCTGGCTTTCCTGGGCCACGGCCGACAGGGCGCGGATGCGGTCGCGCAGGCGGGCGGCGCGCTCGAACTCCAGGTCCTCGGCGGCGGCTTCCATCTCGGCGGCCATGGTGGCCATCACCGCGCGGGACTTGCCCCTCAGGAAGGCCTCGGCCTGGTCGACCAGGGCCTGGTAGTCGGCAAGGCTGACCAGGCCCGTGCAGGGGGCGGCGCAGCGCTTGATCTGGTGCAGCATGCAGGGCCGGTCGCGGCTGTCATAGACGCTGTCGCTGCAGGAGCGCAGCAGGAAGGCCTTCTGCAGGGTGTTGAGCGTGCTGTTGACCGCCCCGGCGCTGGCGAACGGCCCGAAATAGTCGCCCTTGATCGTGTGGGCGCCGCGATGCTTGCGCAGCTGCGGGGCGTCGTGATCGCGGCGGATCATGATCTCGGGAAAGCTCTTGTCGTCGCGCAGCAGCACGTTGAAGCGCGGCTTCAGCGACTTGATCAGGTTGATCTCGAGCAGCAGGGCGTCGGCTTCGGTGCGGGTGGTGACGAACACCATGGCCCGGGTGGCGTCGACCATGTGGGCGATGCGGTTGGTGTGGAAGCGGCCCTGGGCGTACTGGATCACCCGCTTCTTGAGGCTCTTGGCCTTGCCGACATAGAGGACCTCGTCGTTGTCGCCGATCATCCGATAGACGCCGGGCGCGTCAGGCAGGCGCGCGGCCTCGTCCTTGATCAGGGCGGCGCCGGTCAGGGCGTTGGCGTCTTGGACAGCGGAGGAGGGGATGTCGTCGTTCACGACGGACATATAGGCGAGTCTGGGCGGTTCAGCGACGTTCGAGGCTGGAATGCTGACACCTATAGCCGCTCATCCCCGCCTTCGCGGGGATGAGCGGATAGGGGAGATTTTGAAGAGCCGCCGTGAGGCGCTATGACGCCCCCATGACCACACGCCCGCTCTTCGTCACCCCGCTCTATCAAGCCAGCCTCGCCGGCGAGAAGGATTTCGAGACCTTTATCGACGACCTGCACGACGCCTGCATCGCCGTGGCGGAAGAAGACGAGGCCGGGCAGGCCTGGGCCGAGAAGAAGGGCTATCTGGGCTACACGTCCTACGCTTCGCTGGACGACCTGGCCCAGCGCGACAGCCTGTTCGCCGATCTCAAGCGCAAGCTCGACAAGCACGCGGCGGCCTTCGCCAAGACGCTTTGCTTCGACCTGGCCGGCGGCAAGCTGGTGATGGACAGCTTCTGGATCAACATCCTCGATCCGGGCGGCCAGCACACCGGCCACATCCATCCGCACAGCGTCATCTCGGGCACGATCTATGTCACCATCCCCGTCGGCGCCTCGGCCCTGAAGTTCGAGGATCCGCGCCTGCCGATGATGATGGCGGCGCCGACGCGCAACGCTGACGCGCCGGAAACCCTGCAGCCGTTCGTCTATGTGCGGCCCGAGCCCGGCACGATCCTGCTGTGGGAAAGCTGGCTGCGCCACGAGGTGACGCCCAACCTGGCCGAAGAGCAGCGGATCAGCGTCAGCTTCAACTACGCCTGGAAATAGGGGCGTCAGTGGAAGGGGCGCACCTCGACAGGCGCGCGGCAGGCGACGGCGGCCTTGCGACCCCAGTCCAGGGCCTCCTCCAGGTCGGCGACCTCCAGCACCCAGAAGCCGCCGACATGCTCGCCGCTTTGCAGGTAGGGGCCGTCGGTGATCAGGATCTGGCCGTCTGGCTGGGGGCGTAGAGACCTGGCGCGGCGTGGCGATTGCAGGCCGCCCACGAAGACCCTGACGCCCGCGGCGACCATGGCGTCGTTCAGGGCGCTGATCCCCCGCCGCATCAGGTCGTCCTCGGCGGCGGCCGGGTCGTAGTCGTCCGGGCGATGGAGGGCGACGAGATAGCGGGTCATGCGGTCTCCTGAAGCTGCGGTCAGAGGCCCTGCCTCTTCACCCATGACGAACGACCGCGCCGGAGTCCGACACCCTCGGGGGCTTCCCGACCGACCTTTCCGGGGTTCAGGCCGAGACCGCCTCGATCTCGCGCGACAGCTGCACCCGCCACCCGCGCTCCAGCGTCCAGGCCGCGATGCCCAGCCACAACAGGCCCAGGAAGGCGTGGCCGCGCTGCCAGTAGCCGACGTCATAGCCGGTGCGCACATTCCACACCCCGGTCAGCAGGGCGAACACCAGCAGCAGGCCGACGAACCAGCCCAGCGAGAACTGCGCCAGCCGCCGATGTCCGGGAACGCCCCACAGGGCCCAGGCGGTGAACAGCGGCGCGAACTGGATGGCCAGGCCCACGCCGCACGCCCGGTGCATCTCGTCGGGCCAGTGGAACAGGCCGGCGAAGATCGCGCCCAGGCCCGTCAGCGCCACCCACAGTCCGGCGAAGGCCGAGACTCTCCGGCGGCCGCCGGCATGCTCCAGCACATGGGCGAAGCCGGCGCCGGCGAACAGTCCCGCGGTTCCGGCCAGGACCATGCCGATATTGAAGACCAGCGGATTGGGCGAGGCCGGCCCGCCCAGCTCGCTGATGAACTGGGCGCCGGGATTGAAGCCGGGAAACAGCCTCTGGGCCAGCCACACGTCGGCGACCATGATCACCGGCGTGATCACGCCGATCTTCAGGTAGGCGCCAATACGGGCAGACACGGCGGGCGGGCCTCGGACAAAAGAAGAGGGCGGCAGAATCCCTTCCGCCGCCCTCCTGGTCAATGCCGGTTTCGCGAGAACTTACTTCGCGGTCGACGGGTGGCCGGCCGGGGCGAACTGGTTGCCGAAGAAGTCGCCCTTCTTCCAGACCGGCCGGGCCGGCGCATTGGCCAGTTCGCGGGCGATCTCGTAATTGACCAGGGCGAACTTGGCGGCGGCCGCATAGTCGATCGGCTGCTGCAGATCATCGCCCGGGTGGTGGTACTGCGTGGCCAGGAAGGTCTTGAAGGCCTTCTCGCCGCCGTTCTGGAAGCCGGTCATCAGGAAGACCGACGGAACGCCCTGCTCGACGAAGCGATAGTGGTCGCTGCGGGTGAACAGGCCTTCTTCCGGCAGCGGGTCGCCCGACAGGGCGATGCCGACCCGGCCGGCGGCCTTGGCCACGGCCGCGCCCAGGGTCGAGCGGTCGGCGCCGAACGCCACCACGTCGGTGAACGGATACAGCAGCACCGGCATGTCCAGGTTCACATCGGCGGCGATGTTGGCCCGGGCCACGGTCGGATTGTTGGCGAAATATTCCGAGCCGATCAGACCCTTTTCCTCGCCGGTGACGGCCAGCAGCACGATCGAGCGCTTGGGCTTGACCTTGGCGTTCTTGAAGCCGCGCGCCACTTCCAGCAGCGTGGCGATGCCCGAGGCGTTGTCCAGCGCGCCGTTGTTGATGCGGTCCTCGCCGGGCTTGGCGCGTTCATTGATGCCGATGTGGTCCAGGTGGGCGCTGAGGATCACCGTCTGGGCCTTCAGCGTCGGGTCCGAACCCTCGATCAGGCCGACCACGTTGCTGCTCTCGCGCTTCTCGATCTCGGTCTTGATCGTGACGCTGGCCTTGGCCGGCAGGTCGAAGCCCTTGACCGCCCCGTCCGGGGTCTCGGCGGCCGCCAGCACGGCGTCCAGCGGGGTGGGCGCGCCGGCGAACAGCTTGGCCGCGCCCTTCAGGCTGATCGAGGCCAGGGTCGGCGAGGAGACGCCGCGCACGTGGCCGACGTCATTGGCCTCGCGCCAGGTCATGCGCCATTCGCGATAGCCGTTCACGCCGCGCTCGAACGGGCGGCGCTTTTCGCCGCTGGTGGTCGACATGGTGATGACGCCGACCGCGCCGCGCTTGGCCGCTTCCAGGCGCTTGACCGTGCCGTTGCCGTAGTGGGCGCGTTCCTCGGTCTGGAACGCCGTGGGGGCGCCGGTCAGCAGGACGACGATCTTGCCCTTCACGTCCAGGCCCGCATAGTCGTCGCGGCCCTTTTCAGGGGCGACCACGCCGAAGCCGACAAAGACCAGCGGGGCGTCGACGGTGACGTCGGCCGCCTGGGCCTGGGCCGAGGGGATATAGTCCTCGCCAAACTTCAGGGCCACGGGGGCGCCGTCCGCGCCGGTGAGGCTGAAGGCGCCTTCCGAGGCGTTCTTGAAGGCCAGCATCGGCACGCGCTGGGCGTAGCCGCCCTTGTCGCCGGCCGGCTTGACGCCCAGCAGGGCGTACTGGGCCGCCACATAGTTGGCGGCGATGTCATAGCCGCGCGTGCCCGCCTCGCGGCCTTCCATCAGGTCGTCGGCCAGGAAGGTCATGTGGGCGCGGATCGCCTCGGGCGACGGCGTGAAGTCGGAGACGAAGGCCTTGGCCCGGGCCGGACCCGTCTTGGCGGCGGCCGCCTTGGCGACCGGGGGGCTGGCGGGCGTCGCGGCCAGCACGGGCTGGGCGACCATGAGCAGGGCGGCGCTGAGAAGAGCGGCGCGGCGCGAAAAGGACATCAAGCAATGGCTCCAGGGGCGGGCCCTGCCCGCGAAAAGGGGCGAACCTTGGCCAGAGTGTGGCGGCTTGTCGAGGTTGCGCGACCTGAACGTTTTGTAATCTTCCCGCCTGAGGGGGCGATTTCGCCGTCGGGCATGGCTGACGGCTTTTAACCTTTCTTTTACGCGAGCTCTTAACGTCACCGTGGGAAAACGCTGGCGAAACAAGGGAAAGCCTCGCCATGCAGGCCCTCGCCATCGCCGCCGCCGGCATGTCCGCCGCCGCCAACCGCCTAGACGCCAGCGCCCAGCGCACGGCCGCCTGGGAGGCGCGCGAAACCGACACCGATCTCGCCAAGGAGGCGGTCGAGCAGATCTCGGCCAAGACCGACTACAAGGCCAACGCCATGGTGGCCAAGACCGCCGACCAGATGACCGGCGCCCTGCTGGACATGAAGGTCTAGCGCGCCGTTCCGCCAGACGCCCTCGCACGCCCCCCTGCGACCGGGCGTCTGGATCGCCGCTCCCCGAGGATCGAACCCCCCTCGTTCCGCTCCGGGGAGCGGCGCCCCCCCCCCTTACCCCCTGACGGCGCCTCAAGATTAAATCGAGGTCATGACCGTCTTGTAAGTTGAGGCGCAAGTCGCCTCCGAATAGATCCCCGGGCCTCGGCGGATAACGCCGATATTTCGTCAACAACGGCGTGCCCAACGCAAGGCGCGCGGCTGATGCCGCGCGTCCTGGGTCGAGCCACGCCTCGTCCAGGGAGCAACCCCATGATCCATCACTTGTCCGTCAGCGCCGCCGACCCCAAGGGCGCGGCCGAATTCTTCGCCGATATCATGAGCGGCGTCGTCGTCGACTTCCAGCCCAACCCGGGCAGCTACATGGTGTTCAAGGCCGACGGCCACGGCACCGCGATCGAGATCTATCCCGCCGGCAGCGTCATGGAGCCCAATGGCGAACCCGGCGCGATCTTCACGCGTCAGCCCGAGGGCGCCGACCGCCGCTCGCCCACCCATTTCGCCCTCGGCGTCGACCTGGCTCAGGACGAGATCCTGGCCCGCGCCGCCGCCAGGGGCTGGGACGCCTTTGTCTGCGACCGTGGCGGCCATTTCCACGTGATCGAGGTGTGGGTCGACAACACCTGGCTGGTCGAGATCCTGCCGCCGACCTTCGCGGCCGAATATCTGGACTTCGCCGGCGCCGTCACCGAGATGGCCGATCCCAACCGGGCGCTCGACAGCCACCAGCCCCAGGCCAGGACGCTGGAGCGGGTCTGAGGCCAGGGAGGGCGGCTCCGCGAGGGGCCGCTCTCGCCTACTCCGCCGCCATCGGCGCGCGCAGGGCCTCGATATCGCGGGCTGGAGACAGGCCATACAGGCGGCGATACTCGCGGCTGAACTGCGAAGGGCTCTGATAGCCGACGCTGAAACCGGCCGCGCCGACGTCGAGTCCTTCGGCCAGCATCAGCCGCCGCGCCTCATAGAGCCGCAGCTGCTTCTGGTACTGCATGGGCGTCATGTTGGTGACGGCCTTGAAGTGGTGGTGCAGGGACGACTCGCTCATGCCCACCCGCTCGGCCAGGGCCTCGATGCGCAGGGGCTCGGCGAAGTTGTTGCGCAGCCACGAGACGGCCCTGGACACCCGGCCGCCCTGGCCCTCGCCCATCGCCACGCGCAGCAGGCGCGCGCCGTCGGGCCCGTTCAGCAGCCGCCACAGAATCTCCTGTTCGATCAGCGGCCCCATGGCCGCCAGGTCGGCCGGACGATCCAGCAGGCGCAGCAGGCGCAGCATCGCGTCCAGCAGTTCTGGCGGCGCCGCGTGGACGGCGACGCCTCGCCGACACTGTGAGAACGCCGCAACGGGCGCCGGCGCCGGGGCGCGGCTGACCAGCTCGGCCAGGCTGGTGGGGTTGATCGCCATGCCCACGCACAGATGCGGCTCGGCCGGGCTGGCCAGGGTGATCCGCGAGGTCACCGGCAGGTCCAGCGCCACCAGCAGGCAGTCGCCAACACCGTAGTGCAGCTCCTCGTCGCCGATGCTCAGGCACTTGCGGCCCTGGACCACCAGCCAGAAGCTGGGGCGCTGGGCCACGTGCAGCGGCTGGGAAGGCTCATCCCGTCGGGTGAAGAACAGGCCCTCCCTCGGCGAGGCGGGCTCGGCGCCGCCCGTGGCGTAACGGGTGACGATCTGGGCGAGCTCGCCATAGACGCCGGACGGGACGGGCAGGGTCAAGGGCTTGGTTTTCCTGGCTTTCGCGACATCGCTCTTCTACGCCCCGGCCCGCCGCCTGAAAACCGTTCAGGCCCGGCTTTGCAGGATCGTGCAGGAGTCTCCGAGGATTGGTCTAACGCCCTGCGGTCGGCGCGTGGAACACCTTGGTCGTTCGATCGCTCCCCAGATCGATCTCCAGAAATTCAAGGAATTCCCGATGGCCCATGCCAAAGGCTACGCGGCGCCCGCCGCCGGCGCGCCTCTCGCGCCCTTCACCTTCGACCGCCGCGAGCCCAACGACGACGACGTCGTCATCGCCATCAAGCATTGCGGCGTCTGCCACTCCGACATCCACATGGTCGACAACGGCTGGGGTCAGAGCGTCTACCCGATCGTGCCGGGCCACGAGATCACCGGCGTGGTCACCGCCGTCGGCTCCAAGGTCAGCCGCTTCAAGGAAGGCGACCGGGTCGGCGTCGGCTGCTTCGTCGACAGCTGCATCGGCTGCGCCACGCGCGACCTGGACCGCGAGCAGTACATGCCGGGCCTGGTCCAGACCTACAGCAGCCCCCAGCCCGGCAGCGACCTGCCCACCTATGGCGGCTATTCCGACCACATGGTGGTCAAGGAAGGCTATGTGCTGTCCATCCCCGACAACCTGGCTCTCGACGCCGCCGCCCCGCTGCTCTGCGCAGGCATCACCCTCTATTCGCCGCTGCGCCACTGGAACGCCGGTCCGGGCAAGAAGGTCGCCATCCTGGGCCTGGGCGGCCTGGGCCACATGGGCGTCAAGATCGCCCACGCCATGGGGGCCGAGGTCACGGTGCTGAGCCAGACCCTGTCCAAGCAGGCCGACGGTCTGGCGATGGGCGCCGACCACTACTACGCCACCAGCGACGCCGAGACGTTCAAGACCCTGGCCGGAACGCTGGACCTGATCATCTGCACGGTTTCGGCCGGCATCGACTGGGGCGCGTATCTGAACCTGCTGAAGGTTGACGGCACGATGGTGCTGGTCGGCGCGCCGGAAGAGCCCGTGTCGCTCAACGCTTTTGCTTTGATCCCCGGCCGCCGCACCCTGGCCGGCTCGATGATCGGCTCGATCAAGGAAACCCAGGAGATGCTCGACTTCTGCGGCCGGCACGGCATCGCCGCCGACATCGAGACCATCGCGATCGACCAGATCAACGAGGCCTACAAGCGCATGGCCAAGAGCGACGTGCGCTACCGCTTCGTGATCGACATGGCGACGCTGTAGGGCCTTCTGCTTTCGTCACATGAAAACGCCCCGGCCTTGCGGCCGGGGCGTTTGCATTTCGGGTTCTCGGAACGCGCTTAGCTGTCCAGGAAGCTCCGCAGCTTGCGGCTCCGCGACGGGTGCTTGAGCTTCCTCAGCGCCTTGGCTTCGATCTGACGGATGCGTTCGCGGGTGACGCTGAACTGCTGGCCGACTTCTTCCAGGGTGTGGTCGGTGTTCATGCCGATGCCGAAGCGCATCCGCAGAACCCGCTCTTCGCGCGGGGTCAGCGAGGCCAGCACGCGGGTGGTGGTTTCCCGCAGGTTGCTCTGGATGGCCGCGTCGATGGGCAGGATGGCGTTCTTGTCTTCGATGAAGTCGCCCAGGTGGCTATCTTCCTCGTCGCCGATCGGCGTTTCGAGGCTGATGGGCTCCTTGGCGATCTTCAGGACCTTGCGGACCTTTTCCAGCGGCATGGCCAGCTTTTCCGACAGCTCTTCCGGGGTCGGCTCGCGGCCGATCTCGTGCAGCATCTGGCGGCTGGTGCGGACGATCTTGTTGATCGTCTCGATCATGTGCACCGGGATGCGGATGGTCCGCGCCTGGTCGGCGATCGAGCGGGTGATGGCCTGACGGATCCACCATGTGGCGTAGGTCGAGAACTTGTAGCCGCGGCGATATTCGAACTTATCGACGGCCTTCATCAGGCCGATATTGCCTTCCTGGATCAGGTCCAGGAACTGCAGGCCGCGGTTGGTGTACTTCTTGGCGATGGAGATCACGAGGCGCAGATTGGCCTCGACCATTTCCTTCTTGGCCTGACGGGCTTCGCGCTCGCCCTTCTGCACGGTCTGGACGATGCGGCGATAGTCGTCGATCGGCACGCCGGTCTCGGTGGCCAGGGCGGCGATTTCGCTGCGGATGTCGGTGACCGAGTTGTTGTCGTTCTCGACGAACTTGGTCCAGCGCACGCCCATGGTCTTGACCTGATCGCTCCAGGTCGGGTTCAGCTCGGAGCCGAAATAGGCCTTCAGGAACTCGCTGCGGCTGATGCCGTAGCTGTCGGCCAGGCGCAGCAGGCGGCCTTCCAGACCGATCAGGCGCTTGTTGATCGCGTACAGCTGCTCGACCAGGGCCTCGATGCGGTTGTTGTTCAGCTTCAGCGTCTTCAGGTGCAGGATGATGGTCTGCGACAGGGCCTCATAGGCCTTGCGGTCATTGTCGCTGAGGTCTTCGCCGCGCAGGCGGCTGCCCACCAGCTTGTCCTGCAGCTTGCGGAAGGTCTCGAACTCGCTGGCGATGGCGTCCAGGATGGCCATCACGCCTTCGCGCAGTTCGCCTTCCATGGCGCTGACGGTCGGGCCGGCGCCGTCGTCGAAATCGTCCTCGTCGTCGCCGTCGCCTTCCGGCTTGGGCGCGGCGGCCTCGTCGTCGACAGGCTCGGCGGGTTCGGCTTCGGTCTCGTCGGCGGCCGGCTGGGCGGCCACGCCGTTGATGGCGGCGTAGGTGCCTTCCAGGTCGATCACTTCGCGCAGCAGGATGCGGCCCGTGCCCAGTTCCTCGCGCCAGACCATGATGGCTTCGAAGGTCAGGGCGCTTTCGCACAGACCCCGGATCATGGTGTCGCGACCGGCTTCGATCCGCTTGGCGATGGCGATTTCGCCTTCGCGCGACAGCAGCTCGACGCTGCCCATCTCGCGCAGATACATGCGCACGGGGTCGTCGGTGCGGTCATAGGCCGACGGCTTGTCGGAGGTGATGACCTGCTGGTTGTCTTCGCGGGCGACGACTTCGCCGCCTTCGTTGGTCTCGGCGTCTTCTTCGGCCTCGACGACATTGACGCCCATCTCGCTGAGCATGGCCAGCGTGTCTTCAATGGCGTCGGGGCTGACTTCTTCCGAAGGCAGAACCTTGTTCAGCTCTTCCATCGTCACGAAGCCGCGGGCTTTCGCCTGCTTGATGAACTTCTTGACGCCGGCGTCGGTCAGGTCGAGCAGGGGGCCGTCGCCGCCGGTCGATTCTGGGGCTTCCGTTTCGGCCGTGGAATTATTGCTCATCAAGCTCTCCGAAATCGGCTCCGCGTCCCCCGCGAGAACGGCGCCGAAAAAATTCTAAATCCGAAAAAGGTCCCGCCCGCCTGGAGCCGCGCCGGCCGTTTCGTTTTTTCCCAAAAAAATCTCGGCTCAAAGTGTCGCATCAGACCTGCGCTGAACGTTCGCCATGAACTATCGCTCCGCGAGATTGCTCCCGGCAGAGACGACGGCGTCTTCAGCGCGGCCTTGTGCGTTACGACTCTAGAGTCCGCGACCACTGGGATCCAACGTCGGCGGCGAGGGTGACATCCTGTTTCGGTAAGGGCGCGCGCGATGTGACGGCGGCCCGCTCGATGTCAATCAGCTGCTTGGCAAATCCTTGAGTCGGCAAATGGCGGCGCGGAGGGGCGGTGTCAAGGGCGGTTGAGGCTTGTCTCGCAATTGATTGGGCGCGGCGGGGCGTCCAGCGGTTGCTGTATTGTTTCGCCCGCAGGTAAGGCGGCGGCGTAGATTGACAATCTTAGGGTGTATATAGTGACTGACACCACTATGCCGTCGTCGCAAAAATCTTGACTTCCTCAAGTTATTGTAGCTACAAAAAATGGACATCGAGTATGACGCGAAAAAGCAAGCTCTGACCCTTGAGCACAGGGGACTGGATCTGGCGCATGCTGGCCAAGTGTTCGAAAGCGTGACCGTCACCGTTGAGGACGATCGCGTTGATTATGGAGAGACCCGCTACCAGACCATCGGGCGATTGGGCCGCAAGACCGTCATGGTGGTCTGGACGCCGCGCGCCGGGGCGCGGCGGATCATTTCGATGAGAGAGTGCAATGGCCGGGAACGAAAAGCCTACCAAGACGCCGTGGGTTGATCCGGACGACGCCCCGGAATGGACGGCTGACGTCTTCGAGCGCGCCGAGGTTCGGGACGGCGAGCGTCTGGTGCGTCCAGCGACCGGCACGCTGACCAAGAGAGGTCGGCCTAAGCTGGAACAACCCAAAAAGCAGGTCACCCTGCGGTTGGACCAAGATGTCATCGAGCGGCTCCGCTCCGGCGGGCCGGGATGGCAAAGCAGGGTCAATGAGATCCTGAAAAAGGCGGTGGAGGCTTAAGCTTCTACCGCCTTTCTATCTTATGGCCGTAGAGGCCTCAGCTCTCCCCCCGCCAGAACTCCAGGTGGCTGATCTTGCGCTGCAGAACCAGGATGCGGGTGCGCAGGTCGCGGGTGGCGGTCAGGCTGCCGGCGGTGACGGGTTCGTGGCGCAGGGCTTCCAGGGCCTGTTCGGAATTGGCGACCTCGATCACCGCCTCGTAGCAGGCCGACCACAGCGCCCGGGCGCGGGGCGGCTCCATCTTGGGATCCAGGAACGGCGCGCCATCCAGGGCCTTGGCCACGCGCTCCAGCTCGGCGATCTGCGGCGCGAAGCCCTTGCGGGTCAGGATCTCGCGGAACGGCGCGTCGTCGTGGATGTCGTCGCACAGGGCTTCAAACAACTCGTGGGCCAGGCCGCGCAGGCGCGGGTCGCCAAAGCCCACGCGCTCGACCGCCTCGTCATAGGGCCGCGCCCAGCCGGGATGGTCGATGGCCGCCAGGGCGATGGCGGCGTGGAAGGGGTTGAGCCGCTCGGTGATCTGGGCCCGGGCGATGCCGCGAATCCCGGGATCGGGCGGTTCGCGCTTGCCGTTCTTCCACTGGCCGCGCGGCGTGAACGGGCGATCACCGCCGCCGCGCCCGCCGTCGTTGGGGGTGAAGGCGGCGCGGGGGAACAGGGCGTCGAGACGCGCCAGCAGGTCGTCGCGATAGGCCTGGGCCAGGTCCTTGTCGGCGATGCTGGCGGCGGCGGCGCGCAGGCGCTGCTTCAGCCCCGCCTTGCGCTCGGGCGTGTCCAGAGGCTCCAGGTCGCGCTCGCGGGTGAACAGCTGCTCGACGAAGGGCGTGGTGTTGGAGACCTGGGCCTTCAGCGCCGCGGGACCCTGTTCGCGCAGGACATCGTCGGGGTCCTTGCCGCCGGTCACCATCGAGAAGCGGAACGAGCGGCCGGGTTTCAGCAGGGGCAGGGCGCGGTCCATGGCCCGGCTGGCGGCGCGCTGGCCGGCCTTGTCGCCGTCGAAACACAGGGTGGGCTCGGGATGCAGGCGCCACAGCACCTCCATCTGCTCCTCGGTCATCGCCGTGCCCATGGCCGCCACCGCCGCGACGCCGGCCCGCTGGCAGGCGATGACGTCCATATAGCCCTCGACCACCACCAGGGGATTGGTCTCGGTCGGGGCGGCGGCCTGGGCCGCGTGCAGGATCTTGCGGGCCTCGTACAGGCCGTACAGCAACCGGCCCTTGTGGAAGAGGCTGGTCTCGGGGCCGTTGAGATATTTGGCCCGCGCGGCGGGATCCATCGCCCGGCCGCCGAACGACACGACCTTGCCGCGCGTGTCGGTGATCGGAAAGATGATCCGGTCGCGGAAGCGGTCATAGGGCGCGCCGCCGTCCTCGGGGGCGATCAGCACGCCGGCGTCGACCAGATCGCCCGGCTTGGCGCCCTTGGCGATCAGATAGTCCTTCAGCCCCGTGCGGTTGTTGGGCGCGAAGCCGATGTGGAAGCGGCTCCACTCGCTCTCGGGCAGGCCCCGGCGTTCCAGATAGGCGCGGGCGTCCTTGCCGATCGGGCGGCGCAGCTCGCTCTCGAACCAGGCGGCGGCCAGTTCCATCCAGTCGCCCAGGCCCTGGCGCTTCTTGTCTTCCTGGGCGGCGCGGACATCGGGCTCTGGCAGCACCATGCCGGCTTCCGAGGCCAGCCGCTCGACCGCCTCGGTAAAGGTCAGCCGCTCGGTCTCCTGCAGATAGCTGATGATGTCGCCGTGCTTGCCGCTGGAGAAGCAGTGATAGAAGCCCTTGTCGTCATTGACGAAGAACGATGGGCTCTTCTCCTTGGTGAACGGCGACAGGCCGGCATATTCGCGCCCCTGCCGCCGCAGCTTCACCGACTTTCCGATCACGTCGGAAGGGCGAAGGCGGGACTTCAGTTCTTCAAGGAAGCGGTCGTCAAAACGCATGGCTGGGTGGGCCGTTTATAGGCCAAGGCTAGACCGGGAGCGCAGAATTTTCTGCTTATCCCCCGTTTTCCCCGGCGTTGGCTTCGCCGCCCTTCGGGTCGCCGAGGAGAACGGAGTCTGTGGAAGATTAGCCGCCCAGCGCGCTCAGCAGCAGTTCGGCGGCGGCCGGCTTGCGCAGCACCGGCCCGTCGCTGACGCCGGGTTCCTGATAGCCGGTCAGATAGACGAACGGGATCGCCCTGGCGCTCAGGGCCTGGGCCACGGGGGTGACGATCCTGCCGCCCAGATTGACGTCGAGCACGGCCCGGTCGATCTCCATGCTGGCGATCAGGTCGAGGGCTTCCTCGATGCTGCCCGCCGGACCCACCACCTGGGCGCCGGCCTGCGCCAGCACGCGCGCCAGGTCCATGGCCACCAGGGCCTCGTCCTCGACCACCAGAACCCTTTGATCGCGAAGGGTCTGGCCGCCGTCCGGCGCGGGGCCCGGCGCCGCCGGCGAGGGAAAGACGGTCTCGGCCTCGCAGGGCAGGGCGCCCTTGGCGATCGTGAGTCGGCAGGTCAGGCCCTCGGGGCGCCAGTCCTGTTCGATCCGGGCGCCCAGCTGCTTGGCGGCCTGGGTGATCAGGGTGGAGCCAAAGCCCTTGTGGCTGGGCGGACTGACGACCTGGGCGCTGGCCTCGCGCCAGATCAGGATGAGGCGCCGCGCGGCGTCCCAGGCCCAGCTCACCGACAGGGCGCCGGTGACATCGGCCAGGGCGCCGTACTTGCTGGCGTTGGTGGCCAGCTCATGCAGGACCAGGCCCAGGGATTGCGCCGCCTGGGCCTGGATCAGCACCGGCGGCCCGCTCAGGAGCACGCGGTCGTCGCTGCCCGCGCCATAGGGCTCCAGCTCCTGATGCAGCAGGGCGTCCAGCCGCACGCCGGTCCAGCGGCTGGTCGACAGCAGACTGTGCGAGCGGGCCAGCGAGCCGATGCGGCCGCTCAACGCCTCCACATACTGCCGCTTGTCCACGAACGGCGTCAGCTGGGCCAGGGACTGGACGACCGCCAGCACGTTCTTGGCGCGGTGGTCGACCTCGCGGATCAGCAGGCGCTCGGTGTCCTCGGCCCGCTTCAGCGCCGCGTCGGAACGGGCGCGTTCCACCGCGATCCAGACCAGCTCGGCCACGTCGGCGACGAAGGCGCTCTCATCGGCGGTCCAGGCGCGGGCGACGTCCTGGGCGACATAGATATAGGCCGCCATCCGCGGCCCCTTGATCAGGGGCGCGGTGACGAAGCTCCTGATGCGCAGGGCCTCATAGGCGGCGAGGAACGCGGGGTCGGTGTTGGTCAGCGGATCGCGTGTCACGTCGGAGATGATCACCTGACCACCGGCGCGCAGCTGGGCCGCCATTCCGGGACCAAAGCCGTCGAGCTCGCGAAGGCTGCCGGCCAGGCTGGGCATGTCCGGCTCGATCCATTCGCCGATGTGCAGGGCCATCAGCCCGTCGGGCTGAACCTCGGCGTAGCCGGCGCGGGGCGCGCCAAGCTGGCGGGCCACGAGCTCGCAGGCGCGGTCGGCCGCCGACAGGGGGTCTGTCTCTTCGCGCAACTGCCGGCCCAGCTCCAGCAGGCCGGCGCGGCGGCGCTCGCTGTCCAGCAGGCGGGCCAGCTCCTGCTCGACCGCCTTGCGCGCCGAGATGTCGGCGACCAGCACATAGTAGCCCAGGACCGCGCCGTCGGGCGCGATATCGGGCACATAGCTGGCCTCGATGTGGCGCGGACCGGCGCCCTGATAGTCGATCTCGCCCTCGAAGGTCAGGGTTTCGCCGGCCAGGGCGCGGGAAACGTGCGCGCGCAGGCGGCCATAGGCGACCTCGCCCAGCACCTCGTTGAGGGTGCGCCCCTCGATCTGCGAGCGGTCGATCCCGAACCAGCGCTCATAGGCCCGATTGACGAAGCGATAGCGCTCCTCGCGATCCACATAGGCGATCAGGATCGGAACGGCGTCGGCCATCGCCGACGAGAACGCCTCCCGTCCCCGAGGGGGCTCTGTCTCGGTCGAGGCGCCGTCGTCGTGAGGCATCGGAAGCGTGCGCTCAACTTTGAGTGCGGGGCGCGCACCGTGTCATGGAGCGAGCGTCTCAACGAGTGAGGCAAACGGTCGCAGCGCCGACCGTCGTTCCATGAACCCGATCAGTCGGCCTCGCGCGGGCCGCCGTCCTGTCTGTACGTGACCACCAGCACATCGCGCCGCGCCGGGCCGCCATCGCTGTCGGGTCGGATCGCGGTCACGCCGTGCAGCACGCGGTGATCGTCCAGAAACACCGCCTCGCCCGGCGCCGTCAGGGTGAAGGCTCCCAGGCTGGTTCCATCGGGCGCGAAGATGTCGGTGACGCCGCTCTGCACGTTCACGCGGTCCACCAGCATGACGATCACCCAGTCGACGCCGTCGCGGTGCGCGCCTTCCGGCGTCGGCTGGCCTGTTTCGCCGGGCAGGGCCTCGATGCGGAACTGGTGCAGCTCGACATGCCAGGACGCGGGCGGGCTGCGGGTGAGGGGATGGAACAGCGCCAGGCCCGCGGCGATCACGGCCTGCGTCACCGGGTGGTCGGCGATGGCGTCGGTCACCGGCTCGAACCAGCGCTGCACGCCGCCGTTCAGGGCGTTGTAGTCGCGGCTCTGATAGTGCGGCTGGTGCGGCTTGCGCGTCACCGATCCCGGCGCGACGTCGAAGGCGGCGAAGCGACGGCGGCGATAGCGGCCGCCGTCGGCCATGAAGCCGTCCAGCCCCAGGTCGTTCCAACTGTCGGCGAAGCTGGCCCAGCCGGCGACGGCGTCGGGGCCCAGCAGGGCGCGGGTGTCTTCGGCGGGGCAGCGGGCGTAACCGTCGTCGCTCAGCGCCTGGCGCAGGGTCTGGGCGGTCAAGCGACCGCGTCCGATGGGAACGACAGACCCCGCTTGAGCGTATGGGCGATCCGCTCGGCCTTGGCCCCCACCAGCGCCGCGCGCGGGGCGTCGAACAGCTCGGCGCAGGTGGCGTGGAACAGGCCCAGCCATGGGGTGAACAGACCCGCGTGAATGCCCTCGACCCGCTGATGCACGGCCATGGGCGAGCCCTTGTAGCTGCGGTCGCCGCGCAGCACCCCGGCCCAGAACCGCTTCAGCGTCCGCAGATGCTCGGGCCAGCCGTTCACCCCGACCGCGTCCTCGAAGATCGGGCCCAGGCGGTGGTGCTGGCGGACCTTGGCGTAGAAGGTCTCGACCAGAGCGTCGATCTCGGCGTCGGTGAAGGCGGCGGGCTGCAGGGTCATGGGCGTTAGATGGTGAGGGTTGGGCGCAAGCCAAACCATGAGGCGGATCAAATTCGATGCTCCCCCCTTGGGGGAGCTGTCGCGGAGCGACTGAGGGGGCCATCTGGGCGTACGCCGCGCTGCCCCCTCCGGCCCTCTGGGCCACCTCCCCCAAGGGGGGAGGATCACTTGACCGTTTCCACCCTCCGGCTCACTTCTGGCGCATGATCAAGCTGCCGCCGCTGAAGCCCGATTCCGACCAGATGCTGCATCTGGACGCCCTGCGCATCGTGGGGGCCCTGATGATCGTGGTCTTCCACTTCAACCGCTTCATCAATCTGGACGGCCGCTGGCAGCTGGCCGACGACACGATCAAGAGCTTCAGCCTGATCGTCGACCTGTTCTTCGTCATCTCCGGCTATGTGATGGCCGCCATCTATACGGGACGGCTGACGACGCCGGCCCGGTATGGCGATTTCCTGAAGAAGCGCGTGGCGCGGCTGGGGCCGCTGCACTGGCTGACCCTGCTGGCCTTCATCGCCATCGCGGCGGCGGGCTCGGCCGGGCTGATCAACGAGCGCGACCCCTCGCGCTATGACGCCTCCTGCATCGTCCCCAACATCCTGTTCATCCACGCCTGGGGCGTCTGCCACGCCCAGACCTGGAACTTCGTCAGCTGGGCGATCAGCGCCGAGATGGGGATGTATCTGGCCCTGCCGCTACTGTTCTGGATCACCGGACGTGGCTGGATCTGGACGGCGACCGGCGCGGCGGTCAGCTTGATCCTGCTGGCCTGGATCTCGCGCGACGGCGAGACCTTCTCGCAATGGACCTTCAATTTCGGCGTCGCCCGCGCCGTGCCCGGCTTCCTGCTGGGCATGCTGGCCTGGCAGGTCCGACCGGTGCTGGCCAAGCTGCCGGCCGCGCGTTTCGTGATGTGGGGTCTGCTGGCGGCGTTCATGGTCGCCTCCAGCCAGGGCGCGCCGCGCACCGCCCTGCTGCTGCTGATGTACGCCATCGGCTTCGCCGGGGTGGCGGCCGACGCCGCCGGCCACGTGGGACCGGTCAGCAAGCGCCTGGCGCCCTGGGCGCAGCTCAGCTTCACGCTCTACATGCTGCACCCGCTAGTGCTGAAGATCGCCCTCAACTGGGTGGGCTTCGGGATGTGGAAGCTGAACGGCGACGCCATGCGCCTGTGGGTGCTGGCCTGGGTGATCCTGCTGATCCCGATGGCCTATCTGTCGCTGGTGCTGTTCGAGCGCCCGGCGCGGGACTGGATCGCGGGGCTTGGCAAGCGGACGAAGCCCTAGCCGCTGGCGTCTCAGCTTGCGCCGAGGCTATCCACCCAGGCCGGCAGCTCGCTGATCGACCCCAGCTCCGCATAGCGCGGGTGCTCCACCGGCGCCTCGGCCGCCTCGTGGGCCCAGACCAGCGGATAGGGGATCAGCGCGCCCCACGATCCGGCCGCCAGCGCCGGCAGGATGTCGGACCGCATCGAGTTGCCGGCCATCACTGCCTGCTCGGCCCCCGTGCCGTGGCGGGCGAAGACCCGGCGATAGGTGTCGGCGTCCTTTTCCGAGACGATCTCGACGGCCGCGAACAGGTCGCCCAGGCCTGAAGAAGCCAGCTTCTGTTCCTGGTGCAGCAGGTCGCCCTTGGTGATCAGCACCAGGCGATAGCGCAGGGACAGTTGCGCCAAGGCGTGCTCGACGCCGGGCAGGGGCTCGATCGGCTCGGTCAGCATCTCGCGGCCCACGGCCAGGATCTCGCGGATCACGCGGGTGTCGACCGCGCCGTCGGTCAGGTCCAGCGCGGTCTCGATCATCGACAGGGTGAAGCCCTTGGCGCCGTAACCATAGACCCGAAGATTGCGCTTCTCGGTGGCCGCCAGCTGGGCCTCGATACGGTCCTGGTCGCCGTGCTCGGACAGCAGGTCGACGAACCGCTGGTGGGTCAGGCGAAACAGGCTCTCGCAGTGCCAGAGGGTGTCATCGGCGTCGACGCCGACGGTGGTGATGGTGGTCATGGCTTTTCTGTCGGCTGGCGTTTACCCATCGTCCTTACGACATCCGGGCGATCCATCAACTGGCGCCACGTCAGGCGGCGGGGACCGCGCCGATATAGCCCAGGGTCGCGGCGCGGTGCACGGCCTGCGAGCGGCCCGCGACACCCAGCTTGCCGGCCGCGTTGACGATGTGGAAGCGTACGGTCGGGGTGGCGATGTGGACGATCGAGCCGATCTCGCCGTCGGTCTTGCCCGCCGCGGCCCATTTCAGGCACTGGATCTCGCGCCGGGTCAGGCGGGCCTGCTCGCCCGCCGACTTCAGGTCGAGGTCCTGGTAGGCGCCGGTCAGCTTCAGGGCCAGGGCGTGGAACTGACCGGCCCGGGCCGTGAAGATCGAGCGTACGTCGGTCGCCGCGTCGGGCGTGGCCCAGACCACGGCCCCGATCACCCCGCGCGGCAGATAGGCCGGGGCGATGATGGCCGCGCCGACGCCGAAGCTGTCCGCCTGCTCGATGGCGCCCAGGGTCCTGGTCCAGGCCGCGTCGCGCCATGTCGCCAGCTGACCGTTCTGGAAATAGAACGGCTCGGCGGTGAAACGGGTGGCGAACACGAACGGGGCGCGCAGGGCGAAGCCGCTGTCGCGCCAGTATTGCAGCTCCGGATCGATCCAGCGGAACAGGCTCTCGGCCAGGGGGCGGCCATCGACGCCCAGCATGGGCTTGGGGCTACCGATGTCGGCGCTGGCGGCGATAAAGGGCAGGCCGGTCTCGACGCCCAGGGCGGCGACCTCGCGCGCCAGAACCTCGACGCCCTCCAGCCCGCTCATGCCGCTTCCCCCTATCATTTCCGCTAGCTTGCTGCGCTCCCGCGCCTTGCGCAACCTGACATCGAACGCCGCTCGATGAAGCGGTGGCGCATGGGCCGCCAAACAGGGCGGACGGGGAGGGAACGATGAAACATTCGCTGTGGGCGGCGTCGGCCGCCGTTTGGGCCGCCGTAACGACCGGGGGCCAGGCCCTCGCCCAGCAACAACAGCTGGAAGAGGTGATCGTCACCGCCACCAAGAGCTCGGTCACCCTGCGCGACGTGCCGCTGTCGATCACCGCCGTGCGCGGCGAGACGCTCGCGGCCCAGGGGGTGACCCGGTTCCAGGACCTGACCGGCACCATCCCCAACTTCACCGTGTCGCAGAGCCCGATCTCGGACGTGATCGCCATGCGCGGCATCAACTCCGACCTTCAGGCGGCCGGCGAGCAGGCCGTGGCCACCTTCGTCGACGGCGTCTATCGCGGCAGGGGCGTGCAGTCGCGCTTCGCCTTCCTCGACATGGGGATGCTGGAAGTTGTGCGGGGCCCGCAGGGCACGCTGTTTGGCAAGAACACCGTCGGCGGGGCCCTGAACATCAGCTCGGCCAAGCCGACCTCGGCGTTCGACGGCTCGGCCACGATCAGCCGCGAGTTCGAGCAGGGCGAGACCGAGGTGGTCGGCTTCCTGTCGGGGCCCGTGAACGACAGGCTGCGCGTGCGGGGCGCCGTGCAGTACAACAAGATGTCCGACGGCTGGGTCGACAACAGCTATTACGACGAGGCCCAGCCCCGCTACGTCAACTGGGGCGCGCGGCTCTTGGCCGAGGCCGACCTGGCCGATAACGCGACCTTCTTCGCCCGCTACGACCACGGCGATTTTGACATCAAGGGCAGCCCGATCGAGATCATCAAGCTGGGGGGCGCGCTAGCGCCGCTGCTGACCAGCCTTGGCTCGGACGGAACGATCAACGGCCGCACCCGCATGGGCAACAGCTCGACCTTCCTCGATTTGGGTACGGCCTATCTGATGAGGGGCGATTCCGACGAGGTGATGGGGCGTCTCGACATGCGCACCACCATCGGCGACTGGACCACCATCGCCGCCTGGTCGGCCTATGGCTTCACCCGGGCCTTCGACGCCGACCTCGGGCCGCTGGACGTGCTGCAGGTCAAGCAGATCGAGGACTACAGCCAGGTCAGCCTGGAGAGCCGCATCAACTTCAAACAGGTCGGCAAGCTGCGGCCGCTGGCGGGGATCTATTTGCAGCACTCCCAGCTGGACAATGACGGCTGGACCTTCGCCAACACCGTGCCGCTGGGAGTGCCGTTCCCGCCGCTGAGCCGGTTCGGCGTCTTCGACCAGGAGAGCAAGCTGTGGGCCGTGTTCGGCCAGGCCACCTGGGAGCTTTCCGACACGCTCGAGGCCACCGGCGGCTTGCGCTATGCGTCCGAGAAGAAGGACGCCCACCAGCTGATCACCCTGACCAACGCGGTGACCGGCGCCGACCTGCCGGCTCCGGTGCTGGCGGTGCTTGCCAATGCGGTGCTTGAGGCCACGCCCCACGACCTGCGGCCCAGCAGCAAGGAGGACGACGTCTCGTGGTCGGCCAATCTGCGCTGGAAGCCCAGCGAGGAGGCCAGCCTCTATGTGAGCGCGGCCCACAGCACCCTGGGCGGCGGTTTCAACGCCGCCTATTTCGGCACGGGCGGGGCGCGGGCCGGCGAGACGGCCTCCCAGTACCAGGCGCGGATGCTCAAGGAGATTGCTTACAAGCCGGAGAAGGCCACCTCGTACGAGGCGGGCGCCAAGCTGAAATTCGGGTCCAGCGCCGACCTGAACCTGGCGGTCTTCCACGTCACCTATGACGACATCCAGACCTCGCAGTTCACCGGCGGCACCAGCTATGTCGTCGGCAACGCCGCCGCCGCCAAGGCCAAGGGCGTCGAGCTGGACGGCCGCTGGCGGGCCAGCGAGGCGCTGAGCTTCACCGCCGCCGTCGGCTATATCGACTTTCAGTACACGGACTACAAGAACGCCGGCTGCACGGTGGCCCAGATCGCGGCGGGCGGCTTCGCCAACGGCGCGGCCTGTTCGGCGGCGGGGGTCAACGACCTGACCGGCCGGACCAACCAGATCACGCCGAAGGTCACCGCCAGCCTCGGCGCGCGGCTGTCAGCGCCGATCGGGGCCTATCGCCTGACCTTCGACGGCCAGGCCAACTATGTCGGCCAGTATTATGGCGCGCAGGACCTGGACCCCAATACGATCCAGGACGCGACCACCAAGCTCAACCTGCTGGTGGCCTTCGGGCCGGAGAGCCGGGACTGGTCGGTCGAGCTGGTGGGCCGCAACCTGACCGACGAGCAGACCTTCCAGTCGGCCAATGACGTGCCGCTGGCGACCGGCTCGTACTTCGCGACCACGGAGCGGCCCCGGTCGGTGGCCCTGCGGCTGCGCTTGAACTTCTAGACCACCCCACTCGGTAACTCGGCCGGCGGCGCGTCCGTCGGCCGTCCTTTTTCCGGAGCCTGATGTGAACCTCGACCTCGGCGCGGAGGACCGGCGCTTCCGCGACGACGTGCGCGCATTCCTGGACCGGGCCCTGACCCCCGACCTGCGGCAGGTGGGCCAGCGGGCGACCAGCGTCTTCACCGACAAGCGCCACAGTCTGGCCTGGCAGAGGATCCTGCACGCCCAGGGCTGGGCGGCGCCGGCCTGGCCCGTCGAGCATGGCGGCGCCGGCTGGAACGAAGTGCGCCGCTACATCTTCGCCGCCGAGTGCGCGGCGGCCGGCGCGCCCAACCTCGCGCCCATGGGGCTGAAGATGGTCGGGCCGGTGCTCATGCGGTTCGGCACGGAGCAGCAGAAGGCGCTGCTGCTGCCACGCATCCTGTCGGGCGAGGACTACTGGTGCCAGGGCTATTCGGAGCCGGGCTCCGGTTCGGACCTGGCGTCGCTGCAGATGAAGGCGGTCGCTGATGGCGACGACTACGTCCTGAATGGCTCGAAAATCTGGACCACCCACGCCCAGTGGGCCACTCACATGTTCTGCCTGGTCCGCACCCGCGCGGAGGGCAAGCCGCAGGCGGGCATCACCTTCCTGCTGCTCGACATGAAGACCCCAGGTATCCGCGTCGAGCCGATCATCACCTTGGCTGGCGAGCACGAGGTCAACCAGGTGTTCTTCGACGACGTCCGCGTGCCGCTGTCGGGCCGGGTCGGGGCCGAGAACGACGGCTGGACGGTGGCCAAGTACCTGCTGGAGTTCGAACGCGGCGGCGGGGCGGCGGCCGGGCTGAAGGTGTCGCTGAGCCGCCTGGCCGAGATCGCCGCGCTGGAGGCGCAGGACGGCGCGCGCCTGATTGATGATCCCCTGTTCCGGCGGCGGCTGTCGGAGGCCCAGGTGATGGTTCAGGCCGTCGAGATGGGCGAGCACCGGGTACTGTCGGCGCTCTCGACCGGCGGCAATCCCGGGCCGGTGTCGTCGATGCTGAAGATCCAGGGCACGGAGGCGATGCAGCGGCTGGACGAGATCGGGGTCGAGGCGGCCGGCCACTATGCGGCGGTGCATCAGTTGGCGGCCCGCGAGCCGGGCTCCAACCTGATGGTCGTAGGGCCGGAGTATGCCTTGGTGCTGATGGCTCGCTACCTGAACAACCGCGCGGCGTCGATTTATGGCGGGTCGAACGAGATCCAGCGCGACATCATCGGCCGGCTGGTGCTGGGGCTTTAGGGCTGGAGCCTTGATACCTTGTATCTGGATTGAGGCCCGCTCTCAGGGGGAGATAGATTCGGGGGCTAACCCTAGAATGTCTGGAGCGCGAAGATCGTGGCCGTGATCGGCAGGGCGGCCAGCAGCACCAGGCGCAGCGCCGCTTCACCAAGACCGAACAGGCTCATCTTGGCGCCGTTCGAGGGGGTGATGCGCGGGGCGCTGAGGGTGGCCATCGGTCTGCTCCTTGAAGCTCAAACTGTAAACTTGAAGGAGTTAACGCAGGGCTCTCATGAATGGATGCTGAACCTTAATCATCTTGCGTTCAGGGCGTCGCCCAGGAAGGACCGGGCTCCGGCGGGCGGACGCCGGCGCAGGCCGTGTGGGCCTTGACGATCCGCCGCATCGAGGCTGGGAAACGGTGCAGCTTGCCCTCCGGCCGGATGGGCCGGGCCACCAGATCGCCGCCGCAGTTGGGGCAGGATCCAAAGAATCGATGGTCGGCGCAGTCGGCGCAGAAGGTGCACTCGAACGTGCAGATGCGGGCCTGGTCGCTGGAAGGCGGCAGGTCGCGATCGCAGCACTCACAATTGGGACGCAGTTCGAGCATGGGCCGTCCTCCCGTGTTCTTATGCTTAAGCCTAGGCAGCATAAGGGGTTGAGGGGGCTCGCGGCGAGGGGACTCGTTCGCCGATCACGGGAATGTGGCGGCGACCCCGGACTCCCGTGATCGAAGGGGTTGACCCCCCCGTCGCCACCCCCTAGACACGCCGCCGTTTGCGCGGCGGGCAGGGGCGACCCCCATAGTCCGTCTTGCGCGAAGATCGTCCGCTGAACGGGCGGGGCGGGGTTACACCCGGCCCGCCTTTTTGCGACAATAGACATGCGTTCTGGAGGCGCTTTCCGAGATGTCCAAAGACCTTCTCCCCGGCGTTACCGGAATCCTGGCCCTGGCCGATGGCACGATCCTGCAAGGCGTGGGCTGCGGCGCGGTCGGCGACGCGGTCGGCGAGGTGTGCTTCAACACCGCCATGACCGGCTATCAGGAAATCCTGACCGACCCGTCCTACATGGCCCAGATCGTGGCCTTCACTTTCCCGCATGTCGGCAATGTCGGAACCAACGCCGAGGATGTCGAGCAGATCACCGGCGTCGCCGAGACGGCCGCGCGCGGCGCGATCTTTCGCGACGTGCCGACCGATCCGGCCAACTGGCGCGCCAATAGCGATTTCGACGGCTGGATGAAGCGTCGCGGCATGGTCGGTCTGGCCGGCGTCGACACCCGCGCCCTGACCCGCAAGATCCGCGAAACCGGCATGCCGCACGGCGTCATCGCCCACAGCCCCGACGGCGTGTTCGACCTCGACGCGCTGGTCGCCAAGGCCAAGGCGTGGCCCGGCCTGGAAGGCCTGGACCTGGCCAAGGACGCCTCGACCACCCAGACCTTCACCTGGGATGAGGGGCTGTGGTCGTGGCCGGAAGGCTACGCCAAGCTGGACAAGCCCAAGTACGAGGTCGTGGTCCTCGACTACGGCGTCAAGCGCAACATTCTGCGCGCCCTGGCCCATGTCGGCGCCCGCGCCACGGTGGTGCCGGCTAACACCTCGGCCGAGGACATCCTGGCCCGCAATCCCGACGGCGTGCTGCTGTCCAACGGCCCGGGCGACCCGGCCGCGACGGGCGAATATGCGGTGCCCGAGATCCAGAAACTGGTCGCCAGCGGCAAGCCGGTGTTCGGCATCTGCCTGGGTCATCAGATGCTGGCCCTCGCGCTCGGCGCCAAGACGGTGAAGATGGAGCAGGGCCACCACGGGGCCAATCACCCGGTCAAGGACCTGACCACGGGCAAGGTCGAGATCGTCTCGATGAACCACGGCTTCACGGTGGACAGCGCCACCCTGCCGGCCCCGGTCACCGAGACGCACGTCTCGCTGTTCGACGGCACCAACGCCGGCATCGCGCTTGAGGGCAAGCCGGTGTTCAGCGTGCAGCACCACCCGGAAGCCTCGCCCGGCCCGACCGACAGCCTCTATCTGTTCGAGCGCTTCGCCGGCCTGATGGACGCGGCGAAGTAGGCTTATGCGAAGCGTGATGCTAAACACGCTTCTATGGCTACCAATCGATCGAAGACTGCTGGTCTCCGCCTTACACGCCTGAAGGTCAGGAACTGGCGAAATTTCCGGGAAGCGGAAGTCTATCTTTCGCAGCGCGCCTTCTTTGTTGGTCCTAATGCTGCTGGGAAGTCAAATCTCCTAGACGCCATTCGATTCCTTCGAGATCTCGTCAAACCAGTGGGCGGCGGCCTGAGTGCGGCTGTCGCTGATCGCGGTGGGATAGTCTCGTTGCGATGCCTGGAGGCTCGCGGGTCTCGAACTGAGGTTCAAATTGAAGCTGACGTCGGTACAGATGAGCAGCCAAAGCTATGGTCTTACAGGATAAATTTTACTAGATTTGGTAAGGAGGACTTTGTATCAGTCTATGACGAGGAAATTTATCGCCTCGGCGTCCTAGTTTCATCTCTAAAGCGGGGGAGTGACAAGGATGGACTTCGTTTTAGTCAGACTTTGATACAGCAGGTTTCTTCAAATAAGGATTTTAGAGAGTTAGCGGTATTTTTTGACTCGATCCGCTATCTTCATGTTGTTCCTCAGATTGTACGCGATCCTAGGCGATCACTTGAGCGCGGCGATGATCCATTTGGCGGAGACCTACTTCGTCGGATCAATGAAACACCTAAAAGAACCCGAGACTCACGCCTGCGTCGGATTGGTGAGGCGCTTAAAATTGCAGTTCCTCGCTTTGTAGAACTAAAGTTAGACCATGACGGGGAGGGGAGGCCGCACCTATCGGCCGGATTCAAGCATTGGCGTCCAAACCCTTCGTTTCAAACAGAAGAAGTTTTTTCCGATGGAACCTTGAGGTTGATCGGATTTCTCTGGTCTGTGGCAGAACCTGCGGGGCCTCTTTTACTGGAAGAGCCTGAATTGTCATTACATCAAGAGGTAGCTTTGCAGCTCCCGGCAATGATTGCTCGTATGCAACGTCATTCTGGTAGGCAGGTGCTCATTACCACCCACTCAGAAGCTATTACGGGCGGCTCTGGCATTGGATTGAAAGAAGTTCATCGTTTAATACCTGGTGACAATGGAACAAAAATCGAAACTGCCGATGATAACGAGAGAGTTCGACAACTAGTTGCTTCTGGGCTGACCGTCGGTGAAGCTGTAATGCCGCTTGCGAAGCCGCAGGGAATTGAGCAGCTGTCGCTGTTCGATGTCATCAGTGCCTGAGATAAATTACGCGACAGAAGGTGAGCTTGATGCGATTGTCGCAGCCCGCATCATTGAATTTTGCGGTGGAATTCCCGGCCTCAAAAGAGTGGCCGGTGGAAAAAGCAAGCTTGATCCGGTAATAGCGAAGTATGTGCAGTCATCGCACCATCTTCCGTGGCTAATCATCCGAGATCTTGACCGTGATGAGATTTGCGCCCCGCTTCTAGCCCGCAGGCTCTCTGCTGAAACGCCGCAATTTCTCTGCTTGAGAATAGCTGTTCGACAAATAGAATCTTGGCTTCTGGCAGATCGAGCTGCGATGTCTCATTTTTTGAAGGTTCCTCTGGCTCGACTGCCAAACGATCCGGAATCTATTTTAGATGCTAAGCGCGCCGTCGTCGATTTGGCCGCGAACTCAAAGTCAAAAGATATCCGGCTTGCAATGGTGCCTTCAGTCAGTTCGGGTGCGTCTGAGGGGCCAGAGTTTTCTGCGTTTATGACTGATTTCGTCATCAAGCATTGGCGGCCGGAAATCGCTTCGGCTTTGATCCCAAATTCTTCGTTGGACCGAGCAATTCGCTGCCTGAGAAGCTTGGTCAATCGGTTGGAAAACTAGTCCCCTAATTCTCGAACGGTGTGAACGGCACGCGGTTGAAGAACTCCCACTCTGCCCCTGCGGATCGTCCTGCATTTTGAGGCCGGGGTGTTGACCACCACCGTCTGTCGGCGGGTTAGGGTGTAGGGCTTCCAGGCTTGCTTCGCCGGCCTGATGGACGCGGCGAAGTAGGCGGCCCTGATCCTCTCCCCGCGGGGAGAGGACCGGTTCACGAAAACAAGATCAGAATGTCATGGCCTCATCACGCTCCCGCCGGAGGGGCGTGTTAGCGTTTGCCTGTTCGGTTCCAAGTTCGCGTTGGCTTCCACTTGGCTTCGTCGAGGAATCTCCATGACACCCTATGAACGTATCGGCGGCGAGACCGCGGCCCGGGCCGTGATCGACGACTTCTTCCTGCGCGCCCAGGCCGACGACCGCCTGGCCGATGTGTATGGTCCGGCGATTTCCGCCGGGGGCCGCGCCTTCGTCTCGGTGGCGCTGGACGCCGGTCGCGCCGACGGACATGACGATGTCGAGCCGGCCCTGGCGTGGCTGCTCGAACTGGGTCTGGGCGACGACGAACTGGACCTGATCATCGGCCACCTGGCCGCCGCCCTCGAGGCGCGCGGCGTCGATGACGACATCATCGCCGAGGTCGCCGACCAGGCCGAAGCCCTGCGCGACGCCGCCCTGATCTCCGATCCGGAAGATGAGGACGACGAGGACGAGGAAGAGGCCGCCGCCTAGGTTCCGAACTGGGTGAACGGGACCTTGTTGAACAGCTCCCGTTCCGCCCCGCGCGGATCATCCGCCATGGCCGAAGCGGGGGTGTTGAACACCATCGTCTGGCGGCGGGGCAGGGTGTAGGGCTCCCAGGCCGGGATCGCGGCGCAGTTGGGATTGCCCGTATGGGCGAAGGCGATGAAGGCGTCGCTCATGGCGTTCGACATGGCGACGCTGTCGGGACCCGTCCCGACGATCGAGCCCCTGGCGTCCAGCGTGCCGAACACCAGACCGATGTCGATGGTGTGCGGCGCGCCCCAGACGCCGCCGTCCTTGGGCGACTTCCAGTCCACCTGATAGACATAGGCCGGCGCGCCGGCCTTCGCCCGCTCCTCGGCCTGGATGATCGCGGCCTTCCACGACCGGCCGGCCGTGCTGGCGGCGAAATAGACGTCGGACGGCGAATAGTGCGGATAGATCCGGCGATAGGCGGCGACGACGGTCTCGGGATCGATGTCGATGCGGGCGTTGAACTGGCCGGGCAGTTTGGCGACCACCTGCTCCCAGGTCATCTCGAAGACCTTGAGGTCCCAGCCCACAAAGCCGCGCGTCTCGTCATGGGTGTTGCCGCACATCATCGGTACGCTCAGGCCCTCGGGCGCGGCGTCGGGGAAGAACGGGTGGCGGGTCAGGGAGCGCTCGTCCAGCACCGGGCCCATATAGACTCCGCCGGTTCCGGCGATCGGATCGACCGCCTTCAGGCCGTTCAGCATCTGGTCGGCGGGCAGGGCGCGCAGGGCGTCCAGATCCTTGATCCCCAGCTTGTCGAGGAACAGCTGCGCCCGTTTTGTGGCGTTGAACGGGCCGCCGGCGGTGACCTGCTGGCCGCTCATCGTGGCGGCGCGATGGAACAGGCCCTTGGCCGACGGCATGGCCATCAGGGTGGCGATCTTGGCGCCGCCGCCCGACTGTCCAAACAGCATCACCCGGTCCGGATCGCCGCCGAAGGCCGCGATGTTGTCGCGCACCCAGCGCAGGGCCAGGACCAGGTCCATCTGGCCGACATTGCCGCTGTCGGCGACGCTGGGATCGTTGAACAGGCGGGCGAGGTAGAGATAGCCGAAGGCGTTGAGGCGGTGGTTGACGGTCACCACGACGACGTCGCCGCGCCTGGCCAGCCTGGTCCCGTCGTACCAGGGGCTGCCCCCCGAGCCGCCATTATAGGCGCCGCCGTGGATGTAGACCATCACCGGCCGCTTGCCGCCGTCCGAAAGCCCGGCCTTGCCCGCTTTCGCCGGCGTCCAGACATTGAGGAACAGACAGTCTTCCGACAGCGTCTCGCCTTCTTCGCCCTTGCCGGTCTGCATCGACGCCGCGCCATAGGCCAGGGCGTCCCTCACGTCGGTCCAGGGCTGCGGCTTGACGGGCGGCATGAACCGCCGCGCGCCGCCGGTGTCGGCCCCATAGCGCAGGCCCTTGAAGACATGGACCCCGTCAGCGCTGGCTCCGCGCACCTTGCCGGCGGTGGTGGCCACGACGGGCGAGCGCTTGAGATCGGCGGCGAACCCCGCGCCGGGCGTCAGGGCCAAGGCCCCGGCGGCGATCAGCAGGCCCCTGCGATCAACGGCGTTACGGGTGTCCATGGTGTCCTCCGACGGCTTCTGGCGAGCTTGGCGGAAGAGGTATCACAAGCAATGACACCGGTGGACAAGGATTTTGAATCCCTCTCCCGGAGGGAGAGGGTGGGGCCCATGCGAAGCATGGGAGGGTGAGGGGCTTGGACCTTTCCGCGAAATCCCGGTTACTTTGCTTGCGACTTGCAGGGCGTCGATCTTCGATCGCGACCATGGATCGTACCGCCACCGCTCGTCGCCTGCGGCAAACCCAGACCATGCCAGAGGCTCGGCTGTGGGCGCTGGTTCGCGGGCGTCGTTTGGAGGGCTTCAAGTTCCGCAGACAGGTTCCGATCGACCGCTACTTCGCGCACTTCGCCTGTGTCGAGGCGCGGCTGGTCGTCGAACTGGATGGGCCCGTTCACGCGGCCGAAGAGGCCGAGATTCTGGACATGGCGCGCACCGAAGTCATCGAGGCTTGCGGCTATACGGTGCTGCGTTTTCAGAACGAGTTGGTGATGACCGATCCAGGCGGTGTGGGTGAGGCGATTCTCGCCGCGCTCAGGACGGCCAGGGCCTAAGCCCCTCACCCTCCCACGCTTCGCGCGGGCCCCGCCCTCTCCCTCCGGGAGAGGGATTTCTACAAAGCCGCCACTGCCTTCGCGTGTTCGGCGATCACCGCCAGGGTCGAGGTGTCGGTGTCGAACACGCCGAACAGGCCCTGCTCCTCCTGCGGCGGATCGCCGACATAGCTCTTGTCGCCCTTGGCGAACCAGGCGTCGGGGTGCTGGGCGCGGCCTTCGCCGTTCCAGGCCCAGAAATTGGTGCCGGCCACGGGGCCGCCGGCCTTCATGTCGGCCAGGGCCAGGCCATGGATCGTCTTGTAGAAGCGGTCCTTCAGACTGGCCGGAGCGTCGGGGGCGAAGGCGCGGTCGTCGCGGATCAGGCCGAACTCCTCGATCACCAGCGGCTTGTTCAGCCCCTTGGCCAGGGCGATGTGGCGGGTGACATAGTCGATGCACCGGGCCTCGCCGGTGGCATAGGTGGCCGGCTGGTTCTTGGGGTCGATCCAGCCCCAGTTGTTGGGCCAGACGTGCAGGGTGACATAGTCGATGGCGGCGGGCTTGTGCGCCTCGACCACGCAGGCCTCGCGCTCCAGGCAGCCCATGGCGCCCTCGCTGCCGGTCGAGACCAGATGATTGGCGTCCAGCGTCTTGATGTAGGCCGCCGTCTCGCTGATCCAGCGGTAATAGGTGGGCAGGTTCCCGACCCCGAAGGCCTCGGAGCCGCCCGGCCGGGGCTCATTGGCCAACTGCCAGGCCATGATCGCCGGGTCGTCGCGATAGGCCTTGCCGGTGACGGTGCTGACGCGGCCGACCAGGGCCTTCACATAGTGGCGGAACAGGGCGTTGGCCTTGTCGTCGCCATAGAAGCGGGCCGAGTAGTCGGCGAACAGCGGCCACGGGTGGGCCGGGTCGCCCTGCTGGAACCAGGCGCCGTTGCCGGTCCAGTTCAGATAGGCCGGCATCCCGCCCGACCAGTCCCAGAAGTTGTTGAGGTAGATCACCGCCTTCATGTCGCGCTTGCCCATCTCGGCCAGCACCACGTCCAGACCGGTCAGCAGGTCGGCGCTATAGTCCTGGCCCGGCCCGCGAAACGTGGGGTCCAGCGCCACCTTGGCCGGCGACCGCTCGCCCGAGCCGAGGATCCGCAGGTTGGTGACGCCCAGGCTCTTGAGCTTGTCCAGCTCGCGCCCCAGCCGCGCGCGATCGCCATAGGCGGCCGGCGAGCCCAGCCAGGCCCCGTACCAGAGGTTGCCGCCGACGAAGCGATAGGGCTTGCCGTCCAGCACCAGACGGCCGTCGCGGACGGCGACAAAGCCCTTCGGCGCGGAGGCGGCGGCGGGCGTGGCCAGGGCGGGCGCGGCGGCCAGGGCGGCCAGTACGGCGCGGCGGGAAAGGGTCATGGCGTCCTCCGTCGCGCGCTCTGCCGGCGCGCCGTTAGCGAGAATGGCGTGCTTGGGTAGCGCTAACAACCGCCCGGGATCATTTCCGCGTCGCGTGGGCGACGGTCCAGTCGACGATCAGGGCCAGCGCGATCGGCGACATGGTCTCTTCCGTGCGGCCATACTCGTTGACCAGGCCGGTATGGGTGGTCTGGAGCAGGTGGTTGAGGTCTGGCAGTTCGCGGATCGTCGCCTCGGTCGACGGCGGCAGGGCGGCCTTGATGGCGGTCAGGTTGGCGGCGGCCGGAACCTGCAGGTCCCGGGAACCGCCAATGGCCAGCACCGGCGCCTTGACCGACTTCAGATAGTCGGCGGGCTTGAAGGCGAGGGTGTAGCGCCACCAGGGACGGACGAGATCGCGGATCTGGTCCCGTATGGCCGGGGGCGCGCCCTGCTGGTCCATGATCGCTTCCAGCCTGGCCTTGGCCTTGGCGTCGTCCGGCTCGGTCAGGACTGCGTCGTACCAGCCCGCGCGGCGCTGCTCCATCATGTCCACCTGGTCGGCGGGCATGCCCATCGCGGTCTCCAGGGCGCGGCCCTGGGCCAGCAGCAGGGTCTTGCCGTCCACGCCCGGCGCGGCCATCAGCACCAGGAAGGCGATCTTCGGATCCCTGGCCGCGATCATCGGCGCGATCGCGCCGCCCTCGCTGTGGCCGATCAGGCCGATGCGGGCCGGGTCGATGTCCTTGCGGGCCCGCAGGAAGGCCACGCCCGCCGCGACGTCGGTGGCGTAGTCCGCCGTGGTGTCGGTCGCGCGGCCGTGATCAGAGCCGCCCACGCCCCGGTCATCCACGCGCAGCACCGCCACGCCCTTGCGGGTCAGGGCGTCGGCGATCAGCAGGAACGGCTTGTGGCCAAAGATCGTCTCGTCGCGGTCCTGGGCGCCCGAGCCCGTAATCAGCAGGGCGACGGGAAACGGCCCGGGGCCCGGCGGCAGGGTCAGGGTTCCGGCCAGCTTCAGGCTGGAGGCCGGATTGACGTAGGCCACCTCTTCGGCGCGATAGGGGAAGGGCGGCTTGGGCTCCTGCGGGCGGTTCAGCTTGGAGGGCGTCGCCGGGGCGGGGGCGTCCCTGGTCAGGGTGACGGCGAAGGTGGCGCCCGATTGCAGCCACTTGCCGGCGACGGCCTTGCCGTCGGCCGACAGCACGCCCTCGAAGCGGGCCGGCGCCACGATCAGGGCCAGGGCGACGTCCTTGTCCTTCAGGCTCGCCGTCATCGGCAGGCCCTTGGCGCCCTGGGAGGGGCTGTCCAGCGCCGCCGAGCCGTCGGCCTTGATGTGGATGATCAGGGGGATCGGCGCGCCCATGGTGGGGATCGCGCCATACCAGTCTCCGGCGATCGGCGCGGTCTGGGCCTGTGCGACGATGGGGAAGAGCAGGGCGGCGGCGAACGCCGCGCAATGCAGGAAACGCATGATGCCGAACACTCCCCCAGGCCGATCCGGCCTCTCCGACCATAGGTCATACGCGCGGGGGTTGTGAAGCCTGTCCTAAGGGGCGCCGGACGCGATGGCCTGCAGCAGCACCAGCGCCTCGTCGGCCCGTTCGGCCGGGACGAACAGGTGGTCATGGAAATAGGCCGAGACCGGGTTCACCCCGATGCCCGCCACCGCCAGCGCGGGCAGCAGGGCGGCCAGGAAGCCGACCGCCTCCAGCGACGAGTGGATGTTGAGCGTGATCCGCCGGCTGGGGAAGACGAAGGCCAGGCCCGCCGCCCGGGCCTCGTCCTGGCGCAGGATCAGGGTCAGGCCCTCGGCCTCGGCATAGGTCATCAGCGGCGTGACGCCCGGCGGGATCGTGGCGCCGGGCGGCAGGGTGGCGAACACCCAGACGTCGTGGGTCAGCTCGGGGGTCATTGAGGCGAGCAGGGTGGCGAGGTCGGTCTGGCCGGTCATGGCTCGCGATCTTCAAGGCCGTGCCAGATTCGGGTGACGATCACGCGCCGGCCGCTGACGCGGTAGCGGATGATGTAGCCGCTCCGCCCGAATGGAATGTTGATCTCGCGGGCTGTCCGGCCGACCAGGCGTCCGCGCATCGGCGCTTCCACCAGACTGTCCAAGGCATTTTCCAAGAGCAGACCCAGACGGGCAGCGGCTCTTGGACTGTGAGCGGAAAGCTGGACGTCGAGACGGCGGACGTCCGTCTGGGCCCGAGCCGAAACCGAAACGGTGAAGCTCAATCGGCGCCTGTTCCAAAACGGCGAAGTCGGGCGCGGAAATCGTCCAGCGAGACTGTCGGTTCATCACCCCGTTCAACGGCGTCGGCGATCGCTTCGTCGATGGCGGGATCCGGATCGATCGACGGCCATGCGGCCTGATCGATCTCGCGATTGATCAGCTGAACAGCGTAGGCTTCTGGCGACATGTCCGCGCGATCCGCCAGAGCCTTGAGCTTGGCGGCCTGTTCCGCGTCCAGGTGAATGTCGAAGCCGTCGGCCATGGGCGAAGGGTCTCGCTCATGGCCGATCGCGTCAAGGTCAGAGATTGAGCAGCGCCGGGTCGCCGCCCTGGGCGGTGATGTTGATGCTCAGGGCCCGCTCGACCGCGTAGCGCAGCAGGGCGTGGGGCCCGCCGGCCTTGGGGCCGGTGCCCGACAGGCCTTCGCCGCCGAACGGCTGCACGCCCACGACCGCGCCGGTCATCGAGCGGTTCACATAGGTGTTGCCGGCCGGGACCAGCCGCTGGACGTCGGCCGCGAAGCTCTCGATCCGCGAGTGGATGCCCAGGGTCAGGCCATAGCGACGGTCGGCCAGGGCGCGCGCGACGTGCTCCAGGTCTTCGGGGGCGTAGCGGACCACGTGCAGCACGGGGCCGAACACCTCGCGCTCCAGGAAGTCGCCGCCGGGGATCTCGGCCAGGACCGGGGCGAAGAACGTGCCGGCCGCGGGAGCCTCCAGGGCGTGCAGGATTTTCGCCTCGCGCTTGAGGCGCTCCAGGTGCTTGTCCAGCGCGCCCTTGGCGTCGGCGTCGATCACCGGGCCCACATCGGTGACGGCCAGGGCCGGATCGCCCAGCACCAGGGCGTCCATCGCGCCCTTAAGGCCGTCGATGATGTGATCGGCGGTGTCGTGCGGCAGGAACAGCAGGCGCAGGGCCGAGCAGCGCTGGCCGGCCGAGCCGAAGGCCGAGACGATGACGTCGTCGATCACCTGCTCGCGCTGGGCGGTGGTGTCGACGAACATGCCGTTGAGGCCGCCGGTCTCGGCGATGAAGGGCGTGATGGGCCCTTGGCGTTGAGCAAGGACCTGGTTGATGCGCCAGGCGGTGTCGGTGCCGCCGGTGAAGGCTACGCCGTCGAGGCCCTCGTGGCTGGTCAGCACCGCGCCGACGGTCTCGCCGCGGCCGGGCAGCAGGGCCAGCAGGCGCGGGTCGAGGCCGGCGGCGTGATAGAGCTTCACCGCCTCCATGGCGATCAGCGGGGTCTGTTCGGCGGGCTTGGCCAGCACGGCGTTGCCGGCGGCCAGGGCGGCGGCGATCTGGCCGGTGAAGATGGCCAGCGGGAAGTTCCACGGGCTGATGCAGACGAACACGCCGCGCCCGGCCAGGCGCAGGGTGTTGGTCTCGCCGACCGGGCCTTTCAGCACCTCGCCGGCGCCGAACTGATCCTCGGCCAGCACCGCGTAGTAGCGGCAGAAGTCGACGGCCTCGCGCACCTCGGCGATCCCGTCGCCCAGGGTCTTGCCGGCTTCGCGCGACAGGATGGCGATCAGGCGGTCGATATTGACTTCCAGGGCGTCGGCCATGGCGCGCAGCACCGTGGCGCGCGCGGCGCCGCCGGCCTGGTCCCAGGCCGGTTGAGCGGCGCGGGCCAGCTTGAAGGCCTGGTCGATCTGCGGAAGCTGGGCCTCGGACACCGCGCCGACGACGCGGCCCGGGTCCGACGGGCTGACCACCGGCATCGGCGGGCCGCCGGCGGTGAGCTTGCCGCCCAGCAGCGGGCCGGCCGACAGGGTGACGGCGTCCAGCGCGGCGACCGCGTCCGCCAGGCGCTCGCGCTCGGCCCGGACCGACAGGTCGATGCCGGCGGCGTTCTGGCGGCGCTCGCCATAGACCTTGATCGGCGTGGGGATCTTGGCGTGGCGGTCGGGGTGGGCTTCCACGGCGTCGATTGGGTCGACGACCACCTTTTCCACTGGCACGCGCTCGTCCAGCAGGGCGTGGACGAAGCTGGTGTTGGCGCCGTTCTCGAGCAGGCGGCGGACCAGATAGGGCAGCAGGTCCTCGTGGCCGCCCACCGGCGCGTAGGCCCGCAGGGTGATGCCGTCATAGAGGTCGTCGGCGGCCTTATACAGCGCCTCGCCCATGCCGTGCAGGCGCTGGTGCTCGATCTTGACGCCGGCGTTCTTGGACATCCGCACCACGGCCGCCAGGGTATGGGCGTTGTGGGTGGCGAACTGGGCGTAGAGGTGCGGCGCGGCCTCGATCAGGGCCTTGGCGCAGACCAGATAGGACAGGTCCGTCGCGGGCTTGGTCGAATAGACCGGATAGTCCGGACGGCCGGCGACCTGGGCGCGCTTGATCTCGCTGTCCCAATAGGCGCCCTTGACCAAGCGGACCATCAGGCGGCGGCCGGTGTCCCGCGACAGGGCGGACAGGCGGGCGATCACGTCGGGGCAGCGCTTCTGATAGGCCTGAACGGCCAGACCCAGGCCGGTCCAGTCGCCCAGCTCCGGCTCGCGGCACAGGCGGTCCAGCAGCTTCAGCGACAGCGCCAGCCGGTCGGCCTCTTCGGCGTCGATGGTGAAGTTGATGTTGTAGCGGGCGGCGATCAGGGCCAGGCGCAGGATGCGGGGATACAGCTCGTCCCAGACGCGGGTTTCCTGCGTGGCCTCATAGCGCGGGCACAGGGCCGACAGCTTGACCGACACGCCGTGGCCCGCTTCGGGGCCGGCGTTGTTCGAGAGCTTGCCGACCGTTTCGATGGCGTCGGCATACGACTTTTCATAGCGCGCGGCGTCGGCTGCGGTGCGGGCGCCTTCGCCCAGCATGTCGAAGCTGCACATGTCGCCGTCCTGGGCGGCGCGCTTGATGGCCGCCTCGATGGTGCGACCCAGCACGAACTGCTCGCCCATGATGCGGATGGCCTGGCCGACGGCGGCGCGGATGACGGGCTCGCCCAGCCGGCCGGCGATCTTCTTGATGAAGCCGGGCAGGTCCTTCTGGGCCTGGTCGTCGGGCTCGACGATCTTGCCGGTCAGCATCAGGCCCCAGGTCGAGGCGTTGACGAACAGGCTGTCGCTGCCCCCCAAGTGCGACGCCCAGTCAGCCGAGCCGATCTTCTCGGCGATCAGCTTGTCGCGGGTGTCGTCGTCGGGGGTGCGCAGCAGGGCCTCGGCCAGGCACATCAGGGCCAGGCCCTCGCGGGTGCCCAGGGAAAACTCCTGCAGGAAGCTCTCGACCACGCCCTGCTTGCGGACGCTGCGGCGGGCGCCGCGCACCAGGGCCTCGGCCTCGGCGCGGACGGCGGCGCGGTCCTCGCTGGAGAGGGCGTTGGCGGCCAGCAGGTCGGCGATCACGGCGGCTTCGTCGCGATACTTGCCGGCGTCGAGGCTGTCCCAATGGTTGGTCATGCGATGGGCCCTGGGTGTGAAATGGTGATCATCGGTATATGTACGATCTAGCCAAATGTGCTTCGTTTGTGATCGTATCTGGCCGTACGATATTCAGCGTGTTCGCCGATCTCGCTCTCTTTGCTCCAGCCGCGCGGCCGCGTTCGCGGCGGGCGTGGGCCCAGGCAGGATGGCTTGGAAAGAGAGGGGTGGGAAGGGACGCGACTTGGGGGGAGGACGCGCGTCCCTTCCGCTCTCGGCGACGCCCTGGGGGGAAGGCGTCGCTGGATGCTTCCGTCTTCAGGCGGAAGCGGTCTTGCGCGCTCCGGGCGCCATCGGGGGGGATGGCGGTGCGAAACGTCGGTGGGACGATCGATGGTGTACCGGCGTCTTCTCTGAAGGTGCTTTGCTTTATGGAATTATTTTCCGAACAATCTTCGACGAAAGGTGCTGATGGCCACTTCCGCTCTTGATGACACCGATCGCCGGCTCTTGCGGGTGCTGCAGGCCGATGGCCGCATCACCAACGCCGAGCTGGCCAAGCAGTGCAACCTGTCGCCGGCCGCCACCTTCGACCGCGTGCGGCGCTTGCGCGAGCGCGGCTACATCACCGGCTACGCGGCCCTGCTGGACCCGGCCAAGGTCGATCGCGCCCTGCTGATCTTCGTCGAGGTCATGCTGGAGCGCACCACTGGCGAGGTGTTCGAGGATTTCGCCAAGGCCGTGCGCCGCGCGCCCGAGATCCTGGAATGCCACATGGTGGCCGGCGGCTTCGACTATCTGATCAAGGCCCGGGTGCGCGACATGGAAGCCTATCGCGGCTTCCTGGGCGACATCCTGGTCAAGATGCCCGGGGTGCGCGAGACGCGGACCTATGCGGTGCTGGAAGAGGTCAAGAGCACGGTGCAGTTGCCGCTGTAGGGGGCTCAACCTTCCGCGAGTTTCCCCCGTCGCCGAAATTCCGCGACCTTGGCCTTGTTTCCGCAGGCGCTCATTGAGCACCAGCGCCGGTCGCCCTTGCGCGACCCATCCACGAACAGCACAGCGCAAGGCGGACCCTGGCACTGTCGGATACGGTCCGCATGGTCGCCGCCCAGAAGCTCCACCCCCTCGCGCGCCACGCTCGCCAAAAGCGCCCGGACCTCGCCGAACAGTCGCCGGCGGCCCTCGCCGTCCAGCCACGGCGGCGCCGAGGGTTCGGCGGCGAAGGCGTTGAGCTGGCCGCGATCGGCGTCGTCCAGCGGCCGACCTTCGGCGCGGGCCAAGGCCAGGGCGTAGAGCGCCTCGCGCAGCAAGCGGGCGTCGGCAAGATCCGCCTCCGTTGATCCCGGCGCCTGATGGGCCAGGTCAGCGGCGACCAGCCAGCGATCCAGATCCGCCGGCGTCGCCAGCCCCTCACGGAAATTTCCGTTCAGCCGGCCAGACAGGGTGGCGGGCAGGTCGAGGGCCAGGCTGCCGCCTCGAAACTTGAACCCGTCGCGAACCTCTTCCGCCATCTGCGCTCCGTCGGTCACCGGCTTGACAGGTTACCGATGTTCGCGGCATTTGCCAAAGTAACCTTTTAAATAAGTTACATATGGAGCATGCGATGCGGATTCCCACCGTCGCGACGACGCTTTTTGCCGTCCTGCTGACTTCGACAGCCGCCAGCGCGCGCGAGCCGTCGCTCGTCGGAACCTGGACCCTGACGGCCGCCGACGACCTGCATCCCGATGGATCGCGCACCCACGGCTATGGCGAGGCGCCCAAGGGGCGGCTGATGATCGACGCTGCCGGTCGCTACAGTCTGCAGATCTTCAAGTCCGAGCGCCCGCGGTTCGCCCTTGGTGACAAGCGCAAGGGCGCGCCCGCCGAATACGAGAGCGCGGTGCTGGGCTCGAGCACGCATTTTGGGACGGTGTCGATGGACGCGGCGGCGCACATCCTGACCTTCCGGATCGACAGCGCCTCCTATCCCAATTGGGAAGGAACCGAGCAGAAGCGGCGGTTCGAACTGGTTGGCGATGAGCTGAGCTATCGGGTCCCGGCCACGTCGGACGGCGTTGTGCCGATCTCGGTGTGGAAGCGGGTCAAGTAGGCCGGGCGCTGGCTCACGCCGCCTGTGCGGCGCCGTTTCTGACACAGTCGAGAATTGGGGGAAGAGGCGCGCCCCGGATTGGGGGAGGGGGCGCGCCTCTTCGGGTTCGCGGACGTCGGGGGGGTGTGACGCCGCGAACCGCCCCCGACCGTCGCCGGGGGAGGGGTAAGGTCCGTCAGGCGGCGGGCGCGCCGCCGCCGAGGACCTTGTAGAGGGTGACGAGGTTGGTCGCCCGGACCAGCCGCGCCGCGATCAAGCCCTGCTGGGCGCCGTACAGCGTGCGCTGCGCGTCCAGAAGGGTGAGGCTGGAGTCGATGCCCGCGTCCTTGCGCTGCTTGGCCAGGCGCTGGCTGTCGCTGGCGGCGGCGACCAGGCGTTCCTGGGCCCCCACGCGGTCGGCGATCGTGTCGCGCACGGCCAAGGCGTCGGCCACTTCGCGGAACGCCGTCTGCACGGCCTTCTCGTAGCTGGCGACGGCGATGCCCTGGCTGGCCTTGGCGCTGTCGAGCCCGGCCTTGTTGGCCCCGCCCGCGAAGATCGGCAGGGTGATGCTGGGGGCGAAGCTCCAGGCGCCAGAGCCGCTCTTGAACAGATCGCCCAGCTCGCCGCTGGCCGAGCCGGTGGAGCCTGTCAGGGCGATGCGCGGGAAGAAGGCCGCCCGGGCCGCGCCGATATTGGCGTTGGCGGCGACCAGCTGGTGCTCGGCGGCCAGCACGTCGGGACGACGGGTCAGGACGTCGGACACCACGCCGGCCGGCAGGTCGGGCATGATCTGGGCGGTGACCAGGCCGCCGGCCGGCAACAGATCGGCCGGCACATCGGCGCCGACCACCAGGCGCAGGGCGTTCCTGTCCTGGGCCACCTGGGCCACATAGGCGGCGACGTCGGCCCGGGCCTGTTCGGCCAGGGTCTGGGCCTGGCGCAGGTCCAGGGTCGAGGCCGCGCCGGCGTCGACCCGGCTCTGGGTCAGCTTCAGCGACTGGTCGCGGGCGGCCAGGGTGTCGCGGGCCAGGGCCAGCAGGTCCTCGTCGGCGGCCAGGGTCAGCCAGCTTCCCGCCACTTCCGAGATCAGGCTGATCTGGGCCGTGCGGCTGTTTTCCCGCACCGCCAGCCAGTTCTGCAGCGCCGCCTGATTGAGGCTGCGGACGCGGCCGAACAGGTCCAGCTCATAGCCGGTGAAGCCGACACTGGCGCTGTACTGCTCGGTCTCGATCGCCGAACCGGTCTGGCTGACCGAGGCCGGCGTGCGCGCCTTGCTGCCCGAGACGCCGGCGTTGATCCCCGGCAGCAGGGCGGCGCGCTGCACGCCGTACTGGGCGCGGGCCTTCTCGATGTTGAGGAGCGCCACGCGCAGGTCGCGGTTCTCCTTCAGGGCCAGATCGATGGTCCCGGCCAGGCGGGGGTCGATGAAGACCTCCTTCCAGGCCAGGTCGGCGGCGGTCGTTGAGCCCGCGGGCTCCGCCGTCGGCCAGGTCTGGGCGACGGGCAGGGTCGGACGGACCGTGGTCGGGGCCAGGGTGCAGGCGGTTAGCGAGGTGGCCGCCAGCAGGCTCAGGGTCAGGTTACGAAGCAACGTCATGTCAGTGGCCCTCGGCCGGGATGGCGGGCGTCTCATCGGCCCGCTTGTGCTTGGGTTTGAAGACCTTCTCGACGATCACGAAGAACAGCGGGACGAAGAAGATCGCCAGCAGGGTCGCCGAGATCATGCCGCCGATCACGCCGGTGCCGATGGCGTGCTGGCTGCCCGAGCCCGCCCCGTTGGAGATCGCCAGCGGCAGAACGCCGAAGATGAAGGCCAGCGAGGTCATGATGATCGGCCGCAGTCGGATGCGCACGGCCTCCAGCGTGGCCTCGACCAGGCCCAGGCCCTTCTCGTGCAGGTCCTTGGCGAATTCGACGATCAGGATGGCGTTCTTGGCGGCCAGGCCCATGGTCGTCAGCAGGCCCACCTGGAAGTAGATGTCGTTGGACAGGCCGCGCAGGGTGGTGGCCAGCAGGGCTCCCACGACGCCCAGCGGAATGACCATGATCACCGACAGCGGGATCGACCAGCTCTCGTAGAGGGCCGCCAGCAGCAGGAACACCACCAGGATGGAGATGGCGTACAGGGCGGGAGCCTGGTTGCCGGATTCCCGTTCCTGGGCCGACAGGCCGGTCCATTCGAAGCCGATGCCCGGGGGCAGCTGGGCCGCCATCTTCTCCATGGCGTCCATGGCCTCGCCCGAGCTCTTGCCCGGCGCGGGAGCGCCCTGGATGTTCATCGACGACAGGCCGTTATAGCGCTCCAGACGCGGCGAGCCGTACACCCAGTGGGTGGTGGCGAAGGCCGAGAACGGGACCATCTGGCCCGTGGCGTTGCGGACGTACCAGCGGTTCAGGTCTTCCGGCCGCATGCGGAACGGCGCGTCGGCCTGCATGTAGACCTTCTTGATCCGGCCGCGATCGATGAAGTCGTTGACGTAGGAACCGCCCCACGCCGTGCTGAGCGCGGCGTTGATGTCGGCCGTGGTCAGGCCCATCGCCCCGGCCTTGGCCTGGTCGATGTCGATCTTCAGTTGCGGCGTGTCGTCCTGACCGTTGGGGCGAACGCCCGCCAGGCTCGGATTCTGCGCGGCCATGCCCAGCATCTGGTTGCGGGCGGCGGTCAGGGTTTCGTGGCCCACGCCGGCGACATCCTGCAGCTGGAAGTCGAAGCCCGACGACGTGCCCAGTTCCGGCACGGCCGGGGGTACGACCGCGAAGACCATGGCGTCGCGGATCTGCGAGAAGGCGCCCATGGCCCGGCCGGCGACGGCCTGGGCCTTGAGCCTGGCGGCCTTGCGCTCGTCGAAGTCCTTGAGCCGGACGAAGGCGAGGCCGGCGTTCTGGCCCGCGCCGCTGAAGCTGAAGCCCGAGACGGTGAAGACCGATTTCACGGCGTCCTTCTCGTCGACCAGGAAGTGCGCGCGCACCTTGTCGAGCACGCCTTGCGTCCGCTCTTCGGTGGCGCCGGGCGGCAGCTGGACGAGGGTGATCATGATCCCCTGGTCTTCTTCCGGCAGGAAGGCGCTGGGCAGGCGGACGAACAGCAGGCCCATGACCAGGATGATGGCGCCGTAGATGGCCATCCAGCGCACGCTCTTGCCCAGGATGCCGCGCACGGAGTTCTGATAGCGGCCCGACAGATCGGCGAAGCTGCGGTTGAACCAGCCGAAGAAGCCCTTGTCGGCGGCGGTGTGGCCCTTGGCGACGGGCTTGAGCATGGTGGCGCAGAGGGCTGGGGTCAGCACCAGGGCCACGATCACCGACAGGCCCATGGCCGAGACGATGGTGATCGAGAACTGGCGATAGATCACGCCCTGCGAGCCGCCGAAGAAGGCCATCGGCACGAACACGGCCGACAGGACCAGCGCGATGCCGATCAGGGCGCCGGTGATCTCGCCCATCGACTTGCGGGTGGCCTCGAGGGGCGAAAGGCCCTCTTCGCTCATCACCCGCTCGACGTTCTCGACCACGACGATGGCGTCGTCGACCAGCAGGCCGATGGCCAGCACCAGGCCGAACATGGTCAGGGTGTTGATCGAGTATCCGAAGGCCGCCAGGATTCCGAAGGTGCCCAGCAGAACGACGGGAACGGCGATGGTTGGGATCAGGGTCGCGCGCCAGTTCTGCAGGAACAGGAACATGACGATGAAGACCAGGATGATCGCCTCGATCAGGGTCTTGACCACTTCCTCGATCGACAGCTTCACGAAGGGCGTGGAGTCGTAGGGCACCACGTATTCGTAGCTGGCGGGGAAGGTCTTCTGCAGCTGGGTCATCCGCGCCTTGACGGCGGCGGCGGTGTCGAGGGCGTTGGCGCCGGGGGCCAGCTTGATGGCCAGGCCGGCGGCGGGCTTGCCGTTGAACTTGGCGATCGAGCCATAGTTCTCGGCGCCCAGTTCCACGCGCGCCACGTCGCGCAGGTGGACGACGGCGCCGCCCTGGCTGTTCTTGACGATGATCGCCTCGAACTCGGCCGGGGTCTGCAGGCGCGACTGGGCGGTGATGGTGGCGTTCAGGGCCGTGCCGGGCAGGCCGGGCGAGCCGCCCAGCTGGCCGGCCGAGACCTGGGCGTTCTGGGCCTTGATCGCGGCCGCGACGTCGGCCGGAGTCAGGCTGAAGCTGGTCAGCTTGTTGGGGTCCAGCCAGATGCGCATGGCGTATTGCGCGCCGAACAGCTGGACGTCGCCCACGCCGTCGACGCGGCTCAGCGGATCTTGGATGTTGCTGGCGATATAGTCGGCCAGGTCGGTGTTGGTGGTCTTGGGGTCATGCGAGAACAGACCCACCACCATCATGAAGTTGCGGGCCGACTTGGCGACCGTCAGGCCCTGTTGCTGCACTTCCTGGGGCAGCAGCGCGGTGGCCGTCTGCAGCTTGTTCTGGACCTGCACCTGGGCGATGTCGATGTTGGTCCCGGCCTTGAAGGTCAGGGTGACCGAGGCCGCGCCCGAGCTGTCGCTGGTGGACGACATGTATTCTAGGCCGTCCAGGCCCTTCATCTTCTGCTCGATGACCTGGGTGACGCTGTCCTCGACGGTCTTGGCCGAGGCGCCGGGATAGTTGGCCGACACCGCGACCTGGGGCAGGGCGATGTCGGGATACTGCGCGACCGGCAGGCTGCTGATGGCGAGCGCGCCGGCCAGCATGATGACGATGGCGACGACCCACGCGAAGATGGGCCTGTCGATGAAGAAGCGGGAAAGCATGACAGACAGGCCTTAGCGTTGGGCGGTGATGACGGCGGCCTTCACGGGCGCGCCGGGACGGACCTGTTGCAGGCCCTCGACAATGACCTGGTCACCGGGCTTCAGGCCGCTGGTCACCAGCCACTTGTCGCCGATCGTCTGGGCGGCGGTGATCGGGCGCGCCTCGGCCAGTCCCTTGGCTCCGACGACCATCACGGTCGCGTTGCCCTTGGGATCGCGGCTGACGGCCGGTTGCGGGATCAGCATGCCGTCGCTGACCGTGCCGGCGCTGAGCACCGCGCGCACATACATGCCGGGCAGCAGCACGCCGTTGGGATTGGCGAAGGTGGCGCGCAGGCCGATCGAGCCCGTGGTCGGATCGACCGTGACGTCGGAGAATTCCAGCTTGCCGGCGATCGGATAGGTCGAGCCGTCCTCCAGCTTCAGGGTCACCTGGGCCGAGCCCGAGCGACCCAGATGGCCGCTGGCCATGTCGTGCTGCAGCTTCAGAAGTTCGGCCGAGGACTGGGTCAGGTCGACATAGACCCGGCTCATGTCCTGCACCGTGGCCAGGGCCGTCGCCTGGCTGGCGGTGACCAGGGCGCCGGGGGTCACCGAGCTCTTGCCGATGCGGCCCGAGATCGGCGACAGCACCTTGGTATAGCCCAGATTGATGCGGGCGGTGTCGATGGCGGCCTTCTGGGCGGCGACGTTGGCGGCGGCCTGCTGGCTGGCGGCCTGCGCCTCGTCATTGTCCTGGCGGCTGACGGCGCCGGTCTCGACCAGGGCCTTGTAGCGGTCGGCCTTCAGCTTGGCGGCGGTATAGGTCGCCTGGGCCTGGGCCAGGCCGGCGGCGGCGCTGTTGTAAGAGGCCTGATAGGTGGCGGGATCGATCTGGTACAGGGCCTGGCCGGCGCGGACGACGCCGCCTTCCTGGAACAGGCGCGCCTTGACGATGCCGCTGACCTGCGGACGCACCTCCGAGATCAGAAAGGCCGAGGTGCGGCCAGACAGTTCGGTGGTCAGGCTGACGGGCTCGGTCTTCGCGACAATCACCCCCACGTTCGAGGGGCCGCCCATGCCCGCCATCCCGGCGGCGCCCTTGCCCTGGCCGCAGGCGGCGAGGGTCAGGGAAATGGCGGCGAGTGCGACGGCCGTCGCCGTCGAACGGTGAGAAAACATATGAGACCCCGGATTTTTTGGTCGGAAGGCGCCATCGCCGGGCCATTGCCCTTGACGAAGACCTTATGATGAACAATTTGAGAATGAACGTTCATTCTCAATCGAGGCTGGACATAAGTGCGAGGCTGTCGCAAGTCAACACCGACCGCGTCGCTTTTTGGCTGACCTAACGGAAATGTAATGCGAAACGAGATTTTCGATGTCCGATGAGGCGCAAGTCGGCCGTCCGTCGGTGGAATCGCGCCGCCAGCAGATTCTCGACGCGGCCTGCGACCGCGTGCGTCAGTCGGGCTTTCACGGCGCCAGCATGGCCGAGATCGCCAAGGCGGCGGGCCTCAGCGTCGGCCAGATCTATCGCTACTTCGAGAACAAGGAGGCGATCATCGCCGCCATCGTCGCCCAGGACCTGGCCGAGATGCGCGAGAAGTTCGCCGAACTGGAGCGCGAGCCGGGCGCCCTTCTTGACGCCCTGGAGGCGCATCTTCCGGACGGCGTGGAGAAGTGCTTCGATCCCAAGCGGGGGGCGCTGGTGCTCGAGGTGCTGGCCGAGGCCGCGCGCAATCCCAAGGTCGCCGCCATCGTCCGCGAGGCCGACAAGCAGGAGCGGGCCCTGGCGCAGTCCATGCTGCAGCGCAGTCGCCAGCCCGAATGGTCGGACGCCGAGTTCGAGGCGCGGGGCGCGGTGATCGGCCTGGTGTTCGACGGCATCATCATGCGCGCGGTCAATGATCCGGACCTGGACCGCGAAGCCCTGACCAAGGTGATCCGCGTGGTGATGCGGGCCCTGCTGAGCTAGACCGCCGCGGCGCGGTTCCGACGTCCGCGCCACGCGGTGATCGCCACCAGCGTGACCAGTATGGCCAGCAGCACGGCGGTCGAGCCGATCGTGCCAAAGCCCAGTCCGCCCTTGGCCGGGGTCTTGGTCAGAAGGTCGCCCATGGTCGCGCCGAACGGCCGGGTCAGGACGAAAGCGGCCCAGAACAGGGCCGTGCGCGAGATTTTCGTGAAGCGCCAGCCCAGGATCGTCAGGGCGATGCCGCCCGAGATCAGCAGGTTGCTGGTCAGATAGCCCAGGCCCGAACTGTCGGCCAGATAGTCGCCCAGCGCCGTGCCCAGGGTGTTGGAGGCCAGTATGGCGGTCCAGTAGAAGGCCTCTACCCGGGCGTCGCTGATGTGGTCGACCTTCAGCGAGCCCAGGGTGAAGCGCCAGGTCAGCAGCACGGTCACCAGAATGGCGATCAGGATCGCCGAGCCGGTCGCGTATCCCAGGCCCAGCGAGCGGTCCATGTAGTCCGACATCGTGGTGCCGGCCGTGCTGGTCGACAGGATCACCGCCCAATAGAGGAACGGGTGGAAGGTCCTGGCCCTGAGCTGGGCGATCAGGGTGATCACGAAGATCCCGACCAGGATCAGCGAGCTGGCCGCGTAGCCGACGTTGAGGGTCATCGACAGCAGGTCGCCGCCGGTTTCGCCCACGGTCGTGGCGCAGATCTTCATGATCCAGAACGCCAGGGTCACCTGGGCGACCTTGTTGGCGTGATCGGCGGGCGTTTGGCGCATCGCGAGATCTCCGAGGGAGCGCCGGACTGCGGCGCGCGGAGCCTGGAACACAATTCCGCTGAAGTCGATCCGGGCGGCGACGCCCGACTAGCCCTTGTGTGCGCGTGGTCCCAGAGGGCCAAGGGTAGATATGGTTACCGCCCGCTGCGACAATCTGTCGCGAAATATAGTCTCTTTGCGCGTAAATGTCGCAGAGTTCATCTCAGTATTTCTATGGGTATGTCAGGTTGTTTGCAGCTCAACTTTTCGGACTTTGAAATTATAAAACCCATATTGCACTCGTTAACCATCCTATTTCATTCGGAATAAATTGCCTGGATCGAAACTGCAGCCAGGCAAAAGCCTACCGGCAGTCAAAATGACGTCGGAAAACCTTGAATAGGAAATCTTCGTTATGGCGCTGAACAGCATCAACACGAACAGCGGCGCGATGATCGCGCTGCAAAACCTGAACACCACGAACGCCGACCTGGCGACCGTTCAGCAGCGCATCAACACCGGCAAGAAGGTGGGCAGCGCCAAGGACAACGGCGCGATCTGGGCGACCGCCAAGAACCAGTCAGCGATGGCGTCGTCGATCAATTCGGTGAAGGACTCGCTGCAACGCGGTCAGTCGACCATCGACGTGGCCCTGGCCGCCGGCGACACGATCACCGACCTGCTGGGCAAGATGAAGGAAAAGGCCCTGGCCGCTTCCGACACCTCGCTCAACACCTCGTCGTTCAACGCTCTGAAGGCCGACTTTGAATCCCTGCGCGATCAGGTGACCAAGGCCGCCACGAACGCCCAGTTCAATGGCGTCAGCATCGCCGACGGCTCGACCACCAAGCTGACCTTCCTGGCCAACTCGGACGGCTCGGGCTTCACCGTCGCCGGCAAGACCCTGACGCTGGCCGGCCTCGGTCTGTCGACCACCTCGAGCTTCACCGACGCCGCCACGGCCAAGACCATGATCGCCACGGTGACCACGGCCCTGGGCACGGCGACCAACAAGCTGGCCTCGCTGGGCACCAGCTCGGTTGGCCTGGACACCCACCTCACCTTCGTCGGCAAGCTGCAAGACAGCCTCGACGCCGGCGTGGGTAACCTGGTTGACGCCGACCTGGCCAAGGAAAGCGCCAAGCTGCAGTCGCTGCAAACCAAGCAACAGCTGGGTGTGCAGGCGCTGTCGATCGCCAACCAGTCTTCGTCGTCGATCCTGAGCCTGTTCCGCTAGACACAAGCGGTTCCGGTACGGAAAAGGGCGGGTCTTCGGACCCGCCCTTTTTTGTTGTTCGCGAGGGTGTGGGGCATGGCGCTTGCCCGTCACCGGGGGTAGCGTGGTCTCATGCGCACCAACTTCACCGGCGACGATCGTATCCTGCTCGACCGCTTCATCGAGAGCGTCCTGCTGCGGTTCAGTGACGGCAAATACAATCTGGCCGACGCGACCGAGGAACTGGCCCAGGCCTTCACCCGCGTCGCGGGCGGAGAGCCGGACGCCCTCGACCACATGCGCGGCTTGATCGAGGCCGGCGACGACGCCTAGACCAGCGCCCGGTACCTGAAGTTCCGGAACCGCGCCGAGCCCTTGCCGGCCGCGTAAAGTCCCGGCTTCAGCATCAGGAACCCGCCGCGCACATTGTGGTGGTAGCCGCTGACCTCCATGCCCCGGTCGAAACGCTTCCAGGTCGCTCCGCCGTCACCGCTGGTGTGGAAGGCGACGATGTGGCGGTCGTTGCGCAGGCGCAGCAGCATCTTGGCCCCATGCGGATTGGCCGGGCGGCCGCGCTCGATGCCGTACTGGTGGGTGACGAAGTTCTTCTGGTCGAACCCCAGGCCGCAATAGAGCTGGCGGTCATAAAACAGGATCAGCCCGGCGCGGGTGTCGGGATCGACCTCGATCTCGCACTCGATCTCATAGGCCTGGTCGCCATTGACGAAGATCAGCGGCGCGCCGGTCGACGGGGCTTCGCCGGCGCCCTTCAGGGTCAGGACGCCGTTCTCGCGCGTCATGCGGTCGTGCTCGCCCGGCTTGGGGTCGAAGAAGTTCCACTGCACGCCGTACTTGTCGGTGGAGAAGTCGTCCGACAGCGCCATGCCGTGCGGTACGGCCTTGCCGCCTTTCGGCTTGGGCAGAGGCTTGGCCAGGTCGCCGCCACCGACCGTGAACCAGCCGTCCTTGGTCCAGGTCACCGGAGCCAGCAGGGTCTGGCGGCCCAGGGTGTAGAAGCCGTTTTCATAGCCGTGATAGACGGTCCACCAGTCGCCGGCCGGGCCCTCGACCAGGGTGGCGTGGCCGCGCGACCACCACGTCTCGGAATTGTCGGTGGTGCGCACGACGGGGTTGTGGGGATCGTCTTCCCACGGACCGGCCAGCGACTTGGCGCGGGCGACGATCACCATGTGGCCGGTCGGCGGGCCGGCGGTGCCGCCCACGGCGGTGACCAGATAGTAGTAGTCGCCCTTCTTCATCACCTTGGGGCCCTCGGGCGAGAAGCCTTCGACGTCCCAGTCTTCTGGATAGTGCCAGGGATTATAGACGTGCTCGGGCGCGCCGACGGTCGAGAGGCCATCGGGGGCCAGCTGGATGCGGTCGCCGCCCGACAGGAACAGCCAGCGCACGCCGTGCTCGTCGACCACATGGCCGGGATCGATATAGCGCGGCAGTTTCAGGTCGATCGGCTCGGACCACGGCCCCTCGATCCGGTCGGCCCAGATCACATAGCTGGTGTTGCCGGCGGGGTGCTTGGCCGGGAGGAAGATGTAGTAGCGGCCGTTGTGCTTGCAGAGCTCGGGCGCCCAGATCGAGCCGACATTGGTCTTCAGCGACGCCACGACCGGCGCCCAGTTCACCAGGTCCTTGCTGTGCCAGATCAGCAGGCCCGGATAGGCGTCGAACGACGAGTGGGTCATGTAGTAGTCGTCGCCGTCCTTCAGGATCGACGGGTCGGGATGGTCGCCGGCCAGGATGGGGTTGAGGAAGGTCCCGTCGCCCAGGTCGGCCTTGCGCTGGCCCTCGACGCCCTTGGCCCAGGGTGAAGAGGCGGCGCGGACGGGCAGGGCGCCGGGCTGGGCTTCGGCGGCGGCGGGAACGGCGGCGACGGCCGCGCCGGTCAGGAGAGAGCCCAGGGCTCCCCGGCGGCTGATCTGAACCATACTCGTTCCCTTCCCAGGTTACTGGCCGCGCGAACTCGGGTCGCGCTGGCGGTGTTACCGGTCACTTAGCGACAATGATTTGGCGTTGTCCACCGGTGTCATCGTGATTTTCGCGGGACAACGCTGTCACCGGCGCGGCGTTGGGAAAGGCCGGACCGCACAAGAAAACGCCCGGGAGCGGGGCTCCCGGGCGTTTGGTCCTGTAGATGCTCCCCCTCTGGGGGAGCTGTCGCGGAGCGACTGAGGGGGCGGCGCCGGCGGGAGTTAGCTTGGCGCTGTCTGGATCAACGCCGCGCCGCCCCCTCCGGCCCTCCGGGCCACCTCCCCCAAAGGGGGAGGATCTGCCTGTCGTCACCCTAACCCTGCATGTCTTCCAGCTCGGTGCCCCGCGTCTCCTTGATCAGTTTCTGAACCAGGAAGAACGAGACCACGGCGCTGAGCGCGTAGAAGCCATAGGTCATCGGCAGGCTCTTGGCCGCCATCGACGGGAAGCTGACCGAGATGGCGAAGTTGGCGATCCACTGGGCGAAGCCGGCGACGGCCAGGGCCGAGCCGCGCATCTGGTTGGGGAACATCTCGCCCAGCATGACCCACATCACGGGGCCCCAGCTGAGGTTGAAGAACACCACATAGGCGTTGGCGGCGACCAGGGCGGTCAGGCCGACGGTGTCGGCCAGGTGCAGCGCGCCGTTCACCGTGGTGGCGGTCGAGAAGCACCAGGTGAGGACGCCCAGGGTCACGGCCATGCCGGCCGAGCCGATCAGCAGCAGCGGCTTGCGGCCGATCTTGTCGATCAGGGCGATGGCGGCCAGACAGGCCACGATCGACAGGGTTCCCGACAGGATGTTGATCTTCAGGCTGTCGTCCTCGGTGAAGCCGACCGACTGCCACAGCACCGAGCCGTAGTAGAAGACGATGTTGATGCCGACCAGTTGCTGGAAGACGGCCAGGACCAGGCCGGCCCAGAGGATCGCCCGGACCTTGCGGGTGGCGGGGTCCAGCAGGTCGGAGAACTTGGGCTTGTGGTCGGCGCTCAGCGAGGCGCGGATCTCGGCCACCTTCTTGGCGCCCTGGCCTTCGCCGAACAGGCGCGAGAGGATCTTGTCGGCCTCGGCCTCCTTGCCCTTGGCCACCAGATAGCGCGGGCTTTCCGGGATGGTCAGCAGGGCGAAGAAGAAGATCGCGGCGGGGATGGTCTGCATCCAGAACATCCAGCGCCAGGCGGGCAGGCCCAGCCAGAACGGCGCGGTCGAGCTGCCGGCGGTGTGGGCCAGGACGTAGTTGGCCACGAACGCGCCGGTCAGGCCGGTGATGATCATGATCTGCTGCACGGACGACAGGCGGCCGCGAATATTGGCGGGGGTGACTTCCGAGATGTAGACCGGGCACAGCACGCTGGCCGCGCCCACGCCCAGGCCGCCGATCAGGCGGAAGGCGATGAACACCAGCGAGGTGTCGGCGGCGCCGGAGCCGATGGCGCTGACCAGGAACAGCAGCGCCGAGATGATCATCACGGTGCGGCGGCCCCAGACGTCGGCCAGACGGCCGGCGGCGAAGGCGCCCACGGCGCAGCCGATCAGGATCGCGCCGACGTTCAGACCGGTGCCGAGCTTGCTGAGGTTGAAGGCGCTTTCCAGGCCTTCCTGCGTGCCGTTGATGACGCCGCTGTCATAGCCGAACATGAAGCCGCCGATGGTGGCGACGGCCACGATCGCGGCGATGAAGGCCATGTTGACCTTGGCGCCGTCGGCGCTCATGCCCGGGCTCGGTCCCGCGCTGGATACTGATGCCACTGTTCCCTCCCTTGGCCTCGTGAGGCCCATTCAATCCCTAGGCGGTCCTTGTCGGACCTCTGGTTGGCGGCGACCTTAGTGTTACCGGTATCAGCGCGCAAGCGGTGGTGAGGAAGCGCCAGATCCCGACTCACGCGGACGAACCAGAGCCTAATCCGTTTCCGGCCTCGGGATGAGAGTGCTGTCCCGCCAGGACGACCGTTGCGTGAAAAACGCAGGTCCCGGACCAAGACGAACATTGCTGAAAAGACATTTGCCCCCCGTGTCGCGGCGCGCTCTACGCGTGGACGTCGGAACCCGCGCGACCTCCCTTCGCGCGCCGGGCGCCGGCCTTTCCGGGGATTTGTCTTGCGCCTGAAACTTTCCTTGCTCGCCGCCGCCGCGGTGGTCCTGCCCTCCAGCCTCGCTTTCGCCCAAGCGCCCGTCGCGCCTGCCCAGCCCGCCAAGCCGGCCGCCGCCAGCGCGCCGACCGCCGTCGAGGGCGTGGTGGTGACCAGTGACTCCACGGCCATGCGCACCGCGATCGACCGCCGCAGCTACAGCGTCGCCAACGACCTGTCGGCCCGCACCGGCTCGATCAGCGACGCCCTGCGCAACATCCCCTCGGTCGAGGTCGATGTTCAGGGCAATGTCAGCCTGCGCGGAGACAGCAATGTCACCATCCTGATCGACGGCAAGCCGTCGGGCATGTTCAACGGCGACGGCAAGGCCGACGCCCTGCAGCAGCTGCCCGCCGACCAGATCGACCGGGTCGAGGTGATGACCAATCCCTCTGCCGCCTTCCGTCCCGATGGCACGGCCGGGATCATCAACCTGATTACCAAGAAGACCAACAAGGCCGGAACCACCGGCTCGGTCCGGCTCAATGTCGGCCCCAACGGCCGCTACAACGGCGGCATCAGCGCCAACCGCCGGGCGGGCAAGCTGACCCTGTCGGGCGACGCCGGCTATCGCTACGACACCCAGAAGGGCGTGCAGACCATCGACCGCGCCACCCTCGATCCGGCCAGCGGCCAGCTCCTGCCCAGCGTGTATGACGCCATCCAGGAAAACGAGGGCGGCGGCCTGAACCTGCGGGGCGGGGTCGACTATGACCTCGACAAGCAGAACCGCCTGAGCGGCGAGGTGCGTTTCCGCGGCATGAATTTCGACAGCAACGCGTTCGAGACCTCTTCGGCTCGCAACGCCCTGGGCGGCGTTTCGCGCGCCTATAACCGGACCTCGGACGCCAGCCTCGAGCGCAACAACAGCGCCGTCAGCGCCGACTGGCGCCGGCAGCTGAAGGGCGCCGACCATCTGCTGACGACGCATCTGGAATATGAAGTCACCGACTTCACGCGCGACTCCAACGCCATCCTGCGCAACACGCCCGGCGCCACGGTCTATGAGACCCAGGGCTTTGACATCAACCAGACGCGCACCAACCTCAAGGTCGACTACAGCAAGCCGCTGCCGGGCGACGTCAAGCTGAAGGCCGGTGTCGATTTCGAGGTCGCCCAGAACGACTACGACAATCGCGGCGCCACGGGCGCGGCCCCCGGATCGCTGATCGTCGACCCCAACCGCACCAACCGCTTCCTCTATGACCAGGACGTCTATGCGGCCTATGTCACCTATGAGCGGCCGTTCGGCGACCTCACGGTGCAGGGCGGTCTGCGGGCCGAGCAGGTCAATATCGACACCAACCAGCTGACCTCGAACCAGAAGAACAAGAACGACTATTTCAAGGTCTATCCCAGCCTGCACATGGGCTACACGATCAACGAAAACAACACGTTCAACGCCAACTACAGCCATCGCGTGCAGCGTCCGGGCGCGCAGGACCTGAACCCCTACCGGGTCTATATCGACCCCTATAACTACCGGGCCGGCAATCCGGACCTGAAGCCCCAGCAGACCGACTCCTATGAGCTGGGCTGGCAGTATCGCAAGGCCCAGACCTACTATCTGGCCACGGTCTATGTGCGCCAGAACAAGGAGAGCGTGACCGACGTGGTGCGCGATCTGGGCGGCGGCGTGCTGCTGACCACCAAGGAAAACCTGGGCAAGAACAACAGCGCCGGCCTGGAGCTGGTGGCCAACGGCCGCCTGACGCCCAAGATCACCTACAATCTCAGCAGCAACATCTTCCACAACGAGATCACGGCGACCAACCTGGGCTTTTCGGGCAAGCGGTCGGACACCATGGTGTCGGGCCGCGCCAATGTGAATTGGCAGGCCACGCCCAAGGACTTCTTCCAGGTCAACGCCTTCACCACGGGCCGCCGCCTGACGCCGCAGGGCTATCGCGAGCCGATCCAGATGGTGAATCTGGGCTATCGCCGCAAGGTGAACGACAAGCTCTCGTTCGTGGTCACCGCCCAGGACGTGCTGAAGGGCTTCGAGGACACCGTCGTCATCAACACCCCGGCGCTGCGTGACACCACCACCCGCACGGCCAATGTCCGCGCGGTGTTCTTCGGCTTCTCCTACAGCTTCGGCGGCGGCAAGCCGCGCCCCGAGCAGTTCGACTTCAGCGCTGGTCAGGTGGGGTAGGGGGGCGCAATACCTCGCCCCCCAAAAAACCGCTCATCCCCGCGAAAGCGGGGACCCAAGCCGATTGGGCCGGTTGGCAAGGCCGAGCGATCACCCGCCGCCTCAGCTTGGGTCCCCGCTTTCGCGGGGATGAGCGGACTATGGATAGGCTTGGGAACAGGCCCTATTCCGCCTCGATCTTGTCCTGAGTCTTGGTGTCGAAGTCGCTGGCGTCGTGGCGCTCGCGCAGCTGGCTTGAGGGCTCGCCGAAGGTGCGGTTGACCATCCGGCCGCGCTGCACCGCCGGGCGGGCGGCCAGGTCGTCGGCCCAGCGGATGACGTTCTTGTAGTCCTGCACCGACAGGAACTCTCCGGCCTCGTACAGCAGGCCCTTGGCCATGCCACCGTACCAGGGCCAGATGGCCATGTCGGCGATGGTGTAGTCGTCGCCGGCGATGAAGGGGTGCTCGGCCAGCTGCCGGTCCAGCACGTCCATCTGGCGCTTGACCTCCATGGCGTAGCGGTCGATCGGATATTCCATCTTGAACGGCGCATAGGCGTAGAAGTGGCCAAAGCCGCCGCCCAGGAACGGCGCGCTGCCCATCTGCCAGAACAGCCACGACAGGCACTCGGCCCGCGCCGCCGGCTCGGTCGGCAGGAACGCCCCGAACTTTTCGGCCAGGTGGATCAGGATGGCGCCGGACTCGAAGATCCGGATCGGCTCGGGACCGCTGTGATCGACCAGGGCCGGGATCTTGGAATTGGGATTGGCCGAGACGAAGCCGCTGCCGAACTGGTCGCCCGCGCCGATATTGATCAGCCACGCGTCATACTCGGCGCCCGCATGGCCCAGGGCCAGCAGCTCCTCCAGCATGATCGTCACCTTCACGCCATTGGGCGTTCCCAGCGAATACAGCTGCAGCGGATGCTTGCCGACCTGCAGGGGCTTGTCATGGGTGGGGCCGGCGATCGGTCGGTTGATCGAGGCGAACTTGCCGCCGTTCTCCCGGTTCCAGGTCCAGACCTTGGGCGGGACATAGGCGGGGGCGTCGGTCATGGCAGGCTCCTGGCGGCAGTCGAACGCTTGCGCGCTTCTGATCTCGTCAATGTGGCGGTTCAGGTCTGAGTGCGCCAGTGCGTCCGACGGATTTGATCGCTGAACGAAAAGCGCCTTCAGGCCAGGCGCTTTTCGTAACGCCAGACGTCCAGCGGAAAGAGGCCGGCGGAGGTTTCCGTCGGCACGCACTCCACGCGCGCCAGCGTCCAGCCGGACTTCTCGTAGAAGCGGGCGGCTCGTGTGTTGCCGATCGCGCAGGCCAGCCATGGGGTCTGGATCCCCTGGGCCAGCAGGCAGGTCTCCGCGTCGGCGATCAGCACCGCGGCCGCGCCTGTCCCCCGCGCATGGGCGGCGACATAGAACTGGTAGAGTTCGTCGTCCTTGATCAGGTGAAAGCCCAGCGGCGCGCCAACGGGACCCAGGGTGCGCACCTGGGGCAGGGCGGCGCTCATGCGGCCGTGGAAACTGTCCTGCGTGCGCAGCTTGGCCAAGGCCTCCGGCACGATGGCCAGGTGCGCGTCACGCCAGCCTGACCACCACAGGTAGGCCAGGGCGTCGAGGTCGGCGGCTTGGGCGTCGCGGGGCGAGTGGCTCATGCGGCGAGGGTCGACCTAAGCCTGAATGACGTCAACCGCCGCGTGTCCTACCGTCCCGTCCGCTCCAGCGTCACCAGCACCAGATCATTCTCGCGCATCGGCAGGTCCAGGCTGAAATCACCCTTCGCGCCGACCGTGACCTCGCGGTCGATCTCGGGTTTGTCGGTGGTCATAGCGTTCAGGTCGCGCACCTGTTCGGGCGTCAGGTTGGCCGGCGACCCCATCGCCAGATAGGCGCTGTAGGCGTCATTGGCGCGATAGCCGGTGCGCCGGGCCTGCAGGCGATAGACCCCCGCCTTCAGCCCGGCGAACGTCGCCTGGACGGTCGGCGCGGCGGCGGCGGGCTGGACCCGGGTGTAGTAGGGCCGGTTGCTCAGCGCCTGGACCGGCTGCTCGAAATCCCAGACCAGGGCGGCGATCTTGCCGTCATCGACGGCGGCCAGCACCTCGGGATCGCTGATGGGGATTTCCTGACCCTTCAGGGCGTTCAGGTACTTGTAGGCGAACCAGGCCGGCTTGCGGATTCCCTGCGGGTTGATCAGGCCAAAGCCGCCCTGGAACGGCGCCGTCGGCGGGCCGGGCTCTTCGAACAGGTCGCTGAACGTCCAGTAGCTCATGCCCTGGACCAGGCCCTTCACGCCCTTCAGCTTGGCCAGGATGTAGGCGGCGCTGTGATAGCTGTCATGGACCGGGTCGCGCGGCGTGTAGCTGGTGCTCCATTCGGTGAAATACAGCGGCAGAGTGGGGAAGGCCGAGGCGGCGATCTGCTCGCGCACCCGGCGCACATCGCCAATGACCGCGTCGGGCGAGGGCGACAGCTTGGTGTCCTCCTTGCCGTTCTCGTCCAGGAAGCCGCCGTCGACGCCATAGGTGTGGGTGGTGACGAAGTCGATCGCCACGCCGTTGGTCTGGCAATAGGCCAGAAGCTCCGGAACCCAGGCCGCGCCGGCCGTCGAGGGGCCGCCGACCTTCAGGGCCGGGTCGATGGCCTTGATCGTCTTCGAGGTCAGGGCGAAGAGGTCGAAATAGACCTTTTGATCGGCCTTTTCCCAGAAGCCGGCCAGGTTGGGCTCGTTCCAGACCTCGAAGAACCAGGTGCGGACCTGCGCCTCGCCATAGCGGCCGCGCAGATGGCGGACGAAGGCGTCGATCAAGGCGGCCCAGTCGGCGAACACCGGATGCGAGGTGTTGCCCTTCCAGTAGAAGATGGTCTGCTCCGAGGTCTTCATCGCCGAGGGTGTAAAGCCCAGCTCGATGAACGGCTTGATCCCCATGCCCAGCAGGCGGTCGTAGAGCTGGTCGATCTTCGTCCAGTCATAGACGATCCGGCCGTCGACCGTCTTCACCGTGCCCAGCACGTCGTGGAAGATGTCGTGGAAGCGTACATATCGAAAGCCCAGTTCTCCGACGGCGGTCTTCAACTGGGCCAGACTGTCCTCGCGCAGCAGGGTGCCGGGGAAGTCCGAGCCGATGGAGAGGTCGTAGAAGCGGTCCATCGGCGCGCTGGCGCGGGCGGCGTCGATGGTGATCCGGCGCGTCGTCGGAGCGGCTGCGGCCAGGGCCGGCGTCGCGGCGGCGGCTACCATCAGTTGGCGGCGGGACAGCATCTGGGTCTCCTCCTCGTTGGACCTTTGAAAAAGCCCCCGGGATCGCTCCCGGGGGCCTTGGTCTCTAGTGGTTGTGCCTGGGCAGCTTGGCGGCCAGGTCCTGGTACTTGACCGCGAATTCCAGCACCCCGCCGGTTTCCAGCTGGCCCGTGTGGGCGCGGTAGATCTCCTGCCAGGGGGTCATGGTCTCGGGGACGGCGGGAATGCCTTCCTTGCGGCGTTCGGCGATGGTCGCATCGTCCACCAGGGCGTCGCAGCGGCCGGTGTTGAGGTCGATGCGGATGGTGTCGCCGGTGCGCAGCCACGACAGCCCGCCGCCGATCGCGCTTTCGGGCGAGGCGTTGAGGATCGAGGGGCTGTCGGCGGTGCCCGACTGGCGGCCGTCCCCCAGGGTGGGCAGGCTCATGATGCCGCGCTTGAGCAGGGCGTCCGGCGGCTGCATGTTGACCACCTCGGCCGAGCCGGGCCAGCCGATCGGACCCGCGCCGCGGATCACCAGGATGCAGTGTTCGTCGATGTTCAGGTCCGGGTCGTTGATCCGGGCGTGATAGTCGCCGGAGCCGTCGAACACGATGGCGCGGGCCTCGAAGATGTCTTCCTGGCCGGGCTTGGACAGATAGCGAGCCCGGAAGTCGGCGCCGATCACGCTGGACTTCATGATCGCGAAATCGAACAGGTTGCCCTTCAGCACCAGGAAGCCGGCCTTTTCGGCCAGCGGCTGAGCGTAGGGGAAGATGACCTCGCGGTCCTTGGTCTCGCGACCCTCGAGGTTCTCCGCCATGGTCTTGCCGGTGACGGTCAGGACGTCGCCATGCAGGCGGCCGTTCTGCAGCAGCTCCCACAGCACTGCGGGAGCGCCGCCGGCCCGGTGGAAGCGCTCGCCCAGATACTTGCCCGCCGGCTGCATGTTGACGATCAGCGGGATGTCATAGGCCTTGCGCCAGTCGTCGGCGGTGACTTCCAGCCCGGCGTGGCGGGCCATGGCGGCGATGTGCGGCTGGGCGTTGGTGGAACCGCCGGCCGCCGCCACCAGGGCGATGGCGTTTTCGAACGCCTTCTGGGTCAGGATGTCCTTGGGCTTGATGTCTTCATAGGCCAGGTCGACGATCCGCTGGCCGGTGCGATAGGCCATCTGGCCGCGCTCGCGATAGGGGGCGGGGATGGCCGCGCAACCGGTCAGGGACAGGCCAAGGGCCTCGGCCACGGCGTTCATGGTCGAGGCCGTGCCCATGGTGTTGCAGTGGCCGGCCGAGGGGGCGCTGTCGGCGGCGCGCTGGATGAACTCGTCCTCGTTGATCTCGCCGGCCGCCAGCTTGCGACGCGAGCGCCAGATCACCGTGCCCGAGCCGACCAGTTCGCCATCGTGCCAGCCGTCCAGCATGGGACCGCCCGACAGGACGATGGCCGGGATGTTGACGGTGGTGGCGGCCATGATCCCGGCCGGCGTGGTCTTGTCGCAGCCGGTGGTCAGCACCACGGCGTCGATCGGATAGCCGTGCAGGGTCTCGACCAGACCCAGATACGACAGGTTCCGATCCAGCGCCGCCGTCGGACGACGGCAATTCTCGAAGATCGGATGGACCGGGAACTCCATCGGAATGCCGCCGGCGTCGCGGATGCCGTCCCGGACCCGGGTGACCAGGTCCAGGTGGATGCGGTTGCACGGCGAGATGTCGCTGCCGGTCTGGGCGATGCCGATGATCGGCTTGCCGCTGCGCAGTTCCTCGGGCGTGATCCCGTAGTTCATGAACCGCTCCAGATAGAGGGCGGTCATGTCGATGTGGTCGGGATTGTCGAACCAGTCGCGCGAGCGGAACCGGCGGGGCGTTCTATTCGGGGAGGTCAAGGCGCACCTCGTATTGGGGCTGTCCCGCCACATCGACGGGAACGGCGAACAGGCCGCCGGCCAGGGGATAGGCGGCGAGGATCTCGTCGCTCAGTCCCTTGCGGGCGGTGGTGAAATAGAGCGTCTTCAGGTCGGGCCCGCCGAAGCAGGGCTTGGTCACGTTGGGGGCGGGCAGTTCGATGCGGGCCACGGCCTCGCCGTCGGGCGAGAAGCGCACGGCGCCGAAACCGCCCCACAGGGCTGTCCAGACATAGCCTTCGGAATCGACCACGGAGCCGTCGGGCCAGGCGCCCTCGATGCCGATCTTCACGAAGACCCGCTTGTTCGACAGCATGCCGTCCGCATCCAGATCATAGGCCCAGATGGTCTTTTCCAGGGTGTCGGTGTGATAGAAGGTCTTGCCGTCCGGCGAGACGCAGGGACCGTTGGTGATGCAGATGTCCCTGTCCATGCGGGTCACCGCGCCGTCGGCGGTCAGCCGATAGAGCGCGCCGCTGGGGGCCTCTTCGCCATCGTGCATCGTGCCGAACCACAGGCGGCCTTCGGCGTCGACCGTCGCGTCGTTGGGCCGGTTGTCCAGGTCCGCCGGCTCAATGGTCATCATCGGCGTGAAGCCCAGCGCCGGATGGAAGCGGTGCAGCCCGCTCTTCAGGCCGGCGATGAAGCCGCCGCCCAGGGGGGCCAGGAAGGTCACCTGATCGGGCGCCGAAAAGCTCAGCTGTTCGCCATAGGCCGGGTCGAAGCGATGGACCTGACGGCCCTTGATGTCGACGAACCAGAGCGCGTCACGATGCCAGATCGGCCCTTCGCCGAGGGTGGCCTTGACGTCCCAGACGCAGGTGGAGGCGATGGTCATGCTAGAGAATCCTGCTCAACAACGGATGGCCGGTGATAACCTCCCGCGACCCGTCGGGCCAACTCCCCGGATCGGATCCGGGGAGCCGCGGAAGGTCGTTTCCGGTCCTACCGCCAGCCGGCGTCGATCCAGTATTCGTGGCCGGTGCAAAGCGCCGCGTCGTCCGAGGCCAGGAACAGCACCAGCGAAGCGATGTGGTCGGGGACCAAGCGACCCTTGAGGCATTGGGCCGCGACGATCTCGGCCTCGCCTTCCGGCGTGTACCACTTCTCCTGGCGCTTGGTCTTGACGTTGCCGGGCACCACGCAGGTGACGCGGATGTCGTCGGGACCCAGCTCCCGGGCCAGGGCGCGGGTCATGCCCTCGATGCCCGCCTTGGCGGTCTCATAGAGGACCAGGTCCTCCAGACCCAGGTGCCAGCTGATCGAGCCGAAATTGATGATCGCCCCGCCGCCGCGCTTGGCCATGCCCGGCGCGACCGCCTGGGCCGCGAACAGCATGTGGCGCAGATTGACGCCGATGCGGTTGTCCCAATAGGCGGGCGTGATGTCGGCCAGCTTGTGGCGGTCGTCATTGCCGGCGTTGTTGACCAGCACGTCGACGTCGCCGATCTCCGCCAGGACGGCCTTCAGGCTGTCGAGATCCATCAGGTCACAGTGCCTGTAGACCGGCGCGATGGCCGCGTTCGGCGACAGCTGGGCGACCAGGGCCTGGGAATCCCCGTCGACGATGTCGAGGAAGATCACCTCGGCGCCCTGGCGCACGAAGCCGGCGGTCAGGCCGGCGCCGATGCCGCTGCCGCCGCCGGTGATGACGACGCGCTTGCCCTTGAGGCTGGGATAGATGGCTGAGGACATGCGGTTTACGACCACGAATACGAGGTTTTGGTCTGGGTGAAGAACTCGACCGCCGCGAAGCCCTGTTCGCGGGCGCCGTAGCTGGAGCTCTTCGAGCCGCCGAACGGCACGTGATAGTCGACGCCGGCCGTGGCCAGATTGACCATCGTCATGCCGGCCTTGGCGTGGCGCTGGAAGTGGCGGGCATATTTCAGCGAGGTGGTGGCGATGCCGGCCGACAGGCCGAACTCGACGCCGTTGGCGACTTCCAGGGCTTCCTCATAGTCCTTGACCCGGATGGTCGAGGCGACGGGGCCGAAGACTTCCTCGTTGTTGATCCGCATGTCGCGGTCGGTGTCGGCGATCAGGGTCGGCTGCACGTACCAGCCTGGGTTTTCCAGCTTCAGGCGCTGGCCGCCGGTGACGATGCGGCCGCCTTCGCCGGTGGCGATGTCGATATACTTGTACGACGTCTCCATCTGGTCTTCGGAGACCGCCGGGCCGATCTGGGTGTTGCTGTCGAGGGCATCACCCACGCGCAGCGCGGCGATCTTCTCGGCCAGCAGGGCCACGAACCGGTCGTGGATGCCGTCGGTGACGATCAGGCGCGAGCTGGCGGTGCAGCGCTGGCCGGTGGCGAAGAACGAGCCGTCCAGGGCGATGGCGACCGCGCGTTCCAGGTCGGCGTCGTCCAGCACGATCAGCGGGTTCTTGCCGCCCATCTCAAGCTGCACGCGGGCCTGGCGGGCCACGGCGGCGGCGGCGACCTGGGCGCCGACGCCCTGCGAGCCGGTGAACGAGACGCCGTCGACGTCCTTGTGCTTGATCAGGGCGTCGCCCATCGCGCCGCGACCGAACAGCATGTTGAACACGCCGGCCGGAGCGCCGCATTCCTGCATGATGTCCGCCAGCACCGAGGCGGTGGCCGGGGTCGGGCCGGCCGGCTTGATCACCACGGTGTTGCCGAAGGCCAGGGCGGGAGCCGCCTTCCAGGCCGGGATGGCGATGGGGAAGTTCCAGGGGGTCACGAGGCCGAACACGCCGACCGCCTGGCGATAGGTCTGGATCTCGACGCCTGGACGGGTGCTTTCCAGGTTCTGGCCGTGGCGGCGCAGGGCCTCGCCGGCGAAATACTTGAAGATCCGGCCGGCGCGGACGGTCTCGCCGATGCCTTCCGGCAGGGTCTTGCCCTCTTCGCGGGCCAGCAGGCGGCCGATGTCGGCGCTACGGGCGATGATGGTCGAGCCGACCTTGTCCAGCAGGTCCGAGCGGACTTCCGGCGAGCTTTCCGACCAGGCGGGGAAGGCCTTCTTGGCGGCGCTGACAGCGGCGTCGACCTCCGCCGAGCCGCCGTTGGGCACCATGGCGACCACGTCGTTGATGTTGGACGGGTTCAGGCTTTGGGTCGGGGCGTCGGAGGCGACGCGTTCGCCGCCGATATAGTGGCGTAGGGTGTCGGTCATAGGCCGAGGTCCTCGAAAGACAAAAAGTTAGAGCAGGCCGCGGCCGGCCAGATTGCGGATCAGGGCCGAGATCCCGAACGTCCAGGGCTTGGCCTGGTCGCAGGTGGTCACCGCGTTCTCGAGGACGCCCAGCCTGGGCGTCGAGACGCGCACGCGGTCGCCGACCTTGTGGGTAAAGCCCTGGCCGGGGGTGTCGCGGTCCTGGATCGGGGCGAACATCGTGCCCAGGAACAGGGCGAAGCCGTCGGGATACTGGTGCTGCTTGCCGAACGCCTGTGCGGCCAGCACGGCCGGGTCGCGGCTGATCAGGCTCATGTTAGAATGACCGTCCAGCACGAAGTTGTCGCGACCGGTGATCTTCAACTCGACCTCGGCCGAGCGCACGTCGTCCAGCGAGAAGCCGTCGTCGAACAGCCGCACGAACGGGCCGATCGAGCAGCTGGCGTTGTTGTCCTTGGCCTTAGAGAGCAGCAGGGCCGAGCGGCCCTCGAAGTCGCGCAGGTTGACGTCATTGCCCAGCGCGGCGCCGCGGATGTTGCCCGACCCGTCGCACAGCAGCACGACTTCCGGCTCGGGGTTGTTCCAGTGGCTGTCAGAGCGGACGCCGACATGGTCGCCCCAGCCCATCGACGACAGGGTCGGGCCCTTGGTGAAGATCTCGGCGTCCGGGCCGATGGCGACTTCCAGATATTGCGACCACAGGCCGTCCTTGATCAGGGTCTGCTTCAGGCGCTCGGCGCCCTCCGAGCCCGGATCGACGCTGCGCAGGTCGCCGCCCATGCTCTGCGACAGCTGCTCGCGAATCTCCAGGGCGGCGGCGGCGTCGCCCCGGGCGCGTTCCTCGATCACCCGTTCCAGGGTCGAGACGGCGAAGGTGACGCCGGCGGCCTTCAGGCACTGCAGATCGACGGGAGCCAGCAGCTTGGCGGCGGCGTCGCCATGGGTGTCGGCCCACACCGGGCGCACGTCCAGGGCTTCCAGCGGGCCCTTGTCCTCGCCGCGCGGGATCACCGCGCCGGGAGCATAGGCGTTCATCAGGTCGGCGACGGTGGGGGCGATCTTCGACATGTCCTCGATGCGTCCGCCGCGCACCAGCACGGGGGTCGGACCATCGCCAAAATCGATGCGGCCCAGCAGGGTCGCGTCCTGCCAATCATCCGGAAGGAATTGCGTCACGCCCACGGCGTCGTCTCCCCGTCTCAAGCGTCTGGACCTCACCACACCCTAGGGGGGCCGCGCTTGTTCATGTCAGCGCACTTGTTAGCGCTAACATGTGGGGGCGGCAAGCGGGGTGTGGCGCTTTGTCAGACCAATCGCGCTCCATAAATCCGCTCATCCCCGCGCAGGCGGGGACCCAAGCGGCGGTAAGGGATTGGCTCGGTATCACTCCGGCCCGCCTGCTCGGCTTGGTTCCCCGCCTTCGCGGGGATGAGCGGTGTTTTCTACTTCGGCGCCGGCCCGCTCGAATCCCGCACGATCAGCGTGTGCGGATGCATCAGTTGCCGGGGCTCGCCGGTTCCATCGCGCTTGCGGCGGATTTCCTCCAGCACCAGGTCCACGGCCGCGCGGGCCATGGCGGCGATCGGCTGGTGCACGGTGGTCAGGGGGGGCCAGATGTTGGCGGCGATCGAGGTGTCGTCGAAGCCGACGATCGAGACGTCGCCCGGCACGTCCAGGCCCAGGCGGTGGGCCAGGCCCGCGGTGGCGGCGGCCATGTCGTCGTTGCAGGCGAAGATCGCGGTGGGGCGCAGGTCGCTGGCCAGCAGCCGCTCGGCGGCCTCGAGGCCGGAACGATAGGTGAAATAGCCCTGCTCGACCCGCACGTCCTCCATCGGAATGCCGGCGGCCTTCAGGGCGGTCATGAAACCGTCCAGACGCTGCTGGCTGACCGTCTGGTTGGGGTGGCCCTTGATGAAGCCGAACCGCTTGTGGCCCAGGGCCAGCAGGTGCTGGGTCAGCTCGTAGGCGGCCGCCTCGTTGTCGATGCGGATGGTGGCCATGTCGCTGCTGGCCGTGCCGGTCGCCACGCCGACGGCGGCGGCGCCGGCGGCCTTGACCTCGGCCAGGACCTGCGGCGACTCGCACAGCGGCGGCGGCAGGATCAGGCCGTCGACGCCGGTCTTCAGCAGTCGGGTCAGGGTGGCGCCCGCCAGTTCGGGCTCGGCGCACTTCTCGATCACCACCTGGGCGCCGGTGCGGCTGCTTTCGTCCAGGGCGCCGACCAGGAACTCTGACAGATAGCCCGTCGAGGGGTTGTCATAGAGCAGACCGATGCGGAACGGGGCCGAGCCGGCCAGGCTGCGGGCCGCCGGATTGGGCGCGTAGTTGAGGTCGGTGATGGCCTGCTCGACCAGCGCCCGCGTCTCTTCCTTGACGGTGGTCTCGCGGTTGATGACCCGCGAGACAGTCATGGGCGACACACCCGCGCGCGCCGCGACATCGCGGATCGTCGCGCTCTGGGTGGAGCGTCGCCTTTGGCGTTCCGTGGGCTCTCTCATGAATGGTCCTGTGCTTTGGCGCGGGAGACTAGACCGTTTCGGCGCGCCAGTGGAAGACGGAGGCGAAGAGGGACATTCCCGCTATGGGAGACGGATGGAGGAAACAGGCATGACACCCTTCGGCGCTCTCATTCTCACCGGCGGCGGTTCGCGCCGCATGGGTCGCGACAAGGCCGATCTGGACTGGGGCGGCGCCCGGGCGGTGGATCGCGTGGCGGACCTGGCCCGAGCGGTCGGCGCCCAGCCCGTCATGACGGTCGGAACGGATCTGGGTCTGCCTTGGGTCCCCGATCCGGAGCCGGGCGCGGGCCCCGTCGGCGGACTGCTGGCCGGCGTCGCGGCCTTGCGGGCCTTGGGCGTCGAACGGGCGCTGATCCTCGCCGTGGACGCGCCGACGCTGACGACCGAGGATCTGGCGCCGCTTTTGGCGGCCGAGGCGCCGGGGGCGGCCTATGAGGACCTGCCGCTGCCGATGGTCCTGATGGTGTCGGCCCTGCCTGACGGCGCCGAAGCGGGATGGCCGCTGCGGCGGCTGGTCGAGCGCGCCGGGCTTCTGGCGGTCGCGGTTCCGGCCGGGGCCGAGGCGCGGCTGCGAGGCGCCAATACGCCGGAGGAGCGGGCGCGGCTCATTCAAAACCCGTCTTCATCCCTTCGCGGGGATCACGCGGGCTGACTAGTAGACATCGCGCCGATAGCGCCCTTGGTCCGTCAGGCGCTCCAGCGCTTCGGCGCCCAGGGTCTCGACCAGCACCGCGTGCACCTCTCGAGACATCCCTTCCAGCGACCCGCAGACCATGAGGCTGGCCCCCGCCGCCACCCAGGCCCTCACGTCGTCGGCCGCCTCAAGCAGCCGATGTTGCACGTAGAGCCGCTCGGCCTGGTCGCGGGAAAAGACAAGATCCAGGCGTTCCAGAACGCCCGTTCCGAGCCAGCCGGAGAGTTCGTCGGCATGGAAGGCGTCATGGGCCGAGGTCCGTTCGCCAAACAGCAGCCAGTTTCGTCCTCGCCCCTTGGCGGCCCGGGCCTTGAGGTGGGCGCGCAGGCCGGCCAGGCCCGTGCCCGCGCCGATCAGGATCATCGGGGCGTGGCCGTCCGGCGCATGGAAACCGCGGTTGACCCGAACCCGGGCCTCGATCATCGCGCCCTCGGGGGCGAAGCGGCACAGCCAGCCCGAGCCTAGGCCGGGCTTGCCATCCGCGCGGGAGGCCAGGCGAACGATCAGCTCGACGCTGCCGTCGGCCGGCAGCGAGGCGATGGAATATTCGCGATGGGGCAGGGCGGTCAGCCGTTCCAGCAAAGCGTCGCCGGACAGGCCGACCAGGGTCTCGGGGTCGCGGGGCAGGCGGCGCGTTGAAAGCGCCTCGGCCATAGTGTCGGGCAAGCCGAGCCGCGCGATCAGCGCCGCGACCTCGGCCGGATCGTTGCGCGGGCCGATCTCGAGGATGTCTCCCGCCTGCCAGGTCACCGCGCGGTCGGTGGGTTCCAGGCGGATGTGCCAGGCCTCTCCGCCGGGGCTGCCGGGGTTGAGCAGGCGGCGTTGGGCCAGTTTCCAGTCGCCATAGGCGGGCAGGCTCCAGTCGGGCGCGTCGGTCTGGCCGGTCAGGCCGCCCAGATGCGCCTGCCAGTGACGCAGGGCGGCCTCGTCGCCGTCATCGACCTCGACGCGATCGAACAGCGACGCGGCCCCCCGCTGGGCCAGCCAGACGTCGAGGGCGCGGCCAAAGGCGCAGAAGTTGGCGTATTCTGTGTCGCCCAGGGCCAGCACGCCATAGCGCAGGGCCGACAGGTCGGGCGCGGCGCTCATCACGTCGCGGATGAAGGCGCGGGCCGTGTCGGGGGCGTCGCCTTCGCCCGTGGTGCTGACCACGAACAGGGCCCGGCCAGCGGCGGACAGGTCGGCGGCGGTGACGGTCGAAAGGTCGCGCAGGGTGACGGGGACGCCGCCGGCGGTCAGGGCCCTGGCGGTGGCGAGGGCCAGGTCCTCGGCCAGGCCGGTCTGGCTGGAAAAGGCGACCAGCACCGGTTCGCCGGCGCCGCTGGCCAGGGCGGCGGCCTGACGGCGTTCGGCCCGGCGGCGCAGACCCTGGCGAGCGGCGATCAAACCGCACAGGCCCAGCCACGCCAGGGCCACCGCGCCGGCGGCCAGATGGCGGCGGGTCTCTGGATCCAGGGTCGACAGGTCGATCATGCGTCGAGCATGGCCTGCAGGGCCGGCGACAGGCGCTCTTCCAGGTTTTTGCCCCTGCGGCTGACGATCAGGGCCGGCAGGTCGTGGGCGGCGGCGAAGGTCAGGGCGGTGTCCGGCCCCATCACCGTCAGGGCCGTGGCCCAGGCGTCGGCGTCGATGCAGGCGGGCGCCAGCACCGTGACGCTGACCACGCCATGGTCGCTGGGCGCGCCGGAGGCTGGATCCAGCGTGTGGGCGTAACGTTTGCCGTCATGGTCGAAGAAGCGCCGATAGTCGCCGGACGTGGCGACCGACAGGCCATGCAGGGCCACGACGGTGCGCAGGGCGTCATTGGCGGTCGGGGGGCGTTCCAGCTCCACCCACCACGGCTGGCCGTCCGGCTTGGCGCCGGTTCCCCGCAGTTCGCCGCCGACCTCCACGAGGTAGGATTTCACGCCGGCGCGTTCGAGCGCGGCGGCGGCCTGGTCGACCCCGAAGCCCTTGGCGATGCCGTTCAGGTCCAGGCGCAGACCGCCGGGCTGGAACAGGGCGTCGCCGTCCAGGACCAGGCGCTTCCACCCGCCGGCCTCGCGGGCGGCTTCGATGGCGGCGGACGAGGGCGGCTCGCCCGGGAACGGGCGGGGGCCAAAGCCCCAAAGGTCAGTCAGGGCGCCCAGGGTCGGATCGAAGGCGCCGTCCGTCGCCTCGGCGATGGCGATCGCGCGGCGCAGCACCGCGGCCATGCCTGCCGGCAGGGCCGTCCAGCCTGCCACCGGCGAGCGGTTGTAGCGCGACAGGTCCGACAGCGGCTCCCACGGGCTCATCTCCGCGACCACGGCGTCGAGGGCGCGCTGCACCATGGCGGTCAGGGCCGGGAGATCGGCGGCGGGCTGGGCTGTCAGTTTGACAGACCAGGTCGTGCCCATGGTCTTGCCCGTCAGGGCGTGGATCACGCCGCCCAGCGGGCGGGCGGGCGGATCGGTGAGGAGAGGGACCAGGACGCGGGTCATTTGACGCTCAACAAATCCTTGCCCTCTCGGCCGCTGCTGTGCGGCGGCCGGGAGGGCAAGCTATCAGGGCCGCTGCGCTTCGAGCGTGGCGGTGTAGCTGGCGCTGAAGCCGTTGCCGGCCAGCGCCGTGACGGGGGCGGGAGGCCCGCCGGCCGGAGCGCCGGGCGCGCCGCCAGGGCCGCCCATGCCCGGGCCACCCATGCCGGGTCCACCCGGACCGCGACCGCCGGTTTCGCCGCCGCGCGCGGTGGCGTTGATCCAGTACATGCCGGCTTCCGGCAGGGTCACCTTGAAGCCGCCGTCGGCGCCGGTCTTGACCTTGATCTCGCCCGGGGTGGCGCGCCAGCGGGCGCCGCCGGGGACGATGGTCACGTCCAGGTCGGCGGCGGGCTTGCCGTCCAGCACGAACTTGAAGGTCGCCGCCTCGGTGGCGACGATGTCGTTGGGATGGGTCACCGGAACCAGTTCCAGGCCCTTGCCAGTGGGCTTCAGCGACTCGGTTGTCGGCTTGTCGCGGGTGACGAAGGTCTCGTTGCGGTTTGATCCCTTGATCGTCTTCAGGTCGGTCGCGCCGGCCGGAACCTGCTTGGCGAAGTCGTCGGCGCTGCCGCGAAAGCGCTTGATCTCGCCGTTCTCGGTCCAGCTGGCCTGAACGCTGTTGCTGGCGCTGACGATCTTGTAGGTGCCCGGCTGGGTCAGCTGGACGTCGAAGGTCGAGCGGAACTGGCCGGTCGAGACGTTCTGCAGCTTCACGGTCGAGCCGTCCGGCGCGATGGCGACCACGCCGTCGACGCGCATCGGGCGATGGTCGGGATAGAACAGCTCATTGGAGATGGCGGCGTCGACCGTCACCCACGAACCATCACCCGACAGCACGGTGAACGAGGGCACCATCCAGCCGCGGTGGGCGCTGGCGGAAAGCGGCAGGGCCAGGGCGATACCGGCGGCCGCGACGGCCAGGAGACGGGTCTTCAGGGACATCGGTTTTCTCGCTTACTTGACGAAGACGGTGACGGCGCCGAGCTCGGCCGCGCCCTTGACGGTGACGGGCTTGCTCGGCTTGCCCCAGGCGAAGGGCACGCGGACGGCTTCATGGCCGCCGACTTCGCGGGCGGCTTCGACCACCAGATTGTATTGACCAGGCTTGAGGTCCTTCAGCGCGCCCTTGGCGCCGCTGAACACCAGCTTCTGCGGGCCGGGCGCGCGGGTGGCGCCGCTGATCCCGTCGGCGGGGAAGGTCATCTCGCGGCCGGCCTTGCGCCACCACTGGCGCATGTCCTTCAGCCACTTGGTGCCGTGGTCTTCCTTGGAGTCGGCGTCGTACCAGATCGCCAGGGTGCCGGCGGCGCTGGCGTCGGCGTTCTCGATCCAGATCGCGACATAAGGCTTGTGATACTCGGCGACCGACAGGCGCGGCACCTCGACGGTGACGTTGAGATCGGCGGCCAGGGCCGGGGCGGCGCTGATCGCGGCGCCGGCGAAGGTCAGGAAAGAGACGGAACGCTTCACGGATTTCACCTCAGAGGTGGACGAAAAGGATGACGAGGATGACCGGCGCGGCCAGACCGGCGGCCACCAGCGGCCAGGTCAGGGGGCGGGCGCGGGCGTGGAACTGCAGCAGGATCAGGCCGGTGATCGTGAAGATCACGCAGGCGGCGGCGAAGATGTCGATGAACCACGACCAGGCCTTGCCGGTGTTGCGGCCCTTGTGCAGGTCGTTGAGCAGGCTGATCGCGCCGCGCGTGGTCTTTTCGTGCTCGACGGCGCCGGTCTCGCGGTCGATCGACAGCCAGACGTCGCCGCCGGGACGGGCCAGGGCGACATAGACCTCCGCGTCGGACCATTCGCCCTCGCGGCCGGCGATGTCGGCGCCGACGGCCTTGTCCAGCCAGCGCTCCAGCTTCAGCGGCAGGGGGCGCTTGCCCTCGACCGGACCCTTGGCCAGATCGGCCAGCATCTCCGGCGGCAGGGTCGCCTTGCGGCTGACCACCACCGGCTTGGCCTCGATCTGGCCGGCATGGTTCAGGGTGATCCCGGTGATCGCGAACAGCAGCATGCCGATCAGCGACAGGGCCGCGCTGATCCAGTGCCACTGGTGCAACTGCTTTAGCCAGAAGGAACGGCGATGCGGGGCGGTCGACACGGGGGAGGGGAAACCTTGGGGCGGATACCGGGAATGAAGTGCGGCTCGTCCATACTTGAGAACGAATTGCAATTACAAGAGGCGAGATCGCATCGCCGTGTTGCTGAATGATTTCAGGTCCGCGGCCATCAGCCGGCGATGATCGGGCCGGGCTTCCGGGCAAGTCTGGCTTAGGCGACGTCGCAGGGGGGGGCAGGGGCGGCCAGAGCAGGGGGGACATGGGCGCTCTGGCCGACCGGCAGGTCGGTGGAACTGGCGGGTTCACCGGCAAGGAGGAGCTTCCGACTTTCGCCGGAGGGAGACAATCAAGGGGCGTCGCTTAAGGGTTTTCCCTATCCGCCGCGCCGCCGGCCCAAAAAGGAGGACTCCGGACTCTCGACAAGCCCCGTTTGAGGGACGAAACATGCGCCCTCTGATCCGCCGGGAGCACGCCGGCGGGCCGCATTGGGGTGTTTCGTGAAAGCGCTGTTCTTCTCCGTATCGGTTCTGACCCTGGCCTGCACGGCCGCCGTCGCCCAGCCTCTGCCGCAGCCGTCGGCCCCGACGCCGCCGATCCCGGCCGCCCGCGATATCCCCTATCCGGGCACGCTGAAGCTGTCGGTCGACGCCACCGATCTGCAGCGCAAGATCTTCGAGATCCGCGAGACCATCCCCGTCGCCAAGGCGGGCAAGTTCACGATCTACTATCCGCAGTGGGTTCCGGGCGGTCACTCGCCGCGCAATGACCTGGACAAGATGGCCGGCCTGGTGATCACCGCCAACGGCAAGCGCCTGGCCTGGACGCGCGACCTGGTCGAAGTGTTCGCCTTCCACGTCGACGTGCCGGCGGGCGTGAGCGAGCTGCAGCTCAGCTACCAGTTCCTGTCGCCGGTCGAGACCAAGGTCGGCCGCCAGGTGATGACGCCCGACATCGTCAATGTGCAGTGGCTGCAGATGGGCTTCTATCCCGCCGGCTATTTCACCCGCCAGATCCCGGTCGAGGCCAGCGTCACGCTGCCGGAAGGCTTCAAGTTCGCCACGGCGCTGGAAACCGCCAGCACCAACGGCCAGACCACCACCTTCAAGGTCACGCCCTTCGAGACCCTGGTCGACTCGCCGATGTTCGCCGGCCGCTATTTCAAGTCGGTCGACCTGGACCCCGAAGGCCCGGCTCGCGTGCGCCTGAACATGGTCGCCGACCGCCCCGAACAGCTGGACTTCAAGCCCGAGCAGATCCAGATCCACAAGGACCTGGTGCAGCAGGCCTACAAGCTCTACGGCAGCCACCACTACGACCACTATGACTTCCTGGTCGCCGTGTCGGACCAGCTGGGCGGCATCGGCCTGGAGCATCACCGCTCCAGCGAGAACAATGTCGGCCCCAAATACTTCCAGGACTGGGACAAGGGCGCGGTCGGCCGCGACCTGCTGGCCCACGAATACACCCACTCGTGGAACGGCAAGTTCCGCCGGGGGGCCGACCTCTGGACCCCCACCCTCAACACCCCGATGCGCGACAGCCTGATGTGGGTCTATGAGGGCCAGACCCAGTATTGGGGCAATGTGCTGGCCGCCCGCTCGGGCCTGCACAACAAGCAGCAGAGCCTGGACGCCCTGGCCATGACGGCGGCCCTCTATGATAACCGGCGCGGCCGCGACTGGCGCAACGTCGCCGACACCACCAACGACCCGATCATCGCCAACCGCAAGCCGCTGTCGTGGGTCAGCTACCAGCGCAGCGAGGACTACTATTCCGAAGGCCAGCTGGTGTGGCTCGACGCCGATACGCTGATCCGCGAGAAGACCGGCGGCAAGAAGTCGCTCGACGATTTCGCCAAGGCCTTCTTCGGTGTCGATAGCGGCTCGTTCACGCCCCACACCTACACCTTCGAGGACGTGGTCAAGACGCTGAACGACGTCACGCCCTATGACTGGAGCAGCTTCCTAAAGACCCGCATCGAGGGCCTGTCGGAGCGCGCGCCGCTGGATGGCCTGACCCGGGGCGGCTACAAGCTGGTCTATACGGACACGCCGACCGACTTCTTCAAGACGGCCGAGACCAAGGGCAAGATCGTCAACCTGTCCTATTCGCTGGGCTTCACGGTCGGCGCGGCCGGCCTGCTGACGGGCGTGCAGTGGGACGGCCCGGCCTTCAAGGCGGGCCTGACCCAGGGACAGACCATCGTGGCCGTCAATGGCGAGACCTATGACGCCGACAAGCTGAAGGACGCCGTCAAGGCGGCCGCAAAGCCCGAAGGTCAGCTGGTGGAGCTGCTGATCAAGGACGCCGAGCGCTACCGGATGGTCAAGATCGACTATCGCGGCGGCCTTCGCTATCCGCGCCTGGAGCGGATCGCCGGAACCCCGGCGCGCCTGGACGACATCATCACCGCCCGCAAATAGGCCCGCGCGGCGTCTTGTCGCGGGTCGGGGCCCGGCTTGCGACAAAATGCCGGCTGGCCCCGCCCCGAGCGGCGGGATTAGGGTTGGGAACGTTCAAAATTCCCTCATTGAACGCCCCTAAAGCGTAAGGGGGCCCGCTTGCCCAGGCGGGCCCTTTCTCTTTTGGGTTAATGGTTGAGTTTGACGTCTTTCAGGTTGTATTGATCTGTTTGCGTCCCTGGGGTGTTTTCGCGCGCATCGGCGAAAAGGGCGGCGCGCGGGGCGTATCGCATGGCTGGCGTTCTTCCGGTTCCGCTGGTCGCGATAGCGATCGCCCAGACCGTCGCCGCGTCTCAAGACACCCCGTCCAGTCAGGTCACGGATGTCGTTGTCACCGCCGAGCGTCCGGCGGTGGTCGAGCAGATCGATCGCACCATCCATGACGTCAAGGGCGACCCGCTGGCCCAGACCGCCACGGTTCTGGAACTTCTGGGTAAGCTGCCGTCAGTGACGGTCACGCCTGCCGGCAAGGTGTCGCTGCTCGGCTCGAACGTGAAGGTGCTGATCGACGGTCGGCCCGCTTTGAACGACCAGACCGTCAAGACGATGCTGGGCTCCGAGGTTGACCGTATCGAGGTGATGACCAACCCCTCCGCCCGCTACGGCGCCGATGGGGCGGGCGGGATTATCGACATCCGCACTCGCAAGCGCTTCAAACCTGGCCTGAGCGGCGCGGTCACCACAAACGCCGACACCGACGGCAATGGCCTGTTCAGGGTCGCGCCGACCTGGACCTTCGGCAAATGGACCGTGGGCGGATCGCTGGGCGTCAATCGCAACGTCGGGCGCTCGGAAAGCCATAAGGTCCGGCAAATCCTGGCCCCGTCCCAGTACGCCTCGACCTTGATCCAGGACACGCTGTCCAAGAGCAGCAACGACGGAACCGCCGCCAAGTTTCGGGCGTCCTACAAGCCGGATGATCGCCGGACCTGGACCCTGACCGCCGGGACCTACCGGATGCCCAATGAGACGATCAACGCCATAGACTCGGTGTCCAGCGTTCCGGCCGTCGGCGCGTATCGCCGGTTCAGCCTAACCCCCGGCGACTATAGCAACGCCACCGCCACTCTCAGCTATGAGCGGACAGGGCCGCGCGAGGGCGAAACCCTGGCCGTCGAGGCCAGCTATTACGGCTCGCTCTGGACCCAGTCCGAGGCCGTCGATGAGACCTACGCCAATCCGGCCTCGCCCTCGGGGCGCCTTCGCACGGGCTTGAACGACGACACGGCCGACACTTCGGCCAAGCTTGATTACCAACGGCCGTTCGCCGGAAAGCGGCTCCTGTCGCTGGGCGGGTCCTGGTCGCGATCCGAGCAGGTCGTCGACAAGTTCTCGCAAACCCTCGTCCAGGGCGTCAGGGTGACGCCGCAATATGCCTATCGCTTGGATGGGGCGACCGACACCGGCGCGGCCTATGTCACCTTCCAGTTCACGCTAGGGCCATGGACCCTATTGCCGGGCGCGCGCCTGGAGACCTGGCGCGCCGACCTGCGGTCCGGCGGCCAGCCCGTGGCGCGGCGCGACACCGGCGTGACCGAAAGCCTCCATGTGTCCCGGGACCTGCCCAGCGGCGTCAAGCTGAAGCTCAGCTACGCCGAGCGTCTGAGCCGCCCCAGCCTGGATGATCTGAACCCCTTTCTGGAATACGGAGACGCCGATGTGGCCTTTTCCGGCAATCCCGACCTGAAGCCGTCCGTCACCCATGCTTTCGAGGTTCATGCCGACAAGACGATCCTCAAGCAGGAGGTCGGGGTGACGCTGTACGACCGGGAAACCCGGCGCACATGGGACAATTTCACCCGCGTGACCGCCGCCGGAGTGAGCGTCTCGAACCAGATCAATACGGGTGACAGCGCAAATCGCGGCGCCGAGCTATCCTTGCGCGGCCCGCTGGGCGCGCGCTGGCGCTATTCGGCGACGGGCAATCTGTTCCAGAGCGAGCGGCAAGTGCTGGAAGATGGCCGCGCGATCACGGACTCCCGCGTCCGATACGCCGGCAATGTGCAGCTCGACTACAAGGCCGCCGCCGGCAAGGCCGGGCGGGCGCCGGAGCAGGTGCAACTGGCGCTGCGCTATGACAGTCCAGAGCGGTCTTTCCAGGGCGGCAGCTCCACGGTGGCCAATGTCGACCTGACGTGGCGCCATGCGCTGACACGACGTGTCTCGGGAGAGCTGACGGTGACCGACCTGTTCGACCAGTTTCGCTATGTCTCGCACCTGGACTCGCCGCAGCTGATCCAGGACCTCGAGTTTCGGGGCTCGGGGCGGCGGTTCAAGCTGTCCCTGACCTACAAGCTGGGGGCGAAGGGCTGAGGGTGTCGAGGCGTGCATCCGGCAATAATGAGACCGGTAACATTCACGCTTGAGTGGTCTGATAACCTCCCCCATAGTGCCGGCCAAGGCGACGTCCCAAGTCGCCAGCCAATGACGCGACCTTCGGGGAAACGAACCAGATGACCACCAAGATCACCCGCCGCACGCTGGGCGTCAGCCTGGCCGCCCTGACGGCCGCCGCCATGCCGGGCCTGTCGCTGGCCGCGCCGAAGACCGCCGGCGACAAGCCGCTCTACAAGGATCCGACCGCCAGCGTCGACGCCCGGGTCAAGGACCTGCTGGGCCGCATGACGCTCGAGGAAAAGGCCGCCCAGCTGGTCGGTATCTGGCTGACCAAGGCCGCCATCCAGACGCCGGAAGGCGACTTCTCGCCGGCGGCCGCCAGCAAGAGCTTCCCCAACGGCCTGGGCCAGATCTCGCGTCCCACCGACCGCCGTGGCCTCAAGCCCGTGGCCGTGGTGGGCGCCGCCGCCGGAGCCGAGGACGGCACCAAGGGCCGCAACGCCGTCGAGACCGCCCGCTACACCAACGCCGCCCAGAAGTGGGCCATGGAGAACACCCGCCTGGGCATTCCCATGCTGATGCATGACGAAGCCCTGCACGGCTACGTGGCGCGCGACGCCACCAGCTTCCCGCAGGCCATCGCCCTGGCCTCCACCTTCGACACCGAGTTGGTCGAGAAGGTGTTCTCGCTGGCCGCCAAGGAGATGCGCGCGCGCGGCTCCAACATCGCCCTGGCCCCCGTGGTCGACGTGGCCCGCGATCCGCGCTGGGGCCGGATCGAGGAGACCTATGGCGAGGATCCGCACCTGTGCGCCGAGATCGGCCTGGCCGCCATTCGCGGCTTCCAGGGCAAGACCCTGCCGCTGGCCAAGGACAAGGTGTTCGTCACCCTCAAGCACATGACCGGCCACGGCCAGCCCGAGAACGGCACCAATGTCGGCCCGGCCCAGATCGCCGAACGCACCCTGCGCGAGAACTTCTTCCCGCCGTTCGAGCGGGCGGTGACCGAGCTGCCGGTGCGCTCGGTGATGCCGTCGTACAACGAGATCGACGGGGTGCCCTCGCACGCCAACCACTGGCTGCTGACCAAGGTGCTGCGCGAGGAGTGGGGGTATCAGGGCTCGGTCCAGAGCGACTATTTCGCCATCAAGGAAATGACCTCGCGCCACCAGCTGAGCGACAAGCTCGAGGACGTGGCCGTGATGGCCCTGCACGCCGGCGTCGATGTGGAGCTGCCCGACGGCGAGACCTACACCCTGCTGCCCAAGCTGGTGAAAGAAGGTCGCGTGCCCCTGGCCGCGATCGACGCCGCCGTCTCGCGCGTGCTGAAGATGAAGTTCGAGGGCGGCTTCTTCGAAAATCCCTATACGGATGAAAAGACCGCCGACGCCAAGAACAACACCCCCGAGGCCATCGCCCTGGCGCGGGAAGCCGCCCGCAAGGCGGTGGTGTTGCTGAAGAACGACAAGGGCGTGCTGCCGCTGGACGGCAAGAAGATCAAGCGCCTGGCCCTTCTGGGGACGCACGCCAAGGACACCCCGATCGGCGGCTATTCGGACGTGCCCAAGCATGTGGTCTCGATCCACGAGGGCCTTACCGCCGAGGCCAAGGCCGCAGGCTTCGCCCTCGACTATGCCGAGGCCGTCCGCATCACCAAGAGCCGGTCGTGGTCGGCCGATCCGGTCGACGCCGTCGATCCCGCCGAGAACGCCAGGCTGATCGCCGAGGCGGTCGAGGTGGCGAAAAAGGCTGACGTCGTCGTGATGGTGCTGGGCGACAACGAGCAGACCAGCCGCGAGGCCTGGGCCGACAATCACCTGGGCGACCGCGACAGCCTCGACCTGGTCGGCCAACAGAACGATCTGGCCAAGGCGATCTTCGACCTGGGCAAGCCCACCGTGGTGTTCCTGCTCAACGGCCGTCCCCTGTCGGTCAATCTGCTGGCCGAGCGCGCCGACGCCCTGGTCGAGGGCTGGTACCTGGGCGAGCAGACCGGCAACGCCGCCGCCGACATCCTGTTCGGCCGCGCCAATCCGGGCGGCAAGCTGCCGGTCAGCATCGCCCGCGGCGTGGGCCAGCTGCCGATCTTCTACAACCGCAAGCCCACCTCGCGCCGGGGCTATCTGTTCGACGAGAAGACGACGCCGCTCTATCCGTTCGGCTTTGGCCTTTCGTATACCAGCTTCGACATCTCGGCTCCGCGCCTGGCCAAGGCCAGCATCGGTCAGGGCGAGAAGGTCACCGTCGAGGTCGATGTCGCCAACACCGGCAAGGTCTCCGGCGACGAGGTGGTGCAGCTCTATATCCACGACGTGGCCGCTTCTGTGACCCGTCCGTTGCTGGAGCTGAAGCACTTCAAGCGCGTCACCCTGGCGGCCGGCGCCAAGACGACCGTGACCTTCGAGATCACCCCGGCCGACCTGTCGCTGTGGAACCTGGACATGAAGCGCGTGGTCGAGCCGGGCGCCTTCCAGATCATGGTCGGGCCCAATTCGGTAGACCTGAAGAAGGCCACGCTGACTGTGGCCTGATGGCGGATGCTCCCCCTCTGGGGGAGCTGTCGCGGAGCGACTGAGGGGGCCTTCACGGCATATGCCGAGCTAGCCCCCTCCGGCCCTCTGGGCCACCTCCCCCGGCGGGGGAGGATCTATCTTGCTGGGAGTGAACACCATGCGTCGCCTGATCCTCGCGCTGACCGCGGCCACCCTGCTGACCAGCCCCGCCGCCGCCCAGGACCTGCTGAACGCACTGTTCTCCGACCACGCGGTGGTGCAGCGCGACCGGCCCCTGCCGGTGTTCGGAACCGCCAGGCCGGGCGAGACGGTGACCGCCGCCTTCGCAGGCAAGACGGCCACGACCACGGCTGACCCCAAGGGCGCCTGGCGTCTCGATTTGCCGGCGACCCCGGCGGGCGGTCCCTACGACCTGACCGTCGCGACCGCGACCGCGACCCAGACCGTTCGCGACGTGCTGACCGGTGATGTCTGGCTGTGCTCGGGCCAGTCGAACATGGAGCTGAAGGTCGAGGCGGCCAATGACGCCTGGAACCAGATCAACAACGGCGCGCCCAATGACGCGATCCGGATGGTGACGATCGAGAAGGCCGACGGCCGCGCGCCCAAGGCCAGCTTCGCCAAGCCGCCGGTTTGGAAGCCGACTAACAAGCAGACCGTCGGCCAGTTCTCGGCCGTCTGCTACTACTTCGCTCGCGAGCTGCAGAAGACCCAGAAGGTCCCTCTGGGTCTGGTCCATGCGTCATGGGGCGGCTCTGGCATCGAGGCCTGGATGACGCCGACGGCCCTGCGCAAGGTCGGCGGCTATGACGACGCCATCGCCACCCTGAACCTGTCGACCACCGATCCCGTCGCCGCCAGCCGCCGCTGGGGCGAGACCATCAAGGCCTGGTGGGCGCCCAAGCATCCGGGCGAGGCCGCCATCGCCCCCTGGACCGGGGCGGGGCCCTGGACCCCCGCGCCCAAGGACCTGGGCGTTTGGGAGCGCTGGGGCGTGCCCGTCCTGGCCGAGTTCAACGGCGTGGTCTGGTTCAAGGCCGAGGTCGAGCTGACCGCCGCCCAGGCCAGCCAGGCCGCGACCCTGAACGTCGGCCAGGTCGACGAGATGGACACCACCTATCTCAACGGCGTCGGCGTCGGCGCGACCTCGGGCGCCTGGCTGGACCGATCCTATCCGCTGGCGGCCGGAACGCTGAAAGCTGGCAGGAACACCATCGTGGTGTCGGCCTATGACACCTACGCCAATGGCGGAATGTACGGCGACCCGGCCAAGCGCGCCCTGGTGCTGGCCGATGGCGTGCGCCTGCCGCTGGACGCGTGGACCTACCGCATCGAACCCCGCGTGGGCGACGACCAGCCCCGGGCGCCGTGGGACACCCTGGCCGGGGTCTCCACCCTCTATAACGGCATGCTCGCGCCCATGGGCCCCTTCGCCTTCAAAGGGATGGCCTGGAACCAGGGCGAGACCAATGTCGGCCGCGACAAGACCTACGCCCCATTGCTGACCGCCTTCATGGCCGAGCGGCGCGAGGGGCAGACCCCGGACATGCCGGTGCTGGTCACCCAGCTGGCCAATTACGGCGCCTGGGCGACCACCCCGGTCAATTCGGCCACGGCCGCCCTGCGCGAGGCCCAGCGCCGTGCTGTGGTCGCCGACGCCCATGCGGGCCTGGCCGTCACCACCGACATCGGCGATCCCTACGACATCCACCCGGGCAACAAGCAGGAGGTGGGGCGCCGCATGGCCCTGGCCGCCCGGCGCATCGCCGGTGACGCCGTGACCACCGGCCCCGCTCCGGTGTCTGCCAAGCGCGTGGGCGACACGGTGGTCGTGGCCTTCGAGCAGATCGGCGGCAAGCTGGTCACGCGCGGCTCGGACCGGGCGATCGGCTTTGAGCTGTGCGACGCCGCCGGCGCCTGCCGCTGGTCCGACGCGCGGATCGACGGTTCGACCGTGGTGGTGACGGTTCCCGCTGGAGCCTCGCCCGCCAAGGTGCGCTTCGCCTGGGCCGACAGCCCGACCTTCAACCTCTTCGACAGCGCGGGCCTGCCCGCCGTGCCGTTCGAGATGGCGGTTCGGTAGGTGTCCTCTAGCTCCGCTCTCCCCGCCGAAAGCCGGGCTGATGCGCCTTCTGACCGGGCCAAGTCCGGTCACGGGGGTGGGTTCGATCTGGACCCCGACTTTCGCCGGGGAGAGCGGGGTAGGGGGATCTGGCCGGCGATCGCGGCGCTGGTTCTCGCCGGCGCACCGGCCACGGCTGTCGCTTTCGCCGCGCCGACCGCCGCCCATGCCGCCGAGCCGGCCGCGATCACCGTGACCCAGGCCCCCGGCGCCTTCGCCCTGATCGCCAACGGCCAGCCGGCCCGTATCGAGGCCGATGTCACCGACTATCCCGGCGTCCTGCGCGCCGTCGCCGACCTGAGGACCGATCTCGCCAAGCTGTCCGGCGGCGCCGCGCCCGCCAAGGACGCGCCCGTCGTGATCATCGGCGCCATCGGCAAGAGCGCGGCCATCGACGCCCTGATCGCCTCTGGCAAGCTGGACGTCTCGAAGGTGGCGGGGCAGTGGGACGGCTTCGTCCAGCAGGTGGTCGACAACCCGCGACCCGGCGTGAAACAGGCCCTGGTCATCGCCGGCGCCGACAAGCGCGGCGCGATCTATGGCGCCTATGACCTGTCCGAACGGGCGGGGGTGTCCCCCTGGGCCTGGTGGGCCGACGTCCCGATCACTGCTCGCAAGGACCTCTTCGTAGCTCCCGGCGCCAACGTCCAGACGCCCAGGGTCAAGTACCGGGGCATCTTCCTCAATGACGAGAACCCGGCCCTGTACGGCTGGGCCAACAAGACCTTCGGCGGCTTCAACCACGCCTTCTATGAGCGGGTCTACGAGCTGATCCTGCGTCTGAAGGGCAACTATCTGTGGCCGGCGATGTGGGGCAAGGCGCTCTATGACGACGACCCGCTGAACGCGCCGCTGGCCGACGAGATGGGGGTGGTCATCGGAACCTCCCACCACGAGCCGATGATGCGGGCCCACATCGAGTGGGAGCGCTACGGCTCTGGTCGCTGGGACTACGCCGGGAACCCGGAGAAACTGCGCGACTTCTGGCGCGAGGGCGTCACCCGCATGGGGACGAACGAGAGCCTGGTGACGGTCGGCATGCGCGGCGATGGCGACGAGCCGATGAGCGAGGGCACAGCCACCAAGTTGCTGGAAACCATCGTCGCCGACCAGCGCAAGATCATCGGCGAGGTGACGGGCAAGCCGCCTGAGAAGACCCCCCAGGTCTGGGCGCTCTACAAGGAAGTGCAGGACTATTACGACGCCGGCATGCGCGTTCCCGACGACGTGACCCTGCTGTTCGCCGACGACAACTGGGGCAACATCCGGCGGCTTCCGGAACCCGGCAAGACCCGGCCGGGCGGCTATGGCGTCTACTATCACTTCGACTATGTCGGCGGCCCCCGGAACTACAAGTGGCTCAACACCAACCAGATCGAGCGGGTCTGGGAGCAGATGAAGCTGGCCGATGACTACGGGGCCGACCGCCTGTGGATCGTCAATGTCGGCGACCTGAAGCCCATGGAGCTGCCGACCGAGTTCTTCCTCGACTATGCCTGGAACCCCGACGCCATCACGCTGGAAAAGCTGCCGACCTACACCCGCGACTGGGCGGCGGCGCAGTTTGGGCCCGAGCACGCGGTCGAGATCGCAGCGCTGCTGGACGGCTACACCAAGCTCAATGCGCGGCGGAAGCCCGAGCTGATCGATCCCTCGACCTTCAGCCTGATCCACGACCGCGAGGCCGAGCGGGTCGAGGGCGAGTGGACCGACCTGGCCAACCGCGCCGACGCTGTTCGCGCGACCCTGCCCAAGACCGCCGACGCCGCCTTCTTCCAGCTGGTCTGGTTTCCGGTCCAGGCCAGCGCCAACCTGAACCGTCTCTACATCGCCGCCGGCCGGAACCGGCTGTACGCCGCTCAGGGAAGGATCGGGGCGGCCTACGCGCAGGCCGACCGGGTCGAGGCGCTGTTCAAGACCGACGCCGAGCTGACGCGCCAGCACGACGCGATCGCCGACGGCAAATGGGTCCACATGATGGACCAGACCCATATCGGCTATACCAACTGGCAGCAGCCCGATCGCAACATCATGCCCCCCGTCGAGCGGCCCAGTCCGCCGCGCGCGCCTATCCCCAGGATCGGGGTGGCGATAGAGGGGCGCGAGGCGGCGGTGACCGGGGTGGCGGAGCTGCCGGTTCTGCACCGCTATGGAGCGCCGTCGCGCTGGATTGACGTCTTCGACGCGGGCTTCTCGCCGACCCTCTTCGAGGTCGCCGTCAGCGCGCCCTGGCTAAAGGTCGCGCGCGGGCCGTCCGATCCGACAGGCGATACGCGCCTGGAAGTCTCGGTGGACTGGGCCAAGGCTCCCAAGGGTCTGGTCCGCGCGCCGATCACCATCAAGGGGGGAATGAACACCTTCACGATCACCGCCGTGATCGACAACCCCGCGCGAAAGATCGCCAAGGGCGCCTTCATCGAGGCGGGCGGGATCGTCGCCATCGAGGCCCAGCACTATGTCCGCGCGACGGCGACCGACGGCGTCGGCTGGAAGACCATTCCGAACCTGGGCCGCACCCTGTCGGGCGTGGCCGCCTATCCGACGACCGCTGCGCCCAGCATCCCCGGCCGGGGCCCGGCCCTGGAGTATCTGGTCGACTTCGAGAAGGCCGGCCCGACCGACCTGACGGTCTTCGTCGCGCCCAGCCTGGATTCCCGGGGCGACAAGGGTTTGCGCTACGCGGTGTCGATCGACGACGCGGCGCCGGTGGTGGTCAACACCATCCCCGACGCGTCCGAGCGCGCCTGGAACAAGGCCGTGGCCGACAATGTCCGGGTCCTGACGACACGCCTGGAGATCCCTTCGGCCGGAGCGCACCGCGTCAAGCTATGGCGAGTGGATCCGGGCGTGGTGTTCGAGCGGCTGGTGCTGTCGCGCCTGCCGTTGGGCGGCAGCTATCTGGGACCCGTGGAAAGCAGGCGATAAATTAGAGCTGTAAATTCCAACGTGACAGTGTCATCTAACCTCCTCTATCGTCCAGGGGGAGGCCTCGTATGACCCAAGAACCCGACGGCATGATCAGCACGCTGAAAGTGGCGCCGCGTCGCCGGCCACTGGACTTGGTGATCATCGCCGCTGTGATGATCGGCCTGGCGGCGGTGGTGCTGGTCAGCTGGACGCTCAAGCAGAAGCAGGCCGACGCGATCGAGGACACCTATTGGAGCCTGAACGGAGCGCGTTGCCCGTCCTCGGACGCCCAGACCCTGCGCGGCGCCCGCCCGCCGATGGCCGCTACCTTCGAGGGCGCGAAGTTCGAGCGTCGCTCGGGCTTCATCGAGTGTGTTCGCCATCGCTACGACCTGGGCAAGGGGCGTCGGGACTATCCTGTCTGCCAGTTCAGCAGCCCCCAGGTCGTGGGCGTGACCGTCGGGGCGGTGGAGACCTTCTTCGCCCAGCCCACCGGCCGCTCGCTTCGCATCGCCATCGCCGACGGCAAGCCGATCTGCGTGCTGATCGACCGGCTGCCGATGAAGTGAGGTCGGGGAAAAGGAGAGCGCGCCAGGGCGCCTAGATCGCCACTCGCTTGGCGATGGCGCTGCGGCGGGCGCTGGTTTCCAGCTTGGCCTTCTGCACGGCTTCGGTTTCCGTGGCGTGCAGCAGGTGCTCGATCACCCGCTCAAGGTGGTCGCGCATGGCCTGGCGGGCGGCGTGCGGGTCGCGGGCCTTCAGGGCGTCGAAGACGCGCTTGTGCTCGTGGATCCGCGGCTCCAGGCCCATGCCGCGTGCGCGGGTGAGGATGTTGCGGGCCAGGGGCGAGCGGTTGCGCCAGTCCCACAGGTTCTCGATCGTGGCGATGATCGCGCCGTTGCCGGTGGCCCGCGCGATGATCATGTGGAACTCGCGGTCGGCGTCCTCGCCGGCGATTTCCTCTTCCTCGTGCATGCGCACCATCAGCGCTTCAAGCTGGGCCAGCTGCTCGTCGTCGATGCTGGTGGCGGCCAGGGCGGCTGCCTCGCCCTCGAACAGGCGGCGGGCCTCGATCAGCTCGAAGGCGCCGATCTCGAAATCGAGCTCATGGTTCGGGGCGGCCGGGCGGGCGCTGCTGGTGACATAGATGCCCAGGCCGTGGCGAGCCTCGATCATGCCCAGCATTTCCAGGGCGATCATCGCCTCGCGCAGGGTAGGGCGGCTGACCCCGAACTGCTCGGCCAGTTCACGCTCGGTCGGCAGGCGGTCGCCAAGCTTGTATTGTCCGGCCTCAATGGCGTCGGCCACGGTGTCGGCGATACGGCGGTAGAGCTTGACGTTGTCGGCCATGGACGAATTCAGGTCTCGTGCGGCCCGAGGGCCGGTTCAGGTCGGTCACATCAAGTATCACGCAGATTCTCGACATCCGCTCGCCTTTTCACCGGTGACGCGCCGCTTTACGCTCCTGCTTCACCAATCGTGCATCGAGCCGTCCTCACGGCGGGCCACGGGCAGGTAGGCGCGCTTGTAGGGATGGCCGGCGGCCAGGGTCTCGTCGATATCGACGCCCAGGCCCGGCGCCTCGCCCGGGTGCAACATGCCGTCGTCGAAGGTGTAGGCGTGCGGGAACACCGCGTCGGTCTCCGGCGTGTGGCGCATGTATTCCTGGATGCCGAAATTGGGGATCGACAGGTCGAAGTGCAGGGCCGCGGCCATGCTGACCGGCGACAGGTCGGTGGCCCCGTGGCAGCCCGTGCGGACGTTGTGGAGGTCGGCGAAGCTGGCGATCCTGCGCAGGTGGGTGACGCCCCCCGCATGCACAACTGTTGTGCGGATATAGTCGATCAGCTGTTCCTGGATCAGCTGCTTGCAGTCCCAGATCGAGTTGAACACCTCGCCCACGGCCAGGGGGGTGGTGGTGTGTTGGCGCACCAGCCGGAAATTATCCTGGTTCTCGGCCGGTGTGCAGTCTTCCATCCAGAACGGGCGGTAGGGCTCCAGGTCCTTGCCCAGGCGACCGGCCTCGATCGGCGTCAGGCGGTGATGGACGTCATGCAGCAGATGGACGTCCCAGCCCAGCCGCTCGCGGGCGGCCTTGAACAGTTCGGGGGCGGCGCGGAGATATTTCTCGGTCGACCAGATGGTTTCCTTGGGCAGGTCGCTGTCGGCCGGCTCGTAGAAGAACTTGTCCTTGGAGACGCCGTAGGTCCCCTTCATGCCGGGCACGCCCGACTGCAGGCGGATGGCCTTGTAGCCCTGCTCTGCATAGGCGGCGGCGTTGGCCAGGGTCTCGTCGATCGTCTCGCCGTTGGCATGGCCATAGACCATCACGCCCGTACGGCAGGCCCCGCCCAGCAACTGATAGACCGGCAGGCCGGCGACCTTGCCCTTGATGTCCCACAGCGCCATGTCGACCGCGGCGATGGCCGACATCGTCACCGGCCCGCGACGCCAGTAGGCGCCCTTGTAGAGGAACTGCCAGACGTCCTCGATGTTGTGGGCGTCGCGGCCGATCAGGCAGGGGATGACGTGCTCGGTCAGATAGGCCTCGACCGCCAGCTCGCGGCCGTTCAGCGTGGCGTCGCCGATCCCGTAGGTCCCGTCCTCGGTCATGATCTTCAGGGTCACGAAATTGCGGCCCGGGCAGGTCACGATGGTCTTGGCGGCGATGATCTTGGACATGGGACGCTTTCGTCTGGGGCCAACAGGAAGGCGACCAGACGCGACGCGGCAGACCTGCGCGGCGTCGTGAGGGGTTCCCTCCCGATCATCGGTTTAACGGTGGGGGATGGGTTGTCAACCACGAGGTCAGACCACTATGTGTTCGGTGTCCCGACCTCTTCCGATCGGGTGGATCAAAGTTTCAAAGAAACCGCTCTACCCGGCGCAAGCCGGGGCCCAGATCGAACCCCTGAGCGATGGTGAGCTTGCGAGGCCGAAGCCGCGCCCACCCCAACCGCTCTGGATCAATCTGGATCTCGCCGGGAAGAGCGGAAGAAAAACTGTCTGGGAGTGAACGATGCGCCTGCTGACCGTCATCTGCCTGCTGGCCGGCCTCGCCGTCGCCCCCGTCGCCCGCGCCGAGGACGGGCATGACCTGTGGCTGCGCTATCGGCCGGTCGAGGCCAGCGCGGGTTACGCCCCCGCGGCCATCGCGCCGGTGGCCGACACCCCGACCCTGAAGGTGGCCCGCGCCGAGCTGGAGCGCGGCCTCGCGGGTCTGATCGGCGCGCCCTCGGCGCAGGCTGACCGCGTCATCCTGATCGGCACGCCGGAAAGCTCGCCCGCCATCGCCAGGCTGACCCTGCCGCTGAAGGCCGCCGGCGACGAAGGCTACCTGATCCGCACCGTCACCGTGGACGGCAAGACGACCACGGTGATCGCCGGCAATCGCGATGTCGGCGCCCTGTATGGCGTGTTCCGCTACCTCTCGCTGATCCAGACCCGCCAGCCTGTGGATAACTTGAACATCAGCGACGCCCCCAAGGTGAAGCTGCGGATGCTGAACCACTGGGACAACCTGGATCGCACCGTCGAGCGCGGCTATGCGGGCCAGTCGGTCTGGGACTGGTGGAAGCTGCCCGACTACAGCGCCGATCCGCGCTACGTGGACTACGCCCGCGCCAACGCCTCGATCGGCATCAACGGCACGGTGCTCAACAACGTCAACGCCAAGGCCCTGAGCCTGACCGCGCCCTATATCGCCAAGGCGGGCGCGCTGGCCGACGTGTTCCGGCCCTATGGCATCAAGGTCTATCTGTCGGCCCGCTTTTCCTCGCCCATCGAGATCGGCGGCCTGAAGACCGCCGATCCGCGCGATCCGGCCGTGAAGGCGTTCTGGAAGGCCAAGGCCGACGAGATCTACAAGGTCATTCCCGACTTCGGCGGCTTCCTCGTGAAGGCCAATTCCGAGGGGCAGCCGGGGCCGCAGGACTATGGCGCCACCCATGTCGACGGGGCCAACATGCTGGCCGACGCGGTGGGTCCGCACGGCGGCGTCGTGATCTGGCGGGCCTTCGTCTATTCCCACGAGCAGCCCGATGACCGCGCCAAGCAGGGCTATTCCGAGTTCAAGCCGTTCGACGGCCAGTTCCGCGACAATGTGGTGATCCAGGTCAAGAACGGCGCGATCGACTTCCAGCCGCGCGAGCCGTTCCACCCGCTGTTCGGGGCCATGCCCAAGACCAATCTCGGCATGGAGTTCCAGATCACCAAGGAATATCTCGGCTTCGCCACCCACCTTGTCTATCTGGGGCCGCTCTACGAGGAGACCCTGCGCTCGGACACGATGGCCCACGGCAAGGGCTCGACCGTGGCCAAGGTGGTCGACGGCTCGCTGGACGGCCGCAAGCTGACCGTCATGGCGGGGGTAGCCAATATCGGCGCCGACCGTAACTGGAGCGGCTCGCAGTTCGATCAGGCCAACTGGTACGTCTTTGGTCGCCTGGCCTGGGACCCCGAAGCCTCCACGCGCGACATCGCCGCCGACTGGGCCAGGATGACCTTCAGCAACGACAAGCGCTTCGTCGCGCCCGTCGTCGACATGATGATGGGCTCGCGCGAGACGGTGGTCGACTACATGACGCCGCTGGGCCTGCACCACCAGATGGGCCGCAGCCACCACTATGGCCCCGGCCCCTGGGTCAGCGGCGGCGAGCGCGCCGACTGGACCAGCGTCTATTACGCAAAGGCCGGGCCGGACGGCCTGGGCTTTGACCGCACCGCCACGGGAAGCAACGCGGTGGCGCAATACGCCCCTCCGGTGGGGGCCTGTTTCGCCGACCTGAAGTGCGTCGACGAGAAGGACCTGTTGTGGTTCCACCACCTGTCCTGGGACTATCGCCTGAAGTCGGGCCAGACCCTGTGGGATGGCCTGGTCACCCACTATTCGCGAGGCGTCTCGGCGGTCGACGCCATGGGCCGCACCTGGGCGGGGATGGCCCCCTATGTGGACGCCGAACGCCATGGCCAGGTGACCGATTTCCTGGCCATCCAGAAGCATGAGGCCCAGTGGTGGCGGGATGCGTCCGTCGCCTGGTTCCAGTCGTTCTCGAAGCGCCCGCTGCCGGCGGGAGAGGCCCCGCCTCCACATAGCCTTGAGTACTACGAGGGGCTGAGCTTCCCCTACGCGCCGGGAATCTGACGAAGGCGGATGATGGATGAGGAGCATCCCAGTGGGCGAAACCCGCTCATCCATTCGCCGCGCGGCTCACCGTCCCTCCGGGAGGGCAGGCTGCGGTCAGCGATCGGCGTTCAGCCGGGCGATCATCACCTTGCCGACCTCGTTCATCGCCGCCGAAACGTCCCGGCTCCAGACGGCCGGATCGACGGTGACCTCGTAGGTCCGGGTCTTCTGGCCGCCGACCCCGGCCATGATGCCGATGGCGCTGGCCACGCCGTCGCCGATCTTGCTGCTCCGCGTGGTGGTGTCGTCGGCCGAGACGATGGAGTCCGGCATCACGATGGGGCTGGTCAGGGCGTAGCGGGCGCGGTGGCCCTGGTCCATCATCGTCGACTTGGCCTGTGGGGTCAGCACCCACAGCTGGGTGTCGATCGGCAGCAGGGCGACATTGGCCTTGCTCTTCACCCGGGCGGTCGGCGGGCGCATGCCCAGCACGCCCCGGCCGCGCGCCTCGATCTCGGCGAAGTCGACCACCATCCGCACGCCCAGCACGCCGGCGTCCAGCTCCTTCATGGCCATTTCCTCGGGCACGAAGGAGCCGGTGGTGGTCATGCTGTCGCCCACGCCCCTGATGCGGCCGTCCAGGGGCGTGAAGTAGAACTTGTAGCCAGGAGGCGAGTAGAAGCCGCTGCGGTTTGCGCCGCCCCGGATATAGGGCGCGGGCTTGGCCATGTTCATCAGTCGCACCATGCCCGGACTGCGGGCCAGGGCGTCCTGCAGCGGAATGATCGTCACGCCGGTGGCGGCCAGCTGCTCGACGAACTTGGCGTAATAGGCGTCGGTGATCGCCTGCATGTCCTCCGGGCTGGGCCCCGAGAGCGTGTAGCTGACCTTGGACTGCTGGAAGCTGGAGCCGGTCGAGGCGGCCGAGGCGTTCATCACGAACTCGACCTGGAAAGAGGCGATCACCACCTGCCTGAGGCCTTTGACGCCGTTCTTCTCGTTCTGCCAGATCAGGCCGGGTCCGGCCTTGGACAGATCATCGCCGGCGGCGAACTCGATCGGCGCGGCCGCCGACGCGGTCTTGGGGCCCAGATTGATCAACGGCTTGGCGGCGTGGGCGGCCGGGGCGGCGGCCAATACAGCGCAGGCCAGGCCGGCGCGCAGCGGATTCCAGAAGCTCATCATGTCTCTCCAGCGGTGAGCCGCCGGGATAGCGAGGACCTATCAGGGCCACTTGGAAAAATCGGACATCGTGAAGGCGGCGACGCTATCGCAGCCTGGCGTGCAGTCCCTGATAGGCCGCGCCCAGGGCCGCCAGTCTTCCACGCGCCGCAGGACCCAGCATGGCGTGGGGCAGGGCGAAATAGCGCGAGGGGGCCATGCCCATGAAATGGTTGAAGTCGCGGGTGAAGTGGGACTGGTCGAAATAGCCGTCGTCGATCACCTCGCCCAGGGTGGCGTCGGGCCGTTCGCGCAGGGCCTGAAGGGTGCGCAGGAACCGCTGCCGGCGGATCAGCAGCTTGGGCGCGAAGCCGAACATCCGCAGGCTGAGACGGGTGACGTGGCGGGGGGAGAGTTCGAGACTGATCGCGATGGCCTCGACGGTGTCGAACGCCGGATCGAGAAGGCGCTCGTGAGCCCTCAGCAGCAGAGGCTCGAGGGAGGGCCCGCTGGCGTCCAACGCCGTGAAAAGGGCGTCCAGCAGGTCGGCCTGGGCCCGGTCGTCCGGCGCTTGGCGCAGGGCGTCCAGGATCTGGCCGGCGCGGTCGCCCAGCACCGCCTCCAGAGGCGCGACCCTGTCGGCCAGGTCGCTGGCCGCGACGGTGACGAATCGCGCCCAACCCAGGGGCAACAGGCCGACGCCCAGCACTGTCCCGGCCCGGCCACGCACGATCCCGGCCTTGCTGGTGGGACCAAACAGGGCCGCGGTCGGGGCGGGATCGTATTCAACGCCGCCGATCCGCGTCGACCAGTCGCCAGACACCGTAAAGCGGATATTGGCCCATTCGGGGTGTAGCAGGTCTTCCACGGGGCCGCAGGGCTCCGGGATGTCGACCCAGTAGTAGGCGGTGATGAAGCGACGCAGCGCTGGAGCCGGCAGCAGGAAGCGAACGGACGGCGTCGGAATCGACAAGACGATGAACCCGGAAACTGGCGACTCTACCTGGGGATGTTGGTCAGAGATCTGATGGAATGGAAAGCGCGCGAAGGCGGGGCGGGGTTCGATGCCGCTCGATCCGCGACTGCGAACGATCGTTTGAACTTGATCGGCAAATCCGTAAGCTCCCGCAAAAGAGCCGGAAAGAACCATCATGCCCAAGGTCGCCGCCAACGGGATCGAGATCGAGTACGACATCCACGGACCCGAAACCGGCGATCCGCTGCTGCTGATCATGGGCCTGGGCCAGCAGCTGACCCGCTGGCCGACGAGCTTGATCGAGCAACTGGTCGAAGAAGGCTTCCGGGTCATTCGCTTCGACAATCGCGACATCGGCCTATCCACCCGCTTCGACGCGGCGGGCGTCCCCGACCTGCCCACGGTGTTCGGCGCGCTGATGAACGGCCAGACGCCGGACGTGCCCTATCTGCTGTCCGACATGGCCGATGACGCGGCGGGCCTGCTGGAGGCCCTGGGGGTCGAGGGGGCCCATGTGGTCGGGGTGTCGATGGGCGGCATGATCGGCCAGATGCTCGCCGCCGGCCATCCCGGCAAGGTGCTGTCGCTGGTCTCGGTGATGTCGACGACCGGCAACCCCGCCGTGCCGCCCGCCACGCCCGAGGCCCTGGCGGTGCTGTATTCGCGTCCGACGGCGACCGATATCGACGGCCTGGCCGATCACGCCCTGAAGGCCCAGATCGTCATTCAGAGCCCGGCGTGGCCCGTCGATCCGGTCAAGGAGCTGCCGAAGCTGAAGGCGGCCATCGAGCGCGCCTATCATCCGGCCGGCGTGGCCCGCCAGATGAGCGCGGTCGTCGCTTCGGGCGACCGCCGCGCGGCGCTGGGGACCATCACGGCGCCGACCGTGGTGCTGCATGGCGACGCCGATCCTCTGGTTCGCGTGGAAGGCGGACGGGACACCGCCGCGACCATCCCGGGCGCCGAACTGCGGATCATCGAGGGCATGGGCCATGACCTGCCCGAAGGCGTCCACGCGGCGTTCATCGACGCCGTGAAGAGCGCGGCGGCGCGGGTCTCCGGCTAGCGCCGTCCACAAAAAAACGGCGCATCCCCGAGGAGGAATGCGCCGTCAATATCACGCGGCGTTGGGAAGGACCCGCGCGAAGGGGGAGGGGAGGTCGCCGCCGCGATCGCTCGCGACGGCGTGAGGTCGCTAGAACTTGCCGCGGATGCCGAAGATGATCTGACGGCCGGGCTGGTAGAAGGTGAAGGCGGCGTTGTCCCAGGCGAACGTGCTGCGCTGCGGCTCTTCGGTGATGTTGATCACGTCCAGGGTCACGCGCGGCGAGGTCGGCAGGCCCTTGAACTCATAGCTGGCCGACAGGTCCCACTGGCCGCGGGCGTCGGTGTTCAGGGTGGCGAAGGGAATGCCGTTCTGGTTCGGGCCCGAGGAGACCTGGGCGTCGTTCCAGACATAGCTGAGGCGCACCGTCGCGCCGTGATCTTCGTAGTAGCCGGTGACGTTGTAGGTCCACGGCGAGATGCCGACGGCCGAGGCCGGGGCGCCGGTGCCGCGCGCGTTCTGCTCGACGTGTGTGGCGTTGGCGGTGAAGCCCGAACCCTTGAGCACGAAGTCCAGGGGCTGAACCCAGGTGACTTCCTGGCCCAGAATGGTCAGCACGCCGTCGGCGTTGACCTGCTGGCTGACCGTGACCGTGGCGGCGTTGGGACCGCCCCGGTTGGTGATCGCCTGCTGTTGCAGGTTGGTCAGCTGGTCATAGGGCACGCCCAGCGACAGGAACGGGATGGTGTTGGTGCCGTTGACGGTGAAGCCGGTCAGTTCCTTGCGGAACAGGGCCACGCCCACATAGCCCGCGCCGCCCGTATACCATTCGCCGCCGAGGTCGAAATTGTTCGACAGATAGGGCTGCAGGTTCGGATTGCCCTGGTTGGCCTGCTGGGCCGAGGGATCGCTGAAGGTCGTGCCTGGCAGCATGGCCGACGGGTTGGGCCGGGTGATGGTGCGCGAGGCGCTCATCCGCAGGATGATGTCTTCGCGCAGGTTCCACGCCGCGTTCAGCGACGGCAGCATGCCGTCATACTTGGTGGTGCGCTCCAAGAACGACAGCACGCCGTTCACCGTCTGCGGGCCCTGGATGGTCTGTTCGGTGTCGTAATAGCGGACACCGGCGTTGAAGCGCAGATCGCGATCGAGGATCTGGGTGACGCCGTTCATCTCGATATAGGCGCCGGTGGTCTTCTCGCCGATGAAGCCCGACGCCGCGCCGGTCGCGGCCGACGACGAGAACGGCGCCGAGGCGTTGAACGCGTCGTAGTTGGTGGCGCTGAAGAACTTGTCCCTGTCCAGCGTGATGAAACCAAGTGGGCCGGCCTTGATATAGCTGGCCAGGCTGGCCGCCGGGACGGCGGAGCCGGCCGCGCCGTTACAGGCCGGGGTCGGTGACGGCGCCGGGCTCTGCGGGGTCACGCCGCCGCCGCCGCAGGTGAAGGTCTGCCAGCGGCCGCTGTTGTCGATGGCCGTGATCCGTCGGCTGACGTCGTCATAGGCCACGCCGACCTTGAAGTTGATGGCCTTGTCCTCGCCGAAGGTGGCGTCGAAGTGCGCGCCCTTGGTGGCGGTGACGCGCTTTTCGTTCTGGATGTTGGTCCGGCCGCCGGCCCAAACCCAGCCCAGGTTCGGGTCGTTCAGGCTCTTGCTGGGGGTGATGGTCGGACGATCGCCGCCCTTGTTGGAATAGGCGACGTTCAGGCCGCTGCCCAGCGGGGTGTTGAACAGCACCGTCGGGGCTTCGCGCAGGAAGACCGAGCGGCTCCAGTTGACCTGGCCGTCCAGCTTGATCCAGTCGTTGGCGCGCCAGCTGAAGCCGGGGTTCAGGTTCAGCACCTCGACGTTTTCGTCATAGGGACGATATTCGAGGAAGAACTGCGAGTTCAGGAACGTGCCTTCGGTGACGACACCGTTGCCGTCGACCTTGACGCCGGTCGGCACCATGAAGTTCGAATTTCGCACCGACCAGTTCATGTCGATGCGCTCGAACTTGCGTTCGGCCTTCGAATACATGGTGTCGAGATAGAAGTTGAGGGCGTCGCTCGGACGGTATTCCAGCGACACCAGATACGAGTCGCGGTTGCGCGAGCCCGAGCTCCAGCTGTCGCGGCCCAGACGCGGCAGCTGCGCGTCCGACAACTGGACCAGGCTGGTTCCGGGATTGAGCGCGAGCAGCAGGGCGCTGTCGATCGTCTGGCCGGGCGTCAGGCCATTGCTGGTGACGCCGGCCGGAACGACGGAGGCGAAGTTGAAGCCGTTGCCGCCGGTCACGTTGCAGCCCGTGCAGGCCAGGTTCGGATTGGTCCAGCCGATGGTCTCGAAACCCTCGGTGGTCGATTTGTTGCGGGCGAAGGCGGCGCCGGCCAGGATGCCGAACTCACCGGCCGGGGTTTCCCACGTCTTGCTGGCGATCACCGAACCGCGCGGGCTGATGTCGTCGGCCTGGTTGTTCTTGCCGGCCTGGAGCGAATAGATCAGCTGTCCGCTGGACTTGTAGTCGAACGGCCGGGCGCTGCGCATGTTGACCACGCCCGCCACGCCGCCCTCGACCTGCTCGGCCGTGGGGGTCTTGCTGACGTCCAGGCGGGTGAACAGTTCGGTCGGGTAGAGGTCCAGATCCACTTCGCGGTTCTGGTTCTGGCTGTCAGTGCGGCCCGACGAGGCGACGGCGGCCTGCGCGCCGTTCAGCAGAACCTTGGTGAAGTTGGTGCCCAGGCCGCGAATGGCGACGTTCAGGCCTTCGCCATTGATTTCGCGGGTCAGCTGGACGCCGGGCATCCGGTTCAGCGACTCGGCGATGTTGAGGTCGGGGAACTTGCCGATGTCTTCGGCGAAGACGGTGTCTGAAAAGCCGACGCTTTCGCGCTTGGCGTTGGTCGAGTTGGCCAGCGAGGCGCGGAAGCCCGTGACGACCACTTCCTCGACGGTGTCGGCCGGCGCGGGGGCGGTCGTCTGGGCCTGGGCGGCGAGACCGATGAAGCTGGTGGTCAGACAAGTGGCCCCGATCAGGGCCAGCCGGCGGCCGGATAGACGGCGTGCGGATGACGTCATGTTTCTCTCCCCTATGAGACGGCGCATGCGCGCTCGTTCGTCTTGGCCGCCGCCCTCTAATGGTAGCGGTCACAGGTGAGAGCGTTACGAGGTAAGGCCTTTTAAGTCAACGTGGTCATACCTTAGAATCGCGAGCTGGTCGGACCATTGTTATGTGACTGAGGTTTTGCGGCCACGGCGCCTGTTCCGGCCCTGTTGGCGGCGTGTTCATGGCCTGCGTGCGCGCCACCCAGTCGTCTGCCTGGATATAGGTCTGACAAGTCGGACGCGCGCCGCGGCTCAGTGGGCCGCCGTATCGACCTTTGCGATCACCGACATGCCAGGGCTCAGCCGCGCCGACAGCGGCTGGTTGGGGTCGATGGCGATCCGCACCGGGATGCGCTGGGCCACCTTGGTGAAATTGCCCGTGGCGTTGTCGGGCCTGATGACGCTGAACTCCGAACCGGTGGCCGGCGCGATCCGCTCGACGCGGCCGCGCAGGGTCTCGTCCAGCGCATCCACCGACAGCTCGGCGGGCTGGCCCACGCGGATGCGCCTGAGCTGGGTTTCCTTGAAGTTGGCCGTCACCCAGATCCGGTCGGGCACCAGGGCCATCAGCTGCGTGCCCACCGCCACCTGCTGGCCCTGGCGCACGCTGATCTCGCCCAGGCGACCGGCGCGCGGGGCGGTGATGCGGGTATTGGCCAGGTCGATGCTGGCGAGGTCGACCTGGGCCTGGGCGTTCTCGACGGCGGCTTCCAGCGAGCGCCGGCCCACGACGGTGGACGTCACGCCCGTGGCGGCGATGCCCTCCTGGGCGCGGGCCTGGGCCAACTGGGCCTCGGCGGCGCGCAGGGCGGCGCGGGTGATGTCGACCTGGGCCTGGGCCACCCAGCCGCCGGCCTTCAGCTTGGCGGCGCGGTCGGCGTCGGCGCGGGCCCTGACCACCTGCGCTTCGGCCCCGGCGATCGACGCGCGATACTGGGCCACCGAGCCGCGCGCCGAGGTCTGGCTCTGCTCGGAATTGGCCAGGGCCGCCTGGGCCGAGTGCAGCGCCGCCTGGGCCTGGCGAAGTTTCTGAGCGTAGATCCGGTCGTCGATCCGGGCCAGCAACTGGCCCTGGCTGACGACCTGGAAATCCTGCACCGCCACCTCGGTGACGTAGCCGGTGACCTGCGGCGCGATCACCGTCACCTGGCCGCGCACATAGGCGTTGTCGGTGCGCTGAACGGTCCGGGAGAACGGCGGCAGCTTCCAGGCGTACAGCACCATGCCCGCGCCCAGCACGGCGACGGCGATCAGCACGACCGTCCACATCACCCGGTTGGCCGGCGGCGGGGCGGACGGCGCGGCGGGCTGGGGAGCGGCTGTGGGGGCTTGGTCGGTCATGGCTTTCGGCTCTGTCAGGCGGGGGTGTCGGTCGCGGCTTCCGCCGCCTGTCGGGCGGTGGCGCGGCGGGCGAGGATGCGCGGGCGGAAATGGACGAACGTCACCCAGGCCGCACCGAGCAGGGCGACGATGGCGATCATCAGGAAGACGTCGTTATAGGCCAGCACATTGGCCTGCTGGGTGATCTGCTGGCCCAGCAGGCGCTGGCTCTCGACATTGCGCGCGGCGGGGTCGCCGACCACGCGGGCATAGGCGCCTGAGAGCTGCTGCAGGCGCAGCACCACATTGGGGTCGCCCAGCGTGATCTGCTCGGTCAGCTGGCTGGAGTGGAATTTCTCCCTCACCACCTGCAGCGTGCCCACGATCGCGCCGCCGGCCAGGCCGCCGATGTTTTGGCCCAGCGAGAACACCACGATGAAGCTGACCAGGTTCTGCGCGCCCTTGGTCAGCACCTGGACAAAGCCGATCAGCAGGGCCGGGCCGATGAAGAAGGCGGCGGCGAAGGCCAGCAGGGCCTGGCTGAAATACAGGTTCACCGGCCGTGTCAGCACGGTGGCGTGGCTGTCGATGAAGGCGCCCACGGCGATCAGGGCCAGGGCGATGGCGATGGGCTTGTTCAACTTGGTCATGTTCAGCGAGAGGGCGCTGGCGGCCGTGCCCGCCGTGGTCGCCGCCAGGATCACCCAGAACAGGCCGGTCAGCTGGTCGACGCCCAGGCCCATCAGCTGAAGGAAGCCCACCGCGCCGGAGGTCTGCTCGGACAGCACGATCCGCACCAGCAGGATCGAGATCACCAGCCGGACGATGTCACCGCTGGCCATCCAGCGCAGGTTGATCAACGGATCGTCGCGGTTGTGCTCGATGACCAGGGCCGCGCCGAGCAGCAAGATCGACCCGACCAGAGCCCAGCCGATCCACGCCGCCTCAGTCCACCAGACGATGCGGCCCATGCCCAGGACCGCGCACAGCAGCGCCACGCCCGGCGCGAATAGCGCGAAGGTGACGAAGTCTAGCCGGTCGAAGACCTTCAACCGCTGCGACGGCGGCAGCTTCAGGCCCAGCACGGCCGCCAGCGACAGCAGGGCCAGCCCCGCCTCGAACAGATAGACCCCCTGCCAGCCGGCCAGCTCGACCAGCGGATTGGCGAAGATCCGGGCCATGGGCGCGGGGAAGCTGGCCAGGCCTATGCCGATGATCAGGCCCTTCAGCCGGTGCGCCGGCGGGAAGACCTGCATCATGTAGAGGATGCCCAGCGACGACATGCCCGCCGCGCAGATGCCCGCCACCGCCCGGACGGCGATCATCGAGCCAAAGCCGTTGATGAACAGGTGGGCCAGGGTGACGGCCACGAACACCGTCAGGGTCAGCTTGGTGAACAGCTGCAGGCCGTACTGCTGGCGGAACTTGATCAGCAGCAGGTTCATGCAGGCGTTGGTCATCACGAAGACGATCGGCAGCCAGGCGGCCTCGGTGGTGCTGACGCCCAGATCGCCGGCCAGGGACGGCAGGTTGGCGCTGACCACGGCCGCGCCCAGGCCACCGGTCAGCGAGACCAGAACGCCGGTCAGCGCGTAGCGCACGCGGCGCGACAGGGGGTGGTCGGGCGTCGCCGGCGATCCCGGCAGGGTCGGTCGCTCGTGCGGCTGCAGCGTCGCGACATACTCGGCCCACGGGAGGTCGTGAGGCCGCTGGCTCATGGATTTTCGGTCGAGGTGGGACGCATGGAGTGTCGAACTCGCAAGCACGGTTAAGGTTCGATTTGAATCGACCCTGACATCGCTTCTCGCTGGCCGCCACCACGCTTCGCCCGGCGCCCAGCAAGCGCCTTCTAAGTCCGCTGACCGCAGGAAAGGCGATCAGTTCATGGCGTCGCAGTTGGCCTTTATGAACTCGAAGTGGCCCGGCATCACCTCGGCCGAACGGGCGATGACCGACTTGATCTCGGCCATGCGCCCGCGAAGCTCGTCGTCGCTCATCACGTCGACCATCGGGTCGTAGCCCTTGGGCAGCAGACCCTGGCCGACCATCACCGCGAACCATGAGGTGTCGTTGAACAGCTCCTCGTTCTCTCGGAAGATCCGCCCGTAGCTTTCGAACACCGCCATCTTGTCGGCCAGGTAGTCGGGGACCGACATCTCACGCAGATAGTCCCAGTAGGGCGTGTCGTTCCGCTTCGTGGCCTTGAAGTGCAGGATCAGGAAGTCGCGGATCTTCTCGTATTCGAACGCCATCACCCGGTTGTAGCGGTCGATGTCGGGCTGGCGGAAGTCGCGGTCGGGGAACATGGCCAGCAGGCGGGCGATGCCCACCTGGATCAGGTGGATCGACTGGCTCTCCAGCGGCTCCATGAAGCCGGCCGACAGACCGATGGCGACGACGTTCCTGTTCCAGCTCTTCTTGCGGCGCCCGGCCTTGAAGCGGATTTGGTTGGGCGAGGCCAGCGGCTCGCCATCCAGATGGGCCAGCAGATAGGCGGTGGCTTCGTCCTCGCTGATATGGGCGCTGGAATAGGCGTAGCCGTTGCCCAGGCGATGCTGCAGCGGGATGCGCCATTGCCAGCCGGCCGGGCGGGCGGTGGCGCGGGTGACCGGCGCCGTCGAACCGCCCAGCGCGCAGGGCACGGCCACCGCGCGGTCATTGAGCAGCCATTGCGACCAGTCCTCGTAGCCGGTCTGCAGGGTCTGTTCGATCAGCAGACCGCGGAAGCCCGAGCAGTCGATGAAGAGGTCGCCTTCGATGACATCGCCGCTCTCGAGCGTGACGGAAGTGACGAAGCCGGTCTCGCCATTCTGCTGAACGGTGGCGATCTTGCCCTCCTGGCGCACGATCCCGCGCGCCTCGGCGTATTCGCGCAGGTACTTCGCGTAGAGTCCGGCGTCGAACTGGAAGGCGTAGGCGATCGAGCCCAGCGGCGAATTGGCCTGGCCGTTGGGGCGCATGAACCTGTTCTGCCGCGCGCCCAGCGTGTTGAGGGAATAGGCCCCCAGATCGGTGTCCTGGCCCATGGCGTGCAGCTTGAGCCAATAGGCGTGGAACGACACCGCCTCCATGTCGACACCATAGGGCCCGAACGGGTGGTGATAGCTGTGGCCGATTTCCTTCCAGTCGACGAACTCGATGGCCAGCTTGAAGGTGGCCTTGGTCTTGCGGACGAAGTCGTTCTCGTCGAGGCCCAGCATGCGGTTGAAGATGTTGATCTGCGGGATCGTGGACTCGCCCACGCCCACCGTGCCGATGGCTTCGGACTCCACCAGGGTCACGCTGGTCTGGCCGTCCCGCGTCAGGAAGCGGCCCAGCGCGGCGGCGGTCATCCAGCCGGCGGTGCCGCCGCCCACGATGACGACGCGGCGAAGGCGGTTGTCGATGATCATGCGGTCTTCTCGAAATCAGGGGCCGCGCAATAGCGGGCGATAAAGGCTTCGTGGGTGGGCAGGGCCTCGGCGGTGCGGCGCACCAGAGCCGACAGGCGCTCCAGCTGGCCGCGCACCACCTGCTCGTCCAGGGTGTCGACCAGCGGGTCGTAATTGCGGGGGCGGATATTCTGGCCCAGCAGCACCGCCACCCAGCTGGGCTCGGCGAACAGGTCGTAGTCCGACTGGAACAGGCGTCCTCGCGCGGCGAACAGGTCGATCTTGCGCTGCAGGCTTTCGGGGATCTCCATCTCGCGGGCCGCGCGCCAATAGTCGCTGTCGGTGCGCTCGTTGGCCTTGAAGTGCAGGATGATGAAATCGCGGATCAGCTCGGTCTGCAGGATGCTCAGCCGGTTGTACTCGGCGGTCTCGACGGGATCGAAGCCCCGGTCGGGGAACAGGGCCAGCAGCTTGGTGATCCCGGCCTGGATCAGGTGGATGCTGGTGCTTTCCAGAGGCTCCAGGAAGCCGGACGCCAGGCCGATGGCGACGCAGTTCTTCACCCACATCTGATTGCGGCGACCGGCCTGAAAGCGAATGAAATTGGGCTCGGCCCGGGCCGGACCGTCGAGGGTGGCGCGCAGGCGGGCCAGGGCGTCCTCATCGCTGATGTGCCGGCTGGAATAGACATAGCCGTTGCCTGTGCGGTGCTGCAGCGGGATGCGCCAGCGCCAGCCGGCGCTGTCGGCCGTCGCGCGGGTGAAGGGCGTCAGGCCGTCGCCGCCGGTCTCGCAGGGCATGGCCACCGCGCGGTCGTTGGGCAGCCAGTGGCCCCAGTCCTCATAGCCCGTCTTCAGGGCGCCCTCGATCAGCAGGGCGCGGAAGCCGGAGCAGTCGATGAACAGGTCGGCGGTCTCGACATGGCCGCCCTCCAGGGTGACGGAGTCGATGAAGCCGTCCTCGCCGCGCAGGGTGACGTCCACCACCTTGCCCTCGCGCCGAACCACGCCCAGGCCCTCGGCGAAGCGGCGCAGGTAGCGGGCATAGAGGCCAGCATCGAAATGGAAAGCGTACTTCAGGCTGGACAGGACCTGGCCGGGATCCTTGCTGGGCAGCATGAACCGGCCCAGGCGGGCGGCCGTGGCCGACAGATTGAAGTCGTCGATCGGCTGGGTCGAACCCTGGCTCTGGGCCTTGAGCCAGAACTGGTGGAACTTGATGGCTTCGATATCCAGGCCAAAGCCGCCGAACGGATGCAGATAGCGATGGCCCAGCCGCGTCCAGTCGACGAACTCGATCGCCAGTTTGAAGCTGGCCCGCGTCTGGCGCATGAAGTCGGCTTCATCCAGGCCCAGAAGCTGGTTGAAGGTGTTGATCGGCGGGATCGTGGCCTCGCCCACGCCGACCGTGGCGATGGCGTCGCTCTCGATCAGCGTGATCTGGACGGTCTTCAGCACCTTTGAAAGCGCGGCGGCCGTCATCCAGCCCGCCGTGCCGCCGCCCACGATCAGCACCTTGCGAATGGGGTTGTCGTTCATGGGGCTACGCTTTCGATACGGCGACAGGCGTCATGGTGTTCAGGCATCGGCCATCCTCGCCAGCGCCTCGGCGTGGGTGGGCAGGCGCTCGGCGGTCTGGCGCAGCACCGTCCGCATTCGCTCCAGGGTGGCGCGAACCTTCTCCAGTGGCATGCGGTCGGCCAGCGGGTCATGGCGTCCGGGCGTGACGCCGTGGCCGATGAAGGCGGCGATCCAGCTCGGCTCCAGAAAGGTCTCCTCGTCGTACATCACCACGCGCCCGCGGCTTTCGAACTGGGTGAGCTTGTAGGCCAGCTTTTCGGGCATGGCGCCCTCACGGCCCAGATCCCAGATCGCGCCGTCGCGACGCTGGGCCAGGCGATAGTGCAGGATGGCCAGATCGCGGACGCGCTCGATCGTCTCCGCGCCCAGGCGGTTGTATTCGTCCATCGCCACGCCGCCGCCCGACCGTGGAAACAGGGCGATCAGTCGGGTGACGCCGCTCTGGATCAGATGGATGTCGCTGGCGTCGATCGCCTCGACCACGCCCGCCGCGCCGCCGATGGCCACACAGTTCCGCACCATGGACCGGGCGCGCCGGCCGTTGCGGAACGACAGGAACTGGGGCTCCGAAAGGCCGTGCTTGGGCAGGCCCACCCTGGCGGCGCGCAAGGCCGCCTCGTCGCCGGTCAGGTCGCCGCGATAGACCAGGCCGCTGTCCAGCCTGTCGCGCAGCGGAATGCGCCAGCGCCAACCGTCGGCAGCGGCCTCGATCTCGGTCAGGGGCGGCGCGTCGCGACGGGCCTCGGCCCCGATCCGCACCACGCGGTCGGCCGGCAGCAGGTCCGACCAGTCCTCGAAAGGTTCGGCCAGGGCCTGGCCGATCAGTCGGGCGCTGGGTCCAGTGCAGTCGACGAAGAGGTCGGCCGCGACCCGTTCGCCGTCTTCCAGGACGACCGCCTCGATGTCGCCGGTCTGGCCGTCGCGGGCCACATCGCGGATCTCGCCGCGGGTCGCCGTTACGCCGCCGCGCAGGGCCAGCTCGCGCAGCACCGCGACATAGCGGCCGGCGTCCAGGTGAAGTCCATAGGCCAGGGTCGACAGGGGCGAGCGGGGATCGGGGCTGGGCGGCGAGAAGCGGCCCAGGATCGCGGCCGTGGCGGCCAGGCTGTAGTCGTCGAGCGGCGCGACCTGACCCGCCAGGCGCAGGCGGTTCCAGTAGTGGTGGAAACCCACGCCCTCCAGGCTGGCGCCGATCTCGCCAAAGGCGTCGCAGTGGCTGGCGCCCGGCGTCCAGCCCGAGAAGCGCGAGCCCAGCTTGTAGGTCGCCCGGGCGGCCGCCATCAGCGCCGCCTCGTCCAGGCCCAGCAACGCATGGAACGAGCGCAGGGCCGGCAGGGTGGACAGCGCCCCGGTCGGCGCCGGGCCAGTCTCGACGACGCGGATCGCGGCCTGTCCGCCCGTGGCGCGAGCCAGGCCGGCGGCCGTCATCCAGGCCTCGACGCCGCCGCCGAAGATGGCGACGCGGCCCAGGGGCAGGGCCGGGGAGGGCCCGGTCATGCCACCGCCCGGGCGTTGCGGAAGCGTTCGAGGAAGGCCTGGTGGCTGGGCATGGCCTCGGCGGTCCTTTGCACGGCCGCCTTCAGTTCGGCCAGGCGTCGCGCCGCCTCGGCGGGATCGATCGTGTCGGCCATCGGATCATAGCCGCGCGGCAGGATGTTCTGGCCCAGATAGACGGCCAGCCACGAGGGCTCCAGGAAGAAGCCGTCGCGATACTTCACCACCATGCCCCGCTCGCGGAACAGCTCCATCTTGTAGGCCAGGCTGTCGGGGATGGGCGCGGCGGCCTTGTCGCGCCAGAACGGCGAGTCATCGCGCTGGGTGGCGTGATAGTGGAGCACCAGGAAGTCGCGGATTCGCTCGAACTCCAGGTCCATGACGCGGTTGTATTCGTCCTGGTCGGCCCGGGCGCAGCCCCGCTCGGGGAACAGTTCCAGCAGGGTGGTGATCGCCACCTGGATCAGGTGGATGCTGGTGCTTTCCAGCGGCTCCAGGAAGCCCGAGGCCAGACCGATGGCCACGACGTTGCGGTTCCACTGCTTTTTGCGACGGCCGGTCGTGAACCGCAGGAAGCGCGGGTCGGCCTGCGCCTTGCCGTCCAGCTTGTCGACCAGGGTGCGCGCGGCCTCGTCGTCGCTGACATAGCTGCTGCAATAGACATAGCCGTTGCCGACCCGGTGCTGCAGCGGAATGCGCCAGCGCCAGCCGGCGTCATCGGCGGTGGCGCGGGTATAGGGCGTGGGCGGCCCGACCGACTCGCACGGCACGGCCGCGGCGCGGTCGCAGGGCAGCCAGTGCGTCCAGTCCTCATATCCGGTTTTCATCGCCTGCTCGATCAGCAGGCCCCGGAAGCCGGAGCAGTCGATGAACAGGTCGCCCTCGATCCGCTGGCCGCTTTCCAGGGTCACGGCCTCCACGAAGCCGTCCTCGCCGCGCAAGGACACGTCCAGGATCTTGCCCTCGGTGCGCGCGACCCCGCGCGTCTCCGAATAGGCGCGCAGGTACTGGGCGTAGAGGGCCGCGTCGAACTGATAGGCGTAGGAAAAGGTCGAGCCCAGAGAGCGCGGGTCCGTCGACGGCGGGGCGAACCGGTTCAGCCGCGCGGCGACGATCGGCAGGCTGTAGGCCTCGACGCCGTCGGCCTCGCCGCCCATTCTTTCCGCGAGTTGGCGCGCCCGCAGCCAATGCTGGTGAAAGGCCACCCCGCCGATCGGCTGACCAAAGGCGCCGAAGGGGTGGATGTAGCTTTCGCCCTTGCGTCCCCAGTCGCGAAACTCGATGCCCAGCTTGTAGGTCGCCTGGGTCTTGCGCATGAAATCGGCCTCGTCGAGGCCCAGCCTGGCGTTGAAATTCCGGATGTGCGGAACGGTCGCCTCGCCGACCCCCACGATGCCGATCTCGGCCGATTCCACCAGCGCGATGGTCACCCTTGAATCGGCCAGGACGGCGCTCAGCCCCGCAGCCGTCATCCAGCCGGCGGTTCCGCCGCCGACGATGACGATCTTCCTGATTTCCCTCGAGTCCGCCGGGTTTTCCATCACGTCGCTTCCTCCGATCCCCATTTGTCGCGTGACCGTTTTTGGATGAATGGCCTTGGCGACAAACTGTAAATTGACAACGCTGTCTCACGTTGTCATCGTCACGTCATCCGGACGTCAAGATCCGGCCTCGTGGTTTGACCACGAAGGGGGAGGCAAGCGGCGGGAAAAGACTCCAGCGCGGCTCGGGCAGGACCGAGTAGCGCCGAAAACTCTCATTCCGATCGATCCCCCTTCATGGCTACGTGAGCCGGACCCGCGTGGCAACGCTTGACGAGCCGGTGCAGATCATATGATCTGACCAATAATGGTCGCGGTAACATGACCAATGGTAGCGCTACCGGCGCTAACCAAAAATGGGGAGGTGAAAAATCATGGGCTCAGTTCCAGGGGCATACGCATCGCGTGGCCGAAATTCCTTTATGTCTGGCTTGAAACACGGCGCGTCGGCCGTGGCGCTTGGCGCCGCGATCTTCGCGGTCCCGGCTTTCGCCCAGGCGCAGACGGCCAAGAAGGCCGATGACGCGCAGACGGTGGACGAGGTTATCGTCACCAGCATCCGCCAGAGCCTGAAAAGCTCGCAACAGCTGAAGCAATCGTCGGAAATCATCGGCGACTCGATCACCGCCGAAGACATCGGCGCCTTGCCGGACCGCTCGGTGACCGAGGCCCTGTCGCGCGTACCCGGCGTGTCGATCAACCGCTTCGCCGCGGGCGTCGACCCCGACCACTTCTCGGTCGAAGGTTCGGGCGTGGTCGTGCGCGGTCTGAACTTCGTGCGTTCGGAGCTGAATGGCCGCGACACCTTCTCGGCCAATAACGGCCGGGCCCTGAGCTTCGCCGACGTTCCGTCCGAACTGATGGGCGGCGTCGACGTGTTCAAAAGCCCCTCGGCCGACCAGATCGAAGGCGGCATCTCGGGCACCGTCAACCTGCGCACCCGCCTGCCCTTCGACAGCAACAAGCGCCTGCTGTCGATGTCGGTCGAAAGCAGCTGGGGCGACCTGTCCAAGGACTCGCAGCCGACCTATTCGTTCCTCTACAGCGACCGCTTCGACACCGCCGCCGGCGAGTTCGGCCTGCTGCTGAGCTATGTCGACTCCAAGCTGACCACCCGCGGCGACGCCATCCAGGTGTCGAACTTCGGCTGCCGCACCAATCTGGGCGTGGCGACCGCGGACTGCGGCAATGGGACGAAGGGCGTGTGGTTCCCGCGCGGCGCGGCGTTCCGCTCCACCACCACCCAGCGCGAACGCGAAGGCCAGGCGGTCGCCGTGCAGTGGAAGAGCAATGACGGCACCATGCAGGCCGCGCTGCAATATCTGCGCTCGGACTCGCGCCAGCAGTGGACCGAGCACGCGATGGAAATCGCCACGGACAACGTCGCCGGCAACGGTGACTCGCGTCCGATCGACGGCACCAGCTTCACCTATGACAGCAATGGCGTCTTCACCAACGGCATCATCACCGGCGTTACCGGATGGCGCGCCGACCAGAACGGCGCCGATCCGCGCACGCCGACCTATGGTCTGCAGTCCAACAACGTCCGCCGCGACGTCGATCAGACCTACACCACCAGCGACTTCGGCTTTAACTTCAAGTGGACGCCGAACGCCCACTGGGGCGTGCTGTTCGACGCCCAGCACGTGGACTCCAAGGTCCGCAACGTCGATGTGGGTCTGTGGGGTTCGACCTTCCAGAACGCCGCGATCAAGCTGAACGGCAACGGCCTGCCTTCGGTCAGCTTCATCGCACCGGCCACCGGCGCGGCGATCTCGAACTGCCTGCCCTACGACGCCAACTGCAGCTCGTATGATCGCGGGACGCACAACAACCTGAGCGACCCGTACAACTCGTTCTGGCGCTCGGCGATGGACCACATCGAGCTGTCGGACGGCAAGGAAGACGCGGTCAAGGTCGACGTCGAATACAAGTTCGACAACGACACCTGGTTCGACTCCGTGAAGGCGGGCGTACGCTGGTCCGAGCGCGACCAGACCACCCGCTTCTCGTCTTATAACTGGGGCGTGCTCAGCGAGATCTGGGGCGAAGGCGGCCCCGTCTGGATGAGCGACAAGATCAACGGCGTTCCCGACGCCAACGGTCTGCCCGGCACGGTCGGTACGGACAGCACCGGCAAGATCGAGCTGGTCGATTTCGCCAACTTCATGCACGGTCAGGTTTCGCTGCCGACCGGCACCGAAGGCCGCCCGTACTACGCGAGCAACATCACCGACAACTATTCGGCGTTCTCGGCCTTCGCGCTGAGCATCGGCGACGAGTGGCGGGCGCGTAACGGCGCCGACGGTTGTCCGCAGAACTGGGTGCCTTTGGCCCAGCGCTGCGATGTCGTGAAGGGCACGCCGTTCCGGCCGGGTGAAATCAACCCGATCCTCGAAACCAACAAAGCCTTCTACGGCATGATGAAGTTCGCGGGCGACCTGGACGGCGGCATCCGTGTGACCGGCAATGTCGGCCTGCGCTACACCGCCACCGATCGCGAGGCCTCCGGCTATCGCGTGTTCCCGCGCAGCACCTTCCAGACCGACGCCGACTGCAGCGCCATCCCGGCCGGCCAGCCGATCCCGTCGTTCTGTTCGCTGTCGCCGGCGGTTCGCGCCCAGGCGCGTCTGTGGGCCAACGGCGCCAGCTCGGCCAACACAGCCAAGGCCAGCTTCAACTACTGGCTGCCCAGCTTCAACGTGAAGGTCGCTCTGCCCAACAAGGTGCAGTTGCGCTTTGCCGCGTCGCAGGGGATCACCCCGCCGGAAGTGGGCCTGACCCGCAACTATTATAACCTGTCGCTGAACACCAATAATGACGGCATCAGCAACGGCCGCCCCAGCGGTAACGTCACGGTGGGCAACCCCTATCTGAAGCCGACCCGCTCGAAGAACCTCGACGCCTCGGCCGAGTGGTACTTCGCCCCCGTCGGTTCGCTGACCCTGGCGCTGTTCTACAAGGAACTGACCAACGTCGCCTTCAACTCGACGGCCCGCATCCCGTTCACCAACAACGGCGCGACCTTCGACGTTCTGGTGACCACGCCGGGCAACTCGGCGACGAAGGCCAAGGTCAAGGGCTTCGAGATCGGCTACCAGCAGTTCTATGACTTCCTGCCCAAGCCCCTCGACGGTTTCGGCATCAACGCCAACTACAGCTACATCGACAGCTCGGGCGTGCCGCAAAGCACGCTGTCGGCGACCGACCCCGACGTGGCCGCCGGCCGCGTGACGACGGTCGACACCAGCAAGCTGCCGCTGCAGGGCCTGTCCAAACACAACGCCAACTTCGCGGCCATCTATGAGAAGGGCCCGATCTCGGCCCGTCTGGCCTACAACTGGCGTTCGGACTTCCTGCTGACCGTCCGCGACGTGATCGTGCCGTATGCCCCGATCATGAACGAGGCCACCGGCCAGCTGGACGGCTCGCTGTTCATCACCGTCAATCCGAAGGTGAAGGTCGGCATCCAGGGCGTGAACCTGCTGAACGAGACCACCAAGACCACGCAGGTGCTCAACGACAGCCTGCTGAAGACCGGCCGCTCATGGTTCATGAGCGACCGCCGCTACACGTTCGTGCTCCGCGCGAGCTTCTAGGTTCCTGGCGGCCGCGCTGGCCCAGACCCTCGGGTCGGCGCGGTTGCCCGGAAACGGGCTTCCACCTCGGGTGCTCGACTCCTGCCAACTTCCTCCGCGCATCGTCCCTGGCGGTGCGCGTTTTTTCTGGAGAGGTCCGCCGATGTCTTCCTTTCAGCCGGTCCTATCCCGCAGACAGGCCCTGACCCTTGGCGCGACCGCCGCGACCCTGGCGGCTGTTCCGGCGCTGGCCGCCCCGACCTCGCTGGCCGCTCTGGCCCGCGACAAGGGCCTCTATTTCGGCAGCGCCGTGGGCGCCGGCCCGGTGGGGTCGCTGACCGGTTCGTTCGAGGACGCGGCCTATCGCAAGATCCTCGCGGACGAGTGCGGCGTCCTGGTCCCCGAGAATGAGCTCAAGTGGTACGTGGTTCGCGCCGCGGGGCCCCAGAGCTTTGCCTTCGAACGCGCGGACCGCATCGCGGCGTTCGCCAAGGCCAACGGCCAGGCCCTGCGTGGCCACACCCTGCTGTGGCACCATCCCCAGTGGTTCCCGGCCTGGATCAAGACCTACGACTTCGGCGCCGGTCCGGCCCGGACGGCCAATGCCCAGGCCATGCTGGTCCAGCACATCGACACGGTCTGCAAGCGCTACCCGCAGATGATCTCTTGGGATGTCGTCAACGAGACCGTTGATCCGGCCGACGGCGCGATCCGCCGCACGGTCTTTTCCGACATTCTCGGCCAGCACGAGACCCTGGACCTGGCGTTCCACACGGCCCGCGCCGCCGCGCCCAAGGCCCGCCTCGTCTATAACGACTACATGAGCTGGGAGGTCGGCAACGAGAAGCACCGCTACGGCGTGCTCAAGTTGCTGGAAGGCTTCAGGAAGCGCGGAACCCCGGTCGATGCGCTTGGCGTACAAAGCCACATTGGGGCCGAGAACGCCGACAGCTTCACCGGCTTTGGCCGACCCCAGGAGAAGGAATGGCGGGCCTTCGTCGATGAGGCCACCGGCATGGGCTACGACCTGCTGATCACCGAGTTCGACGTCCACGACAAGGGCCTGCCTTATGACTTCGCCCCGCGCGACGCGGCGGTGGCGGCCTATGCCAAGGGCTATCTGGACCTGATGCTGTCCTATCGTCAGACTAAGGAGGTTCTGGCCTGGGGCATGGTCGACAAATATTCCTGGCTGCAGAACCAGTGGCTGCGCGAGGACAAGAAGCCCAAGCGCCCGACGCTCTATGACGACGCCTATCAACCCAAGCCGCTGCGCGAGGCCGTGGCGGCTGCGCTGCGGGCGGCGCCGGTTCGGTAAGTCTCTGTCATCCCGGCGAAAGCCGGGACCTCGGCAAACGCCGGCGTTTCCGGCGGTCCCGGCTTGGCGCGCGTCGCGCTTGGCCGGGATGACAATGGAAGGATGCGTAATGATCCGCTCAGCCCTGATCGCCCTGGCCCTGCTGGCGTCGACGGCCCACGCCGCGCCCAACACGGCCACCTTCACGCACTTTACCTACGAGGGCGCCGACCCGGTCGATGCGCGGATCAAGCTGGGGCCCGGCCAGTACCGCAACCCGATCCTGAACGGCTTCTATCCCGACCCCAGCGTCACGCGGGTGGGCAAGGACTACTATCTGGTCAACTCAACCTTCGCCTATTTCCCCGGTATCCCGGTCTGGCATTCGACCGACCTCGTCCACTGGACCCAGATCGGCAACGCCATCGATCGTCCCGGCATGCTGGACTTCAAGCGCCTGGGGCTGTCGCGCGCCGTGTTCGCGCCATCGATCGACGAGCACGACGGCACGTTCTACATTCTCAACACCTGCGTCGACTGCGGCGGCAATTTCCTGATCACGGCCCGGGACCCCAAGGGGCCATGGTCCGATCCCGTCTGGCTGCCCAGCGTCGGCGGCATCGACGCCTCCATCTTCTTCGATGACGACGGACGGACCTGGATTCTCAACAACGACGAGCCGCCGGGGCCAGCCGAATATCAGGGCCACCGCGCCATCTGGATCCAGCAATACGATCCCAAGGCCAAGGTGATGATCGGCCCGCGCACGGTGCTTCTGGACAAGGGCGTCGACCCGTCGACCAAGCCGATCTGGCCCGAGGGTCCGCACATTCTCAAGAAGGACGGCTTCTACTACCTGACCGCCGCGGAGGGCGGCACGGCCGAGGGCCACAGCCAGGTGGTGCTGCGCGCCGACACGGTGCTGGGGCCCTACAAGCCCTATGAGAACAACCCCATCCTGACCCAGCGCGGCCTGCCCAAGGATCGTCCGCTGCCGATCACCTCGGCCGGCCACGGCGATCTGGTCGACACGCCGGATGGCAAGTGGTGGGCCACCTTCCTGGCCGTCCGCCCCTATGGCGACGACCTCTACAACACCGGCCGCGAGACCTTCCTGCTGCCGGTGGAGTGGAAGGACGGCTGGCCGGTGATCCTGGAGAACGGCAAGACGATCCCGTATGTCGCCGCCGCGCCCAAGCTGCCGGCGCCGGCCGTCATCCCGCCGCCGACCAGCGGCGCGTTCAAGGCGGTCGAGACCTTTGCCGGCCCCGAGCTGCCGCTGAACTGGATGACGATGCGCATCCCGCAAAGCCGCTGGTGGGCCGTCAAGAACGGGGCGCTGACCCTGGAAGCCCGTCCCGACAAGCTGGGCGAAAACGCGCAACCCTCGTTCTGGGGGCGTCGCCAGCAGCACACCCACGCCAGCGCCCAGACCACGCTGCGTTTCACGCCCAAGGCCGACGGAGACAAGGCCGGGCTGGTGGTCATCCAGAACGACGACTTCTACTACTTCGTCGGACTGGTGCGTGACCATGGCCGGACGATGATGCGGGTCGAGCAGCGCAAGGGACCAAAGGATCCGACGGACGGCGTGGTCGTGGCTGAAAAGCCGATTTCCCTCGTTTCCAGCCAGGCGGTCAATCTGCGCATCACCGCGCGCGGCGGCGCCTATGACTTCGCCTATTCGCTGAAGCCCGGGGCGTGGACGACCCTTAAGGCCGACGCCGATGGCACGGTGCTGAGCACGAAGACGGCGGGCGGCTTCGTGGGGGCGCTGTTCGGAGTGTATGCCCACGGGGGCCGCTAGGCGCCGCTGCCCCGTCAGCGGCGGCGGCGGGTTCTAGCGATACCGATACAGCTTCACCCGCTGCACGCCGAACTGGTCGGGCTCCAGCCGCACGTGTCGGCCCTGGTGCGTCTGGTCGCCATTCAGCCAGCGGCCTTCGATCCATTGGCCATCCACATAGCGGCCCTCGCGCACGCTCTCCAGGCCGACGCCTTCGCCGAAGGTGAGAGTGAGGCCCGAGCCCGCCACCAGAAATTCGTCGGCCGACAGCTGGATCACCAGCCCGCCATGGGCCGCGACGGTCTGCTTGTCTCGCGGCGTCCAGGGATCGACGAAGGACACCGTCATCGTCCAGTCGCCCAGGGTCGCGCTCTGGGCCTTCTCGTCCACCGTCCCGTCGAAGGCGACGGGTGGGCGGAAGCCGCGCATCGTGCCCTGGCCCTGATGCGCCAGGATCAGCGGCGACAGGCTGTCGATCAGGGCATAGGCCTTCGACAGCGGGTTGCCGGCCGGCGCATCGACATTTTCGATCGAGAACGGCGAGAAGCCGATCGCGTCATGCTCGCCAAACGCCCACAGGGCGTTGGCGGGGGCCTCGACCTTGCCGGCCCGATCGGCTTCGGGAATGAACAGCGGATTGCCCGGCCGATCGTACTGCGCCGCCCAGTGGGTGAAGTCGGGATAGTAGATGTCCGGGCTTTGGGTCACCGACGGCGCCGCCGCGCGCCAGATGTCGTACAGGTGGGGCAGGGGTCCAGCGCTGGGATAGCCGCCTGGCGCGACGCCGGCCTTGTTGAGCGCGGCGTTGACGTACATCGGCAGCGGATAGGCCTTCTGGCCGGCCAAGGCGACGGCCTCGACGAAGCGCCCGAACGACCAGGCCTGCCACAGCTCGTCGGTGGCGGCGCTCTTGCCGAACACAGTCTCCCAATTTCCCGTCCCCGTCTTGCCCAGGGCCTTCAGCGCCGCCGCCGGCACGGGCTTTCTGAAGTCCGCCTCGGCGTCGGCCGAGTGGTCGCGGGCCGAGGGCAGCATGCCGATCTCGTTCTCGACCTGGATCATCAGGACGGTGCGCCTGTCGCCGTCGACGGCCTTCAGGTGGGTCATCAGGGCCGCGAAGGCCTTGGCGTCCGCCGCCGTCGTGGCGGGACTGGCCGGCGAGAGGATTTCCTGGACCTTGCCGTCGGCCGAGCGGGCCAGGGGAAAGCGTTTGCCGTCCCGCTTCACCCAGGCCGGAACATAGGTTGACATGCTGTTCTTCCAGCTGCCGAACCACAGCAGGACCAGACGGGTGTCATGGGCGCGGGCCTGGGCGATGACGCCGTCGAGGACGGTGAAGTCGAACTTGCCCTCGACCGGCTCGATCTGGTCCCACTGGACCGGCGCCAGCACGGTGTTGAGGTTCAGGGCCTTCAGGGTCGGCCACTGCCGGTCCAGATAGGGCAGGCTTGAGGCCGTGGAATTGCCCAGTTCTCCGCCGAGGATCAGGAAGGGCTTTCCGTCGACCAGAAGCTGGGTCGCGTCGCCGTGACGGGCCAGGCGGGGGATCGCCTCGGCATGGGCGGACGTGGCCAGCAGGCCGGCTGACAGCGCGACGGCGCCGAGGGTCTGGAACAGGATGCGCATGGAGGTCAGATGACCCTATGGAATTTGTAAGATCAATGTCGAACATCGTCCTGACCAGCCGGTCCTGATCCTGTTCTGACTCTTGGTTGCGGCTTTCGTTGGCGTGACGGTTTAGTAGAGCGTTCATGACCCTGACCTTCCCGCCCATACCCGAGCGTTCAGCCGTCACGCCCGGAGTGTTCCGCGACGAGATCCTTCCGGCCTATCGCCCGGTGGTGCTGCGCGGCTTCGCGGCCGATTGGCCGGCGGTCGTGGCGGGGCGCGACACGCCTCAGGTCATGGCAGGCTATCTGAAGGGCTTCGATCGCGGCGCGCCGGTCCAGGCCTTTGTCGGTCCGCCCGAAATCCGCGGTCGGTTCTTCTATGCGCCGCAGGGCCGGGCGGTGAACTTCGAGCGGCGGCCGATGACGATGTCGGCGGCGATCGACGAGATCCTGGCCGGCGCGGGTCGCGACGACGCGCCGTCGATCTATGTCGGCTCGGCGCCCGCCTCACAGATCCTGCCGGGCTTCGAGACCGCCAACCGCAACCCCCTGCTGGCCTCCGACATCGAGGCCCGCGTCTGGGTGGGCGGCGAGACCAGCATCCAGACCCACTACGACCTGTCCGACAACATCGCCGTGGTCGTGGCCGGCCGCCGGCGCTTCACCCTGTTTCCCCCCGAGCAGACCGCCAATCTCTATGTCGGACCGCTGGACTTCACCCCGGCCGGTCAGCCGGTGAGCCTGGTGTCGCTGGATGAGCCGGACCTGACCCGCCACCCCCGCTTCGCAGACGCCCTGCCGCACGGGATGAGCGCCGAGCTGGAGCCGGGCGACGCCATCTATATCCCGACCCTCTGGTGGCACCACGTGCGCTCGACCGGACCGCTGAACGTGCTGGTGAATTTCTGGTGGAGCGATCTGGGGGGCCTGACGGGCTCGCCGTTCGAGGTGCTGATCCACGCCCTGATGTCGCTGCGCCATCTGCCCGAGCCCCAGCGCAGGGCCTGGCGAGCGATCTTCGACCACTATGTCTTCGAGGGCGAGACGGCGGGCGACCACCTGCCGCCTGACATGCGCGGTGTGCTGGGGCCGCTATCGCCGCAGCTGACCCGCAACGTCAGGGCGTTCCTGCTGCATGGTCTCGGCAAGGGCGGCTGAGGGGGCGACGCGTGAGCGCCGCCCCTTGCCGGTCTATCGGGTCGGACGCGGCGCGCCCGCCGGGGGAACCGGGAACGACGGGAAGAACACCTTGCGGAAGCTGAGCCGGATCGTGCGGCCGCGCGGGTCCAGATAGTCTTCCTGATAGGTGATCGGCGTCGTGCCGTCCGGGGCGCGGACCTTCTGCTTGGCGTCGAACAGGTTGTCGACCGAAGCGCTGACACGCGCGCCACGGAAGAAGGTGGAGCGGCGCAGGGCCGGTTGCGCGCCGAGGTCGGCGAACAGGCGCAGGTTGACGGTGGTCAGGGCCGAGAAGTCCAGGTCCTGGCTGCCGGTCGCGCCAGAGCCGCGCACGGTGGTGCCCTCCTGCCAGCGTGCGTTCATGCTGGCGCCCAGGCCGCTGCGCGAGACGTTGGCCTGCAGGTCCAGCTGGTTCTTGGGCGTGCCGCCGCCCGAGCCGATCGAGGCGCCGTTCAGCAGGTCCAGAGGCGCGAGGCCTGGGCGGATGGTGATCTCGTCGGTGAACTTGACGGTGTGATAGAGGCCGATCTGGAAGGTGCCGCTGCCGGGCGGGCCGCCGCCGAAGCCGCCGGGGCCGCCACGGAAGCCGCCGCCGCCGGGGCCGGGGCCCCCGAAGCCGCCGCCGGGGCCCCCGAAATTGCCGCCCCCGCCGCCGGCTGCCGCCGCGCGCCGCGCGTCGGTCGCCGACGTGTTTGAGTCCAGGCCGGGGGGCGGGGGAGCGGCCTCGGTCGCGGGTTGACCCGCGGTCTGTCCTGTCGCCGGGGCGCCGCCCTGGCCGGTGGTGGAGGCGACCCTCGCCGCGCCGCCCTGGCCCTGACCCTGCCGGAACTGGCCGGGCTGGGGTTGCGGGCCGAATGACTTGCGGAAGGTGAAGCCCGTACGCAGCTCGTCGGTCTGGCGCCGGTCGAAGTTGATCGGTCGCGCGTCGATCTGGACCAGCCTGCCCGAGGCGTCGCGCACGAAGCGGGTGGGGAAGGCGTCCTCGATCTGGCTGGTGGCCGTCGGGAAGCTGGAGATCAGGTTGTCGGTGCGCGAATTGGTGTAGCTGGTGGTCAGCGTCAGGTCGGTGGTCGGCTTCAGGGTCAGGCCCAGCTTGATCACCCGGCCTTCCTCCTCGAGCAGGTTGCGATTGCCGCCCGTCAGCCGCGAAATCACCGCCGCTTCGCCGCGCTTGAAGTCATAGACCTGGGTTCCCGGGGTCAGCTGCTCGGGATCGCCGATCTGCTGCAGGGTGGGGGCGCCCTGGTCGCGGGTGACCGAGGCGATGACCTGCAGCTTGTCGATCGGGGACCAGTTGGCGCCGTAGCCGATGGTGGTCAGGGTCCCGAAGTCGGACAGCTTGTCGGCGGCCAGGTTGAGGTTCAGCGACAGGTTGCCGATCCCGGCCAGAACGTCATTGCGGACGCTGGACAGCGGCAGGTCGAAATTGAGCTTGGCGCTGCCGGTGTCGCGCGACAGCTCGCCCGAACGCGCCACGCCGGCCCGGACGGAGTCGCTCTCCAGCTTCACGGTCTCGAATCCGCCGGTGACGGTGGTGGTGACCGCGCCGGCCGGAATGCGGAACAGCGTGCCGTTGACGGTCAGTTCGCCATCGGCCGAGGTCGAGACCGAGTTGGAGATGTCGCGATAGCCGAGGCCGGAGATCACGCGATCAGTGGTGCTGTCGGATTTGCCGCGCTCGGCATTGGCGGTCAGTGCCCAGCGCCAGCCCTGGATCGCGCCCAGCAGGCCGCCGCCGAGGTGGGCCGTGGTGCTGTCGGACTCGCGCCGCAGGGGGCCGCCGGCCAGGGTGTTGCGGCCCAGCCAGCTGGTGCTGTCGGTGGAGTCGACACTGGCGTTGATCGTGCCCGAGACGCCATTCTTGATCGGGCGGCTGTAGACGGTGTTCAGCGACCAGGTCTTCTGCTCGGGCAGCAGGCTGCGATAGGCCGCGTCGGACCGCGGCTGGGCGATGTGGCGCTCGGTCTCGTAAAGGGCGGTCTGGCCGCTGGCCTTGAGGTCGACCAGGAAGCGGTTGTCGCGCAGGATGTTCAGCACGTTGGCGCGGATGTCGCTGGCGTCGCCGCCGCCCGCCTCGGTCGGGATCCGGAAGCCACCCTCGGCCGTGAACGCCCGGAAGCGCCGCCGCAGCACCAGGTTCACCACCTTCTGGTCGGCGCGATAGCCGTATTTCAGGGCGACTTCCTCGGGCAGGATCTCGACGCGGGCGATGGCCTCGGTGGGGATGTCGCGAACCTCGGCGAAGCTCGAGATCCGCCCGCCGTTGACCAACATGACCGGCCGGCCGCCGGCCGCTCCGCCCCGGGCCGACGAGGTCTGGGGCTCAAGCGCCGTGATCAGCTCGGACACGGTCGAGACCCCGTATGCGCGGATGTCGCGCGGCGAAAGCGACACCTCGGGCGGAATGTCGCCGACCACGGCGCCGGGCAGCGAGCGCGCGGCGGTGACCGTCAGGGCGTCGACCTCGTTGTCGTCTTCCACAGCGACGGGTGCGGGTGTCGGCTTGGCTGTCTGGCGCGCGAAGGCCGGAGCCGCCAGCAGGGCGATCGAAACGCCCAGCATCAGCGAGGCCCGCAGAGGACGGGTCGCGACGCCGCGCCGCGTCGAGGTTTCACCAGCGTTCAAGATATCGATCTCCCAACCAAACCCGGCGCGCGAAGCGGCGCTGCCGGGAACGGTCTTCTTACGGCTTTGTTGCGCTGCAATTTCGGCGAAGCGGGGAAGTGTTTCGGCTCCGCCATTTTTGCGGGCCGCATGGCTGCGTCATTTCTTGTCGCCGCCCCAGGGCAGCTTCTTCTTGATCTCGTCCAGCGGCGTCTTGGTCACCACCACCGGCGGGGGCACATAGACCGTCGGGGCCTTGACCGGATAGGCGCGCCAGCCCGACTGGATCAGGGCGCCGAAGCCCTGGCACTTGGGCAGGTAGCGCACGGCGCCGGTGCGCGGCTTGGGGAAGGGCGGCGGCTGGCGCAGCTCCTGGCGCTTGGGATCGATGAACCACCAGTCCGTCGCCAGGCCATAGCCCTTCTCGCCCCCGGCCCGCACGGCCTGATAGGCGATGTTGGCCTGAAAGGTCGGAACGCCGTACTTGATCATGGCGCGGTAGAAGATGGCGTCGGCCTCCTCGCGCTTGCCCGGCTCGCCGATGGCGTAGAGCCAGTCGTGGACGATGGCGGCGCGCGCGGTCGGGCCCTGCGGATCGACGAAGCCCTGGCCGTACCAGGGCACGCTGGCGAAGTCGGTGACGTACCAGCGCGGCACGACGATCACCTTGCCGGTCTCGACGTCGCAATAGGGGAACTCGGCGTCCAGGGTGAACAGCTTGCGGCCGCTCTTGGTCTGGTTGAACAGCACCACCGGCTGCGGCGTCAGCGAACTGGGCGGAGTCGGCGCGACGACGGGGATATAGACCGTCTCATGTGTTTCGGTGGCGCAGCCTGTCAGCAGCAGGGCCAGCGCCAGCAGGGCGGGAAGTTTCGAAGAGCGCGGGGCCATGGTCTCTGGGCAAGCGGGGAGAGGTCGGCCGGACGTATAGCACTCTTCGCGTGGCGTGTTTGAGGCCAAGGTCAAGCTTCGCCCGTTTCGCCTGCTTGGGTGTGGCGGGCCGGTGGGGCGACCGCGTGGATCATGGGCTGATCCTTCGCGGTCGCCCGTCTGATCACCAGACGCCGATCTTTTCGGCCTCGTGATGGCTGATCGGGTGATGAGCCTTGAGGTGGTCTTCCTCGGCCAGAAAGCGCACCGCCTCCAGGGCGGCCATGCAACCCATGCCCGCGGCGGTGACGGCCTGGCGATAGATGTCGTCGGTGACGTCGCCGGCGGCATAGACGCCCGGAACGGCGGTCGAGGTGGTTCCCGGCTTGACGGTCAGATAGCCGTTCGAGTGGGTTTCCAGCTGGTCCTTGAACAGCTCCGACGACGGAGCGTGGCCGATGGCGATGAACACGCCGTCGCACTTCAGCTCGGTGGCCTGACCGGTCTTGACGTTCTTCAGCCGCACGCCGGTGACGCCCATCGGATCGGTGTCGCCGATCACCTCGTCGACCGCGCTGTCCCAGACCACCTCGATCTTCGGATGGGCCAGCAGGCGCTCCTGCAGGATCATTTCGGCCCGCAGCTCATCCTTGCGGTGCACCAGCGTCACCTTGCTGGCGAAGCTGGTCAGGAACAGGGCCTCTTCGACGGCCGTATTGCCGCCGCCCACCACCACGACCTCCTTGTTGCGATAGAAGAACCCGTCGCAGGTGGCGCAGGCGCTGACGCCGAAACCCTGGAACCGGCTCTCGCTCTCCAGGCCCAGCCACTTGGCCTGCGCGCCGGTGGCGATGATCAGCGTCTCGGCCAGCCAGTCCTGACCGCTGTCGGTGGTGATGTGGAACGGGCGCTTGGAAAGATCGGCCGACAGCACGATGTCGCTGACGAACTCCGTGCCCATGTGCTCGGCCTGGGCCTTCATCTGGTCCATCAGCCAGGGGCCCTGGACGACATCGGCGAAGCCCGGATAGTTCTCCACGTCGGTCGTGATCGTCAGCTGGCCGCCGGGCTGGATGCCGGCGATCAGCACGGGCTTGAGCAGGGCGCGCGCGGCATAGATGGCGGCGGTGTAGCCGGCGGGACCCGATCCAATGATCAGGCAGCGCGTGTGGCGGGGTTCTGAGGAGGTCGACATGTGCGCAGATATAGTGTCGATTCCGCTTTAGCGCGATGGCCGCTGCGGGGGGGAAATCATGAAAGCAGGACTTCCGATCGGCATGGGCGTGGGTGTCGCGCTAGGCGTCGCCCTAGGGCTGGCCTTCGACGACCTGGCCCTGGGGCTTGGCCTCGGCGTGGCCATCGGCGCTGGATCCGGCGCCGCGATGCAGGCTTCGGGCGCCGCCAAGGCGAAGACGTCCGAGGATAGGGGTGGCGACGGCGGAATGGTGTTCGACGCTTCGGGGTCTTCGGCGGACTGTGACGCTTCGGCCGGTGGCGGCTGTGATGCCGGCGGCGGCGGCGGCGACTGACGGCCTTTTCACCCGGCCGCGCGCAGGTGGGTCTGGACAAGACCCCAGATCCGTTGTGCACTTGCCTCAGTGGCGAAAACAGCCACGGGAGGAAACAACATGAAACGCGCGATCCTGCTGAGTGCGGGTCTGCTTGTTCTGTTCGCCGGACTGGCCAATTTCTGGATTGGCAATCTGGCGCTGGGCGCGGCGCTGATCGCCCTTTTCGCGGGTCTGGTCGCGGTCTCCGCGGCGGTGACCCGGCGCGAACGCGAGGCTGCGGGACGCGACCGACCGGCCAGCCTGGATGTGGTTGACGGCTCGTCCATGATTTAAAGGTTACAGTGGCGGAAACCACGTTGCTCAGGTTCCGCCATGACCGCTTCGCCCTTCATCGAGATCGCTGGACGCCGGATCGGCGCGGACCAGTCGCCGTATGTCATCTGTGAGCTGTCGGGCAATCACAACGGCAGCCTCGAGCGCTGCCTGACCATGGTGGACGCCGCCGCCGCCACCGGCTGCGACGCGATCAAGATCCAGACCTATACCGCCGACACCATTACGCTGGACGTCGACCGGCCCGAGTTCAGGATCCATGGCGGCCTGTGGGACGGGCGCACCCTGTACGAGCTCTACGAGGAAGCCCACACGCCGTTCGAATGGCACGCGGCGATCTTCGAGCGCGCCAGGCAGCGCGGCGTGACGATCTTCTCCAGCCCGTTCGACGAGACGGCCGTGGACCTGCTCGACAGCCTGGGCGCGCCGGCCTTCAAGATCGCCTCGTTCGAGGCCATCGACATTCCGCTGATCCAGTACGCGGCCGGCAAGGGCAAGCCGCTGATCATCTCGACCGGCATGGCCAACCTGCGGGAGATCGAGGCGGCCCGCGACGCGGCTCTGAGCGCGGGCGCCGCCGGCGTCCTGCTGCTGCACTGCGTCTCCAGCTATCCCGCCACCTTCGCCGACGCCAATGTGCGGACGGTCGCCGACATGGCCGCGCGCTTCGGCTGCCCCGTCGGCCTGTCTGACCACACGCCGGGCACGGCGGCCTCGGTGGCGGCGGTTTCGGTCGGGGCCTGCGCGGTGGAGAAGCACTTCACCCTGGCCCGCGCCGATGGCGGCCCGGACGCGGCGTTCAGCCTGGAGCCCGTCGAGTTCAAGGCCCTGGTGGATGACTGCAAGAACGCCTGGGCCTCGCTGGGCGCGGTGAACTACGACCTGCTGGGCTCGGAGCGCGGCAGTCTCCTGTTCAGGCGCTCGCTCTATGTCACCGCCGACGTGAAGGCTGGCGAGCCCCTGACCCGCGCCAATGTCCGCTCGGTGCGCCCCGGCAACGGCCTGCCGCCCGCCGACCTTGAAAAGGTTCTGACCGGCAAGGCGTCACGCGACCTGACGCGCGGCGAGCCGCTGGACTGGTCTATGGTGGGTTAGGGCCGTCCGCGCCAACCATCGGCCGACGCGGAGTCTTGCCTAAGCTCCGACGAGCAAACGCTCTTCGATCAAGGGCGGCGGCTCATCGACATTGGCCACGTCCTGCGTCCGCAGGTGCGCTTCCAGGATGTCGAGGATCTCGCTGTCCTCATCGGCGTCGAACTTGCGGGCGAAAAGGTCGGCGCTGGTGGTCAGTTGCACGGCGTCCGAGGCCCTGAAGGTGCGCGGGCGCAGCTTGATGTCGCCGTCGGGCACCCAGTCGATCATCCGCTTGTCGTCATTGACGATCTCGCCGTGGGCCGAGGTGTTCATCATGACGGTCTGGAAGAAGCCCTCATCAGCGATGAAGGTGTTGCGATAGAAGGCCTTGTAGCGATCCACCGACGGGTCGTGGCAGACGAACTCGCAGAAGGCGCGGCTGACGATCTTCCACTGGTTGCCGATATAGGGGGTCGCGCCGTCCAGGAAGATGCGCGTGGCTAGGGTGTCGACGATCCGGTCCTTCAGCTCCACCACGTGCTTCAGCACCCGGCCCATGGTGTCGGGGCGCATCTTGGCCTGATCCAGCACCTTGATGAACTCCTGCCCGCGATGTTGCGCGAGGAACGCCTTGATCCGCTTCTGGGTCACCAGCGGGAAGTCCTGGCCCGACAGGTTGATGAAGAACTCCCAGTCCGCGCCCATCTCCAGCAGCTTTTCCATGCCGCGCAGCTCGGCGTCGACCAGGCTGTACCCGCCCCACAGCGCCTTCTTGCTCTCCAGCACGGCGGCGTTGGGATAGGCCGACAGGAAGGCGCGGATGTCGGCCTCGAGGGCCGGGCCGGAGTTCTTGTCGACATGGATCAGATAGTGATTTTCCGGATCGTGGATGGCCTTGAACAGCCGCTTGAACTGCTCGGGATAGCGGTGGACCAGGACCAGGTATGCAATCACGCTGTCGCTCCGGGAGGACGGGTTTGGCGCGCCGGGGAGGCGCGCGCCGGTAGGTTTTCGGGTCGTGTCGAGCGGCGCCAGGCCGCTCAAGTCTTGGTGCCGCGCAGGGCGTCAGGGTCGATGGGGCGCGGCCTGGTGGGCTGACCGCCGGTGGACCGGGGGTCGTTGAAGCCCTTGGGGCCCGAGGGGCGCGTGCCGGGATAGGTTTTCATGTCGGGCTGCTTTCTTCGGACACGCCGGACTGCGGCGTTCAGTCGTCGAAGGGCGCTGGTCCCTACTTCTTGCGGTTCACCGGCAGGGAGGTCAGCACCGACGGCGCGGCCGCGGCGATGGTCTTGGGCTTTTCCGCCTTGGGCTTGCGGGTTTCGCGATTGCCTTTGGACAAGGTCTCATCCTTTTCAGGTTGGGATATCCGGCGAGTCCGGCGGCAGGCGCGCGCGATCAGGCGCGGACCAAGAGGCCTGGCGAGACGAAAGCGCGTCCTGCGACGGAACGACGGGATCGATTGTACGGTAGAGACGAAGCGCTCCCTTCTATGGGGAGCCTTGGCGGCGTTCCGCGATAAGAGCCAAACGCGCCAGGCGGCGTTTCGTAACGCTCGCCACAAACCATACCACGTCGAGCCGTCAGACGGTGTGAAATCGCCCTAGGCGCCGGGCAGCAGGCCCAGGCGCTTGCCGACGATCCGGTCCAGGGTGCGCTTGGGCAGGGTCTGGCCCAGGAAGACCTGCAGCGGATCGGGCGAGACCACGTAGCGCGTCCTGGGTCTGGGCGCGGTCAGGGCCACATGCACCGCGTTGCCGATGGCTTCCGGCGGCAGGCCCGACTTGCCGATCGACAGCATGAAGGCCTTCATCTTCGCCAGGGCCGGCGCGTAGACTGTGTTGGCGTAGCGGCTGATATCGACGCTGTCGGCCTTGTCCCAGATCGGCGTGGCCACCGCGCCGGGGGCGACGATCACAACGTCGACTCCGAAGGGCAGAAGTTCGCGGCGGAGGGATTCCGACAGGCCTTCCAGCCCGAACTTGGTCGCGCAGTAGGGGCCCATGAATGGGTTGGCGTTCTTGCCGCCGACCGACGAGATGTTGACGATGCGGCCCGGATCCTGGCGGACGGGACTTTCGGCCCCTAGCAGCGGAGCGAAGGCCTGGGTGGCGATGACCACGCCGGTGAGGTTGACCTCAAGCTGCTGGCGAAACTCCTCGACCGGCAGGTGCAGCAGGGGTCCGGCCACGGCGATGCCGGCATTGTTGACCAGTCCGGCCAGGGTCTGGCCGTTCAGGGCCGCCTCGACCTGGCGGGCCGCTGTTCGCACCGCCGCCTCGTCGGTGACGTCGAAGACCAGCGGCGTGAAGGCTTCACCGAGCTCGGCCTGCAGTCGCTGGGCGTCGGCGGGTTTGCGCACGCTGCCAAACACCCGGAAGCCGTTGCCGATCAGGGTCTTGGTGATGGCCCAGCCGATGCCGGTGGACACGCCGGTGACGACGACGGATTGGCGCATGTGTCTGCTCCCCCTGTTTGGGGAGAGGATGGGGTAAGTGAACGGCGTTATCCAGAGGGATTACGCCCCCGGCGAAACCAGTTCGCGCATCCCGTCCCAGCCCACGTTCATCAGCGCGTCCACGAACCCCATGAACGGCTCGAAGACGCCGCGACCCTGTGGATAACTTACCGTCGAGAAGGCCTGGAAGCGCGCGGGGAAGCCCGCCGCCGCGAACACGCCGTCCTCTTCCATGTAGTCGGACGAGCCCATGGGCGACACATACTCGCTCGCGCCCACCGCCTGGCAGATCGCCAGCAGATGTTCTGACCGAGCGCCTGGTGCGTCGAGTTCGGAAGCCCGCACGAAGCGCCGGGACAGCCCCATCCGGTCCGCCGCCGCCTGAACCACGCCGCAGGTCAGGTCGGCCAGCCTGCCGTCACGGTGCGTGGCCAACTGCTCGGAGACGAAGGCCCAGCCTTCCTCGAAGCCCGGCCGCTTGCCATAGGCATGGCGTATGGCGGCCAGGTGCTTGTCGCGCCACGCCTGGCTGTCGTCGATCTCGATGGCGCTGATCGGCCGCGATCAGACCGGTCTGCTGGTGCAGGCCGCGCTTGAAGAAGTGCCGGGCGACGAACTCTTCTGGATACTTAAGGCCGCGAATGCCGGGCAGGGTGGGCATGCGCAGGGAATCCGGCGAGGAAGGCGTCGGCGGAGAATCCGGTCAAAGCGCCAAACGTTTGGTTAACGGCCGTTAGGCGATGCGGCGCCGTTTGTCGCAGGTGGAGGAGCTTCTTCGCCGGAGGGATGGATCCGCGCCAGGAATGCGGCCGCCACACGCGCGCCGCCGCCGCCATCACAGATCCTGGCGCTGGCCGCCGACAGTGAGGCGCGCAGCTCGGGGTTCGCGATCAGCGAGTCGATCCTCGCGGCAAAGGCCAGGTCGAAATCCGCCGACGCCACGTCCAGCATTGGGCTTGCCCCCGCCGCCGCCAGCGCCGTCGCGGCGGAGATCTGGTTGTCGGCCAGGATCAGGGTCAGGGTCGGCAGGGCCAGGATGCAGCGCTCCCAGCTGGTCGAACCGCCGGCCCCGACGGCGAGGTCTGCTTCCAGCGTCAGGCGGGGCATGTCCTGGGTGTTGACATGCAGGGTCAGTCGCGGATCCGCCAGCGCCCGCAGGCGCGGCAGGCTGGGCGCGCCGCCGCCCAGAACGACATCCAGCGTGATGTCGTCGCCGATCCGGGGCAGCAGCAGATCGACCACGCGACCGGTGATCCCGCCCACGTCGGTCAGGCCCAGCGAGACCAGGATGCGCCGCACCGGTCCGCCTGCCGCTCTTCGGGTCAGGGCCTGTTGGCGCAGGGCCGGAAAGGCCGGTCGCACCGGCGCGTGGTTGGGGCCCAGCAGCAGCATCGCGCCCGGCGGCGTCAGGCCGGCATAGTCCTCGGCGCGTCTGGCCGGACCGGCGTCCAGCACCAGGTCGGCCTCCAGTGGGCGGTTGGCCAGGTCGTCGATGACCAGGGTCGGCCGGCCCCTGGCGAGCGCGCGGTGATCGGGCGCGGCCAGGCCGTAGTGATCGAAGACCAGCGCGTCGAAGGGCTCGGAGGCCGTCGCTCGGGCCATATCCGGCGCGAAGGCGTCCAGCACGGCCTCGACCGCCGGCCGGGCCAGGAAGGCGCAGTCGGCCCCGGCGTCCATCAGCGCGTGGGCCAGGGTCAAGGACCGCATCACGTGGCCGCCGCCCACGCTGGGGCCGGCGTCACAGACCAGCAGGATCCTTGGCCCGTCCGTCATCCGCGCCGGTCGCCGCCGTAGTTGGCCAGATCCGGCCGCTTGGCGACGAAGGCCTTGATGTCGGCCGATGTGAAGTACCGATTTACGGGATAGAGCGCGTCATAGACGGTGGCGACAAAGGCGTAGTCGTCGGGTCGGTCAACCGTCCAGCGGATGGCGTGCTCGCCGGGGGCGGCGGGCAGCCAGGCGATCTTCCACCGGTCAGGATGGTTCCAGACATCCCAGGTGACATGCTCGCGGGCTTCGGGGCTGTCGGCTTCGCGGGCGGCGCGGCGCAGGCCCTCGGCGGTGATCACCTCGACGTCCAGTCCCTTGGGCCAGGCCGCGCCCTGGGGGCTGTTGCTGGCATAGTCGGCGCCGGTCGACAGGCAGAGGTCGATGGTCGCGTCGATCAGCTCGGGATCGGCCAGGGGGCAGTCGGCGGTCAGCCGCACCACGTGGTCGGCGGGGTATGCGTCCAGCGCGCCGATGAACCGCTGCAGCACATTGTCGAGCGGCCCGCGATGCACGGCGACGCCCTCGCGGCGGACGGCGGCTTCGATGGCGTCGTCAGCGGGCTGGTCGCTGGTGGCCACCACCAGCTTGTCGATGCGCCGCGACCGCGCCACCCGCTCGATCTGCCGCACGATCATCGGCTCGCGCAGGATCGGCATCAGCACCTTGCCCGGCAGGCGAGTGGAACTCATGCGGGCCTGGAGGATGGCGAGGATCATGGACGTATTCCACACCGTTTCGGTGTGCGACGCCAGCCGCCGGATCAGGCCTTCGGCTTGGCCTTCGCGCGCGGCCTTGGCTTGGTTTTCGCCGCCGCGTCGGCCGCGGCTTTCGGGGAGGTCTTGGGCTTCGGCGAGGGCGCGGCGGCAGACGTCGCCGCAGTCTTGGCCCTCGGTTTGCGCGGAGGCTTCGGCGTCACGGCGGGTTCTGGCTCGACCGTCGTTTCAGGCGCCGGTTCTGGCGCCGGCTCGGCGGGGGGCTCGATGACCGGCTCGATCGCGACGGGCGCCTCTTCGCCCCCCTGTCCGGACATCCGCGCCAGCACCTCGCGCGCCGCGCGGCCTGTCTCGTCGACCGGCTCGTAGGTCCAGCCGTGGAACGCGCCGCCATAGGGCCGCGCCGCGCCCTGGCGTTCCAGCTCTTCGTGGAAGAGACGGAACTTCAGGCTGGAGCCTTCCATCTTCAGGATGAAGACGGGCTTGCCCGTCGAGGCGGCCTCGGTGGCCATGTTGGTCGAGTCCTCGGTGACGAGGATGTAGTCGGCCGCCGCCAGGAAAGCGAAATAGGGATTGGGGCCCTCGCCGTCCCAGATCATCCCGGGCAGGTGGCGCAGACGGGCGTTCAGCAGGGCGCGGGCCGGCTCGGGCGTGCGACGCGAGAAGGTCATCAGCAGGCTGCCGCCGTCCTGTTCCAGCGGGATCTGGATCTGGTGGGCCATCTGGGCGGCGCGTTCGACAGGCAGGTCAAAGGCCTTGGACTTGCCGCCCAGCAGCACCGCCACGCGCGGATGCGGCATGGCTTCCAGCTGGTCCCTGAATTTCCCGTATTCGCTGGCCAGGCGCGCGGCCGTGACCCGGTGCGGGGAACCGGTGATCGGCAGGATGTTGTCGCCCGACAGCCGGTCGTGCTTGGGCGGGATCACCAGATCGAACATCTGGGGCGGGACGCGCGGATCCTGGATCTGGACCACGAAGGTCTTGCCGCCCGACCAGCGCCTGGCGCGGATCGAAAGGGGCAGGGTGGCGCGGCCGGCGGCGATCCACAGATCGGGCCAGGGGGGGCTGATCTGGCTCTCGGGCGTCAGCCAGCGACGCGGGAACCAGTTCAGCCACCAGGGCAGGCGGCCGATCCGGCCGATCCAGCCCACGCGCTTGATCTCGATCTGGACCTCGATGTCCTGGGCTCGCGCCTCGCGCGCGACCGCCTCGGCCAGGCCCACGGCCTGGGCCTCGATGCCGGCGCGTCCGTCCGAGATGGCCCAGACAACGACGGGAGGTTTCGCGGGTTTCTTCAAGACGTCATCCCGACGAGCACGGTCATGCAAACACGGCCGCTCCCGAAGGAGCGGCCTTGCTCATGGTCTCGCTTTATGGCGCGGGTTTGGCGGGCGAGCCAATCCGAAAGCGTGGCTCTGAACTAAAGTTGGAGCGAGACGGGCGCCGCTTTCGGCTGTCGCGCTCCCGCTATGTCCCTACAGCCATTCCACCTTGAGGATTTCATAGGCCTTCACGCCGCCGGGCGTGTAGACCTCGACGACTTCGCCCACTTCCTTGCCGATCATGGCGCGCGACAGCGGGGAGGACAGCGAGATGCGGCCCTCCTTCACGTCGGCTTCGTGATCGCCAACGATCTGGTAGCGAGCCTCTTCCTCGGTGTCCTCGTCGACGACGCTGACCGTCGCCCCGAACTTCACCTGCTTGCCCGACAGTTTGGAGACGTCAATCACCTGCGCGCGGGCGATCTTGTCCTCGATCTCGGCGATACGGCCTTCGATCCAGCCCTGACGTTCCTTGGCCGCGTGATACTCGGCGTTTTCCGAGAGGTCGCCATGCTGGCGCGCCTCGGAGATCGCGGCGATCACCGCCGGACGCTCGATCGTCTTCAAACGCTTCAGTTCATCGTCGAGGGTTTGATAACCCCCGGCGGTCATCGGCACTTTTTCCATTGCGGATTTTAGCTCGGTTCGCCTTGGGAGGAGTATTCGTCCCGTCGCTGGCGCTCGCGACCGGGGGCTGAAAGGATAAGAGGCGCGTTCAGGATAAGCAAGAGCCCGGGAAAATCCGTTGCGCTCGCCGAGGGACTGGTCATCGCCTTCGGTCCTCTGCCCCGGGGCGGGCGAATCAGAACTCCTGCCAGTCTTCCTTGACCGCTACGGCGGCCGAGCTTCGGCCCGGACGCACGGCGGTGTTGGGTCGCGCGCGGGGCGGCGGAGCTGAAATCGCGACGGCGGCTCCCTCCGAAACCTTGAACCTCCCGACCAGCGCCGCCAGTTCGGCCGCCTCGCCTTTCAGCGCGTGGGTGGCGGCGGTGGCCTGCTCGACCATGGCGGCGTTCTGCTGAACCACCTGGTCCATCTGGTTCACGGCCTGGTTGACCTCGTGCAGGCCGGTGGACTGCTCGTTGGCCGAGGCGGCGATCGCGTTGACCAGGGTGTCGATCGAGGCGACCTGCTCGACGATGCGGCGCAGCGCCTCGCCGGTCTGGCCCACCAGATCGACCCCGGCGCCGACCTGGGCGGTCGAGGTCGAGATCAGGGTCTTGATCTCCTTGGCCGCGTCGGCCGAGCGCTGGGCCAGGGCCCGCACTTCCTGGGCGACCACCGCGAAGCCGCGACCGGCCTCGCCCGCCCGCGCCGCTTCGACGCCGGCGTTCAGGGCCAGCAGGTTGGTCTGGAAGGCGATCTCGTCGATCACGCCGATGATGTTGCCGACCTGTTGCGAGGAGCCCTCGATCTGGGTCATGGCCGCGACGGCCTGGCTGACGATCTCGCCCGAGCGCTGGGCGTCGCCGCGCGCGGTGGCGACCACCTGCGAGGCTTCCTTGGCGCCCGAGGCGGTGCGGCGGACTGTGGAGGTGATCTCGTCCAGGGCGGCGGCGGTCTCTTCCAGGCTGGCGGCCTGCTGCTCGGTGCGGCGCGACAGGTCGTCGGAGGCGCGAGCGATCTCGTCGGCGCCGGCGCTGACGCCGTCGGTGGTGGCGGCGATGCTCTTCATCGCGTCTTGCACCCGCTCGGCGGCGGCGTTGAAGTCGGCGCGCAGAGCCTCGTAGGCCTCGGCGAATCGCGCCGTCAGGCGGATGGTCAGGTCGCCTCTGGCCAGATGCGACAGACCGCCGGCGATGGCCTCGACGGCCTCCGCGCGCTGCCGTTCGGCGATCGCCTCGGCCTGGCTGCTCTGAGCGCGGCTGGTCTCCTCCGAGCGCCTCGCGCCCTCGGCGACGTCATTGGCGGCGCGCGCGGCTTCAACGGCCTGCTCGGCCTCGGCGCGAGCGTTGTTGGCGGTGGCGAACATGCTGTTGACGCTGAAGGTGGTGGCGATCAGGGCTCCGGCCTCGACGATCAGGATCACGGCGTGGACGATCACCCGCCCCAGGCTGGCCGAACCGGGGAACACGGCCTGGGGCAACAGGAAGCTGAGGCCCAGATGGTGCACGGCGACCGTTGCGGCGGCGGCGGCGATGACCTTCCAGTCGCAATAGACGACCAGCAGGGCCAGGGCGGCGAAATAGGCCATGTGCATGTCGATCTGCCAGCCATGGCCGTTCAGGGCGGCGACCAGCAAGGACACCTGGGCCATCAAGGCCACCCCGGTCATGGCCCGACCCGTCGAGCCGGCGCCGGCTGTCTTTTGCGCCAGGGTGGCGACGGCGGCCGTGGCCACGGCGGCGATCGCCAGGCCCAGCAGAGGTCCATGCACCGCGAGACGCGCCGCCACCACGATGCCGGCCAGCAGCCACGTGAGGGCCACCACCAGCTTGCCGCCGAGCTGGCGTTGGCTGTCGAGGCTGGAAAGGGCGACGGTCATGACAGGGCTTCCTTGGGGGCGCAGACGCCGGCGAGATCTGGATCGAGGACCAGCAGGGCGCCGGCCGAGCGGGCGCGCTGCGCCAGATCGATCGGGTCGCCCCGCAGAATGACAATGAAAGGCGCGCCGCCGACGGCGGCGATCCTGCCGGCGGAACCGGCGGCGCTTACGCTCTGGGCCACGCTCCACCACGGCGGAAAGACAGCCGCGACGCGCGACGGATCGCGCGGCTGGGCGTTCACGGATACGGCCGCCAACAGCCCGGCCAGGATCGCGCCAGCGGTCGCGAGCATGCCGCCGACGGCCGAGGGGCTTTTGCCCGATGTGATCAGGGATTCCGGCATGCGACGGCTCGACTGTGTCCAGCCGGAGGATACGGGCCGGACACTCAAACCCATGCGTGAGGTGAGGTTACCTTCACCTTAATTCTGTTCCTGGCGCGACATTCTGTCAGCCGCTCCAGGCGCTCTATGAGGCGTAGTCGTAGGGCCCGCCGCGCTTCAACGCCGCGCGATAGGCGGGGCGGGCATGGATGGCCTCAAGGAAGGCCTTGACGCGTGGCCGCGACGCCGCCCCGGCCCGCGCCGCGGCCGCCTCCAGAGGGAAGCTCATCATGATGTCGGCCGCCGTGAACTGCGGGCCGGCGAACCAGGCGGACTTGCCGAGCTCGGCGTCCCAGTAGTCCAGATGCGCCTTGATCTGTGGGTCGATGAAGCTGCTCTGGGCCTTGTTGGCGACAGCCTTGATCAGGCCTTTCAACAGTCCCGGAGCCCGGGTCGGCAGGGCGGTGAAGACCAGCTTCAGCAGCAGGGGCGTCATGGCCGAGCCTTCGGCATAGTGCAGCCAGTAGGTGTAGCGCAGACGCTCGGCGGTTCCGGCGGCGGGGATCAACCGGCCCTGGCCATAGGTCTCGATCAGATACTCGACGATGGCGCCGGTCTCGGCGACGGTCTTGTCGCCGTCGGTGATCACCGGCGACTTGCCCAGCGGGTGGATGGCCTTCAGTTCGGGCGGGGCCAGCATGGTCGTCGCGTCGCGCTCGTAGCGCTTGACCTCGTATGGAACGCCCAGTTCTTCCAGCAGCCAAAGCACCCGCTGGCTGCGGGAATTGTTCAGGTGATGGACGATGATCATGGGGCGGCTCCGGGTTTGTCGCAGGCTGGCACGGCCCCCCCGCCAGTCAAGAGAGGATCTGGCGGGCTTCGGATCAGCTGGCCGTCACCGCCTCGACGATATGGGCGCGATAGAGAACGGCGATCAGATCGGTCTGGGTGATGACCCCGACCAGCCTGTGGTCGGGATCGACGATCATGGCCTCATGGGTATGCCCGCTGGACAGGATGGGCAGCAGGGCGGTGATCGGAGCCGAGTCCAGGACACGATGCACGACAGGATCCAGCGCCGCGATCACGTCCCGATGGCGACTGGCCTGCAACTCCGCGCGGCGAACCATGCCAAGGACCCGCCGGTCGGCGTCGATCACGGGCGCGGCGCGCATTTCATGCTGTTGAAGCAAAGCCAGGGCGCTCTCCGCCGACTGGTGCGGATCCAGATGTATGACGTCGCGAGACATGACGTCGCCACAGCGGATCTGTGAATGCAGGCGCTGGTGCGCCTGCAGTTCGACCTGGCGGAACAGGGCGTCGAGGTCGTCGCGGCTCACGTCCAGCAGCTCGCCGTAGCGGGCCAGGGCCTTGTCGAGGTCGGCGGGGGTGAAGCCGACGCGGAGCCCCGGCGCGGGGTCGCGGGTGTGGTGGGGGCTGGGCGCGGGCGGAGCAGCCCTGTGCGGGTAAGAGTGCTTCGTCAGTCGGCCGTAGGCCATGCCCGCCACGACCAGCAGGATGGAGTCCAGGGCCACGGGGTTGAAGGCGAACAGATAGCCGGCCTTGGCCACGGCCGGCCCGCCGATCACCGTGATCAGCGCCACCGCGCCGCCGGGCGGATGCAGGCAGCCCAGCAACATCATCACCGCGATGGCCAGCCCGACCGCCAGCGGCGCGGCGATCATCGCATTGGGGATTAGCAGGGCGCAGCTGACGCCGACCAGACCGGAGATCACATTGCCGCCAATCACCGAACGCGGCTGGGCCAGCGGGCTGGCGGGAACGGCGAAGACCAGCACCGCAGAGGCGCCGATCGGAGCGACCAGCAGCGGATGGGCGAGACTCTCGCCGCCGATGGCCAGGCGTCCCAGCAGTCCCGCGAACAGCAGGCCCAGCAGAGCGCCGGCCCCGCCGCGCAGGGCGGCGAGCGGCGGAGCGGGGGTCTTGCCGCGCATCAACGCGAGGATCTGTTCGGTCATCCCAGAGGCATAGCCGAGCGCATCGACTCGCGGGCCCTGATTTTTGTGCGACCGCAGCCAGAAAAGCTTGGAGGGCCGGTGGTTTCGGCCGGTGGCGACCGTGCATCGTCGAAGGCTCGCCGCGGTCGTCGTTTTTCTGGGTGAGGCAAGCCCTTGGGTGGTTACGCGCCGCGCCCGCCGACCCCATCTTGGCGGTGTCGCCAGGCCTGCCAAGGCATGCGATCCTTCTATCCCTGCACCAGGAGCTCACCCATGAAGACGCGGAAACTCGGCGACGGTCTGGAAGTCTCGGCCCTGGGGCTGGGCTGCATGGGGATGAGCTGGGCCTATGGGCCCGCGCCGGACAAGACCGAGACCTTCAAGGTTCTGGCCCGGGCGGTCGAACTGGGCGTCACCTTCTTCGACACCGCCGAGGTGTATGGCCCGTTCGTCAACGAGGAACTGGTCGGCGAGGGCCTGAAGCCCTTCCGGGACAAGGTCGTCATCGCCACCAAGTTCGGCTTCAAGATCGCGCCGCCCGCCGAGGCCAATGGCACGAGCCGCATGGTGGGCGTGGACAGCCGCCCCGAGCATATCCGTGAGGTCGCCGAGGCCTCGCTCAAGCGTCTTGGCGTCGAGGTCATCGACCTCCTGTACCAGCATCGTGTCGACCCCAACGTGCCGATCGAGGACGTCGCCGGGACGGTCAAGGACCTGATCGCCGAGGGCAAGGTCAAGCATTTCGGCCTCTCGGAAGCCGGCGCCGACACCATCCGCCGCGCTCACGCGGTGCAGCCCGTGGCGGCCCTGCAGAGCGAATACTCGCTGTGGACCCGCGACGTCGAAGCCAAGATCCTGCCCACCATCCGCGAGCTGGGCATCGGCCTGGTGCCCTACAGCCCACTTGGTCGGGGCTTTCTGACCGGCGCCCTGACCAGCGACGCGGGCCTGGCCAAGGACGATTTCCGCCGTGGCCTGCCGCGCTTCCAGGGCGAGGCCCTGAGCAAGAACCTCTCCTTGGTCGAGGCCCTGACCCAGATCGCCGCCGAAAAGGGGATCACCGCCGCCCAACTGGCCCTGGCCTGGATCCTTCACCAGGGGCCCGACATCGCGCCGATCCCCGGCACCACCAAGATCAGCCGGCTGGAAGAGAATGTCGGCGCGGTGGATGTCGCGCTATCGGCCGAGGACCTGACCCGCATCGCCGCCGCTGTCCCCGAGGCTGCGGTCGAAGGCGCGCGCTACAGCGAGGCGGGTCTGGCGATGACGGGCCGCTAGCCTTTATTTCCGAACGCCTGCGGCCATCGGGGACGTTCGCGCGTAACTGCGAAGATTCCAATTCGTGGGGCCCCGCGTGACGTCTCTGACCGCCTTTCTTCTGACCAACGCCGCTGTGTCGGCCGCCGCCTTCGTCGTGTTGTGGCTGATCAGCCTGCGGCTGAAGGACGTCAGCTTCATCGACGGCTGGTGGGGTCTGGGCATGGCGCTGATCGCCTTTACGGCGGCGGCGCAGACCGGCCCGACGCCGCACGGAACGCTGCTGACCGTCCTCTGCGCCGTCTGGGGACTGCGGCTTGGCGGCTATCTGCTGTGGCGCTGGCGCCGGCATGGTCCCGACAAGCGCTATGTCGAGATGCTCACCCACGCCCGGGAGGTGCGCGGCTGGAGTTTCGGCGTCTCGTCCCTGCTGCTGGTGTTCTCTCTGCAATGGGCGCTGCAGCTGATCGTCGCCCTGCCGGTTCAGCTGGGCCAGGGCGTGGCCGCGCCGCTCGGCCCCTTCGCCTGGGCGGGCGCGAGCCTGGCCATGATCGGCATCCTGTTCGAGACCATCGGCGACGCCCAGCTCGTCGCCTTCAAGGCCAGACCTGAAAACGCCGGCAAGGTGATGGACAGGGGTCTGTGGCGCTATACCCGCCACCCGAACTATTTCGGCGACGCCTGCGTCTGGTGGGGCCTCTACCTGATCTCGGCAGAGACCGGCCTGGGACTCTGGTCGCTGCCCGGCCCGGTGCTGATCACCTTCCTGCTGACCAAGGGCAGCGGCGTGCCGACCGTAGAGGGCTCGATGCGCAAGAAGCGACCCGACTACGAGGCCTATGTCGCGCGGACGTCGGGGTTTGTGCCCTGGTTTCCCAAGGCGACGGGCAAGTCCGGCGACTAGGGCGGCTACCGCGCCGGGGTGACCCGCCAGATGACGTTGCCGACATCGTCCGCCACCAGCAGCGCCCCGGCCTTGTCGACCGTGACGCCCACGGGACGGCCCTGGGCCTCGCCCTTGGCGTTCAGGAAGCCCGTGAGGAAATCCTCGGTCTGGCCGGCGGGCTTGCCGTCCGCGAAGGGCACGAACACCACCTTGTAGCCGACCTGCGGCTTGCGGTTCCACGAGCCGTGCTGGCCGATGAACACGCCGTTCCTGTAGTGCTGCGGGAAGGTCGCGCCCTCGTAGAAGGTCAGGCCCAACGACGCGGTGTGGCTGCCCAGGGCGTAGTCGGGGATGATGGCCTTGGCCACTAGGTCGGGACGCTGCGGCTTGACCCGGCTGTCGACGTGCTGGCCGTAGTAGCTGTAGGGCCAGCCATAGAAGCCGCCGTCCTTCACCGAGGTCATGTAGTCGGGAACCAGGTCGTTGCCGATCTCGTCGCGCTCGTTGACCGCCGTCCACAGCTGACCGGTGACCGGGTTCCAGCCCATGCCGTTGGGATTGCGGATGCCCGAGGCGAACACGCGGCTGGCGCCGGTGGCGATGTCGATCTCCAGGATGCCGGCGCGGCGTTCCTCGGCGGCGATGCCGTTCTCGCCGACATTGCTGTTGGAGCCGACGGTTGCGTACAGCTTCTGGCCGTCCTTGCTGGCGATCAGGCTCTTGGTCCAGTGGTGGTTGATCGGGCCGGCGGGCAGGTCGGCCACCTTGCGGCCCGGACCCTGCAGGCGGATCGCGTCGGCCGCATAGGGGAAGGCCAGCACGGCGTCGGTGTTGGCGACGTACAGGGTGTCTCCGACCAGGGCCATGCCGAAGGGCGAGTGCAGATCGGTGAGGAACGGCGTCTTGATCTCGGCCACGCCGTCGCCGTTGGCGTCGCGCAGCAGGGTGATCCGGTCGGCGCTGGGCACGGTCGCGCCGGCCTTGCTCATGATCTGCTTCTCGAACCAGGCCCGGATGTCGAAGCCCTTCTTCTTTTCCTTGGCCGGGCCGTTGGTCTCGGCGACCAGCACATCGCCATTGGGCAGCACCAGCAGCCAGCGGGGATGGTCCAGGCCCGAGGCGAAGGCCTTCACCTGGAAGCCCTCGGCTGCCTTGGGCGTCGCGCCATCGGCCCAACGGTTGACCGGCGAGACCTTCACGGTCGGCAGCAGGGTCTTGTTGGGCGCGGGCAGGGCGGGGTTGTAGCCGTAGCCCACCGGGCTGCTGGTCTGGGACTGGCTCCGGCCGCAGGCGGCCAGCGCGAGCAGCGCCATCACGGTCAAGGCGGCGGGGTGGCGAAGATACGGCATGGAGTTCTCCCTGGAGCCTGGCTGTAACGCGTGGAAGCGCTCCGCGTTCTGTGGCGGGGCCATGTTCGGTCGAAAGGCTAGACTATTGGGCGGCGACGTCGAGTTTCCCCACCGTCAGTCCGCCCGCAAAACCGGCGCTGGCCGCTGCGACAGCGCCTGGGCCGCCGCCAGCAAGCCGCCGACCGCCGACAGGCCCGCCGCGCCGGCCAGCAGGATGATAACGCCGGCCCAGTCGATGCTCCACTTGGCCTTGAACACCAGCACCACCACGGGCCAGGCCGAGGCTACGCCCAGCAGCACGCCCGCCGCGCCGGCGATCAGTCCCACAGCGCCGTACTCGACCAGATAGGCCGTGAGGATCTGCGCGCGGGTGCCGCCCAGCACCTTCAGGGTCGCCGCCTCGCGCGCCCGGGCCCGCGCCCCGGCGGCGATGGCGCCGGCCAGCACCAGCAGGCCCGCAAGACCCGCCACCGCCGCCGCGCCCCGGATCGCCAGCGCCAGGCGGTCGAACAGGCCGGCGGCCGCTTCGAGTTGCTCGCGCACGCTGATCACGTTGACGGCGGGAAAGCTCTTGCCCAGCGCGCGGGTCAGGCGGGCCTCGGCGGCCTTGTCCACCTTGGCGATGGCGATGTTGCGCAGCACCGCGCCTTCCAGGCTCTTCGGGTTCAGGACGATCGCGAAGTTGGGGCCAAAGCCGCCGAACTCGATCTTGCGCAGCGCCGCGACCCTGACCTCCAGGTCGCGCCCCAGCACCGACAGCGTGATCGTGTCGCCGACCTTCAGGCCCGCGCCGCGCGCCAGGTCAGCCTCCAGGGCCACCTGAGGCGGCCCGCCGTCGTTGGCCGGCCACCAGCGGCCCTCGACCACGCCTGAGGCCTTGGGCTCTGGGCCCAGAACCGACAGGCTGATGTCGTTGTCGAAGGCCCAGCGTTCGGACGGCTTGATGGCTTTCACGTCCACCGGCTTGCCCTTCAGGGCGACGATGCGGCCCGTGGCGAAGGGGACGCGCAGATAGGTCTCGGACGTCATCGGGCCGGCGGCGCGCGCCACCTCGGCGTCGAAAGCGGCGGTCTGGTCGCCGGGGATTTCGGTGAAGACCATGGCCGGGGCGCTCTTGGGCGCCACGTCGCGCACCTGGGCCAGCAGGGCCGACTGGATCAGCACCACACAGGCCAGCAGCGCCACGCCGAGGCCGATGGCGGGGGTCGCCGTGCGCGCGGCCGAGCGGGGGCCGGCCAGGTTGGCCAGGCCTATCCGCACCGATCCTCGCGCCAGGCCTCGTATCCGGCCTGCCAGCCAGGCGGCCAGCAGGCCCAGCGCCCACAGCGCGACGAAGGCCACGGCGACGCCGGCGATCATGATCGCGGCCGCGATCGGCGTTGGGGCGGTCGCGATGGCCAGGGCCCCCAGGCCCAGGCCGCTGATCGTCGCGCCGATCATTTCCAGTCCGAACGGCGGTCGCACGCCCAGGGCGCGACGGAACAGGGCCGAGGGCGGTGTGGCGCGGGCGCGGGCCAGAGGGATCAGCGAGAAGGCCGCCGCCGCCAGCAGGCCAAAGGCGCCGGCCTTCAACAGAGGCCGGGGATAGACGGCGAACAGCGCGGGGATCGGCAGGGCGTCGCCCGCGATCTGGCCCAGGATCAGCGGCACGATGGCGCCGATGACCAGGCCGATGACCACGCCCAGGCCGGCCAGCAGGCCGATCTGGATCAGATAGGTGTTGCGGATCAAGGCCCCGTCGGCGCCCAGCGCCTTGAGCACCGCGATAGAGGGCTCGCGCGTCGCCAGATAGGCCGATACCGCGCCCGCCACGCCCAGGCCGCCGGCGACCAGCGAGGCCAGGCCGATGAAGCCCAGGAAATATTCCAGCTGGTCGATCAGCTTGCGCGCGCCGGGCGCGGCGTCGGAGCGGTCTCGGATATAGAGATCGCCGAACCGCGCCTTCAGAGCCTTGCCCGCCGCGACCGGGTCCTGATTTCCCGTGAACGCGATGCGCGCCGACTGGCCCGAGGGCAGGCCCGGCGCCAGCAGGCCGGTGGGGTCCAGCAGTTCGCGGCGGACCAGCACGCGCGGGCCCAGCACGAAGCCGCGCGCCACGCTGTCGGGCTGGCGGATCATCCTGGCGCGGACGACCAGGGTCAGCGGCCCCGCCTCGAAGCGGTCGCCGATCTTCAGCCCCAGCCGGTCCAGCAGGGCCGGTTCGACCGCCGCGCCGGGCAGGCCGTCGCGGGTGGCCAGGGCCTGAGCCAGCGACGCCGCGCCCTCCAGTTCAACCTTGCCGGCCATGGGATAGAGCGCATCGGCGCCGCGCAGGTCGACCAGACGGCGGTCGCCTGACGGCGCCTGCGCCATGACGCGTACGCGGGCGGTGTAGGAGACCTTGCCCAGCTTGGCGAAGGCGGCGCGCTCCTGGGGCGTGAAGTCGCGGTTCTCGACCGAGGCCGAGAGGTCGCCGCCCAGGATCTCGCGCGCCTGCGAGGCCAGGCCCCGGCGGAAAGCCTCGGCGGTCGAGCTGGCCGAAGCGATCGCGGCCACGCCCAGGGCCAGACAGGCCAGGAAGATGCCAAAGCCCCGGACGCCCGAGCGCAGTTCGCGGGCCGCGAAGCGGAACGAGAGGGCGCTCACGCGGCGACCTTGTCTTCGACGACCTTGCCGTCGGCCATGCGCACGATGCGGTCGGCGCGCTGCGCCAGCACCGGATCATGGGTCACCATCACCAGCGCCGCGCCGCATTCGGCCAGCAGGTCGAACATCAGGTCGACCACCGATCCGGCGTTGCGGCTGTCGAGGTTGCCCGTGGGTTCGTCGGCGAACAGCAGGGTGGGGCGCGCCGCCAGGGCGCGGGCCAGGGCCACGCGTTGCTGCTCGCCGCCCGACAGCTGATGCGGATAGTGGGTGAGGCGCGAGGACAGGCCCACCTTGGCCAGCCAGTCGCGCGCGGTGAGGAGGGCGTTGGGAAGGCGGGCGATCTCCAGCGGCGCCGAGACGTTCTCCTCGGCGGTCATGTTGGGCAGAAGGTGGAAGCTCTGGAACACCAGCGCCGCGCGACCCCGGCGCAGCCGCGCGCGGCCGTCCTCGTCGAGTTTGGAGAGGTCCTGGCCAAACAGGCTGACGGTTCCGGAGGTGGGACGCTCGAGGCCCGCCGCCACCGAGATCAGCGAAGACTTGCCCGAACCCGACGGCCCGATGATCGCCACGCGCTCGCCGGCCGCCACATGCAGGTCGACGCCGCGCAGGATGTTTACGGGCCCGGCCGTCGAGGGCAGCGTCAGGGTCACCGACGACAGGGCGAGCGGCGCGAGTTCGTCGGACATGAAGTTTCCTTGTTTCGTGCGTTAAACTTAAGAGGCCCCAACCCCACATAGGGATTCATGAAGACCATCACACGTCCCAGTCACACGCGCCGTGGAGCCATTCTGGGTTTTGGCGCCGTGTGCGCCCTGTCGACCAGCGCCCGGGCGGCGCAGAAGCCTCCGGTCGTCACCGTTCTGGGCGACTCGATCACGGCCGGCCTGGGCCTGCCCGCGCGCGACGCCTTGCCGGCGCAGCTGCAGGGCGCGCTGGAACGCCTGGGCGTCAAGGCGGCGGTGCGCGGCGCCGGCGTCTCGGGCGACACCAGCGGCGGCGGCCTGGCGCGGGTCGATTTCAGCGTCGCGCCCGACACGACCGTCTGCGTCGTGGCCCTGGGCGGCAACGACCTGTTGCAGGGCGCTGACCCGAAGACCACCAAGGCCAATCTGCGCCGGATCATCGAGAAGCTGAAGGCGCGCGGGATCCGCGTGGTGCTGGCAGGCGTGCGCGCCCCGCCCCTGATCGGCGCTTCCTACGCCCGCGAGTTCACCAACCTTTATGCGGAACTCGCGCGTGAGACGCGGGTGATCTATCAGCCCGATTTCGTCACCGGCGTGGTCGGGGTGGCGCGGCTGATGCAGCGCGACGGCATCCACCCCAATGCGGCGGGGGCCCGGATCGTCGCCGAGCGCCTGGCGCCGACGGTCGTCACGGCGCTGCGGACCACGGCCTAGCATCCGTTCAAACATTGTGATCCCGGGCGGAGCGCAGCGAAGACCCGGGACCATGGCAAGCTCTGAGCTTCCTGCGGTCCCGGGTCTTCGCCCGGGATGACATTGTTCAACCGTCGATCACCGGCGACTGTTGAGCCGGCGGGTGCGCGTGATGACGCCCGCCGAACACGCGGCCCATCAGCCGTTCGGCGCGGGTCTTCAGCCCGTCCATCAGGACGAACACCACCGGCACATACAGCAGCGACAGCAGGGTCGAGGTGATCAGGCCGCCGATGACGGCGATCGCCATCGGAGCCCGGAACTCGACGTCGGCGCCGAAGCCCAGGGCCACGGGGGCCATGCCCGCGCCCATGGCGACGGTGGTCATCAGGATCGGCCGGGCCCGCTTGTGGGCGGCGTCGACGATCGCCTCCCGCTTGCTCATGCCGTGTTCCTTCATCGCCATGATCGCGTACTCGACCAGCAGGATCGAGTTCTTGGCCGCGATGCCCATCAGCATCAGGATGCCGATCAGGGTCGAGATCGAGAAGCTGGACCGCGCCAGCACCAGCAGGGCGAAGGCGCCGCCGATGGCCAGAGGCAAGGCCACCATGATGGTGATCGGGTGGGCGAAGCTGCGGAACAGCAGCACCAGCACGACATACATCAGCAAGATGCCGGTGATCAGGGCCGCGGCGAAGCCGGTGACCATCTCCTGGATGAACTCGACGTCGCCGGCGGCCACTTCCTTGACGCCGTTTGGCAGGTTCTTGACCGACGACAGGGCGTGGACGCGCTTGCTGGCCTCGCCGACCACCACGCCGTTCAGTTCGGCGGTGATGGTGGCGACGCGCGAGCGGTCCTGGCGGCTGATCTGCGAGGGGCCGGCGCCGAAGCGCACGTCCGCCACCGAGTTCAGCGGGACCGGGCCGCTGGCGCTGGGCACCTGCAGGGTCTGCAGGACGGCCATGTCCTCGCGGGCGTTCTGGGTCAGGCGCAGGCGGATCGGCACCTGGCGGTCGCCCAGATTGTACTTGGGCAGGTTCTGATCGACATCGCCGATGGTGGCCACGCGGACCGCCTGCGAGATCGCGCCGGCCGAGACGCCCGCGCGGGCGGCCTGGTCGGGGCGGGGCGCCACGACGATCTCGGGACGGGCGATCGCGGCGGTGTTGACCACGTGGGCCAGGCCCGGAACGTCACGCATCTGGGCCTCGACCGCGCGGGCGGCCGCTTCGAGCTTGGGCCCGTTGTCGCTGAGCAGGCGCAGGGTGAAGCTGGTGCCGTCGCTGGGGCCGCCGCCGCTGTTGGAGCCGGCGCCGATCCGCGCGCCCGGAATGGCCGCGAACTGGTCGACCATGGTCCGGCTGAATTCCTGCTGGCCCATGCGCTGACCCTTGTCGACCAGGTCGGCGTTCAGGGTAGCGGTGTTGACGGCCCCGTTGCCGCCGATCGAGGCGTAGACGCCGACCACTTCGGGGCGGGCCAGCAGCTCCTTGGTCATGCGCTGGACGATGGCGTCGGTTTCGTCGAGCGTCGCGCCCGGCGGCAGGTCGACCGAGAACGGCGCGCGGCCGCGGTCGGCCGCCGGTTGGAACTCGAACGGCAGGCGCGTGGCCAGCAGGCCCGAGATCAGGATCATCGGAATGCCCATCAGCAGGACCTTCCAGCGGTTGTTCAGGCCCCAGTTCAGGCTCTTCAGGTAAGGACCCATCCACGGCGGATCCTTGTCCTCATGCTTGTGGTTGGGCTTGAGCATGTAGGCGCCCATCAGCGGCGTCAGCAGGCGGGCCACGACCAGCGAGAACAGCACCGAGACACAGGCCGCCAGGGCGAAGGCCTTGAAGAACTGCCCGATGATGCCCGGCATGAAGCCGACCGGTGCGAACACCGCCACGATGGTGAAGGTGGTGGCCACGACCGCCAGGCCGATCTCGTCGGCCGCCTCCATCGCCGCTGCATAGGGCGTCTTTCCGCCCCGCATGTGGCGGACCATGTTCTCGATCTCGACGATGGCGTCATCCACGAGGATGCCGACGGTCAGTGACAGGGCCAGCAGGGTGATGCTGTTCAGCGACTGGTTCATCGGCGCCATCACCGCGAAGGTCGGGAACAGCGACATCGGGATGGCGATGGCGGCCAGGAACGTGGCGCGCCAGTCGCGCAGGAACAGCAACACCACCAGCACGGCCAGGACCGCGCCCAGGATCAGGGCTTCCATCGAGGCGATGTAGCTGTCCTCGATGTATTTCACGTTCGAGGTGATCTCGTTGATCTCGAGCTCGGGATGTTCCTTGTCGAGCTTTTCGACGGCCTTGCGGACCTTCTCGGCGGTCTGCACCTCGCTGGCGCCGCGCGAGCGGACCATGTTGAAGGTCACCACTTCCTGGCCGTCATAGCGGGCGCGCGAGCGCGGCTCGGCCCAGCGGTCCTCGATCGTGCCCAGGTCGGCCAGGCGCACGGTTCCGCCGCTGCTCAGGGGGATGCGCTTTTCACGCAGCTGCTCGATGGAGTCCGCCGCGCCCAGAGTGCGGATGGCGCGCTCGGATCCCGAGATGGTCACGCGACCGCCGGGCAGGTCGGCGTTGGACGACACCAGGGCCTGGCTGACGGCGGCGGCGGTGACGCCGCGCGCGGCCAGTCGGTCGGGGTCCAGGGCCACTTCGATCTCGCGATCGACGCCGCCCCGACGATTGACCTCGCCCACGCCCTTTAGCGCCAGCAGGGCGCGGCTGACGTCGTTGTCGACGAACCAGCTGCGCTGCTCGGGCGTCAGGGTCGGAGCCTTGACCACATAGGTGATCAGCGGATCGCCGGAGATATCGATCCGTGTGACCGTCGGTTCCTGCATGTCCTGCGGCAGGGATCCGCGCAGGTTCGACATGGCGTTGCGCACGTCGTTGGTCACGCGCTCGTGGTCGACGCCCAGCTCGAACTCGATGAAGGTGGTCGAGGCGCCGTCGACGACGGTCGAGTTGATGTGACGCACCTGGCCCAGGCCGGCGATCGAGTCCTCGATCAGGCGCGTGACCTGGGTCTCCAGCTCGCTGGGCGCGGCGCCGGGGCGCACGGCCGTGACGACCACGAAGGGCAGGTCGACGTCGGGGTTGTTGTTGATCCGCATGCTGCGGAAGCCGGAAATGCCGGCGATGGTCAGCAGCAGGAACAGCAGGATGACGGGGATCGGGTTCTTGATCGCCCAGGATGAGATGTTGTTCATCGCGCCAGGCTCCTAGCGGGCCGACTTGATGGCGGGCGGCGTGGTCGGCGTGGTCGCCGTGCCGATGCGAACCGCGTCGCCTTCACCCAGGAAGCCCGCGCCTTCGACCACCACCGTCTCACCGACGGTCAGGCCCGTGGCGGCGATGCGGTCGGCCGTCGTCGCCAGGATGGCGATGCGGCGGAAATGCACGCGGCGCTTGGCGTCGACCACGAACACGCCGGGGCGGTTCTCGCGATACAGCACCGAGGCGCTGGGGATGGTCAGCGCGGCCTGGTCGCCGGCCTGGATTGTGGTCCGGGCGAACATGCCGGGGCGGAAGCCGCCCATGGCCGACAGCGCCACGCGGGCGACGCCCAGGCGGGTGGTGGTGTTGACCTCGGAGGTGACCAGGCGCACCCGGCCCGACACCTGCCCGACCCGGTCGGAGACGATCGTGGCGGGCATGCCGGCCTTGACCAGCATCAGGTCGGTCTCGGGAATCTCGGCGTCCAGTTCCAGGCGGCTGTCGCGCACGATGCGGAAGACTTCCGCGCCCGTGCTGACCATCTGGCCCTTGGTGACGTTGCGGCGGCTGATCAGGCCGCCGACGGGCGCGCGGATGGCGGTCTGGGCCAGGCGGGCGGCGGTCTCGCCGCGTCCGGCCTGGGCGGCGGCGAGCTGGGCGCTGGCGGTCTGTTGGCGGGCCAGGCTGCTGTCCAGCGAGGCTTGCGAGAGATAGCCCTTGGACTGCAGTTCGCGCGAGCGGCGCAGGGCGGCCTCGGCCTCGGCCAGGGACGCGCGGGCGCTGGCGACGCTGGCGTCCTGCTGGCGCAGTTGCGCCGACAGCAGGGTGTCGTTGAGCTTGACCAGCACCTGGCCGGCGCGGACGGTCTGGCCTTCCTCGGCCTCGACCGACACGGCGCTCAGGCCGCCGGTCTCGGCGCCGACGACGACTTCTTCCCAGGGCGAGATGGTGCCCGTGGCGTTGATCTCGCGCGGCACGGCCTGCGAGGTCACGGTGGCCACCCCCACGGTCTGGGTCGCCGCGGCGCCGACCGGAGGCTTGGCCTTCTTGGGCTTCTTGTCGCCGCCGCATCCGGCCAGCGCGATCGCGCCCATGCTCAGGATCACAACCAAAGCGCCCGAGCGCATGGCGCGCTCTCTGATCCCGTATTGCACGATGGTCCCCGATGTCCTGAAAGCCTAGAGGGCCTTCTAGACGACAAACCTTCGGTCGCTGAGTTAAATCATCGTAAGACGATAAGGCGCCGCTGGCTCAGATCGACGGCGCGGCGCCCGACTGGGCGGCCAGCGCGCGCTTGAAGCCATCGCGTTCCCGCATCCGCGACCAGTAGGCCGCGACGGCCGGGGGAAAGTCGCCGGAAAGCTCCAGGGATGTCGCCAGCAGCAGCGCGTAGGCGATCGAGATGTCGGCGCCGGTAAAGCGGTCGGCGGCGACGTGTTCATGGTCCTTCAGGATCAGGTCCAGTCCCTTCAGGCGCGCCAGGAACCATCGGGCATAGTCGGCGGCGACCTGCGGATTGCGACGCTCTTCCGGCTCCAGGCGGGAATAGCGCAGCACCAGGGTCTGGGGAAAGGTCAGGGTGGCTTCGCCGAAGTGCAGGCCGTTCAGATAGGCGCCGTAGCCGGGCTCGTCGGGGCCAACCGACAGGCGGCCCTGGCCATGGCGGACCGACAGATACTCGATCATCGCCGCCGACTCGGTCATCCGCGTCTGGCCGTCGACCAGCAGCGGGATGGTGCCCAGCGGGTTCTCTTCCAGGAATTCCCGCGCCAGAAAACGGGGCGGGAAGGGCAGCAGCTTGAGATCGTAGTCGATCCCAAGCTCCTCCAGCGCCCACAGCGGTCGGAACGAGCGGGCGTCCCGACAGTGATAGAGGGTGATCATAGGCGCTCGATGATGGTCACATTGGCCAGGCCGCCGCCCTCGCACATGGTCTGCAGGCCGTAGCGGCCGCCGGAGGCGCGCAGGGCGTGAACCAGGGTGGTCATCAGCTTGGCGCCCGAGCCGCCCAGCGGATGGCCCAGGGCGATGGCGCCGCCATTGACGTTCAGGCGGGCCGGGTCGGCGCCCAGGGCCTGCAGCCAGGCGGTCGGCACCGAGGCGAAGGCTTCGTTGACCTCATACAGATCGATGTCGTCGATCTTCATGCCGGCCTTCTTCAGCGCCTTTTCGGTGGCCGGGATCGGGGCTTCCAGCATGACCACCGGGTCATGGCCGATCACGGTCATGTGGTGGACACGCGCCAGCGGTTCGACGCCCAGGGCCTTGAGGCCGCGCTCATTGACCACCAGCAGGCCGGCCGCGCCGTCGCAGATCTGGCTGGAGGTGGCGGCGGTCAGGCGGCCGTTTTCCTGCAGCAGCTTCACGCCGCCGATCGACTCCAGGGTGGCGTCATAGCGGATGCCTTCGTCGGTGGTGTGCTGCTCGATCGCGCCGTCGGCCAGGGCGATTTCCAGCGGCACGATCTCGGCGGCGAACTTGCCGGCTTTCGTCGCCGCGATGGCGCGCTGGTGGCTGGACAGGGCGAAGGCGTCCAGCGCCTCGCGGCTCAGGTCATATTTGCGGGCGATCATCTCGGCGCCGGCGAACTGGCTGAACTGGATGTCGGGATACCGGTCCTGGATGCGCGGGCTCATATAGGTCCCGAAGCCGTTCTTGTAGGGCAGGGCCGAGGACAGGCCCATCGGCACGCGGGTCATGCTCTCGACCCCGGCGGCGATCACCACGTCCATGGCGCCCGACATCACGGTGGCGGCGGCGAAGTGCAGGGCCTGCTGGGAAGAGCCGCACTGGCGATCGACCGACGTGGCCGGCACGCTCTCGGGCAGCTTTGAGGCCAGCACCGCGTTGCGGGCGATGTTGATGCCCTGCTCGCCGACCTGGCCCACGCAGCCCATGATCACGTCCTCGATCAGGGCCGGATCGACGCCCGCGCGATCGACCAGCGCGTCGAGAACCGCGCCGGCCAGATCGGCCGGATGCCAGCCGGCCAGTCGCCCGCCCTTGCGTCCGCCGGCGGTGCGCGCGGCGGCGACGATGTAGGCTTCGCCCATGTTGTTTCTCCCTGTTTTTCCGGAACGGATCAGAAATCCGGCGAGCTGTCTTCCGTGACGCGGCGTCAGTCGGCGGCGGGTTTTTCCGGACGGGGGCATGACAGCGCGCCGACGAACAGGGCGATCATCGTCAGATAGCTGAACACCGACCCCGCGACGAAATAGGCCCAGCCCCAGATCCTGGCGTCGGCCATCACCGCGAGGTGCAGCACCACATTCATGGCCTGGAACCCCGTCGCCCACATCGGCCACCACCGGCTGGACTTCAGGGCGATGGTCAGCAGGGCGACCAGCAGCAGGGTGTCGATGATCATCACCCCGGTCTTCACGCCCCAGCGCTGCAGGCTGCTCTGGAAGAGGGCGGTCGCGACCCAGGCCGCGACCATGGCGATCGCGCCCGCGCGCTCGGGCCAGCCGCCGCGCCAAAGGGCGGTGATCACGGCGATCGCGAGCGCGGCCAAGCTGGCCCACTGATAGAGGAAGTGGAAGAACATCGGCGATGATGGCGCCGCGATCGGCGCCGAATGCAACGGTTTCCCTCCGGCGCCGATCAGGACGCCGGAGGGGACGGTTCCGCGCCGCCGGCTTCCCGGGCTAGGCGGCGTTGTGGGCCATGGCGGCCAGGGTCAGTCGGCCGGTTCTTTCGGGCGGCGGCTTTTCGCCGCCGTCGCCGAACGAGACGGCGGCCAGACCGATGTCGCGCTGGGCGGTGGTCAGATGCTTGTGCGTATCGACAATGCCTTCGCGGGCGTGGCCCAGGGACTGCATGGTCTGGATCGCGGCCATCAGGGCGTCCTGGCCGATCATGGCCGACAGCCGCGCGTCCTGGCGCGTGGCGGGCATTAGGCCCGCCAGGGCGGCGGTGCGGGTGATCGCCGCGTCAATGGCTCTTTCGGCGGCGAACAGGGCTTCGGCCACCGTCTCGGCGGCCAGACGACGTTCCTTGAGCATCAGGTCTCTCCCCGCGCCGACGGCGCCGGCGCGCGATAAGGGGTTTGATTGTCGGATAGGGCCCCGGCTTTGGGGCTAGCGGCGAGCCAAGTCTTCCAGGGCGTGGAGCCCCGCCAGGATCGAGCCGAATGCGAAGGCGGTCACGATCATCACGGCGGCGATGAAGACCAGTCGGTGGGGGAGGCTCAGGTCATTGGCGCGCCCTCCCCGGCGTCCGAACAGGAGGCTTCCGAGTCCGACGGGAATGTCTCGTCCATCACCGCGCTGGCGATGCACAGGATCTCCCGCAACACCATTTCCGCCGGCTTGTAGGACGCCTGCTTGCGCGTGGCGCTCACCAAGTCGTGGATCAGCGTCGCGCTTTCCGGGGTCGCCGAAAGGCTTGAGAGCTGACGTTCCAGCTGGCTCCAGGTGAACGGCGGCGCCGTGTCGTGGATCGAATTCAGCGCCGGCCAGGTCCGCTGGAAACGCTGGATGTCGCCGTAGAGGCGGGCCGCCTGGCCAATCGCGTCTTTCTGGTATGGGTTCAACTCGGTCACGGAACGCTCCTTGATCAACAGGATCAGCTGACCGTGTTGGGGGGGCGTCGCCTAGCCGGGCCGGATCGGACCCTGATCCGATCGGAGGGGGGGTATGGGTGTGCGCGGGGGCTTCCCGGTCGAACGCGATGCGGGCGGCGGCATAGCGATCGGCGGCGCCGAGACGCCGCCGGGCCTTGTCCAGATGCCAGTCGACGGTGTGCTTGGAGAGGCCCAGTTCGCGGGCGATCTCCTTCGAGCTCAGGTGGCGATCGACAAGGCGCAGACACTCGCGCTCACGGTCCGTGAGTCGATCAAGGCCGCTGGACGTCTCGGCCACGGAACTCGCCCCCTTGTCCATGCTTTGATCTTAGGCGAGGCGCGGCTTTGAGCAAGCGCGCCCAACCAGGCGATCCGCTATTTGCGCGGCATGTCACCGGACTCGAGGCCGGACGAGACCTTCCAGAGGTCAATGCCGCCTTCCGAGGCATGGCGATCGATCTGGGCCAGCTCCTCGGTCGAGAAGGCCAGGGCGTTCAGCGCCGCCAGCGAGTCTTCCAGCTGCGCCACCGTGCGGGCGCCGATCAGGGCCGAGGTGACGCGCGGATCGCGCAGCACCCAGGCGATGGCCATCTGCGCCAGGGTCTGGCCGCGCGCCTGGGCGATGGCGTTCAGCGCTCGGATCCGCTCCAGATTGTCGGCGGTCAGCAGATGGCCGCCGAACGAGCCGTCCTTGGCGACGCGCGAGTCGGCCGGGACGCCATTCAGGTACTTGTTGCTCAGCAGGCCCTGGGCCAGGGGGGAGAAGGCGATGCAGCCGACGCCGAGGGTCTCAAGTTCGTCCAGCAGCGCATCCTCGATCCAGCGGTTGAGCATCGAATAGGACGGCTGGTGGATCAGCAGCGGCACGCCTTCGGCCTTGAGGATGGCGTGGGCCTTGCGGGTCAGTTCGGGCGAGTAGGACGAGATGCCGACATACAGCGCCTTGCCCGTGCGATGCAGATGGGCCAGCGCGCCCATGGTTTCTTCCAGCGGCGTCGTGGGGTCGACCCGGTGCGAGTAGAAGATGTCGACATAGTCCAGGCCCATGCGCTTGAGGCTCTGGTCGCAGCTGGCGATCAGGTACTTTCGCGAGCCGCCGATCTTGCCATAGGGGCCCGGCCACATGTCCCAGCCGGCCTTGGTGGAGATCACCAGTTCATCGCGATGGGCCTTGAAGTCGGTCGCCATCACGCGGCCGAAGTTCTCCTCGGCCGAGCCGTAGGGCGGACCGTAATTGTTGGCCAGGTCGAAGTGGGTGACGCCCAGGTCGAAGGCCCGGCGCAGGATGGCGCGACCGGTCTCGAACACGTCCTCGCCGCCGAAGTTCTGCCATAGCCCCAGCGAGATCGCCGGCAGGTCCAGGCCGCTGCGGCCCGTGCGGCGATAGGGCATGGCGTCATAGCGGGTGTCGGCGGCGGCGTAGGGCTTCTGCATGGGGTGTCCTTCGTTCGTGATCCTCTCCCCAGAGGGAGAGGTGGCGGCCCGAAGGGACGACGGAGAGGGAAGTCGGCTGAACGGCAGCGCTCCCCCCTCCGGTCGCTTCGCGACCACCTCCCCCGCTAGGGGGAGGATTTATCTAAGCCTCGCGGCGCGCGGCTTCCGACTCGGTGGAAGGCGACGCGGCGCGGATCAGTTCCAGCACGTCGACGATGATCTCGCGCATGGCCTTGGAGGCCTTGTCGGCATCGCGAGCGATGATCGCCTCGGCCACGTCCTCGTGCGAGGGAATCGAGGCGGTGCGGCCCTTGATGCGGTTGGTGAAGCGGATCGAGATGCGCAGGGCGGTGTTCACCAGCTCGTGCAGCTCGCGATAGAACGGGTTCTTGGTCGCGTTCAGGATCGAGATATGGAAGGCGATGTCGGCTGACAGGGCGTCGTCCTCGCCCTGGGCGGCGGCCTTCATCCGGCGCAGGCCCTTGCGGATCTCCTCCAGGCCCGCCTCATCGGCGTTGCGGGCGGCCAGGGCGGCGGCGGCGGGCTCGATGCCCAGGCGCATCTCGGTGAACTCGGCCAGCAGCCGCAGGCTGAACTTGCGCTCCAGCAGCCAGCGCAGGACATCGGGATCCAGCAGGTTCCACTCGGCTTCGGGCTCGACCACGGTGCCGTGGCGCGGGCGGGCGCTGAGCAGGCCCTTGGCCGTCAGCATCTTGACCGCCTCGCGGGTGACCGTGCGGCTGGCCCCGAACTGCTTGGACAGTTCGCCTTCGGTCGGAAAACCGACCACGGCGTATTCACCGGTGACAATGGCCTGACCAAGCGCCTCTACAAGACCATAGGTCAAACTGAGGCCAGGCTGGGTGCGCATTGTCTGTTCTGCTTTCCTGCAAGGTCGGCGCGATCTGAATCGCCCCTGTGTAGCGTGGTTCGGTCAGGCCCGGAACGGTTACCCTACATGCGAATACAGTCCCGGCGGACAGTTATCAGACCAATTTATTCGGCTGCCCCCTTCAGCGGGACGGCGATGGCGAAATCGCACGGCGTCATCGGGCCTCTCGGGGATTTGCGAGCTCGGTCTGGGCGTTCCAGGCGGCGAGCAGGGCGGAGGCCTTCTGGCCGACCACTTCGGGCGCGTCGCCGGGACGATACAGCTCGCCGCCGACGCCGATTCCGGCCACGCCGGCCGTCAGCCAGGGTTCCAGATTGGCCGCGCCGACGCCGCCCACGGCATAGACTAGGATGTCCTTGGGCAGGACGTCCCTGACGGCCTTGATGTGGCTGGGACCAAAGCTGCTGGCCGGATAGAGCTTCAGCGCCCGGGCTCCGGCCTTGACCGCCGCGAAGGCCTCTGACGGCGTCGCGAACCCGGGCATGACGGTCAGGCCCAGGGCGACCGCGCGGGTGATCACGTCGGGATCGGTGTTGGGCGTGACGATCAGCTTGCCGCCGGCCGCGGCGACGTCATCGACGGCCGCGGGGGTCAGCACGGTGCCCGCGCCGCACAGCGCGACCTCGCCATAGGCTTCGCAGAGCCGGCGAATGCTTTCCAGCGGCTCGGGCGAGTTCAGCGGCACCTCGATGGCGCGGATGCCGGCGTCCACGAGCGCCTTGGCGACCGCCACGACTTCGTCGGGCTTGACCCCGCGCAGGATGGCCACGATGGGCGGCGGACGGGTGGCGACGGGCTCAGGCGAGGACATGGAAATCACTGTTCTTTGTTTGCGACAACGTCGTGAGTCCGGCCAGGACCGCCGAGTCTCCGTCGATGGCGGCTGTTTCGCCGCCCGCGCTGGAGATGGCCTGGCCATAAAGAGTGTTCAGGGCCGGGGCGCCGATCAGGGTCACCCTGCCCAGTTCGCCGAACCAGCGCCGGGCGGCCGCCGCGTCGGCGCCGATCAGCAGGCCCGACAGGAAGCCCATGGCGTCGCCGCCCGACAGGCCGTTCAGCAATTGCCGCGCACGGGTCTCGAACAGGAGGTGCGGCAGCAGGGCGGGGCCCTGCTCGCCGATGCGCGCCAGGCCCATCGCGTAACCCGCGTCCGAACCCACGACGTCCGGACCCAAGCCGGCGGCCAGGGTCGAGTGCTGGCGCAGCAGGGCGAAGGTCTCGCCAACGGGCGCGGTCAGGAAGCCCGTGATCGCGCCGTCCTCGACAACGGTCCACTTGCTGTGGGTGCCCGGCAGGACCAGCAGGTGGCGGCCGCGCTTCAGGGCCGGATCCAGCTCCAGCGCGCCCAGGATCTGTGTCTCCTCGCCGCGCATCACGTCGGGGCCGCCCAGCGGATTGACGCACGACAGGCCCGGGATGATCGACACCGGCAGGCCGTCGGCCTCGATCTTCAGCACGCGCTCGCGCAGGTCGGCGGCGGACGCCGGGCAGGGGGCGTAGGGCGCCTCGACCCAGCCGATGCGCGAGCCGACCATGCCGCACAGGATGGCGCCGGACGGGCCGGCTTCGCGCCAGTCGCCCACAAGGTCGAGGAAGGTCTGCTCAGGCGAGGTCGTCAGGGCGCTGACGCCGGGACCGTCGCGGCGATCCAGAACGCTCTTGCCCTGGCGCAGGTAAAGTCGGAGCCGCGAAGTGCCCCAGTCGCCGAAGATCGAGATCGAAGGATCCATCAGGGCGCGCCTCGGCCGCGGCGCGGCCCTTCGCGCGTGATCGCGCCGCCGATACGGACTATGTCCTTCACGCCATTCTCCAGGATCTCGCGGGCGATGGGCATGTTGCCGATTTCGGCCATCCCCGGATAGCCCTCGGGGGCGTGGCCCTGGAGGGCCCTTCGCCGAGCGGCTGCTTGCCCGGTCTATCCTTGCTCATGGCCCATCCCTGTCGTCGGGCGCCTGCCCAGCAAAAACGATCGGCTCATTTATAATATTATATCGGACGCCGCAAACCTCCGCTCGGCGTGTGGAGGGCGGCCGCGCCCTGAATATGGCCGCCTCCCGGCGAAGCCCCCCCCCCTGTGGCCGGAAAAACGCGCTCATGAGTGAAATGATAGCGCTATCAAATTCGGCTTGAAGGTCTCAATTATACGATTATACATCACGCTAGATCGTGCGAACCCAGACGGGGAAGCGCACGTCACCGGCGCCTAGAAGGCCGGGGCGGATCGAAAACGGGGGAAGGGAACAGGCATGAACAGCCTCAATCAATCACATCGTAAACTCATGCTGGCGGGCGCTTCGGCGTTGGTCCTGTGCGTGGCCGCGCCGTCGGTCGTGTTCGCTCAGGACGCCGGCAAGGACACCGCCGTCGAAGAGGTGGTGGTCACCGGCCAGCGCGCGGCCATTCAGTCGGCGCAGAAGATCAAGCAGAACGCCCTCGAGATCGTCGACGGCGTCAGCGCCGACGACATCGGCAAGCTGCCGGATCGCTCGGTCACCGAAGTGCTGCAGCGCATTGTCGGCGTCACCATCGACCACACCATGTCGCGCGGCGATCCCGAGCACTTCTCGGTCGAGGGCTCGGGCGTCAATATCCGCGGCCTGACCTATGTGCGGTCCGAGCTGAACGGACGCGATAGCTTCACCGCCAACGGCGGCCGCTCGCTGAGCTTTGAAGATGTGCCGCCCGAATTGATGGCCGGCGTCGACATCTACAAGAACCCCTCGGCCGAGCAGATCGAAGGCGCCATCGGCGGCCTGGTCAATCTGCGCACCCAGATGCCGTTCAACCACTCGGGCCTGAAGCTGGCCGGCTCGGTCGCGGCCGGCTGGGGCGAGTTGTCCAAGGGCAAGGCCAAGCCGTCGGCGTCGTTCCTGTTCAGTAACCGCTGGGACACCCCGATCGGCGAGATCGGCGCCCTGTTCGACGTGGCCTATTCCAAGAGCCACACCCGCACCGACGCCATCCAGCAGGAGCCCTATTTCCCGCAGGCGGCAGATGCGTCCAATCCGTGGAACACGACGGGCAAGACCGTCTGGGCGCCCAACGGCCTGCAATGGCGGACCCTCGATTTCGACCGCAAGCGCGTGGGGGCCTACGGCGCCCTGCAATGGCGTCCCAATGACAAGGTCGAGACAGCGCTTACCTGGTTCAATTCGCAGTACGACATGAACTGGGGCGAGTACGCGATCTTCTCGCAGATCGGCTCTCCCGGGAACGTGGTCGTCACCAATGGCCAGTATGACGCCAAAGGCGTGCTGACCAAGGGCACGCTGAGCGATCCGTCCGATGGCGGCATGCCGTTCAACGACGACGTCCGCGCCGCCAACCGCAAGTCGCGCACCACCGACTGGGCTTGGAGCACCACCTGGACGCCCGACGATCACCTGTCGATCAAGACCGACCTGCAATATGTGCGCGGCACGACCAAGGGCTTCGACTCGACGGTCGCCACCGGTCTGTTGATCCCCAGCGAGACCATCGACCTGACGGGCAAGCTGCCGAAGATCGGCGTCGACACCACCTATATGTCCAATCCCAGCAACTACTACTGGGCGTTCACCATGGATCACTTCGACGAGAGCGTCGGCAAGGAGTGGGCCTGGCGCGGGGACGTGGACTACAAGTTCGACGACGGCGTGATCAAGTCGCTGCGCTTCGGCGCCCGCTACACCGATCGCCAGGCGGAAAACAAGAACACGCCCTATAACTGGCAGGCCCTCAGCCAGACCTGGATGCTGGGCTGGTATATGCCGGATCTGGCCTATCTGAGCGACTACAAGGCCAGCAACACGCTGTATTCATTCCCGAACTTCTTCAACGGCCAGGCCAGCCTGCCGTCGGCGGTGGTGTTCCCGGGCCTGGATCTGGCCAACGGCTGGCCGGCCAGCTACGCCAAGCTGCACGCTTTCCGGGCCGACAACAGCTTCAGCGACAAGGGTTACACCTTCGCACCGGCCAGCTATGGCGCCGGCGCCATCAACCTGCAGGGCGAGAACACCTGGGCCGGTTACGTCCAGGCCCGCTTTGGCTGGGATCAGCTGACCTGGCCGGTGGACGGCTCCGTTGGCGTGCGGGTGGTCAAGACCCGCGCCGAGGCCACGGGCTCCTTCGTCGGCGCCCAGACCCCGACCCTGGACACCACCATCCCCGCCGGCGTGATCCCGACCTTCGTTCGGACGTCGACCGAGGGGACCTACGCCAACGACTACACCAATGTTCTGCCCAGCCTGAACGTGCGGGTGAAGATCCGCGACAACCTGCAGGCCCGCTTCGCCGCGGCCCGGGCCCTGGCCCGTCCCGACTTCAGCCAGCTTCAGGCCTATACGACCCTGGATGTCTCGGTCTCCGGCACGGGCAGCGCCGCGCGCGCCAACCTGACCGGCACCGGCAGCGGCAACCCCTATCTGGAACCGACCAAATCGGACCAGTTCGACGCCACGCTGGAATGGTACTTCGCCCCGACCGGTTCGCTGACGGCGGCGGTGTTCCACAAGAAGTTGAGCGATGTGGTCACCAACACGCTCTACAACGTGCCCTATGCGGCCTCGAACGGTACGGTGTACCAGTTCTCGACCACGGCTCCGGTCAACGGCGCCAAGGGCAAGGCCGACGGTATCGAAGTGGCCTACAGCCAGTTCTTCGACTTCCTGCCCGGTCCGCTGTCGGGCTTTGGCTTGCAGGCCAACTACACCTATGTCGACAGCAGCCAGGAGCTCTACAAGCTGCCGACCAACGTGACGGCCGGCCAGCAGGCCACCCTGGCCCTGAACCAGCTGGGCATCGACACCGACGGCTCGAGCTATGGCGAGCTGCCGCTGACCAACCTTTCCAAGCACACCTACAACGTCGCCCTGATGTACGAGAAAGGCCCGATCTCGGCCCGCCTCGCCTACAACTGGCGTTCGAAGTACCTGCAGGCGGTCAACGTCAACGGCACGCGCGGCAGCAACGGCTACAACAAGGCCACCGGCAACTACGACCAGAACTGGGCCCTGCCCACCTGGGCCGATGACTACGGTCAGCTGGACGCGTCGTTCTTCTACAAGTTCAACGAGCAGGTCAGCCTGGGCGTCGAGGCGCAAAACCTCACCGACGCCCAGTACAAGCAGCTGATGCAGCAGAACATCGGCATGAAGGGTCGCGCCTGGTTCGTCACCGGTCGCCGCTACAACGCCCAACTGCGCCTGACCTTCTAGGGATCGGGACAGCCAGGATGAGGGGCCCGCGTCTCCAGCCGAGACGCGGGCCTTTCGGCGCCGATAAGCTCGGGCGTTCTTCCGGGGGAGCCGCATGACCGACAACCGCATCCGCAAGATCGTCATCGTGGGCGGCGGTACGGCCGGCTGGATCGCCGCCGCCGGAATCTCGCGTTTCTTCGAAGCGCGCCCCATCGAGATCGAACTGATCGAGAGCGACCAGATCGCCACCGTCGGGGTGGGCGAGGCGACCATTCCGCCGATCCGCCAGTTCAACGCGGTGCTGGGCATCGACGAGATCGAGTTCATCAAGGCCACCCAGGCCACGTTCAAGCTGGGCATCGAGTTCAAGGACTGGCGCACGGTCGGTTCGCGCTATTTTCATGGCTTCGGCGACTACGGCCCGGCGATCGACGGGGTTTCGCCGCATCACCACTGGCGCAAGCTGCGAGAGGCCGGCGATCCGACCAGTCACGAGGCCTATTCCCTGGCCACGATGATGGCCAGGGCGGGGCGCTTCCGGCCGCCGGCCACCGATCCGCGTTCGATCTATTCCACCTATTCCTACGCCTTTCAGTTCGACGCCGGCCTGTATGCCAGGTTCCTGCGCGGCTATTCGGAAAAGCGCGGCGTGGTCCGCACCGAGGGCAAGGTCGTCGATGTCGCGCTGCGCCCCGAGGACGGCTTCATCCGGTCGGTGCGGCTTGAGGGCGGGCGTGAGGTCGAGGGCGACCTCTTCATCGACTGCTCGGGCTTCCGGGGGCTGCTGATCGAGGGGGCGCTGAAGACCGGCTACGACGACTGGTCGCGCTGGCTGCCGGTCAATCGCGCCCTGGCCGTGCCGTGCGACGGCGACGGCGCGCTGGAGCCCTACACCACGGCCACCGCCCGCGCGGCGGGCTGGCAGTGGAAGATCCCGCTGCAGCACCGCACGGGCAACGGCTACGTCTTCTGTGACGGCTTCATCAGCGAGGATGAGGCGGCCAGCACCCTGATGGTCAATCTGGGCGGCAAGGCCCGGGCGGGCCTGAATTCCCTCCGCTTCGTCACCGGCCGTCGGCGCAAGGTGTGGAACAGGAACTGCGTTGCCATAGGCCTGTCGTCGGGCTTTCTTGAGCCGCTGGAGAGCACCAGCATCCACCTGATCCAGAATGGCGTCGGCCGGCTGCTGGAATATTTCCCCGATCGCGATTTCGACCCCGACCTGGCCGAGACCTTCAACCGCCTGAGCGCCGACGAGGTCGAGTACATCCGCGATTTCCTGGTGCTGCACTATCGCACCAACCAGCGCGAGGATTCCGAGTTCTGGCGCTACTTCCGCTCCATCGATCTGCCCGACACGCTGAAAGGTCAGATCGAGCTGTTCCGCGAGGCCGGCAAGGTGGCGCTGCATACCGAGACCTCGTTCATGGAGCCCAGCTGGCTGGCGGTCTATCTGGGGCAGGGCGTTGTGCCCGCCAGCCACGATCCGCGCGCTGATCTGATCCCCGAGGCCGAACTGTCCCAAGGCATGCGCCGGCGGCGCGAGGCGGTGAGCCAGGCGGTTAACGCCGCCCCCCGCCAGGCCGAGTTCATAGCTCGCTACTGCAAGGCGCCGGCGCTCGAGGGGGCGGCATGACACGCCTTGAGGCTCATCTAGGCATGATTGATAGCGCTATCATTTCGCTTGCCGCTCCTATTTGTATGACTATAGTCCAATGCAGCGGCGCGGGGGGATCCTGCCTTTTCCCTCGGCTGCGGCGAGCGGGCCAACCGGCTCCGACACGCGTCGCGCGGCTTCATTCTCCCCGAAACCGTGCGGCATTCTCCCCGCGCATCGTCTCCTGCGGCGATGCGCGGCCTTTTTCGAGCGCGGACGGCGCGCTTCCCATCAAACGTGATTGCTTTGCGCGACAGCTCGGGCAATCATCTGACAAATAAAGCTGGTAGCGGTAACAAATTCGCGGCTCTCGGCCTCGTGGGCGAGCGGCCACCAGAAGCCAAGGCCAGAAGCCAAGGGAAGAAACGATGACCGGGTTGATCCCCTTCAAAACTTTGCGTGTCGCGCTGATCGCCGCGTCGGCGATGGCCTTGGCCGGCGGCGTGGCCATGGCGGCCGAAACGCCCCGGCTGGTCGAGAAGAATGGTCGTCACGCCCTGATGGTGGACGGCGCGCCGTTCCTGATGCTGGGCGTCCAGGTCAACAACTCCAGCAACTATCCCTCGCAGATGCCCAAGGTGTGGCCGGCCGTGAAGGCGCTGCAGGCCAACACCGTCGAGGTTCCGATCGCCTGGGAGCAGATCGAGCCGACCGAGGGCAAGTTCGATTTCTCGTATCTCGACCTGCTGATCAAGCAGGCCCGCGACCATGACGTGAAGCTGGTCATCCTGTGGTTCGGGACCTGGAAGAACAACGGGCCCAACTACGCCCCTGAATGGGTCAAGCTGGACAACAAGCGCTTCCCCCGGGTGATTACCGCCAAGGGCGAGACCCGCAACTCGCTGTCGCCGCACTTCCCCGCCACGCTGGAGGCCGACAAGAAGGCCTTCGTCCAGCTGATGCGCCACATCAAGGCGGCCGATCCCGACCACACCGTGATCATGATCCAGCCCGAGAACGAGACCGGCACCTACAGCGCCGTCCGGGATTTCTCACCCACCGCCCAGAAGCTGTTCGACGCGCCCGTGCCGGCCGAACTAATCAAGGCGCTGGGCAAGACGCCGGGAACCTGGCGCCAGGTGTTCGGCAAGGACGCCGACGAATATTTCCACGCCTGGTCGATCGGGCGCTACGTCGATCAGGTCGCCGCAGCCGGCAAGCGCGAGCTGGACCTGCCGATGTACGTCAACGCCGCCCTGCGCGACCCGTTCAACGACCAGGATCCCTACACCTACTCGTCGGGCGGCCCGACCTGGAACGTGCTGGACGTCTGGAAGGCGGCCGCGCCGTCGATCGACGCCATCGCCCCAGACATCTACATGCGCGAAAGCGCCAATGTCCGGAAAACGCTGGACCAGTACCGCCGCCCCGACAACGCGTTGTTCGTGCCCGAGATCGGCAGCGACAAGGGCTATGCGCGCCACATCTACGACGTGCTCGGCCATCAAGGCATCGGCTTCGCGCCGTTCGGCCTCGATTACACCGGCTATTCCAACTATCCGCTCGGCGCCAAGACTGTCGATGCTCAGGCGCTCGAGAACTTTGGCGTCCACTACCGTCTGCTGGCGCCCATGGCTCGCGAGTGGGCCAAGCTGTCCTTCACGAGCGACGTTTGGGGCGCGGGCGAAGCCGATGATCGCAAAGCCGAAACCCTGAAGCTGGGGGATCGGTGGACGGCCACCGTATCGTACGGCGAATGGCAGATGGGCACGCTCGACTCCTCGTGGATGGCCAAGGCCGACAAGCCGTCCAATCGCGAGATTCCGGACGGCGGCGCCCTGATCGCCCGACTGTCGCCAAACGAATTCCTGGTCACCGGCTACCGCGCCCGCGTCAGCTTCGGCTCGGCCAAGGGCGAACGGTTCCTGATGGCCCGGGTCGAGGAAGGCCACTTCGAGAACGGCCAGTGGGTCTTTGATCGCCTGTGGAACGGCGACCAGACCGACCACGGCCTGAACCTGACGACCGTGCCGCAGGTGCTGAAGGTCAAGCTGGCCGCCTACTGAACATGTCCCAGAACACGTCCAAGACCCACATGGGGGAACCCAAGATGCGCGCCTTCCACAAGCCGATGGCCCTGGCCTTCGCCCTGGCCCTGACGGCCTCGACCTCCGCCCTGGCGCTGGAGGCCGGCTTCGAAAAGACCGCCGACGGCGTGGTGGTGACGCCCGCCTCGGGACCGGCCAAGAAGGTGCGGCTGCAGGTGATGAGCGATCGCGTCATCCACGTGACCGCGACGCCGACCGACAGCCTGGACATGCCAGCCAGCCTGATGGTCACGGCCACGCCCAGGACCTCGGGCTTCACCGTCGAGAGCGTCGGCGGCAAGGTCGTCGTCAAGGCCGGCAAGGCCACGGCGGAAGTGATGCTCAGCGACGGCGCGGTGTCGTTCAAGGACGCCGCGGGCAAGACGGTGCTGGCCGAGCAGGGCCGCCAGGCCTTCAAGCCGCTGACCATCGACGACAAGGGCTTCTACGCCGTCAGCCAGCGGTTCAATCCGGGCACGGACGAGGCCTTCTATGGCCTGGGCCAGCACCAGAACGGCCAGATGAACTACAATGGCCAGGACGTCGAACTGGCCCAGTATAACCGCGACATCGCCGTGCCGTTCGTGCTGTCCAGCCGCAACTACGGCGTCCTCTGGGAGAATAACGGCATCACCCGCTTCGGCGACCCGACGCCGTATGACGTGGCCTCGCGCGACCTGAAGATCTTCGACGCCAGCGGCAAGGCCGGCGGTTTCACCGCCAAGTATTACGTCAAGGGCGAGCTGAAGCTGACCCGCGTCGAGACCGACATCGACTACCGCTACCTGAAGGACCTGGCCAAGTGGCCGGCCGAGCTGACGGGTCCCGACAAGAAGCCGGTGCGCGGCGCCACCGTGGTCTGGGAAGGCTCGGTCGAGCCGTCGGTTTCGGGCGTCCAGAAGTTCAAGCTCTACTCGTCCAGCTACGCCAAGCTCTATGTCGACGGAAAGCTGACGATCGACCGCTGGCGGCAGAACTGGAACCCCTGGTTCCACAACTTCACGGCCCCCATGGCGGCCGGGACCCGGCACAAGATCCGCGTCGAGTGGGATCCCAATGACGGCTATATCGGCCTGGTCCACAACAACCCGATCCCGGCGGCCCAGCAGAAGTCGCTGACCCTGACCTCCGACGTCGCCCACGCCATCGACTACTATTTCGTCGGCGGCGACAATCTCGACCAGGTGGTCGGCGGCTATCGCGAACTGACCGGCAAGGCCGTGGCCATGCCGCGCTGGGCCTACGGCTTCTGGCAGAGCCGCCAGCGCTACGAGACCCAGGACCAGATCGTTGGGGTGCTGAAGGAATATCGCGACCGCAAGCTGCCGATCGACAACGTCGTGATGGACTGGCGCTACTGGAAGGACGACAGCTGGGGCAGCCACAAGTTCGACGAGACCCGCTTCCCCGATCCCAAGAAGATGCTGGACGACATCCACGGGATGAACGGCCACTTCATGATCTCGATCTGGGCCAAGTTCTATCCGACGACCGAGCACTACAAGGAGCTCGACGCCAAGGGTCACATGTATCACCGCAATATCGAGCAGGGCGCGCTCGACTGGGTGGGGCCGGGCTATCTGAACTCGTTCTACGACCCCTATTCCAAGGAGGCGCGCGACATCTACTGGCGCCAGGTCAAGGACAGCCTGAAGGGCTATGGCGTCGACGCCTGGTGGATGGACAGCGACGAGCCGGACATGCACTCCAACCTCGACATTCCCGAGCGCACGCTGCGCATGGGGCCGACGGCTATGGGCCCGGGGGCCGAGTTCTTCAACTCCTACCCGCTGATCCACACCACCGGCGTGTTCGAGGGCGAGCATGAGCTGAACCCCGACAAGCGCAGCTTCATCCTGTCGCGCTCGGGCTTCGGCGGCATCCAGCGCAACGGCGTCGCCCTGTGGAGCGGCGATGTCGTGGCCCGCTGGGACGACCTGAAGGACCAGATCTCGGCCGGCGTGAACCTGTCGATGTCGGGCGTGCCCAACTGGACCACCGACATCGGCGGCTTCTCGGTCGAGGATCGCTACACCAACAAGGATCCCGCCCACTGGGCCGAATGGCAGGAGCTGAACCTGCGCTGGTTCCAGTTCGGAGCCTTCTCGCCCCTGTTCCGCAGTCACGGCGAGGAGCCGTTCCGTGAGATCTTCAATCTCGCGGACGCCGGGACCGAGGTCTACAAGTCGCTCACCTGGTACGACGAACTTCGCTACCGCCTGATGCCCTACACCCTGACCCTGGCGGGCGACATCTATCACCGCGACGGCAGCATCATGCGCGGCCTGGTCATGGACTTCCCGAGCGACCTCAAGGCGCGGGACGTCAATGACGAGTACCTCTATGGCTCGGCCTTCCTGGTCGCTCCGGTGACGGCGTTCAAGGCCCGCTCGCGTCAGGTCTATCTGCCGGCCGGCGCCACCTGGTACGACTTCGAGACCGGCAAGGCCCATGCCGGCGGCCATACGATCAAGGCCGCCGCGCCGCTCAACCGCATGCCGCTGTTCGTGAAGGCCGGCTCGATCGTGCCGACCACGGGGGTGCAGCAATATGTCGGCGAAAAGCCCGACGCGCCGATCACCCTGGTGATCTACACCGGCAAGAGCGGGACCTTCGAACTCTATGAGGACGACGGTCTCAGCAACGGCTACACGCGCGGCGCCTATAGCCGCATCCCGGTCTCGTACGACGAAGCCTCGGGCCGCGTGACCATCGGCGCCCGCTCGGGGTCGTTCAACGGCATGGTCGACAAGCGGGTGTTCAAGGTGCGCTTCATCGGCGACGGCGCGAAGCCCGTCGACTTCGATGGCGTCGACGCCACGGTCGACTATGCGGGCCAGCCGGTGGTGGTGACGCGGAAGAAATAGCCTGTTGGTCTTCTTGCCACGCCGCGTGGGGCGCGTCCTCATGCGGCGGGGCTTGAAGGGCCTATTCCAGCGCCCACCTCGACGACGAGGCCGCTGCACGGCGATGATCCCGTCGCCCGCGATGAGTATAGCCGGCTCTCCCTTCGGGACATGAAGCACATCCGGGATTTCATCACCCTGCATTACTTCAGCCACGGCCGATCAGGGCCGCTCTGGGAAGCCTGCCGGGCGAGGCCGGTTCCCGACGGCCTGCACCACAAGATCGACGTCCTCCGGTCGCGCGGGCGGCCTGTGCGGCTTGATGACGAACTGTTCGCCGAGGCCAGCTAGGGCCTGTCCTGCTGGGCCAAGGTGTTGTTCCACAAGGCTATGAGCCTTCGGCGGATGCTCGCGATCCGGCCGATGTCGCCCGGCGTCTTGCGGGCATGCGCGGTCAGATCGTCAAGGTGGTCGATCGCTGCCGACCCATGCGGCGTTCATTTCTGAGCGCCGCCGCGCGCCGACCTGAGCCCGCGATTCCGGTTAAGACTTTCCGAACGGCGCCGCCCGCGCCCTTGCCGCGCAAGGGATTCGAGAGTCTCGATCAGAGTCTTAACGGGGTCTAGATTCCAGTTCTTACCGCGATGTTAGCATTAACGAAGCTGTCTGATGTATTAAGCATGCGTCGATATGTCTTAAACGAAATGGAAATCTCAATCTTGGATACTTTTCGGCGGGTAAAATGCCCGCCGGCCTTAAAATGAGGCCGAAGACCTTGAATAGGAGTCTTTCGTAATGGCGCTGAACAGCATCAACACGAATCAGGGCGCTCTGATCGCTCTGCAAAACCTGAACACCACCAACCAAGAAACGGCCCAAGTCCAACAACGCATTTCCACCGGCAAGAAGGTGGGCAGCGCCAAGGACAACGGCGCGATCTGGGCGACCGCCAAGAACCAGTCGGCGACCGCCTCCTCGATCAATTCGGTGAAGGACTCGCTGCAACGCGGTCAGTCGACCATCGACGTGGCCCTGGCCGCCGGCGATACGATCACCGACCTGCTGGGCAAGATGAAGGAAAAGGCCCTGGCCGCTTCCGACACCTCGCTCAACACCTCGTCGTTCAACGCTCTCAAGGCCGACTTTGAATCCCTGCGCGATCAGGTGACCAAGGCCGCCACGAACGCCAAGTTCAATGGCGTCAGCATCGCCGACGGCACGACCACCAAGCTGACCTTCCTGGCCAACTCGGACGGCTCGGGCTTCACCGTCAATGCGCAGACCCTGACCCTGGCCGGCATCGGCCTGACCACCGGCTCCACCTTCACGACCGCCACGGCCGCCAAGGCCATGATCACGACGGTCTCCGAGGCGCTGCAGACGGCCACCAACAAGCTGGCCTCGCTGGGCACCAACTCGACCGGCCTGGACACCCATCTGACCTTCGTCGGCAAGCTGCAAGACAGCCTCGACGCCGGCGTGGGCAACCTGGTTGACGCCGACCTGGCCAAGGAAAGCGCCAAGCTGCAGTCGCTGCAAACCAAGCAGCAACTGGGCATCCAGGCGCTGTCGATCGCGAACTCGTCGAGCTCGTCGATCCTGAGCCTGTTCCGCTAACCAAAACGACGGCCGGACCGGCGGGGCGCGTCTAGCCCCGCACGCGCCAACGGCCGCGACCTGAAAGGGGCGGACTTCGTGTCCGCCCCTTTTTTCTTGCCGGCGTTATCCGCCCACGGCGGAGCGCGGGGCTAGGTCAGCCCTGCCTGGGCCTTCAGCCTCAGCACCATGTCCATCGACAGATAGCCGTCGGCCGGCACGCTTCGGCTTTGCTGCCAGGCGCGCAGGGCCTTGCGGGTGCCCGCACCGATCACGCCGTCGGGCGCGCCGGGATCGAAGCCCAGGCGGGCCAGGGCGATCTGGGCGGCCATGCGATCCGACAGCGACAGCGGCGCCTCGACCGGCCAGGCGGTCACCAGCGGGCCCTCGCCGCCGAAGCGGTCGGCCAGCAGGCCGATGCCCAGGGCGTAGGAGGTCGAGTTGTTGTACTTGCGGATCGCGAAGTGGTTGGGCAGGGCCAGGAAGGCCGGTCCAAAGGCTCCGGCGGGCAGGATCAGGCCGGCGGGGGAGGCGGCGTCGGCGCTGGTCCAGGGCAGTCCGTCGGCCCGCCTGACGCCCCTGGCTTCCCACCACGACGGGATCTCGCGCGGGCCCTCGGCCAGGCCGTAGTCGAAGCCGGCGGGCAGGATCACTTCCCGTGCCCAGCCCACCCCGCGCTGCCAGCCGCCCTTGGCCAGCAGGTTGGCGGCCGAGGCCAGGGAATCGATGTCCGACGTCCAGATGTCGCGCTTGCCGTCGCCGTCGGCGTCCACGGCGGTGGTGCGATAGTTGCTGGGCAGGAACTGGGTCTGGCCCATGGCCCCGGCCCATGAGCCCTTCAGCTGGGCGCGGGTGACCTCGCCCGAATCGATGATCTTCAGGGCGGCGATCAGCTCGCCCTCGGCCCAGCCGCGGCGGCGGCCGTCGGCGGCCAGGCTGACCATCGAGCGCACGACGTCGAAATTGCCCTGCAGCTGGCCGAAGGCTGATTCCATGGCCCAGACCGCCAGCAGGATGTCGCGCGGCACGCCGTAGCGGCTCTCGATATCGGGCAGGTAGGTCAGCTGCTCGCGCTTGTTGCGGCCCACGGCGACGCGGTCGTCGCTGATCACGCCCTTGATATAGTCGCCGACCGGTTTGGAGAACTCCGGCTGCCGGCCGTCCAGGCTGATGACCTTGGGATCGGGGGTTACGCCGCCCAGCTCGCGCTCCAGCAACTGCCGCGTCAGGCCGGCGGCCTGGGCGCGAATCATGAAGTCCGCCAGCCAGGTGTCGAAGCCCAGCTCACCGGCCGGTACGGGCGTCTCCACGGCCGGCGGAGGGGTGTTGCCGGCCGGCGAGGGCGGGGGAGTCGGCGGGGCCGAAACCGGCGGCGTCAGCGGCCCCTGGGGCGAGGTGTCCGCGCAGCCGGCGAGAAGAAGAACGAGAAAACAACGACGATCCATGACGACAGGCTACCGGCAACCGGGCAAACTCTTCAATCACAAGGCCGACAGAGCGGTGAAGTTCCGCGTCAGCGCGCCGAGCCGATTGACTCTGATCGCTGCCTTGCCTATACGCCCTCCCTCCGAAACATCCCGGACGTTCCGGTCGCCACTTGGTGCGCCCGAACCTCTCCGCTGAGTATAGAGACGGTCATGAAGGTTCGTAGCTCGCTGAAGTCGCTGAAGTCGCGTCACCGCGACTGCAAGTTGGTCCGCCGTAAGGGCGTGGTCTACATCATCAACAAGACCGACCCGCGCTTCAAAGCCAAGCAGGGCTGATGACGGCTGCCGCGCCTCCCAGGGCTCTGCTCTGGGATGTCGGCAATGTCATCGTGCGCTGGAATCCGCGCACGCTGTTTGCGAAGATCTTCAAGGAACCAGCCGAACTCGACTGGTTCCTTTCGCATGTCTGCACCATGGATTGGCACGGCGAGACCGACCGGGGCCTGACCTTCGCCGACAATATCGCGCGACTGACGCCGCTGTATCCCGACCATGCCGAGCAGATCGCCGCCTGGTGGGACCGTTGGCCGGAAATGTTCTCTGGGACGTTTCCCGAGACCGAGGGCGTGATGGATGATCTGGCCGCGCGGGGCGTCCCGCAGTTTGGCCTCACCAACATGTCCAGTGAGAGCTGGCCCGGCGTCCAGGCCATGAGTCCGGTGTTCCGCCATTTCCAGGACGTGGTCGTCTCGGCCGAGGAGGGCGCCATCAAGCCCGAGCGGCGGATCTACGAGATCGTGCTGGAGCGGACGGGCCTGAACCCCGGCGACCTGCTGTTCATCGACGATAGCGCCGCCAATATCGCCGCCGCCGACGCGATGGGTTTCCATACACACTTGTTCACAGATCCGGCGGCCCTGCGGCCGATGATTCAGGCCCGCGGGCTGTTGTGAGGCAAGAGCGTCGCGACTATGGTCCGCGACCCAATTTCCACTCCGACTGAGAGCTTTCCGTCATGGCCGACGACGCCGCCCACGCCGACGTTCTGAACTCCACCGCCCAAGGCCAGCTGAAGAGCATCATCGAGCGCATCGAACGCCTCGAGGTCGAAAAGACCGAGATCGCCGAGCAGATCAAGGAAGTCTACGCCGAAGCCAAGGGCAACGGCTTCGACGTCAAGATCCTGCGCAAGGTGGTCCGCATCCTCAAGCAGGACCGCGCCAAGCGCCAGGAAGAGGATGCGATCCTCGACCTCTATCTGTCGGCCGTCGGCGCGATCTAAAGCGCCGATTTTTGCGGGGTGCGTCTTGGCGCGGCTTGGGGAATAGTCCGAGGCGATGCGCGCCAAGCCCCCCGATCGCAAAGCTCCCGATCGCAAAACCCCTGACTCCAGGGCCCAGGCCAGGAAGGCCGCGCTGAAGGCGCTGGAACGCGCGCGCCGCGCCGCCGACAAGGCCGGGGTCGAGCTCTCCGACTGGGAAGGCGAGTTCCTCGGCTCGGTGGCCCAGCGCATCCAGACCTATGGCCGGGCCTTCGGCGATCCCGAAAAGGGCGGTCGCGACCAGGCCCTCTCGGCCAACCAGACCATCAAGCTCAAGGAAATCGTCGCCAAGGCCAAGGGCGAGAAGAAGCCGCTCGGGCGGGGCAAGGGCTTTGGCCGACGCGAGCGGCCCGTCACCGTAGAGTCGGAACCCGAAGACTAGTCCGGCATTCAGAGTAACAGCACAATGTCGGCGCCTGTCGTCTCAAGCGCTGCCTTGCGGCCTGAGTTCAGCAATGGCTGTCGGTGGGGCCGGATATCCAGCCGAGATGAGCATTCTACTGGCGAAATCAGTACCCAAATCTTACTAGAAAGCAACGTTCGGCGAACTCCGTTAAGGTCTTGGTAATCATACCGAATGAAAATACGAACATTCAAGTTATTGCTTATTCGAGATAATCTGAACGGTTCGGCCGGTGGGGGCGACGTTCTTTTCTAGCGCGCGTGGACTCTGATCTGCATCGGCGCCGGATTAACGCTGACAGATAGGGACCAATGCTATGTCGACGACTTATGAATATCTATTGCGAAGAAAGGCGGATCTAGAGGTCCGCATGGTGGACGCTCAAAGGCGCGCCGCGGCGCCCTTCGAGGGGGAGCTTCAGGCCATCACCCTGGCGATTGGCGCGATCGAACGCGCGGGCCTCGTCGAGGGGCGTGTCGCCAACGAGCAGCCATCCTTCGCCGGATCAGCCACGACTCCGGCGCCCAGCCGTCGCGGACGGCGCAGCCGCTCGACCGGCGACATGATCCTGATGGCCCTGGAGCGGGCAGGTTCGGGGATGGGCGTGGCCGACATCGTCCAGCAACTGGAGCGTCGCTGGAACCGGACCATGCCGGCGGCGGCGGTCATGCTGGAGCTGCAGCACCTGGAAGCCGAGGGCGCGGTGGCCCGGGGCGTCGCGGGCTGGAGCCGCAGGGCCAGCGCGCCGATACAGGACACGTCCCCGGACAGTGACAACGACATCGCCAACGTGGCGTGACGCCAACGGGTGATCCCGACTAGAACCTTTCTTCTTCAAATCGCGTATTTGAAGAAGAAAGGTCCTAGGTCGCTGTTTTCGAGCGCGTCGGCTTCGACGGTCGGATCAGTGTCTTCAGGCGCTGTTCGCGCGAGATGGGGCGCAGGACGATCGCCATCAGCCGGCTTCCTTCATGTCGACGTCGATGCCCTGCTCCCGCACCTTGCGATAGAGGGTGGATCGACCGATGCCCAGGCGGCGCGCCACCTCGCTCATGTGACCGGCATAGACATCGATGGCGTGCTGGATCAGGTCGCGCTCGATCTCTTCCAGGGTCCGCAGATGGCCGCGGTCGTCCAGAATTCGCACCGGCGCGTCGCCGGGGGCGCTGGCCAGGGCGGCGTGCGTGGCTTGCAGCACCGCCGGCAGATCGGGCGTGCTGAAGCCGGGCGCGGGCATGGCCTCGATCGGGGCCTGCAGGCCCGAGATCGCCGGGAAGTCATAGGGTTGCAGATAGGGCGCGTCGGCCAGGACGATGGCGCGATACACCGTGTTTTCCAGCTGGCGCACATTGCCCGGCCAGTCGAAGGCGGTCAGCAGGGCCAGGGTCTCGGGCGAGGCGCCGATGACGCGCTTGCCCTCTTCCACGTTGAAGCGGCGGATGAAGGCCTCGACCAGGGCCGGCACGTCCTCGCGGCGTTCGCGCAAGGAGGGGGCTTCGATCGGGAAGACGTTCAGGCGGTAATAGAGATCCTCGCGGAACCGGCCCTGCGACACGGCGTGGGCCACGTCGCGATTGGTCGCCGAGACGATGCGCACATCCACCTTCTGCGAGCGCTTGGAGCCGATCGGATCGATCTCCCCTTCCTGCAGCGCGCGCAGCAGCTTGACCTGCATGTCCAGCGGCAGCTCGCCCACCTCGTCGAGGAACAGGGTGCCGCCGTCGGCCTCCTTGAACTTGCCCAGGTGCTTGTCGGTGGCGCCGGTGAAGGATCCCTTCTCGTGGCCGAACAGGATCGACTCCACGAGGTTTTCCGGGATGGCGCCGCAGTTGACGGCCACGAAGGGCTTGCCGGCGCGGTCGGACGAGCCGTGCACGGCGCGGGCGATCAGCTCCTTGCCGACGCCGCTTTCGCCGGTGATCAGAATGGGGATGGCGCTCTTGGCGGCGCGCTCGCCCATCCGCTTGACCAGGGTCATGGCCGGCGAGGTTCCGATCAGGTCGGCGAAGGTGGTCTTGCCGGCTGTGCGCTTGGTCAGCCGCTCGACCTCGCCCTTCAGGTCGCCCATCGACAGGGCGTTGCGGATCGACACGGTGATCCGCTCGGGCGAAGCGGGCTTGATGAAGAAGTCGGTGGCGCCGGCCTGCATGGCCTTGACCACGGTGTCGACGCCGCCGCTGGCGGTCAGCACGATCACGGGCTGCGAAAAGCCGCGCGACCGCATCTCTTTCAGCGTGTCGTGACCGTTCAGGCCGGGCATGACCAGGTCCAGCAGGATCACGTCAGCGGGCGCGCCGGACGACAGATGCGCCATGGCCGCGTCGCCGCTCTCGGCGTGCGAAACCGCGAAGCCATCGCGTTCCAGCACGGCCTGGATCAGGCGGCGTTGAGTCGGATCGTCATCGACGACGAGAACCGTCTTGGACATTGGAAGACACCCATCATAACCGGCCGCGTCCAACGTGGGACAGGGCTCTTGTTGGCTCAGAGTGATACAGCAGGGGTGTAAAGACCGGGTTTCGGAGACGTGTCCGGGGCCTTAACGGACGCGCTTAACCGGGTCTGAACAGGGGCCCGTCGGGGGCGGTTGCCAGTTGGTCCTTTCGCGGACCATTGTTACGCCATGGTCGACGACGCCACCCTTCGCGCCCTGGCGCTGGCGCTGCCCGAGGTGGAGGTGGGCGATGACCCGTATGGCTTCTCGGTCGGCGGCAAGGCCGTGGCCTGGGCCTATCTCGCCCGCTCTGCGCCCAAGGCCGCCCGCGTGCGGGTTCCAGGCGTGATCGCCATTCGCTGCCGGATTGAGACCAAGGACATGCTGATCGAGGCCGCGCCGGAGCGCTTCTTCTCCGACGATCACTATCGGGGATACCCGGCGGTGCTGGCGCGGCTGGTGGAGATCGAGGCGGAGGAGCTGGCGGGTTTGCTGCGCGAGGCGTGGCGGGTCGTGGCGCCGAAGGCGGTGGCGCGGCGGTATGAGGTTTGAGGGGGGGGCTCCGTGGGTTTGCGCCTTCAAGTCCTCCCCCTAGCGGGGGAGGTGTCGCCGCAGGCGACGGAGGGGGAAGTGCTGCTGACTCATTGCGGTCTTCCCCCACCGGCCTCCGGCCGCCTCCCCCTTCAGGGGGAGGACCTGTCGCGCTGTATCCTCCGCGCTTAGCGAATCGAACTGAGCGAATTCAATCACTTCCAACTTTCTCGCGCTTGCGTATCCCCCGCTCCCAAAACGGGTGGATACTTCTCCTTGTCCCCGTCGCAGGGGGAGGGCGCTTGGTACCGGCCCAAAGCGGCGACGGGTGATGAAGCTGAGCGGGGCCGCGACGCCCTGGGCGGCGGGTCGAAGCGGGCGGACTGTCTCAGAAGGACGGACCGCGCGCCGAGGGGCCCGTCGGCCGAGCGAGCGCGGGTTGAAGAGGGCGGGGATCAGAGTCCGCCTATCGCACATCGTCGGCGTCGAGACGGATTAGCCGATCGACAAGATGCGCGCCCGTCCGGGGGCTAGTTGGGAATCAGAGCTGAAACCGACGCTCGTGTGCCCCAATCCTTACGGTCAAGAACAGCTTGGCGAAGCGGACAGGTCGAGCCGAAACGCACAAAACACATCACGGTCATCCGGGTTCGCCCCGGCCGCTTCGCGCCTCCCCATCCACTTGCAGCCGATCTGGCGCGAGGCTGAGAGCCCGTGTCCGCCAGACTTGCCCCCTACGGACCGCTTCGCGGTCGTCTTCCCCCGGAGGGGGAAGATGGGATCCGCGTGCTTCATCTTCCCCCTACGGGGGAGGACGACCTGCGCAGCAGGTCAGGAGGGGGCCAGTGCGCCGGGGCCACGAATGTCGCCCCCAAGCGCCAAGGCCGTTGCGCCTCACCCCGCAGGGGCCATATCGGTAGGATCATGAACGCCCCCTTCAAGACCGACGCCCTGCCCGAGTGGAACCTGACCGACCTCTATGTCGGCCGCGAGGACCCCCGCATCGAGACCGACCTGGCCGCCGCCAAGGCCGCCAATGACGAACTGGCCTCGCTGGAAGGCCTGTTCCTGCAGGCGCGGGGCGAGCCCGAGCGCCTGGGCCTGCTGATCGATCGCGGCATCAAGCTTTACGAGCAGGCGACCAACAGCCTGTGGAGCGTCGGCGCCTATGCCAGCCTGTCGGGCTCCATCGCCAAGGACGACCCGGCCTGGGCCAAGTTCGAGGGCGACCTGCGGGCGCGCTCGTCGCAGATCGCCGCCGAGAGCCTGTTCTTCTCGCTGGAGCTCAACAGGCTGGAAGACAGCGAAATCGAGGCGGCGTTGACGGCCCATCCCGCCGCCCGCCGCTGGACGCCGTGGCTGCGCCGGGTGCGCCTGTCGCGGCCGCACGAGCTGTCGCCCGACCTGGAGCGCTTCATCGTCGACAAGAGCCCGGCCGTCGCCAACTGGGTGCGGCTGTATGACGAGACCCTGGCCAAGCTGAAGGCCCAGGTCGGCGACGAAAGCCTGACCCTGCCCGAGGCGCTGAACCGTCTGTCGGATTCCGATGTCGGCCGCCGCAAGGCCGCCGCCGAGGGTCTGGCCGCCGCCCTGGAGGAGCGGGTCTCGACCCAGGCCCTGGCGCTCAACACCCTGGCCTTTGAAAAACAGGTCGAGGACCGCTGGCGCCACTACAGCGACCCGGCCCAGTCGCGCCACCTGTCCAACGAGGTCGACGCCGACGCGGTCAACGCCCTGGAGGCGGCCGTGGTCGAGGCCTATCCGCGCCTGTCGCACCGCTACTATGCGCTGAAGGCCAGGATCATGGGCGTCGAGGCCCTCGACTACTGGGACCGCAATGCGCCGCTCGATGCCGCCGCCCCGCGCACCTATGACTGGAAAGAGGCCCAGGCGATCGTGCTGGACAGCTTCCAGAGCCTGGCCCCGAAGTTCGCGCAGAACGCCAAGACCTTCTTCGTCCAACCGTGGATCGACGCCCGGCCTAGGGCCGGCAAGCAGTCGGGGGCCTATGCCCACCCGGTGACGGCCGAGCGCCACCCCTATGTGTTCATGAACTATATGGGCGAGCGGCGCGACGTGCTGACCCTGGCCCATGAACTGGGTCACGCCGTGCACCAGACCCTGTGCGCGCCGTTGGGCACCCTGCTGGCCGACACCCCCCTGACCCTGGCCGAGACCGCCTCGATCTTCGGCGAAGGCCTTGTGTTCGAGCGGCTGCTTGCCGAGGCCGCGCCGGACGATCGCCGCAAGCTGCTGGCCGGCAAGATCGAGGACGGTCTCAACACCGTGGTCCGCCAGATCGCCTTCCACCGCTTCGAGCGCCGCTTCCATGAGGCGCGGCTGGAAGGCGAGCTGTCGGTCGAGCAGATCGGCGGCCTGTGGCTGGAAGTGATGGGCGAGAGCTTGGGTCCGGCCGTGCGGCTGAACCCCGGCTATGAGCACTACTGGGCCTATGTCAGCCACTTCTGCCACGCGCCGTTCTACGTCTATGCCTACGCCTTCGGCGACCTCTTGGTGCGCGGCCTGATGGAGAAGCGTCGCGAGGATCCGGAAGGCTTCGCGCCGCTCTATGAGGAGCTGCTCGCGGCGGGCGGCACCAAGACCTATGTCGAGGCGCTGAAGCCCTTCGGCCTGAATCCGCGCGAAAAGGCGTTCTGGGCGGCGGGGTGTTCGCAGCTGGAGCGGCTGGTCGATGAGTTCGAGGCGCTGGTGTGAGCGGCGTCGTCCAAATCCTCCCCCTGAAGGGGGAGGCGGCCGGAGGCCGGTGGGGGAAGACCGCAATGCGCTGGCCGACTTCCCCCTCCGTCGCCTGCGGCGACACCTCCCCCGCTAGGGGGAGGACTTAAGCATGGCTGACGACATCAGAGACCCTGAACGCGACCGCCTCTCCGGCCGCTTGAGCCGCTTCGCCAAGGTCGGCGCGGGCCTCTCAGGCGCGGCCGTCAGCTACGGCGCCAACAGCCTGTTCGGCGGCGACAGCGCCGACGCCCGCAACGCCAAGGCTCTGCGGGCTGCTCTCGGCGGGCTGAAGGGGCCGCTGATGAAGGCGGCGCAGATGTTCGCCACCGTGCCCGACCTGTTGCCGCCGGAGTTCGCGGCGGAACTGGCCGAGCTGCAGACCAACGCCCCGGCCATGGGCTGGCCGTTCGTGCGCCGCCGGATGGCCGCCGAGCTGGGTCCAGACTGGCAGTCGAAATTCCAGAGCTTCGAGCACGAGGCCAGCGCCGCCGCGTCGCTGGGCCAGGTGCACCGCGCCGTCGCCCCCGACGGCCGGGCCATCGCCGTGAAGCTGCAATATCCCGACATGCAGAGCGCGGTCGAAAGCGATCTGGGCCAGCTGAAGACCCTGTTCGCCCTCTTCAAGCGCATGGACGGCTCGATCGACCCCACCCAGATGATCGTCGAGATCGGCGACCGCCTGCGCGAGGAGCTGGACTATGGCCGCGAGGCCAAGCTTATGGCCCTCTATGGCGGCTTCTTCTCGGGGCGCGACGACATCCGGGTGCCCGTGCCCGTGCCGTCACTGTCGACCGGCCGGCTGCTCAGCATGACCTGGATGGACGGGAAGGGGCTGCTGGCCTTCAAGGACGCGCCGCAGGACACCCGCGACCGCATCGCCGCCCTGCTGTTCGAGGCCTGGTGGAGCCCGATGACCCATCTGGGAATCATCCACGGCGACCCGCACCTGGGCAATTACACCTTCGGCGGTCCCGCTGGCGGCGACGGCGCGGCGCACCTGAACCTGCTGGACTTCGGCTGCATCCGCATCTTCCCGCCGCGCTTCGTGGCCGGGGTTGTGCGGCTGTACCGCGCCCTGTCGAATGACGACCGCGCCGAGCAGTTCGAGGCCTATCGCAGCTGGGGCTTCGCCGATCTCAATGACGAGCTGGTCGATGTGTTGAACGTCTGGGCGCGCTTCATCTATGGCCCGCTGCTGGACGACCGCGTCCGTACTGTCGCCGACGATGTGCCGCCCGGCGAGTACGGCCGTCGCGAGGCGTTCCGGGTGCGCCAGGCCCTGAAGTCCAAGGGGCCGATCACCATCCCGCGCGAGTTCGTGTTCATGGACCGCGCCGCCATCGGCCTGGGCGCGGCCTTCCTGCATCTGGGCGCCCGCCACAACTGGAAGGCGCTGTTCGAGGCCTCGCTGGAAGGCTTCTCGGAAGAGGGGCTGGCCACGCGCCAGGCGGCGGTGCTGGCGGCGGCCGGGGTGACTTGAAGCCGGCCGCGTTCGCGTGTGAAGTCGCCCTGACATAACGGGAGGCGCTGTCATGACCCTCAAGGCTCAGGTCCAGCTGAAGATCCGCAAGCCGGTCGCCCAGGTGTTCGATGCGGTGGTCGATCACCGTAAGCTGGCGGGCTACTTCATCGAGGTGGGCAGCGGTTCGCTGGTGGGCGGAACGACCGTGACCTGGAAGTTTCCGGAGCTGGACGAGGCCTTCCCGGTCAGCGTCCGCGAGGTCGTCCCGCACGAACGCCTGGCCTTGGAGTGGGGCTCGATGCTGGGCGGCCCCGACAACCGCGTCGAGTTCGTCTTCACGCCGATGAATGGCGAGGAGACCATGGTTCAGGTCACCGAGTCCGGCTGGCCCGATACGGACGAGGGCGTCAAGGCTTCGCAGGGTAATGCGGGCGGCTGGATGTTCATGCTGTCGGCGCTGAAGGGCTATCTGGAATACGGCGTCAACTTGAGGGCTGGGGGGCTGTTCTAATCTTCGTAGTCGGCCAGCAGGCTTTCCAGGCGCTTGCCCTCCGGCTTCAGCACCAGGACATACCGGCCGATGTTCCAGCTGACGCTGGCCGCCAGCGCGACGCCGAACACCAGCAGCATCTGCGCCATGTTCCGATCGCTGGTCTTCCCGACATCGTGGAGCTGGGTCACGGCCAGCAGCATGGGGACCATGAAGACTGGCAGGCTCATCCAGAAGATCCGGCAATTAGCCCGCGCCGCGCGGTTCGAGGCCAGCATGGCCGCCAGGGTGTCGCGCACCGGCGATCCGCTGGCCCCGCCCCGTCGCCGCATCAGGACTCCGGTGATCAGCATGGCCGCCAACACGATCCAGCAGACGGCCAGCATGCCCAAGCCGCCCCATTCACGACCGACGTCCATCGCGCCGTTCAGAACCGACCGCACGGCGATGGCGGTGAACAGCGTCATCGCGGCGGCGGGGATCACGAACAACAGCAGGTCCGCGCGACGGCGGGCTTTCAGGGTGCGCATCAGTTCCTCCATCAGAAAGGTCTGGGCCCTGGCGTCGGGCGTATTAGCTTCCGAGCGCCAGGCCTGTTCGAGACGTTCAAAGTCCATGGTCGCGGTCCTCCACCAGGCTGGCGATCCGCTGCCGGATGCGGGTCAGGCGGGCCCCGACATTGGTTTCACTGAGACCGTGCAGCCGGGCGATCTCGCCATAGCTCACGCCGTCGAGCGACAGCAGGATCAGCGACCGGTCCACCGGCGGCAGGGTGCGGATCGCCTCGTACAGCCGGTTCAGCAGCCCCACCTCGGGCTCGGCGCCGTCCCGCTCGGCGCGCAGGGCCATCTCGGTCTCGATCGCGTCTCGCCGCCGCCGGCGACGGGTCTCGCTGCGTTTCCAGGTCAGGGCGCTGTTGTGGGCGACCCGGTAGACGAAGGTCGCCGCCGTGCTGCGATCCTGAAAGCGGGGGCGGGCGCTCCAGACCGCCAGCATCAGCTCCTGCATCAGGTCATGCTGGTCGGCGGGTTCGGCGAAGGCGCGGCTGATCCTGCGCAAGGCGCCCAGATGGGGCGCCAGCCAGTCGGCGAACGTCTCGTCTCCCCGCCGCTTTCGATGTTGATCCGCGCCCATGGCTCATCCCGTGTTCGAGAAGGTTAGACGCCGACCGCGCCCCCGTCCTTACACGCCGTCAGGGAAGGGTTCCGCTTTGTTCAAACGATCGTTAGGATTTGTCGTATGTCCGACGATCTTACCGACGCCCAGACCGCCGCCATCCCCGATGGCTATAGCCAACTCAACTGGTCGCGCGGCTTTGGCCGGCAGATCGGACCGTTGTTCGAGCAGCGCTCCGGCCCGGGCGAGGCGTGCCTGGGCTTCCGCGTCGAGGAGCATCACACCAACGGCCTGGGCAATTGCCACGGCGGCATGCTGATGAGCTTCGCCGACATGGCCTGGGGCCGGATCATCTCGCTGCAGAAGTCCTACAGCTGGGTCACGGTGCGGCTGATGTGCGACTTTCTGTCGGGCGCCAAGCTGGGCGACTGGGTGGAAGGGCAGGGCGAACTGATCGGCGAGGAAGACATGGTCTTCACCGTGCGCGGCCGGATCTGGTCGGGCGACCGCACCCTGATCACGGGTACGGGCGTCTTCAAGGGCCTCAGCCCCCGCAGGCCCCGCCCGGGCGAGCTGGCCTTCAAGGACGAGGGCTGAGCATGGCCGACGATCAACTGCTGCACACGCCGCCGCCGATGCCCGCGCCGCTGGTCGCCTTCGCCGGCGAGCAACCGCCCGCGCCGGCCTGGTTCGACGCCGCGCTCGCCATCGCCCCCGACCGTTCGACGATCGTCGTTGATGGCGTCGATATCGAGATGCTGACCTGGGGCGAGGTCGGCAAGCCGGGCTTGCTGTTCCTGCACGGCAACGGCGCCCACGCCGACTGGTGGAGCTTCATCGCCCCCTTCTTCGCGAAGGACTGGCGGGTGGCGGCGATTTCCTGGTCCGGCATGGGTGGCTCGGGCTGGCGCGAGGCCTATTCAGCCGAGTCCTTCGCCCGCGAGATTTTCGCGGCGACCGACGCCGCCCAGCTGGAGGCCGGCGGGGTCAAGCCGATCCTGGTGGGCCATTCGTTCGGCGGCTTCCCGACGCTCTATTGCGGGGTCGAACACGCCGACCGCCTGCGCGGCATTGTCATGGTGGACAGCTCCATCCAGCCGCCTGAGAAACGCTGGAAAGGCCCGCCCAACCGTCCGGGCTTCGGCATGAGGGTCTATCCTACCCTCGTCGAGGCTCTGGCGCGCTTCCGCCTGGCCCCGCCCCAGGCCTGCGAGAACCTGTATATCGCCGACTACATCGCCCGCCGGTCGCTGAAGGAAGCGGACGGCGGCTGGACGTGGAAGTTCGATCCCGCCATCTGGCAGCGCTTCTCGATGCCCGACCTGGGGCTGCTGCTGCCCAGGATCGCCTGTCCCGCCGCCCTGATGTGGGGCGAGCGGTCTAACCTTATGCATGCCGAGACCTTGGACTATATGATCGGTCAGATGCCCAAGGACGTTCTGCTCGTGCCGATTCCCGACGCCGACCACCATGTGATGATCGACCAGCCTCTCGCCTTCGTGGCGGGGCTGCGCGGCCTGCTCGCCGCCTGGGCCTAGTCGCGGTGGCCGGTCCGGTTCTCGTCTACGCCCCGGATCGTGGGATCGGCGATCTCATGTGGCACCTGCCGACGATCCGGGCGATCGCCGCGACGACGCCGGAGGGCAAGATCCTGCTGGTGGCGCGGCCGTCCAGCCGGGCGGGCGAGGTTCTGACCGTCGAGCCCAGCGTGGAGCGGGTAGTCTTCGCGCCACACTACAAGGACAGGCTGAAGGGCGCGCGCGAGGTCATCGACTTCTGGCGCATCTGCCGGCGCGAAAAGCCGCGCGCGGTGTGGATCCTGGAGAAGATCGGCCGGCCCGCCATGGCGGCCGCCCTCGCCGGCGTTCCCGAGCGGCGAGGCTTCGGGCTGGGCCATTCCAGCCAGGAACAGTGGCTGAACACGGGGCCGTACCTGCCTCGCGCCATGCGACCGGCGCATCGGCTGGACAAGCTGAAGGCCTTCGAGGCGGCGCATGGCCTGAGCGTGGCGAGCCGCGAACCCGAACTTAAGCTCGATCCGAAAGCCCTGGCGGCGGTCAAGGCGCTCTACGGCGACAGGCCTGGGCCGTGGCTGGTGCTGGGTCTCGGCGCGAGTGAGCCGGCGCGAACCTGGCCCGCCGAGCGCTTCGCCGCGACGGCCGCTGCGCTGTCGGATCTCTTCGGGACGGTCTTCTGGGTCGGAGGCCCGCAGGAGGGCGAGGCGGCCAGGGCGGCCATCGGCGATCTGCCGGGCAATGTCGTCGCCTGTGACCTGCCTCTGGACCAGTCCGCGGCGCTGATCGCGCTGTCGGCCGGGTTCCTGGGCAACGACTCCGGACCGCTGAACGTGGCGGCCGCGGTCGGTACGCCGGCCGTGGGGCTGATGGGCACGAGCCCCGTTCCGGCCTATTCGCGGTGGCTGACAATCCTGGACGCGGGGACTGCCCGAATCTCGGACATCACCGTCAAGCAGGCGGTCGCGGCGGTGCGGGAACGCTTCCTCGCGGAGTCCTGGGGCAATTCGCACGCTTGAGCCTTGGGCGGCCCCGTTGTATCCGCCAAGTAGATTCCTATTTCCTCCAAAGGACGACAGCATGGCCGGCGATTATCACCGCGGTGAAATGAACATCCAGGAACAAGCCGCGACCTTCGTGGCCTTCGGCAAGATGGCCAAGTGGGGCTCTCTGGCGATCTCGGTCCTGCTGCTGACCATCACACTGTGGTTCTGCACCCCGGCCGGCTTTGTCGGCGGCGTGATTCCCGGCGTCGTGCTGGCCGTCCTGGGCGTGGTGTTCCTGCGGGAAAAGCCTGTTCCGGCTCACTGACACCGGTGGACATCGGCATATTTTCTCCCTGACGCGCGCGTAACGCCTCGACAAGAGGCAAGACTATCCCCTAAACACCGGCGCAGTCTGGTGAGCGAACAACGCTCTGGGGAGGGGTATGCCGATGGCCGTCATCGCCGTGACGAAAGAAACCCGCGGGGGCGAAACGCGGGTCGCCGCCACGCCTGAAACGGTCAAGAAACTGACCGCGGCCGGCTTTTCGCTGGTGGTCGAGGCGGGCGCTGGGGTCGCGGCATCCTACCCCGACGCCGATTACGAAGCGGCCGGCGCGAAACTGGCGAAGACCGCCAAGGACGCGATCGCCGGCGCCGACATCCTGTTCAAGGTGCGCGCTCCGGAGGCCGCCGAGATCGCGGCCCTCAAAAGCGGCGCGATCGTCGCCGCGGCTCTCAATCCTCATCAGGACAAGGATACGCTGGCGGCCCTGGCCAAGGCCGGCGCCAGCGCCATCGCCATGGAATTCATCCCGCGCATCACGCGGGCCCAGGTGATGGACATGCTGTCCTCGCAAGCCAACCTCGCCGGCTATCGCGCCGTGATCGAAGGGGCCGAAGCCTATGGCAAGGCCCTGCCGATGATGATGACCGCCGCCGGCACCATCGCCGCGGCCAAGGTGTTCATCATGGGCGTCGGCGTCGCCGGCCTGCAGGCCATCGCGACCGCCCGTCGCCTCGGCGCGGTGGTCACCGCCACCGATGTTCGTCCGGCGACCAAGGAGCAGGTCGAAAGCCTGGGCGCCAAATTTCTCGCCGTGGAAGACGAGGAATTCAAGAACGCCCAGACCGCTGGCGGTTACGCCAAGGAGATGTCCAAGGAATACCAGGCCAAGCAGGCCGAACTGGTCTCCGCGCACATCGCCAAGCAGGACATTGTCATCACCACGGCCCTTATCCCTGGTCGCCCGGCCCCCAAGCTGGTCAGCGCCGAGCAGGTGGCCTCCATGCGTCCGGGCTCGATCCTGGTCGACCTGGCCATCGAGCAGGGCGGCAATGTCGTCGGCGCCAAGCTGAACGAGACGGTGGTCACCGCCAATGGCGTTAAGATCCTGGGCGCCGCCAACCTGCCGGGTCGCATCGCCACCGACGCCTCCGCGCTCTACGCCCGCAACCTCTTCGCCCTGTCGGGTCTGTTCCTGAACAAGGAGGGGGCGTTCGCTCCCGACTTCGAGGACGAGATCCTGAAGGCCGCCCTGGTCACCCAGGGGGGCGAGATCGTCCATCCGTCGCTGAAGACCGCCTAAACCGCATCGAAAGGGAGGCTCCCATGGAAGCCGTCGACCCCACCGTGTTCCGCCTGGCGATCTTCGTGCTCGCCATCTTCGTGGGCTACTACGTCGTGTGGAGCGTGACACCCGCGCTGCACACGCCGCTGATGGCCGTGACCAACGCCATTTCCTCGGTGATCATCGTCGGGGCCCTGCTCGCGGCCGCCGCCCACGGCGGAGCCGGTGAAGCCGCGACCGGATCGGTCTGGATCTCCAAGGGGGCCGGCGCCCTCGCCGCGGCCTTCGCGGCGGTCAACATCTTCGGCGGCTTCCTAGTCACCAACAGGATGCTGGCCATGTACAAGAAGAAGGACAAGGCCAAGTGAGCGGGCCAGCGACCCTGACCCTGGCGGCCCTGATCGTGCTGATCATCGCCGCCGGTGTGTCCATGGTGCTGCCCAGGAAGACGCCGACCGGAAACGGGGCGGCGTTCGCGCCCGCCTTTGTCCTGATCGCCCTGGGTCTTAGCTCGAACGCCGTCGGCCTGCAGGCCGGAACCAGCGGCGCCGCTGACATCCTTCGCTGGCTCTCGCCCTTTGCCGTCGGCATGGGCGTGGCTCTGCTGCTCGCCAATCTGCGCGCCGACAAGGCGCCGCCGTCCGGGGGGACCTCCGAATGAACGCCAATATCGCCGCCATCCTCTACATCGTCTCGGGGGTGCTGTTCATCCTGGCCCTGCGCGGCCTGTCCAGCCCGGTGACCAGCCAGGCGGGCAACCGCAACGGCATGATCGGCATGGCCATCGCCGTCTGCACGACCCTGGCCACCCTGTGGAGCCAGGGCGCGCTGGACGTCGTGACCCTGGGGCTGATCATCGCTGGCGTCGCCGTCGGCGGCGGGGTGGGCGCGGTCATCGCCCGCAAGGTCGCCATGACCTCGATGCCGCAACTGGTCGCCGCCTTCCACAGCCTGGTCGGCATGGCCGCCTGTCTGGTAGCCGTGGCCGCGATCTACACCCCGGCCGCCTACGGCATTCTGGGCGCGGACGGTCACATCCATCTCAACAGCCTGATCGAGCTGTCGCTGGGCCTGGCCATCGGCGCCATCACCTTTACCGGTTCGGTCATCGCCTTCGCCAAGCTGAACGGCAACATGGGCGGCGCGCCGATCATGCTGCCCGCCCGCCACCTGCTGAACATCGCCCTGGCCCTGGGCATCGTCGCCCTGGTCGTGGTGCTGGTGGTCTCCGGCGGCGCGGCGATCTGGGCCTTCTGGGGCATCTTCGCCCTGGCGCTGATCATCGGCGTCACCTTGATCATCCCGATCGGCGGCGCCGACATGCCCGTCGTGGTGTCGATGCTGAACAGCTATTCCGGCTGGGCGGCGGCGGCCTTGGGCTTCACGCTGGAAAACACCACCCTGATCATCACCGGGGCCCTGGTGGGCTCGTCGGGCGCGATCCTGTCCTACATCATGTGCAAGGCCATGAACCGGTCCTTCATTTCGGTGATCCTCGGCGGCTTCGGCGCCGCCGACGCCGTCGCCGGTCCTGGCGGCAAGGTCGAAAGCCGTCCCGTCAAGCAGGGCAGCGCCGACGACGCGGCCTTCATCATGAAGAACGCCAGCAAGGTGATCATCGTCCCCGGCTATGGCATGGCCGTCTCCCAGGCCCAGCACATCCTTCGCGAGATGTGCGACAAGCTGAAGGAAGAGGGCGTCGAGGTGAAGTACGCCATCCACCCCGTCGCCGGCCGGATGCCGGGCCACATGAACGTGCTGCTGGCCGAAGCCAACGTCCCCTATGACGAGGTGTTCGAACTGGAGGACATCAACAGCGAGTTCTCGACGGCCGACGTGGCCTTCGTGATCGGCGCCAACGACGTCACCAACCCGGCCGCCAAGACCGACCCGACCAGCGCCATCTACGGCATGCCGATCCTCGACGTCGAAAAGGCTCGCACGGTGCTGTTCATCAAGCGCGGCATGGCTTCGGGCTATGCCGGGGTCGAGAACGAGCTCTTCTTCCGCGACAACACCATGATGCTGTTCGGGGACGCCAAGAAGATGGTCGAGGGGATCGTGAAGGGGCTTTGATCCTTCGCTATCCGGGTTCGAGATAGAGCAAAGGCCTCAGGTGATCCTGAGGCCTTTGTCGTTTTTGGGTTGGGATTTTTCTGAACTCACTGGGCGGCGACTTGAGTGGCCTTTTCGGTGCGGGCGGCGACTTGCAGGGCCTTGCGCTGGTTGTGCGAGAGCTGGCGGCTGACTTCGCGCCGAACTTCGGCGACGCAGAAGCCGTGGGGCATTTCGCGCGGATTGGAACGGGCCTTCGAGCGGCAGAGTTGGTCGGCGGCGGCGTCGATGCGAGCTTTGAACAGGGAGGCCTGGGCGGGATTGGCTAGGTTCAGATCGCCAACCGCGATGCGGGTTTGCGGCTCGGCGGCGTTGGCGGCCTGGGTCAGGCCCAGGACGGGGATGGCGGCCAGACTGAGGCTGGCGACGGTGGTCACGCTGACGATGAACTTGCGCATTTGAGTGGTCCCTCTGTTTGGCGCTTCGCCGCGCCCCATGTCCAGAGTTTTACTTGCGAGTTCTCATGAAGTCCCGTTACGTCTCATTCATGACGTGTAATTTAAATAGTTACACTCATTTAATGGTCTAAAAATCCTGTAATGCTTACCGATGTATTTGTTGCGTGGCGTGACGGTTCACCCATCCCGCAGCCGCGACAGGGCGTCGCAGGCGTGTGGCGCCCGGCTGAGCGACGAATTGTTGAATTCTACCTCGCCACTAATTCTGCGCGCCGTACGGGGGATGAAATCCTCCAGTCTTACGGCGGCGTTTGCCTGAAAAACGGAAGATGAGCGTGGATGACAGCGGAGGGATCGACGCGATCAACCCTCTGATTTGGACCCTGGCGGGCTAAGCAATATTATCGACCACATAGCTTTCGTGGCCTGAGTGGACGCATTCCGGGGTGAAAGTTTGGTGCGCGAAGAAGTTGCGCCTTAAGTAATGGTTAAGCTGCGCCCTGTTTTCGCCCAATAGAACCTGCATCCACCCCGCCGATTCATCATCGCGAAAGATCAATATGGGACCAAGAGCGCTCTAGCGCGGTCCCTCATTCAGACCGATCGTCTGAGAGGAAGCGGATTTGACGTCACAGACCCTCGCTGCACGGCCGCCCTATTCCCGCGCCGCGTTTCTCGCCTTGGTGGGCGTGATCGCCACGGTGGGCGCGCTGAACGCGACAACGGCCCTGCGCGCCCTGGCCGGAGAGCCCGCTTCGCCACCGACCCCCGTCATCGATACGTCCGATGTCGAGATCGCTCCGCCGCCTCCGCCGCCGCCGGCCTTCGTGTTCGATACGCCGCTGCCTGGCCGTGTGGTCAACTCGCCGTTCGGTCTGCGCCAGCTGCCCTGGGAAGAAAACGGCCGCCTGCATGAAGGCGTCGACATCGCCGCGCCGGAAGGTTCGGCGATCAAGGCCGCCACGGACGGCGTGGTTGTCCGCGCCGGCGTCAGCGGCTCCTATGGTCGCTATGTGGAGCTGGCGCACAAGGACGGCTTCCGCACGATGTACGCCCATCTGGGTGCGACGGCGCGGGGCGTGAAGCCTGGCGCCTTCGCCCGTCGTGGCCAGACGATCGCCTATGTCGGCAGCAGCGGCCGCTCGACAGGCGCGCACCTGCATTTCGAGCTGCGCCGCAAGGGCAAGCCGTTGAACCCAACTTTCTTCCTGGGCCAGAGCTTCGCGGAGGCCGACGATCTGCCCCTGAAGGCCGCCGCGCGCGTGTCTCGCAAGGTTAGATTGGCGACGGTGTCCAACTGGCCCGAGAGTGTGAAGGCCGCCAAGACCAAGGGCGGCCGGGTTCGCGGTCGCATCGTCGTCGCCGACAGTTAGAGAAGGCCACTCGACGCGTCATGATCGCCCGGTAAGCTGGAGGACATGCTCAAGGTCCTTGGTCGCGGTTTCGCCGGTGTCGCAGTTTTCTTTGTCTCCTATGTCGCCGTGGGCGGCCTGATGAGCGCCTCGGGCGCGCCGCGTCCGCGTGGCGAGATGGTCCAGATCGAGCCGGGGCGCAGCCTGCGGCTGGTCTGCGAGGGGCCTCGCACAGCGCGTCCCGTCGTCTGGCTGGAAGCCGGAGCCTTCGGCTTCGCCGCCGACTGGGGCGCGACCCAGCAGGCCCTGACGGCGGCCGGTTGGCGCTCCTGCGCCTATGACCGGGCGGGCATGGGCTATTCCCAGCCCGGTCCTTCGCCGCGCGACGGTCTGGCGATCGTGTCGGACTTCGAAAAACTGACCGCCGCCTCGGGCGAGCCAGGGCCCTACATCCTGGTGGGCCACTCGATGGCGGGCCTGAGGTTGCGCCAATATGCCGGCCGCAATCCGGGTGAGATCGCTGGCCTGGTGCTCGTCGACGCCGCCACGCCGGAGGCGGCGGCCAGTCCGCGCCTGAAGGGTTTCATCAAGGCCTTCGCCGCGGCGTCGCGATGGGCGGCGCGGGGCGCGTCCCTGGGGCTCTACAAGCCCCTGGTCCGTACGGGCCTGGGCGACAAGATCGGCCTGCCCAAGGCGGCGGGCGACGAAAAGCGCTGGGCCTTCGCCAATGGCCTGCACAATCGTACGGCCGCCGCCGAGGTGGAGCTGTGGCCCCTGGCCTCGGACCAGGCCGCCGCCCAGCCGCCCTTCGATCCCGCCTGGCCCGTGGCCGTGGTCACCGCCGGACCGATGATGGGGCGCGAGGCCTGGAAGGACATCCAGGCCGCGCCGGCCAGGGCGTCGCGCCATGGCCTGGTCGACCATGTGGAGGCGGCGACCCATACGCGGTTGCTGGGCCAGGGTTTCGCGGACCATATCGTGCGGGCGGTGGCCTTCGTGGCCAGTCCGCCAGAGGCTGATACAACTCTGAAGAGCGATTGATTCGGGAGCGCGCATGTCGACGGCCCTCAGCCTGGATGGCGTCAGCAAACGCTATGGCGATTTTCACGCCGTGCGCGATGTCAGCTTCTCGGTCCCGGCGGGGCGGATCTGCGGCTTTCTGGGCCCCAACGGCGCGGGCAAGACTTCGACCATCCGCATGGCTCTGGGTCTGATCGCGCCGACCTCCGGCCAGATCACCGTGCTGGGCAGCGACGACGCCCGCAAGGTGCGCGACCGCATCGGCTTCCTCCCCGAGGAGCGGGGTCTCTACAAGCGCATGACCCCGATCGACGCCATTGCCTTCTTCGCGGGTCTGAAGGGCGTGGCCGATGGCGAGGCGCGCAAGCGGGGCAAGGCGATGCTGGAAGCCCAAGGCCTGGGCCCGTTCATGGCCAAGCCGATCCAGTCGCTGTCCAAGGGCATGGCCCAGAAGGTGCAACTGCTGTCGGCCCTGGCCCACGAGCCCGAGCTGGTGGTTCTGGACGAGCCGTTCTCGGGCCTGGACCCCGTCAACCAGCAGGCGCTGGAGGCGATGATCCGCGACATCGCCGCCCGGGGCGCGACGGTGCTGTTTTCGACCCACGTCATGCAGCACGCCGAGCGGCTGTGCGACCGGGTGGTGCTGATGGCGCGGGGCCGCAAGGTGTTCGACGGCGATGTCGCCGAGGCCCGCAGCGCGGCGCCCCGCGTGCTGGTGCTGGAAGGCGACCTGACCGCCGAAGAAGTCGCGGCCCTGCCGGGGATCGGCAAGGTCACGGCCGAGACCCTGGCCGACGGGAGCCGGCGCCATGTGGCCGTGCTGGAAGCCGGGGCCGACGGCCAGGCCGCGCTGAAGACCGCCTTCGCCCGTGACCTGGCGCTCAAGCGATTCGAGGCCCGGGAGCCCAGCCTGCATGATGCCTTCATCGTCCTGACCGGAGGCCAGGCATGAGCCGGCTGCTGCGCATCGCCCGCCGCGAATATCTGGCCTATGTCCGCACGGCGGGCTTCTGGCTGTCGATCCTGGCCTTGCCTCTGGTCATGGGCGTCAGCATCAGCGCGCCCATGATGATGATGCGCTCGGCCCAGCCCGAGCGCCTGGCCATCGTCGACCTGACCGGCCAGGGCCTGGGCGAGGCGGTGACCCGGGCGCTGGACGAGGAGCAGGCCCGCGCGGTCGGCCGCTCGCTGCGCGCCGCCGCCACGGCGGCCGGCGGTCCCAAGGCCGGCGACACCGTGCGGCTGGCCCAGGAACGGGGCGGCGAGGCCGAGGCCCGCAAGGCCCTGGCGGCGCTCAACCCGGCGGTCGCCGAACGCTTCAAGACCCCCAAGCCCTCCGCCGTGCGCCAGCCGGCCCCGGCCGAAGCCCTGAACGCCGCCGACGCCAAGGCGGCCGGGGTCGTCCTGCGGCGCGAGATCAGCGAGCGCCGCCTCGACACCGGCCTGATCCTCAGCGGCCGCGACGACGCCATCGTCATGGACCTGTGGAGCCGCAACCTGGCCGCCCCGGTGCTGGAGAACGATCTGCGCGGCCATGTCCGCGACATCATGCGGGAGCGGGCCCTGTCCCGGGCCGGAGTCGACGCCGCCACCCTGAAGGCGGTCGATGCGCTGAAGCCCACGCTCAACAGCCTGTCGCCCAAGGCCGCCTCGGGCGAGAAGATCTCGCTGCGCGACCGCCTGCCCACCTATGTCGGCCTGGCCATGGGCTTTCTGCTCTGGTCGATGGTGATGACGGGGGCGGGGATCCTGCTCAACAGCGTCATCGAGGAGAAGTCGACCAAGATCCTGGAGGTGCTGCTGTCCTCGGCCTCGGTGCCCGAGATCATGGGCGGCAAGATCCTGGGTGTGGCGGGCCTGACGGGCACCGTCATCGGCGTGTGGGCCCTGGCGGGGACGGTCGCCCTGATGGCCTTCGCCCCGGGGCTGGCGGGCGATCTGGGGGCCGTGCTGATGGGCAAGGGCCTGATCTTCTATTTCGCCGCCTATCTGGTCGGCGGCTATCTGATGTACGCCTCGCTGTTCGCCGGCATCGGCGCGTTCTGCGAAAGCCAGCGCGACGCCCAGACTCTGCTGGGTCCGATCATGCTGGTGATGAGCATCCCGATCATCTTCATGAGCCAGGCGATCCGCACGCCGGATTCGCCGATCCTGAACCTGCTGTCGTGGATCCCGCCGTTCACGCCGTTCCTGATGCCCGCCCGCATCGCCGGCGACCCGTCGACGGTCCAGGTGATCGGCACGACCGTGCTGATGCTGGCGACCACGGTCGTCATCGTCTGGGGCTCGGGCCGGGCGTTCCGGGCCGGGGCTCTGGCGACGGGCAAGGTGGATCTGAAGGGGGTGGTCGGGCGGATGTTCTCAAGATCCGCTCATCCCCGCGAAGGCGGGGACCCAAGCTGAATCAGCGGGGGATCGCTCGACATCGCCAACCCGCCAAACCCGCTTGGGTCCCCGCCTTCGCGGGGATGAGCGGAGCAGGGGTGCCCCCGGAAACGACGAAAGCCGCGCGGGTGACCGCGCGGCTTTCGAGGATCTTGCGACGGTGAGGCTTAAAGCCTACCGCGCGCCGACCGGCTTCTTCGGCATCGGGATCAGGCCTTCACGCTGGGCGCGCTTGCGGGCCAGCTTGCGGGCGCGGCGAACCGCTTCGGCCTTTTGACGGGCGCGCTTTTCCGACGGCTTCTCATAGTGCACGTGCCGCTTCATTTCGCGGAACGAGCCTTCGCGTTGCATCTTCTTCTTCAGGGCCTTGAGGGCCTGATCGACGTTGTTGTCGCGGACGAAAATCTGGACCAGGGGTCTCTCTCCATTCGACGGCCCGACCAATGTCCCGAGTCCCTCTCAGGGGCCGGGCGGGCGAACAAAACCTGATAAATCCGGAAGAGGGGCTTCCGGGAAACGAGGGGCGGCTGATAGCAGAGTGAATGGGACCTGTCCATGCGCGACGCGGCCTAAACCACGGTGTAGACTCGGATTCATGAGCAAGGCAGCCGAGATGGGAAGCAACTGGGCCGACGAGGCCGAACAGCGGGTGCTGGATGAGGCCGTTCGCTTGGCGCCGACGGTCGGCTGGAACGCCCGCCTGACCGAGCGCGCCGCCCAGGCCGCCGGCCTGTCGCCGGGCGAGACCCAGCTGCTGCTGCCCGAAGGCGCGCGAGACCTGGCGGCCCTGCTGTCGCGACGCCATGACGCCGCAGCGCTGGACAAACTGGCCATTCACGACCCCGGCGCGATGAAGATCCGCCAGAAGATCCGGGCCGGCGTCGTGGCCCGACTCGACGCCGCCGCCGCTGATTCCGGCGTCATGCGCCCCTTGGCCGCCTTCCTGGCCTTCCCGACCAACCTGGCCCTGGCCCTGCGCCTGACCTGGGAAAGCAGCGACGCCCTGTGGCGCTGGGCCGGCGATACGGCGACCGACGAAAATCACTATTCCAAGCGGGCGATTCTCTCCGGAATCCTGGTTTCAACCCTGGCCGTCGACCTGGCCTCGGGCCGCGATTCGGCCCTGGCCCATCTGGACGCCCGCATCGACAACGTCATGGCCTTCGAAAAGTGGAAGGCCGGGATCAAGCCGATGGACCTGGCCACCGAGATGGTCACGGCCCTGGCGAAGATGCGGTACGGCCGGGGCTAGGTCGATCCTCCCCCTAGCGGGGGAGGTGGTCGCGAAGCGACCGGAGGGGGAAGTCCCCGCTGTTCATGGCATCTCGCTCTGTCCGGCGAGGCCTTGCGTCCTTCGAGGCTCGCCGCTGGCTCGCACCTCAGGATGAGGACCGTTTGTTGATCTCCTCATCCTGAGGCGCCCGCGCAGCGGGCCTCGAAGGACGCACGGCTTCGCCCCCTCGCGCGGAAACCGCCGAGTGGATGGGAAGGGTCGCGGAGCGTCCGGGCCTCGCCCGGATGATTGTGTTTTTAAGTACCGTTTCGACGAAGCCGTCCGCTCCGCGTGACCGTTCTGGCGAAAGCGCGCGGCGCTCGAGCCCTGTTGGGGCCTCGCCGCCTTGAAGCCTCCGACGGGCGGACGGGATAGCGTTCCCCGCCCGGACTGCCGATCCTTCCGGATCAGCCTGCTGCTCGTTCGACCCTCGAAGCCACGTCGTTTTAGTTTTCCACGGCCGACCGCCGCCAGAGAACAACGAGGTTGACGGCCCGGAGCACAACGCACTCCTCCCGCCATCGATTGAGCTTCCCGCTCGGTCACCCCTGACAGCCGCAACGGTCGCCGGCCGAGCGCCCTTCCCGTGCTGTCAGGTGAGATCATTATGCGGGCGGTTTGAGCGCGGAGGATTGGCGCGATCAACTATTTTACAGGGTGTTGATTTCGTTGAACTCGGCGCGGGAAAGAACGGGGACTGGGCGCCCCCTATCCCCATACTCCACCGTCATTCCCGCCCTTGTGGCGGGAACCCCTGGTTCAGCTGACACGTGAAGCGCACGCGAAGTGCGCGCGCACTTCGCCCCTCCCGCACCTGCGGCGGATGGAGGGGTTCCCGCCACAAGGGCGGGAATGACGGCGAGGCATGGGAGCGCCTCCCGCCCACCTTCGCGCTGCATCCTTACATCTCACGGCAGGACGATCGCCGGTCTGTCCAGGTTGCAGCCTCCAAGAGTTGTAAGGATGCGCGCGACGCCGGGGCGTCCGCTTTCGGGAGGGAGGGCGAAGCGTGCTTCCGACCCTAGTCGGACGTTGACTTGGGGCCGTCGAGCACGTCCGCATGTTCGCGGAATGGTGCAATAGAACATACCGGTTACAACCGGAGCTGAAAATTCAAGCCCTGCTCACACCCGGCAGTGACTACAGTGGCGGATTCATCTGCCAGCGTCGTAGAATTTGCATCGTGGCGACTGCAGCGACTTTGGCTCAAAGGCAAGCGAGCGATCAGCATGAGTGGACTAAGTACATTGGGTGATCGCGTTGGTCCCAGGTCAGTAGGCCTGATCGCTTCTATAATTTTGCTCCCAATATATGCCACCTTCTCGCACTTCGGTCATGAGGGGCGAGGATTTATAGTCGTATCCATTTGCGTCGTATTCATCGCTACCGCCTACGTTAATATCGAAAATATTAGATCGCTTTCGTTCACTTCCTCGCTTGTCCTGCTATTTATTGCGCAGCTGGCGGCGGCATTTTTCGTGAAAGTCCCTGATCGCTTTCCTGGCTTCATCATGCCTCCCGCTGCCGTTGTGGACCTGCTTCTCGTCTTGGCGGTTATGAACCGCGTCGAGAAATGGGAACGATCGCGCTCAAAGCGCAACGAGTAGCAGAGCTTTCCAAGTGGGCGGCGCGGTCGAAGCGAACGGCGACTTTCCACCCCATACAGACCACCGGAAGGTCCGCTTCGGAGCGGTCGCCATTTCCTCGTCATCCGCGACCCTTGCGCCCGCCAAGCCCGAACGCCCGCCCGCGAGCCTAGACCAGCCCGGGCCCGCTGATCTTCAGCACGGGGGTGAAGGCTGGCCGTCGCTGCGGCAGGTCCACCCGCAGGCCCGAAGCGTCGCGCGTGAAGGGGAGCGGATCACCGCCGCCCAGAAGCTCCACCCGCCGCACCTCTCCGGCGCTGGTGGGGCCGGCGGCGGCCAGGCTTTCGATCACCAGCGGTCCCTCGGGCCAGGCCATCGGCAGGGCGTGGAGCGCGCCGGCCTTGGTCGTGAAGCGGATGTCGGCCGCCTCGAACGGCTTGGCGCCGCCTTCGTTCTGCATGCCTTCGACCAACTTGGTGGGGCCTTCGCCGAACACCCGCCAAGGCCGCGTGGCATAGATCGCCTCGCCATTGACGGCGATCCAGCCGGCCATGTCGGCCAGCACCTTTTCCTCGCGGTCGTCGATCGAGCCGTCGCCGCGCTGGGGGATCGACAGCAGCAGGCAGCCGTTCTTGCTGACCACGTCGATCAGCCGCTGGATTACGTCCTGGCCGGTCTTGTAGCCGTCGCGTTCGTACAGCGGGCGGTCATAGTGCCAGTTGCCGATGCAGGTGTCGGTCTGCCACGGCTCGGGGCGCAGGCGGTCGGAAAAGCCGCGTTCGACATCCTCGACAATGCCGCGCCTTTGCAGGGGCGACAGCTTCTTGCCGGTCACCACCACGTCGGTCGCGCCGCTCTGCCCGACCGCCTGGTTGTAATAGTGCGCCGTCGCCGACAGCCCGGCCCAGCCCAGCGGCAGGGTGTAGTTGTCGAAATAGACGAGGTCGGGCCTGTAGCGGTCGACCAGATCGTTCTGACGCAGCAGCCAGTTGCGGACGAAGGCCGGGTTCATGGCCGGCGGCTTCTCGTCCCAGTCGCCGTCGTGCTGGTCGTGCCAGGCGCTGGCGGCCTTGGCGTCGGTGAAGCCGTCGGGGATGACGATGTTGCGGCCGGTATAGAGGTCCTGCGGATCCAGGCCCTGCCACCACTGGCCCTTGCCGTCGGCCTTGCTGCGGCGGAAGGCGTCGTAGCGCTGGCCCTGCCTGGCGCCTTCAGCGTCATAGCCATAGGCCGTCTGCCACCAGTGCCAGGCGTGGGCCGAATGGTTGGAGACCCCGAACTTCAGGCCGTGGGCCCGCGCCACCTTGGCCCAGGTCCCGACGATGTCGCGCCGGGGGCCCACCCGCGTGGTGTTCCAGGCGTGGTGGCGGCTGTCGAACATGTCGAGATTGTCGTGATGGTTGGCCATCGACATGAAGTATTTCGCGCCGGCCCGGACATAGGTCTTCATCAGGGCGTCGGGGTCCCAGGCCTCTGCCTTCCAGCGCGGGATGAAGTCCATGAAGCCGAACGTCGTCGGATGGCCCCAGGTCTTCAGGTGGTGCTCATAGACGGGGTTGCCCTGCACATACATCTGCCGGCCGTACCAGTCGCCGAACTCGGGCACGCATTGCGGACCCCAGTGCGACCAGATGCCCAGCTTGGCGTCACGGAACCAGTCGGGCGTTTGATAACCGCCGGCCAGCGACTCCCAGCTGGGCTGGAAAGGGCCCCTGGCGGCCGCCAGAGTCGGGGTGGCGGCGAGGCCGGCTGCGGCGCCCAGGACGCCGCGACGGGTGAAGACCATGGGGCGAACTCCTACCGGGCCGGGGTCAGCCGAATGACGCCGCCGCCGCTGGGGGCCAGGGTCAGCGACAGGGTGTCCCTGGCGGTGACGTGTTTGGCCGAGGCGACCAGCGCCGTGGGCTCGCGTCCGTCCTGGCGGATGTCGGCGTTGAAGGCGCCGCCGCTCAGGAAGCCCAGCGGGACCTTCACCGACCGACCGGTCTCGTTGGTCATCGCGCCCACATACCAGTCGGCGCCCTTGCGGCGGGCCATGACGATGGACTGACCGATCTGGCCCGACAGCACGCGGGTCTCGTCCCAACTGGTCGGTACGGCGCTGATGAAGTCCAGCCCCGCCGGCGAGGCGGCATAGGTCACCGGGCTGTCGGAAACCATGCTCAGCGGACTGTCGAACACCACATACATGGCCAGGGCCTGGCCGCGCGTGGTCTTCACCGTCGGCAGGACGAACTGGCTCTTGAAGTCTCCGGGCGCCACGTTGCGGAAGCCGCCGGGCGTGTAGTCCATCGGCCCCAGCAGCATGCGGGTGAAGGGCAGGGTGACATTGTGGGTGGCGGTGATCCGGCCGCTCCACTTGTTGTATTCCGCGCCCAGCACGCCTTCCTGGGTGATGAAGTTGGGATAGGTGCGCACCAGGCCGGTCGGGCGATAGGCGCCGTGCAGGTCGACCATCAGATGATGCTGGGCCGCCTTGCCCAGCAGGCGGTGGTAATAGTCGACGATGGCCTGGTCGTCGCGGTCCATGAAGTCGACCTTGATCCCCTTGATGCCCCATTTTTCATAGGCGGCCAGGGCCTCGTCCATCTGGGCGTCCAGCGCCTTCCAGTGGACCCAGACCATGATCCCGACGCCCTTGTCGCGGCCGTGGGCGACGAGGGCGGGGATGTCGATCTGCGGGATCTGGCGGGTGACATCCGTGCCGGGCAGCACGACGGGCGCCTGGCCCGAGCCGACATACCAGCCGTCGTCGATCAGCATGTATTCTAGCTTGTTGGCGGCGGCGAAGTCGATGAAGCCCTTCATCGTGGCGGTGTTCATGCCCGGCTTGTCGACGCCGGCCACGATCGAGCCGTTCCACCAGTCCCACGCCGCCTTGCCCGGCTTGATCCAGGACGTGTCCGTCAGGGCCGTTGGCGGGTTCAGGCTGGTCATCAGGTTGGACGAGACCAGGTCGCCGGGGGTGTCGCCGACCATGATCACGCGCCAGGACGAGACGGTGTCGGTCCCGATCCGGGTGTGGACCGCCACCGCGCCATCCTCCAGGCGCGGCGACAGTTTGGCTTTCAGGCCCAGCCCACCGTCGCCCCGGCCGGTCAGGTAGAGGCCAGCATAGTTCTTCAGGTCGGCCTCGGCGAGGGCGAAGGTCGCGCCGTCCGGCGTCTGGCAGACGACCGGCAGTTCCAGCAGGTTGTGCTCGCGGAAGCTGCTGGCCTGAACCGGATCGTACTCGCCTTCGTGCGAGGAGCCGAACTTGCCCAGGTTCAACGCCCAGCAGCGGTCGTCCCCGGCGAAGTTGAAGCCGGTTTCCTCGTTGCGGATGACCACCCCGGCCAGGGCCGGCTGGTCGGGCAGCACATAGCGGAACGCCGCGCCGTCATCATAGACGCGGAACACCACCTTCAGCCTGCGGCCGTCGGCGCCGGCCTCCGCGAAGTCGATGGTGAGCTCGTTATAGCGCTCGCGGACGGTGCGGGTCTTGCCGACCACCAGGTCATAGGTCTGGTCGACGCTGGCCTGGGTCGAGCCGGCGATGGTCAGGCCGCGCGACAGCAGACCGCCCTTGTCGAGCAACAGGCCCAGCGGGGAGGGGACGAGAAGCGCCCGGCCCTTGCGGGAGACCGCGTAACGGGCCTGACCATCGGTGTCCGAGATGGTGACCGTCAGGGACTTGTCGGGCGAGGCGAGGATTCGCTCGGCCGCCTTGGCGGACCCCGCCATGGCCGTGATGAGCGCGCCGGCCATCAGCGCGCGCCTGAAATTCCGCATCGAATCCTCCCTGACCACCGTTATCTCGGTATTTGTCACATAATTAGACTGGGCATGGCCCGCCGTCGAGCTTTAGGATACCGGTACCATCACGACGGCGCGGTGCGTCGAAGGCAAGAACACGTCGGCGCGACGCGCTGAAAAAAAGAGAAGCGGGAGCATGAACACCAGGACCCTTTCGGTCGCCCTGATGGCGACGACCCTCCTGACCGGCGTGGCGATGGCTCAGCCCCTGGTCGCCTCCAGCGGCAAGGCCACCGCCCACCCGGCCGCCTGGCCCGCGGCCAAGAGCCAGGGCCTGGTCGACGCCCAGACCGAAGCCTTCGTCGACGGCCTGCTGGCCAGGATGACGCTGGAGGAAAAGGTCGGTCAGATGATCCAGGCCGACACCGCCTCGATCAAGCCGGAAGACCTCAAGACCTATCCGCTGGGCTCGATCCTGGCGGGCGGCAGCTCGCCGCCGCTGGGCGCGCCCGACCGTTCGCCCAAGGAGCCCTGGGTCGCCACCGTACGGGCCTTCCGCGAGGCCGCCGCCACGCGCGGCGGGACCAACATCCCGCTGATGTTCGGCATCGACGCCGTGCACGGCAACGGCAATGTCGTGGGCGCGACCCTGTTCCCGCACAACAGCGCCCTGGGCGCGACCCGGGATCCCGAGCTGATCCGCCGGATCGGCGCCGCCACGGGTCAAGAGACAGCGGTGTCAGGATTCGACTGGGCCTTTGGTCCGACCCTCACCGTGCCCCGCGACGACCGCTGGGGCCGCACCTATGAGGGCTATTCCGAAGACCCCGAGATCGTCCGCCAATATGCCGGCCAGATGATCCTGGGCCTGCAGGGCGCGGTCAGCGAGGGCCAGGTGCTGCAAAAGGGCCACGTCGCGGCCAGCGCCAAGCACTTCCTGGGCGACGGCGGTACGCAGGATGGCCACGACCAGGGCGATACGCGGGTCAGCGAGGCCGACCTCGTGCGCCTGCACGCCCCGGGCTACGTGCCGGCCATCAATGCCGGGACGATGACCATCATGGCCTCGTTCAACAGCTGGAACGGCGTCAAGATGCACGGCAACCAGAGCCTGCTGACCGACGTGCTGAAGGGCAAGATGGGCTTTGACGGCTTCGTCATCGGCGACTGGAACGGCCATGGCCAGGTGGCCGGCTGCGTCCCGACCAACTGCCCCCAGGCCGCCAATGCGGGCCTGGACATGTATATGGCCCCCGACAGCTGGAAGGGTCTGTTCGACAACATGCTCGCCCAGGTCAAGGCGGGCCAGATCCCGCAGGCCCGCGTCGACGACGCCGTGCGCCGCATCCTGCGGGTCAAGGCCAAGCTGGGTCTCTTCAAGACCGCCCGGCCATGGGAAGACCGCGACGGCGTGCTGGGCAACGCCGAGCACCGCGCCCTGGCCCGCGAGGCGGTGCGCAAGTCGCTGGTGCTGCTGAAGAACAACGGCGTGCTGCCGATCAAGAGCTCGGCCAATGTGCTGGTCGCCGGCTCGGGCGCCGACGACATCGGCCGCCAGTCGGGCGGCTGGACCCTGTCGTGGCAGGGCACCGACAACAAGAACTCAGACTTCCCCAATGCCCAGTCGATCTGGTCGGGCCTCAAGGACGCGGTCGAGGCCGGCGGCGGCAAGGCTTCGCTCAATGTCGACGGCAAGTTCGACAAGAAGCCCGACGTCGCCATCGTGGTGTTCGGCGAGACCCCCTATGCCGAGGGCGTCGGCGACCTGAAGACCCTGGAATACCAGGCCGGCGACAAGACCGACCTGGCCCTGCTCAAGCGTCTGAAGGCGGCCGGCGTGCCGGTGGTGGCGGTGTTCCTGACCGGCCGGCCCCTGTGGGTGAACCCCGAGCTCAACGCGTCGGACGCCTTCGTCAACGCCTGGCTGCCGGGCTCGGAAGGCGGCGGGATCGCCGACGTGATCATCGGCGACAAGGCGGGCAAGCCACGCAACGATTTCCACGGCAAGCTGTCGTTCAGCTGGCCCAGGAGCGCGACCCAGACCTCGCTTAATCGCGGCGACAAGACCTATGACCCGCTGTTCGCCTATGGTTTCGGCCTGACCTATCGCGACCACGTCCGGCTGCCCAAGCTGTCGGAAGTCTCGGGCGTGACGGTGGCTTCGCTCAACACCGGCAACTACTTCGTGGCCGGCAAGACACCCGCGCCGTTCGGCTTCCGCCTGCTGCCGACCACCGCCGTGCAGATCCGCCCCGTGGACGCCGCCGGCGTGCAGGAGGCTGGACGCCAGATCGTCTTCGCCGGCGGCGTTGCGGCCACCGCGGCCCTGGTCGGCGACAAGCCGATCGACCTGTCGTTCCAGACCAATGCCGAGATGGGCCTGCTGATCGACTATCGCCTGGACGCCAGGGCCTCGGCCCCGGTCAGCCTGTCGCTGGGCGGCGGCAAGCTGGACCTCACGCCGGTGCTGGGCGCGGCGACCGTGGGCGAATGGACGAGCCTGAAGGTGCCCCTCAAGTGCTTCGCGGCGGCGGGCGCCGACGTGACCCAGGTGGTCGAGCCGTTCGCGCTGGCGACCAGCGGGGCGATGACGATCTCGCTGCAGGGCGTCAAGCTGACCACCGATCCGGCCGGGGCGGTCTGTCCGGCGAAACTTCAATAACAGCCACAATAGCTTGTCATCCCGGCCGCAGCGAAGCGGAGCGCCGGGACCCAGGGGAAACCGCACTGCGCCGGCCCCTGGGTCCCGGATAGCCTCTGCGAGGCTTCCGGGATGACAAGGATAGAGATGTCTTGGGAAGCCCAATGAAACGCCTGCTTCTGACCGCGGCCTTCGCCGCCCTGGCCACGGCCGCCGCGGCGGGGCCCTTGCTGGCCCCGGTCTTCACCGACCACGCGGTTTTGCAGCGCGGCCAGCCGATCCGCGTTTGGGGCGTGGCCCAGCCCAACGCGGCCGTCGCCGTGGACCTGTCCGGCGCGACCGCCTCGGTCAACGCCGACGCCCAGGGCCGCTGGTCCGCGTCGCTGCCGGCCCGCGAGCCGGGCGCGCCGCTGAGCCTGACGGTGCGCGCCGGGGCCGACGCCCAGACTCTCACCGACCTGCTGGTGGGCGATGTCTGGCTGTGCTCGGGCCAGTCGAACATGGAGCTGCCGGTCCGCCGGGCCATGGGCGGTGAGTCCGAGGTCGCGGCCGCGGCCGATCCGAACATCCGCCTGCTGCAGACCGGTCGCGTCAGCCTGCCGGCCCCGACCTCGACCTTGCCCCGGGAGGCCGTCTGGCAGGTCGCCAGCCCCGCGACGGCCAGCAATTTCAGCGCCGCCTGTTTCTTCATGGGGCGCGACATCAAGAAGACCACCGGCGTTCCCGTCGGGCTGATCGACGCCACCTGGGGCGGCTCGGTGATCCAGGACTGGATCAGCCGCGAGGGCCTGACCGCGCTGAAGACCTATGACGAAGGCCTGTCGGTGCTGTCCGACTACGCCCGTTCGCCGCAGGCCGGCATGGCCCGGTGGGGCGCGATGCTGGACGCGTGGGCGGCGCGCGTGGAGCCGCACGCCAAGGCCTGGGCCCGCCCCGACTTCGACGATCGCGCCTGGGCGACCCTGCCGGCCGAGGCCTTCTGGGAAACCGCTCCGGGCCTGGCCACCTTCGACGGCACGATCTGGCTGCGGGCCGAGATCACCCTCACCGCCCAGCAGGCCGCTCAGGGCGCGACCCTGTCGCTGGGCCCGGTCGATGACATCGACACCACCTTCGTCAACGGCAAGCCGGTCGGGTCGTCCGAGGGCTGGAACGCCCCGCGCGACTATCGCCTGCCCAAGGGCGCGCTGAAGGCCGGCCGCAATGTGGTGGCGGTTCGCGCCATCGACACCGGCGGCGGCGGCGGCGCCTGGGGCCCGGCGGCGCAGAAGGGACTGAAGCTGGACGATGGATCCTTCGTCCCGCTGGGTTCGAGCTGGCGGTACAGGATTTCGACCACCCTGGCGGCCACCGGCCTGCCGCCGCACGCCCCTTGGCTGGGCGCCAGCGGTCTTTCCACCCTGCACAACGGCATGATCGCCCCGCTGGCGCCCTACGGCCTGAAGGGGATGGCCTGGTACCAGGGCGAGGCCAATGTCACCGAGGCGGCCGAATATGCCCGCCTGATGCCGGCCCTTATCGCAGACTGGCGGCGTGCGTTCGCGGCTCCGGACCTGCCGTTCCTTATGGTGCAACTGGCCAGCTTCGGGGCCTACAAGTCCGCCCCCGCCGAGTCCGGCTGGGCCGCCCTGCGCGATGTCCAGCGCCGCACGACGGCGGCCGATCCCAGGGTCGGCATGGCCAGCGCTGTCGACATCGGCGACATCTACGACATCCACCCCACCAACAAGCAGCAGGTCGGCGCGCGCCTGGCCCTGCTGGCCCGCAAGCTGGCCTATGGCGAAGCGAGCCTGAACGCCGCCGGCCCCGCGCCGCTGTCGGCCCGTCGCGACGGCGAGGCGGTGGTGGTGACCTTCGACCAGCCGCTGACGGTGTTCGGCGGCGCGCGGCCTCTGGGCTTCGAGCTGTGCGACGCCGCGGTCTGCCGCTTCGTCGAGGGCGCGGTCGACGGCGCGACCACGCGGCTGGCGACGCCCGCCGGCCTGACGCCGACCCGGGTCCGCTTCGCCTGGGCCGAGAGCCCGATCCTCAACCTCTATGGCGTCAACCGCCTGCCGGCGACGCCGTTCGAACTGAAGGTGGATTAGAGCGCATTTGGCTCACATCAAAGCGACCACCCCATGCCTCCGTCTTCCCGGCGAAGGCCGGGACCCAGATTCATCCGGAGCGTCTCGTGGGTTTCATCTGGGCCCCGGCCTTCGCCGGGGAGACGGGAAATTTGGATGCGCGATTCAATCCGAACCAAATCCGCTCTACGCGGCGCCTAGCTCCACCGAGATCTCCCGGGCCGTGGCCTGGATGGCGGCGACGGTGTCGGCCATCGGGATGGCGGCGGGGGTCTCGACATACGGACTGGTCAGGGCGGCCGCGACGCCTTCGGGACCCATGACCGGGGCCGACAGGTCGGTGATCAGGCGGGTCACGGCGCTGACGGCGCTGACATGGCCCTGGGCGCGGGCGGCCTTGGCGCGGGCCTCGAAGTCGTTCCAGCGCTCGGCGCCGGCCAGGGGCTTGAGGCGCTGGCGCCATTCGGTACGGATCGCTTCGGGCTGAAAGGCGTACAGCACCAGGCCCGAGGTCGCCTCGACCAGCGGCCGGCGATAGCCCACACGGACCGAGAAGCCCAGGTCGCCCGGCGCCTCGACGCGGGCCACCACCACCATCTGGTCGTCGCTGGCCACGGCCATGTGCACCGACTGGCCGATGGCGAACGACAGCTGGCGCATGCGGGGCAGGGCCGCTTCCAGCAGGTCCTTGGCCGGGGCTCGGGTCATGCCCAGGGCGAACAGCTTGTTGGTCAGGACCAGGCCGTCGCCCTTGGGGGCGGGGCCGACATAGCCCCGGAACTCCAGCACCTGGACCATGCGGAACAGTTCGCTGACCGAGCGGTCAAGGGCGGTGGAGATCTGCGACAGGGTCAGGGGCGTGCGATGGGCGGCCAGCAGCTCGAGCACGTCCAGGCCCTTTTCAAGGGCTGGCGCGCGGTATTTGCGGTCGTTGTCTTCAAGCTCGGGCATGGTTGTTCATAGACGATAAAATCGCCGCGCCGTCTCGCCGAACAAGGCGGCCAGATCGTCGGGCTGGGTGAGTCCGCCGAGGCGGCGGGAGAGGTCGAGCCAACCGGCATAGTCGCCGGCCAGGTTCAGCACCGGCCAGTCGCTGCCCCACATCAGGCGCTGGGGACCGAACACCTCGACCAGATGGGCCACATAGGGCGCCATCGCCTGGGCGGAGGGCTCGGGGCCGGCTTCGGTCAGCAGGCCCGACAGTTTGCAGAAGACGTTGGGCTGGGCCGCCAGGGCGTTGATCCCGGCGCGCCAGGGCTCCAGACGGCCGGCGGCGATGTCCGGCTTGGCGCCGTGGTCGATGACGATCGGCAGGTCGGGCCAGCGGCGGGCGAAGGTCAGCAGGTGCGGCAGGTGGCGGGGAAGGACCAGCGCGTCGAAGGTCAGGTCGTGGGCGACCATCGCGGCGATGGCGGGCTCGAGCGCGGGCGCGAGGATCCAGGCGTCGTCGTCCAGGGTCTGCAGCATCGGGCGCAGGCCGCGCAGCTTGGGCCGTCGGGCGAGGTCGGCGATCCGGACCGGTGCGTCGGGCGCGGCAAGGTCGCTCCAGCCGACCACGGCCAGAACCAGGGGCTCGGTGGCCGCCAGGTCCAGCAGCCACGCGGTGTCACGGTCGCTGGGCTGGGACTGCACCAGCACGCCGCCGCTCAGGCCCACCGGAGCGCCGGCGGCCTTGAGGTCTTCCAGCCCGAAGTCGCGGTGGATCGCCGCCAGGTCCTGGGTCGGCCAGGCGCAGTCGTTCCGGCCGATCCGCCAGACGTGCAGGTGGGCGTCGATCAGCATGTTGCTAGTGTCCGACCGACGCGGGGCGGGCGGGCGTGGCCTTGCCGGTCGACAGGGCGTACAGGCCGACCACGGCGAAGCAGACGGCCGGCGCGATCATCGCCATTCGCATTGACGACAGGTGCGAGATCCAGCCGATCAGCGGCGTCATCACCGCCCCGCCGATGATGGCCATGACCACGAAGGACGAGCCGGTCTTGGTCAGCGGCCCCAGGTCCTTCACGGCCGTGGCGAAGATGGTCGGGAACATGATCGACATGAAGAAGCTGGTGGCCGCCAGGGCGTAGAGGCCGGTCATTCCGCCGACGGTCACGCCGACGCCGACCAGCAGCACGTTGATCGCGGCGTAGCCGGCCATCAGGCGCGCGGCGGGGATCACGCCCATCAGGGCCGCGCCGATGAACCGGCCGGCGAACAGCGCCCACAGGGAAGCGATCAGCACGGCGGCGGCGGTCTTTTCACCCATGCCCGGAACCTCGGCCTGGGCGTAGCGGATCATGTAGCTCCACACCCCCACCTGGGCCCCGACATAGAAGAACTGCGCCGCGACCCCGAACACGAAGCGCGGACGGGCCAGCAGCCTGGGAAAATCGTCCAGCACCGAGCCCTCGTTGGCGTCGGCCGGCGGACGATTGGCCTGGGCGGGGAAGCGGACCAGCGCCACGGTGACGGCCAGCAGCAGCACCACGGCGGCCAGCGCCAGATAGGGCGCCTGCACCGCATGGGCCTCGGCGTCGCGGAAGCGCTCCAGGGCGGCCGGGCTCATGGCCGCCAGGTCGGCGGCGGTGGGTTCATGGCCCGACAGGATGAACTCCCGCCCGATGAAGATGCCGGTGATCGAGCCGGCTGGATTGAAGGCCTGCGCGAAGTTCAGCCGTTGCTCCGCCTTCGCGGGATCGCCCAGCACGGTCATCAGCGGATTGGCGGAGGTTTCCAGAAAGGCCAGGCCGCTGGCGATCACGAACAGGGCCGCCAGGAACCACGCATAGTCCCGCGCCTGGGCGGCGGGATAGAACAGCAACGCGCCGACTCCATACAGGATCAGCCCCAGCACCACGGCGCTCTTGTAGCCGAACCGCCGCATCACCATCCCCGCCGGCAGGGCCAGCGCGAAATAGCCCATGTAGAAGGCCGACTGCACCAGGCCTGACTGCCAGTCATTGAGGGTGAAGGTCTTCTTGAACTGCGGGATCAGGATGTCGTTGAGATTGTTGGCCACGCCCCACAGGAAGAAGAGAGCGGTGATCAGGATCAGCGGCGCGAGCGCTGTCCTGGGTCTTGGGCCGCTTTCCATGACTGTTCCCTCGCCGGGTCCGTTGGCCGGACGCCTTTTCTCTGGCGGCAGCCCATCATATGTGAATTTTGTCGTCAAATATGAAAGTTGTTGAGGGGCAGATCGGGATGTCGACACGCCGCCTGTGTTACGCGCTGGACCTGCGTGACGATCCGCGGGCGATCGCGGCCTATCGCCTTTGGCACGCGCCGGGCGGTCCGCCGGCGGCGGTCAACGCCGCGATCCGCGCGGCCGGGATCCAGGCGCTGGAGATCTATCTGACCGGCGACCGGCTGTTCATGATCATGGAGGTCGGCGAGGACTATTCGCCGGAGGCCAAGGCGGCGGCCGACGCGGCCAATCCCGAGGTCCAGGCCTGGGAGGCTCTGATGTGGAGCTTCCAGAAAGCCCTGCCGTGGGCGGCGCCGGGCGAGAAGTGGGTCGCTTGCGAGCGGATCTACGCGTTGGCGGAGCAACCGTGAAGAAAGCTTGGTTAGCGCGGCGTTAACCAGCAACGACCTGGCGGCGCCCGACATTTGCATGTCGAAGGAGCCGCATCGTGAGCGAGCATGAACGCCAGGAATGGTCCGGCCTGTGGGAGGCGGTGTTCGGCGAACCGCCGCCCATCGCGGCCGACGCCGCCCTGACCGCGCGGGTTCTGATCAGGCACCTGCCGCCGATCCTGCCCTACGAGCCCCGGGTTCCTAAGCGGCCACGGTCTTGAGTTTCTCGCGCAGACTGGTCAGCTCGTCGAGCGGCAGGCCGACCTGGCAGAATATCCGTTCGGGGATCGACAGCGCCTGCTCGCGCAGGGCCAGGCCCTTGTCGGTCAGGGCCACCACCACCCGGCGCTCGTCCTTGGGGTCGCGGCTGCGATCGATCAGGCCGCCGGCCTCGAGCCGCTTGAGCAGGGGCGTCAGGGTGCTGGAGTCGAGGTCCAGCGCGTCGCCCATCGCGCCCACGGTGCGCGGGCTCTGCTCCCACAGCACCAGCATGGCCAGGTATTGCGGATAGGTCAGGCCCAGCGCGTCGAGCAGCGGCCGATAGAGCCGCGTCATGCGCTGGGCGGCTCCATACAGGGCAAAGCACAGCTGCCGGTCGAGGCGGAGAACCTCGACCGGAGCCTGGACGGATATGTCCTTGGACTGGCTCATTTGGCCTTTACGGTCAGGGTGACGTCGATGTTGCCGCGCGTGGCGTTCGAATAGGGACAGACCTGGTGCGCCGTCGCAACCAGGGCTTCGGCGTCGGCTTGCGACAGGCCCTCGGTTTCGACCTCGAGGGTCACTTCCAGCTTGAAGCCGACCTCCTGCGGCAGCAGGCCGACCACGCCGGTGACCTGCGAGCCGGTCAGGGGAATCTTCTGCTTGCCGGCCACGAAGGCCATCGCGCTCTGGAAGCAGGCGGCATAGCCGGCCGCGAACAGCTGCTCGGGATTGGAGCCGGTTTCCTTGCCGCCCAGGGCCTTGGGCATCGACAGTTGCAGGTCCAGCAGGCCGTCGTCGCTGCGGACATGGCCTTCGCGGCCGCCGACAACGGTGGCGCGGGCTTCGTAAAGGGTGGTCATCGGGGTCGCTCCATTGCGAAAGAATGATGTAAGCGATTTAATCGCGTACGATATAATTTCAAGAGCGAGCGGTGAATTTTAATCGCGCGCGATCGGCTTTTAAGCCGCCCAGGCCGCCGCGAAGCGCTTGAGCAGGGATCGCGCGGCGCTCTCGACGCCCGAGCTGACGGCCTCCAGGCGCAGGAACAGGTCGCCGGCCGCGTGGGGCCCGCGCGCGGGCAGGCCCTGGCCGGGCAGGCGGACCAGGCCGCGCGAGGCGGCCTTGGTCGAGATCCAGGCCAGGCGCGGGCCCAGGGCGGTGTCGACCTCGACCCGGCCGCCCTCGGCCAGGACGCGCTTGTCGACCTTGCCGGTCAGCCACAGGTCGTCGCCCCGGACCATCGCCTCGCGCGCGCCCTTGTGGCGGACCAGGAAGGTGACGCCGTCGACCCGCACCTTGTCGTCGACGCGCAGGCCGGCGGGCAGTTTCAGGCGCAGCTGGCGGCCGTCGATGGCCATGTCCATCGACCCGCCGTTAACCGCCGTGGCGACGTCCAGCTCCAGGATCGCCTGTTTTACGGGGGTCTCGGCTGGCGTGGCGCAGGCCGGCGGGAAATGGATTTCGCGCGGCGGCGGCTGGTCCTGCAGCAGGCGGTAGGCCGCCAGCACGTCGCGGAACAGGGCCGCGTCGCCACCGGGACGATCGGGGTGGGCGCGCTTGGCCGCCTCGCGATAGGCGGCGCGCAGCTCGCGCTCGCCGGCGCCGGGCGCCACGCCCAGCAGGGCGCGGGCGGCCGAAAGGGTCAGGAAGGAGGCGGGCCGGGCGGACATCGCGCCGACCCTGCCGCGTCTTGGTCAACGGGGCGTTAAGTTAAGACTTTCAGAGGCGGTGGTCGCCGGGCGCGCATCGGCCTATATCCCCTTCATGACCGACAAGACCCTGATCCCCGCCTCGCCCAGCGAGGATGACTATGTCCGCCAGGTGACCCAGGCCGAGCCCCTGCCGCTGTTGCCGGAAAACGACCCGTTCGCGCTGTTCGGCGAATGGCTGGCCGAGGCCGGCAAGAAGGAGCCGAATGATCCCAACGCGGTGACCGTCTCGACGGTCGACGCCGACGGCATGCCGGACTCGCGCATGGTGCTGCTGAAGGATTTCGATATCCGGGGCTTTGTCTTCTACACCAACACCCAGAGCGCCAAGGGCGTGGAGCTGAACGCCCACCCCAAGGCCGCGCTGCTGTTCCACTGGAAGTCCCTGCGTCGCCAGGTGCGGATCCGGGGCATGGTCGAGCCGGTCAGCGAGGCCGAGGCCGACGCCTATTTCGCCAGCCGGGCCCGCCACAGCCAGCTGGGCGCCTGGGCCAGCGACCAGTCGCGGCCTCTGCCCGATCGCCTGGCCCTGGAAAAACGGGTCGCCGAGATGGGCCTGAAGTTCGGCCTCTCCAAGGTGCCGCGCCCGCCGCACTGGTCGGGCTATCGCGTCGTTCCCCAGGTGATCGAGTTCTGGCGCGACCGGCCGTTCCGCCTGCATGAACGTCTGGTCTATGACCGCGTCGCCGAGGGCTGGACGACCAAGCGGCTGTTTCCGTAGGTCACTTGGCGCCGTAGCGCGCCAGGAAGGTCTCGACCGCGTCGTCGCAGATGTGGGGCAGGGACCTGCGGGGCAGGGCCTCGTCGCCGGCCGCTATGCCCAGCACCAGGGTGACGTGATCGAGCATGCCCAACAGCTGGCCCGCCGCCCACGAGGATTTCTCGACCTTGAGCTCGCCGCTCGCGACCAGGTCATTGATCACCGAGATCGCGGCGCCGCCCAGTTCGTCGCGCGCGCTCTGCAGGAAATGTTCGGCCACCTCCTCGAACCGGCGCCGCTCGGCGGTCACCAGCCGGAAGATGGCGCGGCTGACGGGGCGGGTGAAGAAGGCCGCATAGGCGTTGGCGAAGGACAGAAGCCGCGTCCGGGCGTCACCCTTGATGCGGACGCTCTCGCGAACCGGCGCGGTGATGTCTCGCACGGTTTCGAGAATCACCACCTTAAACAGCTCGGCCTTGCTGGGAAAATAGGCGTACAGGGTGGCCGTCGAAACGCTCGCCGCCCTGGCCACCACTTCCATGCCCGTATCGCTGTATCCCGTACGCAGGAACAGTGCTCGCGCGGCGTTGAGGATCTCAAGTCGCTTGTGTTCGGCCCTCTTGAGGCCGGCGCCCATCAGCATTTCAAAACTCTATGCTTCACTGAGCTGCAAGTTAATCGGGTATTCACCATCGGCGCAAGTCATGGGCGAGGACGTCGGAGCGATATTCGGATATGGGACCACCACGCGGCCCCAGAGGCGCGGTGAAATGGGATTTTGGGCGTGATCAAGGACGCGGAAGCCGCGCGCGAGCAGGAAGTGGCGGGCTGGTTCGGCCAGAGGGCCGAGAACACCATCGAGACCTCCTGCGCCAGGGTGTTCCTGCTGGGCGACGCCGCCTTCAAGGTCAAGCGTCCCGTCGATTTCGGCTTTCTCGATTATTCGACGCTGGAGCTGCGGCGCTGGGCGCTGGAGCGCGAGCTGGCCTTCAATCGCGCCGCCGCGGCCGACATCTATCGCGCCGTTCGCCGGCTGACCCGCACCGCCTCGGGCGGCCTCGAGATCGACGGCGACGGCGAGACGATCGAATACGCGCTGGAGATGCGCCGGTTCGACGAGCAGGGCGTGCTGGCCACCCAGCCCTGGGCCATTGACGACGCTCTGGAAGACGCCCTGGGCCGCACCGTGGCGCGGTTCCATGCCGGGGCCACCCTGCGGCCGCAGGGCGGCGGGGTGAACGCCCTGGGCTACACCATCCGCTCCAACGCCAACCTGCTGCGCGGCCTGGCCCCGCGCCTGGGGTCACTGGCGGTCGAACGCCTGATCGCCGAGACCGACCTGGCGCTGGAACGCCTGGGCCCCTTGCTGGACGGCCGGGCGACCGAGGGCTTCGCCCGCCACTGTCATGGCGACCTGCACCTGGGCAACATCCTGATCGAGGATCGCAAGCCGATCCTGTTCGACTGCATCGAGTTCAACGACACCCTGTCGGACATCGACATCCAGTACGACCTGGCCTTCCTGCTGATGGACCTGGATTTCCGCCGTCGTCGCGACGCGGCCGGCCGGGTGTTGAACGCCTATCTCGACGAGGCCGCGCGGTCGTTCGGCGACGGCCTGTGGAGCGGCCTGGCCGCCCTGCCGCTGATGCTCAGCGTGCGCGCCGCCGTCCGCACCCACGTCTGGGCCTATACCGGCGACGACGAGGCGGCGCGGGCCTATCTGGCCACCGCGCTGGAGCACCTGGCGCCGCGTCCGGTCAGTCTGGTGGCGACCGGCGGTCTGTCGGGGTCTGGCAAGTCGACCTTCGCCCGTGTGTGCGCGCCCGGCCTGGGCTCGGCGCCCGGGGCGGTGGTGTTGCGCACCGACGAGATCCGCAAGCGCCTGTGGGGCGTGCCGTCGCTGCAGCGCCTGCCGCGCGAGGCCTATACGCCGGAGATGAGCGTGCGGGTCTATGACCAGCTGTTCAACGACGCCGCCCTGGCCCTGAACGCCCGCCGCTCGGTGGTGCTGGACGCCGTGTTCATGAAACCCGAGGAGCGCGCCCGCGCCGAGGCCCTGGCCCGGAGCTGCGACGTCGCCTTCCAGGGCGTCTGGCTGGAAGCGCCGCCCGAAGTGCTGCGCGCCCGTGTCGCCGCCCGCGTCAACGACGCCTCGGACGCCGACGTCGCCGTGCTGGAAACCCAGTTGGCCCGCGAAACCGGCGACATCGCCTGGCGGCGGGTCGACACGGTCAGCGCCTTCGAGGACGAGGCGCGGGCTCTGGCGGAAACGATGGGCTAGGAGGGCGGCATGATCGGGGTGAGGCTTGGCCTGGTTGTCGCGATCGCCGGGATTTTGACGTGCGGGACCGCAGCGTCGGCGCAAGGCGCCGATTCATCGGAAATCCGTTGGGTCAGGAAGCCGGTCTGGTCGCGTCTGCCCACGGACGACGAGATATTGGGCGCCTATCCCTATCGAACCTCCAAACTCATCGCGGGCGGGAGCGCGATTATCGTCTGCAAGGTCACCGATGAGGGCGCGCTGGAGCCCTGCCTGGTGCGATCCGAAGATCCGCCCCTCTACGGCTTTGGCCGCTCGGCCCTGGCCGTCGCCAAGTTCATGCAGATGGCCCCGCGAGGCTCCGACGGTCAGCCGACGGCCGGCGCCTATGTCGCCGTCCCGATCATGTTCCGACTGCCCCCCGAAATGACCCCGCCTGAAGCCACGCCGCGATAAGGCTCACGTCGACTGTCGGCTCCGAGCCTTGAGGGCGCCGCGCGCCCTCTTTTCAAGCCGCGTCGTGCAGCGCGTCCGAATCCGCCGCGTTCGGGCTGACCGCGCGGGCGATGGCGGTGATCAGGGCGGCCGGCTTGACCGGCTTGCCCAGATGGTCGGTGAAGCCCAAGTCGAGGAAGCGTTCGCGATCGCCGGCCATGGTCGAGGCGGTCAGGGCGATGACCGGCAGGCCGGGGTTTCCGGCCGCGCCCGACCGGATGGCCTGCAGCGCGGTGATGCCGTCCATCACCGGTATGTTGATGTCCATCAGCACGCAATCGAAGCTGCTGTCGACCATGGCGTCCAGCGCCGCCTGGCCGTTGTCGACCACGGTCAGGGACAGGCCTGTGGCCTCCAGCATGGCCTGGACCACCAACTGGTTGATCCTGTTGTCCTCGGCCATCAGCACACGGATCGAGGCCAGGCCGTCGCTGTCGTCGTTCTCCGTGAGCGGAGCCGCCTGACCCGCCTGGGCGACCGGAGCCTGGATGCTGAAGACAAAGCAGGCCCCGTGATCGGAGGGCGCCAGCGTCAGGTCGCCGCCCATCTGACGGGCCAGGGCGCGGGAAATGGTCAGGCCCAGGCCCGCGCCGCCGTGGCGGCGCGACACCGTGTCGTCGGCCTGGGTGAAGCTTTCAAAGACCCGGTCGATCGCCTCGGGCGGCACGCCGGGACCGGTGTCGCGCACGGCGAAGACGATCTCGTGGCGACCCGCGGACGTGGGACGGCCCGAGACCTCGAGCCGGACCCCGCCTTCCGTCGCGAACTTCAGCGCGTTCGAGACGAGGTTCATCAGCACCTGGCGCACGCGCAGGACGTCGCTCTCGATCCAGGCGGGCACGTCCGGTTCGACATGAACCGACAGGTCCAGGTTCTTGACCACGGCCACGTCGCGCCAGGCGTCGATGACCTCGGTGGCGGTCTCGCGCAGATTGAAGGGCTCGGGGATCAGCTCAACCTTGCCGGCCTCGATCCGTGACAGGTCGAGAACGTCATTGAGCAGTTGCATCAGGTTGTCGCCCGACTTGATCATCAGCCGGATCTGCTCGCGCTGGGTCTCGTTGAGGTCGGAGCGCGACAGGGCGTGGGCCATGCCCAGCAGGCCGTTCATCGGCGTGCGCAGCTCGTGGCTGGTGACGGCGATGAAGGTGGACTTGGCGCGGGTGGCTTCCAGGGCGCGTTCGCGCTCCTCGCGCAGGCCGTGGGTCAGTTCGTCCAGGCGGCGGGCGGCGGCGCGGTTGGAGATCATCGTGTTGATGGTGGTCAGGGTCACCAGCAGAAGGGCGGCGCGGGCGGTGTCGGGGCCGATACCGTGCGCGTCGAAGAAGAAGAACGGAAAGATCACCAGGCTGGCCAGGGGCGCGACGGAACTGATCGTGACCAGCGCCCAGGGCTGATGGCGATAGTTCTGCGCGAAAACGATCTGTCCCACCCAGATGCCCACGGCGGCCAGCTTCAGATCGTAGGTCGGCGACAGCCACAGCATCGCCGCCAGCCAGCCCCAGACGATGTTGATCGGCAGGGCGCCCAGAACGAAGGCGGCGCGCAGGCCAGGCGTGGCGTGGACGCCGGGCCTGAAGCGGCGGGTGGCCAGGCGGGCCAGGCCCTCGCAGGCCATCAGGGCCATCAGCCAGCCCAGCGCCACTCGCCATTCTAGGGCGCGCCCGACGATCACCGCCACCACCGCGGCCGAGACCACGCGCGACGGCAGCAGGCGATGGGTGTCCATCGCCACCTCATCCAGCCGTTCGTCGGCCCAGGGGGATTGCAGCCAGCGCAAGGAATCGTCCTGATCAGGCCGGAGGGTGGCCGAGCCGGGACGATAACCCGATAAGGCAAACCGGGCTTTGATGCGGCCTGCGACGGATCAGCGCGGGCGCGAGCCCGGGTCCATCGCACAACCTCACGCCGTCAAACGGAGCGGCGAAGGTTCGCTCTTCGCGCGCGCCGCGTTGCGCGGGCCGTCCGGCGCCGATAGCCTTGGGCCAATAATGAGAAACGGGAGAGCCAGGTCGATGCAGGGGTTGATGCAGCACGGGGCGTTGACGGTCGACAAGATCATCGACCATGCCGCCCAGTGGCACGGTCGTCGTGAAGTCGTCACCCGCTCGGTCGAGGGGCCGATCGTGCGCACCACCTACGCGCAGATCCGCGACCGGGCCAAGCGGGTGTCCAACGCCCTGCTGTCGCTGGGGATCAAGCCGGGCGACCGCGTCGCGACCCTGGCCTGGAACACCGGCCGCCACATGGAGGCCTGGTACGGCATCATGGGCATCGGCGCGGTGTGCCACACCCTGAACCCGCGCCTCTTCCCGGATCAGATCGCCTGGATCGCCGACCACGCGGGCGACCGCGTGCTGTTCACCGACCTGACCTTCCTGCCGATCGTCGCCCAGATCCTGCCCAAGGTTCCCAGCATCGAGCATGTCGTCATCTTCACCGACGGTGAGCACATGACGGCCTTCGAACCGGCCGGCGAGGCCCCCAATTTCAAGGGCGCCCACTGTTTCGAGACCCTGATCGACAGCCACGGCGCCGACTGCGCCTGGGGCGGCTTCGACGAGGGCACGGCGGCGGGGCTCTGCTACACCTCGGGCACGACGGGCGATCCCAAGGGGGTGATGTATTCGCACCGCTCCAACTTCCTGCACACCCTGATCACCCTGCAGCCCGACGTGATGGGCCTGTCGCAGCGCGACGTGATCCTGCCGGTGGTGCCGATGTTCCACGCCAACGCCTGGGGCGTGGCGTTCTCGGCTCCGGGCACGGGCGCCAAGATGGTGATGCCGGGCGCGAAGATGGACGGCGCCTCGATCTATGAGCTGCTGGAGACCGAGGGCGTCACCTTTTCGGCCGCCGTGCCCACCGTGTGGCAGATGCTGCTGCAGCACCTGCGCGACCATGACCTGAAGTTGCCGGTGCTGAAAAAGGTGGTGATCGGCGGGGCGGCCTGTCCCGAGCACATCATCCGCGCCTTCCAGGACGACTATGACGTCGAGGTGGTCCACGCCTGGGGCATGACCGAGACCTCGCCGGTCGGCACCCTGTCGGTGATGACCGACGAGCTGGTCGCGCTGCCTTACGACGAGCAGATGGCCTACCGGCTCAAGCAGGGCCGCCCGCCGCTGGGCGTCGAGCTGAAGCTGACCGATGACGCCGGCCAGCGCCTGCCGCACGACGGCAAGAGCTTCGGCAACCTGAAGATCAAGGGGCCGACCATCGCCGGTGAGTATTTCCGCGGCGCGGGCGGCAAGATCCTCGACGACGAGGACTTCTTCGACACCGGCGACGTGGCCACCATCGACGACCACGGCTTCATGCAGATCACCGACCGCGCCAAGGATGTGGTCAAGTCCGGCGGCGAGTGGATCAGCACCATCGACATCGAGAACATCGCCATGGGCCATCCCAAGGCGGCCCTGGCGGCGGTGGTCGGCGTGCCCCATCCCAAGTGGGACGAGCGGCCGATCCTGCTGGTCAAGCTCAAGGAGGGCGAGACCGCCACCAAGGAAGAGTTCCTCGACTTCCTGCAGGGCAAGATCGCCAAGTGGTGGATGCCCGACGACGTGCTGTTCGTCGATGACATCCCGCTGGGCGCCACCGGCAAGATCGACAAGAAGCTGATCCGTTCGCGGCTCAAGGACTATGTGCTGCCCACGATCGCGGCCGCGCCCGTGCTGGCCGCCGCCGATGGCGGGCAGGCCGCCAAGATCTACGCGCCGGAGCCGGTCGAGGCGGCCCCGGAGGTCGAGGCTGTTCTCACCGTTTCGGAGCCCGAGCCCCAGCCTGAGGTCAAGGCCGAGCCCGAGCCCCAGCCCGAGCCGAGATCCGAATCCGGCCTGGTCGAGGCGCTGATCCAGTCCGCCAAGGCCGAAGCCGAAGCGGGCCATGCCCCCGAGCCGGAGGTCGTCCAGGTTCTCGCGGCCCCGCCGCTGCCCGACCCCGAAATTCTGGACGACCCGCCGCTGAGGCTGCGCGAGCCCGAGGCCGATCCCTTCGCGGCGTCGACGCCGGCGGCCGCGCCGGTCGCCTCGACCGCCGAGGACCTGCCGTTCGCCATGCCGTTGACGCCTCGTCAGCGCAGGAGCGCGACGCGCGCCTCGGGCGGCGACAAGCCCGCGCCCGGCTGGGCGTCGCTGTTCCTCGACGTGGCCCTGGTCATCGCCCTGGCGCCGGCCCTGCTGGTGGCGGCGGGCGCGGTGGGGGTGAAATACGGCCTGATCGACCTGTCGCTGGGCTACGGCCTGATGGCCCAGCAATGGGCGCCCAAGGTGGCGCTGCTGAGCGTGGCGACCAGCGTTCTGGGTCTGATCATCGGTCTGATCGCCGGCTTCGGCGGGCTCTGGAAGCGGGTGCTGCTGACCCTGCTGATCACCATCGCCACCATCGGCGGCATGATCGGCGTCAAGGCCATGGGCGCGGGGGCGCCTCCGATCCATGACGTCTCCACCGACTGGCGCACCCCGCTGGGCTTCTCCGACGCCACCCTGGCCGCGCGCGGCGGTTCCGCCCAGGCGGTCGAGGACGACCCCAGCCTGCCGGTCGGCTCATCGGCCTTCGCCGGGCGCCGCGTGGCCGACGTCAACGCCGAGACCTGTCCGGCGGCCCGACCGCTGGTGCTGGAACGCGCGCCGGCCGACGCCTATGAGGCCGCCAAAGCGGCGGTGCTGGCCTCCGGGCTGACCCTGATCACCGACGATCCGATGGACGGGCGGCTGGAGGCCACGGGCAAGAGCTACTGGTACGGCCTGGTCGATGATCTGGTGGTGCGGGTTCGTCCCGACACGGCCGGGGCGCGGGTGGACATGCGCTCGATCGGTCGCGATCCCGGGCCGGACAGGGGGCGCAATTGCCGCCGCATCGAAGGTCTGATCACGGCGATGCGGCAGTAGGACTTCACGCCAAGCGGTAGTCGGCGTCCAGGTCGGCTTCGCCGGCCGTGACGACGCGGCCCTCGCGCACCAGTTGCCGCATGTGGGACAGCACCGACATGGCGGCGGCCGGGTGCAGGCGCGGATCAACGGCGGCGTACAGCTCGGGCACCATCGCCTTGATCCGCGTGTGGCCCCGCGCCAGCGCGGCCAGGATCTGGGCCTCGCGCTCGCGGCGGTGGGCGATATAGGCGTCGATGAACGGCGCCACCTCGCGCACCGGCGCGCCATGGGTCGGCCACAGGGTCTGGAACCCTCGCGCCCTGACCTTTTCCAGGCTGGCGAAATAGTCGCCCATGTCGCCGTCGGGCGGGGTGATGACCGTGGTCGACCAGCCCATGATGTGGTCGCCCGCGAACAGGGCGTTTTCTTCCTTCAGGGCGAAACAGACGTGGTTTGAGGTGTGGCCGGGTGTGGTCACCGCCTCCAGCGTCCAGCCCGGACCCGAGAAGACGTCTCCGTCGGCGATCTCGACATCGGGCTGGAAGCGTCCGTCGGCGCCTTCCTCCAGGCCGGCATGGGCTTCGCCATGATCGACCGGCGCGGCGCGGCCGTAGATCGTCGCGCCGGTGGCCGCCGCCAGCGGGCGGGCGAGGGGAGAGTGGTCCAGGTGATGGTGCGTCACCAGGATGTGGCTCACCGTCTCGCCCTCCAGCGCCGCCAGCAGGGCGTCCAGGTGCTCGGGCAGGTCCGGGCCCGGATCGATCACCGCCACCTGGCCCGAGCCGATGATGTAGACCCCCGTCCCCGTGAAGGTGAACGGCCCCGGATTGCGGGCGATCACCCGCCGGATCAGCGGCGAGACCTGATCACAGCGGCCGTACTCGAACTGGATCTCGCGAACATAGGGGATCATCGCTGTCTCTCCGGCGCCGGTCTTGCGGTTAAGCCCTCGGTAACCTTGTGGAGGACGGGCCATGGTGGCTGACGCGGCGATTTTTGTATCAAAACGGCTCCAGCGCGCCGCCTTCGCCATCCTGTGTCTCGTCATGGCCCAGTTCGTTCTCGCCAGTTGCGAGGCCGAGCCGTCGCCGATGGCGGCGCGGGTTTCCCTGGACGGTCGCTAGGGTCCTTTAGCCGGGCAGTACGCCCGAAAGATCATAGCCCGCCGCGGCGCCCTGGTTCACCAGGGTCTCGCGATCGGCCGCGCCGGAGATCGCCTGACCGATCGACCAGGTGACGATCGAGCGCGTGCCCGAGCGACAGAAGGCCAGCACCGGGCCCTTGGCGACCTCGATGGCGATGCGCACGGCGTCCACCTGGTCCGGCCCCGGTCCGCCCCGCACCGGAACATGCACATAGTCCAGTCCCGCGGCCCGGGCCGCGGCCTCGATCGTGGCGCTTGAAGGCTGGGTGGGATCCTCGCCATCGGGGCGATTGTTGATCACCAGAACGAATCCCTCGGCCGCGGCCCGGGCCATGTCGGCCTCGGTCACCTGCGGGCTGACGGAGAGGGTGTCGGTGACGCGTCGGAAGTCGCTCATGGATACTCGCGGAATTGTCTGGCCAAACCCGCCGCCGAAGGGCGACGCGGAGACCATATCATCAAGAGCGACGGGCGCCCTGACAACGTGCGGCGGCGTGGAAATGTGCCCCTTAATCAATCATTAATGAAAATTTGCAGCTCGAAAACCGCCGCAAATGGGGTGAAAAACGCCGATATTCCGAGAAATGGATGGAATGCGTTGCGGGCTTGTCAAGATTGCCGAGGCGGATTTTGCCGCGCTCCGATATTCAAAAGTATCGCCGTTCGGATACCGTTGATCGGGTAATTTTTCTCGTGAAACCAAAGGCCTAGCTGCGCCGTGAGGCCTGCGCGGAAAGCCTGCGACAAATGGCGTAGCTTCGTTTGTCGAGAATGAGACGTCCGTGTTGCGTTTATGCGACAGCTTTGAGCGATGTGGATTACAATCCTGCAATGTCCGTTGACCCAAAAGCGGGGCGGCTCCTAACGTCCCGGTAACCGGGGAAATGTTTTCCGGGACACCAGTAATCTCGTGGTCAGTTGGCGCGGTTTCCCGCGCGGGTCGGACGAAATGTTTCTCAGGGGCCCCGTCCGGCCGGAACGCTCACCACGCTAGAGGGGATATGAAGAACATGAACTCCACAAAGGGTAGCGTTCGCGCGCGTCTTTTGACGTCGTCGCTGCTGGCCGGTCTGGCGGCGGTCGCCGCGCCTATGGCCGTGACGCTCGTCGCGACCGCCGTTCCGACGCTCGCCAGCGCTCAGGACTATACCAGCGGCGCCCTGGTCGGCACCGTTAAGGACACCAACGGCGCGCCCGTCGCCGGCGCCACGATCGTCGTCAAGTCGACGGCCCAGGGCTTCGAGCGTAACCTGACCACGGACGCCGACGGTCAGTTCCGCGCGGCCTCGATCCCCGGCGGCGCCTATTCGGTCTCGATCACCAAGGAAGGCTTCAAGCCGACCAGCGACGGCAACGTCCGCGTCGGCACCGGTTCGGCCTCGAACTACGGCTTCACGATCGCGGCTGAAGGCACGGAAGTGTCGGAAATCGTCATCACCGGCACCGCCAACCCGCAACTGGACTTCGCCAACACCACGACCGGCCTGGTCGTCGACGTTGAAACCCTGTCCAAGCAAATCCCGATCGCGCGTAACGTCACCGCCCTGACGCTGCTGGCCCCCTCGGCCGTCCCCGGCGACACCGCCGCGACGTTCGTCCAACAGGGTCAATCGCAGGCCGCCATCGGCGGTAACTCGATCGGCGAGAACGTTTTCTACGTCAACGGCCTGAACATCACCAACTTCGTCAACGGCATCGGCGGCACGCTGGTCCCGTTCGAATTCTACAAGTCGGTTGAAGTGAAGACCGGCGGCTTCCCCGCCGAATTCGGCCGTGGCACCGGCGCCGTGATCAACGCGGTGACCAAGTCCGGCTCGAACGAGTTCAAGTTCGCCATCCACGGCAACTACGAGCCCGACAGCCTGCGCGCCAAGTCGCCGAACGCCCTGGTCTCCCGTAACTCGGTCGCCGCTCGTTCGGACAAGAGCTTCATCGTCGAAGCCGGCGGTCCGATCATCCGCGACCACCTGTTCTTCTACGGCCTGGCCTCGTTCAACAACCTGCGCACCACGACCGGCACCAACACGTTCCGCCCCGCCGCCGGCGCCACGAACAACCTGGTCAAGGACCGCACGGCTGATCCGTTCTACGGCTTCAAGCTGGACGGCTACATCACCGACAGCCAGCACCTCGAGTTCACCTACTTCGACAGCAGCCGCAAGCGTAAGCGCGACAGCTATCGTTACTCGCTGGACAACGACCAGATCGTTGGCGGCCGCACCTCGGCCGACACCCTGTATCAGGGCGGCGAAAACTACGTTGCCCGCTATACCGGCAACTTCACCGACTGGCTGACGATCTCCGCCGCCTACGGCCGCAGCGAAGTCGACAACGCCAACCGCGGCAACCTGGCCGGCGAGTCGCTGGTTCAGGACACCCGCTTCGGCACCACGACCACCGTCAGCCGTCAGACCGCCACCTCGACGACCTTCCCGTTCATCGCTGAACGCGAATTCTATCGCGGCGACGTCGACCTGTACTTCAAGCTGTTCGGTTCGCACCACGTTCGCGCCGGCTACGACCGCGAAAACACGACGCTCACCGAGTTCACCGTCCGTAACGGCGGCTACAACTACACCCTGCGTCGCGCTGGCGCCGCCGGCGCTCTGGGTGGTCTGATCGCGACCGGCCAGGACTATATCGAACTGCGCAAGTTCCAGACCGGTGGCGGCTTCGACGGCGTCAACGAGGCGTACTACATCCAGGACGCCTGGGACGTTACCGATCGCCTGACCCTGAACCTGGGCGTCCGTCAGGACAAGTTCTCGGTCGCCGACCCGAACGGTCAGGTGTTCTCGTCGTTCGACAACGAAGTCGGCCTGCGTCTGGGCTTTGCCTATGACCTGTTCGGCGATCGCAACGACAAGGTCTATGGTTCGTACGGCCGCACCTATGTGCCGGTGGCGTCCAACACCGCGTTCCGCGCGGCCAGCCCCGCCATCGACAACTCGCAGTTCTTCCTGCCCGCCGGCGGCGCCGTCAACTTCGGCGCCCTGAACCCGGTCACCGGCCTCCCGGCCGCTGGTCTCGGCGCTCAGATCATCGGCACCGCTGCAAACCACGGTTCGCTCAACACCTGCGCCGCCGCCGTCGGCTCGATCGCTGCGGCCGGTTCGTACGCCTGCGTCACGCGTAACAACGGCCTGTCGCCGAACCCGGACGCCGTCGCCGCCAAGAACCTGAAGTCGACCTATCAGGACGAATACATCGTCGGCTTCGAACACCGCTTCGGTCCGCTGTGGAAGGCCGGCGTCAACCTGACCTACCGCAACCTCGGTCGCGTCAGCGAAGACGCCCTGCTCGACTACGGCATCCGCAACTGGTGCTCGGCCAACGGCTACGCGCTGAACAACGCGGCGGAAACCGGCTGCGCCGATATCTGGTACGGCGAACACCAGTACCTGATCGTCAACCCGGGCCAGGACGCCAAGATCGTGCTGAGCGATCCGCTGCCGGGCGAGACCCAGATCCGCACCATCACCGTGACCGGCGCCCAAATGGGCTTCCCGAAGGTGAAGCGCGAATACATCGGTCTGGAAATGAACTTCGAACGCGCCTTCGACGGCAAGTGGGGCCTGCAAGGGTCCTACGTGATCTCGGAGTCGAAGGGTAACTTCGAAGGTCTGGCGCGCTCGGACAACGGTCAAACGGACGCCGGCATCACCGTCGACTTCGACCACCTGGCGTTCATCCCCGGCACCTACGGCCTGCTGCCCAACCACCGTGGTCACCAGCTGAAGCTGTTCGGTTCGTACGCTGTGACCGACAACCTGCTGTTCGGTGGCAACCTCTCGGTTGTCTCGCCGCGCAAGTACGGCTGCATCGGCACGGCTCCGGCCGGCTCGACGCCTGACGCCCTCATCGCCAACGACAGCTACGGCGCCGCTTCCCGCTATTGCGGCGGCAAGCTCGTCAACCGCGGCACGGCGTTCGAAGGTGACTGGATCACGCGCTTCGACATGTCGGTTCGCTACACCGTTCCCGCCAAGTTCGTCCCGGGCATCCCGCTCATCGGTTCGGACGACAGCGCTCTGGTGCTCCGCGCCGACCTGTTCAACGTGTTCAACCTGGACGGCGTTTCCGAGCGTAACGAGTTCGGTGAATCCGGCTCGGGCGCCGCCCGCGCTGACTTCATGTACCCGATCGCCTATCAGGCTCCGCGCTCCGTGCGCGTCGGCTTCGACTGGTCGTTCTAAGCAACACCACTTCGTTGCGACTAATGAAGGCGGCGGGCTCCGAAAGGAGCCCGCCGTTTTCTTTTGGGCGGTTGGCGCGAACGCCATCCAGAACCGTTGCCGACCGAGACGAAGTCCCGGACATTCGACCCATGGACACCTTCGCAACGTCCCGCCTCATGGCCACGCGGGTGGCGGACGACGATCTGGACGACCTGGTGGCGCTGCACCTCGATCCAGAGGTGTCGCGGTTCCTAGGCGGCGTCAGGACGCCCGAGGCCACGGCGGCCTATCTGGAGACCAATATCCGCCACTGGACCGATCATGGCGTCGGCCTGTGGACGCTCAGAACGGCCGACGGCGCGTTCGTGGGCCGGGCGGGTCTCCGCTACGTCGACCTGGAAGGCGCGCCGGAACTGGAGATCGCCTACACCTTCGCCAGACGCGCCTGGGGGCAGGGGCTGGCGACCGAGATCGCCGAAGCCCTGGTCGGGATCTGGCGGGCGCGGCGCGCCGAGCCCAGTCTCATCGGCATCGTCGTGAAGGGCCACGCGACGTCGGAACGCGTTCTTCTGAAGACCGGCTTCGACTACGAGCGCGACGCCCTCTTTCATGATGAGAACAGCGGCGTCTTTCGCCTGGCGCGGTGACGCCCGCCATCGTCCACGAAAAAGGCCGCCCAGCTAAGCCGGGCGGCCTTCGTCTTATCTATGGGCCGGCCCTAGTGGATCGGCGTATCGGCCAGCACGCTGGCGCCGCCGGGCGCTGCCCGCAGGCGGGCGTGGGCCAGTTCGTCCATAATCGCCTGGGAGCGCGGATCGCCCAGGATCCAGGCCGAGGCGGCGACGGCCCGCATCGAGGTGGAGCTGACGCCCAGGGCGCGCTCCAGGGCCTCGAAGGGCGACTTGCCGCCGTCCATGCGCTTGAGCTTAACGTCGCCCTTGATGTTCGCCAGGGCCTTGGCCTTGTCGACCGCCTGATAGAAGCCGCCCAGCTCATCGACCAGACCCAGTTGCAGGGCCTGCTCGCCGGTCCAGACGCGGCCCTTGGCGATCTCGCGCACGCGCTCGGGCGGCAGCTTGCGGCCCTCCGAAACGCGGGTGACGAAGCCGGCATAGATGCGGTCCATCCAGCCGGCGAACTTGGCGCGCTGGTCGGGGGTGAAGCCCTCGCCCGTGCCGAAGGCGCCGGCATAGTCGCCGCCCACATGCACTTCGCGGGTGTCGACGCCGAAGCGCGACAGGGCCTCGCCCAGGGCGAACTTGCCGCCATAGACGCCGATCGAGCCGGTCAGGGTGGTGGGCTCGGCCACGATCGAGGAGGCCTGGCTGCTGATCCAGTAGCCGCCCGAGGCGGCATAGGTGCCCATCGAGACCACGACGGGCTTTCCGGCGGCCTTGACGGCCTTGACGGCGGCCAGGATCTGCTCGGAGGCGGTGTCGGAGCCGCCGGGCGAGGACACCCGGAAGACGACCGCCTTGACGTCCTTGTCGGCCGCCGCGTCGTACAGCGCCTTGGAGACGTCGTCCGAATAGACCGTGGTCTCGCCGCCGAACGGCGAGCCGCCGCCGCTGGAGCCGGTCATGATCGCGCCTTCGGCGCCGATCACGGCGATGGTCGGGCCAGACTTGGCGGGCGACTTCTTGCCATGCGCCGCATAGTCCTCGAAGTCGATCAGCTTGGCGCCCTTGCCGGCGCGGGACAGCACCACGCTCTGCAGGTCGTTGACCTGGCCGACGCGGTCGATCAGGCCCTTCTCGCGGGCTTCCTGGGCGCTGTAGGGGCCCGCTTCCAGCACCTTGATCAGCGCGGCGGGCGCGACCTTGCGGTCGGCGGCGGCGGTGGTCAGGGCGCTGCGATAGACCGAGCCCATCCATGACAGCGACGATTCGCGGTGCGCGGGGGTGTAGTCGCTGTAGAGGTAGGGATTGACCGCGTTCTTGTATTCATAGCGCTGCTCGTACTCGGCTTTGACGCCGTACTTGTCGAAGAAGCGCTTGAAGAACATCGCCTCGCTGGCGACGCCGACGGCCTGGAACGAGCTGTCAGGCTGCATCCAGAACTCGGTGGAGGCCGCGCCCAGCATGTAGGTCGAGGTCACCATGCCCGAGGGATAGAGCCCCTGGCTGTGCGAATAGATCGGCTTCTTGCCCACCGAACGGAAGTGCTTGAAGGCCAGGCGCAGTTCGTCGGCGGTGGCCGGAGCGATGCCGCCCTCTGGCAGGCGCACGAAGATCGCCTTGACCTTGTCGTCGGTCTCGGCCCGCCGCAGCGTCTCGATCACCGACATCACGGAGTTTCCCCCGCCGCTGAACGCCGCGAACGGGTTCTGGGCTTCCTGGTCGGTCAGGCCGCGGCGCAGGTCCAGCGCCAGGACGGAATGGGCGGGAATGGGGGCCGGCCGGGCCGCGCCGGCGGCCATCACGATCAGCAGGAAAGGCACGCCGACCACGAACAACACCAGGCCGACAAAGACGCCGGCCACGGTCAGGAAGAACTGCTTCATCGAAGATCCCGTCACGAGTTGCCACACAAGCTAACGGGTGTTGCGGTGCGGTCAAATGAACAGCGTGCAACCTGGCGCGAGCGCGCCAGGATTATCATGGAATAGACAGGATACAGATGCGGGAAAAATGGTCGGAGTGGCAGGATTTGAACCTACGACCCCTGCGTCCCGAACGCAGTGCTCTACCAGACTGAGCCACACTCCGACTTGGAGGGCGGCTTATAGAGGGGCGGTCGCGGCCTCGCAAGCGTGAATTATGGCGCTGTAAAAAGAAGTTCAAAGTCCCGTTGCATCCGTCCGACTCGTGCGCTATCTCCACCGCCTCGCCGAACCCCACGGGGTTTTGCCGTTCCTGCTGGGGAATGGTGTAATGGTAACACAGCGGTTTTTGGTACCGTCGTTCTAGGTTCGAGTCCTAGTTCCCCAGCCACACTTCCCAAGACTTGTAGAGACGTTCGGGGCGCCGCCAGCCGTCGCGCCGTCACCGCCGACGCCAGGCGCGCGCGCCTGGCTCGCGCAAGACAGCGCTGTTTCGGCCGCGATTGTTTCGCCATTGAAACCAAGATTAGACGCGCCCGGCGTCCGGTCGGCGAAGATGTGCGGCCCTGGCCCGTGGTCATCGACGGTGGGGACCTGCCGACAGGCAAGATTTGGGGCGTCTTCCACTTATCGACAACGGCCGTGCCAGTTCGCGCCAGATATTGGCGGTGTCTTCGACGCTTGGACGGCGGGGTGTTCTTATCGATTTTCAAGATCCCGAAATTGACCCGACGGCATCCCTGAGGCGTTTTGTCGCGGGATTTTTTACAATTTCAGATTGTCATCGCTCGAAGCTCGGCTGTGATCACGGTTCGCGGACTCCGGGTCTCTATTTCGCGCCCGCGAACAGAAAAGATTCACCTTATGATCAACTATTCCTGCATTTTATCCTGAAGACTACTTGTATTTCGGTCAGAGGGGTGTATTCCCGAAACAAATCCGCATGGAGTCATAATCGTGGAAGACAGGGCGTCCCTTATCGAACTGACCGCTGAAATCGTGGCCAACTATGTCGCGAATAACAGCACGCCGGTTTCCGATCTTCCGGCTCTGATTCGAGCAACTCACGACGCGCTGGCAGGTATTGGCTCGCCGGAAGCACCCGTCGTCGAGAGCGTTACCAAGGCGACCGCGGCGCAGATTCGCAAGAGCATCACGCCCGACGCCCTGATCAGCTTCGAAGACGGCAAGCCGTACAAGACCCTCAAGCGCCACCTGACGACGCACGGCATGACCGTTGCCGAGTACAAGGCCAAGTGGGGCCTGCCCAACGACTATCCCACCACGGCGCCCGCTTACAGCGAAGCCCGTTCGGCCATGGCCAAGGCCCTGGGCCTGGGGCAGGGCGGCCGCAAGGCCAAGAGCCCCGCCAAGGCGCCGCGCGCCCGCAAGGCCTAAAAGCCGAAAAGGCTTTCAAGACCCGTTCAGGAGGGGCTGGCCGAAAGGTCGGCCCCTTTTCTGATTCCAGGATCAGGCCGAGGCGCGCGCGTCTTCCGGCGCCGGCGGCGCCAGGACCCGCGTCATGGTCTCGACCAGCTTCACGACCTCGATCGGCTTGGGAATCAGGCCGTCCATGCCCGCCTCCGAATAGAGCATCCGCTCGTGGGTCAGCACGCTGGCCGTCACCGCGATGATCGGGGTGCGGGGACGGCCGGTCTCGCCTTCGCGCTCGCGGATCGTCCGGCTGGCCTCTATGCCGTCCATGCCGGGCATGTGGATGTCCATCAGGATGGCGTCCCAGCGTTCGCGCTCCCACATCGCCACCGCCTCGCGGCCGTCGACCGCGAACTGGCCGCTGACGCCCAGATGGCCCAGCAGGGTCAGCAGGACGGTGCGGTTGGTGTCGTTGTCGTCGACCACCAGCACCCGCAGCGGGGTCTCGTTGTCGAGGGTCGCGTCGGGCAGGGTCGCCACCGCGCCCTCCGTCGCTTCGACTTGCGGCATGGCGGTGGAGAAGCTGAATCGGGTGCCGCCGTCCGGGAGCGAGGCGAAGTCGATCCGGCCGCCCATCAGCCCGACCAGCTCCTTGCAGATCGCCAGGCCAAGGCCTGCGCCGCCCGCGCGCCGGGTGCTGGAACTGTCCAGTTGGACGAACTTGCCGAAGATGAGGTCGCGCTGGGTCTCCGGGATGCCGACACCGCTGTCAGCGATCTGGAAGGCGAGGGTGTCGCCGTCGCCCCGGACCGAGACCCGCACCGCGCCGGCGTCGGTGAACTTGATGGCGTTGGAGATCAGGTTGCTCAGCACCTGGCGCAGGCGCTGGGCGTCGCCCAGGCGCCAGCCCGTCGCCGTGGGGGCGATATCCAGTTCGAAGGTCAGGCCCTTTTCCCGCGCCAGGCCGCCGTACAGCTGTCGCAGGCCCTCGAGCACGCCCTCCATGGCGAACGGCGCGGGGATGATCTCCATCCGGCCGGCCTCGATCCGCGAGATGTCGAGAATGGCGTTGATGACGCCCAGCAGCGACTGGCCCGACGTGGTGATGATTCCCAGGCGACGCCGCTGTTCCGGTTCCAGCGCGCCGCTCTCCATGATCTGGGCCATGCCCAGGACGCCGTTCAGGGGCGTGCGGATCTCATGGCTCATGGTGGCCAGGAAGTCGGTCTTGGCGCGGTTGGCGGTCTGGGCGGCCAGGGCCAGGGCCTCGGCCTTGCCTTGCAGTCGCCGGTTTTCCTTCAGTTCCCGCTGCAGCTCGGCGTTCAGCGCGTCGCTGGCCAGGCGGGCCCTGACCTCGCGTCCCACCACGCCGCGCATCAGGGTCGACATGCCGCCGGCCGCGAAGGCGCCGGCCAGAGCCAGGAACATGTATTGGTTGATCGTGTCGCCGGGCGCGTGGCGGGCCATCCAGACCAGCCCCGCCACCGCCAGACCCACGCTGACCAGGGCGACGCGGCGGCTGGGGGCCGAGGTGGCGAACACCAGGGCCATCAGCACGAAATAGACCAGCTTCTGCGGCTCGAAATGGAGGCTCTGATAGACGACGACATTGGCCAGGAAGAGGCCGTTCATGCCCATCACCAGGCCTTCGAGGCGCAGGCCTTGCGTGTTTCCGCCGCGCAGAGCGCGCCAGGCCGCCAGGCCGTAGCAGGCCGCCACGATCGACAGTCCATCCAGAATGAAGAGCTCAGCGCCGGTTTCGTAGAACGGATGTGAAAGGCTGATCAGGCAGTAATAGACCGCGGCCGCCAGAAGATAGCCTCTGGCGATGGGCACATAGGCCTGCATCAATGCGCGGTTGGTCGGAGACGTCAAACCCCTGCCTTCTGAACTATTAGGTCCCCACCTTTTCAGAGTTGTAGAGGCGAAACGTTAAGCCTTGCTTTGAGTGTCGCTACACCCCGCTCAGGGTCAGACCCGGCGAATCGGGCTGGCGCTCGCCGCCGCCGTTCAGCGGCCGCTGCATCCAGACCAGATCCACCCAGCGCCCGAACTTGTGGCCCATCGACGGGAACACGCCGCGCGGCTCGAAGCCCATGGCCGCGTGCAGGCCGATCGAGGCGGCGTTGCCGCTGTCGCCGATCACGGCCACCATCTGTCGCAGGCCCAGGGCCTCGCACTGGGCGATCAGGGCTGTCAGCAGCGCCTTGCCCACGCCCTTGCCGACCGCGTCGGGCGAGACATAGACGCTGTCCTCGACGGTGTAGCGATAGGCGGCGCGCAGGCGGAACGGGCCGGCATAGGCATAGCCCAGCACCACGCCGTCCTCCTCGGCGACCAGATAGGGCAGGCCGCGCTCCAGGAACGCGGCGCGCCGGCGGGTCATCTCGTCCTGGGCGGGCGGATCCTCCTCGAAGGTGCCCAGGCCGTTGAGGACGTTCCAGCCATAGATGGCGGTGATCGCCGGGAGGTCGGCGTCGGTGGAGGGGCGGATCGTGATCATCAGATCCTCCCCCCAGCGGGGGAGGTGTCGGCGAAGCCGACGGAGGGGGAAGTCGGCCGGTGTTGGGGATGACTTCCCCCTCCGGCCCTTCGGGCCGCCTCCCCCGCTGGGGGGAGGACCTTGAACCGCGCGCCCATCAAGCCTCCCAGCCCTTGTCCACGGCCCAGACCGCGAAGGCGTAGTCCAGGGCGATCTCCTTGAGGAAATCAAAGCGTCCCGACGCGCCGCCATGGCCGGCGTCCATGTTGATCTTCAAGAGAGCAGGCTTGCCGCTGGTCGAGGCCGGCCGCAGCTTGGCGATCCACTTCTCGGGCTCCCAATAGGTGACGCGCGGGTCCGACAGGCCGCCGGTGGCCAGCACGGCCGGATAGGGCTTGGACGCGACATTGTCATAGGGGCTGTAGCTGGCGATGTAGTCGTAGGCTTCCGCGTCCTCCAGCGGATTGCCCCATTCGGGCCATTCGGGCGGGGTCAGGGGCAGGGACGTGTCGCTCATGGTGTTGACCACGTCGACGAACGGTACGGCCGCGATGATCCCGGCGAACAGGTCGGGCCGCATGTTGGTGATGGCGCCCATCAGCAGACCGCCGGCCGAGCCGCCATAGGCCACGGTGTTGGCGGGCTTGCCGTAGCCGGCGCCATGCAGGTGCTCGGCGCAGGCGATGAAGTCGGTGAAGGTGTTTTTCTTCTTGAACTTCTTGCCGTCCAGGAACCAGCTCCAGCCCTTTTCCGAGCCGCCGCGCGGGCAGGCCGTGGCCCAGATCCAGCCCCGGTCGACCAGGCTGAAGTTGCGGATCGAGAAGCTGGCCTCCATCGAGATGCCATAGCTGCCGTAGCCGTACAGCAGCAGCGGGGCCGAGCCGTCCAGCGGCGTTCCCTTCTTCATCAGGATGAAGATCGGCACGTCGGTTCCGTCGGACGCCTTGGCGTTCAGGCGGCGGGTCTCATACTTCGAAGGATCGTGGCCCGAGGGGATTTCCTGGGTCTTGCGCAGGGTCCGCTGGCGGTTGGTCATGTCGTAGTCGAACCACTGCCGGGGCGTGGTCATCGAGTTGTAGACGAAGCGCACGGTGGCGGTGTCGTACTCGTAACCGCCCTCCAGGCTCAGCGCATAGGCCTGCTCGTCGAAGCCGACCACATGCTCTTCACCACCGACCGCCGTGATGACGATGCGGTTGACCGCGTCCACCTTTTCCAGCCGCGCGAAGTGGTTCCTGAAGGCGATCATGCCCACGATCAGCCGGCCGGGATGGTGGGCGATCCAGTCCTTCCAGTGCGCCTTGCCGGGCGTGGCCTCAGGCGCGGTGACCAGCTTCCAGTCGACCGCGCCGTCGGCGTTGGTGCGGATCACGAAGTGGTCGTTCCAGTGGTCGATCTCGTAGCGCACGCCCACCTGGCGCGGCTCCATGATCACCGGCTTGGCCGTCGGGGCGCTGGCCGGGATCAGCAGGTTTTCGCTGGTCTCCTGGTTGCCGCAGCTGATGACGATGAACTTTTCCGACGAGAGCACGCCCACGCCGATGAAGAAGCCTTCATCGGGCTCGTCATAGATCAGCACGTCGTCCTTGCCGGCTCCGCGCGCCGGGCGGCGATAGATCTTCGCGGGACGGCCGTTGTCGTCCCGGAAGGTCCAGAACAGCCATTCACTGTCGGGCGAGAAGCAGAAGTCGCCGGTGGTGCTTTCGACCGGGCTGTCCAGCACCTGGCCGGTCGCCAGGTCCTTGACGTGAATGCGGTAGACTTCCGAGCCCTGCTCATCGATCGCGAAGGCGTAGAGCTTGTGGTCCGGCGAATGGCTGGCGGCGCCGACCTGGTAGAAGGCCTTGCCCTTGGACTCGGCCTCTTCGTCCAGCAGGATCTGCTCGGCCCCGCCGCCCTTGGGCTTGCGGGCGTGGATCGGGTGCTGCGCGCCGGTCTCGAAGCGGGTGTAGTATTCCCATTCGCCGTCGGGCGCGGGCACGGACGCGTCGTCCTGCTTGATGCGGCCCTTCATCTCCTCGAACATCGCCGCCTGCAGCGTCTCGGTCGAGGCCAGCATGGCTTGGGTGTAGGCGTTCTCGGCGGTCAGGTGTTCCTTGACGTCGGCCTTGATCAGCGACGGGTCGCGCAGGACCTTCTGCCAGTTATCGTCCTTCATCCAGGCATAGTCGTCGGTGCGGACGCGGCCCAGCTGCTCGATGCGCTTGGGCTCCTTCTTGGCGACGGGCGGGACGGGGCGGGCGCTGGCGGGAGCTGACATCGCGATTCCAGGACTGAAGACTGAACTGGAAGTAAGCACGGCGGTCGCGCTCGTCATCATCTGACGACGGTTCATGAGCTTTTTTCTCCCAACGCCCGAAGGTTGCGTCTGCGTCAGAACGCCAACTTGCGAGGCGGCGCGGGTCTGGTCAAACTGAGTCCCGCACCGGACGAGATTGGACGGCGCGGGGGTAGTAAGAGCGTAAGGGGCGACGATGGCGTATGACCTGTCCGTCGATCTGATCCAGGCGACGGTGCAGCTGGAACAGCCGCTCGGCGATGGTTCCCGCACGGTGGGCACGGGCTTTCTGGTCGCCGACCAGTCGCCCGACGGCAAGCCCCGCACGATCCTGATCACCGCCGGTCACGTCTTCGACCGCATGCCCCTGGCCTCGGCCAGGATCGGCTATCGCGTCCAGGCCAAGGACGGCGTCTGGCGCTACGATCCGCAGACCCTGAAGATCCGCGAGGGCGATCATCCGCTTTGGGTCAAGCACGCCGGCCGCGACATCGCCGCCATCGTTGTGGAGGCTCCGCCGGAATTCGCCAGGGCCGCCATTCCACTGGCCTGGCTGGCCCAGGACGACACTTTCGGCAAATACAACCTTGGCCCCGGCGACGAGATGATGGCCCTGGGCTTTCCGCGCGGGCTGTCGGCCAATCCGGCCGGCTTTCCGATCCTTCGGGCCGGTCGGGTGGCGTCGTATCCCTTGGCCCCGGCCAGCAATTTTCCGACCTTCCTGATGGACTTCTCGGTCTTCCCCGGCAATTCGGGCGGGCCGGTGTTCATGGCCGAGGGCGCGCGTCGCCGGCCGGGAACCGACAAGTCCGAAGAGGTGCAGTTCGTGGCCGGCATCCTGACCCAGCAGGTCGAGCTGTCGGGCGAGCGGCTGGAGATCGGCATCGTCACCCACGCCAAATATATCCGCGAGACCATCGCCCTGCTCGACAGGCCGCCGGCCGGCATGGCGGTGGCCGCCGCCGCGACGCGGATCGAGGCCATCCTGCCCGGAGGAACGGCCGCCTCGGCGGCGGTCTCGGCCAGCGCCATGGGCGTCGGCCGCTAGGAAAGTCCGGAACCTCGCTCTGCCCGGCCCGTTTCTCCTGCGAACGTTATCGCAATCACAGGCAGGAGTGAGCCATGAGCACCAATCGTGTTGAAGGCGCTATCGACAAGGGCGTCGGCGCTACCAAGGAAGCCCTCGGCAAGGCCACCGGCAACGAGAAGCTCGAAGCCGAAGGCATGGCCCAGAAGGCCAAGGGCGACATCCAGAACAAGGTCGGCCAGGCCCAGGACAAGATCGGCGACGCGATCAAGCGCTGATCGTTTCCTGACTAAAATCCATTCTGATGAAGACGGCCGCGGGAGCGATCCCGCGGCCGTTTTTCTTTACGCGTGAGGTAATGGCGCAGGGGCCGACAGCGTTCTAGCTTCGGGTCATGACCACCACCGTCCGCACCCTCGGCGAGCGCCTGCGCGACTGGCGTCAGAAGCGTCGCCTCAGCCAGCTGGACCTGGCCTGCGAGGCCGGGATCTCGACCCGCCATCTCAGCTTCCTCGAGACCGGCCGGGCCGCGCCCAGTCGCGAGATGGTGCTGCGCCTGGCCGAGTGTCTGGATGTGCCGCTGCGCGAGCGCAACGCCCTGCTGCTGGCCGCCGGCTTCGCGCCGGTGTTTCCCGAGCGGTCGCTGGACGATCCGGGCCTGGCGGCGGCCCGGGTGGCGGTGGAAGCGCTGCTGACCGCCCACATGCCGTTCCCGGCCCTGGCCATCGACCGGCGCTGGACCATGCTGGCCAGCAACGCCTCGGCCGGCCTGCTGCTGGCGGGTGTCGATCCGAAACTGCTGGAGGGGCCGGTCAATGTGCTGCGGGTCAGCCTGCATCCCGACGGCGTCGCGCCCCGGATCGCCAATCTGGCCGAGCTGCGCGGGCATATCCTGTCGCGGCTGCGTCGCGAGCTGGCCGACACGGGCGACCCGGGCCTGGCCGACCTGATCCGGGAACTGTCGGCCTATCCCGGCGGCGAGGCCCATCCGCGCGGCGGCGAGGGCATGATCGCCACGCCCCTGCGGCTGACGACGCCGGTGGGCGAGCTGTCGTTCCTGACCACGACCATGACCTTCAGCGGCCCGCTGGACGTCACGGTGTCGGAACTGACGATCGAGACCTTCCTGCCCGCCGATCCCGCCACGGCCGCCGCTTTGCGGGCCATGGCGGGAAGCTAGGGCGGGTTTGCTTCAGATTGAATCGCGCATCCCATTTTCCCGTCTTCCCGGCGAAGGCCGGGACCCAGATTCATCCGGAGCATCTCGTGGGTTTCATCTGGGCCCCGGCTTTCGCCGGGGAGACGGAGATTTTGGGTGGTCGCTTCGATGGAAACCAAACGTGCTCTAGAGGTCAGGCGCCGTAGATGATCGAGATCGTCTCGGCCACGCAGGCGGGGCGCTCTTCGCCCTCGATCTCGATGGTGCATTCGTTCTTCATCTGCAGGCCGCCCGACTTGGGCTCGACGCTGAGCAGCTTCTGGCGCATGCGCACCTTCTTGCCGACCCGCACCATGCCGGTGAAGCGGACCTTGTCGCAGCCATAGTTGATGCCGCGCGTCACGCCGGTGACGTGCAGGATGCCGGCGCCCAGCATCGGGATCAGCGACAGGGTCAGATAGCCGTGGGCGATCGGGCCGCCGATTTCCTTGGTGGCGCGCTCGACATCGACATGGATCCACTGGTGGTCGCCGGTGGCTTCGGCGAACAGGTTGACCCGCTCCTGGCTGATCTCGACCCAGTCCGAAACGCCGATCTCCTGACCGACCAGGCTGGCGATATCCGCATAGGCGACTTGTTTCATGGCGTTCTCCCAAACACGTCTTTTGCAAACAGTTGTTTGATTGATCCCATGGCCGGGCGGCCGGGGCAAGGTCAAGCCGGCGCAGTTGTGTCGGTGCTTTTTCGGCGACAGGTCGGCGAAGGGCGTTTCGTCGATCGCTCTGTGTGTAATAGTCGGACAAATATGCGCCACCAAGGGTAAGATCGACCGCATGACCCGGATCAGCCGACGCGCCCTGATGGCGCTCTCCAGCGGATTGATGGTGGCCGGAACGTCGGTCCAGGCCGCGACAGCGACGGGGGGCGTGGAGCCTTATCGGCTGGATCAGGTACGCCTGCTTCCCTCGCTCTTTCTGACATCCGTAGAGACCAACCAGCGCTATCTGCTGTCGCTGGATCCCGATCGTCTGCTGCACAACTTCCGCAAGGGTGCGGGCCTGGCGCCCAAGGGGGAACTGTATGGCGGCTGGGAGGCCCTGGGCATCGCCGGTCACAGTCTAGGCCACTATTTGTCCGCGGTTTCCCTGACCTATGCCCAGACCGGCGATGCGACCTGCCTGGAGCGCGCGCGCTATATCGTGCGCGAGCTTCGCGCGGTGCAGGTCGCCCAGGGGGATGGCTATGCCGGCGGCACGACGGTGGACCGAGACGGCCGCACCGTCGACGGCAAGCTGGTCTATGAGGAACTGAGGCGTGGGGAAATCCGCACCTCGGGCTTTGATCTCAACGGCGGTTGGGTGCCGCTGTATTCCTACCACAAGGTTTTTGCCGGGGCGCTGGACGCGCATCGTCTGACCGGTGATTCCGAAGCCCTGACCGTGGCCGTCGGCCTGGGCGACTATCTGGGCGGGATCCTGGAGCGGCTGACCGATGAGCAGATCCAGCAGATCCTGCGGGCCGAGCACGGGGGTCTGATCGAATGCTATGCCGAGCTTCACGCCCGCACCGGTCAGGCGCGCTGGCTGACCCTGGCGCGCCGGGTCTGGCACAAGGCCATCCTGGATCCGCTCAGCGAAGGTCGCGACGAACTGGCGGGCAAGCACGCCAACACCCAGATCCCCAAGGTGGTGGGTGTCGCGCGTCTGTATGATTTGACCCGTGACCCCCGTGACGCCCGCACGGCGCGCTATTTCTGGGAAACGGTCACGCGCGACCACTCCTATGTTATCGGCGGCAATTCCGATCACGAGCATTTCGGCGCGCCGCGTCAGTTGTCCGCCCATCTGGTGCAGGAGACCTGCGAGGCCTGCAACACCTACAACATGCTGCGCTTGACGCGGCGACTGTACGGTTGGAGCGGGGAGGCCTCGTATTTCGACTACTTCGAACGGGCGCACCTCAACCACATCCTCGCGCAGCAGGACCCGCGAACCGGGATGTTCAGCTATTTCACGCCCCTGGCGTCGGGCCTGGCGCGGCTGCATTCCGAGCCGGAGACCTCGTTCTGGTGCTGTGTGGGTTCGGGCATGGAGAGCCACGCCAAGCACGGCGAGAGCATTTATTGGCGGCGCGGATCGCGCACCCTGATCAATCTCTACTATCCCTCGCGGCTGAACGCGCCGGATGCGAGCCTGACGATCAGCACCGACTTTCCCCATGACGACGAGGTCTTCATCCAGGTTGAGCGGGCTCCGAAGGAACTGGCCCTGCGGGTTCCCGCCTGGTGCGCGGCGCCCGTTCTCACCGTCAATGGCCGGCCGGCCGGGCGACGGGAAGACGGCTATCTGGTCCTGAGCGACCTGAAGGCCGGCGATCGGTTGGCCCTGACCCTGCCCATGACCCTGCGGGCCGAGGCCATGCCCGATGACGACCGCATGGTGGCCTTCCTGGCGGGGCCGCTGGTTCTGGCGGCCGATCTAGGGGCGGTTGACGGTCCCTGGCAGGGTCTGGATCCCGTGATCGTCGCCGACGACGCCGTCCGGGCCCTGAAGGTTTCCGCGGCCGAGCCGCACAGCTTTGGCCTGGAGTCGCCCGGCCAGCCGGCCACGCTGAACCTGCGTCCATTCTACAGCCAGCATCGCAACCGCACGGCCGTCTATTTCCGCCGCTACAGCGCGAGCGAATGGGCGGCGGCCGAGCCCGGCGTACGGGCCGAGACCGCGCGTCGCGCCGCGATCCGCGCCGCGACGATCGACCTGATCCGTCTGGGCGAGCAGCAGCCCGAGATCGACCACAACTTCGCCGGCACGCCCAATACCGCCACCGTCAGCCATATCCGCGACGGAGGGCGCTGGATTCAAGGCGGCTATCTGGAATTTGATCTGGCGGTCGCGCCTGGGCCCATGGCTTTGCAGATGGCCTATGGCGGCGGCGATCGCGGCAAGGACTTCCGCATCCTGATCGATGGACAGTTGCTGGTCCGCGAGACCCTTGAGGGGCCGGCAACCGGTGAGCGCCAGCTTCGCAGCTATCCGCTGCCTTCAGTGCTGACCCTGGACAAGCGCAAGGTGCGGGTGCGGATCGAAGCCGACCGTGACCAGTGGACGACGGCCTTCGAGGCCCGGATGTTCCGACAGGAAGCCGCCGTCTAGAGCAAGGCGCGTGAAATCGGAATCGCGCGCCTTGCTCCAGGTTTTTGTTGCCGCATCGTTTTCGGAAAGCCGGCGTCCATTTTCCCGCACGATGCTCCAGGCGCCTGGTCCCGGAATGATGTGCCGCGCCTTGATCGGGATGGGGGGGGTGACCGCCTCATTCAGCCGCTTGCGCGCCTCGCCCCTATCCCTTCGCCCAGTACGCATCCCGGATCAGCCGCTTGTAGAGCTTGCCCGTGGCGTGGCGCGGCAGTTCCTGCATGAAGTCGATCCGGCGCGGCGACTTGACGTGGCTGAGGTTGGCGCGGGCGAAGGCCATCAGTTCCTGGGCCAGGTCGGTCTGGTCGTCGGCCCAGTCCATCGGCTGGATGACCGCCACCACCTTCTCGCCCATCTCGTCGCAGGGCGCGCCCACCACGGCGGCGTCGGCCACTTTAGGGTGGGTGATCAGCAGGTTCTCGATCTCCTGCGGATAGATGTTCACCCCGCCGCTGATGATCATGAAGCTCTTGCGGTCGGTGAGGTAGAGATAGCCCTCCTCGTCGACCCAGCCCACGTCGCCCAGGGTGGTCCAGCCGTGCTGGTTGTAGCTCTCGGCCGTCTTGTCCGGGGCGTTGTGATAGTTCACCGCCGGGCCGTTGGCGAAATAGACGCCGCCCTCGGTGCGCGGCGGGACGGGATTGCCGTCCTCGTCGCAGATCCGCAGTTCGCCCAGCACGGCCTGGCCGACGCTGCCCTTGTGGGTCAGCCAGTTCTGCGAGTTGATCCAGCAGAAGCCGTTGCCCTCGGTGCCGGCGTAGTATTCGTAGATCACCGGACCCCACCAGGCGATCATCTGCTCCTTGACCGGGATCGGGCAGGGGGCGGCGGCGTGGACGGCCGACTTCATCGACGAGACGTCGTATTTGGCGCGCGTCTCTTCGGGCAGTTTCAGCATCCGCACGAAGTGGGTCGGCACGAACTGGCCGCAGGTCACTTTGTACTTCTCGATCAGGGCCAGGGCGACCTCGGGGGCGAACTTCTCCATCACGATCACCGTGCCGCCCAGCTTGTGGACGCTCATGCACCAGCGCAGCGGCGCCGCGTGATAGAGCGGGGCGGGGGACAGGTAGACGCTGTCGCCGGAGAAGCCGAACAGGCCCTGGGCCATCATCTGCAGCGCGTTGGGCTGGTCGATCGGGCCGCCGTTCAGCGCCGGCTTGACTCCCTTGGGCCGGCCGGTGGTGCCCGACGAATACAGCATGTCGGAACCCGCGCTCTCATCGGCGATCGGAGTCTCGGGCATGGCCGCGCGCGCCGCCTCGAAGTCGGCATAGGGGCCGTGGGCGCCGCCCACCGTGTAGAGCCGCAGGCCCGGAACCAGGGCCGCGATCTCGTCGATCATCGGCCCCATGGCGGTGGAGGTGATGAACACCTTGGCCCCGCAATCGGTCAGGATGTAGTGGGTCTCGGCCGGGATCAGCTTGGTCGAGACGCACACATAATAGAGGCCGGCCCGCTGCGCCGCCCAGGTGATCTCGAAGAAGCGGGCGTTGTTCTCCATCAGGATCGCGATGACGTCGCCGGCCTGAAGTCCCAGCGACCGGAACAGCTGCGCGCCCTGGTTCGACCGCGCCTCCAACTGGGCGTAGGTCACGACTTCGCCCGAGCCGGCCATGACGTAGGCGGGCTTTTGGCCCTGGGACTGGGCGTGGATGTAGGGATGCATGTGCCGGGGTTTCCTTAAGCCGCGACCGGGGTCTTGGCGTCCTGCAGGATCATCGCCGCGCCCTTTTCACCGATCATGATGGTGGGTGCGTTGGTGTTGCCCGAGACCAGGCGCGGCATGATCGAGGCGTCGACGACGCGAAGACCTTCCACGCCGCGCACGCGCAGCCGGGCGTCGACCACGGCCATCGGCCCCGAGCCCATCGCGCAGGTGCCGACCGGGTGATACAGGGTCGATCCCGAGGCGCGGGCGTATTCCAGCAGCATCTCGTCGGTCTCGAAGCCCGGACCGGGGTTCATCTCGTGGTCCACATACTGGGCGATGGCCGGCTGCTCGCCGATCTTGCGGGCCCACTTCAGGCCGGCGATGGCCACTTCCTGGTCCAGCGGGTCGGACAGATAGTTGGCGAAGATCGCCGGATAGTCCGACGGATCGGCCGACTTGATGCGGATATGGCCCCGGCTTTCCGGGCGCAGTTGGCAGGGGGCGATGGTCATGCCCGGCGCGTCTTCCAGCTCCATCTTCTGTTCGTTGAACAGCTTTTCCAGATCCATGGTCGCCGGCAGGATGTGGAACTGGATGTCCGGTCCAGCGAGGTCCGGCCTGGATTTACAGAACGCGGCGACGTGGGCCGCCGACAGGGTCAGCAGGCCCTTGCGGAACAGCACGTATTTCAGCGCCTCGGCGGCCAGGCGACCGCCCTTGCTCATCGCGTTGATCGACGGCGCGCCGGCCTTCAGGCGGTAGCGGACGCCGGTCAGATAGTGGTCCTGAAGGTTCTCGCCGACGCCGGCGACATCGGCCACCACGGCCACGCCGTGCTGGCGCAGCAGCTCGCCCGCGCCGACGCCCGACAGCTGCAGCAGTTGCGGCGAGTTGATCGCCCCGCCGGCCAGGATCACTTCGGCGCGCGCCTTGGCCACGCGCTTGACGCCGTTCTGGACGAATTCGACGCCGCTCGCGCGCTTGCCCTCGAAGGTCACCCGGCTGGCCAGGGCGTTGGTCTCGACCCGCAGGTTGGCGCGCTTCATGGCCGGATGCAGATAGGCGACGGCGGCCGAGCAGCGCGCGCCGTTCTTCTGGGTCACCTGGTACCAGGTGGCGCCTTCCTGGTCCTTGCCGTTCAGGTCGTCGTAGCGGGGAATGCCGGCCTGGTCGCAGGCCTCGATCAGGGCGTCGGAAATGACATTGCCGTCGCGCATGTCGGAGACGTTCAGCGGGCCGCCGGTGGCGTGCAGGTCGCAGGCGCCGCGCTCCTGGTTCTGCGACTTGCGGAACCAGGGCAGGACGTCGTCCCAGGCCCAGCCTTCGCAGCCCAGCTGCCGCCAGCCGTCATAGTCGGCCTGCTGGCCGCGCACATACAGCATGGCGTTGATCGAGGACGACCCGCCCAGCACCTTGCCGCGCGGCCAGACGTGCTGGCGTCCGCCCGTGCCGGGGTCGGGCTCGGTGGTGTAGAGCCAGTTGACCTTGGGGTCCTTCAGGGTCGAGGCGTAGCCGACCGGGATGTGGATCATCAGGTTGGAGGCGAACTGCGAAAGGTTCTTGGTCGGGCGGTCATCGCCGCCGGCTTCCAGCAGCAACACCTTGAAGCGGCCGTTCTCCGACAGCCGCGCGGCCAGCACGCAGCCGGCCGAACCGGCCCCCACGACGATGTAGTCCGCCTCGATGATCGTGCTCATCGTTTCTCTCCCTTTCGCCGTCCGCGTGTCTCCGCGTGATCGACGTTCACTCACCATGCGCGGGTCTGGCCCGAACGCAAAGCCTCACCTTGCGTCAGGTGATTTCACGTTGCCGTCGCGGCGCCGTTGGCGCGCCATGTTTACCCGCTATCGTTGCTTCAAAGAACAATGTTCCCGGGAGAAGACGCGTGGATCTGATCAGCCAGACAGTGGTGGACGGCAAGGCCGGGCCCGGAGCGGGAACGACCTATCCCACCCTGCCCGACGTGGACCTCGCAGACATCTTCCGCTTCTCCAAGGGCCAGCCCTTCGCCGACTACGCGCGGATGCGGGCCGAGGCCCCGGTGATGTGGCACCCCGAGCCCTATGGCGGCCCCGGCTTCTGGGCGGTGACGCGCCATGAAGACGTGATGACCGTCAACGGCGATCCGGCCACCTATTCCTCGCAGCGCGGCGGCATCCTGATGGCCATGGGCCCGCCCGACCGCCGCCACGCCCTGCTGTTCCGGGCGTCGATGGACGCCATGATCAATCTCGACGCGCCGCATCACCTGCAGCTGCGTCGCGAGCACATGCCCTATTTCACCCCGTCCTATCTGCGCGGCATCACCGAGGCGGTGCGCGGCGAGGTGACCCGGCTGCTGGACGCGATGGAACCGCTGCTGGAGGGCGGGGCGACCATCGACATGGTCGAGCACTTCTCTTCGGTGCTGCCGCTCTTCACGCTGTGCGAGATCCTGGGCGTGCCGCCCGAGGACCGCCCCAAGTTCCTGAAGTGGATGCACTATCTGGAGCGCGCCCAGGACCTGGCCGTGCAGCAGGCCGCAGCCCCGATCACGCCGACGCTGGAGCTCATGCAGTTCGTCATGGACTTCAACAACAACGTCGAGGAGATGTTCGACTACGGCCGCATGATGCTGCTCAAGCGTCGGGAAGATCCGCAGAACGACCTGATGACGGCGATCGCCCGGGCCCAGGTCGACGGCGCCCTGCTGGCCGACGAGTATCTGGACGGCTCCTGGCTGCTGATCGTGTTCGCGGGCAATGACACCACTCGCAACACCCTGTCGGGCGCGATGAAGCTGCTGACCGAGTTTCCGGACCAGAAGCAGCTGCTGATCGACGATCCTGGCCTGATCGGCGGCGCGGTGGACGAGTTCATCCGCATGGTCAGCCCGGTGATCTACATGCGCCGCACGGCGACGGCCGATGTCGAGCTGAACGGCCAGATGATCCGCGAAGGCGAGAAGGTGATCATGTATTACGGCGCGGCCAACCGCGATCCGGAGGTGTTCCCCGAGCCGGACCAACTGGACGTGAAGCGCCCCAACGCGGCCAAGCATATCGCCTTCGGTTACGGTCCTCACACCTGCATCGGCAAACGCGTGGCCCAGATCCAGCTGGAGGAAGCCTATCGCCAGATCCTGGCCCGCTTCCCCGACCTGAAGGCGACCGGCGAGATGGAGATCGCGCCCAACAACTTCGTCCACGCGATCAGCAAGCTGATGGTCAAGCGGGGGTAACGCCCTTCTCCCCTTGCGGGAGAAGGTGGCCGCGAAGCGGGCGGATGAGGGGTTTCACCTGATCCGTCCGCTCGCCCCCTCATCCGTCGCCTGACGGCGACACCTTCTCCCGCAAGGGGAGAAGGAAAGTTGCCCCAAATTCATACGCATGTTTGACTGACTGAAAATCAGGAGGACCCCCATGTCGCAGCCCACCTTCGAGACCCTGCTCTATGACGTCGAGGACGGGATCGCGACGATCACCCTGAACCGGCCCGAGCGGATGAACGCCTTCACCGCCCGGATGATGAAGGACCTGATCGAGGTGTTCGACGTCACCGACGCCGACGATGCGGTGAAGGTGGTGATCGTCACCGGGGCGGGCCGGGCGTTCTGCGCCGGGGCCGATCTGGGCGCGGGCGGAGCCACGTTCGATCGCACGTCGCCCCAGGCGCTGGAGCGGGAAGAGGGCAAGGTCGGCGATCTCTATCGCGACGGCGGCGGCCGCTGCACCCTGCGGATGTACGACAGCCTCAAACCCATCATCGCCGCCGTGAACGGCGCGGCCGTGGGCGTGGGCGTGACCATGCAGCTGCCCATGGATATCCGTCTGGCCTCGACCGACGCCAAGTTCGGCTTCGTGTTCGCCCGGCGGGGGATCAATCCCGAGGCCGCCTCGTCCTGGTTCCTGCCGCGTCTGGTCGGCCTGCAGACGGCGCTGGAGTGGTGCTACACCGGCCGGGTGTTCGGCGCGCAGGAGGCCCTGGATCGCGGCCTGGTCCGTTCGCTGCACGCGCCCGAGGATCTGCTGCCCGCCGCCCGGGCCCTGGCCCGCGAGATCGCCGACAACTCGGCGCCCGTCTCCATCGCCCTGACCCGCCAGCTGCTGTGGCGCATGGCCGGCGCCGACCATCCGATGGAGGCCCACAAGGCCGACAGCCGCGCCATCCAGGCGCGCGGCGCCTCGGCCGACGCCAAGGAAGGCGTCACCTCGTTCCTGGAAAAGCGCGCGCCGGTTTATCCCGACAAGGTTTCGAGCGATCTGCCGGATATCTGGCCGGCGTGGGGCGATCATCCCTTCAGCTGATACTTTTGGTCACGCAGGGGCGTTCCCATATCCAGGGGGCGCCCCACCCGTCGCTCATCGGACGTTAATGACGATCTGATCAGTTCGGGATGACGGCTGCTCCGACCGTCTGGATGACCATGAGCGAACCCGCGCCGATCCCCCCGTTCGACACCCCGGAGGTTGCCCCGCCGGCGGCGAAGTCGCGCGCGGCGCTGCTCAAGCGCCTGGCCGACGTGGTGTGCCTGCCGGCCAGCCGGGTCAACGCCTTTGAACGGGCGATGACGGCCGACCTGCTGGTCGAGATGCTGCGCGACGCGGTCACGGTGGAGCGCGAGAAGGTCGCCCGTCGCCTGGCCAATCTGGTCGAGATTCCCGGCGCGCTGGTGCGACTGATGCTGCGCGACGAGCTTTCGGTGTCGCGGGCGCTGCTCGAGAATTCCTCGACCCTGGGCGACGCCGACCTGATCGACTGCGCCCGCAACGCGACGATGGAGCACCGCCGGATGATCGCCCTGCGCCGCGGCGTGGGCGAGATGGTCGCCGACGCCCTGGTCGAGGCCGGCGAAGCGCCGGTGGTCGAGGCCCTGCTGCGTAATGAACTGGTGCGCTTTGGCCATCAGACCATCGAGAGCATGGTGGCGATGACGCGTGACAACCCGCGCCTGATCCCGCTGTTGCTGCGCCGCGCCGAGCTGCGGCCCAGCCACGCCTATGTGATGTTCTGGTGGACCGACGCCGACGCCCGCAAGCAGATCCTCCAGCGCTTCGCTGTCTCGCGCGAGATCCTGCAGGACGCCGTGGGAGACCTCTTCGCCGTGGCCTCGGACGAGGGCTGGCAGGACCCGATGTCGCGCAAGGCCCTGCAGTTCATCGAGCGGCGGCAGCGCAACCGCGCCGCCATCGCCAAGAGCCCGTTCGACAGCCTCGACGACGCGATCGCCGCCGCCCAGAACGGCATGACCCGCGATATCGCCGAGGAGATCTCCTATCTGTCCGGCCTCAAGCCGATGACCGGCGCTAAGATCTTCACCGATCCTGGCGGCGAGCCCCTGGCCATCCTGTGCAAGGCCACCGGCCTGCCGCGCGCGGCGGTGCGGGCGCTGTGGCGCGGGCTGCGCCGGCCCGAGACCGACTCGACCGGCGCCGTGGCGCCGGCGCTGGACCGCGTGCTGGCGGTGTTCGACATGATCGCCGTCGATCGGGCCCAGACCGTGCTGCGCTACTGGAACTGGTCGCTATCGTCGGCGATGACGCCCGCGCTGCTGAAGGCCATCCGCGAGGGCGACGAGGCGGCGGTGGACGAATATTCGGTGCCCCAGCGCGCCGCGATGCTAGCGCTTTCGCGCGATTTTGGCCGATAGATCAAATATCACTGAACGCATTGGGCGAGCGATCGGCCAAACTGGAGGAACTCGACCTCCATTGGCGCTCAAGCACGGCCGGCTGATCTGCCGCTGAACTTACCGATATTGCCGGTCTCGGATAATCTGGCTATCCACCCGGCGACTGGTTTTGGAATCAGGTTAAGAACACAAAAAACAGAATAACGACGGGCCACAGCACCATGGATGATCAATCCGACCTCATCGAGATGACGGCGGGTATTGTTTCCGCCTATGTCGGCAACAATACCGTGACGACCGCAGATCTGCCCGCGCTGATCCGGCAGGTGCATCGATCCCTGGCCGCCATCGGCGGTCCGGCCGAGGCCGAGGCGCCCGCGCCCCGCGAGCCGGCCGTGCCGGTCAAGCGCTCGATCGCGCCCGACCATCTGGTCTGTCTGGAAGACGGCCGCAAGTTCAAGTCGCTCAAGCGCCACCTGCGGACCAAGTACGACATGAGCCCCGAGGAATACCGCGAGAAGTGGAATCTGCCGAAGGACTATCCGATGGTCGCTCCGAACTACGCCAAGGCGCGGTCCGAGCTGGCCAAGCAGATGGGCCTGGGCCAGGGCGGCCGCAAGCCGCCGCGCAAGGGCAAATAGCCGAGTCTGATCAAGCGCTTGCCGTCCCGGCGGCCTGAAGGCCGGCGGCGCCCGTCATCCGAATCCGGTGGCGGGCGTTTCGCTTGTTGATTGACTCTCTGGCGGAATCTTGTTGAGCGATGCGATTTTCGCTTGCCCGCGATTCGATCCTTAAGCGATAGTGAATCGTCGTGATTCCAACGGCTTGTTAAGGAATCTGAAGATGAACGCGCAGCTGAGCGCATCGGCCACGGCGGCCCGCGCTCACCAGGAGATGTTCGCCTATTGGGCGTCACTCCGACGGGGGGCAGCCCTCCCGGCGCGTGCGGACCTGAACCCGCTCGGCATCAAGCGGATGCTGCCCACCGTCAGCCTGATCGATGTGGTCAACGAGCCGCGCGACTATCGTCTGCGCCTGGCCGGCACCGGCCTTTATGGCGTCTATGGCCGCGAGATCACCGGCAAGCGCCTGTCGGACGTCTACAACACCGCCGCCGCCGACTACTGGCGCAAGGAACTGGACAAGGTGGTCGATGGCCGCCGTCCGGGCGTGGGCGTCCACAGCATGGCCTGGCGCGGCGCGCCCCACATGTCGATCCTGTGGCTGCGCCTGCCGCTGGCCACCAACGGCAAGGATGTCGACATGATCCTGGGCTATGACGCGGTTATGGGCTCGCAGTCGTCGGAACACGGCTTCAGCGGCATTCGGGCCGCCTAAACTACCCCTCCAGAAACGCCTCGACCTCGCGCTTGCTGGGCATGGACGGCGCGGCGCCGGCCTTCTGCACCGACAGGGCGGCGGCGGCGTTGGCCATCTCGACCGCCTCGCGCAGGTCCATGTTGATCGACAGGCAGGCCGCCAGGGCGCCGCAGAAACAGTCGCCGGCCCCGGTGGTGTCCAGCGCCTTGACCTTGCGGCCCTCGATCAGGAAGGCCTCGTCGCGTCGCACGCAGGCCACGCCCGACGCGCCCAGGGTGACGATCACGGTCTGGTCGGGGCGGCTCATCAGCTTGCGCGAGGCGCGCGACACCTCTTCCAGCAGCACCGGCTCGACGTCGAGTTTGGCGTAGGTCGCCAGTTCGGTCTGGTTGAGGATCAGGATGTCGGTCAGCGGGAACAGCGCCGCGCCCTGGGGCAGGGCCGGGGCGGCGTTGAGGATGCGCAGCGCGCCCTTGGCGGCGCCGGCCCGGAACAGGGCCTCGATGGCCTGGGCCGGCGATTCCAGCTGGCTGAGCAGCACGCGCTGGCCCTCCAGCGGGGTGGCGGTCACATGCTGCGGCGTGATCGCGGTATTGGCCCCGCCGGTGACGACAATCATGTTCTCGCCGCTGGACCCGACCCAGACATGGGCCTGGCCGGTGGGCAGGTTGGCCAGTTCCAGAACGTCGGCCACCTGCACGCCATAACCGGCGAGCTTGGCCTTCAGGCTGGGGCCGCTGTCGTCCTTGCCCACCGCGCCCATCAGGCGGGTCGGCGCGTTCATGCGGGCGGCCGCCACCGCCTGGTTGGCGCCCTTGCCGCCGGGAAACAGCTCCAGCGACAGCCCGGCCACGGTCTCGCCGGGACGCGGCAGATCATCGACCCGCGCGACAGCGTCCAGATTGATGGACCCCAGGACGAAAACGCTCATGGCCTGACCTTTATCCCCCAGCCCCACGCTGGAAACTTTCAACGAGGCTTCCTGCGACGAGTCGCCAGCCATCGACCAGCACGAAGAAGATCAGCTTGAACGGCAGGCTGATCGTCGCCGGCGGCAGCATCATCATGCCCATGCTCATCAGCACGCTGGCCACCACCAGGTCGATGACCAGGAACGGGATGAACAGCAGGAAGCCGATCTCGAAGGCGCGCTTCAGCTCCGAGATCATGAACGCCGGGGTCACCACCTTCAACGGGGTGTCCTGGGCGGTCTTGGGCTTGGGAATCTTCGACAGGCGCACGAACAGGGCCAGGTCCTCGCGGTCCACCTGCTTGAGCATGAAGGCCTTCACCGGCCCGCCGGCGGCCTCGAACGCCTCGGGCAGCTCCATCTGGTGGTCCAGCAGCGGCTTGACGCCCAAGTCGTAGGACCGCTCGAACGTCGGCCCCATGACGATGGCGGTCAGGAACAGGGCCAGGCTGATGATGACCGGGTTGGGCGGGCTCTGCTGCACGCCGATGGCGGTGCGCAGCAGGCCCAGCACCACCACGATCCGCACGAACGAGGTGGTCATGATCACGATCGACGGGGCCAGCGACAGCACGGTAAGCAGGCCGACCATCTGCACGACGCGTTCCGACAGGCCCGCGCCGGTGCCCAGGTTCACATTGATCGCCGACTGGGCCAGGGCTGCGGCCGGCAGCACCGCCGTGGCGAAGGCCGCCAGCACCGAGATCACGGCGGCGCGGCGCAGGTCCTCGGCGCGGGCTCCCGTGATGGATTTGAAGAGGTCGCGCATCAGACCACGGGCTCCGGAGCGGATACGGCGGGAAGGGGGGCGGGGGTCGTGACGGGGGCGGGGGCGGCCGCCTTGGGGCCCCAGTCCAGCAGCTTGCCCTCGCCCAGCAGCATCAGGCGCTCCTCGCCGTCCAGGCTGAAGATCACCAGGCGGCGGGTGGGGTCCAGGGCCAGGCTCTCGACCACCCGCAGGCGGCGCACCTGCCGGGCGTGGACCATCCGCGTCAGGGCGTCGGGGCCAAAGCGCCGCAGGGCGTAGGCCGCCAGACCGATCAGGCCCAGCGTGACGCCCAGGGCCGCGACGGCGCGAATGAATTCGACGATGGGCATGGCGCCTGGAGGGTGCTGGAGACGAGACAAGATGGCGCAGGCAAATGCCCCGCCAACACTGGTGTGCCTGACGCTTCTTAATGCCGGATTAACCCTGTTTCTTCACCATGATCGCCATGGGTCCCGATGACATTCCCCTCTTTGGCATGCTCAAGAGCCGGCTGGGCTATCTGTCCGACCGGCAGAAGCTGATCGCCCAGAACGTGGCCAACGCCGACACCCCCGGCTATCAGCCGCGCGACCTGAAGGCCTACAGCTTCCAGGCCTCGCTGATGAACCAGGGCGCCGGCGCGGGCGCGCCCTATCGGGGCGGCCGCGCGGTTCCGCCCGGCGGCGTCCAGATGATGGCCACCTCGGCCACCCACATGGCCCCGTCCAACGCGCCCAGCGCCTGGCGCTCGACGACCGGCGCGGATTCGGAGGTCACCCTCGACGGCAACGCGGTCACGCTCGAGGACCAGATGATCAAGATGACCGACGCGCGCATGAACTATGACGCGGCGATCACCTTCTACCAGAAGTCCCTTTCCCTGCTGCGCATGGCGTCGCGCAGGCCCAATAGCTGAGGACGAAGGCCATGCCCGAGATCAAGTCCCAGTCGATGGCGACCATGGCCGTGGCGGCCTCGGCCCTGCGCGCCCAGCAGGGGCGCATGCGGGTCATCGCCGAGAACCTGGCCAACGCCAATTCGACCGCGCGCACCGCCGGCGGCGATCCCTATCGCCGCCAGGTTCCGGTGTTCGCGCCCACCCGGGTGCAGGGCGCCGAGGGCGTGCAGATGGTGCGCGCCGAGGGCGACCAGAGCGACTTCCGCTCCGAATACGATCCCGGCAACCCGGCCGCCGACGCCAAGGGCTATGTCAAGCTGCCCAACGTCAATTCGCTGGTCGAGGCGCTGGACATGAAAGAGGCGCAACGCGCCTACGAGGCCAACCTCAACGTCATCGAGACGGCGCGCGCCATGGAATCGCGCACCCTCGACATCCTGCGCAAGTAAGGGCTGACCCATGATCACCGCGCTCGCCGCCGCCAAGGCCTACGCCTCGCAAGGCGCCATGTCGGTCGGCAATATCGGCTCGATCGGCGGGGGAGAGACCGCCAAGGGCGGGATCAATTTCGGCGACCTGCTGAAGTCGACCATGAACGACGTCACGGCCGCCTCGAAGAACGCCGAACACAAGGTCGCCCAGCAGGTGGCCGGCAAGGCCGAACTGGTCGACGTGGTCACGGCCATCTCCTCGGCCGAAGCCAGCCTGGAAACGGTGATGGCCGTGCGCGACCAGGTCATCTCGGCCTATCAAGAGATCATGCGGATGCCGATCTAGGGCAGGGCTCCGGCCGGCGGTTCGGGCGATAGCCGTTCCGGCGAGACTTCATCCAACATCCCCCCAAGTATAGACCTCCCAGCCTGGCTCTGATGCGGCAAGAATGGGATGGGGCCTGAAGCCCTCGGATGCGAGCAACCGGACGATTGGGGCATTTGCGGTCCGAATGCGGGCTTTTGCGCCCCGCCAACGTTTGCGTCGAATGTAATCAAGGGCATGACGGATAAGCGCCCTACCTACGCCTTGCCTCCTGAACCGCGTTGCGACAACAAGATAGAAAATCTCGTTGGCGCGCATCACCATCACGCCGGCGATGTCTCCAGCGCGATCGTCTAGCCAAACATTTTTTTGTCTGCATTGGCCTCTGACCCAATCTTGGTGCGCAGCGTCAGCGAAATTTTCCTTCAGAGGGATGTCGTTCTTGGCGGCCAGCAGCACCGTGTGTACGGCGAGCGCATCAGCCACCAATGCTCGCCGTATCTTTGATCCGCCAGTGTTTTCAATTTCGATCATGGGATGACTCAACCTTCGACGGAGTATCCAATTCATGGCCCCATGGGGAAGCCGACGCGCCCCGCGTCGCACCAAGCCCTTCATCTCATGGAGGCCAAGCGTGCCGGCGTGGACAGGTCTGTCAAGGACGGCCATTCGGGCCGCCGCAGCGCGGCGACGCGTGCGCGTCGTCCTTGAGAGACCTGTCCACGCCGGCGATCGTCTCTCCGTCAGATAAAGGGTTAGCTCGCCTTCTTGGGCGAAAGGGCTGTTCCAACAAACAGCAAGCTCTTGTCATCCGGGCGCAGCGGATTGGCTACGCCGTTCGGGATGACAAGCATCTGGGGGGCTCGAGGTCTGAAAGCCACCCGTCTTCACTCGCGCAAACGTTGCGGACGGAAACCTGACGTTAAGTTCACTCGCCTAACGTCGTTATCCTTGGGGGATCTCGCGCGGCGCAGCGCGCATTCGAAAATCTGGTGGGTGATGATATGCAACGTACGAAGAAACCAGGCCTGCAGGTGACCTGGCTGGAGAGCGCCCTGTTCGCCGCGCTCCTGCTGACTCTGGGCATGATCGCGTTCACGCTGACGCGGTGACCGCCCTTTGAGATGAAGCCGCCGATCCCCGTCTCCGGGCTTTTCAGGCCGGCGAGAACGGGGATCGGCGGCTTTTCATCCCCGTTCTTTCCGGACCAAACTCCAGTCCGATCAATCGCTTGTAAAATAGTTGATCGCGCCAATCCTCCGCGTTCAAATCGCCCGCATAATCAATCTCACCCAGGAGCAAGGGAAGGGGCGTCGGCCGGCGACCTGATGGGCTCCTGGGGGTGATCGAGCGGGTTGAGAGGACAGGGGACGTAAATCTGTCCATCGGAGGAAGGCCAAAGCCTCCGCCCGTCCGAAGGTACGTTCCGGGTCCTCCGGAATCGGCGTGGCTGCAGCTTGAGGGCTGGGTCCGTCGCGAGGAGGAGCGCCCGGATGGGGGTGAAGGGTTGAACCAGACCCGCGCGCCCCGGCCAGAGGGATAACGATCACGCGGAGCGTTCGTCTTCGTCGAAACGGTACTTAGAAACACAATCATCCGGGCGAGGCCCGGACGCTCCGCGACCCTTCCCATTAACTCGGCGGTTTCCGCGCGAGGCGGCGAAGCCGTGTCCGCCAGACTTGCCCCCACCTGACCTGCGAAGCAGCCCGTAGGGGGCAAGTGGCCCGACTAGAACCCCGCGAAGAACCGCTGATCCACCGCCAGCAGGCCATGGGTGATCGCATAGATGCTGGTCCACAGCACCGCGTTGGCCACGACCATCACGAAGACGCTCAGGCCCAGCGGCCATTGATTGCCGTCGCGGCGGCGCTTGCCGCGGGCGTCGAACGGGGCCGGGTGCAGGGACGTGGCCATCTGTGATCTCCGATTAACTTCAACAGGATCGAGATCGAGTCGGTTCCCAACCAGTGCGACATTCGCCGCGCGCCGCCTTGTCGCACCCGGGCTTTGCGTCCGCCGCGATCCGGGCCAGGGTAGGGGCCGCGCCGTCGGAGACCGCATGACCGCCATCACCCTCGACCGGATCGGCAAGATCTATGGCGGCGCGCCGGTGCTGCGCGACGCCAGCCTGAGCATCGCCGGGGGGCAGTTCGTGGCCCTGGTCGGCGGATCGGGGGCCGGCAAGACCACCCTGCTCAAGACCATCAACGCCCTGATCGCGCCGACCACCGGGCGGGTGCTGATCGACGGCCAGGATGTGGCTGGCCAGCCGGGCCCGGCCCTGCGCCGCCGCATCGGCTATGTCTTCCAGGAGGTGGGCCTGTTTCCCCACATGACCGTGGCCCAGAACATCGGGATCACCCCCAGCCTGCTGGACTGGCCGGCCGAGCGGATCGCCGCGCGGGTCGAGACCCTGCTGGATCTGGTCGACCTGCCGCGCGACATCGCCCCGCGCCTGCCGGCCGCCCTGTCTGGCGGACAGCGCCAGAGGGTGGGCGTTGCCCGGGCCCTGGCGGCGGAGCCGTCGATCCTGCTGATGGACGAGCCGTTCGGGGCGCTGGATCCGGTGACCCGCGTCGCTCTGGCCGACGACGTGCGCCGCCTGCACGAGACCCTGGGCCTGACCACGGTGATGGTCACCCACGATGTCGGCGAAGCCCTGCTGCTGGCCGACCGGATCGTGGTCATGGCCTCTGGCGCGATCATCGCCGACGATACGCCCGCGGCCCTGCTGACTCGGACCCATGCCGATCCGCGCGTCGCCGACCTGATCGACGCCCCGCGCCGGCAGGCCGAGAAGCTGGCGAGGCTCGCCCATGGATGACCGCCTGCATCAGGCCCTGGCCCTGCTACCCGAGCGGCTGGGCTGGCACGTGGCCCTGTCAGCCGCCGCCCTCGCTCTTGGCCTGCTGATCGCCCTGCCGCTGGGCGTGCTGGCGGCCCGCAACCCCCGACTGCGCTGGATCTCGCTGTCGCTGGCGGGACTGGTGCAGACCATTCCCAGCCTGGCCCTGCTGGCCCTGTTCTTCCCGCTGCTGCTGCTGCTGTCGGGGCTTTCGGTGAGGGTGCTGGGCCATGGCTTTTCAGCCCTGGGTTTTCTGCCGTCGCTGCTGGCCCTGACCCTTTATTCGATGCTGCCGATCCTGCGGAACACGGCGGCGGGTCTGGGCGGTGTGGATCCCGCCGTGGTCGAGGCGGCGCGCGGCGTGGGCATGACCGACCGCCAGCGGCTGTGGCGGGTGGAGCTGCCGATCGCCCTGCCGGTGATCATGGCCGGGGTGCGGACGGCGGCGGTATGGACCATCGGCGCGGCCACCCTCTCGACGCCTGTCGGCCAGACCTCGCTGGGCGACTACATCTTCTCGGGCCTGCAGACCGAGGACTGGGTGGCGGTGCTGGTCGGCTGCGCGGCCTCGGCGGCGCTGGCCATGGTCGTCGATCAGTTGCTGGGCCTGATCGAAAGCGGCGTCGGGCGGCGCCAGCGGGGGCGCTGGATGGCCGGTGTCGCGGGTCTGGCCGCCGGCCTGATCGCCGCGCTCGCGCCCTTGGCCGGAGCCGCCCTGAGCACGGGTCAGGCCAGCTATGTGATCGGGGCCAAGAACTTCTCCGAGCAATATGTGCTGGCCGAGCTGATGGCCGGCCGGCTGGAGGCCCGGGGCGCGCGGGTCGAACGCAAGATCAATCTTGGCTCGGCCGTGGCCTATCGCGCCCTGGCGGCCGGCGAGATCGACGCCTATGTCGACTATTCCGGCACCCTCTGGGCCAATGTGCTGGGCCGCAAGGACAATCCCGGCCGCCAGGCGGTGCTGGACCAGCTGCGGACCGGTCTCAAGACTCGCGACGGCGTCGTGCTGCTGGCCCCGCTGGGCTTCGAGAACGCCTACGCCCTGGCCATGCGGCGTGACACGGCCCAGCGTCTGGGGATCAAGACCCTGGCCGATCTGGCCGCCAAGGGCTCGGGCCTGACCATGGGCGGCGACCTGGAATTCTTCTCGCGTCCCGAATGGAAGAGCGTCGAGAGCGCCTATGGCCTGAGCTTCAAGGCCAGACGCCAGTTCCAGCCGACCTTCATGTATCGCGCCCTGGGTTCGGGCGAGGCCGACGTGATCTCGGCCTTCTCCAGCGATGGGCGGATCGCGGCCGATGACCTGATCCTGCTGGGCGACCCCAAGGGAGCCCTGCCGCCCTATGACGCCGTGATCCTGGTCTCGCCCAAGCGGGCGGGGGACCGGCGGCTGGTCTCGGCCCTGGCGCCGCTGGGCGGGACCATCGACGTCAAGACCATGCAGGCGGCCAACTACGCGGTGGACCGCGACACCGGCAAACTCAGCGCGGCGCAGGCGGCGAAGATGCTGGAGGGGAAATAGAACGCTCGGACGTTCAGGTCACGCCCGGCAGATCGCTGGTCGCCGCGATCACCGCGCCCGAGCGGACCAGCCGGTTGGCGGCTTCCATGTCGGGGTGGAAATGCCGGTCCTCGTCCAGGTGCGGCACCTGCTTGCGGACCAGGCCCCGCACCGCCTCCAGCACCTCGCTGGACCGGAGCGGCGCGTGGAAGTCGCAGCCCTGGACGGCGGCCAGCAGCTCGATGCCGATCACCGCCGTGGCGCTGTCGACCATGGCCAGCAGACGCCGCGCGCCATGGGCGGCCATCGAGACATGGTCTTCCTGATTGGCCGAGGTGGGGATGGAGTCGACGCTGGCCGGATAGGCCTTCTGCTTGTTCTCCGACACCAGGGCCGCGGCGGTGACCTGCGGGATCATGAAGCCGGAGTTCAGGCCCGGCCGGGGCGTCAGGAAGGCGGGCAGGCCAGACAGGGCGGGGTCGACCAGCATGGCGATGCGGCGCTCGGCGATCGAGCCGATCTCGCAGACCGCCAGGGCGATGATGTCGGCGGCGAAGGCCACCGGCTCGGCGTGGAAATTGCCGCCCGACAGGGCCTCGTCCGTATCGGCGAAGATCAGCGGATTGTCGGAGACCCCGTTGGCCTCCAGCGCCAGGGTGTTGGCGGCCTGGCGCAGGATGTCGAGGGCGGCGCCCATCACCTGCGGCTGGCAGCGCAGGCAGTAGGGATCCTGCACCCGCTCGTCCTCCTTCAGGTGCGAGGCGCGGATGGCCGAGCCGGCCATCAGGGTTCGCAGGGCGGCGGCGGTCTCTATCTGGCCCGCGTGGCGACGCAGCAGGTGGATGCGCGGATCGAAAGGCGTGTCCGAGCCCTTGGCCGCCTCGGTCGACAGCGCCCCGGTGACCAGGGCCGACTGGAACAGCAGCTCGGCCTCGAACAGTCCGGCCAGGGCGTTGGCGGTCGAGAACTGGGTGCCGTTCAGCAGGGCCAGCCCTTCCTTGGGCCCCAGCACCAGCGGCTCCAGCCCGGCCTCGGCCAGGGCTTGGGCGGCGGGGAGGCGGGCGCCGTCGACGAAGATCTCGCCGACCCCGATCATGGCGGCGGCCATGTGGGCCAGCGGGGCCAGATCGCCCGAGGCGCCGACCGAGCCCTGGCAGGGGATCACCGGCGTCAGGCCTTGGACCAGCATGGCTTCCAGCAGTCTGGCGGTCTCCGCCCTGACGCCGGACGCGCCCTGCGCCAGGCTGGCCAGCTTCAGGGCCATCATCAGGCGGATCACTGCAACCGGCGACGGCTCGCCCGTGCCGGCCGCGTGCGACAGGACGATGTTGCGCTGGAGCGTCTCCAGATCCGCGTCGCCGATCCGCACGCTGGCCAGTTTTCCAAAGCCAGTGTTGATGCCGTAGACCGGCTCGCCCTTGGCCAGGATGCGCTCCACGGCCTTGGCGCTGGCCTCGATCACGGGCCAGGCGGCGTCGGGCAGTCGGGCCGGGGCGCCGCGATAGACCTTTTTCCATTCGACGAGGAACACCTCGCCCGGATGCAGCACGACCATGGCCTGGAGACCCTTCAACGGAGACTGGACCGCTTGTGACCCGTCCTAATATGTATAGACATATTGAGGGCGGCCCCGCGTGTCCAGCGGCCGCCCCCTGGGAGAGGTCTGGCGTGAGCAAACCCGTGTCGCTGCACCAGCGCATCCGAGGCGACATCGAGGATCGCATCCGCTCGGGCGAGTGGCCTCCGGGGCATCGCGTGCCGTTCGAGACCGAGCTGATGGCCCAGTATGGCTGCGCCCGGATGACGGTGGGCAAGGCCATGTCCGCCCTGGTCGAGGCCGGGTTGATCGTGCGGCGCAAGCGAGCCGGCTCGTTCGTGGCCCGGCCCAGGGTGCGCGCGCCGGTGCTGAACATCCCCGACATCCAGTCGGCGATCCTGGCGCGGGGCGACGCCTATGGCTTCCGCCTGCTGTCCAGCACGGTGCGCGCGGCCCGTCTTGACGCGGCCGAGGAGCTTGAGTTGGCGGCCGGCGACGCGCTTCTGGAGCTGGAGGGCGTCCACGACGCCGGCGGCCGGCCCTTCGCTCTGGAGCGGCGCCTGATCAGCCTGAAGGCCGCGCCCGCCGCCGCGAGCGCGGATCTGGCGGTCAATCCGCCGGGCGGCTGGCTGCTGGAACACGTCGCCTGGACCGAGGCCGAGAGCCGGATCAGCGCGGTCAACGCCGACGCCCAGGTGGCCGCTCTGCTGGATCTGGACGAAGGCGCGGCCTGCCTGGTGGTCGACCGCCGCACCTGGCGCGGCGACGAGCATGTCACCCGCGTGCGGCAGGTGTTTCCCGGCGAGGCCTATGATCTGGTGGCGCGGTTCGGGCCGGGCGGAAGCGACTAGACGCCCTTGCCCGAGGCCAGCGGGCTCATCAACCGACGGCTGTCGCTGGAGGTAAGGCGGCCGCTGGCGTCGTACTCCAGCGTGGTCAGGCGCAGGATCGACAGGGCGCTGGCGTCGACGCTGACCCAGCGCAGGCGCTGGCCGCCGCCGGGCAGGGGCTCGCGCACCGAAGGCTGGCCCAGTCGCTTGACGGCCTGCTGCGGGGTGCGGGGGGCGTCGGCGAGCGGGGAGGCCAGGGCGATGGCATTGGCTGGGGCGCCCGACAGGCAGGCGATCATCGCCAGGGCGAGAACGGCGCTGGTCTTGCGGTGCGTCATCGACGGTCCCCTCCGCGAACTCCCTTGAGAAGACCGCAAACCGCCGCCAAAAGCAAATTACCGAGGGGCAATGTGAGCCGCGCAACGCCGCGATCCGGGCGGCGGACAATCAGGGCGAGCGGGAAATCCGTCCTGGTGGTTGGAGGCGGGATCGAACCGCCGACCTGTGGGTTATGAATCCACCGCTCTAACCATCTGAGCTACCCAACCGCACCAGGACGGGAGCGGGGCTTATAGGCGAGAAGCGCGCGGGATTTCAAGCGACCCCGTTCAGGCGATGATCGAGGCCGCCTTCGCCCCCAGGGCCGAGACCAGGTCGGCGGGGGCCAGGCGCATCTGCAGGCCGCGCTGTCCTCCGTTCACGAATACATAGGGCTGGGCCAGGGCGGCTTCCTCGACCGCGGTGGGCATCCGCTTCTTCTGGCCAAACGGGCTGACGCCGCCGACCTTGTAGCCCGTGATCCTTTCGGCGTCCGGGACGGGCATCATGCCCGCCGACTTGCCGCCCAGGGCGGCGGCCAGCTTCTTCATGCTCACTTCCCTGTCGGACGGCAGCACCACGCAGGCCGGTTTGCCGTCGAGCAGGACGACCAGGGTCTTGAGCACCCGGGCGGGATCCTCGCCCAGCGCCTCGGCGGCCTGCAGTCCGACCCTTTCGGAGCCGGGGTCGTAGTCATATGTGAGCAGCTCGAACGAGACCCCGGCCTTGGCCAGGGCTAGGGTGGCGGGTGTGCTTCTGGACATGGCGCAGGTGATATCCCAACTGTCCGTGCGTGTGGAGACGGGGCGCGTCAGCGTTCCAGCGCCACGTGGAGAATGACCAGGATGCAGGCCCTTGATCGCCGCCAGATGCTCGTCGCCGGGGCGACCGCCGGACTTGCCGGCCTGCTGCCCGCCTGGGCGCGCGCCTCGGACCGGCGTCAGCCCGCGACCCTGAGCGGCGAGGAGATCGCTCTCACCATCGGTCATGCGGCGTTAAGCCTGGATGGCAAGGCCGGGCACGCGATGGCCGTCAACGGGACGGTTCCCGGTCCGCTGATCCGCCTGAAGGAAGGGCAGAGGGTTCGCCTTTCGGTGACCAATACGCTGGACGAGGACACCTCTATCCACTGGCACGGCCTGTTGGTGCCGTTCCAGTTCGACGGCGTGCCGGGTGTCAGCTTCCCCGGGATCAAGCCGGGCGAGACCTTCGTCTACGACTTCAAGGTCCGTCAGTCCGGGACCTACTGGTATCACAGCCACTCGGGCCTGCAGGAGCAGATGGGCGTCTATGGCCCCATCGTCATCGATCCGGCGACGCTCGAGGCCGCGCCATACGATCGCGAGCACGTGGTGGTGCTGTCGGACTACAGTTTCCTGCATCCGCACCAGATCATGCGGAAGCTGAAGGCCCAGGCCGGCTATTTCAACGACCAGAAACAGACCGTGGCCGGACTGCTGGCCGGTCGCGACCAGTCGCTGAAGGACCGCCTGGAATGGTCGAGGATGCGGATGGATCCGACCGACATTCTCGACGTCACCGGCTCGGCCTACACCTATCTGATCAATGGCCACGGCCCCGGCGACAACTGGACCGGCCTGTTCACGCCGGGCGAGCGGGTGCGGCTGCGCTTCGTCAACGCCGGCGGCATGACGACCTTCAATGTCCGCGTACCGGGCCTGTCGATGACCGTGGTGTCGGCCGATGGCCAGAACGTCCAGCCGGTCGGTGTCGAGGAATTCCAGATCGCGCCGGCCGAGACCTATGACGTCATCGTGCGGCCCGTCGACGACCGCGCCTTCACCCTGGTGGCCGAGGCCGCCGACCGTTCGGGCCTGGCCCGCGCAACCCTGGCGCCGCGCCCGGGCATGAGCGCGCCGGTCCCGCCGCTCCGCGCCCGGCCCCTGGCGACGATGAAGGACATGGGCATGGACATGGGGGGCATGGACATGTCCGGCATGAGCATGGACATGCGCGACCCCGCCAACGCGCCGCCGACCGTGAAGCTGGGCCCCGGCGTTCAGAGCATCACCCCCATGCCGGCGGACCGGTTGGGCGAGCCGCCGCAGGGGCTGGAGGACGTCGGCCACAAGGTGCTGGTCTATACGGATCTGATCGCGCTCGACGCCAATCCGGATACCAGACCGCCCGGCCGCACTGTCGAGATCCACCTGACGGGCAACATGGAGCGCTTCATGTGGGCCTTCGACGGCGAGGCCTTTGGCCCGCTGAAGAAACCCATCGCGTTCCAGAGGAACGAGCGGGTGCGGGTGCTGCTGGTCAATGACTCGATGATGGCCCACCCGATCCACCTGCACGGCCACTTCTTCGAGGTGGTCAACGGCCATGACGGTCACCATCCGCGCAAGCACACGGTCAATGTCGCCCCCGGCGGCAAGGTCGCCTTCGACCTGACCGCCGACGAGCCTGGCGACTGGGCCTTTCACTGTCACATGCTGCTGCACATGCACGCGGGCATGTTCAATGTCGTCACGGTTCGGCCCCTTGACGGAGCCTCGGCATGAGCGCGGCCCTGTTGATGGCGCTGGCCCTGGCTCAGCATGACCACGCCGCGCCGCCGCCGCCGGCTCCGGTCGAACAGATGGCTCCGGTCGACCCGCACGCGGGTCACGACATGTCGGCGATGACGCCGCCAGTTCAGGCCGCGACGGTCGCGCCGCCGGCGCCGACCGATCACGCGGCCGAGCGGTTCTACAGCCCTGCCCAGATGGCGTCGGCGAGGGCGGTCCTGCGGCGGGAACACGGCGGCGGGACCTATGGCATGGTCCTGTTCGACCAGGCCGAATGGCGCTCGGGCAAGGGCTCTGATGCCGCGGCCTTCGAGGGCGAGGCCTGGTTCGGCGACGACTCCGCCAAGGGCGTGGTCAAGGCCCGGGGCGAGCATGTCGACGGCGCCGGCTGGGACACCGCCGAACTGCAGGGTCTCTACGCCAGGCCCATCGGGCCCTATTTCGACCTGCAGGCGGGGGTTCGCGCCGATCTCGAGCCGAAGGGCCGCACCTATGCCGCCCTTGGCGTGGAGGGCGTCGCGCCCTACTGGATCGAGACCAAGGCGACCGCCTTCCTGTCGGATCGCGGCGACCTGTCGGCGCGCGTCGAGGCGTCGCACGATCTGCGCCTGACCGGCCGGCTGATCCTGCAGTCGAAGGTCGAGACCAATCTGGCCGAGGCGGGGAGCGACGCCGAACTGGGCCTGCGCCTGCGCTACGAGATCCGGCGTGAGCTCGCGCCCTATGTCGGCGTGCTTCGCCACCGAACATTTGGCGACGACGCCGACAGGGTCCGCGCGGCGGGCGAGCGCGCCGGCGAGACCCGCCTGGTCCTCGGAATTCGCGCCTGGTTCTGACCATCGGGGATTTTGTGAAGCGCCTGCCCCAACGGCACGCCTTTACGTATGCGGAAGGGCGCCCCAACATCTGTTTGACCTGAGCGGAAGCGGCGGATTCACGCGCCGCGCCTCGGGCCAGGGAGATCCGGGCGACATGTCTGCCATCGACTTTGACCGCATGCCGACCCTGGGCGACGTCGCCCGCTACCACGCCGAGGTTCGGCCAGACGCCGTGGCGCTCAGCTTCGAGGGGCGCGACACCACCTTCGCCGGCTTCGATCGCAAGACCAACCAGGTCGCCAACGCCCTGCTGGCCGCGGGCCTCAAGACCGGCGACCGGATCGCCTATGTCGGCAAGAACAGCGACCTCTATTTCGAGCTGCTGTTCGGCGCGGCCAAGGCCGGGGTGGTCACCGCGCCGATCGGCTGGCGACTGGCCCCGCCGGAGGTGGCCTATATCGTCGGCGACAGCGACGCGCGGATCGTCTTCGTGGGCCCCGAACTGGTCGATCAGATCGAGACCGTCGCCGCCGAACTGGCCTGGCGTCCCGAGGTGATCGTCATGGAGCCCGTCGCGGGCGACGCGCACCGCACCTTCGAGGCCTGGCGCGACGCCCAGCCCGACACCGATCCGCGCATCGCGATCACCCCGCGCGACATCGCCATCCAGCTCTACACCTCGGGCACCACGGGGCGGCCCAAGGGGGCGATGCTGATGCACGACAACCTGCTGAACCTGCGCCGCAGAAACGCCGAGACCCCCATGGACTGGAACCAGTGGGGTCCCGACGACGTCAGCCTGGTGGCCATGCCGGTGGCCCATATCGGCGGATCCGGCTGGGGTCTGGTGGGGCTGCTGAACGGCGCCAAGGGCGTGGTGGCCCGCGAGTTCGATCCCTTCAAGGTGCTGGACTTCATCGAGAAGGACCGCATCTCCAAGATGTTCATGGTGCCGGCCGCGCTGCAGATCGTGGTGCGTCTGCCCCGGGCGCGCGAGGTCGACTATTCGCGCCTGACCCACATCCTCTATGGCGCCGCGCCGATCCCCCTGGACCTGCTGCGCGAGTGCATCGAGATTTTCGGCTGCGGCTTCTGCCAGCAGTACGGCATGACCGAGACCACCGGCACCATCGTCTATCTGCCGCCCGAGGATCACGATCCGGCGGGTAACGCCCGGATGCGCTCGGCCGGCCTGCCGCTGCCCGGCGTCGAGCTGAAGGTGATCGACGAGGCCGGAAACAGCCTGCCGCCCAACACGGTGGGCGAGATCGCCACGCGCTCGCCCTCGAACATGGCCGGCTACTGGAAGCTGGACGCCGCCACCGCCGCCACGGTCGACGCCGACGGCTGGCTGCGGACCGGCGACGCCGGCTATCTGGACGAGGACGGCTATCTGTTCATCCACGACCGGGTGAAGGACATGATCATCTCGGGCGGCGAGAACATCTATCCCGCCGAGGTGGAAAGCGCCGTCTACGGCCACCCGTCCGTGGCCGAGGTGGCGGTGATCGGCGTGCCGGATGAAAAGTGGGGCGAGGCGGTCAAGGCGGTGGTCGCCCTGAAGCCGGGCGCGGTCGCCGATCCCGACGACATCATCGCGTTCGCCCGCACCCGGATCGCGGCGTTCAAGGCGCCCAAGAGCGTGGACTTCATTGACGTTCTGCCGAGGAACCCGTCCGGGAAGATCCTGCGGCGGGAACTGCGCGCGCCGTACTGGGAAGGGCGGACGCGGCAGGTGAACTAGAGCGACTCACTTGCCCCCACCTGACCGCTTCGCGGTCGTCCGCCCCCGTAGGGGGCGGATGAACCATCTTCCCCCTACGGGGGAGGAGCGCGCAGCGCGGAGGGGGCGAGTCGTCCTGACGCCTACTCCACAAACGCCTCGACCAGCTCCCGCGTCCCGACCAGAAACGCATCGGCCACCAGCGCCAGGGGGCGCACGTCGGCCTCGGACCGGCCCGCCCGGATCAGCTCGCCGAACCGCTTGTAAAGCCCCGGATATTCGTCATCGGCCGCCTGGACTACCGGCTGACCGTCGATCTCGATACGGGCCCCGCCGCTTGACAGCCGCAAGGTTCCGTCTTCGGCCGTGACCGTGATGTCCCAGGTCTGCGGGCCGGTCTGCAGGAAGTCGAAGTCGGCGGTGATCGGGGTGTCTTCGATATCGGTCATGGTCAGGTGCGCGGCGACGGGCGACTGGACGTTTTCCGGCACTTGGAGCCGAGCGTCGGTGACGAACACCTCGCGGGGCATGATCTCGGTCAGGATCGACAGGGCGTTGATGCCGGGGTCGAACACGCCCAGGCCGCCGGCTTCCCAGATCCAGGTCTGGCCGGGGTGCCAGCGGCGAACGTCCTCGCGCCACTGGATGTCGACATTGCGGATCTTGCGGGTGGCCAGCCAGGTCTTGGCGGTCGGCACGCCGGCGGCGAAGCGCGAGTGCCAACTGGCGAACAGGGTGACGTTCTTCTCGGCGGCCAGGGCGGAAAGATCGCCGACCTCGCCGACGGTCGCGCCGGGGGGCTTTTCCAGGAAGACGTGCTTGCCGGCCCGCAGGGCGGTGATCGCCGTCTCGCGGCGCACCTGGGGCGGCGTGCACAGGGCGATGGCGTCCAGCGCGGGGCCGCGCTCCAGCATCTCCTCCAGCGATTCAAAGGCCGGGACGCCCACATCGGGCTTGCTGCGGCTGGCCACGGCCGCCAGCTCCAGGCCGGGATCGGCCGCGATCGCGGGGAGATGCTGGTCCCTGGCGATCTTGCCGACGCCGACGATCCCGACCCTGATGATGCTCACGATGCGTTTCTTCCCAAGCTTGTGTCTGGCCGTATTATACTACAAATGAGGCGGGCAAAGCGATTTGAAGTCTCTCATAAAATGGGACTTTATTCCGAATTATGAAACCGCCTTGTCGTCACCCCTGCCGCTTGCTAATTGTATGAGTATATAGCGGCGCGGCCAAGCTCGACGTCCAGACAAAGTCGACACGTGATCGGCAGGTCGAAGGTGAGGAAGCGCGAATGAGCCTCGACCGGAGGAGTCTCGTGATGGGTCTGACCCTGGGGCCTGTCGTCGGCGCGTTCGCGGCCGGGACACCCCGCTGGGCTTTTGACTTCCGCCCGGGCCCGCCCGCCGAGGGGCATGTCTCGGTGGCGGCGACCCGGGCCTATTCCACCGAGGCTGGCTTTGGATTCGAGCCCCGGCCCGTGGGCGCGGAAGCTTCGCCGACCTTCCTGTTCTCGGTGGCTGTTCCCGAGGGCGACTACCGCGTCACCGTCGACCTGGGCGACGCCGGCGCGCCGGGCGATGTGACGATCAAGGCCGAGTCCCGCCGGCTGATGGTCGAGAGGGGCGTCACCAGGAAGGGTGAGGTGGTCTCGCGGACCTTCATCGTCAACGTCCGCCATCCCGCCATGACGCCGCCGCCGGCCAACGCGCCGGGCGCGGCGGGCGTGCAACTGAACGCGCGCGAGGTCGGGTCCTATGACTGGGACGACAGGCTGACCCTGGAGTTCTGTGGCCCGGCTCCGCGCCTGGCGCGGCTGAAGGTCGAGCCCGTGACCGTGCCGACGGTGTTCCTGGCCGGCGACTCCACGGTGACCGATCAGCGCTACGAGCCCGCCGCCGGCTGGGGCCAGATGCTGCCGCGCTTCTTCAAGCCCGAGGTGTCGATCGCCAACCACGCCGAGTCCGGCGAGACCCTCAAGGCGTTCCTGGTCGAGCGGCGGCTGGACAAGCTGCTGAGCGCCATGAAGCCGGGCGACTATCTGTTCATCCAGTTCGGCCACAACGATCAGAAGGCCAATTGGCCCCAGACCTATGCCGAGGCGGCGACCACCTATCGCGACTATCTGAAGGTCTATATCGGCGAGGCGCGTCGGCGGGGGGCGACCCCGGTGCTGGTGACCTCGATGCACCGGCGCAAGTTCGATGCGGCCGGCAAGATCGTCAACACGCTGGGCGACTATCCCGACGCCGTCCGCGCCGTGGCGCGCGAGACCGGCGTGACCCTGATCGACCTGCACGCCATGAGCGCGGCCTTCTACGAAGCCCTGGGTCCGGACCAGGCCTGGAAGGCGTTCAACGACGGCGGCAAGGACGCCACCCACCACAATAACTACGGCGCCTACCAACTGGCCCGCTGCGTGGCCGAGGCGATCCGCGTCTCGGGCCTGCCGCTGGCCAGGAGCCTGGCCGCCGATGTGTCTCCCTTCGACCCCGCCAGGCCGACGCCGCCGGACGCCTTCGTCCTGCCTGAAAGCCTGGCCCGCAGCTCGGTGGCGCCCCGTGGCAACTGATCTTCACCTCGACCGCCGGGCCCTGCTGGCCCTGGGGGGCGCGGTTTCGCTCACGCCCGGCCTCGCCAGCGCGCGCGGCCTGGAAATCCAGGACCTGTGGCCCGGTCCCGCTCCCGGCGGCGGGAAGGTCACGGTCACCGAGCAGACCATCCTGCGCACGCCGGGCGGCGATCCCAACGACACCGCCTTTCTCAACATCACCCGCCCGGTGCTGATGATGCGCCGGCCGGCCAAGCCGAACGGCGCGGCGCTGCTGATGATCCCGGGCGGCGGCTACAAGCGGGTGGCGGTCAGCAAGGCCGGCGGGCCGATCGACGCCTGGATCGCCGAGCAGGGGATCACCGCCTTCGTCATGACCTACCGCCTGCCGGCCGACGGCTGGGCGGCGGGACCCGATGTGGCCCTGCAGGACGCCCAGCGCGCCATGCGGATCATCCGTAGCCGGGCCGGGGAGCTGGGACTGGACCCCGCGCGCGTCGGCGTCGTGGGCTTCTCGGCCGGCGGCCACCTCGCCGCGCGCCTGGCTGCCCGCTCGGCCATCCCCGCCTATGCGCCGGTCGACGCCGTCGACACCCTGTCCTCGCGCCCGATGGCGGCGGGCCTGTTCTATCCGGTGATCACCGGGACCTTGCCATCGGCTCACGGCGCGTCGCTGAAGGAACTGCTCGGACCCAACCCCACCGACGCCCAGCGCAGGGCGATCTCCGCCGAGCTGGACGTCACCGCCCAGACGCCGCCGACCTTCATCGCCGCCGCCATCGACGACAAGGTTGTGCCTGTGGATAACTCGCTGCTGATGTTCCAGGCCCTGCGCGCCAGGGGCGTCGCCACCGAACTGCATCTCTTCGAAAAGGGCGGTCACGGCTTTGGCCTCAAGGGCCCCGACGGCGCGCCGATGCCCTGGCCGGGGATGCTGGACGCCTTCCTTCGCCGTCACGGTCTCTACGCGTGACCCGGCCTGCCCTGAACGTCCGGGATTTCGGCGCGCGGGGCGATGGCGCGAGCCTCGATACGGCGGCCTTGAACGCGGCGATCTCCGCTGGCGGACGGCTGATCGTTCCGGCGGGGCGCTATCTGTGCTTCTCGATCCGGCTGCTCAGCGGCGTGCATCTGACACTGGAAGAGGGGGCGGTGATCGTCGCGGCCGATCCGGCCATGCACCCCGGCGCCTATGATCCGCCCGAGCCCAATCCGCACGATCTCTATCAGGACTTCGGCCACAGCCACTGGCGCAACAGCCTGATCTGGGGTGAGGGCGTCGAGGACGTAGCCATCGACGGTCCAGGCCTGATCGACGGCGCGGGCTTGACCCGCGAAGGCCCCGGCTCGCGCTGGACGGCCCAGTCCGGCGAATTTCCGCTCAGCATGGCGGGTCTGTCCGACGCCGAGATGGCGGTGCTGGTCCCCGATCGCGCCGCCATGGTCGGGCAGGGCAACAAGGCCATCGGCCTGAAGACCTGTCGGGGCGTGGTTCTTCGCGACTTCACGATCCTCAAGGGCGGTCACTTCGCGATCCTGGCGACGGGGTGCCAGGATCTGACCCTCCAGAATCTGCGGATCGACACCGACCGCGACGGGATCGACATCGACAGCTGCAAGGGCGTGCGGATCGCCGGCTGCCGGGTCAACACGCCCAATGACGACGCCATCGTGCTCAAGAGCTCCCGGGCGCTTGGACAGCCGAGGTTCACCGAGGATGTCGAGATCGCCGACTGTCTGGTCAGCGGCTATGACCTGGGCACCACCCTGCACGGTCCGCCGGGACGCACCCAGACGATCGCGCCCGACCAGGACGGGGTGACGGGCCGCATCAAGCTGGGCACCGAAAGCAGCGGCGGCTTCCGCAACATCCACATCCGCGATTGCGCGTTCGAGCGCTCCCGCGGCCTGGCGCTGGAAGTGGTCGACGGCGGGGTGATGGAGGATGTCACCGTCGAGCGCCTGATCCTGAGCGAGGTGACCACGGCGCCGATCTTCCTGCGGATCGGCGACCGCCGGCGCGGACCGGCGGGGACGGGCGTGGGCGTCATGCGCCGGATCGTCATTCGCGACGTCGAGGCCACCGACGTGCGTCCCGATTTCGCGGCGATCCTCGCGGGCCTGCCGGGTCATCCGATCCAGGACGTGACGCTGGACAATATCCGCCTCAGCTATCGCGGCGGCGGCACGGTCGAGGACGCCGCGCGGCGTCCGGGCGATCTGGCCGACGCCTATCCCGAACCCAGCATGTTCGGCGTCACCCCGGCCTTTGGCCTGTGGGCGCGCCATGTGGACGGCCTGCGCCTGACCGGCGTGCATCTTGAAACCCTGACCCCCGACGCCCGGCCGCCCCTGCGGCTGGAGCATGTTCAATCCCTGACCGGAGACCTTCCATGACCCTTCGCAGCCTGCTTGCCGCCACCTCCGGCATGGCCGCGGCCATCGCCCTGAGCGTCCCGGGCCTGGCCCTGGCCCAGAGCTTCGTGCTCCACGCCGACCAGCCCGGCGCCAAGATCGACCGCAACATCTATGGCCAGTTCGCCGAGCATCTGGGTCGCGGGGTCTATGAAGGCGTCTGGGTGGGGGAAGACAGCAAGATCCCCAACACCAACGGCTATCGCAACGACGTGGTCGCGGCGCTGAAGGAGCTGAAGGTGCCGCTGGTGCGCTGGCCCGGCGGCTGCTTCGCCGACGAGTATCACTGGCGCGAAGGCATCGGCCCGCGCGACAAGCGGCCCGTGCGGGTCAACACCAACTGGGGCGGTGTCGACGAGAACAACGCCTTCGGCACCCACGAATTCATGAACTTCGCCGAGATGATCGGCGCCCAGACCTATGTGAACGGCAATGTCGGCACCGGCACGCCGCAGGAGAGCGCCGACTGGATCGAGTACATGACCTCGGACAGCGGCTCGACCCTGGCCCAGGAGCGCCGCAAGAACGGCCGCGACAAGCCGTGGATGGTCGACTGGTTCGCGGTCGGCAACGAGACCTGGGGATGCGGCGGCGGCATGCGGCCGGAATACTATTCCGACCTGTTCCGCCACTACAGCACCTTCATCAAGACGCCCGGGGATCGCCGCACCCGCAAGATCGCCAGCGGGGCCAGCGACGCCGACTACAACTGGACCGAGGTGATGCTGTCGACAGCCGCCAAGTCCATGGACGGCTACAGCATTCATTATTACACCCTGCCCACCGGCAAGTGGGACAAGAAGGGCTCTGCGACACAGTTTGGCGAGGACCAGTGGTTCTCGACCCTGGCCAACACCCTGAAGATGGAAGAGATGGTCACCAAGCATTCGGCGATCATGGACAAGTACGATCCCAAGAAGCGGATCGGCCTGCTCGTCGACGAATGGGGCACCTGGTACGACGTCGAGCCGGGCACCAACACCGGCTTCCTCTACCAGCAGAACAGTCTTCGCGACGCGCTGGTGGCGGCGATCAATCTGAACATCTTCCATCAGCATGCCGACCGGGTGCGGATGAGCAACATCGCCCAGATGGTCAATGTGCTGCAGGCGATGATCCTGACCGACAAGGAGAAGATGGTCCGGACGCCCACCTACTACACCTATCTGATGTACCGGCCGTTCCAGGACGCCACCTCGCTGCCGATCAAGGTCACCGCGCCGGACTATGCGTTCGGCGGCAAGAGCGTGCCGGGCGTGACGGCGTCGGCGGCGCGCGATGCGGCCGGCGTGGTCCACGTGGCGCTGGTCAATCTGGACCCGAACAAGCCGGTGACCCTGACCGCCGAGCTGGCGGGGATGGCGGCCAAGACCGTTTCCGGCCAGGTGCTGACCGCTCCGGCCATGAACACCATCAACACCTTCGACAAGCCCGATCAGGTCAAGCCGGCGGCCTTCACGGGCGCGGTGTTGAGCAAGGGCGCGCTGACCGTCACCCTGCCGGCCAAGTCGGTGGTGGTGCTGGATCTGAAGTAGGGGCGGGCACTAGCCCCCTCCGCGCCTGCGGCGCTCCTCCCCCGGAGGGGGAAGATGAAGCGGTCATCCGCCCCCTACGGGGGCGGACGGCTGCGCAGCCCGGTGGGGGCAAGTGTGTAGACCTAGCCCCGACCCCACAGGCGCTCCCACGGCCAGCCGGTCAGGTTCTCGACGATGGCCCGGGACTCGGCGGTCTCGGGCTGGGTCTCGCCGGCGCGGAGGCGTTCGACCTCGTGGATCAGCACGGCGTGGGTCCGGGCGTTGAGGCGGAACGACCACGAGATGACCATGCCGGCCAGCATGACCAGGATCGGCAGGCCCACCATCACCAGCACCAGAGCGCGAACCGCTTCGGGCGCCTGTTCGGGCATCGGCTGGCCCTTGGCCGCCGAGACGAAGCCGCCCATGCCGATCAGGGAGGTCGTCAGCACGATCGCGCCAGACTGGGCGATCTTGCGCACGAAGGTCATCACCCCCGCGAAGATGCCTTCGCGACGCTGACCGGTCACGGCCTCGTCCACGTCGGGCAGATAGTTGTAGACGCTCCAGGGCACGAAGTTCAGCGTCCCGCGGCCTAGGCCCGCCAGGATGATCGGGACGAACAGCCAGAACATCACGGCCGGCGACGCGCCGCCGCCAAACAGGTTGCCGCCCAGCGCCGTCAGACCCGCCGCGAAGCCGGCCGGCTTGATCAGATAGAAGGCCAGGAACAGCAGCAGCGCCGAGCAGACCAGGCTGATGGCGATGCGATAGGCCATCACCGGCCCGGTGCGGATCACCACATTGACGGCGATCATCACCGAGATCAGCTGGGCGACATACATCGTCGTCATCAGCTGCGAGATCACCAGGGTCGCCCCCAGCATCACCGTCGCCACGAACAGCGGGAAGGCGGTGTTGAAGATGTCCTGGCTGATATAGCCGCCCAGATAGAGCGACAGGTGCTGGCGGAAGGCCTTGATGCGCAGGGTCGAGAACAGGTCGCGGAACATGTTGACCGGGATCAGCGCCGCCTTGGCCCAGTCCATGGGCTCGGGCTGGATCAGCTTTTCGGCCTCGGTATAGGGCCGCTCCCAGCTGAGCAGCACCACCAGCAGCACCACAAGGCTGAACAGGCCGCCGAAGATCGCCGCCATGATCAGGAAGGTGCCGGGCGAGTCCTTGCCGCCCAGCTGGTTGATGATCAGGGTCGGCAGGTACGAGGCCAGGATCGCCGAGGTCTGGGCGATCATCATCCGCGCGCCGGCGAACTTGGCCTTCTCGTCGTACTTCTTGGTCATCTCCGCCGCGAGGGTTTCCCACGGGATCAGGAACATCGTGTAGACGAACTCGAAGAACACGAAGGTCAGCAGGTAGTAGGTGAAGGTCTGGCCGCTGACGAAGATCAGGGCGAAGGCCGGCAGCAGCGGAATGGTGATGATCAGGAAGATCTTGCGCCGGCCAATGTGGCGACCCACCCAAGTGTGGCGCAGATTGTCGGAGATATAGCCGATCAGCGGGCAGGTGATGGCTTCCAACAGGCGCGGCAGGCCCAGGATCAGCCCCGTTTCGACCGGCGACAGCCCGCAGAAGGTGATGAAGAAATAGGCCAGCCAGCCGGTAATCACGGCCTGCGCGCCGGCTCCCAGCATGTCGCCGGAACCCCAGCCCCAATAGTTGATCCAGGTGGGTGTGCGGGTCTCCGGCGTCGCCATGGTCGTGTCTCTTCCCAAATGTGTCGGGGGTCTAGCGCCCCGCTAGGCTGGTGTTCTCACCGAAGCCAAAATCTCCACCGCCGTCTTCCCGGCGAAGGCCGGGATCCAGATCCATCCAGAGTGGCTCGTGGGTGTCATCTGGGCCCCGGCCTTCGCCGGGGAGACGGAAGAGGTGGTGGCGATCCGATCGCAAAAACGAGTTTCTAGATGAACGCCCGCTGGAACTCGCCCAGCGCCAGCAGGGCCAAGGACTGGCCGTAGGGCATCGAGGTCAGGGGGATGTCCTTGTAGCCCTGCTGGGTGTCGAACACCGGGGTGCCGAACGACACCTGCTGCAGCTCTCCGGTCTCGTCGATATTGGCGATCACGCCCTTCAGCGCCTTGATCGCCAGGTGCTGGTATTCCTTGCCTACATAGCGCTTGCGCACGGCCTTCAGCACGCCGTAGGCGAAGCCCGCCGTGGCCGAGGCTTCAAGGTAGGAGGTCTTGTCGTCGACCAGGGTGTGCCACAGGCCGGTGGCGTCATCCTGGTAGCGGGCCAGGGCCTTGATCTGGGCTTCAAGCGTGTCGATCAGGAAGGTGCGCAGGGCGTCGCCGGGCTTCAGGTCCAGAAGCTCGATGAACTCCGGGATGGCGATCGTCACCCAGCAGTTCCCGCGCGCCCACAGGGCGTCTGCGAAGTTGTGCCGGCCCTCGAACGTCCAGCCGTGGAACCACATGCCGGTCTTGCGGTCGGCCAGGTACTTCACGTGCACCATGAACTGGCGCTTGGCCTCTTCCACGAAGTCTTCGCGGTCCAGCAGCAGGCCGATCTTGGCCAGCGGCAGCACGCTCATCATCAGCGTGTCGTCCCACAGCTGCTGCGGGTTTTCGCTGTTGAAGACGATGTGCTGGAAGCCGCCTTCCTCGGTGCGCGGACCCTCGTACATGACGTAGTCGGCCCAGGTTTCGAGGTAGGGCAGATAGGTGTGGTCGCCGGTGGCCTCGTACAGATAGGCCAGGGTCAGGAACGGCGAGACGGTGTTGATGTTCTTGGTCGGGGTGCCGGCCTCGAAGCGGTCGGCGAACCACTGGGTCATGATCTCGAAGGCGCGCTCGTCGCCCGACATCTCGTACTGCTTCCACAGGCCGTACAGGCCCACGCCGTGGGTCCACTCCCAGTCGTTCCAGCCTTTGGTGTCGATCACCCGGCCGTCGTCCAGGCGCAGCAGGAACTCGCCCGTCTCGTCCTGGATGTCGACCAGATTGCTGATCAACAGGGCGATCCTGGCCTTGATGTCCTTGGCCTCGAGGCCGTGTGCGAGATTGGGCACGGGATAGTCTCCTTGGAAAACTAGACTCGGACGAGCGCGTCGCCGCGCGTGCGCAGCGTCACCGGTCGCCCGGGTTGAAGGTCGAGGGGCAGCTTGGCCGCGCCGTAGCGGACCAGATGCCTGCCGGGTTGGTCGGCGGTGAAGGTGGCGGCGTCGAGCCGTCCGTCCTTCCACGACAGGTCGATCCCCGCCGCGCCGCGCAGGCGCAGGCCCTTCACCGAGCCGGTCGGCCAGGCCTTGGGCAGAGCGGGCAGCAGCAGGACGCGGCCGCCATAGCTTTGAACCAGCATCTCGGCGATGCCGGCCGTCCCGCCGAAATTGCCGTCGATCTGGAACGGAGGATGGGCGTCGAACAGGTTGGGATAGGTGCGGGCGGGCGCCAGCAGCAGCTTGAGGATCGCATAGGCGTGCTCGCCGTCGCGCAGGCGGGCCCACAGGTTCAGTCGCCAGCCCAGGCCCCAGCCGGTGGCGTCGTCGCCCCGGATCTCCAGGGTGCGCCGGGCGGCGGCGGTCAGGGCCGGCGTGTCGTCCGGATTGATCTGGCTGGACGGATGCAGGCCATACAGGTGCGAGACATGGCGGTGGTGGATGTCGGGGGCGCCGGCGTCCCAGTCTTCCTGCCACTCCTGAAGCTGGCCCTGGGCGCCGACCTTGTCGGGCGGCAGCTGGGCGCGGGCGGCGGCGGCCTTGCGGGCGAAGGCGGCGTCGACGCCCAGGGTCTTGGCGGCCAGCCCGACATGGTCGAACAGGTCGCGCAGCAGCTGGTTGTCCATGGTCGGCCCGGCCGCCGTCGAGGCGCCGTCATGGTGGATGTTCTCGGGCGACATCGACGGGGCGGTGACCAGGAAGCCGGACTTCGGATCCTTGACCAGAAAGTCGAGGAAGAACTCTGCCGAGCCTTTGAGAAGCGGATAAAGGCGCTTCAGATAGGCCGGGTCACGGCCATAGTCCCAGTGGTCCCACAGGTTCTGAAGCAGCCACACCCCGCCCATCGGCCACAGGCCCCAGGGCGCGCCGTCGACCGGCGCGGTCACCCGCCACAGGTCGGTATTGTGGTGCGCCACCCAGCCGCGCGCGCCGTACATGGTCTTGGCGGTGCGGGCGCCGGTGATCGCCAGGTCCTCGACCATGCGGATCAGGGGCTCGACCAGTTCGGGCAGGTTGGTCGACTCTGCCGGCCAGTAGTTCATCTCCGTATTAACGTTGATGGTCCACTTGCTGCCCCACGAGGGATTGGTCTTCTCGTTCCAGATGCCTTGCAGATTTGCTGGCTGGGTCCCCGGGCGCGAGCTGGCGATCAGCAGGTAGCGGCCGTACTGGAAATAGAGCGCGGCCAGGGCCGGGTCGCCCTCGGACGCGAACCTGGCGATGCGCGGCTCGGTCGGCTGGGCGGCGGCAGGGGTGGTCCCCAGGTCGATCGCGACGCGACGGAACAGCTTGCGGTGTTCGGCCTGATGGGCGTCCAGCAGTTGGGTCCAGCTCTTGGCGGCGGCCCTGTCGATCTGCCCCTTGGTGATGGCCACCGGGTCGCCCGAGATGTCGTCGAAGCGCTTGTACCCGGTCGCGGCCGCGACCAGCAGCACCGCCTCGTCGGCGCCGCGCACATAGATGCCGCCCTCGCTCACCTTCAGCGAACCGCCGGCGGACATGGCGCGCAGACGGATGGCGAAGGGCAGGCGACCTTCGACGCCTTCCTGGGTCGGGCTGAGGCCGCTGATGACGATGTCGCGGCCATCCACCGTCAGGGTGGCGTTCTGCGGCGTCTGCAGCGAGGCCTGCACCGTGATCCGGCCCTTGGGCGGAGCGCTGAGCCGCACGGCGATCACCTGGTCCACCGGCGAGCTGATCACCTCGCGCAGGTGCGGCGCGGACCCCACGTTGAAGCGGGTCCGGGCCACCGCCCCGTCCAGGTCGAGTTCGCGGCGATAGGCGCTGTGGTTGTCCAGCGCGGGGAACACCATCAGCAGATCGCCCAGGGTCTGGTAGGTCGGCAGCGACGCGGGCTTGCCGATCATCTTGGCGTTGGCCAGGTCTTGGGCGGCTTTGTACTGGCCCGCGAACAGCAGGCGGCGCACCTCGGGCAGGGCGGCCAGGGCCTCGGGATTGTCGTTCGAATAGGGACCGCCGCCGAAGAAGGTGTCCTCGTTCAGCTGGATCCGCTCGGTGCTGGCGCCGCCGAACACCATGCCGCCCAGCCGGCCGTTGCCGACGGGCAGGGCCTCGATCCACGCGTCGGCGGGGGCCGGATACCACAGCGTCAGGCCGTCGGGGCTGGCCTGGGCGTTGGCGCGACCGCTGGTCAGGGCCGCGAGCGCGGCCGCGCCGGCGGTGGCCAGAGCGCCTCTGCGGGTAAGCTCGGTCATGGTCGATACTCCGGTGCGGAAACCTTGGCGACGGGGATGCCGCCACGCACCGTACGCAGATTCACCAGCGTCACGGTCTCCAGGGCGTCGTCGGGGGCGCCGTCGCTGGTCACCGCCAGGGCGAGGGTGTTCTTGCCGTGCAGATCGATGATCCCGGTCGGCAGGACGAAGGTCCGCTGCGGACCGACATGGGCGATGAACTGGCCCATGTTCCACCCATTGACGAAGATCAGAACCCGATAGCGACCGGGCGAGCGGGGTCTGTCCGGATCACCGATGGTCAGGCCCAGGGTGACATCGTGGTCCTTGGGCAAAGCGAGGTCGAAGCTGGTGCGATACCAGGTCGTGCCGGCATGGGGCTGGGTCGCCGCCATGTCGGCCTTGGTCCAGGCCGCGTCGGGGAAGCCCGGCAGGTGCCAGCCCATCCGCTCGCCGAACTGACCGCCCGTGTTGGCGTTGCCGCGCACCGGATCCTGGATGTCCTCGCCGCCCAGATTGCCCTGGATCTTCCAGGCGATCGGGACCGCGAAGCTGTAGCTGGCCGGGCCCGACAGCGAGGCCGAGATCAGGCCGCGCGCCTCCTTGTGGAGGTCGTCGGCGTCCAGATCCCAGTTATGGCCGTTGTTGCGCACCATCACCGACAGCAGGTGCTCGCCGGCCCCCTGCGCCTCTGGCGGCAGCTTGAAGGCAGCCACGCCGGTGGTGATCGGGCGGGGCAGGCCGCCGTCCAGTTCGTGCTGGCCCAGGAACCTGCCGTCCAGCCACACCTGCAGCATGCCCGCGCCGCCGGCGCCATAGTGCAGGGTCAGGGTGTCGATACCAGCCTTGGCGGTGTAGCGGCCGCGATACCAGACGTCGCCCTGGTGGAAGCCATAGGTGCTCATGTCCAGGGCGGGCTGGCCCGTGGGGCCGCGCACGGTCGAGGCGCTGCGGCGGCCTTCGGTCCTTTGCCAGGCGCTGTCGTCAAAGGCCGGATCGGCCTCGGGCGAGCCGGGGGCGGTCTTCCAGGTCAGCTGGGTGATGTTGGGCAGGGTGATCGCGGCCGGACCGGCCAGGGCCCTGTCTGCCAGCAGGCTGCCCGAGGCGGTGGTCTTCGCGGCGACCTTGCCCTCGTTCCAGCGGACCGCCGTTACGGCCTTGGGCGCGAACACTTCCAGCGGGCTGTCGGTCTCGGTGTCGCCAGTCAGGGACAGCACGCCGCCCTTTGTGGCGTCGCTACGGACCAGACCCGGGCCACGCACCAACAGGGCGTCGCGCCGCCAGAAGGTCTGGCCGGTCTCGGCGTCGGCCAGCAGCAGGGTCAGGGGCGGGCGACCGCCGCCGGTGATGCGCACGCGGGCCAGGCCCTTGTGTGTGTAGGCTAGCTTCAGGTCGCCCTTGGCGGCGTCGAACGTCGAGGCGACCTCGCCCTCAATGACCTCGACCTTGGGCGCGCTGGCATAGCGCAGCACCGTCTCGCCCGCCTCGCCGGCCCGGCCATAGAGCAGGGCCAGGTCGCCGTCGTTCCATTTCAGGTGGGTCTGGATCTCGGACGTCGAATAGACCAGCCGCTGGCCGCCCAGATCATAGCTGGCCATCAGCATCTTGCTGTCCTGGCCCTTGATCTTTGAGGCGACCACATACTCGCCGTCGCGGGTCTTCACCTTGAAGGTGAAGGCCTCGTCGCCCGTGCCGCTGCTGGGATTGTGTAGCACCACATAGAGGTGGCTGCCCGTCTCGGCGTTGGTGTTGTGATAGACCTTCACCCTGTCGTTCGACGGGGTGACGGCCTCGCCCTTGTCCATGCGGCGGATGTCGGGAACGGCGGCGATGAACTCGCCCATCTGCTTGATGACCCGGGCCTTGTCGCGCAGGCCGCGGGCCTCGTCGATGGCCGAGCCGTAGTCATAAGAGGTGAACACCACCGGGGCGGGCAGCCAGCCCCAGCTGGTCCCGCCATAGGTCATGTAGAAGCTTTGCAGCGTGATGCCGTTGGCGATGTTGGTGGCGTAGAACACCCGCTGATAGCCGATGCCGCGATGGATCGCGGTGCAGTCATAGTCGCCGTTGCTGCCCCAATAGTCGAACCAGCCGCCGCCGAACTCGGCCAGGAAGCCCGGCGTATTGGGACTGGTCGAGGCGCCGCCTCTGGAGCCGCCATTGCCGTGGATGCCCCAGTCGGGCGCGACGCCGGGGCTGGAAGGCGTGGAGTCTACCTTGCAGTTGCCGCCCGGATAGCCGTCGAAGGCATAGAGGTCAGTGGGGCCTTCCACCGTGCCCGGCACGTTCGAGCCCTTGGGCACCCAATAGCCGTTGCGGCCCTTGTCGTTGTGGAAGATCGGGACGGTGATCCCATCCGCCTTCGCCTTGTCGGCCAGCCACTGCATGTAGCGCTGCTGCGGGGCGCCGACGACGTCCAGCTCATTCTCGATCTGGTGGGCGATCACCGTGCCCTGGCCGGTGGTCAGCTGGTGGCGGGCGATGACGGCGTTGATCTGGGTCAGCCACTCGTCGGCGGCGGTGATGTATTCTGGCGCGTCGGTGCGGGCGCGGGCCTGCTGGTTGACCAGCCAGCCGGGGAAGCCGCCCCGGGTCAGCTCGGCGTTCACGTAAGGCCCGGCGCGGGTGATGACGTAGAGGCCTTCCTCTTTCGCCATGGTCAGCACGCGGTCCATGTCGCGCACGCCGCTGAAGTCGTAGACGCCCTGCTTGGGCGAGTGGTAGCCCCAGTCGAAATAGAGGGCGACGGTGTTGTAGCCGCTGGCCTTCATCTTCTGCAGGATGTCGCGCCACAGGTCCGGGCTGGGCACGCGGAAGGGGTGGAACTCGCCGCCCCACGAGAAGACGCGCTCGCCGTCGACCTTCAGGGAATACTTGTCCCAAGTGATCTTGTGGGCTTCAGCCGGCTTGGTCGTGAGGGCCTGATCGCCGCCTTCCTTCAGCACCGTGAAGTGGCGCACCGTTCCGGAAAGTTCGGGCAGCTCGGCCTTCTTGCTCCAGGTCCGGAAGCCGTCCCTGCTGTCCGACGACCAGTAGCGCTTGGCCATGTATTCGTCGAAATAGATTCGCCACGCGCCGTCAGGCGTGCGTGTCAGGGCGGGGCCTTCCAGGAACCGGCCCCAGCCGGCCCAGTCGCCCGTTCCCCTGGCCTGCCAGGGTCCGTCCAGCGACGGGGCGCTCCACAGCTCGATGAACTTGCTGGTCTCGTTCTTGGCGAAGGCGTTGTAGAGGCCGCCCTCCTTGACCACGAAGGTGTCGATGAAATTGGGGCCCAGCCCCGCCAGCGGCCTGGGCGCGCTCCAGCTCGCCAGCGAGGCGTCGGTGGCGGTGATCCGTACAGGCTGGAAGGCGCCCTGCTGGCCGGTGGTCGAGACCGACAGGATCAGGTTCACCGATCCGTCCTGATCGACGAACCATTCGGGCGCCCAGCTGTTGGTCGCGCCCGCCACATCCACGGTGACGTCGCGCAGGAAGGTCCAGTCGGCCAGGTCCTTTGACCGCGCCAGGCCGATCGTATTGCCGCTCCAGCCGGTGGTGTAGGCCACATAGTACCAGCCGTCGGTGTGCTTCATCACGCTGGGGTCGCGGATCAGGCCCTTGGGTGGCGTATAGGCCAGGGGCTTCTTCAGTGTGAACCGCGCGCCGTCCGCCGAGTCATAGACGCTCATGTTCGACGGACTGGCGTTGGTGAACGCCGTCATCGTGTAGCGCAGAGGTTCGGCTCCCATGGACTGAACGGGCGCGGTCGTGGCGAACAGGCCGGCGGCGAGGCCGAGGGCGCGGAAGGGCAGGGACATTGCGGCCTATCCCTCGAAATAGAAGACGGGCTTCAGCGGCCACTCGACGGGCCGGTTATCCGGGTGGACCTCCATCAGGTCGGCCATGAAATCCCACCAGCGCTTCATCACCGGCTCCAGCGGCAGGGCGTCCTTGGTGTGGTCGGGGCGCAGGCGCAGGACGGCGAACAGGCTCATGGTCTGCTCGTCCAGGAAGATCGAATAGTCGTGGATGCCGGCCTTGCGCAGGGCGTCGGCCAGGTCGGGCCACAGTTCGTCGTGGCGGCGCTCGTACTCGGCGGCGACACCGGGCCTCAGCTGCATGCGGAAGGCGAGGGGGCGGCTTTCCGTGTTCGTGCTCATCGTCTTCCTCCCGGTCCTGTTCTTGTCGTTGTCAGTGGGGCAGGCGGTAGATCCGCCGGGCGGTGTCGGCGAAGAGCCGGGATCGCTCGACCTCGCTGAAGTCGGCGGTGATGGCGTCATAGGCGCGATAGAAGTCGTCGAAGGATCCGTGAACCTTCTCGACCGGGAAGTTGCTGGCGAACATGCAGCGCTCGGGGCCGAAGGCGTCGATGACCTTCAGCACGAACGGCCGCAGGCTGGCCTCCGTCCAGGCGCGGTCGACCATGGCCAGGCCCGAGATCTTGCAGCTGACATTCGGGCGCTGGGCCAGCAGGGCCAGGCCGTCGCGCCAGGCCCGCAGCCCCGCCTCGTCGCGGTCGCTCGGCATGCCCGCGTGGTTCAGGATCATCGGGATGTCGGGATGGTCGCCGGCCAGGGCGGCGGCGGCCGGGAACTGCGAGGGATAGGCCTGCAGGTCGAACGACAGGCCATGCCGGGCCAGCAGCGCGTAGCCCCGGCGCCAGTGCGGATCGAGCAACAGGTCGCGGTCGCTGTAGGTCTTGGCTGGGTCGGCGTGCCAGTTGACGATCTGGCGCACGCCGCGAACGCCGGGCCGGGCGGCCTGGGCCTCCAGCAGGGCTTCGACACCGGTGTCGTCCAGGCATGCGCCGGCGACGATGCCGCCGATGATCCCCCGGGTGTCGGCGATGCCCTGCAGCCAGTCGGTCTCGGACAGCTGATCCTTGGGCGGCAGGCCGCATTCGACGTGGACGGTCTGGTCGATGGCCCAGCCGGCGGTGTCGGCCAGATAGTCGTCCAGCCCGTAGGAGCGATAGGCGATCGAGGTCATGTCGCCGGCCGGATTGTTCGGCAGCGGACGGTCCTGGAGCCAGGCATAGTAATGCCGCTCCAGGTCCCACAGGTGCATGTGGGGATCGACGATCGGACCCGCGTACGTCATCGCCCCCGCTCCCTAGAAGGTGGTCCGGCCGCCGGAGGTGTCGAAGGTGGCCGCAGTGGTGAAGCTGCACTCTTCCGACGCCATGAAGCACACCATGGCGGCGCTCTCGTGGATCTCGCCGAGGCGACCCATCGGGATCTTGCCGCGCATGTAGTCGACCTGGCTCTGGGGCAGCTGCTCCAGGATCGGGCTTTCGAAGGTGGCGGGCGTCAGGGCGTTGGCGATGATGCCCTTGGTGGCCAGCTCCTTGCCCAGCGACTTGGTCAGGCCGATCACCCCGGCCTTGCTGGCCGAATAGGCGCTGGCGTTGGGATTGCCTTCCTTGCCGGCCACCGAGGCGACATTGACGATCCGGCCATAGCCGTTCTGGATCATGAACGGCGTGACTTCGCGGCAGCAGTAGAACAGGCCGTTGAGGTTGATGTCGATCACCCGGCGCCAGCTGTCCAGCGGGTACTCGTGCACCGGCGCCGTGGCCCCGGTGATGCCGGCCGACGCGACCAGGATGTCGATCTTGCCCAGGGCAGTATTGGCGTCCTTGGCGGCCGCCGCGACAGCCGCCTGGTCGGAGACGTCCAGGGCGGCGCTGTGCGAGGCTCCGACCTCGGCGACGGCCTCCGTCAGGGCGGCGGCGTCCAGGTCCCACAGCGAGACCTTGCCGCCCTCGGCGACGATGCGCGCGGCGACGGCCCGGCCCAGGCCCGAGGCTCCGCCGGTGATGACGGCCGTGCGGCCGGCGAAACGATCGAGATAGGGGGTGCTCACGCGCCGCCGTCCTGCGTCCAGGCCACGACGATCTGGCGCTGCTCGCCCAGCTTCTCGATGCCCAAATGGATCTGGTCGCCAGCCTTCAGATAGACGGCGACGGGCTTCTGACCCATGCCCACGCCCGGCGGCGTGCCGGTGGTGATCAGGTCGCCCGGCTCCAGCGTCATGAACTCGCTGATGTAGGAGACCAGCTTGCTGATCGGGAAGATCATGGTCCTGGACGAGCCGTCCTGCTTGCGCTGGCCGTTGACGTCCAGCCACATGGCCAGGTCCTGGGGATCGCCGACTTCGTCCGACGTGACGATCCACGGACCGACCGGACCGAAGGTGTCACAACCCTTGCCCTTGTCCCAGGTGCCGCCGCGCTCGATCTGGAAGGCGCGCTCGGAGACGTCGTTGATCAGCACGTAGCCGGCCACGTGGTCGAGGGCCCGGTCTTCGCTGACATAGCGGGCGCGCGAGCCAATCACGACGCCCAGCTCGACTTCCCAGTCTGTCTTCTCCGAGCCGCGCGGGATCATCACCGGATCGTTCGGGCCGGTCAGGCAGCTGACGGCCTTGGTGAACAGCACCGGCTCCTCGGGGATGGGCAGGTTCGACTCGGCGGCGTGGTCGGCGAAGTTCAGGCCCACGGCGATGAACTTCGAAACGCCGCTCACCGGCACGCCGTAGCGGGGCGAGCCCTCGACCAGCGGCAGCGACTTGGGATCGATGGCGGCCAGCGCCTTGAGGCTGGCGGGCGACAGCTGCGCGCCGGTGATGTCGGCCACGTGGCCCGACAGGTCGCGGATCCGACCATCGGCGTCGAGCAGGCCTGGCTTTTCGGCGCCCTTGGGGCCGTAGCGGAGAAGCTTCATGGGTCTAGGCTTTCAACAGGATCAGCGGACGTAAGGCCGGTGCAGACCGACCTCGCGATTGAGTTCGACGCCGAAGCCAGGGGCGTCGGAAAGCTTCAGCTTGCCGTTCACCGGCACGGGCTCGCCGATCAGCTGGGGGTGGAACATCGGGACCACCTCGTCGGCCCTGGGCGCCATCATCAGGAACTCGGCGAACGGGCTGTTATGGCGGGTGACCACGAAGTGGTAGCTGTAGACGCTTGAGCCGTGCGGGATGCACAGCACGCCCCGGCTGTCGGCCAGGTTTGAGATCTTGACCAGCTCGGTCATGCCGCCGCACCAGCCCACGTCGGGCTGGATGATGTCGCAGCACTCCATCTCCAGCAGCATGCGGAAGCCCCAGCGGGTGGCTTCGTGCTCGCCGGTGGTGACCAGCATGCCCGCAGGCGCGGCCTTCTTCAGGTCGCGATAGCCCCAGTAGTCGTCGGGGCTGAGGGCTTCCTCGATCCACTTCAGTCCATACTCATGGGCCTTGTGGGCCAGCCTGGTGGCGTAGTTCAGGTCCAGCGCCATCCAGCAGTCGAACATCAGCCAGAAGTCCTCGCCCGTGCGCTCGCGCATGGTGGCCAGTTCTTCGATATTCTTGCGCAGGCCTTCCTCGCCCTCGGCCGGGCCGTGGTGCAGGGGCATCTTGCCGCCGATGAAGCCCATCTTCTGGGCCAGGTCGGGCCGCGCGCCGGTGGCGTAGAAGGTCAGCTCGTCGCGAACCTTGCCGCCCAGCAGGTGATAGACCGGCTCGCCGCGCAGCTTGCCCAGCAGGTCCCACAGCGCCAGGTCGACGCCCGACAGCGCGTTCACGACCAGGCCCTTGCGGCCGTAATACTGGGTGGAGAAATACATCTGGTCCCAGATCTTCTCGATCTCGGTCGGGTCGCGTCCCTCCAGGAAGCGGGCCAGATGCTTCTCGACGATATAGGCGGCCGGTTCGCCGCCGGTGGTCACCGCAAAACCGATCGTGCCGTCGGCGGCCTCGATCTCGACCACCAGGGTGCCCAGCACATTGATGCCGAAGCTCTGGCGGCTCTGGCGATATTCGGGATAGCGCGACATCGGGGTGGCGATGTGGTCGTCGATCCAGTGACCGGCGCCCTGGTCGTGATAGTCGGCGCCGCCGCCGCGAACCACATAAGCCCGAACATGCTTGATCAGCGGAAACGCCATGGAAGACCGAAGCTCCAACCGGGTGGGGCGCGTCAGCGACCCCGGGAACGGGGAGGCGCCGGCCGGGTCCAGGACGGCCCCCGCATGCGTCGGCGAAAGCCAAGTTGGCCGCGCCTACCTCCCTAAGACAACGTATGACACGCTATGGGTTCGCGGGGTGCGGGGCTTGAGACCGCCGCCGTCCGTATCGCTTGCCTCGCGTTCCACAATATGAGAGAGAGTGCTACAAAATGAAACGACAGGCGTCAAGGGGAGCGGGAACGGTGGCGGCGGACGACAGCACGGCGACCAAGAGCCCCAGCGGCAGCCAGACCCTGTTCCGGGGGCTGGACCTGCTTGACGTGGTGGCCGAGTCCGGAACCATCGGCCTGCCGGCCCTGGCCAAGCAGCTGGGCCTGACGCGCAGCACCACCCACCGTCTGGCGACGGCCTTGGTCGAACGGCGGATGCTGTCCCAGGCCCCGCGCGAGGGCTACAGCCTGGGCTCCAAGCTGCTTGAACTGGGCTATCTGGCCAGCCAGCAGATGGACCTGCCGCGGGTGGCCCGGCCGCATCTGGAAAAGCTGCTCGACGAGCTGGAAGACACCATCCACCTGGGCGTCCTGGACGAGGATCGCGCCCTCTATCTCGACAAGCTGACCGGGCGTCGCCGCATCAATATCAGCTCGCGCGTCGGCGATCGGCAGCCGATCCGCTCGACCGGCCTGGGCAAGGCCCTGGTGCTGGACGACACCGAAGCGCGCTGGCGCGAACTCTATCGCCTGGAAGGTCCGCCGGCCCCCGGCGCGCCCGACGAAGAGCAGTGGATCGCCTGGATGCACGGCTACGCCAAGCGCGGGGTGGCCTTCGACCTCGAGGAGAACGAGGATCGCATCCGTTGCGTGGCCGCGCCGATCCGCGGGGCCGCCGGCCAGATCGTCGGGGCCATCAGCGTCTCGGGCGCCGCCCAATACATGGACGACGCACGCATGAACACGCTGGTGGATGACGTGCGCGAGGGCGCCAACGCCATCGGCCGCGACCTGGGCTGGAACGGTAAGCGCGTCGCGCGCTGAGAACAGGAGCTTCGGAGGACCCATGTTGCTTGAAGACAGGATCGTCGCCGTCACCGGCGCCTCGCGCGGCATCGGCCGGGCCACGGCGATCGAGTGCGCGCGTCAGGGGGCGCACGTGGCTCTCAATGTCTTCAAGGATCCCGAAGCCGCCGAGGAGGTCGCCCAGGCCATCCGCGACCTGGGCCGCAAGGCCGTGGTGTTTGATGGCGATGTGGCCGATCCCGATAACGCTCCGCGCTTCATCGAGGCGGCGGTGGCGGGACTGGGTGGGCTGGACGTGTTCGTCAGCAACGCCGGCATCTGCCCCTTCCACGCCTTTCTAGACATGCCGCGCGAGACCTATGAGCGAACGGTCGGGGTCAACATGACCGGGGCCTATTTCATGGTCCAGGCCGCCGCCAACCAGATGGTCAGGCAGGGCCGGGGCGGGGCGGTGGTGGCTATCTCCTCGATCAGCGCCCTGGTGGGCGGCGAGATGCAGACCCACTACACGCCGACCAAGGCGGGGGTGCACAGCCTGATGCAGTCCTGCGCCGTGGCGCTGGGCAAGCACGGCATCCGCTGCAATTCGGTGATGCCGGGCACCATCGCCACCGACATCAACAAGGATGACCTCGCCGACCTGGACAAGCGCCGCTACATGGAAGGCCGCATTCCGCTGGGCCGCCTGGGCGAGCCGGAAGACATCGCCAGGATCGTAGTGTTCCTGGCCTCCGACATGGCGTCCTACGTCACCGGCGCGGCCGTGCTGGCCGACGGCGGCGCCTTCGCCAATTTCCAGTAGGGCCCATCTCTTGAGAAGGAGAGAGGCATGATCGTCTCTTCCACTACCGACTTTCGCGAAGCGGCCCGTCGCAAGCTGCCGCGCTTCCTGTTCGACTATATCGACGGCGGCGCCTATGCCGAGCGGACCCTGGCCCGCAACGTCTCCGACCTCGCCGATCTGTCGCTGCGCCAGCGGGTGCTGAAGGACGTCTCGGGCGTCGATCCCTCGACCACTCTGTTTGGCGTCAAGCAAGCCCTGCCGGTGGCCCTGGCTCCCGTCGGCCTGACCGGCATGTACGCCCGGCGCGGCGAGGTGCAGGCCGCCAAGGCCGCCGCCGCCAAGGGCGTGCCGTTCTGCCTGTCGACGGTCTCGGTCTGCGATGTGGATGAAGTGTCTAAGGCCTCCAGCGCGCCGATCTGGTTCCAGCTGTATGTGCTGCGCGATCGCGGCTTCATGCGCGACCTGCTGGTTCGCGCGCGCGACGCCGGGGCCACGGCCCTGGTCTTCACCGTCGACATGCCGGTGCCCGGCGCGCGCTATCGCGACGCCCATTCGGGCATGAGTGGCCCCAACGCCGCCGCCCGCCGGCTGCTACAGGCCGTGACCAAACCGGCCTGGGCCTGGGATGTCGGCGTGATGGGCCGTCCCCACACCCTGGGCAATGTCGCGCCGGTGCTGGGCGAGAACTCGGGTCTGGAAGACTTCATGGGCTGGCTGGGGGCCAATTTCGATCCCTCCATCCAGTGGAAGGACCTGGAATGGATCCGCGACCTCTGGAAGGGCCCGCTGATCATCAAGGGCGTGCTGGATCCGGAAGACGCGAAAGCCGCCGCCGACATCGGCGCCGACGGGATCGTGGTCTCCAACCATGGCGGACGTCAGCTGGACGGCGTGCTGTCGTCGGCCCGCGCCCTGCCGGCCATCGCCGAGGCCGTGGGCGACCGCCTGACCGTGCTGGCCGACAGCGGTGTGCGCTCGGGTCTCGACGTGGTGCGGATGCTGGCCCTGGGCGCCAAGGGCGTGCTGCTGGGCCGGGCCTTCGTCTATGCCCTGGCGGCGCGCGGCGGCCCCGGAGTCACCCAGCTGCTCGACCTGATCGACAAGGAGATGCGCGTGGCCATGGCCCTGACCGGCGTCAATTCGGTCGACCAGATCGATCGGTCCATCCTGGCGGAGCTGACGTCGTGATCGCGCCTTTCCTGCTGGCCCTGGCCCTGGTCGCGGCGCCCGCCAAGACGACTTCGCCGGTGCAGCGCATCGTGATCGCCAGCGACTCCACGGCCGCGTCCTACGGTCCAGACCGTTATCCGCAGATGGGCTGGGGCATGGTGCTGAAGTGTTCGCTGACCCCCAATGTCGAGGTGGTGAACCTGGCGCGCGGCGGCCGCTCGACCAAGACCTTCATCGAGGAGGGCCTGTGGTCGGTGCTGCTGGCCGATCTGAAGCCCGGCGACACCGTGTTGATCCAGTTTGGCCACAACGACGCCGACACCAGGAAGATCATCCGCTTCACCGATCCCAACGGCGCCTATGACGTCAATCTGCGCCGCTTCGTCGGCGACGTGCGGACCGCCGGGGGGCGTCCCGTACTGGTCACGCCCATCGCTCGCTGGATGTGGGAAGGCGGCAAGCCGAAGGACGCCCACGGCCCCTATGCCGCGACGGTCCGAAAGGTGGCGACCGAGATGAAGGTCCCGCTGGTCGATCTGGACGCCGACATGATGGCCGCCCTGCAGGCGCGGGGTCAGCTGGCGTCGCGTGGCCTGTACCTGTTCTACACGCCCAACGACCACGTCGCCCGCTATCCCGACGGGGTCAGCGACGACACCCACATCAACGAGCAGGGCGCCCGCCTGGCCGCCGCCCTGGTGGCGACCCGGCTGAAGGGCCTGGGCCTGCCGGTGTCGAAATCGGTGCGTCCGGCCTCGGTCGCGGGGCAGGCGAGGTTGGGCGGACCTACTTGTCCCTGAGGCGTCATAGACAAAGATCCTCCCCCTAGTGGGGGAGGTGATCGCGAAGCGATCGGAGGGGGAAGTGCTGCTGAGTCATTGCGGTCTTCCCCCTCCGGCCTTCGGCCGCCTCCCCCGCTAGGGGGAGGATTTACTGAGCCGCCTTCGCCAGCTCCACCGCATACACATGACTGGCCCCGTGCATGTTGGAGCGGAACACGATCCACTTCTGATCAGGGGTGAAGTTGACGTTCGGCTCCAGCCGATAGTCGTGGGCCTTCATGTTCACCAGCTTCTCGGTGTCGATCACGCCCGGCTGGATCAGGGTTTCCGAGCCCGGCGCGTGGATGCCGGCCACGTCCGGGATCGTCCGGGGGCGCATCAGGTACAGCCATTTGCCGTCCGGTGCGTGGGCGACCATCTCGCTGTCGCCGCCGTCGCCCGCGAACAGCTTGCCGTCCGGCGAGCTGTTGAAGTGCACCGACCAGGCGTTGCGATCCAGGTGCAGCCAGGTGCGCTTGCCGGTGGCGATCTCGTAGCCGGCCACCCAGAAGTCCTCGCCGCGCGGGGTCTGCAGATCATACCAGACCGTCTTGCCGTCGGCGCTGAACCACTCGTGGCCGGCGATCTCCATGTTCATGGTGCGGGTGTGGATCTTGACCGGAGCATCGGCCCTGTCGGTGCGCACCAGCCATAGCCGGTCGACCTTGTGCCAGGGGCCCTCGTGGCAGAACATCAGCAGGTTCGGATCGGTCGGCGAGAACTGCAGGTGGTTCAGCCAGTCGGTGGCCTGATGCACGATCCTGCGCTCGCCGGTCACGGTGTTGATCGTGAAGATCTCCATCGGGATGCGGCTGTCCAGGCGCGCATTCAGTTGCACCTCGCGGCCCTCGGCATAGCTCAGGTCGCGACCGTCGGGGCCTTTGACGTCATCGGGATTGCGGGGCAGGGCCTGGGCCGCGTCCGCCGGGACCGGCACGTCGGTGCGCACCGCGACGCCGGCCAGCAGGGTCTCGTCGGCATTGAGGGTCTGCAGGCCGCCGCGATCCAGCGTGGCCACCTGCCGCGTGGTCCCGGTGTAGGGATCGATGGCCATGACCACCTTGGGGCCGTTCGGCGCGTCGCCCACGGCCTTCTCGTAATAGACCGCGCCCGTCTTGCGGCCGACGAACAGCAGCCGGACCTTGCCTTCAACAATTTTGCGCAGGGCCCGGGTCTTCAGATCCATGACGGTGATGCCGCCCGGGCTCGAGAACACCAGCCTGTCGCCCTTGGGCGTATAGGCGTTGAAGTTGAAATACAGGCTGGAGCTGCCGGCCTCGCGCGACAGCCGCACCACCCGGTGGCCGGTGTCCCTGTCGATCCATTCCAGAGGCGGTTCGGCCGCCCCCGCCGCCGGATGGGTCATCACGTCCTGCGCGCGCGCGGCGGGAGCGAAGGCCAAGGCCGCCAGGGCCAGCAGGGACAGCAGGGGAGCTTTCATCGGACGACTTACCGTGTGCGGATGTTTGGACGGGGCGCGGGCTTCATGCCGTCGCCGAGGAAGAAGTCGGGGTGCGGCGGCTGGTTATAGGCCACGTTCTGCCAGGCGATGCTGAGCCGATATTCCGCATCCTGCATCAGGGTGGTGATGCGCAGATCGGTCGGATAGGGCGTGGCGTAGATCCGCAGCGACTGGTTGTCCTCGGCCCGCCAGATCACCTCCTCGCGCCAGTCGCCCAGGATGTCGGCCGACAGGGCGGGCGTCGACTTGGTGCCGTTGTTTGAGGTCATGCCCTCGGCGGTCAGCAGGGGCCTGGCCTCGCCGGCCGTCCAGTCCCACTTGCTGATCTGGTTCTTGTCGAGCAGTTCGCGCAGCGGATCGCCGTCCCACCAGACGGCGAAATTGGTCTGGCGCGGATGCTTGACGCCCTCGATGACCTTGCCCTGGGCGGTGTAGAGGTTTTCGGAATTGCTGCCCCAGGCTTCCGCGCCCGCGAAGCGCGGGTCGATATCGGCGGCCAGGCCCCGGCCGGTGTCCTTGTCGGTGGGCGTGGTCCACAGCACCTGGCCGGTGCGGGCGTCCAGCATGGCCGCGCCGATCCCGCCGTTCTTGCCTGGGCTCTCGTGAACGCCGAACTTCTCGAGGCCCGGCCGGGTGGGGTCCAGGTCCGACACGTGCATGGTGTCGCCGTGATAGAGCCTGGCGGTCCACAGGCCCTTGCCGTCATCATCCACGGCCATGGAGCCGTAGAGGATCTCATCGCGGCCGTCGGCGTCGACATCGGCGACGCTGAGCTGGTGGTTGCCCTGGCCGCCGAAGCCCTCGGGCGCGGTGTTGCTGTCGAACAGCCAGCGCTGGGTCAGTTTGCCGCCGCGCCAGTCCCACGCCGCCAGGGTGGTGCGGGCGTAGTAGCCGCGCGCCATGACGATGCTGGGATGGACGCCGTCCAGATAGGCCACGCCGCCCAGGAAGCGGTCGGAGCGATTGGCGTAGCCGTCGCCCCATAGCGCCGTCTGCTGCTCGGCGGTGGGCGCGTCGGTGTCGGGATTGCGGGGCGGCGCATAAGGCGCGCTGGCCAGGGCGGCGCCGGTCAGGCCGTCGAACACGGTCAGGAACTCGGGGCCCTTCAGCATGCGGCCCACCAGGGGCGCGACCTTGCTGCCGTCGGCCTTCACGACCGCGCCCGTGCGGTCCATCTGCACGACCTCGCCCTGCGTTCCGCGCCAGTCGGCGTCAGGATCGCCGATCACCTTGCCCCGGCCGTCGACCGTGCCGTCGCTGGTGCGGGCGACCACCTCGGCCCGGCCGTCGCCATCGAAGTCAAAGACCAGGAACTGGGTGTAGTGCGCGCCCGCCCGGATGTTGCGGCCCATGTCGATGCGCCACAGCCGCTGGCCCTCCAGCGTATAGGCGTCGAGGATCACGGGGCCGGTATAGCCGGCAAAGGCGTTGTCCTTGCTGTTGGTCGGGTCCCACTTGAGGATGATCTCGTAGCGCCCGTCGCCGTCCAGGTCGCCGACGCTGGCGTCATTGGCGGTGTAGGTGAAGGCCTCGCCCGAGGGCGTGGTCCCGCCCGGCGGCTGTTGCAGCGGGATGGAAAGATAGCCCCGCGCCCAGGCCGCGACGGCCTTGTCGCCCGGCTGTTCCTTTCCATCGACAACCGCGCGCACGCTGTAGGCGTCGCCGGGCTTGCCCTTGGGATCGACCTGGTTGGTCGCGCCCCTGAGCGGCCTGGCGTTCAGCCGCTTGCCGCCCCGGTAGAGATTGAAGGCGACATCGTCCGGATCGTCGCCCAGCAGCCGCCAGCTGATCAGCACGCCGCCGCCCAGGGCCCGGACGGCGACCACGCCCCGATCCAGTCGCTCCATGCGACGGGCGGGCGGCCCGTCGGCCAGGGCGGGCGAGAGGCCCGAGCAGAGACTCAAGGCGGCTGAAATCGCCAGGGCGGAGCCCGTCCGCCACGCCGTCATGCGGGCCTTGCTGCTCATCGTCATTTCCATCCCGTCACACTTTTTTCCGGTCCGGCGCCGATCCGCGCGCCGGGAGGCATGACCTGGCCGCCGTGACAAATCCCTTTTGGGACAGGGGGTTGGCCGTCACCGGTCCGTCGTTTTGCCAACGATGGGGCCTGGCGATCTTTCTAGACCATGAAACCGGCGATATGTCTTCCCACAAAATGCATTGACATCTCAATATGTGGCACTTAGTTTTTGGTCGTAAGCTGCCGCTGATAGGGTCGCGGCGGAATTATAAGACAAATGGCGCTGGCGGCGCCGGGCTGAGAAAAATCACGACGACCGGGGGTCTCCAAAAGGGACGCGTCGATCGTGAAGAGAAAACTGGGAGGGACACCATGCGAGCTAAACCATCCGCGCGTCTGCGCGCCGTCACGACGACGTCCTGGATCGCCCTGAGCCTGGCGGTGGTCACCGCCCAAGGCGCCCAGGCCCAGACGGCCGCCAAGAGCGAGGACGCCACGCTGGTCGAAGAGATCGTCGTCGGCACCCGCGCCAGCCTGCAGTCGGCCATCGAGCGCAAGAAGCGCGCCGGCACGATCGTCGACTCCCTGGTGGCCGAGGACGTCGCCTCCTTCCCCGACAAGAACATCGGCGAGGCGCTGTCGCGCATCACCGGCGTGCAGCTGGCCCGTGACTTCGGCGAAGGCACCCAGGTCAGCATTCGCGGCGTCGAGCCCGACCTGAACCGGATCGAGATCAACGGCGTCGGCGTGATGGGCTCCACGTTCGGCGGCGCCACCTCGCGCGGGGCCGACTTCCGCGAAATGGCGGCCGAGCTGGTCAAGTCGATCGACGTCTACAAGGGCTTCACCGCCGACATGACCGAAGGCGGCATCGGCGGCACGGTCAATATCGAGACCCGCAAGCCGCTGGACCTGAAGGCCCCGCTGCTGTCCTTCACCGGCTCGGCGCAGAAGGTGGACCTGGTCGGCAAGACCCGCGGCCGCTTCAACCTGACGGCCGGCACCAAGTTCCTGAACGGCCGCCTGGGCATCCTGGGCAACATCACCTTCGACGACAACGACACCCGCCAGGACTATCGCAGCGGCACGCAGTGGCAGCGGATCTTCGACTTCGACAAGTCGGCCGAAAAGACCGTGACCAGCACCGACTCGCGGTTCGCGGCGATCGCCAACCAGGCCGATTGTACGACCGCCTTCAGCGTCGCCGCCGACCGCACCAGCTGCCAGTCGCAGTGGTACGACTACAATGGCGGCGTCCCGGCCCGTAACCGCATCCTGATCCGCCACGACAAGCGCGCTTCGGCCGACGGGACGATCCAGTTCCAGGTGACCGACAGGCTCGATGTGTATTTCGAGGGCCAGTACAATCGCCGTGACAACTTCCTGACCGACTACAACTACACGGTCGACTTCACGGCCCTGTCGCGCTTCGACCAGACCCAGCCCTTCGTGGTCGACAAGGGTCACAACCTGATCGAGTGGACCTCCGGCTCGACCCCCGCCGCCGCCGCCAACATCTTCGGCTCGGGCCAGCGCGCCTTCTCGCAGTTCCAGGACACGATCTACAAGATCGCCGGCCTGAACTATCGGGGCGACAACCTGACGATCAAGGGCATCCTGTCCCAGGCCAAGGGCTGGACCACCAACGACACCAACCAGATCGCCATCAACGCCAACATCCCCGGCATCAAGGTGAAGCTGGACGAGTTTGGCCGTCCCAACTTCACCTTCCCGACCGGTTTTGATCCGCAGAACGCCTCGACCTACACCCAGGTCTCGGTGCAGTACCGCCCCGTCGAGGCCGAGAACGCCGAGGACATGGCCAAGATCGACCTCGACTACGATGTCGACATGCCGTTCTTCACGCGCTTCGAGACGGGCCTGCAGCACCGCAAGACCACCTCGCTCAGCTATGCCGGCGGCGGTCGCATCGACGCCGTGACCGGGGCGGTCGTGCCGTCGGCCAACTTCACCCAGAACGCCAACCTGGCGGCCGCCGGTCCGTTCAGCCCGTTCAAGGCGGCGCCCGCCAATCCGCTGACCCCGGTCAGCGGCGCGGTGAACATCACGACCAACTTCAACTGGTCGGCCGCCCAGATCGCCCAGTTCGTCCAGACCGCGGGCATCCAGACGCCGGGCCAGTTCTTCAAGGGCTACAGCGACCGTGACGGCTCGTTCGTCAACAGCTGGCTGGCGGCCAACTATGGCGCGGTGGGCCAGTTCTTCGACACGTCCAGCTTCAACCACAGCACGGTGCGCACCGCCGTCGGCAGCGACGGCAAGACCTATGACCAGATCCCGGCTTCGGATCTGAGTGAGCAGGTCGACGCCGTCTATCTGAAGGCCAACTATGCCTTCGAGGTGGGCCAGTTCCCGGTGCAGGGCAACTTCGGCGCCCGCTACGTCAAGACCAAGGTCGACGCGGCCGGCGGCCTGACGGTGCGCGAGCGTCGCCAGACCGGCACCACCAGCGGCGGCGCGCCCATCACCACGGACGTGACCGTCGGGGTCAAGGAAGTGTCGATGAAGGACAGCTATTCGGACCTGCTGCCCGCCTTCAACATGGAAGTGGGCCTGATCCCCGACAAGCTGGTCGCCCGCGTCGGCTACGCCAAGCTGCTGGCCCGTCCGCAGGTGAGCTTCCTGGTGCCGGCCGCCAACTGCCTGTTCGACGTCACGCCCGCGGGCCTGGTCGACTCGGTCGACGACACCTGCTCGGCCGGCAACCCCAAGCTGGATCCCTATCGCGCCGACGAATACGACTTCAACCTCGGCTGGTACGCCAACCGCGATACGCTGATCAGCGTCGCCTACTTCTACAAGGACGTGAAGAGCTTCATCGTCGGCCCGGTTCTGGTGCCCAAGGTCGACCTGCTGGGCGACGGCAAGCTCTACACCGTGACCCAGCGGATCAACGGCACGGGCGTCAAGCTGAGCGGTGTCGAGGTCTCGGCCCAGACGGTGTTCAGCTTCCTGCCGGCCCCGCTGGACGGCTTCGGCAGCAGCATCAACTTCACCTACAACCACGCCAAGAACGTGGGCCTGTTCAACTCGCTGAGCGGCGAGGAACTGCCGTTCCCGGGTCTGTCGAAGACCAGCTACAATCTCGTGCTCTTCTACGACAAGGGCCCGATCAACGCCCGCCTGGCCTACAATGTCCGCTCCGATTACCTGGTCACGGTGGCCGAACGCTCGGGCAATCCGAAGTTCGCCGAAGGCACCGGCTATCTGGACGGCAAGATCACCTACCGCGTGCCCAACACCAACTTCCAGGTCTATGCCGAGGGAAAGAACCTGACCGGCGAGACCGAATACGCCACCTCGGGGGCCGACATCCGCAACTCGGACTTCTCCTATCCGGGCAAGCGGTTCCTGGTCGGCTTCGGCATGAAGTTCTAGGCGCTCATACCTGTGATGAGGGCGGCGATCGGGAAACCGGTCGCCGCCCTTTTTTTGTGCGCGACCCGGTCTCCCGGATCGCGCCGCGTTCAACAGGATACGGCTGCTACTTGGCCAGCGGACCGACCGGCAGGGCCTGGGCCTTCAGGCTCACCGTCGTGGTCGCCGCCGACGCGCGCGACGAGGCGCCGACCGACACCGCATAGTCGCCGGCCGCGATCGACCAGCCATGGGCCTTGGCGTCCCACACCGACAGCAGGCGCGGATCGACCGTGACGGTCACCGTGGTGCTGGCGCCGGGCGCAAGATCGACCTTCTTGAAGCCGCCCAGCCGTTGGGGCGCCTCCCAGCCACCGGCCTTGGGCGAGACATAGACCTGGGGCACGTCCTTGCCGGCGCGGGCGCCGACATTCTTGACCGCGAAGCTGACGGTGAGGACGCCGTTGTTGTCCTGCGCCTTCAGGTCGGAATAGGCGAACCGGCTGTAGGACAGGCCGTGCCCGAACGGGAACAGCGGCTCCAGCTTCTTCAGGTCGTACCACTTGTAGCCGACGGCGGCGCCTTCGATCGCATAGTCGACGTCGAACTTGTCATCGGGCTTCTTGGGATCACCATCCAGCTTGGGACGCGGCAGTTGCGCCTCGCTGGCCGGGAAGGTCACGGGCAGGCGGCCCGAGGCGTCGACCTCGCCGGTCAGCACGCGGGCGATGGCCTCGCCACCGCTGGTGCCCGGGTACCAGGCAGCCAGCACGGCGGGCACCTTGGCCAGCCACGGCATGGTCACCGGGCCGCCGGTCTCCAGCACCACGACCGTGCGGGCGTTGGCCGCCGCGACGGCGGCGATCATCGCGTCCTGGTTCCGGGGCAGGGCCAGGGACGGGACGTCTTCCGACTCGGTCGCCCACTGGTCGGCGAAGACCACGGTCAGGTCGCTGGCGGCGGCCAGCTTGGCGGCGGCGGCCGGATCGGTCCCGTCGGCATAGGTGATCGTCGCGTTGGGGAAGCGCTTCCGCAGCGCCTTCAGCGGCGAGGACGGATAGTAGATCACCGGACCGGGCCAGGTGGCGGGCATCAGACCCTGCACCGCGCGGCCGCCGGCCGGATAGACCTGGGACGAGCCGCCGCCCGACAGCACGCCGGCGTCGGCATGGCCGCCGATCACCGCGATGGTCTTCGCCGTCCTGGCCAGAGGCAGCACGCCGCCCTCGTTCTTCAGCAGGACCATCGCCTCCTCGGCGTCGGCCTGGCTGACGGCGCCGTTGGCCTTCAGGTCGATCGGGGCGATCTTGACCGGCTTCTCGACCACGCCGCTGGCGAACAGGGCGCGGGTGATGCGGCGGGCCATGTCGTCCAGGCGCGCGCCGCTGACGGCGCCGCTGGCAAGGTCGGCCTTCAGCACGTCGCCCAGGAAGTCCTGCTTGTCGAAGGCGCGGCCGGCCGACTGCTGGTCCAGGCCCGCATTGACCGCCTTGGAGCCGGAATGCACCGCGCCCCAGTCGGACATGACATAGCCCTTGTAGCCCCAGTCCTTCTTCAGGACGGTGTTCAGCAGCCAGTCGTTCTCGCAGGCATAGACGCTGTTGACGCGGTTATAGGCGCACATCACCGAGTGCGGGTCGGACGCCTCGATGGCGATCTGGAAGGCCAGCAGGTCGGAGGTGCGGGCCTCGGCGTCGCCGATATTGGAGCTGACGACGAACCGGCCGGTCTCCTGGTTGTTGAGGGCGTAGTGCTTGATCGTCGAGACGATGTGGTTGGACTGGATGCCCTTGATCTGGGCCCCGACCATCGTGCCGGCCAGCAGGGGGTCCTCGCCGCCATATTCGAAGTTGCGGCCGTTGCGCGGCTCGCGGGTCAGGTTGACGCCGCCGGCCAGCATGACGTTGAAGCCGGAGTCGCGGGCTTCGGACCCGATCATCGCGCCGCCCTTGAAGGCCAGGTCGGGATTCCAGGTGGCGGTGGTGGCCAGGCCCGAGGGCAGGGCGGTGCGTTCGCGGAATTCCTTGGCGCTGCCCTGGGTGGCCACGCCGACGCCGGCGTCGGTCTGCCACTGTTCAGGAATGCCCAGGCGCGGCACGCCTTTCACATAGCCGGCCGAGCCGGGCAGGGCGCCGTCGATCCGGGTGTATTTCGGCTTCATGTCGGCGCCGAAATAGCCGAACACCAGGGTCAGCTTCTCATCCTGGGTCATGGCCTTGACCACCAGGTCGGCGCGGGTGTCGGGATCGAGCTTGGGGTCCAGCCAGGGCTGGCTGGTCTGGGCGTTGGCGTTCAGCGCCGTCGCCGACGCACCGATCATCAGCGCCAGGGCCAGGCCCTGGAATGTCTGCCGGTTCATGTTTCCTCCGTACTCTTTGTCTGGGCCGCCGGCCGTGATCGGCTCGGCGGCGAAGGGGGTCAGGTCTTGCGCTTCGGCGGTCCGTCGCCGCGCACGGGTCCGGTCGACTCGCGCACGACCAGACTGTGCTGGGCCAGGAACGGCGCGGCGGCCTTGCCGGCGGCGTCGTTGGCGTTCCAGGCGCTGAAGGTCTGCAGGGCCCGCAGCGCCATCTGTTCAAAAGGCTGGCGGATGGTGGTCAGGGTCGGCCAGATCACCCCGGCGATCGGCGCGTCGTCGAAGCCGACCACCGAGATGTCGTCCGGAATCCGCAGGCCGCGGCGCTGGGCTTCCATGCAGGTGGCGGCGGCCATGTCGTCATTGGCGGCGAAGATGGCGGTGGGCGGCTCGTCGATCTCGAGCAGGGTCCTGGCCGCCTCGATGCCCGTCTTGAAGGTGAACTCGCCGTCGGCGATCAGTTCCGGCGCCGGGCGCGGCAGGCCTCGGGCGGCATAGGCCTCGAAGAAACCGTTGCGGCGATGGGTGCTGGCGGCGTGGTCGGGATGGCCCGAGATGTGACCGATCCGGGTGTGCCCCAGGGAAAACAGGTGCTCGACCACCTCGCGGGCGGCGGCGCGGTCGTCCATCGCGATGGCGGGAAAGTAGGGGTCGGGGCTGGTCGGCGAGATCAGCACGCAGCGGACTTCCAGTTCGCGCATCAGCTCCTTCAGCGGACCAAAGTCGCACTCGGGCGGCAGCAGGATCATCTCGCGCACGCCGCCGTCGGCGACGAAGGCGCGGATGCGGTCCTGCCAGCCGGCGACCGGGCCGTCGAACAGGTCGACCGTCAGGTGGCGGCCGGTCTCGACGCAGGCCAGCAGCAGGGCGTGGTGGACCTTGGTGTGATAACCGCCGCTGGGATCACCCATCAGCACCCCGACCGAGGACGAGGTCTGCGAGCGCAGGCTGCGCGCCACGGCGCTGGGCTGATAGCCCAGCTCATGCATGGCCGCGCGAACGCGGTCCCGCGTCTTGGCGCTGACGCTCTCATGATCGTTGAGCACGCGAGAGACCGTCTTGGGCGAGACATCCGCCCGCGCGGCCACATCGTGAATCGTCGCCATTGCGTTCCTGCACCCGGTTTCGCGTTCTTGGTGGCCGGACTCCACCACGGTGAAGGTGGCGGGGGCAAGGCGACGCGTCATGCAAGTCATAACCCAGGCTGTCCACGTTGTCATGCATAAGGACAAATTGAAGTCATTTCGGGTCATATTGCAGGACATTTTGAGGACATGAATTGGCATCAATCGGTCTGGATTTCGGGGCGTTCCGGGTGATCGGGGGTGGTGTGGGACGAGCTTGGGCGATCCTGGGAAACCGCTGTCATCGCCGGGTATCCTGACCCTTCGTCGCCAGAGTCGCCTCGCGGAATCAGGAAGCTGTTGGAAATCCGAGGATTTATGCGCCACCAGATATGTCTTTCCGTTCGGACTGGCCTTGGCGGGACTAGGTCTTCGCACTGAAAAACGCCTTGCGCCGCAAGAATGACAACGTTGACATTTTGGTTGACTTGGTCGGGACATTTGATGATGTTGACGCCAACCGATAACGGCGTTGGGCCGGAATCGTCAGCCCGGGCGCTGGGGGTCGCCGTCAAGAACGGACAACGCGGACAACGGTTCGCCGGGCCAAAAGGCGCTCAATCGGTTCTGGAACGCGTCGCGTAGACGGCGCGCCCGGGAACGGGGCGAACGATCAAAGAAAAACATCTAGTTGGGGAGCGAGGAATTTGACCAATCAACGTAGGACAGCCGTGCTGACGCGCGGCCTGGCGGTGGCCCTTCTGGCCGGCGCCTCCCAGGTGGCCCTGACCACCAGCGCATTCGCCCAAACAGCCGCAGCGGACGCCGTCGAAGAGGTGGTGGTCACCGGGGTTCGCGGATCCCAGATCAGGTCGGTCGACGTCAAGCGCAAGGAAGTCTCGATCGTCGACGCCATCTCGGCCGAAGACATCGGCAAGCTGCCCGACGTCACCATCGCCGACTCGCTCCAGCGCATTCCGGGCATTCAGATCAAGCGCGACGCGGGTGAAGGCTCGACGGTCAACATCCGCGGTCTGGCCCAGGTCATCACCCTGCTGAACGGCGAGCAGTATCTCAGCGCGGGCAACATGGGCTCGGCCCAGCCGAACCTGCTCGACGTGCCCTCGCAGCTGATGAACCAGGTGCTGGTCTACAAGTCGACCGACGCCAAGAACGCGCTGTCGGGCATCACCGGCACGATCGACCTGCGCACCCGCCGTCCGTTCCAGATGGCGAAGGGCCTGCAGATCGCGGGCGGCCTGGAAGGTCAGACGGGCGAGCGCACCAAGGAAAACGACTACGTCGCCAACGCCCTGGTCAGCTGGCGCAATGATCGCGTGGGCATCCTGGCCTCGGTGGCCGGCAGCGAGTCGAACCTGGGCAACAACTCCTCCGGCGTTGTCGGCCTGTCGGGCAACAACGACTGGGGCGGTTCGGCCGCCAACAACTTCATCTCGCCGCACGGCTTTGAAAGCTTCAACCGCGTCGTCGAGCGCAAGCGTCTGGGCGTCAATGTCGCCTTCGAGGCGGACTTGGGCGAAGGCTTCACCCTGATCGCGGAAGGCTTCTACGCCAAGCTTGACGAATACAATCGCGCGTCGGGCATCAATATCTCCAACCGCTGGGACGGCGGCGCCTTCGGCGTCTGGACCCAGCCCACCGCGTCGGAAGCCACCGGCCAGAAAAGCTCCGGCAACGGCCGCCCGTGGCTGGCCGTCGACGAGTACGACATCGACGCCTGGTGGGTGAACACCTTCTCGGTCAACCGCACCACCAAGTCGACGACCAAGAACTACAACCTCGAACTGAAGTATGACAACGGCGGGCCATTCACCAGCGAGGTGCGGGCCATCCGCGCCAACGGCGATCGCCTGAGCATGAACGGCCAGGCCCAGGGTGACCTGAGCAACTGGCAGTACGGCCCAGGTCGTTTCAATCTGTTCCGCGATCCCGCCGACCGCACGCGCGGTCCGTTCTATCCGGCGTCGATCTGTTCCAAGTATCCGGCCGCGCAGCGCAGCAACGCCGTCGTCGGCAGCGCCGGCGGCTGTTACCTGAACCCCAACCCGCAAGGCTACGGCGCCAATCCGCAGCTGCACTACAATATCAGCGGCGACAAGGCGATCTGGAGCGGGTTCGACCGTCCCCTGGCCGGCGGCCTGGGCGCGGGCAAGTCGCTCAAGGACTATATGGCCAACAAGGACAGCTACGCGATCGCGGCGTTCTCCTCGGAAGGCAATAACGAGATCAACTCGGACATGAACGTGTTCCGAGCCGAAGGGCACTATGATTTCGAGGATGATTTCCTAGGCTTCATCACCAAGGTCGACATCGGCGTCCGCCAGAGCGATCGCACGGTCAATGTCGAGCAGTTCCACCTGTTCTCGCCGTTCTACGGCGGCACACCGGGCGCGGTTCAGGCCAACGGCCTGCCGGTGCCGGCCGCCGGGTGTTACGCCCAGTGGAAAGCCATCGACGTCGTGATGAACCAGGACCAGTGCCAGGCGGGCGAATTCGTGCCCAACCCGGCCGGCGGCGCGCCGATCTTCCAGGGCTACACCGTCAATCGTCCGACCAAGATCGACGCCTATAACAACGTCATCTTCCAGACCAACCTGGGTGGCATCACCCAAGGCATTCCGGGCTTCTGGGTCGTTGATCCGCACGACTTCGACAACGTCGCCGCCTTCCAGAAGAAGGTGTTCGGCGCGGCCGTTCGCTATCAGATCCCTGGCCAGACCTATGACGTGACTCTGAAGGAGCAGAGCGCCTACGGCGTCCTCAACTTCGCGGCCGGCAAGCTGTCGGGTAATCTGGGCCTGCACGTCATCCAGACGCATCTTCTGGTGAAGCAGAACCTGACCGGCGCCACCCAGAACTACGGCGACACCAACCTGGACGTCGGCGACACGGTCTCCAACCGCAAGTACACCGACTGGCTGCCGTCGCTGAACGCGATCTATGACTTCAACGACAATCTGAAGTTCCGCTTCGCCTACAGCAAGACCATGCAGCCGCTGGACCTGGGCAATTACGGCGGCGGTCTCAGCATCTCCACCGCCGACTGCGGCACCAAGCCGGGCCGCTGCGTGACGGGCGCCAGTTCGTCGGGCAACCCCAACCTGGATCCCTGGCGCTCGAGCAACTTCGACGGCGCGGTGGAATACTATGTCGGCCGGGCCAGTATGGTCAGCCTCTCGGCCTTCAAGCTTAAGATCGACAGCTTCGTGACCAACGGCACGACCACGGGCACGTTCAAGGATGAGGACGGCACGCCGCGTACGGTCAATGTCACCCAGCCGATCCAGGGCGACGGCGGTTCGGTCAAGGGCGTCGAAATCGGTACAAAGCTGGCGTTCAGCGATCTTCTGACCGACGGCGGCTTCTTCTCCAACTTCGGCATCGACGCCAACTATACCTACTCGCCCAGCTCGGAATCGCGTCTCGGCCTCGACGGCAAGAAGCTGCCGTTCACCGATAACTCCAAGCAGCAGTACAATCTGATCGGCTGGTATCAGGACGACAAGTTCCAGGCCCGTTTGGCCTACAACTATCGGACCGATCGCCTGTCCAGCGTGACGGGAAGCTCGGGCGACAACCTGCCGATCTTCCAGAAGGCCACCGGCTATGTTGACGTCAACGTCAGCTACGACGTGCGCGACAACGTCACCATCTATGCCAACGGCTCCAACGTGACCGGCGAGATCGAGAATTACTACGTGAAGTTCGCGCAAGGTAAGACTCAGTACGCCAACCAGAACGAGTTCGAAGCCCGATACACCGTGGGCGTTCGCGCGAAGTTCTAAGACCTGACCCCCTCTCTGCGGGCCGCTGTGACCCCCCGTCACAGCGGCTTCTTTTTTCGCGCGGTGGGGCTAGCATTGACCCCGAGACGGGCGCGCTGACGTTGGCGACGCAGGAGCCGAAAGAGCTTCGGGGGTGTTTGGGAGCCGGCATGCAAGACACCTCGCACGACAACCGCATCCGCAGCGTCGTCATCGTGGGCGGCGGCACGGCCGGCTGGATGGCGGCGGCCAGTCTGCAGCGCCATTTCAAGGGTTCGCCCCTGAAGATCACCCTGATCGAAAGCTCCGAGATCGGCACGGTCGGCGTGGGCGAGGCGACCATCCCGACCATCCGCAATTTCTACCAGAACCTGGGCCTGACCGACCTGGACGTGATGCGGGCCACCCAGGCCACCTGCAAGCTGGGCATCCGCTTCAACGACTGGCTGAAACCCGGCTCATCATTCATCCATCCCTTCGGCCTGTTCGGCCAGGACCTGAAGGGCGTGCCGTTCCATAACTACTGGCTGCGACTGAAGGCCCTGGGCGACACCGCGCCGATCGGCGAGTATTCGCTGGGCGCGTCGCTGGCCCGGGGCGGCAAGTTCACCCTGCCGTCGCGCAATCCGCCGTCCAGCCTGTCGGTGTTCGACTGGGCCCTGCATTTCGACGCCAGCCTGTTCGCCGGGCTGATGCGCCAGGTCGCCGAGGCGGCCGGGGTCTCGCGCCTCGACGCGCGGATCACCAAGGTCAATCTGCGTCCCGACGACGGCTTCATCACCTCGGTCGACCTGGACAACGGCTCCACGGTCGAGGGCGATCTCTTCATCGACTGCTCGGGCTTTCGCGGCCTGCTGATCGAGGAGGCGCTGCAAACGGGGTATGAGGACTGGTCGCAATGGCTGCTGTGCGACCGCGCCCTGGCCGTGCAGAGCGAGGGTGTCGGCGAGCCGCCGCCTTATACCGATGTCACGGCCCAGACCGCCGGCTGGCGCTGGCGGATCCCGCTGCAGCACCGCTACGGCAACGGCTATGTCTATTCCAGCCGACACATCAGCGACGACGACGCCCTGGCCGAACTGACCGGCGCCGTGCCCGACCCTCTGCTGCACGCGCCGCGCCAGATCCGCTTCGTTCCGGGCCGTCGCCGCAAGGCCTGGAACAGGAACTGCATTGCCCTGGGCCTGGCCTCCGGCTTCCTGGAACCGCTGGAAAGCACCAGCATCGCCCTGATCGAAACGGGCATCGAGAAGATCAAGCAGCTGTTCCCGGACCGCGACTTTAACCCGGCCGTGATCGACGAGTTCAACGACATGTCGAAACTGGAGATGGAGCGCGTGCGCGACTTCATCATCCTGCACTACAAGGCCAACCAGCGGGGCGACACGGCCTTCTGGCGCGACTGCGCGGCGGTCGAGATCCCCGACACCCTCAAGCACAAGATCGAGTTGTTCCGCGAGCGCGGCCACTTCATCCGCTATCGCTGGGAGATGTTCCAGCCGGCCAGCTGGCTGGCCATCTATACGGGCTTCGACATCCTGCCCAGGACCTGGGATCCCAGCCTGGACGGGGTGGACGTAGAGCCGCTGAAGCGGGGCCTGACCGAGATGCGCAAGGCGGTCAGAGACGCGGTCGCCGCCGCGCCCTCGCATGGGGCCTTCATCGAGCAATATGCGCGGCCTTCTTCTCCTCCGTTCTCCCCGGCGAAGGCCGGGGCCCAGATCGAACCTATGGAGGCAGGCGCTCTTGGCTCAGGCGGAGGGCGCGTCATCCCCAGACGCTCAGGCTGAATCTGGGCCCCGGCCTGCGCCGGGGAGAATGGATTTGGTTGAATTTTCTCCAAGTCGCGATGCCCCGCCGGGAGCGTGACAAAATAGAACAAGGCTGGGATAGAATGAGCACGGACACCAATCCCAACGGCATCCGCAAGGTCGTGATCGTCGGCGGCGGCAGCGCCGGCTGGATCTGCGCGGCCATGGCCAGCCACTATTTCCACAAGACCGGCGTGGCGATCGAGCTGATCGAGTCCGAGGAGATCGGCACGATCGGCGTGGGCGAGTCCACCATCCCGCCGTTCCTGCAGCTGATCCATAGCCTGGGCATCGACGAGCAGGACTTCATCCAGAAGACGCAAGCCAGTTTCAAGCTGGCGATCCGCTTCGAGAACTGGCGCCAGAAAGGGCAGGCCTATTATCACCCGTTCGGCCAGATCGGCGGGCCGATCGGGCGGCACGAGTTCTATCAGTGCTGGCTGCGCGCCAAGGCCAATGGCCATCCCTCCAACCTGCAGGATTTCGCACCCGCCACGGCGATGGCCGATCAGGGCAAGTTCATCCCGCCGGCCAGGGCCCAGCGCACCCTGCTCAGCGGCGCCAGCTACGCCCTGCATATCGACGCCAAGCTGGTGGCCAAATACCTGCGCGACTTCGCCGAGGCGCGGGGCGTGGTCCGCACCGAGGGGATCGTCACCGATGTGGTCACCCGGCCCGACGGCTTCGTCGACAAGGTGATCATGAAGGACGCCCGCGAGGTGTCGGGCGACCTGTTCATCGACTGCTCGGGCTTTCGCTCGCTGCTGGTGGGCCAGACCCTGGGCGAGGCCTTCGTCGACTGGTCGGACATGCTGCTGTGCGATCGCGCGGTCGCGGCCCAGACCGAGAACGTCGGCGATCCGCATCCCTACACCCTGTCCCAGGCGCAGGATGCCGGCTGGCGCTGGCGCATCCCGCTGCAGCACCGCGCCGGCAACGGCTACGCGTTCAGCAGCCGCCATCTCAGCGACGACGAGGCCGTCTCGACCCTGCTCAGCCAGGTCGAGGGCGATGTGCTGCTGGGGCCGACGATCATCCCGTTCAAGACCGGCATGCGTCAGCGCTTCTGGAGCGGGAACTGCGTCGCCATCGGCCTGGCGGGCGGCTTCATCGAACCGCTGGAATCCACCGCCCTGCACCTGATCTATCGGGGCATGGACTTCCTGCTGCGCTTCTTCCCGGACCGGGATTTTGATCCGGCCCTGGCGGCTGAATACAATCGCCGCATGGCCGGCGACTATGAAGAGATCCGCGACTTCATCGTGCTGCACTACTGCACCAGCCAGCGCGACGACACGCCGTTCTGGCGCGAGGCCCGCGCCGTTGCGCTGCCCGACAGCCTCAAGGCGCGCATCGAGCTCTTCCGCGCCTCGGCGGCGCTGCCGGACGGGATCGACGACATGTTCCGCGCGCCCAGCTGGCAGTCGGTCATGGAAGGCATGGGCGTGCGCCCCCGCCGCTATCAGCAGCTGGTCGACACCGTGCCCTATGCGGTGATTTCCCAGACCCTCGACCAGTCGGCGCCGATCCTCAAAGCCCAGGCGGCCGGCCTGCCCAGCCATGGCGAGTTCCTGGCCCAGCACTGCCCGGCGGAGCCGTTCGTGCGGGCGCCAAAGGCGCAGGCCGCGCTGGTCTGACCGGCCTAAACCCGCTCTTCCCCGCGAAGGCGGGGACCCAAGCAGAGTATCCAACACGTCCTTGGTTTGCTCAGCTTAGGTCCCCGCCTTCGCGGGGATGAGCGGAGATCAAGACGCCACCCGCGCCATCGGCAACCGCACCTCCGCCACCAGCCCCGTCTGGCCCCGGCGCAGGCGGATGTCGCCGCCATGTGCGCGGATGGTTGAGCGCGAGGTGGATAGCCCCAGCCCGACGCCCTGCCGGGTCGAGTTGCGCGCCTCGGCGCTGCGGTAGAAGGGCAGGAACACCCGGTCCAGCTCGGTGTCGGCCAGGCCCGGCCCCCTGTCGCTGACCTCGGCGACGATCTCGTTGCGGTCGCGGAACAGCCGCACCTGGGCCTGGTCGCCATATTTGACGGCGTTGTCGATCAGGTTGGCGAACACCCGCTGGACGCTCAGAACGTCGACCTCGACCTCGGCCGGTCCGCCCGGTTCCAGGCTTACATCGGCCCCCACCACCTCGGCGTCGTCGACGGCGCATTCGATGATCGAACGCAGGTCCACCCGCCGGCGATCGCCGGCCTCGGCGTTTTCGCGCATGAAGGTCAGGACCGAGGTGATCATCGCCTCCATCTGGTCCAGGTCCCGGGCCATCTCGCGGCGCAGGCCCGGCGAGGCCCGCTCGATGCGGAACCGCAGTCGCGCCAGCGGCGTGCGCAGGTCGTGCGAGATGGCGCCGATCATGCCGTTGCGGTCCTCGACATAGCGCCGCAGCCGGGCCTGCATCTGGTTGAAGGCGCGGGCGGCCTGGCCCACCTCGGCGGGACCCTCCAGAGCCATCACCTCGGCCGTGGGCTCGCGGCCCAGGCGCTCGGCGGCTCGGGCGAAGTCGCCCAGCGGCGCGGCCAGCCGGCGGGCGAAGATCCAGCCCAGCGGCGCGACAATGGCGAACGAGATGCCGAACCACAGCATCATCCGCTTCTGCCAGGCGCTGGGGAAGGCTTCCGGCTGGGTGCGCAGGGTCACCCAGCGATCGGGCGCGACGCGATAGGCGGCGATGAAGTCGCCCTCGATATAGGGCGCCTGCGACAGGCCAAACAGTCCGCGCGCGCTGGGCGCGGCGATCCGGCGTCCCGGGTCGGCGCTCGGTATGGCCGCCTTGACGGCCGCCGCCGCGGCCAGGACGGGCGCGCGGGTGATCGCAGGCTCGGGCGTCGGCGCGGCCCTGACGGTCAGGGGCGCGGGCGTGGCGACGGTGTCGCTGCGGGTCTCGCGCGTGACAGGGTGAAAGCCCTGGATCGGCTTCGCGCCGGTGGTGGTGGGGCTGATGATCGCGGTCGAGCGATAGACGAAGCCGCGCTCCAGCCCGTCGCCGCCGCCGAACCCGCCGGCGGACGCGCGCATCGGTCCGATCGGGCCCGACAGACGCCCGACGGCGGGCGCCGCGCTCATGTCGCCGGCGGCGCGGTTCAGGCCGGGCAAGGGCATGACCATGGCCGGACGTGAGACGACCCTGTCACCCGGCGCGCTCATCAGGGCGGGGCGTTGTCCCGCCTGGAGGGCTCCGCGCGGGGCCTGAGCCTGCGGGAAGCGCGAGGCCCAGACCGGCGGCGGGCCGCCGCCTGAACCGGGACGCAGGATGACCATGCCGCCCGGACGCGCGCCCGGCGGTGGCGTCATCATCCCGCCCCGAAAGTCCGGAGCGCCGGAGCCGTCGGGCCGCGCGGGGAAGCCCGGCGGCGGCAGGACCATTCCGGTCGCCGAGGCGGGCGGTGTCTGGGCGGCGGCTGGCGGCGCGATGGCCGAGCGCAGACCGTCCAGCAGGCCCAGGCCCAGACCCAGACGGGGGGAGGGCGGCTTCTGGCCCTCGGGATTGGTCAGGGCGCGGGTCGGCGAGCCGGCGAAGGGCAGGGGGGCGTAGAACAGCAGGCGCACGTCATCGGGATCTGCGTTCAGCATCCGCGCCAGATCGGCGTGGGCGGCTTCGGAAACGAACCAGCCGGGGCTGTCCAGGCTGGGCGGCTGGTCGTCGGCGGCGCGCAGCAGCGGCTTGGCGCCCTGGGTGGCCACCGGCGCGCCGCGCAGGCCGGCGGCGATGTCGGCCAGGCTGTGGCGGGGCGGCGGCGTGGGCGGCAGCAGCAGGGTCAGGGCCAGGGTGACCAGCTGGGCCACGATGATCCCGCCCAGCAGCAGGGCCACGATCTGGACCGCGATCGGCGGGCTGAGCCGATGCCGCGCGGGCCAGCGCCACGGGCGAGAGGCCGTCCTGGTCATTGCGCCACCACCCTGGCGTCCAGCACATAGCCCACGCCCCGATAGGTCTTGATGATCTCCTGGTCGGTCTGGGCCTCGATCTTGCGGCGAAGCCGGCTGATGTGCAGATCCACGCCGCGTCCCACCACCTCGGGCTCCTCGCCCCTGACGATGCGCAGCAGGTCCTCGCGCGGCACCACCGTCTGGGCGTTCTCGAGCAGGGTCGACAGGATCGACAGCTCGCCCCGGGTCAGCAGCAGCAGCATCCCGTTGGGCGCGGTCAGCTGGCGGGCCGCCAGGTCCAGGCGAAAGCCGGCGAAGGCGTAGGACGAGCGCCGGGCGCCCCGCGCGCCGGCGCCCCGGCGACGCATCAACGCCTTGACCCGGGCCAGCAGTTCGCGCGGCGGGATCGGCTTGACCACATAGTCGTCGGCGCCCAGTTCCAGGCCCAGGATGCGGTCGACGGGATCGCCCAGGGCGCTGAGCATCAGGATGGCCGGACCGCCATCGACGGCCAGGCGACGACACAGGGAAAGGCCGTCCTCGCCGGGCAGGTTGACGTCCAGCACCGCCACGTCCACCGGATGGGCGTCGATCAGCTCACGCGCCTCGACGGCCGAGGGCGCCTGATGCACCACATAGCCCTGCGACTCCAGGTATCCGGCCATTTCCTGGCGCAGGTCCCGGTCATCTTCCACCAGCAGGACGACGGCGGGTTGCGAGGTCTGAACGTCGTGTCTCATGGCTTGAAAACTATGACAGGTCCGCCACGGCGCGCGTCGCGAAAGCAAGGCGGAGCAATGGATTTGGGCGAGGGCCGTGTTCCGATAAAGGCGCCAATGTTTCTCCGCGGTGTCGCTTTCATTGCAGGTGAAACACGCGGTGACCGCATCGGTCAGCCGTCGGCCCCCGACGGCGCCGACGGGGCTCCGAAAACGCCAGAGGCCGGGGCTGGACGGCGGGGTCAAACTGATGCGTAAAAGGGATCGTACCCTGTCAGTTTGTGAGGCGCCGTGAGCGATCCAGAGTCCACGGTTGTCGTGATCGGCGGCGGCCTCAGCGGCGCGCTCTTCGGCCTCAAGCTCAGCCGCGCCCGGCCCGACCTGCGGGTCGTGGTGGTCGAGTCCGGCCGACGGCTGGGGCGGGGCCTGGCCTATGGCGCCTGCACGCCGCGCCATCTGCTCAATGTGCCGGCCACCCGGATGGAGCTGGGCCTGACGCCGTCGTTCATCGACTGGCTGGCCGCGCGGCCCGACCTGACCGTCGAAGCGCTGGAGGAAAGCGGCGGCGACCTGGCCGCGGCCTTCCTGCCCCGCGCCGTGTTCGGGACCTATCTGCAGGAGCGCCTGGACGAGGCGCGCGCCGTTTCCGACGGTCCCGGCTTTGTCGCCCTGCGCGGGCGCGCCTCGGCGATCATGACCGGGGTCAGGCGCGGGGTGCGGCTGGAGGATGGGCGCTCGGTCCTGGCCGCCGCCGTGGTGCTGGCGATCGGCAATCTGCCGCCCCAGCCGCCCGGTGGCCCCGACGGCTGGTTCTACGACACCGCGCTGTTCACCCCCGACCCCTGGGCGCCGGACGCCTTCGCCGACCTCGACCCCGCCGCGCCAATCCTGCTGGTCGGCACGGGCCTGACCATGGTGGATGTCGCGCTGAAGCTGACCGACGAGGGCCACACCGGGCCGATGCTGGCGGTGTCGCGCCGGGGGCTGGCGCCGCTCAGCCACAAGGCGGGCGGGGCTTGGCCGCCCTTTCTGCAGGACATGCTGGGCGCTTCGCCCCTGGCGCTCAGCCGCCGGGTGCGGGCCGAGGTGGCCGCCGCCGACGCCCAGGGGGTGCCCTGGCAGCGGGTGTTCGACGCCGCGCGTCCGGCCGTCAGCGGAATCTGGAGCCGCTGGAGCCACAGGCAGCGTAGTCAGTTCCTGCGCCACCTGCGGGCCCGCTGGGACATCCATCGCCACCGCACCGCCCCGCGCATCGCCACGGCCCTGGGCGAACTGACGCGGCGCGGTCAGCTGGAGATCCAGGGCGCGCGTCTGGGCGGCTACGCTGTCGAGGGCGACCGCGTGACCGTCACCCTGGCCCCGCGCGGCGGCGGCCGGCGGACCTTCACGGCGGCGCGGGTGATCAACTGCACCGGCCCGGCCAGCGACCTGCGCCGGCTGGCCCTGCCGCTGATCGAGGACCTCAAGGTGCGCGGCCTGGCCCAGCCCGACGCCCTGGGCCTGGGCCTGGAAACCCAGGACTGCGCTCTGGTCCAGCCGGACGGGGCGGTGTCGTCGTGGCTGTTCGGCCTGGGTCCCGTGACCCGTCCCGCCTGGTGGGAGATCACCGCCACGCCGGAGATCGTCGTGCAGATCGACCGCCTGGTCGCCCGTTTCGCCGAGGGCCAGGGCGCGGCCCCACGCCCGGCGCGCGGGCTGACGGGCAGCGCGTTCCTGGATCTGGGCGCGGGGATTTAGACGGCAGACTCGCCCCCTCCGCGCTGACGCGCTCCTCCCCCGTAGGGGGAAGATGAAGCGCGCCGACCTCATCTTCCCCCTACGGGGGAGGACGGCTGCGCAGCAGCCAGGAGGGGGCGAGTGGCGCGAACTACCGCGTCGCCGCGATCGCCGGTCCGTACAGCAGCCCGTTGAACAGGAACTTGAACGTTCCGTACGACTGCGCCCGCTGGGTGACCTCGGGGCCCATGGCGAACAGCTTGCCCTTGCCCACGTCGATGTCGAGGATCGCGGTCGAGCCCTTCAGCTTGTCCTGACCCACGGCCCAGCCGCTGCGCAGCGGCTTGTCGGTGTCGAACCACGAGACGCGCGACACGCCCTTGGCGTCCGACTTCAGGGTGAAGGTCGGGCTGCGGTCGAAGAACACGTCGACCTCGGCCGGCAGGCCATAGGCCAGCGGCTGGTGGTTATCGACCTTGGCGCGCAGCACCGAGCCGGGGATGTAGAGCTCCTTGTTCGGCAGGGCCTTGAGCACGCCGTTCTCGGTGCGGGCGGTGGCCACGTCGACCGGCGCACCGAAGGCGGTGGCCAGGCGGGTGGAGGCGCCGATCGCCACCACGGTGCCGCCGGCCTTCGCGAACGCGGCCAGCTGGGGCAGGGTCTTGTCGTCGCTCACCCGGCCCAGCCACGACCGATACTCGGCCGGGATCTCTTCAGGCGTGGGCTGTGCGCCGCCGCGACCGGCCTTGAACGGACCGTCGGCCGGAGCCGGCACCACGCCGTCGGCGAACACCAGCACGTCGAAATCCTTGTTCAGGTCGCCGGCGTCCAGGCGCTGGGGATACACCACCGTGAAGGGGGCCTCGAACTTCTCGAACATCCAGCGGTTCCAGCCCGACGGCATCGAGCCGCCATAGACATCGACCAGACCCACGCGGATCGGCTTCAGCGGCAGGGCCGCGCCGCCCGGCTTGGACCCGACGGCATAGGCGTCGACGCCCAGGTCCTTGACGCCTTGGGCGATCACGGTCGCGGCGGCGGGGGAGGCGGGGACCCAGATCGCGCCCGCGCCGAAGCTGGTCTTGCCGACCTTGGCGCCGTCCTTCAGCCACTGCACCTTGGCTCCGGCCTTCAGCAGGCGGTTGGTCAGGGTGAAGCTGGCGTTGGTCTCGTGGCTGATCAGCCAGCCGGCCTTGCCCGCGCCCTTGATGGCGCCGGGGGCGGTGGTGATCAGGTCGGGCACGCGGGTGGTGGGAGCGTCGAAGCCCTCCAGCACGCGGTCGAACTTGATCCCCATCTGATAGGCCAGGGTGTAGCCGGTGACGTCATAGGGCGCCTTGGGCGGACCGCCGGGATATTCCAGGTCGTGCGGGTGATCCTGCGGCTCGAACATGTCCATGATGTGCGGGCGATAGGCCTGGGCGGCCTTCACCACATACGAGCCGGCCGGATAGGTCTTGCCGGCGACGGTGAAGGGCTTGTCGGCCTTGTCGACATCGACGCCGGTCTTGATCAGGGCGTTGAGGAAGGCGGTGACGGTCGGCATGTCGGCCTGGTCGGCCGGGATGATATAGCCGCGCGCGTCGCGCTCCTCGGGCGTCTGCAGCACGGTCTTGAACAGGGTCGGGTCGACGGCGTCGCGGCCCGGACCGGGCTTGCCCTTGCCGGCGGCGGCCAGTTCCTCGACGCGGGTCGGGGTGATGGTCCAGCTGTCCTGGTTGCCGCGCTTGATGCTGTTGTCGCCCATCTTCCAGATGTTGAACAGCAGGCGTTCCCGGTTACGGGCGGCATAGTCGATCACCGCCATGTTCATGGTCCACTGGTAGTCCAGCGAGTCCTGCAGATGCCATTCGCGCGGGGCGATGGGGGCCGGGCGGTCGTTGCCGGGCAGCTGCAGTTCCGGCACCAGATTGACGGTCGTCGGGGTGGGGCCGCCGATGATCTCGGTCAGCAGGCCGATCGAGTTGTGGAAATAGGCGACCGACCGCTCCATGCCGTTGTGCCAGGTCGAGTAGGGGGCGGCGCTGCGGGCGCCCGAGCCCTTCTTGTCCTCGGCCACCAGCCGGCTGTGCATGGCCATGCCGACTTCCTGCAGCTCGGTCATGACCAACGGGTCGTAGTTGAAGTTGAACGGGTCGCGGAACGGCGGCACGAACACCACCATGCCGTTGGGGCCGGTCTGGTGCTGGTTGTAGACGATCTGCGGATACCACTCGCGAAACAGCATCTTGTTGACGTTGGTGGTCTCGGCCATCGACGACATGAAGCTGTCGCGGTTATTATCGTGGCCGATATACTTGTGGTACAGGCGCGGCAGCGAGCCGAACTCGCGCTTCTTCGGGTCTTCATTGCGCATGTACCAGTCGGAGATCATCTCCATGCCGTCGGGATTGTCCTGGCCGAACAGGATGATCACGTCGTCCAGCAGGCGCAGGGTCTCCGGATCGGTCTGGGTCAGCATCCGGTAAAGCACCTGGATCTGGCCCTGGGTGGTGATGGTCTCGCTGGCGTGCAGGCCGGCGTCGATCCAGACTACGGCCTTGCCCTCGGCGGCCAGCTTCGTCGCCTCGGCCTTGTCGACGCCCTGCGCCTTGGCCAGTTTCCGGGCGATGTCCTTGTAGTGGTCCAGCTTGGCCAGGTTGGCGGGCGACGAGACGATCGCCGTCCACATGGTGCGGCCTTCCTCGGTCTTGCCGATGTCGACCAGCTTGATGCGGTCCGACTGGCCGGCCAGGGTCTTCAGATAGGCTTCATAGGCGGTGTAGTCGGCCAGGAAGTAGTCGCTGCCGACCGGTTGGGCGAAGGCCTTCTCCGGGGGCGTGATCTCTGCGGCCGCGTGAGCGATCCCGCCAAAGGCCATCACCAGAGCCAGGGCCGCGCCGGCCATTGCTTTGTGTCTCGTCATCGAAAGGCGCCCATCCACTAAACACGCGGCCGATCAAACGCCGGCTCCTTCTATAAGACGCAGGCGGATCGCGAATCCGCCCCCTCCGCAATCAGAAGGCGGAGATTTTTCCGGGCGACCCTCCACGCCCGCCCCGCCGCGGGCGGCGCGCCTTTAGGCGCCGTTGCGGAAAATCGCGCGCCCCTATGGTCTTCGGCCAGGGCCGGTGAGAGGGTCGCCTCCGCCGGAAATCGCGCGGGAATCGCCCGCGCGGCCGGGCAAGTTTTGGGGCGTTCTTCATGCTGGGTTCCGTCAGTCGCGCCGCGCTCGCGGCCGCTCTGCTTGTGTCGGCGGCGACGCCCGTCCTGGCCGCGCCCAAGGACAAGCCCCCGGTCTCCGCCTCGGATGCCGCCCTGGCCGGGACCACGCTGTCGGACGGCCTGCTGCCGGTGCACATCGACAAGGCCAAGGGGCGGATCCTGCTGTCCCTGCCCAAGCCCGACGCCGACGGGGTCAGCGGCCGCTTCCTGTATCTGACGGCCCTTAAGACCGGCCTGGGCTCGGCCCCCGTGGGCCTGGACCGCGCCGCGATCGGCGACACCCAGATCCTGGTGTTCCGCCGCATCGGCGCCAAGGTCATCGCCGAGTACGAGAACCCCAAGTTCACCGCCGTCGGCGCGCCCGCCGCCGAACAGACCGCCGCCCGCGAGGCCTTCGCCGTCTCGACCGTCTGGGCCGGGACGGTGGCGTCCGAAACGCCCGATGGCCGGATCCTGGTGGATATTTCCAGCTTCCTGACCCGCGACGTGATGGGCGTGACCGACGCCCTCAAGCAGGCGGGCGAGGCGGGCTTCCGCCAGGTTGCCGATCTGTCCGTCGCCGACCCCTCGGCCGTGAAGGTGTTCCCCGAGAATATCGAGTTCGAGGCCCGCGAGACCTTCACCTCCGACACCCCCGGGCCCGAGACCCGCAACATCGCCCCCGATCCCAAGCTGATCACCCTGGTGATCCGCCACTCGCTGGTGAAGCTGCCCGAGCCGGGCTTCGTCCCACGCCCCTTTGATCCGCGCGCCGGAACCTGGGGCGTGGTCGGGCTCGACTACGCCGCGCCGCTGGGCGAGGACATCGTCAACCGCTGGGCGCGCCGTTTCCGGCTGGAAAAGACCGATCCGACCGCCGCCGTCTCGACGGTGAAGAAGCCGATCGTCTTCTATGTGGACCGCGCCGCGCCCGAGCCGATCCGCACCGCCCTGGTCGAAGGGGCTTCGTGGTGGGCCAGGGCCTTCGAGGCGGCGGGCTACAAGGACGCCTATCGCGTCGAGGTTCTGCCCGAGGGCGTCGATCCGCTGGACGTGCGCTACAGCGTCATCAACTGGGTGGACCGGGCCACGCGCGGCTGGTCCTACGGCCAGTCGGTGTCTGACCCGCGCACGGGCGAGATCCTCAAGGGCTCGGTGCTGCTGGGCGCGCTGCGGGTGCGCCAGGACATGCTGATCTTCGAAGGCCTGGTCGGCGCCGACCAGAACGGCAAGGGCGGTCCCAATGATCCGGTGCAGGTGGCCCTGGCGCGCCTGCGGCAGCTGTCGGCCCACGAGGTTGGCCACTCTTTGGGCTTCGCCCACAATTTCGCCGCCTCTACCCAGGACCGCGCCTCGGTGATGGACTATCCCGCGCCGCGCGTGAAACTGACCGATGGGAAGATCGACCTGTCCGACGCCTATGGCGTGGGCGTCGGGGCCTGGGACCGGTTCACAGTCGACTGGCTGTACGGCGACGTTCCTGCCGGGGCGGCGGGCAAGCAGGCGTTGGCGGCCAAGGCGGCCCAGAGCCGGCTGCGCTACATCACCGACGGCGACTCGCGCGGCGCGGCCTCGGGCCAGCCCTGGGGCGCGCTGTGGGACGACGGCGCGGACTCGGTGGCCGAGCTGAAGCGGATGATGACCGTGCGCCGCGCGGCCCTCGACCAGTTTGGCCTGGGCGCCCTGAAGACCGGCGAGACGGTCGAGACCCTGAAGCGCAAATATGTGCCGATCTATCTACTGCATCGCTATCAGGTCGAGGCCGCGGTCAAGCAGGTGGGCGGCGTCGAGTTCAGCTATGCGGTCAAGGGCGACGCCGGACAGGTCGCGCCGCTGGTCGCGCCCGACCGCCAGCGCGCGGCCCTGGCCGCGCTGATGACCACCCTGTCGCCGGCGGCGCTGGATACGCCCGAAAAGCTGGTCCCGCTGCTGTCGGGCGGCCAGTCGGGCGAGACCGATCGTCAGCACGTGATCGAGGTGTTCGGCGGCATGGGCGGGCCGGTGTTCGATCCGCTGGTCGCCGCCGATGTCGGGGCGGGCGTCACCCTGGACACGTTGCTGGCTTCTGACCGCTTGGCGCGGCTGGTCGACCAGCATCGCCGCGATCCCGCCCAGCCGGGCGTGGGCGAGGTGGTCGACACCCTGCTAGCCACGGTCTTCGCCCCGGCCACCGGGCGTCAGGCCGAGATCGCCCGGCGCGTGCGCTGGCGCACGGTGCTGGACCTGGCCGCCGCCGCCCGCGACGTGAAGCGCTCGCCGCAGGCCGCCTCCGAGATCGACCAGAAGCTGGCCGAGCTGGCGACGAAGCTGAAGACCGCGCCGGGGGCGGACGCCTCGGACCGGGCGCTGAACCTGCGTCTTGCGGCTCTGCTGCGGGACGGCGACGACCTGACCCGCGTGCTGGGCGAGGCCAAGCTGAAGCCGGAGACGCCGCCGGGGATGCCGATCGGGGATGTGGAGGACTAGGGGTAGTCTGCACTAAAGCCCCCAAAATCTTGTCATCCCGGAAGCCTCGCAGAGGCTATCCGGGACCCAGGGGCAACCGCAGTGCACCTGCCCCTGGGTCCCGGCTCTCCGCTTCGCTGCGGCCGGGATGACAAGCGAATTTGAGCTCTCTAATCCCCCCGCTGCAGAACACTGGGCGTGCCCACGTACAGCAGCACCGCTTCCTGGTCGGTGCGGTTTTCCACGGTGTGCGGCGCGCGGGCGTCGAAGTGCATGCTGTCGCCGGCCTTGAGCACGGTGTGGATGTCGCCGGCCCGGGCGTAGAGCTCGCCCTCCAGCACATAGCGGAAGTGCTCGCCGTTGCGGGTGTCGACCGGAAAGACGTGGCCGGGCGGGATGCGCATCAGCACGATGTCCAGCTTGCGGTCGGGCAGGGCCGAGGCCAGGTCGAAATAGGTGACGGGCGAGTCTACCGCGATTTCCTGCGGCGCGTCGGCCCGGCGCACCATGTCCCGGGCCTGGGGGATCTCCATGAAATACGAGACCTCGACCTCCAGCCCCTTGGCCAGGCCCAGCATCGACATCAGAGACGGCGTGGTCAGGTCGCGCTCGACCTGCGACAGGAACGGCTTGGACAGGCCCGAGCGATCCGCCAGTTCCTGCAGGGTCAGGCCCAGGGCCTTGCGACGCGACTTGATGCGCGCCCCGATCGGCGGGCGACGCTTCTTCTGCGGCTCGTTTTCGGCGTCGAGAATCATGACGCCATGTTTCCAGCCCGGGCGGTCCCCGCGCCAGTTGATTCCGCGTAACCTCGGCGGGCGCGGATTTGTCGCGGATATGTCGGGTGGTCGACTGAAAATAAACCCTTTGAACTTAACCGTGGCGCTCAGACGAGACCGGCCTTCGCCGCTCGACAGGAGCCGACTCCGTGGCGTTAAAGCCGGCCAAGCAACCCGAGCGTGTTCGCGTCAACCAGCGTGAGGCCGACCTGATGGTCGCCGCGCATGAATGGTTCGTGGCGCGCAAGCCGGGCGGTCGGCGACTGGTGCTGCGTTTCGCGATCATGGAGGACGTCGACCTTTCGGGTCGCGACCTGGCCGATGTCGACCTGACCGGCAGCACCCTGGTGCGGTGCAAGTTCGACCGGGCGCGGCTGGCGCGGGCCTGCCTGTTCGGCGCCGACCTGCAGGGCAGCAGCTTCGTCGGGGCGTCCCTGATCCGGGCCGACCTGCGCGGCGCGCGGCTGAAGGGGGCCAATCTGTCGCTGGCCAACCTGACCCAGGCCGACCTGCGGGCCGGGCGGATCGCGATCTCGGACGAGGACACCAAGTTCGCGGTGCTGCGCCACAAGGTGGCCGCCGGCCAGCTGGACGGCGCCAATGTCTCGGGCGCGGTGCTGGACCGGTCCCGCCTGGACGACGTTTCGGCGGCGGCGGCCGACTTCTCCGAATGCTCGATGCGCGGGGCCAAGCTGGTCGGCGCCAATCTGAAGAACGCCAGCCTGCGCGGCGCGATGATCGACAATGTCGACGTGCGCGGCGCCAATCTGGAAAGCGCCGATTTCAGCGACGCGGTGGTCACGCGCGTCGACCTGACCCAGGCGCGGACCATGGGCGCGGTGATGGACCGCTGTCTCTGCGATCCGTCGGCCGACGCGACGGCGCGCGGGGCGGTGATCTTCGCCCGGCTGGCGGCGCACCGCGAATGGGTGACCACCGGCGGCAAGTCCGGCGAGCCGGCCGTGCTGGACGGCGAGGACCTGCGCCCGATGGGCAGTCTGGCGGGCGCGTTCCTGACCGCCGTCAGCGCCCGCAACGCCTGCCTGGCCGGCATGAACCTGGGACGGATCTCCCTGCAGGGCGCCCAGCTGGACGGCGCGGACCTGCGCGGGGTCAATCTGCGCGAGGCCGATCTGCGCGGGGCCAATTTCAGCGGCGCCAACCTGGGTCAGGCCGACCTGCGCCGCGCCATGCTCAGCTCACTGCCCTTCAAGGCCGACCGCGAGAAGATCACGGCCCTGGAGCAGGCCAATCTGCGCTTCGCCGACCTGCGGGAGGCCGATCTGGGCGAGACCGACCTGGCTCAGGCCGATCTGCACGGCGCCAAGCGCACGGCCCTGGTTCCGACGGTGGTCGACACCGCGCAAGACGATGACGACGATGACGACAGCTTCGTCATCGACATGTGATCAGGCCAGCGGCGCGCCGCTGCGCCAGGCCTGAAGCAGGGCCGCGCGATGGTCGGGCGCGGCGATCGCGATCAGGGCCATGGCCCGCGCCTCGCCCTCCAGTCCGCGCAGATCCGCCGCGCCATGCTCGGTGACCACGAGGCCGATGTCGCTTGCCGGCAGGGTGGGCGGGACCGTCAGGCGCGGAACGATGCGGCTGATCGCGCCGCCCTTGGCGCTGGACCCCAGGGCGATGATCGGCAGACCGCCGCGTGACCGTTGCGCGCCCCGGATGAAGTCGGGCAGGCCGCCCGCGCCGGAGATGGCCTGACCGTCCACCCACTCGGCGTTCACCTGGCCCAGCAGATCGACCTCGATGGCTGAATTGACCGCCACGAAGTTCGGGATCGCCGCCAGGCGCTCCACGTCATGCGTCTCGAGGGCGGTGGCCATCACCACGCCGCGCAGGCCGGCCGCCCGCGCATAGAAGGCGCGCGAGCCCAGGAAGCTGCCTACGGTGACGCGGTTGAAGACGCCCTGCTCAATCAGGTCGGCCACCGGATCGCAGATCATGCCGCTATGGATCGAAAGGCCCGTCTTGCCCGCCAGCCCCGACCACAGGGCGTCGCCCAGCCGGCCAAGACCGCTCTGCACGGCGGCGCCATCGGGGATCAGCGCCGCGACGTGGGCGATGATCCGGGTCTCCAGCGGCCCGGGCGGCCGCACGGCGTATTCGACCAGAGGCGTGTCGAGCTCGATCACCTCGTCGAAGAGGCCGATGGGCGCGGTCGGCGCGCCGGCCAGGCGGGGCATGGACGGATTGATCACCGCGATCTTCACCGCGCAGCGCTCCAGCGCCGTGGGCGCGAAATCGGTGGTGACGCCGAACGAGCACAGGCCGTTCGCGTCGGGCGGGCTGAGCATGAACAGGCCCGCCGCATAGCGCGTCGCCGCCACCCGCCGGGCGAAGCCGTTATAGGTCAGGGCCAGCTTCTCGAACCGTCCCGCCGCCGCCGTCTCGCGCCAGGCTGGCGACATGAAGGGGCCGGCCATGCGGGCGTCTGGCGAAAGCCTGCTCCAGTCGAAGCTGTTGATCCCGGGCAGGAAGCCGCCCTCGAAGGTCGCCGCCCGCAGGGGCTCCAGCAACCGCGACAGCGGCGCGGCGGCGAAGGGCTCGGAGGCCGAAGCGCTGACAAAGACGCGGGGCGCCTGGGACATGGGGCTCCTGAAGCGAGGTCGTGGCCGTGATCCTATAGCCGAGCGCGCGGCCCCTGTGGTCCCGTCCCCTGGGTCAACCATGAGCGGACGGCGCGGGGCTTGAAGAAAAACTTCGTTGAGTCCGGAAATCCTACGCGTAGGGTAGGGTTATAAAGACCGCTCGCGCGGACGGGCGGCTATCCGGGAGGATGCCATGAACGCCCACGCGCCTGTCACCGCGGCCGCAGCGCCGGACTATGCCGGCCTGACCGTCACCCCCGTCAGCACGGTGCTGGGCGCCGAGATCTCGGGCGTCGACCTGCGCCAGCCGCTGACGCCGGAGATCGTCGCCGCGATCCGCGCCGCCCTGCTGCGCCACAAGGTGGTGTTCTTCCGCGACCAGGACATCAGCTACGAGGACCATGTCCGCTTTGGCCGCTATTTCGGGGATCTGGAAGGCCATCCGGTCACCAGCCACGTGCCCGGCTTCCCCGAGATCCTGCACATCGAGGCCGCCGACGGCATGAAGCTGCGCGAGGAGATCGTGCCGCTGGTCCGGGTGGCCAACAAGTGGCACACTGACGTCACCTTCCGCGCCGCGCCGTCGATGGGCGGGGTGCTGCGCATGCGGCACATGCCGCCGCTGGGCGGAGACACCCTGTTCGCCGACACCGCCGCCATCTATCGCGACCTGCCCGACGCCCTGAAGGACAAGCTGGCCACGCTGACGGCCGAGCACGACATCATCCAGAGCTACGGCTATCGCGTCGACGAGGCCAAGCGCCAGGAACTGCGCGCCGCCTATCCGCCGATGGTCCACCCGGTGATCCGCACCCATCCCGAGACCGGCGAGAAGCACCTGTTCGTCAACAAGGTCTTCACCACCCGCATCCTGGGCCTGCCCGAGGACGAGGCGAAAACCTTGCTGGCCGAGCTGCTGGATCGCGTGAAGACGCCCGAATACCAGGTGCGCTTCCGCTGGACGCCCAACGCCATCGTCTTCTGGGACAATCGCGCGACCCAGCACTACGCGATCCTCGACTACTGGCCGCAGGAACGGATCGTCGAGCGCGTCACCATCGTGGGCGACGCGCCCTTCTGATCGTCAGCCGTAGTGGATGTCGACGCTTGTCGCGCCCGCGCCAACCGACAGGCCCGTCACGCCGACCAGCCGGATCAGACCGTCGCCGCTGTTGACGCCGACCGTGGCGTCCTGGTGGTAGATGTAGCTGTCGCCGGCATAGTCGAACACCGCCGTGCCGTTGGCCGCCAGCTGGCTGGAGACATTGATCAGCGCCTGCTCCAGCGTGGTGGCCGAGCCGATGCTGAGGCCGGTGACCATGGCCGGGATCGCCGTGCCCAGGTCGACATGGTCCACGCCCTTGGCGAAGTCGGTGATGGTGGCGTACGTCGCCACCTTGCCGCCGTCGATCGACAGGTTCGAGAAACGCGGCGAAGCAAAGCCGTCCTGGTAGAGCTGGAAGACGTCCGAGCCGCCGCCGAGGGTATAGACCGAGGTCGACTGGCCGCGCAGGTCGGCGGCCACGCTGTCATTGACGCTCGACAGCACGACAGTGGTCGCCCGGCTGTCATTGCCGGCCGATCCGATCTCGGTGACGTCGATGCCGCCCGAGCCGGAAGCGTCGAGGCTGAAGGTCTTGGTCACGGCGCCGGTCACATGGCTGTTGAAGCCGGCGGTCAGGCGGCCGGTCCCGGTGACGATGACCGCTCCCGAACCGCTGGAGGCGGTCTGCGAGGTGATGGCCCCCAGCACGCTGTCGCTCTGGACGTGGACCTTCAGCGCGCCGTCATTGCCGGTGACCTTCAGGCTGGCGCCGCTCGTGACGCCCGACAGGTAGGCGTCGACCGACGAGACGCCGACCTGCACCGAGGACATGCCGGAGAACACCAGTTGGGTCTTGTAGTTGGCCGTCAGACCGCCGGAGCCCTCCATCTTCAGGGCCACGCCATCGGCGATCTCGCTGACGACGACGGTTTGCGACGCGCGGGTCGTGAGGTCGCGCAGGCCGCTGTAGTTGAGCGCGCTGACCCCGCTCAGGCCTCCGCCGTTGGTGAGCTGGAAGTTGCTGACCACCAGGTGCTCGACATTGGTGATCTTGGTCGCGGTGTAGAAGTCGCTGACGATGCCGATCACGGCGGTGTCGTCGCCGGCGCCGCCGTCGATGACGGCGCCGTCCACGACGCGGCCGATGGTGATCAGGTCGTTGCCGGCCCCACCATTGACGGTTCCGTTCGGCGCGCCGCCCAGAACCTCGACGGCCGCGTTCAGGACTCCCAGCGTGATGGTGTCGTTGCCGGCGCCGCCATCGACATAGCCGCCCACCGAGCCGGAGAGGGTGATGACGTCATGCCCGTCGCCGGTGGCGATGATCTGCGAGGCGTTGCTGTCGGTTCCCGTGACGGTGTCGTTGCCGCCGGTTGACTGCAGGGCCGGGGACGCGGCGGTCGCGGAGACGCTCTGGGCCTCCGTCACCGTGATCGTCGCGCCGGTGGCGAACACGGTCTGCGGGCCATAGACGCCCAGCAGGTCGACATTGAACGCGGCCTGACCGTCATTGGCGAGATCGGCCAGGAAGGCGTCGTTGGCCTTGGCGTAGACGCCGACGTCGGCCTTGGCCGCCTCGCTCAGCAGCCAGCCGACCATGGCGGCCTTCGTGCCGATGCCCGTCAGTCCGTCCCGGCCATAGGCGGCGAAGTATTCGCCTCGGGTGAACGTCCCGCCCAGACCGTTGGCCACCTGAGTGTTCAGGATGGCGTCGATCTTGCCCGCCTCGGGCGCGAAGCCGAAGATCTCGGTATAGGCCTTGGTCGCCGCCGCGGTCAGGTCCAGCTGGCCATAGGCGGCGGCGAAACGCGCCTGGCCCTCGCCGCTCTTGCCCAGGGCGACCGAGAAGTTGATGTAGCGGTTCTCCGCCGAAAAGGCCGCGTAATAGGCCGAGTTGAGGTTGGTGGGGTTGGCCCCCGTCGGCGAGACCAGATAGTCGAAACCCCGCGCCAGCGGCGTCACGCCCGTGAAGAAGGCATAGGACAGGGAGGCGACCGAGGTCGTGGAGAGCACCATCTTGGCGATCTCGACCCGCGCCGCCGTCAGGCTCAAGGCCGAGGCGTCGACCTGCTGGCCCAAGGTGTCCAGCTTGGCCAGATCGGCGGCGGGGATGTTGGAATAGGCGACGCGCGAGACGTCGGCATAGGCGGATTTCAGGATGTGTTGCGTAGCCATGACTCAACCTCCGGCACTGTTACGCCTATCGGTATTGAACTTGCTGTACATTGCAAGCTGAGCCATGGAAAATTCCCGGCCCGAGCGCTGGAGCGGTCGGGCCGGGCAATCGCGTCAGGTCTTCCACCCGCCGCCCAGCGCCTTGTAGATCGCCACCACGTCGGTATTGACCCCGGTCTCGGCGACGCTGAGGGCGTCTTCGGCCGCCAGCAGGGTGCGTTCGGCGTCCAGCAGCACCAGGAAGTCGATGCCGCCCTCCTTGTACTGGATGCGCGCCAGTTCGGCCGCGCGGCGCGAGGCCGCCGACTGGGCGGCCAGACTCTTCAGCTGGGCCTGTTGCTGGCGGTAGGAGACCAGGGCGTTCTCCAGATCCTCGAGCGCCCGCAACACCGTCTGGTCATAGGCGGCCAGCGAGGCGTCGCCTCGCGCTTCCTGCGCCTTCAGCCGCGCATGGGCGCCGCCGAGGTCGAGCGCCGGCCAGCTGACGCTGGGCGCGACCGACCAGGCCTGGCTGGCGCTGTCGCCGAAGGTGGCTGAAGACCCCGACAGGAAGCCGACGAAGCCGGTCACCCGCACGCGCGGGAAGAGGTCGGCCGTGGCCACCCCCACCTTGGCGGTCTGGGCAGCCAGGCGACGCTCGGCGGCCTGGACGTCGGGGCGGCGGCGCAGCAGGTCGGCGGCGTCGCCGATCGGCAGGGCGGCGATCCGGGGACGGATCTCGGCCTGGCGGGCCACCAGCAGGGCGTCCAGCGCGCCGGGACGCTGGCCGGTCAGCACCGCCAGGCGGTGACCGGCCATCTTCTCGGCCGTGATCAGGGCGGGGATCGCCGCCTCGGTGGCGTTCAGGCGCGCCTGGGCCGAGGCGACGTCGATCGGATTGCCGGCCCCCGCGTCGAACCGCACGCGGGTCAGGCGCACGGTCTCGCGCTGGGTTTCCAGGTTACGCTGGGCGACCGCCAGGCGGGCCTGGGCGCCGCGCAGTTCCAGGTAGTTGCGGGCCACCTCGGCGGCGATGGTCACCTGGGCGTCGCGCAGGTTCGCCTTGGCTGCCCCGCTCTCGGCCCGGGCGGCCTCGACGCCGCGTCGCACGCGGCCGAAGAGGTCGATCTCCCAGCCGGCGTCGAAGCCGGTCTGGTAGGTCTCGCTCTCGACCCGCGCACCGCCCGAGCCGGGCTGCTGCTGGTCGCTCTTCTGGTAGGCGCCGCCGGCGGTCACGCGGGGCAGTTGGTCAAGACGCGCGTCCCTGAACAGGGCGCGGGCCTCGTCGACCCGGGCGACCGCGATCCTGATGTCGAGGCTGTCGCCCAGGGCCTGGGTCACCAGCTGGTCCAGCACCGGGTCGCCGAAGCTCTTCCACCAGTCGGCTTCGGGCGTGGCGGTGGTGAAGGTGTCGGCGGCGGCGTTCTGGAACACCGCCGGCGGCGTGGCCGGGGTCTTGTAGTTTGGCCCGACGGCGCAGGCGGCGGCCAGGAGGGAGACGCTGGCGATGAGGGTCAGTTTCAAAGCAGTCATAGGTGACCTCGGAGGTCTCCCTTCCCCCTTGATGGGGGAAGGGTTGGGGATGGGGGTGAAAGAGGGTCCGGATGTGGCGCGGCCGACCTGAAGCCCGCCGGCGCTGTCACCCCCACCCCCGACCCCTCCCCCATCAAGGGGGAGGGGAGAGGAAAGCGCGTTCATCAGTGCGCCTCTACGGTCGTCGTCGAAGGGGGAGCCACCGCCACCACCCTGCGGGCGGCGTTGCGGCGGATGACGAAGTAGAAGATCGGGGTCAGGACCAGGCCGAAGACCGTGACGCCCAGCATGCCGGAGAACACCGCCACGCCCATCGCCTTGCGCATTTCCGAACCGGCGCCGTGGCTGACGACCAGCGGCCACACGCCCATGATAAAGGCGATCGAGGTCATCAGGATCGGCCGCAGGCGCAGGCGACAGGCTTCCAGCACCGCTTGCAGCGGCGTGTCGCCATGCTCCTCGCGCTCCTTGGCGAACTCGACGATCAGGATGGCGTTCTTGCAGGCCAGGCCCACCAGCACGATCAGCCCGATCTGGGTGAAGATGTTGTTGTCGCCATGGGTCAGCAGCACGCCGGCCAGTGCCGACAGCAGGGTCATCGGCACGATCAGGATCACCACCAGCGGCAGGGTCCAGCTTTCGTACTGGGCGACCAGCACCAGGAAGGCCAGCAACACGCACAGCGGGAAGATGTAGACCGCCGAATTGCCGGCCAGGATCTGCTGGTAGGTCAGCTCGGTCCACTCATAGCCCATGCCGTTGGGCAGCTCGGTCTTGGCCAGGTCTTCCAGCGCCTTCTGGGCCTGGCCGGACGAGAAGCCGGGCGCGGCGCCGCCGTTGATCTCGGCGGTCAGCATGCCGTTGTAGTGGCTCTCGCGGTCGGGACCCGTGGCCTCCTTGAAGCTGACGAAGCTGCCCAGCGGGATCATCTGGCCGGCGTTGTTCCGCGTCTGCAGGCGCAGCATCTGCTCGGGTTGCAGGCGGAATTTCTGGTCGGCCTGGACGTTGACCTCATAGGTGCGGCCAAAGCGGTTGAAGTCGTTGACGTACAGCGAGCCCAGATAGACCTGCATGGTCTCGAACAGGTCGGTCAGCGAGACGCCCGAGGCGCGGGCCTTTTCGCGGTCGATGTCGGCCTGGATCTTCGGCACGCCGACCTGATAGCTGGAGAACACGCCGGCCAGGGCGGGGTCCTTGCGGGCCTTGTCCATCAGGTTCTGGGTCGCGGCGTACAGCTCATCCGAACCCAGACCCGCCTTGTCGACGATCTGCATGCGGAAGCCGCCGATGGTGCCCAGGCCCTGAACCGAGGGCGGCGGGAAGACCGCGATCTGGGCGTCGGGGATGGCGCCGAACTTCTGGTTCAGCGCGCCGACGATGGCGCCGGCCGACACGTCCTTGCCGCGACGGTTCTTGAAGTCGTCGAGGGCGAAGAAGATCGCGCCGGAGTTGGGGCTGTTGATCAGGCCGTTCACCGACAGGCCGGGGAAGGCGATGGCGTGCTTGATGCCCGGTTGCTTCAGGGCGATGTCGCCCATCTGCCGGACGACGGCTTCGGTGCGGTCCAGCGAGGCCGCGTCGGGCAGTTGCACGACGGCGACGACATAGGCCTTGTCCTGCTGCGGCACGAAGCCGCCGGGGGTCTTGGCGAAGGCGCCGATCGTCAACAGCAGCAGCACGCCATAGATGATCAGGCCGGCGGTCGACCTGCCCAGGCTCTTGGCCACGCCGTTGACATAGCCGTTCGAGGCCTTGGCGAAGAAGCGGTTGAACGGGTTGAACAGCCAGCCCAGGGCCGCGTCGATCATCTTCTGGAAGCGGTCCTTGGGGGCGTCGTGGCTCTTGAGGAGCACGGCGGCCAGGGCCGGCGACAGGGTCAGGGAGTTGAAGGCCGAGATCACCGTCGAGATGGCGATGGTCAGGGCGAACTGACGGTAGAACTGGCCCGACAGGCCGGTGATGAAGGCGGTCGGGATGAACACCGCGCACAGCACCAGGGCCGTGGAGATGATCGGTCCGGTGACCTCGCTCATGGCCTTGCGGGTGGCCGCCGCTGGCTCCAGTCCGTTGGCGATGTTTCGCTCGACGTTCTCGACCACGACGATGGCGTCATCGACGACGATGCCGATGGCCAGCACCAGGCCAAACAGGGTCAGGGCGTTGAGGCCAAAGCCCAGCATCAGCAGCACCGCGAAGGTGCCGACCAGGGAGACCGGCACGGCGATCAGCGGAATGATCGAGGCGCGCCAGCCCTGCAGGAACAGCACCACCACCAGCACCACCAGGATGATGGCCTCGATCAGGGTGTGGACCACCGAGTCGATGCTTTCATGCACGAAGGCGGTGGTGTCGTAGACGATCTCGTAGTCGACGCCTTCGGGGAAGTCTTTCTTCAGCGTCTCCATCGTCTTCTTGACCTCGGCGGCCATGGCCAGGGCGTTGGAGCCGGGACGCTGGAAGATCGGCATGGCGACGGCCGATTTATTGTCGAGCAACGAGCGCAGGGCGTAGTTGTTGGCGCCCAGCTCCACGCGGGCCACTTCGCCCAGGCGGGTGATCTCGCCATTGTCGCCCGAGCGGATGATCACGTCGCGGAACTGTTCCTCGTCGGTCAGGCGGCCAGGGGCGTTGATCGACAGCTGGAAGTCCGAGCCCATGTTGGTGGGCGGCGCGCCCAGCTGGCCGGCGGCCACCTGGACGTTCTGCTCGCGCAGGGCTCTGACCACGTCGCCGGCCGTCATGTTCAGCGAGGCCAGCTTTTCGGGGTCCAGCCAGACGCGCATGGAGTAAGCGCCGGCGCCGAAGATCTGCACGTCACCCACGCCATCGACCCGCTTGATGCGGTCCTTGATGTTCAGTTGGGCGTAGTTGCTCAGATACAGCATGTCGTAGCGGTTGTTCGGCGAGGTCATGTGCACGACCATGGTCAGGTCGGGCGAGGCCTTGTCGGTGGTCACGCCGATGCGCTGCACCTCCTGAGGCAGTTTCGGCAGGGCCTGGGCGACGCGGTTCTGCACCTGCACCTGGGCCTTATCGAGATCGGTCCCGAGGGCGAAGGTGACGGTCAGGAGCATCGCGCCGTCGGCGGCCGACTGCGACGACTGGTACAGCATGCCCTCGACGCCATTGATCGCCTGCTCCAGCGGGGCGGCGACGGTCTGGCCGATGACGGCGGGGTTGGCGCCCGGATAGGCGGCGCGCACGACCACGGTCGGCGGCACGACTTCCGGATATTCCGAGATCGGCAGGCGCGGCAGCGCCACCAGTCCGGCGATGAAGATGACGATCGAGAGCACGGCGGCGAACCGCGGTCTGCTCACGAAGAACTTGGAGAAATTCATGGGAGGCGTCCGGGGAGGAGCGGGCAGGGGGAGGAGCGTGAGAATGGATTCCCTCCCCCTTGATGGGGGAGGGGTAGGGGTGGGGGTGAAAGCGTCGGCGGGCCTGAACGCGGCCTCGCCACCTACTGATGCGGTGTCACCCCCATCCCCGCCCTTCCCCCATCAAAGGGGGAAGGGAGAAGAAGGAGATCAGCGCTGCTGGACGGTCTCGGCCAGGGCCACGCGCTGCGGACCCGTTTCGAACTGGCTGAGGTCGCTGGTCAGGTCGGTCTTGATGGTCACGGGATTGACCGTGTCGCCCGGCTTGACCTTCTGCAGGCCGCCGACGATCACCCGGTCGCCGGGCTTCAGGCCCGAGCGGATGATGCGCAGGTTGCCGGCCAGGGGGCCGATCTCGACGGGGCGGTACTGCGCCTTGTTGTCCTTGCCGACCACCACGACGAAGCGCTTGCCCAGGTCGGTCGCCACCGCGCGGTCCGGCGCCAGGGCGACGGTCTGCGAGGCGTCGCTGACCAGGCGGATGCGGGCGAACAGGCCCGGCGTGAACCGGCCGTCGCCATTGGCGAAGATGGCCCGGCCGCTGATGGTGCCGCTCTTGGCGTCCATGGCGTTGTCGATGAAGGCCAGCTTGCCCTGGTGCGGATAACCATCCTCGGTCATCAGGCCCATATAGACCGGGCTCTGCTTGCCCCGCTCGGCGGCGGCGTATTTCAGGAAGGTCTGCTCGTCGGCGTTGAAGGCGGCGTAGATCGGGGTGTCGGACACCACGGTCGTCAGCAGGTCGGCCTGGGTGACCAGGTTGCCCCGCGTGATCAGGGCCTTGGAGACGCGGCCGTCGATCGGCGAGACCACGCGGGTGAACTCCAGGTTCAGCCGGGCGGTCTGATAGGCGGCGCTGGCGGCGGCGAGGTTGGCCTGGGCGGCCTTCTCCTCCGAGGCCAGGCGGTCGAACTCGCTCTGGGCCAGGGCGTTCTGGTCGATCAGGCGGCGGCCGCGCTCGCGGTTGACCACGGCCAGGTCCAGCTGGGCCTTGGCCCGGGCCACCTCGGCGTTGGCGCGGTTGGCCTCGGCCTGGAAGGGGCGGGGGTCGATCTCGAACAGCACCTGGCCCTTGTGGACCCGGGCGCCTTCCTGAAAGCGGGCGCCGTCGACATAGCCGCCGACGCGTGGGCGGATCTCGACGGTGTCGATGGCTTCAAGCCGGCCGGTGAAGTCGTCCCACTGGCGCAGCGACTTGAAGGCCACGTCGGTGACTGTGACCTGGGCGGGCGGCGGCGCGGCCGCTTCCTGCCGGGCCTGGGCGGTGCAGGCGGCTAGGACGGCGGTGGCGGCCAGGGCGGTCAGGGAGGTGAGGAGGGGTTGGATACGCATGGGGGAGGTCCTGCCAGGAGGCTAGAATAACGAGGGGGGAGGCGGCGCTTGGTTCATTCCCAGGCCGGGCGGCGGGCGGAGCGGCTGGACTTCGCGGTGGTCCAACCCTGGCCTGCCCGATCCTTCGCGGCTTGACCGATCCAGTCGGAAATTGGACGGGCGCGCCGCCGTGCGACCGCCAGCCATCCTTTGGCTAGCCATCCTTTGGGAGGAACAGGCGCGAGGGCGTGCTCGTTCGTGTCCTGGGGCATGGCGCGCGCTCCAAATGGGTTTATGGATGGAATGTCGCGGGGCGGGCCACTTGACCTTCGTCCCTGCGAGGACGATTTAGGATGTGACGAGACCGTTCGGTATCATCGCCACGAGGCAGAGATACTGACCGGTCACTCTCACGTCAAGATGAGGTACCTGAAATGGCCGCGAGAAATTCTGATGGGGGTGAGACAGCCGGGGCGGACGCCACGGTCTGCGCGCCCGCGTCGAAGCGCCCGGCCCGCGATCGGATCTTCGAGACGGCCCGTGAGCTGTTCTACCAGCACGGCATCCGCGCCGTGGGCGTCGAGACCATCGCCGCCGAGGCCGACGCCACCAAGATGACGCTGTATCGGAACTTCCCCTCCAAGGATGTTCTGGTCGCCGAAATCCTGCGCGAGCAGGAAAAGGACTACTGGATCTGGTGGGATCAGGTGACGTCGGCCTGTTGTGACGATCCGCGCGGCCAGCTGGAAGCGATCTTCGACGCCTTCGAGACCAAGGCCTGCAGCGGCGACATCCACGGCTGCCCGCTGTCGAACGCCGCCATCGAACTGCACGAGGTGGATCACCCGGCCCAGAAGGTGTCGGTGGCCTACAAGCAGACCCTGCACAAGCGGCTGATCGACCTGTGCCAGCGGGCCGGCGCGCCCGACAACGACCTGGCCGACGGCCTGATGCTGCTGATGGAGGGCTCGTCCTCGGCGCGCGTCACCCTGGGCGCCGAAGGTCCGGTGCGCGCCGTGGCGCGGGCGGGCCGGGCGCTGATCCGGTGTTCGCTGGGCGAGCGTCGTTAAAAACTGTCATCCCGGCTCGGCGCGCTTCGCTGCGGCCGGGATGACAAGATTTATGTACTAGGGCTTCAACCCCATCTTCGCCGCGATCGCCGACCACGGCACGAGCTTGAAGTTCTGGTTCTCCGGCGGCGAGACGTTGCGTCCGTCCTGGGCCACGAAGGCCCCGGCTTCCAGGCCGGCGCCCAGCGAGGCGCTGGTCACCTCCAGGCCGTCGGTTTCCGAGATGCCGTCGATGCCGGTCGCGCCGTCGGCGATCACCGCGAAGCTGCCGACATAGGCGTTGTCGCCCTCGCGCCGGAACACGGCGTAGCTGTTGTTGCCCTGGCTGGAGACGACCAGATAGCCCTTGCCGCCGGCCTGGGCGTAGATCCCCACGCCTTCCAGGTCGTTCTTCAGGGCGGAATTGTCGGCGACGCGCGTCACCGCCTTGCGGGTCGCCTCGGCGGACGGCTCGGCGCCCAGCTTCCACAGCGCGACGTCTTCCTCGGCGACATACAGGGCGCCGGTCTCGTCGTCGGCGACGCAGCCCTCGGTCTGGGTGTCGAACTTCAGGTCGCGCACCTGCTCGGCGCGCACCTTGCCGGCCGGGGTGGCGACCAGCTTCCACTGGCGCACGCCGCCGTCGGGATCGCTGATGAACACGAAGGTCGCGCCCTTGCGGTTGCGGTACATGCACAGGCCATAGGGATCCGACAGGCCGGTGGCCTGCACGCCGTCGGCGACCTCGGTCAGCAGGCGGGTGTCGGCGTCCAGCGTGTAGAGGGCGATCGATTTGTGGGTGCGGTCGCTGGCGGCCACCAGGGTGGTGGTCCTGCCGCCCAGTTTGAAGCCCTGGCGAAGGTCGACATTGTTCATCTTGCCGTCGGGCAGGTACTGCAGCGGCTTGCCCGTCAGGTCATGGACCAGCAGGCCGCCTTTCTTGTCGGTGGCCACGATGACGCTTCTGGCCGGATCGGTCGGGTGGACATAGATGGCCGGATCGTCGGCCGCGTCGCCGCCGTGATCCACCGGTCGGGTCTCCATGGTCGCCTGCACCAGGGCCAGCTTGCCGGGCGCGGTGGTTGGCGCGGCCTGGCCGGGCGAGACCTTCAGGGCGGCGGCGACGTCGTTCCACGACAGCACCTGGGTGTTGGCCCCGACCTTGCGGTCGTCGGTGACCAGCAGGGCGCCGGCCGGCAGGCTCGCGCCGACCGGCGCGCGGACGCCGAACAGGCCCGAGGGCTTTTGCAGCAGGTCGGCGCCGTTGGCCTGGATGCGGAAGGCGCCCAGGAATTTGTCGCCTGTGTTGCGGTCATAGACGTTGTAGTCGCCCGCATCGGCGTTGACGGCGACGAGATAGTCGCCCTCCGCGCCGCCGTTCAGGATCGCCAGGCCGCCGGTCTCGCCGGCCAGGCGCCCCAGGCGGTTGATGTCGACGATGGTCGGGACGGCCTCGGCTTCCGGATCGGCGTCATAGCGCCAGATCCCGACCGCCTGCTGGGCCACATAGAGCGCGCCGCTGGCGTCGTCGGACACGCAGTACTTAGCCTCGGACGACAGGTGCAGGCGGCGCGCCAGGCGGCCGTCCAGCTTGCCGTCGGCGGTGGGATACAGCAGCCACTGGTCCAGCTGGCCCTCGCCGCCCAGGGCGAAGACGTACAGCGAGCCGTCGCGGGCGCTCTGGCTCAGGCACAGGCCTTCGCCGGCATAGCCCAGCAACAGGGGACGCGCCTCGACCGCCCGGGCCTGGCCGGTGGCGAAGTCGTAGCGCGAGAGGCGGATGCGGCCTTCCTTGCGGTCGAGCACCGCGATCAGGTCGCCGCGCGCGTCGACGCCATAGGTCTCGCCGCCGGGCAGGGTGCCCGTGCGCGCGCCGTCCAGGCCATGGAATTCCAGGCCGCCCAGTTCGCCGGTCGCGGCGATGACGCTCTTGCCGGGATCGGCGGCGTTATAGAGCAGGGCGGCGGCGTTGGCCCCGCCTCGGGCCGTCGGCGCGGTCGCGCCGATGGGGGAGACAGTGGCCGATGTCTGGGCCAGGGCGCCGCCGCTGATCAGCAGGGTCAGGGCGCTCGTGGCGGCGAAGAGGGTGCGGAGTCGGATCATCTGGGTCCCACTGGCGGCAAGGGAGGCGTTATGACGAGACTTCAATACGCCTTCGTGACGCTGGAGGATCTCGGCGATCCCGCGTCCAGGTCCGGGGGCGCGACCTCAAGGCCTATGGCTGGTTAACGGATGGGCCTTCATAGTCGCGCGGTCGCCGCGGCGACGCGTTCCCTGAAGGAGGCCTGTTCGGCGATGAGTTTGAGGTCAGACATCGAAGGCCCCGTTCCGGGCCGGGTGGACCGCGACCATGACGCGGCGTCGGATCTCGCCAATTTCTTCGAGGTTTCCCTCGACCTGCTGTGCATTCGCGACATGGCGCTGAAGTTCACCCGGGTGAACCGCACCTGGGAATCGGTGCTGGGCTATTCGATCGCCGACCTGGAGGGCGGCGAGATGCTGCCCCTGGTGCATCCCGACGACCGCGAGGCCACGATCGAGCACATGCGCCGCATGGAGAGCGAGGACGAGGTCCGGGGCTACATCAATCGCTATCGCCACCGGGACGGCCACTATCGCCATCTGGAATGGCGGGCCCGGCGGGTCGGCGACAAGGTGTTCGGCGTCGCGCGCGACGTGACCGAGCGCCTGGTCGTCGAGGCCGAGATCGCGGCGGCCAAGCGGGCGGCCGAGGCCGCCAACGAGGCCAAGACCGACTTCCTGGCCAATATCAGTCACGAGATCCGCACCCCGCTGAACGGCGTGATCGGCGTCGCCGCGGCCCTCGCCCAGACCCCGCTGACGCCGGCCCAGCGCGAGATGGTGGATCTGATCCAGAGCTCGGGCGTGACCCTTGAGCGCCTGGTCTCCGACGTGCTGGACGTCTCGAAGATCGAGGCCGGCCAGGTGCAGCTGGAGGAGCAGGCCTTCGACCTGCGCGACGAGCTGGACGGCGTCCTCTACATCAATCGCCTGCGCGCCCTGGGCAAGGGCCTGGTCTTCGAGGTCGAATACGAGGATCGCGCCAGCGGCGACTTCCTGGGCGACATCACCCGGATCAAGCAGGTGTTCGGCAACCTGCTGGCCAACGCCGTCAAGTTCACCAGCCAGGGCCATGTGCTGGTGCGGATCGGCCTGACCCAGCCCGACCAGCCCGACGCGCCGTTCTGGCTGACGGCCGAGGTCGAGGACACCGGCTGCGGCTTCAGCCCGGCCTTTGGCGAGACCCTGTTCAACCGGTTCAGCCAGGCCGACACCAGCATCACCCGGCGCTTCGGCGGCACGGGCCTTGGCCTGTCGATCTGCAAGTCGCTGGTCGAGATGATGGGCGGACAGATCAACGCCCGCTCGGAGCTGGGCCGGGGCAGCCTGTTCCAGGTCCTGCTGCCGCTGCGGCCGGCCGAGCGCACCGCCGCGCCGGAGGCGGCCATGGCGGCCCTCGGCCCGTCCGTCGAAGACCAGCCGGCGCTGCGCGTCCTGCTGGCCGAGGACCACCCGGTCAATCAGCGCGTGGTCCAGCTGATCCTGGAACCGCAGGGCGCGCGGGTGCTGACGGTCGAGAACGGGGTCCAGGCCGTCGAGGCCTTCACCTCCGGCGTCTTCGACCTGGTGCTGATGGACATGCAGATGCCCGTCATGGACGGCCTGGCCGCCACCCGCGCGATCCGCGACCATGAGGCGGCCCGCCCGGACCGCGCGCGGACGCCCGTCATCATGCTCAGCGCCAACGCCATGGCCCAGCATCGCCAGGACGCGCTCGACGCCGGCGCCGACGCGCACATGTCCAAGCCGGTCACCGCCGCCAGCCTGATCCTGGGGATCAATGACGTGCTGTGACGGGCGAGCAATACGCTCGGCATAATGAAACCGACAATATTGGCCGCTACACCGCAGGTTCAGGCGGCGCTTCCGCGTGGGCTCAGGCCCGCATAGGCCGCCAGACGCCTTTCAGCGTCTTCAGACCTCGTTCCCGCGCGCGCCAGAGGACGCCGACCCATGCTCGACCTCGTCACCATCACCCGCGAGGAGTTCGCCGATCTGCGCGCGAGCCTGCCGGCCATCACCGACCGCTATCTGTTCGATGTGCTGGGCATCAGCGAGACCACCTGGGTCAAGCTGCGCAAGGGCCTGCCGATCAAGCGCGCCACCCTGGAGCGGGCCCTGGCCAAGCGCGACCGCTGGCGCGCCATGGGCGGCGCCTCGCGGATCGCGGCTTAAGCGGGGCGGTTGTCGGATCTGGGAGGCCTGGAGAGCGGGCGTTCTGATCGAACCTGAAAGCCAACTCTCACCGGCAGCACACTCTTGTCATCCCGGCGCTTCGCTGCGCTACGGCCGGGATGACAAGATTTTGTGGGTGAATGGCGCGAAGCTGGGCCGGCATCGACGATGGGTCCGTCACCTGTCGCAAACGTCTATCCATCGCCCCCTAGATCCGCCCCCGCCTGCCGCCCTTGAGGCGGTCGAGCGCGCGCTGGGCGATCTGGGCCTGGGTGACGGCGGCGGGCGGGACGGCCTGGTCGTGCTCCCCGTCGAGCCCCATGTCCGGCGTCGGGGCGATGAGGGGCCTGGGCGGGACCATGGCGGCGATCTTGCGGACCACGGCGGCCATCTCACCGCAGGCCCGGGCCTTTTCGCGGGCCTTTTTGACGGCGGCGGGGTCGTCGCTGGTCTCGATGGTCTTCCAGGCCGCGTCGAGGGCGGCCATCAGCTTCAGTTGCAGGTCCTGGGACCAGGCGGGGACGGATCTCTGGGTCATGCCTAGAGTGTGCGGCCGGTTTGGAAGCCGGGGATAAGAAACGTGCGTTTTCCTTCAGGTCATTGATTTAATTCAGGTCTATCCAGAAGGGGGCGGGGATGGACGCTCCGCATGGCGTGCGCCAGCCGACCTCAAGCCCTGTGGATAACTTTTCGCGACGCCGCTTCAGGGCCTTCGCGCGGCGCCCGCCGGCCGCCATCGGGCGAGCTTTGTAATCTATTGTAAAAGCAGGGCCTCCACCTCTGGTGGCGCCGGCGGTCCTGCCCTTTAACCCTGGCCTTGGCTTAGGGGCGGACATGGACCAGGCAGAGGCGACAGCGCGGGGACAGGGCGGCGGGGCCGCCACGGTCGCGATCCTCAATCCGCTGGTCGATGAGATCGTCCAGGCGCTGCTGGCGATGGGCGGCGCGGCGCATCGGGATTCGGTGATCGCCTATGTCGCCCGGCAGCGGGGCCTGTTTCGTCCGCCGGCCGAGTTGGCCCAGGCGCTGGCCGAGGCCTTCGCCGCCTATTGCGGCGGGGCGGTCGATCCGCGTTCGCCGGGTCTGCTGCATCTGCCTTACGGCGCTGAAAGCCAGCGCTGGGCCCTGACCGACCAGGCCTTTGGGCTGCTGCGCGAGAGCCAGGCGCGATCAGCGGATGACCGCGAGCCCCGCGCCCGCTAAATTCCAACCGTAATCAGACCTTGGCCTTCATGGGCCGGGGAGGGGAGCGATCGAACGTGCGCATCTTGGCGATCACCATGGCGACAGCCCTGACCCTGGGCGGCTGCGCCACGGCCCCGGCCGTGGTCCGCGAGGGCGATCTGGCGGCGCTGCGCGGCAAGAGCCTGGCGCCGTTGAGCGGTCAGGCCGCGCCGACCGACGCGGTGCTGGCCCGGGCGATCGAGGCCGGCGTTCTGAAGCGTCTCGGCGCGGGTGGGGCCGACATCTCGGGCGGCAAGCCGCCGGCCTATCTGCTGCAGGTCGGGGTCGGAACCTCCGCGCCGGCCCTGGGCGTTTCCAAGGTCGCCGGGCCGTCGTTCAAGGAGACCGCCTGGCGCAGCGCGCCGACCAAGCGCCATTTCTGGCAGCGCGGCGGTCCGGCCCAGACGGCCACGGCGGTGATCCTGGATGTCTCGACCGGCAAGCCCGCCGCCTGGGCCTCGGTGCGGGTCGGTCGCGGCGATGCGGAAGAGATGGCTGACCAGTTGGCGCTGGCCCTGGCCAATACGCCCAAGACCTAGCCCGCCCGATACTCCGGCAGCCTCAGCGTGAAGGTCGCCCCGGCGCCGGGCGCGCTGGAGCACAGCACGCCGCCGCCATGCCGCGCGGCGGCGGCCTCGACGAAGGCCAGGCCCAGTCCCACGCCGCCGGCGGCTTCCGCGCCCGGACGGTCGAAACGCTGGAACGCCCGGAACGCCATGGCCGCCTCCTCGGGCGACAGGCCGGGTCCCTGGTCGCTGATCGCGATGTCGACGAAGGCGCGGCCCTCGGTCTGAACGGTCCGGGCCGACACCCTGATGCGCGAGCCTTCCGGGCTGTATTTCACGGCATTGCCCAGCAGGTTGACCAGGGCGCGGGCCAGCACGCCGCGATCGCCCAGCACCATCAGGGGCGCGTCGCACCCGTCCTGCTCGATCTCGATATGGCGCTGGCGACACTGGGGCCACAGCTCGTCCACCGCCTCGACGGCGACGTCGCAGACATCCACCGGCTCCATGGCCACGGGCGTGACCTCGGCGCGGGCCAGCTGCACGAAGCCGTCGGCCAGGGCCAGGGTGCGGCGCGCGCAGGCCGCCAGGCGGTCCGACAGCTCCGGCGGCACGTCCGGCGTCGTGGCCAGCAGGGCCAGGATCGAGGTCTGCGGCGAGCGCATGTCGTGGGTCAGCAGCTGCAGGGCCTGTTCGCGCTGGCGCATGGCGGCGGTCAGGGTGGTGATGTCGGCCAGCCGCACGATCCAGCCGTCGCTCTGGCCGGCCTCGTCGCGCCGGAACACCGTCTGCGACTGATAGGCCCGGCCGTCGGCCAGGTGCAGGTCGACCGGGTCGATGCGGTCGGCTTCCGGCGGCCACGACTCGTCGAAGGTGCGGCCCAGGGGCTCCAGGGCGTTGAGCAGCGACGCCACCGAGGCGCCGGCCAGGGCGACCGGCGCGCCCCGCAGCAAGGTCTGGGCGGCGGCGTTGGCGGCGATCACCCGGCGCTTGGCGTCCAGCACCACGGTGGCGTCGGGCAGGCTGAACAGGGCGTCGGCCGAGAAGCGGCGCAGGTCCTCGATCCGGTTGATGGCCGCGCCCAGGCTCAGCGCCTGACGGGCCACCAGATCGCTCTCGAAGCCCTCGGCCGGCGGGGTGTGGGTGACGGGCAGCAGGCGGCGCAACTCGCGGCCCAGCAGGTCGCTGACCCGGCCCAGCTGGCCCCAGCCCCAGACCAGCGACACCGCCGCCAGGCCGATGATCGTCGCCACCGGCGACAGCCACAGGTCGGCGCGCCAGAAGAAGGCGGCGCTCAGCGCCAGGGCGCAGCTCGACAGTCCGACCAGCAGGGCCAGGTTGGCGCGCGGCGGCAGGACCAGCAGCCCGGCCAGCAACAGCCACAGCAGGCTCAGCGCGAAGGCGATGCGACTGACCAGGCCGGCGGGCTTGACCATGGCGCCGCTGCGCAGGCCGTCCAGCACGCTGGCCTGCAGCTGCACGCCGGTCATGCTGGCCGCGTCCGGGGTCACCGGCGTCGGGAAGGCGGGGCCAAGGCCGGGGGCGGTCATGCCGACGAAGACCGTGCGGCCGGCGATCAGCTCGGACGGGATCTCGCCGGCCAGCACGCTGGAGAACGACACCCGGGGAAACCGGTCGGGTCCGCCGGCGAAGGGAATCAGCAGGGTGGTCTCGGCGCCGCGCGTCACGTCCGGCGCGCCGGGCGCGTGGGTGGCGCGGTGGACCACGGTCATCAGGTCCGGCGTCAGGTCGGGGCCCAGGGCCTCGAACGGCGCCATGCGGCGGACCACGCCGTCGGCGTCGAAGCGCACATGCACCAGGCCCAGGCCGGCGGCGCCCTGAACGAACTCGGGCAGGGGGCCGATCAGGCGCTCGGGGCTGTCGGGGCCGGCCGGCTCGATGAACTGGGGCAGATAGACCCGGCCCGACAGGGCGATGGCGTTGGCCAGGGCCGCGTCGTCGCTGGGATTGGCCGCGGGCTGGCTGAACAGCACGTCATAGACGATGGTCCGCGCGCCGGCCGCCGTCAGCCTGTCGATCATCCTGGCGTGGGCGGTGCGCGACCAGGGCCAGGCGCCCATGTCGCCCAGGCTCTTCTCGTCGACCTCGACAATCAGGATCGAGGGGTCGACCGGCCGCGACGACGCCCGTTGCAGGGCGTCGTAGAGGATGTTGTCCAGCCGGGTCGTCAGCGAACTGGCGGTCAGGCCGGCCAGGGCGATGCTGGTCAGGGTCGCGATCAGCAGCCAGTTCAGCAACCGTCGGCGCGGCGAGACCGGTGAGGCCGGTCGGAGCGGTCGCGACGGAGACAGCAAGGCCTATTGCCCGATCTGCAACGTCTGCATCGGGCCGACCTTTTCGCTGAACGTCCCGCCCTTGAAGCGCACCGCGCTGACCCGCCAGCCATAGGTTCCGGGCGGCAGGTCGGTGAGGGTCAGTTGCGGCTCGGACAGGCCTGGCTGGTCGACGATCGGCGAGGCCGCGTCGGTTCCCGCAAACAGCTGGAAGCGGAAGCTGCGCACGCCGTCGCCGGCCGCGCTCCAGCGGAACAGGAAGTTGCGGTGCTTGCCCGAGGTCTGGGCGCTGGGCGCCGCGCCGGGTTCCAGGACGTCGAGATCGCGATCGAAGCTGTAGTCGGCCGGCAGGCCTTCCAGGCCGCCGCCGTCCAGGGCGGTCAGGCGCACGAAATAGGTGCCGTTGGCGATCTCGCCGAACGCGGCGGCGGGCGTGGCGCTGTCCTTTTCCGCGAAGATCTCGACGAAGCCGGCGTCGCGCGACAGGGCCAGGCGATACAGGGCCGCGCCCGTCACGGGCTCGACGGCGAAGGCGACGATCTTGTCGCCCTGGCGCTGGCCGCCGGCGCCCAGCTTGGGCGCGGGCAGCAGGGCCACCGGCGCGCTGACGCCGGCGGGCGTGGCGCTGACGCCGAAGCCGGCCGGAACGGGCGGGCCGCTGGTCGCGGCCGAGGCCAGGTCGACGGCGACCGCGCCCTTCAGCACCTCGGTCTGGGCCTTGGCGCCGGTCGGGTCCTGGCCGACCCGGAACTCGGTGCCGCGCACGGCCGAGATCGAGACGGGGGTGCGAACCTCGAAGCGGCCGCTGGGATTGGGGTTGGGCGTGGCCGAGATCACGCCCCGGCCCTGGTCCATGTGGAACACCCGCTGGGGGGCGTTGTTCAGCAGGATCTGGCGCATGCGCTCGATGCGCAGGCTGGTGTTGGACGGCAGGGTGACGCGGGAATCGTCGGCCATCTCGAACGTGGCGAAGCCGCCGGGGCCGGTGATGATCCGCTGGCCCTCGACCAGGACCATGCCGGCGCGGGCCGGGGCCTTGGCGCCGTTGGTCTCCAGATCCACCGGTCCGCTGACGGCGCTGAACCGGGCGTCGATCGGCGTGCTCTTCAGCAGGTTCGGGTCGATCAGCAGGGTCGAGCCGATCTTCAGCGCCTTGGGGCGGCGGATCTGGTTGGCGCGCTGCACGCTCAGATAATCGCGGGGATTGCGCAGATAGGCGGCCGCGAAGCCGATCAGGGTGTCGCCGGGGCGAACGATATAGGGGACGGGCGAATCGATCGCCGGCGCGGCCGCGGCGGCGGTCGACAGGGTCAGGCCAAGGGTCGCGGCGAGGATGGCGAAATCACGCGCGGGCATCATGTTTGGGTCGCTCCGGCTTCGGCGTCCGCCCCGGGGCGGCCCTGGGGATCACAGGCCTCGAGACGATAACCGAAACCGTAGACGGTCGTTAGACGAAACCCGTTGGCGGGGCGAAGCTGAAGCTTGGCCCGCAGGCGCGAGACGTGGGCGTCCAGGGTGCGGGTCTCCAGATCGGGCCGCTGGCCCCAGACGCGACGCAGCAGATATTCGCGCGACAGCGGCCGGGCCAGGTTGTTGAACAGGATCACCGCCAGCTGGAATTCCTTGGGCGTCAGCGTCTCGACATGGTCGGCCCAGCCGACGGTGTGGGTGGCGGGGTCCATGCGGTAGAGGCCGTGCTGCTCGACCTGCGGCGTGACCGGCGCGCGATAGACCCGGCGGGCCAGGGCGTTGACCCGGGCCAGCAGCACCGGCGGCTGCAGCGGCTTGACGATGTAGTCGTCGGCCCCGGCGTTCAGGCCCTCGACCAGGTCGGCCTCGATCGAGCGGCTGGTCAGCAGCAGCACCGGTGGCGCGGCCGGCAGCATCTCGTCGATCCGACGCAGGGTCTCGATGCCGCTGAGGTCGGGCATGTTCCAGTCGATGATCAGCAGGTCGAAGGTCTGGCGGCGCAGTTCGGCCAGCAGGCGTTCGGGGTGGGTGAAGCTGACGCAGTCATAGCCGGCGGGGCCCAACAGTCCGGCGACCAGCGCGTTGTGGCTCTCGTCGTCGTCGAGAAGGGCGACTTTCATGCGCTCACTTGAAAAGAGGAAATCGCGCGCCCCGCTGCGAGAGCGGGGCGCGCGGCGGGCGTCCGCCTGTCCGGTGGGGGGGATCCAGATGATCGTCCGCCCATTGGGAATACCTTGTTCGCCCTTGCGTCGCGCTAGGCCAGGCAAGGATTTTACAATGGTTTACAGTCTGGTTCGAGACGCTTTGGCGCCGGTTGGGGCGGGTGCGAGCCCAAAATCCCCGTCGCGGGCCGACATCAGGCCACCGTCACGGGGGTGAGCAGCGAGGCGGCGGGCTCGGTGGTCCAGCCGTCGGCGGCCACCATGAACGATCCGCGCAGCCGGATGTCGTCGGACGAGGCGCCGATCATCACATCGATTCGGCCGGCCTGCACCCGCCAGCGCCCCGCGTCCCAGAACGCCACCTGGGCGGCGGTCAGGCGGAAGGTGACGCGCCGGGTCTCGCCGGGCTTGAGAGCCACCCGGACGAAGCCGCGCAGTTCCTTGACCGGCCGGGCCACCAGGGCGACCGGATCGCGGACATACAGCTGCACCACCTCATCGGCGGCGACCTTGCCGGTATTGGTCACCGACAGGCTGATCGCCACGGCGCTGTCCAGGCCGATGGCGGCGCGGTCCAGGGCCAGGTCCGCATAGGCGAAGCTGGCGTAGCTGAGGCCGTGGCCGAACGGGTAGAGCGGCCCGACCTCGACATCGTGATAGCGGGCCGTGTCCTTCAGCAGGTCCGCATCCGCCGGGCGGCCCGTGGGGTTGTGGGCGTAGAAGGTCGGGCTGGTCCCGCTGTTGCGCGGCAGGCCGGCGGGCAGGCGGCCGGCGGGCGAGACCTTGCCGGTCAGCACATCGACGATGGCCGGACCGCTCTCGACGCCCAGGAACCAGGTCTCGATCGCCGCCCCGGCCTTGCCCAGGATCTCGGCCAGGGCGATCGGGCGGCCGTTCATCAGCACCACGACCACCGGCTTGCCGGTCGCCAGCACGGCCTGCGCCAGCTGTGACTGTACGCCGGGCAGGGTGATGTCGGACCGGCTGCGGGATTCGGCGCTGTGGTCATAGTCCTCGCCGATCACCAGCAGCACGACATCGGCGGCCCGGGCGGCCGCGACGGCGGCCGGGATGCCCGAGGCGTCGTCTCCGCGCGGCGCCGCGCCGGGCTGATAGTCGATGGCCGCGCCGGTTTCGCGCAGCGCCGCCAGCAGGGTCTTGACGTCGGCGACCTGACCCCGGGCGCGCCAGGATCCAAGGGCCGAGGAGGCGTCGTCGGCCAAGGCGCCGATCACCGCGACGCGCTTGCCGGCCGGCAGGGGCAGCAGGCCGCCGTCGTTCTTCAGCAGCACGATGGCCTTGCGGGCCGCCTCGCCGGCGACGGCGCGGTGGGCGGGGGAGTTCAGCTCGGTCTTCTCCCGCGCCGCGTCGCCGAACCGGAACGGATCGTCGAACAGGCCCAGCCTGGCCTTGGTGGCCAGCACCCGGCCGACGGCCTGGTCGAGATAGGGCAGCAGGCCCTTGTCGGCCTCGACGGCCTCGCGCAGGTGGCCGGCATAGACGCCGCCGGCCATGTCCATGTCGACGCCGGCCTTCAGGGCCAGGGCGGCGGCCTGGGCCGGGGTCTCGGCGATCCCGTGGTTGATCAGCTCCAGGATGGCGTTCCAGTCGCTGACCACCAGGCCCTGATAGCCCCAGTGTTCGCGCAGCTGGCCGCGGACCAGGGCCTCGTTGGCCGTGGTCGGCACGCCGGCGATGTCGTTGAAGGCGGTCATGAAACTGCCCGCGCCCGCTCGGACCGAGGCGTAGAAGGGCGGCATGCACACCTCCTGCAGGGTGCGCTCGGACAGGTCGGCGCTGTCATAGTCGCGCCCGCCCATGGCCGCGCCATAGGCCCCGAAGTGCTTGGCGCAGGCCAGGATCACGTCCTTGCCGCTCAGGTCGTCGGTCTGCAGGCCCAGGATCTGGGCCTCGGCCATGCGCGACCCCAGATAGGGATCCTCGCCGGCCCCCTCGACGATGCGACCCCAGCGCGGGTCGCGGGCGATGTCGACCATCGGGGTGAAGGTCCAGTGCAGGCCGCTGATCGACGTCTCGATCGCCGCCACCCGCGAGCAGGCCCGGGCGATGTCCGGATCAAAGGTCGCCGCCAGACCCAGGGGCACGGGGAAGATGGTGCGGAAGCCATGGATCACGTCGATGCCGAACAGCAGCGGGATCTTCAGCCGGCTTTCCTCGACCGCCACCCGCTGCAGCTCGCGCAGGAAGTCGGCCCCGGCCACATGCAGGTACGAGCCGATCGCGCCCTTGCGGACCAGGTCCAGTTGGGCCGCGTCGATCTTCGAGTTCAGCGCCTTCTGCCGCCCGCCGGGGACCTGGTTCAACTGGCCGATCTTCTCGTCCAGGGTCATCTGGCCGATCAGGCGCTTGATCAGCGCCGCGTGGTCGGCGCGGCGGGGCGCGGCCTGAGCGACGCCGGCCAGGGCCAGGGCGGTCGCGCTGGCCAGCAGGGCCCTGCGGCTCAGGCCGTCACGCGATCCTGTTGTGATTGGCGGCATCCCTGGGTCTCCCATCGCGGCGGCCTCTTTGATCGGCCTTCCCGTCGGGTGACCCTCGCAGAAGTTCAGTCGGCCGACAACGCTGTCAGATCGGGCCTGGCGCTAGGCGAGCGGCGGCGCGCTTCCGTCGGCCGGGCTCCGGGCCGGATTGTTCGCTTCAGTATCCGCGAGGCGCCGGGCTAGGCCCGGGGCAGCTTGCTCAGCGCCTTGGCCCGCATCGCCTTGGCCTGATCGGGCGCGACCTGGTCGAAGATCATCGCCAGATGCTGGTCCTTGGCGTGGTCGTTGTGCAGGTCCCAGGCCAGGGACACCGGCAGGCGCAGGCGCGAGCCGTCGTCCAGCCGCACCACCAGCACCCGCCAGCTGAAGCCCTCGCCGGCGTCGCCCAGCGGATCCTTGAACTCCAGCGGGGCGGGATCGCGCAGCAGGAAGTCGCGCTCGGGCTTGGCGTCGAACCACGCCTTGTCGGCCAGGGCCGTGACGTCGGCGGCGGGCGCGACGACCTTTCCGGAAAGATTGCGGGCCATGGTCTATCTCCTGACGAAGCGGGCCCCTATTAGCCACTCCCGCGCCCACCATCCATCGTCACCGTGGCGATCTCGGTCGCGAGACACTATGTTACCGCTACCCTTTCCGTCGCGATGGAAAGCGACTCAACCTTCGAACAGGGAATGGCTTCGTGAACTTGACCGGTGAACTGCTGATCGGCGGCCGCGCGACGCGTGGCGCGCAGGGTGAAATTCGCGGGATCGATCCCGCCACGGGCGAGACGCTGGAGACCGTTTTCGGCGGCGCGACGCTTGAGGATCTCGAGGCCGCCTGCGCGCTGGCGGCGGCGGCCTTCCAGCCCTACCGCGCCCTGTCCTACGAGACCCGCGCCACCTTCCTGGAGACCATCGCCGAGCACATCGAGGCGCTGGGCGACGACCTGATCGTTCGCGTCATGGCCGAGAGCGGCCTGCCGCGCGGACGGCTGGAAGGCGAGCGGGGACGCACGACGGGCCAGTTGCGCCTGTTCGCCAGCGTCCTGCGCGACGGCGGCTTCCTGGAGACCCGCATCGATCCGGCGATGCCGGACCGCAAGCCGATGGCCCGCCCGGACCTGCGGCTGCGCAACATTCCGCTGGGCCCCGTGGCCGTGTTTGGCGCGTCCAACTTCCCGCTGGCCTTCTCGGTGGCCGGGGGCGACACCGCCTCGGCCCTGGCGGCCGGCTGCCCGGTGGTGGTCAAGGCCCACCCGGCTCACCCCGGCACGTCGGAAATGATGGGCCGCGCCATTCAAGGCGCCGTGGCCGCCTGCGGTCTGCATCCGGGCGTCTTCAGCCTGATCCATGACAGCGGCTTCGAGGTCGGCCAGGCTCTGGTCGCCGACCCGCGCATCAAGGCCGCCGGCTTCACCGGGTCGCGTCGCGGGGGCCTGGCCCTGGCGGCCGTCGCCCAGGGCCGGCCCGAGCCGATCCCGTTCTACGCCGAGATGAGCAGCATCAATCCGGTGCTGCTGTTCCCCGCCGCCCTGGCCGCGCGCGGTCCCGCGATCGCCAAGGACTTCGTCGGCGCCCTGACCCTGGGCGCGGGCCAGTTCTGCACCAATCCCGGCCTGATCCTGGCGCTGGAAGGCCCCGAGCTGAACGGCTTCCTGGCCGCCGCCGAGGAGGCCCTCAGCCCCGTTCCGGCCGCCACCATGCTGACCCCGGCCATCAGCCGCGTCTACGCCGCCGGCGTTCAGGCCCTGGCTCAGAGCGCGGTGGTCACCCAGGTGGCCAAGGGCCAGCAGCCCGGACACAACCAGGGCCAGGCCGCGCTGTTCAGCGTGTCCGGCGCCGACTTCCTGGCCCATCCGCATCTGGCCGAGGAGGTGTTCGGCGCCGCCTCGATCGTGGTGCGCTGCGCCGACATGGCGGAACTGCACAGGGTGGTTCTGGCCCTGGAAGGCCAGCTGACCGTCGCCCTGCACATGGACGAGCCCGACCACGCCCTGGCCGCCGACCTGCTGCCCGACCTGGAACTGAAGGCCGGCCGCATCCTGGTCAACGGCTTCGGCACCGGCGTTGAGGTGGCGCACGCCATGGTCCACGGCGGTCCGTTCCCGGCCACGTCCGACAGCCGGACCACCTCGGTGGGGAGCCTGGCCATCGCCCGCTTCCTGCGGCCGGTCAGCTACCAGAACCTGCCCGCCGCCCTGCTGCCTGACGAACTCAAGCCCGAGAACCCCCTGGGTCTGGCGCGCCGGGTCGACGGCAAGCTGAGCCTGACCTGAGACTGACAGCCGTCACGCGCCTTCTTTCTCCTATGGGACTTCCCCAGAGGAAGGAGGCGCTGGCGGCGCTGGACCACCCATACCCGTCAGGCGCCCGATAAGGCGGCGCTTTGAGAAATGCCACCTCTGGCTAGTTGCCATGGCTTGCGGATCACGGTTCGTTACGGGAGGGGGTAGGTATGGATTCACAAGACGACGAGCGCCGCGCCTGGTTCCGGCGCGAGATTTTGCCGCTCGAGCCTCAGCTCCTGACCTATGCCCGCCGGTTCTGCCGCGACGGCGAGGCCGACCCCGAAGACCTGGTGCATGACGCCTTCGCCAAGGCCATCGCCTACAAGGCGTGGCGCGAGGTGCTGAACCCCGCCGCCTTCGCCGCCCGCATCGTGCGCAACGTGGCGCTGGACTCCCTGAGGCGACGCAAGGTTCTGACCATCACCGCCGTGGCCGATTTCGAGCGGCTGTCGCTGGTGGACGAGGCCCCGACCCAGGAGGACGTGGCCGTCGGGCGCGACGAGCTTCGCCAGCTTCGGGAGGCGATCGGTGAACTGCCGGTTCAGTGCCGAAAGGTTTTCACCCTGCGGAAGGTCTATAATCTTTCGCCCCGCCAGATAGCGGAAAGGCTCGGCCTGTCCGTCTCCACTGTAGAGAAGCATCTCGTGAAGGGATTGCGTTACTGTTCGGATAGACTGGGCCGTGTCGACGGTCGGATCAGCAAGGTTGACGAAGGGCGTTCATGGGTCGCGAAGCGGGATCTCGGCGGGAAGCGATAAGGCTGGAGGCCGCCCGATGGGTGGTCCAGCTCGACGCGCCGGCCTGCCTCGCCGCCGATCGCGCCGCCTTCGAGGCCTGGCGCGACCAGGGCCCTGAGTACGAGGTCGCGTTCGAGCGCGAGGCCGCCGCCTGGGAGCGGCTTGACCGCCTGCGGGCCCTGTCGCCGCGGGCCGAGACGCCGGACGCCGATCTGCTCGCTCCGGCCCACAAGCGCTCGCCGTTCCGGAAAATGGACGGCCTGGACGCCAAGGGCTGGGCGCGCGCGGCCGCCGTGGTCGGCGCGCTGGGCATGGTCGCCGCCGGGGTGATCTCGGCCACCGCCTCGACCGCCTACGCCACCGCCATCGGCGAGCGGCGCGTGATCGTGCTCAGCGACAACAGCCGTATCGAGCTCAACACCAACAGCAAGGTCCTGGTTCGCTATCGCAAGGGCGCGCGGGAAATCCGTCTGGTGCGCGGCGAGGCCCTGTTCGCCGCGTCGCCCGACGCGCGGCCCTTCATCGTCACGGCGGCCGGAACCCAGCTGGAGACCTCGGACGCCGCCCAGATCGCGGTGCGGGTGAAAGGCGATGTCGCCGCCGTCACGGTCAGGAGCGGGGCGGTCGACGTCGATCTGAAGGACTCCGACCGGGAGTCCCGCCAGCCGGCCGGCGTCGCCGCCGTCTACACCCCGGCCGGAGGGCGCGTTCAGCGCGTCTCCACCGCCGAGATCGACCGGTCCCTGGCCTGGCGGCAGGGCGGCATCGCCCTGAACGGCCAGACGCTGGCGCAGGCCGTGGCCGAGTTCAACCGCTACAACCGCCAGCGCATCTCGGTCGATGAGGCCTCGGTCTCGGGCCTGCGCCTGGCCGGCTATTTCCAGAGCACCGAGCCGGGCAGCTTCGTCGCCGCGGTGACCAGCGCGTTCCCGGTGCGCGCCACGCGCGACGCCGAGGGCGCGATCCACCTGACCGCGCGCGACTGATCCAGGCCGCGCCAAGCGCCGTGTCGGGCGAGGCGGACAAATAATCCTGTCGCGACTGGCGGATCGCTCGAGATCAGTCGTCGGACAGTGAAAGGACGCCATGTCGAGGGGGCAGGGCGAGCTTAGGGGCGAGTCAGACCATGCGCGATTCCAGCCGTCTGCGAACCGTCAGGCGATGGCTTCTGACCTCGGTCGCCGTCCTGTCCATCGCGGGTCCGGCGCTGGCGCAGGCCGCCCGCCACACCTTCAACATTCCCGCGCAGGACGCGGTTTCGGCGCTGCAGGCCTATGCCCGTCAGTCGGGCCGGCAGGTGCTGTTTCCCTTCGACGCGGCCACGGGACGCAAGACCCCCGCCGTGACCGGCGAGATGGCTGACAGCGACGCCCTGGCGCGCCTGATCGCCGCCGCCGGCCTGGAGGTCGCCTCCGACAACGGCCAGACCGTCACCCTGCGCCCGGTGGCCGCCTCGCGCCCCCAGCCCCAGGCCGCGTCGGGCGGCCAGGCTGACGAGGAAGCCGCTGTCGTCGAGACCGTCGTGGTCGTCGGCTCGCAGATTCAGGGCGCTCGCACCACCGGCGCCCTGCCGGTGACGGTGGTCGACGAGAACGACATCATCGCCACCGGCGCGGTGTCGGGCGACGAGCTGTTCCGCTCGATCCCCCAGGCCGGGGACGTGCAGTTCCAGGAAGCCCGCACCACGGGCAATCTCAATGACGCGCGCGGCGATGTCGCCTCGCTGAACCTGCGCAGCCTGGGCACCGGCAACACCCTGTCGCTGCTGAACGGCCGACGCGCCGTGATGCATCCCGGCACCCAGACCGAGAACCTGGTTCCGGTGCAAACCCCCAACACCAACGCCTTCCCCGTGGCGGGCATCAAGCGTGTCGAAGTGCTGCGCGACGGCGCCGCCGCCATCTATGGCACCGACGCCGTGGCCGGGGTGGTCAACACCGTGCTCGACACCCGGTTTCGCGGCCTGCGGGTCGAGACCCAACTGGGCGGCTCGGAAGGCACGGGCTATCGCGAAGGCACGGTCAACCTGAAGGCCGGAACGCGCCTGAAGGACGGCACGCGCCTGACCTTCTTTGGCACCTACACCGGCCATAGCCGCCTGATGGCGAGCGAGCGCGACTACGCCGCCAGCGAAGACCATCGCGGCCAGGTCGCCGACACGCCCTGGGTCGACAACACCAGCTTCGACAGCCGAACGACCTCCAGCCCCTGGGGTTCGTTCACGGTGATCCCGTCCTCGACCGTGGTGCGGCAGGGAACGACGGCGCTCACGACTTCGGGCGTCTTCCACGTCGAGCCGACCAGCAACACCGCCGCCGGCTGCAGCAGCACCGTCCTGACCGGCAACCTCTGCCTGAAGTCGGGCACGATCACCGGCGCCGCCGACCGCGTGCTGCGCTATGACGAAAATCCGGACCGCACGCTCAAGGGCGGGCTGGACCGCACCAATCTGTTCAGCACCGTCGAGCACGACTTCGGCGACATCACCGCCTTTGGCGAGGCCGGCTACTATCACGCCCTGTTCTCGGGCAGCCGAGAGCAGTCGGCCCCGATCGCCTCGGCCCCGATCAGCATCGCCGCCAACGCCTACTGGAACCCCTTTGGCCCCGCGACCAGCCCCAATCGCCTGACCGGCCTGACGGGCGTACCGGCCACCGGCCTGGCGATGACCATCACCACCTATCGCCCGGTCGACGCCGGTCCGCGCACCTATACCGTCACCGACGACAGCTACCGCCTGCTGGGCGGTCTGAAGGGCGACTGGAACGGCTGGAAGTGGGACTCGGCGCTGGTCTATTCCAAGGCCCGCACCAAGGACAAGACGCACAACGCCATCAGCAACACGCTGTTTCAGGCGGCGATCAACCGCACCACCAGCGACGCCTACAACCCGTTCAACGGCGGCTCGCTGGACAATGTCTCGCGGGGCGACGCCACCCCCAACGGCGCCGACACGATCAAGTCGTTCCTGATCGACGTCTATCGGATCAGCGAGACCTCGCTGGCGATGTGGGACTTCAAGGTCTCGAAGAAGGATCTGTTCGCGTTGCCGGCGGGCGACGTGGGCTTCGCCGCGGGCGTCGAATACCGCCGGGAAACCTATCTGGACGACCGCGACGACCGCCTCGATGGCAAGGTCACCTATACCAACACCGTCACCGGCCTGACCTACGGCACCGACGTCATGGGCGCCTCGGGGTCGGTGGATGTCAAGGCCGATCGCGCGATCGCCTCGGCCTTCGCCGAACTGGCCGTGCCCGTCGTCTCACCCGAGATGAACATCCCCTTCGTGCAGGAAATCCAGCTGCAGCTGGCCGTCCGCGACGAGCGCTATTCCGACTTTGGCAACGTGCTCAAGCCCAAGGGCGCGATCCTGTGGACCGTGGGGCAGGGCCTGGCCCTGCGCGGCTCGGTGTCGCAAAGCTTCCGCGCGCCGAACCTGCCGCAGTTCTACAGCCCGGGCTCGACGGTCACCAATACCCGCACCGACAACGCCTTCTGCCGGATCAACACCCCGGCCGCCACCACCTGCGCCAGCGCCAGCACCCTGGAGGTGCGCAGCGGCAACGACAACCTGAAGCCCGAGGAAGCCGACAACGCCTCGGTTGGCTTCGTCTATCAGCCGACCTTCCTGCCGGCCGGATTTGGCAAGCTGGTCCTGACCACCGACTTCTGGTCGATCCGCGAGAAGAACGTCATCGGCATTCTGGGCGCCCAGAACCAGATCAACTACGACCTGCTGCTGCGGCTGACGGGCGGCTCCAACCCCAATGTCGTGCGCGACGCCCCGACCGGAACCAACCCCGTCGGGGCCCTGCTCTATGTCAACGACACCTACGCCAACCTGCAGCCGCGCATGGTGCAGGGCTTCGACTTCACCATCGACTATGACCTGGACGACACCGCGTGGGGCGACTTTGGCGTCACGCTGAACGTGGCCAAGCTGTCCAAGTACGACCAGTCGCCCGGCTCCGTCGAGGCGACGCTGCTCACGGCGATCGCCGACGGCAGGCTGGCCGGCCTGACGGTCGCCACGTCAGGCAACCAGATCAAGATGGACGGCTACCCCGAGTTCCGGGGAACGGCCAACCTGACCTGGCGCCGCAACGGCTGGGGCGCCGGCGTGTTCGTCAGCCATGTGGGCGAGATCTATGACACCGGGCCGGCCCAGATCGGCGGCCAGTATTTCCCGGTGAAGGCCTGGACCACGGTCAGCCTGTACGGCCAGTACGCCTTCCGGGACGGCCGCTTCGACGGCTCCACGGTGCGCCTGGGCGTCCGCAACCTCGCCGACAAGGATCCGCCGATCTCGTCGTCGAACTTCGGCTACATGGGCTCTCTGCACAACGCCACGGGGCGCTACTGGTACATGAACGCCAGCAAGCGCTTCTAGGGGTCGCCGAGCGCCCCCTGACGGGACGACGACCAGGCCCCCGGTCGTCGTCCCGTCCCCCTTTCGGCTATTTCGGAACGACCCGCAGCAGCTTGCCGTCGTCGTCGTCGGTTAGCAGATAGACCGCGCCGTCAGGCCCCACGGTCACGTCGCGGATGCGCGCGTCCAGCTCCTTGAACAGCCGCTCCTCGCCGACCACCCTGTCGCCGTCCAGCGTCAGGCGGGCGACGTGCTGTTCCTTCAGCGAGCCGATCAGCAGGCTGCCCTTCCAGGCGGGGAACAGATCGCTGTTGTAGAAGGCCATGCCCGAAGGGGCGATCACCGGATCCCAGTAATAGACCGGCTGCTCCATGCCCGGCCGGGCCGTGATCCCTTCGCCGATCGGCTTGCCGGAATATTCCTCGCCATAGGTGATGGTGGGCCAGCCATAGTCCTTGCCGCCCTGCGGATGGTTCAGCTCGTCGCCGCCCCGGGCGCCGTGCTCGACGGTCCACAGGCGGCCGCTGGCGTCCAGCGCGGCGGCCTGCAGGTTGCGGTGGCCCGACGACCAGATCTCGGGCTTCACCCCGGCCTTGCCGACATAGGGGTTGTCGGCGGGGATTGAGCCGTCCGGCTTGATGCGGATCACCTTGCCCAAGGTTCCGTCCAGCCGCTGGGCCTGCATGCGGCCCTCGAGGATGGAGCGCTCGCCGGTGGTGATGAACAGGGCGCCGTCGCGCCCGAAGACCAGTCGGCCGCCGAAGTGCAGGGTGGAGTCCAGCTTGGGCGCCTGGCGCCAGATCACCTGGGCGCCCTCGACGCGGGGCGCCGGCCCGCCGACGAACCGGCCGCGCGCGGCGGCCGTGCCGTTACCGCCGTCGCCGGCCTCGGCGAAGGTCCAGTAGATCAGGCCATTGCGGGCGAAGTCGGGGTCGATCGTCACATCCAGCAGGCCGCCCTGACCACGCGCGTCAATCTCCGGCAGGCCGGTGACGGCCGGCGACAGCTTGCCGTCCACGCCCAGCACGCGCAGCCGCCCGGCGCGCTCGGTGACCAGCTTGGTCCCGTCGGGCAGGAAGGCCATGCCCCAGGGGTGATCCAGGCCCGTGGCCAGGGTCTCGACCGCATAGGCGACCCCGGCGGCCTTCAGCGGCGCGCGGGTCTGGCCGGGAAAGGCCGGAACCTGGTCGGGCGCATTGGCGGGCCGGGTCTCGACGGGCCCCGGCTGCTGGGCCCGGGCGGAGGGATCGGAGCCACAGGCGCAGAGGGCGAGGGCGATGGCGGGGATGAGGCGAGTGCGCATGCGGAGAGCTTAGACGAGCTGTCGCTCGGCGTAAGGGGGAGATCGCAAGTCGCAAGGGCGGGCGAAGCGGTGGCGGTGCTGTCAGTCTAACCCCAACTTTTCTCCACTGGGCGCAGTTCGAGCAGAAGCAGCAGTGTCTCAAGCCATGAGGGATTGCCACTCAGCCAAGGCGGCTGAGCGTTGCGTCTTGGAAGTCTCCCGGTTGATGAGGTGGCGGTCCTGGTTGAAGTGGTTGTGGAAGGCGGCGTGGACGGAGCTGAATTTTTGCCGGCTCTTCATCTGTCGGAACCGCAGCATGGCCCGTTCTCGTCGCCGGAACGGCAGGTGTGGGTTCTCACAACGGTTGTTGGCCCAGCGGCCAATCTCCTGCTTCTCGGCATTGCCAAGTTCCTTCATGGCCGCTCTATATGAGCGCAGGCCGTCGGTGGTGACCACCTTGGCACCGCCGTGCCGCTTCATCAGTTTCTTCATGACTTTCAACGCCGCAGGCTTGTCGCGAGTCTTGCTGGCGAAGGACTCTAGCACTTCACCCTCGTGGTCGACGGCCCGCCAGAGGTAATACATCTGGCCGTTGATCTTCACGTAGATCTCGTCGAGATGCCATTTCCAGTGCGTGAAGGCCCTCATCGGCCTAACTCGCTTTTGGCGGATCCCGGCGGCGAACATCGGGCCAAACCTGTTCCACCAGAACCGCACCGTCTCGTGGCAAATGTCGATGCCCCGTTCGGCCAGGAGGTCTTCAACGTTCCGAAGCGACAGCGGGTACTTGACGTACATCATCACCACCAGGCGGATCACCTCGCGCGAGCTGTTGAGTAGCGGAATAGGTTGCTCATCCCAGCAGGCTACCGGCTAGGGGCACCGTCCGCAATTTGCTCTGACAGCACCCTCAGCCGCGCTGCGCCAGACACTGCGCGAGTGCATCGCGTGCCTTCAATCCTTCATGCCAGCGGCCCGAAAAGATCGTCTTACCGTTTTCGGACAGGTAGTAATCCTGACTATCCTCGATCGAACGCACCAGCAGATCCGCTGTCGGCACGACGAAGCTAACCATCCCCATCTTGCGCTTGTCGAGACCGGCGCGCGAGATCACGGCCGTAACCGTCTGTGTTTCGCCGGACTGCGTGAGCGAGAATTTCCGCGTTTGCGATCCGCTTGGGAGCGGGATGCTGTAGCCCATATACCGGATGAAGGCCTTATCATCCCCGCCGCCATTTGCGGACATGATAACGGCGCCGCTGAGCGTCCAATAGCTCACGGTGCAATCCTTGCGCGCCGCCGTCGCACGACTGGCGCTGGCCGGCTGGGGCGACGACCATCCGGCAAAAGGCTGCTCGCCGGGCAGAAACCAGACCCCCTGCTGAAGCTGACGATAGCGTTGCGCCGCCAGCCGCCGCTCCTCGGAATTAGCGGCCTCCACCTGGGCCCCATGGTCGGCAAAGGCCTTCCATTCCTCGGCCGAATAATAACGCATCGCCGCCCCACTGTTCCCGGCGCCCTTTGAGGACCATTCGCACCAGGATTCAACAACGCCACCACCGGCGACATAGACTTCCGACACTACATATTCATCGGACCGCCCGCCGCATATATGCTCCGCCGACGCCGCTTGCGGCAACAACATGATACCGAGCAGCGCAACAAGTATCAGCACGGACACCCACCGCGAGCGAAGGACCAGACGCTCCGGAATCATCTGTGGCAGCCTTGACCCAGCGAGTGAAACGGACGGCATCGGGTGCTCCGCGCGAGAACATAAAGTATCATTTTTTCCATTAACATCGTCGATCGCGCCATCCGCAAAACGTACCGGTACCCCCACCCTCCTACCTGAGTGACGCAAGCTGAGAGTGGGGCCGCCGTCGACCTCGCCGCGCTGGAGTGCGCGGACTGCCGCCCCATCCCTCGCTTCCGTTGAAAGCAAAAGCCTTGAATCAGCCACCCAGCTCACCGCAAGTCGATTGAGTACGGAGCCTATTCGATGTGCGGCTTGGGGCCCGCCCTCGGTCAGCGGCGCGGCATTCGCGGCTAAGTCGACAGGCCTGTCGAATGACTAGGTGTCGGTCAGCGCGACCTGAAGCTCACTTGGCTAGCGGACGGTCCAAGGTTTGATGGCCTCGACCATGAGCGTGAAGATGACGATGTAGATCACCAGCGAGAGCACAGCCGGGAAAGGTTCCAGTAAGCTCTGGCATGCGGTCGCGACCACCAGGCACGACAGCACCGCCGAGACCCGGCAGCCGATACACATCATCGGTTCGACCACCCAATCTGGCAGGCCACTGGCTGCCTCAACAAACAGTACCCCGCCCTGAGCGTCGGGGCAGGGCGAAGTTAAGCTGACAACACCCACGCGCCCGCGAAGGAACAACGCGGGCTTCGCCGTCGCTAGACGGTCAGCCGGCAGATCGGGGGTCCAGCAGCCGCAGATACTCGTCCAACGCTCTTTGCATTAGCGTGTCGGCGCGATCTTCGCCGCCCCACTGGACGAACTGACCATCGATCCACATGCGCGCCAGGCCATAGACCAGCGCCCGCGCTTGGACGCCGATCATCTCGGCGTCGGCGCTGCGCAGTCGACCCTGCGCGCGCGCCTGCTCGATGAAGCCGGTCATCAGCGAGCGGATCTCATCATTGAGGGCGACGAGCGTCTCTGAGCCGTCGAAATCAATGTTGCGGCGCGTTGAGATCACCTCGAAGTGTGTGGGGTTGCGAACGGCCCAGCGCAGGTAGGCTATCCCCATTGCCCGGAGTCTATCGAGGGGCTCCTGGCTTTCGCATGCGTCTAAGGCGTTGGCGACCTCGCTTCGAAATCGTCGCATTGACTCTTCGGCAATGGCCGTCATCAGGGCAGTCTTGTTGACGAAATGCCGAAACGGCGCGGCCGACGAAACCCCTGCCCGTGCGCCGACTTCGCGCACACTGACCTGGTCAGTGCCGCGCTCCTCTACGATCGCCAGGGCGGCGTCGATCAGCGCCTGACGCAGGTCGCCGTGATGATAGGGCCGTGCTCGGCTTTCTTCCGACATCCCCAACGTAAGCACGACTCAAATCGCCGAGGCAAGCACGCCTACCCGTGGTTAGCGCGGCGCGACCAGCTAAGATGTAAGCACTGATAACTTTCCGTTTGACAGCTCGGCTCGGCGACGATGTTATCGGCGCTTACATTATCCGGAGGCACCAACATGCTGTTTCGAATGGCTACTATCGCGAGTGTGGCGAGCTTGACGTTGATCACCGCGGCCGAGGCGCAGGCGGCCTCTCCCGAAGGGGTTTGGGTAACGGCCAGCGGCAATGTCGAGGTCAAGATTGCACCCTGCGCCAAGGTCCTGTGCGGAGACGTCGTCAAGGTGCTGGCCAACAGGTCGATGGCCGACCCCAGCGCCGAGGTGAAGGGCTCGCCCGCCAAGGTCGGCTTGAGGATCCTCAGCGAACTCCAGCGATCGGACAGCCACGAATGGAAGGGAAAAATCTTCAATCGAGAGAACGGCAAGACCTACGATTGCATCGTCAAGTCGCGCGGCGAGACGCTCGAAGTGCGCCCCTATGTCGGCGTTCCGGCGATGGGCAAGACGCAGATCTGGACCCGCGCCAGCCCGGCCAACTAGTCGGATCGAGTCACGCTCATGATCGATCTCGTGCTCGCCCTCCTCGCAGGCCTGGCCACAGCCGTCTCGCCCTGCATCCTGCCGGTGTTGCCCATTCTGATGGGCGCATCGGTGGCGACGCAGAGCGTCTATCGGCCCTTGGCGATCGTGGGCGGGTTCATCGTGTCCTTCGCGTTGGCGGCCCTGGCGTTCTCGGCATTGACCAGCGCGTTCGGTTTTTCCCAGGGGGCATTGCGGACCATCGCCTGTCTGGGCTTGGCCTTCTTCGGTTTGGGCATGGTCTGGCCGCCGCTGATGAAGCCGCTGAACGCTCTGACCGAACGGATCGCTCGGGCCGGCAACATCCCCGATCGGCCCGGTTTGGGGGAAGTCACTGGGGGCTTCGTCGTCGGCATCTCGCTCGGACTGGTTTGGACGCCCTGCGCCGGACCGATCCTGGCCTCGATCCTGGCCCTGATCGCCGGGTCGGGTAATCTTGGTCACGGCGCGCTGCTCTTGTTGCTCTATGGGGTTGGTGCGGGCGTACCGATGTTGACGATCGCTTACGGCGGCCAAGCGGCGAGCGCCAAGGTCAAGATCGCCACGCGCTATGCCGATCGCTTGCGCCAGATCTTCGGCGTGCTCGTCATCGCCTCGGCAGCGGCAATCTTCTTCCAAGTCGATACACTGATCGCGGCTTTCGTCGCCGGCGCCTTTTCCCAATAACCACGGACAGAAGCCGATGAGCTTTCAACGTAAGGCCCTGATCAGCCTGGCCCTGGGGGCTGTGGTTCTCACGGGCGGCCTTGCCCTCTGGGCCAAGGACATGCAGGCCGATTTGAGCTTCGCTGGCGAGGCGAGCGCCAGCCAGCAGATCGGTCGCCCCGCGCCAAGCCTTGATGCGGCCGAAGGCTGGATCAACTCTGCGCCCCTATCGCTGCAAGCCTTGCGCGGCAAGCCGATGTTGATCGATTTTTGGACCTATGCCTGCGTCAACTGCGTGCGCACCTTGCCCCACTTGCGGCGATGGCATGAGACCTATGGCCCCCAGGGCCTTACGGTCATCGGGGTTCACTCTCCGGAGTTCCCGTTCGAGCGATCCGAAAGGAACGTGGCCGGCGCCGCGCGTCGTCTGAAAGTCGGCTATCCAATCGCTCTGGATCCCGCCCACAAGGTTTGGGACGCCTATGATGTTCGTGCCTGGCCGACCCTGTTCCTCGTCGATCGCGCTGGCCGAATTGTCTTCGTCCACGAGGGCGAGGGCGATTACGACGCCATCGAGCGCCAGATTCAGCAGGTCCTGGCCCAATGAGCCGCTCGCTTCTGCTGATCGCCTCCACGCCCCTCCCCGGCCGGCGTGCACGGCCGGGGAGGGGCGTAGCGTCTTCAGGCGCCTGGCGATCAACGGTCCGAACTTCTCGGTTCAACACCGGATCGTCTCCTAGCTCACGTCGGGCGATGCGTTTTCTTTTGGTCCGTCAGTCTTTGGTATCGATACGGCACGCCTTCTCTGGACCATCGCGGAAGTCGTAGATTTTGGCCGCCCTCGCGATGGAGATCTCGCCGATTTGGAAACCGGCCATGGTTTTTGGGGCTTAGACACGAAGGTGCTGCGGCGAGGTCCAAACATCGGGTCACCTCAACCGCAAAGGCCGGTCCCCCTTTGTCCAAACCGTTAGACGTTCATGGGTCGAGGTCGAGCTCGTCATCGGTAGCCGCTGGAGGTGCCCCGCTTCTGCCTTCCATGGACCACGGAGACCTGATGGGGTCCGTGCGAGATTCGCCTGCGCGGCGGCCGACCCGGTCATCTGCCAAAGCGTGGCCGGGCAGGCCGGTATGCGAACGCGACCAGCACAGCTCAGTGGTACGTGGAGCAATGGCCCGGAAGTGAAGCACCGGTACATTTCGTACTGACCTCTATGACTCTCCCTCCGGGTTAGTCTCGCGCTGCCTAGCGGAGCGAGGTTCACAGCGTGCGACGTTCAAAAGTGTTCGACAATCTGCGTGACGCCAGGCGTATCGGGGGTCAATCCATGACCACCCGCCCGCCGGAAGACAGCCGGGTGCGTGTCGACTTCATCGTTGATCGCTTCACCCTGGTTCAGGATGAGATTCCCCATAGCCGTATCGAGGAATGTCTTCGCTCCGTTGAGTGGGAACTGCACTTGCCGACTTCGGCGCGGTCATCCAAGGGGGCGCAATCGGCGCTACGGACAAGGGTCTACGCGGCCAACAGGTCCATGGGCGACCTCGACGTGGCCGAGATCACCGTACCCATCGTACTCTGGCTATCATGGCACCACCACAGCCATGGTGCCGAGATTCAAGCCACGCTTGAACGTGGTCGTGCACATTCCATGACGCTCGTGCTTTGCGTCAGCGCCGAGGAAAGGGATGGGCGCCTATCCTGGGGCGTCACGATCAGGCCGACTGACGTTGAACGGTCTGGACGGGACCGATGAGCCCTGCCAGCGCAGGCGAGCGGGGCTGTCAGGCGCTGTCAGGTTAACCGCCGCAAGTTGAAGTGAGCCTATACTTGGCCATTTCGGGCCGCGGCCTTCGCGCAGGCGGCATGAGCCTTGGCGCGGAAGCGGCGAAGGTTGGATCGGCTGATCAGATGTCGCTGGACGGAGAAGGTGTTGTAGATGACGGCGTGAGTGGACAGGAAGCGCTGGGCGGATGGATGGCTTTTGAAGCCCTGCATCCTTCGCTCTCGTTGCCGGATCGGAAGATGGGAGTTGTCGGCGTGATTGTTTTCCCGGAGCCGTCCTGGCCGATGAAGGTGCTGCAAATCCGTAAGCGCTGTTCCAAGGCCACGGCGCTGAGAGTTCAGGCGTTGAGCTGAGCGGGAAGCGTGTTCCACGGCATGAACTCGTCGATTCGTCACGGAACTCAGCTCGCCCACAGATCAGGGCGCGCACCATCCGAGGAACTAGGCGCCGGCGCTAGGTGTGGTCGGGGCTCCGCTTACGAGATGTCGCGGGTTCTGCCAGTTAGAAATGTCACCCGGCACTGTGTTTGGGGTCGGGCGGCGGGCGGGCGCGGAGCCTTCGGACTTAGTGTTTGCGGTTGGAGAAAGCCTTCCACACCGATTTTAGGTCTTCGGGTACCGGTCGCTGACGCTGTCAACAATTTGCCTGACAGCGCCGCGGTCAGATGTACCGGTGCGCGCGCCTATCGTTACATTGGCGGCCAAGCGGACTAGCTTGGTTATGGGACCAACGGGAGTGCCGCATAAGGCGATTACGACTCCCATCTCGATATCGTCTGGTGCCCTTGCGTCTCGGCCGCGCCCCCGGTTTGCGTTCCCTCAACTGGAACATGGCGCGGCCATTTCGCCATGCGTCTGACCTTGGGTTCTGTTGGGCCGGGAGCCGTGAAAACCGCGAATTCGCACTCAGCGCGGGCGAACTTGTCAGGAGGCCCGTAAGGGGCGCAAGAGGCTATTGGCAAGGCGCTGCAAACGCCACCGCTCCCCGTCATCAAGGGCTTCAGCGAGCGTCGACGCGCGACCTCGTGGCCCAGACGGCGGCGAGCGCGCTTCGGGTGGCGACATTGAACAGCCGCATCAGCTGCGAGATATGATTTCGGACGGTAAAGTGCGATATACCCATCGCCCGGCCAATTTCCTTGTTGGACCTGTTGCTTGCCAAGTGTTCGAGAATAGCCGTCTGTCGGGCGCTTAGCATGCCGCGGCCATCGGTCAAGAACTCCAGGGGACGCCAGGCCCCGCCGCGCCGAGTGTATAGCAGGCTTCCCGGGGAAAGCGCCGACCGGATTGCATTCAAAGTGTCTTGCGCGCGTTCGCTGCAAACCGCGAAGAAGACGACAGCGGCGTCTGTGTCTTGGGGTTGAAACCCATGATCCGGAAAAGAAAATAGCGGCGTTTGAGCAGTAGCCGTGTTGAGGCTTTGTTGGACCGTCATGGCAGAGGTTGTCCTGCGAGTGCGATGTTGTCTGGCGGACCTACAGTGGCTTTCGCCTCGGCTGTGCTCAATGTGGCGCTCGTCATACCGCTATGGGCGGCTGGGCGGCGTCATGGTTTTCGACGAATGGCTGCTGAGCGCCGACGGGCGGCAGGGCGGGAGGCGTGCCGCTTTTGGTTACACGTCGCCTGGAATAGCCTCGTTCAGCCTTGGCCATGACGACAGCTGTCCAGCGTCCCGCGTATGCGCCCTTGGGTGAGGTCGCGCGGGACACATGCGGCTTGGAGTAGTGGTCGTCGCCCGACCTTGACGAGACGCTGGACTTGCGACGGCGGCTATCGGGTGTCGAGCTCGTTTCGGTCGGCGATTATCCAAGTCAGGCCAGGGTCATCAGTCCTATGCAGCAGCGGAGACAGCGCGTCAGATTCTCAGAGGTTGAGCCTCATCTATAAGAAGAGGCTGATAGGCCGGATCGATCAGAAAGAAGGTTGTCTTGACGATCGTCCGCCTCCAAGCTCAACAGGCACCAACGGCACGCGCGTGGCGAGGCCATGGGCGTAAGTCGCAACCCACGGATCGCCACCCAAAGGCGATATGATCAACATAGCCTCAGATATTGAGGCAAAGACCCGGGTGTGAGGCGTTACGCGCCGACCCCCGTTGATGGCGGCGACAAGCATCACGCGCTGTGAGCCTTACGTGAAGGCCAGGCTTTAAGGACTAGGTCCGCAGCTGCGAGATAAGCGAGAAGCAGCGTGACGGCGCTGAAGCGACTGCGGCAGGACAGCACAGTAGTGGTCGCATTGCCGTTATGTTCATCAGCGTGAGGCAGGTTCGAGGCACGGATCGTCCCACGCAAACAATCACTCAAAGCGAAACTGTGATCGCCGGGCCTAAGTTGCGAAACGACCGAGGCTGGGTCGGTAAAGTCGATGGGGGGCATCCCCACCGATTTGGCTTGAGAACGAGAAAAGCGGCGACGAGGACCGCGCCGAACGTGGTGTATCCACTCGCCCGCATCATAAGGCTACACTGCCTAGTGTTCGTCCTAGAATCCTGCCGCTATCCCAACAGGCGATCAATTTCCAAGGTGTACTGGTTCTGCGCTGAATGATGACAAAACAATCCGAAGATCATTTCTACGAGCCTCGCGAAGAAGAGGCGATTGCCATGGATGTTGGATTGCAAAGCCGGAGTGCCCTGGTCCGTGAGGCGTTCAAGCTTGGTGTCACATACCTTTTCCTGACAGCGCTTATCTTTGGGGTCACCGCTTATTTTTCCGGCGCGGGGCTAGCCGAGAAGAGCCCCCAGGGCTTTGCCGGCTACTCGACGCTGGTCGATGTCTTCTCGGGATTCCTGTCCCTGTTCGTCATGTCTGTCGCTGTCTGGAATCTTCGCAAAAGCAAGATGATCTACAACATCATCGTGTGCTTCATTGTCGCCACAGCCGTCGCCTTTGCCGACTTTTTCGCGAGTCGGGAATTCTATAGGATCTTTTACGCGTCCGAGAATTTGGACCTTTCGGTCAGCGGTAACGTCCAGGACCTGTTCATGTGCTGGGTGGCGTTCTTCGGCTGGTCGTGTGTGTTTCTGACTCTGCTCTTCAGTTTCGATGTTCGTGACCGTGAGCGCCGTCTGGCGGCCGTCCGCGAAGAAGCGCTGTCGGCGCAGATGCGGGCGCTGCGTTATCAGGTTAATCCGCACTTCCTGTTCAATACTTTGAACTCCATCGCCGGGCTGATCGAGGAGGGCTCCTCTGCGCGCGCTGAGCAGATGGTGCTGTCGCTTTCGACATTTCTGCGCACCACCTTGACCCTGGACCCCTTCAACGATGTTCGCTTGTCCGAGGAGCTGACCCTGCAGGAGGAGTACCTAGAGATCGAGCACCAGCGCTTTTCGGACCGGATGAGTTTCCATATCGACATGCCCGACGACGTGCGCGGGGCGCTGGTGCCAAGTTTGATCCTACAGCCCCTGATCGAAAACGCCATCAAACATGGGGTGGGCGCCATGGCTGGACGGGTGAATATCTGGCTTTCGGCCAGGCGCGAGGCTGATCGCCTGCGCGTGATCGTTGAGAACAGCATGCCTATCGAGATGGTCGGACCCAAACCCGTCGGGATGGGCGTTGGGCTGAAGAACGTCGCGGGGCGCCTTCGCGCGCGGTTTAAGAGCGACTGCCAGTTTTCCGCGGGGCCCGCCGAGCCGGGGGTTTATCGCGCCGCCTTGGATCTGCCGTGGAGAACCGAATGATGGCCCTGTCGGTCCTCGTCGTCGATGATGAACCGCTGGCTCGTCGCCGCCTGATCCGACTGCTCAACAAGCTGGAATGGGTCGGTGAAATCAACGAGGCAGGCGACATCATCCAGGCCGCCGCGCGAATTCAGGCGTGCATGCCCGACATTCTGTTGCTCGATATCCAGATGCCCGGCGGCACGGGGTTTGAGCTGCTGAAACACTTTGGCGAGGTCTCGCCAGCCATCGTTTTCGTTACCGCCTTCGATCACCATGCCCTGCAGGCGTTCGATGCGAACGCGATCGACTACGTGACCAAACCCATCGAGCCAGGACGCTTCGCCCTGGCCATGGAGCGCGCGCGGCGCGCGGCCAGCTCGCAGGGCCAGGCCGAGCGCATTGTCGAGCTTCAGGAAACCCTGTCGTCCCTGCGGCGTGTTTCGGATCCGGGGGAGGGCCGGGCGCGGGAATTTTGGGTCAAGTGCCGCGGTGAACATGTGCGCATCGCCCTCGAAACAATCCTCAGTTTTCAGGCCGATCGGGACTATGTCCGGATCTTGGTTCCAGGCGCGGAGTACCTTTATCAGGAGAGCTTGGCCTCACTGGAGCGCCGCCTTAATCCAACCGACTTCTGGCGAGTTCATCGCAGCACTATCGTTCGACGAGGCGCGATCGCCCGTGTCAAGCCAGCGCCGTTTTCCGCCTTGGTCCTGGTTCTTATCGACGGCGCCGAAATTCGCGTGGGTCGCACTTATGGCAATGCCGTCCGAGCTGCCTTGGCGCGATGACCGCGTTGAATTTGCTCTGCGCTCTGCAAGAGCATTTCAATAATAGGGAGGGATGGTGCGAACTTATATTCTGAGATCGCATTGGTTTTCAATTTCTAAGTAATCACGTATTGAATTTCAAAGTTAATTAGTGAAATATTTTAGCAAATAAAATGGATCAATGTACTGGTACTATTAAAAGGTAACTCGTGACTAGGTGCATCAATTAGAACGGGTACGCGCCTGTTCAAAGAATTCGGGCGAAAAGTTCACCCGAGGATTGCACCATGAATTCGCCCTTCTCTTTTCAAGCGCACTATCGTCGCGCCACGCCGGCCGCCCTGAGAGCCGTTAGCCTTGCAGCTTTGTCGATGCTCGCCGCGGCGAGCCAAACTCTGCCGGCTCATGCATCGCACCCTTCGGTTTCGTCGGCCGCCCCTGTGGACCCGATGAGCAAAGCCAAAAAGACCGCCGCCAAGGTCGAGCGCGACGACGCAGCCGCAGATGCGATCAAGCGCGTCTATATCGAGCCTAGCGTTCTGGAGATCAGCGCCGACACGCCGATCACTGCGGGCGATCAGGACATGGTCGGCTGGGAGATCGACCGCCAGCTCTGCTTCAAGATCAGCCAGCGGTTTGAGATCGCCGCTACGCCCGACCCCGACGCGGGGCTCATCCGCACCCGGATTGTGGCCATCAAGCCGACCAGCAAGGTGGGCTCGGCGGCGACCGCCGCCGCCAGCTTCTTTATCCCGGCCCCGGTAAGTATTCGCGGTCGCGCGATCTCGGGCGGGCTCACAGTAGAAACGATCTTGACCGCTCCCGGCGGGAGCCTGGCGGCGCAAATCACTTGGACCAAGTCCGTAGGCGGTCTAAGCCGCGTTGGTCCTTCGCTCTCGCCCGTGGGTGATGCGCTGCAGCTTGCTGATCCGTTCGCAAAGGCCGTTAGCAAGGCCTTCGCGGCCAAGGAGAGTGTCAAGCGACGCATCGGCAAGCCCGATCCGTGCGCCCGCTTTGGTCCGCGGCGGACGGCGGGTCGCATCGTGGGTGGCGTACTGGCGGACCTTGGCACGGGCCTCTACGTTCCGTCGCTCGCCGGCGCGGGGCGCGCACCGAGCGGCGAGGCCGTGGCCGCAAAGCCATAGCTCCAGGGCCTGGTCAGGGACGTCGTTGAGCTCGGATTGTGGGCGTCGCCTTTTCGGGGGGGCTTGCAGCTTCAGTCCGAGGACGGCGCGAAAGGGCGCGATCAAGCGTCCAGGACGGCTCAGATGAGGCCCAAGCGCCGGCTTTCTGACGCTACCCAGACTAGGCGCCTTTGCTCTGAGAGGTCGCCGCGACGGGGCTCATGTTGCCCACTTGGCGACGACGGTAAGCGCTTGTGCCGCCTCCGGACGACCATCAGCGCTCTGTTGAGCAATCGGGCGAACTGGATTGTTGTTTGGGAGGTTGGGGCGGACGCTGTCGTTTGGGCGTGCCGGAACCCTCGCATCGTCGAGCCGGGGCTTCGTCGGCAACACAGGTCTAGGGTGCTCGAGAGGCGGGACGTTATCGATGCGACCGGCCGCGCGGACGGCACGCGGCCGTGTGGTGACCTTGGTGATCGGACTGTCGGCAAGATCGGCGTGCCGGACCTGGGCCCGTTTCCAACCGCCGAAGAAGCTGGCCTCGGGACGCCGCGCGCTTTTAAGCGCGCGGCGTCCCGGCGGCGCAGGCTGCGTGAGCCGACTTTTTCGACCTACTGGTCGGCCGGCGTCTTCACGGTGTAGCCACGGTCGCGAAGCTGATCGAGAACGCCATTTTGAGCGACCAGACCGCGCATCGAGTAAACTGCCACGGCGTGACCGGGAGTTTTCAGCGCCTCGCTCAGCGCGGCCACGTCGTCAGAGGCGGCCTTGCGGATAAAGGCCGGGACCCCGGGTAGAAGCAGGCTGCAGCGATCGGGGCCGCGACGGCCAGATAACGCCGCGCTCACCCTGCCTTCGGCCCAGGCGCGCGAGGCTTGCCGATCAACTTCGGGGCCCCGATCGAAATCATCCAACACTTCTTCCAGGCAGGCCAAGCCATCGGTTTCGTTTGCTTGTCGGGCGACTGCGTTAAGGATTGGCACGGCTTTGTAGACAGCCGAAGCTCGGATCTTGATGCGGTTCTTGCGCGCCATCTTTTCGATGGTGCGCTCTGGTTCAGCGTCTTCCAAGCCGGCGACCTTGTTGGCCTTGCTGCCCAGAAACAGCGCCGCCCCCAGCGGTTTCCAGTCGCGCCAGTCATTGGGCTTCTTCGGGTCGGTGGCAGCCCAGGCCTTGGACAGGCGCGCGGCCAACTGGGGCGATCGGTCTTCCAGAGGGTGCTCGGCCAGCAAGGATTTACGTAGCTTCAGCAGGGCGGGGATGTCGCCAAGGCCAGCTTGAGCCTTTGGGGGCTTGATATAGGCGAAGGCGCCTTTCAGCCGATTGTCCAGCACCGAACTGTCCCAAGCCATGCCCTTGGGCAAAGACGGCGGCAGGCCCAGGATATAAACGGTTGTGTCTTCATCGGAAACCTTCCACCAGGCCGGGCCGGGCAGGCGGGCGTTGACCACTAGGGTTTCCACTACAGTGGCCTGAGGATCGTCCACCGTCTGGGCGAGGGTGGCGGTCGGTGCAAGGGCCACCGATCCCAGCGCCAGAGCAACGTGTCTAAATTTCATAGTCTTGCCTTTGATTCATTTCGGTCTTTGCAAAGCAAGACCCATAGGCGCGAAATGCTATACAATGGCGAGAACTGCACCCGGTGGCGGTGCACCGGTACATTAAAGATATTGTCTTTGGTTAATCGACCTAGGTCGGGTTCCTGGACGTTATTGATGATTCTATCGACTGAACTCTACGCGTCAATCTATTGGTCTCTGGCGTCTCGCCTGGGCGAGCGACGCGAGGCGGCATTTAACGGGCGGACTACCTGAGACGACCGGCCCAGACTAGCGAGCTGAGCAAGCCAGCCATTCACAAAGCGCGGCCTGAAGGGCTTGGGCGAATTCGGGGCGCAGGCCGCGGTAATTTCGGCGCGGGGACCGGCAAGTTGGGCGGTCTTTGTCATCATCGACTGGCCGATCGGGCTCTCCTAGAACGCAACAAGCGCTCCAAACTCTTCCACGGTGAAGGCTTGAGGCTAAAGCTTGGCGAAGGTGGCGATAAGCCGGGGACCAACGTCTCGGCGAGCTCCTTGACGACCTCGCGATAGATCTCGCGCTCGGCCGCCGCTTGGGCCTCAGCGCAGCGTGCGAAGACGCTTGATCCGCTGTCGTCCTGGCGCTTCCGTTAGCCCCCTGGCGATGGCGCCGGCGCTGAAAGCGGCGGCTCCGCCTACGGGCCGATCGAACGCGGGCCGGGAGCGGTCGGGGCGTAGACCGAGCGCGCTCCGCCATGGTGGGTGTTGTTGGGTCTCTTGCGCCAAGATCCTGGCGGGGCCTGCGAACGTCACCATCGCGATCAGAATTGCACCACTATAGCCAAGCAGCGGCCTTGGGCGCCGCTTGTGCTTGGTTTGGGCCGGCGTCGACATCGTGACACTCCAAAGATCGGGCGCGTCTTTTGCCGGTGAAGGCTAAGATCCAACAGGGCCCGCGACGTCCAAGGTCATCGGCGCGGCTGATGGTTCATCGCCGACGCGGGCGGAAGTTCGCGCCGGCATGATGGCCGGGGCCGCAGGTCGGCTGCACGCTCCACATGATCGCACTCAGGTGATGAGGCCTGGCGAGGCGAACGCTTCGCCGGTTCAAATCGATCTCAAGCGTCCGGAAGGCCTGCGCAATCCCCGCCTAGCGTCTGAGTGAAACCACCCATCGTGTAGGCCAGCTCTCGACCATTGTCCTTGGCAAACCGGTAGGTCACGCTCGGGCCCGAGCCGTCGCTGGCTTCAACGACCCATGCAGCGACATCGCCACTTGATACAGCCACCGTGTCCTCCCCGACCACCTGGATCGCGAACCGGCCAAGGCCTTTTTCGTAGTGCCAGAAGGGCAGGGTCAACTGGGCGTCTTGAGACAGCGGCAAAGCCGCGAATACAGCGCCCCATAGATTACCTTCCCAGACTGGCCCTTCGAGCGCGGCGGAAAGCGCATTGCGATCACCATCCTTGGTGACGCGATAGCCGCTGACCCCATCGGCGCGATAGGTGACATCGACCGTGACTTTTCCGTGGCTTCGGCTCTCGTAGCGCAAGGGGCGAAGATCGGTTGTCGCGAGCAAGAAATCATCGCGCACGTCGAATGCGCCGTTCTGAAGCTGTTGGTGAACGATGACCCGGATCACCTGCCGCCCGTCGACGCGCTCGCGGCGGACGATCTGTAGCGTGCGACCGATTGGTCGCAGGGCGTCTGCTGCTTTGATCTGGAGGACGTAACAGCTCCGGCCCTCTTCGAGCCGCGCCCCGACAGGCGTGACCTGCGCGGCGGAAGGGGGGGCTTTTAGCGACATGGCCCCGAGCGCCACAGTGACCAGCATCATCGCGGTTGTTCCGATCCTGTTTGGTGCGTCGATGAACGGCGCATACGGCGCCAGAATGGCGTAAGGCCAAGGTCTGGCAGGCCGTAGCGCTTGAAAAGCTAAGCCGATGCACCAGGACATGACCGGGGCCACACCAGCCCCGCCCAAAGGCGTATACCGGAGCTGAACAAAAGCTCAGCTTGCTCAGGATGGATGCGGCGCCTACGCCCAACACTCCAAACCGGTCTTTACGGCCCATGCGCGATTCGACAGCGCGCTCGCTTAGGGCAGGCGCAGCAATTTCGTATCGTAGAGAGATTTGGCCAATGGCCGACTCTCGTCGGCAAAGCTCAAACCGTACGCGAGGTGGTGGTTTGTGAACGCACCCAGCTTGTTGAGCTGCGCCCGATCAGTCCGGTGGCCTCGGACTTTATTGTCTCGGCTAATGACGTGCGGCGCACAGGGGCGTTCAGGGCGGGTTTGTATCGGACAGATGTGCGATGTCGGGTTCAGAAGCAGTCTTACGCTGGTCATCGTAGAGGGCGAGGTGCGTTCTACCCGAACCGATGGCCGTTACGCCCCGGCCGAAGGCGGCAAGACGTCTAGCTGCTGAGACGCTGCTTCGCTAACAAGCGAGCCAGTCAGCCCACCTAAAGCCAACGACTAATGTCCGGGGCAAGGACAAGTCCCGCAGCCTAGTCGCGGCCGGCTGGGTTGCCGACTACCTCGAGCGCATACGCGCCATGAACAAGGCCAGCGAGACCGGTGACTTCATGTTCACGACCGCAACAGGCAAGCCCTCGGCGACCCTACATAGCGATTTAATCGAGGCCCATCGAGGGCAGGCCTGGCTCTTGAGCGGGATTGCGCCGCCGCCGCCGCTCTGCTGTTGGCGGGCGCGGTCACCAGCGATCTGGCGACCGATCTATCGGACCGAATGATCGCAATCGCCAAGCGGAAGCTTCGAGCATTTCCACTGCTAGGCCTTGGCTTACAGATCGCCATGGCGCAGTCGCCGACGCTGATGCGAGGGCGATCCGACATGGCCTTGGGTCTAAACGCCTTCCACACGGTGCGGGATGTACCAGTGACACGGAAGTCTATTCACACGCTGCTGGCTCCTGGGGGATTGTTCATCTCCAAGTCGCCCTGTCTGGGCATCATGAACCCGCTCGTTGGTCTGGCCCTGTTGCCGTTCATCTGCGCGGTTTGCGGGGCATCTTATGTCGGCATTTCTAACGAGATCCCACTTTGCCGCATGGTCAGCGGTCGCGCCTTCTGAGGTCGGCGCCACCAAAAACCACGGTCGGGTCCCCTAAATCATGTCGCAAAAGCAAGGGGTGTAGCGCCCATCGCGACATTTAACGACTTGGCCTAGCGTTGCTTCTCTAGCGACGGGCGCACTTTGCCGGTCACCAGTTTCGCAATGGTGTGGAGCAGGCAAGCGCCATCGGGCCCTACTCGCAGCCAGTCCAATGTTGAACAAGGAAGGATTATTAAGTGCGCTCAAAAGCGAAAAAGACAACGAGATTAGAAGACGTAAAAATGAGCCCAAAGGTCAAAATGGCCTCCATTTGGGCTAGTTTCATGTTTTTGTATATATATGTAGATTATTTCCATCTTTATATGCCGGGTTCTTTGGATGAAATTCTGAATGGTAGAGTATTTGCATTTGAAATAAGTCAGTCATTTCTAATCATCAGTTTTGCATCGGTGGCGCTGCCAGCGATCATGATATTTCTCTCGGTCAGCATGCCGGCTGGCCTCAATCGCGGAGTGAATCTCTTGGTCGCGACGCTTTACATCCCCTATTCTTTATTTAACTTGGTTGGGGAGGCTTGGATTCATATGTATCTGGGGGCCGCGATTGAAGTTGCTCTTCTGATCCTGGTTATCCGCACAGCTTGGACATGGCCCCGAGTCGATAGACGCGCGGCCTGAGCCGGGCCTGTGGCGCCTAGCGTTACGACTGCCCAGGCCGGCCGCGGGGGCTCATCCCTCGCGGCCTCTAGCCGGTTTGTGAGGCCTGCCAGACGCTTGTTCTTGGTTCTACGCGGCTGGGGTTCCAGCGGGCGTAGTCAAAGCCTAAGAGGCCGGGCGGCGAGCGATGCACAGGGCAAATCACCTCTGAGCTAAAGCGCGGGCTTATCGCGCCTCGAAGTGGGGCGACATATTGCACAGGCCGGCGAGGATCATCCGTTCTCACGCTGGCCAGCCCTAGATATGCTTCAGGCCCTCCCCAAAGTTGAAACTGTCCGATCTCATTTGATCGCGATGTTGTTGCGTCTGTTCGACTTACGCACTCAGCCGTTTAAGACGTCTTGGCTATCGGAAAAGTCTTCTCCGATCGCCAAGCGCTTGCTGTCAAGGCGACGCGCAAGGGCCATGCGGGATTGGTGATGCGGGGCGATGCACCGGTACGCCAAGTCATGCGCGAACGCCCCGCAGGTTCACTAACTTGCAGGATGGCCCCGGTACGCGGGCGCCAATCCATGCAACCGGGGAAGCCGCCGTGATGAAGGTATACCGCAACGCTCTAGCCGTTGGCCTGGCGCTCACCACGATCTGGCCTGCCTCTACCTTCGCCCAGACCAGCGCCAGCAAAGGACAGGCCTTGCAGCAGCAAGCTTCGGCCGAAGTGCCACGGTGTGCTCGCAAACTTGGCACGCTCTCGATCGTGGATGGCGACGATACCAGCGGCTGGACCCAATACAATTTGGCTTCACCGCAGAAGGTGTTGCGCACCATCGTGCAACGATCCGGATGCTTCAACCTGGTCGACAGAGGCGCGGGTCTAGGCGCTGCCGAGAAGGAACGCGCACTTAGTGGCAACCTGGGGCTTCAACGCGGCTCCAACGTCGGTAAGGGCCAGGTTAAGGCCGCTGACTACGTGCTGGTGGCCGAGGTCCAGGGCAGCAACAGCAATGTGGGCGGCAATGCCGTGGCCGGCGCGCTTGGCGGCCTTATCGGCGGTCGGGCCGGCGCGCTCGTCGCTGGCCTCAAAACCAAAAAGCTAGAAGCCAATACCGTCCTGTCTCTGACCAATGTGCGCACCACCGAGACCATGTCGGTCTCCGAAGGCTATGCGGTCAAGAACGACATCAATTGGAGCGCCGGCGGTCGTTTGGACTTTGCGGGCGCAGTCGGCGGGGGCTACGAAGACACTGACATTGGTCGAATCATCACCCTGTCGTTCATTAACGCCTATGCGAAGATGATTGGAGACCTTGGTCTTTTGGCTGAGGGCGGGGCGGCGACGGCGCCCGCAAAATCCTTCGCAGCCCAGCGCCCTGTCGCGCTGCGCGCGGCGCCCCTGGCCAGCGGCAAACTGGTCCGCACCATCCCGCCCGGCGCGGTCGTTTATCCGACGGGCAAAAAGCAGGAGCTCTGGTGGGAGGTGACTGACGAAAACGACAATGTTGGCTGGGTGCTGAATACAGGCTTGGCGCCGACCAACTAGGTCGATGGTGCTGCTTTTGGGTGCTCAGGTTAAGAGACCTGGCAAGCCGCAGGCTTTTGCCTCGACGCCCGAGTGCCGGGAACGCTTACCCGCTATGGACGCGCGCAGGTGACCGTTAGCCGGTGACGGTGCGGCCTTCTTGACGCGCGTGAGGCGCGCCAAGACAAGGGCTTTCGCACGTGACCAGCCAGCGGCGAAGACCTCTTCGGCAATGGCCCTGAGCGCGGCCGGGTGGCTTGCGCAAGGCGGAGGTGGTTTTGGCTGTGGCGCTAGGCCCGGGCTGCTCTCTACCGCCCATCGTGGAAAGACTCTGGGCTTGCCATTGCCAGAGATCACTCGCCGCTTTGGAAACTTGACGGGCGATAATCTGGACTCTCACGCAGGCGGCCGCTCGCCATGGTGCTCCTGCGGCGCCCGACGCGATCATCGCGTATGAAGTGACACGTGCCGGAATCTCCGCATCGCCAGTTAGAAGCGATGGAGGGGGGCAGCGCCGGAACCCGGTGAGCGGCAGATCAGGTGATTGCTGTTGCCGCCTGAAAGGCTGTCATAGGCTGCTCACCCTAGACCGCGCGCAATGTTGCATCCTGGGCTTGGCGAGGCGCGGCTGAACCTGTAGCCGGGCCCCGAGCCGGTACCTGCCGGGAGATCGAGCGGACAGCGCTAAGGGTATGGCCGTTGTGGCTAGGCCGAAAACTCGAGCATTTGTGGTCATGCACGTTTAGGCGGGCAGCGTGCGGGTGCGCGCCACGATCTCTTCCGACAATGGGCCTTGTCCCCCAGCCGAGCGCGGACTCTCCGCATCAAGCGGACCACAATCGACGAATGCATCAAGCGCCTGCCGCCGATTGGCAAAAAGGGGGCGCAGCCCGGGGCGGCGGGGCTTAGTCTAGGCGCTGGGTCTGCTTAATGTCGCGATACAAGAGCGCAGCGCGTAAGCGTCGCCGCGAGTCCCGTCTTCATATCGGCGGGACCGCGGCGCGTCTTGGAATCGCATTTTAAGCAGTGACATCAATCACTGCGCCCCGCTTTATCTTATCGCTGTCGCCGTGGAACAGCTCGTTTTTGATCATTTCCTCGATTTTATCCTCAATCGCCTTTCGCTTTTCAGGCGTCATGGCCTTTATTTCTTCTTCGGTGATCTTCATCTTGCCCAAGATGGCCGCGCGCATTTTTTGTGCAGGCGTGAGCTTCGCGTAGTCGAGAAACTCCTGCTTGGCTGATTTGGCGCCGGTCGGGCTGGCGTCGTCCGTGGCGCCCGAGAAGGCGGGGTTGTCGATTGATACTTTCGCCTGGATCGGTTTCGAGCCGCCATGCAAAAAGAAATTTTTATAGGTATTCGAGACCTGCATTTCCAACTCCTAGAAGAAAAGAATTCCTCGTGGAGGGTGCAAGCTGCGTGCCAATTATAGAATTGGAAATTTCAATACGAATCAATGAATTAAAATTTATTTGGTAAATGCAAAAGTCGCCGGGAAATATTTGCCGTATAATTCATGCCCGGCCAGAACGGCTGGGCTACATTGTCGAATTTGGGCAGGACGACTGCCGATTGCTGTCGAGCGATGTTGACGGGCAGCCGTGTGCTGCGACCGCGTCTAAACCAATCAGATCGGAGAGGCCTGCGTCCATTTTCGGATGCCGCGGGTTTCGACGTAGCCGATTTTGGCTGGGCCGACGAACACGCCGCTTGGCCTCTGTCCTGCTCGTCGCCCCGCACTTTGAGGTAGACCGCGACCTTGCTGGAAACCATCCTTGGAGCGGCACGGCCTGACACACTGAGGCTGCGATCATACCGCTGATCTCACAAGGTCAACGATCGACCCGCCAGCGTTCCAAAGTGCATGATAACTCCGACTCTGTGGATCTAACGAGCGCCACCGACATATCAGCTGAGCCCCGCCTGTCTGAAGCACGATGATGTACTGGTACGCCGGGCGGGGATTGGGCGTGGCAAAGATGCTCAAGACGACGACGCCAGTACGCCGCCATGCAACGGGCGCGTGCGACGGACCGGCTGCGCAGCATGTTCACCAGCGCGCCAGGCCCGACCTGTTGGGCGCCGTCTTGGCGATCATCAGGATTTGAAGATAGAGACGGTAGCGGTTGTTGCCGCAGGACGGCCAAGCGCTCACCTGCCACCGCTGTCGCCATTGTCGCGATATCCCGCCCGCGCCTCCGCTCGCGCCATCAGCGGTTATCCCATGATCAAGGTCAGAACGATGGGCGCGATCGAGGCCTGCAGATTGGCCAGCGTCAGGACAATCAGAAGTAAGACTATCAATGCCATCAAGCAACCGACCGCGACGCCCATCGTCAAAGCAAACCTAGATAAAGGTAGCGTTTGGCGAGCTCGTTTGAGGAGCCTATTCCACCACTGAACGGAAAACACCGCAGCGAACGTCAAGCCTGTCAGCGACAGTGCGGCTTTGGGCGCCTGCCATGCAAGGCGCGCCTCGATCGCGCGTCTAAGCACGACGGGCATGGCAGCCTCACCTGATGCCATCCAGGCCGCGCCGGCGTCCTGAACAGCGCTGCGCTGGGACGGCGCGCGTTGGCCGGAGATCGGCTTGATCGCGTCTGCAAATCCCGCTGCCGGGTGAAGGGCGTTTCCCAGGTTCGCCAAAACAAGCACGGCCATGCCGGCCCCTGTCAGCAATCCGGCGGCCGCGGCCGCGGTGTAAGTCCAGCGGGCGAATCTAATCCCATGGGCCGGTCTTGTGTGTTTCAATCGAGCCAGCGCGCGAACGCTTAGGGCAGCCAGGCCAAAAGCGGCCATCACGACCAAAGCGCCGCCGATCGCGAAGACGAGGTGATAGTTGGCGTAGTCGCGGACGAGAATGTCAATCGCGGCCTTTGAGGCTGTGGGCGCGGGCCCTTTCATGCCCGAAGGCCTCGGATCGGGGTGCATCCAAACGCTATATCGACGGAATTTATCGGCGTATGGCTAGAGCTGTGGCAAATCACCGTCACTACTTGTCTCGATGTATCCCGCACCTTCCCGCGAGAATATTTTCCTAAATCTTGACGTCCCTTCAAACTGAACATCAAATGATTTTCCTCTGATGATGTTTCGTATTGATCCTGTGACGGAGACTGCTTTGGGGCCTTGGCCCTCGGCGGCGACATCGTCGTAGCCCGGCCGAAAGGCGACAACCGCCGTGGGCTGGCCTCGCCAAGCTCGTAGAGGGCGGTGCTGGCGCAAGCCACGCCTTGCCACAAGCCGATGCTGTCGCAGGCGATCACCGGCTCATCGCCAAAGTTGGTGGAAACGAACGATTGAGGCGCCTCCCAAAGGGACTGCCGAATATGGCGCCTGGGTAAGCGCTAAGAACCTGGAACGCGGCCCATTTAGGTTTGAGATAGTAGACATCCAAAGCGCCGCTATCCTCGCCATGGCGCGCGCCAGCGTCCCGCTCGCTTATCAAAGCCGCGCCGGACCAACTTTGGCTGGTGCCCATAGTTCGTGGCGCCTCGCGCGCGCTACTCAGTGTAATAATCTCTACAATGCGCTGAGACGTATCGCCGAAGGTAGGCGTTTTGCCTTGCGCCATCGCCGCGATCAGGGCGGGGTCGGCCGGAAAAGACAAACCCGTTTGCTTGTTGGCGCGGGGCGTTTCTCTTGCGCTTAGCTGCAGATTAAAGATGACCTTGCCGGCCGTGTCGAGAACGGTGAGCTCACGAACAACCGCCGGATCCGGCTCGTGTTTGGGCTCGCACTTGTAGCAGGGCAGCACGCGAATATGAGGCGTTGCGTTGGCGCCGGGATCGCGATCGATCGCCATGCCGATAGCATTGTCGGCGATTATATCTGTGCCAGCCTTGAGATCGCCGATCTGACTGGTCGAGATGGTGGCGGCCAGAACGATCGATAGCAAACTTGGTCTCCAGCAATGACTGCGGGGCCACCATCTGGAATTTGCCACCGCAACACCATTAGCGGCGATGCACCAGGACAGCGTCGCGGCGACAGTTTGGAGGTCATGTTTTCTTCGAGACGTTGCGGCGATAAAGGCGCCAGGCTCAGCGATCTTGTGGTTGCTGTTTTGCGGTCCGATCGCTTGGTGCTAGCCGCGCCAGCCCCCGAAATCCAGCGCGCGGACAACGGACACTCACGCCTGACGAGAACCTTGGCCTATTCTGCTCGCTAACGCCGATCGGCCAGAAACTTCCGCCCTGATCTTCCCGTCGATGTACCGGGACGTTTCGGACAGCAGTGTCGGTCCGTTGACGACGTATATCTCAGGTCTTTGGGGCGTGCGCACGGTTGGAATACCTGTCCGGCGTGGCGCGTCCGGCTAGGACGAAGATCGCCATGACCAGAGCCGGATGGTTGGCCGCAGCGTTGATGACTTTCTGTGGCGAAGTGCACGCCCAAGCGCCTGCGAGCCAGGGGGGCAATGCCGATCAGCAAGGCGTGCTCACGTTCGAGCCGGCCTTCTTTGCGGCGTCTCGACCGGCGAGCGCGCTGGACATGGTCCAGCGCTTGCCTGGGTTCTCGCTAGATTTTGGCGACAGCGTCAGGGGATTGGCCGGGACCGCCGCAAACGTCCTGGTCGACGGCCGTCGACCAAACTCCAAGAGCGAGGCCATCGATGCGGTGTTGCGCCGTATCCCCGCGGATGGCGTTCAGCGTCTTGAGCTGATCCGTGGCGGCGCACCGGGCGTCGACATGCAAGGCCGCTCGGTGGTGGTCAATGTCATCCTTAAGCGTAGCGCGGTCGCCTCGCGCCTTATTGAACTCAATACTACCGTCTATCCGGACGGCTACGTCGCCCCCCGGGTGGCCGGCCAGTTTTCGCGTCGGGAGGGGGACAGTCTCCTGGAAGCGTCCTTCACCACCCGGATGGATCGTACGGACGCCACCGGCAAGGGTTTCCGCCGCCGGTATGACGCTGCCGGCAAGCTGATCCAAAACGCGGACCTCGACCTTCGGGACGGCTTCCGCAACGCTCGCGGCACCGTGGGCTGGCAAGGCTTGGCGGCCGGCGGCAAGCTCAGCTTGAACGGGCTGCTGGGTTGGTCCTCCAGTAAAAGGGAGCAAGATCTGCGGATCCTATCCGGTGCGGGGGACGGCGGCGCAAATACCGAACGCGTCGAGCTGACGAGGCTTGAGATAGGGGGTAACTGGACACGTGACCTTTCGCCAAAACTGGAGGCCGAGATCGTGGGTCTCCACACCGCACTCACGCAAGACTATGCAGGCCTCACGTCCGGAGCAGGGAGCGGTACGCTTTTTAGCCTGGACGAGCGGTCGCGCGAGAGCGTCGCCAAGGGCGTCCTGCGATACCGGCCAGCTAACGCCTGGGCCGTGGAGGCAGGCGCTGAGGCTGCCTACAATGTCCTCGATAGCGCCACCCGCTTTGAGGAGAACGGCATCCCCATTGCGCTGCCCTCCGCGAAGGTCAAAGTCTCCGAAGTGCGCGGGGAAGTCTTCGGTCAAGCCACTTGGCGTCCCAGTTCCAAGTTCACGCTGGAGAGCGCCGTCCGCGTGGAGGTTTCCAAGATCAGCCAATCTGGCGACACCGATCTAGCCAAGTCCTTCGTCTATCCCAAACCGCGGCTACAGGCGACTTGGACGCCTTGGGTTGGGCATCAGTTTCGTGTCCGGCTCGAGCGAGAAGTTGGACAGCTCGACTTTGGAGATTTCGTCGCCTCGGCCGACATCGATGTCGGTCAAGTCGAAGCCGGTAACCCCAATCTCGAGCCCGCGCGGTCCACGATTGTCGAAGGCGTCTATGAATGGCGCTTCTGGGGCAAGGGCGTGGCGGAGGTGACCGTCCGTCACGCCAAGATCAAAGACGTGGTCGACATTATCCCGCTGGCCGGCGGCTTCGATGGCGTAGGCAATATCGGTGACGGCCGATCGGACCAGCTTCAAGTGAGGCTGACCCTACCAACCGAAAAGCTTGGACTTGCAAACGCCCGCGTCCAGCTGAATGGCGACTGGTCCCATACCGAGGTTACGGATCCCGTGACGGGACGGATCCGTCGCGTCCAAGGCGACCAAGCCTTCAGCTGTTCGGTGAGCTTTGTTCACGACCTTTCCGGCGGACGGTTTTCCTATGGCTTTGAGCATGGCTGCAGCCCCGAGCATGGAGCAACCTTCAGGGTCCGGGAAATCCGTCGGACAGTTTCTCGCCCCTACGTAACGGCCTTCGGGCAATGGAAGCCCAGCAGCGCCACAGTCGTGCGCCTAGAGCTCCTGAACGTCACAAACTATACGTTCGGCTACGACCGCGAGATTCACGCAGGTCCCCGCGATAGCGCGCCACTCCAGTACACTGAAATGCGTCGCGCCAAGGCTAGTCCCTCGCTGCTGCTTCAGGTCCGGAGGTCATTTTAAGGCTCCCGGCAGCAGCGGCCCCGTCGGGCGCAGTCTGTGTCACAGAGGGCGGCGCTTGTAGCGACATGGCCGCGACCGCCAGGATAGCCAGGATCATGGCGGTGACTCCGATCCTGAAATTATCGGCGGCGACCGACATACGGCGCCAGACCGACCATGGTCCTCCGTCCGGCAGACCCGCAATCGTGGCCAGTCAGGCCGATGCACCAGGACATCCCCGGCCCAGCATCGCTAGGTCTTTGGCGGTAATTTGTGTGCTGAACAATGGCTCAGCTTGCTCATGACGGACTCTCGCCTCCCGCCTTCCAGTCGGAACGTTCGCGCTCGGCCGGCGCGCGACCCTGCGCTTCTCAACCTCATTCTGGGAGACTGGCCCGGACTCGTTGTCGCCTTGGTGGCGCTCTTGCTGGCGGTCGCCGACGTCGGGCATGGCTTGTTCGCGCCAGGCGCGCGATCATCTGATCCGATCGGTATTCACGCCATAGCCGGGGCGGAGGCCCCCGCCGAAGTCTCCAGCTTTGAGCGCGTACTTCCCGATCCGCACGCGGCCTTCTCGCGGGTCGTTCAGGCCCATCCTGAATGGGGTGCTGCGGGCGATGGGCCCTATCTATATGAGCCTCGTATGGTCTTGGCTCTGGAGGGCGGGGGCATCCTTCTCGCATCGGCCGAGGCCCGAGGGGCTCACGCGCCAGCGACCGGCTCGGTCGGCATCTTCTATCTTAGGTCCACACCGAGTGGTCTTGAATTGGCGCGCGCATGGCCCTCTGTGACGATTGGCGCGCCCCTTGGGCGGGCACCGGGCTTCCGTGTCGTCGAGACCTTCGGCCAGTGGCCAGTCCTGGTCGCCAGGGCCCGGGACGTGCGCTCCGGCGTGGTCTGTGAGCGCACTCAATTGGTCGAACTGCGAGCGACTGGCCCAGTGAAGTCGGACCCGTTCGTCTCGGCGTACGATGCGCGCGGCGCGCAGGGGCGCTCGGGCCGTGTCTGGTCCGGACGTATGCGTGATGTCGGGTTTCGAAGCGGATTCACACTGGTCACAGGAGAGGGGGACATCCCATTCGTCCGAACGGATGGCCGCTACGCCCCGGCCGACGGCCACAAGTCGCCTCGCTGCTGAGGCCTTGCTTTGTTATCATGGAGCCATCCAGCATGCATAAAGCCAGCGACGCGCGATTTTGGAACCGCATCTCGCGCAAATACGCCAAGGATGTCACCACCGATCAGGGCGGCTATGAGCGCACGCTGGATCGGACCCAAGCGCTGTTGCGCAGCCAGGACCGGGTGCTGGAGCTGGGCTGCGGCACTGGCTGCACGGCACTACGCCTGGCGGACGGCGTTGCAAGCTATCTGGCGACAGATTTTTCGGCCGGCATGATCGCGATCGCCAAGCAGAAGCAAGGGTCAAGTCTGGTGGCCGGTCTAGCCTTTCAGATTGCCACGGCCGAATCCCCTATGCTAGCGCGGGCGCGCTATGATGTGGTGCTGGGGTTTAATTACCTGCATTTGGTGCGCGACCTGCTGGTGACATTGAACCATATTCGCACGCTGCTGGTTCCTGGGGGATTGTTCATTTCAAAGACGCCTTGTCTGGGCGATATGAACCCGCTCGTCGGTCAGGCCCTGTTGCCGGTGATGCGCGCGGTCGGCAGGGCGCCCTATGTCAACATTTTCAACAAGGCTGAACTTTGCAGCCTGTTCAGCGCATCCGGCTTTGAAATTCTCGCCGTCGAAGACCATGCCACCAAGGGCAACGGCCGTTGTCCCTGTATTGTGGCGCGCAAGAGCGGACCTGGCGGGGCGGTTGCAGTCTATCGCGACGCCTGACGCTCGTAGTGGGGCGTAGCCCCATTCTGGCGCCGGTGCGGCGCATTGATGCAAGGGGCTCCACCAATCGCCAATATAGCGGCCAAGACTTAACGCGGCGCACCGCCGCTTCGTCCCTAAGCCCTGTGATCGAACGCCAAGGCTGCTGCCCTGGTCACCGTGTCCACGACGGCCATAGCGGGGATGGACCGCTACCACTTGGGATGTAGAGATGGCCGATCAGATGATCTTCGGCGACCGTGAAGTGCACTAGCTCCACTTAGAACGTTCCTTTCGTGGGGCGATTAGTATGGCCGATTTACTGAGCCCACTCATCAGCAGCCATAGGCGAGGTCTAGACCACCGAACTGAGGGCTTTCGACACGAATAGGCCTACTCAGCGCCTGGGTAAGTAGAGCGTAGCGCTGATGTGCAGTCTCATTTCAGGCTTTCGCGCTGCCACGGAGCTTTTGCAAAGCTCCCGAAGCTTGGCCAAAGCTGATCATTTGATTGGCTAGCCCGTCGATCTGGTCCTGGGAATGCGCCGCCGAAACAGCGCAGCGCAGTAGGCTCTCACCAGAGGGTGTGGCTGGCGGCAGGCCGACATTGACGTAGTAGCCACGATCCAGTAGCGCCCGCCACATGGCAAGGGTTGTTGCTTCGTCTTGCAGGCATACTGCGACGATCGGGCTGGGAGTCGAGCCTAGTTGGAAGCCAGCTCCGTCCAAGGCATTGTACAGTCGGTGGACGTTTTCCCAAAGCTTGGCGCGCAATTGCGGGCGTTCGCGGACGACCTTCAGCGCAGCGCGCGTTGACGCGACGGTGGCGGGCGGTAGCGAGGCTGTGAACATGTAGGCGCGGCAAGCCACGCGCAGGATGTCGAACTGCTCATGGCTGGACACGCAGTAACCGCCGACTGCGCCTAGGCTCTTGGAAAAGGTTCCGACTACGAAGTCGACTTGGTCGAGCAGGCCCTCCTGCTCTGCCAGGCCGCAGCCGCGCTCGCCTAGAACGCCCATTGAGTGGGCCTCGTCCACCAGGATGTAGGCGCCGTGTCGCTTGACGACCTCGACGATGGCCTTCAGCGGAGCCATGTCGCCTAACATTGAATAGATGCCCTCGACGACAACGAGTTTATTGCCGGGCTCGCCCGCCAAGCGGCGCAGGCGCGCATCGAGGCTGGCGGCGTCGTTGTGCTTGAAGCGAACAGCGCTGGCCTGGGTTTGCTTGCACGCGTCGTAGATGGAGGCGTGGCTGTCGGCGTCCAGCAGGAGGAAGTCACCGGCCCCGACCAGGGTCGAGATGATCCCCAGATTGGCCTGGTATCCGGTTGAGAACACCATGGCGTGGCGCATGCCGTAGAAGCTAGCTAGCTCTTGCTCCAGCGCTAAATGCTCCGAGAACGAACCATTGGCGACCCGCGAGCCGCATGTGCCGGTTCCTTCGCGCCTTACGGCCGCGATCGCGGCCTCGATGCAGGCCTCGTCGAAAGCAAGGCCTAGATAGTTATGTGTGCCGACGGTAATGGTCCGCTTGCCGTTGATGATGGCTTCGCTGGCCGACAGCAATTGATCCATGATCACGCCGGTTGGCATTTGGCCGGCCGATCTGGCGGCGTCGTATCGGGCGCTTAGGCCAGCATGGGTATCAAAAAGGCCCAAGGAGATGCTTTCAACGCGCGGTGCTAGAAGGCGACCGCAAGGTACCGTTTGTTGAAATCTGGAATACAATCTAAAAACTGATAGAACAATGAATTTAGATCCCAATCCAAATTTGATGCTGGCACTGCGCGCGCGCGGCAAGGCGCTGCGCTGTGCGGCGATCATCGCCGCAGCGTCTTCGCTCTGGCGCGCGCACGGGATCGACAAGGTATCGCTAGGTCAGATCGCCAGCGTCGCTCACGTGGCCCCTCAAACTATCTACAACTTGATCGGGGGGTTCGACGCCATCGCGCTTGCCGTGATGAACGCGGCGCTGGACCGCATTGATGCGGTTCTGGCTATGACCGACGCTACTGGTATTGAACTTGCGCTCGAAGCTTCGATCTTTTCGGCGCGAATGTATGTCGACGACGCGTGTCTCTACCGCCAAGTTCTGGTGAGGATCCCGCGTGTGCTCTTCGAAGGTACACATCTGGGTCGCGACCCGGCCAAGCTCGTCACCGACGCGATGGCGCAAGCCCAGGCAGCCGGCTTGATTTCGGCGGCTGTAGATCCAGATCGGTTGGGGCGAACTATCTATTCCAACTATCTGGGGGCGCTCTACGATTGGGCGTCCGGCGACGTGAGCGATAACGTTTTTCTCGAAGCGAGCGAAGTCGCGGTCCTCGCGCCGGTGGTCGCCTGTGCGACAGACTCGGCTCGACCCGAATTGGCGGCGCGCCTTTTGGCGCATATCGGCGTTCGCATGACCTAGAGCCGCGAACGCAGAAGCGGCGATGATCCCGCCCACAATCGAATGCTTGTTCCCGCGAAGGGGCGGTCATCGCCGCCCGGCACAGTCTCGGCTGTCGGGGCCCTGGAGCGGCCCGAGTCTCTGTTGGCGTGAAAGGTCGGCTGGCTAGTGTGACCAGTCGAGATAGCCCAGCAGGGTCATGGTGCCTTCCGTAGCCACGTTTGAGACAAATAGCGAAGCCAGCTTTTCGCGAGTATCCTGGCAGTGCCACCATTCTGTTGTAGAACTCCGGCATCCATCCTGAGGCTTCGCGCTCTTCGGCGCTCACGGTTGCATAACGGGCGATTATCGCTCTACGAAACCTGGACGTTCCGGTCGAAGCGGGCGCTTGCTCTCTAGCTGATCATAACTGAAGAAGGATCAGGGGCGTATCTCGCTGGCGGCCTCGGTGACCTCGTGGTCCGAGAACAGCCCGTCTCGATTGAGGGAAATCGCCGCGCCATCGGCCATTTCCAGGCTGTATTGCCGGTCGAGCACTGCCCATACATCGCCGGCGACATTGCCTAAATCGCGGGCTTTGGCTTGGACGACGACCGCGCCAATGTCCTTGGGGTAGGCCCCGACGAGATCGCTCTCTATGCCAGCCGGGGCCGGACCAGGTTTTTCGATGGCCTTTCTACGCCCCTCGACGAGGGCCGCAACGCCCTCGACCATGTAACGCCGTAGCGCGCTGGCGAACCGGCCCAGTCGCCAGTCGAGGACCTACTTTTTCTTCTCGAAGGCCGCGCTGATATTGATAGTTGTTACGTCGCTGATCACTGGAATCCACTTACCGATCCCGAAGTCTGAACGGTTGATAACGCCTTGGGCCTTGAAGCCGATGGTGAACACTTCGGAGAAGCTATTTGGGCCTGCGCCGGTGAATGTGGCGTCGAGCACGATCGGCTTCGTGACGCCGTGCAAGGTAAGGTCGCCGGAGATCTTGGCCGTCGTCGGGCCGGTGCGGGTCACCGAGGTCGAGACAAACCGCATGTTGGGATACTTCGCCGCATCGAAGAACGCCGACGACCGGAGCTGGGTATCGAGGTCCTTGTTGGTGGTTGAAACCGTGGCTACCGGTACGGAGACGTCGAGCTTTGCGTCTCCGATCGACTTTGGGTCGAGCACTAGTGTCCCTTTGGCGTTGGGAAAGGTGCCCCAGAACTCGTTGATGCCCATGTGGATGGTCCCATAGCGGACCAACGTCTCTTTCGAGTCTATCGCGTATGCCCCTGCCTGCACGTCATCAGGATTGAGGAGCACTTGAGCATTAGCCGGGGCGATGGCGACGCCCATAGCTAAAGCGGCCGTGAGGAAAGGCAGGTTTCGGGTCATTTAAGAGGCTCCTAGGTCAGTTACGGGGAGGTCAAAGGCCTGGCCGTGCGCGCCTCTGCCAGGTCACAGCAGCGCTTGGCCACGATGCCAACGACCGTCGAGGAGGTCCTGAATGGATGCCTGAAAAACTCTGAAAACTTCAAATAAGGCAGATTAGTCGTTACGATTCTGGACCGTTAGGCCTTGACGTCTTCCGCGTTCGCGAGACTTTCGCACGTCCCGAGCGGGGCTTTTAAACCTATCCAAATACCGGAGCTTCCGTAGAAGAATGAGCCCTCTGTCTGGATCGGCCTTCCGCGTTGGCACTTGGTCGGTCGACCCAAAATCCTGTCAGATTACCCGCGATGGCGAGCGCCTGCGCGTCGACGATCGGTCAATGCGGCTCCTCGTGTGCCTGGCCGAGCATGCTGGACGGACGGTCACCATCGACCAACTCCTCGACGAAGTCTGGGCGGGCACGATGGTGTCGCAGGATTCGGTTTACCAAGCGGTCACTTCGCTCCGCCGCTTACTGGGGGACAATCGCAGGGAGCCGGGTTATATCGCCACCGTGCCGCGCCAAGGTTACCGGCTGGTGGCTTCCGTCGAGAGGGAAGTCAGTCCAGCAATCTCCGGACCGGTGGTATCATCCCCCTATCGGCGACCGCTCGAGTTGTTCGCGGGTTCCGTCGCGGCCTTGGTTGTGGCGATGGGGTTCATCGTTCTGAGCCGCAGCTATACCGCCGCCGACACCCCTCGGTCACCGTCACCGTCGCCTGCGGTTCGACCTCGCCCCGCACGTGCCGTGGCCGTTCTTTCTTTTCTGGACCTCACAAGCCAAGCAATGAACGAAGAATATTTCGCCGATGGGATGACCGAGGAATTGATCACGCGGCTCAATCACGTGGATGGATTGCGGGTGACCGCGCCTCTGGATTCTTTCGCGCTGAAGGGCAAGAAAATGACAGTCGCTGAAACGGCAAAGGCGCTGAATGTCGACTACGTGGTCGTCGGTAGCTTGCGCAGATCCGGCGGCACCTTGCGGGTCTCTGCCCGCGTCGTGCGCGCGGCCGACGGCTTCGTGGTCTGGTCGCAGAGCTATGATCGTTCATCGCGCGATCTGCTGAAGGTGCAGGACGACATCGCCGGACATGTGGCCGAGGCGATTCAGCGATGCTGCCAGGCATAGACGCATCGCGCGCGGAATTACCTCAAGCACGCCCTCGCTAGCCCTTAGCGTTTGACCTACGTGACGGTGGGGATTGCCTCTAGTCTTTGTTTCAGCCGCCGCTTCTCCATAGGTTGTAGCGAAAGCTGGCGCTACTAATCGAAGCCCAGAATTGACTCTGAGTGCGGGGGGCGCCGACGAACCTGATTGCGACCGGTGCGGCCTGCGGATATCTCGGCATGCGGGATGGCTAGTCAAAGAAGTTGCTGCTCCGACGAAGAGAGCGTCGGACGGTGCGGCCATCTGACCCGGAAAAGGCGATCGGCCTAGGCGGGTAAGCTAAGGGGGGCAGGCTCCAGAGCTAGTATGCGGCGATCCGGGGGCAACTGTCTGTGCCCGCTTGAGGGCGTCGCGGCTTGGTTACAGAGAAAGTCGCCTGAGAATGCGCGGCGCTCCCGAAGCCCTAAATGATTTGAGCTGACCTAGTAGCTTGCAGCGCCGCTTCGCCCGATGGCGTGATCTGGTCGGTATGACGAGCTAGCGTCCGATCCTCAGGGGCTCTCGCCACTGGATGTCAGGCAAACCTCGTTCCGCGATACGACCCAAAATCGGGTAGAGAATGACCGATTTCAGCCCGCTGGCTTGGGATAGGTCAGGCCCGTAGAACCAGCGCTTCGTATGCTCGGCCATGAGGTCAAGGACAGCCCTAGTTCAGGGTAAAAGCTGACGAATACGCGTTGGCACGACAATAGTCTAATTATATAGAGATATTATTCAAAGATGTCCGCCTATGATTAAGGCGAGGCCAAATTGGAGTTGTGGCGAGTGGCCAGAATTGCCGAAATCGAAGAACGTGAGGAAGCTCTGCGAGCCGCAATGCTCGCCAGCGACGTGCCGGCGTTGTCGTTATTGATTGATGATGAGCTGGTTTTCACCGGCCCCGATGGGACGGTTTTAAGCAAGGATCAGGATTTGTCGGCCCACGAGTCCGGTATCTTGAGGCTAAGCAAGCTCGACCTGTTTGACAGCAGACTGCATCCGATCGGGGAGACCGTGCTCGCAACGATGAAGGCCGATCTTGCAGGAACGTTCGCCGGGACATCGATCGACGGGACATACTCCTATACGCGGCTATGGTCCCAAGCGTCCGGGCAATGGCGTGTGATCGCAGGCCATGCGGCGAGGTTGGGCTGATCTTTCCCGAAAATCAGCGTGTGCAAAAGGGCCGGACTTGTTGATCGGTTAACTGCCGCTTGTCTCTTTGGTCTTCTCGACGAGTCAGGAAACGAAACTCCGCACCCGCTCATCGCCCCGCAGCGCAGATGGCCAACGCAGCACATAGGCTTGGAGCTGGGGGGGGGGGGCTTGAGATGGCCCCTGATCTGCTCTGGCGACCAGGTATCTAGCAGACGCTCGATGGTAAAGCGGGCCAGTTCTGGATCACGATGGAGCTAGCTGAGCGGCCCGTTACTGGCTGGAAGTTCGCGTTAGGTTCGCCCTGAGCGTTGTTCAGCTAACAATCGTCGCGCTGCCAACGCAACGGGCCGGCCCGCTGCGCAATGTGGACGCTCCACGGCTCGGCCAGTTGCTCCAACCGCGCCATCCGGCGTAACCAAAGCCGAGACTCCGGTCCGCGTTGGATGAAAGATCAGGGGCAGGTCAGAGGGTCTGGGCTTCATCTTCGTTCATTCATCACTGCGACGAAGCCCAGATCCTCCTTACATTACAACCTCAAATCTGAGCCTTTGGTGATGACGGGGGACAGCTGTAGCTTCATTTTCCGCATCGTTTTCGTGGAGAACCGGTTCTGGCTCTTACCAGCGATGATCCAGATCCCGTCACGCCCTCAGGTCAGCCCAAATAGGCGTATTCCGCCTTGCCATAGACACCGATCAGATCGATCGCGAAGGTCGCACCGTCGGCAAGGTCCGCCAGAAACGCGTCGTTGGATTTGGCGTACATTCCCACATCGGCCTTCGCCGCCTCTGCCAGCAGCCAGCCGACCATCGCGGCCTTAGTTCCCTGGCCGCCAACGCCGTCGCCCCCATAGGATGCGAAATAGTCAGCGCGGGTATCGATGAGGGCATGGATCTTAGTGTCCGTCGGCGTCGAGCCGAAGATCGTCTTATAGGCTTCGCGGGTAGCGTCGAAAAGCGATAGAGCGCCGTACTTGGTTGAGAACGCCTCCTTACCCTCGCCGATCTTGCCCAGATTAACCGCGAAATTGATGTAGCGGTTTTCCAGATTGAAGCTCTGATAGTAGGCGGAGTTGAGGTTGTTCCCGTTGGGCCCTGTTGGCGAGACCAGATAGTCGATGCCGCCTTGGCTGGGGATTTTGCCGGTGAAGAACTCGTAGGCCAGTGTCGCTACCGATGTGGTCGCGCGCGCGGCGGTAGTGATAGCATTGTAAGCGACGTTGCTCGACAGTCCTGCCAAGGACGTCACCAGCGCCGTGTTCGCCGGAGCCGAAGGGTCGCTTCGGAGCACGTTCTGGAAGGCGTCCACGACGCCGGCTGCTAGCGCCCCGACGGGGGTAACGAACGTCTGATCAGTAAACTGGAGAAACTCCACGCTAGAGAGCGTGTCAGTATCGTCGGGTGATCCCGAACGAATGTCTCTAACCAGCCAGTTCCCCGTTCCGTCATTTGCTTGCGTTATTATGTAATTCGACATAGAGCCGGAAAAAATCGCAGTATCGACCCCGAAACCACCAATCAAGAGATCGTTGCCGCTGCCCCCGGTCAAGAAGTCATTCCCGGCGCCGGCGGAAATGGTGTCGTTGCCGTAACCACCGTTCACGCGGTCTGAGCCGACGCCTCCAAATAGAACGTCGGATCCGGTACTGCCGTTTACTGTAAGGCCAGCAGTAGATGTATTAAAAATAAACGCAGATGACGTAAGCGAAGATGACTGCACGTTTTGAAGCGTTATAGACTCAACGCCGCTGAAGTAATTTAATGTAATGACTGCATCAGAGCCAACCTGAGTAATAAACCTCTGAATCTGGGAGAGCTCGGCAATGTTTAGTGCCGAGAGATCTATACGATCGCCCTCCGAGGCGGAGAAGTCCGCGATCGTATCTCGATCAAAGCGGCGATCAATGTACTGGAACGTGTCCGCGCCTAGGCCGCCAATCAAGAGATCGTCGTCGCTGTCCCCGGTCAGGAAGTCATTTCCGGCGCCTGCGGAAATGATGTCGTTGCCGTACCCGCCATTTGCGCGGTCCGAGCCGAGCCCGCCAAATAGAAAATCGGATCCGGTGCTGCCGCTTACAGTAAGGCCGGAAGCGGACGTATTGAAGATAAATGAGGATGCCGTGAGGGAAGACGCTTTCACGTTTTGAAGAGTTATAGATTCAGCATCGTTGAAATATTTTAACGTAATGACTGCATCGGATCCAACTTGAGTGATAAATCGCTGAAGCTGAGAAAAATCAGCAATGTTTAGCGCCGAGAGGTCTATGCGGTCGCCCTCCGAGGCTGAGAAGTCTGCGATCGTATCTCGATCAAAGCGGCGATCAATGTACTGAAACGTGTCCGCGCCTAGGCCACCAATCAAGAAGTCGTCGTCGCGGTCCCCGGTCAGGAAGTCATTTCCGGCACCTGCTGAAATGATGTCGTTGCCGTACCCGCCATTTACGCGGTCCGAGCCGAGCCCTCCAAATAGAAAGTCGGATCCGGTGGTGCCGTTTACAGTAAGGCTAGATGAAGACGTATTGAAGATAAACGAAGATCCCGTGAGGGAAGATGATTGAACATTTTGAAGAGTTATAGATTCAACGTCATTAAAATATTTCAATGTAATGACCGTGTCGGGTCCGACTTGAGAAATAAATCTCTGCAACTGAGAAAAGTCAGAAATGTTTAAAGCGGAAAAATCTATCTTATCTCCTGGTGAAAAGTCAGTAATGATATCTTTGTCAAATCCTCGCGCAAGGTAAAGGAAGACGTCGTTGCCTCCGCCCCCTGTTAGTTGATCGTTGCCCGCGCCGCCGTTTATAAAGTCGTCAGCCGCCGTGCCGACGAGCGTGTTGGAGCTGCTTGTCCCATTGATCGTAGCCATCGTTTTCCCTTTTTGATTGTAAGGTACCGCACCCAACGTCACAGCCCCTTGAGCGGGCGCGAACGGTTTGAGTGATAACAACTTTAAGTTGATTATAAGAATGTGTTACGGGCTTCAGTTCGGAGCGGGGCCGAAACAAAAGGTTGGCCAGTCTCTAAGTTGCTCGGCGCTAGGCCCGTATTCAGCAGCCAGCCTACAATGTCGTTTTCATCAGCCGCCTCCCGCCGGAGCTCCTGCTTTTCCCCGTCGGATAGACGACCGCGCCAGCGGGAATGGTGTGACCCAGTTCGCCGCTAACCATTGGGGTCCACCGAAGCGCGACGGGGCGCTGGGCGGTGTTGGCTTCTAGCTTCTCGGTTTTGAGGCTGGCGACGTGCGCGCCGGCCCGACCGCCGATAAGGCCGCCAAGCGCGCCGGCCACGGCGTTGCCGCCGGCATTGCTGTTGCTGCCCTGGACCTCGGCTACCGGCAGGTAGTCAGCGGCCTTAACCTGGCCCTTACCGACGTTGGAGCCGCGTTGAAGCCCCAGGTTGCCGCTAAGCGCGCGTTCCCTCTCAGCAGCGCCAATACCCGCGCCCCGATCGACCTGGTTAGAGCATCCGGACTGTTGAACGATCGTGCGCAAGATCTTCTGTGGTGAAGCCAAATTATATTGGGTCCAGCCGCTGGTATCGTCGCCATCGACGATCGAGAGCGTGCCAAGTTTGCGAGCACACCGAGGCGCTTCGGCCGAAGCCTGCTGCTGCAAGGCCTGTCCTTTGCTGGCGCTGGTCTGGGCGAAGGTAGAGGAAGGCCAGACCGTGGTGAGTGCCAAACCGACGGCCAGACCGTTGCGGTAAATCTTCATCACAGTGGTATTCTCAGTAGTGTGGGTTGGAGCCCCCGTTCCGGAGCCCGCCTGTACTTTAGCGGTGGCGCAAGGGATGAGCGCATCGTTTGGCGTACCGGTGCATTAACCTGCAATTCCGAACGCGGGTGGCGTCCAGCGCGCCCAACTGACTGGCGGCCATGCCCTGCAATTGGCTGACACCAAGGCCAGCCCACTGTTCTGCCGAAAGGCCAGTGATCGGTTCTGCCGTAATCGCGCCGATCTGGGTGGCGGTCAGGCCCGTAGCTCAGTCGCAGACAGTCGGTCCAAGTCAGTCACCGCGACGGTGAAAGCTGGCCCGCAGTGACGCCCGGCAATTGCGCAGGCGTGAATGCAGTAACCCCCCGCAACGTTGAAAGCTGGGTTCCGGTCAGGGCAGCGATCTGGCCACTAACCAAGGCACTAGCCTGATCGCCGGCCAGCGCGGCAAGGTCGTTGGTCGATAGGGTCGGCTTTCAGCGCAGGTTCGCTCGTCTACAGCCGAACGTCGTTGAGCGTTCCCCGTTCGCACATCACCACCCCAACTGGTTGAAACTCCGACGAGTTTCGACCAGTCATGAATAGAGTCCCACTGTATAAATTCGGCCCGCTCAGCACTGAGAGAGTATGACCCGGTGCATAGTTCTCTGGCGGGTGATGGCGCAGGGGACCTGCCAAATTGGCTCACAACGAAACTCCCTACTTGCCCGTCCAGCGGGTCATCGGGCGGTGCGAAGGCAAGGCCAGCTAGCCAGTAATCTAGCTCACTCTGAACCGTTGAGCCTGGCTTGAGCGCTTAGTCGTCGGTCGCAGCCATGGCCATGGCCATACTGACCAACTGCCGGCGTAGAGCGGGCGACATGGCCGTAAAAGCCGCCACCAATTCGCGGCCGCCGCGCTGATTAAGGAACTCGGTCAGGCCCCCGGCAATGGGGCCTCCGTCGACGGGCGCTTCCAGGCCTTCGAAGAATGACGCCAACGGCGTCTCTAGTTTCAAGGCGATCTCATAGAGCTTGGATGCACTGACGCGGTTGGACCCCAGCTCATACTTTTGGACCTGTTGAAAAGTAATGCCCAGCGCGTGGGCAAGCGCAGACTGTGAAATCCCTAAGGCTTTGCGCCGTGTCTTGATCAAGGCGCCAACATGCAGATCGACAAGGTGGGGCTGTGCGCTATTGGCGCCTTGGGTCACAAGTTTCTTCATTTTGTTAGTTTTGGCTCGATAGGGGGCGGGACTGTTCGTAGGTAAGTCGCCCGCGCTGCCATCGACACACGACTGCCCGTCCGGCTGATTTTAGGCTTGGTCGGAACTACTTGTAGCGCCGGTTCTCGCGGATCCCGAACTTCAGGAAGTGCTTTCGGGCGTCCACCCTCGCTGCGGCCACATCGGCATTGAGCGCCAGATAGCGCTTGGGGTCGAAGTCGGCCGGGATCTTGCCCGGAACGAGGGCGGCCTGATGCTGGGCGGCAGGCGGGGGCGGCTCCCGTCGAACGATCTCGGAGATCGGCCGATTAATATAGATGTTGGGTACCACCTGACCAGTCGAAAGATCCACGATCTGACGCAGGTCCAGATTGCCGACCGGAGGGTCCGAATAGGCCGGCGTGTAATAGGTGCAGTCGTCGAAATAGTAGTGCGTCACCTGAGACCAGCGGGTACGGGCAGGGTCCTTCTGCCGGCTACCGCCGTGCAGCAGATTGGCAGCCCAGATCAGAGCTTGGCCCTTCTTGGGATGGAAGTATTCCGGTTGCACACCGGTCGCCTCTACAAGGGCTGCCCAAACGTTCTCGTAGGGTGTCTGGGCCAGAAAGTCCGCGCCGGCCCCGATCAATTTGCCAATCATGTCATTGTAAATAATCGGCCACTTGTGGGAGCCTGGGTAGTAGACTAGTGGCCCGGCATCGGGATGGATATCCTCCATGGCCAGCCAGACACCGCACATGAAGCGCTCAGGAATACTGGAAAAGTGAATCGAGTCAGAATGGATATGCTGCTGGGTCCCGACCGGGAAGCTCAGGGTCTGGAACGGAAAGGCCCGACGGCCATAGAGCTTGCCCAGCAGGGCTAACACCGCCTCATTGACCGCAATGGCGCGCACGTCTTCGCTGGTCTTCCAGGCATCCTGAACCCTTAGGCCGTTATTGGCGGCCCAGCCCTCGGAGCGCCAATGGTCGAATGCACACTGGGGGGTCAGGGTCTCGATGATCCGATCGATGCGCGCATCCAGATCATCGTCCGGGAAATCCAGGACGGCAAAACCCTGCTCATGCAATTGCAGGGCAATGTTACGCTCGATTGCGGTCAGGCCCATCTGATCCAGAGAGGCCTTGAGCAGCCAGGACTCGACCAGTGGCACGCCGGGGAGAAGGTCTTGGGAAACGGTCATGTGAATTCGATTGGTTCGTTCGTTGCCCCTTTCTAGGGACCAGGGACACTTTTTCCGCCTGGAGATGCGTACTGGTTCTTCGTGGGCAGGTCACACCGACGCCCTTCATCGAAGGGAGCTGTCAGGGTAACTGCCGCAAGTCGAGAAAGGCCAATACTTGGCCGATTTAGGCCGTGGCCTTCGCCCATGCGCCGTGCGCCTCGGCGCGGAAGCGCCGAAGGGTAGGGCGGCTGATCAGGTGTTGTTGGGTGTAGAAGGTGTTGTACACGGCGGCGTGGGTAGTGAGGAAACGCTGGGCGGACGACTGGCTTTTGAAGCCCTGCATTCGCCGCTCTCGCTGGCGGATGGGCAGATGAGAATTCTCCGCCCTGTTGTTTTCCCTGAGCCGACCCGCCCGATGAAGGTGCTCCAAACCCAGTTCCGACAAGGCCGCCGAATAGGATCTTAGCCCGTCGGTGGTGATCAATTTGGGCTCGACGGGCTGTCGGCCTAGCAGCCTCATGAGCAGTTTCTTGGCCGCCTGGGTGTCTCGACGGCGCTGGACCAGCAGGTCGAGGACCTCGCCTTCATCGTCCACGGCGCGCCACAGGTACATGCGCTTTCCGCCCACCCTGCACACCATCTCGTCCAGGTGCCAGCGTGGAGAAGGGGAGGGGCGAAGTCGCTTCAGTCGCCTGGCGATCGCCGGTCCGAACTTCTTGGCCCAGCAGCGGATGGTTTCGTAGCTGACCTCTATCCCGCGCTCGGCGAGCAGCTCCTCGACGTCGCGAAGGCTCAAGCTGAAACGAAAGTAGAGCCAGAGCGCATGCTTGATGACCTCGGTCGGGAAGCGATGGCGCTTAAACGAGAGCGGTTTCAAGCCTGGTCTCCGCAAATGGCCCGAATGCCGGGCGAAACGGAAACTTGTTAGCGTTAGACTGACAGCACCCTGTCCGGGTATGAGCGCAAGGTCCTTTCATTTGCATCGGACTCCGCCGAAGCGTAGCGAAGGCAGAAGTCCTCCTCCTGGATTTGTGTCAATATCCGTACACTATGCCTCTCGAGCCACGGTGCGAAAGTGCTCGCTCCGTTGCAGTTGAGCCGCGCGCCGGTCGCCGGCGTCGGTGAGCACATCAAGGATCCGCAGCAGCCGCTCGCGTGTCGCGCTCTCCAAAGGATCACCACGATCCAGTAGCGTCTGCAGGATAGGTCCAAGTCGGATCAGGAAGCCACTTTCCTTAGCTTGTTTGGCGGGCAGAGCGTCCAGGATCAAACTGGCTTCAGCGGCGAACCGGGCGATCGGGTAGTGCGCGTGGGCGTGCTCGAGGAGGCTGAGCCAAATCTGGGCGAAATCGCTGCGGCGCTTCAGGGCCGGCAGCAAGATGTCGATTATGGGCCAGAGGACGGGAACGTCGCGCCATTCGCCGTTGGCGAACCGGCGCGCGCCGGTTGTTCGGATATGGGGCACGCACATTACGTCGCGGAGAAGTTGGCGGGTGTCAGAACCATAGGCGTGGCGGCTAGCAGGACCCATGGCCGCCACCCGCCGCGCCGCGGCGAGCATGACAGTCATGGTCGCGGGAGCTATTTCATCGGCCTCGTGCATAAGCGCTGCGGCATAGATGCCGATGAACGGCTCGAGCAACTGAAGGCATGCAGCGTCTTCTTCAGCGGCGATCGGATCAACGATCAAGGCGATGACTTGCTCGGCGGGCCACGGTCGCGCACGCCAGGCCATCCAGCGCATCAGTTGCCCGCGCCAGACAATCAAAGATGAGCGGCCACGCCGTTCATCGTCGCTCGCCCGTGACAGGGTCCAGCGCAACAATCCGTCGGCCAGCGTATTCACGGCCTCATCGAGGCCCGGGGGCGGCGCCACGAGCCCCTCTAGATGCGCGGTGAGAAAGGTGGTGTCCAACCAAGCCTCATCATCGGGCTTTCCGTCATCGGCCTCTTCCAGATCGTCGTGGCTGATCGGCAGTTCCGGCAGGCCGAATGCCGCCTTGCCCGACGCCACGGCCAGGGCCGCCTCGAATGCTGCGTCTGCGGCCGCCTGGCGGATCCCGTCAGCGCGGTTCCGATCTCTGCGACGCGCCAATGGAGCGTCCGACCTTATGCCAAGCGCCACGACCAGCCGCAGCGCTGCGGCGGCGACCCTCGGCTCGACATCGGCCAGGCTGTATGCGGCGCGGGCGGCGGCGACCGAGACTTCGTTGACGAAGCACCTGACCATGTTGAGCAAACCGTAGCCGACGCTTTCGACTGGTCGCCCGCGGCGGATGATGCCGGCTAGACCGATTGGGACGAACTTGAGGGGATGATGGCTCAGAATTGATTCTGCGAAGGTCATGCCGTCGCCGCTCAGCGGGGTTCCGTAGGCCCGCATGGTAACGTCCTGAGCCCAGGCAAGGAGCGGTTCGTCTTGGTAGCGCGTCTCGCGCAGAACGAAGGCCGCCGCCCCGGCGACGCCAGCACGGCGTAGCTCCTCCAGGCCTCCGAATTGATCCCGATCTTCAAATAAGTCGGGCGCGTCAAGGGCCTGGGCTTCGGCAATCGCCACCTCGTCCGACAGGCCAACGCTTTCCACCGCCTCGCCCAGCGCCCGGGCAGCCCACATCGCTAAGGCGATCCAACGTTGGGTGTCCTTAAGCTCTTGGACCTGTCGGATATCGGCTTCGTCGGTGGAATCTGGTTGACGAGCCTCGATCTGAACACCGCCCTCGACCGGCTCTATCGAATAGGCCTCGGGGTCGCCGAACGCCGACCAGCGTGCGCCTTGCCGCTTGCGCTCGGCGACCCAGGCTTCGTCCTCGGCCTGCTCAGCGAAATCCAACGCCGCATCGTCGCCGAACTTGGCGACCGCCGCCTTGAAAGCCGCTCCAACCTCAGGCTCTGCGTTGAGCAGGAATAGCCCCGCTAGGCTGCCGATCCACAACCGTCGTTCTGGTCGGCCGTTGGCAGCCTTGAGGGCTACCAACTCGCGCCGCCGCCCCATCGCAGTGATCTCGTTTGCCGGCGCACCCGTGGAATCGACGCGCGCCAGTCGTCCGATATCCCAATGCCAAAGGCGCTGAGCTGTAACGAGCGGCAGGGTGGCGGCGCTGGCGGTCGGACGGCTGAGCGCTAAGGTCGAGGCGATTCCCAGGAGGGCGTTGTGCTGGCAACCCTCAAGGATGCGATGTAAAAGGGCGTCGAGATCCGCGCCGGCGTCGAGTTCGGCGAGCGCCCATCCCTCCAGGACCATCAAGCTCGCCGTGATGATCTGCGGAGAGAAGACGCCGCGGTAGAGCAGATATTCGCGCTCAGCCCCCCAGAATGTCTGACGTCCCCAAGGCAAATCGAGCTCAAGCGGCAAGGGCGTACCATCGCCCTCGTCAGGATCGAGTTCGTGGAGTTCGCGCCATGCCGCAACGGCGTGGTCGCACAACGCCTTGACCGTCTTGAGGGCAAGATCTGGGTTCACCGCGAACAACGCGTGAAATGGCTCGGCGATGGGGGAAGGGATCTGAATGTGCTGATCAAGGCCATGCACCGACAGATGGTCCCAGTCCCAAGAGTTGATCCACCCGCCCAGTCCCGAAGGCATTAGGAGATCGCGTTCGCGCGATCCTTCCGGATACTCGAGCGCCTTTGCGCGCGCCGCAGCGTCATCGTCCGCCTCGCGCTGCATTTGTGCGCGGGGCAGCAATTCGACCGCTAGCTTGAGCACGAGCGCGGACAAGCGTTGCGCGTCAGCTCGGGCGACGAAGGCGGACATGGAGACGACGCTAGCGATTGCGTCGTGCGAGGCGTGCTCTTCAGCCAGTAGGCGCTCAAGATAGGTTTGGGTGTGCTGGGGGAAAACCACAGCGGCTCCGAAGATGAACCCTCGAAGTGACTGCGCCAGCTCCTTTTCCTGGTCGTAGTCCAGGTCGCCGGGGGAGCGCTTCCGATCCCAAGTGGCCCCTCTGCGCTTTTCTTCGATGATTGCGAGCCAGTCGCCGGCGAGGGTCAAAAGACTCTCGGTGACGTTCGTGCGGCTCCTTGGGAATGCACGCTGCCAAACTTCCGCGCAGGTGAGCACCGATGGCCACAGCCTAGGCGGAATGTAAATCTGCTCCTGCAGAAGCCAGTACAGGAACCGGGTCCACGTGGAGAGGTCGTCTGGGATGGCTAGGTTGTCAGCCAGGCGCACTATGTCTGCTTCGGAAAGGTCGCCTAGCAAGGCGTGCCAATCACGGTGGCTAGGCTGTGAGCGCACGGCCTGGAACCAAGTCAGTAAGTGTTCCAGGCGACCCCAATCCTCGCCGCCGACGAGCGCCTTGGAGAAAGCCGCGCTCTGCGTCCAAAAGCGCGGAGACGACAGCGGCGCAATGAGCCATGCCCGCCGCCATTGACTGCGCGTTTGGCCAGCCTCGAGCAGAGCAAGTTCGTTTTCCCAGGCCTGGTCTTGTTCGAAACACCGCTGTGATAGCAACTCGACCGGTCGCCCCAGCGCCGGCGGCTCACCGGCGTTGACCAGTTCCTCCCGCCAACCGGCCTCGGCATCGATGAGCAGGTGCGTGAAGGCCCATTCGAAGAAGATGTCGTGGGCGAAGGAAACCGTGTGCCCTTGTTCGACATCAACGAGGATCCGATCGGCCTTCAATGACTCGACAGCCTCGTGGTCGAGGCCCCGTATGCGCGCCTTGCGGCCGAGGTTGGCGGCGCTGTGCTTGGCGAGGGCTACCAGCGCTTCTTGGCGTCGAGCACGTTCGGGTCCTTCGGCGGCATAGCCGCCCCCCGCCCACCAGGCGCCGATCAATTCGGTCTCGCTTGATGGTGTCTGAGCATCGAGATCGATCGCGCTGGCCAGCACGCCGAGGAAAAACGGCCGACGGGCGATCTCCTGAACATCGTTGGGTCCAAAGAGCAGTTCACGTAGGCGCGGACGGTCGGCCGCGACGATCTCGGCTTCGGCGTCGGAGAGGCCCTTGACCTCAACAGCGTGGGACAGAGTGGCTTTGAGCGCTGGCAGCCAGCGCCGAACCTGTTCCCATGCGCCATCGCGCAGGGTCGCGACGATACGCCATCGCGCGAGGGTGGGATCCTCCAGGATCAAGCCTACCAGTTCCTGCACCAGGGTTCTCGCGACCCCAACGACACGATCGAGTCCGTCGATGAACAGGATCGGATCGCCGGCGCAGGCCATCTCGCGCAAGACGGGAAGCGGCGTCGCGTGAGTCAGACCTAGGGCGCGCGCGTAGGCTGGCCATCCGCCAGCCTCGATCCGATCCGATCGCAAACCTATCAGCGGCTCATGCACGGCGCCCTCGGCTGCCATGCGCAGCAGCACAGACTTGCCCGCGCCAGGCTGGCCTACGATCTGGACCAGCCGGTGCGTGACTAAGCCCACTCCAATCGCTTCGACTAAGCTTGGTCGCGCGATCTGCAGACCGTCGATGTCGCGTTCGATCGTCGAGAACGCCAGTTGAGCTTCGGCGACCAGCCGTTCTACGTCGGCCGCCAATCGGTGCGTGATCGAAAAGCGCTCGGGCGTGCCGAGCCGCAAACGGAGGGTCTCTCGATCCAAGCCCCCGGCGCGCCCGGCGATGTCGCGGGCGATCGTACGCAAACTGCGCCACACCTCCAGCGCAGCGCCGGGCTGGTCGGTGACGAGCACACGGCTCAGACGGTCGAGCACGAGATCCTGGTCCGCCGCGGCTTCGTCCAGGAGGTCGAACCGCAACAGCACGAAGTGGCTGAGGAAACGATGGATGTCCGACACGTCAGCGGGACGGCCCAAGGCCCGCGTGAGTCCTTCGCGCGCGGCGGCGACCACCGCCTGCTTGGCCTTGCTGGAGACGCCCTGGGTATCGATGCGGCGTAGGAAGTCGGCCGGGTTGAGGCTATCGCGCGCCCACTCGCAGACCGTCCGAACCTGGCGCAGGTGGCTTGCATCAATCTCATCGGTAGCCACACCGATCCGATCGATGCCGGTTCGAAAGGTCGAAGCGCCGAGGGTCTGGCTGGCTCTGGCCACGATGTCGAAGAAGTCGCCATTCGACTCGTTGGCCTTGAACGCGAAGGCGCGCTTGACCTGCAGGTCGAGGCTGACCAAGCCGCTGGGCGTTTGGGAAGCCACCGTGACGTCGTCCAGTGGGTGTCCAAGGGCACCGCGCTGGACGCTGACGTGGCTCGGTCCAGAGCTGTTAAGTCCGCGCGCCGCTGTCTCAGAGAGCAGAGCCGTCAGATAGTAGGCGACCACAGCATCTTCGAATGTGAAGCCAGCGCCGCCTGCGAGTTCGGGACTTGCCGCCACAGCGTCTCCATCTGCACCCCGGGCGCAATCGCTCCCGATTCATTCTTGGCCACTATCGTAAGGCATTCGCCAGCATCGGGTGGTGACGAAGTTCTTGCGGTAGAAGATCGGTGCCTTAGCGACCCGGAGCCAGCGAGCCAGATGTCGTGTTTTCCAGCGCTGCCACAGGGGCCGCTCGTGACAATCAAATGTCCGGTTCTCGCATGGCCCGAAGGTCTAGAAATGGCGCAGCTCGCCATATTGTTTCATGCATCTGAGCGATGGGGCAAGGCGTGGGCGGACGTTGCTCCACGCGTGGAGGAATGAACGTCAGGCCACACAGTTTGGGCACGAGATCCTGGTCAGCGGGTTGAAGGGAAACCTGGCAATTGACCCTCTTGGCGAGCATCTGATCGCCGGGAGGGGAACGAAGCGGCAGACAACAGCATGTTGGATCGCGTTGAGCGGGTGCCTGGCTCAGCGACACCTCTTATGGTCAGGTCTACTGCCTTGAAGTCGCGGGGGGAGTGGATTTGGACGTGGAAGGCACTTTCGGGCCGGCAGGCCGAGCGGGTGTATTCGTTGGGCGCGAGCGCGAGTTGGCCTGGCTTGAGGACCATGTTCGCCGTGCGCCGACCAAACCCCTGATCGTCCACGGCGGCCCAGGCGTGGGTAAGACGGCGCTCCTGAATCACTTCACTCGCATGTCCCGGTGGACAAGGCCTCCGCTCTTTTGGCTCCTGCCCTTCGATCCCGCTGAAGCGCGCACGATGATTAAGGTTGGGATCGACAGCCTGCTGGAGCAGCGAAATCCTCCGCGCGCGATCATCATGGACGAAGCCGATGTTCTCGCGCCGGCCGACATTCTCGACATCACCGAGCGCCTGACGAACCACCTGACGATTGACGCGGTCATCTTCTCGCGCCGTGAGCCCATCGAGAAGGAACTGACCGGCGGCCAGTTGCATCTGCGGGAGCTTTCCGCACCTGACGCGCGAAAGTTCGCGCGTCAGGTGCTCGGTCCATTGCTAACTGAGGAAGCTCTCGATCTCTTCCTCGAAGCAACTCGAGGCAATCCAGCGCTCCTTAGTGCGATGAACGAAGTCGCCTCGCGGCGGTCGGACGAAGGCGCACGCGCATTGGTCAAGGGGCAACTCTATGGTCCTAAGGGCAGTCTCGTCGTCCCCAAACCAGAACTGCTCAAGGCGGCGAAGCCCGAACTCATCCGGGTCAACGACCATCTGATCGATCGGCTTCGGCGCGAACCGAAGGGCCTTTACGCACTCACGCCCCGACAGTTCGAGGAGGTGGTCGCCGATCTGCTGGAGGATATGGACTACGAGGTGCATCTGACGCCGCCCGGCAACGATGGCGGGGTCGACATCTACGCTTACGTCAACCTTCCCCATGGCCGAATTCTGTGCGCCGTTGAGGTAAAGCACTACGCTGCGGACAAGCCGGTGAAGGTCGGCGTAGTCCGCCAGTTGCTGGGCGTCCTCGAACTTGCGAAGGCGCCAACAGCGATGCTGGTTACCAGTTCTTCGTTCACGGCAGGCTCACGCAAGGCGGAAAGCCAGTGCGAACATAGGCTCTCTCTCAAGGAGTACGGCGACGTCGTCCAGTGGATCGCTGAATATGGCCAGCCAGGCAGGCCGCGCATCGGTCGCTTCTGATCAGAGGAACCATCCCAGACGCGTCAGGGGCCGGGAAAATCCGCCTCGGACCCTACGCTCGCGACCGCAACCTCGAGAAGGATCCGGTCAAGGCACCAGGGGCGTCCAGTCAAACTCGCCGGCGGAGCTGTCAGGTTAACCGCCGCAAGTCGAGAAAGGCCAATACTTGGCCGATTTAGGCCGTGGCCTTCGCCCATGCGCCGTGCGCCTCGGCGCGGAAGCGCCGAAGGGTAGGGCGGCTAATCAGGTGTCGTTGGGTGTAGAAGGTGTTGTAGACGGCGGCGTGGGTAGTGAGAAAACGCTGGGCGGACGACTGGCTTTTGAAGCCCTGCATTCGCCGCTCTCGCTGGCGGATGGGCAGATGAGAATTCTCCGCCCTGTTGTTTTCCCTGAGCCGACCCGCCCGATGAAGGTGCTCAAAACCCAGTTCCGCCAAGGCCGCCGAATAGAATCTGAGCCCGTCGGTGGTGATCAATTTGGGCTCGACGGGCTGTCGGCCTAGCAGCCTCATTAGCAATTTCTTAGCCGCCTGGGTGTCTCGACGAAGCTGGACCAGCAGGTCGAGCACCTCGCCTTCATCGTCGATGGCGCGCCATAGGTACATGCGCTTTCCGCCCACCCTGCACACCATCTCGTCCAGGTGCCAGCGAGGAGCAGGGGAGGGGCGAAGCCGCTTCAGTCGCCTGGCGATCGCCGGCCAGAACTTCTTGGTCCAGCAGCGGATGGTCTCGTAGCTCACCTCGATCCTGCGCTCGGCGAGCAGCTCCTCGACGTCGCGAAGGCTCAAGCTGAAACGAAAGTAGAGCCAGAGCGCATGCTTGATGACCTCGGTCGGGAAGCGATGGCGCTTAAACGAGAGCGGTTTCAAGCCTGGTCTCCGCAAATGGCCCGATCACCGGACGATACGGAGACTTGTTAGCGTTATACTGACAGCACCTTCGTGGATGCTTCAAGGACGGGATAGCGATAGCCCGAACGTTAGAGATGTTGGCTAGCGACCGCACAGAGCAATGACCTTATCGCTTGCGGGTCAGGTCCTCTATGTCAGCGTCCAGCGCCGCCGCGATCCGTGCGAGTATCTGAACAGACGCATTACGCCGCCCGCGTTCGACCCCGCTCAAATAGGTCTGATGCACTTCGGCGCGATGGGCGAGCTCCTCCTGCGAGAGCCCTCGCTCCCGTCTTAAGCCCTGCAAGTTCAGGCCGACTCGCACGCGCACGTCCATGCGCGCATGGCGTGGTCAGACTTGACTTTGGCCCATAGACTATAAGTCATAAACGACCTGGGGGAGAACGCATGCGGGCCTACTCAAAACCACTGATCGTGACGGGCATGGGCTTGGCCGAAGAGCAGTGCCAAGCGCTTGAACGCCTGCCCCTTACATCCAGGTCACAGCCATCGGACTACAATGAGCTGTGGCTGCAGATGCTGATCCAGCGAAACCCGACCCTGTTACCGGTTGAGCAGATCGAGCCGGCTTTGACGCCGCTAAGGCCGATCTGTGTTGAATTGCCGGTGCCATCAGGCTTTGCCGACAATTTGTTGATGACGCCCGATGGCGGGATCGTGGTCGTTGAAGCCAAGCTGTGGCGCAACGGCGAGGCCCGCCGTGAGGTGATTGGCCAGGTACTCGACTATGCCAAGGACCTCTCGGCGTGGACGTACAACGACCTACAAAGGGCGGCCCGCCTAGCTACCAAAAACCCCCAGCTTGATCTCTTTCAAACTGTTTGTGGCGACGATCGTGAGCCGGATGGGGAAGCGCTATTTTGCGATGCCGTTTCGCGAAATCTTCGCCTTGGCCGCTTCCTGATCATCATCGCCGGTGACGGCATCCAAGAAAGCGCGGAGGAACTTGCGAACTATCTCCAGCGACACATGGCGCTGCATTTCACGCTGGCGATGGTGGAGATATCGCTATGGCGCGCACCGGGCAGTGGCGCTGTTTTCGTCCAGCCCAAGGTCGTGACGCGCACGGTTCAGATCGAGCGGGCCGTAGTGCGGCTTGAGGAAGGTGTAGCGGTGGCGCCGTCCCGCATTGCTCCCGCCGCATCAAGCGCCAAGCCGACGACCCTGTCAGCGGAAGCTTTCTACGAGACCTTGAGGTCCGTGAACCCAGCCTTGCCCGAGCGGCTGCAGGCATTTTTGGCCCTTGTTGAACCCTTGGGTGTCTATGCGGACATAAAGCGCAATATGACGATCAAATGGCGGAACATCGATGGCCTGGAGTTTGCTTTGGGAGCCATCGATCAACAGGGGCTGCTGGGAACTGATGTCGCACATTGGAGCGCCAAAGCGATCAATCAAATTAGCCTGAGTCATCATTATCAAGACCGCCTAGTGGCCTTAGTCCCGGGCGCCGTCGTCCGCCACACTCCGAATCCTGTGGGCTGGCGCGTGGTCTTGGGTGACCGAAATGTGCCGGCTAGCAAGCTTCTGGAGCGGGCCGAAGAGTGGGCTCAGGCCATCGCTGACTATATCGCCCAGCTCAACCAGCAGGCAGAACCGCAGGCTTAAGGACCTGCGGTTCGTGAATTCCTACCTGTCCGGCTCGGTAGAGCTGTGATCTTCAAGCTCGGAGTAGCCACTAAGAAGTCCGCGAATTTCGTCAATCTGGTTAATTTCTTCGCGGGTCAAGGTACGAACAAGTTCGTCATCAGTCATAGGGCGATCCCCAAAAGCTTCGGCATCTTTCAAAAGATCGAATGCTACTTGGATCAACCGAGGGTGCTTGCCACTCAGCGCTTCCTTCAGAATTCGCTCGATCATAAGGGTAGGTAGGTGAGCATTGCGAACAGTATCACCCTCTTTAACCTTGACAGGTTTCCGAGCTACTTCGCGAACCAGTTCGTTCAGGGTCCGAGGTAATTTATTGACCTCCCGAAAATTCTGATCTCGCGTACGGCTGCGACCAGACTCTCCGGGCTTAAACTGGCTGTGCTTCGGCGGCTTCTTGTAGCCGACTTCGTAATCGCGGGTGTCGCTCATTAGCGGTCCCCCTCGTCGGGCGTGGCATGGGCGAGCTGGCAACGGTCAGCCGCGGTCTCTTCAAAAGAAAAGCCGGTGTCTTCCAGCATCGCAATCTTGCCCGTCATCTCCTGCCAGCGACGCACGGCCAGATCGACATAGAGCGGATCTAGCTCGATGCCGCGGCAACGGCGACCGGTGCGTTCGGCCGCGATCAGCATCGAGCCCGACCCAAGAAAGGGATCGACCACGATATCGTTGGGCTGGGTGATGTCGCGGAGGGCATCTTCAAGCATCGCGACAGGTTTGGGCGTGGGATGATCAGCAAGCCTGCTGCTAGCATCAGAGCCCAGCACGTTGGCCCCCGGATAGGTCCACAGATTGGAACGATACCGGCCGTGCTTGCCCAGCTCGACGTTGTTGATGTGAGGCGCTTGGCCCTTCTTGAACATCGGCAACAGCTCATGCTGGGAACGCCACAGCGAACCCATCCCGCCGTTGGTTTTGGCCCAGACGATCAGATTGATCAGGCTCATGCCAAGCGTAAGGGCCACCCGGATCACCAGTTCAACGCTGCGCCAATCGATGAAGGTCCCGAAAAGCCCCCCATCTTGCAGAGTCGCATAACTGGCCTTCATCCAGTCGCGATTGAAGGCCTCGAATTCTTCGAGATTCATCTCGCCGGCGGCCATTTTGAACTCGCGATGACTGCCAGAACTCACGTGGCCGCTAATCGGCACGTTGTAGGGCTCATCGGTCAGAACGAGCCTGGCCTGCTCCGAGCCCATCAAGGCCGAATAGACCTCAGGCTTACGGGCATCCCCGCAGATCAGCCGGTGGGGACCAAGACGCCAAGAGTCGCCCGCACGGCTCACGGCCTGCGCGTCGGTCGGCGGCGGTTCGACTTCGGGCTCAAACGGCTCGTCGTCAGTCATCAGCAGGCCGTCGAGCTCAGGGGTCGTAAACCCCATCACTTCCAAGGGCAGACCTTCAAGCTTGATCTCTTCCAGTTCGATTTCCAGGATCTCGATATCCCAGGTCCCGGTCTCGGCCGTCCGGTTAATCGCGATCTTCAGCGCAGCGAGCTGAACCGGCGTCAGGTGATCGACCACCAAACAAGGGATGGTCGCCAAGCCCAGCCGTCGCGCGGCTTCGTGACGAATGTGGCCATCGACGATGTGGTCATTCTTGTCGATCAGGATCGGGGTGACGAAGCCGAACTGCTCGATCGAAGTTTTGACCCTGACGACCTGTGCTTCGGCAAGTTTGCGGACCTGACGCCGGGCAGGCTTCAACTCCCCCGGCGGACGATGAACTTTGGGAATATCGGGCAAAAGGTCATTAAGACGCTGAACCTGCCTCGCCTCGACATCGGCGACGACCCGCCGTGTGGACCGCCGTTTCTGGTCCTTAGAGCGAATAGCGTCACGGATCGCGTGGCGACCTTGGTCCTGATCTTTGATGAAGTTGTCAGTCATCGCATGTACCCCTCGTTTCAGCCTTGGGGGCTTTCGTCGAGAGCGGCCTTCAAGGGGACCATCAATGCCGTAGCATCGATGTCTCCCCTCCATGCGAGACCTTCAAGGACGCTTCCCTATGACGGAAGCTCCTATCGATGAGCCTCACGCGTTAGTGCCGATTCGGCAAGGGGGTCGATTCCAACGCTCCTGGACTGGACTATCTGCGTCAAGTAAGCATTGTTCATCTCGTCCTAGCCCGCGCCAGCCGGGCTCGTCTCAGTAGCGACGCCGTTTTGGCAGTCGCGTCTTCGACGAGGACATCATGACTAAGCTGACCAAAGCTCAACTAGACCTTCTAGCGCGCGCCGCCGACTATGAAGGCGCTGGGATCGACAGCGATCCTAAAAGCCAAACCACGTCTGCTATCCTCATCAAGCAAGCCTTGATGATCTCTCTGCCTCAGGCGAAGGGAGCAAGTCGGCTGCTGATTACCAGTAAGGGGCTGGCGGCAATCGGACGCCCCGCATCCTCGCCCGAGGGTTTCATGCCGAGCGACCAGAAATCAAACATCGAGGTCGCGCCGCCTACGGGAAAATTGGACAAACTCGTGTCTCTGCTAAGCCGTCCAGGCGGCGCGACCATCGCGGACTTGATGGCGGAAACTGGATGGCAGGCTCATTCGCTGCGCGGTGCAATCTCAGGAAGCTTGAAGAAGACCCGCAAACTTGCCGTGACCTCTGAGGTGGTTGAAGGCACCCGGACCTACCGCATCGTTCCCGCAGTGTGACCCCATGGACAGGCTGCAGAATGCCGTCAGCATCGCCAATGAGGTTCGGGCACTTGAGTTGCTCGACCTCGAAGGTTTGAGGTCGCAATGGCGTCAACGGTATGGAGCGCCGCCAACGGTCCGGTCTGCCGAACTCCTCCGCCTTGCCCTGGCTTGGCGAATTCAGGCGCAGGCATTTGGTGGTCTAGATGTTGTTACGCGTCGACGCCTGCGCCAATCACCGGGCGCGCCAGCAAGGGCGGATCATCTTGGAGCTGGCGCTAAGCTGATCCGCGAATGGTCTGGCCAGCGCCATGTGGTCGAACGCACTGCTGACGGCTTTGTATGGTCTGGAACCACCTATGCCAGCCTTTCGGCGGTGGCTTGCGCGATCACCGGCGTGAAGAGAAACGGCCCCAAGTTCTTTGGTCTGCGAGAGGAGACGGCGAGTTGAGCGTCTCGCGTGCGCCATCACCACGCCTTCGCTGCGCGATCTATACCCGTAAGTCCTCCGAGGAGGGGTTGGAGCAAAACTTCAACAGTCTCCACGCTCAGCGAGAATCTTGTGAGGCCTACGTCCTTAGCCAGGCGGGTGAAGGATGGTCGGCTCTGACGGAAATCTACGACGATGGCGGGTTTTCGGGCGGTACGATGGACCGTCCTGGACTGCGCAAGCTGCTCGCCGCTATTGAGGCGGGGCGGGTCGATATTGTGGTTGTTTACAAGGTCGATCGCCTCACGCGCTCACTGACCGACTTTGCCAGGATCGTCGAAGCGTTCGACAAGGCGAACGTTTCCTTTGTGTCAGTCACTCAGGCCTTCAACACGACGACCAGCATGGGTCGTTTGACGTTGAACGTCTTGCTCTCCTTCGCGCAGTTCGAACGCGAGGTTACCGGTGAGCGTATCCGCGACAAGATCGCGGCTTCGAAAGCCAAGGGCATGTGGATGGGTGGGAACCTGCCGCTCGGCTATGACGCCCCTACCGGTCAAGCTAGTCGCGCTCTTGTCGTCAATGAGCCTGAGGCTCGGACCGTTCGTCTGATCTTCGAACGATACCTGGAGACGGGATCGGTCCATGCGCTGGAGCGATGGCTCGACGACCAGGCCATTCGCTCAAAGGTCTGGACGACGAAGGCGGGGCGCCAGATCGGTGGTTTGCGCCTTAGCCGTGGGGCGCTTTTTCATCTGCTGAAGAACAGAACCTACGTCGGACAAACCGTACATCGCGAGATGGCCTATCCCGGCGAGCACCTAGGCATCGTCGATCCAGTCGTCTTTCAGCAGGTTCAGGCGCTACTCGCCAGCCAGGCTCGCCGACACAAGGCCAGTCAGCGTTCGGTGTCCAGCATGCCGCTCCGCCGATTGATCTTCGACGCAGATGGGCAGGCCATGAGCCCGGTGTTCACGCATGGCAAGAAGGGGCAAGTTTATCGCTACTACGTCTCGACGGTGCTTCAGCGTGGAGGGCGACGCGCAGGAGCTGGCGGCCCAAAGCGTGTCCCGGCAGCGGCGATTGAGGATCTAGTTCGTCGGTCATTGGCGCTGGCTGATGATGGTGCGGGTTTAGATTTGGTGGCCGCCGTCGAGCGGGTCGAGGTTCATTCATCGGCGATCGAGCTGCTACTAAAGCGCAAGGCGCTTTTCCCGCGTGGGGGAGATCGCACCAATCAGTTGCGAACCCTGCGCGCGCGATTGGCTGACGACCACGCCGATTGGGATGATCAAGATTCAGAGTTGGTACGCATCAGCATCGCCTGCCGCGTTGCGGCGCGTGGCGGATCTGCTCGTATCGTTACTGCCGATGGTTCGCAGGTAACGGGCAATCCGTCACCAGACAGCTCTCTAATTCGCGGGCTCAAGATGGCTCATCGGCTTTTGGCGCATGCCAGTGGCGGCGCCGTCGCATCGCCAGAGCAGGCGATGATCTCGTTGGTTCCTATCAGTCCCTATGATCGGAACATTCTGCCTTTGGCATTTCTGGCGCCTGACCTTCAGGTTCAGATCCTGGAAGGGCGGCAACCAGCCGGTCTGACCTTGCAGCCATTGATCAGGGTGCCGCTTCCTGCGGCCTGGGAGGACCAGCGCAGGCTTTTTGCAGAGCTGGCTCAGCGTTAGCAAAGAATGCTGGTCCAAATGGCGTCGAGATCCAGGCAAGTTCCCTGAAGGGCCCCTCCGAATTCCCTATTGGAAGCTTAGGGAATTTGGACTGGTAAGAGCCTTAAGGCACTGAATTGGCGTGTTATATCCGCAGCCGATCGCTGCGGTTTTCGCGCAACGCGCTTTGAAATCACAAAATTCCCTAAGCAGTTCCCTATCATAGGGAAACCCAACCGCATCGCGAACCGGCGGAGACGCGGCCGCCTATCTGGCAGGTCGTTGTCCGACTTCCTGTTGGATTTGGGGGAGCGCGAATGGCTTTCCGCGGCATTAGGCGCGCGAAAACGCAGGCTTAGGGAACCGGCCTGTCGCGCGAGCTAATTTGCGGGGGTGCGTGGCGGTGAGAGAGGGATTCGAACCCTCGTTAGGCTTTCACCTAAACACGCTTTCCAAGCGTGCGCCATCAACCACTCGGCCACCTCACCATGCGCACGTGAATCGGGAGCGGTTGAGGCCCCCCTTCGCAGGAAGGCGCGCAATATACTCATGGGGCTTTCGGGGGCAAGCGCTCATGAGGGATGAAATGTCGGGCGGGAGCACATATATCGGCTGAGACGCTTTCCCCGCCGAGGCCCCGCCATGCTGCTGACCAAAAAGTCCCAGGATCTGCCCACCGTCGACAGCGCCCTGCCGGGCCGCGAGACGGCGATCCCGACCGCCGAGACCCACTTCATCAACGGCCATGCGCTGAAGGGGCCCTATCCAGAAGGCCTGGAGACGGCCGTGTTCGCCATGGGCTGCTTCTGGGGCGTGGAGCGGATCTTCTGGAAGGTACCGGGGGTCTATGTGACCGCCGCCGGCTATGCGGCGGGGATCACCCCCAACCCGACCTATCAGGAGGTCTGCAGCGGCGGCACCGGTCATACCGAGGTGGTGCTGGTGGTGTTCGATCCCAGGGTGGTCAGCTATCAGACCCTGCTGAAGACCTTCTGGGAAAACCATGATCCCACCCAGGGCATGCGCCAGGGCAACGACATCGGCACCCAGTATCGCTCGGGCATCTATGTGACCAATGACGCCCAGGCCGCCGAAGCGGTGGCCTCCCGGGAGGCCTATGCGCAGGCCTTGGCCGACAAGGGCCTGGGCTCGATCACCACCGAGATCGCCGCCGCCGGCCCGTTCTACTTCGCCGAGGACTATCACCAGCAGTACCTGGCCAAGAACCCGCAAGGCTATTGCGGTATCGGCGGCACGGGCGTGACCTGCCCGATCGGCGTGGGCGTAGGGGCCTAGGGTCGAAAGCCTGGCGCCTAGAGCATTTTCCGATAAGTGTGAAACGGTTATCGGATCGAAAAATGCTCCAAACTTCTGATTTAGAGCCCTTTTCGCCCGACCCTGATGAAACTATCAGGTCGGAAAGGGCTCTAGAGCGTATCCACCGGCGGCGGCTTCTTGTGGTGCTCCATGTGGGGCCCGTGCATGACCGGCGTGCGCTCCAGGATCTGACGCACCTTGCGCACGGCCGTCGAGGCGCGGCTGCGGCGCTGGCGCCAGACCAGCAGCAGAAGCGCGCCCAGGGTGGCGGCCATGAAGGCCCAGGGGCCCAGAAGCCAGGCGGCGGCGGCCAGCGCGAAATAGTAACCGCGCACCCCGGCGTTGAAGGCCGACAGGGCGGGGTTGAGGATCCCGCCGGCGGCTTCGGCATATTCAGTCAGCACCTCTGGCGGCGCCCACATCGGCGTCGCGCCGATGGCGGCCAGGCAGTAGTTCATCTGGCGGATGGCCCAGATGAAGTCGAGCAGGCCGCGCGCCAGGGCCAGCAGCACCATGCCCAGCTTGACCTGGAACATCAGTTCCGAGGCCGGAGCCAGCACGGCCAGGCCCTCGATGCTCTTCCAGGCGCTGTCGCCGCCAAACAGCACGCCGGCGGCGGCCGCGATCAGGATCAGGTTGGACGAGGCGAAGAAGCTGGCCGAGTTGATGGCGTGGCCCAGAAGCTGGCCGTCCAGCAGGGCGATCTCGCGCACCGCCATCTCCTGCATCCACCGGCGACGGATCACCGTCATGTCGGTGTTGATCAGGTTTGACCCTTCGCCCAGGCGCTTGAGCAGCGGTTCATAGAACAGCCAGGCGAAGGCGAAGAGGGCGAGGGCGATGATGTCGATGATCGGCATGGTCATAGCTTAAGGCGGATTCGCGGGAAGGGTCAGTGCTCGACGATCCGGCTGTGCTTGCCGGTGTCCTTCAGCAGGATGGCGCACAGAAGGCCCAGCGACATCACGGCGGCCACATAGACGTAGAAGGCGCTCTCGATGCCGTTCGACTTGAAGGCCAGGGCCGCCATCTCCGCCGTGCCGCCGAACAGCACATTGGCCAGGGCGTAGGGCAGGGCCACGCCCAGGGCGCGGACGTGGGCGGGGAACAGCTCGGCCTTCACCACGGCGCTGATCGAGGTATAGGCCGACTGGAAGGCGATCCCGACCAGGATCAGCACCAGGGCGGTGGTGGTCGAGGTGGTGTTGGCGATGCCGTTCATGATCGGCCAGATGGTCGCCACCCCGCCGCCGAAGGCGATGATCAGCATCGGCTTGCGGCCCAGCCTGTCCGACAGCCAGCCGGCCACGGGCTGCAGCAGCATGAAGGCGATCAGGCTGAGCGCGCTGATCTCCGAGGCGACCGATTTGCTGAAGCCCGAGGTGTTGACCAGGAACTTCTGCATGTAGGTGGTGTAGACATAGAAGGTCAGCGAACCGCCGGCCGTCAGGCCCATGATCAGCAGGCTCTCGCGCGGGTGCAGGCGCACCAGCGGCACGATCAGCGAGATGAAGAACAGGACCAGGAACACCGCGCCGGCGATCTGGGCGGGCCGGGCGTAGTCCCAGGTCATCACCCCCGCCACGCCGCAGGCCACGGTCAACAGCAGGAACAGCGCGGCCAGGGCGCCCTGGGTCTTGCTGATGCTCTCGCCCTTCTGGGTCTTGGACTGGAACGAGACGCTCTCGTCCAGGCCCTGGCGGATCCAGAACACGACCACGGCCAGCAGGGCCCCGATCGCGAACGGCACGCGCCAGCCCCACTGGGCCAGGGCGGCCTCGGACAGGGTGCGTTGCAGGACGATCAACACGCCCAGGGCCAGAAGCTGGCCGGCGATCAGGGTCACGTAGTGGAAGCTGGACCAGAAGCCCCGCCGGCTCCTGCCGGCCATTTCGCTCATATAGGTGGCGCTGGCGCCGTACTCTCCGCCCACCGACAGGCCCTGCAGCACGCGGGCGATCAGCAGGATGGCCGGGGCCCACAGGCCGATGGTCTTGTAGTCGGGAGTGACGGCGATGATCAGGGCGCCGCCGCACATCAGGGCCACCGAGATCGACAGGGCCGCGCGCCGTCCGGCGTGGTCGGCGTACATCCCCATCAGCCAGGCGCCGATCGGCCGCGCCACGAAGCCCAGGAAGAACACCGCCGCCGCCTGCAACAGCTGGACGGTCTGGTCGCCCTTGGGGAAGAAGTGCGGCGCGAAATAGAGGGTGAAGGCCGCGTAGGCGAACCAGTCGTACCATTCGACCAGATTGCCGGCCGAGCCGCCCAGGATGGCCTTCATGCGGGCCAGGGACGTCAGTTGAGGCGCTGGCGCCTCCGCGCTGCTGGTCATCCCGTCATCCCGCCCTGATTTGTGTCGCCCTTGGGCGCGCACCTTAGGGGAACGGGGTTCGACGGCAAGACGTCAGCGGCCCCCGCCCGCCCATCCGGGCGGGCAGGGGCGCGCGATCTAGAGTCGACCCATCAGGACGAGGACGATCAGGATCACCAGCACCAGGCCGAGGCCGCCGCTGGGGAAATAGCCCCACGAGCGGCTGTGGCCCCAGGTGGGCAGGGCGCCGATCAGGGCCAGGATCAGGATGATGATGAGGATGGTGCCGAGCATTTCGTTCTCCCGTGGATCACGACCCGGCGTCGGCCTGGGTCGCGGTGTCGGAAGGGGGAATGTGCGGCGCCGCTTGTCGGTTCCTCGAAGGCCGTTCAGCCCCCGGGCGCGTCCTCGGCCTTGCGCAGCTTGTGGGCCCACAAAGCCCCGATCACCGCCCCCTTGACCCTCGGCAGCAACACCAGGGTCAGGGCGCCCAGCGGGATGACGGTCAGCGGCACCACAAGCGCCACGGGAGCCTGCCAGATGAACGGGAAGAACAGCAGGGGCGCCACGAACAGGTGGCCGATGATCAGGATCGTGAAATAGGCCGGACCGTCATCGGCGGGATAGTGGGCCAGGTCGTGGCCGCAGACCTCGCAGTCGAGATCGACCTTCAGGTAACGCGAATACAGGCGACCTTCACCGCAGTTGGGGCAGCGGTGCATCACCCCACGCTTGAGGCCGGTGAGGAAACTGGGGGCGGAAATCTTACGCATGCCGTCCATATGGGCTTCCCCGGGGTCGATGAAAAGGTGACCCAGCGCCGCATCTCTTAGTTAACTCGGGCTAAAGTGCCGCCAAAACTAAGTATCGAATGTGGCGAACGTGAACATGATCTTGCCAAAATTGGCGTAGTTAACGCACTGTATTCTTTCGGCGCCGTTCTGAAGGCCGTGCTCTTGCGGGCGCGCAGAATGGAACCGACGGCCGCGTCTTGCGTTGCATGGTTGTACTTGCGACGGAGCTACCACCATGGCGGAACCCGGCCTCCCGACACCGTCCAACGATGATGAGCGTCCGCCCGCCGCGTCGCGCGCCGAGCAGGTGGCTCGGCACGCGCCGGACAGTCAGATCGCGCCCCATGAAAAGAACGCGATCGCCATGGAGACGTCCCGCGAGGAGGACGCCTGAAGCCTAGTGCTTTGCGTCCTTGGCGGTGGTGCTGACCGCCCGGCCGGCGGCCGAGACGTCACGGCCCACGCCTTCGATGGTGTTGCAGGCCGAAACCAGCAGGGCGGTCGCGGCGGCGGCCAGGACGATGATCTTGCGCATGGTGAAGCTCCAACAAATGGCGCGGGACCTTAGCCATGAGGCCCGTCGTGCTTCAAGAGCGCGCCGGGCCTTACGGGTTTCTAACGGACCCGGCGGATCGAGCTGATCTGGTCGTTCCATTCGCGCGGCAGGACGGCCTGGTCGGCGTCCAGTCGGCTGCAACGGCCCTGATAGTTGGTGTGCTCGCAGATTTCCCAGGCGCCGGCGCCGCGGACGATCTTGATCGACGAGGCGCGGTCGTTGAACTTGACCATGCCCAGATCGGGCATGTCGCCGATCACCTCATAGACCCGCCCTTCGTAGCCGGCGTCCTCGAACATCACGATGTCGGCGCGCCAGCCGCCGTTGGGGCGACCGCCGCCGCCGCCAGGCCCGCCGCCGTTCCAGCCGCCGCCCGGCCCACCGCCGTTCCAGCCACCGCCACCCGCGCACATCAACCGGCCGTCGCGGTTTTCCAGTCCGGCGCCGCGGCAGTCGCTGGTGCGCGCGCTGCTCCACGACCAGCGACCGCCGCCGGACTGGCACAGGGCCCAGACCCGGCCGTCAAAGGCGGTGATTTCGCGGCACGAGCGGGTGTAGGAGCCGCGCGGCGGATCATCGTACGACCCGTACCAGCTGGGCGCCTGGGCCTGGGCGGCCACGCCGATCAGGGAGGCGGCGCCGAGGGCGATGGCGGCGATGGTCTTGTGCATTCTGGTTTCCCCACGCTTTGAACTTCGTGTGGCCAAGCTAGGCCGTGCGCCTGAACCGTAGCTGAACAATACCACGCGTCTTTCCCTGGCGCCGGTCGGGAAGGGCGGCGGTCAGGGTTTCTTCCTCTCGCCCGGGCGGTAATCCTCCCGCACATGGCCCTTCAGCTGGTCCTCGGTGAACAGCACCGGCTTGGTCTTCATGGCCACGAACAGCGGCGTCTGGTCGGCATAGTGCGGCGAGGCGGCGTCCAGGGTGGCCGAGCCGAACTGGTGGATGCTGTCGGAATGCAGCGCGCCGTCGCGGTCCCAGGTGACGAACATGATCAAGGTGTCGCCGCCGTCGGCCGTCAGGGTGCCGTCCTTCTGGGGAATGCCCCAGACCGAGCGATAGGTGTCGGCCATGCCGTCGATGGGCAGGTCCACCTTGCCGCGTCTGATGCGATTGACCTGGCCCCACTCCGGATCCAGCCGGCCAAAGTGGGTCTTCAGCGTGGTGATCGCGGTCCTGAGGCTCTCCGTCAGGTCAGGCTCGGGCGCGCCGCTGGTGCGGGCGAACAGGATCGGCTGGCTCATCAGGGCGGCCAGGGCCGTTCCCCGGTTGTGGATGTCGGCCTTGCGGTCCCAGCCCTTCAGTATGGCCTGCGCCGCGATCAGATCCCTGTCGCCCTTGGGATCCATGGCCAGAACCTGGGCGATCATCGCCACCAGGCCCGAACGCTCGCTGGCGGTGATGTCGTACTTGTAGCGGCGGAAGCTCTCGTCGGTGATCGCCGGGTCGGCGCCGATGTTCTCGCCGATCCGCAGGGCGCGGTTGGTCATGTTGGTCTGCAGACCCATTGAGGCGGGGAAGTCGGCGGACTTGAGGTTGTCCTCGGCCGCGCTGGCCTCGAACGGCGTGTTGTTGGAATTGAACACGAAGCCCGACTTGGGATTCCACAGCTGGGGGATCTGCTCCACCGGGCGATAGCCCTGCCAGATCAGGTCCGACCGGTCGCCGGGCAGCACATGGGACCAGTCGGCCGTGGCGGTGCGGTTGGGATACTGGCCGTTGTGGACGAAGCCGATGTTCCCGGCCGCGTCGCCATAGATGTAGTTCAGGCTGGGCAGGGCGTGGGTGGCGATGGCCGCGCGCCATTCCGCCAGGTTCCGGGCCCTGTCCAGTTTCCAGTACTGCACCGGCTGGCGGTACTCGCCCATGCCGGCGTAGCGGATGGCGAAGACGCCGCTCTTGGTCTCCAGCACCGGGCCGTGCGCCGAGCGCAGCACCGCCTTGCGCACCGGCAGCACGATCGGGCCCCACAGCTTGACCCGCAGGGTGGCGGTGGTGCGCTCGAAGTCGCGCCAGGCGCCGTCCAGCCGGTACTGGTTCTTGTTCTGCGGGTTGATGGTCAGCTTGTAGATATCGACCAGGTCGGGCTTGGACACCGTGTTGGCCCAGCCCAGCGTCGCGTTATGGCCGTGCAGCATGAACGGCGAGCCGGGGAAGAAGCCGCCGGCCACGTGCCAGCCTTGCCCGCTCTCGACCACGGCCTCGTACCAGGCCACCGCGCCGGTATAGGGCTGGTGCGAATTGACCAGCAGGCGGGTCGCGCCATCGGCGTTGCGCGAGGGGGCCACGGCCAGGCCGTTGGAGCCCTTGGGCGGCGGGGGCGGACCGCCCGGCGCGGTGATCGCCTTCAGCTCGGTGTCCAGGCCGTAGAAGAACGGCTGCTTGAAGACAAACCCCGCCTCGATGTCCTTGCCGGTCACCGGCAGCAGGCCGGGCGTCACCGCGTCGGGATGCAGGGCGGCGTAGTGATTGACCCCGTCGGCATAGGCCTGCAGCACGGCGCGCAGCTCGACCGGCAGCTTGTCGTAATTGGCGTTGACCGTCGGCCAGACGTTCAGCAGCGAGACCACATAGTCGGTCGGGGCGGCCGAGGCGCCCTTGGTGCGGGCCAGCACGCCCCGGGTGGCCAGGGTCACGTCGCGCAGGGTGGCGAAATCGTCCTCGCTCTGGGCGAAGCCCAGGCCATAGGCCGCGTCGGCGTCGGTCTTGCCCAGGATGTGCGGCACGCCCCATTCGTCGCGCCGGATGCGGACGTCATAGCGTTCGCCGGCGGCGATCAGCGCGGCCTTGCTGGGCGCCTCGGGCAGGCTGGCCCGGTCGATGACGATCAGGGCCACGACCGCCAGCACCGCGAGCGCCAACAGTCCGCCGATCCCGCGCAGGATCCACCGCATTCCAGCCTCCCCGGCTTTTTCTTTGCCAGGATCATTGGGGCAAGCCGCGGGGCAGGGGAAGAGCGACGTGGGGGAAGCCTTGGGCACGGGCGTCGGTCATCGCCCTTGCCCAGCGGAAATCTTCGCGCTAATACTGAACTTAATGGTTCAGTATTCAACATCTCGCCTCGACACCTCCTTCGCCGCGCTCTCGGACGCCACCCGCCGCGGTGTTCTGGAGCAGCTGGGACGGTCGGAGGCTTCGATCACGGAGCTGGCCGACCGGTTCCACATGACCCTCACGGGCATGAAGAAGCATGTCGGCGTCCTGGAGCATGCGGGCTTCGTCACGACGGAAAAGGTCGGGCGGGTGCGCAAGTGCAGGCTGGGCCTGCGCAGGCTCGAGGAAGAGGCCGCCTGGATCGAGACCTACCGCCAGCTCTGGGCCTCGCGCTTCGACGCGCTGGACCAGGTTGTCGAGGATTTGAAACTCAGGGAGAAAGCCGATGACCCACCGCACGACGATTGAACGGAAGTCCGAGCGCGAGCTCGTCGTCACCCGCATCTTCAACGGCCCGCCGCGCCTGGTGTTCGAGGCGTGGACCACGCCCGCGCTGATGACCCAGTGGTGGGCCCCCAAGTCGTCGGGCGTGCCCCTGCTGTCGTGCGAGATGGATGTTCGCGTCGGCGGTCAATACCGGCTGGCGTTCGGCCACGACGCCGCATCGTCCTTCGCGTTCTTCGGCAAGTATCTGGAAGTGGACCCGCCCTCGCGCCTCGTCTGGACCAATGACGAGAGCGAGGACGCCGCCGTCACCACGGTGACCTTCGAGGAAAGGGACGGCCAGACGCTGCTGGTCCTGCACGAACTCTATCCCTCGAAGGCGGCGCTCGACGAGGCCATGGTCGGGATGGAAGACGGCATGCCCGAACAGTTCGAGCAGCTGGACGCGCTGCTGGCGACGCTCGGCGCGAGCGCGTGAAAGGGCTGTAGAACCTTTTTGACGTCCGCTTTCCAGCCGGAGCGGACGTCAGATGCTCCCCCTCTGGGGGAGCTGTCGCGGAGCGACTGAGGGGGCAGCGCCGGCGTGCGTTGAGTGGAGCGCCATCTGGGCCAGCACCGCGCTGCCCCCTCCGGCCCTCCGGGCCACCTCCCGCACAGGGGGAGGATCTATCCCCCAACCACCCGGCAACATCCTTCTCGTCAAAGCTCTGACGGTTTCGCCTACAGGCTGGAAATCGCCGCCTGGAGCTTGTCGGCGACCGTCCGAGCCGCGACCTTCAGGCCCGGATTGTCGATCGCCTGCATGGACGCCACAGGATCGATGGCGGAGACCTCCGTGCGGCCATTGTCGCCCTCTTGCACCACGACATTGCAGGGCAGCATGGCGCCCACATTGGCCTCCAGCTTCAGCGCCTCATACGCCAGCCCCGGGTTGCAGGCGCCCAGGATCAGGTAGCGGCGGAAATCCACGCCGATCTTGGCCTTCAAGGTCTTCTGGATATCGATCTCGGTGATGACGCCGAAGCCTTCCTTCGCAAGGGCCTCGCGTGTCCGCGCGACCGCCTCGTCGAATGGAACGTCGAGGGTCTTGGAAAACACGTAGGTCATGTGCGCCTCCCGGGCGACTTGAGGGGGCTTCAGGCTGTGGCGTGGACGACGCGGCGGCGAATGACGCCTTCCAGGACGGTCGCCGCGGCGACCGTGTTCGAGATCGTGCCGTATTTGCGGACATTGCGATGCAGGAGGTCCAGGCGACCATCATCCTCGTCGGTGTCGACGATCAACTCATAGTCCACGCGCAGGATAAGGGGCGGCGCGTCCTGGCGCACGGCCGTGAGCCGAACCTCAACACCCCGAAGCTTGAAGTTCAGGAGCGGGGTGACCCGATCGATCCCCTTGATCATGCAGGCTGCGATTGAGGCCAGGAACAACTCCGCGGGGTTGAACGCATCCCGTCGGCCGGCGACGTCCGTATCCAGGACAAGGCTCGCCTCCTTGGCGCGCGCCAAGCTTCCGTGGCCGTCGATACGCTCTGCGGTGACGCTGTAGTTCATCCTGAGCCTTTGCAGCACGGTTGGCGCTTCGACAGGCCATCAGCGACCTGCGCTTCGGTGTGCGGCTGATGTGAGTAGAGGCTCGAGACGGAAGTGCATTGATCCGTCTCAAGTCGTCGCCCGCCATTGGCCTGGCGAGCAAATTCCTACGCCCCCTTCGCCCGCTCCGCGCCCAGAAACACCACCTTGGCGCCCTTCTTCACCGCCGCGCCCAACTCGGCCGCGTCCCAGTTGGTCAAGCGCACGCAGCCGTGCGAGGCGCGCTTGTTGACCAGCTTGGGGTCGGGGGTGCCATGGATGCCGTAGGTGTCCTTGGTCAGGTCGATCCAGGTCGAGCCGACCGGATTGTTGGGGCCGGCCTTGATGGTCAGCTTGGCCTTGGGCTTGCCGAAGGTCAGCCGCGAAGGGTCGTAGGTATAGGTCGGCCGGGGGGCGACAGTGTTGACCGCCCATTCGCCGACCGGGGCGGGGCGCTCGGTGCTGCCGACCGTGGCCGGATAGACCGCCAGTTCCACATCCTTGTCGTCGAAGGCGCGGACCTGGCCCAGGGCCTTGTCGATCTCGATGCGAGCCACCTTGCGGTCCAGCGTGTCGGGGCCGACGGCGGCGACCAGGATGGTGGTCCCGGCCTTGGCGAAATCGACGCCGGGATTGAGGCTCTGCAGCAGGGCCTCGTCCATGTGGAACCTCTCGGCCAGGGCCTCCAGCGCGGTCGAGTAGGATAGGGCGGGCAGTTTCGCCATCGCCTCGTAGTCGTTCGTGGGGATGTCGGTGACGAACGGGCCGGCGGCGTCCGCTTCGGTGATGAGATAGTCGGTCAGGGCCGGGCCGTTGTCGCCGGCGGTGATCGTCTCCCACAGCTGGGCCGACAGCACGCCGTCGGCCGGCAGGTTACGCGAGGCCTGGAAGGCCTGGATGGCGATCTTCAGATTGGTCCCCTCCTGGCCGTCGATGACGCCGGGCGAGAAATGGGCGCGGTCCAGCAGCACCTGCAGCCGTACCAGGGCCTGGGTCTTCGCGGCCGGGTCGGTGGCGGCCGGGTCGAACCGCGCGCCGTCGAACGCTTGGGCGAGGGGCGAGGCCGAGACGGCGGCGGCCGGCGCGGGGACCAGGGGAACCTGCTGCGGGGCCTTCTCCACGGCCTTGGTCGTCGGCGCGGCCGGCGGCTTGGCGGGTTGCGGGTCGTCGCAGGCGGCGAGCGCGAGGCCGAGGGCGGTGATCAGGGCGAAACGGGAAACCGGACCGGTCATGCGAACTCCAGACGGGAACAACTGCGTTGTCTCAAGGCTTCAGCCATGGCGAAGTTCCGCGAGACGACGAGGATCGGGTTTGAAGCGACGACATCCCGTGCTGTGGCTTGTGGGCGGACTGCTGCTGGCGGGCGCGGCCTTCTGGCTGTGGGTGGTCTGGCCGACGGGCAAGGCGCCGCCGGCCCCGGCCCGCGACGAGATCGCCTGGACGCCGAACCTGCCCCAGCACATCCCCTCCATCGATCCGCCGGCCTCCCTCACCCTGGCCGGTGCGTCGGCCGAGGCCTGCGACCGGTCTGACGGACCCCAGGGCGCGGCCGCCGCCAACGCCGCGACCCTCACCACCCTGGCCTGGGCGCCGTTCGGTCAGGCCGAGACCGGCTGGGAAATCTATGCCCCCCGCATCGCCGCCGAGATCGGCACGGCGTGCGCGCCGAGCTCAGAGGGCTTCGCCGCCGCCCTGGCGCGCTGGCAGAGGGGCCACGCCATGCCGGCGACCGGCGTGGTCGAGACCGGCGTCTTCCAGCGCATGCTGACCGGCTGGCACCTGGCCCGACCCTTCGTGCGGACCAACAACCAGGGGATCTGCCCTAACGCGCCGCCAGAGGCGACGCTGGCCGCGGCCAGCCCACGCGAAAGCTATGGCGGCAAGGTCATCCGCCTGCGCCCCGGCGCATTGGACGCCTATCGACGGATGGCCGCCGAGGCCCGGGCCGCCGGCGTGCTGCGCCGCCCCGAGGCCCTGACCCTGTATTCAGGCTATCGCGAACCGGCCGCCGACGCCGAACGCTGCGCCCGCGACAACAACTGCCAGGGGCTGGTGCGCTCGATCTGCTCGGCCCATCGCACGGGCCTGGCGGTGGATATCTTCATCGACGCCGCGCCGGGCTTCGGGCCCGACTCCTCGGCCGACGCCAATCGCCTGACCATGTCGCGCTCGCCGCTGTATCGCTGGATGGTGCTCAATGCCGGCCGCTTCGGCTTCGTCAACTACGCCTATGAGCCCTGGCACTGGGAGTGGACGGGCGAGCCGCTGCTGCCCGGCGTGCCGATCAACAGCCTGCCACAGGCGGGGGCGCAGCCGGTCGTCAAAACGCCATGATAACGCCGTTCTTCCGGGTCGCGGAAACTGCTAACTTTGCCGCAAGCAAGGGAGGGCTACATGGCTCGCAAACATAACATCTCGGTTCTGGCGCTCATGGCCGCCTGCGCGTTCGGCGGCGCGGCGCTGGCCCAGGTTCCGGCCAACATCTCCGCCGCCGTGACCAGTTCTTCGCGTCCGGCCGAGGACACCGCCCGCGACGCCGCCCGGCATCCGGCCGAGGTCCTGGCCTTCGCGGATGTTAAGCCCGGCGACACCGTGGTCGATTTCATCATGGGCGGCGGCTATTTCACCCGCCTGCTGTCGGGCGCCGTCGGTCCCACGGGCACGGTCTATGCCTATCAGCCGGCCGAATTCATCAAGTTCCAGGCCAAGTATGGCGAGAGTCTCAAGGCGGTCTCGGCCAGCCTGCCCAACGCCAAGCCGCTGGACGGCAGCGTCATCGCCCTGGACCTGCCCGACAATCTCGACTTGGTCCTGACCGTGCAGAACTATCATGACCTGCACCTCAAGCCCTTCCCGACGGCCACCGCCGCCACGGTCAACGCCGAGGTGTTCAAGTCGCTGAAGCCGGGCGGCGTGTTCCTGATCGTCGACCATGCCGCCACGGCCGGCTCGGGCATCTCGGCGGCCGACACCCTGCACCGCATCGACGTCGAAGCCGTCAAGGCCGAGGTCGAGGCCGCCGGCTTCAAGCTGGAGGCCGAAAGCCCCCTGCTGCGCGACGCCGCCGACCCGCACACGGCCAGCGTCTTCGATCCGTCCATCCGGGGGAAGACCGATCAGTTCATCCTGAAGTTCAGGAAGCCGAAGTAGAGCAGGGCTGAAACCCTATAATCTTGTCATCCCGGGCGGCGAAGCCGACCCGGGACCCAGGGGCAGCCGCGTTGCATTGGCCCCTGGGTCCCGGCTCTCCGCTTCGCTGCGGCCGGGATGACAAGCTTTTTAAGCCACGTCCGCCAGCGCATACGGCGGAAACGCCGCCCGCGCCCGCAGCCGCTGATAGTAGGCCGTCACCGCCGGCAGGTCGGCCCGCTCGATCGGCGTCGCCAGCCAGCGGTGGACCGACAGGCCCAGCACCACGTCGGCCAGGGTGAAGGCCTCGCCCGCCGCATGGGCGCCGGTCCTGTCGAGCTGGTCGGCCAGCAGCGTCATCTGGCGGTTCCAGGCCTTGGCGCTGTCGGCGATCTGGGCCGGATCGTCAAAGCCCGGCGCACGCCGCACCAGGGCCAGGAAGGCGTAGCGCCAGGCCGGATTGAGCTCGGTCGCCTGCCAGTCCATCCACTGCTCGACCCCCGCCCGGCCGCGCGGATCGGCGGGCAGCAGGGCGCCGTCGCCATGGCGGTGGGCCAGGTAGCGGCAGATGGTGTTGCTCTCCCACAGCGGCCCCTGGTCGTCGATCAGCACGGGGATCAGGCCATTGGGATTGAGCGCCCGGAATTCGGGCCGGTCGGTGGACGCAAAGCCCGCGCCCCAGTCCTCGCGCTCATAGGGCAGGCCCAGCTCGTCCAGCGTCCACAGCACCTTGCGGACATTGATCGACGAGGTCCGGCCCAGCACCCTCATTCTAGCGGGTCATCCACGGCTTGGACTTGCCGGCCTGCACATTGGCGGCCTGCTCGCGCTGGAACTTGCCGCCGCGCGGCGGCTTGGGCTTGGCGTCGAGGGCGGCCTTCTTCAGGCGCAGGGCGCGCTGGATCGGGGTCTCTTCTGGAACGTCGGGCGTATCGGTCATGAGCGCGCCTATAGCATGGAGGAAGGCGATCGGGCACGCCTCTCGCCTTGAGAACGCCGCGCTTGCCGGTCAAGCTGGCTCCATGACCCGAACCGGCCTCGCCCTGACCCTCGCCGCCGCCGCTGTCTGCGGACCCGCCGCCGCCCAGGTGAAGCCGCGCGAGGAGCCCACGGCCGTCTCGCCCGTCACCGTCATGCCGCCGACCGCGCCGCCCAGGGTGGTGGCCACCTATCCCGCCGAGGGTCAGGCCATCGCGCCCGGCGTGCTGGTGCTGAAGGTCGCGTTCGACCAGAAGATGGACCCCCGGGGCTTCAACTACGGCGCGGCGCCGGACGGCGACCAGCCCGACTGCGTCAAAACCCCCCGCCTGCTGAAGGACGACAGGACCTTCGTGCTGCTGTGCCGCGTCACCTCGGGCAAGACCTTCAAGGTGGCCTTCAACGCCCAGCGGCTTGGCGTGGAAGGTCGGGGCGGCTTCGCCAACCAGGCCGAAAACCCCGCCGAGGCCCTCGTCCTGACCTTCCAGGTGGTGCGCGGCGACCCCGTCACCACCGTGTCGCGCGCCATGGCCGCCGCCGGCCTGAAGGACGACGAGATCCCCATCCAGGACGATCCTTCCCTGACCGCGACCGCCGCCAACTAGGGCGACGTCAAGCTTTGGTGGCGAGTCACCTCGACGTCAGGCATCGTCCCCGTCGTGAGCGAGGAAATCATCCAAGGACGTGACTGGACCGGGGCCGATCTGGACCTGGTGGTCGGCGACTATTGCGTCATGCTGGGCAAGGAGATCGCGGGCAAGACCGCCGATCGCGCCGCCCATCAGCGCGCGCTTCGCTTCGTCTCCGGCCGCTCCGGCGCGGTGATCGAGTGGAAGCAGTGCGAGATTTCCGCCGCCTTCACCCTGATCGGCCTGCCGATCCTGTCGGACTTCCAGCCGCGCTGGAATCTGGCCGACGACCTGCTCGACGCCGTCGACCGGCAGCTGACCTCCAAGCCCGCCCTGATCACCGCCGCCCTGCGGCCGCCCAGCCTGTTCTCGCCGGCCGGCTCGCCCCTGCCGGTCGAGGGCCCGCCGCCGCTGTTCAATGACGAGCAGGCCAACCCCAATCCGCGCGCCGCCCGGCTGATCGCCCGGTTCGACCCCGGGGCCCGCGACCAGGCCGACCGCTTCCTGACCGAGACCGGCCTGGCCTTCATCCTGGCGTCCGAGCAGCGCCGCCTGCGCGATCACGGCCGCCACGACCTGGCCGACCAGGTGCGTCCCGCCGCCTATCCGGTCGACCCGCGCGGCTGCAGCCTGATCAGCTTCAAGCCCACGGGCGAGCTGCGCCGCATCGCGGTCAAGGCCACCACCGGCGGCGTCGCCACGCCGTTCCACCTGACCCCGGACGAGGACGCCCTCTGGCGCGCCGACCCGGCCTTCCGCATCCGCCGCCTCTACGACCTGGGCCGCGAGCCGAGGTTCTACACCCTGCGGCCGCCCCGGAGCGGGGAGGGGGAGCAGGGCGCGGAGGCCGGCTAGCGCTTCAGCGCGCGTCCTCCAGCATCATCCGCGCGGCTTTCTCGGCGATCATCAGGGTGGGCGTGTTGGTGTTGCCCGAGACGATCGTCGGCATCACCGAGGCGTCGGCCACGCGCAGCCCTTGGATCCCCAACACCCGCAGACGCGCGTCGACCACGGCCGTCGGATCGCCGGCCAGGCCCATGCGCGCCGTGCCCACCGGGTGGAAGATCGTCGTCGCCAGCTGGCGCGCGGCCGTCAGCAGTCCCGCGTCGTCGTCCACCGCCGGGCCAGGCGCCATCTCGTCGGGCGCATAGCGGGCCAGCGGCGGCTGGGCGACGATCCGGCGCACAAGACGCATGGACTCGATCGCCACCTGCTCGTCCTCGACCGTCGACAGGTAGTTGGGCTGGATGCGCGGCGCGTCGGCCGGATCGGGGCCGCCGGCATGGATCGACCCCCGGCTGGTGGGGCGCAGGTTGCATACGCTGATGGTGATGGCCGGAAAGCCGTGCAGCGGCTCGCCGAACCGGTCCAGCGACAGGGGCTGGACGTGGAACTGCACATTGGGCGTCGCGTGCTCCGGCGAACTGCGGGCGAACGCCCCCATGTGCGACGGCGCCATCGACATCGGTCCACGCCGCATCAGGGCGTATTCCAGCGCCATCAGCGGCCGCCGCCACACGGACGCATACAGCGCGTTCAGGGTCGGCACGCCGGTCACCCGATAGGCCGGACGGATCTGCAGATGGTCCTGCAGGTTCTCGCCCACGCCCGGCAGATGGCGATGCACAGGCAGGCTCAGGGCCGCCAGCCGCGCACCGTCGCCGACGCCCGACAGCTCCAGCACCTGGGGTGTGTTCACCGCCCCGGCGGTCAGCACCACCTCGCCGCGACACCGCGCCTCGCGCGGCTCGCCGCCCTCGGTCCAGGCCACGCCCACGGCGCGACCGTCCTCGAGGATCACCCGGCTGACCCTGGCCCCGGTGCGCAGCTCCAGATTGGGCCGCGACAGCACCGGCTTTAGAAATCCCCGCGCCGCGCTCCACCGCAGCCCGGCCCGCTGGTTGACGTTGAAATAGCCCGAGCCGGCATTGTCGCCGCCATTGAAATCCGGGCTGGGCGCTATGCCCTCCAGCGCCGCGGCTTCGGCGAAGGCGTCCAGCACCTTCCAGCGCATGCGCGGATGCTCCACCCGCCACTCGCCGCCCGAGCGGTGATGCTCCGACGGCGGCGCGATATGGTCTTCCTGGGCCAGGAACAGCGGCAGCACGTCGTCCCAGCCCCAGCCCTCGAGGCCCTGCCGGCGCCAGCCGTCATAGTCGGCCGCCTGGCCGCGCATGTAGATCATGGCGTTGATCGCCGACGACCCGCCGATCACCTTGCCGCGCGGATAGTTCAGGCTGCGCCCGTCCAGCCCCGGCACGGCCTCCGTGCGATACATCCAGTCCGAACGCGGATTGCCGATCGCGAACAGATAGCCGACCGGGATGTGGAACCAGATCCAGTTGTCCCGCCCCCCGGCCTCCAGCACCAGCACCCGCTTGGCCGGATCCGCCGACAGCCGGTTGGCCAGCACGCACCCGGCCGACCCCGCGCCGACGATGATGTAGTCGTAGGTCTCGACCGCCACGGACTTGTCCGTCCCGTTGCCGGCAGTCGTGCCGCGATTTGAGGGTGGGCGCTAGCGGTGGATGGCGACGCTAGGCCGTGGCTGTAGCAAAACGCCCCCGCCAGCTTCCGCTGACGAGGGCGTCTAAAACACGTCGACCGGGCTAGCCCAGCCCCTCGATCAATCCTCGTCCATCTTCAGCGCGGCGATGAACGCTTCCTGCGGAATCTCGACCTTGCCGAACTGGCGCATGCGCTTCTTGCCGGCCTTTTGCTTGTCCAGCAGCTTGCGCTTCCGCGAGGCGTCGCCGCCGTAGCACTTGGCTGTGACGTCCTTGCGCAGGGCGCGGACGGTTTCGCGGGCGATGATCTTGCCGCCGATAGCCGCCTGGATGGGGATGACGAACATGTGCTGGGGGATGAGCTCCTTCATCTTCTCGCACATGCCCCGGCCGCGGCTCTCGGCGCGGTCGCGGTGGACCAGCATCGAGAGGGCGTCGACGGGCTCGGCGTTGACCAGGATCGACATCTTGACCAGATCGCCCTGGCGGTAGTCCTCGACCTGGTAGTCGAAGCTGGCATAGCCCTTGGAGATCGATTTCAGGCGGTCATAGAAGTCGAACACCACCTCGTTGAGCGGCAGGTCGTAGACGACCATGGCGCGGTTGCCGACATAGGAGAGCTCGCGCTGCTGGCCGCGACGGTCCTGGCACAGCTTGATCACGCCGCCCAGATATTCGTCGGGGGTGAAGATGGTGGCCTTGATCCAGGGCTCGCTGATGCTCTCGATGTGCATCGGGTCGGGCAGGTCGGCGGGGTTGTGCAGCTCGATCTCGCTGCCGTCGCGCATGTGGATCTTGTAGACCACCGAGGGGGCGGTCGCGATCAGGTCGAGGTCGAACTCGCGCGACAGGCGCTCCTGGATGATCTCCAGGTGCAGCAGGCCCAGGAACCCGCAGCGGAAGCCAAAGCCCAGGGCGGCGCTGCTCTCCATCTCGTAGGTGAAGCTGCCGTCGTTCAGGCGCAGGCGGCCGACGGCGGCGCGCAGGTCCTCGAAGTCGGCGGCGTCGACCGGGAACAGGCCGCAGAACACCACGGGCTGCACGTCCTTGAAGCCGGGCAGGGCCTTTTCGGTGGGGCGCTTTTCCTCGGTCAGGGTGTCGCCGACGGCGGCGTCGGCCACTTCCTTGATCTGGGCGGTGAAGAAGCCGATCTCGCCGGGGCCGAGGCTCTCGACGGGGGTGTTCTTGGGCTTGAAGACGCCGACGCGGTCGATCAGGTGGACCGAGCCGTGCTGCATCATCTTGATCTTCATGCCGGCCTTCAGGCGGCCGTCGAAGACACGGACCAGCACGACGACGCCCAGATAGGCGTCGTACCAGGCGTCGACCAGCAGGGCCTTCAGCGGCGCGGCCTCGTCGCCCTTGGGGGCGGGCAGGCGGGTGACGATGGCTTCCAGCACGTCATGGATGCCCAGGCCCGACTTGGCGCTGGCCAGCACGGCGTCGCTGGCGTCCAGGCCGATCAGGTCCTCGATCTGGGCGCGCACGCGCTCGGGCTCGGCGGCGGGCAGGTCGATCTTGTTGAGGACCGGGACGATCTCGTGATTGTTGTCGATGGCCGAATAGACATTGGCCAGGGTCTGGGCCTCCACGCCCTGACTGGCGTCGACGACCAGGATCGAGCCTTCGCAGGCGGCCAGGCTACGGCTGACCTCATAGGCGAAGTCGACGTGGCCGGGGGTGTCCATCAGGTTGAGGATATAGGTCTCGCCATCGTCGGCCTTGTATTCCAGACGCACGGTCTGGGCCTTGATGGTGATGCCGCGTTCCTTCTCGATGTCCATGTTGTCCAGGACCTGCGCGGTCATCTCGCGCGCGGTCAGGCCGCCGGTCTCCTGGATCAGGCGATCCGACAGCGTGGACTTGCCGTGGTCGATATGGGCCACGATGGAAAAATTGCGGATTTTGTCGAGAGGCGTCGAAGTCATGCGCGTGCGTCTAGCACATTTGAGCCGCTTCGCGAGAGGGCGATCGGCAGGTCTCGCCAAGCGGCCGGGCGCGGGATTGTTCATGCTTAACCAAGCCTTAAAGCGGCCGGCCGCAAACCTGTCCCAATGGGCTGCGACAGTGGCGCAACGATTTTTCTGAAAGGCCAACCATGGACCGTCGCAAGCTGATCCTCTCGGGCATGGCCGCCGCCGGTTCGGCCGCGGCGACGTCCAGCGCGTTCGGCCAGGAGCCCGTCTCGAACGGATCGACCACCCCGGCCTACAGCACTGGCCCGGCCTCGACCTATTCGGCCGACGAGATGATCCGCGCGACCTCCGACTTCCTGGGCGTCACCGCCGAAAGCGCCGGCGCCGCCATCGAGAAGGTGTTCCGCGACAAGGGCCAGCCCACCGGCTACATCGCCGGCGAGGAAGGCTCGGGCGCGATCGCCGTTGGCCTGCGCTATGGCCGTGGCCTGCTCTACATGAAGGGCCGTCCGACCCAGGAAGTGTTCTGGCAGGGCCCATCGGTGGGCTGGGACTGGGGCGGCAACGCCAGCCGCGTCTTCACCCTGTGCTATAACCTGCAGTACGCCGACGCCATCTATCGCCGCTTCCCGGGCGTGGAGGGCACCGCCTATCTGATCGGCGGCCTGGGCGTGAACTATCAGAAGGCGGACGACATCACCCTGGCGCCGATCCGGGCGGGCGTCGGCCTGCGTCTGGGGGCCAATGTCGGCTATCTGGGCTACAGCCGCAAACGCCGGATCATGCCCTTCTAGGCGGCGACCGGCGCTTCGGCGGCTTTCCTGACACTGACCGACTGCGCGTTCATCGTCGCCCGGCCAAAGATGGTCAGGAAGGCGATGTCCGCCGCGTCGCGGCCCTGGCCGATCAGCGCCATGCCGCTGGGGCAGGCGAGGCCGCTGGGGTCGGCCAGTCGCCAGCGACCGCCGACGAAGACCTCGATCACGGCGTGGAAGTCCGGCGGTTCGACCCCCAGGGCATAGGCGCTGACCAGACGGGCCGGAATGTCGCTGGCCCGGCACAGGGCGGCGGCGACATGCGCATAGTCGCGGCAGACGCCGGCCCGCGTCATGTAGGCGCCGACGGCGGTGGTGCTGGAGGTGCTGACGCCGGGGCGATAGTTCAGATGCCCCTTCAGCCAGGCGATGATCGCCTCCACGCGGTCTCCCCCCTTCAGGTCGCCAAAGTCACCCTCGGCCTTGGGCTCGAAGCGGTCGGACTCCACGAAGCGGCTGGCGCGCAGATAGGGCAGGACGTCGATGGGCAGGTCGGCGATGGCGTGCTGGGCGGCGCCGGCCAGGTCATTGTCGCGCGGGGCGATCTCCACCGTGGCGGCGTAGACGATCTTCAGCGGGCCCTGATGACGAAAGGCGATCCGACGCTCGCCCGTGGCCGGGTCATCCAGGCGCGTCCAGGCGATGGGCGGATCCAGGCTCAGGCTTTCGACGATGATGTCCTGGCCGCCCACATGGGCCAGTTCCAGATGCAGGAGGGACTCCGCCGCCTCGGGGAAAAAGTAGTCCAGCCGCGCCTCGACCTGCAGACGCATGGCCATACTCCCTTTCGAACCGGCCACCTCAACGGGCTGGCGGCGGCTTTGGTTCAGTCGGATCGGCGATTTGGCTCAGTGCTAGGAAACCCTGCTGTTCAGCCAGTCCATCAGCGCCAGCAGCACCCCCGAGACCACGAACGACAGGTGCACCACCACCAGCCACAGCAGGCGCGGCTCGTCCAGCGGCGTACCCGGTTCGCTAAGCTCCAGGAAGGCCTTGAGCAGGGCGATGGCCGAGATCGCCACGATGGAGGCGATCAGCTTCATCTTCAGGCCCGAGAAATCGACGGTGCCCATCCATTCGGGCCGATCCTCGTGGGCGGCCGTGTCGATCTTGGAGACGAAATTTTCGTAGCCGGACAGGGTGACGATCACCAGCAGGTTGGCCGCCAGAGACAGGTCGATCAGCGACAGCGCCATCAGGATGGCGTCCTCGGGCTTCATCGACAGCAGGTGGCCCAACTCGTGGAACAGCTCCTGGAAGAACACCACGATCAGGGCGGCCAGGGCGATGACCAGTCCCACATAAAACGGCGCCATCAGCCAGCGCGAGGCGAACAGGCCACGCTCCAGCATCACTTCCAGGCGGGGCTTGATCATGGGCGGCGAATCCTCGGGCGTCAGCCTTCGTATTCCACCACATAGCGCACGGTCTCGCGACCATTGGGCGACAGGGTGAAGCGCCAGGCGATCGCGCCGTCGCGGATGTCGTGTCTTTTGGGCTCGCTGATCACCTTCAGCGCGGTCTGGTGCTGGGGGTAGCGCAGTTCGATGGTGATCGGACCGCTCTTGGCGTTGGCCAGATCCACTTCGTAGGTCCGGCGCGTGCGGTGGCGGCCGGCCTTGGTCTCAGCCACCACGCGCGGCCTGATCGACACATCCATGGCTCGGCCGATGGCCAGGTCGAACGGTTGGCCGACAGGGACGTCGCGCATGGCCTGTTCGCCCGCGAAGGCGGGACGGCCGCCGGCGGTCTCCATCACCGCCAGGGCGCCGGAGGGCAGGGCCTTGCCCAGACCCTGATCCTTCTTGTTCTCCAACCGCAGCAACACGGTGGCGGCCGGAACCTGATCTTCGCCCTCATCGCTCCAGGGATCCACCGTGAACAGGTAGAGCCTCTGGAAGGTCACGCCCTTCTGGTCGAGGAAGGCCACCTGCTTGGTCTGGCGCGCGGCGACGGTGACGGGCTCGGGCAGGGTGTAGAGCTTGTAGTCGCCCAGCTCGGACTGCTCGGCCATCTTGGCGCGGGAGCCGCTGACGGCGATCTCCTCCACGCCGCCCCGCGCCATCATCACGGGCGACGCCATCGCCATCGGGGGCGCTGGCGGAGGCGGCGGCGGAGGCGGGGGTGGCCGCCCGTGCGTCGTGGTGTCCATTGGCCAGCAGGCGCGCTGGATGGCCTTGGTGTCGGCCGCCGGCACATTGACCGGCGCCCGCGATAGCTTGCCCGCCACGGCCTGGGTGGGGGCGTCGACGAAGCTGGTCCCGCTGGAATTGACCAGGGTCAGCCAGCCGGTCAGGTCCAGGGTTTTGCCGTCCGGGGCGATGCGCGCCACATAGTCGGCCTGCCAATTCACGCCGATGGCGAGGTAGGAGAGGGTCAGCTTCACCCGCGTGGCGGTCGGCACGTCTATCAGGGTCGAAAGCGCCGGCTTGTCTGAAAGGCCCTCGGGCACGTGGTCGAACACCAGCCGCTCGGCGCCGCCGGAGCAGCCCAGGGCCTCGACGCCGGTGGCGGTCTGCAACACCACGCCGTTGGGGCCCTGGCGGACGATGGCGGACTCGGCGGTCTGGCGACCGGTCTTGCGGTTGGTGCGAACGATGCCGACCGGCTGGTTCAACGACCGCTCCAGCAGGGTTCCGGGGCTGAGCAGGGCGTAGTCGTAGTTACGCTCGATCACGCCGCCGGGCAGGCCTTCCACCGCCGCGCTCTGCGGGATCAGGCCGTCTGCCACGCCGTCGAAGCGCAGGGTGTGGCGACCAGCGGGCAGGGTCACGGTCCGGATCTCGGTGACCAGGATCAGGCCCTTCTTCAGGGCCTGCTCACGCTGCCAGGGCTGCAGGGTCTGGAAGGCGCGAGAGTCGCCGCGATAGAGGGTGACGGCGGTGGTCTCGGCGGCGGGCGAGGGGATGGTGTCGGCCAGGGCGGGCGAGGCGAGTAGGGCGAGGGCCAGGGCGAAAGTCCTCCCCCTGAAGGGGGAGGCGGTCCCCGACTTGATCGGGGGCCGGAGGGGGAAGTCGGCAATGACTGAGCCGTCACTTCCCCCTCCGTCGGCTTCGCCGACACCTCCCCCGCTAGGGGGAGGATCTTTGATTTGGCGCCGCTTGCTCACCAGCCCGTCTCGACCGTGAAGGTCAGCACCGTCTCGCCATTGGCCGGCACGGGCACGCTCCAGCCCAGGGTGCGGGCGTCGATGCGGCGGCTTTTCAGGCTCTCGGCCTTGACCTCGCCGTCGCGCCACAGGCCGCCCTGGCGCAGCTCCACCGTCACCGCCTCGGGCCGGGCGTTGCGGATCAGGTACTTCATGGCGTAGCGCGAGCGCGTCTTGCTGACCCGCTCCTGGCTGACCAGCGTGGCCTGGCTGGTGACGTCGAAGGCGTCGCCGGTCTTGATCGACAGCTCCGAACCTGCGGGCGTGTGGCCGATGCTGTTCTCGCCGACGAACTTGGGATCGCCCGCCTGGTCGCGCATGTAGACGCGCATGACCCCGGCCGGCAGCTGGCTGCCCAGGCCCGCCAGCTTTGCGTTGCTGAACTGGATGGCCACGGTGGCCGACGAGGGGTTGGCCTCGCTGGTGAAGCCGCCTTCGCGGATCTCATAGACCTTTCTGGCGCTCACGCCCTGGGCGCTGAGGAAGCCGACCTGCTTGCTCTGGTTGGCGGCGATCGTGGTCCGCTGCGGCAGGGGATAGACATAGTAGTCGGCCAGGCGCTCGGCGTCGCCGCTCTCCATGCCCGCGGACTGCATCGCCGTGTTGGACTGGCGATAGCCGCCGTTGTTAAGTTGGTTCACGTCGCCGGCCACCAGCTGGGTGCGGGCGTTCTCGAACGGGGTGCCGGACTCGTTGGTCAGGGTGATCCAGCCCTGAAGGTCCAGCGCGCCTTTCTTCTCGTCGAACAGGGCCACATAGTCGGCCTTCCAGCCCAGACCCGAGGTCAGGTAGCTGAGCCTGGAGGCGCGAGGGCCGGCCCTGTCGGCGTCGACCGTGACCGACAGGGTGGGGCGCGCGCGGAGGGTCTCGGGCACCTTGTCGAAGATCACCCGGGTGGGCACGCCGTCGTCGCGCAGCACCTCGATGCGGTCGCCGATCTTCAGCACCACGCCTTCGTTGGCGGCCAGCACTGTGGCGGTCTCGATGGTTTCCTTGCCGTCGCCCGGATTGGTGCGGACGATCTTCACCTGCTGGCCGACCGCCTTTTCCATCAGCTTGTCGGGGGTCAGCAGGTCGTAGTCGAAGTTCTGCTCGATGATCGTCACGCCGGCGGCCGACAGGCTGACCGTTTCGGGCCGGATGGCGGCCGAGACGTCCTTGAACTCCAGCCGCTGGCGACCGGCCTTCAGGTCCAGGTCGCGGGCGTCCTCCACCAGGGCGAGGTTGGAGTTGTAGATGGTGACCGAAAGGTCGGGCGCCGTCTGGGCGTGGGCCGAGCCCGCGGCCAGCACAAGCGCGGCGGTCGCCAAAAGCGCGCGACGATTCATCGACGTCCTCCCATTTTACAGACTTAAATCTACATGGGATTGGGGCGGAGTCGAGGCGGGTGTGTCGAGATCCTCCCCCCAGCGGGGGAGGTGTCGGCGAAGCCGACGGAGGGGGAAGTATTGGCTCAGTCATTGCCGACTTCCCCCGCCGGCCTCCGGCCGCCTCCCCCTTCAGGGGGAGGATCGTAGATCAGCCGCCCCAGACCTGCTTCAGCCGCAGGTCGCGCCCGCAGCCCATGCGATACGCCTGATAGTTCAGAGTGTGCCGCTTGGCGTAGTCGCGGTGGTATTCCTCGGCCGGCCAGAAGGTCTTCAGGTCGAGGATCGGGGTGACCATCTTGCCCGTCTTCAGGCGCGTGGCGGCCTCGGCGCGGGACTTTTCGGCGATCTTGCGCTGCTCGGGTCCGTTGACGAACACGGCCGGGCGATAGGAGGGGCCCCGGTCGCAGAACTGGCCGCCGTCGTCGGTGGGGTCGACCAGCTTCCAGTAGCGATACAGCAGGAAGCCATAGTCCAGCTTGGCCGGATCATAGGTGACGCGCACCGACTCGTAGTGACCGCTGGTTTCGCGGGTGACGTCTTCGTAGCGCGGCTTGTTGACGTGGCCGCCGGTGTAGCCGCTCTCGACCTTGAGCACGCCGGGCACGCCCTGCATGTCGTGCTCCATGCACCAGAAGCAGCCGCCGGCGAACACGGCGGTAGCGGGCTCCCCACGCTTGGGTTGGGGCGGCGTCGCGGCCAGGGCGGGCAGGGCCGCCAGGGCGAAGACGGAGATCAGCAGGGAGAGCAGGCGGCGCATGTGACTGGAGTTCCCGAGCGGCCCGACGGCGGGCCTGCCTTCAGATACGGATCAGCGCCGCGTTTGGTTACGCGCGCCAGCCAAAACCGACGCCGCGCACCGAAGGACAGGCCGCCAGGCGCGAGGCCAGGCTCTGGGCGCGGTCGTCGCCCTGGTCGTCGATCTCCAGGCGAATGGCCAGGGTCGAGCCGTCGGGTGTGGCGGTCAGGGCGCGCAGGCGGGTCTGCTGCACGCTGGCCACGCCCAACACCCGCATCAGGGCGTCGGGCGTGTCTTCGGCGGTGACGAGGAAGAGCCTACGTTTGTCCTCATCCGGTTTTCGGTCGGTCAAGGTCGCACCCACTGATGCTCGACGCTGGCCGAGCTGACGCCGGGCCAGGCGGCCAGGTCGCGGGCCAGCAGGCGGGCGGCCTGGTCGCCCAGGCGACGGACGCGCAGCGACGCCTCGACGATCTGGCCCACGGGCTTGAGCGTCAGGTTGCACAGCTCGGCGCCGCTGTCGGCCAGGCCCTGGCGAACGGCGTCCAGCGCGCTGTGGGCGTCGTCGGCGGCCAACAGCAGCTGGTGAACGGTGACGCCGTCGGCGTCGCTGTGGAAGGCGGGTGGTGCGGGCAGGTAGCTCATGGTCTTCAGTCCCCCTCTGGGTGGTTTTGGAGACCGGCGAAACGCGCAACAAAAAAGCCCCGCTCCTTTCGGAAGCGGGGCTTTTTGAAGATCTTGCGATCCGTCGGCTGCGTTCAGTCTATCTCGCGCGCCGTTGCCCCGTCCGTACCGGAACGGTTTTAATCTGGTTCCACATCATAATGGTCGCGGCGCACGACATCGCCGCGACGGCGGCAAAGCCGGTCGTGAAGGCGATGTTCAGAGCGAGTTGCGAAACCATTTGGATCCAGTGACTCCGTGCGAGAGCACTAGAGGTAGCGTGGGCCAGGGCCATGCGCAAGACCTTGCCTCGAAAGGAGGCGATCGGTCGCGGATGGAGGCCAAATGTTCGAAGCTTGGGCGTGGGCGCCCAAGTCGTGGGCGAACCTCCCCCTGAAGGGGGAGGCGACCGAAGGTCGGAGGGGGAAGACCGCAATGAGTCAGCGGTGACTTCCCCCACCGTCGGCGGAGTTTATCCTCGGGCCGGCCGCTGGCCGGTCCCGGGGGCCGACACCTCCCCCGCTAGGGCGAGGCCCGGATTTAAGACCGCAGCTTGCCGCCGGCCTTCTCGGCCGCCGCGACGATCTTGGCCGACAGGGCCTCGATATCCGCGTCGGTCAGGGTGGCCTCGCGCGGCTGGACCACGATCTCCAGCGCGATCGACTTGAAGCCTTCCGGCACGCCGGGGCCTTCATAGACGTCGAACACGCGGGCGGCCGTGATCAGCGCCTTGTCGGCGCCCAGCGCGGCCTTTTGCAGATCACCCGCCGCCTTGGTTTTCTCGACCAGGAAGGCGAAGTCGCGGGTCAGGGGCATCAGCGGCGAGGGCGAGAAGGCGGCCCTGGACTTGATGGCCTTCTTCTTGGGCTCGGGGATGGCTTCCAGGGTGATCTCGAAGCCATAGACCGGACCCGAGACGTCCAGCGCCTTCAGAACGGCCGGATGCAGCTCGCCGAACTCGGCCATCACCGCCTTGGGGCCCAGCTGCAGGCGCGCCGAGCGGCCCGGATGCCACCAGGACGAGGCCGAGCCTTGCGCGGTCTGCAGCTTGTCGACCGGCGCGCCCAGCTCCTCCAGCAGGGCCAGCAGGTCGGCCTTCATGGTGAAGACATCGTCCTGCTTGGCCTTGTCCCAGCCGCGCGGGGCGCGGGGAACCAGGATGGCGGCCACCACGGTGCGCTGGTCCTGCGGACGGTCGCCGTGGAAGGTGGGGCCGATCTCGAACAGGGCGACGTCCGGGAAGCCCTGGCGGGCGTTGCGGCCGGCGGCCTCGATCAGGTTGGGCAGCAGCGACGGGCGCATGCAGTCCAGCTCCGAAGCGATCGGATTGGCCAGGATCAGCTCGGCCGCGCCGCCGCCGAACAGGGTCGCGGTCTTCTGGTTGGTGAAGCTCCAGGTCAGGGCCTCGGCGTAGCCGGCGGCGGCCAGGGCGCGACGGGCGGCGCGAGCGCGGGCCTGCTTGGGCGTCAGGATGCCGCCGACGGCGCGGGGAGCCTCGGGCAGGGGCGTCGAGGGCAGGGCGCCGTAGCCGGCGATGCGGGCGACTTCCTCGACCAGATCGGCCTTGCCCGCGACGTCGCGGCGGAAGGTCGGCGGCGTCACCGTCCAGGGCGAGCCCAGCACGATGTCGAAGCCCAGGTCGGCCAGGATCTGGCGGGTGCGGTCCGGCGAGATGGCCAGGCCCGACAGCTGCTCGACATAGTCGGGCTCGAACGCGAAGCCGGTCGGCGCGGCGGGAGCCTCGCCAGCCACCACGATCTCCGACGGCTCGCCGCCGCAGAGCTCAAGGATCAGCTTGGTCGCCAGTTCCACGCCCGGAACCACCGAGCCGGTGTCGACGGTGCGGGCGAAGCGGTACTGGGCGTCGCTGTTGATGCCGGTGGTGCGGCCGGTCTGGGCGATGCGGATCGGTTCGAACCAGGCGCTCTCGACGAAGACGTCGGTGGTCTCGTCCGAGCAGCCGGTGCTTTCGCCGCCCATGACGCCGCCCAGGCCGATCGGGCGCTCGCCCGCCGCGTCGGCGATCGCGCACATGTCGGGCGTCAGCTCGTAGGTCTTGCCGTCCAAGGCGATCAGGTGCTCGTCGCCGTGCTGGCCGTGGCGGCCCATCCGGGTGGAGATCTCGGTCCCCGACAGCTTGGCCGCGTCATAGACGTGCAGCGGCCGCGCGCGGTCGTAGCTGACCAGGTTGGTGATATCCACGAGGGCGCTGATCGGGCGCAGGCCGATGGCCAGCAGGCGGTCCTGCAGCCACTGGGGCGAGGGACCGTTCCTGACGCCCTTGATCAGGCGGCCGGCGAACACCGGGCAGGCCTCGCCGTCGACCTTGACCGTGATCGGGCAGGGGAAGGCGCCGGCCACGGGGGCGATCGACAGGTCCTTCAGCGTCCCGACGCCGGCGGCGGCCAGGTCGCGGGCGATGCCGGCCACGCCCAGCCAGTCGGGGCGGTTGGGGGTGACCTCGAAGTCGATGACGGCTTCCAGGCCCAGCGCCGTGGCGGCTGGCGTGCCCACAGCCAGGTCGTCCGGCAGCTCCATGATGCCGTCGCTCTCGCTGGCGGCTTCCAGCTCGGAGGCCGAGCACAGCATGCCGTTGGAGACGACGCCGCGCACCGGCTTTTCCACCAGGGTCACGCCCAGGCCGGGCACATAGGCGCCGATCGGGGCATAGATGGTGGTCAGGCCCGCGCGGGCGTTGGGCGCGCCGCAGACGATCTCCTTCATGCCGTCGACGGTGTCGACCTGGCAGACGCGAAGGCGGTCGGCGTTCGGATGCTGCACGGCCTCCACGATCTTGGCGACCGTGAAGGCGGCCAGCTTGGTCGCCGGATCGGTGACGTGCTCGACCTCGAGGCCGGCCATGGTCATGGCGGCGACGACGTCGGCGGCGGTGGCGGTGGTCTCAAGATGGTCCTTGAGCCAGGAGAGGGTGAATTTCATCGTTGGAACTCACGGTTCCTTCTCCCCTTGCGGGAGAAGGTGGCCTGCGAAGCAGGACGGATGAGGGGTTTCTCGGCGAGCCCGGCGCGACCCCTCATCCGGCCTTTCAGGCCACCTTCTCCCGCAATGGGAGAAGGGATGAGGAGCGCGGCCGGCATCAGCTGAGACCGGAGGCCGCGTTCGGCGCGGCAAAGGCGCTGAAGCCGTAGTGGGCCAGCCAGCGGCTGTCGGACGACCACATGTCGCGCAGGTCGGGCATGCCGTATTTCAGCATCCCCAGGCGGTCGACGCCCATGCCGAAGGCGAAGCCCTGGTACTCGTCCGGATCGATGCCGCAGGCGCGCAGGACATTGGGGTGAACCATGCCGCAGCCCAGGATCTCCAGCCACGACGTGCCCTGGCCGATCTTGATCTCGCCGCCGCTGCGATCGCACTGCACGTCCATCTCGGCCGACGGCTCGGTGAACGGGAAGTGGTGCGGGCGGAACTGGGTGGTCACCGCGTCGGTCTCGAAGAACCGCGCCAGGAAGGTCTCCAGGGTCCATTTCAGGTGGCCCATATGGATGCCCTTGTCGATCACCAGGCCCTCGACCTGGTGGAACACCGGCGTGTGGGTGGCGTCGTTGTCGCAGCGATAGGTGCGGCCCGGGGCGATGATCCGGATCGGCGGCTGTTGCGACACCATGGTCCGCACCTGCACGGGGCTGGTGTGGGTGCGCAGCAGCATGCGCTCGCCCGACTCCTTCGGGTTGAAGAAGAAGGTGTCGTGCATCTCGCGGGCCGGGTGCTTCTCGGGGAAGTTCAGGGCCGTGAAATTGTGGAAGTCGTCCTCGATGTCCGGACCTTCGGCGACGGCGAAGCCCATCTCGGCGAAGATGGCGATCATCTCGTCCATGGTCTGCATGGTCGGGTGGACCGATCCCTTGCGGCGGTAGGGCGCCGGCAGGGTGAGGTCCAGGGTCTCGCTGGCCAGGCGCGCTTCCATCTCGGCGGCCTCCAGCGTGGCCTTGCGGTCGGCGATGGCGGCGGCCGCGGCGTCCCGCAGGGCGTTGATCGCCGCCCCCTGCGTCTTGCGCTCCTCGGGGCTCATCGCGCCGAGGGTCTTGAGCAGGCCGGAGATCGAGCCGGTCTTTCCCAGGGCCGCGACGCGCACGGCGTCGAGGGCGGCAAGGTCGGCGGCGCCGGCGACTTGCGCCAGCACATCGGATTCGAGAGTTTTGAGATCGGTCATGACGGGCATCCGTCTAGGCGGTTTCGGTGGAACTGGCGAGAGCGGTGCGCACCAGATCCTCCCCCCAGCGGGAGAGGTGTCGGCGAAGCCGACGGAGGGGGAAGCCGATCCCCGGCCGAGGGGAGTTCCCCCTCCGGCCCTTCGGGCCACCTCCCCCGCTGGGGGGAGGATGGCAAAAAGCCCCCCGGTTCGCACCGAGGGGCTTTTCTAGATCGCAATCGGGACGAACCCGAAAAAGACCTTAGGCGGCCAGGGCGGTGCGGACCTTGTCAGCAATGGCCTTGAACGCGATCGGGTCGTTACCCGCGATATCCGACAGAACCTTACGGTCGATCACGATACCCGCCACGTCCAGGCCGTGGATAAACTGCGAGTAGGTGAAGCCTTCGGTGCGGGCGCCGGCGTTGATGCGTTGGATCCACAGCGAGCGGAACGCCCGCTTGCGAACCTTGCGGTCGCGGTACGCGTACTGGCCGGCCTTGTCGACGGCGGCCTTGGCGGTGCGGATGGTGTTCTTGCGGCGGCCGTAGAAGCCTTTCGCCTGCTCAAGAACCTTCTTGTGCTTGGCGTGGGCGGTGACGCCCCTTTTGACGCGAGCCATGTGTCAGCGCTCCTCTTAAAGGCCGTAGGGCAGGTACGAACGGATGGTCTTGGCGTCGGATTCGCTCATGACCTTCGTGCCGCGGTTTTGGCGGATGTACTTGCCGTTGTGGCCGATCAGACGGTGACGCTTGCCGGCGACGCCGGCTTTCAGCAGGCCCGTGGCCGTGATCTTGAAGCGCTTCTTCGCGCCCGACTTGGTCTTCAACTTAGGCATTTCGCGTCGGAGCTTTCGCCCCGTCCTCTGGGATAGCAAGACGAACCGCCATGGCATGCCAATAAGCCAGGCGGTTCCGGAAAGGCGGGGTTAGTACGGGAAAGAGTCGCTCAAGGCAAGCGAGTCGTCAGGCGGCCGTCTTGGTCTGGCCCACCAGGCGGAAGCCGAAATAGGCGGCGGGCAGCATCAGCAGGGCGCCGAACCAGTACGGACCGCCGACCGTGAGGCCAAACAGGGGGCCGGCCGCCAGCGGGCCGATCATCCGGGCCAGCGAGCCGGACGCCATGTTCAGGCCCAGGGTCGCGCCCTGGCGGTCGGGTGGGGTGGCCCGTGAGATCAGGGCCCCGACGCAGGGAAACACCATCGACTGGCCAAACGCCGTCAGGCCCACCAGCAGCGGCACGAACACCCAGCTGGGCGAGAACGGCGTCAGGGCCATCGACAGGGCGATCAGGCACAGCCCCGTGGTCAGCACGCGAGGCTCGCCGAACCGGCGGGCCATCTTGCCTGTCAGCACGCCCTGGCCCACGGCGGCCACCACCCCGATCACCGCGAAGCACAGGCCCACCTGCTGCGGTCCCCAGTTAAACCGGGCCTGGGTCCAGAGGCCAAAGACGGCCTCCATGCCTGAGAAGGCGGCAGTGGAGACGAAGGTGATCAACAGCACGCGCGAGACCACCGGATTGGCCAGGGCGGCGTCCAGAACCTCGCGGCGATTGGGTTGCGCGACATGCGACGGCGCGCTGACCCGGCTCTCCTTCACGAACAGGAAGACGCCCAAAGCGGCGATGGCCGCCAGGCCGGCGGCGGCCAGCAGCGGAATCTGGTACCCCAGTCGACCGGCGCCGGGATGGGCCAGGATCCCGCCCAGGAACGGACCGACCACGAAGCCTAAGCCGAAGGCGCTGCCCAGCAGGCCCATGCGCTCGGCCCGCCGGGCAGGGGGCGTGACATCGGCCATGTAGCCCTGGATGGTCGAGATGTTGCCGGTGGCGAACCCGCCGACCAGACGCACCAGGAAGGCGACGCCGATCGTCGGCGCGAACGCCAGCGCCACATAGGCCAGCACATTGGCCAGGATGGTGATGATCAGGACGGGGCGTCGGCCGATGCGGTCCGACAGGCGTCCCCAGAAGGGTTCGGCGAAGAACTGCCCGAACGAATAGGCCGAGAACATCGCCGTCACCTGCCACGGCGCGGCGTTCAGCGACTTGGCGTAGAACGGCAGCAGCGGAATGACGATCCCGAAGCCCACCAGGTTGATAAACACCACCAGCAGCAGGACATACAGCGCGCGCTCGCTGTGGGCGGGTTCTGCTTCTGTGGACGTGGCGGACATGGACGACGCTTTCGAAGGGCCGTCCGGATACGCTTTTTCCGACCGTCAGACGACTCAAACCTGACCTGGGGTCGCGAAACGCCGCTGTCGGTTGAGTGGGTGGGCTATCCGGCCAGCGCGACCGACGGCTCGGGCAGAAGGCTCGCCCGCGCCACACGGTTGCGCCCGGCCTGTTTGGCGCTGTAGAGCGCGGCGTCCGCGCGGGCCATCAGACTATCGGGCGTGTCGCCTGGCCTGAACGCGGCGACCCCGAAGCTGCAGCGGACCTGGCCCACGGTCTCGAACCGGGTGGCTTCGATCGAAGCTCTCAGCTTTTCGGCGACATGGAAGGCTGTCTGCTCGCTGGCGTGCGGACAGACAATCACGAATTCCTCTCCGCCCCATCGCGCCGCCAGGTCCGTGTTGCGCACGCCGTCGCGCAGCAGTTGCGAAATGTGGGCCAGCACGCTGTCGCCAACCGCGTGGCCGTAGGTGTCGTTGACCTGCTTGAAGTGATCCACGTCGCAGATCATCAGGCCGAGCGAGGTCTCATAGCGATGGGCGCGTTGGAACTCCGCGGCGAGGGTCTCATTCAGTTTCAACCGGTTGCTGAGACCCGTCAGAGTGTCCGTGGACGCCTTGCGTCCCAGGTCCCGAGCCAGGTTCTGCAGTTGCAGGCGTCGATCCATCAGTACGGCGTCGCGTTCGGCATGCTCGCGACCCAGAAGATAGATCAGCCACATGACGGTCAGCAGAAGCGTGATGATGATGCCCAGCGCGCGGCTGGCGACGATCGAGGTGGTCGGGATCAGGACGACCAGGGACCAGCCCTCCCGGCCGATTGGCTGGCGCCTGACATAGTTGCGCTGGCCGTCCAGCATGGCCCAGCCCGATCCGGCGATGGACCGCGGGAGGATGGGGCTTGAGGTGGGCGCGGGCGCCGTTCCCGCTCCTTGGGGGCCCCACAAGACCCTGTCCAGGGCCCCGGATCGGTTGGTCGATCGGACGACATTTTGCGGGTCAATCACGAAATACGGGCGCGGCAAGGCGTGCAGCGCCTGGTCCAGGGCGTCCAGACGGCTTTTCAGCACCACGTGACCCACAATCCGCCCGTCCGGTTCGCGGATAGGCGTACGGAAATGGTAGGCGTGGCTGGCGTCCAGGTCGTCGAAGTCGAAGCGCTCATGGATGGCGGTGGTTCGCAGGGTCTGGGGAGCGTTCTTCTGCTCCCGAGATCCGAACCGGGCGACGATCCTGTCCGCGCTGTTGAGGATATAGCCCTCGGTGGCCTTTGATCCGACGACATGAAGGCGCAGCGCGGCCCTGACTTCGGCCGCGTCGCCCGCCCTCGGGTTGTCCGCGAAGGCGACGACCGAGGGCAGTCTGGCGAGCGCCCGGCTCATCAGTTCCAGCGGCGCGGTGCTGGCGTTGATCTGGCTGGTCAGCAGAGCAAGGCTGTTTTGAGCCTCGAGCGCCACAGTGCGCTCATGCGCTTCGCCCAGGCGCTGGGTCAGCTCCCAGCCTCCCGTGAAAATCAGGGTGATGGCCGTCACCGTCCACAGAAACTGGCGTCGCAGATAGGCGGAGTAACGTTCCGAAGCGATCTCCTGGGCCAGCAGACGTCCCGAGATCGTCCAGATCGAAAACGCCAGGAGCGTCGCCAGCAGGCCGCGAACAAGTTGGATCGGAACGCCGGACAACTGCGCGAACCGGGTCTGGTTGACGATGGTGGTCGGCCAGAACGCCGCTGCGGGGACAATCGCGCCGGCGCAGAGGCCGTACAGCACGAAGGCGGCCGCCACGACGAGGGCCCAGATCTTCAGAGGCCCCGTATTGCGCGCCGCATGCTTGGAGAAGACCCAGGCGCTCAGCAGCGCTCCGGGCAGGCCCAGCGTGTAACGCGCCGCGGCGTTCAGGGCCATCGTCCCGCCGGTGAGGAAGGCCACGATCAAAACGAGCAGAACGGGGGCGTATATCCACCGTCCGGGTGTCTTTTGGCCGAGCTTGGGCAGGTCGCCCCGGCCAAACTCCATCAACAGGCCGAACGATGCGGTCATCAGCACGGTGCGCAGCAGCGTGAAGGCCGGTGTGTCGCTGATCGATAGCGCGATCAGGTCCATCCACTCGCAGGCGCCGTGCAGAAGCGCGAATGCGCCGAGCAGCCCCCAGGCGCTGATCCGCTGCGCGCCCCGCGCAATCGTGAAGCACACGGCCCCCAAGAGAACGAATGAGAACCCGTAAAAGAAGAAAATGAAATCCAGCTGTGATGTCAGGAAATCACGCATTTCTCTTCCGCATCTAGGTATTCAGAGGTTGTATGAAGTTCATGGGAACTACCATACGTCTCTTTTTTCAAACCTATGCCTTCAGGGTAGGCCCTTCTGGGTTAAGGGATTTGTGGAAGGTGATTGCGACATTATAGCGCGGAGCAATCGCGGCGAACTGGATCTCGCGCTTCCGGCTTTGGGTGCAAGCAGGCTCCAGCCCAAACGAAAAACGCCCCGGCCGAGGCCGGGGCGTTGATCCGGAAACGAGAGTCCGGAGCGGCGGCTTAGCGCGGCGCCAGGATCATGATCATCTGCCGGCCTTCCATGCGCGGCTCGTACTCGACCTTGGCGATTTCCTCGAAGTCGGTCTTCACCTTGATCAGCAGCTTCATGCCCAGCTCGGGGTGAGCCATTTCACGGCCGCGGAAGCGCAGGGTCACCTTGACCTTGTCGCCCTCCTCGAAGAACCGGGTCATGGCCTTGGTCTTCACCTCGTAGTCGTGGATGTCGATGTTGGGGCGGAGCTTGATTTCCTTGAGCTCGACGATCTTCTGCCGTTTGCGCGCCTCGTTCTTCTTCTTCTGCTCCTGGAACTTGAACTTGCCGTAGTCCAGGATCTTGCAGACGGGAGGATTGGCGTTCGGAACGATTTCCACCAGGTCCAGACCAGCTTCTTCCGCCGCTTCGAGGGCGGAGGCGGTCGGCATCTCGCCTTGCTTCTCGCCGTTTTGGTCGATCAGCAGGACGCGCGGGACGCGGATTTCATCGTTGATACGCGGTCCGTCTTTGACGGGCGGCGTTTGCATAGGACGGCGAATAGGGGCGGCTCCGGTACAGTTGAACGAGGTCGCGCCGCGCGAAAGCGCGCTGCGAGGAAATGATATATGACCTGCCGGGCGCCCTGTATCAAGCGGCGCGAACCAAACAGGCGCCAGCGCAGCCAATCCTTTTGGGCGCAAGGCGTATCAGGGACGGAAACGGCCGGGCGGGAACATGTTTTTTCCCTGACGGATAACGACCCGCCTTGCCCCCTGACACACATCGCCACACGCCCCTCGAGGACGTCCACGCCCTGCTGATCGGCTCCAGCTTCATCGCCGTGGGCCTGACCCTGCTGAAGACCGCCGGACTGGTCACCGGAGGCGTCGCGGGGGTGGCGCTGATCATCTCCTACCTGACCAACTGGCCGGTCGGCACGGTGTTCCTGGTGCTCAATATTCCCTTCTACGTCTTGGCGCAGCGGGCTTTGGGCTGGGCGTTCACGGTCAAGACCCTGGTCACCAACCTGCTGCTGGCGGGGCTGGCGTTCGGCATGCCGCACTGGCTGAAGGTGACGGGCGTCGACCCGATCTTCGCGGCCATTTTCGGCGGCACGATCATCGGGATGGGGATCCTGGCGTTGGCCCGGCACCGCTCCAGCGTCGGGGGCGTCGGGGTGCTGGCGCTGTATCTTCAGGAAAAGCGCGGCGTCAGTGCGGGCAAGGTGCAGATGATCGCCGATTGCCTGATCGTCGCGGCCGCCTTCGCGGTGATCAGCCCGGCCAAGCTGCTGCTGTCGATTCTCTCGGCGGTGGCCCTGAGCGCCGTGATCATCGCCAACCACCGGCCTGGACGGTACGCGGGGTACTAAGGCAGCAGGCTCATCGCCGCGCTGGCCACGGTTGAGACGGGCAGGGCCTTCAGATCGGGAGACTTGATCACCGCCACGTGGCCGCGCGGGCCGCACAGGTCGGGGTCGGAGGCGTCCGAGAACAGGGCGATGGTCGGCGCGCCGGAAGCGGCCAGCAGGTGCGTGGGGCCGGTGTCGTTGCCGACCACCAGCGCCGCCTTGGCGCCCAGCACGGCCAGTTGGGCGAAGTCGGTGCGGCCGGTCAGGTCGCGGGCCTGGCCGACGGACTTCTGGATCGCCCGCGCCATGGCGCTTTCCTGCGGTCCGCCGATGATGACGATGTCCAGCCCGCGCGCCTTCAGCAGCGACCCCAGCTGGGCGAAGGCCTCGACCGGCCAGCGCTTTTCCGGCCGGTGGGCCGAGCCGCCGGGCACGAACAGCACATAGGGGCGCGGCGCGGCGGCGCCGGCCACCGGCCGGGCTTCCTTGTGCTTGCGCAGGATCCACGACAGGTCCGGCGGCGGGGCGTTGCCGGGCTCGGTCGGCGCGTCGGGCCAGATGCCGGCGGCCTTGAGCTGGTCGGCCTGCCGCTCAAGGGTGTGCATGCGCAGCCGGGCCTTGCCCTTCTGGGGCAGGGCGCAGCCGGCGGCGATACCGTTCCATTGCGGCGGAAAGGGCCGCAGGGCCTGGAAATACCAGTTGGTGCGGCTGTTGGTCTGCAGGTCGTAGACGCGGTCGTAGCGGGCCGCGCGCAGACGGCCCAGCATCCGGGTCAGGTCGCCGAAGTCATCGGGGCGGCCATCGGTCTCGACGGTGTTGAAATAGGGGCTGAGCTTGGCCAGCGCCTCGAAGGGCGGCGTGGTCAGCAGGGTGATCTTGGCCTTGGGGTGCGCCTCGCGGATCTTCTTCATCGCCGCGAGCGCGAGAACGAAATCGCCGAGGGCCCCCAGTTTGATCACCAGGACCTTCTTGATCTCCTTGCTCACGGTCTCCGCTCCAAAACTCTGGCTTCCAGTACGCGCGCATAAACTTGAAGGGTGGCTTCGCACATGGCGTCCACCGAATACAACCGTCGAGCGCGGGCGCGGGCGGTTTGTCCCATGGTCTGGCGCGCGGCCGCGCCGGCGTCGCGGGCGATCACGAGGGCGTCGGCCCAGGCCTGGGCGTCGCCGGGGGCGACCAGCCAACCGGTTTCGCCGTTCAGCACGGTTTCGCGGGCCGCGCCATGGTCGGCGGCCAGCACCGGCCGGCCCATCACCTGCGGCTCCACGGCGGTGCGGCCGAAGGCTTCGGGTTCAAGCGAGGGCGCGATGGCCAGGTCGGCCAGCAGATAGGCGGCCGGCATGTCGTCGCAATGCCCGACGATCTTCACGTCGCCCTCCAGCCCCGCGGCGCCGATCTGGGCCTCGAGCTCGGCGCGATAGGCCTTGCGGCCCTGATCGTCGCCGACCAGCAGCAGCAGGATACGGTCCTGGCCGGCCTGCTTGAGGCGAGACATCGCCTCGATCAGCAGGGACTGGCCCTTCCAGCGGGTCAGGCGGCCCGCCAGCAGCACCTTCAGCCGGCGATCGTCCGCCTCGACGCCCCAGGCCCGGCGCAGGGTCTCGATGCGCTCGTGACCGACCATGCCGGGCTCGAAGCGGGTCAGGTCGACGCCGCGCGGGATGGCCACCACCCGGGCCGGATCGACGCCATGCTCCTTGATCACGTGAGCGCGGGTATATTCCGAATTGGCGATCACCAGGTCGCCCTTGGTCATCACCGCGTTGTACCAGCGCTTGAGGTTGGACTTGGCGTTATAGACGCCGTGATAGGTGGCGACGAACGGGGTCTTGGTGGCGTGCGCGGCCCACAGGGCGCTGAAGGCCGGGGCGCGCGAGCGGGCGTGGACCAGGCTGACCTTCTCGCGCCGGATCAGGTCGATCAGCCGGGCGGCGTTGCCCAGCATGACCAGCGGGTTCTTGGACTGGGCGGGCATCTGGGCCAGGCGGGCGCCGTCGGCTTCCAGGCGCGAGGCCATCCGGCCGCCCTTGGTCGCGACCAGCGCCTTGCCGCCTTGCGTCACGACCGCATGGGCGACATCTATCGTGGTCTGTTCGGCGCCGCCCGTCTCGAGTTCGGGGGTGACCTGCAGCAGGGTAAAATCGGCGGGTAGGTCGGTCACGCGACTCTCGGCTGAAACGACGAGCTTAGTTAGCGAATGGATCGAGGCCGCGCCATGACCGAATACCCAGAGTTTCTGGCCAGGACCGAAGGAAACCGCGTCGCCTATCGCCAGGTGAGGGGCGAGGGCCCCACCGTCGTGTGGCTGGGCGGGTTCCATTCCGACATGACGGGGACCAAGGCCCAGGTCCTGGCCGAGCAGGCCGAGGCGACGGGCGGGGCCTATCTGCGCTTCGACTATTTCGGCCATGGCGAGTCTGACGGCCCGTTTCGCGACGGCACGATCAGCCGCTGGCGTGAGGACGCCCTGGCGGTGATCGACGAGCTGACCGAGGGGCCGCTGGTGCTGGTCGGCTCGTCCATGGGCGGCTGGATCGCGTGTCTGGCGGCGATCGCCCGGCCTGATCGGGTCAAGGCCATGGTTCTGATCGCCCCCGCTCCTGACTTCACCGAGAAGCTGATGGAGCCGGAGCTATCGGACGAGGCCAGGGCGGCCATCGCCAGGGACGGCTTCTGGATCCGGCCTTCCGAGTATGACGACGGCGGCTATGCGATCACGCGCGAACTGCTGGAAGACGGCGCGCGGTGGTCGATCCTGCAGGGCGAGGTTCCGATCGACGTTCCGGTTCGTGTCCTGCAAGGCGGGGCCGATCCGGATGTGCCGTGGACCCATGCGCTGGAACTGGCCAATTCCCTGAAGAGCGACGACGTCGTCTTCACCCTGATCAAGGACGGCGACCATCGCCTGTCGCGGCCGCAGGACCTGGAGCGGCTGGTCGCGGCGGTGATCGAGGCGCGGTCCCTGGTCGAGGTGGACGACGATCCGGTGGCGCGCCGTCTGGCGCGAGCGGCGCGGGCCCGGGGCGCCAGCCTGGCCTCGGCGGCGGCCTGGGCGGCGGCCGATATCGGGCCGGACGAGGAGTAGGCGGCTGCGGGCCGGGTCGTGTTTGCCCTGGCCCGCTTTCGACCCGTCGCCCCTCAAGCCATCCTAGCGCAGCACGGCGTCGGCGCTGACCAGGCGCACGTCGTGCATCTGGTTCAGATAGGCCTCGTAGTAGCCCTTGTGCGACGCCCCGACGATGGCGAGCATCCGCATGCCTGGATGCTGGCCCAGCACGTCGCGGATATTGCCGACCATGCGCAGGTTGCGGGTTTCCCAATAGCCCAGATACCGCCGGCCGAAGCCCTGCGGCGACGGCTCGACCAACGTCGCGCCGAAGTCGCCCTTGAAGGCCATCATCTGGGCGTCGGCGCTGTTGTAGGCCCGGTACAGGTTCAGCACGCCGTCCGGCTTGTCCAGGTCGGATTGCAGGCGCTCGTTCTCGGCCCGGCGGGCGTGGCTGTAGGGGTTGTCCCACGCCTTCAGGATTGCGGCCTCCCAGGCCTTCTGCTCGACCGGGTCGTTGCTGTCAGGGGTGTCGGCCGAGTGGTCATCGACGCTCCACAGGCGTTCGTGGCCCAGGCGGGCGGCCAGCACGGCCGCGATCAGGGTGGACTCGTTGCGGCGGCTCTTGAAGGATTCCAGATAGGTCGCCAGCGCGTCGTTGAGGCCGTCGCCGGCAACGCGTTCGGCCTGCGGCAACCGGAGCCATTGCACCAGGGCCGAGTTTCGCTCGCCGGCCGCCATGAACACGGCCGCCAGATGTCGCCGCTCGGCGGCGGTGGGCTGGGCGGGCCAGGCGCCCAGCAGGCGCTCGGCCTCGGCGTTGGCCGCCTGCACGTCGAGGCTGACGGCCTGGCCCGCCATTGTCGGATCGTAGCAGTAGGTCTTCACCGTCTCGGCGTAGCGGGCCGGATAGCGCCGCAAGGCGTCGCACTGCAGGCCCGACAGGTCTTCGGTGGCGATGCCGGTAGGCTTCCAGGCCGCCAGACGATCCACCAGCGGGGCCAGCAGCGCCATGTCGAAGGTCTTGGGCAGGCCGGAGAGGTGGGTGGTGCCCAGCACCAGGACTTCATTGACCTTGCCGGCGGGCGGTCCCTTCAGCGTGTCGGGATGGAAGCTGGGCCGATAGTCCTGCGCCTGCGCGGCGCCCGCGCTCATCACCAGCGCAGCGGCGCTCGCGATCACAAGACGAAGGAAAGGCTGGCGTATGGGGCGAAACATGAGGCGCTCTCGATGGCTACTCAACCTTAGAGGCCTCAAAGGCGGCCAATGGAGGCGCCTGAATTTTATTTAATGTGGCGCGGCATCCCGGATCCCGGAGTCGTGCGGACCGTCAGCCACCGCCTTCAAGGATCGCTTTCAACCCCTCGCGATAGGTCGGATAGGCTGGCCGCCACCCCAGCTCGGCCTTGGCCAGGGCGTTCGAGACGCGCTTGTTCTCGGCGTAGAAGCGGCGCGTCGCCGGCGACATCCCGAGCGTGTTGAACGGCAGGTCCGGCGGCACGGGGACGCCCAGCAGCCGGGCGGCGTATTCCATGACATCCTGCGGCGGGGCCGGCTCGTCGTCGCACAGATTATAGATGCCGCCGGCCCGGGGCTGGTCCAGCGAGGCCAGCAGACCCGAGACGATGTCGTCCAGGTGGACGCGGCTGAACACCTGGCCTGGCTTGACGATCCGGCGACCTTCGCCGGCCCGCAGGCGGTCCAGCGCGCTTCGGCCGGGGCCATAGATGCCGGGCAGGCGGAAGGTGGTGACCGTCAGGCCCATGCCGCGCCCGACCTGGCGCCAGTCGCGCTCGGCCCCGACCCGGCGGGCGCCTTCCACCGACTGGGCCTTCAGCGGCGAGGTCTCGAACACCCAGCGGCCCTCGAAGTCGCCGTAGACGCCGGTGGTCGACAGATAGCCGATCCAGTCGGGGAAGGCCTGGGCCTGGGCGAGGGCGGGGATCACCGATTCCAGCGCAAAGCAGCCGTCCGGTCCGGGCGGCGAGGTGATCAGCACGGCGTTGACGCCCGTCAGGGCCGCGCTCATGGCGTCCTTGTCGTCAGGATCGGCCGGTGTGATCCCGGCCGCGCGCAAGGCTTCGGCCTGCCGCGGCGACCGCGCCGAGGCGGCGATATCCCAGCCTCTGGCTCGCAGGGCCTGGGCGAAAGCCGTCCCCACATAGCCCAGGCCAAACACGAACAGACGCAAGATCGAAACTCCGCCACCCCAATGCGATAGGGGCTGAATGAGCCCCCGAAAAATCCCGCTCCGCAACCCCTCAAAGGGCGCTTGCCAAGGCCGGATCGCTCTGCCATAAGCCGCCTCCTCGTCGCGGGGCGGTTCTTTCGCTTCCACGATGCGGGCGTAGCTCAGTGGTAGAGCACAACCTTGCCAAGGTTGGGGTCGAGAGTTCGAATCTCTTCGCCCGCTCCATTCCTCCACTCTGGAAGAATGGAACGAGACCCGAGAAATCCGGATGCGGGCGTAGCTCAGTGGTAGAGCACAACCTTGCCAAGGTTGGGGTCGAGAGTTCGAATCTCTTCGCCCGCTCCAATTTCTCACAAGTTCCAGGACATCGTTGAAACCGACGCCACCGGTCCTTCGCCCGGACTTTGGCGTCGCGCTGATTCCTGATCTAACCGGTCCCCGTCGGCCTTCCCGGGGGGATTCCCAATGCTTGATCATCGTCCATCGCGCGGGGCTGTCTCCGGTCTGCTGGCCGTCGCCCTGATGACGGGTTCGGCCGCGGCCGCTCCGGTCGCCGGCGACGGTCTGGCCCAGGCGGTCAAGGCCTATGAGGCCGCCAATGCGGGCGGCGAGGATGATGACGGCGGGGGCGACGCAGCGGGTCGCTGGCGCCTGCCCGCCGTGGGCCAGAAAGCCGACGCGGAGCGGAAGGCTAGGCTGATCCAGGCCAGGGCCTTGCTCTCAGGGGTCGATCTGGCGCGCCTGACCCCGGAACAACGCCTGACCGCCCAGATCCTCGTTTATACGCTGGACGAGCGGATCGAAGGCCTGGCGTTCGACGAGTCGCGGATGCCGTTCTCCAGCGACGGCGGCTTCGACGTCAGCCTGCTGTATCGCGCCAACGGCATGAGGCTGCAGAACGAGGCCGAGGCCCGCAAGTGGCTGGAGCTGATCGCCCGCGCGCCCGAGTGGTACGACGCCAATATCGCCAACGCCCGGCGCGGGATCCGGAGCGGCTTCGTCCAGGCCGTCCCGACCGCCTGGTCGGTTCTGGACCGCGCTCGCCGCGCCGCCGCCACCCCGGTCGCCGACGAGCCGCTGCTGGCCCCGCTGCGCGCCCTGCCGGTCGGGGTTCCGGAAGACCGCAAGGCCGCCCTGATCGCGGAAGGCGAAACGATCCTGGCCACCCGGATCGCCCCGGCCCGCGCGCGCTTTGTCGCCTTCATGGAGAGCGAATACCTGCCCAAGGCGGCGACCAGCCTGGCGGCGTCCGACCTGCCCGACGGCCAGCGTTATTATGCGTTCCTGGTGCGGCGTCACACGACCACCAGCCTGACCCCCGACCAGATCCACGACCTGGGCCAGGGCGAGGTCCGGCGCATCCGGGCCCGGATGCAGACGGTGATGGAGCAGACGGGCTTCAAGGGAACCCTGCCCGAGTTCATCGCCTATCTGCGCAAGGACCCGCGTTTCTACGCCACCAGCCGCCAGCAGCTGCTGGAGAAGGCCAGCGAGATCGCCAAGCGCGCCGACGATCAGCTACCTGCGCATTTCGGAACCCTGCCGCGCCTGACCTATGGCGTGCGCCCCGTGCCAGCCAGCATCGAGAAGGGCTACACCACCGGCCGCTATTTCGGCGGCGATCCCAAGGTGGGGCGCGCCGGCGGCCTGATGATCAACACCTCCGACCTCGACCAGCGGGCGCTGTATGAGCTGCCGGCCCTGGTGCTGCACGAGGGCGCGCCCGGTCACCACATCCAGACCTCCCTGGCCCAGGAGCAGACCGACACGCCGGAGTTCCGCAAGAGCCTCTATTTCAACGCCTATGGCGAAGGCTGGGGCCTGTATTCGGAATGGCTGGGCGAGGAGATGGGGATCTATCGCGACCCCTATGAGCTGTTCGGGCGGCTGTCCTACGAGATGTGGCGCGCCTGCCGGCTGGTGGCCGACACCGGCCTGCACTGGAAGCACTGGAGCCTGGAACAGGCCCGGGCCTGCTTCACCGACAACACCGCCCTGTCGTCGGTCAATATCGAGGTCGAGCTGGCCCGCTATGTGTCGTGGCCGGGCCAGGCCCTGGCCTACAAGGTCGGCGAGCTGAAGATCCTGGAGCTGCGCCGTCGCGCCGAGACGGCGCTGGGCGAGCGGTTCGACGAGCGGAAATTCCATGACGCGGTGCTGCTGCACGGCTCCCTGCCGATGGCGGTGCTGGAGCAGCGCATCGAGGCGTGGATCGTCGAGCAGAAGGCGTAGCCGACCGCCAGCCGGTCTGACGGCGGTTTTCCGCGGGCTTTCGCCGCATGTCCACCATGCGGCGACGGTCAAGCAACCTTCCATTAACCCTGCGGTCCGACTCTCCGCCCATGTCGACCCAGACCACCCACGCCTTCGCCAGAACCGACCGCACCGCGATCGGCATCTGGTGGTGGACCACCGACCGCTGGCTGCTGGGCGCCACGGCCCTGCTGGTCACGCTGGGCGTGCTGCTGTCATTCGCCTCCAGCCCGGCGGCGGCCCAGCGGATGGGCATCGAGCACCAGTTCCATTTCGCCATCCGCCAGTGCCTGTTCGCCGCGATGTCGGCGATGATCGTGCTGTCGGTGTCGATGCTGTCGCCCCGGGGCGTGCGGCGCGCGGCCTTCTTCATCTATATCGTGGCGATCGGCATCATGATCGCCCTGCCGTTCATCGGCCACAACGCCAAGGGCGCCACCCGCTGGCTGCAGTTCGGCGGCTTCACCCTGCAGCCGTCCGAGTTCATGAAGCCGGCCCTGATCGTGCTGGTCTCGTGGATGTTCGCCGAGGGCCAGAAGGGCGAGGGCGTGCCCGGGGTCTCCATCGCCTTCCTGCTGTATTTCATCGCCGTGGGCCTGCTGCTGATCCAGCCCGACGTGGGCCAGACCGTGCTGATCACCGTCGCCTTCGGGGCGGCGTTCTGGATGGCCGGGGTGCCGATCAGCTGGATCATGGGACTGGGCGTGGTGGCCGTTGGCGGGCTGATGTCGACCTATTTCGTCTTCCCCCACGTGCATGCCCGCGTGCAGAAGTTCCTCAGCCCCGACCAGGCCGACACCCACCAGATCACCCGCGCCGCCGAGGCCATCCGGGCCGGCGGCCTGTTTGGACGCGGACCGGGCGAGGGCGTCATGAAGCGCCACGTGCCCGACCTGCACACCGACTTCATCTATTCGGTGGCGGCCGAGGAATACGGCCTGATCTTCTCGCTGGCCCTGATCAGCCTGTTCGCCTTCGTGGTGGTGCGCGGCCTCTACAAGGCCATGAAGCTGTCGGACACCTTCGAGCAGGTCGCGGCGGCCGGTTTGTTCGTGCTGGTGGGCCAGCAGGCGATGATCAATGTGGCGGTGAACTTGAACATGATCCCGACCAAGGGCATGACGCTCCCGTTCATCAGCTACGGGGGATCTTCGATGCTGGCCATGGGATTGACGCTGGGCCTGGCCCTGGCCCTGCTGCGCAAGCGGCCGGGCGCCTACGGACCCACGGGCGAGTTCGCCCAGGGCGGTTCGTTCGCCTGACATGAACAAGCTTGTCGTCGTCGCCGCCGGGGGAACCGGCGGCCATCTGTTTCCCGCCCAGGCCCTGGCCGAGACCCTGGCCGCGCGCGGCTGGCGCGTGGTGCTGGCCACCGACGAGCGCGGCGCGCTCTATGCCGACAAGTTCCCGGCCCAGGAGCGTCTGGCCCTGTCGGCCGCCACCGCCAAGGCCGGCGACCCGATCGGCATGATCAAGGCCGGCTTCGTCGTCGCCCAGGGCGTGCTGCAGGCCCGCAGCGCCTTCAAGCGCCTGGACCCGGCGGTGGTGGTGGGCTTTGGCGGCTATCCCGCGTTGCCCGCCCTGCTGGGCGCCCTCAGCCAGGGCCGCCCCACGGTGATCCACGAGCAGAACGCGGTGCTGGGTCGCGTCAACCGCTTCCTGGCCTCCCGCGTCACAGAAGTGGCCTGCGCTTTCCCGACGCTGGAAATGGCCCCCGGACGGGTCAAGGCCCGCGCCCACGTCGTGGGCAACCCCGTGCGCCCCCAGGTGCGCGCGCTGTTCGACGTCCCCTATCTGCCGCCGGAAGTGCAGCTGCGCATCCTGGTCACCGGGGGCAGCCAGGGCGCGCGCCTGCTGTCGGAGCTGATCCCCGAGGCCATCGCCAAGCTGCCCGAAGAGATGCGCGGGCGCCTGAAGGTCTTCCAGCAGGCCCGCGCCGAGAGCATGGAGCACGCCCGCAAGGTCTATCGCAACGCCATGGTCGACTGCGAGGTCGCGCCCTTCTTCCGCGACATGGCCGGCTATTTGCGCCAGGCCCATCTGGTGGTCGGCCGCTCGGGCGCCTCGACCTGCACCGAACTGGCCGTCGCCGGCCGCCCCTCGATCCTGGTCCCCCTGAAGATCGCCGCCGACGACCACCAGCGCTTCAACGCCCGCCTTCTTGAAGAAGCCGGCGGCGCGGCCGTGTGCCTGGAAGACGAACTGACCGTCGACGCCATGGCCGGCGCCCTCAACGCCCTGCTCAAGAACCCCGAGCGCCTGGCCCGCATGGCCGACGGCGCGCGCAGCGTGGCCACGCCCGACGCGGCCGAACGGCTGGCGGATCTGGTGGAGCGCACGGCGGGGGGGCTAACGCACTCAAGAGTTGCTATTTTGTTCTCGTTGCTCTAGGTTGAGATCGGCCGGGCGAGGGGGAGCTGCATGTGCGACTGGGACGCCGTACCGTTCGAATATTTCGCGGCCCGGGTCGTCCACTTTCAGGGCGCCGACGGCGAAGAGCAGGATTTGCCGATCCGCTTCGAGCTGGCGCACACCGTCGAGCCGGCGCCCTATTGCGACACCTGCGAGACGCACTGGGCGAGTGCGTCTTTCACGTTCCTGGGCGAACGGCACAGACTGCGCGGCATCGGCGAAGACCACATCGTGGCGCTCTCCCGCGCCATGCGTCTGAGCGGCGAGGTGCTGATGCGTGACGCCGAGGCGCGTGGCGTGTCGATTTACGAATACACGCCGGGCGACGCCAAGGCGCCCGCGGACCTGTTCAAGTAGCCGGAGCGTCAGGGCTCTTGCCCTCCCCTTGCGGGAGAGGGGGGGGGGCGAAGGGCCGGGTGAGGGGGCTCTCAGGCCCGTCCGGACAGGTTACCTGCGATCCCTTACCCTGAAGCGCGCGGCCATTGCGAGCCTCTACGACTTCGGCTTCAACAGGCCGTGCATACCGATCCAGCGAATGTAGGCGTCGAACCAGCCCGTACTGGTCGTGGTCTTCTGGTACATCCCAAACCCATGCCCACCTTGCTCATAGAGGTGAAACTCGACCGGACGCCTGGCGGCTCGCCAGCTGTCGATTAGTCCTGAGCCGCTGTTGGCGAAGAAGGGATCGTCGGCGGCGAGCGCCACGAACATCGGCGGGGCGTCGGCGGGCGTGGCCACGGCGGTGAGCGGGCCATAGATCAGGCCGATGAACGCAGGCTTGGCGTCCTCTCCCGCCAGGGTGGTGGCCAGGGTCAGCATGGCGCCGGCGGAAAAGCCCACCATGCCGATGCGGTCGGGGTCGACCCGCCATTCGGCCGCTTTCTTCCGAACGAGCGCGAACGCCGCGCGAGAGTCGGCGATTTGCGGGGCCAGGCCTGCGAGCGCGGCTTGTGGATCGGGGCGGGGTCTCTGCGCTGTGGCTGAAAACATCTCCGCCATCGAGCGCTCGAAGCCGGGCATGTCCGCCGGCGTTGGATTTAGCCTGTATTTGAGCACGAAAGCGGCCACGCCCTTGTCGGCCAGCGCCCGGGCGACATCCCAGCCCTCGTTCTCCATCGACAGGGTGCGAAATCCGCCGCCGGGCGCGACGATGACCGCCGCTCCAGTCGCCTTGGCCGGATCCGGAAGGAACGGCGTAAGCGTCGCCACCGTGACATTGCGGGCAAAGACACTGTTGTACTGGCGGTGCCAGGATTCCGGCGAGGTCGGGCCAGGCAGGGTTCCCGTATCGAGCACGATGGCGGTCGGCTGGGCCGGGACGGGGATGGGCGTCATCTTGTCATTTTGCGCCCGGACCCCCGTGGCCAAGCCGAATGTCAGGGTCAGGGTCAGGGTCAGGCCGGCCAGGCCCGTGCGAAAGGTCCGGCTTCGGCATTTGGACTGAATGGCGTCATGGTGTCTCAAGGCGTTTCTCCCTTTGTTTTTGGTCTTACCGACGGCCGTCATGATCGTGCCGACGAAACGCGGGAGCGATGCGCCAGCGTCCCGGGTTCAGCGTCGCGCTCAAGCGCCGTGGAAACTCAAAGCCGCCGACGTCATGGCGCGTGAGATCTCAGGCTATCCCATGTCAGAGTAATGGTAGCGCTAACTCTGTGCGTCTCGCAACAGGCACTGGAGCCGGATGGCCGAGATATGGCTCGCAATTGCTGGGCGAGAGGAGGAATCGATGTCACCCACCTCGCCTTGTGCGACGTTGGTATGTCTCGCAGCTTGCGCGATTGACGCTCAATTTTGTCTGAGTAATATCTGCGCGCTCTGGGAGGAATACGAAGATGGGTTTGGGCTGGATAGCGCTTGCGCTGGCCGCGATGGTGTCTGTCGCCTCGCCTTCAGAGCCGAGCGGCGGCAAGGGGATCGAACCGGGTTCGAACCCGCTCTTTCGAGACAGGTTTACAGCCGACCCCGCTCCGCTGGTCTTGGGCGATCGTCTGTTTCTGTATGTCGGTCACGACGAGGCCCAGCGCGATGAAATGTTCAATATGCGCGAGTGGCTGGTCTACTCCACGACGGACATGAAGACCTGGACGTCCTACCCGCCGATCATGAAGGCGACAGACTTCAAGTGGGCCAAAAAGGACGCCTGGGCGTCGCAGGCCATCCAGAAAAACGGAAAGTTCTACTTCTACGCCGCAGTCGAGCACGACGACACTCACCCCGGAAAGGCCATTGGCGTGGCGGTGTCCGACCGGCCGACGGGCCCCTTCGTCGACGCGCGAGGATCCGCCCTGATCACCAACGAAATGACGCCCAAGGGGACGCATAGCTGGGAGGATATTGATCCCACGGTCTTCACCGATGATGATGGGACGACCTGGATCGCCTGGGGCAATCGCCAAGCCTACATCGCGAAACTCAAGCCAAGCATGATCGAGATCGATGGTCCGATCACGGAAATCACGCCGCCACATTTCGAGGAGGGGCCGTGGCTGCACAAGCGCGGTGGCCTGTACTATCTCACCTACGCTTCACTCGACCGCACCACCCAGCGCGACGAGCATGTTTCCTATGCGACGGCCCCGGCCATCACTGGCCCGTGGACCTATCGGGGAGAGCTCACGGGCGCGGGCAAATACAGCTTCACAATTCACCCCGGCATCGTCGAGTTCAAAGGTGACTGGTACATTTTCCTTCACAACGCGGCGCTGTCCATCGGCGATCAAAACGGCGCCATCGGGCGCCGGGCGGTGACGGTCGAGCGTCTTGACTACAATCCAGACGGCTCTCTTCGACCCGTCATTCAGACGGAGAAGGGCCTGTCGGCGCAGGAGCCCTGATCCGAAATCGGGCGTCGCAGCGCCGGGCGGCAATCCCCGTTCCCGCTCGGGCATCCACGCCCCTCCACCCCAACAAATTCAACGCCCTGACTCTGCCACCCAGCGTCACGATGCAAAATCGACGCAACACCCCCAAAAACGGCCGCATAATTCTCCTCGCTTCATCGCAAGGGGAGGGCGTCCAGCTGGCGACCTGACGGGCGGTGGGGGCGGTTGTGCGGGGCCACCGGTCGGACGATGTCCGCGCCGGCCGGCTTAAAGTGAGGACAGGGGACGTAAACCTGTCCATCGGAGGAAGGCCAAAGTCTCCGCCCGTCCGAAGGTTCGTTCCGGGTCCTCCGGAATCGGCGTGGCTGCAGCCCAAGGCTGGGTCCGTCGCGAGGAGGGCAAGCCCGGATGTGGTGCAAAGGGTTGAACGAGACCCGCGCGTGCCGGCCAGAGGGAAAACAACCGTGCGGAGCGCTCCGGCCACGGCCGAAACGGTACTCCAACTACACTCCTCCGGGCCTGGCCCGGACGCTCCGCCGCCTCCCCAACTCGCCGGTCAGACCGGCGAGGCTGCGAACCTGTGCGCCTGTTGAAGGCGCCATGCCCCCTGCGGAGAGGACGATGACGTCTGGTGATCTTGAAAGCGCATTAGGTAAATTCCGGAGCGACGCAGCGGCCGAAGTGCTGCGGCAGGCGATCCGGAATCTGGAAACGAAGTTTGATCCCAACCAGCCGCGCGCGCCGGTGGGGAGTTCCAACGGCGGCCAGTGGGTCGATACCGGGCGGGGCGGCGGGGGCGCGAGCGTGCGAAAGCTGCCCCGCGTGAGCCCTAAACCTACTAAGCAGCTATTGCCGCAAGCTGTCCGTACGGTCATCAGGCATCCAGCCGCAGTCCCGGCTACACTGAGGGCTGCAGGCTTGCCCGCCCTTGCTGGAGGCGTCGCGATTTCTCGTCAGGTCGGCGAGTTTGATCGGATCACGACGGGGCGGGCGAAGACGCCGTTTTTGAAGCTTCCAGCGCCCGAACTATCGCTGACTGTGACGGATGTTACTGGCGGTGCGAAAAAGAAGAGGCGGACAAAGAAATGGCGTCCCGGGGTAGGAAGAACTTCTGTCCCAATTGAGGATGATTGCGACGAACTATATATAAATGACGAAATAAAATGCGCATCATATGCAGCCATGTATGGAAAAGATAAAGCCCATAAGGGTGCTATATATGGCGAATGCATGTCATCGGCCATGAGAAGGCATGCGATTTGCCTTCGTGACGGTATAGACGCAGTCAACATCCCGCTCTTTGACGGAAGGAGGATAAAATGAACGCGTTCAAACTCGGTCCTAGACGCATCCCTTATATCGATTCCGATGGCGTTGAGGGGGTGGGGTCCATCATCATCAATTTCGGCCAACCGATTAATCTAGATGTCGGAGAAGGCGAATCAATAGAACGGCAGACTGGAATTTTGAATGTTGAAATATTTGGGCGAAATTATATTTTTTTAGCTAATGGCTCAGATGATATTCAAGTTGCATTCTATTTGATGAGAATTGCTGGAATATGGCTTGTCCGCGTAGCGGAAGAGGAGGGGCTAACCCTCTTTCATTACAATAGCTTTGACATCGACGACCCAATGGATGTCTTTGAAAGCTGAGGGCGTCTCTCAAGGCTCCGCCCCCGTCTCGATCAGCGGCCTCGCCAGTCCCACCGCCTGCTCGACGCTGGTCGCCAGCGGAACCCTGGCGAAGGGCTTCCAGCCGTCGCAGATGACCTTGGCCACCGCGTCGTCGGCGCCGCCGGGCGGGATCGGGGCGGGTGGGCGCTGGTCGCCGGTGACGGGGCCTTCGCGGCCGCCGGCCCGGATGCTGCCAAAGCCCGCATGGGCGATGCTGCGGGCCTCGCAGTCGATGACCTCGTGGCGCCAGCCGCCCCAGTATTCGTCGGCGCCGGCCTTGAAGCCGCCCTCGGTGACCTGCAGCACACGCAGCCGGGCGGCGCGGCCCGTCCAATGGACGCTGGTGATGTCGACGAAAACGGCGAAGCGGCCCACATCGGCCAGGCGCAGCTCAAGCTCGGCGGGAGGCGCGGGCGCGGCGGGGGCCTGAGCGAGGGCGGGGCCCGTCCACAACATCGCGGCCAACAGGGCGTTTCGCGGGCGGCGCAAATGGTCTAATCGGCTCTTCATGATCCAGCGTCGACGCCCCGTACCCTTCGAACTCGGCCCCGTGCACTTCATCGGCATCGGCGGCATCGGCATGTCCGGCATCGCCGAGATCATGCTGCGCATCGGCTACACCGTTCAGGGCAGCGACGCCAAGGCCAGCGCCAATACCGAGCGGCTGGAAAAGCTGGGCGCGCGGATCTTCATCGGTCACGACGCGGCCCATGTCGAGGGCGCCTCGGCCATCGTCTATTCGACGGCGGTCAAGGCCGACAATCCCGAGATGGTGGCCGGCCGCGACAAGCGTCTTCCCCTCGTGCGCCGCGCCGAGATGCTGGCCGAGCTGATGCGCCTGCAGTTCTCGATCGCCGTGGGCGGCACGCACGGCAAGACCACCACCACCTCGATGGTCGCCGCCCTGCTGGACGCTGGCGACCTGGACCCGACCGTGGTCAATGGCGGCATCATCAACGCCTATGGCACCAATGCCAAGGTGGGCGAGGGCGACTGGATCGTGGTCGAGGCCGACGAGAGCGACGGCTCGTTCCTGAAGCTGAAGTCGACCGTGGCCATCGTCACCAATATCGACGCCGAGCACCTGGACCACTGGGGCACCTTTGACGCGGTCAAGAAGGGCTTCCAGGACTTCATCGAGAACATCCCCTTCTATGGCTTCGCGGCGGTCTGCACCGACCATCCGGAAGTCCAGGCCCTGACCGCCCGGATCGAGAACCGGCGGCTGGTGACCTATGGCGTCAATCCCCAGGCCGAGGTGCGCGTCTCCAATATCGAGATGGGGCCGGACGGTTCGAGCTTCGACATCATCGTCTCGCCCCGCGACGGCGATCAGGTGCGCTATGATGGCCTGAAGATGCCGATGGCCGGGCATCACAATGTGCTCAACGCCACCGCCGCCGTGGCCGTGGCCCGCGAGCTGAGCATCGGCCCCGACGCCATCCGCGCGGGCCTCGCCAGCTTCGGCGGGGTCAAGCGCCGCTTCACCACCACCGGCGTGGCCAATGGCGTCCGCGTGGTCGACGACTATGGCCATCACCCGGTCGAGATCGCCGCCGTGCTCAAGGCCGCCCGCGCCGTCACGCAAGGCAAGGTGATCGCCGTGGTCCAGCCGCACCGCTTCACCCGACTGCGCGACCTGATGACCGAGTTCAGCTCGTGCTTCAACGACGCCGACACCGTCATCGTCGCCGACGTCTACACGGCCGGCGAAGCGCCGATCGAGGGCATCGATCGCGACGCCCTGGTCGAAGGCCTCAAGAAGTTCGGCCACCGCCGGGCCCTGCCGCTGGAAAGCCCCACGGCCCTGCCGCGCTTGATCGCCGCCGAAGCCACCAGCGGCGACCTCGTCGTGCTGCTGGGCGCCGGCGACATCACCACCTGGGCCTATGCCCTGCCGGGTCAGCTGGAAGCGCTGGCGAAGTGACATCCGCCTCGATCCCTCCCTTCTCCCCCTGCGGGAGAAGGTGGCCGCGCAGCGGCCGGATGAGGGGTCGCGTGGCGACGCCGAGAAACCCCTCATCCGTCAGCCTGCGGCTGACACCTTCTCCCGCAAGGGGAGAAGGGGAGACGTATCGATGACCTGGAAAGCCCATCTCCCCGCCGTTCGCGGCAAGCTGCTGTTTGACGAACCGCTGGGCCCGTTCACCTGGTTCCGCGTCGGCGGTCCGGCCGAGGTGCTGTTCCTGCCGGCCGACGCCGACGACCTGCGCGATTTCCTCAAGGCCGTGCCGCCCGAGGTTCCGGTTCAGGCGCTGGGGGTGGGCTCCAATGTCATCGTCCGCGACGGCGGCGTCGAGGGCGTGGTCATCCGCTGCGCCGGGCGGGCGTTTGGCGAGGTCACGGTCGATCTCGAGGAGAACCTGATCATCGCCGGTCCGGCCGCGCTGGACGCCTCGGTCGCCCGGGCCGCGGCCAAGGCCGGCCTGACGGGGCTGGAATTCTATGTCGGCATCCCGGGCACCGTGGGCGGCGCCCTGACCATGAACGCCGGCTGCTATGGCCGCGAGACCAAGGACATCCTGGTCAGCGCCTGGGGCTATGACCGGTCCGGCGAAATGCGGGTCTGGAACAACGAGGACTTCGGCTTCACCTATCGGCACACGGAAGTTCCACCCAACAGCATGTTCTGGGTGCAGGCGATGTTTCGGGGAACGCCCGACGATCCGGCCGACGTGCGCGACCGGATGGCCGAGATCACCGCTCGCCGCGAGACCACGCAGCCGATCCGCGAAAAGACCGGCGGCTCGACGTTCAAGAACCCGCCGGGCCACTCGTCCTGGAAGCTGGTCGACGAGGCCGGCTGGCGCGGCAAGCCGTTTGGCGGGGCGATGTTCTCGCCCCTCCACAGCAACTTCCTGATCAACACCGGCGAGGCCACGGCCGCCGACCTGGAAGGCCTGGGCGACGCGGTGCGCGCCGATGTTCTGAGCAAGACGGGCATCCAGCTGGACTGGGAAATCAAGCGGATCGGCAGAACGGCATAGTTCAGCGCATTGCTGACTTTTCCCGGCCGGCCGCGATGCTATGACAGGCGAAACCCAGGAGAGTCTCCGCGCATGTTCCGTTCCCTGCTGACCGCCGCCGCCGTTGCCGCCCTGATGGCCGGGACCGCCCACGCTCAAGACGTCAAGACGGCCGAGGGCCTGCGCGACAAGGCGCTTCGCGACTATCTGGCCTGGGACATCACCGAGGACCTGACCACCAATATCGGCCCGCGCCTGGTCGGCTCGCCGGCCATGGAGCGCGCCAAGGACTGGGGCGCGGCCAAGTTCAAGGCGCTGGGCTTCACCAACATCAAGGTCGAGGAATTCGCCAAGCCGTCCTGGACGCGCGGCGAGGAGAGCGCCGAGCTGGTCGGCCCTTATCCGATGAAGCTGGCCATCGTGGGCCTGGGCCGCACCCTGCCGACGCCGGCCGGCGGCATCGAGGCCGACGTGGCGCTGTTCAAGACCTATGCCGACATGATCGCCGCGCCGGACGGCGCGCTGAAGGGCAAGATCGTCGTCATCACCCAGCCCATGGTTCGCGCCCAGGACGGCGCCGGCTACGGCGTGGCGGGCATCTCGCGCCGCTCGGGTCCGGTCGAGGCCGCCAAGCGCGGCGCCGCTGCTCTGCTGATCCGGTCGATCTCGACCTCGGACTCGACCGTGCCGCACACCGGCGTCACCGCCAACGGCGAGGGCGTGGTGACCATCCCCGCCGCCGCCCTGGGCGTGCCCGAGGCCGAGCAGCTGGAACGCCTGGCCGCCAAGGGTCCGCTGCGCATCAAGCTGAAGCTGGCCTCGACCTTCGATCCCAAGGACGTGGCCTGGAATATCTCGGGCGAGATCAAGGGCTCTGAAAAGCCCGACGAGGTGATCGTCATAGGCGGCCACCTCGACAGCTGGGATGTCGGCACTGGCGCGCTGGACGACGCCACGGGCGTGGCCATCACGACGGCCGCCGCCAAGCTGATCGGCGACCTGCCCAAGCATCCCAAGCGCACGATCCGCGTGGTGATGTTCGGCTCGGAAGAGAGCGGCGGCTCGGCCGAGGCCTATCTCGACGCCCACAAGGCCGAGGTTCCCAAGATCGTTCTGGCCGGCGAGAGCGACAGCGGCGCCGATCGCATCTACGCCCTGAAGCTGCCTGCGGGCGGCGGCGCCCATCCGCTGGCCGGAACTGCGGCGGGCGTGCTGGCCCCGCTCAAGATCTATCTCGACCGCGAGCCCTCGACCCACGGCGGCGCCGACATCGCCGGGCTGGAAAGCGCGGGCGTGCCGTCGATCAGCCTGGAGCAGGACGCCAGCCGCTACTTCGACTACCACCACACCATGGACGACACCCTCAACAAGGTGGACCCGGTCCAGCTGGCGCAGAACGTCGCGGCGTGGGCCAGCTTCATCTATCTGGTGGCCGACAGCGACATCGACTTCCGGGCGCTGAAGGCGGCGGTCCCGGCGGCGGCGAGCCACTGACCTCACTGTCATCCCGGCTGGGCGCGCTACGCCGCGGCCGGGATGACAAGGAATATTGGCAGGGGCGCTCGGTCTGACTAGGAGTGGCTCATTCCCTCCTTCGTCGAGCCCCTCCATGACCCTGCCTCTCTCCGGCCGCCATATCGCTGTCCTGCTGGGCGGACCGTCTTCGGAACGCGAGGTCAGCCTCGTCTCGGGGCGCGAGTGCGCCGACGCTCTGGAGCGGCTGGGGGCCAGGGTCACCCGCGTCGATCCGGGCAGGGATGTCGCCCAGGTGCTCACCAAGGTCGCGCCGGACATGGTCTTCAACGCCCTGCATGGCGAATGGGGAGAGGACGGCTGCGTCCAGGGCGTGCTTGAGACCCTCAAGCTGCCCTATACCCACTCAGGCGTGCTGGCTTCGGCCCTGGCGATGGACAAGGCCAAGGCCAAGGCCGTGCTGGCCGCGGCGGGCGTCATCGTGCCCGGCGGCGGGCTGTTCAATCGCCACGACGCGGCGCGCGAGCACGTGATGGCGCCGCCCTATGTGGTCAAGCCCAACGCCGAGGGATCGTCGGTCGGCGTGTTCCTGGTCTTCGAGGGCGCCAACCGTCCACCCGAGGAACTGGCCGCGCCGTCCTGGACCTTTGGCGAAGAGGTGATGGTCGAGCCCTACATCCGCGGACTGGAGCTGGCGGTCGCCGTGATGGGTGAGGCAAATGGTCCGAGGGCCCTGGCGGTAACCGATATTCGCTCGTCCACAGGTTTTTACGACTACGAAGCCAAGTACTCCGAGGGGGGTTCTATCCACGTTTTGCCGGCCCCAATCCCCGATGGCGTAAGGGATAGGGCCATGCGCATGGCCGAGCTGGCGCACACAGCTCTTGGTTGCCAAGGTGTAACCCGATCTGACTTCCGTTATGACGACATTAACGACCTTCTGGTCCTTCTAGAGGTCAACACGCAGCCTGGCATGACACCGACTTCGCTCGCCCCCGAGCAAGCCGACCACGTTGGGATTTCGTTTGATCAACTAGTGCTCTGGATGGTGGAGGACGCTTATGCCCGCTGTAGTGCGGGGGGGATCGCCTAAGCCTAGGCGCCCTCGGGCCGAAGCGCCCGCAAGTCCGAAGAAGACGGGTTCGGCTTCGCGCAACGCCGCGCAGCCGGCCGCGAAGTTGCGCGCCGCCAGGGGTGTGGGTTTGTCGCCCGCGTTCGCATTGGGGGTCGCCGGCGCGGCTCTCGGCCTTGGGCTTGTGGTGATGCTCGCGACCGGCCATCGGGCCGAGCGCCTCGTCACGGCTGCGCGCCAGGGCGTGGACAGCGAGTTCGCGACCGCCGGTTTCAAGCTCAGGACCGTACACATCCAAGGCGCCTCCGGGCCGGCCCAGGCCGACATCATGCGCGCTTCGGGCCTTTATCTCGACCAGCCGACCCTGGGCCTGAGCCTGGCCGACATCCGCCAGCGCGTGGAGACGGTGGGCTGGGTCAAGGAAGCCAAGGTCGTGCGGCTGCTGCCCGACGCCGTGGTCATCGCCGTCAAGGAACGCCCCGCGATCGCCGTGTGGCAGAGCGGCGGCCGCATGCGGGTCATCGACGCCGAGGGGCGGGTGATCTCCGAGGCGGACGCCGCGCGTTTCCCGCAGTTGCCGCTGGTGGTGGGGCAGGGCGCCGATCAGGCCGCCGGCGCCATCCTGCCCGCCGTCGCGGCCCGTCCGCGTCTGCGCGATCGGCTCGAAGCGATGGTGCGCGTCGATGATCGCCGCTGGGATCTGCGCCTGAAGGACGGCTCGCTGATCCAGCTACCGGCGATCGACGAAGAATCCGCGCTGATTCAACTGGATCAGTTGGACCAACGCCAACGAATCCTGGATTTGGGGTTTGCGCGTATTGATCTGCGCGACCCCGAGATGGTGGCGATAAGACCCCGCGACGCGGCTCTGCCTGGGCAGACCGTGGCCGGTGGGGCGTGAACGTGATGGTTTTGAGGTGACGATAGCGATGTCGCGAATGGAGGATCGAAAGCAGGCCCGTGATGGCTTGAAGGCGACGCTTGTGCGTCAGCCGGCCTTCGCTGCTGTCGATCTGGGGGCTTCCAAGGTCACGTGCTTCATCATGAAGGCGGACGGGATCCATCGCGACAACCGCACCCTGACCACGGCCGGCGTCGGCTATGTGCAGTCGCGTGGCGTGCGCGGCGGAGCGATCGTCAATCTGGACGAGGCCGCCCAGGCCATCGCCCAGGCCGTTGAACGCGCAGAGACCGTGGCCGGCGTCAACGTACAGGGCGTCAGCGTCTGCACGGCCGGCGGCCAGCTGGCTTCGCATCGCGTCCATACCCAGGTGTCGCTGGGCGCCCGGCCGATCGCCGACGGCGACCTGTCTCGGGCCATCGCCTCGGCCCTGGCGCAGGTCCGAATTCCCGGTCGCAAGCCGATCCACCTACTGCCGATCGCCTGGTCGGTCGACGGGCAGAAGGGCATTCGGGATCCGCGAGCCATGTTCGGCCGCGCCCTGGGCCTGGAGCTGCTGGTCGTCTCGGTCAACGAGAACATCTTTCACACCCTGGCCCACTGCGTTGAACGCGCTCACCTCTCGTTCGAAGGCGTGGTCGCCGCGCCCTTCGCCTCGGCCCTCGCGGCCCTGGAAGAGGACGAGATGGACCTGGGCGCCGTCTGCATCGACATGGGCGGCGGCTCGACCTCGGTGGCGGTGTTCAACAACGGCGCGCTTTGCCACGTCGACAGCCTGGCCGTCGGCGGCGGGCACGTGACTCAGGATATCGCCCGCGGCCTGCAGACCTCGGTCGCCGGCGCGGAGCGCATCAAGACCCTGCACGGCAGCGCCATCGCCTCGGCCAACGAAGATCGTGAAATGATCGAGGCTCCGCCCCGTGGTGACGATCCGGGCGCCGGTCCGGTCATCGCGCCGCGCAGCCTGCTGAAGGGCATCATCCAGCCGCGCGTCGAAGAGACGCTGGAACTGCTGCGCGAGCGCCTGAAGGCTTCGGGCGCGCCGGTCGAGCCGGGTGCGGGCATCGTCCTGACGGGCGGGGCCAGCCAGCTGGCCGGCGTGCGCGAGGTCGCCGTTCGAGTGTTCGACCGTCCAGTCCGCCTGGGGCGTCCGCGTCGGGTGCCGCACCTGGCCGACGCCGCCTCGGGGCCGGCCTTCTGCGCCGCCGCCGGCGTGCTGCATCGTTCGGCCTTCGGTCCTCGCGAAGTTGTCTCGCCCAAGGCCCTGGCCGCGGCAGCCCTGCGCAAGCGTCCGATCGACCCCAACGCTAGCCCGATGGCCAAGGCCGCCGCCTGGTTGCGCGACAACCTTTAACGGTTGTCGCCGCAGCGGCGCTCACCGCGCGTGGCTAAGCTAACAATCCGCCGCCAAATAGATCCCAGCGGCGTTCGGTCGCATCAACTGAGAATTCCCAGCGGAACCCTTGGAGTCCCAAGCGATTCTGTTGATGGAGCGCGATTTATGCTCCGGCGGCGCTCGACGTGTCCCCGACTCATATTATGCAGTTAACCGCCGATTAACGATGGTGGTTGTTTTGTTAACCCGATCGTCGAGGCGTTCCCGGCGATTGATCGCCGGGGTCCTGTTTGACGATTTCGGCGCTTAGGTCGCGAGGGTCCCAATGGCTATTTCTCTTTCCGCGCCACGCACCACTGAACTGAAGCCGCGTATCGTCGTGTTCGGCGTCGGCGGCGCTGGCGGCAACGCCGTCAACAACATGATCGAGGCGGGCCTCGAAGGTGTTGAGTTCGTGGTCGCCAATACGGACGCTCAACAGCTCCAGTTCGCCAAGACCGACCGCCGCATCCAGCTGGGCGTGCAGGTCACCCAGGGCCTCGGCGCAGGCGCGCACCCTGAAGTGGGCATGAGCGCCGCTGAGGAAAGCTTCCCCGAGATCGGCGAGCACCTGGATGGCGCTCATATGGTCTTCATCACCGCCGGCATGGGCGGCGGCACCGGCACCGGCGCCGCGCCGATCATCGCCAAGTGCGCCCGCGAGCGCGGCATCCTGACGGTCGGCGTCGTCACCAAGCCCTTCCACTTCGAAGGCCGTCACCGCATGCGTCTGGCCGACGCCGGCATCGGTGAGCTGCAGCGCTATGTCGACACCCTGATCGTCATTCCGAACCAGAACCTGTTCCGCGTCGCCAACGAGCGCACCACCTTCGCCGAAGCCTTCGGCATGGCCGACCAGGTCCTGCACTCGGGCGTTCGCTCGATCACCGACCTGATGGTCCTGCCGGGCCTGATCAACCTCGACTTCGCCGACGTCCGCACGGTCATGACCGAAATGGGCAAGGCGATGATGGGCACCGGCGAGGGCACCGGCGAAGACCGCGCGCTGATGGCCGCCCAGAACGCCATCGCCAACCCGCTGCTGGACGAAGTCTCGCTGAAGGGCGCCAAGGCCGTGCTGGTCAACGTGACCGGCGGCATGGACATGACCCTGCTGGAAGTCGACGAGGCGGCCAACGCCATCTCCGACCAGGTTGATCCGGAAGCCAACATCATCTTCGGCGCCGCCTTCGACCCGTCGCTGGAAGGCGTGATCCGCGTCTCGGTGGTCGCCACCGGCATGGACGGCGCCTCCATCGCCCAGATCGAACCCAAGCCTGTCGCCCGCAACACCACGGCGGCGCCGCTGATCGCTGAAACCGCCCGTCCCGCGCCGCAGCCCGAGCCTGCCCAGCGCGTGTCCTCGCGCTACGAAGCTCGTCCGATGGACCGTCCCTCGGCCCAGCCGACCTCTTACGCGCCCGAGCCCGCCTATGAGCCCGAGCCTCAGATCGTCGCCGAAGAGCCGCAGGCCGATCTCTACTACCAGGAGCCCGCCGTCGCCGAGGTGCAGCAGCCAGAGCCGCGCATCACGCAACCCGCGCCGCGCACCGTCACGCGCATCGTCGATCCGCTGGTCGAGGAAGCCGATGACGCGCCGCTCTACACCGAGCAGCACTATGATGACCGCCGGCCGCAAAAGTCCGGTGGCTGGATGAGCCTGTTTGGCGGTGGCCGCCAACGTTACGACCAGCAACCCGCGCAACAGCCGCAGGCTCGCACGACGTCCAGCGCCCGCCCCGCCATGCAGCCGCTGGAATCGCAGCAGATCGACGAAGGCGAGGATCTGGAGATACCCTCGTTCCTGCGTCGCCTGGCGAACTGAAAAGCTCGATAGGCTCGTGAACTTCGAAACGCCCCGGAGGAAACTCCGGGGCGTTTTGCGTTGATCCTCACTGAAGGGGACGGATTGCTATATCGTGCCAATATCGCCTGAGAACCGGTCACGATGAAGCTCACCCGCGCCGATCGCAAGATTCTGCAGATCCTCCAGGAGGACGGCAAGATCTCCAATGTCGACCTCGCCGAACGGGTCGGGCTGTCACCCAGCCCCTGCCTGCGACGGGTAAAGCAACTGGAGGCGTCGGGCCTGATCTCCGGCTATGTGGCCCTGCTGGATCGCCGCAAGGCCAGCCTGGATCTGCTGGCCTATGTCGAGGTGCAGGTCGATCGTCACAGCGAAACCGCCGCCGAAGCCTTCAAGGAAGCCGTGTTGCGCGAACCCCTGGTGGTCGGCTGCTACGCCATGACCGGCGGCTACGACTATCTGCTGCGCGTCGTGGCGCCCAATCTGGACGCCTATGCCGACTTCACCATGAAACGCCTGCTAAAGATGCCCGCCGTCAAAGGCATCCAGTCGAGCTTCGTGCTGGATACGATCAAGGACTCGCCCGCCCTGCCGCTGGACTACATCGACTGACCGAACAGGTAGGTGGCGTCGCGTGCGAGGTCGATATTGGCATAATGTGACGGCGATGGGGGTTCTCTCGGTCATCATCGACAGGTTCTGACTTTCCTCTCACGCTAACCTGACCGCTGTTCATTCGAGGAGCGGTATTCATGCTGGTTGTGGACCAAAAGCCCCTCGCGTCCGCGATGCCGTCGCCCGTCCGCGCCGCGCTGGAGACCGTCCAGGCCTACAAGGCCGGCATGACCCTGGCCGAAGCGGGGCGTCGCGCGGGCCGCAGCGATCTGTCGAAACTGGCGAGCAACGAGAACCTGCTGGGCGCCAGCCCCACGGTGGCTGACGCCGTCCAGGCCGCGCTGGCGTCGCCGGAAATCTACCCCGACCCCTACTGCGAGACCCTGCGCGACGCCCTGGGCTTGCATCTGGCGGTCGATCCGGCGCGCATCGTGGTGTCGCCTGGGTCCGAAGCCCTGATCGACTACCTGTTCCGCGCTGTGATCTCCCCGGGCGAGACGATCCTGTTGTCGACCCCGACCTTCCCGGCCTACGAGATCTTCGCCAAATGCGCCGAGGCGGCCATCGTCGATGTGCCGCGCCTGGCCAATTTCGACCTCGACGTCGAGGCCTTCAAGGTCGAGGCGGCCAAGGGCCCGAAGCTTCTCGTGCTGTGCACGCCCAACAATCCGACCGGTAACGCCCTGACAGGCATCGATATCGGTGAAATCCTGGCCGTCACCCCGCGCTCGACGATGGTCTTCATCGATGAGGCCTACCGCGAGTATCACGAGGCGTTCAACACCTTCGCCCTGCTGGAGGCCTGGGGCGGGCCCTGGGTGTCGGCGCGGACCTTCTCCAAGGCCTATGGCCTGGCCGGCATGCGCGTGGGCTATGGGATCGCCTCGTCGGCCGAGCTGGTCGGCTATCTGGATCGCCTGCGCCCCCCCTTCAATGTCACGGCCATTTCGCAGGCCGCGGCTCTGGCTGTCCTGGCGGATGTCGAGCATCTTGAGCGCACCGTCGCGCTGACCATCGCCGAACGAGGTCGGGTCGAGGCGGCGCTGGACGTTCTGGGCGTCGAGCGCACCAGCAGCCAGGCCAATTTCGTCTTCCTGCGCTCGCCGGCCGGGCCTCAGGCGACGACGGAGCGTTTGCTTCGGGACGGGCTTATCATTCGTCCGACGCCCGTCGCCGGCGGATGGGTTCGCATCACCATCGGCCGTCCGGCCGACAATGACCGCCTGATCGCCGCCCTGCCGGCGGCGCTCGCTCGCTGAGTTCTGGGAGTTTCTCGATGTCCATGACCGCCCAAAACCCGCTCGGCCTCGACGGCTTCGAGTTTGTCGAGTTCACCAGCCCCGATCCCGCCGCCATGAAGGCGCTGTTCGAGGCGCTGGGCTTCGTGCCCGCCAGCACCCATCCGACCAAGGCCGTGACCCGCTACAAGCAGGGCCGCATCAACCTGCTGGTCAATGAGGAGGCTACCGGCCAGGTCGCCGAATTCCGCGCCGCCCACGGGCCCTCGGCCAATGGCATGGCCTTCCGCGTCGGTGACGTCGAAGCTGCCTATGCGGAAGCCCTGAAGCGCGGCGCGGTCGCCGCCGACGCCGGCAAGACCGTGCTGGGCGAGGGCGCGCGGGTGCTGGAGGGCATCGGCGGCTCGATGCTATATCTGGTCGAGCGCCATGGCGATCTGGGCACGATCTATGACAGCTGGGACCAAGTGCCCGGCGCGGCCCTGGCCGAGGCCAAGAACAATGTCGGCCTGGATCTGCTGGATCACCTGACCCACAACGTCAAGCGCGGCCAGATGCGCACCTGGTCGACCTTCTATCGCGATGTCTTCGGCTTCGAGGAGCAGAAGTATTTCGACATCAAGGGTCAGGCGACCGGCCTGTTCAGCCAGGCGATGATCGCGCCCGACAAGGCCATCCGCATCCCGCTGAACGAGAGCCAGGACGACCAGAGCCAGATCGAGGAGTTCATTCGCCAGTACAATGGCGAAGGCATCCAGCACCTGGCCCTGACCACGCCCGATATCTACGAGACCGTCGAGAAGCTGCGCGCCCGGGGCGTCAAGCTGCAGGACACTATCGAGACCTATTACGAGCTGGTCGACAAGCGCGTGCCGGGCCACGGCGAGGATCTGGAGCGTCTGAAGAAGAACCGCATCCTGCTGGACGGCAATGTCGGCGAGGAAGGCCTGCTGCTGCAGATCTTCACCGAGAACCTGTTTGGCCCGATCTTCTTCGAGATCATCCAGCGCAAGGGCAATGAGGGCTTCGGTAACGGCAACTTCCAGGCCCTGTTCGAGAGCATCGAGCTGGACCAGATCCGCCGCGGCGTGATCACGGTCGAGGCCTGATCAAGGCTGGTGGACGGGAGCCCGTTTCCCGTCCCACAATCCCGCTCTCCCCGGCGAAAGCCGGGGCCCAGGTGAAACCCACGAACCGCTCCGGATGAATCTGGATCCCGGCTTTCGCCGGGAAGAGCGGAGGTGGGGGAGGATGCACGTGACCGATAGCGACGCGCTCAGGTACCAATCCGGCTTCGGCAATCACTTCGCCACCGAGGCCGTCCCTGGCGCCCTGCCGGTGGGGCAGAACTCGCCGCAGCAGGTTCCGTTCGGCCTCTATGCCGAGCAACTGTCGGGCACGGCCTTCACCGCGCCCCGTCATGAGAACCGCAGGAGCTGGCTCTATCGCCTGCGGCCCAGCGCCGGCCATGGCCGCTACGAGCCCTACGCTCAACCGACCCTGGCCAGCGGACCGTTCGACGGACCGATAACGCCCAATCGCCTGCGCTGGGACCCGATCGGGGTTCCGGTTACGCCGACGGACTTCGTCGACGGTCTTCGGACCCTGGCCGGCAATGGCGATGTGGCCACCCAGGCCGGGATCGGTATCCACCTCTATCTCGCCAACACGTCCATGAAGGACCGGGTGTTCCAGAACGCCGACGGCGAACTGCTGATCGTGCCGCAGCAGGGCGTGTTGACGATTGTCACCGAACTGGGCGTTCTGACCGCCGGTCCGGGCGAGATCGCCCTGATCCCGCGCGGCGTGCGGTTCCGGGTGGAGGTCTCGGGTCCCTCGCGCGGCTATGTCTGCGAGAACTATGGCGCGGCCTTCAAGCTGCCGGACCTGGGACCGATCGGCTCCAACGGCCTGGCCAATCCGCGCGATTTCCTGACCCCCGTCGCCGCCTTTGAGGATGTCGAGGCCCCGACCCAGGTGATCCAGAAATTCCAGGGCGGCCTGTGGTCGTCGCAATGGGATCACAGCCCGCTGGACGTGGTGGCCTGGCACGGCAACTTCGCGCCCTGCAAATACGACCTGAGCCGGTTCAACACGATCAACACGGTCAGTTTCGACCATCCCGATCCGTCGATCTTCACCGTGCTGACCTCGCCCAGCGAGATCCCGGGCACGGCCAATTGCGACTTCGTGATCTTTCCGCCGCGCTGGATGGTGGCCGAGCACACGTTCCGACCTCCATGGTTCCATCGCAATGTGATGAGCGAGTTCATGGGCCTGGTCACCGGCGCCTATGACGCCAAGGCCGGCGGCTTCTCGCCGGGCGGCGCCAGCCTGCACAACGCCATGAGCGATCACGGCCCCGATCTGGCCAGTTGGCGGGGGGCGACCGAGGCCGAGCTGAAGCCCCACAAGATCGAGAACACCCTGGCCTTCATGTTCGAAAGTCGATGGGTGATCCGCCCCACGCGATTTGCTCTGGAGCATTGCGCGCTTCAGGCGGACTATGACGCCTGCTGGTCGGGCTTCCCCAAGGCCGTCCTGCCTTAACGATAACGATAAAGAGGAAGCGCCCATGAAGCTCGCGTCTCTCAAAGGCGGCCGGGACGGCCGGCTGGTGGTGGTCTCCAACGACCTGGCCTGGTTCACCGACGCGGCGACTATCGCCCCGACGATGCAGGCGGCGATGGATGACTGGGGACATTGCGAGCCTCTGTTGCGCGGCCTGGCCGAAAGCCTGGAGCACGGCGCGGTGCCCAAGGAGCGCTTCCACGAGCATGACGCCGCCAGTCCGCTGCCCAGGGCCTATCAGTGGCTGGACGGCTCGGCCTATGTGAACCACGTGCAGCTGGTCCGCCAGGCGCGGGGCGCCGAGATGCCCGAAACCTTCTGGACCGATCCGCTGATGTACCAGGGCGCGTCCGACGGCTTCCTGTCGCCGCGCGAGGACATCCCGCTGGCCGACTCCGCCTGGGGCTGCGACCTGGAAGGCGAGATCGCGGTCATCGTCGGCGACGTGCCGCTGGGCGCGACCCGGGACGAGGCCCTGGCCGAGATCCGCCTGGTCATGCTGTGCAACGATGTCTCCCTGCGCAACCTGATCCCGGCCGAGCTGGCTAAGGGCTTTGGCTTCGTTCAGTCCAAGCCCGCCAGCGCCTTTTCGCCGGTCGCCGTGACGCCGGCCCTGCTGGGCGACGCCTGGAAGGACGGCAAGCTGCACGGCGCCCTGCTGGTCGGGCTGGACGGCGAGGACTTCGGCAAGGCCGACGCCGGGGTCGACATGACCTTCGACTTCGGAACCCTGGTGGCCCACGCCGCCAAGACCCGCGCCCTGTCGGCCGGCACGATCGTCGGCTCGGGCACGGTGTCCAACCGCGGCGCCGATGGCGGACCGGGGCGAGCGATCGCCGACGGCGGCGTCGGCTATTCGTGCCTGGCCGAGCTGCGCACGGTCGAGACGATCCTGCACGGGACGGCCAAGACGCCGTTCCTGCTGCCGGGCGACACCGTCCGCATCGAGATGAAGGACGCCAAGGGGCATTCGATCTTCGGGGCCATCGAGCAGACGGTCGAGCGGATTTGAGCGACGAGACGATCCCCGCCGGCCCCGTCGGTCTTGCTGGACGGGTCTGGACGACGCCGGCGGGGGTGACGCTTGGGCCTCTGGAGCTGATCGCCGAAGGCGGCGCCCGCAACTTCGTGCTGCAGATCGGCGACAATCGCTTTCATGGGTTCGTGGTGCGGCGGGGCGAGCAGGCCTTCGGCTATGTCGACCGCTGTCCGCACGCCGGCCTGCCCCTGGCGCAGAAGCTGGACCAGTACCTGACCCCGGACGGCGACCTGATCGCCTGCTCGTGGCACGGGGCGATGTTCACGGTGGAGGAGGGCGTCTGCGTCGGCGGGCCCTGCGTGGGACGCCGCCTGACGCCCTGGCCCGTCGAGGTTCGCGAGGGGCGGATCCTAACCGCATAGCTCAAGGCGCTTGTCATCCCGGCCGCAGCGAAGCGGAGAGCCGGGACCCAGGGGCAATCGCATCGCGGCGGCCCCTGGGTCCCGGATAGCCTCTGCGAGGCTTCCGGGATGACAAGTTGTATCAAGCCTGGGCCACCGCCCGTTCCTTCATGTGCTTGACCATGCCGATCGCGGCCAGGCCGTAGTGCAGGCCGGCCCAGGCGTAGAAGCACAGCGAGACGATGATCCCCTGCTGGCTGGAATGGGCCAGCACGGTGCGACAGTGGGCCACCGCCTCGGCCGGCGAGCCCTTGGGCGCGACGCCGCCGGGGCAGCTGGCCGCGAAGCTGGCGCCGTCATGGGCCCCGAACGATCCGACCAGGGTCGAGACCAGGCCGCCGGCATTGGGGTTGTTGAAGTTGAACTGGGCCAGGTGGTCGATCAGCCAGCCGGTGAAGACCGGTCCGCCGCCCAGGGCGATCAGGTTCAGGAAGAAGAACAGGATGGCCGTGGCCGTGGCGCGGCGACGGGGATCGACCGAGTTCTGAACCACGCCGAAGGTCGGGGCCAGATAGACATAGTGGAAGATGCCCGGGACCAGCAGGATCAGGGCCGTGGCCTCCCAGCTGGTCTGCAGATAGGCGGCGATATAGATCGGGGTGCAGATCAGCAGGCCGATGGCGGGCGTCAGGGCGTACCATTTGGCGCTCTTCTTGCCGGCCCAGTCGCTGAGAAAGCCGCCGACCAGTGTGCCGACGCCGGCAGAGAAGCCGCCGATCAGGCCGGTGATCAGGCCCACCTGGGCCAGGCCCAGGCCGAAATTGCGGACGAAATAGGAGGGCACGAAGGCGCCGGATCCATAGGAGCCGAATGAGGCGATGGTGACGCCCAGCACCATGTGCAGAACGGGCCACTTGCCAAACAGGATCTTGATGACCGCGCCGATCTCGCGAAACTCGCTGGTCAGGGAGAAGGGCGGCTTGGGCGGCTCGACCACCAGGTCCTCGGCCTCCAGCGGATGCTCCTTGGCCTCGGAATGGCCGCGCGGCGGCTCCTTGATCACCAGCTTGACGATCACGGCCAGCAGGATGCCGGGCAGGCCGACGATCACGAAGGCGACGCGCCAGGAAAACTCCTGGGCCAGCCAGCCGCCGGCCACCGCGCCGAACATCGTGCCCAGGGGAATGCCGAACGAGTAGATCGACAGGGCCGTGGCCCGCTGCTTGGGCGCATAATAGTCGCTGATCAGCGAATGGCTGGGGGGCGAGCAGCCCGCCTCGCCGATGCCGACGCCAAAGCGGTAGGCGGCCAGTTGCACGAAGCTGGCGGCGCTGCCGCACAGGGCGGTGAAGCCCGACCAGATCACCAGCGAGACCGAGATGATGGTCACCCGGTTCCAGCGCTCGGCCATCCGGGCGATGGGGATGCCCAGCAGGGTGTAGAGAAGGGCGAAATACAGCCCGCCCAGCAGGCCCAGCTGGGTGTCGGTCAGCTTGAGGTCGACCTTGATGGCCTGACCAATGGTGGCGATGATCGTCCGGTCGATGAAGTTGAAGGTGTAGGTGGCGAGCAGCAGCCCCAGCACCGAGGCCTTGTAGCCGTTCGAATACAGCGGTTTGACCCCGCCGGACGCAATCGCGTCAGCCATCCTGACTCTCCCTTCAAACATTTGTTCTAATTCTTGAGGGGACTGTAGACGTAAGGGAAGTCGGAGCGCCAGAGGGGAAATTCCAGGCTCAGCCACTGGCCCCCTACGGGCTGCTGCGCAGCCGTCTTCCCCCGGAGGGGGAAGATGAACCGCGCTGACCCCATCTTCCCCCTCCGGGGGAAGACGACCGCGAAGCGGTCAGTAGGGGGCAAGTGTCAGCGACCTCGCGCCGAAGCTGCGATGGTGATGGGAAGGGTCGCGGAGCGTCCGGGCCTCGCCCGGAATGTGTGAGTTCTAAGTACCGTTTCGACGAAGACAGACGCTCCGCGTGATCGTTATCCCTCTGGCCGGGGCGCGCGGGTCTCGTTCAACCCTTCACCCCCATCCGGGAGCTCCTCCTCGCGACGGACCCAGCCTTGGGCTGCAGCCACGCCGATTCCGGAGGACCCGGAACGTACCTTCGGACGGGCGGGGACCTCCGACGAGAGTTCCCCGATAGGCGGATTTACGTCCCCCGCCTTCCTTTAAGCCCAGCCCGGTCCCGCTCACGCGACTCCGGTGGCCCCGCTCGATCACCCCTGACAGCCGCCTCTGGTCGCCGGCCGGACGCCCTTCCCGTGCTGTCAGGTGAGACTGATTATGCGGGCGGTTTGAACGCGGAGGATTGGCGCGATCGTTTTATTTTTAGCGCGTTGATTTCACTAAGGTCTGCCTCGAAAGGCATGGGGATAGAGCGCCGTCTATCCCCGTGGTCCCTGGCGATCAGGCCACCATGTCCTCGCGGATCGTCTTGCGCGCCTGCCAGAACAGCGCGAACGACACCAGGCCCAGCATGGCCGAGATGATCAGGGCCCAGCGCACGCCCTCGGCCTCGCCCAGGCCGACCGGGCCGGCCAGCACGTCGCTCAGGGCGCCGACGGCGACGGGGCCAAGGCCCAGGCCGATCAGGTTGATGACGAACAGCAGGACGGCCGCGGCCGTGGCGCGCATGTGGGGTTCGACGATGCTCTGGGCCGTGGCGTAGACCGGGCCGTACCACAGCGTTCCGAGCAGCAGCGGCACGGCCAGCAGGAACAGGGCCGGCATGATGGTCGGCAGGTTGATGGACACGATGTAGAACGGGATGCCCAGCAGCGAGGCGATCGCCGGCACCACGACATAGGCGCGCAGGTCCCGCGCCCCCAGCCTGTCGGCCAGCAGGCCGCCCAGCCAGGCGCCGATGACGCCGGCCGTGCCGCCGATCAGGCCCAGGGCCAGGCCCAGGAAACCCGCCGACTTCAGGCCGAACACCGCCGCCAGGCTGGCCAGTTCGGCGGTGTGGTTGCGGAAGAAGAACGAGGCCGCGAACGGCGCCTGGCCATAGCCGATGAAGGCCTTGATCGAGGCGGCCAGGGCCACCAGCCAGAAGGTCTTCTTGGCGGCCAGGACCGCCAGGGCCGCGCCGAAGCTGATCTGCTGGGCGGTGCGGGCGGCGATGTCGGCGGCCAGCTGCCGGCGCGGCTCGATCAGGGTGAAGGCGGCGACCAGGGCGAAGATGACGCCGGGGGCGCCGGCCACCATGAACGCCACGCGCCAGCCATAGGCGTCGGCGACGAGCCCGCCCATGGCCATGCCGGCCAGGGTGCCTAGCGGCGTGCCGATCGAATAGAAGGCGATCGAGCTGGCCCGCTTTTCCTTGGGCACATAGTCCATGATCAGCGAGTGGGCGGGCGGGGTGCAGCCGGCCTCGCCGACGCCGACGCCGATGCGGGCCAGGATCAGCTGCCAGAAGTTCTGGGCGAAGCCGCAAAGCAGGGTGAAGGCGCTCCACGCCGCCACCGAGGCGCCGATGATGAACGGCCGGTTCTTGCGCTCGGCCAGCCGGGCGATCGGAATGCCCAGCACGGTGTAGAAGATGGCGAAGGCCAGGCCGCTCATCATGCCCAGTTGCCAGTCGGCCAGCCCCAGGTCGCGCTTGATCGGCTCGGCCAGGATGTTGACCACCTGCCGGTCCAGGAAGTTCAGGGTGTAGATGATCAGCAGCACCCACAGGGCGTAGCGGCGATAGGCCGTCGATACAGGATTGATGACCGGCGACGGGGTGACCGTTTCCGCCATGAGCGCTCTCCCTCGAACAGTTGTTCTAATTGTTGTGGCGACTTTAGGCGCACGCTAAGCGGGATGACCACCCCATCCGTCCTGGAAGGTTCGCCCATGGAACTGATCATCGGCACCAAGCTCTGGTCCACCTGGTCGATGCGCCCGTGGCTGGCGCTGAAGCGCGCGCGGGCCCCGTTCACCGAAACCCTGGTCGAACTGCGTCAGGCCGAGATCACCGCGGCCGAACTGGCCAGGCGCTCGCCCAGCGCTCTTGTGCCCGCCCTGAAGGACGGCGACCTGGTGATCTGGGACTCGCTGGCGATCTGCGAGTACCTGGCAGAGACCTTTCCCGACGCCAGGCTGTGGCCCGAGGACCCGGCCCTGCGCGCCCTGGGCCGTTCGGCGGCGTCGGAAATGCACGCGGGCTTCCAGGCGCTGCGCGGCGAATGCCCGATGGCGCTGGACGAGACGCCTCGCCAGGTCGAGCTGTCAGAGGCCACGCAAAAGAACGTGCGCCGCATCACCACGCTGTGGAACGACCTGCTGACCCGTTCCGGCGGTCCGTTCCTGCTGGGCGACTGGTCGATCGCCGACGCCTTCTACACGCCGGTGGCGACACGGTTCCGGACCTATGGGGTCGCCTTGTCGGACTATGGCGACGCCGGAGCGGCCCAGGCCTATGGCGAGCGGTTGCTCAGGACGCCGGAATATCTGGAGTGGGAGCGGGACGCGCTGGCGTAGACGTTCTCATGGAGAACGGGTGGCGACGACGATCTTCCACAGGCTGTGTTCCGGCGGTCACTCGCCTTCTGGCGGCTTTGCTGCCAAGCTACGCGCCTGCGCCTTAAAACCTTTGGCGCGGAGGCGTATGGGGGCGTGCGTGGACGACGTAGAGAGCATTCGGGCGGGGTTCTGGCGCCGGATTTTAGGATTCCTGATCGACGGCATCGTGCTCGGCTTAACCGGCATCGCACTGGGGACCTCGCTCTACGATGAACTGGCCAACCTGGCGGGGCCGACGCGTCTCATCGGTCTGGCGATTGGCGCGGTCTATTTCGGCGTTACGACCAGTGCCATCGGCGGCTCGCGCACCTTGGGCATGAGGGTGACCGGCCTGAAGGTCGTGTCGGTCAAAGGTGGTCCACTGAGCCTCCCAACAGCGCTGTGGCGGGCGATCCTGCTTCAGGCGCCGTTCATGCTGAATGGCATGATCGTCAGCCTCACCGATCCGGTCTGGCTGAAACTCTACGGGGTGGTGGTTGGGACGATCGTCTTCGGTGCCGGCCTGGCGCAGATTCTTCTGCTGTTTTTCAACCGCGCTTCGGGGCGTCTGGTGCACGACCTGCTTTCGGGCGCCGCTGTGGTTCGCGTGGAAGCGAGGACCGCGCCCGAGCGCGACGCGCGGGGCGCGATGGTGGCGGCCGGCCTTGCCGTGTTCGTGTCCTTCGCGGCGATGGCGGGCCTTACGCAATACGGGTCCAAGTTTCTGCCCGAACCGCTGACGACGATGAGCGCTTCCAGAGAGGCCGTCATGACGGTGCCGACCGTGCTGGGGGCTTGGGTGCAGGACAATACGATGACCAATCTTTCAGGCGCCGGCCGTCAGACGACGCGCACGCTGATCGTCACCGCCAAGTTGCGAACCTGGCCAGACGAACCACAGGCCTTGGCCGATCAGGTCGGGGCTGCGGCCCTGTCGCGATACAAGCTAGCCCCGGGCCAGCGGGTGAGGGTTGTTCTCAGTCGGGGCTACGACATCGGGATCGCACAGGCGTCCAACAGCCGGACATTGGACTATCAGCCACCTGCGGCGAGGCCTTCGACCTAGCGATTGCAGGAGCGCTAACCCCACCGGCCCCGTTCACAATTAACCGGGATTCACCACGCCTCGCGACCCGGCCTTAACCAAGCGCCGCCATTGTGTTCCGAAACGGGATAGGAATGGACATGGCGCAGCACGTCGAGACCCTGGTGATCGGAGCAGGCCCCGCGGGCCTCACCACCGCTTACACCCTGGCCAAGGCCGGGCGGGGCGTGACGGTGCTGGAGATGGACCCGGTGTATGTCGGCGGCATCAGCCGCACGGTCGACTACAAGGGCTTCAAGTTCGACATCGGCGGTCACCGGTTCTTCTCGAAGAGCAAGGAGGTCGTCGACCTCTGGAACGAGATCCTGCCCGACGACTTCATCGACCGGCCCCGCCTGTCGCGCATCTATTACCGCGAGAAGTTCTACGCCTATCCGCTGAAGGCCTTCGAGGCCTTGGGCAATCTGGGCGTCTGGACCGCGACCAAGTGCATGGCCTCGTTCGGCTGGGCCAAGTTCAAGCCGATCAAGGCGCCGACCACCTTCCACCAATGGGTGCGCAACCAGTTCGGCGAGAAGCTGTTCTCGATCTTCTTCAAGACCTACACCGAGAAGGTGTGGGGCATGAGCTGCGACGAGATCTCGGCCGACTGGGCCAGCCAGCGCATCAAGGGCCTGGACCTGGCCGCCGCCATCATCGACGGCGTCAAGCGCTCGCTGGGCATCCGTCCCAAGGTCGGGGCCGAGGGCGCGCCGAAGACCCTGATCGAAAGCTTCCGCTATCCCCGCAAGGGCCCCGGCATGATGTGGGAGGCCTGCGCCGAGAAGATCACCGCCCTGGGCGGCGTGATCCACATGGGCCGCAAGGTCGATGGCCTGCACTATGACAAGATCGCCAAGCTGTGGACCGTCAGCGTCACCAGCAGCGACGGCAAGACCGAGATCTACACCGCCGACGATGTGGTCTCCTCGGCCCCGCTGCGGGAGCTGATGCAGGCGGTGTCGCCCACCCCGCTCAGCCTGTTCCACGCCGGCGAGCTGATGTACCGCGACTTCATCACCGTGGTGCTGATGGGCAAGCCGCAGAAGGAACTGCCCGACAACTGGATCTATATCCACGACCCGTCGGTGAAGGTGGGCCGGGTGCAGAACTTCCGCTCGTGGTCGCCCGAGATGATCCCGGACGGCGTCTCGACGTGCCTGGGCCTGGAATATTTCTGCTTCGAGGGCGACGGGCTGTGGACCTCGAGCGACGAGGACCTGGTGGCCCAGGCCAAGCGCGAGATCGCCAAGATCGGCCTGATGAACCCCGACGAGGTCTATGACGCCTGCGTGGTGCGCCAGCACAAGGCTTACCCCGTCTATGACGACGCCTATGCCGAGCACATCAAGATGATCCGCCTGGACCTGAAGATGCACTTCCCGGGCCTGCATCTGGTCGGCCGCAACGGCATGCACAAGTACAACAACCAGGACCACGCCATGATGACCGGCCTGCTGACGGCCGAGAACATCGTCGCCGGCGAGACCCTGCACGACGTCTGGGACGTGAACGAAGACGCCGAATATGGCGAAGCCGGCGTCTCGGGCGCCCGCGAGGCCCTGAGCAGCGTCCGCGCCGTGCCTCAGAAGGTCGCCGCCTGAGCATGAGCCTGGTCCTCGATCTCTGGCGCCGCCTGCCGGTGGGGCTGCGGGAGCTGGGCCTGTACGGCCTGGCCAGCGCCGCCGCCCTGGCGGTGGACTGGGGTCTGCTGGTGGTGCTGACCGACCTGGGCGTCGACTATCGCATCGCCACCGCCGTCGGCTTCTCCGCCGGCATCGCGGTGACCTATCTGCTGAGCATTTCGGTGGTGTTCCGTCATCGGCCGGTCGCCGATCGCCGGCGCGAGTTCGTCGGCTTTCTCGGCGTCGGGCTGGCCGGTCTGGTCCTGACCCAGGTTCTGATGATCCTGTGGGTCGAGCGCCTGGGCCTGGAGCCGGGCCTGGCCAAGATCCCGACGGCGGGGATTGTCTTCATCTTCAATTTCACGGTCCGCCGGGCGCTGCTGTTCCGCGCGCCCGAGGCCGACAACGCCGCGCCTTGATCGCCCGGCTGCGCGCGGGGCTGGAGCGGCTGGGGCAGGGGCCCTGGCTGGCGCTCGTCGCCACGGCGGCGCTGTTCGCCCTCAGCCGCGCCTATCAGGGCGTTCGCCACGACGCCCGCCTCTATGTCGGCGACGCCTTGGCCAAGCTTGATCCCGCCGGAGTCGGCCGCGACCTGATGTTCGTGCATGACGGCCAGTTCGGGTTCAGCCTCTATACCCCGCTGCTGGGGCGACTGGTCGGCGCTCTGGGGCTGGCCAACGCCTCGCTGATCACCGTCGCCGCCACCTTGCTCCTGTGGTTCGCGGGGCTGGTCCTGCTGACCCGCGCCCTGACCGCCGGTCGCTCGCCCGCGGTGCGCTGGGCGGTGCTGGTCTTCGTGATCGCCCTGCCGCCGTTCTATGGCCCGCTCAACGTCATCAGCTTCGGCGAGCCCTTCGCCGTGCCCCGGGGGCTGGCCGAGGCCGCAGGCCTGGCCGGCATGGCGGCCTATCTGTCGGGCCGGCGGATCACCGCCCTGGCCCTGTTCGCGGTGGGGATGCTGTTCCATCCGATCATGGGCCTGTGCGGTCTGGCCGCCGTCTATCTGGCCCTGTGCCTGGAGGATCGCCGCTGGCTGATCCCAGGCCTGGCCGGCGGCGTCGCGGTGCTGGCGGCGGCCGCCCTGGGCCTGCCGGTCGCGGGACGCCTGCTGACGGTGATGGACCCGACCTGGCGTCATCTGGTCGAGGCGCGCAGCCCGATCCTGTTTCCCGCGCTGTGGCCCCTGCAGACCTGGACCCGGCTGGCCGTCCACGCCGCCACCCTGGCGATCGGCGCCAGCCTGCTGCAAGGCCGCGCCCGCACCCTGGCCCTGGGCGCGCTGGCGGCCGGACTGATCGGCGTCGTCGCCGTGGCGGTGCTGGGCGACAAGCTCTCGCTGCTGCTGATCCTGCAGGTCCAGCCCTGGCGGATGCTGGAGCCGGTGGCCCTGCTGGCCGCCGCGTGCATGGCCCTGTGCGTGATCGACCTGCCGCGACGCGGACCGGCCGGACTGCTGGCCCTGGCGGCCCTGGTCATCGGATGGCTGTTCATGAACCGGGGCGTGACGGGGATCACCGCCGCCGGCGCCGCTCTGGCCCTGGCCTGGCTGGACGTCCGCGTCGCCTGGAGCGCGCCCGGGCGGGTTCGGATGGCGGCGCTGGTCGTTCTGGGCCTGACGGTGCTTGTCTACGCGATCCTGCAGGGCGCCGCCCTGGCCGCCGCCCTGGCCGCCATGCCGCCGGCCTGGCCGTTCAGCCTGGGCCTGGTCTGGAACAGCGGTCTGCCCGGCCTGCTGGCCGCGCTCGTCGTGGGCGTCTGGGTCGCCCGAGGCTGGGCGAGGCCCAGGCCCCCCGTACTGCTGGGACTGGCCGTGGTGCTGGTCGGCCTGGCGGTCGGCCTATGGGACGATCGACCCGCCTATGTGCGTTTCCGCGACCAGGGCGGCGATCCGGCGCTGCGGTCGATCATCGCCTCGCGTCCGGGGGAGGTGCTGTGGCTGGCGGGCGACATGGAGCCCTGGGTCCTGGCCGGCCGTCCCAGCTGGGCCAGCAAGATGCAGGGTGCGGGCGTCGTCTTTTCCCGCGATCTGGCCGTCTCGCTGCAGGCCCGCGTCGAGCGGCTGGCCAAGGCCGGTCTGGTGGGAGGCGACTGGGCCGAGCCTCTGACCGTCGATGATTCGCGGCCGCCTTTCCCTACGGCGCAACGCCTGGGCCGCTTCTGCGCGTCCGACGACGCGCCGGCCTGGATCGTCGCGCCGATCACCGATCCGGCGCCGCTGGATCCGGCGCTCCACGCGAAGACCTGGGCGCCGCCGACCCCCTATGTCCTGGAACTGGTGGGCCATGACGGCGGGGGCTGGCTGACCGCGTCGCGCTACGCCGTGATACCCTGCGGCGGCGCGGGCCGGGGTTCCTGAGCCTCGAGATCGTGCGGCGAGCGCAGGGATCTCGCCCCGGCGCAGACGGCGTGCACGAACAGGTCGATCAAACCGATCACGGCCGCGACCGCGAAAATTCCCGATACAAGGATGATCACAGGCGTCATTTCAGCTCTCCCCAGCTGAAGGAATGAACCCTGCGAGAGACAGTTCGGTTCCGGTCTGGTAGCGCTATCAGAGGGCGCAACTTCGAGCTTCCTATTGACAACGTTGTCACGGATCGAAGGAATGCGCACGCTCGGTGAAGACAGAGCCCGCGAAGACGGACAGGGAGTGGAAGAATGACAGGCAAGGGTTTCGGCGCGCCTCGGGGCGGGGCGTCTGTGAACGGTGAAGCGAGGGCCGCGCGATGAGCGACGCCGCCACGCCCGCCAAGAAGACCGGCGGCTTTGGACTGGCCGTGGTCTATGTGACCTGCCTGTTCTTCATCTGGGCCCTGGTCACCAACCTGCTGGATCCGTTGCTGAAGACCATGAAGACGGTCTTCACCCTGACCCCGGTCGAAGCCAACCTGACGGGCTTCGCCTTCTTCATCGCCTATGGCGTGATGTCGCTGCCCTCGGCGGCGTTCCTGTCCAAGATCGGCTACGCCAGATCGGTGATGGTGGGCCTGGGCGGTATCGTCGCCGGCTGTTTCATCGCCATCCTGGCGGCCAAGCTGCACACCTTCGGCATCTTCCTGGTCGGCCTGTTCGTGATGGCCTCGGGCGTCACCCTGCTGCAGGTGGCCGCCAACCCGCTGATCGCCTCGATGGGCAAGCCGGAGGATTCGTCCTTCCGCCTGAACCTGTCGCAGGCCTTCAACTCGCTGGGCGCGGCCTGCGGCCTGTGGTTCGGCGCCAATTTCCTGCTCAAGGGCGACATCTTCAAGCATGACGTCGTGATCACCGACGCCCTGCGCGAACAGGCCCTGGGCTTTGTGTCCAACGTCTATCTGGCGATCGGCCTGGGCCTGGCCCTGTTCATCGTCGCGATCTATCTGGTCCGCCACAAGATCACCGAAGCCGCTCCCAAGACCGGCCACTTTGTCAGCCCGTTCTCGGCCCTGACGTCGAAGTGGGCCAATCTGGGCGCGATCGGCATCTTCCTCTATGTCGGCGCCGAAGTGGCGATCTCGCTGAACCTGCTGCTGTTCATCGAGCAGAGCCACGTGCTGAACATCCCGGCCGAACAGGCTGGCAAGCTGACGACCTTCTACATGGTCTTCGCCATGATCGGCCGCTTCGCCGGCTCGGCCCTGCTGAAGGCGGTGAAGGACTATCTGCTGCTGACGGTCGTGGCCCTGGGCGCCATCGCCCTGTGCCTGGTGGTGATCCTGACCAAGGACATGAACCCGAGCGCCCACACCGGCGTCGTCAACCTGCTGATCGCCCAGGCTCCGCTGACCAGTGGCCTGATCCCGGCCTTCGCGGCGCTGCTGATCGGCCTGTTCAACTCGATCATGTTCCCGACCATCTTCACCCTGACCCTGCAACGGTCCTCGGCGCCCACCTCGGCGACCTCGGGCCTGCTGTGCATGGCCATCGTGGGCGGCGCGTTCCTGCCGCTGATCTTCGGCGCGATCGAACAGGCGACGGGCTCGAAGGCCCTGGCCTTCGCCGCGCCGCTGCTTTGCTACGTCTATGTCCTGTGGTTCTCGTTCGCCGCCAAGTCGGCGCCCGTGCACGAAATCACCGAAGACGTGGTCTCGGCCCACTAGACCAAGGCCCGCCGGCGCGCTCAGGGCGCGTCGGCGGGGGACTTGGGGGTTCGGCGAGAGGCCGTGTCCGGGCTGGGGGCATCAGCTTTCCTAAACCCCACATCGGAAAAACCATGCTGGCAAATCCCACCTAGCCGCACGACATTAGCGTCCAGAACAGATTTCAGGATCGATCATGGCCGCCGCGACTTCCAAGAACCGCTTCATCAGCGGGTTCGGCTTCCAGGTGCTCATCGCCATGGTGATCGGCCTTGGGCTGGGGCTGCTGGCCCGCGAGCTGGGGCCGGAAAAAGGGCAGGGCGGTTTCGTGCTGGCCGAGACCCTGCGCCAGATCGGCTCGATCTTCGTCCAGCTGCTGCGCACCCTGGTGCCGCCGCTGGTCTTCACCGCCATCGTGGCCAGCATCGCCAATCTGGCTGAACTGCAGAACGCCGCGCGGCTGGTCTGGCGCACGCTGTTCTGGTTCGCCCTCACCGCCCTGATCGCCGTCCTGATCGGCATCACCCTGGGGCTGGTCCTTCAACCCGGCCTGCACACCACCGTCGCCGCCGCCGAGGCCCACGCGCCCAAGACCAATGGCTCGTGGCTCGACTTCCTGACGGGCCTGGTGCCATCCAACATCCTGGGCCTGAACGCCTCGACCTCGATCAATGACGCCGGCGCGGCCAAGACCTCGCTGTCGTTCAACGTGCTGCAGATCCTGGTGATCTCGCTGGTCACGGGCGTCGCGGCCCTGAAGGCCGGTGAGGCGGGCAAGGGCTTCCTGGCCTTCAACGCCTCGGCCCTGGTGGTGGTGCGCAAGGTGCTGTCGTGGGTGATCCGCCTGACGCCGATCGGCACCATCGGTCTGCTGGGCAACGCCGTGGCGCAATATGGCTGGACCACCCTGGGCCAGCTGGGCGCCTTCACCGGCGCGATCTATGTCGGTCTCGCCCTGGTGCTGTTCGTGGTCTATCCCACCCTGCTGGCGCTGAACGGCCTGAACCCGGTGAAGTTCTTCGCCGGCGCCTGGCCCGCGATCCAGCTGGGCTTCGTCTCGCGCTCCTCGGTCGGCACCCTGCCGGTGACCGAGGCGGTGACCGAGCACAGCCTGGGCGTGCCGCGCGCCTATTCGGCTTTCGCCGTGCCGCTGGGCGCGACCACCAAGATGGACGGCTGCGCGGCCATCTATCCGGCCATCTCGGCGATCTTCGTGGCCCAGTTCTTCGGCCTGCACCTTGGCCTGACCGACTATTTCCTGATCGTCTTCGTCTCGGTGATCGGCTCCGCCGCAACCGCCGGACTGACCGGCGCGACGGTGATGCTGACCCTGACCCTGTCGACGCTTGGCCTGCCGCTGGAAGGCGTGGGCCTGCTGCTGGCTATCGACCCGATCCTCGACATGGGCCGCACGGCGGTGAACGTCGCCGGCCAGGCCTTGGTGCCGACCATCGTCGCCAAGCGCGAGGGCATTCTCGACCTGGACGCCTATAACGCCGGACGTACGCCGGCCGATGCGCTGGCGACGGCGGCGGAATAGCTGCCGTTCCAGAATAGATCTCCGTTCTCCCCGGCGAAGGCCGGGGGCCAGATTCAGCCAGAGCGTCTGGGGATGACGCGCCTTTGACCTAGTCAGGATAGCCAGGCTCTCTGGGTTCGATCTGGGTCCCGGCCTTCGCCGGGAAAACGGAGAGGGATTGCGGGGACGCGAGTTCCCGCCCCGACAAACCCCACAAGCGAGCCCGGTTGCGTGTGTCGCCTTTAGCGGCGAGGTTGCGCGCCTCCAGGCGCGTAAAGGGAATCGATGGTGTCGAAGGCGAGTGAAGACGGCCGGTCAGGGCCGAGCCGTCGGTCCATGCTCGCCAGTGTGGCGGCTTTCGCGGGTTTCGCGGTCACGTCGCCCGCCGGCGCCGTCAACCGGGCCTCCGACCGGATCGAAGGCCTGCTCGCCGCCATGACTCTCGAGGAAAAGGCCGGGCAGCTCAGCTGTTTCGCCGACATGATCCGTCCGCCGATCGCGGACATGAACCCGCTGGTCAATATCCGCAACGCCCAGACCCTGATCGCCGAGATCAAGGCCGGACGTATCGGCGTGCTGATGAATGGCGTGGGCACGGCCGGCGCGTTGGAGGCCCAGAAGGCGGCGGTCGAGGGCTCGCGCCTGAAGATCCCCCTGATCTTCGCCGCCGACGTCGTCCACGGCTTCCGCACTGTGTTTCCGATCCCGCTGGGCGAGAGCGCCAGTTTCGATCCGCATCTGGCCGAGCGCACCGCGCGTGGCGCGGCCTCGGAGGCCAGCGCCTCGGGCCTGCACTGGACCTTCGCGCCCATGGTCGATGTGGCCCGCGACCAGCGCTGGGGTCGGGTGGCCGAAGGGGCCGGCGAGGACGTCTATCTGGGCGAGGTGCTGGCCGCCGCCCGGGTGCGCGGCTTCCAGGGCAAGGACCTGAAGGACGAGGACAGCATGCTGGCCACGCCCAAGCACTTCGCCGCCTATGGCGCGGTGACGGCGGGGCTGGAATACAACTCGGTCGAGATCTCCGACGCCACCCTGCGCGAGGTGCACCTGCCGCCGTTCCAGGCCGCCTTCGCCGCCGGGGCCCTGACCACCATGTCGGCCTTCAACGACATCAACGGCGTGCCCGCCACCGCCAACCGGCGCCTGCTGAACGACATCCTGCGCGGGGAGTGGGGCTTCAAGGGGGTGGTGATCTCCGACTACACCGCCGACCAGGAACTGGTGGCCCATGGCTACGCCCAGGACGATCGCGACGCCGCGCGTCTGGCGATCCTGGCCGGCGTCGACATCAGCATGCAGAGCGGCCTCTATATCCGCTACCTGCCCGAACTGGTGGGCTCGGGCGCCGTGCCGATGGCGGTGGTCGACGCCTCGGTGCGCCGGGTGCTGGCGTTGAAGGAAGCGCTGGGTCTGTTCGACAATCCCTATCGCTCGATCAACGACAAGGTCGAGGCGATGCGGACGGCGACGCCCGCCCTGCGCGCGCTGAGTCGCGAGGCCGGCGGCCGCTCGATCGTGCTGCTGCGCAACGAGGGCGCGATCCTGCCGTTGCCGCGCGCCGGCAAGCGGCTGGCCCTGATCGGCCCGTTCGCCGACGACCGCGACAATGTGCTGGGCGCCTGGGGCGGCTTCTTCGCCGACCGAAGCCTGAACGTCGATCTGGCCAGCGGCCTCCGCGCCGCCATGGCCGATCCGGCCAGCCTGATCGTCGAGCGCGGCTGCGAGGTCGAGACCACCATCGCCGGCGGCTTCGAGCGCGCCGTGGCGGCGGCCCAGGCCGCCGATATCGTGCTGCTGGCCGTGGGCGAGAGCCAGGACATGACGGGCGAGGCCAAGTCGCGCACCGACATCGGCATTCCGCCCGTGCAGCAACGCCTGGCCGAAGCCATCGCCGCCACCGGCAAGCCCGTCGTGGTGCTGCTGCGGCACGGACGCGCCATCGCCCTGGAAGGCGTCGTGCGCGACGCTCGCGCGATCCTGGCCACCTGGTTCCTGGGCAGCGAGATGGGCAACGCCGTCGCCGACGTGGTGTTCGGCGCGGTCAATCCGTCGGCCCGCCTGCCGGTCAGCTTCCCGCAGGAGAGCGGCCAGGAGCCGTTCTTCTACAACGGCCGCAGCACCGGCCGGCCCGCGCCGACCGATCCCAACGCCCAGGAGTACAAGTCCCGCTGGCGCTCGATCCGCAACGAGGCGCTGTACCCGTTCGGGTTTGGGCTCGGCTATACCAGCTTCGCGCTCAGCGACCTGAAGCTGAGCGCGGCCCAGCTGGGCTGGGGCGACACGCTGCATGTGACGGTCCGGGTGACCAATACCGGCTTGGTCCACGGCGAACACGTGGTCCAGCTGTATGTCCGCGACCGCGTGGCCAGCCGCACCCGTCCGGTGCGCGAGCTCAAGGGTTTCCAGCGCGTGTCGCTGGCCCCCGGCGCCAGCCGCGAGGTCAGGTTCGAGCTTCGCCGCGAGAACCTGATGTTCGTCGGCGAAGGCGACCGCTGGACGGTGGAGCCGGGCATGTTCGATGTCTGGGCGGCCAACTCGTCGGTCGATGGCCTGCAGGGCGCTTTCGAGCTGCTGAAAGGGTAGGGCCGCTCGAAGCGCTTCCAGACTTTCGAGGATTGGCGTTCTGAAACGCCAGATATCGGGCGGCGACCAACGGGCAACAAGCCAGACACGCCCCCGCCACCCAGCCCCTTTAGGCCTTCGACGGTTCTCGTGAAGGTCTCTTTATGCTGCGCAAGCTCCTCGTCGCCACGGCCGCCGCCGCCCCCATGCTCGCCTGCGCGGGCGCCGCCGTGGCGGAGGTGGAGGTCACCAGCAGCACGCGCACCACGGCCATCACCACGGCGTCGCCCAACGGCGGGACGGCCGATAATGTGAAGATCACCGCCGACGGGGTGATCACGCTCAGCGTCACGGGTCCGATCGTCACGCTCAACAGCGACAACACGATCACCAACAATGGCGGCTTGGCCAGCGTGGACCAGTCCGACTCGGTCGGCGTCCTGGTGCTGGGCGGCTACAAGGGCACGGTTCTCAACAGCGGCTCGATCAGCCTGACCGAGGACTACACCTATGCCGACGACGACGAGGACGGCGACAACGACGGACCGTGGGCCAAGGGCACGGGCCGTTACGGCATCCGGGTGACAGGCCCTGAAACCTTCACCGGCGACATCACCAGCGACTCGTCGGGCTCGATCTATATCGAGGGCGTCAATTCGGCCGGCGTCAGCCTGGAAACCGCTCTGGTCGGCAACCTGACCACGGCGGGCAGCGTCACGGTGGTGGGCGACAACAGCTATGGCGTCCACGTGGCCGGCGGCGTGACGGGCAAGGTCACGGTCGAGGGCTCGGTGGCGGTCACCGGCGGCGGTTCCACCGGCGTGGCGATCGACGCGCCCATCGACGGCGCCTTCGTCATCCAAGGCTCGGTCTCGGCCCTCGGCTATCGCTACACCAGCCGGATCACCGACCCCGACGACCGGGCCCTGCTGGACGCCGACGACACGCTGGAGAGCGGCTCGGCCGTGCGGGTGACCGCCAATGTCAGCGGCGGCGTCCTGCTGGACACCGCGCCCACCGACACCAATGACGACACCAGCGACGACGAGGACGGCGACGGCGTCACCGACAGCAGCGAGGGCACGGCCTCGGTCACCGTCTATGGCGGGGCCCCGGCCCTGAAGATCGGTTCGGAAAGCAACACCGTCACGCTGGGCGCGGTCGGGACGGGCGACAACGCCTATGGCCTGATCATCAAGGGCTCGGTCGGGGCCTATGGCTCGCTGGACAACATCCCCGCCACGGCCGTGCAGCTCGGCGGCGACGCCGGCTACGCCACCTTGGTCACCGGCGGCGTCCGCAATGACAGCGCCCTGTCGGCCAGCGCCTACGAGGCCCAGGCGACCGCCCTGCGCCTGAAGGCCGGCGCCATCGCCGACACGCTGTGGAACACCGGCTCGCTCGTCGCCTACACCACGTCGGAGGGCGACTATTCGGCCCGCGCCCTGGCGATCGAGGCGGGCGCGTCGATGACCAGCCTGCTCAACGCCGGGACCATGACCGCCACGGTGGCCGGCGAAAAGGGGTCGGCCTACGCCATCCTCGACAACAGCGGCGGCCTGACCAGAATCGTCAACAACGGCTCGATCGCCGCCTATGTCTCGGCCACCGACGACGACTACGACCTGGATGACGACAATACCGACGCCGCCGACGAGACCGTGACCGGCAAGGCCATCGCCATCGACGTCAGCAAGAACACCACCGGCGTGACCATCACCCAGGCCGGCGTCGATGATGGCGACGACGGCGATGACGATGTGGCCGACACCGACACGGACGGCGACGGGGTCGATGACGGCGACGAGCCCTCCATCGTCGGCAAGGTGCTGTTCGGTTCGGGCAATGACAGCTTCAAGATTCTCAATGGCGCCATGGTCGGCGACATCGACTTCGGGGTCGGGGTCGACAGCCTGGTCATAGACGGCGGAGCCACGGTGCTGACCAAGCTGTCCGACAGCGACGGCCTGCTCAGCGTCTCCGTCGGCTCGGGCACGCTGGGTCTGACCAACACCGGCGACATCAAGGCCACCAGCCTGACCCTCGGCTCCAGCGCCAAGCTGATCTTCAGCGTCGATCCGGACGCGGGCACGGCCACGCGGTTCGTCGTCGACACGGCCACGATCGCGTCGGGGGCCAATCTGGGCCTGGTGCTCAACAATCTGCTGACCGACGCCGCCACCTATGAGGTGATCAAGGCCGGTTCGCTGACGGCGGGAACGATCAGCCAGGACCTGCTGGGCGACGCGCCCTATCTCTATGTCGCCAGCGCCTATAAGGGCGGCGACAGCGTGTATGTGGACGTCCGCCGGCGCACGGCGGTCGAGGCCGGCATGACCGCCAGCCAGGGCTCGGCCTATGATGCGGTGTTCGCGGCGCTGGGCCAGAACAGCGACATCGCCGGAACGTTTCTGAGCCAGAACACCCGCGACGGCTTCTACAACCTCTACAACCAGATGCTGCCCAGCCAGGGCGAGGGGCTGTTTTCGGCCCTGCAGTCGGTGAACCAGCAGATCTCGGCCGCCACGGCCATCCGTCCGGATCTGGGCGAGCGCTACGGTCCTGACAGCGTCTGGGTGCAACAGATCAACACCCTGGTGCACCGCGAGGACGGCGAGACCCTGGGGTCCGACACCCAGGCCCTGGGTTTCGTCGCCGGCTACGAGGCGATGGGCGAGGCGGGCGGAGCGCTGGGCGTCACCCTGGCCGTGGTCGCCATCGAGGAACACGACACCTACGCCAAGGTTGGTGAGCAGACATCGTCATCGTTCGTTCAGGGCGGAGTCTACTGGCGGCGGTCGATCGGCGGCTGGCGGATCAATCTGGGCGGCGGCGGCGGCTATGGCTGGCTGGCCGGCGACCGCAGCTTCATCAGCGAGGACGCCGACAGCGACGGGACGGCCGACGTGATCGTCAAGAATACCGCCCACTGGGCCGGCGCGACCGCCAACGCCTTCGCGGGCCTGGCCTATGAGCAGCGCCTGGGCCGTTTCTACGCCCGTCCCGAGGCGCGGGTGGACTACACCTATTTCAGCGAGGGCAAGCGGAGCGAGAGCGGGGGAGGCGACGGCTTCGACCTGATCGTCAACGCCCGTCGGTTCAGCAATCTCAGCGGCGACGCAGGCGTCGTCTTCGGCGCCCAGTTCGGTCAGGACGTCTGGTGGCGGCCCGAGGTGCGGGTCGGCTATCGCCAGACCCTGGCCGGCGATGTGGGCGACACCGTCGCTCACTTCCGGGGCGGAACGCCCTTCACGATGTCGGCGCTCAATGACAAGCAGGGCGCGGTCACCCTGGGCTTCGCCATCCGGGCCGGCTCCTCGATGTCGTACCTGGCGCTGGAGGGCGGGGCCGAGGCCGCGCGCAAGCAGACCCGATACAACATGCGTCTTTCCGGAAGGGCCATGTTCTAGGGACAGGGAAGCCAGGCCGCGCGCCACATTCCAGCCATTGTTTCAAGCGCGTTTCATTACAAACCCGGCGGAAATGAAATCCCGGCGCCAAGCGTGACTGTTATCCAGGATATCTCCTCGGTATCAAAAGCGTTTCACCCCGTGCGACAAAGAATTCTTCTGCTCGATCCTGATCAAGAGGCGCGCTCATCGCTGGGTGATCTGCTGTCACGGCATGAATACGAAGTGGTCGTGGCCTCGTCTGGTCGGCAAATGGATCGGATACTCAGCGAGATCGAGGTCGACATTGTCGTGCTCGACATCATGCTGCCCGACGAGGGCGGCCTGTCCGTCTGCGGACGGCTGCGTAACCGCACCCCGTCCCCGGGTGTGGTGGTGGTCAGCGCCTTCGCCGAGGAGAGCGACATCGTGGTGGGCCTGGAGATCGGCGCCGACGACTATGTGGCCAAGCCCTACCGGCCGCGCGAACTGCTGGCCCGCATCCGCTCGGTGCTGCGGAGACGCCGAGACTGCGGCCGTGCGGGGCGGGACGACGACCGCTCGACCGTCTACCGCTTCAACGGCTGGCGGCTCAGCGTCGCGACGCATCAGCTGTTCGACCCCTATGGCGGCGCCGTCGATCTTTCGTCGGCCGAGTTCACATTGCTGTGGACGCTGGTCTCCCGCCCCCAGCAGATCCTGACCCGCGCCCAGCTGATGCAGGGTCCCCGGGGGGGCGAGGCTCGCGCCGGCGCGCAACAGATCAACGTCACCATGAGCCGCCTGAGGTCGAAGCTGAGCCATGTCGAGGGCGGGCCCCAACTGATCCGTACAGTGCGCTATGAGGGCTATCTCTTCGCCGCCGCCGTCGAGCGCGTGTCGGCGGACTGAGCAGGATCGGCTTTGACTGAATTTGGCCCATATCTTCGCTCCGGGCCGAATCACTCCATCTGACAAAACTACGCCGAGCGGCGACGGCAGGCGGATTTTGAAGTCCTGGCGGGTTCTCGTCACAGGCGAAAACTTGCGCGGGGTTCGGATCATCGCGACGAAGGTCAAGATTTTAAGTTATTCTATTACAGTCGCTTAGCGATGTGCGCGCGGGCGCGGGTCCGGGCTGTCAAGTAGTGTCTCAACCGTCGAGCCGCTGCGTCGGGATGTCCCGTTGAAACCTCTTGGAAAGAAAATAAGGTTATCGGGAACTGAACCGTAAAAGGTTGAGTCGCGTCCGCGTATCTGGGGCGTTCCCAATATCAACTGCGTTGAGTGACGCGCGATCCGCGCGAGCCCTTGGCTAGGACATTTGAATGTCGATCTCGAGCCTCTCCGCCGCTCAAATCTCGGCCCTTCCGGCCAGCGCGATCCAGGCGCTGAGCACCACCGAGATCCAGTCGCTCAGCTCGACCCAGATCGGGGCGATCAGCACCAGCGGCATCGAGGTCCTCAGCTCGACCCAGGTCGGCGCGCTCACGGCCACCCAGGTCAAGGCGCTCGCGACCACCCAGATCCCGAAATTCGCGCCCAACGTCGTCTTCGATGTCAGCCAGCTTACAACCCTCAGTGGGCAGCAGGTCGCGGCCCTGACCTCGACCCAGATAGCGGCGCTCGACACCTCCCACATCCAGGTTCTCAGCGCGACGCAGGTCAGCGTGCTGTCGGCCACCAGTTTCTCGTCTCTGAACTCCACTCAGGTCGGTACGCTGTCCACAACCCAGATCAAGGGCGTCAGCGCCACCCAGATCAAGGGTCTGACCAGCACGGACGTCGGCGAGTTGACGGCGGCGCAGGTTGGCGCGCTGTCGGCCGCCCAGCTGGGCATCTTTACCGCGGGGCAGGTGTCGGACCTGAACTCGACCCAGGTCGGCGGCCTGACCACCGGCCAGATCAGCAGCCTTAGCGCCACCCAGCTGAAGGGTCTGTCGACGACGGACATCGGCGAGCTGTCGGCCACCCAGGTCGGCGCGCTGAGCTCGGTCCAGCTGGCCAACCTGTCGGCGACCAACATCTCGGCGCTCAACTCGACCCAGACGGCGGCTCTGACAGTGACGCAGGTCAAGGGCCTGACGACGACCCAGCTGCAAGGTCTGTCGACGACGGACATGGGCGAGCTGACCTCGACCCAGGTCGGCGCTCTGACCACGGCTCAGCTGACCGCGCTGTCGGCGACCAACATCTCGGCGCTGAACCAGACCCAGATCTCGGCCCTGGCCGGCACCCAGGTGGCGGCGCTGAGCTCGACCCAGCTGAAGGGTCTGTCGACCACCGACATCGGCGAACTGTCCTCGACCCAGGTCGGCGCTCTGGCGGTCGCCCAGATCGGCGCTCTGTCGGTGACGAACGTGCAATCGCTGTCGACCACCCAGGTCGGCGCGCTGAGCGCCTCGCAGATCGGAGCGCTGTCGACGACGAACTTCGCGGCGCTGAACAGCACCCAGGTCGGCGCGCTGAGCAGCACGCAGATCAAGGGCGTGACGACGGCTCAACTGCAGGGTCTGAGCACCACGGACGTGGGTGAGCTGACCTCGACCCAGGTCGGCGCTCTGACCACGGCCCAGCTGACCGCGCTGTCGGCGACCAACATCTCGGCGCTCAACTCGACCCAGACGGCGGCTCTGGCCGGCACGCAGGTCGCGGCCCTGACGGCCACCCAGCTGAAGGGTCTGTCGACGACGGACATCGGCGAGCTGTCGGCCACCCAGGTCGGCGCGCTGACCACGGCGCAGCTGACCAACCTGTCGGCGACCAACATCTCGGCGCTGTCGAGCACCCAGACGGCGGCTCTGACGGTGACCCAGGTCAAGGGCCTGACGGCGACCCAGCTGCAAGGCCTGTCGACGACGGACATGGGCGAGCTGACCTCGACCCAGGTCGGCGCCCTGACCACGGCCCAGCTGACCGCGCTGTCGGCGACCAACATCTCGGCGTTGAACCAGACCCAGATCTCGGCCCTGGCCGGCACCCAGGTGGCGGCGCTGAGCTCGACCCAGCTGAAGGGCCTGTCGACCACCGACATCGGCGAACTGTCCTCGACCCAGGTCGGCGCTCTGGCGGTCGCCCAGATCGGCGCTCTGTCGGTGACGAACGTGCAATCGCTGTCGACCACCCAGGTGGGTGCGCTGAGCGCCTCGCAGATCGGGGCGCTGTCGACGACGAACTTCTCGGCGCTGAACAGCACCCAGGTCGGCGCGCTGAGCAGCACGCAGATCAAGGGTGTGACGACGGCTCAACTGCAGGGTCTGAGCACCACGGACGTGGGTGAGCTGACCTCGACCCAGGTCGGCGCTCTGACCACGGCGCAGCTGACCGCGCTGTCGGCGACCAACATCTCGGCGCTCAACTCGACCCAGACGGCGGCTCTGGCCGGCACGCAGGTCGCGGCCCTGACAGCCACCCAGCTGAAGGGTCTGTCGACGACGGACATCGGCGAGCTGTCGACCACCCAGATCGGCGCGCTGACCACGGCGCAGCTGACCAACCTGTCGGCGACCAACATCTCGGCGCTGTCGAGCACCCAGACGGCGGCTCTGACGGTGACCCAGGTCAAGGGTCTGACGGCGACCCAGCTGCAAGGCCTGTCGACGACGGACATGGGCGAGCTGACCTCGACCCAGGTCGGCGCTCTGACCACGGCCCAACTGACGAACCTGTCGGCGACCAACATCTCGGCGCTGAACCAGACCCAGATCTCGGCCCTGGCCGGCACCCAGGTGGCGGCGCTGAGCTCGACCCAGCTGAAGGGTCTGTCGACCACCGACATCGGTGAACTGTCCTCGACCCAGGTCGGCGCTCTGGCGGTCGCCCAGATCGGCGCTCTGTCGGTGACGAACGTGCAGTCGCTGTCGACCACCCAGGTGGGTGCGCTGAGCGCCTCGCAGATCGGGGCGCTGTCGACGACGAACTTCTCGGCGCTGAACAGCACCCAGGTCGGCGCGCTGAGCAGCACGCAGATCAAGGGCGTGACGACGGCTCAACTGCAGGGTCTGAGCACCACGGACGTGGGTGAGCTGACCTCGACCCAGGTCGGCGCTCTGACCACGGCGCAGCTGACCGCGCTGTCGGCGACCAACATCTCGGCGCTCAACTCGACCCAGACGGCGGCTCTGGCCAGCACCCAGGTCGCGGCCCTGACGGCGACCCAGCTGAAGGGTCTGTCGACGACGGACATCGGCGAGCTGTCGACCACCCAGATCGGCGCGCTGACCACGGCGCAGCTGACCAACCTGTCGGCGACCAACATCTCGGCGCTGTCGAGCACCCAGACGGCGGCTCTGACGGTGACCCAGGTCAAGGGCCTGACGGCGACCCAGCTGCAAGGTCTGTCGACGACGGACATGGGCGAGCTGACCTCGACCCAGGTCGGCGCTCTGACCACGGCCCAGCTGACGAACCTGTCGGCGACCAACATCTCGGCGCTGAACCAGACCCAGATCTCGGCCCTGGCCGGCACCCAGGTGGCGGCGCTGAGCTCGACCCAGCTGAAGGGCCTGTCGACCACCGACATCGGTGAACTGTCCTCGACCCAGGTCGGCGCTCTGGCGGTCGCCCAGATCGGCGCTCTGTCGGTGACGAACGTGCAATCGCTGTCGACCACCCAGGTCGGCGCGCTGAGCGCGTCGCAGATCGGGGCGCTGTCGACGACGAACTTCGCGGCGCTGAACAGCACCCAGGTCGGCGCGCTGAACAGCACGCAGATCAAGGGCGTGACGACGGCTCAACTGCAGGGTCTGAGCACCACGGACGTGGGTGAACTGACCTCGACCCAGGTCGGCGCTCTGACCACGGCCCAGCTGACCGCGCTGTCGGCGACCAACATCTCGGCGCTCAACTCGACCCAGACGGCGGCTCTGGCCAGCACGCAGGTCGCGGCCCTGACGGCCACCCAGCTGAAGGGTCTGTCGACCACGGATATCGGCGAACTGTCGGCCACCCAGGTCGGCGCTCTGACCACGGCGCAGCTGACCAACCTGTCGGCGACCAATATCTCGGCGCTGTCGAGCACCCAGACGGCGGCTCTGACGGTGACGCAGGTCAAGGGCCTGACGGCGACCCAGCTGCAAGGCCTGTCGACGACGGACATGGGCGAGCTGACCTCGACCCAGGTCGGCGCTCTGACCACGGCTCAGCTGACCGCGCTGTCGGCGACCAACATCTCGGCGCTGAACCAGACCCAGGTCTCGGCCCTGGCCGGCACCCAGGTGGCGGCGCTGAGCTCGACCCAGCTGAAGGGTCTGTCGACGACGGACATCGGCGAGCTGTCGGCCACCCAGGTCGGCGCTCTGGCGGTCGCCCAGATCGGCGCATTGTCGGTGACGAACGTGCAGTCGCTGTCGACCACCCAGGTCGGCGCGCTGAGCGCGTCGCAGATCGGGGCGCTGTCGACGACGAACTTCGCGGCGCTGAACAGCACCCAGGTCGGCGCGCTGAACAGCACGCAGATCAAGGGCGTGACGACGGCTCAACTCCAGGGTCTGAGCACCACGGACGTGGGTGAACTGACCTCGACCCAGGTCGGCGCTCTGACCACGGCCCAGCTGACCGCGCTGTCGGCGACCAACATCTCGGCGCTCAACTCGACCCAGACGGCGGCTCTGGCCGGCACGCAGGTCGCGGCCCTGACGGCGACCCAGCTGAAGGGTCTGTCGACGACGGACATCGGCGAGCTGTCGGCCACCCAGGTCGGCGCTCTGACCACGGCGCAGCTGACCAACCTGTCGGCGACCAACATCTCGGCGCTTTCGAGCACCCAGACGGCGGCTCTGACGGTGACCCAGGTCAAGGGCCTGACGGCGACCCAGCTGCAAGGCCTGTCGACGACGGACATGGGCGAGCTGACCTCGACCCAGGTCGGCGCTCTGACCACGGCCCAGCTGACCGCGCTGTCGGCGACCAACATCTCGGCGCTGAACCAGACCCAGGTCTCGGCCCTGGCCGGCACCCAGGTGGCGGCGCTGAGCTCGACCCAGCTGAAGGGCCTGTCGACCACCGACATCGGCGAACTGTCCTCGACCCAGGTCGGCGCTCTGAGCACCTCGCAGATCGGGGCCTTCGCCACCACGGCCCTACAGGCCCTGACCACGACGCAGGTTGGCGGATTAAGCGCTTCGCAGATTGGGGCGCTGTCGACGACCGGCTTTTCGGCTCTGACCAGCACCCAGGTCGGCGCGCTGAACAGCACGCAGATCAAGGGCGTGACGACGGCTCAACTGCAGAGCCTGAGCACCACGGACGTGGGTGAACTGACCTCGACCCAGGTCGGCGCGCTGAGCACGGCGCAACTGACGGTGCTGTCGGCGACCAATATCTCGGCGTTGACCTCGACCCAGACGGCGGGGCTCAACACGACCCAGGTCAAGGGCCTGACGGCCACCCAGATCAAGGGCCTGTCGACCACCGATCTCGGCGAGTTGTTGAGCACGCAGGTCGCTGCACTGACGTCCAGTCAGGTGCAGGCTCTGACAACAACCGTCATCGGCGGCCTCAGCACGACCCAGGTCGGCTTGCTGCAGGGCACCCAACTGGCCTCGCTCACAACGACCCAGCTGGACAGCCTGTCGACGACCAATATCGCGGCCATGACCACCACCCAGGCCAACGCTCTGACCCCAACGCAGGTGCAGAGCCTGTCGGGTCCTCAAGTGGTGGCCTATCTCGGCGCCTCCTAGTAACAGTCTGGCCGGTGCCCTGGGGTAATCCCCGCGGCGCCGGCTTCAAGGCCTTCGGTCGCCGGCGATTTCTAAGCCTCGTGCAACGTGCGAACATCGCGCTGAGCGAGTCGGACCCGGTCCGGCTCGACCCACGCGCTTGAGAAGACCATGGCCGACAACGACGCGCTCGCCGTACTCCAGAAGATCACCTCCGAGGGGCTTTCGCTCGGCGACCTGATCAACGCCGCGGGCGGCTATATGGGCGCCGGCGATCTGGGGCTGGCCGAGCAGATCTACAAGATCTGGATCCAGTTCAATCCCGCGCATCCGCAGCTGTGCATCGCCCATTTCAATCTGGCGAGCCTGCAGTCGCAAATCGGTGACAACGCCTCGGCCATCGCCAATCTGGAGCGGGCGATCGCGCTGGATGCTGATTTCCAGCCGGCTTACGTCAATCTAGGCGGACTTCAGGAGCGGGCCGGCGGGCTGGAGCAGGCGATCGCCACCTGGAGCGAAGGCGCCAATCGGCCGATGCCGATCACCGGGGGGCGCGCCAGCTACGCCTTCACGGCGATGAAGCAGATCGCCCGCGCCCTGCTGGAAGCCCACCAGCAAAGCCGGGCCGAAGCCGCCCTCTGGCGCTGCGCCGACATCGACCCCACCCAGATGGACGCTATCGGCCAGCTGGTCGCCGTGCGCCTGAGCCAGTGCAAGTGGCCGCCCCTGCAGCCGTGGGACCGCGTGGACCGCCGCACCCTTCTGCTGGGCGCCAACCCGCTGTCGATGGCGGCCTATTCCGACGATCCGCTGCTGCAGCTGGGCGCCGCCAGCCGCTTCACCGAGCGCGAGGGCAGCTGTAAGGCCGAGGCCATCGTCGCCGAGCGCCGGGACGCCGACATCGACCTCAACGGCCGTCGCCTGCGGGTGGGCTATGTCTCGTCCGACCTGCGCGATCACGCGGTCGGCTACCTTATGGCCGAACTGTTCGAGCTGCACGACAAGGCGCGGGTCGAGGTCTTCGCCTATTACTGCGGACCGGCCGCCAATGACGCGCTGAACGCCCGCACCCAGGCCGCCGTCGAGCACTATGCCGACATTCGCGGCCTCAGCGATGACGACGCCGCGCGCCTGATCGCCAATGACCGGATCGACATCCTGATCGACGTCAACGGTCACACGCGCGACTCCCGCACGCCGGTCTTCGCGCGCCGACCGGCCCCGATCCTGGTCAACTGGCTGGGCTATCCCGGCACGATGGGCAGCCCTTATCACCACTACATCATCGGCGATCCGTGGATCATCCCGCCGCAGAACGAGCGCTTCTATTCCGAGGCCGTGCGGCGCATCCCCTGCTACCAGCCCAACGACCGGCGGCGCGTGGTTTCGGACGTTGTTCCCACCCGCGCCGACGCGGGCCTGCCGGACGACGCCTTCGTGTTCTGCTGCTTCAACGGCGCGCAGAAGATCACGCCTTTCACCTTCGACCGCTGGATGCAGATCCTGGAGCGCACGCCGGGCAGCGTGCTGTGGCTGCTGGACACCCATGCCGAGACCAACGCCCGCCTGCGCGAGCACGCCCAGGCCCGGGGGATCGACCCCGACCGCCTGGTGTTCGCGCCCAAGCAGCCCAATCCGTTCCATCTGGCGCGCTATCCGCTGGCCGACCTCTTCCTCGACACCGCGCCCTATGGCGCCCACACCACGGCGTCGGACGCCCTGTGGATGAGCGTGCCGGTGTTGACCCTGTCGGGCCGCAGCTTCGCTTCACGGGTGTGCGGCAGCCTGGTCAGCGCCGCGGGCGCGCCGGAACTGGTCTGCGAAACCGCCGAGGACTATGTCGAACGCGCCGTGGCCCTGGGCGCGGATCGCGCCGCCGCCGCCGCCCTTCGCGACAAGCTGCGGGCCGCGCGCGACACCTGCGTGCTGTTCGACATGGACCTGCTGGTGCGCAGCGTCGAGGACCTACTGCACGAGATGGTCGCCGAGTATCAGGCCGGCCAGCGGCCCACGCCCGACCTGACCAATCTGGAGGCCTATCTCGAGGTCGGCATCGGTCTGGACGTCGATGAGCGCGAGATGCTGACCCAGAGCGATTTCGAGAGCCTCTACAAGGCCGCCCTGACCCGCCGACATCTGACCCGCCCGTTGCGGCCCGATGATCGCCTCTGGACCGATCAGGACGTCGCGGCGGCGCAAGGGCGGGGCGCATGATCCGCGACAGCCTCGAGGCCTTGCGGCGCGAGGGTTATGCGCCCCGGTCCATGCTGGACGTCGGCGCCCATGTCGGCCATTTCACCCGCCAGTTTCTGGGCGTCTTTCCAGACAGCGCCCCGACCCTGGTCGAGCCCAACCCGCATTGCCAGCAAGACCTGGCGCGCCTGCCGTTCGAGCGGCATCCGTTGGCGGCCTCGAACACCGGCGGCAAGGGCGAGTTCTTCCTCAGCCGCGACTGGCTGCAATCGACGGGCGCCTCGCTGTATCGCGAGAACACCGAATATTTCGACGACGCCACCGTGCTGCGTCACGAGGTCGACAAGGCCAGGATCGACGACCTGTTCGCGGGCCGCCGGTTCGATTTCGTCAAGATCGACACCCAGGGCTCGGAAGTCGACGTGCTGGTGGGCGGTCAGGCGGTGCTGTCGCAGGCCGACTTCATTCTGATCAAGGTCTCGCTGATCGACTACAATACCGGCGGCGCCCTGGCCGAGGACGTCTTCGCGCAGATGGCCAGGATGGGCTTCCGGTGCTCCGACGTGGTCGAGTTCAACCGCATGCCGCAACTGCGCGACAACGCCCTGCTGCAGATCGCCGTTCTGTTCGAGCGCGCCGATCGCCTGCGCCGGCCCGAGACGCCGACGCCGGGCGCGCGCGTGGAAGAAACCTTCGCCCTGGCCGAGCGATTGCGCGGCGAGGGCAGGGCCGATGACGCCGCCCTGCTGTTCGAGCACCTGGCCAGCGAGGCCGCCAATCCCTTCGCGGCGCTGGTGGGCCTGTCCCGTTCGCATCTGGCCGCCGGGCGGGTGCTGGAGGCGCTGCGCGCCCTGGCCAGGGCCAAGACCTTCAGTTCCGACCTGGTCGCGATGTGGCCGCTGATCCGGGAGCAGACCGCGCTGGGCTCCGAGGCGTTCAACGCGCATCTGGCCCAGAACGAGATCGCCCTGGCCGAGCCCTATGCCTCGGTCATGTCCGAGCTGATGCCCGGCGGGGTCCAGATGATCGGGGCGGCGATGGGCTGCAACCTGACCCTGGACCGCACGGACGAGGCGCGGCGGTTCGCGCGGATGCTGGTCGCCGTGGATCCGGGCCATGTGGCGGCCCTGACGGTGCTGGCCGACGAGGCCCGGGCCGCGGGCGAGATCGAGGCCGAGATCCGCTATCGCACCGACCTGGCGATGTCGCCCGACGCCTCTATCCACCCGCTGGTGCGCCTGCGCGACTTCCATGAGGCCATGAGCCTGCTGCTGTGTCGACCGTTGTCGGACGCCGATCTTGACGTGTTGGCCAGCCTGGCCGCGCGCGTGGCTGAACTGGCCGCCGCCGACCTGCCCGTGGACAGCGAATGGGTCGCCTGGGTTCAGCACTATCGGGCCTTGCTGGGCGCGCTGGACATCGAGGCCATTCGGGGCCCCACGCCGACGCCCGAGCCTGATCCCGCGCCGCGTTACCTGACCGCGACAGGGCAGGCGCTGGACGACGCCGGCCTGCAGGCCCTGGCCGATCGCCTCGGCGTCCAGACCGTGTTCTTCGCCGCCGCCGACGAGAAATATGTCGACCAGTACGGCCGCTGGTACGCGCTGTCGGTGCTGCGCCACAGCGATGTATCCTGCCTGGTGGTGATCCACGTGATCGGCGGCGGTGAACGTCTGGCCCAGGCTGTGCGGACGGTGGGCGTCCATGACGAGCGGCTGATCTTCGTGGGCGACGACTTCGACGTCTCGACGGTAACGACCCGTTGCTATGACGCGCCGCCCAAGGGGCTGATCGCCCTGCCGGTGGCCCACTTCCAATCCGTGCGCTTCCAGCGCCTGGGGGGGCTTCTGAGCGCCCTGCGGCGGCCGGTCTTTGTGTCGGACATCGACCTGCTGCTGCAGCGCGGGGTCAGCGACCTGCTGGAGCAGTGGTCGGGGGCCGATGTGGTGTTCAACGAGAATGTCGCCAACACCGCCGCCGGCTCGCGCCTGACCGCCAACCTGCTGCTGGTCAATCCGACCGACAACGCCGCCCTGCTGCTGCGCTGGTTGCGCGTCTATCTCGACGATCGCCTGGGCCGCGAGACCGTGACGCGCTGGATTGACCAGGTGGCCCTGCTGCTGGGTCGCCACCACCTGCTGCGGCACGCGCCCGACGCGGTGCTGGGCTGTTTCGACACCACCAGCGACATCAACAACGTGATGTTCGGCAGCTATCAGGAGCACCCGTTCCGCTTCCTGTCGCTCTATCACGGCTTCGACACGTCCAGCCTTGAAAACGACCCCCGGGTGCTGGGCGCGGAGCCTAACCCCTAGAGCCTTTTCCGACCTGATGGCTTCATGAGGTCGGTCGAAAAGGGCTCTAAATCAAAAGTTTAGAGCATTTTTCGATCCGATAACCGTTTCACACTTATCGGAAAATGCTCTAGCGAGCGTTCAGGGCGTGACCCGCGTTCCGCTGGCGCCCGCCAGGACGCTGGCAACCTCGTCGAGCGCGCCGATCAGCGCGTCGCGACCCGTGGCCAGGGCGAACTGCCGGGCGGCCCGGACCTTTGGGCCCATCGAGCCCTCGGCGTAGTCGTGTTCCGAGCCGTCACTGGCGCGGATCTCCGCCAGCCGCGCGGCCCCGGGACCGCCCCAGTCGCGGTAGACGCCATCCACGTCCGTGAGGATGACAAGCCGGTCGGCGTCCAGATGGATGGCCAGCAAGGCCGCGACCAGATCCTTGTCGATGACGGCCTCGACCCCTCGCAGGTACCCGTTCGCGTCAAGCGTCACGGGAATGCCGCCGCCGCCGCCGCAGATCACCAGCGTTCCAGCGCTCATCAGGCTCTCGATGGTGTCCTGCTCGATCACCTGCTTCGGGACCGGCGAGGGGACCACCCGCCGCTGTCCCGCGCCGTCGGCGGCGAACGACCAGCCGTGCGCGTCGGCGAGGGCGAGGGTCTGGTCGGGGGGGTAGACGGGCCCGATCGGCTTGGTCGGGCGCTGGAAGGCCGGATCATCCGCATCGACCTGCGTCTGGGTCAGCAGGGCGGCCACCGCGCGCTCGGGGCGAGCGTTGCGCAGTTCCTGGGCCAGCACATAGCCGATCATGCCCTGCGACTCCGCGCCCAGCATGTCGAGCGGATAGGCCGGCGCGGCGTCATAGGCCTCCGCCTGCAGGGCGAGAAGACCGATCTGCGGGCCATTGCCGTGGACGAGGACGGTCTGGATCCCGTCGCAGGCCGCCGCGAGGCCGGCCGCGGCACGCGTGACATTGCGGCGCTGGTTCTCGGCCGAGGCGATCTCGCCGCGCCGCAGCAGGGCGTTGCCGCCAAGGGCGATGACCTGACGCATCAGCCCGGCCGCGCGGTCGCCGCCGGTCCACGCCCCAGCGGCTCCTGCTGGGTGATGCAGTGGATGTTGCCGCCGCCCAGCAGGATCTCCCGGGCCGGTACGGCGAGGATGCGGCGGGTCGGGAACAGCTGGGCCAGCAGCTCCAGGGCCGGGCCGTCCTGCGGATCGTCGAAGCTGGGGGCCACCACCACCGTGTTGGCGATGTAGAAGTTGACGTAGGAGGCGGCCATCCGATCTCCGGGCTCGCGCGGCAGGGTGCCCGCCACGTGGTCAACGCCGGCGGCCTCCTCGGGAGTGATCACCACGGGCTTCGGCTGCACCAGCTTGTGGACGCGCAGAGGGCGGCCCCGGGCGTCGCGATAGCGGGAGAGGCGCTCCAGAGCGGCGGTCGAGCGGGGGTATTGCGGGTCGGTCGGGTCGTCGGTCCAGGTCAGGATCACCTCGCCGGGAGCGACGAAGCGGCACATGTTGTCGACATGGCCGTCGGTCTCGTCGAGATAGACGCCGTGCTCCAGCCACAGCACCGCCTCGACGCCGAGATAGTCGCGCAGCAGCTGTTCGATCTCGATCCGGGTCTTGTCAGGATTGCGGTTGGGATTGAGCAGGCACTCCTCGGTGACCAGCACGGCGCCTTCGCCATCGACATCGATCGAGCCGCCTTCCAGAATGAAGTCGGGCGCGTAGCGATCGTCGCGCTCCAGCTCGATGACCTTCTCGCCGACCAGGTCGTCCTGGTCCCAAGGGAAGTAGAGGCCGCCCGCCAGGCCGCCCCAGGCGTTGAACTTCCAGTCGACGCCGCGCACCGCGCCCTGGTCGTTGACCAGGAAGGTGGGGCCGCAGTCGCGGATCCAGCTGTCATTGCTGGTCATTTCCACCACGCGCACGGTCGGGTCCAGCATGGCGCGGGCGACCAGATACTGGGCCGGCGAAACACAGACCGTCACCGGCTCGCCCTGGGCGATGGCGGCGGCGACGGCGGCGAAGGCGTGTTGAGCCGGCTTGGCCCCGCCGCGCCAGTTGTCCGACCGTTCGGGCCACAGCATCCAGCAGCCGATGTGCGGCTCCCATTCGGCGGGCATGCGAAAGCCGTCGGCGCGCGGGGTGGTGTCGAGGATCTTGGACATGATGGACCTTTAAGTCGGCGACGGCGGGGCGGGTGCGGTCAGTGCGGCGCGCTGGACGGCGCTCCGCTGCGGTTGGCCTTCATCACGCCGATGACGATCTCGCCCAGCGTCAGGGTCAGAGCGACGCCGGCCAGGATCGGGCCGGTCTTGCTCCAGTCCACCGCAACGCCGGGGACCCAGAGGAAGAACAGGATCGCCTGCAGGATGAACAGGGTGCAGACCACCGCCATGATCCCGGCGCCGACCGCGCCGCCCGGCACGCGATACGGGCGCGGGGTCGCCGCGTCGCGTCCCCGCAGGCGCAGGAAGGCTGGGAACAGCACCAGATAGGGCAGCAGGAAGATCACCGAGCTGAAGGCGAACAGCGACCAGAACAGGTCCTCGGCGCTGCGCGCGAACAGACCGTAGGCGACAATCACCAGGGTGGAGACGATGCCGGTGAGGATATAGGCCCCGATCGGGGTCTGGTTGGACTTGTGCAGAAGCCCGAACACCGCCGGCAGCTCGCCGTCGGCCGCCGCCGCCTGGGCCGCGCGATTGGCCCCCATCGACCAGGTGACGAGATTGGCCAGGATGGTGAACACCGCGCCGACGCCGATCACGGTGATGATCAGGTTCAACCCGGGAGCGCCGGCCAGCAGCGAGCGCAGGGTGTCGAGCAGGCCCTCGATCAGGCCGATGTCCTTGACCGGCAGGGCGACAAGGATGCCGAAGGTGGCCAGCAGATAGAAGCCGGAGATCAAGAGGCCGGCGGTGATCACCGCGATCGGCACGTCGCGGCCGGGGTTGCGCATCTCCTCGCCGGCGCCGGAGACCAGCTCAAAGCCCATGAAGTTGTAGACGATGACCGGCAGGAAGGCCAAGCCGGCGCCCCATTGCGGGATCAGCTTGGGCCAGGACAGGTCGTTGGCCGGCCCGCGGGCGATCAGCACATAGACGCCCGCCCCGCCGATCAGCAGCATGATCGCGGCCTTGATGACCGCGCCCACATTGGGCACCCACTTGGCGGTCGACAGGCTGGTGACGCCGATCAGGACGGTGAGCCAGGTCGCCCCCACGCCGATGGCGATCTTGCTCCACAGGCTCATCTCGACGCCGGCGATCTGGGCGATCAGGCCGGCTAGCAGGATGTAGCCGGACGGCATCCACAGGGCCACGTTCACCCAGTAGTACCAGGTGGTCCGCGCCGCCCAGCGATCGCCGAAGGCCCGCCGGATCCAGTGCTGGATGCCGCCCTCGCCGGGATAGGCCGAGCCCAGTTCGGCGGTGATCAGGCCGTAGGGAATGAAGAACAGCACGAAGGTGATCACCCACCACGACAGGGCCGAGGCGCCGATCGCGGCCGAGGCGGCCAGGGTGTCGATGACCAGGATGGCGCAGACGGTGAACAGGGTCACGTCGAACAGGCCCATGACCCGCTTGAAACGCGGCTTGGGGCTGGGCGCGGCGGCGGGCGTGGAAACGACCTCGGACATGGCGCTAGACCTTTTCCTGGACGGCCGGTGAGGGCGTCTCGGTGAGGGGGTGGTGTTTCAGGAAATCGGCGATGCGGCCGGCGTGCCATTGCGACAGCTCGGGCGAACGCGGCGTCAGATGCGGGCCGATGAAGGCGACAAGGATGGCCTTTTCGGCGTGAAGCCGGTTCTCGGACTGGTCGTAGATGATGGCGCGCGGTCCATCCATCACCGCGTCGGTCACCTCGACCCCGCGCGAGGCGGGCAGGCAGTGCATGAACCTGGCGTGGGCCGGTGCGTGGGCCAGCAGCGCCTCGTTGATCTGATAGCGCGGCATGAAGGCGGCGGTCCGATCGGGAATCTCGGCCTCCTGGCCGACCCACCACCAGAGGTCGGTATAGACGAAGTCCGCCTGCGCGACGGCGGCGGGCGGGTCCTCGCTGACCGTGAAGGTTCCGCCGGAGACAGCGCAATTGGCCCGCGCGATGGCCTGCCAGGCCTCCGGCGCCTGATAGCGCTTGGGCGCGCAATGGGTGAAGTTCATGCCCATCCGTGTGCAGATCATCATCAGCGACGAGCAGACATTGGTGGCGTCGCCCACGAAGGTGACGTGCAGGTCTTCCAGCGCCTTGTCCTTGGGCCGGTGCTCCAGCATGGTGAAGACGTCGCACAGGACCTGGGTCGGGTGATTGTAGTCTGTCAGGCCGTTGATGACCGGCACGGTGGCGTAGCGCGCCAGTTCGGTGACGGTGGCGTGCTTGAGCGTGCGCGCCTCGATGGCGTCGACCATGCGGCTGATGACCCGGGCGGTGTCCTTAAGGCTCTCGCGGACGCCCAGATGGATCTCTCCAGGCTTCAGATACAGGGCGTGACCGCCCAGCTTGGTCATCGCCACCTCGAAGGAGATGCGGGTTCGGGTCGAGGGCTCCTCGAAAATCATTCCCAGCGAGGCCCCCGCCAGCAGGGGGGGCAGGGCCCGCTGCCGGTCGGCGGCCTTGAGCAGACCGGTAAGCTCCAGCAACGACATGAGCTCGGCCTTGGTGAAGTCCTGCGTGTCAATGAAATGGCGCATGCGGGGTCCCCGGCGGGTCTTCTGAACCCAACCTTAGGTGGGGATGACAGACCTCGACGTGATAAAGATCAAGAACCTCCTCTTTTCAGACGGTCATAGTCGCCGTGGATCCGGACGGACGCCAGGCGGGTGTGGCTGGACAGCGGTGGCGAGGCGGCGAGCGATGCGAGTGATCTGGGCCAAGGGATGCCTGCGGGACGCGAGCCCGGTGCTGGAGCGGCGCCCGTCATGACGCCGCCGACGACGAGCCCATCCCCCCTGGGACCGGCGTCCCCCCAGCGCGCAGCTTGGCGGGGTTCGGTTCTTGGACGAGGCCTGGCGGCCGCGCAGCGCCTGGCGGTCTCGGATCTGTTCAAGGTGCTGTTCGCCGTCGGCGTGTTCGTCGGCGCGGTCTGGCTGCTGCGGCGACAGTTGCGCACCTCGTCGCTGACGGCGATCGAGGCGGCCTTTCGATCGACGCCGCCCTGGGCCCTGGCCGTGGCCGCGGCCGCGACCTTACTCAGCTACCTGTGCCTGGCCGCCTCGGAAAGCTGGGCGCTGGACTGCGTCCGGCGAAGATTGGCGACCTGGCGAATCCTGCTGGTGACCTTCGTGTCCTACACGCTGTCCAATGGTCTGGGGCTCAGCCTGGCCACGGGGGGAGCGGCGCGCCTGCGGTTCTATCGCGCCTGGGGACTGGGCGGGTCGGAGATCGCCGCCGTCACCCTGCTGGCGGGAACGGCGGTGACGCTCAGCGGCGCGGTGACGGCGGGCCTGGCCCTGCTGACGGTGCGCGACCTGCCGGCCGGCTTCTACGCCTTGGCCGCCCTGCTGATGGCGCCGGCCTGGCTGTGGTTGGGACGTCTGCCCCGCTGGGGGCGGCTGACGCCAAAGGTCGAACTGACCAACCCGCCTCTCAAGCGGCGCCTCGTCGCCCTGGCCGGCGGGGTTCTGGACTGGGGCCTCTCAGGTCTGGCCCTGTTCGTTCTCCTGCCCAGCGCCACGCCCGACCAGTTTCCCGGATTTCTCGCGGTCTTCATTCTGGGCAGCGTCGTCAGCGCCGCTTCGGGGGTGCCCGGCGGCGTCGGCGTGTTCGAAGCCGTCGTTCTGACGCTCAGCCATCGCTTCGCGACCCCGCACGAGACCGTCGCCGCCCTGATCCTCTATAGGCTGATCTACACCATCGGCCCCCTGAGCCTGACCGCCCTGGGACTGGCCGCGCACCAGGGACATCAGTGGACAAGGACCCGAGGCGGCGATCGCCTGCACTCGACTGTCCAGGCCCTGGCCCCACCCGTGATGGCCGGACTGGTGTTCGCGGTGGGCGCGGTCCTGATCCTCGCCGCCGCCAACCTGCCGCTGCATTTGCTGACCGCGCCGCGGCTGCTGCCGGAATTCCCCGCCTCGGGCCTGTTTTCGAGCCTGTTGGGCGCGGTGCTGTTGATCGCGGCGGTCGCGCTGTGGCGGCGGCTGGAGGGGGCCTATTTTCTGACTTTGTTGTTGCTGGTCGGCGGCGCCGGGTTCGAGATCTGGCGTGGGTTTGGGCTGTTCAGCGCCGCGCCGCTGTTGGGCCTGGCGGCGGTGCTGGCGCCCTGCCGCTTCGCCTTCCACCGCCGCTCGGCGGCGTTCCGCGACGCCGCGTCCGCCCCCTGGCTGATCGCCTGCGGCCTGTGCGGCCTCTCGGCCCTGGTGCTGGCCCTGTCGGTTCGATACGGCGACAGCAGCGCCAGAGCCAGTTGGTGGACTCTGCTCAAGGTGTCGAACGCCGGTCCGCTGGGAGTGGCCGGGGGACTTTCATCGTTGGGGCTGCTCTTCGGGCTGGGGCGTCTGCTCGGCCCCAGCCGGCGCCCCGTCGCCCTCGCCGACGCGGCGCAAAGGGCGCGAGCTCTGGCGATCATCCAGTCAGCCAAGACCGTAGCCACGGACGCCTATCTGGCCCTGCTCGGCGACAAGGCGCTTGTGTTCACGCCATCGGGCCAGAGTTTCGTGATGTTCGGCGTGGTCGGCGCGCACTGGATCGCGATGAGCGACCCCGTGGGGCCGGAGCAGGATCGGGCGGCGGCCATAGACGCGTTTGTCGACGCCGCCGCCGAGGCCCAGGCGCAGACGGCGTTCTACGCCCTGAGCGAGGACTCGCTGGCCGACATGATCGATGCCGGCTTCCTGATCACCAAGGTGGGCGAGAGCGCCTTCGTTCCGCTCGTCGATTTCGATCTCGTCGGCAAGGCCCGTCAGGACCTGCGCTATGCGGTGAACCACGCCGAGAAGGCCGGCCTGAGCTTCGCGGTGTTGCCGCCGGACGATCCCGACACCCCTTGGTCGGCGCTTGAGGCGGTGTCGGACGCCTGGCTGGCGATCCACGCGGGCGGCGAACTGAGCTTCAGTCTCGGCCGTTTCGACCGCGACTATCTGCGCCATTTTCCGATCGCCGTGCTGCGGGGGGAGGAGGGCGTGATGGCCTTCGCCAACCTGCTGCTGACGCCTGATCGGCGCTGCGTCGCCGCCGATCTCATGCGCCATCGGCCCGACGCCCCGCACGGGGCGATGGATGCCCTGTTCGTCCAGATCATGATCTGGGGGCGAGACCAGGGCTATGGCGAATTCGAGCTTGGCATGGCGCCGCTGTCGGGCCTGGAGATCACCTCGGTGGCGCCCCTGTCGCGACGGCTGGAGGCCTGGGTCTACGGCTCGGCCGAGCGCCTCTACGGCTTCAAGGGCCTGCGGGCCTACAAGCAGAAGTTCGCGCCGACTTGGCGGCCGGTGTTCCTGGCCACCTCGGCGGGGATGGGGCCGGTGGCGGGCCTCGCCGATGTCGGCCTGCTGACCCGCGGCGGACGCAGACGCGCCTAGCGGCGTGGCCTGGCCGGGTGGACTGGCCCACCCAGCCGGCCGATGGCCGCGGTCTTGAGGCCTTCGGCGCAGACCAGATAGATGGCGACAAGGGCCGCCAGGGCCAGGGAAAGGCCAAGGGGCGGCGTCTGAAACCCGAACCAGGCGCCCGCCGGCGTGAACGGCAGGACCATCGCGACCGCCAGGGCGGCCAGTGAGGACATCGCCAGCAAGGGGCGGGGCAGATCGCGCCAGGGGCGGCCGTTGGTGCGGATGATGAAGATCACCAGAATCTGGGTGGCCATGGATTCCAGGAACCACGCCGTGCGGAACTCCGGCGGCGAGGCGTGGAAGAGAGCGATCAGGCCGGCGAAGGTGAGGAGGTCGAACAGGGAGGACAGCGGCCCCATCACCGCCGCGAACCGGATCAGGGCGCGCATGTCCCAGACCTGGGGCCGCGCCACCGCCTCGGGGCGAACCGAGTCGAAGGGGATCCCGATCTCCGAGATATCGTAGAGCAGATTGTTGAGCAGGATCTGGGTCGGCAGCATCGGCAGGAAGGGCAGGAACAGGGAGGCGACGGCCATGGAAAGCATGTTGCCGAAGTTGGACGAGGCGCCCATGCGCACATATTTCAGGATGTTGGCGAAGGTGCGCCGGCCCTCCTCGACGCCGTCGGCCACGACCTCCAGGTCCGAGGCCAGCAGGATCATGTCGGCCGCCGCCTGGGCGACGCCTGTGGCTCCCGACACCGACAGCCCGACATGCGCCGCCTTCAGGGCCGGGGCGTCGTTGACCCCGTCACCCAGATAGCCGACCACCTCGCCGCGGGCCTGCAGCGCCCTGATCAGCCGGGCCTTCTGGTCGGGCGTCAGCCGGCCATAGGCGTCAACGGACTGGGCCTGCACCGCCAGGGCGTCGTCGCTCAGGGCCGTGATGTCGGCCCCCGACAGCACCCTGTCCACGTTCAGCCCGACCAGCGCCGCCAGACGCTTGACGACCACGGGGTCATCGCCCGACAGAATCTTCAGCCGGATCCCGGCGGCGGCCAGGCGGGCGATCGCCGCGGGGGCGGTGGCCTTGGGCGGATCGGCGAAGGCGCAGAAGCCCTCGAACACCAGTCCGGTCTCGTCGGCGGAGTCCAGGCTGGCCTGGGTCGCGGGGCAGGATTTCGAGGCGATCGCGATCGCACGCAGGCCCTGGCCGGCCAGGATCCGCACCCGCTGCAGTTGCGCGTCCCGCTGGGAGGCGTCCATCGGCGCCAGGGCGTGGCTGTCGCGCGCGGAGACGCACAGGGCCAGCACGGCCTCCGGCGCGCCCTTGGTGATCAGCAACCGGCCCTCGGCGCCGTCCGCCAGCACCGAGCCCAGGCGGCGATTGAAGTCGAACGGGTGGCGGGCGGCCAATGTCCAGCCCGTGATCGCCTCGGGCGCGCAGTTGGCGAGCGCCGCGTCCATCGCTCCGCGATCACCGGCCAGGCTCGCGGCGATCGCGCCCAGCATCGAAGGGCGCGGATCATCGGCGCCTGAAGGTCCCAGGCTCTTGGCCAGGCTGATCTCGGCCGAGGTCAAGGTGCCGGTCTTGTCGGTGCAGAGGACGGTCATGGCGCCCAGGTCGTGGATGGAGGCCAGCCGCTTGACGATCACCTTGCGCGCGGCCATCCGCACCGCCCCGCGTGACAGCGTCACCGTGGTGATCATCGGCAGAAGTTCGGGAGTCAGGCCGACGGCGAGGGCGACGGCGAACAGCAGCGACTGCAGGACCGGGCGGCCAAACAGCACGTGGGCGGTCAGCACGATGAGCACCAGCGCGATGGTCATGCGGGCGGTCAGCAGGCCGAAAGCCCGCAGATCGCGCTCGAAGGGCGAGGGGGCGGTCGGCTCGTCGAGGGCGGCGGCTCCGGCGCCGAACAATGTGGCGGGCCCGGTGGCGGCCACCAGGGCCACGGCCTCTCCGGTCAAGGCGACGGCGCCTCTGAACAGCGCGTTGGACGCCTCGCTCGCGGTCAGCGCCAAGACCGAACCCGGGCGCTTCTCGACCGGATAGGGCTCGCCGGTCAGCGCCGCCTCGTTGGCGGTGAAGGCGGCGCTCTCCAGGACCAGGGCGTCCGCCGGGATGATGTCTCCAGCCCGCACGCGGATCAGGTCGCCGGGCGTCACCGCGTCGATCGCCACCTCGACAAACCGATCGCCGCGCTTGACCTCGGCCTTGAGGGCCACCGATCGCCGCAGCATCTCGGCTGTCCGCGCGGCGCGGCCCTCCTGCAGGGTGTCCAGGCCGATAGACAGGCCCAGGATGACGACGATGATGGTTCCGCCCGTGACGTCGCCCGTTCCCGCCGAGACCAGGCCGGCGGCCAGCAGGATCAGCGACAGGGGCTCCAGCAATCGCCGCGCCAGGGTCCGCGCCAGGCTGGCGCGCTTGACCACGGCGTCCGCGTTGGGGCCATAGCGGAGGCGGCGGGCGCGGGCCTGGGCCTCGCTGAGTCCGGCGCCGTCGCAGTCCAGCGCCGCGCAAAGGGTCGATGGCGACTGCGTCCAGAAGGGGTGGGGCGGGACCTTGCCAGTCGTCATTGTCTGCCCCTTGGCCCGCCTGCGGGATCGATACCACGTCCCGTCGGCGGGAGCGCCGCGCTTGTCCCGCGCTGGATGTCAGACCGCGCTGACAATGCGACCGTCGAGCATGTGGATCTGGCGGTCGGCCGCCTCGGCGAAGCCCGTGTCGTGGGTGACGCAGACAACGGCGCGATGCTCGTCGTGCGCCAGTCTTTGGAACTCCTCGATCACCAAACGGGTGTTGACGCTGTCGAGATTGCCGGTCGGCTCGTCGCTGAGCAGGATGGCGGGGTCGTTGGCCAGGGCTCGGGCGATGGCCACGCGCTGACGTTGGCCGCCCGACAGCCGATCGGGACGACGGTCGGCTTCGTCCGACAGGTCGAGCTTGCCGCAGAGCAGATCGACACGGGCGTTGATCTCCGTGGCGTCCAGCCGTCCCAGCCGCCGCATGGGCAGGGCGACATTGGCGCGGGCGGTCAATTCCGGCAGCAGGAAATGAAACTGGAAGACATAGCCGATGCGCTCGAGCCGGAGCCGGGTTCGCGCCGCGTCGTCGAGATCGCCGGCGCTGGCCCCGTCGATCAGCACCTCGCCCCGGTCGGGTCGGTCCAGCAGCCCCAGAAGGTAGAGCAGGGAGGACTTGCCGCATCCGGACGGGCCGACGATGGCGACCAGCTCCCCGGCCCGGATCTCCAGCGACACATCATCGACCAGGGTGAAGGGCTCGGGATCGGTCAATATGCGGGTCAGGCCGCGCCCTTCCAGCAGCACGCTCATGCCGCGCCCCGCAGGATCGACACCGGATCGACACTAGCGGCCTTGCGGGCCGGCAACCAGGCGGCCAGCAGGGCGGCGGCCATCGAGGCTCCGCCGGCGATCAGGTACTGGCCGACGCCACGGTCCAGCGGAAGCACCAGCGGCTTGCCGCCCATGGTCAGCGGCAGTCTGGCCAGAATCTCCAGCAGCGCTGTTCCGACCCCGAAGCCCAGCATCGCTCCCAGCACCGCCACCAGCACGCCCTCGATCAGGAAGATGGTCTGCACGTCGCCCGCGGTGAAGCCCATGGCCCGCAGAATGGCGATGTCGCGCCGCTTGTCGGCGACGCTGGTGGACACCGCCGTGTAGATGCCGAAGCTGGCCACAGCCAGGATGGCCAAGATCACCGCGTACATGATCACATTGCGCACCACCAGGAGGTTGAGGATGTCGGCCGAGCGCTCCTGCCAGGACTCCCACTTGTAGCCCCACCGGGCCTCCAGGCGCGCGGCCTGGCGCTGGGCGTCGTCGGGTGTGGGCAGGCGGACATGCAGCTGGTTGACGATGTTGGGCCGGGCGAACAGCACCTGGGCGGTGCGCAACAGGCCATAGGCCACGGCGTCGCCGGCATAGAAGCCCGAGCGGGCGTCCGGCTCGATCAGGGCCAGGATGCGCATGCGCTGCAAGGCGCCGCTGGGGGCGGTGACGATCAGCGTGTCGCCCAGCCGGGCGCCCATCCTCTGGGCCAGCGGTCGGCTGATGATCAGTCCGTCGGGGCGCGCCTCGAGATCGACCAGCCTGCCGCCGGTCAGGGTTTCCTCGATCTTGGTCAACTGGCCTTCCAGGCGGGGATCGACGCCGTTCAGCGCCACGGCGGCCGTCCGGCCGGCGAAGCCGATGGTCACCGCTCCGGTGATCGACGGCGAGACGATCGCGCCGGGAATGGCGCGGGCGTCGGCCAGCATGGCCGGCCAGTCCTTAAGGCCGCGAACCTCTTCCTGCGGGCGCAGGTCATAGATGCGCACGGCTGCCCCTGGAAACCTGTCCAGCACCGGCTGGCGGCTGGGATCGCGCCGTTCGTCGCGGACGACGATATGCGGCGCCGTGTCGACCAGGGTGCGGATGAAGTCCTTCTGCGACCCGACCATCATCCCCGACACCGCCAGGAAGAAGCCGACGCCGATGGCGACGCCCAGCATCGCCACGACGGTCTGCCGGGCGCGCACCAGCAGATGGGCCAGGGCGATGTCCATCAGGACGCGAAGGCCGGACATCATCGGCCTTGCGCCGGTCGCACCCGGGCGCCTTCGCGCAGACCCGCGGGTGGGTCCAGCACCACCTGGGCCCCGGCCGGCAGGCCGCTGGTGATTTCGGTCTGGCTGGCTGCGGACGCGCCCAGTCGGACGGCATGGCGGTGGGCGCGCCCGGCTTCCACGCTCCAGACGGCGGCGTCGCGGACGGCGGACGAGGGGACCAGAACGGCCTGGTCGCGGCGCGCGGTGATCAGATTGGTCTCCACCGTCATGCCGGGAGCCAGGGGCGTCGAGGCGGGGAGGGCGAGGCGAACGCGAAACACCCGTCCGGTGGCGTTGCCGGCCGGGGTGATCTGGGCGACGCGGGCGTTGAAGGTCTGGTCGACGAAGGCGTCGGCGCGCACCAGGGCCAGTTGCCCGACCTTCAGTCGGCCAACGTCGCGCTCATCGACATCGGCGGTCACGCGAATCGCCCCGGGGTCGGCGATCAGGAACAGGGTGGTCCCGGCAACGGCCAGGTCGCCAGGTTCGGCGTCGCGGCGCAGCACGCGTCCGGCCAGGGGAGCGACCAGACGATAGTCCGCCAGCCGCGCCCAGGCGCTTTGCGCCGCGCCCTCGGCCGCCCGGCGCTGGGCCTGGGCGTCATCGTTGGCGGCCCGCGCCCCGAAGCCGGCGTCAAGCAGGCGCTGGGTCCGGGCCGCGCCAGCCCGAGCCATGGCCGCCTGGGCCTCCAACTGCAGGGCCGTGCCCCGTTGGGGACCGTCGTCCAGCTGAGCCAGCAGCGCGCCGCGAGCCACCAGATCGCCCTCGGCGGCGGCCACCTGGCGGATCGGCGCGGTGGTCACCGGCGCCACATGGGCCTGGCGCACATATTCGACCACGCCCGAGGCGTAGACCACGTCGATCGCCTGGCCCAGATGGGCCTGGCCGAGCTTGACCGGCGTTGGCCGCAAGAACCAAGCCGCCGCCATGGCGACCGCCGCGGTCGCCATGGCGAGCGCCGTCCAACGGGTCACGCGCCAACCGCGTCGTGGCCGATGGCCCACAGGTCCCGCGGGCGCGGGCGGGACGGGCCTTGATGGTTGGGCGGTTGGCTGGTCCATGTCGCCTCGAGAGATCGCCCGTGACCGCTCACGGCCCCTGAGGGGCGACGCCGGCGGGCTGGATTATCGATGGCGGGCCTAGCGTCGCGGGGCCTTGCGCTGGATCAAACCGGTGCGGGTGACTTGATCCCCATCAAGGTCGACCGCGCGCGCTCACCGGCGTCGCCAGGCGCGGGGTCTGGACCTGTCGGGGGACTTGTTGACCGGGATCAAGCCGGGACGGCGACCGGGGCGCCATGATGCGACAGCGCCGTCCGGCGCGGTTTCAGCCAAGGTGGATTGGCCCATGACTGTTCAACACAACAGGTCGTTTCCGCTGGCGGCCATTCAGCCGGTCAAGCGCCCGTTCGGGTCTCCGAAGCGGGAAATCGACCGAGGGTTCCGCCGCGTGTCCCGGTGGCCGGAGGCGGCCACGCTGGCCGCCCGCGTCTGACCATGCTGGCCATGGTTCTCGAGAACGGACGCCTTTCGCCCGTTCTGCGTCCCGCCCCCGCGCCCGGCCCGGGCGAGATCCTGCTGCAGGTGCGCGCCTGCGGCGTCTGCCGCACCGACCTGCACCTGCTGGACGGAGACCTGCCCACCCATGGTCCCGTGGTTCCTGGCCATGAAATCGTCGGCGTGGTCGCCGCCCTGGGCCAGGGCGTCGGCGGCTTTTCGGTGGGGCAGAGGGTCGGCGTTCCCTGGCTGGGGCGCACCTGTGGGCGTTGCCGCTTTTGTCGGGAGGGCGCCGAGAACCTGTGTGACCGCGCCGAATTCACCGGCTGGACCCGCGACGGCGGCTACGCCCAGATGGTGGTGGCCGATGCGCAATTCTGTTTCGTCTTGCCCGAGGCCTTGAGCGATGTCGACGCGGCGCCGCTGCTGTGCGCGGGGCTGATCGGCTTTCGGGCGTGGCGCAAGGCCATGGAGGGTCGGGTGGTTCGTCGCCTGGGCCTCTATGGCTTCGGAGCGGCCGCCCATCTCCTGGCGCAACTGGCGATCGCCGAAGGGCAGGACGTCTACGCCTTCACCCAGCCCGGTGATTTCGCGGCTCAGGATCTGGCGCGGGATCTCGGCTGCATCTGGGCCGGGGCGTCGAGCGAGGCGGTGCCCGCGACCCTGGACGCGGCGATCATCTTCGCCCCGGTCGGCGCCTTGGTCCCGGAGGCCCTGCGCGCGGTCCGCAAGGGCGGTGTGGTGGTCTGCGCCGGCATCCACATGAGCGACATCCCCGCCATGGCCTATGCCGACCTGTGGGGCGAACGGGTCGTGATGTCCGTGGCCAACCTCACCCGGGCCGACGCGCTGGACTATCTGCCGCGCGCCGTGGCCGCCGGCGTCCGACCCCACGTCAAGGTCTATGGCCTGCGTCAGGCCGGGCAGGCGCTCTCGGATCTGCGCGAGGGCGCCTTTACCGGCGCGGCGGTGCTGCGGATCGATCCAGAGCCTTAGGCGGAGTGTCGGCGCTCATCGAAAGTCGACGACGCGGCGCAGCCGTCGAGGCGCGCCAGGTCCCGTGCGAGACTTGGCGCAAAGTCTCGCGGCACGGTGGTGCTGGGTTGTCAGAGGGGATAAAATATTGATTTAATTGAATTATTTTTTGGGTGCGGCAGGATTCGAACCGACAATCCGCTGATTGAGAGCCCTTGATTCAAAGGCTGCTCCTTCCCCACGTCCAGGACTCGAGTTGTGGCTTGCGATCGCTGTATTTAGAATAGTAAAAACTACTTCATGGTCCGGCACTGAACGGGCCGCGACAAACCAGTAGGCCAGAGGCGTCTCGTGATCCGCGCGGCTTGGCCGGAGTCTGAAGGGGGAACCGAATGCTCGCTTGCTATACCGACCGCTTGAGCGTGCGCCCGGGCGAGCGCTTCGCCCTTCACGCCAGCGCCGAGAACGGTCCGTGCCACCTGTCGATCGCCCGGATCGGCGCGGAGCGCCTGACGGTTCTGGAGCGCGACGACGTGAGCGTCGGCCACCATCCGGTTCCGGCCAACGCCGACCGCGACGGCTGCGGCTGGCCCGTCGCCCTTGAGGTCGAGGTCGGCGAGGGATGGGCCTCCGGCTACTACGATATTGTCCTGACCGACGCGAGCGGCGCGCGGACCCATCACTTCGTGGTTGTCAAACCGCCGGTCGGCTTGCGTCGCTCCAGCGCCCTGATGGTGCTGTCGACCAACACTTACCAAGCCTATAACTACTGGGGCGGCGCCAACGCCTATTCGAACGTCTCGGGCCTGATGAGCGGGCAGGTTCCGTTCGCCCAGGCCATGGACGAAGCGATCGGCGTACTGTCGACCCAGCGTCCGTTTCCGCAGCTGATTGTCGCGCCGCCGCCCAATCCGCCTCGCCTGATCAACCTGCGCAAGCGTGGATTCGAGGAAGCCCCCTGGGCCTCGGACATGGCCTGGATGGTCGAGCATCGGGCCTCGCCCTACGACGGCTCGGCCGGTTTCCTGCACAAGTGGGAGCATGCCTTCGTGGCCTGGGCCGAGTCCTGCGGCTACGCGCTGGATTTCGCCACCGACTACGATCTGGACGCCGAACAGGATCTTCTGGAAGGCTACGCGGCGGCGCTGTTCGTGGGCCACAGCGAGTACTGGTCGGGCGGTCAGCGCGACCAGGTCGAGCGTTTCGTCGACGCCGGCGGCAACGCCGCGATCCTGTCGGGCAACAGCTGCTTCTGGAAGGTGCGCTGGGAGAACGACGGCAAGACCTATGTCTGCCACAAATGGAAGGGTTTCGAGGCCGAGGACGTTCCGCTCGAGAAGGCCACGCACCTGTGGTCGCACCCGGCCTTCCAGCGGCCCGAGGCCGCGCTGACGGGACTAAGCTTCGTCTTCGCCGGCTACCATCGTCTGGGCATGTGCGTATCCCGCGGCCAGGCCGGTTTCACGGTCTATGATGACCGCCACTGGGCCTTGGAGGGCTCGGATCTGTTCTATGGCGACGTGATCGGCGGCGATCTGCCGCTGATCGGCTACGAGAGCGACGGTTGCCGTTTCCAGTTCGGCGACGACGGCCTGCCCAAGGCCGTGCCGATGCTGGGCGTGCCAGAGACCCTGGAGATTATCGGCGTCGCGCCCTGCGCCTTCGGCGAGGAAGCCGGCCGCGGTTACTTCCCGATTATCCCGCCCGAGAAACTGGAGGTGGTCGCCGAGGTGATGTTCGGAGACTCCGGTCCCGAGGCCCAGGCCAAGGTCCTGCGCGGCCATGCCGTCGTCGCCAGCTTCAAGCGCGGGAAGGGCGAGGTGTTCAACAGCGGCACCACCGAATGGGCTCACGGCCTGGCCGCGCGCGACCCCTTCATCGAGGTCATCACTCACAACGTCCTGAGGCGCTTTGGCGTCACCCGCGCCACCCCGGCCTGAACCGCGCCGCCGACGTATTCCATCGAAAAAAGAAGGGCCCCTCGGCAAGAGGGGCCCTTTGTCATGGCTGATGTGCGAACGGGCCTGGATGCGTTGCAGGGAGCGCCGCCAGGGCAAGCCTGGCGGCGCCGCATCCAGGCGGTGCGATGTCCGTCAGTCGACCATGGAATGCAGGAAGGCCAGCTTCTCGACCGGCGGCAGGGGGCCTGCGGCCTTCAGCAGCTTGAAGGCCTCGTCGCCCGCCTCGATCGTATGATCGATGTCGGCGTCGGTCATGGCCGTGGTCATGAACATGTTGTGCCAGGGATGGAAATAGACCCCGCGCTTGAGCAGGGCGTTGTTCCAGAAATAGGCCTTGGCGCCGGTGGGGTCCTCGTCGAACATGATCAGGGGCAGCTGAGCGGGACCCGTCTGGCGCAGCGAGAAGCCGTGGCGGTCCGCCGCCTCGTCCAGGCCCGCGCGCAGGCGCTCGCCCAGGGCGATCGTGCGCTCCAGGTAGTCGGTCTCGCGGATCAGTTTCAGCGTCGCCAGGGAGGCCGCCATCGGCGCGGCCGAGAACCAGAACGAGCCGGTCGCATAGATGGTGGCGGCGGCGAAGCGGGCCTTCTCGGCGCCCAGCAGGGCCGAGATTGGATGGCCGTTGGCGATGGCCTTGCCCCAGGCCGACAGGTCCGGCTTGACCCCGACCAGCGACCAGCTGCAGTCGCGGGCCAGGCGGAAGCCGGCGCGCACGTCGTCGACGATCAGCAGCGCTTCGTGCTCGTCGCACAGCGCGCGAGCCCGGCGGGCGTATTCGGGATCCGGCAGCTCCTGGTCGACGAAGGTGTCGTGCTTGATGGGCGAGGCGAAGATCGCCGCCAGGTCCGAGCCAGCCGCCTTGACCGCCGCCTCCAGGCTCTCAACGTTGTTGTATTCGTAGAACACCTGATTGGCGCGGTCGGCCTCGGTCACGCCGTTCTTCAGCGGCGTGCACCAGGGCGCGGCGCCGTGATAGGCGCCCTTGGCCAGGACGATGGTCTTCTTACGGGTGAAGTTGCGGGCGATCATCATCGCCATGGTCGTGGCGTCGGTGCCGTTCTTGCAGAACATCGCCCAGTCGGCGTGACTGACCTGGGCTGTCAGGGCCTCGGCCAGCTCGACCATGGCCTGGCCGGGGCCGGTCATGGTGTCGCCTTGCTTCATGCGCGCGACATAGGCCTGGTCGATCCCGGCATGGCCGTAGCCGAACAGGTTGGGGCCATAGCCGCACATGAAGTCCACATAGCGGTTGCCGTCGACATCCCAGAGGTACGCGCCCTCGGCGCGGTCGAAGAACTGCGGGTAGTCGTCGGGCAGCAGCATTACCGACTGATGGCCGTACATCCCGTTGGGGATCACGGCCATGGCGCGCTCGCGCAGCGCCGCATCCTTGCTGTTCGTCCAGGTCAAGCTCAGCCCCTTATAAGATAGTTTTGACTATTATAATGACTGAGCCATATTGGCTGTCAATGCGTTGGGAGGACGTCGCATGAAGAACGGATTGGCCTGTATTGGGCTGACGACCCTGGACGTGGTGGCGCGCGCCATCGACGTGCTGCCGAAGGAAGAGGGCACAGGCCTGATCGAGGGCATCGGCTGCGCTCCGGCCGGCACGGCGGGCGCTCCGGCCCTGCTGGCGGCTTGCCTCGGCGTGCCGAGCCGGTTGATCTCGGCGGTGGGCGATGACTTGATCGGTCGCTTCATCCGCACGGCCCTGGCCGACGCCGGCGTCGATATCACCGACCTGGAGGTTCTGCCGGGCCTGCCCAGTTCGACGACCCTGCTGGCGGTCTCCTCCAGCGGCGTTCGCCCGGGCTTCCACGCGCTGGGCGCGGGCATGCTGGCCCGCGTCACGCCGAGTGCGCTGGAGACGGCCGCCGCGGTGGGCTTTCTGCATTACGGCGGCGTCGGCGGTCCAAAGCTCGACGGCGGGGAGGGCGAGGCGATCGTCCGAGCCGCCGCGCGGGCCGGGGCGATCGTGACCTGCGACCTGATCGCGCCCCAGCCTTCGGCGGTCGACGAGGTCAAGCGCCTGCTTCCGCATGTCGACTACTTCCTGCCCAGCGCCGCCGAGGCGGTGTTCCTGACGGGCCAGGAGGATCTCTTCGCCGCCGCCGGGACCTTCCGGTCGTGGGGCGCCAAGGGCTGCATCATCAAGAACGGCGCTCGAGGCTCGGTGGTGGTCCTTGACGGCGTCAGCACGACCCTGCCGGCGCATGTGATCACGCCGGTCGACACCACCAGCTGTGGCGATTCCTATTGCGCGGGGTTCATCGCCGCCCTCTCGCGCGGCTGGGCGCCGCTGGACGCCGCGCGCTTCGGCACGGCCACCGCCGCGCTGGTCGCCCAGGGCCTGGCCACGCTGGGCAAGGTCGAGAGCTTCGAGGCCACGGAGGTCGCGATGCGTCAGATGGCGTTGAGCGAGGCGGCGTGATGGGCGAGACAAATCAAGAGACAGTCCTGCGCGCGCGCATGGTCGAGGTGATGCAGGCCATGGAGGCGCGCGGTCTCAATCGCGGCACCTCGGGCAATGTCTCGGTACGCTGCGGAGAGGACATGCTGGTCACGCCCAGCGGCGTTCCGGCGGCGCGACTGACCCCCGATCATATGGTTCTGGTCCATCCCGACGGCGCTTCGCCTCAGGGTGCGCTCAAGCCGTCCAGCGAATGGCGCATGCACCAGGGCATCCTGGATCGCCGCCCGGACGTCGGCGCGGTGGTGCATTGCCATTCGCGTCACGCCACCATCCTGGCCTGCGCCGGCCGGCCGATCCCGGCCGTGCACTACATGGTCGCTGTCAGCGGCGGGACCAGCGTGCCGGTCGCGCCCTACGCCACCTTTGGCTCGGGCGAGTTGGCCCAGGCCGTGGTCGAGGCCCTGGACGGCCGCTATGCCGCCCTGATGGCCAATCATGGCCAGATCGTCGCCGCCCCCAACCTCGACTTCGCCCTGGCCATCGCCGAGGAGATCGAGGAACAGGCAGCCATCTACTGGGGAACTCTGGCGATCGGCGGGCCTAGCCTGCTGGCCGAAGAGGAGATGGACCGCATCCTGCTCAGGTTCAGATCCTACGGACAGCGCTGATCGCCGGAGGCGCGCGCCGCTCTGGCGAGGTCATTCCATTTTCCCGGCGGGATAGGGGCGGCGCGCGACTTGAATCCTGAAAAACCGAGGCGTCGACGGCCCAAGAAAAGGGCGCGTTCAACGCCCGGGGGCCCGCCCAGCCGCGCGGCGGGCTGGGCGGGCTCCGATCCCTGCTAGTAGTGGTAGCGCAGGAAGACGCCGAGACTGCGCGGCCGGTTGTTGCTCAGGAGATCCACGCCGAGGCTGTCGATATTGGAGATCGACACGGCGTAGGTCTTGTCGAACAGGTTGCGGGCGAAGGCGCCGGCCTCGATCTTCCGGTCGGGCGATCGCCAGCTGGCCTGAGCGCCGGCCACCCATACCGCGTCCTGCGACAGGCGCGCGGCGTTGGAGTTGTCGAAATAGACCCTCGACGAATAGTTGGCGTCGACATTGGCCAGGATCGACGCGCCGTTCGCCAGCGGCGCGACCCAGGTGGCCGCGGCGTTGAACGTCACTTTCGGCGACTGCGGCAGCCAGTTGCCGGTGAAGTCCTTGCCCTCGGTGAAATAGTCCCCGTACTTGGCGTGCAGCAGCGAAACACCCGCACTCAGGGTCAGGGGCTGGATCGGCCGGGCGGTGACCTCGGCCTCGCCGCCGTAGACCTTGGAGTTGGCGGCGTTGTCGAGCACCAGCACGGTCAGGCCGTTGCGCGTGGTCTGGGCGAACACCTGCTGGTTCTTGTAGTCGTAGTAGAAGCCCGACACGTTCAGGCGCACGCGGCGGTCGAAGAACTCCGACTTCAAGCCCAGTTCGTAGGCGTCTAGGGTCTCGTTGTCGTAGGGCTCCATCTCCTGGGCCGTCGTGGCCATGCCGCCGAAGAAGCCGCCGCTCTTATAACCGCGATTGTAGGTGGCGTAGATGTTGGCGTCGTCGTTCAGCGCATAGCGCAGGCCAAGCCGGCCCGAGACCGCCGAGAAGGTCTTGCTCTGCTTGGAGGTCAGGATGACGATCAGGCCGTCTTCGGCCTGGCTTTGGTAGTCCATGGACTTGTCGTCGGCCGACCAGCGCAGGCCCACCGTACCCGTCAGCCTGTCGGTCAGCTTGTAGTCCGCTTGACCGAAGACGGCGTAGCCCTTGGTGGTCTGGGTGTAGGGATAGCCGAAGGTCGCGACGCTGTTTTCGAGGCTGAGGCCCGTCGGATTGCTGGGCGTGACGAACAGGGGTCGCAGGTCGCGCAGCACGTCCTGGCGGGTGTTGTCCTGCACCTGCTCGTCCATGTAGTAGACGCCCAGGACCCAGTTGAGGCGAGCCGAAGCATCGTTCGACTGCAGGCGCAGTTCCTGGGTGAACTGGTGCTGGCGGGAACGATAGTTGATCTCGATCATCCGCAGGGGGCTGGCGTCGGTGTTTTCCAGGTCGTTGCGGTGGGCCCACTGCCAGGCCGTCACCGAGATCAGGGACATGCCGCCAAGCTTCCAGGTCGCCTGGCTGGAGGCGCCAAACAGGTCGACCTTGTCCTTGCCCTCCAGGTTGGCGTCCACGGCGCGGGAATTGTTGTCGGTGTCGGCGTAGCCCAGCAGGTCTGTGCAGGCGCCGCTGGCGTAGGCGTTAGCCGCGCAGAGGCCGTCCGCTCCGGTCGCCGCGGCGGTGGCGGGGAACAGGGCGCGGTGTTGCGGCGCGGTGGCGTCGCCGCGATTGACGTAGCGATTGACCTGGGTCAGCAGCTCGAAATCTTCGCTCGGCGTGTAGAGCAGCGACAGCCGCCCCGCCCAATGTTTGGCCGCGTTGAGATCATGGCCGGTGACCCGGTTGTAGGTATAGCCGTCGTCCTGGACGTATTGGGCGGCCGCGCGGAAGGCCAGCTTGTCGGCCACGATCGGCCCGCCCACGCCCAGATCGGCGGTCACGGCGTTGAAGCTGCCGTATTCCAGCGAGGCGTCGGCCCCGAAGGTCTGGCTAGGCCGCTTGGTGGTGATGTTGATCGCGCCGCCGTTGGTGTTGCGGCCATAGAGGGTGCCTTGTGGTCCGCGCAGCACCTCAACCTGAGCCAGGTCGAAGAAGCCCGCCATCTGGGCCAAGGGCGAGCCGACATAAACGCCGTCGACATACACTCCGACGCCGCTGGAGGCGTTGGGGTTGAAGTCGCTGAGGCCTACGCCGCGAATGTAGATCTTGGGATTGGCGGCCGCGTCGCCGGCGCTGATGCGCATGCCCGGGGCCAGGTTGTTGAGCGCCAGGACGTTGTTGACGCCGCGCGCGGCCAGAGCGTCGCTGGTCAGGGCGGTGACCGATACGGGCACGTCCTGAAGGTTTTCCGACCGCTTCTGGGCGGTGACCACGATCTCCTCGATCGCCGTGGCGTCGCGCGTTTGGGCCGTCGCGACGCCGGTTGACAACGCCAGCACGGCGCAGCTCAGAAACATACCCGCTTTCATATTCCACTCCCCGTCTATCCAGTACTCCGACCGGTCCAAGTCATTACGATAATAAAAACTATCTCGACGCAAGGGGGCGTAGCGCAAGCGATCGGACGGCCTTGCGTGACGCGGTGGTCCGGGGCGCCCGGTTTGCAGGCGAAACCGCGCCAAACCGCTCGAAGGACGACAGAGGGCCAGGGAAAGGGGGGGGATGGCCCGCGGGCTTGTGGTGATTTTCGGTCACGGTGGCGACGGCCGGGGCCGCGAGCGGATCGAGATTCAAGGCAGGCGACGACGCCCGTCCTCCTGGGCGCGGGCTCCAGGGCTCATGGCTTAGGGGCCATGGTTTTTGGGCTTGGGCCCGGGCCTGATCGCTTCCGGACGCAGGAAGGCGATCAAGCCTCGCTCGAAGCCGAAGCGCGATCGGCCTGGGCGCTCAGTCCTTGGATAGCTGTGACCGGCGGGGGAGATCGAAATGGTAGCGGCCGATCATCCAGGCGACTTCCTCGATGACCATGTCCTCGTCGAGCTCGGGATCCTCCACCAACATCTCCATGGCCGCGTAGCTCATCAGTTCGGAGACGCGCATGGACAGCTTCAGGCGCTCCTCGTCCACCGGGGGGCCGTCCTTGACGCGAAACGCGAAGATTCGGTCCAGCACCGCCGTGCGCGACTGGACACGCACGTCCTGCAGCGGCGGCATGGCGCGGATGGCCCGCAGGATCCAGAGCCCGCCCGGAAAGGCGCGGGTGACGGTGATGATCTCCTTTTGCAGCCGGATATGACTTTCGACGGCCGCGGGGAGGGTGGTCCAGTGGGCGCCGCCCGACTCCACCCAGGCGAAGACGACCTGATCCTGGGCGTCCATCAGTCGCCGGGTCAGCTCGGTCAGCAGGGCGTACTTGTTCGGAAAGTAGCGATAGAGCGCCGGCGGCGTCAGTCCCGCCCTTTCGCAGACGAGATTGGTCGTCAGGCGCTCGAAACCCACCTCGGCCAACAGCTCCCCGGTCGTCGCCAGAATCGCTTCGAAGGTGTTGATGCCGTTGCGCCGGGACGGCCGTGACTTGGCTTCGAGTTCTGGGGTGCTCACCACAGGTCCTTGAAAAGAGCCGCGGATCGGCGGCGTGCAGTCGAGTAGCAACTGAGCCGCGTCAAGAGAACCTGTCGCCGTCGCGGCGTGCGTCGCGTGCGCGGCGTCCAAAGCCGGCACGCGTTTACTGTAGCTCAAACTATCCTATTAGCGAGGGCGTTCGCGTCGAACCCGGTGTGGCCGCGGCGCGCGCAGGCCCGGCCGGTCGGCGCCCGGCAAAGCGGCATCACGGTCGAACCGGTCAAGCGGGAGACCTGTTGACGATACTCTTGAGATAGCAAAAACTACTCTAGAGCTGTTGGACGAAGACCCGTCGAAGAACCGATCCAAAGCCGGTTGGAGGAAATGCATGTCGCTCGAGGACACCCAGGCCCGCGCCTTGCGAGCCCACGACGGCTGGATCGGTCGCCGACCGACGGCCGCGCAGATCGCGGCTTTCCTGACGATCGGATCGGTCGCCCTGATCATGGCCGGCGTTCAGCCGGTCGTGTTGGGGGGGCTGGTCAATGCGGGCCGGCTCGACGTCAACCAGATTGGCTGGAGCGTGACGATCGAGTTTCTCGCCATCGGACTGGGCGTCGGGCTGGCCGACGCCTTCCTGCCGCCGCGCCGGCTCAAGCTGGTCGGAGTCGTGGCCGCGCTCGTCCTGGCCGGCGTCAATCTCGCCGGGCTGGAGGTGTCCGGACTGGGGGTCCTGGTGATCCGGGCGCTGGCGGGCCTGGCCGAGGGCGGCCTCGTCTGGCTGACCACGCTGATGATCGTGCGCTCGCCGACGCCGGGCCGTTGGAGCGGGATATTCCTGATCAGCCAGGCGGTGCTGCAGGTGGCGTGCGCGGCCGGCATACCGATCCTGGTCTCGCCTTCGCTCGGCGCCAACGCGGGCTTCGTGACCTTGGGCGTCAGCGCCGTTCTGGCGGCGGCCGTCGCGTTCGTCCTGCCGGCCAGTCTCGCGCCGCTGGCGGGAAACAAGAGCGATGAGCCGGTGCTGGCCGAGCCGATCCCGAAGGTGGCCTATGTCAGCCTCGCCGCCATCTTCCTCCTGTTTTCGTTCTTCATCGGGTTTCTGGCCTATATCGAGCAGTTGGCTGGCCAAGCGGGTTTGACCCCGGTCCAAGGCGGTCTGGCCGTCGCCCTGGCCCTGGGTTGCTCCATCGCCGGCTCGGGCCTCGGGGCCGTGCTGGCCGAACGGATCCCCTATCACCGCGCCTTCCTGGTCTGCCTGCCGGTGTTCCTTTTCGTGCTGATCGGCCTGTGGGTCTTGCCGAGTCCCGGCGCGTTCATCGCCTTCGCCGGCCTGCACGGCTTGGCGTGGGGTTTCCTGCAGACCTTGCAGGCGCCGTTCATCATCGAATCGGATCCTTCGCGGCGCGCGGTTCTGCTGGCGCCCAGCGTCCAGGCCGTCGGCGCGGCCGCCGGGCCGATGCTGTGCTCGTTCTTCGTCAGCGCCCACGAGGTTCGCGGCGCCCTTGTCGCCGCGGGCGCGTGCCTGGCGGCCTCGTTCGTCCTGGCGATGATGCTGTGGCTTTCGCGAGCCCGGGGGCAGGCCAGGTCCGCGCTCGCCGCCTCCTAGGGGCCGACGCGCCGCGCGGCCTGAGCAACCCACGCCCGAGCGTGTGGCGAAGGAGAAGATCATCTTCGGGCGCTGGCGACGCGGCCCAAGCTCGCGGCCCTGGCGCCCAAACAGCTTTTTCCGGGCTTGCTCCGCGCCGAAACGCTGATCGGCCTCTACCGGGGCGGGTTGGCCGGGATGACCGATGAGGAGGCTCTTGAACGCCGCCTTTTCCGGAGGTGAACCACCGGCAGTTCCTGGTGCATCTTTGACGGCGCAAAGGCGTCAGAAACGGGGTGCGGCCGCGTGCGTTCACTCGCCGCGGCGTTTCCATTCACCCAAGTAAAAAGGGAAATGTCAGGGGCGAGAAGCCCCGACTATTTCCGCTACACCGAGGTTTCCCTGGCGTAGAATGGTGGGCGCAGTAGGATTCGAACCTACGACCCGCTGATTAAGAGTCAGCTGCTCTACCAACTGAGCTATGCGCCCGCTCGGTCCGAAGCACTTGCGTGCCCTGGCGGCGAGGCGCGGAACATACGCAAAGATTCTTGGAACGCAAGGGACTATTTTTTGGCTAGACGAGACATCAGCGGCGCGGTCGATTTCGCCTATCTCGAGGGGTTCGCGGCGGGGGATTCCGGCGTGGTCGACGAGGTGCTCTCGCTGTTCCGCGAACAGGCCGCCCTGTGGGCTCCGATGCTGGATTCCAGCCATGCCGGCTGGCGTGACGCGGTCCACACCGTCAAGGGCGCCGCGCGGGGCGTGGGGGCCTTTTCGCTGGGCGACGTGTGTGAGCGCGCGGAGGCGGGGCAGGACGGCCTGGAGGCGGTCCGAAGCGCCCTGGACCTGGCCCTGATGGACATCGCCGCCTACACCCACGAGCAGATGCTGAAATCGCTCAAGGGCTGACCCGGCGGTTAGGTCGGGCGGACCCTGGCCGGCAGGAAGCGCGGGTTGCGCAGCAGGGCGGCGCTGACCAGGGCCACCAGCAGGCCCACGGGGAAGATCTCGGCGAAGGTCATGGGCAGGCGGTTCAGCGGGTTCTGGTAGGCGACGCGCATGCTTTCCAGCTCGACCGCCGCCTTGCGATAGGCTTCGCCTGTGATCCCCGCCGCGCGCTTGGCGGCCAGCACCTGGGCCACGTACCTGTCCATGAAGGCGTAGTGGGTGATCGCCAGATAGACCTCCCACACCAGCACATAGACAATGGACGCCACCAGGGCGATGCCTAGGCCCAGCAGGGCGGCCGTACGGAACGTGATGACGCCGCCCAGGACCTGATCACGGTGCTGCCTGACCCCGACCAGAATTGAGGACAGCGCCACCAGCATGATCAGATAGCCCAACCAGACGCTGGAGTGCGGCGCATCCCCGCCCGACGACACGGTGGTGGCGATGATGCCAAGGATGATCACCAGGCCCGAGATCAGGCCGTAGACGGCAATGGTGCGGATCATGGCGTTGGCTCCTTCATGCGACGCCCGGAAAGGAAGCCCCAGCCTGTCGCAGCGTCGGTGTCGGCGGTATCGCCCAAAAGGGTGAGATCGTACGTCCCGGCCTTTTGGCTGGCCTGTCCGGGCGAGGTGATCATGGGATCAGCCCAAGCTCCCGCGCCTTGCCCACTGCCTGGGTGCGTCGCGCCACCTCCAGCTTGCCGTACAGGTTGCCGATGTGCGTCTTGACGGTGTTGGGCGACAGGCCAAGCCCCTTGGCGATCTCCTTGTTGGACTGGCCGGCGGCCAGGCGCTCCAGCACCCGCACCTCTTGGCCGGTCAGGCCCAACGACCTGAGGGCCAGGTCATTGCGCTTGAAATCGCCGACGGGGCTCGCCCGCGCCGCCAGCGTCCAGCCCACCCAGGCGCCGCCCACGGCGAAGGCCGCGCCGATGACGCCGATATAGAGCTCCCGGGGAAGGGCGTGGACCAGATAGCGATATTGCAGCCATTGCAGCCCGAAGGCCGCGACGGCCAGCAGCAGGGCCCAGGGGACAAGAGCGCGGATCATCGGCGGGATGGTGCGCGAACCGCGCCGCCGGTCAATGCCCGCCGCGGCGACAGAATAAAGGATGTGTAATTGGCGAGGCGAGGGCCGTCCGGATAAGCTGCCGGCAGTTCAACAGGAGCCTTTCCATGCCCCCGAGCCCTTGGCATCACGAGCGTAACGCCAGCGTCGCCGACGATATCGACTTCGAGATCAAGGGACAGGAACTGCAGTTCCTGGAGATCGAGCTGGATCCCGGCGAGAGCGCCGTGGCCGAGGCCGGCTCGTTCGTCTGGAAGGACGCCAGCGTCGAGATGACCACCGTGTTCGGCGACGGCTCCAGCGGCGGGCAGGGCGGCTTCATGGGCAAGCTGCTGGGGGCCGGCAAGCGGCTGATCACCGGCGAGAGCCTGTTCACCACCGTCTTCACCCACACCGGCCAGGGCAAGGCGCGGGTGGCCTTCGCCTCGCCGACGCCGGGCTCGATCCTGCCGCTGAACCTGGGCCAGCTGGGCGGCCAGCTGATCTGCCAGAAGGACAGCTTTCTGGCCGCCGCGCGCGGTGTGTCGATCGGGGTCTTTTTCCAGAAGCGCGTGATGACCGGTCTGTTCGGCGGCGAAGGCTTCATCATGCAGAAGCTCGAGGGCGACGGCTGGGTGTTCGTGCAGATGGGCGGCACGCTGGTCGAGCGCGAGCTGGCGCCCGGCGAGGAGCTGCATGTCGATACGGGCTGCCTGGCCGCCTATACCCCCGGCGTCGATTTCGACCTGGTGATGGCTGGCGGGGTCAAGAGCGTGGTGTTCGGCGGCGAGGGCCTGTTCTTCGCCCGCCTGCGCGGCCCCGGCAAGGTCTGGATCCAGTCGCTGCCGTTCTCGCGGCTGGCGGGCCGGATGATGGCGGCGGCCGGCGGCCAGGGCGGCAACCGGGGCGAGGGGTCCATTCTCGGCGAGATCGGGGATTTGATCGGCGGGAACCGGTAGGCGCTCTCTTCTCCCTTCCCCCTTGATGGGGGAAGGGCGGGGTTGGGGGTGATGCGGTGGTTGATGTCGAGCGCCGCGCTATGCGGCCAGCTCAGAAGTCACCCCCATCCCCAACCCTTCCCCCATCAAGGGGGAAGGGGGCTCCCGCTTCAGCCCTTGGTCTTGTCCCAGCTGTCGTACTCATAGGCGATGCAGCGGTCGATCAGGGTGCGCCACACCGGCTCTGCTATCGACTCGGACAGGCCCGACTCGCGGGCGGCGGCCTTGACCTTGGTCACCACGTCCTCGATCCGCGCGCGGTCAAAGACCTTGGAGCGGTCGGCCTTGATGCGGGCGGCGGCGGCCATGTAGCCCTGACGCTCGGTCAGCAGCGCCACCAGGGCGCGATCCAGGGCGTCGACGCCCTGACGCACGTCAAGCATGGTCTGGCAGTCGCCGGGAACCAGCCGTTCGCCGACCTCGATATTCGTCTTGACCATGAAACCCTAGATACCCGCGCCGTTGTCCATCGTGAGGAGAGCCGCCTCGTGCGCGGCGGCCTCGTCCTTGAGCCAGGCGACGAAGGCCTTCACCTGAGGCAGTCGTCCCTTGGCCTTGGGATGGACGACGTAATAGGCAAAGTCGACCGCCGTGGCCATCTCGAAGGGGATCACCAGGCGTCCGGCGTCCAGATCGGCCTGGGCCAGGGTGCGCTTTGCCAGCGCCACGCCGCGGCCGTTGGCGGCGGCTTCGATGACCATGCTGGACTGGTTGAAGCGGGGGCCGCGCGAGCCGTCGATGCTGCGCAGGCCGCGCGCCGCCAGCCACATGGCCCAGTCGGGGCAGCTGTCGTCGGCGTCGGGCGAGCCATCGTGCAGCAGGATGTGGTGTGAGAGATCCTCGGGCGCCGCTAGCGGGTTCTCGGCCAGCAGGGCGGGGCTGACCACCGGCACCACGGTCTCGCTGAGCAGGCGGATGACCTCGAGACCCGGATAGCGGCCCGAGCCGTAGCGAATCGCCAGGTCGACCTCGCCGGCCGCGAAATCGACGACTTCCATGCCGGCCGACAGCCAGACATCGACCTGGGGCTGGGCCTGCTCGAACTTGCCCAGACGCGGCACCAGCCACTTGGCGGCGAAGGACGGGGCGGCGGTCAGGGTCAGGCGGCGACCGTCGACGGCGGCCGTCAGCAGGGACGCGGCCTCGGCCAGGCGGTCGAAGGCCTCACGCAGGGCGGGCAGGGCGGTCTGGGCGGCGTCGGTCAGCAGTAGGCCCTTGGGCGTGCGCTTGAACAGGGCCGCACCGACATAGTCTTCCAGGTTCTGGATCTGCTGGCTGACGGCGCCGGGCGTCACTGAAAGCTCGTCGGCGGCGCGGCTGAAGTTCAGATGACGGGCGGCGGCCTCGAACGCGCGGAGGGCGTTCAGCGGCGGCAAGCGACGGCGCTCGTTCTGTCTTTCCATGAGTTTTACTGAACGCCTCGGCAGAAGTCCTTGTTTGCGAATTGGACCGCCCGCGACCAGTTTGCAAGGGCTCGCTGGTGGATTGGCCCTTTTCACCGGCTGGCGCGCGCGGGGTCGTTCTTCGGAACGACCCCGTCTTGCATTTTATCGGTTTATCCCGACTGCGTTGATAGAGGTTCTGATACCCAATGTCCCGGCCCTCGGTCCGTAACCGCAAGTCTGGCCTCGTCGTTCTGGGCGGGGGCGACGCCGCGCGCGCCCCGGGCGTGGTGCATCTGGTCGGGGCGGGGCCCGGCGATCCGGACCTGCTGACGATCAAGGCGCTGAAGGCCCTGCAGGCCGCCGACGTCATCGTGCATGACGGGCTGGTCTCTGACGAGATCCTCGATCTGGCCCCCGCCAGCACTCAGCGGATCAACGTGGCCAAGCGCAAGTCGCGCCACACCCTGCCGCAGGACGACATCAACCAGCTGCTGGTCGCCCTCGCTCTCGACGGCCTGACCGTCGTGCGCCTGAAGGGCGGCGATCCGTTCCTGTTCGGGCGCGGCGGCGAGGAACTGGCCGCCTGCCGCGAGGCGGGTGTCGTCTGCCATGTGGTCCCCGGCGTCACCGCCGCCCTGGCCGCCTCGGCAGGGGCCGGCGCGCCCCTGACCTATCGCGGCTCGGCCCAGGCCGTGACCTTCGTCACCGGTCATGCCGCTCCCCAAGAAGGCGTGATGGGTGAGCCGGATCTGGACTGGGCGTCGCTGGCCCGGCCCAACCAGACAGTCGTCGTCTATATGGGCGTATCAACCGCTGGCCTGATCGCCGGTCGGCTGATCGACGCCGGCCGCGCGGCCTCGACCCCGGCCCTGATCGTCGAGAACGCCAGCCGCGCCGACGAGCGCCGCATCCTGACGACGTTGGCCGGGCTGGCGTCCGCCGCCGAGGGTCTTAAGGGACCGGCGCTGCTGATGGTCGGCGAGGCCATGGCCATGGCTGATATTTCCACCGCTCTCCCCGGCGAAGGCCGGGGCCCAGGTGAAACCCACGATTCTCTCCGGATGAATCTGGGTCCCGGCCTTCGCCGGGAAGAACGGAGTTTTAAATGAAAGCCATCACCGCCAACCGCCTGCTCGATGGCGAGGTCGTGTTCTGGAAGTCCGGCCAGTGGGTCGACGCCTTCGGCGACGCCCAGCTGTTCGACAATGACGATCAGGCCGTCGAGGCCGCCGTCGCCACCGGCAAGGGCCAGCCCACCGTGGTGGTCGATGTCTATCCGATCGATCTGACGCCGTCCGAGGGTCATTGGGCGCCGGTCAGCTATCGCGAGCGCATCCGGGCGCTTGGCCCCACCAACGAACCCACCCACGGCAAGCAGGCCGACGGCGGCGAATTTATCGACGCCCTTCGCCACGCGGCGGGCGCGGCGCGCTCGACCGGCCGCGTCGACCTGATCCGCAGGAAGTAAGCGATGTACCAGTACGACATCATCGACCGCGAATTCCTGATCGACCGCTCCAACGAGTTCCGGGGTCAGGTGCAGCGCCGTCTGGCCGGCGAAATGACCGAGGACCAGTTCAAGCCTCTGCGGCTGATGAACGGCCTCTATCTGCAACTGCACGCCTACATGCTGCGGGTGGCCATTCCGTATGGCTCGCTGAACGCCGCCCAGGTGCGTCGCCTGGCCTGGATCGCCCGCACCTATGACAAGGGCTACGGGCACATGACCACGCGTCAGAACATCCAGTTCAACTGGGTGAAGCTGAAGGACGCGCCCGACATCCTCGACGCCCTGGCCCAGGTCGACCTGCACGCCATCCAGACCAGCGGCAACTGCATCCGCAACACCACGTCTGACCCCTATGCCGGCGCCACGGCCGAGGAGATCGACGATCCGCGCGTGTGGGCCGAGGTGATCCGCCAGTGGTCGACCCTGCACCCCGAGTTCAGCTACCTGCCGCGCAAGTTCAAGATCGCCATCACCGGCGCGCTGAAGGACCGCACGGCCGCCAAGGTGCACGATATCGGCCTGATGCTGCGCCGGGCGCGCGATGGCTCGCTGGGCTTCGAGGTGATCGTCGGCGGCGGTCAGGGGCGCACGCCCTATGTCGGCCCGACCATCAAGGAGCACCTGCCGGTCAGCCGGCTGCTCAGCTATCTGGAAGCCGTGTTGCGGGTCTATAACCGCCACGGTCGCCGCGACAACATCTACAAGGCCCGCATCAAGATCCTGGTCGCCGCCCTGGGCGCCGAGGAATTCGGCCGTCAGGTGGAAGAGGAATGGGCCAAGATCGACGCCGCCCGCGCCGACCTGCCCGACCACGAGCTGGCCCGCATCCGCGGCGCCTTCGCCCAGACGCCGTTCGAGATCCTGCCGGCCGTATCGACGGCGTTCGAAGCCGCTCGCGCCGCCAGCCCGGCCCTGCAGCGTTTCGCGCGCAACAACATCAAGCCGCACAAGAAGCCCGGCTACGCCATCGTCGAGATCTCGCTGAAGGCGCAAGGCCAGACGCCGGGGGATGCGACGGCCGACCAGCTGGATCTGATCGCCGACCTGGCTGAAAAGTACGGCCTCAACGACGTGCGGGTGACCCACGCCCAGAACCTGGTCCTGCCGCATGTGAAGCTGGACGATGTTCCGGCCGTCCACGCGGCCTTGGCCTCGGCAGGTCTGGCGACGGCCAATATCGACCTAGCCAGCGACATCATCGCCTGCCCGGGCCTGGATTACTGCGCCCTGGCCAATGCCCGCGCCATCGGGGTCGCCCAGGACATCGCCGCGAAATTCGCCGACGAGGACCGCGCCGAGAAGGTCGGCGAGCTGAAGATCAAGATCAGCGGCTGCATCAACGCCTGCGGTCACCACCACGTGGCCCACATCGGCATTTTGGGCGTCGATAAGAAGGGCGAGGAATTCTACCAGCTGTCGCTGGGCGGGTCGGGCGCGGAAGACGCCTCGATCGGCAAGATCCTCGGCCCGGCATTGCCGGCCGACAGGGTGGCCGGCGCCATCGACACCCTGGTCGAGGCCTATCTGGGTATCCGCACCGGCGAGGAGCGCTTCCTCGACACCTATCGCCGCGTCGGCCTCGAGCCCTTCAAGGAGGCTGTCTATGCCCAGGCTGATTAAGCTCACGAACGGCGTCGCCGCCTTCGCCGACGACAGCTTCGTCAACGTCACCGACGAGGACGCCATCCCCGAAACCGGCGACGTGATCCTGTCCCTGACCCGTTTCCAGGCCGAGGGCGACGCCCTGCTGTCGTCCAACAGCCGCAAGGTCGGGGTGCGCATCGAGTCCAACGAAGAGGTCGAGGCTTTGGCCTATGACCTGCCGCGCTTGGCGGTGGTGGCCGTGGCCTTCCCGAAGTTCCGCGACGGCCGCGCCTATACCTCGGCCCGCCTGCTGCGCGAGCGGCTGAACTATACCGGCGAGGTGAGGGCGGTCGGCGACGTGCTGCAGGAGCAGGCCGGCTTCATGGTCCGCTGCGGCATGGACGCCTTCGAGCCCGTCGACGGCGCGACGCCGGAGGTCTGGACCAAGGCCGCCAGCCGCTTCCGCCACGTCTATCAGCGGGCCGCCGATGATCGGCAGGTCGCGTTCGAAGAGAGGATTGCGTGATGGCATACGACCAGACGGGCGCGGCGCCCCTGTCTGGTTCGGGCAGCCTGGCGGCCCGACTGGACGCCGAACTGCGCGACGCCCATCCGCTGACCATCCTGCGCAAGGCCTATGAGACCTTTGGCGACAAGCTGGCCCTGGTCTCGTCCTTCGGGGCGGAATCGGCCGTGCTGCTGCACCTGGCCTCGCGGGTCGCCCCCCAGATCCCGGTACTGTTCCTCGACACCGGCATGCTGTTTGGCCAGACGCTGGACTACCGCAAGTCCTTGTCGGCCCAGCTGGGCCTGACAGACGTGCGTGACCTTCGACCGGCCTTCGCCGACCTGGCGGTCCAGGATCCCAAGTCTGACCTGTGGCGCACCGACATCGACGGCTGCTGCCATATCCGCAAGGTGCTGCCGCTGGATCGCGCCCTGGGTGGCTTCGAGGCCTGGATCACCGGCCGCAAGCGCTTCCACGGCGGCGATCGCCTGCGCCTGGCGGTGGTCGAGGAGGCCGAGGGCAAGATCAAGTTCAACCCGCTGGCCAACTGGTCGAAGGCCGAACTGGACGCCTATATCGCCGAATACAGCCTGCCGGCCCACCCCCTGGTCGCCCAAGGCTTCCCGTCGGTCGGCTGCTGGCCGTGCACCAAGCCGGCCGAAGAGGGCGAGGACGTCCGCGCCGGCCGCTGGGCCGGGCAGGACAAGACCGAGTGCGGCATCCACGTGGCGCGCGCGCCGGGCGCCGCGCCGAACGTGGGCGGGGATATTTAGGGGACAATCCTCTCCCTGTGGGAGAGGTGTCGGCGCAGCCGACGGAGAGGGGCTGCCATGAATGCCCGACGACTTCCCCCTCCGGCGCTTCGCGCCACCTCCCCCTTCAGGGGGAGGATCTGAATCTACTGCCCCGGCCGATAGGTCCGCGCGATGTGCCCCTTCAGGTCCTCGGGATAGAAGTAGACGTCCCGCAGGTTCCCTTGAGCATACCGCTCGGCCTGGTCGTTGAAGTGCTTTGAGCCCGGATCACCGCTTTCGCCGCCGGCTGAAACAGCCCGCGCGCGGACCTTGGCGCCGAACTCGACCACGGCGACGAAGCTATTGCCCGACGTGCCGTAGTATTTCCGGGTCCCCGGCCAGCGCTTGGCGCCGAACGAGGCCAGCGAGCCCCACTGGGCCGAGGCGAAGGGCACCGGGATGCTGGGGCCGGCGTCGTTGAACGGCTGGACGATGTCGCCCGTCAGGCGCTGGAAGCGGTTGATCTCGCCCCAGGGCGTGCGCCAGCTGCCGAAGTCGGTCGCCAGGCGATCGGAGGCCTGGGCCAAGGCGTTCAGCTTCTCGGCCGGCGTCGCCTGGTCGGCCATGTAGTCGTAGACATTGACGCCCTTGGCCTTGGCGGCGGGCGCGGCGGTGGTCCACAGGGCCTCGCCCCAGAACACCGCCAGCGATGTCGCCTCCGACTTGGCGGACCACTTGAAGTCCCAGCCTTTCAGCAGGGCGATCTGCTCGGCCAGCTTGGCTTTCAGAGGATCACCGGACGGCGCCGCGTCATAGGCCGCCGTCAGCGTCGGGAGCAGACGCGCGAAGGCGGTCAGGTAGGGGTCATAGGCCGCGCCGATCAGGCCGGGCAGGGTGAAGTCCTTGCGGTCCGTCAGCACCCGGGTCGCGTGGACGCCGCGCGGGTTCTCGCCGAACGTATCCATGTATTTCGGGAAGTCCGCCTTCTTGGGGCTGTAGGGACCCGCCGCCGAATAGGGCCAGTCATTGGTGTTGAAGATCCAGCCGTTCTTTGGGTTCAGCAGGGCTGGCGCTTCGTTCAGGGCGTGCAGGCCCTTCCAGTCGGTGGCCGGATCGGCGCCGTCCACCGGCTGAGTGTAGTCGAAGCGGTCGTCGCGGCGCGGAATGAACTGCGGGTGCAGATAGGCGATCTGACCCTTGCTGTCGGCGAAGATGGTGTTGTTGGACGAGTTGGCCTTGAGCTCGGCCACCTTCATGAACGATGCGTAGTCGGTCGCCTTGGTGCGCAGGAACGACTGCTCCAGCGCCGCCACCGGCTTGTTCATCAGGGCGATGCTGATCCACTTGCCATCGGCCTCGCGGACGATCGGGCCGTGATGGGTGCGGAAGACCGTGAAGCGCCGCTCCGCCATCGTGCCGTCGGCCGCCTTGTAGGGCACGACGATCACGTCGCTGGTCACCGGCCGCAGGGCCTTGCCGTACTGGTAGAAGCGCTTGCCGTCCTTCTCGAGAACCGTTTCGGCGAATTCGTCGACCACGTCGACGCCGCTGGAGGTGTGCATCCAGCCGGCCTTGGCGTTGAAGCCCTGGTAGATGAAGAACTGGCCCCAGGTGGTCGCGCCATAGGCGTTGAGGCCCTCGTCGCTGGCCACCTGCATCTCGGAGCGGAAGAAGAACGAGGTGTGCGGGTTGATCAGAAGCAGCGCATTGCCGGCCAGGGTGTTGGAGGGCGCGATGGCGAAGCCGTTCGAGCCGGTGGGCTCGCGGAACGTGAGGCCCTTCTCGTCGGTGGTCATGGCCAGCTGGCGCTTGCCGTAGAAGTTCTCAAGCTGGGTCAGAGACACCCGCTCGATATCGCCGCCGATACTGCCTTCCGAGAAGCTGAGCGCCATCCAGGGCTCGAACCGGGTGATCGTGCGCGGCTTCACCGTTGGATGGGTGGCGAGGTAGAAGTTCAGGCCGTCTGCCCAGCCGTTCATCAGGGCCTTCAACCAGGCGGGGCTCTTGGCGTAGTCGGTCTTCAGGACGACGGGGGCGATGAACAGCTTCTGGCGCAGGTCGCTCCAGATCGCCTTCTCGCCATCGGCCTCGGCCGCCCGGCCCAGCGCGGTGATGTAGTTGGTCTCGACGCGGTTGAAGTCGTCCTCGGCCTGCGTATAGGCCATGCCGAACACCGCGTCGGCGTCGGTCTTGCCGTGGATATGGGCGATGCCCCAGTCGTCGCGGACGATCTCCACCCGGGCGGCGCGGGCCTTCAGGCGGGACAGGTCGTCGGCCGCGTGGGCGGGCGATCCGGCGAGCACAAGGACCGACAACAGAGCCAGCAGGCTGGAATGACGCATGAGACCTCCAGAGCCTTCAGGCTCGATCGGGTCTCAGGTTTAAGAGAAGCTTGGCCAAGCGCAAGGCTTTGGCGCGCCCGCTATTGCGGCGGGCAGCCCTTGAACTCGCCGACCTTGCTGACCGACAGGGCTGAAAGGTCGACTCCCGACAGCGCCTTCATCGACGAGGCGCCCGTGCCGCTGAACAGGTCCAGCTTCAGGCCCTTGATCGCCCCGCCGATGTCGGAAGCGTACCAGTAGCCGTCATGGGTGCCGCCATCGGGCATCGGCAGGCCGACCGTTTCCTTGATGAACAGCACGGTGCGACGGGGGATCACCTTGGGGTCCACAGCCACCGTGCGCATGGCGGCCACGCGGCAACCCAGCGAGTCGAGGCCGCGAATGCCCTTGGCCCCGGCATGATAGAGGGTGGCCCGCATCTTCCATTCCAGCGAGCCGGGCATGGAGCCTGTCAGGGCGCCCATGATCAGGTCACCCAGCGGGTCAAGTTGACCGGCGGAGTCCGAGTCGGCGGCGAAAGCGGGAAGTGCGGCGAACATGGCCAAGGTGGCCATAATTCCGGCGAGCGTGCGACGCATCGAGGGAATCCTCTTATCGGCGTATCTGTCGGGCGGGCACTGGATAGTCCGATCACGGCGCCGTGACAACCCTTTGGAGGCGAGCGATGGTTCTGCGGATCTTCGGTGACACGAAATCGGGCAACTGCCTGAAGGTGAAGTGGACAGCCCAGCACCTGCATCTGCCGTTCGAATGGATCGAGGTCGACATCCTGAAATCGGAGTCGCGGACCCCGGAATTCCTGGCGATGAACCCGGCGGGGCAGGTCCCGGCGGTGATCCTCGACGATGGCCGCGCCCTGGCTCAGTCCAACGCCATCATGCTGCATCTGGCCGAAGGGTCGGCGCTGATCCCGACTGACGCCTATGATCGCGCCAGGATGTTCGAATGGCTGTTCTGGGAGCAATACAGCCACGAACCCTATGTGGCCGTGGCCCGCTTCCAGGTGGCCTATCTGGGCAAGCCCGCGGACTCGCTAGACGCAAAGCTGGTCGAGCGCGGCGCCGCGGCCCTGGCCCGCCTGGAAGCTCAGCTGGCTACCTCGCCCTATCTGGTCGGCGAACGGCTCACTCTGGCGGATATCGCGCTGGTGGCTTACACCCGGGTCGCTCACGAGGGCGGTTTCGACCTGTCGCGCTATCCGGCCGTCAAGGCTTGGGTCGGCCGGGTCGAAGCGGCGCTCGATATCCAATAGTTCGTGGAGCTTCCATGTCGCGTCTGTCGCCCAGCCTGAAAGTCCTCGTCCTTGCCGCGAGCCTCGCCGCGCCGGCCAACTCGGCCCTGGCCTGGGGGGCGTCGGGTCACCGGCTGGTGGGGGTGCTGGGCGCCCAGAGCCTGCCGTCCGACCTGCCGGCCTTCGTGCGCACGCCGACGGCGATCGCCGCTATCGGCGAATACGCCCGCGAGCCGGACCGCTCGAAGGGCTCGGGCAAGATCCACGATACCGACCGGGATTCGGCCCACTTCCTGGACATCGACGACCAGGGCAAGATGTACGGCGGTCCGGCCTTCACGGTGGCGACCCTGCCGCCCACCCGCGCCGACTACGAGACCGCCCTGCGCGCCGCCGGGACCGACAGCTGGAAGGCCGGCTATCTGCCCTACGCCATCATCGACGGCTACCAGCAGCTGGTGAAGGACTTCACCTACTGGCGCATCCTGGTCGCGGCCGAGAAGCAGACCACCGACGCCACGAAGAAGGCCTATTACGCCGCCGACCTGAAGCGTCGCGAGGACCTGCTGATCCGCGACCTGGGCGTCTGGGCGCACTATGTGGGCGACGGCAGCCAGCCGCTGCACCTGTCGGTGCACTACAACGGCTGGGGCGACTATCCCAACCCCAACGGCTATTCCAACTCACGCTCGACCCACTTCGACTTCGAAGGCCCGCTGGCCAAGGCCGTCGGGGACGAGGCCCAGGTCAAGGCGCTGATCCCGGCCTATGCCGACTGCGCCTGTTCGGTGGAGACGCGGGTCGTTGGCTACCTGACCGACACCTGGAAGCAGACAGAGCCGCTGTATGCGCTGCAGAAGGCCGGCGGCATGGTCGAGACCGATCCCAAGGGCAAGGCCTTCACCCAGGCGCGGCTGGCGGCCGGGGCCGCGGCCCTGCGCGATCTGGTGACCGACGCCTGGCGGGAAAGCGCCAACGGCAAGATCGGCTATCGTCCGGAGATCAGTGTGGCCGACGTCGAGAGCGGCAAGGCCGATCCCTGGAACGACCTCTACGGCAAGGACTGACGGCTTGCTCGCGTTCGGCCAGCCGGAGCCGGGGCTAGACTATCTGGACCGACCGGCCGCCTTCGGCGTCGTCGAGAACGCCGTGGGCGAGATCGCGCTTGTCCGCGTCAGCAAGCCCGGCAAGCCGCCGTATTTCGATCTGCCGGGCGGCGCGGTCGATGGCGACGAGACCGAGCCGGAAGCCGTGGTGCGGGAGTTCGGGGAGGAGACCGGCCTGATTGTTCAGGTTGATCATCCGATCGTCGCCGTCTCGCAGTTCTTCCTGAAGTCCAACGGCCAGCCGGTGCGCAATTTCGGTGGTGTCCACGTGGCGCGCATGATCGGCGCGAACCCGGTCCTCAAGGTCGAGGATGACCACGAACTGGTGTGGCTGGATCCGCGCGACGCGGTGGTCGCGCTCCGCCACGACGCCCATGCCTGGGCGGTCGCGGCGTGGATGCGCCGGGGCTAGTCAGCGGGCGGCGAAGGTCGTCGGCTGAGCGCGGCGAGCGGCCTTCAGTTCGGTGTGCTGTGCGCGGGTCAATTCGGCGTTCACGGCGTCGTGGAAGTCCATGACACAGGCGCGGGCCGACAGTTCGCCAAGGCGCTCGAAGTGGGTGCGCGCGGCGCAGAACTGGTCGGCGGCGGCCTCGGCCCGCCGGTTGAACTCGGCGGCGTCGGCCGGATGCGAGAGGCGCAGATCGCCGATCTGGATTCGGACGGCAGGCTGGGCGCGCTCGGCGGCGTGGGCGGCGGTCAGGCCGATGATCGGCGTGGCGGCCAGGGTCAGGGCGGCGACGGCGGCCAGGCGATTGATCAACTTGCTCATTTTCTTGTCCCTCGAAGTGTTGGGCGCTCAGCGCCTTGTCTTGATCGAGGGTTTAACGGCCACCGCTGACGGAATCCCGTTACGAGTGCTTCATGACGTGGATTTAAGTCTATGAAAGGAAAGTAATATTTCCTGCGGTTCAGGCGGCGGCGAAGTCGCGGGCCTGGCTGATCTGGCTCTGGCGGACCGGGAGCATGAAGCTGACCGTGGTGCCTTCGCCCGGTGTGCTGGTCATCTCCAGCGCCCCGTCGTGCATCTCGATCAACGACTTGGTCAGGGCAAGGCCAAGGCCCGTGCCCTGGGTGGTTTTGGAAAGCTGGCTCTCGACCTGCTCGAACGGCCGGGCCAGGCGGGCCAGGTCTTCCTTGGCGATGCCGATGCCGGTGTCGGTCACCGAAACCCGGATCCGCTCGCCCAGCGGATCGCGGCGGATCTCGGCGCGGATCGTGATGCTGCCCGAGCGCGGCGTGAACTTGATGGCGTTGGACAGCAGGTTCAGCAGCACCTGCTTGACCGCGCGGTAGTCGGCTTCGATCTCGGGCAGTTGCGGGAAGTCGATGGCCAGCTTCAGGCCCGCCGCCTCGGCGCGGTTGCGCACCAGACGCACGGCGTCCTCGGCGACATCCTCCATGTTGATGGGCTCGAACTTCAGGTTCATCTTGCCGGCCTCGATCTTCGACATGTCGAGGATGTCGTTGATCAGGGCCAGCAGGTGTTGGCCGCTGTTGTGGATGTCGAGGCTGTAGCCCTTGTAGCGCTGGTCGCCGAGGGGGCCGAACATCTCGTTCATCATGATCTCGGAGAAGCCGTTGATGGCGTTCAGCGGCGTCCGCAGTTCGTGGGACATGTTGGCCAGGAACTCGCTCTTGGCCTTGTTGGCGCCCTCGGCCTTGACCTTCTCGGTCTCGTACTTGCGGGCCAGTTCCGCCAACTGCTCCTGGCTGCGCTCCAGGCCGGTGACGGCGCTCTGAAGCTGCTCCTCGTTGAGGCGGCGCGCTTCTTCCTGGTTCTTGATGGCCGTGATGTCGGCGGCGGTCATCACCAGGCCGCCTTCGGCCGTGCGGCGCTCGCTGATCTGGATCCAGCGGCCGTCGTTCAGCTCGGCCTCGCGCACGCCCCGCGCGCCGTCCGGAGCGGGGTGATCCTGCTTGATGGCCAGGGCGGCGAAGCGATTGACCTCCGCCCGCGCCGCGCCGGGCTTGAGCAGCTTGGGTTCCAGCGAGAAGACATTGCGATAGTTGCGGTTGCACATCAGCAGCCGGCCCTGGCGATCCCACAGGACGAAGGCTTCGGAGACGCTTTCGATGGCGTCGCGCAGGCGGTTTTCGGCGGCCTGGGCGCGGGCTTGGGCGAGGCGCTCCTCGGTCACGTCCAGGGCCACGCCGATGATGCGGACATAGCCATCCTGACCGGGCTTGCCGAAGCCCTGGCCTCGGGCGTCGATCCAGATCGAGCGGGCGCCCTGCTGGGTGGCCGGCACCCGGAACGAGACATCGAAGGCGCCGTACATGGCCGCGTTGGCCAGGGCCTGCCGAACGCGCTCACGATGATCGATGGAGATGCGGTCCAGCATCTCCTGGCCCGAAACTATGCCGCCGCCGCCCCATCCGAACATCGCGCCCGTCACGTCGGACAGAAACACCTGGTCGGCGCGCAGGTCCCATTCCCAGATCCCGCAACGGGCGGCCTCGACGGCGAGACGGAAGCGCTGTTCGCTGTCGACGAATTCCTTGTGGGCGGCCTCGACCTTGCGGCTCTGCATCATCAGCAGCAGAGCCAGGGCGATGCCGACGCCCAGCGGCGCCAGCAGGTTGAAGGCGCCGGCCATGACCTGACGGTCCATATTGGCCACGGTGTGCGAGGGCGCGGCCGCCACGGCCAGCAGCGCGCCTTCGGCCAGCGGCTGGGCGGCGACGTCCAGGACCGCGCCGTTGGTCGCCTGGCCTCGCCGCGCTGCGGCCTCGCCGCCGACATCGTCCATCGACAGGGCGAAGGCTTCCCTGAAGCTGGTCGCGCCCAGGGCCGCGCGACCCTGGCTGGCCAGCAGACGGCCGTCGGCGAGGGCGATGGAGCGTGCGCCGTCCTTGCCCGGATCCTTGACCAGGCGGGTCGGGTCGCCGCTGGCGATGACAAAGCCGCGCCCGGTTGAGGCCGGCGCTGTCGTGGCGACATATAGCCGGCCGGTGTCGCCCGCAGCGCCGATCCAGGTCGAGCGGCCCGAGGCGGCGGCGGCTGCGGCGGCGGCCTTCCAGTTGGCGGATTCGTCGCGCCCGGCGACGGCCTGAACGCCTGCGGCGCTGACCACGGCCACGGCCATGGCCTCGCCGCCACTGGCGCGCAGGGCGATCTCGGCGGCGTCCATGGCGGCGGCGGGATCACGCTGGAGAAGGTCGGCGGCGGCCGAGAGGCCGGCGCGCTGGGCGGCCAGATTGGCTTCGATGCGACCGGCCACCAGACTGGCTTCGGCGGCCAGGGACGCGCCGCCCGGAGGAGTCTGGGCTTCGCGCTGCAGGCGCTTGACGCCGAACGCCGTATAGACGGCCAGCAGCAGCAGGGCGGCCAGGATGGCGATGCGGATATAGGCCTGCGAAGGCGAGCGCGCGGTCATCGACCGCACGGCGCCCGCCACGGAAGGTCCGGCTCCCGCCAGCCTTCCGGGTCTCGCAACCCCAACTCGCAAACGCGCGGCTCCCCGTGGACTCCATGGCGAGTCACTTCGCCAGCACTGGAATCTAGCGCACCGCCGACGGCCGCGTCACGGCTCATCCGCCAAATTGGCGGGGTATGAGCCCATTGGTCGCAATCGGCTCACAGGCAATCGCGTCAATCGAGCGCCTTGGTCGCCAGTTCCAGCACGTTCTTCGACAGGCCGGGGTGCGCCACGATCTCGCGCAGCGCCGCCTTCATCTGGTCGGCGAGGGCCGGGGCATAGCGCCGCCAGCCGCCGAGAGGCTCGACCAGCCGCGCCGCCGTCATCGGATTATAGGCGTCGACCATCAGGATCTGCTCGGTCAGGAACCGGTAGCCCGCGCCGCTGACGTCATGGAAACGGGCGGGATTGAAGTTGGCGAAGGTCGAGACCAGGGCCCGCAGGCGGTTGGGGTTGGTCTTGTCGAAATCGGGGTGCCTCGTCAGGGCGATGACCCGCTCCAGCGCGTCCTCGGCCGGGTCGCGCCCCTGCACCGAGAACCACTTGTCCAGCACCAGCGGCTCGTCGCGCCACTTGGCGTGGAAGGCCGCCAGAGCCTTCTCGCGCGCCATGCCGCCCAGCTGGACCATGGGGAACAGACCGCCCATGGCGTCGGTCATGTTGGTGGCGGCTTCGAAGTGGCCCATCAGGCGACCGACATTCTCGGCATGAGGATCGGCGGCGAGGATGTCGGCGCAGGCGTTTCGCAGGGCGCGGCGCCCTGCGGCCGAGGCGGCGGCCGAGAACTCGCCCGCGCTCTGCATTTCGCCATGCAGGCGGCGCAGCAGATCGCCAAGATGCACGGCGATGCGACCGCGAAGGGCGTCGCGGGCGTGGTGGATCGCGATCGGGTCGGCCAGATCCAGCGCCAGGGCCAGATCGGCCTCGCTGGGCAGCGCCATCAGCAAGGCCTTGAAGGCCGGCTCGGACGCTTCATCCAGCAGAGCCTGGCCCAGAGCGTCGGCATAGCGCTCCTCGCCGACCTCGTCTGGCGTCCCGGCGGTGCGGGCCAGGATAAGGTCGCGGGCCAGGCTCTGGCCGGCTTCCCAGCGGTTGAACAGGTCCGGGTCGCCGGCGAACAGGGCGTAGCGCTCGACCGGGCGGGCGTCGGTGGTCAGGTTGACCGGCGCAGAGAAGCCACGCAGGGCCGAGATCACCGGGGCCGCCGGCACGCCGTCCCAGCGCACCGTCTTGGTGGGACCGTCCAGCACCACGATCTCGCTGTCGCGCAGCACGCCGCCGTCATGGTCCAGCAGGCCGATGGTCACGGGAATGGGCAGGGCGCGCTTGGTCGGCTGGCCCGGCGTCGGCGCGGTGGTTTGGGTGAGGGTGATCTCAAGCGTGCCCGTCGCCGCGTCGTGCCGGCTGGTCAGCGCCACCGTCGGCGTGCCGGCCTGCTCGTACCAGGCGAAGAAGTCGGTCAGGTCCTGGCCCGAGGCTTCGGCGAAGCAGGCGATGAAGGCCTCGACCGTGGTCGCCTGACCGTCGTGGCGCTCGAAATAAAGGTCCGCGCCCCTGCGGAACGCTTCCGCGCCCAGCAGGGTCTTGAGCATGCGGATGATCTCCGCGCCCTTCTCGTAGATGGTCGCGGTGTAGAAGTTGTCGATCTTCATGTAGCTGGACGGTCGCACCGGGTGGGCCAGCGGTCCGGCGTCCTCGGCGAACTGACGGGCGCGCAGGGCTCGCACGTCCTTGATCCGCTGCACGGCCGCGCCGCGCTGATCGGCGCTGAAGCTCTGGTCGCGGAAGACCGTGAAGCCTTCCTTCAGGCACAGCTGGAACCAGTCGCGGCAAGTGATGCGGTTGCCGGTCCAGTTGTGGAAATATTCGTGGGCCACGACCGCCTCGATGCGCTCGTAATCCAGGTCGGTCGCGGTCTCGGGATCGGCCAGCAGCAGGGAGCTGTTGAAGATGTTCAGCCCCTTGTTCTCCATCGCCCCGAAATTGAAGTCGCGAACGGCCACGATCATGAACAGGTCCAGGTCGTATTCGCGCCCGAACGCCTCTTCGTCCCACTTCATCGAACGCTTCAGCGCGTCCAGGGCGTAGGCGGCGCGTGAGGCCTGGCCAGGGTCAACGAAGATTCGCAGGTCGACGGTGCGTCCGCTCATCGTGACGAAGCGGTCGGTCAGCACATCCAGGTCGCCGGCCACCAGGGCGAACAGATAGGCGGGCTTGGGGAAGGGGTCCTTCCACTCGGCGAAGTGGCGGTTTCCCTCCAGCGCGCCGCTGGCCACCAGATTGCCGTTGCTCAGCAGGTGCGGGAAGCCGCGATCGGCCTCGATCCGCGCGGTGTAACGGCTGAGCACGTCCGGGCGGTCGGGGAAGAAGGTGATGGTTCGGAAGCCCTCGGCCTCGCACTGGGTGCAGAACCGGCCGCCCGACATGTAGAGACCCATCAGCGCCTTGTTGGCGGCCGGATTGATCTCGACTTCGGTGGTCAGGACGAAGGCGTCAGGCACGGCGTGCAGGGTCAGGCCCTCCTCGTCGAGACCATATTCATTGGCGCTCAGCGTCTGGCCGTCGATCGCCGCCGAGATCAGCTTCAGGCGCTCGCCGTTCAGGACCAGAGGCTCGCCAGCGTCGCCGGTGCGCCGGATTCTCAGCGTGGCGCGCACCCGGGTGGCCTCGGGATGCAGGTCAAAGACCAGGTCGGTGGTCTCGATGGCGAACGGGAAGGGGCGATAGTCCGAGAGGCGGACGGCCTGGGGCGTTTCTGTGCGCATGTCGGCAATGTAGTCGGCCCGCGCCCCCCCGGCGAGAGCCCTTAAGTAATAAGGCCTTGGCCAAAGGCCACAAATTCAGTGTGGACTTGTTCCGGATCAAAGAATGCGCGCCCGACTGGGCGCAAACCCCCTCTCGGGCGCCCCCAATGCAGCGTCCATTCGAAAGAAGGGGATAAAAATGACCATCGCTACCCGCCTCGCCCTGACCTGCGCCGCCAGCCTGCTGGCCGTTTCCGCCGCCCAAGCTCAGGAGGCTGTTAAGCCGAAGGCCAAGGGTGACCTGGTTCTCAATGTCCGCGTTACCGACGTGGCCCCCGACGCTGGCAATTCCATCGTTACCGCCGCCGGCGCGGCCACTGGCCTGAAGGCCGACGTTAATGACGACATCAAGCCGACCATCGGCCTGACCTATTTCCTGACCGACAAGGTCGCCGTCGAAGTGATCGCCGGCACCACCCAGCACACGGTCAAGGCCGTCGGCCCGGGCACGGACGTCGTCGTCCACAAGACCTGGGTGCTGCCGCCGGTCGTTTCGGTGCAGTACCATCCGTTCCCGGCCGCCAAGTTCAGCCCCTATGTCGGCGCGGGCCTGAACTACATGCTGTTCTACAGCGACAAGGATCTGAACGGCTTCAAGGTGAAACTGGACAACGGCTTCGGCTACGCCCTGCAGGTCGGCGCCGACATTCCTCTGAACGCTCGCTACAACATCAATATCGACGTCAAGAAGGTCTGGTTCGAGACCGACGCCAAGATCAATGGCGGAACGCTCAAGTCCAAGGTCAACCTTGACCCGGTCGTCGCGTCCGTCGGACTCGGCTACCGCTTCTAGAGACCCGCTTGCATGTCCCCGACCGCGGACTAAACCTGCGACGAACGCGGGCGGGGACGGCATGGCTGAGCGGGAATGCGGCGAATGCGGCCAGTGCTGCAAGCTGATCGGCGTGCGCGAGCTTGAGAAGGCTCCGCACGTCTGGTGCCGTTACTACAAGCGCGGCAAGGGCTGTGAAGTCTATGAAAGCCGCCCGCAAGGCTGTGCGCAGTTCGCCTGCGACTGGCTTCTGGATGTCCGGCTGGACGACGCCTGGCGGCCCGATCGCAGCGGATTTGTCCTGCACGCCGGCGAAGGCGGCAGGGTCATCAATGTCGAACTGGACCCCGCCCAGCCCATGGCTTGGCGGCGCGCGCCGTTCGAGACGGTGCTTCGCGGCTGGGCCAGGGATGGCGCGGCCGAGGGCATGGAGGTTCTGATCTGGGTCGGGCGCCGGTGCTGGCGGCTGGATCCCCGTGGCGGCGAGATCAGTCTGGGTCCGGTCCGACCGGAGATCGACTTCCCAGCCCATGGCCGAGGGCGTCGTCCCGGGTCCGGGCGCGACTGGCCGCCCAAGGCCTGACCCGGACCGTTACGGCGCTTGATGCCAATGCGTGTTCCGCCCCAGACTGGGCTGTCTTTGGGGGGATTTGCTGATCATGACCGGATCATCCATCGCGACGTCGGCGCAAGGCCTCGACGTCGGCGCGCGGCGTTTCCTGCATCCCGGACCGCTGCGCTGGCTGCGCGCGAGCGCCTGGATGGTCCTGATGTTCGTCGCCTTCACGCTGGTCTATGCGGGCGCCGGCGTCTTCGCCACGCCGATGTTCAAGAGCGGCGGCGACCTGCCGGGCGTCCTCAAGGTGACCGCGGTCTGCATCGCGGGGTTGGCGCTGTACGCCGGCGTCGTGCGGCTGGCCGAGGGTCGGTGGCCGAGCGAACTGGCTCTGAAGCAGGCTCCGCTCGAGCTGCTGACCGGCCTGGCGATCGGCGCGGTGATGCTGACGGCGGTGGTCGCCGGGCTCTACCTGTTGGGCGTGTACGACATCAGCGGTCCCCGGGCCTCGTCGCCGTGGGGCACGATCGGCATGGCGGTGGAATCCGGCGTGATGGAAGAGCTGATAACCCGGGCGATCATCCTGCGCCTCCTGATGCGGGCCTTTGGCGTCTGGCCGGCCCTGGTCCTGTCGGCCGCCCTGTTCGGGGCGCTGCACCTGTCCAACCCCAACGCCACGGTCGTCGCGGCGACGGCCATCGCTGTCGAGGCCGGCCTGATGCTGGCGGCGTTCTATCTGCTGACCGGGCGGCTGTGGGTGTCGATCGGCGTCCACGCGGCCTGGAATTTCACCCAGGGATGGGTCTGGGGCGCGGCTGTCTCGGGCATCGCCGTCAAGGAAAGTCTGTTTGTCAGCCATCCCAAGCCGGGCGCGCCAGAATTTCTCAGCGGCGGCGCCTTCGGGCCGGAGGCGTCGCTGCCCGCCATGGTCGTCGGCACGGGCGTGGCGATCGTGGTGCTGTACTGGGCCTGGAAGCGCGGCAACTTCCGCGCTCAACCGGATCCGATCGTGGCGGCCGAACCGCAGGAAAGCTAGTCCGAAACCTGGGTCGAGGTCGCGGTGTCGGCGGCGGCCGGGACCTCCTGCAGGAAGCGCTCTATGGCCGAGGCCTGCTGCGCCAGGGCGGTCAGGGCGGGCGGTGCGTCTTCCGGGTGGTCGGCGACCAGTTCCAGGATCTGACGGGCGAGGGCGTACAGGCGCGGGGCGCTGGAGATCAGTCTGGCCTGGTACTCAATCTTGCGCGGGTCGCGATCATATTCCGCGCCGGGGGTGCGCCAGCCGCCCCAGTCATTGGGATCGGTGACCACCACGGGATAGGTGCCAGGGAGGGGGTGGTGCGCGCAGTCGCTTTCCTGCTGCCATTTGTTGCGGGCCCGCAGCACCCGCCAGTTGGCCACCATGCCCGCGCCCACGGCGTCGACCTTGTCCTCGGGCTTGAGCTCATGGGCCAGGAATTCGCGGCCCAGGCCGACGTCATAGGTGACGCGCACGGGCTCATCGAAGCCCTTGGCCCAGATCGGCACGATTCGCTCGATCGTCGCCCAGGCGCCGACGCTTTCGACCCAAACCTTCTGGTTGCGTTGATAGACAGTCTTGGCCATGGCCCCGTGGACGCGACGTGAACTTAACGAGGCCCATAAGAACCTGAAATCCTTGACGCCGGGTCAATCTTTCCCTGGAGCGCAAGGTCGGTCAGGGTGATCCATGAGGCGCGCCGTCACAGAGCGCGGCCCAGGGAGGCGACCTGTGGATTTCGACTTTTCCGACGACCAGAAGTTCCTGAAGGACGAGGCGCGCAAGTTTCTCGATGGGCGCTGCGGCCCCGCTGTCGTGCGCGGCGTCCTGGATGACGCCAGCCGCTCGTTCGACCAGGACCTGTGGGCCGCTGTAGCCGAGCAGGGCTGGCTGGGCGCCTGCATCCCCGAGGAGTTCAACGGCCTGGGCCTTGGCCGGGTCGAGCTGTGCGCTATCGCCGAGGAGCTGGGCCGCGCCGTCGCGCCGATCCCGTTCGCCTCGACGGTCTATTTCCTGGCCGAGGGCGTCATGCTTGCGGGCAGCGAGGCCCAGAAGGCCGCCGTCCTGCCGCGCATCGCCGCCGGCGAGCTGATCGGTTGCCTGGCGACCTCGGAAGGTCCGGGCGTGGTCAACGCTTCGAACCTGGCCTGCCGGGTCGAGGGCGGCAAGCTGACGGGCGTCAAGATCCCGGTCACCGACGGCGACGTGGCCGATATGGCCCTGGTTCTGGCCAGCGAGGGCGGCAAGCCCGGCCTGTTCCTGGTCGACCTGAAGGCCAAGGGCGTGGCGCGCGAAACCCTGAAGAGCCTGGACCCCACGCGCGGCGTGGCCAAGCTGACCTTCGACGGCGTCACCGCCGAGCGGGTGGGCGAGGCGGGCGCGGGCCTGGACTTGGTGCAGGCGATCATGGACCGCGCCGCGGTGCTGCTCGCCTTCGAACAGCTGGGCGGTTCCGACAAGTGCCTTGAGATGGCCAAGGAATACGCCCTGGGCCGCTATGCCTTCGGCCGCGTCATCGCCGGCTATCAGGCCATCAAGCACAAGCTGGCCGACATGTACGTCAAGAACGAGGTCGCCCGCTCCAACGCCTATTACGGCGCCTGGGCCCTGAACGTGGACGCGCCGGAGCTGCCGATCGCCGCCTCGGCCGCCCGCATCGCGGCGTCCGACGCCTACTGGTTCGCCAGCAAGGAAAGCATCCAGGTCCATGGCGGCATGGGCTTCACCTGGGATGTCGACTGTCACCTCTATTACCGGCGCTCGCGCCAGCTCAGCCTCGTGGCCGGCGCGCCGCGGGTCTGGAAAGAGCGACTGGTCAGCCAGCTCGAACAAAAGAACGCGGCGTAAGGGAGAGACGATCATGGATTTCAACGATTCACCCGAAGAAGCCGCCTATCGCGAGAAGGCCCGCGCCTGGCTGGCCGAGAACGCCGCCGCGCACCGCGCTCAGTTTGGCGAGCTCAAGCCCAACACCGACCAGCACATGGTCGCCGCCAAGGCCTGGCAGGCCCGCAAGGCCAGCGCGGGCTATGCCTGCATCACCTGGCCGGCCGCCATCGGCGGCGGCGGCGGCACGCCGATCCAGTCGGTGATCTTCGGCCAGGAAGAGACCAAGGCCGGGCTCAGCTACGGCTACTTCACCATCGGCCTGGGCATGTGCGTGCCCACCGTGATGGCCTTCTCCAACACCGAGACCAAGCAGCGCTTCGTCAGCCCCGCCGTGAAGGGCGAGGAAATCTGGTGCCAGCTGTTCTCGGAGCCGGCCGGCGGCTCCGACGTCGCGGCCCTGCGCACCCGCGCCGTCAAGGACGGCGACGAGTGGGTGATCAACGGCCAGAAGGTCTGGACCACCGGCGCGCACTATTGCGATTACGGCATCCTGCTGACCCGGACCGATCCCGACGTGCCCAAGCACAAGGGTCTGACCATGTTCTGGATCGACATGAAGGACGCCGCCGTCGAGTGCCGGCCGATCCACCAGATGTCGGGCGGCCGCGAGTTCAACGAGGTCTATTTCACAGACCTGCGCGTCAAGGACAGCCAACGTCTTGGCGAAGTGGGCGAGGGCTGGAAGGTGGCCCTGGTCACCCTGATGAACGAGCGCCTCGCGGTCGGCGGCTCGTCGGGCCCCAACTATCGCGAGATCATGGGTCTGGCCCGTCAGCTGACCGGCGCCACCGGCCCTGCGCTGAAGGACAACGCCTTCCGCGAGAAGCTGGCCGACTGGTACGTGCAGTCGGAAGGCCTGAAGTTCACCCGCTTCCGGACCATGACCGCCCTGTCGCGCGGCCAGACGCCTGGACCGGAAAGCTCGATCGGCAAGATCATCGCCGCCAACCAGATGCAGGAGCTGGCCAATACCGCTGTCGAGATGGAGGACCAGTACGGCATCCTCGTCGATCCCGACCAGGCCCCGGCCGAGGCGGCGTTCCAGCAAAGCCTGATGTGGGCTCCTGGTCTGCGCATCGCCGGCGGCACCGACGAGATCCTCAAGAACATCATCGCCGAACGGGTCCTGGGTCTGCCCGGCGACGTGCGGGTCGACAAGGATGTGGCCTTCAAGGACATGCCGACCGGTCGCTGAACACCATCATCCTGTCATGAAACCAGGGCGTCGGTCGGTGGGCCGGCGCCCTTTTTCGTGTGTCAGGCGAGTAAGTCTGGCCGGCCGATTTTGCCGTCTTTCTGATGTCGCCAAACGGGAGTCGCCCAACACGGGTGCATGAACTTGACACTGCCAGGAGCGCGGCACATGAGTTCTTCTGAGATATGGTTAACGGCGTGCTGAGGGGGAGTGATGCACGAAACCAGCGACGCTGTTTCGCGCCTGTTAGAGCTCCAAAGTCGCCTGTTTCGGGCGGTTTCGGCGCGGCGCTATCTGCTGCGCCGGGCGCCGCTGGGCGCGATCGTCGCGGCGGTGGTGATTCCCCTCGTCGGCTGTGACACCGGTCCGAACCTGTGGTTCCAGAAACGCTCCAGCGCCTGTCCGCGCCCGCAGGCCGCCCAGGGCGTGTCCGGGCAGTTCAACCAGCAGCAACAGGAAATCAGGGCGCTTCGCCAGGGCGGCTTCCGCGGCGACTTCTTCGCCCAGCTGGAGCTGGCGCGCCGCTACGAAGGTCAGCGCTCGGTCGACAAGAACCTGGAGGACCCGGTCGAGGCGGCGGTCTGGTACGCCATGGCCCTGTCCAACGCCGGTGGCTACGCCCCGATCGCGGCCTACGAGCGTCGCGGCAAGGGCGAGAGCAAGGCGCTGTCACGGTTCGACGACTGCCGGGCCTTCGAACGCCGCAGCGCCTATGGCGCGCTGGACCGCCTGCTGTCGCGGATGTCGACAGAAGAGCGCGAAAGCGTCCGCAATCGGGTGATCTACATCCTGTCCAGCCAGGGGGCCGACGGCTTCCGGGTGCTGGCGCGGATGCATGACGGCTTCTTCGGCCCCTATGGCGAGCCGTCCGACAATCTTCAGGCCATCGAGGCCTATGGCAAGCCCAGCCAGCCCGGCGCGCCGGCCGCGCTGGATCTGTTCCGTCGCAATGACGTCGACGCCTATCTCTACAACTATCTGGCCGTTCAGACGGGCGACGTCTCGGCCTATGTGATGCTGAAGGACTTCGAGCGGTCCTCGCCGCAGCGCGCGTCGTATGGCGGCTTTGTCGAGACCAAGGCCAAGCGCTGGATCCCGCCCTACGAATTCTATCCGCCCGAGTCCCCGGAATCCGGCGTTCCCCATTCCGACGAGTCCGATCAGTCCGGCGAGGCGCGGGAAGCCGCCCAGGCGCGGCTGTCCGAACTGCCTTTCGTCCATATCGGCGAGGCCCTGGCCTATCTGCGCGTGATCCCGGCGCCGCTGCTGGACGAGAAACTTCTCTCCACCAACGACGCCCAGACCTTCCAGGCGATGATTGGCCGGCCAGCCACGGGGCGGCTGTCGCCGATCGAGAAGGTGCGCGCAGTCGAGTACGCCGCCGTCAACGGCTCGTCGAAGGCGCAGCTGGTGCTAGCGGTCATGTACTCCGAAGGCGTCGGCGTGCCGCGCGACTACGCCCGCGCCTATCACTGGTACGAAGAGGCGGAACGCCAGGGCTCGGCCGAGGCCAAGTACGCCATGTCGACCTTCTTCTCGCTGGGCCTGCAGGGCGTGGCCGACCAGGATCGCGCCAAGGCGGTGGTCTATCAGCTGGACGGCGCCCTGGCCGGCTTCAAGCCTTCGGTCTGGCGGCTGCAGCAACTGCTGGCCCAGGTCTCCAGGCCGCCCCGTCCCGCCGCGGATCGCGGCGGACGGCCCTATATCGAAAGGGACTATCGATGAGCCGCCTGAGCCGCCTCCTGGCCATTCTGGCCGTGCTGTCGCTCGGCCTCGTCTCGGCGCCGCAGATGGCCCTGGCCTCGCCGGACGCCAAGATCGACCAGCAGATCCGTCCGTGCTTCGGTCTGCTGCTCGAGCCGAACCTGTCGCGAGGCTGCAAGGTCCGTTACGCCAAGCCCAAGCCCTGCGCCCGGGGCTATTATCGGGTGCGGGGACGCTGCGTGGCCAATAACGGCTATGGCCCTGGCGGCGGTCGCTATGTGCCGCGCGAGATCAATTGCGACTACGCCTATCCGGGCCAGGTCAACGACACCCTGGCTCGCCTGTATGACGGCGACGTCCTGACCCTGACCTCCACCCAGGGCGGCGCCTGCGTCGAGTCGCTGAACATCACCCAGTCGGTGACCATCGTCGTTCGCGGCTACTCGCCGTCGCTGAACCGTCCGATCCTGGTGGCTCCGTCGGGCCAGCCCTGTATCAGGATCGCGCCGGGCGTTTCCTATGTGGTGCTGCAAGGCCTGGGCATCGAAGCCCTGCGCGCCGGCCAGGCCTCGTGCATCATCGGCCGGGCCACCGAGCTGGCGCTGAAGGGCGTGACCGTCCGCTATGACGGCGAAGGCTCGGCGCTCGACATCACCGACAGCCGGGTCGAGCTGGCCGATACGGTCTTCATCGGCCGCACCCGGCAACCCGTCGTGCGGGCGACGGGCGAGATCATGGCCTCCAATGTCGAGGTGGCCGCCACCGCGATCGGCGCGGCGTTCGAGACCTCGGGCGACAGCCGCATGAAGGATATCCGCGTCAGTCGCCTGGGCGACTGGACCGGATCGGGCCGGACGCGCAATTCGGCCGGCTTCGTGATCTCCGGCATGAACCGCCAGCAGCTGGTTCAGGTCGACGGCCTGTATGTCGATGGCTTCTCGCGCGGCGTCTATATCTCTGGCGGCGATGAGACCACGCTGCTGCGGCCGGTGGTTCGCGACAGCGACTGGGCCGTGACGCTCGAGGACTCCAACCTGCGCGTGCTCGACGGTCAGCTCGAGGCGGTCGATGTGGGGCTCTATGTCGACTCCGGAACCCTCTATGCGGCCGACAACAAGATCGTCGGCGTCATGCGCGCCGGGCTCTATGCCGAAAAGGGCGCCCAGATCCGGGCTCGCGACAATCGCGTCTTCGCCCGCCCCGGCGGCTGTCAGGCGCTGGTGACCGGCTTCTTCGACGGCGCCCTGACCTGCCAGCCGTGGTTCGAGGCTCCGGAGATCTTCCGCACGCCGCGCGACCAGGCCCGTCTGGATTTCGACTCCTACTGGCCCGCGCCGTCGCTCCTGCCGGCCGGCGCGACTGGCGACGCGCCGACCAGTCTGCCGCCGGCGCCGCAGGGCGCTTCGCTGGAGTCGCCGCAGACCCATTACCGTCTGCCCAACGCCTCGAACGGCTCCGGCGGCGGGCCGGCGATCTACACCTCCAAGCCTGCGCTGGCGGGCGCCCCCAAAGCTGAAGGAGCTCCCAAATGAGCAAGCTCGTTAGCGGTCTGGTCGCGCTCCTGATGGCTTCGACCTCGCTGGCCGCCGCACAGGCTCAAGGTCCGGCCGGGCGCGGTCCCGGCGGCGGCGGTCGCGGCGCGCCCTGCGGGGCTCCGCTGTCAGGCGAGGCGCCCGACATCATGACCTATGACCGCTCGACCGGCACCCAGGTGTTCGTCGGCGGGCGCGGTGACACCGAGGTTTCGGCCTTCAACGCCCAGACCGGATCTGCGGCGGCGTTGCGCGGCGACCTCAGCAAGCCGGGCCTGGTCTCGTCGTGCGCGGTCGATGGCTTCACCCGCGACTCGTATGGCGTCAACTCCGACGGCCCCGGCCAGCTCAGTGTCAGCGGCCGTGACGGTCGCGGCGAACGCTGGGCCTTCACGCGGGCCGACGGCAAGGTCGAGGTCTGGGATCCGTCGGGTGACAACCGCTGCTTCAAGTCGGGCCTGGGCATCTTCACGCCCAACGGCGGCCTCGGTCTGGCCGTGGCGGCCCCGCCCGGCTCGGTCGGAATCGGCCTCGCCGCTGGCCAGCGCTTTGGCGGCGTGGGCGTCGGCGCCAACCGCAACTTCGCCGGCGTGGGTCTCGTCGGATGCTGAGGACGGCGGTGATCGTGGCCCTGACGGCGCTGGCCCTGAGCGCCTGCGCCCCGTCGCGCCCGCCAGGCCCCCCGGCGCCCTATGCGCCGTCGGCGGGACGGGTCACCCCGCCGCCGCCGCCGATCGAGGCGATCCGGCCCCGAGTCTGAGCCCCGAATCTAGGGCGCGATCGTCGCCCGGAAGGTCGGCGGCTTGCGCTTCATCGTCGCCTGCTCGTAGGCATAGCCCAGGTTCAGGAGCGTCTTTTCGCTCCAGGCCGGGCCGATGAACGACAGGCCCACCGGCATGCCCGTCACATCGCCCATCGGCACGGTCAGGTGCGGATAGCCGGCCACGGCGGGCAGGGTGGTGGATGAGCCGCCATAGTTGTCGCCGTTCAGCGGATCGATGGTCCAGGCAGGGCCGGTGGTCGGAGCGACAATGGCGATCGCGCCAGTGTCCTTCAGGATCTTGTCGATGCCTTCGGGGCCGGCCAGTCGCTTGGAGTCGGCCAGGGCCTTGATGTAGTCGGGGTCGTCATAGCCCTTGGTCTTCTCGGCCTTTTCAAAGCTCTCCTGACCGAACCATTCGAACTCCTTCGGGGTCGCCGTGTTGAAGGCGATCAGGTCGGCCAGCGTGCGGCTGGGGACCTTCTTCGGATCGGTGGAAGCCAAATAGGCGGCCAGATCCACCTTCAACTCGGTATAGAGCACCACGCCCTCGGCCTTGCCGATCGGGCCTTCGTCGAAGTCCTTGACTTCGACCAGGGTCGCACCCTGAGCTTTCAGGTCCTTCAGCGCCTGCTCGAATACCGCGTCGGTCTTGGACGAATAGCCGGTGTAGAACCGCGCCACGGCTAGGGTCACGCCTTTCAGCGCATCCTTGCTCAGGCCCTTGGCGTAGTCGGTCTTGCGGGCGTCGGCGTCCTTGGTCGCGACGTCGGCGGGGTCGGAGCCGGCGATGGCGGTCAGGATTTTCGCGGCGTCCTCGACCGTGGTGGTCATCGGGCCCGCCGTGTCCTGGCTGTGGCTGATCGGCACGATGTGGGTGCGCGAGACCAGGCCGACCGTGGGCTTGAGGCCGACCAGGCCGTTGATCGCCGCCGGGCAGGTGATCGAGCCGTCGGTCTCTGTGCCGATCGCCGCCCAGGCCAGACCCGCCGCCACGGCCGCGCCCGAGCCGCTGGACGAGCCGCAGGCGCTGCGGTCCAGGGCATAGGGATTGCGCACCGTGCCGCCCATGGCGCTCCAGCCGCTGATCGAGTGGCTGGACCGGATATTGGCCCATTCCGACAGGTTGGCCTTGCCCAGGATCACGACGCCGGCGTCGGTCAGGCCCTTGACCAGCGGCGCGTCGCGGCCGGTGATGTTGTCCTTCAGCGCCAGCGAGCCGGCCGTGGTGGCGGTGCCGTCGGCGCTCTCGATATTGTCCTTCAGCAGCATCGGCAGGCCGTGCAGCGGCCCGCGCACCTTGCCGGCCTTGCGCTCGGCGTCCAGCGCCCTGGCGTCGGCCAGGGCGTGGGGATTGAGGGCGATGACCGCGTGCAGGACGGGGTTCCTGTCCTTGATCACGGCCAAGTAGCCCTTGGTCGCCTCTTCGGCGGACCCGGGCGCGTTCTGGGCGAAAGCCGAGGTCGAGAGCAGGGCGGCGAGAGCCGCTCCGGCAAGGCAGGCGGTCTTGGTCATCTGGTGTTCCCCCGAAGGACCGCGACTCTTAACGGGGCGGTCGGACGGGGCAGACAATGAGGTCAAAAATCCGCAACCGCCAAGCCTGTTTGAGCATGATCGTGCGCGGCTAGACAAACACCGCCACGTTTTGCCTCGCCAGGATCAGCGGCTGGCCGTCAGCACCCCACAACAGCATCTCCTGGGTCGAATAGCCCTCGGCGATGGTCTCCGAACGGCTGCGCAACAGGCGCCAGCCTTCGTCGTCTTCGGCGGGCAGGTCCACCACATCGAGCGACCAGGTCATGGTCGAGATCGGACCGAAACGCGGGAACAGGGTCATGGCCGGCGGCGGCGGGGTATCGGCCAGGGCGATCAGGGCGGCCAGCGAACGCGCCGCCGGATCGCGATGCCGGATCCACAGCAGGTATTCGGGCGGTTGGCCCGACAGTGGCCGCGCGCCCCCCGCCATCCGCACTTCGAACTGCCCGCCGAAGCCGGGACCGCCGCCTTGCGGAAAGAACAGCTCGCAGTCGGCGGCCGGCGCCACGACGGGGCAAGGGACCTGACTGTAGCTGACCTCTGACTCCCGCGCCGCGCCGAAGGTCAAGACGCCATGTGTCGCCGGACCCTGCTCGCCGACCAGGTCCACGCTCATGAACAGGGTCGACTTGCCGCGTCGCAGGATCCTGGTCTCGATCGAGAGTTCGCCGGCGGCCGGTCCCACGAAGGCGAACTGGCCCGAGCGCAGGGGCGGGGCGTCGGGGACGGCCTTCAGCGCCGCTTCCAGACACAGCGCTGCCGACAGGCCGCCATAGGTGGTGCGGCCCTGCTTCCAGTCGTCGGTGACGTGGACGGTGTGGCCGGTTTCGGTGGCGGTGATGCCGGCGATCAGGTCGGTATAGGTGGTCAAGCGAAACTCCGTGATGGGTCTGAAGTTCGTTTTCTTTCGCTACGGAAGTCAAGTCTTGCAGACGGGTTTGCGTCAGCCGATGTCAGCAGGGTCTCGCGCCGGGGTGGCGCGGGCGAGCCGGATGGTTCAGGAAGCGCCCATGAACCGCCTCGCCTTCCTCGCCCTGGCCGCCGCCGGGATTCTCTGGGGCATGGGCTTCCCGCTCGGGAAGCTGGTGCTGCAAGAGACCGACGCCGCCCACATGGTGCTGCTGCGCTTCGCCGTGGCGGCGGTGGTCTCTCTGCCGTTCGCGCTGAAGAGCCACGCGCGCGTGCTGTTTCGCTCGCCGGTCATCCTGCTCAGCGGCGCGCTTTATGGCGTGGCGTTCCTGGTGCAGTTCGAGGGGCTGGCCCATGTCAGCGTCACCCTGGCGGCGCTGCTGGTCGGCGCCATGCCGGCCCTGATCGCCATTTCGGCGAGGCTGCTGGGCGAGTCCGTCAACCGCGTCACCTGGGTTGGCGTCGCGGCCGCCACCCTGGGCGCGGCCCTGATCGCCGGCAAACCCGACGGCGCCGGCTCGCCCCTCGGCGTGGCTCTGTCCCTGGGCGCGCTGCTGATCTTCCTGGCCTGGATCGTGGTCATGCGCCGCGCGCCCAAGGTGGACGACGGCATGGCCGTGCCCGCCGTGACGGTGATCATCGCCGCCGTCACCATCCTGCCGATCGCCCTGGTCATGCACGGCCCGCCGAAGCTGGATCTGAGCCCGGTGACGTGGACGGCGATCCTGGCCCAGGGCGCGCTGTCGACCCTGTTCGCCACCGCCGCCTGGCAGTACGGCCTCGCGCGCGTGGGCAGCGCCAGCGCCGGGGTGTTCATCAATATCGAGCCGATGATGGGCGCGGTGCTGGGTGTGATGCTGTTTGGCGACCACCTGACGGCGGCGCTGATCATCGGCGGGCTGATGATCTTGGCCGGCAGTTTCGCGGTGGTGCTGGGCGAGAAGAGCGACGCGACGCCCGCGCCGATCTGATCGGCCGCGGGGCCTGCGCTCGCGACCTAGTGCAGCGTTCCGGCGGGAAGTATCCAAGACGAAAAGTTCAGCGCCTGACGTGTATCAGCGGCTTCTTCCAGCGCCAGTTCTTCCAGAGTGACAACGGCCAGCAGCCAGTCCTCAAGATCGGAGGCCGAGGCGCTTCCCTCTTCCAGGGCGGTCTTCACGACGTCGATCATCCATTCGACGGTTTCGATAGAGGTCTTCATGACCGCGCTGTCCTCACAAGCCGTGCTCAGGACAATAGAGACGGCTTCGCCGGTTGGCCCTGTGACACAGAGCCCCAAGGCGGCGCATTTTGTCGCGGGGTCCGCGCGCGAGGTTAACCCCGCGCGCGGAATGGAGCCTACTGGCCCTTCAGCTTGCGATCAAAGAATCCCAGGTGGGTCTTGAGAACATGCTGGCCCTTGGTCTTGCTGCCGGGCGCACTGTGGCGTTCGCCGGGATAGAGCATCATCTCGAACGGGATCGTCTTCTTCTGCAGGGCCGCGATCAGGCGGGTGCTGTTTTCGAAGATCACGTTGTCGTCGGCCATGCCGTGCAGCAGCAGCAGGCTGCCGGGCTTGAGCTTGTCCAGGCGATTGAGGATGTCGGAGCGGGCGTAGCCGTCCTTGTTCTGCGCCGGCGTGCCCATGTAGCGCTCGGTATAGGCGGTGTCGTAGAGACCCCATTCGGTGGGCGGCGCGCCGGCGGCGCCGGCCTTGAACGGCGTGTTGTCGGCCGTCAGCAGCATCAGGGTCATGAAGCCGCCGTACGACCAGCCCATCACGCCCAGCTTGTCGGCGTCCACATAGGGCAGGGTCTTCAGGTAGTTGGCGCCGACCAGCTGGTCGTCGACCTCCACCGTACCCAGGCGACGGTCCAGGGCCCGCATGAACTTGGCCGAGCGATTGCCGCTGCCGCGGTTGTCCAGCCGGAAGATGACGTAGCCGGCTTCCAGATAGGTGCGCTCCGAGGCGCTCTGCCAGGTCTTCTTGACCTGCTGGGCATGGGGGCCGCCATAGACCGCGACGATGGCCGGGTACTTCTTGCTGGGGTCGAAGCCCTGGGGCTTGAGGATTTCGTAGTACAGCGTCTCGCCGTCCGCCGCCTTTAGCGAGCCGTATTCCGGAACCGGCAGGGTCGCGGCGTAGGGCCAGTAGGGGTGACCCTCGGCCAGCCTGTTTTCCTCGATCCAGCGCACGCGCTTGCCGTCGGGGGCGTAGAGCGCCGTTTGCGGCGGGGTCTTGGGATCGTTGTAGGAGCCGGCGAAGGCGCCGCCGGTCTCGGCCACCTTGGCCGTCCACCAGCCGCCGGCCGAGGTCAAAGCCTTGGGCTTGCCCGGCTTGGCGTAGCTGACCTCATAGATGCGCCGTTCCAGCGGCGTGTCCATCGAGGCGGCGAAGATCGCCACATTGCGGGCTTCGTCGACGCCTTCCAGGGCCGAGACCGGCCAGTCGCCCTTGGTGATCTGGGCGATCAGCTTGCCGTCGGCGGCGTGGCGATAGAGGTGGCGGTTGCCGTCCTTTTCGGAAGACCACAGGAACGAGCCGTCGTTCAGCGGACGGAAGTCGTCGCTGATCTCGATGTAGTGGGCGTCGGTGTCGGTCAGGATCGTCTTGCCCAGGCCGGTGGCGGCGTCGAAGGCGATCAGGTCCAGGGTCTTCTGGTCGCGCGACAGGCGCTGGACATAGACGGTCTTGCCGTCGGCCGACCAGTCGACGCGGGCGACATAGATGTCCTTGTTGGCGCCGAGGTCCAGCTGCACGGCCTTGCCGGTGGCCAGGTCCTGCACGAACAGGTCGACCACGGCGTTGGGGCGGCCGGCGCGGGGATAGCGCTGCAGCACCACGGTGGCGCCGCCCGGGCCGATATCGGCGCGCGGCACGATGTCGACGCCGCTCTCATCCACGCGGGTGTAGACGATGCGGCTTTCGTTGGGCGACCACCAGTAGCCGGTGAAGCGGTCCAGCTCTTCCTGGGCGATGAACTCGGACGTGCCGAACGACAGGGCGTCCTTGCCGTCGGTGGTCAGGGCCTTCTCGGCGCCGCCGATGATCGGCTTGATGTAGAGGTTCTGGTCGCGGACATAGCTGACGAAGCCGCCCTTGGGCGAGACCTTGGCGTCGACCTCGTCGCCTGGGGTTTCGGTCAGGCGGCTGACCTTGCCGTCGGCGACGCTGTCCAGATAGAGGTCGCCGTCCAAGGGAACCAGGATGAAGCGGCCCTGGCTGTCCCAGCTGTATTCGACGATGCCGCGCGATGAGACGCGGGCCCGTTCGCGGCGGGCCTTTTCGGCTTCAGACAGCTCCTTGGCGCCCGAGGACAGGGCCGCCGAGTCGATCAGGCGATAGGGCTCGCCGCCCTTGACGTCCGCCGCCCACAGGTCCTGGACGTTGGCGGCCTCGGCCTTGCTCTTCAGATAGGTGACCCGCTTGCCGTCCGGCGACAGGGCCACGCCCTTGGCCGTCGGGCCGTTCAGGCTGGGGTCGGCGAAGATCCGTTCCGGGGTCAGCTTTTCCGCCAGGACCGGGGTGGAGAGGGCGAGGCACGTCGCGAGGACGGTGAGCGAGGGCTTGATCATGGCGCGGGACGCTATGCGGGAGCGTGGCGATTGTCAGCAGGGAAAAGTTTGATGGGCAGGCGATCAGCCGACCCTCAGCCCCGCCGTATCCACCACCTGCGAAATCTTCACCGCGCCCTTTTCGTCGTGGATCTTCAAGGTCACCACCGGCGCGGCCCCGCTCCAGTCGATCTCGATCAGGCCGAAGTTGCGCTCGCGCAGCACCGACGACACCCGCAGCGCGTTGGGAGGCGTGACCGGCCAGACCTCGGTCAGGCCCGAGGAGGTGACATCCCAGATCGGGTAAGGGACGTTGAGGTCCTGGCGCGAGACCTCGGCATAGTGGGTGTCGCCGCTGATGCAGATCAGGCGCTCGGCCTTCTGGCGGCGGATGGCGTCGAACAGGCGCTGATGATCGCGCGCATAGTTGATCCAGCTTTCCCAGCCGGCGAAGTCGGCCAGCACCTGCAGGCTGGAGCCGAAGATGCGCAGGTCGGCGGGCTGGGCCAGCTGGCGCTCCAGCCACGCCCACTGGGGCTCGCCGATCATGGTGGCGTCAAGATCGGGGATGCGATCATAGGGGCCGGGTGTCAACTGGCCGGTCAGGCCCTTGGCGGTGGCCCAGGCCTTGTAGCCGCCGGGAAAGGACTTCTCGACCAGCGGTGTGCGGTTCCAGCGCAGGTCGGGCAGGATGATCTGCACGCGCCGGCCGTCGGGCCCGAAGACATAGGCCGCATAGACGCCGTCACGGGTGCGGCGAACGGAGTCGGCGGGCTCTCCCCAGAAGTCGCAGAACTGCCTGCGGCTCTCGGCCTTCATCGGATAGTCGGCTCCGGCGTCGTTTTCACCGAAGTCATGATCGTCCCAGATGGCGACGATGGGCGTGGTCTCGCGCAGGCGCCTGAAGCCGGGCTTGGCGGCCAGGGTGGCGTATTTGGCGGCCATCACCTTCGGATCGCGGGTGTCGGCATAGATATTGTCGCCCAGGAAGACGAACAGGTCGGGTCTGGTCGCCAGGATCGCGTCCCAGATCGGCTGATCCTTGGACTGGTTGGCGCAGGATCCGAAGGCGATGCGGGTCAGGGTCTTGTCGAGAGCCGGATGGGGCGCGTCGAGGGTCGCGGCGCGCGCGCCGGGCGCAACGGCCAAGGCGGCGGCCGACAGGCCCAGGGCGGCGCGGCGGTTCAGATCGGTCACTCGGTGTTTCCTCGTCTTTGCGCGAACTTGAACGACAAAGGGCCGGGAGTCTCCTCCCGGCCCCAGGCTTGGCGATGGTGAAAGGCCTAGAACGCCTTCTTCACCGAGATGAAGAACTGACGCGGCGGGGCGGTCAGCACCGTCTGGGCCGTACCTGACGCATCGTTGGCGGCAAAGCCGCCCGAGCCGATGGTCGAGATGTAGTCCTTGTCGGTCAGGTTGGTGATGTTGGCCTGAACTTCCAGGCCCTTGGTCCAGGCGTTGTCGTCACCGAAGCGATAGCCGAGGGTCAGGTCCGCGACCGTGGTCGAGGGGGCCAGGCCGCCGATGTTCTCGTAGGTGTAGTAGCGCTCACCGGTATAGGCGACGCCCAGCTTGCCGAAGAAGCCGGCCTGGTCGAACGAGATCTCGCCCTTGAAGATGTTCTTGGGCGTGTTGACGACCGTCTTGTCCTTGGTGTGAACGCTGATCGCGCCCGCGCCGTTGATGACGTCGTCCTGGTAGGTGGAGTCATTGTAGGTGTAGGCGCCGTAGACCGACCAGGCGTCGGTCAGCTTGTAGGTGCCGGCCAGTTCCAGACCCTTGGTTTCCACCGAACCGACGTTCGACAGCACGGCGGGCAGGCCCAGGATCGGGGCGGCCGTGCTGGCGGCCAGCAGGCGGTTGTCGAAGGCCACGTGATAGACGGCCGCGACGCCCTGGAAGCGCTCGTTGCGATAGCGGGCGCCGAACTCGATGGTCTTGGAGCTTTCCGGTTCCAGCGTCTTGGCGATGTAGTTGACCGCCGCCTGGTTCTGCGAGCCGAACGGACCGGCCGTGGCCGCCGAGACGTAGGCGCCCATGTTTTCGGTGTAGCCGCCGAACACTTCCACGTCGGGCGTGGCTTTGTAGACGAAGCCGACCTGCGGCAGGAAGCTGTCCTTGCTCTCGATCGTGCCGGCCAACGGCGAGCCGACCACGGTCTTGACGCTGTTCTCGACCTTGATCGCCTTGAAGCCGAAATTGACCTTCAGGGCGTCATTGATCGTCCAGGCGTCGGCGAGGTAGCCCGTCGTGGTCTTGGTCTCGAAGCTGTACTGCCATTGCGTGAAGAACGGGTTGGACTGGAAGTCCAGCGGATCACGCGTCGGAGCGGCGGCGGTCTCGGCGTAGTAGCGGCGCGCCTGGTTGAAGTCGTTCTTCTCGGTCCAGAAGCCGGTGGTGACTTCATGGGCGCCCAGGTCGATGGTCAGGCCGCCGATCAGGCCCTTGCGGTCGATGTCGTATTCGGTGGTGCGGATCGACAGCGGGGCGGCGGTCGAGCCGGCCGTGCCGTAGCCGGGGCTGGCGACATAGGGCGTGTACCACAGGCCCTGGCCTTCATTGGTGTGGCCGTAGGCGGTGGCGTTCAGCTTGACCTTGTCGGTGACCGGCAGGTTCAGGGTCGCGCCGTAGAGGTTGTCGTCGCGGATGCCGGCGCCGGCATAGTAGGCGTCGTCGACGGTGGCGAACGGGGCGGGCAGGGCGGTTCCGGCCTGATAGGCCTTGGCGGCGGCGACGGCCAGGGCCCAGTTGGGCTGGGTGTTGTCCCAGTTGCGGCCCAGGCGCTTGATCATCTCGAACGACAGGTCCTGATAGTCCTGCTCGCGGCGTTCAGAGCGGCTGTAGAAGGCCGTCAGGTCGCCTTCGCCCAGGGGCAGAACGGCCTTGATGTCGTACTGGCGCTGCTTCTGCTCGCCGCCGCCCTTCCACTTGTCGGTCTTCTGGTCGGCGATCGAGGCGTAGGCGCGAAGACCGCCGAAGCTGGCGATGGCGCCGGTGTCGATGCGGCCAAACACCCGGTACATGCTGTCCGAGCCGGCGGTGACATTGGTCTGGGCGCCGAAGGTTTCCGACGGAGCGCGCGAGAAGAACTGCAGCGTGCCGCCCAGGTTCGACGTCGAGGCCACGCCCAGCGCGCCGGCGCCTTGGGCCAGTTCCACGCGGCCGATGTTCTCGGCGGCGATGGCGCGGCTGATGTGCAGGCCGTTGTGGTTGCCGTAGCTCATGTCGCCCAGCGGCACGCCGTCCAGGGTGAAGCCCAGCTGGTTCTGGTTGAAGCCGCGGATCGAGATCCGGGTCGACCACTCGTAGGCGCCGAAGGCGTCGGCCGACTGGAAGGTGACGCCCGGCAGCTTGTCGATGGCCTTCAGCGGGCTGGTGCCGGCGGCTTCCAGCGCGATGGCGTCGTCCTTCAGCGTCTGGACCTGACGGCTCTGGCCCTGACCGATAACCAGGACCGCATCGACCTCGGTGGTGGCGGCTTCGGCGGGCGTCGCGGTGGCGGCGGTCTCGGCGGCGAAGGCGGGCGCGGCGGCCAGGACAAGCGCGATGGAGGCGGCGCTCAGCAGCAGATGTTTTTTCATGATCTATCCCCAGTCCAGCGCGCGAAGCGGCGCTGTTGCGGCCCGGGTAACAGTGCTCCGCGACGAGGCGGCGACGGTTCTGTGTCGGCTATCCGACGGTCCTGAGACGGATTGGTGAAGGTCCTCTTCCGTCGCGCAGCCCGTCCTGGTGGGGATGAACGGAGGAGAGCGGTCCGCCGACATTGCGCAAACCGCCCCCGAGGGCTATTTCAGCGCCCGTCCTCCCCCGAACTTTGACAGCGAGACCGACGCCCCCATGGCCCAGCAATATATTTTCCAGATGCAAGGCCTGACCAAGGCGTTCCCGGGCGGCAAGAAGATCTTCGAGAACATCTGGCTGTCGTTCTATTCCGACGCCAAGATCGGCGTGGTGGGCGTCAACGGTTCGGGTAAGTCGACCCTGCTGAAGATCATGGCCGGCCTGGATGACCAGTTCTCGGGCGAGGCCAAGGCCGCCGAGGGCATCCGCCGGGGCTACCTGCCGCAGGAGCCGGTGCTTGACCCCACCAAGGACGTCTGGGGCAATGTCATCGCCGACTGCGAGGACAAGAAGATCTTCGACCGTTACAACGAGGCGGCCAACCAGCTCGGCGAGGAATATTCCGACGAGCTGATGGAGGAGATGACCAAGCTCCAGGAGATCATCGACGCCCGCGACCTGTGGGACATCGACTCCAAGGTCGAGATGGCCATCGACGCCCTGCGCTGCCCCCCCAACGACGCCAATATCGAAGCCCTGTCGGGCGGTGAAAAGCGCCGCATCGCCCTGGCGCGCCTGCTGCTCAGCAAGCCCGACATCATGCTGCTGGACGAACCCACCAACCACCTGGACGCCGAGTCGGTGGCCTGGCTGCAGCACCACCTGGAAAACTTCCCGGGCTGCGTCATCCTGGTGACCCACGATCGTTACTTCCTGGATCAGGTCACCAAGTGGACGCTGGAGCTCGATCGTGGCAAGGGCATCCCCTACGAGGGCAACTATTCCGGCTGGCTGGAGCAGAAGACCAAGCGCGTCGTGCAGGAGCAGTCGGAATCCGACAGCCGTCAACGCGCGCTGACCCGCGAGCTTGAGTGGGTCCGCTCCTCGCCCAAGGCCCGTCAGTCCAAGTCCAAGGCCCGCCTGGCGAGCTACGAGGAAATGGTCGCCGCGCAGGAAAACGCCCGGGCCGCCCAGACCCAGGCCCACATCCAGATCCCGCCCGGCCCGCGCCTGGGCAATCTGGTGCTGGAAGTCGAAGGCCTGGAAAAGGAATATGGCGACAAGGTCCTGTTCAAGGACCTGTCGTTCCGCCTGCCGCCGAACGGCATCGTCGGCGTCATCGGCCCCAACGGCGCCGGCAAGTCGACGCTGTTCAAGCTGATCACCGGCCGCGAACAGCCCGACCAGGGCACGGTCAAGGTCGGCGAGACCGTCAAGCTGTCCTACGTCGACCAGAGCCGCGACGCGCTCGATCCCAACAAGACCATCTGGGAAGAAGTGTCGGGCGGCACCGACATCATGATCGTCGGCAAGCGCGAGATTAACTCCCGCGCCTATGTCGGCAGCTTCAACTTCAAGGGCGCCGACCAGCAGAAGAAGGTCGGCCTGCTGTCGGGCGGTGAGCGCAACCGCGTCCACCTGGCCAAGACCCTGGCCACCGGCGGCAACCTGCTGCTGCTCGACGAACCGACCAACGACCTGGACATCGAAACCCTGCAGGCCCTGGAAGAGGCGCTCGAAGAGTTCGCCGGCTGCGCCGTGGTCATCTCCCACGATCGCTGGTTCCTTGACCGTCTGGCCACCCACATCCTGGCCTTCGAGGGCGACAGCCACGTCGAATGGTTCGAAGGCAACTTCGAGATGTACGAAGAAGACAAGAAGCGCCGCCTGGGCGCCGACAGCCTGATTCCCAAGCGCATCAAGTTCCAGAAGTTCGCGCGGTAGGCGGGTATTCAGCCCTGGACATCGAAGGCCGCGGGGTGACCTGCGGCCTTTTTGTTGCGTGACGCATGACGTCACGATGGCGCCGTTGACGCCTCTCAACCATTCCCCCTAGGTTGCACTCAAGCCTTAAGGTTGTGAGTTTTTTCGGCGCGCATCACGCGTCCAGTGTGGGAGTTCGCGTCGTGTCTGTATTTGCAGATCCCAAGGCCGTTCAAGTCATCACGAACGGCGCGTTGCGGGATGTGGCTTCCAGCGCCAGCGGCGCGACGATCTATGTTTCCAACAACGAGGGTTGGGTCACCGGATTCAATGCGGCGACAGGCGATGTCGCGGGTCGCTGGAAGGTCGGTGTGAATCTGTCCGGCATGGATGTCTCGCCGGACGGCCGTTACCTGATCGTCGGCGAGGCGCAGCCCACCAACGGCGTAGCCGTGATCCATCGCCTGGATCTGACGACCGGTGAGGTGAAGGACTTCTCGACCAATGTCGGCCCTTCGGACAGTGGCTTCTACGACGTGGCCTGGGGTAAGGACGGCACGGTCCTTGTCACCCAATATTACTACCTCACCCAGGGCGCGTTGTGGGCGCTGAACACCACGACGGGGCAGTTCGCGAAGGTCGGCGGCGACATCAGTCAGGGCGGCGTTCTGTCGGTCTCGGAGGACCGAAGCAAGATTATCTATGGGTCGGACAGCGCCCAAGGCGGATCGCTCTACGTCTACGACGTCGCGACGAAGGCCACGACGACGATCCCTAACAACACGACCTACTACAATACCGGTTTCCAGGCGGTCTCGAGCGCCGGTCAGATGGTAGTCCAGGCCTTGTATGGCGCCGTCCGGATCTATGACTTCAGCAACAAACTGATTACCGACCTGACGGCGCTCCATCCGGAGATCAAGTTTGTCACGGCCGGGGTAGAGTTCAGCGCCGACGGCTCGAAGCTGTTTGTGCTCGACACGCAGAACGATCGTATTCTGCAGATGTCGACAAAAGACTGGGCGGTCGAGCGCTCGATCCGTGTCGGCGGCGACGTCGGGGACAACTATGTCGGCTACGGCGCCTATGGCGACCGCCTGACCCTTTCGGCGGACGGTCACTACCTCGTGGTGTTCTCTGGCTCGACGGTGACGTCCGTCAATGTGGATCTCGCCTGGGATCCAGGCACGGACAAATCCGACGTCTTGACCGGAGACGCAGGCGCCAACGTCATCTACGGTTTCGCCGGTGACGATGTCATCGACGGCGGGGCGGGGAACGACAGCCTTTACGGCGATGCGGGGAACGACACCCTGATCGGCGGCCTTGGCGACGACTACCTGGACGGCGGCGACGGGATCGACACCGTCGACTACAGCGACGCGACCGGCGCTATCAACGTCGTGTTGGACTACTACAGTCAGAACGCGGGCCCCATGGGGCGCGACTCGTTGATCTCGATCGAGAACCTCAAGGGATCGGCCTTCGCCGACTACGTCCTCGGCACGGAGGGCGCCAACGTCATCGCTGGCGGAGGCGGTAATGATACGATCAACGGCCGCGGCGGTGATGACGTCCTGCGCGGCGAGGCAGGCGACGACCTGATCAACGGCGGAGCGGGGAACGACGTCATCGACGGCGGAGACGGTGTCGACGTCGTCTACTACGACGACGAACGGGGCGTCATGGTCGACCTGAGCAAGAGTGGGATCGCCCAGAACACCCGAGGTGCGGGCCTCGACACGCTGACCGGCATCGAAGGCGTCAAGGGTTCGGGCTATCGCGATGTCCTGATCGGCAATGACGGAGCCAACACTTTCGAGGGACGCGGCGGTGACGACCTGATCGACGGCGGCGGGGGCAATGACACCGCGATCTATGCGGGGGCGTCGACTGACTATTCCTGGACACGCAGCGCCAATGGCGCGTGGATCGTCCGAGACCTGCGCGTCAATGGCGGCGAGGGTGTCGATACGCTGCTGAACATTGAGGCCCTGCAATTCAAGGACAGGAGCGTCGCGCTTTCGCCCTCCAGCGCCAGCGTCGGTGTCCGTGATCTTCTCGGCGACAAGCCGGCTCAGCTGATCGCGTCCGGCGCATTCACCGACGCGATCGTCAGCCTTGATGGCAAGACGATCATCGCCACGACGGGCCAAGGCGAGGTCGTGACGTTCGATCTCGTCAGCGGTGACCTGAAGGGCCGCTGGAAGGTCGGCACTTATCTGGGCAGCATGGATGTGACGTCCGACGCCCGCTACGTGTTCGTCACGGAAAACGACCTTCCCAATACGTCGACGGATTCCAGCCTCTTCACAGGCACGGCCAAGCTCCACCGGCTGGATCTGACGACTGGCGCGGTCACGGATTTCACGATGGCGGTTTCCGGGGCGAGCCGCGGGTTCAGCGATGTGGCGGTGGGATCGGACGGAACGATCATCCTGACCCAGAACGCCATTTCCGGGAAAACGCCGCTTTGGTTCCTCAATAGCGCGACCGGCCAGTTTACGGCGTCGGGCGCGCACCAGCCTGCGGGTGTGCTGACCGCGTCCCCGGAGCGGTCGAAGATCATGTACGTCCCGCAGAACGACCCGGACGACCCGATCACGCTCTATGACGTCGCATCCAAGACGCTGACCAGCCCGGCGTTCGCAAGCTTCTTCATCTACGGCAAGCAGGCGATTTCGACGACCGGCAACATGATGGCGACATCGGCGTCGGCCCAACTGGTCGTCTTCGATCTGAGCGGGAAGGTCCTCGCCAACGTCACCGCGTACCACCCCGAGTTGCGCAATTACATCGCGGGTGTGGCTTTCAGCACGGACGGGTCGAAGCTCTTCATCCTTGAGACGCAGTACAACCGCGTTCTTCAACTATCGACCACGGACTGGTCGATTGAGAAAGGCTACAGCCTAGGCGCCGACGTGGGGTGGCTCAATGTCGGGGAAGGCGGGGCGATCGGCGGAGATCGGCTGACGACGTCGTCGGATGGTCGCCACCTGGTGATCGTGACGGGATCGACGGTGACCGCGGTCGATCTGCAGGCCAACTGGTTCTCGGGCTCGGATAAGCCCGATATCGTCACGGGCGACGCCAACGCCAACACCATCTTCGGCTTCGCGGGCAACGATGTGATCGATGGCGGGGCGGGCGATGACATCCTCTATGGCGATGATCGGCTGATCGGCGGCCCCGGCGACGACACGTTCTATGGTGGCGCTGGATTGGACACGGTCGACTACAGCACGGCCGCGGGCGCTGTGACGGTCGACCTTACGAACTATTACTCGCGCCAAGACACCAAGGGAGCGGGCTTCGATATCTTCTATCACGACGTCGAGAACCTGATCGGCTCGGCGTACAACGACACGCTTCGGGGCGGCTACTACGCCAACACGCTGAATGGCGGGGCCGGCGACGACGCGATCTTCGGGGGGAGCGGCAGCGACACGCTGATCGGCGGCGCGGGTGACGACTTCCTGAACGGCGAGGCGGACGACGACAGCTATGACGGCGGGGCCGGTTTCGACACGGTGACCTACGAGAACGCGTCCTCGGGCGTCACGGTCGACCTCACCAAGACTGGGCCGCAGAACACGCGCGGCGGCGGCGTCGAGACGCTGGCCAACATCGAGGCGCTGAAGGGCTCGGCCTATGCCGACGCCCTGACCGGCGACGGCGCGGCCAACACGCTGGAAGGCGGGGCGGGAGCCGACACCCTTTCGGGTGGGGGCGGCGACGATCTGCTGATCGGCGGTGCGGGCGACGACACCATGGATGGCGGGGCGGGCACGGACACGGTGCGTTACTACGGGTGGGCCAACGACTATTCGGTGGTCAATAACGCCGATGGTTCAGTGACCGTGACGGACCTGCGCGGCGGTTCGCCCGACGGAACCGATCGACTGGTTGGCGTCGAAAAGATGATTTTCCGCCCCGAGCCGACAGTGTCCGAGCTAACCGCCGAGCTGTCCTTCATCCTGCGGATACCGACCTACGACACCAAGCTCAGCGCCCTCGCCACTAGCGTGGCGGACCAGTGGTCCACTGGAAAGCTCGGCTTGGACCAAGTCACCGCTGAAATCATCAAGACCGCCGGCGCCACGACCTCTGTCGCCACCCTCGCCTACGAGTTCTTCACGGGAAAGATTCCTGGCCGGGCCGGGATCGACTATCTGGTCTCACCCACCGGACCCAACCCCAACAACCTCAACAGCGCCTACTATCAGACCTTCAATCTCGAAAACCGCTACATCAATTTCGCGGTCAATCTGGGCAAGCTGGGCGAGGGCAAGGACGCGTTCGCGGCCAAGTATGGCGCGATGAGCCTCTTCGATGCGACGCGGGAAGCCTACAAGACCATCTTCGGCGCGGCGCCGACCGACGCCAAGATTCATGCGCTGATCGATGGGCGCGCCGACTATTTCGCCTATTACGGCGGCGATGGCGCCAACGGGCAGGGGACCAAGGCGGCGATGGTGGGGTGGCTTCTCGCCGAGGCCGAAAAGGCTGACCTTGGCGTCATGGTGAGGTCCAACGACGCCTGGCTCACGGACCTCGCCGACGGCTCCGCGCCCTTCGCGATCGATATCCTCGATCCCGCCAAGGGCTACTACAAGGCCGACTTCGTATTCGGCGGGACCTGATCGAGGGCCGGGACGGCGTCGGCCGCCCCGGCGACGGCTTACGTTGGGGCAGGCGGCGGCGCGGATGGGCTGGACCTGTCTGAACGGGCGACGCCAGCCGCAAGGCGTTCGACGGGGTCGCGCCGCCTTTTGACGTGGCTTGCCGGTGGCGTCGCGCCGCAACTGGAGTAGCGTGTCGCAAAAGACTGGATGATCCCAACGAACCCTCGGCGAAACAGCGCCGGGACCGGTTGGGGACGGAGGAGCCCGATGCCGAATACCGCCGCCGACAAGCCGCACGTCCTGCTGTCGCACGAGATGCTCATGCCGCTGCAGCCGCTGCTGGAAGGCGCCTATACGGTGCACCGGCTATGGGACTATCCCGACCATCTGGCCTTTCTCGACGGCCCCGGGCGCGAGGTGCGGGCCATCGTGCACGCCGGCGAGATGGCGTTGCATCGCGACATGCTTTCGGAGATGCCCCGGCTGGGCCTGATCGCCTGCGTCAGCGTCGGCTATGACGGCGTCGATGTGCCGTGGTGCAAGGCGCACGGCATTTCGGTGACCCACTCCACCGGCCTGAACGCGGGCGATGTGGCCGACCACGCGGTGGGACTGGTCCTGGCCGCCTGGCGCGGCATCGTCGAGGGCGACCTCCGGCTACGTTCGGGCCATTGGACCCACGCCGAGCGCATGGCGCCGCGTCACGGCCTGCGTGGCCGCAAGGCCGGCATTGTCGGACTGGGCCACATCGGCGAGGCCGTGGCGCGCCGCCTGGAAGCCTTCGAGATGAAGATCGCCTGGTGGGCGCCGCGTCCCAAGGAAACCGATCGGCCGCGCGCCGAGAGCCTGCTGGCCCTGGCCCGAGACAGTGACGTGCTGGTGGTCTGCGCCCGGCCCGACACGTCCAACCGGCACATGATCTCCAAGGCGGTGATCGAGGCCCTGGGGCCGCAGGGCCTGCTGGTCAACGTCGCGCGAGGCTCGCTGATCGACGAGGACGCCATGATCGCGGCGCTGAAGGACGGCAGCCTGGGCATGGCGGCGCTGGATGTCTTCGAGCAGGAGCCGGCCCGGCCCGAGCGCTGGGCCGCCGTGCCGCGCACGGTGCTGACCCCCCATACGGCGGGCGCCACGCTGGACAGCATCCCGGCCATGGTTGGCCTGACGCTGGAAAACCTGCGCTGCTATTTCAATGGCGAGCCGCTGGCCTCTCCGGTCGGGGCCTAGTCGATGGGAAACGGCGCGGCGAACGGCTCGGGATCCAGACGCAGGCCGTTCACCAGCAGGCTGACGGTGCGATAGAAACCGGCCAGCATCATCAACTCGATCCGCGCCGGTTCGTCGAAGACGTCCGACAGTCGCGCCCACAGGGCGTCGTCGATGTCGGCGCGGGCGTTTACCGCGTCGCAAAAGTCGATCAGCAGCGCCTCGCGCGGCGACCAGCAGTTGGCGACGCCCGGTGCGACGGTCGCCGCCAACTGAGCGGGGTCGAGTCCTGCCTTTTCGGCGAAGATCGCGGCATGGACGCCCCACTCGTAGGTCGCGCCATTGAGGGCGCAGATGCGGTGGATCACGATTTCACGCTCGCGCAGGGAAAGGCGTCCGGGATCCAGCAGGCCGCCGCCCGTGAAGCGCGAGAACAGGCGCTCGTCGCGGGCCAGGGTGCGGAACAACGACAGGGGCTCGGCGCCCGGCGTTGTGAGCTGCTCCAAGGTTTTCTGGATAGCAGGCGGGTACGGCGCCTGGGCGGGCTGGATGCGGGCGGACATGTCCGTCTCCTTGTGCTACAGAATTTGTATCATGACGTCGGATCGAGTCGCTACAAAAAATGAAGCACCCCTGCCGGGCAGGCCGGTGCGGGGCTCATCGACGGGCCAGCCCATCATGGCGGCGCTGGACCTGCTGGGCCGGCGAGGAAGCCTGCGGATCGTCTGGGAGCTGCGCGACGGCGCCGTCCTGACCTTTCGCGCCTTGCAGGCCGCGGCAGAGCTGCCGCCGGGCACGCTGAACGTCCGCCTGGCCGAGCTGCGCGCGGCCGATGTCGTGGCCGCTGACAACGGCTATCGTCTCAGCCCTCGTGGCGTCGCGCTGTTCGAGGCTCTTGCGCCGCTGCTATCCTGGTCGCAGGCTTGGGCCAACGATCTGGCGGAGGGGGACTGATCATGGCCAGGGTGCTGGGTCTGGGCGGGATATTCTTCAAGGCGGCCGATCCGGCGGCCGTGCGCGATTGGTATGCTCGCGTGCTGGGGTTCGATATCCACGATTGGGGCGGAGCGATGTTCGATCATCCCGACGCCGGCAAGACCACCTGGTCGCCGTTTCCAGCCGACACGAAGTATTTCGAGCCGTCGCAGACGGCCTTCATGATCAACTTCATCGTCGATGATCTGGACGGCGTGCTGGCCAGGGCCGCCGCCGAGGGCGCCCTGCCAACCGGTTTGCAGGACGAGGGCGCCATGGGGCGTTTCGCCTGGCTTCTGGACCCGGCGGGGGTCAAGATTGAGCTCTGGGAGCCCGAGAAGGCCTCTCCTGAGGCATAATTTCAGCTTGCCAAATCGGACATAAAGATATCTTTATGTCCCTATGAAGCTATCAGCCGAACAGGTTGTCGAGGTGCTGCGCGCGGCCGGGGAATCCACCCGTCTGCGTCTGCTGGCGCTGCTCGCCAGCGAAGAACTTTCGGTGCTGGAGCTGTGCGGCATTCTGGACCAGAGCCAGCCCCGCGTCTCCCGCCATCTAAAGCTGCTGGCCGAGGCCGGGCTGGTGGAGCGGTTCCCCGACGGCGCCTGGGTCTTCTATCGCCTGGCGGGCAAGTCGCCGGGGCGCGGCCTGGTCGGGCAGGCGCTGGACCTCATCGACGCCGATGATCCCGCCGTGCGCGCCGACGCCGAGAAGCTGGCTCGGGTCCGGGCTGAACGCTCGACCGGCGCCCAGGCCTATTTCGCCCGCAACGCCGCCCGCTGGAACGAGATCCGGTCGCTGTATGTCGACGAGGCCGAGGTCGAGGCGGCGATCCTGCGCGCGGCGGGTGAGGGCCCCTTCGACGAACTGGTGGATCTGGGCGCCGGCGCGGGTCGCATGCTGACCCTGCTGGGCCAGCGGTCCGGTTCCGCCCTGGGGCTGGACCTCTCCCAGCAGATGCTCAACATCGCCCGCGACGAGGTGGCCAAGGCCGGCCTGCCCCGATGCGAACTGCGCCATGGTGACATCTTCGCCACCGGCCTGCCGGGCGGCTGCGCCGATCTGGTCACCGTCCATCAGGTGCTGCACTATCTGGGCGACCCCGCCGCCGCCGTGGCCGAGGCCGCTCGCTTGGTGGCCCATGGCGGGCTGCTGCTGATCGCCGACTTCGCGCCGCACGGCCACGAGTTCCTGCGCGAGGCGCACCAGCATCGCCGCCTGGGCTTCTCGGACGCCGAGATCACGCCTTGGCTCGAAGCCGCCGGCCTTGTGCTTGAAAGCAACATCGCCCTGCCGCCGTCCTCGGCCGAAGGGCTGACCGTAAAGATCTGGACGGCCCGCCGTCCGGCCGTTCGTTCCGTTGAAAGGAGCGCCGCATGACCCTTCCTCCCACGCGTCGCGTGATCGGTCCCGTCGCCCGCGCCGGCGAGCGGGGCCAAAGCCAGGGCGGTGGTCGGCCGCGCGTCTCCTTCGAGTTCTTTCCGCCCAAGACGCCGGCCATGGAGGAAAGCCTGTGGCAGGCGATCACCCGTCTGGCCCCGCTGGACCCGGCCTTTGTGTCGGTCACCTATGGCGCCGGCGGCTCGACGCGGGAGCGTACGCATCGCACCGTCAAGCGCATCCTGGACGAGACCAGCCTCAAGCCCGCCGCTCACCTGACCTGCGTCGGCGCCAGCCGCGACGAGGTCGACGAGGTGATCCGCGAATACTGGGAGACGGGGGTTCGCCACATCGTTGCGCTGCGCGGCGATCCTCCGCCGACCGAGGGCGGCATCGGCGGCGTCTATGTGCCGCGCGAAGATGGCTACGCCAACGCCACCGAACTGACCCGGGCCGTGCGCGGTATCGCGCCGTTCGAGGTGCTGGTCGGGGTCTATCCCGAGAAGCATCCGGAAAGCCCGTCGATCGCCCACGACATCGAGGTGCTGAAGGCCAAGGTCGACGCCGGCGCGACCCTGGCGATCAGCCAGTTCTTCTTCGACATCGACGCCTTCCTGCGCTTTGTCGACAAGGTGCGCGCCGCCGGGATCACCATCCCGATCGTGCCGGGCGTCATGCCCGTGACCAATTTCAACGGCCTGAAGAAGATGTCCCAGGCCTGCCAGACGGCGGTTCCGACCTGGCTGGCCAATCTGTTCGAGGGCTTGGACAATGACGCCGAGACCCGTCGCCTGATCGCCTGCTCGGTGGCCTCGGAAATGTGCGCCAAGCTGCAGGAACAGGGCTTCGAGGACTTTCACTTCTACACCCTCAACCGGGCCGACCTCGTCTACGCCATCTGCCGTGTGCTGGGCGTGCGGGAGGTTGGACCGATCTCGTCGGAGGCCGCCGCATGAAGATCCTGGCCCTGATCCTCTCGGTGGTCCTGTCCCTTGCGGCCGCGCCGGGCGCGCGCGCCGATGCCTGGCCTCCGGCCTCCTGGATGGCGCCCAACAAGCCCTATCGCGTGGTGGGCAATGTCTACTACGTCGGGTCCCAGGGGCTTTCGTCCTATCTGATCACCTCCTCGGAAGGTCATGTGCTGCTGGACGCCGGCATGTCGCCCGAGGGCGCCAAGCTGGTCGAGGCCAACATCGTCGCGCTGGGCTTCAAGCTGTCGGACGTGAAGATCCTGCTCAACACCCACGCTCACTATGATCACGCCGGCGGCCTGGCCCAGCTGAAGGCCGACACCGGGGCCAAGCTCTACGCCTCGTCGCAGGACAAGCCGGCCCTGGAGAAGGGCCGCCACTTCGGCGACAATGAGAACGGTCTGACGCCGTTTCCGGCCGTGAAGGTCGATCGCACCGTCGGCGAGGGTCAGAAGGTCAAGCTTGGCGAGACCACGCTGGTCGCGCACCTGACGCCCGGCCACACCATCGGCGGCACGACCTGGACGATGTCCGTCACCGAAAAGGGCCGTCCGCTGAACGTGGTGTTCTTCAACTCCATCTCGGTGGCCGGTAACGCCCTGGTGGGCAACAAGACCTATCCGAAGATCGTTTCGGACTATCGCGCCACCTTCGCCAAGCTGAAGCTGATGCCGGCCGATGTGTTCCTGCCCGCCCACGAAGAGCAGGGCGATCTGCTGGCCAAGCGCCAGCGGGTGCTGCGCGGCGACAACAACGCCTTCATCGATTCGACCGAGCTGGGCCGCTTCGTCGCCGCCTCTGAAGCCGCGTTCAACAAGGAGCTGGCGCGCCAGCAGGGAGCGGCCAAATGACCGACCTGACCACTCGAGCCGGCCGCATCGCCGCCCTGAAGGCCGCCGCCAAGGAGCGCGTGCTGATCCTCGACGGCTCCTGGGGCGTGATGTTCCAGAAGAAGAAGCTATCGGAAGCCGACTACCGCGCCGAACGCTTCGCCGACTATGACGGCCAGATGAAGGGCAATAACGACGTCCTGTGCCTGACCCGGCCCGACCTCGTGGCCGAGCTGCATGACGCCTATTTCGCCGCCGGCGCCGACATCTCCGAGACCAACACCTTCTCGGGCACCACCATCGCCCAGGCCGACTATCGTCTGGGCGAGAAGGACGTCTGGGATATCAATTATGAAGGCGCCCGCATCGGCCGCTCGGTCGCCGACCGCTGGCTGAAGGAGCATCCCGAAAAGCCGCGCTTCATCGCCGGCTCGATCGGGCCGTTGAACGTGATGCTGTCGATGTCGTCTGACGTGAATGATCCGGGCGCGCGGAAGGTGACCTTCGATCAGGTCTATGCGGCCTATCGCCAGCAGGTCTCGGCCCTCTACGAAGGTGGCGTCGATCTGTTCCTGATCGAGACCATCACCGACACGCTCAACTGCAAGGCCGCGATCAAGGCGATCCTGGACCTGCGCGACGAGGGCCACGAAGAGCTGCCGATCTGGATCAGCGGCACCATCACCGACCGCTCGGGCCGCACCCTGTCGGGCCAGACGGCCGAAGCGTTCTGGAACTCGATCAAGCACTGCAAGCCGTTCGCCGTGGGCTTCAACTGCGCCCTGGGCGCCGACCTGATGCGGCCGCACATCGCCGAGATGGCCCGCATCGCCGACACGCTGGTGGCGGCCTATCCCAATGCCGGCCTGCCCAACGCCATGGGCGAGTATGACGAGGAGCCGCACCAGACCGGCCACGCCCTGCACCAATGGGCGACGGACGGCCTCGTCAACATCCTGGGCGGCTGCTGCGGCACCACGCCCGACCACATCCGCCACGTGGCCGAGGCCGTCGCCGGCGTCACCCCGCGTCAGATCCCAGAGCGTCCCCGGGCCATGCGCCTGGCGGGCCTCGAACCCTTCGAACTGGTGGGCTGAAGATGACCGCCTGGGCTCCCGGACCTTTCGACAACGAAGAAGCGGCCGACTTCATCGAGGACCTGACCGAGGCGCCGGACTGGCGCATGGTCATGACGCTGATGGAGCACGCCGCCAATGTCAGCGGCTATCTGGAAGAGGCCGACGCCGAACTGGCCGTGGCCGCGGCCGCGGTGGTCGCCTCTTGCGTGGGCGCGGGGTCGGTGCTGCCCGACAACCACGCGGATCTGAAGGCCGCCCTGGGCGCGCCGCCGGAAGGCGCGGCCAACCTCGCCCGCAAGGCCCTGGCCCGCGTGGTGAGCACGGCGTCCGAACTCGACGAACTCTGGCAGGAAGGGGAAGACCACGACGCGTGGCTGACCCAGATCGCTGGTTTGCAATCCCTGTTGAACGGCCAATCATGAGACCTGTCTTCGTCAATATCGGTGAGCGCACCAACGTCACCGGCTCGGCCAAGTTCAAGAAGCTGATCGTCGAGGGCAACTACGGCGAAGCCCTGTCGGTGGCGCGCCAGCAGGTCGAGGCCGGGGCCCAGGTCATTGACGTCAACATGGACGAGGGCCTTCTGGACTCGAAGCTGGCCATGGTCACCTTCCTGAACCTGATGGCGGCCGAGCCCGACATCGCGCGGGTGCCGGTGATGATCGACAGCTCCAAGTGGGAGGTGATCGAGGCGGGCCTGAAGTGCGTGCAGGGCAAGGCCATCGTCAACTCGATCTCCATGAAGGAGGGCGAAGCCAAGTTCATCGAGCAGGCCAAGCTGTGCCTGCGCTACGGCGCGGCCGTGGTGGTGATGGCGTTCGACGAAGTGGGCCAGGCCGACACCGCCGCCCGCAAGATCGAGATCTGCGAAAAGGCCTATCGCATCCTGGTCGACAAGGTGGGCTTCCCGCCGGAAGACATCATCTTCGACCCCAATATCTTCGCCGTGGCGACGGGGATCGAGGAGCACGACAACTACGCCGTCGACTTCATCGAGGGTACGCGCGAGATCAAGAAGCGCTGTCCCTATGCCCGGATCTCGGGCGGGGTGTCGAACGTCTCGTTCAGCTTCCGGGGCAACGAGCCCGTGCGCCGGGCGATCCACTCGGTGTTCCTGTACCACGCCATCGCGGCGGGCATGGACATGGGCATCGTCAACGCCGGCGACCTGCCGGTCTATGACACGCTGGATCCCGAACTGCGCGAGGCCGTCGAGGACGTGATCCTCAACCGCCCGCAGCGGACCAACGTCTCCAATACCGAGCGCCTGGTCGACCTGGCCCCGCGCTACAAGGGCGACAAGAGCCAGGTCCAGACCGCCAATCTGGAATGGCGCAAGGGCAGCGTGGGCGAGCGCATCACCCACGCCCTGGTCAACGGAATCACCGAGTTCATCAACGAGGACACCGAAGAGGCGCGCCTGTCGGTCGAGCGGCCGCTGCACGTCATCGAAGGCCATTTGATGGATGGCATGAACGTGGTCGGCGACCTGTTCGGCTCGGGCAAGATGTTCCTGCCGCAGGTGGTGAAATCGGCTCGCGTCATGAAGCAGGCCGTGGCCTGGCTGGAGCCGTTCATGGAGGCCGAGAAGGCCGGCAAGCCGCGCGAGCAGGCCGGCCGCATCCTGATGGCGACGGTCAAGGGCGACGTCCACGACATCGGCAAGAACATCGTCGGCGTGGTGCTGCAGTGTAACAATTACGAGGTCATCGACCTGGGCGTGATGGTCCCGGCCGATCGCATCCTGGACGAGGCGCGCAAACACAAGGTCGACATGATCGGCCTGTCGGGCCTGATCACCCCGTCGCTGGACGAGATGGTGTTCGTGGCCTCCGAGATGGAGCGCCAGGGCTTCACCATCCCGCTGCTGATCGGCGGGGCCACCACCAGCCGCACCCATACGGCGGTCAAGATCGAGCCGGCCTATTCCAAGGGCTCGACCACCTATGTGCTGGACGCCAGCCGCGCCGTCGGCGTGGTCTCGGGCCTGCTGTCGGCCAGCGAGCGCGACCGCCTGCAGGCCGAGACGCGGGCCGAATATATCCGCATCCGCGAGCAATATGCCCGGGGCCAGACGGCCAAGGCCCGCACCAGCATCGCGGAAGCTCGCCAGAAGAGGTTCGCCATCGACTGGGCAGGCTATACGCCGCCCAAGCCGGCCTTCATCGGCACGCGCGCGTTCGAGCCCTCGCTGGAAGAGCTGGTCCCGTTCATCGACTGGTCGCCATTCTTCGCCAGCTGGGAGCTGATCGGCCGCTTCCCGCAGATCCTCGAGGACGACGTGGTGGGCGAGGCCGCCACCGAGCTCTATCGCGAAGCCCGCGAGATGCTCGACAAGGTGGTCGCCGAGAAATGGTTCGGCGCCAAGGGCGTGATCGGCTTCTGGCCGGCCCAGGCCCAGGGCGACGACATCGTTCTCTATACGGACGACACCCGCACCGCCGAGCTGTCGCGCCTGCACACCCTGCGCCAGCAGATGGACAAGGGGGCCGGCAAGACCAACGCCGCGTTGTCAGACTTCGTCGCGCCGATCGGGCAGGGGGCGGACTATATCGGCGCCTTCGCCGTCACCGCCGGCCACGGCGAGGACGAGATCGTCAAGCGCTTCAAGGACGCCGGCGACGACTACAGCGCCATCATGGCCTCGGCGCTCGCGGATCGCCTGGCCGAGGCCTTCGCCGAGTGGCTGCACTACAAGGCTCGCGTCGAGCTTTGGGGCTATGCGCCCGACGAGACGGGGGACGCCGACCACATGATCGCCGAGACCTATCAGGGCATCCGCCCCGCGCCCGGCTATCCGGCCCAGCCCGATCACACCGAAAAGGGCACGCTGTTTGCCCTGCTCGACGCCACCGAGCAGACCGGCATGATCCTGACCGAGAGCTTCGCCATGAGCCCCGGCGCGGCGGTCAGCGGCCTCTATTTCAGCCATCCCAAGAGCCACTATTTCGGCGTTGGCAAGGTGGATCTGGATCAGGTCGAGGACTATGCGGCCCGCAAGGGCTGGGACCTGGCCAAGGCCGAGAAATGGCTGGCGCCGATCCTCAACTATGATCCCGGCGCGAAGGCGCGGGAGGCCGCGGCATAGAAAGCGGGCAGCCGACTCCATCGTCGGCGCGCCCCGATCCTGGATGTCCACGGGTGAACGAAAATACCGCCAGATCGCGCGGTGATCGGCCAGCGCATCTCTTTTGGCGAACAATGTGCGCCAATACGTCCAGAAACGCCGCTCGGTAAGGAATTCATCAAGAGGTGGTGTGAACGATACGTCCGTCTTCTGGGACGTCCGTATGAACCGCAACAATATCGAGCTGAAGATCTTCGGCCTGATCGTCTGCATGGCGACGGGCATGATCCTGCTTGCCGCCGGCCTGCTGTTCACCGCCACGCGTCAGGCCGACCTGCGCGAACGCCAGTATGAGCAGACCCTGGTCGGCAACGGACTTCGCCAGCGCGGCCGGGAGGTTCAGACCGCCCTCAATCCCTATGTCATCTGGGATGAGGCGATCCACAAGCTCGACAACAATTTCGATCTGGAATGGGCCAGCCAGAATGTGGGCGCCTCGATCGGCGGGGCGCTGGGCTACAGCGTCGTGTTCGTGCTGGACGCCAACAACCAGCCCATCTACGGCCATATCAACGGCACGGACGTCGATCCTAGGTCGTTCGGCGTCTATGCCGCCCAGACCCAGCGCCTGATCGACCAGGTTCGCGCCATCGAGGCCGATCCCGTCAAGGTGGCCAAGCTTCGCGCCGTCCATAAGGGCCGGGTCGAACTGATCGGCGAGGAGCCGGTCATGATCACCGTCTCGCTGGTGCGCCCCGATCTGAAGGCCAAGACTCTTGGGCCGCGCGGACCGCTGATCGTCTCGGGCCTGCCGGTGGCCAGCAGCATCGTGAAGGCGTTTTCAGAGCGCTTTCTGCTGAAGGACGCGCGCATCGAGGTCGTGCCCGCCAGTGAGATCAAGGGCGAAAACGCTCAGGCCCTCATGGGCCGGGCGCCGGACGGCCGCGGCATCGTGCTGCGCTGGACGCCCCGCAAGCCGGGCGGTGACCTGCTGCGGCAGGCTACGCCGATCCTTTGTCTGGCCTTCCTCGCCGCCGCCACTGGTCTGGTCCTGCTGTTCCGGGTCACGCGCCGCGCGGCCAAGAAGCTGCTGCTGAGCGAGGCCGAGGCCAAGCATCTGGCCCTGCACGATCCGCTGACGGGTCTGGCCAACCGCACGCTGTTCACCGACCGTCTGGTCCACGCCCACGCCCTGCTGCGGCGCAAGCCCGGCTATCTGGGCGTGCTGTGCATCGACCTGGACCGCTTCAAGGAAGTCAACGACAGCTACGGCCACGACGCCGGCGATCAGGTCATCCGCGAGGTCGCGCGGCGGCTGAAGCAGATCTGCCGCGAGACCGACACCATCTGTCGCCTGGGGGGCGACGAGTTCGCCATCATCCAGCCCGACACCACCCCGGCTGGCTGCGCCACCCTGGCCCAGCGCGTGGTCGAGGGCCTGTCGGGCGAGCTGGACCTGACCATCGGCCGCGCCGAGCTGTCTTGCTCGGTCGGGGTCGCCGTGGTCTCCGACGCCGAACAGGGCCAGGCCGAGATGCTGCGTCAGGCCGACGTGGCCCTGTATCGCGCCAAGGAAGCCGGTCGCGGCCGCTACTGCTTCTTCGAGCCCGAGATGGACGCGGCCCTGCGCCTGCGCAAGATGCTGGAGCGCGACCTGCGCGCCGCCATCGAGCAGGAACGTCTGACCGTCGCCTACCAGCCGCTGACCGACGCCCGCGGCGTGATCACCGGGGTTGAGGCCCTGGCCCGCTGGCACGATCCGGAGCGCGGCGACATCTCGCCGGCCATCTTCATTCCGTTGGCCGAGGCGACGGGCCTGATCGCCGCCATCGGCCGCTTGGTGTTCCGGCGCGCCTGCTATGACAGCCTGCGCTGGTCGGGGCTGGAGGTGTCGGTCAATGTCTCGGCGCTACAATTGAGCGCCGCGGGCTTCGTCGACGAGGTCGAGGGGATCCTGGCCGAAACCGGGGCTCAGGCCGCGAGCATCGTGCTGGAGATCACCGAGACGGCCCTGCTCAAGGACAGTGACGGCGTCCATGAGGCCCTGCGTCGTCTCAAGCGCCTGGGCTTCCGCCTGGCCCTGGACGATTTTGGCACCGGCTACGCCAGCCTGGCCTATCTGCGCCGTCATCCGATCGACAAGCTGAAGATCGACCGCTCGTTCGTCTCCAACCTCACGCCAGACAGCGAAGCGGCCTCGGTGGCCGCCGCGATCATCAGCCTGGCCCGCTCGCTGGGCCTGAAGACCACGGCCGAAGGTGTCGAGACCCAGGCCCAGTTCGACATTCTGGTGAAGCTGGGCTGTGTCGAGTTCCAGGGCTTCCTGCTCGGACGTCCCATGCCGGCCGACGCCATCGCCGGCGTTCGCGAGCAGCGCTCCAAGCCCAGTCGCGAAGCCGTCTCGACCAAGGCCCGCCGCTAGACTCTACGGCGGGGTAGGGCTGGTCAATCGGCCGTTTCCCACGGCATGCTCGCCTCAACGGAGGCGACGACCTCCGATCGGGAGGAACGTCACGTGGATCATCAAGGCATTAGCCGTCGAGGCCTCGCGGGGCTGGCGCTGGGTGGAGCGGCGCTTGGCCTCAGCGGCTGCGAGGGCAAGCCCGATACGGAGCTTCATCCCCGGTCGCGGCAATTTCCGAAAGACTTCGTCTGGGGCGTGGCCAGCGCCGCCTTCCAGACCGAGGGGGCGCTCGACGTGGATGGGCGCGGGCCCAGCGTATGGGACACCTTTGAGAAGAAACCCGGCGTCATCGTGGACGGATCCGACGCCAGCGTCGCCACCGACAGCTATCGCCGCTACGCCGATGACATCGACCTGATCGCCGGCGCCGGTCTGGACGCCTATCGCTTCTCGATCAGCTGGTCGCGGGTGCTGCCCAGCGGGGAGGGGGCGATCAACTCCGCCGGCCTGGATCACTATTCGCGGATGGTCGATGGCCTGCTGGCCAAGGGGATCACACCTTACGCCACGCTGTTCCACTGGGACCTGCCTCAGGCCCTGCAGGACAAGGGCGGCTGGAAGAACCGCGACACGGCCTATCGCCTGGCCGACTACGCCCACGCGGTGGTCGACAGGCTGGGCGACCGGCTCAAGCGCTACATCATTCTCAACGAGGCGGCGGTGCACACCGTGTTCGGCCATGTGCTGGGCGAGCAGGCTCCGGGCCTGAAGGACATCGGTCAACTGGGGCCGGTGACCCACCACATGAACCTGGGGCAGGGGCTGGCGATCCAGGCGCTGCGGGCGGCGCGAAGCGACCTGAGCGTCGGCACCACCATGGCCCTGCAGCCGTGTCGGCCGGCGGGCGGCGCGCTCTGGAACCGCCTGGCTTCGGACGGGCTGGACGCGTTGTGGAACCGCGCCTGGCTGGATCCCCTGTTCAAGGGCGCCTACCCCGGAGCGATGGACGATTTCCTCAAGGGTGTTGTTCGCGATGGCGACTTGGCGATCACACGCCAGAAGGTCGACTTCCTGGGGGTGAACTACTACGCGCCGGCCTATGTGCGGCTGGATCTGGCTTCAGCCAGCCATATCGCGCCGGCTCAGCCGCCGAAGGGCGCTGAACTGGACGCCTTTGGTCGCCACATCGACCCCTCGGGCCTGTTCGAGGTGCTGGAGATGGTGCGTCGCTACTACGGCAACCCGCCGGTCATGATCACCGAAAACGGCGCGTCGGACCCTTTCGGCAAGGGCCCCGCGATCATCGACGACACTTTCCGGATAAACTACCTGCGCCGGCATCTGGAGGCCGTGCTGGCCGCCCGGGAGGCCGGCTCGCCCATCGGGGGCTATTTCTGTTGGACCCTGCTCGACAATTTCGAGTGGGACTTGGGCTACACCTCGAAGTTTGGCCTTGTGTCGCATGACCGCGCGACGGGCGTGAGGACGCAGAAGGCCTCCTACGCGTGGTTCAAGGCTTTGGCCGCCAGCGGGGCGCTGCCGTCCTCCCCCTGAAGGAGGAGGACACAGTCAGTCCGGCTTGCAGACCAGAACGTCCTTGCCGCCCCGCTTGGCGGGTTCGAGGCGACCGGCGCAGGGCTTGGGATCGGCGAGGTCGATGATGATCTCGGCCTTTGCCGCTGGGGCTTTGATCGGCTTGGGCGCGGGGGCCTTGGCCATCGGCTTGGCCACGGGGGCGGGTTTGGGCGTTTCCGCGACCGGCGGAGCGGCCTGTTCGATCGGGGCCGGGGCGACGGGCTCGGGCGCCGGCTGCGGGGCGGTGTCTGGCGCGGGAGCCGGAGCGGGCGCGGCGTTGTAGATCAGCGCCTTGCCCAGCACGTTGGAGCGTTTCTCAAGGGTCTTGGCGCGGGTCTCGCAGTCGCCCGGCGGAGACCAGCTCATCCACACCTGGGCCAGACGCGCCTTGTTGGTGGCGTCCGAACCCGCCCAGACCGAGCGGCCCTTGTTGATGGCGAGGCGGCCATATTCGGAGATCGGACGCGGGCTGGCCTTTTCGGCGGCGGTGATCGCGGCGGTGTAGGTCTTCAGGTCCATGCGGGCTTGGGCGCGCATTTCCGGATAGACCTTCAGCGAGGCTTCGACGCCCCCCGGGCTGGGGAAGGCCTTCTCGATGCGGGTGACTTCCGGCATCACCTTGTCATAGAGGTCCACATAGCCGCCCAGCGCCCCATAGCACCACGAGACATAGCCGTAGTCGTCAGTCGGCGCCGACGCGGCCGAGGTCGGCGGCGCCGCGGTGGCTGGAGCTTGTCCCATCAGGGCCAGGGCGAGAAGGAGGGCGTTCCCCATGCGGGCGGAAGTCCTTGTGCAGAGCAGTGACGCGTTGAGTAGAGCATTTCGAGGTCGAATGGGACCACAGGATGGCGCCCGGTCGCCCCGAAGCTGCGCCATAACGACTGGCGCGCCGAAAGGCTCCGGTATGAATTCGAGTTCATTCTGCCCCGGGCGGGGTGGGGGTTGCGGCGGAATATGTTAGAAAGCGCCATGGAAGCGTGATCCGTATCGCGCCGCCGCGCGTATCTGCCTTGTCATAACTTAGCCACGCTTCTGGACTTTTCCGCCTTTCATGACCTTCTGGCGCAACATCGCAAGCATCGCCGCGCGCCGGCTCGATCTGGCCGACTGCACGGATTGTCCTTCCGGATTGCCGGGTGAGGATCCGGCGTTCTCGACGGCTGTGACCGCGCTGGGCGCCAAGCTGGCCAAGGCCGACGGCCGCGCCGACGGACACGAGTTCGCGGCCTTCACCGAGGTGTTCCAGCCCGATCCGGCCTCGGAAGGCAATATCCACAGGCTCTACGACCTGGCCCGCCAGACCACGCATGGCTTCGAAAGCTATGCCAAGCGCCTGGCCAAGCGCTATCGAACCTGCCCGATGATCCTCGAGGACGTCGTCGATGGCCTGTTCCACATCGCCAAGGCCGACGGCGTGGTGACCCAGGACGAGCTGGACTATGTCGAGCGGGTCGCCGATCTGTTCGGTCTCTCGCCCTTGGTGTTCCGTCGCCTGCGGGCGGTGCATATGGGCGCGGGTCCCGACGATCCGTACACGATCCTGGACGTTCCCGCCGACGCGGACGACGCCACCGTGCGCAGCGCATGGAAGACGGCTCTGTCGTCGGCTCACCCCGATCGGGCGCGGGCGCGGGGTCTTCCCAATGAGTTCATCGAGGTGGCCGAGGCCAAGTCGGCCGCGATCAACGCCGCCTTCACCACGGTGATGCGCGAGCGTCGCGACCTGGGTCTGGCGACGGCCGGCTAGGCTACTCAAAACCCAGAGACGATATGTCTCGGGCGAAATGGGCTTTTCAGATCGTTCACGCGGGTGTTGAGTTGACCTTCGGCATCCGAGAACCAACCTTGTTGACCATACGTGCTGCTGTGAGGCCTTAGGCCCGGAAGGGACGATCGATGACGGGTTCGACAACGATGGCCGGTGGTTCGGCTCTGCGTAGCCTGGCTTGGCTTGCCGGCGCGCTGGCGACGTCCGCCGCCGTGGTGATCGGCTCGGTGCTCGCCGTCGTCTTCGCCGCCACCGTCGTGGTCATCGGTTTCATGGGCAGCGCGCTGTTCGGCCTTGTGGCCTTGGCCCTTCGGGCGCGTCGCACGGTCAAGGCCAAGACCAGCGATGATCCGACCCTGATCGAGGCCCGCAACGTCGGCGGCCATTCCTGGGTCGCCTACGGCTGGAACGAGCGGCCCTAGCCACCCACACCTGATTTTGACGCTTCCCCAACGTCGCCCTTGCGGCGCGCGTCCGCGTGGTCGATGCTGCTTTCAAACAAGCGTTGGGAGGCGAGCATGATCGGTGTAGTGGCGACCTTGAAGGTCCAGGTCGACAAGACCTCTGAATTCGAAGCGGTGTTCCTGGATCTGGCGGCCAAGGTGAAGGCCAATGAGCCGGGCTGCCTGCTGTACCAGCTGACCAAGTCCAAGACCGAAGCCGGCGTCTACAAGGTGCTGGAACTGTACGCCTCCATGGACGACCTGAAGGCTCACGGCGGCACGGACTATTTCAAGGCCGGCGGCGCGGCGATGGGGCCGTTCATGGCCGGGCGTCCCGAGATCGAATATCTGGACGCGGTGGAGTAGCAGACATGGATCTCGCCTTTTCACCCGAGGATCTGGCCTTCCAGCAGGAAGTCCGCGACTGGATCGCCACCGCCTATGACGACGATCTGCGCCGGCAGATGAGCCAGTCCAAGAACGGCTATCTGGACAAGGCTGGCCAGGTGAAATGGCAGAAGAAGCTGTACGAGCGCGGTTGGGCCGCGCCCGACTGGCCGGTGGAGTGGGGCGGCTGCGGCTTCTCGCCGTCGCAGCGCTACATCTTCAACATGGAGCTGAGCCTGGCGGGCACGCCCAATCCTTCGCCCATGGGCCTGAAGATGTGCGCGCCGGTCATTCTGGCGTTCGGCACCGAGGCGCAGAAAAAGCAGCACCTGCCGCCGATCCTGTCGTCCGACATCTGGTGGTGCCAGGGCTATTCCGAGCCCGGCTCGGGATCGGATCTGGCCAGCCTGCAGATGAAGGCCGAGCGCGATGGCGACGACTATGTGCTGAACGGCTCGAAGATCTGGACCACCCAGGCCCAGTGGGCCGACTGGATGTTCTGCCTGGTGCGCACCTCGACCGAGGGCAAGCCCCAGAACGGCATCAGCTTCCTGCTGCTGCGCATGGACAGCCCTGGCATCCAGATCAAGCCGCTGCCCACCCTGGACGGTCCCGCCGAGGGCGAGCAGGAGATCAATCAGGTCTTCTTCGACAATGTCCGCGTGCCGATCGCCAATCGTATCGGCGAGGAGAACAAGGGCTGGACCTACGCCAAGTACCTGCTCGAGTTCGAGCGCGGCAACGCCTATGCGCCGGGCCTGATGAACATGATCCACAAGGTGCGCAAGATCGCGACGCTGGAACTGGCCGATGACGGCGGCCGCCTGATCGACGATCCGGACTTCCGCTCCAAGATCTCCAACCTGGAGATCTCGGTCGAGGCCCTGAACGCGGCCGAACTGCGGATCTTCTCGGGCAAGAGCGCGGGCAAGGCCGTGGGACCGGCTTCGTCTATGCTGAAGTGCGCGGGCTCGGAGGCCCAGCAGGCGATCACAGAACTGACCCTCGAAGCGGTCGGAAACTATGCCGCCCCGTTTGTTCGCGACACCTGGGCGCCCAGCAATGAGGGCCGCGCGGGCCCCGACTACGCCGCGCCCGCCGCGCCCAGCTATTTCAGCTACCGCAAGGCCTCGATCTATGCCGGGTCCAACGAGATCCAGCGCAACATCATGGCCAAGATGGTTCTGGGGCTTTAGGCCCCGCGTCCTTCGAGGCTCGCCAAGGGCTCGCACCTCAGGATGAGGAAGTTCTGTTCTGATTTCCTCATCCTGAGGCGCCTGCGAAGCGGGCCTCGAAGGACGCACTGCTTCTCAACCCGGCACAGGCTCGGTTGCAGATTTTCTGCATAGTCCACAATCGCAACCCGCCTCATAACATTCCCAACACCGACCTCCTTCGGAGCGCCCATGGCCCTCGACGCCCTCTTCAAGCCGTTTGAATTCAAGTCGCTGAAAATGCCCAACCGGGTGGTGATGGCGCCGATGACCCGGTCGTTCTCGCCAGGCGGCGTGGCGACGGATGACGTTGCCGCCTACTACCGTCGGCGCGCCGAGAACCAGGTCGGCCTGATCATCACCGAAGGCACGGGCGTGGCCCGCGACGCTTCGCTGAACGACGCCAATGTCCCGCGCTTCCATGGCGAGAAGGAACTGGCGGCCTGGAAGAAGGTGGTCGACGAGGTCCACGACGCCGGCGGCCTGATCGCCCCGCAGCTGTGGCATGTGGGCGCCGCCAAGGGCAAGGACGTGCTGGGCAAGATCGATAGCCCCTCGGGACTGTCGAAGCGGGGCGGAACGCCCTTCACCGAGCCGATGACCGATGCCGACATCGCCGACACCATCGCCGCGTTCGCCTCGGCCGCCGCCGACGCCAAGCGCCTGGGCTTTGACGCGGTGGAACTGCACGGCGCCCATGGCTATCTGATCGACCAGTTCTTCTGGGACGGCACCAATGTCCGCACCGACGCCTTCGGCGGTCCGACCATCGGCGAGCGTGGTAAGTTCGCCGCCGAGATTCTCAAGGCTGTTCGCGCCGCCGTCGGCCCTGATTATCCCGTGATCATCCGCCTGTCGCAGTGGAAGCAGCAGGAATATACGGCCCGCCTGGCGACCACGCCCAAGGAAATGGAAGCCTGGCTTCAGCCGCTGGCCGACGCCGGCGCGGATATCTTCCACTGCTCGCAACGCCGCTTCTGGGAGCCGGAATTCGAGGGCAGCGACCTGAACTTCGCCGGCTGGGCCAAGAAGCTGACCGGCGCCCCGACCATCACCGTGGGCTCGGTGGGGCTGTCGGGCGAGTTCATCGCGGCCTTCGGCGGCGAAGGTAGCCAGCCGGCCTCGATCGATGGTCTGCTGGAACGCCTCGATCGCGGCGAGTTCGACCTCGTCGGCGTGGGCCGCGCCCTGCTGCAGGATCCGGAGTGGGTCGTGAAGATCCGCGAGGGCCGCAACGACGAACTGAAGAACTTCGAACGCGAAGCCCTGGGCGTTCTCTACTAGGCTTTCAGTCCTCCCCCTGAAGGGGGAGGACTTTTTGCTAACCGTTGAAGTTCAGCTTCAGCCCGGGCCTCGGCCACCGGGCCTTGTAGAGCTTGCCGGTTCCCGACGCGGTGATCCACGCGTCGCGCATGTCGGCGCCGCCAAAGCAGATGTTGGTGACGATCACGTCCGGGAAGGCGAAATGCTCGGTCGAACCGTCGGGATCAAAGGCGGTGATCCCGCCATTGATGATGGTCGCCACGCAGACCTTGCCACCGGCCTCGACCGCCAGGCTGTCCAGCAGCTGATAGCCCGGCAGGTTGCAGACCACATTGCCGGGCGCGAAGCCGGCGACGGGCGCCAGCTCGCCGGGCGCGGCGATGTCGAACGACCACAGGCGCCCCAGGGTGGTGTCGGCCATGTAGACGGTCTTCTCGTCGGGCGAGAGGCCCACGCCATTGGGCGAGACGAAGTGGTCGCGCCAGCGGGTGATCTTCGAGCCGTCAGTGAGGGCGTAATAGAGCGCGCCGAACTTGCGGCCGTCGGGCGTCGAGCAGCCGTGGTCGGTGAACCAGAACCCGCCCTGCCTGTCGAACACCAGGTCGTTGGGACCGACCAGCGGCTTGCCGTCGCATTCTGTGTAGAGCGTGGTGACCGCGCCGGTCGCGACGTCCACCCGCTGGATCGAGCCGCCGGTGTGGCTGGGCGGCGTGGGACCGGGCACGTTCAGGCCGCCCATGTCGATGAACTGGAAACTGCCGCCATTGTTGGTGACATAGATCGCGCCGTCCGGACCGATGGCCGCGCCATTGGGCCCGCCGCCGGTGTCCGCCACCGTCTCGCGCTTGCCGTCAGGCGTGATGCGGCTCAGCCGCTGGCCCTGAATCTCGGTGAGGATCACCGAGCCGTCGGCCATGGCGATCGGGCCCTCCGGAAACAGCAGGCCTTCGGCGACCAGTTGGATGTCCATGCGTCTCTCCCAAACCGCCTCTGACGGGCGGATGAGAGAGACTATAAACGCGCGTTTGAATGCCGCTAGCGGTTTACGCCTTGGGCGTCGCGCCGATCGACCACACGAAGCCGAACGGGTCCTTCAGCACGCCGTAGCGGTCGCCCCAGAACATCAACTGCACCGGCATGGTCGCTTCGCAGCCGGCCTCGATGGCGCGGTTGAACCAGGCGTCGGCGTCATCGACCTGCAGATGCAGGGTCACGGCGGCGGGCGGCTGGGCGGGGTGGCCATGCTCGGGAAAGCCGTCGCTAAACAGCAGGTCGTCGCGATTGATCGTCACGGCGCAGTGCATCAGCCGCTTGCCGTCCTGGGCCGGTATGCGGCTCTTCTCCTCGGCCGCGAAGGCCTTCTGGTAGAAGGTCGAGGCCGCCGCCGCGCCGGCGCCGCCAACACAGAGATAGGGAGTCAGGCCGCCCGTCGGCCCGCGTTGTTCGGGACTGATGTCTGTCATGGCTATGTCCTCCTGCGGGCCTGCCTTGGCCTTCGCGCCATAGGACGCGCGAGCCTTGGCCGCGCCGACATCGCACTCTGAATTTTTAGCGCCGCTCCAGCACGCGGAAGACGAAGGCGTGATCATCGTCCGGGCCGGCGGGGTGCTCTTCCCGGCGGACTTCGGTCCAGGCGGCTTCGTCGAAGTCGGGGAAGGTGACATCGCCCGCGACCTCGGCGTCCACCTCGGTCAGGTACAGCCGCTTGGCTTTGGGCAGGGCCGCCTCGAACAGGCTGCGGCCCCCGATGACGCAGACCTCGTCGACGCCATCGTCCTCGGCCTGCTCGCGGGCCATCTGCACGGCTTCCATGAAGCTCTCGCAGACCACAGCCTGGGCGGGCTCGAACGAGCCGTCGCGCGACAGCACCACGTTCATGCGGCCGGGCAGGGGCTTGCGGGGCAGGCTGTCCCAGGTCTTGCGACCCATGATGATCGGTTTGCCCAGGGTGTTGGCCTTGAACAGGGCCAGGTCTGACTTCAACCGCCACGGCAGGTCGCCGTCACGACCGATGACGCCGTTGGCGGCGCGAGCGACGACGATGGAAAGGATCGGGATCATGGCTCCTGCTTAGCCTCGCCCTTTGACGGACGCCAGACAAGAGACCTTGCCAGTTATCTGAACGTCGTTAACTTGCGGGTGGGGAGACACCAACATGGCGATATCAGCCTTCGAGATGCACATGGCCCGCACGGGCGGCGTCGAGGTGTTGCAGGGGCGCTCCGTCGTCCTGGATCCGCCCGGCCCGGGCGAGGCGCGGGTGGCGATCGAGGCGGCCGGCGTCGCCTTCGCCGACATCGTCATGCGCACGGGGCTTTATCCGGGCGTCAAGGCGCCGGTGACGCCAGGCTATGATCTGGTCGGCCGGATCGAGGCCCTGGGGCCGGGCGTCGCGGGCTTCTCGGTGGGCCAGCGCGTGGCGGCCCTGACGGTGACGGGCTCCTACGCCGATCGTCGCAATGTTTCGGCCAGCCATCTTGTCGCCGCCCCCGAGGGCGTCGCGGCCGAGGCGTTGGTGGCCGGCGTCCTGAACGGCCTGACGGCCTGGCAGATGTTCCACCGCGTCGCCTCGGCCCAGCCCGGCGAATGGGTTCTGGTCCATGGCGCCGCCGGCGGCGTCGGCGGGCTGCTGCTGGACCTGGCCCGTCTGGTCGGGGTGCGGGCGATCGGCACGGCCTCGGCGGGCAAGCGGGCGGTGGTGGAGGCCAAGGGCGGGGTTTATGTCGACTATCGCGCCGAGCCGGTGGCCGAGCGGGCCAGGGCGCTGTCCGGCGGCGGAGTCGTCGCGGCCTTTGACCATGTCGGTGGCCCGCACCTGAAGACCGCCTCGATCGCCGCCCTGCGCGACGGCGGCACGGCGGTGCTCTATGGCGGCTATGACGCCACGCGTGGCGGCAAGATGCGGCCGGCTGCGATGATCCGCATGCTGCTGGCCGATCGCCTGTCGGCGCTGAAGCTGTTTTCGTCGAGCCAGGGCGTGGTGGGCTACAACGTCACCTCCTGGCGTGACGCGCGTCCCGAGGCCTATCGCCAGGATCTGGCGGCCGTGCTGGCTCTGATCGGCGCGGGCCAGCTCAAGCCTCAGATCGGCGCGACCTTCCCCTTGGCCGAGGCGGCCAAGGCGCAGGACCTGCTGCAGTCGACCGGAGTGGCCGGGAAGATCGTCCTGAAGCCTTAGGGCTGGCCGAATGGAACAATGATCTGCTGCGCACTGGCGCGCGCGATCAGTTCGCCATCGGGCCGGAAAAAGTCGGCCTCGACGTGGATGATCGACTTCGTCTTGGCCACGACCCGGCCCTCGAGACGAAGCGGTTCGGCCTTGCCCACCCGTATGAAGTCGATCTTCAGGTTGCTGGTGCGGAACATCGCGTCCGCCGGCGCCGCGGTCATGGCCGCGAAGGCCAGGATCTGGTCGGCCAGCGCCGCCAGATAGCCACCAAACAGCGAGCCGTCGCTGTTGAGAAGCTCTGGCGAGGGGGTCCAGGTCTTTCTGGCCCACCCCGGGCCCCAGTCATCCAGTCCGCCCAGTTTCAGGGTCTCGACAACAGGCGGCAGGGCCGTGTCGCCGGCCTTCAGCTGATCCAGGCGATCGGTAGCCCAGGTCAGACCGAAACCTCGGCCTTGATGTGCGGGTGGGCCTCATAGCCCTCCAGCTTGAAGTCTTCGTACTCAAACCCGAACAGGTCGCGCTTGTCGGCGATGGTCAGGGTGGGGAAGGGGAACGGCTCGCGGGTCAGTTGCTCGCGGGCCTGGTCCAGATGGTTCAGATAGAGGTGGGCGTCGCCAAAGGTATGGACGAACTCGCCCGGCTCCAGTCCCACCACCTTGGCGACCATCAGGGTCAGCAGGGCATAGGAGGCGATGTTGAACGGCACGCCCAGAAAGACGTCGGCGCTGCGCTGGTAGAGCTGGCAGCTGAGTTTTCCGTCCGCGACGAAGAACTGGAACAGGCAGTGGCAGGGGGGCAGGGCCATGTCCTCGACATCGGCCGGGTTCCAGGCGCTGACGATGTGGCGGCGGCTGTTGGGATTGGTCTTCAGGCCTTCGATCAGGTTCTGGATCTGATCGATGGACTGCCCGTTCGGCGCCGCCCACGAGCGCCATTGCTTGCCGTAGACCGGGCCCAGATCGCCGTTCTCGTCGGCCCACTCATCCCAGATGCGGACGCCGTTTTCCTTCAGCCAGGCGATGTTGGTGTCGCCCTTCAGGAACCACAGCAGCTCGATGAAGATCGAGCGCAGGTGCAGCTTCTTGGTGGTCAGGACGGGGAAGCCCTTGGACAGGTCAAAGCGGATCTGCCGGCCGAACACGCCCCTTGTGCCCGTGCCCGTGCGATCGCCGCGCTCGACGCCGTTATCCAGGATGTCGGCGAGCAGGTTCAGGTACTGCCGCTCGGGATGGTCGGCGGGGGCGGCTTGGGCGAGGATGGGCGAGACGGCGTTCATGGCGACACTGTCCTACGCGAATCGACGTCCTGGCCAATCACAAAAACGCCCCGCAGGAGGGTTCCTGCGGGGCGTTTCGTCGCGCGTGGGATGGAGCCTATTTCGCGGGCTCCAGCCCGGCGTTCAGAACCCAGCCGACGTTGTCGTTCTCGTCGGCCACTTCCCACCACATGTCCTGCTTCTTGCCGGTGGGATAGACGATCGAGCCGGCCGGCAGCGCGCGCAGAAGCTTTCCGCCAGCCACAGGCGTTGCGCGCAGATTGACGACCCGTGTGGCCACGAAGGTCTTCGACGGGGCGGCCTGGGCGGCCGGGACGTCAGATGACAGAAGGCCAAGATCGGTGACGAGCTTGGTGTAGCTGTTGATGAACGAAAGGGTGACGATCCGCCCGATCTCTGTGTCTTCGTAGCCGCCGCCGACAGCGCCGGCGAAGCCGATGCCGCCTCCGACGCCCCAGCCGATGTCGTTCTTCACGGCATAGCCTTCCTGCACGGCCACGGTCTCGGTGGTGCGCACATTGGTCAGCGACAGGACGGTGTTGGCTTCGAGCTTCTTGGTCTTGATGCCTCCGACCAGACCGCCGACGCGGCCGCCGATCAGGCCGCCGATGGCCCCGGCTACGGCGCCGCCGCCGGCGTTGCTGTCACTGGCCTGAACCTCAGCGACCAGCACGTAGTCGGCGGCCTTGATCTGGCCCTGGCCGACATTGGAGCCGCGCTGCAGGCCCAGGTTGCCGCCGATGTTGCGCTCGGTCTGGGCGGCGTTGAGGCCCGCGCCCCGATCGACCAGATTGAAGCAGCCCGACTTCTGGACCATGGCCTTGAGCAGCTTTTGCGGCGAGGCCAGATTGTACTGCATCCAGCCGCGCGTATCGTCGCCGTCGATGATCGACAGGGTGCCCAGCTTGCGCGCGCAGTGCGGGATCTCGGCGACCGCCTGGGTTTGCATCTGCTGGGCCTTGCTGGCCTTGGCCTGGGAGAACGCTTGCGCCGGCGCGATGACCGAAAGGGCGACGCCTAGGGCGGCCAGGCCAGACAGATATTTCATTTTCCAAAGCCCCTGCTGTGTAGCTTCAACCGTACATGGATCGACACGCACGGCCAAGATTTCGATCACCCCGCGAAGCCGCCCTCGTCGAGGAACACCTGCTCCTCGGGCGTCGTCTCTCGGCCCAGCACCGCGTTGCGATGGGGGAAACGGCCGAACCTGGCGATGATGTCGCGATGCTCGAGGGCCCACTTGATGGTGTTTTCGTCGCCGCTGTCGGCCTGCAGGGTGGCGCACAGCTCGACGCAGAATTCCTGGTCGGCCAGCGACTCAGAGTGCTCGAACGGCAGGTAGAAAAAGGGCCGCAGCAGGGGTTCTGTCGCTTGGTCGTGCCCGGCGGCCAGGGCGGCGTGGGCGAACATGCGGGCCAGGGGATCGGTGGCGAAGGCATGGGCCGTGCCGCGATAGAGATTGCGGGGGAACTGATCCAGCAGGATCAGTAGTGCCAGGGCTCCCTCCGGAGTCTGAGCCCATTGGTCATAGCGGCGCTGTGATGCTCTGTAGTGCGTCTGCTCGAACTTCAGGGCGATGATCGAATCGAAGCCGGCGTCCTTGGCGAACCACTTGCGGGGACCGGCCGAGCGCCAGAATCCGACAATATCCAAGGGGTGGGCTGGCATGACAAAGCTCTGGCGTAGTCGTTCAAACGCGGTTCATCGACGTGCGCCGATATTGCCATCAAGGGACAAAGCCGGGGCCGCGCACAAGGCCCCTTGGAGCAAGAAATGAAGCGTCTGATCTCGACCGCCATGGTCCTGTCGCTGTTGGGCGGCGCGGCGGCGGAAGCCGGATCCGCTGGCGCGGTCGCCGCCCAGCGAGACCAGCAACAAGCCCAGCAAGGGCCGCGCGGTGACCGAGGCGGCGAGCGTGGCGACCGTGGCGGCGGTGATCGCCAGGGCCAGGACCGCCAGGGCGGCGGCTGGCAGGGCGGCGACCGGGGTGATCGCGGCGGTGATCGCGGCAATCGGCCCGACTGGAACGGCGGCGGACGCCCCGCGCCGCAACCCCAGGCTCCGCCGCCCGCGCCCCAGCCGCCCCAGGCTCAGGAGCCGCGCCCTCGCGAAGGCGGCGACTGGAATCGCGGTGGACAGGACCGCGGCGGACGCCCGGACTGGAACGGCGATCGCGGCAATCAGGGGCGTCCGGACCAGAACCGGCCCAACCCGGGGCGCCCCGACCAGGGTCGTCCGGGCGGTGACCGCGATGACAATCGCGGCGGCAGGGACTGGAACCGCGACGGCAATCGCGGCGGTCGCGACTGGAACCGCGACCATGGCGGCTGGAACGGCAACACGGGCTGGAACGGCGGGCGCGACAACCCCGGCCTTGGCGACGATCGCGGGCGGCCCGGTCACGGCGGTCAGTATCGCGATCGCGACAATGGTCGGCAGCACTACGACCAGCGCCGTTACCGTCCCAGCTTCCACGCGTCGCAACGCTACCGGGTCGGCGCCTATCGCTACCCGCGCGGCTGGTACGTCAATCGCTGGTCGTTCGGCGACTATCTGCCGGGCGGCTGGTACTCCACGTCCTATTATCTGGACTGGTACCGCTATGACCTGCCGCAGCCCCCGATCGGCTGCGAGTGGGTGCGGGTCGGCGACGACGCCATCCTGGTCGACGTATGGTCCGGTCAGGTGCTGAGCGTCTATTACGACCTGTTCTGGTGATCACGTTCGCCTGATGGCGTCAAAGGGCCCCTCCTGGCGAGGGGCCCTTTTTCGTTGTGATCGCCGCTGGATCGTCCCTGTGGGCGTGGCGCCAAAGCCCCGGGCGCGCTAAAACCTTGGCCGGGTCGCGAGCCAGCGTCGCCAAGGGTGCGCCGCACCTTGACGAAACGGCAAAAAAACGCTCAAACGCCCGGCCTTTGTCGCTTCGCTGTTGCGCGGGGTGGCCAATTTGACCAGTCCTTGGAGAAAAAACATGCGCGTCTATTATGATCGCGACGCCGACCTCGCCCGCATCCTGGACAAGAAGATCGCGATCGTAGGCTATGGTTCGCAAGGTCACGCGCACGCTCTCAACCTCCGCGACTCGGGCGCCAAGAACGTCGCCGTGGCGCTCCGCGCCGGCTCGCCGACCGCCAAGAAGGCCGAAGGCGAAGGCCTGAAGGTCATGACCGTCGCCGAAGCCGCCGGCTGGGCCGACCTGATCATGATCCTGGCGCCCGATGAGCATCAGGCCGCGATCTACAAGCACGACATCGCCCCCAACATCCGCGATGGCGCGGCCCTGCTGTTCGCCCACGGCCTGAACGTCCACTTCGGTCTGATCGAGCCCAAGGACACCATCGACGTCCTGATGGTCGCCCCCAAGGGCCCCGGCCACACCGTGCGCGGCGAGTATCAAAAGGGCGGCGGCGTGCCCTGCCTGATCGCTGTCCATCACAACGCCACCGGCAATGCGCTGGACCTGGGCCTGGCCTATGCCTCGGCCATCGGCGGCGGTCGCTCGGGCATCATCGAGACCAACTTCCGCGAAGAGTGCGAGACCGACCTGTTCGGCGAACAGGCCGTCCTGTGCGGCGGCACGGTCGAGCTGATCCGTTGCGGCTTCGAAGTGCTGGTGGAAGCCGGCTACGCGCCGGAAATGGCCTATTTCGAGTGCCTGCACGAACTGAAGCTGATCGTCGACCTGATCTATGAAGGCGGCATCGCCAACATGAACTACTCGATCAGCAACACGGCCGAGTACGGCGAATATGTCACCGGCCCGCGCATCGTCACCGCCGAGACCAAGGCCGAGATGAAGCGCGTTCTGGAAGACATCCAGTCGGGCAAGTTCGTCCGCGATTTCATGCTGGAAAACGCCGTCGGCCAACCTTCGTTCAAGGCTACCCGCCGCCGCGCGGGCGAGCACCAGATCGAGGAAGTCGGCGCGCGTCTGCGCGGCATGATGCCCTGGATCGCCAAGAACAAGCTCGTCGACGTCACCAAGAACTAACGAACGGTCTCCCAAAGACCCCCAGGAAGAGCCCTCGGCCGCAAGGTCGGGGGCTTTTTCATTTCAGGGTTGCGATCGGCGATGGAGCACAGGAATGTCTGCCTGTCCCGCTTGGGGACGGGAGGGATCGTCCGATGAAGCGCCTGTTTGCCGCCCCGGTGTTCGCTGTTCTGACCGCTTGCGCCGCCCTGGGCGCCGCCGGCCCCAGCGCCGCCGCCGAAGTCGCCTATACGCTCGACCCGGCCCATACCGAGACCACCTTCGTCATCGACCGTTTCGGCTTCAACTCCGTGATCGGCATCTTCGCCAAGTCGGAAGGCACGATCTGGCTGGACGAGGCCGCGCCCGAGAAGTCGCGCGTCGAGGCCACCGTCACCGTCGACAGCCTGCTGACCGCCAACCCCACCCGTGACGAGCACCTCAAGGGCGAGCGCTGGCTGAACGCGGCCAAGAATCCGACCATGACCTTCAAGTCGACTAAGGTCGAAAAGACCGGCGCCGACACCGCCAAGGTCACGGGTGACATGACCATCATGGGCGTGACGCTGCCGGCCACCCTGGACGTCAAGCTGAACAAGATCGGCAATGCGCCCAACAACCAGAAGCGCCAGGCCGGCTTCACCATCACCGGTTCGGTCAGCCGCAAGGCCTTCGGCAGCGCCGGCGCGGCCGGCGTGATCGGCGACAACGTCGCCATCCGCATCGAGGCCCTGGCGGTGGCGCAGTAGGCTAGTCCAGAAAGAACACCGGCCCCCAGGCCACCTGGTAGCGGTGCGCGCCCGACGACAGGTGGGGGCGCAGCTGCCAGGCCCCCGGCGGCAAGACCGAAGGCGGCCGACCCTCGACATAGGTGGTGGTCAGGACGTCCGCGCCGGGCTCGGACACCGAGAACTGGGCGATGGTTGGCGTGGCGCGCGTCAGGGCGGCGGCGATCTGGTCGACCGAGCTGACGCGCAGGGGCGCGGGCCGTTCCAGGCGAGCAGCGACCTCGGCATAGGCCCCCACCGCGATCACGCGCGGGCCCTGGCGCAGAACGCCGTAGCCGGCATGGGTAAACCCCCGGGCCAGGAGGTTGGCGCGGTGGCCGGGACTGGTTCGCCACTGGTTCATGATCTGGTCGGGCGTGACGGGCCCGGATGCGTTGCGGCGCAGGGCGATGTTCTCGCCGGGAGCGCCCACCAGGTCGCGGGCCAGCAGGCCCACGCGTCCGGCCGTGGTGAAGCCGTCGGCGGTGGCATGGTCGAACACGCCGCTCCTGGCCATGTCGACGGCATGGGCCCGCGCCGCCAGCGTCAGGCCGGGGTCTGGAGCAAGCATTGTCAGGCCCTGACGGTCGCGGATCAGGGTGTTCAGGTCCAGCAGGATCTTTTCGAAATCCGCATCGAACTCGCCGCCGGCCGCGTCGTCCAGACCTGCCCGCAGCCGCCGTTCATAGGCCCTCCAGGGCGCGATCGAGGCGGCGAGGGCCGGGTGAGCCAGCAGCAACAGCGGGGCGCCCAGAAAGGCTCTTCGAAGGATTTGCGGCATCGCGGCTCTTAACAGTGATTGACAGGAACCCCCGGGACCCAGCTCTAAGACCTCATGCGTCCCGTGCGTTCCATATGGCTGGCCGGCCCTGAGGTCTGGCTTCCCGATTTCGAGATCCAGGCCTCGCGTCAGCGCGCCCTGTGTCTCGACTCGGGCTTTACCGGTCTGACCCCCGACCCCATCCCGCGCGGCGCGGGCGAGGTGGGGGAGCTGGAAGCGCGGGAACTCTATGCCGCCCGGATGGCGCGATTGCGTCAGGCCGACGCCGGCGTGGTCAACCTGACTCCGTGGCGCGGGCCCTCCGTCGAGACCGGGGCGGCGTTCGAGGCCGGGGTCCTGGCGGGCCTGGGGCGGCCAATCTTTGGCTATTTGAACGTGGCCGACGAGAGTCAGGCCGAATATGTCGACCGCGTCGAATCCGGGGTCGGCGCCCAGCGCGATGAGGCCGGCGTCTGGCGCGATGGCGAGGGCTGCGTGGTCGAGAACTTCGGCCTGCCTGAAACCGTGATGCTGTGGGCCGAGGTCCGGCGGCTGTTCGTGATCATCACGCCCGACCTGACGCACGACCTGACCGGTCTGGAGCTGTGCCTGGACGCCCTGGCGCTCTACGCGGAATAGGGCGGGTCACCACCCCAGATCCGCGTCCCCCCTCAGGATCGCTTCGGCGGCCGCCGAATGCTGTCCGCCATCCCGGTCGTGCAGCACCAGCGCCGGCAGTAGCACCAGCGGCGCTTTGCCGGTCTTGATCGCCCGCACGATCACCCGCTTGGCCGGCGCGTCGGCGAAGGGCTGGACGGGTCTGATTCTAAAGGAGCCGGCCTTGGGCGCCAGCAGGGCCAGGATATCGGCCAGACGGTCGGCGCGGTGGATCATCGTGATGGTCCCGCCCTCTCGAACGGCCTTCAGCAGAAAACCCGTCCAGGCCCCCAGGCCGCCGTCCGCCATCCATGCGCCGGACTTGGCGGGGGCGGGGGCTCGCAGGGTCTCCGGGTCGTCGAAAAAGGGCGGGTTGGACATCGCCGCGTCGAAGACGGGCAGGTCGAGGGCGCGAAAGCCGGCCTGGACGTCGCCGGTGGTGATCTCGACCCGATCGGTCATGGCGTTGAGCGCGACATTGCCCCGCGCCAGGTCCGCGGCCTCGGGATCGCGCTCCAGCCCGTGAAAGAGGGCGCCCGGCCGCCGGGCCGCCGCCGCCAGCAGCGCGCCGCCGACTCCGCAGCCCGCCTCGAAAACTCGGTCGCCCGGGCCCGCGTCACAGGCGGCCGCCAAGAGCGCCGCGTCCATGCCCGCGCGGTATCCGCCGGCCTTCTGGCGCAGCCGGACGCGCCCATTCAGCACGTGATCTTCGGTAAGCGGAGTGTCGTCCAACGTTTCGGGCCTTGTGCTCGCCTTGACCGTGACCTATCCCGCCACCATTGTCCCTCGCAACGGCTGATCCTGCTGGAGGGCGGATGCAAGCCCGGCCGCCTTACGGCGTCGGTCAAGGAGAATACGGTTTTGGACGTAGCCACAGCGACCCTCGCCCGAGCGCCGGGATCGGTGGATCGTCTGGTTCATTTGGCCGCCGTCGACATGGCCGGCGTCGATCAGCTGATCACCGACCGGATGCAGAGCGACGTGCCGGTGATTCCGGCCCTGGCCGAGCACCTGATCGCCGCGGGCGGCAAGCGCCTGCGTCCGCTGCTGACCGTGGCCGCCGCGCGTCTGGTCGGTTCCGACAACGACGCCTGTCTCAAGCTGGCCGCCTCGGTCGAGTTCATTCACACCGCGACTCTGTTGCACGATGATGTCGTGGACGGCAGCCAGCTGCGACGCGGCAAGGTCGCGGCCCACCTGATCTGGGGCGCGGCCCAAAGCGTTCTGGTCGGCGACTTCCTGTTTGCCCGGGCCTTCGAGCTCATGGTGGAAACAGGCTCGATGAAGGCGCTGGAGATCCTGGCCCGCGCCAGCCGCGTCATCGCCGAGGGCGAAGTGCTGCAGCTGATGCGCAGCCACGACCTCAATCTCTCCCAGGCGATCTATCTGGAGATCATCCAGGCCAAGACCGCCGAGCTGTTCGCGGCCGCCTCCGAGGCCGGCGCGGTTTCGGCCGGGGTCGAGGCGGAGAAGTCCGACGCCCTGCGGGCCTACGGGATGAACCTCGGCCTTGCCTTCCAGTTGGCCGATGACGCCCTGGACTATGGCGGCGCGACCGAAACCCTGGGCAAGAACGCCGGTGACGATTTCCGCGAAGGCAAGGCCACCTTGCCGCTGCTGCTGGCGATCGCCCGATCCGGTCCGCGCGAGGCCGAGTTCTGGGAGCGGGCCATCGGCCGTCGCGAGCAGACCGAGGCCGATTTCCGCCGGGCCCGCGAGCTGATCATCGGCTCGGGCGCCCTGGACGCCACCCTGGACCTGGCCGCTGACTATGCCGACAAGGCCAAGACCGCTCTGGCGATCTTCCCGGCCAATGACTGGCGCGCGGCTCTGGAAAGCCTGGCCGATTTCGCGGTCAGCCGGAGAGCCTGATGGCGCGGCGGCAAGAGCCCCTGTTCCTGGGACTGCCCAAGACCACGGACGACCTGCCGCGTCTTGACACCGTCATCGCCACCTCGGCCGCCAATCCCAGCGGCGATCCCAATGTGCGCGCCCACCAGGCCGGTGAGGCCGCGGGCAAGGTGATCGGCGGCGGCGTGGGCGTGCTGGTCGCGCTGGTGCTGATCCTGCTGCTGTTCGGGCCTGTGCTGTGGGCGCCGGTCTGGGCCGGCCTGCGGGTCGCGCGGTGGGTTCCTGGGCCATGGCAGCCCTGGCTGGCGGGGCTGGGGGCCTTCGCGGCCGCGGGCCTTGTGCAGACCCTGCTGTTGGTCCAGCGCAGTCCTGTGCTGCGCTATCCGGTCGTGGCCCTGTTCGCGACGGCCTGGGTGGGCGGTCTGTGGCTGGAACTGACCTCGCCGCGCCATGACTGGGTGACCACGGCGCCGACGCTGCACATGCCCGGTCCTTGGGCCTGGGCCCTGATCGGCGTCGGCACGGTGATCTATGCCGGTCTCTATCTGCTGGCTCTGGGCAAGGTCGGGCAGGCGCGGTGGGCCCGCCGGTGGCAGCTGATCAAGTAGGCTGACGCCGCCCGCCGGGTGAATTCGCCGTAACGCCGGCCGCCCGGTCTCGACAATCGATGCGATCATGGCCACGTCTAGGTCTGGCTTTGGCGGACGGGCGCGATGATCCGACTGATTCTGAATATCCTGTGGTTCATCCTTGGCGGCTGGATTTCCGGTCTGCTGTGGCTGCTGGGCGGCGCGCTGCTGGCCATCACGGTTGTCGGCCTGCCCTATACCGGCGCGGCCTGGCGCATCGCGGGCTTCGCCTTCTGGCCGTTCGGCAAGGAGATCGTCAGCCGCGAGATCGTCACCGGCAGGGGCGACCTGGGCACGGGCCCTCTGGGTTTCCTGCTCAACATCATCTGGTTCATCCTGGGTGGCTGGTACATCGCCCTGAGCCACCTGATGATCGCCTTCGCCGAAGCCATCACGATCATCGGCATCCCCTTCGCCATCAAGGACTTCCAGCTGGCGATCATCGCCCTGGCGCCGATCGGCCGCGAAGTCGTGGTGGTGCGGCGCTAGCCCGGCGTCAGAAGCCGGTGAACAGCCGGTCGAGGGCGCGGCGGATCTCGTCTTCGTGGGGAAGGAGAGAGCCCGCACGTCTCCTCAGTTGGTCTGAGGAGACGCTGAACAGGTCTGAGATGACGAGCACGAGAGGCCTGCCGTCAAGTTCTACCAAAAGCTCGACAACGCCCACGGCGCGGGTGGCGTCGGATATTGCGGGCGCCACGATGACATCCGTCAGGTCGCGCAGATGGTGCGATGACAGCACCACCAGGTACGGCGCAATGTCACGGCTCGTTGCCGAGGGGTTGAGATAGGCGTCGAACTGCCGCAACTCACCACTTCCTGAAATGGTCCGAAATCAGGCCGCGTCTCTCGATGCGCGCGTTGTGGTCCTTGATCGCCTCGGCGTTCTCCTCCGCCCACCGTCGCGCGCGTTCCTCGGCGCCGGCGGGGTCGACCTTCTGCAGATGCAAGCGAAGCTGGGTCTCGCTCATGCCGGCGATCAAGACTCCCAGCCGCTGGGCCTGGGCCAGCAGTTCCGGATCTATGCCGATATCGCCTTCAGGAGCGTCCATGGGGCGGGAGATTATCATTCCTCTTCATCCTCCGACAGCAGCACGTCCAGGAAGGTCTGGCGGCGGTTGAGGAAGCTGCGGGTCACCGTGACGTGGTCGAGGTCTTCGTATTCCACACGCTCCAGCCCTCGCTCGGAGGTCTCGTAGATCCAGGCGTCGGGATAGCCCAGAATGATCGGCGAATGGGTGGCGATGATCAGCTGCGAGCGGGCCAGCACCAGCTGATGCAGCTTGGCCAGGAACGACAGCTGCCGGCTGGGCGAGAGCGCCGCCTCGGGCTCGTCGAGAATGTAGAGACCGTCGCCCTCGAAGCGGTGATCGAACAGATCGAAGAACGCCTCGCCATGCGACCGCTCATGCAGGCCCGCCTGTCCGCGTCGGCTCGTGCCCGAGGTTTCCAGATAGCTCGCGGTGGTGAAGAAGCTCTCGGCGCGCAGGAAGTAGCCGTCTCGGGCCTTAAAGGGCGCTCGGACAGGTCGAATGAAGCGGTGCAGGGGCGAATGCGACTCTCGGGTTGAATACTGATGGTCCTTCGACCCGCCCTCGGCGTTGAAACCCCAGGCGACCGCCAAGGCCTCGATCAGCGTCGATTTTCCGGAGCCGTTCTCGCCGACCAGGAACGTTACGTGGGGATGGAACTGGAGGCTGTCGAGACCGCGCAGAACCGGGAGATTGAAGGGATAGGCCTCGGCGTCCCAGCCTTCTCGCGGTTCAATGCGAGCTTCAATCCAGTAAGGGCGGTCCAGCGCGACCATCGGATGTTCCTGATATGTTCACGCCAAGATTGCATATTCGGTGATGATTGCAACCGAAAGGCTGTGATCTATCTTGAGGGTCGGAACGGCCAGTCGCTGACGCCGCTGGCCCAGAGCGGCGCCCAGATGAACAGCGGCTGCAGCAGGCGGGCGCGGCCTTGGGCGTCCCGGGTCATTCCATGGGAATGCTCCGGCGCAGGGCGTGGGTCCAGGGGCCGGTTGCGTCAGCGGTGAACCCTTGCGCCTCCCAGAACGGTCCGGCGGCCGGCGAGGCGGCGGCGTTGACCGTTAGCAGGCCGACGCTGTCGAGGCCTTCATGGATCAGGGCGGAGGCGAGGGCGGTGGCGACGCCCTGGCGGCGGAAGCGCGGAGAAACGTACAGGCGGCGCAGGCGGCGGGCGGGTTCAACCGCGCCGGTCTCGACCGACAGGCCGCCGATCCCGGCGAGCGTGCCGGCCAGGAACGCGGCGAACAGGGCCTCGCCGTCGCCTTCGAAGCGCTCGCCAGCCTGCCAGCCGTCGGCCAGCAGGGCCGGGTTGCGCACGCCTTCGCCGGAGGCTTCGGCGACGAGGTCGTCGAAGTCCTCCGGCAGGTCGTCAAAGATCCTGACGAGCTGAAGCATCAGCCCGGCGAGATCATCTTCTCCGGCCGCACATATTCGTCGAACTCTTCATTGGTCAGGTAGCCGCCGCCGACGGCTTCCTCGCGCAGGGTGGTGCCGTTCTTGTGCGCGGTCTTGGCGATCTTGGCGCAGGCGTCATAGCCCAGCTTGCCGTTCAGGGCCGTGACCAGCATCAGGCTGTTCTCGACGCCCTTCTTGATGTTGTCGATACGCGGCTCGATGCCGACCACGCAGTTGTCGGTGAAGCTGATCGCGGCGTCGGCCACCAGGCGCACCGACTGCAGGAAGTTGTAGGCCATCACCGGGTTGAAGACGTTCAGCTCGAAGTGACCCTGGCTGCCGGCGAAGGTCAGGGTCGAGTGGTTGCCGAACACCTGGGCGCAGACCTGGGTCAGGGCTTCGGACTGGGTCGGATTGACCTTGCCCGGCATGATCGACGAGCCGGGCTCGTTCTCGGGCAGGGCCAGTTCGCCCAGGCCGGCGCGCGGGCCCGAGCCCAGGAAGCGGATGTCGTTGGCGATCTTGAACAGGCTGGCGGCGACCGTGTTGATGGCGCCGTGGGTGAAGACCATGGCGTCGTGGGCGGCCAAGGCCTCGAATTTGTTGGGGGCGGTGGTGAAGGCCAGGCCGGTGACGCCGGCGATCTTTTCGGCCACCAGCTCGGCGAAGCCGACAGGGGCGTTCAGGCCGGTGCCGACGGCGGTGCCGCCCTGGGCCAGCTGCATCAGCATCGGCAGAGTCATTTCGAGGCGGGCGATGCCGTTCTCGATCTGCTGGGCGTAGCCGCCGAACTCCTGGCCAAGCGTCAGGGGCGTGGCGTCCTGGGTGTGGGTGCGGCCGATCTTGATGATGTCCTTCCACTCGGCGGCCTTGGCGGCCAGAGCCTTGTGAAGGTGTTTCAGGGCCGGGATCAGGTCGTGGACCACCTGTTCGGCGCAGGCGATGTGCATGGCCGTCGGGAAGGTGTCGTTCGACGACTGGCTCATATTGACGTGGTCGTTGGGGTGGACGGGCTTCTTGGAGCCCATCTCGCCGCCCAGCATCTCGATGGCGCGGTTGGAGATCACCTCATTGGCGTTCATGTTCGACTGGGTGCCCGAGCCGGTCTGCCAGACCACCAGCGGGAAGTGGTCGTTCAGCTTGCCGTCGATCACTTCATTGGCGGCGGCGATGATCGTCTCGGCGATCTTCGGGTCCAGCTTGCCCAGCGCCAGATTGGCCTCGGCGGCGGCGCGCTTGACGATGCCCAGGGCGCGGACGATCGGCAGCGGCTGCTTTTCCCAGCCGATCTTGAAGTTGCCGAGGCTGCGTTGGGCTTGAGCGCCCCAATAGCGGTCGGCGGCGACTTCGATCGGGCCGAAGGTGTCGGTTTCGATGCGCGTGGCGGTCATGCGGCTGGGTCCTCAAGGCTGATGGCGCGGTCTACCCCCCGAGGCGATGCTTCGCAACGGCATGGTGCGCCGCAACCGCGTTGGCTATACCGGCCTGACGCAAGGAGAAGCGCCATGCTTGTCGCCACGACCAATGATCTGCCCGGGTATCGCGTCGTCTCTCACATTGGCCTGGTGCGCGGGATCACCGTGCGATCACGAAGCGTGATCGGCAATATCGGCGGCTCTATCCAGTCGATTTTCGGCGGCAACCTGTCGATCTACACCAGCCTGGCCGAGACGGCCCGCAAGGAGGCCTATGACCTCTTAGTCCAGCACGCCCAGGAGCTGGGCGCCGACGCCGTGATCGCCATGCGCTACGACGCCAACGAGATCATGGAAGGCATCACCGAGGTCCTGGCCTACGGAACCGCCGTCAAGGTCGAGCGGCTCTAGCCCATGAGCCCGCACATCGCTCTGCTACGCTCGGTCAATGTCGGCAAGCGCAAGGTCCTCAAGGAAGACCTGCTGGGCCTGGCTAGGGACCTGGGCTTTGACGAGGCCAAGACCCTGCTGGCCAGCGGCAATCTGGTGCTGTGGGGCGATGACCCCGGCGGCGCGGCGCTTGAGCAACGCCTGGAAGACGGCCTGGAAAAGCGCATGGGCCTGCGCACCGACTTCATGGTCCGCTCGCCGGCAGAGCTGAAGGCGATCATCGAGGCTAATCCCTATCCGGAAAAGGCCGCGACCGGCCCCAATCACCTGCTGGTCAACTTCCTGAAAGCGCCGATCGCCCAGGACGATGTCGAGGTGTTGCGCGCGGCGATCACCGGACGCGAGACGGTCGAGGCCGTGGGCCGCGAGCTCTATGTCGTGTTCCCCGATGGCATTGGCGAGTCGATGCTGGATCGCGACTGGAAGAAGACCAAGCGCTATCCCACCGGCACCACGCGCAACTGGAACACCGTGGGCAAGCTGGCTGAGATGGTGGGCCTGTGAGCCTGGATCTCGACGGCGCCGACTGGACCCACCACGGCAAGGTGCGCGCGCGCGAAGGTGGGGGCGAACTGACCCTGGTGGTCGACGGCCTGACCACACAGGGCAAATACTACAAGCCGCTGATCTACGAGTTCTTCCGCAAGGTCTGGCGCGGCGCGCGGCCAGCCTGGGGCGAATTCGAGGTCGACATCTTCATGGAATATATCGGCGAGCCGCCCTGGATGGATCTGGACAATCTGGCCAAGGCGCTGCTGGATTCGATCAAGGGTTACGCCTTCCACGACGACGCCCAGGTCGGCCGGCTACTGGTCGAGCGCCGGCCGGGGGACCGCGAGCGGATCATCATCCTGGTGCGCAAGCGGGCGTCAGGCCTTTTGCGGCGGACGCTCGAAGGCTGAGGCGGCCAGGGCCACGAACAACACCGCCAGGAACGCGCCGTAGCGGCCGATGCTGACCGGGTCGGCCGTGGGCATCAGGGCCTGGAACTGTCCGATCACCAGGGCGCTGCCGACAAGGCCCGGCGCGACGAAGGCCAGCATGGGCAGCGTGCGCCTGCCGCGCCGGATCTGGCGCAGGCGCGCGGTGATGTGGAACACGAAGGTCCCGAACGCCGCCGCCAGGAAGGCGTTGATGGCGTAGAACCAGAAGGCGCTCTCCAGAACGCCGCCTCCGAACGCCGCGTAGAACAGCGTCGCGGCCAGCCACGCCCCCAGCCCGGCGCCGGCGAAAATCAAACCGTCCTGCTTTGACACGTCATCCCTCCCAAAGGACTTGCTTTGGGAGAACGCTGCAATTTCAACGCCGGTGAAAGGCGGCGATTCAGCCGCTCCAGGGCAGCAGGAAGTTCCACAGCAGCAGCAGCACCGCCAGGCCCGTATAGAGCAGGACGGTGTAGGTGAAGGCCAGCTTGCGCAGGGTGGTCCAGCTGTCCACGCGACGACCGCCGCGCCAGACCATGGGGGCCATGACCAGCGTCACCACCGTCAGCACGCTGGCCACCAGGGCGCAGGCCGAGCCGGTCACCAGCCAGCCGCTGGGCCAGCCGAAGAAGACGGCGGCGATGTCGCTGGACTTGGACGCGAACATGCCCACGCAGCCCAGGGAAATGAGCCAGAGCGCCGCCTGGGTGGTCTGCAGAAGGTTGGCGCGGGTCTGGGTGGGCGTCTGGCGGGTCTCGCGACGGTCGCGCATGAACACGCCGGCCAGGGTGGCGATCGAGGCCAGGGCGGCCAGGCTGACAAACCAGGCCAGCAGGCCGGAATTGAACGGGAAACCCACCCGCTCGAAGGCGGCGAAGCCGACGGGCGGGTAGAAGCGCGTGGCGCGGCCGTCCGCCATCTCAAAGACCAGCAGTTCAGGGCCGTTGACGGCCTTGAACACGCCGGGGCGATCGGTGGCGTTCCACAGCGTGGACTTGCTGTCGACCAGCAGGGCCAGCTGGCCGTCGGGCGTGGCGCGCACGCTGGCCGTGCGGATGATGCGGCCGATGAAGCCCTCCAGTCCGTGATAGGCGCGGCGGGTGCCCAGGTAGTCACCTTCGAAGGCCTTGGCCGCCTCGGCGCTCAGCGGCTGGGTCACCGGCACGGCCGGGGGCGGGGAATAGAAGCGCTCGATGATCGCCGACGGCAGGATCGAGGGCAGTTCGGCCCCGGTGTCGGTGTTCACGGCGATGAACACGCCAAGGCCCAGGTCGGGAACCACCACCAGGTTGGAGTGGAACCACAGGGTGTCGCCCAGGTGTCCAAAGCCCCGGCGGCCGCCAGGCAGGGGCACGTCCTGGAACCCGGCGTTCCAGCCCGCCGCTTCCGGCGCCGGGCGGTACATCGAGGTGCGGAAAGCCTGCGCGGTGCGCGGCGAATAGATGGTCTTGCCGTCGATCGTCCCGTCGCCCAGCAGAAGCATCATGTAGCGGCTCATGTCGGCGGCGGTCGAGGAGGCGCCGCCGGCGGGGGCGATCTGGCCGGTCAGTTCGGGCGCCTGTTCGCGCCAGCCCAGGGGCGTCCAGCGGAAGCCGTCCGAGCGGTTGGCGGCCAGGGCCGCGTTCATCGGCGCGGGCAGGTCATCGCGCCACGGGCGCGCGTCGCGGAACGTGGTGTGGGTCATGCCGGCCGGGAAGATGATCTCGTCGGCGACCAGCTGCTCGAACGGCTTGCCTGTGACATTGGCCAGGGCGGCGCCGGCCAGGGCCACGCCGTAGTTGGAATAGGCCGGCAGGGCGCCGGGCTCGCGCACGCGGCGCGGACGCTCCTGGCGCAGATATTCGTTCAGCGGGCGGACGCGCTTCCAGTCGCGCTCGAACAACTGGCCCAGGGCCCGATCCTCGAAACCCGGCGTGTGGGTCATCAGATGACGCAGCAGGATGGGGGCCTGGTTCTTGCCGCGGATCTGGATCGGCTCGGGCAGGTACAGATTCACCGGACCGTCGAGGCGCATCCGCCCGGCCTCGATCTCGTTCATCAGGGCGATCCAGGTGAACGTCTTGGAGATCGAGGCGATGCGGAACAGGGTCTGGTCGGGATCGACGGCGCGGCGATCCTTCAGGCTGGCGACGCCATAGCCCTTTTTCAGGATGACCTGTCCGTTCTGGACGACGGCGATGGTAGCGCCCGCGATGTGGTCTTCAGCCATGCCGCGACGCATCAGGCCGTCGACAAAGGCCTCCAGCTCGGCCGGGGGAAGGGGCGCTACGTTGCGGACCATCGGCGCGGGGACCGGAACCGCAACGACGGCTTTCGCCGCGACTGGCGCCGGGCTGGGCGTGGTGATCTGACGCGCGATCGCCGGACGCGGACGCGGGCGACGTTTCAGGGCCAGGTAGGGGCGGGGACCATCGGACGGCGAGGCCGCCGGCGCCTCGGGCGACGACGACGATGTATCCTGCGCCTGGGCGACGCCCATCGAAGTCAGGAGACCGATCAACACCGCCATCAAGGCGGCTCTGGACGAAAGGCGCGACGTCAAGGACCGACCTCTAGGAGTGAGCAGAGCTTGAGCCGAGTTCTAGGGCGCCTCGCACCGTGTTCAAAGAGCGGCGTGCGTTATCGGTGTCTATTGCTGGGGACGCCTTCAGGGCGCGCGCGATCTGGCGCGGCTGAACGCGTACAGGGGCAGGAACGGGCGCAGGGCCGGCCCGATCCAGACCTGGGGCTCGGAAGCCGGCGCGGCGCCGATGTCCTTCTCCTTGCGTGCGACGCAGGACTGCACCGCCGCGCCCAGGGCGATGAAGTCTTTTGCGCCGGGCGCGGACGACAGGAAGCAGTCATCGAAGAAGGGGTACCTGTCGCTTTCGCCGCAGCCGAACGAGGCCCGGTCCGGGCGGGCGGCGGTCAGCACCATGCGATCGGGCTTCTGCAGCGCGGGAATGAACACGCCGGAGAAGCAGGCCGAGATCACCACCACGGCCGGGCGCGAGGGGCAGGCGTCATCGATCAGGGCGGCCAGCAGCGGCGGGCGCAGGGTGAACTCGCCCAGGATCGCGCCATCCGGCCCGCCGTGGCTGCTGATATAAAACAGGCAACCGGCCCTGGCGGTCTCGGCGCTCTGCTTGAGGCTGAGATGAATGGCCCGCACGTCCGAGAGGCCCGGGGCGTCGCCGGGATAGCGCTCGGGCCGCACGGAGAACTGGTGCACGGCGGCGCGGTCGAAGCCCATGTCGGTCAGGGCGTGGGCGACGTCGCGCCGGGCGTTGTCGAAGGCCTCGGTGGGGCCACCGGAGTGGGCGCGCCAGTCGCCGGCCACGACCACGGCCGACCATTTGGCGAACGGCCCCAGGGACGCGTCCTGGGCGTGGGCCAGCGAAGCGAAGGTGAGCAGGAGAACGCCGACAAGGATGCCCGCCGCGCTCCGCATCGCCGGCTCCTATTTCTTGAACCGGGCGAAGGGCGTGGGGATGGCCGTACCGGACGCCTTGGCCAGCAGACGGCCTTCGCCGTCGTAAAGCTCGCCCTCGGTGAAGCAGACCGTTCTGCCCCACTTCACCACCCGGCCGACGCCGCGCAGGGCGCCCGGCATGGCGGGGCGCAGAAAGCTGGTCTTCATCTCGAGGGTTGGCACCACATGGGTCATGCCCGAGCTGATCATGCCGGCCACCGACATGCATTCGTCCAGCATGGCGCAGACATAGCCGCCCTGGATCTGCCCCATGGGATTGCACAGCAGGTCGGCGCGCGCCTCGAACGCCACCTCGACCTCGCGATCAGCCTGTCGCACGGCCAGCAGCTGAAAGCCCAGGGTGCGCGAGCCCGACGGCGCGTTCTTGGACGCGCGAAAGCGTTCGAGGATCGCCTCGTCGGTGAGAACCTGGGGCTCGTCCGCCGCGACGTCGCTCACGCGCTATTTCTTCCGGAACTGGTCGAGGGAAATGATCTTGGGAGCCTCTTCGCCGCCTTCGGTCGGGGCTTCGGGCTCTGGCTCGACGGTCGGTTCGGGCGGCACGATCTCGGGGGCCTCGAACTGCAGGGCGAACTGCACCGACGGGTCATAGAATCGCGTCACGGCCGCATAGGGCACCGAAAGGCGCTTGGGCTGGCCGCCGAACTTCAGGGTGACCGAGAAGAAGGTCTCGCCCGGCGCCAGGTCCCAGTACTGGTGCTGCAGGATGATGGTCATCTCGTCGGGATACTTGCCCAACAGGTCCTGCGGGCCCGAGACGCCGGCCGCCTGGGTCTTGAAGGTGATGTACAGGTGGTGCGGTTCGGGCAGGCCGCCGGGGGCCGCCGCCTTGCGCAAGGCGGCCTTGACGACGCCGCGCAGGGCGTCCTGGGCCATGGCCTCGTATTGCATAAGGTCTTCAGGCGGATTGGTGGGGGCCATGCGGTCCGTCTAGCACTGGGAACTGAAACAAGGATGTCAGCCTAGCGCGTCACGGCTCTCCGGCAAAGGTGGTGGAACCGCCTGCGCGGGCACAAATTTTGGAAAGGGTTAACGCGCCAGCTTCGGGTGAAAGTGGAGGGATTCTGTTGGCAGGCTCCCCCATTCCTTCTCGAAAGAGAGGAGGGGCCTAGGCTGCCACTTTTGGAAAGTGGAGGGATTCTGTTGGCAGGCTCCCCCATTCCTTCTCGAAAGAGAGGAGGGAGCCTCGGCTGCCACTTTTGGAAAGTGGAGGGATTCTGTTGGCAGGCTCCCCCATTCCTTCTCGAAAGAGAGGAGGGAGCCTCGGCTGCCACTTTTGGAAAGTGGAGGGATTCTGTTGGCAGGCTCCCTCCGGGCCCCGCCTAAGGATCTGAACCCCTAGGACTTAAGGCGCGAATTCACTAGCACCGCATTACGCGGCGATAGCGAACTCTTCAGCGAAGTTATCGTTCGCAGTTAGTTTAGCGGCCCGATACGGTGAGCCACGCCGAGAGAAAGCATTACACCTTTACACGTCTGTCGATGCTGATCGGCCCCATGCAGTCCCGTGATAACTCGGGAGAGTTTGGTGGAGCCGCCGGGAATCGCACCCGGGTCCAGTCCGCTTATTACGTGCGCGTTTATCCCCATAGTCCGGCCGAGACCGGACAAATCCAATATAGGGCGTTAGTGCGCCGTATGGAAGGTGCGTTCCTCCATGGCGCCGATGCTGAGGCGCCCACCGGCCAGGGTTCCGGTCACGACGGCGCCGGAATCCTCGAACAGTTTCAAGGTTTCGCCCATCAGGACATAGACCCCGGTGAACAGGTTGAAAGGCCTGGCGCGGGTTTCGACGAAGCGGCCGTCGGGGCGCAGCTCCAGGCTGATGCCGCCGTCGGGCGAGGTCCAGACGCCAGACACGGGAACGTGGGGAACCATGGTGATGTTCATGGGGCAATCCTCCAGGATGAAGGGGCAGGGGCGGGCGAGGCAGAGGGAAGCATGGCCGTGGCGACAGTCAGCGCGGCCGCGCCGCCCAGCAGGACGGCGACGAACCAGCGCGGAGCCGCCACGCCGCGTCGGGGCGTGTAGCGTCTCATCGTGGAGTCTGATTTTGGGAGTTGCCGCGTCGTGGAGCGGAACCCGGTCACTATGCGGGAGAGGGGCGTCCAGCCGGTAGATCGATGCTCCGACTTGATTGCATGATCCTCCAGAAGCGAACGTCGTCGCGTGACGCAGGATCGTGCAAGGCTTACCAATAGCCTCAAGCAAACAATGGAAATTCCATGAGCACGCGCGAGGCGCTGGCCGCCCTGATTGAACGATTCACGCCGAACGAAGGCCCGCATGACACCTGCTGCGGCCCGCGCATCGGCCTTTATCGCGTAAGTCAGCCCAGCGAACCGATGCACGCCGTGCACGAACCGGCCTTCTGCGTGCTGGCCCAGGGCCGCAAGCGGGTGCTGGTGGGCGACGTCGTGCACCACTACGACGACCGCAACTTTTTCCTGGCCTCGGTCGATGTGCCGGTGGTCGGGCAGGTGATCGAGGCCTCGCCCGAGGCTCCCTATCTCAGCTTCCGCATCACCCTGGACCCGAACATGATCAGCGAGATGATCATGGAGACGGGAATGGCTGCCCGACTGGACGCGTCCGCGCCTCTGGTCGGCGGCATGTCGGCCGGCGCGATGACGCCGGAGCTGTTCGACGCCGTCTGCCGCATGGTCCGGCTGATGGAGGCGCCCGAGCACGCGCCGGTGCTGGCGCCGCTGATCGAGCGCGAGATCCTCTATCGCCTGCTGACCGGCGAGCATGGGGCGCGTCTGGCCCAGATCGCCCGCGCCGACGGCCGGCTGCGCCAGATCAACCGCGCGATCGGCTGGATCAAGCGCAACTTCTCCCAGCCCTTCAGCATCGAGGATGTGGCCGCCGAAGCCCGGATGAGCGCCTCGGCCCTGCACCAGCACTTCAAGGCGGTGACCGCGCTCTCGCCCCTGCAGTATCAGAAGCAACTTCGCCTGCAGGAGGCGCGGCGGCTGATCCTGGTGCAGCGCCTCGACTGCGCCACGGCCGGCCACACCGTGGGCTATGACAGCCCTTCGCAGTTCAGCCGTGAATATGCCCGCCTGTTCGGCGCGCCGCCGCTGAGGGACGCCGCCCGCCTGCGCGAGCAACCGGACCAGATGGTCGGCGCCTAAGGTTTGGGGATTTCCGGAGCGGGCGCGCCTGACGCCGGGTCCCCGGTCTCGTCGTCGGGTGGCGGCGGAACGGCCGGTGGCTGCGGCCGCGCGTTGTCGCTCGGCCTCAGGCGCCCGCCAGAGGCGATCAACTGATCGTAGGCCTGCGTCTGGCGCGACAGGTTCGCGCCGCGCGGAAACACCGCGTCGAAGCGGGCGTCCCGACCGAGCGCCGCGCTCAGGGCCAGGGTCAGGGCGTCGGTGATCGAGCCGACCTCGGCGTCGTCGCAGGCCCGGCGAAGATGCCGCGCCTGTCCGGCGACCAGCAGGGTGATGTCCCACGCCACGCCATCCAGGCAGACCGCCGATACGCCGCCGCCGCCATAGTCGACGGTCACGTCACGCGGCTGGCTCCACATCGCATGGCTGGCCAGGGCCTTGAGGGCCGGGATCCGTTCGCGGGGCAGTTCGGCGTTGATGTCGACTCGCCGGTCGATCTCTGGCGCGCAGCAGCCCAGGCCGGCGCGAGCCTGGACGAAGGCGCGGCCGTCGCGACGGAGGGTGACGCGGATCACCGCCTGCCGCACGCCACGCGCGGGCCTCGCCCAGACCTCGAGGATCATTTCGCCGCGCCGGACAAGCTGGGTCTGGAGCGGCTGCAGGCCCCACAGGCGGTAGAGCAGGGTGTCGACGCCGTTGTCGATCGGTACGGGCGTCTCGTGGCGTCCCAGCCGACGGCCATACAGCGGGTCGGCTTCGGGCGACGGTCTCGGGATTTCGGGCGACCACCAGATCGCCAGATCAGGTGTCGGTGGCGCGGGCGTCACGGGCGGCGCGAGCTGCTGGCCGGCGAGAACAAGTCCCGCGATCAGACCCATCAGGCTCATCGCCGCACTCCGCTACATGCCTTCGACGCCCCGCTCGATGGAAAGCACCCCGGTGCGGGAAAGTTCCACCAGGCCCAGGGGGCGCATCAGGTCCAGGAACTTGTCGATCTTGGACGGCGCGCCCGAGATCTCGAAGACGAAGCTTTCCAGCGTGGTGTCCACCGGCTTGGCGCGAAAGATGTCGGCGATCCGCAGGGCCTCGACCCGATCGGCCCCGGAGCCGCGCACCTTGACCAGGGCCAGTTCGCGCTCGACGCCGTTGGGGTCGCGGGTCACGTCATGAACACGGCGAACGCTGACCACCTTGTGCAGCTGCGCCTCGATCTGGTCGAGGGTGTGGCGCGTGCCGCGCGTGACCACCGTGATGCGGCTGGTGTGCGCCTTGTGATCGGTCTCGGCGACCGTCAGGCTCTCGATGTTGTAGCCCCGCGCGGCGAACAGCCCGACCACTCGATGCAGCACGCCCGGCTCGTTATCGACCAGCAGGGCGAAGGTCGCCGTCTGCTCGACCTGGGAGGCGGTGGGCATGTCGTAGGCGGAGCCTGAGGCGGTTTGACTGGTCATGAATCGCTTCTATGCAAAGAGGAGCCGAAGGGCGAGGGCCTTAGACCAGCCCGGCGCCATCCTCGCCGATGACGTTGCCGATGTCCTCGACGTCGCCCATGATCATCTCGTTGTGGGCCTTCCCCGAGGGGATCATCGGCAGGCAATTCTCGTGCTTTTCGACGCGGCAGTCGAAGACCACGACCTTGTCGCTATTGATCATCTCCAGGATCTTGCCGTCCAGTTCGGCCGGATCCGAGCAGCGGATGCCGACGGCGCCATAGGCCTCGGCCAGCTTCACGAAGTCGGGCAGGCTGTCGGAATAGGAGTGGCTGTAGCGCTCGCCGTGCAGCAGCTGCTGCCACTGGCGGACCATGCCCATCCATTCGTTGTTGAGGATGAAGATCTTGACCGGCAGGTCGAACTGGATCGCCGTCGACAGTTCCTGGATGCACATCTGGATCGAGGCTTCGCCGGCGATGTCGACGACCAGGGCGCCCGGATGGGCCAACTGCACGCCCAGCGCGGCGGGCAGGCCGTAGCCCATGGTGCCCAGGCCGCCGGAAGTCATCCAGCGATTGGGTTCCTCGAAGCGGAAGAACTGCGCCGCCCACATCTGGTGCTGGCCGACTTCGGTGGTGATGTAGACGTCCTTGGCCTTGGTCAGTTCATACAGGCGCTCAATGGCGTACTGCGGCTTGATCGTGGTTTCCGAGCGCCGGTAGTTCAGGCACTGGCGGGCCCGCCAGGTGTCGATGTGGGCCCACCAGTCGGTCAGGGCGGCCTTGTTCGGCTGATGGCCGGCGGCCTTCCAGGCGGCGATCAGATCCTCGAGCACGCTGGCGGCGTCGCCGACGATCGGCAGGTCGACGCGGACGTTCTTGTTGATCGACGAGGCGTCGATATCGATGTGGATCTTCTTGCTGCCCGGCGAGAAGGCGTCCAGCCGGCCCGTGACGCGGTCGTCGAAGCGGGCGCCGACGCAGATCATCACGTCGCAATCGTGCATGGCGTTGTTGGCTTCGAACGTGCCGTGCATGCCCAGCATGCCCAGCCAGGCCGGATCGGCGGCCGGGAAGGCGCCCAGGCCCATCAGGGTCGAGGTGACCGGCGCGCCGGTCAGGGCCTGGAACTCGCGCAGCAACGCGCTGGCGCGGGGACCGGCGTTGATGACGCCGCCGCCGGTATAGAAGATCGGCCGGCGCGCCTGGGCGATCAGCTTGGCGGCTTCGGCGATGCGGCCCTGGTCGCCCTTGGTCTTGGGCGAATAGGCGTGGGTCGAGCCGACCTCGGTCGGGCCATAGTATTCGCCCTTGGCGAACTGGACGTCCTTGGGGATATCGATCAGCACCGGGCCGGGGCGGCCCGTGGTGGCGATCTTGAAGGCCTCGTGGATGATCTGCGGCAAGTCGCGGACGTCTTTGACCAGATAGTTGTGCTTGGTGCACGAGCGGGTCATGCCGACGGTGTCGGCCTCCTGGAAGGCGTCGGTGCCGATCAGGTGCGTGGGAACCTGGCCGGTGATGACGACCATCGGGATGGAGTCCATCAGGGCGTCCATGATGCCGGTAATGGCGTTGGTCGCGCCCGGGCCCGAGGTGACCAGGACCACGCCCGGCTTGCCCGAGCTGCGCGCATAGCCTTCCGCCGCGTGGGTCGCGCCCTGTTCGTGGCGAACCAGGATGTGCTGCAGGCGTGGCTCGTGGAACAGCGCGTCATAGATCGGCAGGACGGCGCCGCCCGGATAGCCGAACAGAACCTCGACGCCCTGGTCCACGAGGCCGCGAACCACGATCTCGGCGCCGGTCATGGCGCGGGAGGCGGTGTCGGCGGGGGCCGGGCTCTCGATGGTCTGGTGGGCGGTCATGGCAGTTGTCCGAAAAGGGGGCGGTCCGTAGGGGGTGCGGAAGGGCTGGGCTGAAAAGAAAAAAGGTCCCGAAGGACCTTTGCGCGCGCGACTGAACTACGACGTGACTTCAAGGTCACATCGCGGACAGCCGCTCCATAAGTACGATCATGGTTTTGCGCACGAGTCTTGCTCCAAAGCTACGGAAAGGGTGATGCCATGCGTTCGGAGGGCCGTCAAGGCAGGGTTGGCGGCAAGGATGTGCCTTTTTGTCCCGATTCAGGCTTCCAGCGTGTCGAGCAGCAGCTTCAGCGCCGCCGCCGCGAAGGCCTGCATGTTGGCGGGCCGGTCGTCGCTGCCGGTTTCCAGGGTGGCGCTGACGGCGGTGTCCTCGCCCGCGACGGCCATGCAGCAATGGCCTGGCAGGTCACCATAGCGGTTGCCGTCCGGCCCGGCCGCGCCGGTTTCCGACAGGCCCCACGTGGCCTTGAGGTTCTTGCGCGCCACACGGGCCAGCAGGGCGGCGTAGGGCTCGCTGGCCGAGCGCAGACCGTCCATCGCCTTCTGCGGAATGTCCATCAGGGTCAGGCGGGCCCGGGCCGTATAGACGACCGCCCCGCCGACATAGAACTTCGAGGCCCCCGGCACCGCCAGGAGGGCGGCCGAGATCAGGCCGCCGGCCGAGGACTCGGCGATGGCCAGGGTCTCGCCGCGTTCGGTTAGGCGGTGGGCGACGCGTTCGGCGAGGGCGTTGAGGTCGGACATTGATGTTCCTTAGGATTGCGGATCAGTCGCCGAAACCCGCGCCCAGTCCGGCGTCTGGTTCCGGAACCAGGTGAGCTGGCGCTTGGCGTAGCGGCGGGTTTCCTGCCGGGCGGCGTCCAGCGCCTGGTCCAGGGTCGTCTCGCCGCGCAGGTGAGCGGCCAGCTCGCGATAGCCGACGGCCTTGAGCGCGGGCAAGGCGCCGTTCAGCCCCCGGGCCTCCATGGCGGCCACCTCTTCCAGCGCGCCGCCCTCGACCATGGTCGAGAACCGGGCGTCGCAGCGGGCGTAGAGTTCGGCGCGCGGCAGATCCAGCACAACCCCCTTCCAGCTGCCCGGCGCCAGGGCTGGACGGGTGTCGGTCTGCCAGGCGGTCAGCGAGCGGCCGGTGGCGACGGCCACCGCGTGGGCGCGGACCAGGCGCTGGCGATCGCCGACCTCGATTCGCTCGGCGGCTTCGGGGTCCAGCCGGGCCAGGGCGTCGCGAAACTCGTGCTCGCCCTGGGCGGCGTAGAGCAGACCGGAAATCTCACGCTGGGTTTCCGAGACCGCCGGCACGTCGGCCAGGCCATGGGTCAGGGCGCGGAAATAGAGGCCGGTGCCGCCGACAATGATGGCCGGGCGTCCGCGATGGTCGATGTCGCGCAGGGCGACCATCGCCGCCTCCAGCCACTTGGCCACCGACCAGCCTTCGGCGGCGTCGACCACGCCGAACAGATGGTGCGGCGCCTGGGCCAGTTCCTCCTGTGTCGGGCCGGCCGTGAGGACGCGCAGGCCGGCATAGATCTGCATGGAGTCGGCGTTGACGATCTCGCCGCCGATCTCGCGGGCCAGCTTCAGCGCCAGGGCCGACTTGCCGCTGGCGGTGGGGCCGGCGATCAGGGTGATGGGCGGTGCGCTCATGGGCCAACCCTTCTTCGGCGAGGGGCGCGGGTCAAGCCGGGCCGCGCCGCCAGAGTCTCGTTTCGCGGCTCGGCCATCGGGTCCCTCGGGTTTCGCGCCGGGCTTGGCCTTAGCATCAATCGACGGTCCGTGAAGGTTGATCTCGACGGCGCGCCGGTCTACGCCCCGCGCCATGGTCCAGATCGTCGTCTTCGTCAGCCCCGACGCCAGCGCCCTGGCGCGCGCCGTCGCTCTCTTCGATCGTGGCCCGGGGGAGGTTCTGGGTCCGGACGCGGTCGAGATCGCGACCGATGGGGATCCCGGCGAACTGCTCGCGGCGGTCGAGGCCGCGACCGAGGGTCTGCCGGTCGATTTCGCGGTGACCTCCGGCGAGAACCGTCGCAAGCGCCTGCTGATCGCCGACATGGACTCCACCATCATCAATGTCGAATGCCTCGACGAGCTGGCCGACTTCGCGGGGGTCAAGGACAAGGTCTCCGAGATCACCGAGCGGGCCATGCGCGGCGAACTGGCCTTCGAGGGCGCGCTGCGTGAACGTGTTGGGATGCTGGCGGGCCTGTCGGTCGACGCGCTGCAGACCTGCTACGACCAGCGCGTGCGCCTCAATCCCGGGGCCAAGACCCTGGTCGAAACCATGGCCGCCCACGGCGCCCGCTGCGCCCTGGTGTCGGGCGGCTTCACCTTCTTCACCAGTCGCGTGGCGGCGGCGGCGGGCTTCCATCTGAACCGCGCCAACACCCTGATCGAAGCGGACGGCAAGCTGACCGGCCAGGTGGGCGAGCCGATCCTGGGCAAGGAGGCCAAGCTGGCGGCCCTCCGCGAAGAGACCGCCGCTCTGGGGTTGACCCCAGCCGACGCCTTGGCCGTGGGCGACGGCGCCAACGACCTGGCGATGATCGAGGTCGCCGGCCTGGGCGTCGCCTATCGCGCCAAGCCGATTGTCGCGGCCCAGGCCCACGCCAAGGTCGACCACGCCGACCTGACGGCCTTGCTCTACTTCCAGGGTTACAAGGCCTCGGAGTTTGTTTCGTGAGCTTTCCCCGCCGCGTCGAGGCGGTGGTCTTCGACATGGACGGGTTGCTGCTGGACACCGAGATCGTCTATCGCGCGGCCATGATCGAGGCCGGCGCGACGTTCGGCATCACGTTCACCGGCGAGATCTATGCGGCGATGGTGGGCAAGACCAACCCGCAAAGCGCCTTGCTTCTGCGCGACCTGTACGGTGTGGACTTCCCGGTCCAGGCCTATTTCGAGCGTGTCTGGGCCGACGTCGAGGACCTGCTGGAGGCCGAGACCAAGCTGAAGGCCGGGGTTGTCGAGATTCTCGACTATCTGGACGATATCGGCCTGCCGCGGGCCATCGCCACCTCGAATGGCATCGCCTCGGTCGAGAAGTATCTGGGCCGCTTCGACCTTCTGGGACGCTTCAACGCGGTGGTGGCCCATGCCGACGTCACCCGGCACAAGCCGCATCCAGACCCCTATCTGGAAGCCGCCCGCCGGATCGGGATCGCGCCGCTGGGCTGCCTGGCCCTGGAGGATTCCCATCCCGGCGTCCGCGCGGCCCATGCCGCCGGCATGATGACCGTGATGGTGCCCGACATCCTCGATCCAAACGAGGAGATGCACGACAAGTGCATCCACATCGCCGACAGCCTGCACGTGGTGCTTGATCTGTTGAAGGCGTCGGCCTGAACGGCTGAGTTTTCAAGCTATCAAAAAGCTTGTCATCCCGGACGGCGTAGCCGATCCGGGACCCAGGGGCAGCCGCGTTACGTTGGCTCCTGGGTCCGGGCTCTCCGCTTCGCTGCGGCCGGGATGACAAGATTGTTTTGGCTTAGATTGCTGACGAGGCTTGCTTGAGCGCGCCGCCTTCGACGTCAGCCGGCAGTTCGATCGACCAGCCGTCGAGGAAGGTCGTCAGCGCGTCCAGCGCCATCGGCCTGGCGATGCGATAACCTTGGGCGATATCGCAGCCCATCAGTTGCAGCACGGCCAAGGCCTCGCGGGTCTCGACGCCCTCGGCCGTGACCTTCATGCCCAGGCTGTGGGCCAGGTCGACGGTCGACTTGACCAGCAGGGCGTCCTTGCTTCCGGCTTGCAGCGACAGGACGAAGGCCTTGTCGATCTTCAACTCGTCGGCGCGGATCTGCTTGAGATAGGCCAGGGACGACAGGCCCGAGCCGTAGTCGTCGATCGAGACCTGGATGCCGGCGGCGTCGAAGCGTTCCAGCACGCCCAGGGCCACGTCCGGATTGCCGATCACGGCGGTCTCGGTGATCTCGAAGCAGACGCGGGCGCCCTCGCGCGCCACCTGTTCAATGGCCCGGTCGGCGAAGTCGGCGTCGTCGATCAGGCGGCCGGAGATGTTGATCGACATCAGCAGGTCCTGGCCGGCGGCGCGCAGCTGCTTCTGGTCGGCGATGGCCTGGGTCAGGACAAAGTCGGTCAGCGCGCGGATGTGGCCGGTTTCCTCGGCCATTTCCACAAACAGGTCCGGGCGCATCATGCCCCGCGTCGGATGGTTCCAGCGGACCAGCGCCTCGACGCCGGTGATCTTGCCCGTGCGCAGGTCGAGCTTGGGCTGGTGGTTCAGGAACAGGGCCCCGGTGCGGACGCCGTCCAGCATCTCGCTCATCAGCGAAAGGTTGGCGGCGGGGTCGCCATAGGCGACGGCGTCGAAGACCATGACCTTGCGGTGCGCCGCGCGGGCCTGGTCCAGGGCGATCAAGGCGCGTTCGATCAGGCGGGCCGCGTCCATCTCGTCGCGCCCCGCGGCGGCCACGCCGTGGGTCATGTGGATGTCGACCAGCTCGCCGCCGACCAGGACAGGGGGCTCCAGGGCCGGGATCAGGTCCTCGATCCGCAGCACCGCCTTGTCGGCGTCATCCACCAGCGAGATCACGCAGAGGATGGAGGTTGTCAGGCGGCCGACCATCAGTCCGGGAGAAATAGTCACCAGCCGCTCACCGATCTTGGCGATGAGGGCGGTGGCCAGCTCATAGCCAATGGCGCTGCGCACGGCGGCGAAGCGGTCCAGGCCCAGGGCCCCGATCACGACCTGACGTCCGGGCGCGACCTGAGCCAGTCGGGCGGTGATCTCGCGCTCCAGGGCCCGGCGGTTGGCGAGACCGGTTTCTTCGTCATGCAAGGCCTGGCGGATCATCGTCGCTTCGCGACCGCGGATCTCCGCGGCCATCAGGTTGAAGCTTTCGGCCAGGCGGCCGATCTCGTCCTGGGTCTGGACCTCGACCCGCACGTCCTCGCCGCGCTGCAGGCGGCGGGCGGCGTCGTCCAGGGCGGCGATGGGGCGGGCCAGGCCGCGTGACAGGGCCCAACTGCCCGCCGCCACCAGGATCGCGCCGATCAGGCCGGCGATCACCACGGCGGCGAACAACGGGCGATACGGCGCCATGGCCTGGGCCATCGGGTAGCGCAGCACGAGAGCGGCCGCGCCATCCTGGCCGAGCGCCTTCAGCGGCTTGACCAGCACCAGATTGCCCTGGCCGCCGGTCTTCAGCAGGCTGGGCTCGCGGATCTTGTCGCGCAGGGCCTTTTCGACATGGGCGCCCATCAGGTCGGGATCAAAGCCCGCGTTGTCGGTGATCCACCGGCTTCCGCGGCGATCGAAGACCTGGGCGTCGAGAGCGATGGCCGACAGGCGCTCCAGCGCCAGCATTTCGGTGTTGTCCAGCTTGGCGGCGAACACGATCCAGCTGGTCAGGGTGGGGGCCATGATCGGCGCGGAGATCACCTGGTAGGGCGCGCCGTTGACGACAAACACGCCCTGCGCGCCGTCCTGGGCGTCCAGCGCGGTCCACAGCTTCTCGACATCCAGCTGGGAGGCGTCGACGCCGACCACGTCGCCGTCCATGCCCACGATGAAGGCCAGATCCAGGCCCATGCGCCGGCGCAGATTGCTGATCGCCGACTCCACGGTCGGCACATCGTGGGTGGCGACGGCGGCGCGGAAGCCGAAGTCGCGTGACAGCAGGTCGGCGCCGTCCTGCAGGCGCTGGGTGCGCAGGGCCCAGACACGGTCGAAGACGGTGCCGCTGGCGGCCAGTTCCTGGCGCACCGCCTGCTGGGCGTTGCCCGCGATCGCCAGATAGACCGCGACCGCGACCAAGCTCAGCGCCAGGGCGAACAGCCCGGCATAGAGAACAGTCAGCTTGGTCTGCAGGCGATGGAACACGGCGATACTCAGTGCGGCGCGGGCGCGCGGATCTCGATGGAGACCGCCTCGCGGGTGTCTGGGCCGACCGAGGTCGACGACAGGGTCTTCTCGTTCTTCATGCCGCGCAGATACGGGTGCCAGACCCGCGCCACGACGGCGCCGTTGGGAATGTCGCGAAGGGTCGCCACGCCGGAGGCGTCGGTCTTGGCCGCATAGGGGGTGTCGACCACCTTGATGAAGCCCACCATCTGATCGTGGATGTTGCAGCCGATCGCCGCCACGCCGACGGCGGGCAGGGTGACGGTGCGGTTTTCCTCGTGGCCGTAGAGCTTCAGCTCGAACTTGTTGCCCGCCGAGAAGGAATAGACGTGATGGCGAACCTTATCGAGGTTCGGGAATGAGACCTCCGCGCCCGCCGGTACGATCAGCACGAACGGCGTGAACTGGATGTTCTGCTGGGCGACGCGGTAGGGCCATGGGAACTTGATCGGTCCCTTGGTGGGCTGGCCGCCCGGATAAGCCGTGACCACGGCGTCAGGCACGGGCTTGCCGTCGGCGCCGCGGACCGTCACGGTCAGGCTGCCTGCCAGGGCGTTTCCGCCCATGAGCGCAACCATGAGAAGTGTCGCGGCGAATTTCATCTCTCAGGACTAACCCGCCTCGGATGAAATCGGCGTTAACAACAGTCTTGCGCCCGTCTGCTTCAGTTGTGTGGCGCTGTTACTCACGAAAGGTTCTGTAAAGTCTTCTCATCGACTCTCCGCCGTCGGCAAGTCAGGCGCCGGGCGGGCGAAGAGGGCGAAATGGAACTTCACCTGAAACAGGCGATCGGGCTGGGCTGCGTCCTGGCCGGCGCCCTGTCGCTCGCCGGGGGCGCCCGCGCGGGCGAGATCCAGACCGGCGGCAAGCTGTTGTTGACCGGCGGGGTCAGCGCCCTGGAAGGCGGCGCGGGCGGCGGCCTTTCGACCTGGGGCGTCATCGCCGGCAACGAAACCCGCGACGGGATCGGCGGCAAGGTGCACGCCACCTCTGTTGATGTTTCAGACTACAAGCTGCGCGCCTATGGCGGCGCGGTTGGTCTCTATGACCGGGTCGAGCTGTCGGCCGCTCGCCAGGAATTCGACACCGGCCCCACGGGCGCGAAGCTTGGCCTGGGCAAGGGCTTCACCTTCAAGCAGGACGTGCTGGGCGTGAAGGTCAGGGTGCTGGGCGACGCGGTCTACGGCCAGGATAGCTGGGTTCCCCAGGTCTCGGTCGGCGCGCAGTACAAGAAGAACAATCAGGACGCCGTCATTCGCGCCGTCGGCGGCAAGAAGGACAGCGGCGTCGACTATTACGTCGCGGCCACCAAGCTTCTGCTGAACCAGAGCCTGGTGCTGAGCGGCGCGGCGCGCCTGACCAAGGCCAACCAGACCGGACTGCTGGGCTTCGGCGGCGATCGGAACGACAGCTACCAGGCCCAGTTCGAAGGCTCGGCCGGTGTGCTGCTGAGCAAGCGCCTGGTGGTCGGCGCCGAGTATCGCACCAAGCCCAGCAACCTCGGCTTCGCCAGGGAAGACGACTGGGCCGACCTGTTCGCCGCCTATGCGATCAACAAGACGGTGTCGGTGACCGCCGCCTATGTCGATCTGGGCGACATCGCCACCTTCAGGAATCAGCGGGGCCTCTACATCTCGCTGCAGGCCGGCTTCTAGGAGCGCGCAGGATGCGTCATTTCACCAAGAGCGCGGCCCTGGCGGCTGTCATGACCCTGGGCCTGTCGGGCGCCGCCCTGGCCCAGGACGTTCCGGCCGGCGAAAAGCCCGTGGATCCCTATGTGCAGTCGTCCGCCAACGCCGGCGCCGCGCCGCTGGCCGACACGGCGACCTTCGACGCCTTCCACGGCAAGGACGGCCTGGCGCGGATCGCCGCCGACCTGGTCGATCGCAGCGTGGTCGACCCGCGCATCAAGGAGATCTTCGCCACCACCGACGTCCCGCGCCTGAAGCGGACCCTGGCCGAGCAGTTCTGCTACGTGCTGGGCGGAGGCTGCGTCTACACCGGCCGCGACATGGCGGCGGTCCACAAGGACATGGGCGTCCTGAACAGGGACTTCAACGCGCTGGTCGAGAACCTGCAGTGGGCGATGGACAAGGAGAAGGTGCCCTTCTTCGCCCAGAACAGGCTGCTGGCCAAGCTGGCCCCGATGCAGCGCAAGGTCGTCGAATAGGCGTCAGACCCGCCGGTGCGCCCGCTAGCGGGTTGCCGGAACCGTATCCGCGTAGCGCGGCCAGTTCTTCGACAGCTCATCGACGACCACGCCGCCGACCTTGAAGGCCGCGTCCAGCGACGACTGCAGGGCCGGCACGCCGGTATGCTCGCCCAGCAGATTGGCCGCAGCGTCGCCGCCGGGCGGCGGGGTGGTGTAGTTGCTGGCTGTGCGCAGCACCAGCACCCGCTTGGGATCGACCCGGCCCACGCGGCCCAGGGCGTCCAGCGCCGCGATCACGCCGGTGTCTTCCATGCCCGTCATCACGAAGCCGTCCTGGTCGCCCGTCCAGTAATTGGCCCAGGCCTCGTAGTGCTTGTTCAGGATCGCGCCGTGCCAGAACGCCTGGCCGCTGACCTCGTCGCCCTTCAGCACCATCGGCGGCGTCTGGGCGCGGGGCAGGCCGGCATAAGGCGCGCGCAGGGCCTTCAGGGCGTCATTGTCGGGGATGGCCGCGCCTTGCGTCAGGTCGAACGCCCAGTCGCGCAGGCCGGTGTTCAGCGGAAACAGGTTCTCGTTGTCCGAAGGCGCGGGCCCTTCATAGGGCGCCTTGCGCTGGAAGGGGATCTGGCCGATCGCCCAGTCCCTGGGGGTCTCGCGCGGGTCGATCGCGTAGCCGAAGTCGCTGTCGATCACCGCGCCGATCCAGGCGGCCGAGCCGACCGAGCCCTGGTTGGGGTTCACCCCGGCGATGGCGGCGACCAGCCAGTAGGCCTTGGAGAGATCGAAACGCGGATCCAGGCCCAGGGCCATGGTCGAGATCGCCGCGCGATTGGTGCCCATGCTGGTCGACAGCAGCAGCGTCTTCTTGGCCGGATCATAGCGCAGGTCGCGGAAGCCCGCCTTGAACGGGATCTTCTGCGGCATGACCTGGGCCCAGGCCTGAAACTCGCCGGCCTTGTCGCCGGTGTCCTCGCCGATTTCGAAGGCGGTGACGATCACCACCCGCACCTCCCGCGGCGCGGCCAAGGCGGGGCCGGCGGTCAGGCAGGCGATAAGGCAGGCGAAGACCGCGAAGCGACGCATGGGGTGTCCTGGGCAAGAAAAAGGGCCGCGGAAGCGAATCCCGCGGCCCCTGATCCTACTAACCCTGCGGGCCCTTCTGGAAGTATTTGAAGAAGGCGCTGTCAGGCGAAAGCACCAGGGTGGTGTCTCCCTGACCCAGCGACGCCTCATAAGCCTGCATCGAGCGGTAGAAGGCCGCGAAGCTGGGATCGCGCCCGAAGCTTGAGGCGAACAGCTCGGCGCGCTTGGCGTCGCCTTCGCCCCGGATCTTCTCGGCCTCTTCGGTCGCGGTGGCGACGATCTCGCGCTTCTGCTGCTCGCCGATGGCGCGCGTCTGGGCCGCTTCCTGCTGGCGTGCGGTCTGCATGCGCTCGAACACCGCCTTCTGGTTAGCCTCGGGCAGGTCGGCGCGCTTGATCCGCACGTCGATGATCTGGACGCCCAGATTGGAGGCGCGGACCTGACGGCCGACCTCGTCGCGGATGGCGGCCATGACGAGGGCGCGCTTGCCGGCGATCACTTCTTCGGAATTGGCGCGGCCGATGGTCTGGCGCAGCGAGGCGTTGACGATCCGCTCCAGCCGGTCATGGGCCACCGTCTCGTCGCGCAGGGTCTTGTAGAACTGGCGCGGGTCGGTGATCCGGTAACGGACGAAGGCGTCGACCACCAGGCGCTCCTGGTCGGCGGCGATCACCTCTTCCTGATCGGCGTTGAGGGCGATGTTGCGGTTGTCGAACTTGATGACGCGATCCAGGAACGGGGCCTTCAGGTGCAGGCCCGGGGCGCGCACGACGCGGATCGGGTCGCCGAAGCGGACGACCAGGGCCTGCTGCCGCTGATCCACCTGATAGATGGTCGAACCCAGCAGGACGAGCAGGGCGCCGGCGGCGACGCCAAGGGTCGCGAGGCGGCTTTGCGGACGGGTCATTGGACAGCTCCGTCGACGGACTTGACGATGGTGGCCGACTTGGGTCGGAAGGCGTCGGGCGGCAGGATCACCGGGGCGCTGGCGCCCTTGTTGTCGATGATGACCTTGTTGGAGTTGGCCAGCACGCGCTGCATCGTCTCGATATAGAGGCGCTCGCGCGTCACGGCCGGCGCCAGCTTGTACTGGTCATAGACCTGGTTGAAGCGGGCGGCTTCACCGGCGGCTTCGCGCACGACCTGCTCGCGATAGCCCTTGGCCTGCTGCACGATCTGGGCGCCCTGGCCGCGCGCGACGTTGGCGGCGGACTGGGCGTTCTGGCTGGCGCGCTGCACGTCGCGGAAGGCGTCGATGACCGGCGGCGGCGGGGTGGCGGTCTGGATCTGCACGCTCTCGACGAAGACGCCGGCGTCGTAGCGATCCAGGATCTGCTGCATCAGCCGCTCGGCCTCGATCTGAAGCTGGGCGCGGCCGGTGGTCAGGATCGGGGTGAGGGCGGTCTTGCCCACCGCCTCGCGCATGGCGCTTTCGCCGACGGCGCGGATCATGGCGTCGGGGTCGCGCACGTTGAACAGGTACTTGGGGGCGTCGGAGACCCGCCACTGCACGGAGAAGGCCAGGTCGACGATGTTCTCGTCGCTGGTCAGCATCAGGCGTTCCTCGCCGCCTTCCGCGCCCGCCGCGCCGATGTCGGTGGTGCGGATCTCGGTGACGGCGACCTTCTCGACCGACTCGATCGGGAAGGGCAGGTGATAGCGAAGGCCCGGACCGGCGACGCGCGAATAGGCGCCGAAGGTCGAGACCACGCTCTGCTGGTTGGGCTGAACCACATAGACGCCCGTCAGGGCCCAAAGAGCCACAACCGCGGCGGCCGCCGTGGCGACGGCGCGCGGACGGTCGGGGCCTTGGAAATGCTGGCGCAGGCGCGCGTTCAGGTCTTCCAGGACCTGATTCAGGTCGATCGGACCCTGGTCCTTTGGACCGCCAGGCGGCCGGCGCGAGCCGGGACCCGGTCGATCAGAGTTGTCCTTGTCGCCAGTCGGCGGCGGAGAACCCCAGGGACCAGGGCCAGCATTGTCGTTCCACGGCATGGGCGGCGTCGTCTTCCCGTCGGCTTGTTTTCAGTGGGGTTGTAAAACATCCCCCACACGCGGATATGAGGACCCCCGCCGCACAAGGCAAGACATAGACATGACCGGCTCTGCTTCCCCCGCCCTCGACGACGCCCGCGCGGCGCTCGATCGCATCGTCGATCCGGTCAGCGGACAGGGTCTGGCGACCGCGGGTCTGGTCCAGGGACTGGTCGTTCGCAACGGTCGCGCCGGCTTCATGCTGGAGGTCCCGGCCGCCAAGGCCGCCGCCTATGCGCCCGTCCGGGAAGCCGCCGAAAAGGCCCTGGCCGCCCTGCCGGGGATCGACGTCGCCCAGGTGGTCCTGACCGCCCAGGCTGCCGAGGGCGCGACCCGGGTGCGCAAGGGCGCCAAGGTTTCGGAAGACCCGCAGGCCCGCATGGTCCCGCCGCCGGAAGCCGAGAAGCCGGCCCACGTGAAGCACGTGATCGCCGTGGCCTCGGGCAAGGGCGGGGTGGGCAAGTCCACCGTCGCCACCAACCTGGCCTGCGCCTTCAACGCCATGGGCCTGAAGGTCGGCCTGCTGGACGCCGACATCTATGGCCCGTCGGGGCCGCGCATGATGGGGGTCGACGGCGAGCCCAGCTTCGAGGACGGCAAGCTGCAGCCGCTCGAGGCCCACGGCATCAAGATCATGTCGATCGGTTTCCTGGTCGACGAGGGCAAGGCGATGATCTGGCGCGGGCCCATGGCCTCGTCGGCCGTCCGCCAGATGATCCACGACGTGGCCTGGGGCAGTGAAGCCCAGCCGCTGGACGTGCTGGTGGTCGACCTGCCGCCCGGCACCGGCGACGTGCAGCTGACCCTGGTGCAGAAGCTGCGCATCGACGGTGTCGTGCTGGTCACCACGCCTCAGGAGATCGCCCTGATCGACGCCCGCCGGGCCGCGATCATGTTCGGCAAGACCGCGACCCCGATCCTGGGCCTGATCGAGAACATGGCCTTCTTCGCCGACCCGACCACCGGCGCCCCGATCCCGATCTTCGGCTCCGGCGGCGGGGTGGCTGAAGCCAAGACCCTGGGCGTGCCGGTGCTGGCGGAGATTCCCATCGAACTGGCCGTCCGCGAAGGCGGCGACGGCGGCGTGCCGGTGGTGCTGGGCAAGCCCGACAGCGCGGCCGGCAGGGCGTTCACGGCGGCGGCGAAAACGCTGTGGGGCGTGGTGAAGAACTGAAGAATCCTTCCCCCTTGATGGGGGGGGGAAGGGAGCACAAGAAAAAGGCCGCCCGGAGTGATCCGGGCGGCCTCTTCATGTCTGGAAGCGATCAGACCTAGAAGCTGTAGCGGGCGCCAGCCGACAGGACGACGCCCGAGCCGGTGGCCTGGGCCTTCAGCGAGGTCGCCGTGGCCGCGGCGGTGCCGGCGTAGAAGGTGTCGTTGCGGGTGATGACGCTGTCGGCGAAGTCGATATAGGTCGCCGCGACGTCCAGCTTCAGGTTCGGCTTGGCGGCCCAGGTCGCGCCCGTCGAGTACATCATGCGGTCGCCGTCCGGAACGCGGGCGGTGCGGCCGACGTCCGGAGTCGGGGTCGGATCCTTTTGCACGCCCGTGCGCAGCGTCAGGCGCGGGCTGTACTGGTAGTCGACGCCCACTGCGATGGTCGTGACGTCCTTGTAGCCCTGCGGGATCACGGTGACGCCGGCGGCCCGGGTGACGCGGATGGCGTCGAACTCGCTCCAGCCGATGCGGCTGACCGAGGCGTTCAGAGTGGTTTTCGGCGTGACCGTCCAGCGGCCGCCGACCGAGGCGACCCAGGGGGTGGTGATCTCGGCTTCGCCGTCGAACGCGCCGTTGCTGGCGGCCAGCAGGCTCAGCAGGCCCGCGACGCCGACTTCACCCTTGAGGGTGTGCTTGATCTGCGAGCGGTAGCTGGCGCCCAGGCTGAGGGTCGAGGTCGGACGATACTGGGCGCCCACGCTCCAGCCATAGTCCCAGCCGTCGCCGGTCAGCGACTGGCGGCCGGTGTCGGGCAGCAGCGGCGAGATCTGCGGCAGCGCGTTGGTCAGGTTGGCGTCCATGTATTCGGCGCTGACGCCGACGCCCAGGTCGAGATTGTCGGTCAGGCGGTAGGCGACGGTGCCCTGGATATCGATCGAGGTCAGGCGCGACTTCAGCGCGTCGTAACGCGCGATGCTGGTCGGGCTGTACTTGGTGGTGAAGTTGAACGGCGCGGCGGTCGACAGGCCGACCACGATCTTGTCGTTCAGGCGCCAGGCGCCGCCCAGGTTGGGCAGCAGGCCGTTCAGGAGCGGATCGATGGCGTGGTTCGTGCCGGACAGGGCGGTGGTCGCCTGGCCGGGACGGGTGATGGTCGAGCCGTCGTTATTGGCGTCGGAATTGATCAGGATGCCGTGCAGGCCGCCATAGACCTCGGCGTGTTCGACGCCGGCGATGGCGGCGGGGTTCCACCACAGGCTGGCGACGCCGGTGTCGGCCACTTCGCCCGAATAGGCCCGGCCCGAGCCGCGGACGGATTGTTCCTGCAGGTAGAAGGCCGAGGCCGAGGCTTGAGTGGCGGCGACAAGCACGCCGAAGGCCACGCCGGCGGCGAGGCTGATACGCGAAATAGACATGAGACTGACGTGACCTTCTTGGGGAGGAGAAGTGCGTCGAGCGTTCATCGCGCCCGAAGTGCGCGGCCTTTAGCGCATTCAGTCAGAAACCGTTGCTATTTATTCGCATAGCGGTGAATTTTGTCGAACTGGTCAAAGAAACGGGGCCTCCAGGGCCCCGTTTCAATCACTGTTCTGTCAGTATTGGTCAGAAAGTGACGTTCAAGGTGTCACTTTCATTGCAAGACTACTGTTAGCCGCCCGCCATCTTGCGGAAGAACTTCTGGCCTTGTTCGCCGCCATTGAAATAGGCCTTCTGGCCGTCTTCGGCGGTGATCTGGGCCCAGTTGTCGCGCACTTCTTCGGCCGACAGCCCGCCTTCGCCCAGATAGACGCCTTCGGTCTCGTAGATGCGCGCCAGGGCGAACACGCCGGCTCCGGCGGTCAGGATCGCGCCCGTGGGCGCTTCGTCCGAGGCCAGATACACGACGCCGGGGGTGACATATTCCGGCTTCAGCTTTTCCAGCACCTCGGGCGGCATCAGGCCTTCGGTCATGCGCGTGGCGGCGACCGGGCTGATGGCGTTGATGTGGACGTTGTTCTTCTGGCCCTCGAGCTTGAGGGTGTTCATCAGGCCCAGCACCGCCATCTTGGCCGCGCCATAGTTGGACTGACCGAAATTGCCGTACATGCCCGACGACGATGTGGTGACGACGATACGGCCATAGCCCTGGGCCTTCATGATGTCCCAGACGGCCTTGATCGGCTTGAACGTACCGAACACGTGGACCTGCATGACCAGCTCGAAGTCGGCCAGTTCCATCTTGGTCAGGGTCTTGTCGCGCAGGATGCCGGCGTTGGCGATCAGGATGTCGATGCGACCCCAGGTGTCCATGGCCGTCTTGACCATGTTGGCGACGCCCGCGTCGTCGGTCACCGAGGCGCCGTGAGCGATGGCTTCGCCGCCGGCCGCCTTGATCTCCTCGACCACCTTCAGGGCCGCGTCGGACGAACCGCCCGAGCCATCGACGCTGCCGCCCAGGTCATTGACCACAACCTTGGCGCCGCGACGGGCCAGTTCCAGGGCGTGCTGCCGGCCAAGGCCGCCGCCCGCGCCGGTCACGATCGCCACCTTGCCGTCAAAACGGATGTCCGACATGCCTAGTCTCCCTCAAACACGTGTTTGGTTTGGCGCGTTTGTGCGGCGCGGGAGGTAAGGCGTCAAGACGTCAGCTCAGCGGCCGCTGCGGCCGAGCACCGCGATCAGCTCGGCGATCTTCTCGCGTTGGGCGTCGGGGTCGCCGCTCTGGATGGCGTGTTCGACGCAATGGGCGATGTGGTCGCGCAGGATCTCTTCCTCCACACGGCGCAGGGCGGCCTGAACCGCCGAGATCTGGGTGACCACGTCGATGCAGTAGCGGTCCTCGTCGATCATCTTGGCCAGGCCGCGCACCTGACCTTCGATCCTGTTCAGGCGTTTTATGGCCGAGGCCTTGGTGTCAGTCTGCATTTTATACCCCATGGGGGTACTTGATGGGGTACCCTAAGGGGGTATATAGCCGGGCGCGGGGTTCAGGAGAATAGTCATGCCCAGCAAAGCCACCCATCAAGGCCAGGCCTGTTGTGGCGGCGCGCACGCCAAGCCGGACGGAACGGTCAAGGATCCGGTCTGCGGGATGGACGTGAATCCAGCGACCACAGCGCACCACCATGTCCACGCCGGCGAGGACCACTGGTTCTGTTCGGCGGGGTGTCAGGCCAAGTTCGTCGCCGATCCCGAGCGCTATCTTGACGCCGCGGCCACACCGCCCGAGCCCGTCATCCCGGGTCGCTTCTACACCTGCCCGATGCACCCCGAGGTCAGGCAGGTCGGCCCGGGCGCCTGCCCGCTGTGCGGCATGGCGCTGGAGCCCGAGGCGCCCAGTCTGGACGACGCCCCCAATCCAGAGCTGCTGGACATGTCGCGGCGGTTCTGGATCGCGCTGGTCCTGACCCTGCCGGTGTTCGTCGTCGACATGGGCGGGCACCTGTTTGGCCTGACGCCGCCCTGGAGCGACCGGACCAACGCCTGGCTGCAGCTGGCCCTGACGACGCCGGTGGTGATGTGGGCCGGGTGGCCGTTCTTCCAGCGGGGCTGGGCCTCGATCCTGGCGCGCAGCCTCAACATGTTCACGCTGATCGCCCTGGGGACCGGCGCGGCCTACCTCTACTCGCTGGTCGCCACCCTGGCGCCGGATCTGTTACCGCACGGCGCCAGGGGGCATCACGGCCAGGCGCCGGTCTATTTCGAGGCCGCCGCCGTGATCATCGTACTCGTCCTGCTGGGCCAGATCCTTGAACTGAAGGCGCGGGAACGCACCGGCGGGGCCATCCGCGCCCTGCTGGATCTGGCGCCCCGCACCGCGCGCCGACTGCGGGACGACGGTGACGACGAGGAGGTCGGCATCGACGCCATCGTCGTCGGCGATCGCCTGCGCGTCCGGCCGGGTGAGAAGATCCCCGTCGACGGCGTGGTGCTGGAAGGGCGCGGTCATGTCGACGAGGCCATGGTCACCGGCGAGTCGATGCCCGTGCTCAAGGAGGCGGGCTCCAGCCTGGTGGGAGGGGCCATCAACCAGAGCGGCGGGTTCGTCATGCGGGCTGATCGGGTCGGTCGCGACACCCTGCTGTCGCGCATCGTGGCCATGGTCGCCCAGGCCCAGCGCTCGCGCGCGCCGATCCAGAGGCTGGCCGACCGGGTCGCCGCCTGGTTCGTACCGATCGTCATGGCGGCTTCGGCCCTCGCCTTCGCGGCCTGGGTCCTGGTGGGGCCCGAGCCCCGGCTGGCCAACGCCCTTGTGGCGGCCGTCGGTGTGCTGATCATCGCCTGTCCCTGCGCCCTGGGCCTGGCGACGCCGATGTCGATCATGGTCGGGGTGGGCCGGGGCGCCCAGGCCGGCATTCTGCTGAAGGACGCCCAGGCCCTGGAGCGGCTGGAAGGGGTGGACGTGCTGGTGGTCGACAAGACCGGCACCCTTACCGAAGGCCGCCCGGTCCTGAGCGCTGTGGAGGCCGTGGGGGTGAACGAGGACGAACTTCTTCGTCTGGCCGCCAGCCTCGAGCGGGGCAGCGAGCATCCCTTGGGCAAGGCCATTGTCGAGGCCGCCGAGGGGCGAAAGCTGGCGCTCGGGGCGGTCACGGACTTCGATTCTCCCGTGGGTCGGGGCGTGACGGGCCTGGTGGACGGTCGTCGCGTCGCGATCGGCGCCGAGCCCTACATGGCCGATCTGGCGATTTCGGTCGGCGCCTTGAGCCAACGGGCGGACGCCCAGAGAGGCGAGGGGGCCACGGTCGTCTTCGTCGCCCTGGACGGCGTCGTCGCCGGGCTACTGGCGATCAAGGACCCGATCCGTGAGACCAGCCGGGCCGCGATCAAGGCGCTCAAGGATCAGGGGGTCAGGGTGCTGATGATGACGGGCGACAACCGCATCACCGCCATGGCCGTGGCGCGCGCGCTGGGGATCGACGAGGTCGAGGCCGGTGTGTTGCCCGATCGCAAGGCTCTGGTCGTCGAACGGCTGAAAGCCGAGGGCGCTTCGGTGGCGATGGCGGGGGACGGGGTCAATGACGCGCCGGCCCTGGCCGCCGCCGATGTCGGGATCGCCATGGGCGGCGGCGCCGATGTGGCGCTGGAGGCGGCGGGCGTCACCCTGCTGAACGGCGACCTGATGGGGGTGGTGCGGGCGCGGTCGCTGTCCCGGGCGGTGATGCGCAACATCCGCCAGAACCTGGCTTTCGCCTTTGTCTATAACGCGGCCGGCGTCCCGATCGCGGCGGGGGTTCTGTATCCTGTCTTCGGCGTGACCTTGACCCCGCAGCTGTCGGCCCTGGCCATGGCCCTGAGCTCGGTCAGCGTCATCGGCAACGCGCTGCGGCTGCGGGCCTGGAAGGCCTAACCCAAAACGAAAACGCCGGGCGGTGTTCCGCCCGGCGTCTGATCGTTTCGCGCGACGCTGACTACTTCTTCTTCGTCATGCCGCCCGCGACGGGCTGAGCGGGCTTGTCGCGCTTCACGCCGGCCTTCTTGCCGGGCTTCATGAACTTGACCAGCACGCGCTGGCCCACCAGCAGCGGGGCGCCGTCGGCGCTGACCACCACCTCGACCACGCGCTCGTCGCTACGCTGGCTGGGATCGTCGGAGGCCAGCTTGCGGGCCCCGAACACGGCGGCGCGGCGCAGGACCTTGCCGATATAGACCTTGTCGGGATCGCTCTCGGGCGTGATCTCGACTTCCTGACCCGTGGCGACATTGGGGATGTCGGCCTCGACGATCTCGGCGCGGACGATGCGCTGGGTGTTGGGCTCAAGATCGAACATCGAGGTGACATTCAGGGTCGAGGCGCCCGAGCCGGGATTGGCGTAGCGGCGGGCGATGCGGCCGTCGGCCGGCGCGCGGATCACCGTCAGTTCCTGATTGTATTGCGCTTGCGAGAGCTGGGCGCTGGTGACGCCGATCGCGGCCCGCTGGGCGCCGATATTGGCTTCGGCCTGGGCGATCTGGTCGCGCGCGGCGTCAAGCTTCTGGGCGGCCACGAAGTTGGACGCCGCCAGGCCTTGCAGGCGCTTGTACTCGCGCTGGGCCGTGCGCAGCTGCACCTGGTACAGCGCCAGCTGGGCCTTGGCCGAGGCCAGGTTGGCCGAAGAGGTCTGCGCCGCCAGGCGGGCGTCGTCGTCCTCCTGCTTGGCCAGGGACTGACCCTTCACGACGGTTTCGCCTTCCTGCACGAAGACTTCGCGCACGATGCCTTGGCGGCGCGCGGCTACCTGGATGACCCCGCCCTCGACGTCGGCCTTGCCGTTGGCGATGGCGGCGTAGGGGCTGGGCTCTTCCTGGGCGGCGGCGGTCTCGAGCTTCTTCTTTTTCTCGGCCGCCTGGCCCTTCATGTAGAAAAAGCCGCCGCCCAGCAGGGCGATGACGACGATGACGATCCAGAACGCGGGACGGCGCAAAAAGCCGGGCATATCAGTCTTCCCCAAAAGTCAGTGGCTGAGCGGCGCGGGATTGGCGTCGGGCGTTCTACGCACGTCGTCCAGGATCCGGCCGTCTTCGATGTGGATGACGCGGTCGGCATAGGCCTCCAACCGCGGGTCGTGGGTGACGCAGATGACGGCCGCGCCGCGTTCGGTGGCGGCGGCGCGCAGCAGCTTGATGACGATCTCGCCGCTCTTGCCGTCCAGGGCCGAGGTCGGTTCGTCGGCGAAGATCAGGTTCGGGTTCTTGGCCAGGGCGCGGGCGATGGCCACGCGCTGCTTCTCGCCGCCCGACAGTTCCGAAGGCCGTTGGTTGACGCGCGGGCCCAGACCCACCGACTCCAGCGCGGCCTGGGCGCGACGCGCGGCCTCGCCAGGACCGATGCTCTGGTACTTCAGCACGGTCATCACCTGCTGCTTGGCCGTCAGGGCAGGGAACAGGTTGAAACCCTGGAAGATGAAGCCGCAGTGATCCAGGCGGAACTTGTCGATCTTGCCCGACGACAGCGACCACAGGTCGGTGGCCTCCAGCGCCGAGACTTTGCCCTCGTCGGGCTTCAGCAGACCCGACAGCGCCGCCACCAGGGTCGACTTGCCCGAGCCCGAGGGGCCCATGACCATGGTCACGTCGCCGTGCTTGGCGTCGAAGTCCACGCCCTTGAGCACCTCGATGAAGGTGCGGCCGGTCTTGAACCGCTTGACCAGGCCCTGGGCGGAAAGAGCGCTCTGGCCGCGCTTGTGGCTGTGATCGTTGCTCATCGCAGCAGGTCCGCGGGTTGGCTGTTCTTCAGGATGCCCAGCGACAGGAAGCCAGACAGGATGGCGATCAGCACCAGGAAGACGGCGACGATGATGATGAGGATCGGCGGGAAATACATCGGCACGCCGCCGGCGCTGGCCAGCAGGGTGACCAGCCAGGTCAGCAGGCCGGCCGCGCCGACGCCGACGATGCCGACCCAGAAGCTCAGTTCCATGACGATGTTGCGCAGGTCGCCCATCGACACGCCCAGGGCGCGCAGGGAGGCGAACTCCTTGATGTTGGCCATGATCGCGCCGCGCAGGGTCTGCCAGGTGATGGCGACGCCGATCAGCAGGCCCAGGAACGCCGAGAAGCCCAGCATGATGCCTATGATCTGGTCGTCCAGCATGGCGCTGGAATTGGCGTCGGCCAGTTCCTGACGGGTCCAGGCGCGAAACTTGCCGTCGGCCTTCTTGTTCAGCTGGGCGGCGACGATCTCGGCGCGGGCCGGGTCGCGGATCTCGACCATCAGCGGGCCGACGCGCTGGCCGGTGTCGGCCTCGCCCAGCATCCGCAGGGTGTCGCGCGACATCACCAGGGTGGGCTGGATGATGTTGGGATAGCCGGTGGTGACCACGGCGATCTCGATGGTCTTGCCGTTATAGAGGGCCTTGTCGCCCTTCTTGACGCCCAGGCGCTTCAGCGCGGTCTGGTCGACGGCCACGGCGTAGGGGCGACGCAGGGCCTCGACCATCGACTGGGTGTAGTCGGTGGGCACGGTGACATAGCCGGGGATGGCGTCGACCACGGTGACGTTGACGAACTCGGTCTTGCGACCGCCGCCGCCGGCGCCCTTGCCGCCCTTCTTGGCGCGGGCCTCCATCTTGGCCTGCTCCTCGGGGGACAGGATGTTCTGGAAGCGTCCGCCGGAGCCGTCGAGCGGCGCGACTTGGGTCACTTCGGGATGGCTGTAGACCAGGGGGATCATGCGGCGCGGCAGACCCGAGGGGCCGCCGAACAGCGCCTTGGCGCCGGGGCCCAGCACCATGATGTCGGCGCGCGCCCGGTCGATCTGGGCCGTGAAGCCCTTGCCGATGCCCACGAACATGCCGACCTGGGCCAGCACCAAGAGCCCCGAGAACGCCAGGGCGACGACGGCCGCCATGTATCGACGCCACTCGTATAACAACGTGGCCAAGGCCAGCGACATGCGAACTATGCTCCCCCAATCAAGGGTTGCAGCAATGAACGGCGATCGACGAACGGCCAAGTTAAATCGGGGTAAGGCTTGTTCCGCGCCGGAAAGCGCCGCTACCGGAGCGCCTTCGCTGCGATCGGCGCCAAAGGTTTCCGCCGTCTTCCATTTCTGCAACCTACTGAAATGTGGAACGTTTCTCGCTCGCTGTCGCCTGCGTCGGGCCTTCCGGCGCGGGCGTTCCAGTCCTTGGACCGGACGCCGTCACCAGAAAGGAGAGCAGGATGACCGTCTCCAGTGTCGGTTCCTCTTCGCTGACGCAGCAAATGCTTCAGCTTCAAAAGTCGATGTTCGCCACGGCGGACGCCGACAGCGACGGCTCGCTGTCGCTTAGCGAGTTCCAGTCCATTGGGCAGAATGTGCAGGGCGGCGAACAACGCCCCTCTCCGCCGCCCATGGGAGGTTCCGGCGGCCCGGGCGGAAATTTCAGCGGCGACACACTTCGCTCGTTGATGTCGGTGCAGATGCTGGGTTCGGACTCCGGTTCGATCCTGACAAGCAGCGACGCCAACAGCGACGGCCTGCTGTCGGCCGACGAGATTTCCTCGGCCCTGTCGGCCAACGCCCCCGAGGACGCCAAGGGGCTGGGCCTCGAAGAGAAGATGGCCAGCGACATGATCTCGGCGCTCGACTCCGACGACGACGGTTCGCTGTCGTCCGACGAGATCGCCGCCGGCCTGTCGGCCGCGTCATCGGCGTCCTCGGCCATGCAGGGCATGCGCGGTCCGCCGCCCGGTCCGCCGCCCTCGGGCGCGCCGCCGTCTGGCGGCGGTGAGGCGGCCTCGACCAGCGCCTCCGGGTCCAGCGGCTCCAGCGGTGTGTTCGAAGAGCTCGACACCAACCAGGACGGCACGGTCTCGGCCGCCGAGCTGGCCGCCGCCAACACCGACGACGCCGACGCCGCCTCGGCCGCCAAGGCGCTGATCTCGGCCAGCGATACCGATGGCGACGGATCCCTGTCGGGCTTCGAGTTCGCCGACATGCTGGACGCGGCCCAGTCGTCATCGACCACCAGCTCCGGCGGCGCCTCGAACCTGTCCAGCCTGCTCTCTAGCTCGACCCTCGCGTCGGACCTGATGAGCAAGCTGCTGGCGCAACTGGACAGCGCCCTGGCGTCCAAGTCGGGCTCGACCTCGACCGTCAACGCGACGGCCTAGCAGCGCTCGACCCTCAAGCGGTGTGCGTGGTCCTCGTCCTTCGACAAGCTCAGGATGAGGACCATGTCGCGGGCCTTCGCAGTAGGGGGCCTCATCCTGAGCTTGTCGAAGGACGGGGCCTTCCACCGTCGTCGGTCGTCGCCGTTCAGGGCGGGGCGATGACTGGCGTTGGTAAGCATCGCCTTACAACGCGGCATAATCGGATTCGTTAGACGTTCCTTTGAGAGCCCCCACGCAAGCCGCTTGCGTCGAAGTGTGAACTTGGTGTCAATCTCGGCCCTTGGCCGACGTCGCGGGGGCGTCGCCTAGTTCAAAGGTTCTTGTCTCTTGATGTTTCGTCCCGAGAACGTTCAGGCCCTCGCGGGCCTGGCGCTCACCCTCGGCCTTTGCTGGCTGGTCTCCGAGAATCGCAAACGCTTCCCGTGGGTGCTGGCCATCGGCGCCATCATCGTGCAGGTCGGGCTGGTGCTGCTGCTGTTCGGCCTGCCCCAGGCCCAGGCGATGATGCGCGGCGTCAACGGCGCGGTCGAAGGCCTGGCCTCGTCGACCCAGGCCGGCACTGCCTTCGTGTTCGGCTACCTGGCCGGCGGTGATCAGCCCTATGCGGTGAGCAATCCGGGCGCGGGCTTCATCTTCGCCTTCCGCGTCATGCCCGTGATCCTGGTGGTCTGCGCGCTGTCGGCGCTGCTGTGGCACTGGAAGATCCTCAAGTGGGCGGCGCGGGGCTTCGGCTTCGTGTTCCAGAAGACCCTGGGCCTGCGCGGCCCGCCCGCCCTGGCCACCGCCGCCACCATCTTCATGGGCCAGATCGAAGGCCCGATCTTCATCCGCGCCTATCTCGACAAGCTCTCCCGCTCGGAACTCTTCATGCTGATCGCCGTCGGCATGGCCTGCGTCAGCGGCTCGACCATGGTGGCCTACGCCACCATCCTGGCCGACGTGCTGCCCAACGCCGCCGCCCACGTGCTGACCGCCTCGATCATCTCGGCCCCGGCCGGCGTGCTGCTGGCCCGGATCATCGTGCCGTCCGATCCGATGGAGAAGGGCTCCGACCTCGATCTCGCCACCGAGGACAAGACCTATGGCAGCGCCATCGACGCCGTCATGAAGGGCACGACCGACGGTCTGCAGATCGCGCTGAACGTCGGCGCCACCCTGATCGTCTTCGTGGCTCTGGCCACCATGGTCGACAAGATCCTGGGCGTCATGCCCGACGTGGGCGGCCAGCCGCTGAGCATTTCGCGCGGCCTGGGCGTGATCTTCGCGCCCCTGGCCTGGTCGATGGGCATTCCCTGGAAGGAAGCGGGCACGGCCGGCGGCCTGCTGGGCGTCAAGCTGATCCTCACCGAGTTCACGGCCTTCATCCAGCTGTCCAAGACCGGCGTCACCCTGCTGGACGAGCGCACCCGGATGATCATGACCTACGCCCTGTGCGGCTTCGCCAATATCGGCTCGGTCGGCATGAACGTGGCCGGCTTCAGCGTGCTGGTGCCCGAGCGTCGCCAGGAAGTGCTGGGCCTGGTCTGGAAGGCGATGATGGCCGGCTTCCTCGCCACCTGCCTGACGGGCTCGCTGATCGGCCTGATGCCCCGGGCGCTGTTCGGGCTGTAGCTCTCTCTCTTCTCCCTTCCCCCTTGATGGGGGAAGGGCGGGGTTGGGGGTGATGCGGCGGGCGATCCCGGGCGCGGCGCTTGAGGCCCGCTCGGCGGTCACCCCCATCCCAACCCTTCCCCCATCAAGGGGGAAGGGCTTTCATTACGTAGGGAAAGCACGGCATCCTTCTGTCAAAACGGGAGGACCTCGCCATGAAGCTCTATGACAGCCGCCGCGCCCCCAATCCGCGTCGCGTACGCTGGTTCATGGCCGAGAAGGGCATCGAGGATATCGAGATCGTCGACATCGATATCTTCGGCGGGCAGCACAAGACGCCCGACTATCTGGGCAAGGCCGGCCTGCCCAACGTGCCGGCGCTGGAGATCGACGAACACACGACGATCACCGAGTCGGTGGCCATCTGCCGCTATCTCGAAAGCGTCTATCCCGAGCCGAACCTGTTTGGTCGCGACCCCCTTGAGACCGCCGTCATCGAGATGTGGACGCGGCGCGCCGAGATGCTGCTGTCGACGCCGCTGATGATGGCCGTGCGCCACGCGCATCCGGCGCTGGCGGCGATCGAGACCCAGGTCCCAGAGATCGCCGATACCAACCGCAAGGCGGCCGAGCGAGCGCTGAAGGTGTTCGACCGTCGGCTGGGCGAGAGTGAATTCATCGCCGCCGATCGCGTGACCATCGCCGACATCCTGGCGGTCACCGGCATCGACTTTGCGCGTATGGTCAAGTTCCGGCCGGATGCGGAGCTGGTGAATGTGGGGCGCTGGCTGAAGGCGATGATGGAGCGGCCGGCGGCCAAGGCTGGGGTCTAAAATCCTCCCCCTGAAGGGGGAGGCGGCCGGAGGCCGGAGGGGGAAGACCGCAGTGAGTCAGCGGCAACTTCCCCCTCCGTCGGCGGAGTTTATCCTCGGGCCGGCCGCTGGCCGGTCCCGGGGGGCGACACCTCCCCCGCCAGGGGGAGGACTTGGCTACCGCGACCGGATCTTCTTGATCACCCCGGAAAAGTTCAGCATCGGCGAACGGCCCGTCGACACCAGCCCGCGCACGAACAGCAGCGAGCCGCCGGCCTTGGTGACCTCGCCGGTCGCCGTGACCAGATCGCCCGGCCGCGCCGGGCCCAGGAACTCGCCGTTCAGACTGACCGTCACCGCGTGCTGGCCGGCCAGCGCCCGCCAGGAGATCGCGAACAGCGAGAAGTCGGCGAAGGTCATCATGCAGCCGCCGTGCATGAAGCCGCCGCCGTTCATGTGGCGGGTCTCGGCCTTGAAGGCGGTAGTCACCAGACCGGCGTCGTCTTCCCTGAAATAGAACGGTCCGGACTGGTCCTCGAACGGGTCCAGGCCCGACCAGGTGCGCCAGCCGGCCCAGTCGCCGGTCTCGACCAGGCGCGGTCCGCCGGGCGCGTCGTTGCCGCCATCCATGTGCTCGTCCCCTTCGTATTATCGTTGATCAGCTAGGACAGCCTTGAAACGCGCGCAAGCCGGACTCTCGCCTCCGCTGACAATCCGTGGCATGGGAGCGCCCATGACGACCCCGATCCAAGAGACCATCCTTTCCCAACTGGCCGGCCTGCCGGAGGGAAAGTCCATCGACCCGATGAATGTCGCCAAGGCGGTGCAGCCCGAGCGCTGGCAGCAGATCCTGGGCCATGTGCGCACCAACGCCATCGAGCTGGCCCGCGCCGGGACCATCGTGATCCTGCGCCACAACAAGCCGGTCGATCCCGAGAAATTTCGCGGCGTCTATCGCCTGCGCACCCGCCTGCCGGGCGATCCGACCAGCTTTGAGACGGCGGTCGAAGACGACGGCGCGGACGACGCCGAAGGCTGATCCGCCGGCCCTCGAAAGTGGGTCTTGAATTGAAACTCAATCGGTGAACTATGAGCTCCAACATTAGGAGAGTTCACCGATGCTCATACATGGTTCGTCGCTGTCGCCGTTCGTGCGCAAGACCATGGCCTTCGCCAACGAGAAGGGCCTGACCTTCGAGAACAAGGTCGCCCGGCCGGGCTCGCCTGATCCCGAGTTTCTGGAGATCAGCCCGTTCAAGAAAATCCCGGGCTTTCAGGACGGTGATTTCCGGATCTCCGACTCGACCGCGATCATCACCTATCTGGAAGCCAAGTATCCCGATCCCAACCTGATCCCCGCCGAGCCCCAGGCCCGGGCCAGGACGATCTGGTTCGAGGAATTCGCCGACACCATCTTCGTCGCGGCGGCCGGCAAGATCTTCTTCAACAAGATCGTCGGGCCCCGCTTCATGGGCGTCGAGGGCGACCTGGCGGCCATCGAGAAGGCCGAGACCGAAGAGATGCCGCCGGTGCTGGACTATCTGGAGAAGATCACGCCCGCGAGCGGCTATCTGATCGAGGACCGCCTGACCCTCGCCGACATCGCCGTCGCCAGCCCGTTCGCCAACCTGATCCATTCCGGCTTCGACTTTTCGCGCTGGCCCAAGGCCAAGGCCTGGGCCGACACCATCCTGGCGCGGCCGTCGTTCGAGTCGGTGATCGCCAAGGAGCGCGGCTTCCTGGGCGGCTGATCCCCCTGTCTCTGGCGCGGCGTCGCTTGGATAAGCGCCGCCGCGCCCTAGATTGCTGCGATGACACTGGACGCCATTCTCTCCGACATCGCCGCCTGCCGGGCCTGCGCGCCGTATGTGCCGCACACGCCCCGGCCGGTGACGCGCGTGCGCCAGGAGACGCGGATCCTGATCTGCGGCCAGGCGCCGGGACGTCTGGTTCATGAGACCGGCCTGCCGTTCAATGATCCGTCCGGCGTGCGCCTGCGCCAGTGGATGGGCGTCGACCGTGAGACCTTCTATGGCCGGCCCGAGATCGGGGTGGCGGCCATGGCCTTCTGCTTTCCGGGGACCAATCCCAAGGGCGGAGACTATCCGCCGCCGCCGCGCTGCGCGGCGCTGTGGCGTCCCCAGTTGCTGGCGCGGCTGCCGAACGTCGAGCTGACCCTGCTGGTCGGCAGCTACGCCCAGGCCTGGGCGCTGGAGGGACTAACCGGCAAGACCATGACCGACACCGTCGCCGCCTGGCGCACGTTCGGTCCCAACATCCTGCCGCTGCCGCACCCGTCGTGGCGCAACACGGCCTGGCTCAAGCGCAATCCGTGGTTCGAGGAAGAGGTCACGCCCTATCTTCGCCAGCGCGTGGCGGGCATTCTGGGCGCATGAACCGCCGGGCTCTCATCTTCACCGCCTCCGCCGCCACGCTTGGAGCCTGCGCGCCCTTGACCCAAAGGCTGGAACTGGGCCCGCTGGGCTTTCGCGGTCCGCGCTTCGAGGGCGACGACTTCGTCAGCTTCGACGGCGCGCGACTGGGCCTGAAGACCTGGCTGCCACAGGGGCGCGAGCCGGACTGGGTGATCGTCGGCCTGCACGGCATGAACGACTATTCCAACGCCTTCCATCTGGCGGGCGAGTGGTGGGCCGGGCAGGGGATCGCCACCTACGCCTTCGACGTGCGCGGCTTTGGCCGCTCGCCCGAGCGCGGGGTCTGGGCCCCGGTCGATCTGGTGATCGACGATGTGCGCACCTGCGTCGACCTGGTCCGTGAGCGCCACCCCGGCGCCAGGGTCGCCCTGGCGGGGGTCAGCATGGGCGGAGGTCTGGCGATCACGGCCATGACCGGCCCCAACCCGCCGGTCGTTGATCGTGTGATGCTGTTCGCCCCGGCCGTCTGGGGCTGGTCCGAGCAGCCTCTGCCCAATCGGCTGAGCCTGTGGATAACTTCGCACGTCGCCGGCGACTGGGTGGTCAAGCCGCCCGAGTGGCTGGTCAGGCACGTCATGCCCTCCGACAATCTCGACGAACTGCGCCGCATGGGCCGCGACCCGAACATGATCTGGGGCGCGCGGTCCGACACCATCTATGGCCTGGTCGGCCTGATGGAGAAGGCCTGGCGGTCGACGGGGCAGATCGCCGTTCCGACCGGCTATTTCTACGGGGCCAACGATCACATCATCCCCAAGGAGCCGACGGTCGAGGCCTCGGGCCGCCTGAAGGCCAGCGACCGCACCGCTTACTACGCCAACGGCTGGCACCTGCTGCTGGTCGATAGCCAGGCCCCTGTCGTCTGGCGTGACGCGGCCAGCTTCCTGCGCGACCCCGCCGCGCCCCTGCCGTCGGGCGCGCCGGCCATCCCCGGCAGCGTCAAGGTCATGGAGGCCATGGCCCCGAAGACACGGCAAACCGCTTCGGGGTTGTGACCGCGCGCCGGTGAGCGTACACCCCGGCGCATTCTTCCTGTCTGAGGCGAGACCTGCGGCATGACCTTGTTCGATTCCCCCGATTTCGAGGGACATGAAGGCGTCCATACCTTCTTCGACGAAAAAACCGGTCTGAAGTCGATCATCGCCATCCACTCCACCGCGCGCGGCCCCGCCGCCGGCGGCTGCCGGATGTGGGACTATGCCAGCAGCGAGGCGGCCCTGACCGACGCCCTGCGCCTGTCGCGCGGCATGTCGTTCAAGAACGCCATGGCCGACCTCGATTTCGGCGGCGGCAAGGCCGTGATCCTCGGCGATAGCCGTGAGCAGAAGACTCCGGAACTGTTCGAGGCCTTCGGCCGCGCGGTCGACAGCCTGAACGGCCAATACTGGACCGCCGAGGACGTCGGCGTCTCGCCGTCCGACCTGGAAAGCACCCGCAAGACCACCCGCTATGTCGCCGGGCTTGAGGGCCACGCCGCCGCCTCGGGCGATCCGTCGCCGGTCACCGCCGAGGGCGTGTTTCGCGGCGTGCGCCTGTGCGTCGAGAAGGCCCTGCAGCGCGACCTGACCGGCGTGCGCGTCGCGATCCAGGGCGTGGGCCATGTCGGCGCCTATCTGGCCGAGAAGCTGCATGCCGCCGGTGCGATCCTGACCATCGCCGACGTCAACCAGGCGGCCCTGAACGCGGTGGCGGCCAAGACCGGCGCGACCATCGTGCCGACCGACGCCATCTTCGATGTCGAGGCCGACGTCTTCGCGCCCTGCGCCCTGGGCGGCGCGATCTCGGCGGCGACCCTGCCGCGCCTCAAGGTCAAGGTGATCGCCGGCGGCGCCAACAACCAGCTGGCCGACGCCATGATCGGCCAGTCCGTGTTTGATCGCGGCATCCTGTATGCCCCCGACTACGTCATCAACGGCGGCGGCATCATCAATGTGGCGGCCGAGATCCGCGCGCTCGAGGCCGGCGGTTCCTTCGACGCGGAGTGGGTGGCGACCAAGCTCGACCGCCTGGCCCAGACCCTGGGCGAGGTCATCGACCAGTCGATCGCCGAGAAGCGCCCCGCCAACCTGGTGGCCGACGAGATCGCCCGGGCCCGCATCGCGGCGGCCAGGGTCTAGGCCCTCCCCCTAGCGGGGGAGGCGATCGCGAAGCGATCGGAGGGGGAAGTCCCGCAGACTCAATGCGGTCTTCCCCCACCGGCCTCCGGCCGCCTCCCCCTTCAGGGGGAGGGTCGTTCTTTCTCGGCGTTTGTGCGTTATCCTGGAGCCACACGGGAGCCGCGCCATGTCCAGCACACATCTCGACGATCTGAAGACGCAGATGGAAGCGGCGGTCGCCGCCCAGGATTTCGAGATGGCCGGCAAGCTGCGCGACCAGATCGAGAGTGTCATGCACGGCAATCTGGTGCGCGGCGTCGAGGCCCCGGCGCAGGCGTCGTACTTCCAGCGTCAGGTGCCGGGCAAGATGGGCCTGGGCACGGACCAGCAGGTCTATGCCCCGCCGCCCGGCTGGGTTCCGCCCAAGAAGCCGGACCCCATGACCGCCGGCCATTCCCGGGGCGCGCGTCGGCGAAAGACCTAGCTCTTTCCGCGCCCGCTGATGCTGGCGCCGGCGTCCTTGTCCAGGGCCAGATACAGCGGCAGGGCCAGCAGGGTCACCGCGCCGACCGCCACATAGGGCAGGGTGAAGCGGTCGGGGGTCAGGGCGCCGTCGGCGCCGCGCGCCAGATGCAGCATGGCGCCGCCAAAGCTGACGCCCAGGGCCAGGCCGACCTGCTGGGCCACGGCCGCCAGGGTCGAGGCCGCCGCGACCGAGCTTTCCGGGACATCGGCATAGGCGATGGTGTTGGCGGCGATGAACTGGTTGGAGCGCCAGAAGCCGCCCAGCGTCATCAGGATCACCATCAGCCAGACGGGGGTGGCGGCGGTGAAGAAACCCGGCGCGGCCGCGAACAGCCCGGTCAGCACCAGGGCCAGGGCCAGGGCGGTGCGAAAGCCCGAGCGTCTCAGGTTCCAGGCGGCGAAGGGGCGGGCGGCCAGCACACCCAGGCTGGAGGCGATGGTCACCAGGCTGGCGTGCAGCGGCGTCCATCCCAGCGCCACCTGCAGCAGCAGCGGCAGCAGGAACGGCCCCGCGCCCACGCCCAGCCGGACGAAGGCGCCGCCCAGCAGGCTGGCGCGATAGGTCGGGTAACGCATCAGGGACAGGTCAAGGATGGGCCTGGGTGAGCGCCTGGCGAGGCGCAGATAGGCCCAGCCGCACGCCAGGGCCAGGGCCAGGATCGACAGCTGCGCGAGCCAGGGCAGCAGGCTCAGGCCCGAGGTCTCGGCCACCACCACCAGGCCGCTGATCGCCGTGGCCGACAGGATGAAGCCCGCCCAGTCGAAGCGGATGTCGGGGGGGGGGCAGGCCCTTGGGCACGAAGCGCATCACCGCCGCCATGCCCAGCACGCCCACCGGCAGGTTCAGATAGAAGATCCATGGCCAGTCGGCGAAGGTCAGCACCAGACCGGCCAGGGGCGGACCGAGCAGAGGGCCCAGCAGGGCGGGGACGGTGAACCAGCCCATGGCGCTGATCAGCTTGTCCTTCGGCGTCGAGCCCACCACGATCAGCCGCGCCACCGGCGTCATCATCGCCCCGCCCAGCCCCTGCACGATGCGCGAAGTCACCAGCGCCTCGAGATCGCGCGACAGGCCGCACAGGGCCGAGCCCAGCAGGAAGACGGTCATCGCGGCCAGGAACACCCGCCGCGCGCCGAACCGCTCGGCCGCCCAGCCGCTGACGGGGGTGAAGACCGCCAAGGCCAGGATATAGGAGGTCAGGGCCAGCTTCAGGTGGATCGGATCGACGGCGAAGGCCCGCGCCAGGGTCGGCAAGGCGGTCGACAGCGCCGTGGCGTCGATGAATTCCATGAACAGCGCGCTGGCCACGGCGATCGCGATCAGACGCGAGGCGATGGGCGAGGGGGACGCCGTCGGGGAGGGTTCTGAGGCCGGCACGCGCCGGGCTTAAGCCCGGCTGGCCTCTGGCTCAAGTCCCGATACGGTCAGCGGCCGTTGAACGACAGGCTGACGCCGTAGACCATGTCGCGGTCGGAATAGCTCTGCGTCCGCAGGGTGCGTCGCGTGGCGCTGAGCGACACCTGCCGGCCTTTCTTGCGCCAGCCCATGCCCAGCTGGTGCGTGCCGAAGCGGGCGATGCGTTCCTCTGCCCAGCCGGCGCCGCGCCAGCCGACGATCGAATCCTTGATCACGTTCAGGCTCAGGGACTTGCCCGAGGTGGCGGCGAACAGGATCCACCGACCCTTGCGGGCGTCGCGGGAGTCGGGCCGCATCTTGCCGATCAGGTTCGAGGCGTCGACCGACACCCCCATGAAACTGGAACGGTCGCCGGGCCCCATGAAGGGACGCATCTCGATATCGTCGATCTTGGCCTTCTGGACGGGCCGCGTCATCGACCGCACCAGGCCTTGGGCCGGCGTGGCGACGCGAATTTCGGCGCCGGTCTCGAGGCGGGCGGTCGCGCGCGGACGAGGCGGGCTCAGGGTCTGGATGGCGGGCTGGGTCGAGGCTTGGGCGAACTCGACAGCCCTGACCGGCGCGGCGGCGATGGGACCACCGGCGAGCGGGGTGGTCGAGGCGCCGCCGGCCAGATCGACGGTGGCGGCGGCGGTCGCGGGACGCCGGGGCGCGTCGCCATAGCGGGCGGTGGCGATGGGGGCGTCAGGATCGACGGCGGTCTCGCCGCCGGCCAGGGTCAGGGTCTGGTCAAACGGCGCGGGCGATTGTGTCGACAAGGCGGTGGCGGCGGTCGCCACCAAGCCCAGGCCGGCCGCGGCCAGCACACATTTCAATACCAAGCCCCGCATCGACCCCATGGCTCCCCAAGTCGCGTTCCCCAACGCGAGCGCCAAGATATGCTTAACCGCGCCCGACCTGTATAGGCCACACGCGCGACGGGAATGTAAATTCAGGTATCGGTCCGGCGACGCGCTCCGGGGCGTGGGCGGTTAGTGGCCGGGCCTGGGCTCGAACGTCCGTCTTTCCTTGATCTTCAGGCATTCCTCGTCGGGCTTTCGACCGTGCTGGGCCTTGGGCTCGGATTTCGGAATGCTGTGGTTGGTCAGGGGATTCTGGTTCTGGAAGCCACTGGTCATGGCCTTTCCTCCCTTCTCTAGGCGCATTTTATCACGCCGCCTCGGTGAGGGCGTCCAGCAACTGGACGTCCACGGAGACGTGAAGACGTGACGCGCCGGGGTCTCCGAGAATGGCGCCCGACACTGGCAGCGCCTGGGCCGGCGTGCGGGTGGCGGCCACGCGGATCAGGTCCGGCGACTCGACCAGCCCGTTGGTGGGATCAAATTCCACCCAGCCCAGGTCGGGCAGGAAGACCTCGCACCAGGCATGGGTCGCCCCCGCGCCGCGCACCCCTCCGACGCCCGGCGAGTAGATGTAGCCGGTGGCGAACAGGGCCGCGTAGCCCAGGCGGCGAACGCCCTCAACCATCAGCCAGGCCAGGTCGCGGCAGGCGCCCTTGCCGCTGGCCAGGGTCTCCCGCGGGCTCTGAACGCCTTCCTCGTAGCGGTTGGTGTAGTCGAACCGCTGGTGGATCGCCGAATTGACCCGAAGCAGAAAGTCCAGCGCCGGCTCGTCCATCGCCCCGCCCAGGCCGCGCAGCCATTTCAGCACCAGGGCGTCCGGATCGTCGGTCACCGGGGCCATGAACGGCGCCAGCGTGGCGTGGTCTTCCCGGTCATAGACGATCGGCGTCAGGGTGTGGGGGTTGTCGATCCGCAGCGGCGACAGCGGGGCCGGAAAGCGGTCGATGACCAGCTCGCTGATGATGCTGAGCGAGGCGGACTGGCCGCGCGGCGAAAACAGGCACACGCAGTTGCCGTTGGCGTCATAGGTCCAGCGCGTGGGGCCGGGCGGGGTCACGTACAGCGAGGCTTCGACGATGCGCAGGGCATGGCTGTCGCGCGGCCGGATCAACAGGCGATGGGCGCCGAATCCGACGGGACGGTCATAGTCGTAGCGGGTTTCGTGGATGATCTTCAGACGCGCCATGAGGCCACTGTAACCCTTGGTGAAATGGCTTCGTTCCCTGGCGGCGCCTCGGAAAGCGTTCGACAGAACAAAAAGAGAACTCTATCGTGCCGTCATGGCTGTTCTCGATCTAAAGCGTAAACTCGCCATCCTCTCCGACGCGGCCAAGTATGACGCCTCCTGCGCCTCGTCGGGCGCGGAGAAGCGCGACTCTCTCGGGGGAAAGGGCGTCGGCTCCACCGAGGGCATGGGCATCTGCCATGCCTACGCCCCGGATGGGCGGTGCATCAGCCTGCTCAAGATCCTGCTGACCAACTTCTGCATCTACGACTGCGCCTATTGCATCAATCGCGTGTCCTCGAACACGCCGCGCGCCCGGTTCACCGTCAAGGAGGTCGTCGACCTGACGCTGAACTTCTACAAGCGCAACTATATCGAGGGCCTGTTCCTGTCGTCGGGGGTGATCCAGACGGGCGACTACACGATGGAAGAGATGGTGCGGGTGGCCAGGAGCCTGCGCCTGGACCACGATTTTCGCGGCTATATCCACCTGAAGCTGATCCCCGAGGCGTCTCCCGAACTGGCGGCGCAGGCGGGACTCTACGCCGACCGTGTGTCGATCAATATCGAGCTGCCGCAGGACGAAAGCCTGACGATCCTGGCGCCCGAGAAGGATCCCGTCGGCATCAAGCGGGCCATGGGCCGGATGCGGGTGTCGATCGAGGATCACGCCGAACCCGCCCGCAAGGCCGGCCGCCGGCGGTTCGCCACCAGCCAGTCGACCCAGCTGATCGTCGGCGCCGACGCCGCCCGCGACGGCGACATCCTGGCGCGCAGCGCCAATCTCTACGGGTCCTACAAGCTGCGCCGGGTCTATTATTCCGCCTTCAGCCCGATCCCCGACGCGGCCTCGCGCCTGCCGTCGGTCCGGCCGCCGCTGATGCGCGAGCACCGGCTGTATCAGGCCGACTGGCTGATGCGGTTCTATGGCTTCACCCAGGGCGAGATCGTCGAGCCGGGCCAGGACCTGGATCTGACCGTCGATCCCAAGACCAGCTGGGCCCTGCGCCATCGCGGCGACTTCCCGATCGACGTCAACACGGCCGATCGGGACACGCTGCTGCGCACGCCGGGCCTGGGCGCGAAAGGCGTCGATCGCATCCTGACGGCCCGTCGCCAGACCCGCCTGACCCTGGCCGACGTCAAGCGGGTCTGCGGCTCGATCAAGCGCGCCCAGCCCTTCATCGTCACCGCCGACTGGACGCCGGGCGGCCTCACCGACGCCAGCGGCCTTAAGGCCTCGCTGGTCGTTCCGGAGCAACTGAGCCTGTTCTGATGCGCGTGGTTCGTCTGGCGTCCGAGATCGATTTCGACGGCTGGCGCAAGGCCGCCCGGGCCCTGCGCGCCGAGGGCGTGGCGCCGGACGCGGTGGTGTGGACGGTGGAGTACGATCTGTTTGAAAGTGCTGTCATTCCGGCGAAAGCCGGGACCACGGCAAGCGCCGGCGTTTCCGGTGGTCCCGGCCCTACGCTGCGCTTCGGCCGGGATGACAACGGAAGGGAGAAGCCCTTCACCGTCCCAAAACCCTTCATCGACCTCGCCGAACAGGTCGTGCTGCACCGGTCGGGCGAACGCTTTGCTCTGCTCTACAAACTGCTGTGGCGGCTGGAGCGCGAGCCCGGACTGATCGACAATCCCGCCGATCCGGACATGACCCGGGCCCGCGACATGGCCAAGGGCGTCAGCCGCGCCGCCCACAAGATGAAGGCCTTCGTCCGCTTTCGCCTGGTCGAGGGCGTCGAGCCCGAAACCTATATGGCGTGGTTCGAGCCGGCCCATCGGGTGACCGAACGGGTCGCGCCCTTCTTCGCCCGACGCTTCACCGGCATGCGCTGGTCGATCCTGACGCCGGACGCCTGCGTGGCCTGGGACGGCGAGGTCCTGAAGGTCTCCGAAGGCGCCGATCCCGCCGACGCGCCGCGCGAGGATGCGCAGGAGGAGCTGTGGCGCACCTACTACGCCTCGATCTTCAACCCGGCGCGGCTGAACCCCCGGATGATGCAGCAGGAGATGCCCAAGCGCTATTGGCGCAACCTGCCCGAGGCGCGGCTCATTCCAGACCTGATCGAAACCGCCCGGCGCAGGACCGACGAAATGGTCGCAGCCCGGCCCAATCCGCCCTCGGAGCGCGTGCTAAAGGCCGCCCTGCGCCATGCCCGCGACGGCTCCTACGGCGAGAACGATCCCCTGACCCTGGAGGACGCCGCCGCCGCGCAGCAGGTCTGCCGCCGCTGCGACCTGTGGCGCGACGCCACCCAGGCCGTGCCGGGCGAGGGGCCGATGCGGGCCAGGATCATGATCGTCGGCGAACAGCCCGGCGACGAGGAAGACCTGTCAGGCCGCCCCTTCGTCGGCCCCGCCGGCCGGCTGCTGGACAAGGCGATGGCCGAGGCCGACTTCGATCGTCGGAAGGCCTTCGTCACCAACGCGGTCAAGCATTTCAAGCACGAGCCGCGCGGCAAGGCCCGCCTGCACAAGACGCCCGACCGGGGCGAGGTCCAGGCCTGCCGCTGGTGGCTGGACGCCGAGCGACGGATGGTGAAGCCCAGGGTGATCCTGGCCCTGGGCGCGACGGCGGTGATGGGCGTCACGGGCAAGTCGATGCCGATCGCGAAGTCGCGCGGCGCGCCGATAGCGCTCGACGGCGGCGTCCAGCTGGTCGTCAGCTGGCATCCGTCCTACCTGCTGCGCGTGCCCGATGCCGACGTCAAGGCGCGGGCCTATGCGCAGCTCGTGGAGGATCTGAGGCTGGCGAAGTCGCTGGGGGGAGGGGGCTGAATGACGCCCCTAAAAAATCTTGTCATCCCGGCCGCAGCGAAGCGGAGAGCCGGGACCCAGGGGCCGCCACGATGCGGTTGCCCCTGGGTCCCGGATAGCCTCTGCGAGGCGTCCGGGATGACAAGGATTTCAGACGTCCGGGATCAGGTGCGCCAATTCGTTGGGAATGCAGATGAAGTCGTCCGACAGGGCGTAGAGCTTGTAGTTCTTGGCGGTGATCTGGTCGGCCAGGCTCTGGCTGTCGGACTTTAGGTGCTCGACCAGCATCAGGGGGCGCCAGGCGTCGATCAGCGCCTCGGCGCCGCGCAGCACCTGCGGCTCCATGCCCTCGACATCGACCTTCAGGATGTCGACCCTGGGGAAGTTGTAGCTGTCGAGCGTGCGCATCTCGACGAATTCCTGCTTGTCGGGATCGCTGCCGCGTTCCTGCGACAGCCGCTCGCGTTGCTGGGCGCCGAACTCGACGCTGCCGAAGTTCAGTTGGCTGTTGTAGTCGAACTGCGGGATCTCGATCGCGCCGGCCTCTTCGCCGACGGCGATGTGGTGGCAGAAGATGTTGCTGTAGCCGTTCAGCGCCACCGATCCGGCGATCATGTTGAACAGGATCCGCTGGGCCTCGAAGCAGTGATAGACGCCGCGTCCGTCCAGCAGACTGGCCAGACCCAGCGAGAACAGTCCGAAATTGGCGCCCACATCCACGACGAAGGGCTCAGGCCCCTTCAACACGGACAGCTTGGCGATCATGTCGGTGCTGTCGTGGCCGTGGGCGCGGCCGGTCTTCAGCAGATGGTTGGTCTGATTGATGTCGTGTCGGCTGACGATCACCGGCCCATAGATGGTGGGCATGACCAGGCCATAGGGCACACGTTCCAGAAGCATGCGCCCTCCAGGCCAGCCGACTCGCCCGCCAATGGTGAGCGCGAAGCTTGTGCGTGGCTAGTGCGCCAAATCGCGCAAGACCTAGGCCGCGAACCCCGCCTCGGCGAAGGCCAGCATGCGGGCCAGCAGGGCCACGACGTCGGCTTCCTGCGTGGCGCCTTCCGACAGCACGTTCAGGCGGTCGAACTCGGCGAAGCGGTTGTTGTGCAGCATGCCCAGGGTGAAGTGCAGGCGCCAGTAGATCTCTTCCGGCGACAGGTCGGGGCGGGCCAGAAGCAGGGCGTCGGAGAAGCGGCGCAGGTGCGAGACGTCGCTCTTCAGCACCTGGCGGATGTCGTCGGTGCCCTCGCTGCGGGCGCGGATCAGGAACTGCAGCGAGATGCGGCGCTCGTGGTCGGGCGCCAGCCAGCGCAGGGGCGGGGTCAGCAGGGCGGCCAGCACCTCGCGCACCGGCGGCTTGCCGGCGTTGCGGTCGTTGGCCTCGTGCAGCATGCGCGCCCGCTCGCGGTTCAGCTCGGCCGTGCGGCGACGGAAGATCTCGAACAGCAGGGCGTCCTTGGAGCCGAAGTGATAGTTCACCGAGGCCAGGTTGACACCAGCCGCCGCCGTGATGTCGCGGACTGACACGTTCTGAAAGCCATGCAGGGCGAACAGACGCTCGGCGGCGACAAAGACCAGATTTTTGGTCGCGGCTTCAGTCTCGGCGGCCTCTGCCTCAAGCGAAGGCGCCGCGTCGGTGGTCGGACTCACTACGAAATTCCCCTTTACCCTCGGGGAAGTCTTACGGCTGTTCGAATTTGGCGCAAGCGTCAAGATGGACCGAGGCCTGATGAAATGCCGCCGCCGCCGCCGGCTTGTCCGCCGCGCGACAGCGACTTTCCTTGGCGGGCAAAGTCTCTAGGGTAGCGCTAACAGGCGACGGAGGACGCGGCGATGATCGGAATGACGACGGCCTTGATGCTGCTCACCGGCCAGGCGACCGCGCCCGCCGCCGCCAAGGCTGACGACCCGTCTAAGGTCGATTCCGTCACCGTGACCGCCAGCGGCAAGACGGTGCGCCTGCCGCCCTGGTCGCGCGAGGTGCGCGGCATCGGCTGGCCCTTCCTGGGCGTGGGTGAGGACAAGATGGTTCTGATGTTCGCCAAGACGGGCCAGACGCCGCCGGGCGCGGCCTATCAGCGGGTCTGGGTGCGCCACGAGTTCCGCCTGCCGCAGACCGAACGCGAGGTCACCCCGCACTTCACCTATCGCTCCGAGCGACTGTCCCAGGATGTCGACTGCGCCGCCCGCGCCTATCGCAGCCTGACGGCCTATCGCTATCCCGACAACAACCTGACCGGCGAGCCGGTGGCGTTTGATTTCGAGAACCGAGACTGGATCAGACCCGAGGCCGGCACCTTCGACGAGACGGTGCTGGAGGCCGCCTGCATGAAGCCCGAGGCGGGGGGCTAGCGCGCCGCGCTTGGCGCCACCGCCAAGGTCCACAGATAGACCTGCCGGGCCCGCGTGCCGGGTGACAGGCGCTTGAGCTGATCGACCTGGTCGGGGCCCAGGCGGATGCGCTGATAGCCCCGGGCCTTGAGGCAGGCGGTCAGGGCCGGTTCCAGCTGCCGGGCGACTTCGCGCCAGGTCTTGCTCATGTGCATCTGCGACTGGGCGGCATAGTCGAGCACGACACGCGGATCCAGGTTCGGATTGGTTGGATCCATCTGCGGCTGGGCGTCGGGCGAGGGGGCGTCGGTCATGAAGCTCAGATCGACCTGGGGAATGCTGACCGAGGCCTTGGTCTCGGCGTCATAGGCGCATTCAACGGCGTCGGTGCGATACTGCAGGAACGAGATCCCGGCCTTGCCCCAGCTTTCATCGCGGCGCTGGGCGGCGGCCGAGGGTGTCGAAAGCGTCGCCATCATGCCCGCGCAGGCGAGAAGGGCGGCGGTCCTGGCGGTGCGGCTCATCACGACGATCCTCTGCCCTCACGGGCGCTCACCGTCGTTCGAACCGGGCCAGATCGTCAAGATGGACGGGTGACCGAAGCCGCGCCGAAGGTCTGGTCAGGCTTGGCGTCGCCGCGTCGGTCGAGGATGTCGCGCAGCAGGGGCCGGGCCACGGCCGTGATCAGGATCAGCGGCGCCAGCACCAGGGCCAGCATCAGGCGGCTCACCGTGTCGGCGCGCTTGAGGAAATAGCGCACCAGCCCGCGGCCCTTGTGCCATTCCACCACCAGCGGGTTCTCGTCGCTGGTCGAGCCCAGGTGGGTGACCCGCGCCTGGGGCTGGAAGATCACGCTGCCGCCCAGGCGGCGGGCGCGCCAGCACAGGTCGATGTCCTCGACATGCAGGAAGAACCCTTCGTCGAAACCGCCCAGCAGACGGAAGTCATGGGCGGTCATGTAGAAGCAGGCGCCAGAGATGGTCGGCACGTCGATCGGATGAGCGGGGGCGGCCTCGTCCTCGCGGTGGATCTCGAAGCGGCGCAAGGCGGGCAGGGCGCCGGCCAGCTTGGTCAGGCTCAGCAGGGTGGTGACCGGGGTGATCTCGCCGCGCCGCGCGCCGCGTTGCTCGCTGCCGTCGACATTCAGCACCCGGGCCCCGACCACGCAGGGGTCGGGCCGGTCGCGTCCCGCCTCGCGCAGCGCGGCGATGGCGCCGGGGGCCAGGAAGGCGTCGGGGTTGAGGAACACCAGTTCCGGCGCCCGCGCGGCCGCCGCGCCCAGATTGGCGGCCCGCGCGAAGCCGATATTGCCCAGGCCCTGCAGCAGGCGGATGCGCGGCTCGCGGCTGGCCAGGTCGCGCAGCCAGGCGGCGACCAGGGCCGGCGAGCCGTTGTCCACGATGATGAACTCCTCGACCCTCGGCTCGGCCAGCACATGGCTGATGGCGTCCGTCAGGACCGGGCCGGTCATGTAGACCACCATGATCAGCGACAGCCGGGGAACCGGTGGACTGGCCACGGGCGTCGCCCGCAAGGCGTCGTCGTCGGGCAGGGGGGAACGGTTCAGGGCGTACATCGCGGAGCCTTCATGGCGGACGGCGGGGTGCGTTCAGGGTTGTTGCGTTAAAACTGTATGTGCGTCCGCTTTCATTCGCAAGACGGTTGTTGCGTTTTAATGTAACGTGTAAGAACGAAGGCGCGTTCCGCTTCGGACGGGCGTTGAGCACGGCTAGACGATGTCACGAACGGCGATGAATCCCGCCAAGGCGGCGCTTACCAAGGACCTGCGGCGCGAGGCCGGCCGGTGGCTGAAGGCCGCCCGCGAGGCGGCGGGCCTGACCCAGGCCGAATTGGCCGACAGGATCGGCCTGCGCTACTACACCTTCGTCTCGCAGGTCGAGAACGGCGTCGGCCGCGTGCCGATCGAGACCCAGGCCGCGTGGGCCGAGGCGGTGGGCGTCGAGCCCGGCCAGTTCGCGCGCGTCCTGCTGCGCCACTACGAACCCGAACTGCACCGCCTGCTGTTCAGCGGCGCCGACGATGACGCCGGGGAGAGCCCTGTCGTCGTCCTGAAGGCGCAGGCCTGAGCGGGGCGCGGCAATGAACAACGTCCTGCCCTTCACCCCGAAAGTCACGGCTGGCGACTGGACGGCGGGCGAGCGCGCGCAGCTGCTGGATCTGGCCGAGCGCCTGGCCCAGGTGCGCGGGCCGGTCGAGGGCGTGTTCGGCCAGACCGACGCGGGCGATCCCTGGTACGTGGTCACCGACGCCTGGGACGAGGTGCTGGTGCATGTCGCGCGGATCGACGGCGGGTTCGTGATCCATGACGCGGCGGTCGATGTTTTCCGTCAGGTCGGCAGCCTCTGGAGCGCCGTGCGCCAGGTTCTGGCCGGCGGCGTCGGCGAGGATCGCGGCGGTGTCGTCGTGACCCTCAATCCCCAGGGGCGCGAGGCCCAGTCCTTCCTGTCGCTGGTCATCGCCGTGGGCCTCTATCTCGAGATGCGCGGCATGGGCCTGGGCAATGCGGCGCTGTGGAGCGGCGATGACGTCCATCGCGAGGACCGTTCGGCCAGCCTGGCGCCAGTCTCGGGCCTGATCGCGGCCTTGAGCCAGGATGCCGAAGGCGCCGCGGCGCATGGCGCCGTCGCCGGACCGGTGACGCATGAACCGACGACCGCCGCCTCCGGCAAGGCGGCCCCGCCTCACGGGGTGGCCGACGCGCCGGTCGGCACGGCCGAGCCGCCGGTGATGGCGATCTTCAAGGGTGTGGCCTGGACGCCGCTCGTCCCGACCAGCGCGCCCAGCGGGGCGGTGGCTCTGCAGGCGCCCGCGCCCAGCACGCCCGGCGATGTTCCCGGACTGACGGCGACACGGACCGTGCAGGACGGCACGGCCGGCGACGACGTGCTGGTCGGCGGATCCGGCGGCGACACCCTGCGCGGCGGCGCGGGCGACGACTATCTGGACGGCGCGGGCGCCAGGCCCGGCGAAGTCGACCGGCTGGAGGGCGGCGCGGGAGACGATCGCATCGTCATGGGCGAGCGGGTCATGGCCACCGGCGGCGCCGGCGCCGACACCTTTCTGCTCGCCGCGACGGCGCCGTCGAAGGTCACGACCGCGCTCGGCGTCGTGCTCGACTTTTCGGTTCGCGAGGGCGATCGCCTGGCCTTCGACGCCAAGACCCAGGTCACGATCGTCAATGTGGCGAGCGTCGCCGATGTGCTTAGCCAGACGACGGTCACGATCGCGGCGTCCGGCCCGACCCCGGCCGGCGAGCCTCATGTCGCGGTGGCGGGGACGCGGGTCGGTTTCGATTTCGACAGCGACGGCGCCGAGGACGCCTTCATCCTGCTGGGCGGGGCGACGGTTTCGGCCTTCAGGATCGGGCCGGTGACGGCGGCGACCGACACCGCGCACGCCGGGCCGGTGGTGATCGAGCTGGTCGGGCTGGCCGGCCATGCCGCCGCGCCCGCCACGGCGAGCGATCCAACCTAGCCGCCCGCGGGCCGCGGCAACGGGGATAAACCGCGCTCGATCCCCGTGCTTTCGAGGGCAAACTTCAAGCCATTCAATGCGCTAAAAATAAAACGAGCGCGCCAATCCTCCGCGCTGAAACTGCCCGCATAATGATCTCACCCCAAGGCAAGGGAAGGGACGTCGGCCGGCGACCTGATGGGCCTGGGGTGTGGTCGAGCGGGAAGCTCAATCGATGGCGGGAGGAGTGCGTTGTGCTCTGGGCCGTCAACCTCGTTGTTCTCTGGCGGCGGTCGGCCGTGGAAAACTAAAACGACGTGACTGCGAGGGTCGTGCGAGCAGCAGGCGGGTTCGGAAGAACCCGCAGTCCGGGCGGGGGAACGCTATCCCGTCCGCCCGTCGGAGGCTTCAAGGCGGCGAGGCCCGAACAGGGCTCGAGCGCCGCGCGCTTTCGCCAGAACGGTCACGCGGAGCGGACGGCTTCGTCGAAACGGTATTTGTCTAACTCACATCCGGACGTGGTCCGGGCGCTCCGCGACCCTTCCCATCACCATCGCAGCGAAAGCGCGAGGTCGCTGACACTTGCCCCCTACGGATCGCTTCGCGATCGTCTTCCCCCGGAGGGGGAAGATGAGGTCGGCGCGTTTCATCTTCCCCCTCCGGGGGAAGACGGCTGCGTAGCAGCCCGTAGGGGGCCAGTGGGCGGGACTACCCCCGCACCAGTTCCCGCATCGCCTTGTCCAGGCCTTCGATCGTTAGCGGGAACATGCGGTCGTTCATCAGGGTCTTCATCACCCCGATCGACTGGGTGTAGTCCCAGTGCCGTTCGGGGGTCGGGTTCAGCCAGATGCAGCTCTGGTAGATGTCGGCCACGCGTTCCATCCAGATCGCGCCCGGCTCCTCGTTCCAGTGTTCGACGCTGCCGCCCGGGTAAGTGATCTCGTAGGGGCTCATCGTCGCGTCGCCGACGAAGATCACCTTGTAATCGCTGGGGAACTTGTGGAGCACGTCCCAGGTCGGGATCTTCTCGACCTGCCGGCGGCGATTGTCCTTCCAGACCGCCTCATAGAGGCAGTTGTGGAAATAGTAGAATTCGAGGTTCTTGAACTCGGTCTTGGCGGCGCTGAACAGCTCCTCGCAGAGCTTGATGTGGCCGTCCATCGAGCCGCCGATGTCGAAGAAGATCAGCACCTTGATCTTGTTGCGCCGCTCGGGGCGCAGCTGGATGTCCAGATAGCCCTTCTCAGCCGTGCCGCGGATGGTGCCGTTCAGGTCCAGCTCCTCGGCGGCGCCTTCGCGGGCGAACTTGCGCAGGCGGCGCAGGGCCACCTTGATGTTGCGGGTGCCCAGTTCGACGCTGTCGTCGAGGTTCTTGTATTCGCGCTTGTCCCAGACCTTCACGGCCCGGCCGTGCCGGCTCTTGTCCTGGCCGATGCGGACGCCTTCGGGATTGTAGCCATTGTTGCCGAACGGGCTGGTGCCGCCCGAGCCGATCATCTTGTTGCCGCCCTCGTGGCGTTCCTTCTGTTCCTTCAGGCGCTCCTGCAGGGTTTCCATCAGCTTCTCGAAACCGCCCATGGCCTCGATCGCCGCCTTCTCCTCGTCGGTCAGGAACTTCTCGGTCAGGGCTTTCAGCCACTCTTCCGGGATGTCGGAGGTGATGCCGTCGTTGACGGTTTCCAGGCCCTTGAAGACGTGGCCGAACACCCGGTCGAACTTGTCGAGGTTCTTCTCGTCCTTCACCAGGCTGGCGCGGGACAGGAAATAGAAGTCCTCGACCGAGCGGTCGATGACGTCCTTGTCCAGGGCCTCCATGAGCATCAGGTACTCGCGGAGGCTGACCGGCACCTTGGCCTGGCGGAGCTCGGAGAAGAAGCGAAGGAACATCGGCGCGGACTTTCGAACAGATGTTCGGAGTGTGGAGGGTTCTTAAACGAGACGCAACTACCTGATCCTCCCCCTGAAGGGGGAGGCGACCGAAGGTCGGTGGGGGGAGACCGCAACGCCCCAGCGGTCACTTCCCCCTCCGTCGGCTGCGCCGACGCCTCCCCCGCTAGGGGGAGGATCGCTTCAGAACAAACTCCAGATCCCGTGTCTCCCCCACCGGGAAGAAATACTCGCCCACCTTCGCAAACCCCATCCGCTCGTAAAGCCGCTGCGCCCCGAAGTTCTCCGACCAAACCCCGATCCACAGGGGGCGTGGCCCGTCTCGCTCCAGCCATTCCAGCGCCGCGTTCAGCAGCATCGAGCCCTTGCCCCCGCCCTGATGCTCTTTCAACACATAGATGCGCTTCAGTTCCCCGTCGCCCGGCCTGACCTCGTCGTGCGGCAGGTCGCAGGGACCGGCCGAGGCGTAGCCGATCGCCTCGCCGTCGTCCTCCAGCAGCCAGGTGGCCTTGTCGGGATGGGCCAGGCTGTCGCGGGTCTTCTCCAGGCCGTAGGCCGAGGCCAGGAAGGTCTCCAGATCCTGCGGCGGATAGAGATGCCGGAAGGTCTGGGCGAAGGTCCGGGCCCCCAGGCTGGAGACCGTATCGGCGTCAAGGGCGGTGGCGCGGCGGAGCAGAAGAGTCATGCCGGCTTGATAACCGCGATCGCCCGGTTTCGTCCAATGGCCGTCCGCGATAGCGTGCGGCCATGAGTGTTTCGCTGTTCACCCACGCCGACATGCTGGATCACCGACCGGACGACGGTCATGCCGAGCGACCGGAACGGCTGCGGGCCGTGATCGACGCCCTGGACGACGATCCCAACCTCGACCTGGAGACCCGCGAAGCGCCCTTGATCGATGTGGCCGATCTGGCCCTGGTGCATCCACAAGCCTTCATTGAACGGATCTTCGCTGCGGCGCCCAGCGCCGGTGAGCACGCGCTGGATCCCGACACCATCCTGACGCCGGGCAGCCTGCGGGCCGCGCGGCTGGCGGCGGGCGCCGCAGTTTCGGCGGTCCGGAGCGTGGCGGCCGGGCAGGGGACGCGGGCCTTCTGCGCGGTGCGACCGCCGGGCCATCACGCCGAACCGGCTACGGCCATGGGCTTCTGCGTGTTCTCCAATGTGGCGATCGCGGCGCGAGTGGCCCAGGCGTCGGGGCTGCGGCGGGTGGCGATCGTGGATTTCGACGTCCACCACGGCAACGGGACCCAGGCGGTGTTCGAGCACGACCCGACGGTGTTCTTCGCCTCGATCCACCAGTCGCCGCTGTATCCAGGCACCGGCGATCCGTCAGAGACGGGGCTGGGCAATATCGCCAACGCCACGGTTCCTCCAAACGCCACGGCGGCGCTGTGGCGCGCCCGGTTCGAGGGGCTGATGGATCAGGTCGACGCCTTCTGCCCCGACCTGATCCTGGTCTCGGCCGGCTTCGACGCCCATGTCCGCGATCCCCTGTCGGCGCAAAGCCTGGAGGCCGACGATTTCGCCTGGGCGACCCGGGCGATCGTCTCCGTCGCCAACGCCCGGTCGCGGGGCCGTATTGTTTCCTCGCTCGAGGGCGGCTACGACCTACATGCGCTGGGACGTTCAGCCGCCGCGCATGTGAGCGCTCTGCAGGAGGGATGAAGGGACCGCGCGGCCAGACCGTCGGTCTCTCTGGAACATGGCCGACGCAAGCAACGCCGACCACATCCTCGCCGGGGCCAGGCCTGCGCGTCCCGGGGTCATCACCCTGGCGCGCCACGGCGAGCCGGCGCTGTCGCGCAAGGTGCGATTCAATTGCGCCGCCTATGGCGAATGGTGGGAACGCTACGAGGTCGGCGGGCTCAAGCCCGGCCAGACCCCGCCCGCCGCGCTGGTCGAGACCGCGCGCCAGGCCGGCGTCGTGATCGCCTCGACCCGCCGCCGGTCGATCGAGACCGCCCAGGCCGTGTGCGGAACCCGCGCCTTCGCCACCGACCCGCTGTTCATCGAAGCCCCGCTGCCGCCGCCGCCCTGGCCGTCGTGGATCAGGATGAAGCCCAGCCATCTGGGATTCTTCGCCCGCTTCTGGTGGTGGTTCTTCAACAATCACGCCGGCCAGGAGACCAAGGCGCAGGCCGAGCTCCGCGCCGATCAGGCCGCCGACCTGCTGATCGATCTGGCCGCCAGCGGCCAGGATGTGCTGGTCCTGGCCCACGGCTTCTTCAACTGGATGATCGCCCGGTCGTTCAAGAAGAGGGGGCTGAGGATGCTGGTCGATGAGGGGCACGGCTACTGGAGCGTCAAACGCTTCACCCTGGCCTGATCCTGGCCGGAAAGTCTTCCTGCCGCCTTTCGCGCTTTCCTTAACCAACGCCTCGTTCTAGGCCGTTGCCCGCTTGTCCCCGCCCCACTAGGGTGCGGCTATTCTCCTCGGAGTTGAAATGACCGACGCCTCGAAAGCCCTGGATGGAGATCTCGCCGGTCTGAGCTTCGAGCAGGCCCTGGCCGAGCTTGAGAAGATCGTGTCGGAGCTCGAGTCCGGCCAGGCTCCGCTGGAACGGTCGATCGACATCTATGAGCGCGGCGCGGCCCTGAAGGCCCACTGCGAGAAGAAGCTGGAGGCCGCGCGCCTCAAGGTCGAGAAGATCGTGCTGGGGCAGGGCGGAGCGGTCGGCGCGGAACCGGCGGAATTCACCTGATGGGGTCGGCCGTCATCACCTATGACGCGTTCGAGAAGGTCGATATCCGTATCGGGACAGTGACCCGGGCCGAGCCGTTTCCGGAAGCGCGCAAGCCTGCCTACAAGCTGACCATCGATTTTGGCCCGGCGATCGGGATCAAGCGCTCTTCGGCCCAGGTGACCAAGCACTACGCGCTGGGTGAACTGGTGGGACGCCGGGTGGCGGCCGTGGTCAATTTTCCGCCACGCCAGATCGGTCCGGTGATGTCTGAAGTTCTATGTCTGGGCTTTCCGGACGCCGAAGGTGATGTGGTGCTGCTCAGTATTGACCGCGCGGCGCCGAACGGGGGGAAGCTGTTTTGATGGATCTGGAACGGCGCATCGTTCAGGCGGCCGACATCGTCACCGTGGCGCTCGACGAGCTGCTGCCGCGCGCCGATGGCCCCGAGAGCCGGCTGACCGAGGCCATGCGCTATGCGGCCCTGGGCCCGGGCAAGCGGCTGCGGCCGTTCTTCGCCCTGGAAACCGGCAAGATGTTCGACCTGCCGGAACGGCCGGTGCTGCGCGCCGCCTGCGCCCTGGAGTGCATCCACGCCTACAGCCTGGTGCACGATGACCTGCCCGCCATGGATGACGACGACATGCGTCGCGGACGTCCGACCGTGCACATCCAGTATGATCAGGCCACCGCGATCCTGGCCGGCGATGCCCTGCAGACCGCCGCCTTCGAGATCATGGCCCACCCGGACACCCACGATGACGGCAATGTTCGCTCCGAACTGGTGCGCAAGCTGGCCATCGCCTCGGGCGCCAAGGGCATGTGCGGCGGACAGATGATCGACCTGCTGGGCGTTCGCGACGACCTGGGCGCCGTGGCCCGGATGCAGCGACTCAAGACCGGCGCCCTGATCGCCTTCGCCTTTGAAATTCCGCTGATCATCGCCCGGGCAAAAGATTCCGAGCGCGCCGCCCTGATGGGTTTCGCCCAGGATCTTGGGCTGGCCTATCAGATCGTCGACGACATTCTGGACGCCGAAGGCGACGAAGCGGTGCTGGGCAAGGCCGCCGGCGGCAAGGACGCCGCCAAGGGCAAGGCCAACTATGTCACCCTTCTGGGCCTGGATTCGGCCAAGGAGCGCGTGACGCTTTTGGCCGCCCAAACCAAGTCGCACCTCGATATTTTCGGCGAACGCGCCGATCATCTGCGCCGCAGCGTTGATTTCGTGCTGGACCGGCGCAACTGACCGCGCTTTCTTCGGACATGCCTTCCGTGACTCCACTCCTCGACAAGATCGCTTCGCCCGCCGACACGCGCGGCCTTTCCGTGGCGGAACTCAAACAGCTGGCGACAGAAGTGCGCGCGGCGACCATCGACGCGGTCTCCGTGACCGGCGGCCACCTGGGCGCGGGCCTGGGCGTGGTCGAGCTGACGGTCGCCCTGCATCACGTCTATGAGACGCCCAAGGATATCCTGATCTGGGACGTCGGCCACCAGGCCTATCCGCACAAGATCCTCACCGGCCGGCGCGACCGCATCAAGACGCTGCGCCAGGGCGGCGGCCTGTCGGGCTTCACCAAGCGGGCCGAGAGCGAATACGATCCGTTTGGCGCGGCCCACGCGGCCACGTCGATCTCGGCGGCTCTGGGCTTCTGCGCGGCGCGCGACGCCAAGGGCGGCGACAACAAGGTCGTGGCCGTAATCGGCGACGGCTCGATGAGCGCCGGCATGGCCTATGAGGCGATGAACGCGGCGACCGACACCACCAAGCAGCTGACCGTCATCCTCAACGACAACGACATGTCGATCGCGCCCCCGGTGGGCGGGATGAGCGCCTATCTGGCCAATCTCGTCTCGGGCGGCGCTTACCGCAAGGCGCGCAAGCTGGGCAAGACGGTGGTCGAGAAGCTGCCGACGCCGATGCGCGAAGCGGCCCGCAAGGCCGAGGAATACGCACGCGGCATGGTGACGGGCGGCACCTTTTTCGAGGAGCTCGGCTTCCACTATGTCGGCCCGATCGATGGGCACGACATGGAGGCCCTGGTCTCGGTGTTGAAGAACGCCCGCAACTTCGAGGACAAGCCGGTGCTGGTCCACGTCGTCACCCAGAAGGGCAAGGGCTATGCTCCGGCCGAGGGCGCCGACGACAAGCTGCACGCCGTGGTCAAGTTCGACGTCGTGACCGGCCAGCAGCACAAGGCCGCCGCTGGCCCGCCCAGCTACACCAAGGTGTTTGCCCAGGAGCTGGTCAAGCAGGCCGAGCATGATCCGAAGATCGTGGCGATCACCGCCGCCATGCCCTCGGGAACCGGCCTGGACATCTTCCAGAAGGCGTTCCCGGAGCGCACCTTCGACGTCGGCATCGCCGAGCAGCACGCGGTGACCTTCGCCGCCGGCCTGGCCGCTGACGGCATGAAGCCCTTCGCGGCGATCTATTCGACCTTCCTGCAGCGCGGCTACGATCAGGTTGTCCACGACGTGGCCATTCAGCGCCTGCCGGTTCGCTTCGCCATGGACCGCGCCGGTCTGGTGGGCGCCGATGGACCCACCCACGCCGGCACCTTCGACGTCGGCTTCATGGGAGCCCTGCCGGGCATGGTCCTGATGGCCGCCGCCGACGAGCTGGAACTGGCCCGGATGGTCGCCACCGCCGTCGAGATCGATGACCGTCCCAGCGCCTTCCGTTATCCGCGCGGCGAAGGCCTGGGTCTCGACATGCCTGTCGGCCGCGCCGACCCGCTTGAAATCGGCAAGGGACGCATTGTTCGCGAGGGGACCAGCGTCGCCATCGTGTCGTTTGGCACGCGCCTGACCGAAAGCCTCAAGGCCGCCGACCTGCTGGGCGCGCGCGGCCTGTCCGCGACGGTCTGCGACGCCCGTTTCGCCAAGCCCCTGGATATCGACCTGCTGTTGCGGCTGGCCCGCGAGCATGAGGCGATCATCACGGTGGAGGAAGGCGCCATGGGCGGCTTCGGCGCCTTCGTGCTGCAGGCCCTGGCCGAGCATGGCGCTTTGGATCGCGGGCTCAAGATCCGCACTCTGGTCCTGCCCGACATCTTCCAGGATCAGGACAAGCCCGAAGCGATGTACGCCCAAGCCGGGCTGGACGCCGAAGGCATCATGCGCGGCGCGCTGGCGGCCCTGGGTGTCGACAATATCAGCGCGGCGGGACGCCGGGCCTGATCAGGCGGCGCAGCGTCTGAAGAACGCCTGGACCTGACCGCGATCCTCTCGCGTCACGTCCAGCCTGTGGCGTTCGCCGTGGCTCAACACCGCCAGCTGGCCCGTCAGCTGGAAGCCCGCCAAGGCCGGCGCGCTCATCTTGCCGCGCGCCTCCAGCAGTCCGCTTTCAACGAGGCCGCCCTCGGCCCTGTCGGCGGGGAAGCGGCTTTCGGCGCGATCCGAGGCCAGGACGATATCGCCGCCGCTGAGGCCCACGGCCGATATCCGGACGCTGTCAGCGCCTGGCGAGCAGCTCAGCATGAGCACCACGTCATCGCTGGCCGGCAGGCCATAGGCTAGGCGCGGCGCTTCGCCGGCGTCGCTCACGAACGCCCATCTGTACCCGTCGGTGGCGATCTTCTCGTGCGCGCAGCCCGTCAGGCCTGCGGTCAACAATCCCAGAGCGATGAGCTTGGCGGTCGGACGTCCCATGGCGTTCTCCTGTAAGGAGGAACGCAAGGGCGGCGCGGTGGTTTCGCCGCGATCCATAAACGGTTCAGGCGCGACCCCCGAGGGCGCCGCGCCTGAAAGACGTACTGGGAATGAGCGGCTCGGTCCTGAGCCGCCCGTTCAGGTTCAGAACGGCGAGAAGCGCTCGACCAGGGCCTGGCCGGCCGGGGTCTTCTGCACGCGGCTGATATCGCCTCGGCCGCCGTAGCTGATGCGGGCTTCGGCGATCTGGGTGTGCTTGATCGTGTTGGCCGAGGAGATGTCCTCCGGACGAACGATACCGGCCACGGTCAGTTGGCGCAGTTCGGCGTTGGTGCGCACTTCCTGCGTGCCCTGGATGACCATGTTGCCGTTGGGCAAGACTTGGCTGACCACGGCCGCGATCGTCAGGCTGATCTTCTCCGAACGGCTGACGCTGCCGCCGCCGGCGTTCTTGAACGTCGAGTCCGTGCCGATGGCGTTGGCGGGATCAAAGCCGCCGGGCAGAACCTTGCCCAGGCTCGATTCCAGACCCAGGAAATTGCTGACGCCCGCCTTGGTGCTGGAGGTGCGCGAGCTGGCCGTGTCGTTCTTGGTGCTGGCGCTGTCGTCGATGTCGATCTGGACGGTCAGGATGTCGCCGATCTTGCTGGCGCGCTGATCGTTGAAAAAGGCCCGCGCGCCGACCCGCCAGAGCGAATTGGCCGAGGCCGCCTGGGGCATCGTATCGCGGTTGGAGACATATTGCTGGGTCATCGGCGCCAGTTGGGCAGGGTAGCCGACGGGCGCCAGTTCGGGGCCGCGCACGGCCTCCATGGCGGTCGAGCAGGCGCCGAGCGGGGCGAGGGCGATGGCGGCGAGGGCGAGCAGGGGAAGACGCATGGCGAGTGACCTCTAGCGAGCGGCGTAGCGGATGGGGGAGCGGCTGGTCTTCAGGCGCTGGGCCTGGGGGCCGACAATGGCGGAGCCGGGGCCGGTGGCGACGGCCTCGATGATCTTCTTGGACAGCACGTTCTGGACGGTGACGCTGTCGCCGATGGCGGCGGCGCTCATCGATTTGCCCTGCAGGGTCAGGGAAATGCCCCCGTCCTCATAGGTGACGGCGACCAGGTCGCCGTTCTTGATGACCTGCGCGGCCGAGACGTCGCGCATCGAGGCCACGGCGCCTTCGCGCAGCGGGCGCTTGGCGCTCATGCCGATCACGGCGTCGGCGTCCTGCGGGGCGTCGGTCGGCGCGGCGGCGACCTTGGTCCAGATCAGGTCCTGCGGTTGCACGATCTCGCCGGCCGCCAGGCTGCGGGCGTAGGCAAGAACTTCCACATTGCCCTTGGCGCGGACCGCCGCAGGGCCGCCCTCCAGGCCCTGACGGACGATGATGCGGCGAACGCCCTGTGAATTGTTCCAGTCCAGGCCCGCGCGGCGGGCCGCCGACTGGATCTGGCCGGCGTCCAGCACCACGGTCGGGCCGGTGCGCATGGCGACCAGCACGTCCGACGCCGCGCCGGCGTCGTCGAACAGGTCGCTCAGGGTGACGCGGCCGTCGTTGTCGGTCGTGTCGTACTTCAGCGACACGGCCTGTCCGGCGAGGGCGGGCCCCGCGAGGGCCAGGGCGCAGACAGTGATCAGGAAGCGCTTCATGAGCCTATGACCTCAACTGCGAGGTGGCCTGCAGCATCTGGTCGGCCGTCGTGATGACCTTGGAGTTCATCTCGTAGGCGCGCTGGGCGACGATCAGGGCGGTGATTTCGCTGACCGAGTCGACGTTGCTGGCCTCGGTGTAGTTCTGCAGCAGGTTCCCGAAGCCGGGCTGACCGGGCGCGGCGATGTTCGCCGGGCCGGAGCCGCCGCTTTCCAGGAACAGGTTGTCGCCGATGGCTTCCAGGCCGCCTTCATTCATGAAGTTCGCCAGTTCCAGCTGGCCGATCGTCTGCGGCGCGGTCTGGCCCGACAAGGTCACCTGCACCAGACCGGTCTTGCCGATCGTGATGGCGGTGGCGTTCTGCGGGACCGTGATGCCCGGCTGAACCGTGTAGCCGTCCTCGGTGACGATCTGGCCCTGGTCGTTGGTCGAGAAGTTACCCGCCCGCGTATAGGCGGTCTCGCCCGACGGCATCAGGATCTGCAGATAGCCCTTGCCCTGGATGGCCACGTCCAGCTCGTTGTTGGTCAGGGTCGGGGTGCCCTGCTCGGTGATGCGATAGACCGAACCGGCCTTCACGCCGCCGCCGACCTGAACGCCGGTGGGAACCACGTTGCCGCTGCTGGACGACTGCGAGCCAGCCCGTTCGATGGTCTGGTACAGCAGATCCTGGAACTCGGCCCGCTGACGCTTGAAGCCAACAGTGTTCATGTTGGCGATGTTGTTGGAGATGACCTCGACGTTCAGCTGTTGGGCCGACATGCCGGACGCGGCGGTGCGCAGAGCTTGCATGACCTAGTTTCCCTTAATTGACTTTGCCGAGGCGCTCGACAGCGGAGCGCGTCAGTTCGGCGGTGTTGTCCATCATCTTGGCCATGCTCTCGTAGGCGCGCTGCACCTCGATCAGCTTGGTGATCTGGACGACGGATTGGACGTTGGAGGATTCCAGCATGCCCTGGTGGACGACGGCGTTGGGCGCCTGCTGGAGCGTGGTGTTGGAGGTATTCCGGTAGAGGTTGTCGCCGTCCTTGCTCATGACCGACAGGTCGTCGGCCCGAACAACACCAACCTTGCCAAGCTGCGCGGCGCCCTGGCTGAGCGTGCCGTCCTTGCCGATGTGGACTGGGCCAAGCTTGGGGTCGATCAGGATTTCGCCGCCGCCTTCGTCCAGCACCGGGGCACCGGCCTGGGTCACCAGCTTGCCCTCGGGGCTGGTGGTGAAGCGACCGTCGCGGGTGTAGCGCTCGCCGCCGGGGGTCTGGACCTTGAAAAATCCCTGCCCCTCGATGGCGAGATCGAAATCGCCGTCGGTCTTGGTCATCGCGCCCTGGCTGAAGTCGCGGCTCACGCCATCATCGAGCACGAACTTGACCGGGTTCGTGCCGCCCAGGGTGCGGGCCGGCTTGGCGGGCTCGGTGCGAACCATCAGGTCTTCGGCCTTGAAGCCCGTCGTGTTCGCGTTGGCGATGTTGTTGGCCACGATGTCGAGCTCGCGGCGCAGCGTCATTTGCCGTGAAAGGCCCACATACAGCGCGTTGTCCATGACGAGTTAACTCGGCGGCTGGCGCGACAAATGCGCCGCAGTCCTGATAGCAACCATCGTGCCAAGTCGAAAAGGCCAGCAAAAACAAGGAATAGGAAGGTTAACGGAGGGGTGGTGGTCGGACTCTGCCGGGTGGATTCTGCCTGCGGCGAAATGGCCTCCAAAACACATCGTTAACCATGGTCGCGCATGAGTATGCGTGTAGATTCCAAGGAAACGCGCGCGTGGCCAAGAAACCCCCAAAGGAAGCTCCCGCCCCCGAAGGCGAAGAGGGCGGAGCCGAGGGCGAAGCTCCGGCGAAAAAGAAGCCGCCGATCCTGATCATCGCGATCGCCGCGGGCGTCCTCGTGTTGGGCGGCGGCGGAGCCGCGGCCTTCTTCCTGATGAAGCCAAAGCCCGAGGCTCATGGCGAAAAGGAAGGCGAGCACGGCAAGGAAAAGAAGGAAAAGAAGAAGGAAAAGAAGGAAGGCGAGAAGAAAGAGGGCGAGGCCAAGGGCGCCGAAGGCGCGGCCGGCTCTCCCGTCATCAAGGAAGGCCCCGACGGCGTGGTGTTCTACACCCTGCCCGACATTGTCGTGAACATGCAGACCGCGGACGGCAAGTCGACCTTCCTGAAGCTGAAGCTGACCTTTGAGCTGCCCGATGAGGAAACGGCCGAGGTTCTGACGCCGAATCTGCCCAGGCTGCAGGACATGTTCCAGACCTTCCTGCGCGAACTGCGTCCGGAAGACCTGAACGGCAGTCAGGGCGCCTACCAGCTCCGCGTGGAGCTGCTGCGCCGCGTCAATCTTGTCGCGGCGCCGTCCAAGGTGAACGCTGTCCTGATCGAGGAGATGCTGATCAACTAGCGCCTTAGGGGGCTGGTTGGGCGAACCAACATGGCGGACGAACTCGACGATCAGGCCGCGATGGCCCAATGGGCCTCGCAGAACCCTCCGGGAGGGTTCGACCAGCCGGCTGGCGAGGGCGCGGCGGGAGAGTTCGGCGACTTCAGCGGCGGCATGGGCGGCGGCGGCGGCGGCTGGGACGACGGCGGCGGCGGCGACATGATGGGATCCGAACGGATCCTCAATCAGGACGAAATCGACAGCCTGCTGGGCTTCGACCTGTCTGGCGACGGCAATGACGATCGCACCGGCATCCGGGCGATCATCAATTCGGCCCTGGTCAGCTACGAGCGCCTGCCGATGCTCGAAATCGTCTTCGACCGCCTGGTGCGGTTGATGACGACCAGCCTGCGCAATTTCACCAGCGACAACGTCGAGGTCAGCCTCGACAACATCAGCTCGATCCGTTTCGGCGACTATCTGAACTCGATCCCGCTGCCGGCCATCCTGGCGGTGTTCCGGGCCGAGGAGCTGGACAACTACGGCCTGCTGACCGTGGACTCCAACCTCATCTATTCGATCGTCGACGTGCTGCTGGGCGGTCGTCGGGGCACCGCCGCGATGCGCATCGAAGGCCGCCCCTACACCACCATCGAACGCGTGCTCGTGCAGCGGATGATCGAGGTTGTGCTGGCCGACCTGAAAAGCGCTTTCGAGCCGCTTCACCCGGTCAACTTCTCGCTGGATCGCCTGGAAACCAACCCGCGGTTCGCGGCCATCGCGCGTCCCGCCAACGCGGCGATCCTCGTCAAGCTGCGGATCGACATGGAAGACCGCGGCGGCCGTGTTGAGCTGCTGCTGCCCTATGCGACGCTGGAGCCCATCCGGAAGATGCTGCTGCAGCAGTTCATGGGTGAGAAGTTTGGTCGCGACAACATCTGGGAAGGCCACTTGGCCACAGAGCTCTGGACCACGCAGATGGAGGTGCGCGCTGTGCTCGATGAGCAGCAGCTGCCGCTTTCGCGGGTTCTGAACCTGCAGGTCGGCGACACCCTGATGCTGAACTGCACGCCCGACAGCCTGGTCGAGCTTCGCGCCGGCTCCATCCCGTTGACGCGGGGGCGCATGGGGCGTCGCAATCACTCCATCGCCATTCGCGCGGAAGCGCCGCTGACCCCGGCGGCCAAGAAGGCGGTTCAAAAGCTGAAATGAGCGCCACCGCCCTGATCCTCAACGGCGTGCTCGCGGTCCTGCTGGTCGTGGCCCTGGTGTTCGGCTGGCGGCTGGAGCGCCGGCTGAAGGCCCTGCGCGACAGCCACGCCGGCTTCGCCAAGGCCGTGGCCGACCTGGACGTGGCCGCCGCGCGAGCCGAGCAGGGGCTGGCGGATCTGCGGGCCGCCACGGATGAGGCCTCCGAGGCGCTGGCCGACCGTATCGAACGGGCCACAGCCCTGGCCGCCAAGCTTGACGAGCGGCTGAACCGTCCGATGGTCACGCCGCCGCCCGCCTCGCCCGCGGCCCCCGTCGCCCGGCGGGACGAGCCGGCCGCCGCCAGGGTGGAACGCCGCCTGAAGGCCGAGGACTTCGAGCGCCTTCTGGATCGCGAGGCGCAGGTCTCGCGGCCCGTCGAATCCGGTATTCGGCCCAGTACGCCCAAGGAAACCCCGCGTTCACGGGCTCGGGTTGATGATGACCTCTTCGAGGGGCCGGCCGAACCGCCGAGTCCCGGATCCAGTTTCAGAGCACGGCGATGAAGAACATTCCCCGCATCCTGCCGCTCGTCGGCGTCGCCGTCGGCGGCGTCCTGGCCGTCAATGCGCTGGCGGGCGCCAAGTCGCTGCCCGACATGCTCAACGGGGCCAAGGCGTTCGCCGAAGGTGTCGCCAAGCCGGACGCCAAGGCCAAGCATGGCGAGGAAGCCGCTTCGGCCGAGGGCGCGGGCCAGAACGCCGCCTCGACGGCGCCGCCACCGCGCGTCTGCGCGCCTTCGGCCAACGATCTGGCCAAGGAAGCGGGTCTGTCGCCGGCTGAACTGCATATCCTGCAAAGCCTGGGCGCGCGTCGCGGCCAACTGGACCAGCGCGAGCAGGACATCGACGTGCAGCTGCAACTGCTGTCGGCGGCCGAAGCCAAGCTGGACGCCAAGGTCAAGGCGCTGAACAGCCTGAAGGGTGACATTCAGGGCCTGTTGGGCCAAGCCGACTCGCAGAAGTCGGCGGAGGTCGATCGCATGGTCACGGTGTTCTCGAGCATGAAGCCCAAGGACGCGGCCGCGCGGATGACCATCCTCGATGACGCGGTGCGTCTGCCGATCGCCGCCAAGATGAAGGAGCGCACGCTCAGCCTCATCCTGTCGAACATGGCTCCCGTCGACGCCAAGGCCCTGACCGAGCGCCTCGCCAACCGCTTCGCCAATGACGCTATCGCCAAGGGCAAGGCGGCGATCGCCGAGAACGCTCCCGCCGCGACCGATCCCGCCGCCGCCAACGCGGCGGGCAAGCAGGCCTCGGCGGCGCCGCTGGCCGGCGCGCCGGCGCCCAAGAAGGCCGGATAGACTCTCGATGAGGCTTCGCGCGATCCTGCGGTCCGGCGTCGCGGCGGCTTGCATCGCCAGCGTGGCGGCGCCGTCGGTCCAGGCCGCCGGCCCGGTCGCCGCCTCGCGCGGAAGCCTTGACGTGCGCGTCGCCCAGGCGGCGGATTTCTCGCGGCTGGAATTCCACTGGGTCGGCGGGGCCCGCATGTCGTCCAAGCGCGACGGCCAGACCCTGATCCTGCACTTCAATCGCGACGCCAATCCCAATGTCGCCGGTCTGCGCCTGGCGCCGCCGCGCTGGGTGAAGGCCTTCGATGTCCGGCATGTCGGGGGCGGTCTGGACGTTGTCCTCACCCTCACCGATGACGCCGATGTCCGTCTGGGCAACGCGGACGGCGCTGACTTCGTCAACATCTTCGCTCGAGCGGGCGCGCCCGTCAGCGCGAGCCAGCCCGTCGCGCCTGTCGCCCCGGTAGGTCGCGCCAATCCCATGCCGCCCGGCGGGGTGGTGCGCGCCAGCTATGAAAAGGCCGACGGCCAGGCCCGATTGACCTTCGACTGGGCCGCGCCCGCCGGCGCCGCCGTGTTCCGGCGGGGCGAGGCGGTCTGGGTGGTGTTCGACACCCCCGCGCGCCTCGACATCGGCAAGCTGCCGGCCTCGACCGCGCGCTACACCAAGCTCCAGGTGTTCAAGGGAGCGGACTACAGCGCGCTGCGCATCGTCACCCCGGCCGGCACGCCATACTATGCCGAAGGGCAGGGCGGTTCCTGGGCGATCAGCCTGGGCGCTGGCGCCCAGAGCACGCCGGACGCCATCAAGGTCGCCCGCGACGAGAGCGTCAGTCCCGCCACCCTGACGGCGGTTCTGGCGGGTGTCACCAAGGCCGTCTGGGTCAATGACCCGGCCGTAGGCGATCGTCTCCTGGTCGCGCCGGCCCTGGCGCCGTCCAAGGGTCTGCCGTCGCGTCGTGAATATGTCGAGATGGCGCTGCTGCCATCGGCCCAGGGCCTGGCGGCCGAGACCTATGCCAGCGATCTGATGGTCTCCACCGATGGCGACCTGCTGCGGATCGGGCGACCCAAGGGGCTGGTGCTATCGCCGTTGTCGGCCTCGACGCCGCCCGCTGAAGTGGCCGCCGGCGCGCCGCAGCCGATGTCCATGCCGGCCTTGGTCGACCTGGAGAACTGGCCCAAGACCGGCTCGGGCGGCTTCCTGGCCCGCTACAACGCCCTGCAGGGCGCCATCCCCGCCGCCAGCGAGGGCGAGGACAAGAACGGCGACATCGGCGCTCGCATGGCTCTGGCCCGTTTCCTGATCGGCTCCGGGATGTCGTACGAGGCGATCGGCGTTCTGAACGCCGCCGCCCGCAAGCACCAGACCCTGATGGGCGACGCCGAGTTTCGCGGGCTGCGCGGCGTGGCCCGTGTGATGGCTCACCGCTTCGCTGAAGCCGATACCGATTTCGCCTCGCCCGTCCTGGCCGATGAGCCCTCGTCGGCGCAGTGGCGCGGCTATATCGCCGCCCAGCAGGGCGAATGGGCCGACGCCCGGACCAAGTTCGCCGGCGGTGGTCGCGCCCTCGATCTGTTCCCGGTGATCTGGCGCGCCCGCTTCCTGCACGCTCAGGCTCAGGCCGCCCTGGGGACCGGCGATCTGGTGGGCGCCGCCCGACTGATCAGCGCCGCCCTGGCCCTGCCCAAGGTCCCCGTCGAGGATCAACTCGACATTCGCCTGACCCAGGCGAGGATGTTCGAGGCCAAGGGTGAGAAGACCCGCGCCCTGAACATGTTCCAGGCCATCGCCAAGGCGCCGATCGACCGGCTCGCGGCCCCCGCCATGTTGCACTCCACCCAGTTGCGTCTGGCCAAGGGGCAGATCGACGCGGTGAAGGCCGCCGACCAGCTCAACCAGCTGCGCTTCCGCTGGCGGGGCGACGGCGTCGAGCTTGAGACCATTCGCGGCCTGGGCAAGCTCTACATCGACCAGGGCCGCTATCGCGAAGCGCTGGAAGTGCTGCGTTCGGTCGGAAACGCACAGGCCGACCGTCCCGAGGCGATCGCCCTGCGCAATGATCTCAACAACGCCTTCCGGGCGCTTTTCCTGGATGGTCTGGCCGATGGCATGCAGCCGATTCAGGCCGTGGGCCTGTTCTACGACTTTCAGGAGCTTACGCCCCTGGGGGCGGACGGCGATCAGATGGTGCGCAACCTCGTGCGTCGTCTGGTTGATGTCGACCTGCTGGACGAGGCCGCCAAGCTGCTCAAATACCAGGTCGACAACCGCCTGAACGGCGTTCCCAAGGCCCAGGTCGCCACCGATCTGGCCTGGATCTACCTGATGAACAAGCAGCCCGAGAGCGCGCTGCAAACGATCAATGACACGCGCAGCACCGTGCTGCCGGCCGCCCTGAACGCCGAGCGTCGCCTGGCCACCGCCCGGGCCTATATGGGTCTTGGCCGCTATGACGCCGCCGAGGAAATGATCGAGGGCGACAACAGCAAGGACGCCCAGGAAATTCGCGCGGAGATCGCCTGGAAGGGTCATGTCTGGCCAGCGGCCGGCGGGCTCTATGAAAAGGCGCTGGGGGATCGCTGGAGGGCGCAGGGCGCCCTGTCGCCCGGCGACGAAGCCCGACTTCTCCGCGCCGGCGTGGCCTACAGCCTCGCTGATGACGACGCGGCGCTGGGTCGCCTGCGCCAGCGCTACTCCGGCTTCGTCGAAGGCGCGAACAATCCGGAAGGGCTGCGCGTGGCCCTGTCGGGCATGAATGTCGAATCGTTGTCGAGCGCCGATTTCGGTCGCGTGACGGCGGACAACGAAGCCTTCAGCGGTTGGGTTTCCAAGATGAAGGACCGCTTCCGCGCCGCCAGGCCGGCGGGATCTGGCGCTCGCGGATAGGCGCACGGAATTTTCCAAAACACGTCTGAGAATGGCGCTGTCTCGCAAAACCCGTGCGCGAAACCGGTCCTGGCCGCGTTCACGGACCCCTCGAAAGTCGATTGGTCTTCTGGCGGGACCTGCGCGTTTAGCCTAGTTAGTGCCGCGCCCGACATCCCGGGTGGAACGTTGGTTGACGACGGCTTGCCAAGTTCTTGCAAGCGTGCCATGACAACGTTGTCATAGGGTGGAAGATCTAGTGAATATGACCAACGACGGCGAAAATGGCCGCGAAGTTCTGGTGCTGCTGGGCGGCGCCGGCGACCTGGCGCTGCGAATGCTGCTGCCCTCGCTCTATTTTCTGGAGGTCGATCGGCTTCTGCCTCACGATCTGCGGATCATCGGCGTAGCCCGCGCCGATCATGACGCAGAGGGCTACAAGGCCCTGGTTCGCGAGCAACTCGGCAAGCGCGCGACGGTCGAGGAGGCGGTCTGGAATCGTCTGGCGGCCCGCCTGGACTATATCTCCGTCGACATCACCAAGAACGAGGGAACGGCGAAGCTGGCCGAGCGCATTGGCCCGCACGGCTCGCTCGTCATCTTCTTCTCGCTGTCGCCCAGCCTTTACGGTCCCGCCTGCGCCGCCCTGGAGGCCGCCGGCCTGACGGGTCCCGAGACCCGCCTGGTTCTTGAGAAGCCGATCGGCCGTGATCTGGAAAGCTCGCAGGCGACCAATGCCGCCGTCGGCGCGATCGTCGATGAAAGCCAGATCTTCCGCATCGACCACTATCTGGGCAAGGAAACCGTCCAGAACCTGACCGCCCTGCGGTTCGCCAATGTGCTGTTCGAGCCCCTGTGGGACCGCAACACGATCGACCACGTCCAGATCACCATCGCCGAGACCGAGAAGGTCGGCGACCGCTGGCCCTACTACGATGAGTATGGCGCGCTGCGGGACATGGTGCAGAACCACATGCTGCAGTTGCTGTGCCTGGTGGCGATGGAGGCCCCCTCGGGTTTCGATCCCGACGCGGTCCGCGACGAAAAGGTCAAGGTACTGCGATCCCTGCGGCGCTTCACCAAGGAGTCAGTGGCTCACGACACCGTCCGCGGTCAGTATGTCGCCGGCGTTGTCGAGGGCGGCGCCCGCGCCGGGTATCTGGAAGAGGTGGGAAAGCCCTCCAAGACCGAGACCTTCGTGGCCATGAAGGTGGCGATCGACAACTGGCGCTGGGACGGCGTGCCGTTCTTCCTGCGCACCGGCAAGAACCTGCCGGACCGGCGCACCCAGATCGTCGTCCAGTTCAAGTCGCTGCCGCACAACATCTTTGGCGCCGCCACCGATAGCGATCTTGCCGCCAATCGCCTGGTCATCGACCTGCAGCCCGACGAGAACATCGTACTGACCCTGATGAACAAGCGTCCGGGCCTGTCGGAAGAGGGGATACGCCTTCAATCCCTGCCGCTGTCGCTGTCGTTCAGCCAGAGCGGCGGGCGTCGGCGAATTGCCTATGAGAAGCTGTTCCTGGACGTCTTCCGCGGCGATCGCACCCTGTTTGTGCGTCGCGATGAGGTGGAGCAGGCCTGGAAGTTCATCGACGGCGTTTCGGCCGCGTGGGCTCAGGCCAATATCGAGCCCGCGCCCTATGCCGCCGGAACCTGGGGCCCGAACTCGTCGACCGGGCTGATCTCGCCCGGCGGCCGGTCCTGGAAGGCCTGATCATGAACCCGTCCAGGATCGAGGTTTTTGGCTCGCGCGACGCCCTCTATGACGCCGCCGCGTCGGTGATCGTCTCGGCCCTGACCACGGCCGTCGCCACCCATGGCCAGACCGGGTTCGCGGCGACCGGCGGCACGACGCCGGCGCCGGTCTATGACCGTCTGGCCCGGATGACCGCGCCCTGGGACAGGGTCACGGTCACCCTGACCGACGAGCGCTGGACGCCGCCGTCGCATGCCGCCAGCAACGAAGGGCTGGTTCGCCGCCACCTTCTCTCGAACCAGGCGGGCAAGGCCCAGTTCGCGCCGTTGTACTTCAAGGACATCAGTCTGGACCAGTCCGCGGCGCGAGCCGAAGCTGGCGTCGCCTCGGCCTCGCCGTTCGGCGTGGTGCTTCTGGGCGTTGGCGGGGATGGCCATTTCGCGTCCCTTTTCCCCGGCTCGCCTGTTCTGGCGGAGGGGCTGGATGCGGCGTCCGCCCGTCTGGTGCTGGCTGTGCCGGCCGGTTCGCCCGCGCCGGACATGCCGCGCCTCAGCCTGACCCTGGCCGCCCTGACCAACAGCGACCTGATCGTGCTGCTCGTGACCGGCGAAGCCAAGAAGACGCTTCTGGAAGGGCCCGTTGATCCGGCCCTTCCGATCGCGGCCATCCTCAATCAGGACCGCGCGCCGGTCCGTATCCTCTGGGCGGAGTAAGCGCCATGAGCCTCAATCCCGTTATCGCCAAGGTCACGGCCCGGATCGTCGAGCGCAGCAAGGACAGCCGCGCCGCCTATCTGGCCAATATGGACGCGGCTATCGCCAACCAGCCGGGGCGGGCCAAGCTGTCCTGCGCCAACTGGGCCCATGCCTTCGCCGCCTCGCCGGGCGTCGACAAGGTGCGGGCTCTGGACCCGAACGCGCCCAATATCGGCATCGTCTCGGCCTATAACGACATGCTGTCGGCCCACCAGCCGCTGGAAGAGTACCCGGCGCTGATCAAGGTCGCGGCGCGTGAGGTCGGGGCCACCGCCCAGTTCGCAGGCGGCGTGCCGGCCATGTGCGATGGCGTCACCCAGGGCCGTCCGGGCATGGAGCTGTCGCTGTTCTCGCGCGACGTCATCGCCATGGCCACCGGCATCGCCCTGACCCACGACGCCTTCGACAGCGCGCTGTATCTGGGCGTCTGCGACAAGATCGTCCCGGGCCTGGTGATCGGCGCCCTGACCTTCAGCCACCTGCCGGCCCTGTTCGTGCCCGCCGGTCCGATGACCTCGGGCCTGCCCAATTCGGAGAAGGCCCGGATCCGCGCGCTCTACGCCGAGGGCAAGGTGGGGCGCGCCGAACTGCTGGAAGCCGAGAGCGCCAGCTATCACGGCCCCGGCACCTGCACCTTCTACGGCACGGCCAACACCAACCAGATGCTGATGGAACTGATGGGCTTCCATCTGCCCGGCTCGGCCTTCGTGCATCCCAACACGCCGCTGCGGGAAGCGCTGGTGAAAGAGGCCGCGCGGCGCGCCGCCGCCGTGACCAACAAGGGCAATGAGTTCATTCCCGTCGGCCGCATGATCGACGAGAAGTCGGTGGTCAACGGCGTGGTCGGCCTGATGGCGACCGGCGGCTCCACCAACCTGGCCCTGCACCTGGTGGCGATGGCCCACGCCGCCGGCGTGATCCTGACGCTGGAAGACCTGGACGAGATCTCCAAGGCCACGCCGCTGCTGGCGCGCGTCTATCCCAACGGTTCGGCCGATGTGAACCACTTCCAGGCCGCCGGCGGCATGGCCTTCGTGATCCGCGAACTGCTCAAGGCCGGCCTGGCCCACGAAGACGTCCTGACCATCGCCGGCCCCGGTCTGTCGCGCTACACCCAAGAGCCCGTCCTGGTGGATGGGGAGCTGAGCTGGCGCGACGGCGCGGAAGAGTCGCTGGACACCGCCATCGTGCGTCCGGTCTCCGACGCCTTCAGCCCCGAGGGCGGCCTGCGCATGCTGGGCGGCAATATCGGGCGGGGCGTGATGAAGATCTCGGCCGTCAAGCCAGAGCACCACATCATCACCGCCCCGGCGGCGGTGTTCCAGGAACAGGAAGACTTCATCGCCGCCTTCAAGCGGGGCGAGCTTGATCGCGACGTCGTGGTGGTGATGCGCTTCCAGGGCCCCGCCGCTAACGGCATGCCCGAACTGCATAATCTGTCGCCGTCGATCTCGGTGCTGCTGGACCGGGGCTTCAAGGTGGCCCTGGTCACCGACGGCCGGATGTCGGGCGCCTCGGGCAAGACCCCGGCGGCCATCCACGTGACCCCGGAAGCCGCCAAGGGCGGGCTGCTGGCCTACGTCCAGGACGGCGACCTGATCACGGTCGACGCCACGAACGGCGAACTGAAAGTGCTGGTGGACGACGCGGTTCTTCGCGCGCGCACGCCGGCGAATGTCCCGGCGTCCAAGCCGGGCTTTGGGCGGGAATTGTTCGGCTGGATGCGCGCGGGGGTCGGCCCCGCCGACCATGGCGCCTCCGTGCTGTTTGCTTGAGGAAGCGGTCTTGATGAACGGTTTGAACGGCGTCGGGCTTGGCCTGGTCGGTGATATCGGCGGAACCAACGCACGGTTCGCCCTGGTGGAATTCGATGGCCCGGATCCGCGCCTGATCGAGCCGACCACCTACAAGGGCGAGGACTACGCCACCGCCGAGGACGCCATCGAGCACTATCTGGCCAAGGTCGGCGTGCGCCACCCGGACCAGGCGGTGGTGGCGGTGGCAGGCCCGATCGAGCACGGGTCGGTTCACATGACCAATCTGGACTGGCGGATTTCCGAGGACAGCCTGCGGCGCGCCGGCGGCTTCCGGCAAGCCACGCTGATCAACGACTTCACGGCCCAGGCCCTGGCCGCGCCTCGCCTGTCGCCCAAGGATCTGCGCCAGATCGGCCCGCTGCCGACCTCGGGTGAGGGGGATCTTGCGATCCTGGGCCCGGGAACGGGCTTTGGTGTCGCCGGCATGGCGCGACGTCATGGCGTGAATACGCCCCTGACCACCGAAGGCGGACATATCGCCTTCGCACCGACGGACGAAATCGAGATCGAGATCCTCCGAGCCCTGGTCAAGCAGTTCGGCCGTGTTTCGGTCGAACGCATTCTGTCCGGGCCCGGTATGGAAGACCTGCACATCGCCTTGGCCCAGGCCGAGGGGCGCAAGGTCGATCCCTTGCCCGCCAAGCAGATCACCGAACGCGCCGTCGAGGGCTGCGCCGACAGCTTGGCCACGGTGGATCGTTTCTGCGCCATCCTGGGTTCGACGGCGGGCGACATCGCCCTGGCTCTGGGCGCCCGGGGCGGGGTGTTCATCGCCGGCGGCATCGCCCCCCGGATCATCGACCTGCTGGAAGCCGGCCCGTTCCGCGCCCGCTTCGAGGCCAAGGGCCGGTTTGTCGACTACATGAAGTCGATCCCCAGCCACGTGATCCTGCACCCTCACACCGCTCTCATCGGGGCGGCCGTGGCGATGACCCCGGATGGGCGGGCGTCGATCTCGTAGAAGGGCCTCCACTTACGGGTGCGCGGGGGCTCGCCATGACAAGGCTGTCATGGCTTATTGCGTTCCAAGCCGAAGGAATCGGTAAGAGCGTGGCGGCCGAAACTGGATGCCGCTTTCGGCGCATGCCACGCTCCAACTATCTGATTTGGAGCCTTTTCCGAAAGGCTCCAGGCGCGAGGGGCGGAATTGAGTTCGAAGATCACGATCCACGATGTCGCCCGCGTGTCTGGCGTGTCGATCAAGACCGTTTCCCGCGTCCTGAACCGCGAGCCCAACGTCAAGGGAGACACCCGTGACCGGGTCCAGGCGGCTGTGGCGGCGCTGCGCTATCGGCCCAATATCTCGGCCCGCAGCCTGGCGGGTTCCAAGGCCTATCTGATCGGCGTCTTTTTCGACAACCCCAGCCCTGGCTACATCACCGACGTGCAACTGGGCGCCATCGCGCGGTGTCGGGAGGAGGGCTACCACCTCATCGTCGAGCCGCTGGATTCCACGGCCGACAATGTCGAGGAGCAGGTCGCGCCCATGCTGGCGACCCTGCGGATGGATGGCGTGATCCTGACCGCGCCCGTCTGCGATCACCCTGTGGTTCTGGCGGCCCTGGAGCGGGAACAGGTTCCTTATGTCCGAATTTCGCCGGGCGGCGATCTCGATCGTTCGGCTCGTGTGGGGATGGACGATCGATTGGCCGCTTACGAGATGACCAAGCACCTGATCGGGCTGGGGCATCGCGATATCGGCTTCATCATCGGCCATCCCGATCACGGTGCCTCGCACCTGCGCCACAGGGGCTTTATGGACGCCATGGCCGACAGCGGCCTGACCGTGCGGCCCGGACGGGTGGAGCAGGGCTATTTCTCTTTCCGCTCGGGGTTCGAGGCCGCCGAACGGTTGCTGTCCGGCGAAGATCGCCCGACCGCCATCTTCGCCAGCAACGATGACATGGCCCTTGGCGTGATGGCGGTGGCCAATCGTCTGCGCCTCAACGTGCCCGAGACCCTGTCGGTCGCGGGTTTCGATGACACCCCCGGGGCCAAGGTGGTGTGGCCGCAACTGAGCACGGTGCGCCAGCCCATCGCCGCCATGGCCGGGGCGGCGGCCGACATGCTGCTTACCGGAGTCTCCTGGGAGGAAGGCGAGAAGCCGCCGTTCAAGCTTCTGGACTTCGAACTTGTCGTGCGGGAATCGACCGGCCCGGCGGCTGCCTGAAGCGGTGACTGAGAGGGGAAGAAAGTTGCCGATTGACAGCGCTGTCTGATTACGCTGTCATGACGTCAACCAAGAACGCCGCCCTTGAGACGGCGTCAGGAGGAAACGGGTGATCTCGTCATTTTCAACGCCTCGCCGCGCCTGTCGCTGGCCGCGGTTCCGTCTGGAACGCGCATAGGCGTCCACGCCTTCTCGACGCGGCGAGCCTGCAAGCGCCGCGTCGAGCCTTTTCGTCTTCTCGGCCCCGTGGGCCGGGCCGCCACTACGGGAAACTTCATGTCCGCTCGCCGCCGCTTCGCCCCCGTCTCGGTTCTCGCTCTGCTGCTGGCGGGGGGGCTCGGTGGCGCGGCGCTTTCCCAGACTCCGTCGGCGGTCGCCCATCCCGAACTGTGGCCCAGGGCCGCCAGCCCCGCCGCGATCACCGACGCCAGGACAGAAGCCTTCATCACCGACCTGATGAGCAAGATGAGCCTGGAGGAAAAGGTCGGCCAGACCATCCAGGCCGATGGCGCTTCCATCACCCCGGACGACCTTCGCAAATATCCGCTGGGCTCGGTCGAGGCGGGCGGCAACACCGCGCCGGGCGGTGACGACCGCGCCGCGCCGCGCCTGTGGCTCGACTGGATCAAGGCCTATCGCGCGGTGGCGCTGGAGAAGCGGGAAGGCCACAACGCCATTCCGATCATCTTCGGTATCGACGCCGTGCACGGTCACAACAACATCGTCGGCGCCACGATCTTTCCGCACAATGTGGGCCTGGGCGCGACCCGTGATCCCGACCTGATCCGTCGTATTGGCGCGGTCACGGCCGAGGAGGTGGCGTCGACCGGCGCGGACTGGACGTTCGGGCCCACCGTGGCCGTGCCGCGCGACGAGCGTTGGGGCCGGGCCTACGAGGGCTATGCCGAGGATCCGGAGGTGGTCAAAGCCTATTCCGGCCCGATGACGCTGGGCCTGCAGGGCGAACTGAAGGCTGGGCAGCCGCTGGCTTCCAATCACGTCGTCGGTTCGGCCAAGCACTTCCTGGCGGACGGCGGCACCGCCGACGGCAAGGATCAGGGCGACGCGCAGATTTCAGAGCAGGACCTGATCCGTCTGCACGCCCAGGGCTACCCGCCCGCGATCGACGCGGGGATTCTGACGGTGATGGTGTCGTTCTCCAGCTGGAACGGGGTCAAGCACACCGGCAACAAGAGCCTGCAGACCGACGTCCTGAAAGGCCGCATGGGGTTCGAGGGCTTTGTCGTTGGCGACTGGAACGCCCACGGCCAGGTGGAGGGTTGCGCCAACACCAACTGCCCCCAGGCCTATAACGCCGGCATGGACATGGTTATGGCCCCCGACAGCTGGAAGGGTCTGTTCGACAACACCCTGGCCCAGGTCAAGGACGGTACGATCCCGATGGCCCGGCTGGATGACGCCGTGCGACGGGTGCTGCGCGTCAAGGTCAAGGCGGGTCTGTTCGCCGACAACCGTCCCCTGGAGGGCCGGTTCGAACTGCTGGGCGCTCCGTCCCATCGCGCCGTGGCGCGTGAGGCCGTCCGCAAATCGCTGGTGCTGTTGAAGAACCAGGGTGTTCTGCCGATCAAGAGTTCGGCCCGCGTTCTGGTCGCCGGCGACGGCGCCGACGATATCGGCAAGCAGGCCGGCGGCTGGACCCTGACCTGGCAGGGCACCGGCAACAAGAACAGCGACTTTCCTCTTGGCCAATCGGTCTATGCCGGCATCGCCGAGGCGGTGAAGGCCGGCGGCGGCCAGGTCGAACTGGCGCCCGGCGGCGCCTTCAAGACCAAACCCGACGTGGCCGTGGTGGTGTTCGGCGAGAACCCCTATGCCGAGTTCCAGGGCGACGTGACCAATCTGGAATATCAGCCGGGCGACAAGACAGACCTCGCCCTGATCAAGTCGCTGAAGGCCAAGGGTATTCCGGTGGTCGCGGTGTTCCTGAGCGGCCGGCCGCTGTGGACCAATCCCGAGATCAACGCGGCCGACGCCTTCGTCGCCGCCTGGCTGCCGGGCAGCGAAGGGGGCGGGGTCGCGGACGTGCTGGTCGGCGACAAGGCCGGCAAGCCGCGCCACGACTTCAGCGGCAAGCTCTCATACTCCTGGCCCCGTCGCGCCAATCAGGTTCCGCTCAATCGCGGCGACGCCGGATATGACCCGCAGTTCGCCTATGGATACGGCCTAAGCTACGCCAAGCCAGGGAAGGTGGGCGCGCTTTCGGAAGATCCCGGCGTGGTCTCGGCGGCGGTCAATGTGGATCGCTATTTTATCGCCGGCCGCGCTCCGCCGCCCTGGACCCTCAATGTCGGCGGCGCGGTCGCGGTCAAACCGATCGACGCCGGCGCCCAGGAAAACGCACGCCTGGCCGAGTGGAGCGGGCAGGGCGCGGGCGCGCTGACCGTCATGGGGCAGCCCGTCGACCTGTCTCGCCAGACCACCGGCGACATGGCGGTGATGCTCCGCTACCGCGTGGATGAAGCCCCCGGCAAGCCGGTCTCCCTGGCGATCGCCTGTGGCGAATCCTGCGGGGCGGCGCTAGACGTAACGTCAACTTTCTCTGGCGCGAAAATCGGCGAATGGCGAACGGCCAAGATCAAACTTTCCTGTTTCAAGGCCAAGGGAGCGGACATGACGCATGTTTCGTCCCCCTTCGCCTTGTCGACGTCCGGACGGTTCGCCCTGGCCTTCACCGAGATCAAGCTGGCCTCCAACGAGGGCGACGCCGTCTGTCCCTCGCAATAGCCCAAGCACAAGGAGCGGCCGCATGATCCGCGCGCGTCGTTCCCGCATCGTCGCCACCATTGGCCCGGCCAGCAGCTCGCCGGAAATGATCATCACCCTGGCCAAGGCCGGGGCTGATGTCTTTCGCCTCAATTTCAGCCACGGCGCCCACGAGACCCATGCAGCCGTCTATGCGGCGATCCGGGCGGCCGAGCCGATCGTGGGGCGTCCGCTGGGCATCCTGGCCGACCTGCAGGGGCCAAAGCTGCGCGTGGGCAAGTTCGCCAACGGTCCTGTCCAGCTTCAGGCCGGCCAGGCGTTTCGCTTCGACAGCGATCCGACGCCGGGCGACGAGACCCGCGTCTGCCTGCCGCATCCGGAGATTCTTGTGGCCATGCGCCCCGGCGCCACGCTGCTCCTGGATGACGGCAAGCTGCGGATGACGGTGACCGACGCGGGTCCAGGTTACGCCAACACGCGGGTTGTGAACGGCGGCAAGCTGTCGGAGCGCAAGGGCGTCGCTGTTCCCGACGTCGTCATTCCGATGTCGCCCCTGACGCCGAAGGATCGCGAGGACCTGGCTTTCGCCCTGCGCCTCGGGGTCGACTGGATCGCCCTGTCGTTCGTCCAGGCCCCCGAAGACATGGCCGAGCTGCGCCGCATCGTCGAAGGCCGCGCCGCTGTGCTGGCCAAGATCGAGAAGCCGCAGGCCCTGGAATGCCTGGGCGCGATCATGGATCTCTGTGACGGTGTAATGGTCGCTCGCGGCGACCTGGGCGTCGAGATGGCCCCGGAAGAGGTGCCGGTGGCTCAGAAGGTGATCCTGCGCGCGGCGCGCGAGCGGGGCATTCCGGTGATTGTCGCGACCCAGATGCTGGAGTCCATGACCAGTTCGCCGACCCCGACCCGGGCCGAGGCTTCGGACGTCGCCAACGCGGTCTATGAGGGCGCTGACGCCGTCATGCTTTCGGCCGAGTCTGCGGCTGGCGACTATCCCGAGGAATCGGTGGCGATGATGAATCGCATCATCGAGCGGGTGGAGCGCGATCCGCGCTGGCCCGAACTGATGCAGGCCGAGCAGCCGCACGACGATGACGACGCCGATGTTCTGGTGGTGGCTGCGGCCGGGGCGGCGAAGGCTGGCTCGACCAAGTGCCTGGTGGCGTTCACCACCACCGGCGCCACCGCGCGACGCCTGGCCCGCGAGCGTCCGCTGCAGCCTGTGCTGGCCCTTTCGCCCGAGATCAATGCGGTGCGCCGCATGACCCTGGTCTGGGGTGTGGAGCCGCGTGTCAGCGCTCAGCCCGACAGTCTGGAAGTGGTCACCACCGACGCCGCCAGCCGCGCGCTGGAACTGGGTCTTGTGGCGCCCGGAGAGCGTCTGCTGATCGTGGCGGGGACGCCGTTTGGCGCGCCGGGCGCGGCCAATCTGCTGCGGCTGGCTCACGCCCCGCTGCCGATCCGTAAGCGCTAGCCAAAGGGCGTGGGCAACAGCCGCTCATAGCCGCGCCTGACCGCGCCATAGCATTCGCACGCCATGGATTCGAGGCCGGCGCGGTCCAGGATGTCAACCACGCCGCGTCGATAGCGGATCAGCCCCTTGGTCTGCAGGGAGCCCGCGACGGCGGTCACGGTTGTCCGCTGGACGCCCAGCATGTCGGCCAGAAATTCCTGGGTCAGTTGGACCGTGTCGACGCTGATGCGGTCATGGCACGACAGCAGCCAGCGACAGAAGCGCGCCTCGACGGCGTGCAGGGCATTGCAGGCCACCGACTGGATGGCGTGGCCGAACAGCGCCTCGTTGTGACGGTCGATGAGGCTGCGCAGCACCGGCGCGCGGGGACAGAGATCATGCAGAGCGCCGACGCCGAGCCGCGAGGCCAGGCCGGGCGACTGAACGATCGCACGGGTCAGGGACTGACGGGCGGAGATGCCGGCCATCAGGCCCAGGGCGCCTTCGCGTCCGATGGCGGCGGATTCGATCGCCGCCCCGTTCTCCATCAAGGTCATCAGCGAGATGACGCCGTCGTGGGGGAAATAGATCGTGTCGATCCGATCGCCGGGGTCGTAGAGCAACCGTCCGCGCTCGAGCTCGACCGGCAGAAGGTGGGGCGAGAGGAGGGCGAGTTCGTCGGACGGCAACGCGAGGAGCAGACGGTTCTTCAAGGGGGTTTTTGGCCCTGTCATGGGAGTCGAACGCCGTCGCGCGGCACGGGTTGCAAGCTATAGGTTGGAAGCCAGACCCGCGCGGTCGAGTAGCCGACACAATCCAGTGGGCCGGAAAGCAAATTCAGGGTGTGAGCCCGCACGGATCTAGTTCTGAGAAGACTTCATCTGTCCGCGTTGCGTCGGGTTCCCGACGCACAATGCTTGTCCCGGCCTGCGGTCGTCACCAGGATCGGGGATGCGGAACACTGAAGGCCGCCCAGCGTGAATGGGCGGCCTCCACTGTTCTTGTGTCGTGATGAGGTCAGTTCAGGTCCAGATGAGCCTGAATGCCCAGATCGGGCGCCTTGCCATTGAGATTGGCCTTGGCGATCTCCCACGCCAGTCGCACCGCGCCGCCCTTGGAGATCCATACCTCGGCGTCGCTCACGTCAAACCGCAGCAAGGTCAGATGCGGATCGTCCTTGCCCGCAGGATACCAGGCCGCGACCATCGGGTTCCAGTAGCGGTCTATGCGAGCCTGATCGCGCGTCTCCACCAGCCGACCGTCGATACAACCCTGGAAATCCTGGTCCTTGGACTGCACGACGAACATCGCCTTGTTGTCGCCCTGAGCGACGACCTTCACCAGGTCGGTGTCATCGCTCGAGAAGAACCAGATCGCGCCCTCGTCAGGTTCGGCGAAGGCGGTCATGGGCTGGAAGTGCTGATGGCCGTTGGACAGGCCCAGCATGCCGAAGCGGGCGGCCTCGATCTCTTCCCACAGGCGGCGTTCGGCTTTTTCCTGGTCGTTGATGTCGCGCGACATTGAGTTCTTCCTTGCGATTGCGGATCGCAAGGAAGAACCGATGGTGCGTGCGGAGGTTCCTGAGCTCCAGGTTCGCCCCTTCCGGAGTCGGGTCGGCTGTGACCCTTTCCCTGACTTGAGCGGGATAGGCGCTTGAGGTCAAAAGCCCTGGAGTTTGGCGTAACGGTCGCGATGGAACGACGCGCCGCCAAACAGCGCCTCGGCGACACGAGCGCGCTTCATGTAGAGGCCGGAGTCATGGGCGTCGGTCATGCCGATGCCGCCATGCATCTGGACCATTTCATTGGACGCCAGGTGCAGAACCTCGCAGGCCTTGGCCTTGGCCAGAGAGGCGAGGGCGCGCGTGTCGCCGCCGGCGTCAAAGGCCTCCAGCGCCGCCTCGACGCACGAGCGCGTGGTCTCCAGATCGGTGAACAGCTTGGAGGCGCGGTGTTGCAGCGCCTGGAACGTGCCGATGACCTGGCCGAACTGGGTGCGGGTCTTGAGGTAGTCCAGGGTGATGTCGAAGGCCGCGTTGGCCGTGCCCAGCATCTCGGCCGCCAAGCCCGCATAGGCGCGATCCAGCGTTGGCTCCAGCACCGCCCAGCCCTTGTCGACCTCGCCCAGAACGGCGTCGGCGCCGACCGAGACGTCCTTGAAGGTGATCTGGGCCGCGCCGCGCGAGTCCGCCAGGGCCAAATGCGCCCGGGTCACGCCGGGGGCGTCGCCGGGGACCAGAAACAGGGTCAGGCCATCGGTGTCGCCGGGTTTGCCGCTGGTGCGGGCCACGACGATCAGCAGGTCGGCGGCCTCGCCGTCGATCACGAAGGTCTTGGAGCCGTTCAGGGCGAAGCCGGCGCCGGCGCCGGCGCGGGTCGCCGCCAGAGCGGCTTTGGCGGGGGCGTGGTGCGAGCCTTCATCGACGGCCAGGGTCGCCACGGCCTCGCCCAGGGCGATCTTGTCCAGCCAGGCGGTCTTTTGCGCGTCCGTTCCGGCCAGGGTCAGGGCCGAGGCCGCGATCAGGGCGGTGGAGAGCAGGGGTGAGGCCACCAGGGTGCGGCCGGTCTCTTCCAGCACCAGGCCTAGGCCCAGATAGCCGAAGGCCGAGCCGTTGTGCTCTTCCGGGATAATCACCCCGGCCCAGCCCATCTGGCCCATCTCGGCCCAGGCGGCGGGGTCAAAGCTCTTGCCCGACTTGCTGTCGCGCAGCTTGCGCAGGGCCGCGACGGGGGCGCTATCGGTGGTCCAGCCCTTGGCCGCGTCGCGCAGCATGGTCTGTTCTTCGGTCAGGACGGCCATGTCAGGCGTGCTCCCTCGATTGATGATGGGCGGCCCATTCCAGGGCCTGTTCGAGACGGTCGTTGCCCCAGAAGAGCTCGCCGTCGGCGGTGACGAAACTGGGCGCGCCGAACACGCCCTGGGCGCGGGCGTCGGCGACGTGTTGCTTGAGGCGGGCCTTGACCGGATCGCTGTGAGCGGCGGCAAGGACGTGTTCAGGCGCCGCGCCCACGGCCGCGATCAGCGGGGCCAGGACAGCGGGATCGCTGATGTCGAGGTCGTCGACGAAGTTGGCCTGATAGACCGCCTGGCTGAAGGCCGGCGTCCAGCCGTCCTCAAGACCGACGATCGCGACCCGGGCCGCCAGCAGTCCATTGCGCGGGAACTGGCTGGGGCGGACCAGTGGCAGGCCCTCCCTGTCGCAGACCCGCTGCAAGTCGCGCCACATGTAGGCCCCCTTGACGGGAAAGCTGTTGAACGGGCTGTCGGTCAGGCCCTGCTGTTCGTGAAACAGGGGGCCGATCAGCAGAGGCCGCCAAGCGACCGCCACCCCTGCCTCGGCGGCCAGTCGCTCGATGCGCATGGCCGCCGGATAGGAGTAGGTCGAGGCGAACTCGTACCAGAAGGTCAGCATCGGCTACTGGTGATCCAGCAGGCCGAGGACGCGCTTGGCGACGACGTTGAGATTGACCTCGCTGGTGCCGCCCTCGATCGAATTGCCCTTCGAGCGCAGCATGCCGCGCGTGACGTTCAGTTCGTCCTTGCTGAAGCCTTCGCCTTCCCAGCCCAGACCCTGCAGGCCCATGGCCTCGACCATCAGCTCAAAGCGCTCCTGGTTCATCTTGGCGGCGGCGTACTTGATGATCGAGACGGCGGCGCTGGGGCCCTTGCCTGTCTTCGACTCCTGTTCGGCCCGGCGGACCGTCAGGGCGAAGGCATGGGCGTCCATGCGGTGGGCGGCGATGCGGGCGCGCAGGTCGCCGTCGGCCAGGCGACCGGTCTCGTCGACGCCGATCTCCTTCTTGGCCACGTCGACCAGGTCGAGCCCGCCGCCGCCGCCAAAGCCGCTGGCCGAGATGTTCTGGCGCTCGTACTGGAGCAGCCGCTTGGCGATGTCCCAGCCGCCGTTCAGCTTGCCGACCAGCTGGTCCTTGGGAACCTTCACGTTGTCGAAGAAGGTTTCGCAGAAGGGCGAGGAGCCGCTGATCAGCTTGATCGGGCGCGGATCGACGCCTGGCGTGGTCATGTCGAACAGAACGAACGAGATGCCTTCGTGCTTCTTGGTGGTGTCGGTGCGCACCAGGCAGAAGATCCAGTCGGCCTGGTCGGCATAGCTGGTCCAGACCTTCTGGCCGTTGATCAGATAGTGATCGCCCTTGTCTTCGCACTTGGTCTGCAGGGCCGCGAGGTCAGAGCCCGCGCCGGGTTCGGAATAGCCCTGGCACCAGCGGGTCTCGCCGCGCACGATTCCGGGGATGAACTTCTTCTTCTGTTCCTCGGTGGCGTATTCCAGCAGCACCGGGCCCAGCATCCAGACGCCGAAGCTCATCAGGGCCGGCCGCGCCTTGAGGCGCCGCAGTTCCTGCTCGAGCACCTTGTTCTGGGCCTTGGAGAGGCCGCCGCCGCCATATTCCGCGGGCCACATCGGCGCGGTCCAGCCGCGCTCGGCCATGCGATCCAGCCACAGCTTCGCGTCGGGGTTCTTCCAGACCATCTTGCGACCGCCCCAGGGCGCGTCGTCCTCGCCCATCGGCTCGTGCAGCGACGGCGGATAGTTGGCTTCCAGCCAGGCGCGGGTCTCGGCGCGGAAGGCGTCGAGTTCGGTTCCACCGAAATCGGCCATGGTCGTCTCTCCCTGGGATCTCTCGTCTCGGCGCCTCCGGGACGCCGCTCGCCTCCAGACTACGCGACGGCGCGCGGCGGGCAAGTCGATTCAAACAATCGTTTATCGCAAGGCAGGCGACCCTGTCATGGTTTCGGGGGTATAGGAGCGACTGCCGAGGAATCCCGACTGGGATTCGCCGATCCGGGAACGCGATGTCCGCGCCAGAACTAAGACCCGCGGCCCTGGCGATCGCGCCGACGCTTGCCGCGATCCTCGCCGCCTCCGCCGGCGTCATGCTGCTGGCCTCCGGCGCCACGCCGTCCGAACCGACCCGTTTCGCCTTGCTGCTGGCCTTCGCGCCCGATCTGCTGATCGAGATTAGCCACTTCGTTTCGTCCATCCTGGGCCTTGTCCTGCTGCTGCTGGCGTTTGGCCTGCGCTCGCGTCTGGATGGCGCGTGGTGGGCGGCGGTGATCTCCCTGGCGGCGGCGGCGCTGCTGGCGATCTTCAAGGGTCTGAACTGGGAAGAGACGGCGCTGCTCAGCGTCTGCCTCCTGCTGATCCTGCCCTTCCACGAAGCCTTCCACCGCAAGGCCGCGCTGTTCCGGATGGAGATCACGCCCGGCTGGCTGCTCTCCGCCGCAGCGGCGCTCGCCGGCGCCGGCCTGCTGGGCTGGTGGTCGTTCGCCCATACGGAATTCGCCGACAAGTCCTGGATGAAGGTGCTGGCCGACCATGACGAGGCGGCGCGCGCCATCCGCTCGTCGGTGGCGGCGGCGATCGTCCTGCTGGCCATCGGCGTCTGGCGACTGGTCTCCACGCCCGCCATGCCGGCGGTGGTCGACGATACCGATCCCGATTTCGCCCGCGTACGAGCCATCCTGGTCACGGCCGAGGACGCCGAGCCGGGTTCGAACCTGGCGCTGCTGGGCGACAAGCGCTTCCTGTTCTCGGCCTCGGGCGAGACCTTCCTGATGTTCGGTGTGCGCGGTCGATCTTGGATCGCCCTGGGCCCGCCGGTCGGTCGCAGGGATGAGCGCATGGAGTTGTTCTGGCGGTTCCGCGAACTGGCGGACGCCCACGCGGCGCGCGCCGGGTTCTATGGCCTTGGCCCCGAGGATCTGCCCGACAGCGTCGACCTTGGCCTGGCGATCCAGAAGACCGGCGAAAGCGCCGCTGTGCCCCTGGAGGCGTTTTCGATGGCCGGCCGTCGTCGCGAAGTGCTGCGCCGAAACTGGCGCAAGGCCGGCGAGGGCGGCGCGGCGTTCGAGGTGCTGCCTGTCGGCGGCGCGCTGGCGCTGATGGACGAGTTCAAGACGATCTCGGATTCCTGGCTCAGCCACCATGCGGGGGGCGAAAAAAGCTTCTCGATGGGAGGGTTCGATCCCCGCTACGTGGCCGAGTTCCCGGTCGCCCTGGTGCGCTTCGAAGGCCAGATCGTCGCCTTCGCCACCCTGTGGACCACGGCGCACAAGGCCGCGTTCTCCATGGACCTGATGCGCTACTCCGACGACGCGCCCAAGAACGTCATGGACTATCTGTTCGTCGAGCTGCTGCAGTGGGGCAAGGACGAAGGCTACCAGGCGTTCGAGTTCGGCATGGCGCCGCTGGCCGGCCTGGAAGATCGCCCGCTGGCCCCGATCATGTCGCGCGTGGGTCGTCTGCTCTATGAGCGCGGAGAAGAGATCTACAATTTCCAGGGCGTTCGTCGCTACAAGGACAAATACGACCCTGTCTGGCAGCCGCGCTATATTGCCGCGCCGCACAAGTGGTCGATCCCTTTTCTGCTCGCCGACATCGGTCTGTTGTCTTCCGGCGGCGTCAGCGGCCTGGCCAAGCGCCCGAAACGCGCCGCGACCTAATAGCGCGTCTGGTTGCCCGTCTGCATGCCTAGAAGGTTCAGCAGATGCACGGTCAGCAGCATGATGGCGACCACGCAAAGCATCATCAGCGGACGCCACGGCATGAGGCGCGGGCCCTTTAATATGTTGGGCGGACGCGCGCCGCGCCACCCGCAGAAGACGGCGAGCGCCAGCAGGACGGCGAGGGCGGTGAGGGTGACGGGGATGTCCATGCCCCTCAATGGCCTGCGACAATCGGCCTGGCAAATCGTTAACCTGCGTTAACCCTCTTGCATTTCAGGCACGCTAAACATGGTTAAAGGTGTGTCCTGATTCCTCCACTAATGAATCGTGAACCCACTACATTTAGCGATTTGGTCGCGTTTACACCCCAGGAATCGGTGACTAGCGTTGGTCCCCAAGTGCGGGGAGAACGATTCGTATGACGGCCGCGGCGCCATGGAGCGTAAAGGGGATAGACCCCAAGGCACGTGAGGTCGCGAAAGACCTCGCGCGTCGCTCCGGCATGACGTTGGGCGAATGGCTCAACCGCATGATTATCGAAGGCGAAGGGCAGGGCGGTGACGCTTCGGCCCCGGACGCTTTCGGCGGCGGCGCCCAGGAGCGGTCCTCGCGCCCTTACCTTCATATCGCCAAGGACGATGATGCGCCGCCGCGCATCGAGATCGCCGAGCACCCCGCCGACGAGGTCAGCCGGGTGGCCCTGGCTCTGGACCGCCTGACCGACCGCATCGAGGCGGCCGAGGGCCGCTCGGCCGCCGCCATCTCGGGTATCGACCAATCGGTTCGCGGCGCGCTCAGCCGACTGGGTCAATCCGAACGCGAACAGATCGCCGTGGCCGCCCGGTTCGAGGGCGCTGTCGACGAGATCCGCAGCGAACAGATCCGTTCAGCCGAACGCCTGCGCCGCATCGAATCCGAAGCCGCCGGCCCCCGCTCGGCCGAAGCCCTGCGCGCCCTGGAAGGGGCGTTGGGCAAGGTCGCGGGTCATCTGTACGAGGGTGAAGCCCGCACCCGCGAAGCCATCGCCGCCCTGGAAGCGCGCCTCGACGCGCAACCGGCCACGGCTCAAAGCGATCCCTCGGCCGTCGTCGATGAAGTGGTGGCCCGTTTGGGGCAGCGCCTCGAAGCCGCCGAAACCCGCACCGCCGAGGCGCTGCGCGAACTTGGCGCCTCGTTCTCGGCGCTCGACGGCCGTCTGCAATCGGTCGAGGGCGCGAACCCGGCGACGGGCGTTCAGGAGCGTCTCGACCAACTGGCCGGCGATCTGACCAAGCGCATGGAAGCCGCGCGCCTGGAAATGGCGACCAAGCTGCGCGACAGCGCCGACGGCCGCTTCGATCGCATGGAAAAGAAGCTCGGCGAAATGGCCGCGCACGTGCAGGTCGCCGAGCAGCGCTCGGCCCAGGCCATCGAGCGCATGGGCCGTGAAGTCGTCGGCATGGCCGACGCCTTCAACCGCCGCGTTCAGGCCGCCGAGAGCCGCAACGCCACCGCCATCGAGCAGGTCGGCGGAGAAGTGGCCCGCATCGCCGCGACCGTCGAGCACAAGCTGAACCGCGCCGACAGTGTCCAGGCTCAGGCCCTTGAAAAGCTGGGCGCGGAAATCGCCCGCATTACCGAGAAACTGGCCGAGCGCATCGGCAACGCCGAACGTCGCAACGCCCTGGCCATCGACGATGTCGGCGAACAGGTCACCCGCGTCACCGATCGTCTGAACCAGCGTCACGAACGCTCGTCGCAGGAACTGATCGATCGTATCCGCCAGAGCGAGGAGCGCACCGCGCGCATGCTCGACGAGGCGCGCGACAAGATCGACACGCGCCTGAGCGACGCCCAGCGCAAGCTCGCCGAGCAGGCGGTCGCCCAGCCGGCCGCCGCGCCGGCGCCCGTGGTTCGCGCGCCGGCCTCGCCGTTCGAGAACAGCAACTACTCGTTCGGCAGCGAAGACCCTGTCGAGGAAGACGTCTTCAATACGCCGCCTCCGGTTACTCGCCCGCCTGTGTCATTCGAGGTCGCGGCCTTCCCGGCAGCCGACCCGGAGCCGCCCAGCTTCGACGATGAAGACTATGAGGCCGCCGACGGCTTCGTGGGTCAACAACCGTCCACGGCCGACGCGTCCTTCGCGCCCGCGTCGGATTTCGGAACCTTCGCCGCTCCCGAGGCCGAGGCCTCGCGCCCGTTGTCCACACGCGAAGTGATCGAGCAGGCCCGCGCCGCCGCCCGCGCCGCCGCCGCTGTCGACGCCAAGGTCAAGAAGGACGGCAAGAAGGAAAAGCCCGCCAAGGCGCCGCGCACGTCGCTGTTCGCCGGCTTCGGCAAGCCTTCGACCAAGGCCGCCAAGCGCCGGATGGGTTCGACCGTCGCCACCGCCCTGATGGTGTTCGGCGTCGCCGGCGCCCTGGGCGCGGGCGTTGCCGGCCTGCTGCTGCCCGATCACAGCGACACCCAGGTCCCTGACCGCGTGGCCCAGGCCATCGCCGGCCGCAAGGCCGATGTGGAGGTCAAGACCGGCGAAGCCGACACCACGCCCGGTCAGCCGCGCGCCGCCATCGCCCTCGCGCCGCAACTGATCACGCCGACCACCGTGACCCCGCCGCCGCCCCCGCCGCCGCAGGAAAACGCCCAGGCGCTCTTCGACGAAGGCGTCCGCAAGATCGAGGCAAAGGACCGTTCCGGCGTCGACATCATGAAGCAGGCCGCCAATCTTGGCCTGCCGCGCGCCCAGTTCTATCTCGGCAAGATGTACGAGATGGGCGAGGGCGGCGTGAAGAAGGACCTCGCCGAGGCCCGTCGCTGGACCGAGCGCGCCGCCGCTTCTGGCGATCCGCGCGCCATGCACAATCTGGCGCTCTTCTATTTCAAGGGCCAGGGCGGCCCCAAGAATTCGACCACCGCCGCCACCTGGTTCCGCAAGGCGGCCGACCAGGGTCTGGTCGACAGCCAGTTCAATCTCGCCCAGCTCTATGAGGGCGGTTGGGGCGTCAGCCAGAACCCGGCCGAGGCCTACAAGTGGTACGTGATCGCGGGCCGCGCCGGCGACGCCACCTCCAAGGCGCGCGCCACCGCCCTGCGGCCGCAACTGACCGCCGAGGCCCAGCGCACCGCCGACCGTTCGGCCTATGCCTTCCGCGCCCAGTCTGTGACCGCCATGGTCGCCGCCAATACGTCGACGGCGCCGGGCTCGGCGGGCCTGGGCACGGCCCAGCAGGCGCTCTCGCAACTGGGCTATTACCAGGGGCCTCGCGATGGCGTCGCCTCACCGGCCCTGCGCATGGCGATCGCCGCCTATCAGCGCGATCAGGGCCTGCAGGCGTCGGGCGCCCTGGATACCGAAACCCTGAGCCGGCTTTCGGTCTATACGCGTTGACCGCGCGGGCGGTCGGCGGCAATCAAGGGGTTCGCCCCAAGCCGTTCGGTCCCTGACGCGTGCACCTGTATCTCCCCATCGCCGAAGTGTCGGTGAACGCGCTGCTCTTGGTGGTGCTGGGAGGGCTGGTCGGCTTCATCTCTGGAATGTTCGGCATCGGCGGCGGCTTCCTGATGACGCCGGTGCTGGTGTTCATGGGCATCCCCCCGGTGGTGGCCGTGGCCAGCGAGGCCAACCATGTGGCGGCATCCTCCGTCTCCAGCGTCATCGCCTATAGCCGCAAGCGGGTCGTCGACTTTCGCATGGGCGGCGTTCTGGCCGCCGGCGGGGCTGTCGGATCGTTCGCCGGGGTCGAGATCTTCCGCTGGCTTCGCCTGATCGGGCAGGCCGACCTGGCGGTCTCGCTCTCCTATCTGGTCTTCCTGGGGATCATCGGCGGCCTGATGCTGACCGAGTCCGTCGGCGCCATCCTGCGGCGTCGTCGCGGCGAGACGCCCAAGCCCCGGCGCGAGCGGCGGCCGATGCTGCTCTACGCCCTGCCGTTCAAGGTGCGGTTCCCGCGCTCGCGGCTCTATATCAGCGTCATTCCGCCGATCCTGCTGGGCGTGTTCGTGGGCGTGCTGTCGGCGATCATGGGCGTCGGCGGCGGTTTCATCCTGGTGCCGGCGATGATCTATCTGCTGCGCATGCCCGCCCCCGTGGTGGTGGGCACCAGCCTCTTCCAGATTGTCATCACCACCTCGCTGACCAGCATATTGCAGGCGGGGCGCAACCAGACGGTCGATATCGTGTTGGCGACCCTGCTGCTGATCGGCGGCGTGGTCGGCGCCCAGTTGGGCGCGCGGGCGTCAGGTCGCTTCCGGGCCGAGGAACTTCGGGCCCTGCTGGCCCTGCTGGTGTTGCTGGTCGGCCTGCGGATGGGATTGGGCCTCTTCCTGACGCCCAGCGAGCCGTTCGTGCTGATGATGGGCGCGGCTCGATGACCCCCGTCGCCGCCACGCCGCCGCCCGCCGTCTCCGCAGCCCTGACCGAGACCGAGATCAAGGTCACTTCCGGCTTTCGCGGCGCGAGCATCGTGCTCTATGGCGCGGTCTTCGATCCGGGTTCCAGGCCCAGCGACGTCATCGTCATCGTGCGTGGCCCGGACCAGCCGATCCGTATCGCCCGAAAAAGCAAGGTCGCCGGCCTCTGGCTCAATGGCCGGCCGGTCGTCTTCGAAGGCGCGCCGGGCTTCTATCGCGTGGCGTCCACACGGCCCCTGGGCGAGATCGCCGGCTTTGGCCCCTTGCGCCGACTGGGCGCGGGCCTGGAGCATCTGGCCATCGCCGCGCCGCTGGAGCAGAGGGTCGAGACCCGTTACGGCGTCCGGGACGTCGTGGTCAGCCGACTGGGCGCCGACTATCTGGAATGGCGCCGCGCCGTGCTGCGGCTGAAGAGCCAGGCGGGCCTCTACGCCGCCGACCCCACGGGCGTGCGCTTCGTCGACAAGGGCCTGTTCCGGGCGGGCGTCGATCTGCCCGCCGAGGCCCCGATCGGCCGCTATGAAGCACGCATCATCCTCTTTCAGGATGGAAAACCTGTATCGATCCGTGACAGAAGCCTGATCGTCGAGAAGGTCGGCGCGGAACGCGCGCTCTATCTGTTCGCCAAAGATCGTCCGTGGACCTATGGGCTCGTCTCGGTAATAGTCGCCCTCGGGGCAGGGTGGGCCGCTTCGGCGGCCTTCCGGAGGAGTTGAGTCATGAGCGAGCCCGTGGCGGATCGCGTACCGGCGCCGCCGGCGGTTTGGGTGTTTGGGCTGTCGACCCTGATACCGTTTTTCGTGGCCTCGGGCCTGTTCTGCTATGGCCCGCCGGCCGCGCAGAGCGGCGCGCTGATTTCGCTGCTGGCCTATTCGACGGCGATGGTTTCGTATTTCGGCGGCGTTCGCACCGGGCTCGAGATCGAAAATCCCAGTCCCCGCTGGGTGGTGCTGGGACTTTCCCTGCTGTTTCCCCTGGCCGGTTTCGGCCTGCTGCTGGGCGAGCTTCGGTTTGAGCCCGCGTGGCAACTGTCGGGCTTTCTGCTGGTCTTCCTGCTGCAGTGGGTCTGGGATGTGAACGACCATGACGGGCCGGCCTGGCGACCCAGGATGCGAACCCTGCTGACCTCGGGCGCGGCCGTGTCGCTGGCCTTTGCCCTGGAACAAGCCCTGCACATGTAGACCGGCGTTGTCGTCGACAGCGCCGACCGACTTCGGCGGCCGCTCGAAAGGTCAGTCGGGACGCAGGGAGCGCGGCCCGATCGCGTGAACCTTCTGCTTTCCCAGGGCGGCCGCCAGCAGCGGTCCGCCGAACAGGCCTGAAAAGGCCCGATCCAGAACATTCAGGCCGCCCGTATAGGCGCCAAAGGCCGGCAGGATCAGCCGCGAGCCGTCAGTGACGAAGCAGCGCCGACGCACGCTGCCGCGCCCGCTCGACACCCGGGCCGCCGGATGCAGGTGCCCGGCGACTTCACCGGGCTGCAGCCCACCCTGAGGTTCGTGGCGCAGGACGAGGCCCAGGATCGAGGCCTCGTCTATCACCTGGCCGGGCAGACCTTTCGGGCCGTCCTCGTCATGGTTGCCGACGGCCCAGACCAGGTCGCGGCCCCGCGCGAGGCCGCGCAAGCGCTCGGCGTCGTCGGCCGCCAGCCGGCTCTCGCCGTCGCCGTCGTGAAAGCTGTCGCCCAGGAAGATCAGGCACGTCGGAGTGAGGTCGGTGATCTCGCGATCCAGCCGATCCAGGGTCTCGCGCGTGTCGTAGGGCGGCAGCATCTGGCCGTGGCGAGCGGCATAGCTGCTGCCCTTCTCGAAGTGCAGGTCGGCGACCACCAGGGTGCGTTCGGATTCCAGCCACAGGGCGCCTGACCCGCGCAGCACGACGCTGGCGCCCGACAGCTCGATCCGCAGACCGCCGCAGGCATTGGCTTCGAACCGGGTCACGCCATGGCCTCCGAGATCAGGTCTTCCTCGGCCTCGGCCAGGATCATTTCACCGGCGGCGTCGCCTGGCGCGCGCTCGCGGCCGATCTCCAGCATGATGGGGACGGCGAAGGGCGAGACGCGGTCCAGGCTGACGGCGCGGATGTGGCCCTTCACACGCGCCAGCATGTCACCCAGCCGCGCCACGTCCAGCTGACCCGTGGCGGCGTCCTGGCGGGCGCAGCGCAGCAGCAGGTGGTCGGGCTGGTGGCGGCGCAGGACGTCATAGATCAGGTCGGTCGAGAAGGTGACCTGCCGTCCGGACTTCTCCTGGCCCGGATGCCGACGCTCGATCAGGCCGGAGATCAGGGCGCAGGCCTTGAAGGCGCGCTTCATCATGAAGCTCTCTTCCAGCCAGGCTTCCAGATCATCGCCCAGCATGTCCTGGTCGAACAGCTCGTCCAGATCCAGGTCGTTCATGGGCTTCAGCGACCAGGCATTCAGGGCGTAGTCGTTGCAGACGAAGCCCAGCGGCCCGACGCCAAGCCTGTCCAGTCGGCGGGTCAGCAGCATGGCCAGGGTGGTGTGGGCGATCCGTCCCTCGAACGGATAGCAGACCATGTGGAAGCGCTTCCCGCGCGGGAAGGTCTCCAGCAGCATCTCGGTCTCGTCGGGCAGGGCCGAGCGAACCTTCTGCCAGGCCAGCCATTCCTGCACGTCGGGCGGCAGGGCCAGCCACTCGGTCTCGTCGTGCATCATCTTGCGCACCCGGCTGGCCAGATAGGTCGAGAGCGGGAATTTCGAGCCGCCCCAGCTGGGCATCTTCGGGTCGTCATTGGGCGCGGGGCTGACGAAGGCGTCGGCCCCGACCAGGCTATTGAAGCGCCAGACCTGGCCGGCGAAGATGAAGGTGTCCCCGGGCGCCAATTGCTCGAAATAGCCTTCCTCGGCCTCGCCGATCTTGCGTCCGCCCATCGGCCGCTTGCCGCCGCCGATCCTGACATTGACCGTCGCGGCCGAGACGATCGCGCCGACATTCATGCGGTGGCGTTGCACGGTCTGGGCGTCTCGCGCGCGCCACAGGCCGTCCTGGCCCGGTACGATGCGGCGGAACTTGTCATAGGATTTCAGGGCGTAGCCGCCGGTCGAGACGAAATCGACCACGCTCTCGAAGTCTTCCCATGACAGCTCCGCATAGGGGCCGGCGGTGCGGACCTCTTCGTAAAGGGCCAGCAGGGCGAAGGGCTCGGAGCAGGCGCAGCCCATGATGTGCTGGGCCAGCACGTCCAGGGTTCCGGTGCGCTCGGGCTCGCCGTCCAGATGGTTTTCCAGAATGGCGTCGGCGGCGGCGCGGCACTCCAGCATCTCGAAACGGCTGGCGGGCACGAAGAGGGCGCGGCTGGGCTCGTCCAGGCGGTGGTTGGCGCGGCCGATCCGCTGGACCATCCGCGAGGCGCCCTTGGGCGCGGCCAGCTGGATCACCAGGTCGACGTCGCCCCAGTCGATACCCATGTCGAGCGTCGAAGTGCAGACCACGGCCCGCAACGCGCCCTTGGCCATCGCCGCCTCGACCTTGCGGCGCTGCTCGGCCGACAGGCTGCCATGGTGCAGGGCGATCGGCAGGCCCTCGTCGTTCAGCTCCCAAAGCTTCTGGAAGGCGAATTCGGCCTGGAAGCGGGTGTTGACGAAGACCAGGGCGGTCTTGGAGCTCTTGATGATCTCGTAGACCTCGGCCATCGCGTGCTCGGCGGTGTGGCCCGCCCAGGGCACCCGGCCGCCGGAGACCAGCACCTCGACCACCGGCTGGGCGCCGCCGGAGCCGAGGACGAGGTCGACGGACGTCAAATCCTCCCCCTGAAGGGGGAGGCGGCGCGGAGCGCCGGAGGGGGGAGCCGTCGAGGACGAGAGAAGACTTCCCCCTCCGTCGGCTTCGCCGACACCTCCCCCGTCAGGGGGAGGATGATTCACCCCCAGCCACCGCCGCACCAGCCCCGGGTCATCGACCGTCGCCGACAATCCCACCCGCCGCATCTTCGGCGCGAAAAGCTGAAGCCGCGCCAGATGCAGGGCCAGCAGGTCGCCCCGCTTGGACGGCCAGATGGCGTGGGCCTCGTCGATGATCACGCAGGAGAGATCGGCAAAGTATTCGCGGGCGCCTTCCCAGGCGCAGAACAGGCCCAGTTGCTCGGGCGTGGTCAGCAGGATGTCCGGCGGCTTGATCCGCTGGCGGGCCTTGCGACTCTCGCCCGTGTCGCCGGTGCGACTTTCGGCGACGATCTTCAGCCCCATCTCGCGGATCGGGGTCATCAGATTGCGCTCGACATCCACGGCCAGGGCCTTGAGCGGCGAGATGTAGAGGGTGTGGACGCCGGCCGGGGTGTTGCGCGGCGCGCGTTCAGACAGCTCGATCAGGCTGGGCAGGAAGCCCGCCAGGGTCTTGCCGCCACCGGTGGGGGCGATCAGCAGGGCGCTGCGACCGGCCCGGGCCTTGGCCAGCATGTCCAGTTGATGGGCGCGCGGAGTCCAGCCGCGCGCGGCGAACCAGTCCTGAAAGCGGGGAGGTAGGGCGGAGGCCGCATGCATCGCTCGCGGATATAGCATGTTCCTGTTCCGTTTCCAGACGAACCGCGTTGGCCTTTGCTTGGGCGCCGGAACATTCGCCTCCCAGGCAGCAACGCTTGACGCTGCTCGCTCAGCGACAACAATCGCCGCTGTTGCGTGGGGATGTCATGATCTCGAAGGTGCTCGCGGTCCTTCTGGGGGTGGTCGCGCTGGTCGGGGAACTGCCCGCCCAGGCGCGCCAGGTCGCGCCGGTTTCCGCAGCCAAGACGGCCGAGGATCCCGACTTCTCCGCCCTGCTGAAGCGGGCGCGGGCCGGGGACTCATCGACCTATGTCGATGTCGCCTTTCACTATCTGGACGCCGAGGATGACAAGCGTGACGTCGACGAGGCGTCGCGCTGGCTGTCGGCCGGCGTGGCGGCGGGCGATCCCGAGGCCATGGTCGAGCTGGGCAATCTCTATTTCGACGGCGACGGCTTCCCCGAGGATCACCGAAAGGCGCTGGACCTCTACCGCCGCGCCGCCGACCTCGGAAACCTGGACGGGATCTACAATGTCGGCGTCGTTCATGAGGGCGGCGGCGGGGTGAAGGCCAACCTCGTCGAGGCCCTGCGCTGGTACCGACGCGCGGCCGATGCGGGGTCCGAGATCGGCATGTTCCAGGTCGCCAACGCCTATCAGCATGGGCGGGGCGTACGGACCGACCTGGGCCAGGCCATCCATTGGCTGCGCAAGGCGGTGGAGGCGGGCTCGGCCTCGGCCATGAACGACCTCGGCGCGCTCTATTCGGCGGGCGAGGGCGTGCCGCAGGACGATGTCGAGGCCCTGAAGCTGTTCACCGCCTCGGCGCGCAACGGCTCGGCCATCGCCATGGCCAATGTCGCGGTGGTGCATCACAACGGCGAGGGCGTGCCGGTCGACTATGTAGAGGCTATCCGCTGGTACCAGCTGGCGGCCGACAACGGCTACCTCCCGGCCTTCTATCGGCTGGGCGCCATGTGCGAGGCGGGCGAGGGCATCCGCTATGATCAGGACGTCGCGCTGGGCATGTATCGCCGCGCCGCCGAGAGCGACGATCCGGTGCTTCGGCAAAAGGCCAGGACAGCGATCGACCGGCTGGAGCACGGTGACGACGAGGATCCTCGCGCGGTGTGATCCGTTCGCATTCTGTTTCCGCCGCCAAGGTGCTAACAGACTCGCGTGACCGCCTCGCCGCCGACTCTTGATCTCGCGCCTTCACTCGTCGTCCTGCCCGGGCCCCGCGCCGGCTATGCGGATGGCGGGGGCGAAGGCCGGATGCTGCGCGCGCCCGACGCCCGCGACCTGCTGGAGCACGGCCCCGTGCTGGTCGCCCATGCGGCGATGACGGCCAAACGCCTCAACATGCACGCACCGCCTCGCGGCGGACGGTTGTTCGACGTGCTGGAGCTCTACGCCTTCGTGCGCCCGGCCACCTTCTGCGCGCCGTCGGCCGTGGGCCTGGCCATGGCGCTGGGCCTGCCCGAGCCCAAGGGCGCCGCCGAGCAGGCCGCCAGCCTTCGCGTTTCGGCCGACGCTCTTCTGCGCGAGCTGTGCCTGACGCCCCAGCCCTCGCGCGAGGAAGCCCTGGCCGTCGCCGAGACTATGGCCAAGGCGGGCTGGGCCTGGGGCCCGGCGGTGATCGGCGCGCTGCGCTCGGTTCCGGTCGGCAACCAGTTCCGTAGCTCGGGTCTGGATGTCTGGGCGCGCATCGTCGAGTGGGAAGATCAGGCCCCGGTCGGCGAATCCGGCACGCGGCCGATCGATCCCGACCGTGTGGCCGAGCGCCTGACCGAACTGCTGCAACGCTCGGGTCTGGACGAGGTGCGCGAGGCCCAGGCCACGTTCGCCCGCGAGGCGGCCTACGCCTTCCAGCCCCGCGAACGCGAGGGCGAGCCGCGCATGATGCTGGCCGAGGCGGGCACCGGCGTTGGCAAGACCCTGGGCTATCTGGCGCCGGCGTCGCTGTGGGCCGAGGCCAACGGCCCGTCGGTGTGGATCAGCACCTATACCCGCGCCCTCCAGCGCCAGATCGAGCGCGAGAGCCAGTCGATCTATCCCGACCCCGTCGTCCGGGCCCGCAAGGCCGTGGTCCGCAAGGGACGCGAGAACTATATCTGCCTGCTGAACTTCCAGGAGCAGATCAACGGCGCCCAGCTGGGCAATGGCGACCTGATCGGCCTGGCCCTGACCGCCCGCTGGGCTCGCGCCACCCGCGATGGCGACATGACGGGCGGCGATTTTCCGGCTTGGCTGCCGACCCTGTTCTCGATCGCGCCGTCTATGCAGGCCAGCCCGGCCAACCTCGTCGATCGGCGCGGCGAGTGCGTTCACGCCGGCTGCCAGCACTACCGCATCTGCTACATCGAAAAGGCCGTGCGGGCTTCCAAGCGCGCCGACATCGTCATCGCCAACCATGCTCTGGTGCTCACCCAGGCGGCGTTTGACGGCGCCCGGGCGGCGCGGGGGCTGAAGGGCGACAACGAGACCACGGTGGTCAAGCGCGTGGTCTTCGACGAAGGCCACCACCTGTTCGACGCGGCCGATAGCGCTTTTTCTGCGGCCCTGTCGGGCGCGGAAGCGGCCGAGCTGCGGCGCTGGATCCGGGGGCCAGAGGGGCGCGGGCGGCGGGGCAGGGGGCTTGAGGCCCGGCTGCTCGACATCCTGGGCGATCGCGAGGGTGCGCGTCAGGCCCTGACGGCCGTGCTTCACGCCGCCGCCGCCCTGCCGGGCGAAGGCTGGTCTGGCCGGATCGCGCCGCCGGACGGTCAGGTCAATCCCATCGGGCCGATCGAGACCTATCTGGTCGCGGTGATCGAGCAACTTCGGGCGCGATCCAGCGATCGGGGCGGCGTGGAGCAAGGCCTGCAATGCGCGGCCCGGCCCGCGGTTGATCTAGTCCGCGAGCGCGCCGGCGAGGCCGCCCGCGCCTTGGCCGGGGTCGAGGCTCCGCTGCTGGCCCTGGCCCGTCAGCTGGAAGACGTGCTCGACGAGGACGCCGAGCATCTGGGAACTTCTGAGCGGGCCCGCATCGAAGGCGCGCTTCGGGGCCTGGATCGTCGCGCCCGGATGACGCTGCCGGCCTGGCGCTCGATCCTCAAGGCGATCGACGAGGACGCCGAGGACGACCCCGACTTCGTTGACTGGTTCGAGGCCACCTTCCTCTATGGCCGGGTCGTGGACGCCGCCTGCCGCCGTCACTGGGTGGACCCGACCGAGCCCCTTCGGGCGGCCGTACTTTCGCCCGCCCACGGCGTGCTGGTGACCAGCGCCACCCTGGCCGATCCCGCCCTGGAAGATCCCTTCGCCCTGGCCGAGATGCGCACGGGCGCGGCGCGGATGCCGACCTCGCCCAAGGTGCTGCGGCTGGTCTCGCCCTTCGACTACGCCAAGAACGCCCGGGCCTTCGTGGTCACCGACGTCAACAAGGAAGACGCCCGCCAGGTCTCGGCGGCGATGCGCGAGCTGTTCCTGGCGGCCGGCGGCGGCGGGCTGGGCCTGTTCACGGCCATCCGGCGGCTGAAGGCCGTGCACGAGAAGATCGCCGCGCCGCTGGCCGATCAGGGCCTGGCCCTCTACGCCCAGCACGTCGATCCGCTGGAGGCCGGGGCCCTGGTCGATATCTTCCGGGCCGAGGAGGACGCCTGCCTGCTGGGCACCGACGCCATCCGCGATGGGGTGGATGTGCCGGGCCGCAGCCTGCGGCTGCTGGTCTTTGATCGCGTGCCGTGGCCCCGTCCCGACATCCTGCACAAGGCCCGCCGGGCGCGGTTCGGCGGCAAGGGTTATGACGACTCCACCGCGCGCGCCCGGATCAGCCAGGCCTTCGGCCGCCTGATCCGCCGTGCCGATGACCGGGGCGTGTTCGTGATGCTGGACGCGGCGGCGCCGACGCGGCTGTTTTCCGGCCTGCCGGAGGGCATCACGATCGAGCGCCTGTCCCTGGTCGAAGTGATCGAGGCCACGGCCGCATTCCTGTCCGAAGGTCCAGCTTAGGGCCGAAGAATTCAGCGTGCCCTTCGCTATCGAGGCCTGGGCGCGGACGAGGGTGACGCCGCGCAAGGTCGCCTGCTCGACTCAATGCAGTCGAAATTCCGCAACGAAGCCGGTCTAGAAGGATGCCGGGGTGAGTGACGGAGTGCTTCGATGACCAGAACCGCCCATCCGACGGATCCCGCGATCGACGAGGCCGCCGCGCCGGTCGCCGCCTATTCGGCCCGCGCCCTGGTCAGGGCGGTGCGCTGGCGAACCGGCCTTTCGCAAGGGGCGTTCGCGCGCGCCTTTCACATTGATCATGACCTGATCGTCGCGCTCGAGCATGGCGAAGCGCGCCCCGACGCCGCTCTGACCGCCTATCTGCGAGTGATCGACCACGCGCCCGAGGTGGTGCGAGAGGCCCTGGAGCGCTCCGGGCTGTAGTCGCGAGCCGTGGCTCGACCCGTGTCCGGATCACACGCCGTCGCTGAAGCGATGCGGCGTGTGATCGCGGGGTGGGTTGTGGCTAGCCGAACTTGTACCCGCAGAGCTTGTTGCCATCCAGGTCGCGGAAATAGGCGAAATAGGCGCCCGGCATGCGCTCGCCGGGGCCGCCTTCGTCGGTGGCGCCCAGTTCCAGCGCCTTGGCGTGGAAGGCCATGACCTCTTCGATGGTGTCGAAGGCGAAGCCCGCCATCGAGCCGTTGCCCACGCAAGCGGCGTTGCCGTCATAGGGGCCGAGCACGCCGAACAGGCCGGTGCCCTTGCCCCGATAGAGGCGGCCCCCCGAGGCGTGCTCGTGAACCGGGCTCATGCCGATCGACGCCATCAGGGCGTCATAGAACACCTTGGCGTCTTCCAGCTTGTTGGAGCCCACCGTGAAGTAATTGACCTTGGCCATGCGCAGTCCTCCCGCTTGTTCTTGAGGCGCGAGGCTAGCACGGGGCGGCGCGCCGACAACGCTGCCGCAAGGTCAGGTCCGGGGCCTCTCGACCACGGTCTCGGCGACCCGCGCCAGCAGGGTGAACAGAGCCGCGACATCGATCGGCTTGCGCAGCACGCCATCCGCGCCGTCGGCGAGATAGCTGGCGATGTCGTCGTCGAAGATGTTGGCGGTCAGCATCCAGATCGGCATCCGGGTTCCGGGCGGCTCGGTCCGGCGTATCTCGCGCACGGCGGCCCGGCCATCCAGCACCGGCATGTTGACGTCCATCAGGATGAGGTCGAAGGGCTGTGACCGCCAGGCGTCCAGAGCCTGGGCCCCGTCCTCCGCGAAGGTCAGGGACACCGGCGTCTCTTTCAACAGCAGCGCCAGCACCCGGCGGTTAGCCGCATTGTCTTCGGCCGCCAGGATGCGGATCTGCTCCAGATCGCGCGGCAGGGGCGTGGCGGTGATCAGAGGCGCCGACACCGGGGCGTCGAAGGCGAACCACACCGTCGCCCCGGCCACCGGATCGGAAATCTGCGCCACGACAGGATCATCAAAGCCGATCTCGCCCTCCATCAGGGCCATGTTGCGGGCGCTGATCGCCAGTCCCAGTCCGCTTCCGCCCAGGAGACGTCCGCGCGCGGTCTGGTCAAAGGCTTCGAACAGGCGCGGGCGATCCTGGGGTGGAACGGAGGGGCCGGTGTCGGTGACTTCAATCAGCACGCCGAGGGCCTCGCCCCGAGGCGTTCCGGCCAGCCGCACGGTGACGCGCCCGCCCGCGTTACAGGCGGCCATGGCGTGGGAGATCAGGTTGACCAGGGTCTGTTCGACCCGCGCCTCGTCAGCCTGGACCAGGAAGGAGAGGGTGGGGTCGGCGTCGTGGAAGACGAAGTCCACGCCGATACCCTGAGCGTGGCTCCGCCACACCCGCATCACCGAATGAATCATGCGGCGAAGGTCGATTGGAGCGGGATTTAACCTGGTCTGACCCGTGTCGACATGGGTCAGGTTCAGCATGCCGTCCAGCAGGCGCGTCAGCTGCTCTCCGCCCTCCAGCACCCCGTTGGCCAGCTCGGCCTGGTCCGGCGTCAGAGGCTCGCGATTCAGGGCCTGGGCGAAGCCGAGGACGGCGTTCAGCGGGGTGCGGATCTCGTGACTGGCGACGGCCAGAAGATCGGTCTTGGCGCGGCTGGCCGCCCTGGCCTCGTCGATCGCCTGGGTCAGGGCCGCGTTCTTGCGGGTCAGGTCGCGAAGGGTCTCGGTCAGGGTCCGATCCGTCGCCTGCTGACGCCAGGTCACGATCAGAACGGCGGCGACGAACAACGCCATGGCCAGGGTGTAGTGTTGCGGCGTCAGCGGGCTTTCCCAGTCGATCGCGATCCAGATCAGCGTCCCCGCCGGTGGGGTGACGCCCAGCACATAGCTGAACGGCGTCAGATGCACCCGAAGGGCGGCGAACAGCAGGACGCAGATGGCCAGCAGGGCGGCTTCGACCCGAGCAATCGGCGCGTCGTAGAGGCGAATCTGGATCGCCAGCCAGCAGGCGTTGCTGACCAGCAGGAACATCAGCGCGTCCGACTGCCAGCACAGCCGCTTGAAGGCCTTGATCGGATCGTGATGGCGCGCCGCCAACTCGGCGGCGACAAACAGCAGCAGGTAGAGGGCAAACTCGAGCACTCCCAGCGCTGCCATGCGCCAGGGCGTGAAGAAGGTGAGCAGGATCACAAAACAGGCGACCAAAGCCAGTCGCGACAAGGCCACGCCGCGCGAATATCGAATGTACCCGGCGAGTTGGGTCACATCCTTCATTGGCGCCAGCATCCAGGTCCCTCACCCCAGCTTCCTCTAGGGAAGTTCGCCCCCCGACAAAAGCCATAGACGGACGATTCGCGCTCCTTAGCTCGCCTTTCGCGCGACTGGGGTGTGTCGATCGCTCGGGCGCGTATCTCAGCCCTTGGCCAGCTGCGCCATGACCGCGCGCCAGCCCCGCGCGTCTTCCGGCGCGGCGCGGTCGAGCGCGGCCTGCAGGTGGCGTGTCTGTGCGCCGGTGAGCTCCGCCTCCAGCCTCTGGCCGTCGGGAGTCAGGCGCAGGTTCTTCACCCGGCGGTCCTCGGCGGCGGGAATGGCCGTGACCAGATGCATTTCCAGAAGCTGCCGGAGGGGGGCGTTGAGCGCCTGCTTGCTGACCGCCAGCAGGTCCAGCAAGCCCCGCACAGAGACATCCGGCCGTCGGCCGATGAAGTAGAGAATACGGTGATGCACCCGCCCCAGGCCCCGCCGTTCCAGGATCCGGTCCGGACGATCGGTGAAGCCGCGATAGGCGAAATAGAAGGCCTCGATCACGTCGTGCAGGTCGTCCGGGCGATCTGGGTCAAGCATGTTGACATGATAATCGCGCCGGCTTTACGGTGTCGATAGGTCAATTGGATTGACGCTATTTCGGAGTCCATCGGCATGGCGCGCTTGTCGACGCGAACGGGTGATCTGCATGCCTCGCCGGTGCGGGAGATGCTCAGCATCGCCCAGCGTCCGGGCGTGATCTCGTTCGCGGGAGGGCTGCCGTCGCCGGAGAGCTTCGCGGGTCTGGATCTGCCGCCGCCGCCGCGCGAGCTGCTGCAGTACGGCCCGACCGAGGGCGAGCCCGAGTTGCGCGCCAAGATCGCCGGGGAGTTGAGCGCCCTGGGTATCGACAGCGCGCCCGACCGGGTTCTGATCCTGTCCGGGTCGCAGCAGGGCATCGATCTGGCGGCCAAGCTGGTGGTTGATCCCGGCGCGGTGGTGGCTGTGGAGTCTCCGGCCTATCTGGCGGCCTTGCAGGTGTTTCGCTTTTTCGGCGCGCGGTTCGAGATCCTCGACCGGACCGACCCCGCGGCCACGTGGGACGCCGCGCCGCCGGCCATGGCCTATGTGACGCCCACCTTCCAGAATCCCACGGGCGGATGCTGGAGCGCGACCGAGCGCCGGGCCCTGGCCCAGGCCTGCGACGCTCACGACGTGATCCTGTTCGAGGACGATCCCTATCGCGACCTGGTCTATGAGCCCTGCGAGCGACGGCCGGTCTGCGCCGAGGTGAAGTCGGCCTCCTGGATCTATCAGGGTTCATTCTCGAAGACCGTCGCGCCGGGGCTGCGCCTGGGCTTCCTGACCGCGTCCGAGGACATTTTTCCCTTGCTGGTGCGCCTGAAGCAGGCGGCCGACCTGCATACCAACCGCCTCAGCCAGTGGATGGTGCTGCAATATCTCAACGACCCTGACCGCGCGGCTCGCATGGAACGGGTCGCCGCGCTGTACCGTGAAAAGCGCGACGTGTTCGACGAGGCCCTGACCCGCCATCTGGGCGATCTGGCGACCTGGACTGTCCCGCCCGGCGGCCTGTTCTTCTGGGTGACCCTTGGCGGGGCGATGGATCCCGAGACCCTGCTGAAAAAGGCCCTTGAACGCGGTGTGCTGTTCACGCCGGGCAGCCACTTCCTGGCCGAAGGCGGCGCCTGCCCGGCCATCAGGCTGAACTTCAGTCTGGCCACGCCCGAGGACGCCGAACGCGGGCTCAGGACGCTGGGCGAGATCCTGCGCGGCTAGACGCGGCGTTCAATGCTATTGCCAGTGCGTATCGGCGGATCATGTAATCGCGGTCCTGCTGACAATCTGAGATGACGCGAAGATGCACCGGCCGCGCGCCATGGGTGGGCGCGGCAATCGGTCTGCTTCTCCCAGCTTCGTCACGCGCTAGGCTTTTCTCCCTTGGTGATTTGGTCGGCGGGCTCGTTCGCGCGGGCCCGTTTGGGGGAGTTTCGCCGGGCAGAGCGTGTCGGCGACTTTTTTTGAGTGGGTGCGACGGAACCAGGAAGTTCGAGCGTTTATAGGTCAACCTGCGTCACGCGGGTTGGGTGAGCTACAACTTATGGACGCATTCTATGGCTGACCGGCTGTTCGTCCTGCACAACCCCAAGGCTGGCGGCACGTCGGTGGTGAGCGCTCTGCGCGCGCTCTTCAGCTATGAGCAGCAATGTCCCCGCATCGAGAACGACGCCGCTGAGCACCGTCTGCACGCCGGTCGCTACAGCGCCTATGCGGGCTACAGCTTTTATGCGGGTCACTACGGGCGCGACATCCACGATGCGGTCGGCGGGCGGACGCCCTGTGTCACCAATTTCCGCTGGCCCGTCGCCCGGATCGTTTCGCTGTATCGCTATTTCCGCCTGGTCGTCGAAATCGACGACGCCCAGATGATCGATCCGCGCTTCAGGGCCGTGGCGCTGGCCAAGACCCTCAGCCTGGATGACTTTGTCACCTGTGACGATCCCGCCGTCGAGATCCACACCCGCGACCACCATTTTCGCCAGCTGACCGCCTCGGGTTGGTCGCTGGAAAGCGACGGTGACCTGGCCTCGGTCAAGACCTTCATCGACGCCATGCCGTGGTTCTTCGTCTGCGAGCATCCGCAGGAGTCGATGATCTGGGCGAGTGCCGTGTTCCAGGGCCGGGTCGGGCCGGTGCCGCATCTGAACGAAACCGGCGCCGCCGAAGCCGCCGCGCAGCTCAGCCCCTGGGCCTATCGCGCGCTGGACGCCAAGAACCAGCGTGACCTGGCGCTCTATCGCCACGCGCTTGATGGTCTGCTGCGCGCCGTTTCACCGGCGGCCGACGCCGCCTGGGCGTCGACCGCGATGCGAATGAGCGCCTAGACGGAGCCGATATATTTGATCAGCGCGGTCATGTTCTCGATATAGCCGCCAGTCGAGATGCCGATCTTCGGCGTGTCGGTGATGTAGGGCGAGGTGTCGGTGGCGTCGCCGACCCGGGTCTGGCTGAAGTCGCCGGGCGCGGGGGTGGGCGAGCCGTCGCCGATATAGGGATTGCTGGTCGCCTTCAGCTCGGTGGGCCACCAGCCTTCGGCGTTCAGCGTGGCGATCAGGGCGGCGGCCTTGTCGGGCGCGGCCGCTCCGGCGTCGGCCTTCAGCGTGCCGACATTGAGGTCGGAAACCGAGATGTCGCCGGTGGTGAAGTATTTGGGCAGGGCCTTCAGCCCGCCCTTCAGCGGCGAGTTTTGGCTCGCGACCTCCGGCGGCGTCGCCTTGAGCTTCGCGAGCCGCTTGCGCAGGCCGTCCACGTTCACCGCGCGGAACGACGAATAGTGGATCACCGTGTCGTGCGGGTTCTGGTCGGCGAAGTATCGGCCGTTGACGACATTGCTGCCGGTGCGATGGATGTAGAGCGGCTTGCCCGTGCCGATCTCGATGAAGGTGGGGTAGGGGCGGCCCTTCTGGATTTCGGGCGTGACCTTGATGCTGTCCAGCCAGTCCAGCGCCTCGCCCAGGCGGGCCAGGAACTTGGGGTCGCCGGTCAGTTCGTAGAAGTCCATGCACGCGGCGATATTGCCGCCGGTGGTGTGGCTGGCGAAGGCTTCGGGCTCATAGGTGCGGGCGCCGGCGGGCTTCAGGTCGCTGACCTTGTGCTGCAGGCCCCAGGCGGGCTGAGGCTGCGGCTGCTGGCACAGGACGAAGCAATCCATGGCGCGGCGGATCGGCTCCAGCACGCGTTTGTCGCCCAGGGCCTGCCAGACCATGATCAGGAACTTCAGGTTCTCGCCCGCGACGTCGTCGTTGAACGTGATGTAGCCGGTGTAGTCGGCCCTGCCGTGGTGGTGGAACTCATCCTTCAGCGGGAAGCGCTGGGGCCAACCGCCGACCGGGTACTGGCTGTCCAGACCGAAGGCCAGGGCCCTGTCCAGGGCCGGTTTGAAGCGCTTGTCCTTCTTCTCGACATACAGGCGCAGCAGGAACTGCGAGCTCTCGGCCGTGCCGGCGTCGTCGAAGGTGGCGTTGCCGTAGTAGTGCTGGAATTCCTCGAGCCGCCAGCCGTTCTTGCCGATGGTGTCGTACCATTTCTTGAGCGAGGTCTCGCCCGCCAGGTCGCCCAGATAGTTCCAGCCGCCGGCCGGATGCTGGATGGCGATCAGGGCCTGGGCGGCCTTGCAGGCGGCCTCGTAGTAATAGGCGTCGCCGGTGGCGTGGTAGGCGTCTAGGAACAGGTGGCCCATCGTGGCCGTGCCGGGCGGCTGCACCCAGATCATGGTCGGGAAGGCTTCCATCTCGCCCCAGCGGCGCGAGAAGTCGGGCAGGTAACTCCAGACATAGCCGCCGTTATAGGCGGCCTTCTCGACCATGAAGGTGGTTGCCTTCTTCATCGTCTCCAGCGCGGCGGCCCTGCTGGGCGGCTCCGCGGCGAAGACCTTCAAGGGCGAAAGCGTTCCTGCCGCGGCGAAGGCGGCGGCCGAGCTGGCCATCAGGCGGCGGCGGGAGAGGGGGCTGAGCGGCATGCGGAACTCCGACGGACGATGCTCTCGCCAGGTCCGGTTGAACGCCTGGGTCTGGCTCGAAACGACCGATCGGTCATTGGCCAAGGCCTTCCAGCGTATCCTCCCCGGATCGGACGAGCCGATCTCGCCAGCTTGTCGCGGCGAATTCTTGACCTGTTGTGACACCGGTGTCACTGGTTGGCTAGGCGGTTTTCGCGCAACGATGTTCGATCGGGCCGCCGGCTGCGACACAGGAGCGTCTTGCGGGACGATCCGCGTTCGGTGAATACCGATGACGCCTTTTGAGGCGACGCCGCCGCGCCCGACCGGGATGCGGCGTGACGCCGTCCTGTTGGGGAACAGGACGACATCCCCGGGCGCGGTTGCGTCCGGGGATGTTTTCAAATTTCCGTGTTTTCCCGGCAAATACATGAAATCATTGAATAAGCAGTTGCGTGCGTCCAGCGGTCGCATGGCGGGCAATTTTTACATTCTGTAAACATTCGCCCATGCCAACCCGCACAGACCATTTGCACGAAGCCGAAAGGCTGGAACGCCAGGCCGAGATCGCCGAGAGCGCGCATGCGCGCGCCGCGCTTCGTCGGATGGCCCAGGCTTCGCGCGGCGCCGCCGCCCTTGTCGGGATGATCGAGGCCTGCGGCGACGAAGTGGTTCTCTCGCGCCTCTAGGCTAGGCGTCGTGGGCCAGGCACGCCGCCACACAGGCCCTGGCGAGGACCTCGGTGGCGTCGATGAACGGCACGGCCAGATCTTCGGCCTTCAGGACCAGCGGCGCCTCGGTGCAGCCCGCCACAATGGCGCGCGCGCCCTTGCCGACCAGGCGGTGAGCGAGGCCGGCCATGGCCTCGCGGGAGTCCTGGCCCAGGGCGCCCTTCTTGACGCGATACAGCAGCGCCATGAACTCGACCTGCTCGTGGTCGTCTAGGGTGACGACTTCCAGGCCCTGATGCGCGAACTGGTCGCGATACAGGCTGAGCGCCAGGCCCGTGCCCAGTACGCCCACCTGGGTCGCGCCCGCCGCCCTGGCCGCCTGGCCGGCCGCTTCCAGCATGTCGACCAGGGGCAGGCCGCTGGCGCGAACCTCGCTGGCATAGGCGTGGGCCGTGTTGCAGGCGATGGCCAGAACCTGGGCGCCGTTGTTTTTCAGGCCCGCCGCCATGGCGGCCAGCACCGGGCCGGGATCGCTGTCACTGACATTGCGGTCCGGAACCTTGGGGTTAATGTCGACCAGCACGCGCAGATGGTCCTGCTCGCGCTGGATCGGGGTGGCCGCCTGCAGCTTGGCCAGGAAGTCCAGGGTGGCGGCCGGGCCCATGCCGCCCAGCACGCCGAGGGTCTTGCTCATGTGGGTCACCCTCAGAGAAGCGCCGGTTCCAGCTGGGTATGGTAGCCGAACAGGCCCTGGGCGCCGCCCGTGTGGAGGAACACGACCCGCTCGCCCTTGAAGTCGCCGGCCCGCGCCCGGGCGATCAGGCCCTTCATGGCCTTGCCCGAATAGACGGGATCCAGCAGCAGGCCCTCGGTGCGGGCCGCCAGGGTCAGGGCGTCGATCACGCCCTGGTCGATCAGGCCATAGCCTTCGCCGACATAGTCGCAGTCGGCCACGACCGCCTCGCGCCTGACCCGGCCCGCCGCGCCGATGGTCTCGGCCGTGGCGACGGCCAGGTTGAAGACGTTTTCTTCCTGCTTGGCCTTGGGCGCGCGCACGCCAAAGCCCAGGATCGGCACGTCCACCGACAGGGCGGCGAAGCCGGCGACCAGACCCGCATGGGTGCCGGCGCTGCCGGTGGCGGTGACCAGGCGGTCGATCTTCAGGTCACGTTCGTCGGCCTGGACGATCAGTTCGCGGGCGCAGTCGACATAGCCCAGGGCGCCGACGGTGTTCGAGCCGCCGCCGGGGATGACGTAGGGCTTGCCGCCGCGCTGGCGCACGGCCTCGGCCGAGGCCTCCAGCTCGGCGACCATGTCGGTTCCGCCCGGCACGAAGCGGATCGAAGCCCCCATCAGGCGATCCAGCAGCACATTGCCCGAGCCGACATAGTCATGCGCCGTCGAGCCCGTGCGCTCTTCCAGGATGATCTCGGAGGCCAGGCCAAAGCGGACGCCGGCGGCGATGGTCTGCCGCACGTGGTTGGACTGCACCGCGCCCTGGGTCACCAGGGTGTCGGCGCCCTGGGCCAGCGCGTCGCCGATCAGGAATTCCAGCTTGCGGGTCTTGTTGCCGCCGCCGGCCAGGCCGGTGCAGTCATCGCGCTTGACCCACAGGTCGATGCCCAGCTCGGCGCCCAGGCGGGGCAGGGGCTCCAGAGGGGTCGGGAGGTGAGCGAAGCGGGCGCGGGGGAAACGGGCGAGGTGCATGGAGCTGTCCCTGAACAAGGTCGCCGCTCCGTTAGCACGTTCCCAGGCCTGACGAATACGCCCGGTTCTACGGCTCATTGGCGCGCGCCTGGGCCTCGGCGTCCAGGCGCGCGCCGGCGCGCGCTTCGGCCATCGCGCGGGTCTTGGGATTGCGCAGCCGCGACTTGATCAGATCGACCAGTTCATAGGGCGGAGCCTGTCCGCCGCCGGCTTCGCCACGCATCGCCGCCGTGTCACGCGCCGCTTCAAAATCATACCAGCCCCGCAAGGTCTGGCAGAGTGGCGCGCTGATGCGCGTTCCGGTCGGGGTCTTGCGCAGGCAGATGACGCGATCGGGTTCCTTGACCAGCAGGTCGTTCAGCTGATCCTCGATCACCCGGTCCGACAGCGTGGCCGAGGGCGGCGGCTTGGCCGTCGCCTGCACGGTGACCGACTCGACCTGATCAGCAAGGGGGGCGGACGGCTGCTGCAGCATCAGGGCGGCGATGAACATCATGCTGACCACGAGGACGCTCCGCTCCAGAGCTCAAGGGTTGAGCTTGCCAAACGCTACCCCAGGCTCCGTCCCGGAGCAGCTTAAACCTGTGCAATCTTCCCCGCGCGGCCGCGCCGGAATGCGTGGGGTGAAGGGCGAAACGTGATATAATCATAATGTCACAAGCACGGCCCGGCGCGGGCCGGATCAGGTCGTTCAGGCCTGACCTTTCCGCCGCCAGAAGGACCGGCTGACAATGGGAGGAAGTCATGACTCACGGGAGCCTATTCGGCGTCGCGGTTCTGGCGGCGACAGTTCTGGGCGGCGGCGCCGCCGGAGCCTCGACCCTGGTCATCGGCGGCGGCGCGGCCAAGGATTGTTCGAACGCCGCCATCGAGGGACGGGCCGACAGAAATTCGGTGATCACCTGCACGGCGGCTCTGGAAACCGAGAACCTGACCTTCCGCGACCGGGCCCGCACCTATGTGAACCGGGGCGTGCTGCAGATGCGTCAGCGCGACTTCCCCAGCGCCCGCGCCGACTTCGACGCCGCCGCCAAGATCGATCCCGAACTGGGCGAAGCCTGGGTCAATCGCGGCGCGACCTATGTGGGCGAGGAGCGCTACAGCGAGGGCCGCGAGCAGATCGACAGGGGTCTTGCTCTGGGGGTCAAGGATCCTGAAAAGGCGTGGTTCAACCGGGCCCTGGCCAATGAAGGCCTGGGTGATCTGGCCGCCGCCTATCGGGACTATTCTAAGGCCGCCGAACTCAATCCGGCCTGGGATGCGCCAAGGAGCGAACTGGCGCGTTTCACCGTCAAACGGCCCTGAGCGCCCCGCGCTCCAGGGCTTGGGTAATGGGAGCGCGCCGATGAGCAGGATGGATTGGGCGGCTGGCGTCAGCCTGATCGCCCTCGCGTCGGCCGGCGGCGCCATGGCTCAGGACGCGGGCGCCGCTTTGCGTGAACTCCGCGCCCAGAACGCCGCCGCCCAGGCGGCGGACGCCGCCCGTCAGGACCTCCTGGCGACCCAGCGCGAGATCACCGCGCGGCAGGATCAGGCGCGGACCAACCTGGTGCTGCGCGAACTCGACACGGCGCGCGCGCAACCGCCCGCCGTGGCGGGCGTTGTCGCGCCGCCAGTCGCGCCCATCCTCCCGCCGGACGCCGCCGCCAACAGTTTCGCCGCGCAGATGGACCGCATGGAGCGGCTGACGCAGGATGCGCTGGCGCGGGGTAATGCGCGAATCCGGGCCATCCGCCCCGCCAGCGAACACTAATCGGAGCAAGGTCACCCCATGGAATGGAGAGGCGCCCGCCGCGAGGGCAATATCGAGGACCGTCGAGGCCTCGGCGGTGTCGGCCTGGCGGGCGGCGGCATCGGGGCCCTGGTGCTGGCGGCGGTCGGCTATTTCGTGTTCGGCATTGATCCGCAGACCACGTTGCAGGCCACCCAGCAGATCCAGGGCCAGGCCCAGCAGGAAGGCCAGCGCGGCCAGACCAAGGACGACAACGGCCAGTTCGTCGATGCGATCGAAACGTCCAATACCGATGTCTGGGGCCCGATCCTGGCGCGGCAGGGCGTGCGCTACACGCCGCCCGAGGCGGTGGTGCTGTATGACAACGCCACCCAGACCGGATGCGGCACGGGGCAGTCGGCCATGGGGCCGTTCTATTGTCCCGCCGACCGCAGGGTCTATCTGGACCTGACCTTCTGGAACGAGCTTGAGACCAAGTTCGGGGCCAAGGGTGAATTCGCCCGCGCCTATGTGATCAGCCACGAAATCGGCCACCACGTGCAGACCCTGCTGGGAACCTCCGAAGCCGCTCGCCGCCTGGGCGCGCGCGGCGAGCAGAGCGGCTCGGTGCGGCTGGAGCTGCAGGCCGACTGCTATGCCGGCGTCTGGGCCTCGCACGCCGGCGAGACCTCGAACGGCCAGATCGTCATCAACCCCGCCGACATCGAGGACGGACTGGGCGCGGCGGCCGCCGTCGGCGATGACACCATCCAGTCGAAGACTCAGGGCCAGGTCGTGCCCGACAGCTTCACCCACGGCACCAGCGCCCAGCGCATGCGGTGGTTCACGCGCGGCTATGAACGCGGCGATCCAACGGTGTGCGACACGTTCGGGGCGTCGCGGCTGTAGTCGCTTTCCTTCTCCCCTTGCGGGAGAAGGTGTCATCCGCAGGATGACGGATGAGGGGTCGTGCAGGCTATCCGGACAGGGCTTTCGACCCCTCATCCGTCCGCTTCGCGGCCACCTTCTCCCGCAAGGGGAGAAGGAAGGGGCCAACGACTCTTGACGCAAACGTCAACACGCCTAGTGTCCACCTGTTCACCGGGGGGTCGCTTGCGCGGCTGAGATTGGGCTTTCGCCCTGACCCGTCGAACCTGATCCGGGTCATGCCGGCGAAGGGAGGGAACGCGTTCGGGGCTTTCAATCCGTCCGCACACCGACTCAAGCGAGCACGTCCGGGTCTCCTTATCGCTTGAGGAGCGCCCGAAGAATGAACGTCCAGACCACCATCAAGGCCGTCGCCGAGACCATCTCGACCGGCCCCATCCCCGGCTCGCGCAAGGTCTATCAGGCCGGCGCGCTGTTCCCCGATATCCGCGTTCCGTTCCGCGAGGTGGCCGTCCACCCCTCGGCCAACGAGCCGCCGGTGACGGTCTATGATCCGTCGGGCCCCTACAGCGATCCGACCGCGACCATCGACATCGAGAAGGGCCTGGAGCGCACGCGCGAAGCCTTCGTCGTGGCGCGCGGTGACGTCGAGATCGTGACCGAGCCCCGCGCCGTGAAACCCGAGGACAACGGCTTCGCCCAGGGCAAGCACCTGGCGCCGCAGTTCCCGGCCGTGGGGCGCACCATCTATCGCGGCAAGCCGGGCGCGCTGATCACCCAGTACGAATACGCCAACGCCGGCAAGATCACCGCCGAGATGGAATATGTGGCCATCCGCGAGAACCTGCGCCGCGAGCAGGACCGCCCGTGCGTGCGCGACGGCGACGATTTCGGCGCCAGCATTCCCGACTTCGTGACGCCCGAGTTCGTGCGCCAGGAAGTGGCCCGCGGCCGCGCCATCATCCCGGCCAACATCAACCACGGCGAACTTGAGCCGATGGCCATCGGCCGCAACTTCCTGGTCAAGATCAACGCCAATATCGGCAATTCGGCGGTGCTCAGCACCGTCGCCGACGAGGTCGACAAGCTGGTCTGGGCCACCCGCTGGGGCGCCGATACGGTCATGGACCTGTCGACCGGTCGCAACATCCACAACATCCGCGACTGGATCATCCGCAACAGCAGCGTCCCGATCGGCACCGTGCCGATCTACCAGGCGCTGGAGAAGGTCAACGGCGTCGCAGAGGACCTGAACTGGGAAGTCTTCCGCGACACCCTGATCGAGCAGGCCGAGCAGGGGGTGGACTATTTCACCATCCACGCCGGGGTGCGTCTGCCGTTCATCCCGATGACCGCCAAGCGCGTCACCGGCATCGTCTCGCGCGGCGGCTCGATCATGGCCAAGTGGTGCCTGGCGCACCACAAGGAGAACTTCCTCTACGAGCGCTTCGACGAGATCTGCGAGATCATGCGCGCCTATGACGTGTCGTTCTCGCTGGGCGACGGCCTGCGTCCGGGCTCGACCGCCGACGCCAATGACGAGGCCCAGTTCTCGGAGCTGCGCACGCTGGGCGAGCTGACCAAGGTGGCCTGGAGCAAGGGCGTGCAGGTGATGATCGAAGGGCCGGGCCACGTAGCCATGCACAAGATCAAGGCCAACATGGATGAGCAGCTCAAGCACTGCCACGAGGCCCCCTTCTACACCTTGGGCCCGTTGACCACCGACATCGCCCCTGGCTACGACCACATCACCAGCGCCATCGGGGCGGCGATGATCGGCTGGTTCGGCACGGCGATGCTCTGCTACGTCACGCCCAAGGAGCACCTGGGTCTGCCCGACCGTGACGACGTCAAGACCGGCGTCATCACCTACAAGCTGGCCGCCCACGCGGCGGATCTCGCCAAGGGTCACCCCGGCGCGGCCATGTGGGACGACGCCATCAGCCGGGCGCGGTTCGAGTTCCGCTGGGAAGACCAGTTCAACCTGGCTCTCGACCCGGAAACCGCCCGCAAGTTCCACGACGAGACCCTGCCCAAGGAGGCGCACAAGACCGCGCACTTCTGCTCGATGTGCGGACCCAAGTTCTGCTCGATGAAGATCAGCCACGAGGTCCGCGAATTCGCGGCGGCTCAGGCTCCGAACGAAGCGGCGGCGCTGGGCATGGCCGAGATGAGCGAGAAGTTCCGCGAGCAGGGCTCGGAGATCTATCTGAAGACCGAATAGGCGCATCTGGCCTGGCCTTGATTCGTCTCAAGGCCAGGCTGGGGCGTTGATCCATCATGGGATTTCTGAAGGAGCCCCGTGATGACCACCCGCCGCGCTGTTCTGGGCGCTCTACCGCTGATCGGCGTGGCCAGTTGCGGGGAGGGCGGCGACGCCTATGCCGACGCCGTGACGGCCACCTGGGCCTTGCCCCCGGCGCCGGGGGCGGGGTTGCCCGTCCAGGCGCTGGTCCATGCCGCCACCCTGGCGGCGAGCGGCCATAACACCCAGCCCTGGCGGTTCACGGCCCAGGGGCGCGACCTGATCATCCAGCCGGACCTGTCGCGGCGTACGCCGGTTGTCGATCCGGACGACCATCATCTGTTTGTCAGCCTGGGTTGCGCCGCCGAGACGCTTCTGCAGGCCGCCGCCGGCTATGGCTGGTCAGGGGAGGCCCGCTTCATTGATCCTTCCCAGGGTGTGGCCGTCAGCCTGTCGCCCCGGCGCGTCGCGGAGGGGCCCCTGTTCGCGGCGATCGCCCACCGCGCTTCCACGCGGGGTGACTACGATCCGCGTCCCGTCGCCAGCCAGACCCTGCGCGCCCTAGCCGCCACGGCCGGGCCCGACGTCGCCATCAGCCTGATCACCGATCGCGCGCGCCTCAATCAGCTGACCGACCTGATCGTGGAGGGCGACGGCGCCCAGCTGGGCGATCCGGCCTTCCGGCGTGAACTGGTGTCGTGGATTCGCTTCGACGCCGCCGAGGCCCTGGCCCGGCGCGACGGGTTGTTCACCGGCGCCTCGGGCAATCCGAACGTCCCCCGGTGGATCGGGTCGCGATTGTTCGACACGCTGTTCACGGCCAAGGGGTCGGCCGAGAAGATCGTCCGTCAGATGACCCTTACCGCCGGGGCGGCGGTGTTCACCGGCCCCTCCAATGATCCGGCCGGATGGGTCGCGGCCGGTCGCGCCTTCACCCGTTTCGCCCTGACCGCCACCGCCCTGGGGCTGAAGCTGGCCTTCCTGAACCAGCCCGTCGAGGATCGGCCCGCCCGAGGGCGACTGGCGGCCTGGCTGGGCGCGCCCGACAGACGCCCCGATCTGGTGGTGCGGTTCGGGGCGGGGGCGGCCCTGCCTCGGTCCCTGCGCCGTCCGGTTTCCGCGGTGCTCACGGTCTGAGCATGGGGCCGGCGCGGAATTTTTCGGCGCGCCTGTCGGAACGCTTCGCGCCCAGACGTTCTAGTCTCGTCAATGGAGACAGGGAGGACTTCTCATGGCGTATGTCGACGGTTTCGTGCTCGCCGTTCCGAAGGCCAATATCGAGGCCTACAAGGACATGGCTCGCCTGGGCGGCAAGGTCTGGATGGAGCACGGCGCGCTGTCCTACGTCGAGACGATCGGCGACGACACGCCCTATGGCGAGGTCACCTCGTTCCCGCGCGCCGTTCAGGCGACCGATGACGAGATCGTGGTCTTTTCGTGGATCACCTATGCGGATCGCGCCGCCCGCGATGCGGTGATGGCCAAGGTGATGGCCGACGAGCGCCTGGAATCCTACATGGAAAACATGCCCTTCGACGGCAAGCGCATGATCTTCGGCGGCTTCGAGGCTTTCGTGGATTTGTAGAACTTTCGCGCAAACTCTCGTTATGCGATAGTCGCGCTTGATTGTTGGAGCGCGCCTTGCCGGCCATACTGATCGTCGCCGGCCCAAATGGCGCGGGTAAGACAACTTTCGCGACACGCTGGATCAATACCAGCGCGCCAAACTACGTCTTTGCCAATGCCGATGAGATTGCTCGGCGTTTGACCGAACCGGCGCTCTCATCCACGGAGCGCGACATGCGCGCCGGGCGTGTCATGCTGGAAAATCTAGACGCTTACATCAGCGAACGCGCGGACATCGTTCTGGAAACAACCCTGTCCAGTCGGCGCTATGCCCGGCGCATCCCTCAATGGCGCGAGGCCCGATACAGCGTCGTACTGATCTATGTGCGACTGCCGGATGTCGAGGCGTCGATATCCCGTGTCGCGCACCGGGTCAGCATGGGCGGTCATCCCGTACCGGAGATTGACCTGCGTTGACGCTTTCAGCGCAGTCTCGCCAATCTGGAAATCTACAAGACGCTGGTCGATCGTTGGGAGGTCTGGGAAAGTGGCGACTACCTTGATCGATAGGAGTTCGTCATGACCAAGACGCCAGATCCCGAAAGCATCGCCAAGGCCATGCGAGACGCCGCCTGGATCGCGACCCATGGCACGCGTGAGGAGCGCTCCGGAAAATTCATCGCCTCCAAGCCGGTGACGGATGTCAGCCGACCCGCGAAAAGAAGCGCGGCCGCTCAGCGTTGAGTGACCGCGCTAGCCGTACTCAGTAGAAGAACCGCTCCTCGACGATCTTGCCGTCCTTGATCGTGTAGAGCCCGACCTCGTCCATGGTGACGCGCTCGCCGGTTGATTTGGGCGTGATGTCCATCTTGAAGCCGACCACGAACTGGTCGCCGTTGATGTAGGGTCCGGTGATCTCGGCGCCGTGGACCTCGTGATTGGCGGCCCACCATTCACCCTTGCCGTGGACGGCGGCCTTGCCCTGGATGCGGGCCATGTCGCCCGGCATGGCCTCCAGACTGACCACGTCATCGGCCCAGTATTTCTCGCCGGGCGTGTTGAAGTCACCGGATTTGCACAGAGCCACGAGGTCGGCGGCGATCTCTTGAATGGTCATGGGAGGCGTCCTTGAAAGGCTATCGAGGCGGCGACCATCGACCGGGGTTCAGCCGTGCACAAGTCTGGTTGTTCCCAATATGTTCCGATCCGATCAGGTTGCTGACAGCCGTTGGCAGCAGGGACGCGCGATGAGGATCCACGCTAGGATCGTTGCATGACTCACACCCCGTTCCCCGGCTTTACCGCCGCCGATCTGGCCTTCCTGACCGGCCTTGCCGCCCACAACGACCGCGAGTGGTTCACCGCCCACCGCGCGCCCTTTGACGAGGGGCTGAAGCCCACCCTCGTGGCCCTGATCCTGGCGCTGAACGAGACGCTGGAGGCCAAGGGCCTGCCGCTGGCGGGGCATCCCAAGAACACGGTGTTCCGCATCCATCGGGATGTGCGGTTCTCCAAGGATAAGAAGCCCTACAAGACCCACGTCTCGGCCACCCTGACCCGCGACGGCCAGAAGATGTCGCCGGGCATGCTGTATGTGCACATCGAGCCCGAGGGCGGTACGAAGCCGGCCTTCGATCCCGAGACCATCGACCCGCTGGACCCCACCACTTTTCCGCCGGCCGATGACGGCGACAGTGGCGGCTATGCCGGTCACGGACCCTTCGCGGCGGCGGGGTTCTATCTGTCGGAGCGACCGCACATCGACGCCTTCCGCCGGGCCATCGTCGCCGATCCCAAGGGCTGGGCGGCGGTCGAGGCGGCGCTGGGCGCCGCCGGCCTGGCGCTGGAGCCGGGCGAGCCGACCAAGCGGATGCCCAAGGGCTTCGAGGATCAGGCCGGCGGCCCGCTGGAGGCTGCCCTGAAACGCACCCGCTGGCTCGTTCGCCGGCCGCTGACCGGGGCCGAGATCGGCGACGCCGGCCTGCCCGGGATCATCACGGGCTTCGTCGCCGCCGCCCGGCCGCTGCTGGACTTCGGCTGGAAGGCGCTGCGCCCCTAAGCCGGGGGATATCGCGCGCGGGCCATGCGACGTTGACGCAAGGGGGGCGTGAACACCCTCTTAAGCTGTCGAGCGCACGCTGGCGCGCAGACCCGGTCCTTCCTGAAATCGACCGGGTGGGAGGACGCCATGTCGTCGACCGTCACATCCAGCACCCGTCGTCGGGGGCTTGACCATTTCGAACCCGAGGATGTCGATCCCCAGGTGCAGCGCCGGCTGCGCGGCACGCTGGAGCAGATCGACTATACCGCGTTCGCCTCCAACAAGGCTCTGATCGGCCAGGCCCTGGGCCATGTCGACGCCAATCAGTTCCAGCACATGGCGGTGGCGGCCGCCCAGGCCCGCGCCCAATGGGTGGCGGCGGCCGTCGCCATGACCGAGACCTCCCACACGCCCGCTCCCGAGCAGATCACGAAACTGGCTCAGATGCGCGCCGCCTATCAGGAACTGGTCGAGGCATATGAAGCGCTGCGGCGCATGGTCGAGCGCGGCTACATCACCTTCCGCCCGACGTCTCCGCCAAGCTAGCGCTATATATACCCGGATAATATTTGACTCCTGAATATATCCGGATAAAAAGCGCGCCACAGGAGGCTCCGATGAATGGACGCAAGGCGCTGGTGCGCGACTATCGAGACCGCAAGGTCCAGGCCGGGGTCTATGCCGTGCGTTGCGCGGCCAGCGGCGAGGTCTGGGTGGGCGGCACGCCCGACCTGGCCACTCGCCAGAGCGGCGTCTGGTTCACCCTTCGACACGGCTCGCACACCGAAAAGAGCCTTCAGGCCGCCTGGACGGCCCATGGCGAGGCGGCGTTCAGCTTCGAAGCCCTGGAAGTGATCGACGACGAGGATCTGGGTCCCCTGGGGCGCTCATCGCTGCTGAAGGACCGTCGCGCGGCCTGGATCCAGGATCTGGGCGCCAAGGGGCTGAACCGATGAGCGAGACCTTCGTGGTGTTCGACGGCGTCACGCGCGTCGCGGCGGGATCCAGGCTCGAGGCCGCCCTGGCGGCGCAGGCGCGGGGCGGGGCGGTGCTGATCTTTGATCCGGAAGGCCGACAGGTGGACTTCGATCTGACCGGCGGTCCGGCGGACCTGTCCGCGCGGCTTTCGCCGGCCCCTGAGCCGGAAGAGGCGCCGCGCGGCCGTGGCCGACCCAAGCTGGGCGTCACGGCGCGCGAGGTCACCCTGCTGCCTCGCCACTGGGATTGGCTGGCCGGCCAGCCGGGCGGCGCGTCGGTGGCCCTGCGCAAGCTGGTGGAGGCCGCCCGACGCGAGGGCGAGGCGCCCGACCGCATGCGGCGCGCGCGTGAGGCGACCTACCGCTTCGCCAATGCGGTGGCGGGCGATCTTCCCGACTATGAGGCGGCGATCCGCGCCCTGTTCGCGGGGCAGCGGGCGACCTTCGAGGAGGCCATCTCGGCCTGGCCTGTCGACATCGTTGACCAGATCAGGGTGTTCGCGGCGGACGCCTGGGGCTAGGACGCGGCGCGCTTCGGCTGCAGCAGGTCCCAGCGGTTGCCGTGCAGGTCCTCGAACACCGCGACGCTGCCATAGGCCTCGTGGCGCGGCTCCTCCAGGAAACGCACGCCGGCGGCGCTCATGCGGGCGTGGTCGCCGGCGAAGTCGTCGGTGTGCAGGAACAGCCAGACCCGGCCGCCGCCCTGGTCGCCGATGCGCTCGACCTGGCGCGGCTCGCTGGCCTTGGCCAGCAGCAGGCGCGATCCGGCGTCGCCGCGCGGCGCCACCACCACCCAGCGCTTGTCCGGACCCATGGCGGTGTCCTCGACCAGGGTGAAGCCCAGCTTGTCGACATAGAAGCCGATGGCCTCGTCATAGTCGGCCACCAGCAGGGAGACGAGGGCGATGGACTGGGTCATGGGGACTCGCGACGCTTGAGAGCCTTCCCATAGCACGGCGGCGGATCTCTAGCGGCCGAACAGCTTCAGCAGATAGGCGCTGCCGGAATTGGCGATGGCCAGGGACTTGATGGCCAACTGCTGCTTGATCTGCAGGGCCTGAAGCTTGGTGGATTCCCGGGCCATGTCGGCGTCGACAAGGCGTCCGACCGAGGTCTCCAGGGTGTCTTGCAGCTTGTCGACGAAGCTGATGTGGGTTTCGAGGGCGAAGGACCCCGTGCCCAGCCGGGCGAGGGCGGAGGTGACGTTCTCGATCGCCGAACCCATCGCCTTGAGGTCGCTCCCGGTGACCGGCGTCGTCAGCAGGTCCGCGCGCATCCCCGACAGGGCCGCGCCGCCGGTCGACAGGTCCACATGGTCGATGTCGACGGTATCGCTGGCGTTTGCGTTGGCCAGGGCGCGGATCTGGCCCACGGCGCCCGACGAGATCAGGTTCACGCCATTGAAGTCGGCCGACGCCACCGTGCGGTCGATCTGGCGACGCAGCGACAGGTAGTCCTGATTGAGGGCCGCCAGGCTGCTGGTCGACAGGCTGGTGTCGGCCGCCGCCAGCATCTTCTCCTTCATCTTCGAGAGAAGATCGGTGACCGTCTCGCCCGCCGACATGGCCACGTCGGTGATCGAGCGGCCGCGCTGCAGGGAGTCGCGGACGGCGTCCAGCGAACGGGCTTCGGCGCGCTGGGTCTGGGCGATGGCCCAGACGGCGGGATTGTCCTTGGGGCCGGAAATGGCCAGGCCGGTGCTGATGTGGCGCAGCGTCGTGTCGAGGTCGCGGTTGATCGCCGACAGCGATTGCAGCGCGATCATGGCCCCGGCATTGGTGTTGACGCTGTTGAGCGACATCGTAAGCGCGCTTCCGAGGGCGCGTTTTGCGCCTGGGGAGCAGGTCTAGCCCAATAGCCTTAGCACTCTGTTCACTTGCACCAGAAATTTCGCCGAGTCCGTCCAGACCATCGGTGTGTCCGCCCAAGGGCGCGCGCGATGGGTCCTCCAGGCTGAGACCGGAAAGCCACTCGCGAGAGGGCATGTTTCTGGCGAGGCGGAAGCAGCCTTGCCGCGAGCGGCGCCCTGGGTCACCTTGCCGGCCCTTTCGAAAGGCCCCTGCCCATGCCCCGCCCCGCGGCTGCTCCGGCGCCGCGCGGCGCTCTCCAAGCCGACCTGATCGAGCTGCTGCGGCTATCGGGGCCGGTGGTGCTGTCGCGCCTGGGCATCATGGTCATGGGCCTCACCGACGCCATTGTCGTCGGCCGCCATTCGGCCGAGCAGTTGGGCTTCCACGCCATGGCCTGGGCGCCGTCGTCGGTGTTCGTGACCATGACCGTCGGCCTGCTGGTCGGGGTTCAGGTGATGGCCTCGCGCGCCCTGGGCGCAGGCAGGCCGCACGAGACCGGCGCCGTGCTGCGGCGCGGCCTGGTCTATGGCCTGTGGATCGGCGCCGCCTCGGGCGTGGGCCTGGCGGTGCTGGGCCCGCCGCTGCTGCACGCGGTGCACCTGCCCAAGGCCCTGGCCGATGGCGCCACCGCGCCGCTGATCGTCTTCTCTTTGTCCCTGCCGCTGTACGCGGTGAGCGTGGTGCTGAGTTTCTGGCTGGAAGGCCTGTCGCGGCCGGGGCCGGTGACCATCGCCATGTGGGTGGCCAATCTGGTGAACCTGGCGGTCAACCTGCTGCTGGTGCCGGGGACGTTCGGCCTGCCAGCCCTGGGCGCGGTCGGCGGCGCCTGGGCGACCTTCGTGGCGCGCTTCGCCCTGGTGCTGATGCTGGGCGTCTACGTTCTGCGGCTCAAGGACGCCCGCGCCCTGGGCGTGTTCGACAAGCCGGCGCTCGACCGTCCGGCCTCGATCGAGCAACGGCGGATCGGTTACGGGGCAGGGGCCTCCAACTTCTTCGAGGTCGCGGCCTTCGCCGGCATGAGCCTGGTCGCCGGCTGGGTCGGCGGACTGTCGGTGGCGGCCTGGGCGGTGGTCATCAATGTGGCGGCGGTGATCTTCATGATCCCGCTGGGCATTTCCACGGCCACCTCGGTGCAGGTGGGCCGGGCCTTCGGCTCGCGCGACCCCGCGGGTATGACCCGCGCCGGCTGGGTGGCGTTCGGCGCGACCGCGGTGATCGGACTGATCGCCGCCGTGCTGCTGTTTCCGCTGCGCGACCTCGTCGGCGCGGCCTACACCGCCGACCCTCACGCCCTGGCGATCATCGCCCCGGCCCTGGCCCTGACCTGCCTGTTCCTGGCCCCCGACGCCGTGCAGGTGGTGGCGGCCCAGGCCCTGAGGGCCCGGGGCGAGGTCTGGATTCCGGCCATGACCCACCTGATCAGCTATGGCGCGATCATGGGTCCGCTGGCCTGGTGGCTGGCCCTGCCGATGGGCATGGGCGTCAACGGCATCGTCTGGGCGGTGGTGGTGACCAGCTTCGTCTCGATGGCGTTCCTGCTGGGACGGTTCCGGATGCTGGATTTGAGGGATCGGAGCCTGGCGGGTTAGCACTCGCCCCCTCCTGGCTGCTTCGCAGCCGTCCTCTCCCGTAGGGGGAAGACGCTCTCATCTTCCCCCTACGGGGGAGGAGCGCCGAAGGCGCGGAGGGGGCAAGTGGCTAGACGCTAAGCCCCCAGGATCCAGCCTTCTTCAGCCTGGGCCGCCTCAACCACCTCGGGCGCGGCGTCCTTGGCCGGGCCGAACTGGGCGGCCAGCTTGCCGGCCTCGTCCAGCTTGGCGAAGTGTTCGGCCAGGGCCCGCACCTGCGCCAGGTCCTTGACCTCGCCCGGGGCCGGGACGGCCTTCAGCAGGGACGGATAGACCTCGGCGATCACCAGGGCGACGCCCTCCAGGTCGGCCTCGGTCAGGGCCTTGAAGCCGGTCTCGAACGGCCAGACCCGGGCCGCGTCGCCGCGGGCGTCCTTCAGCCGGCGCGCGGCCGGGATGCCGACGATCGCCTGGCCGCCGACCGAGCCGTTGTAATAGAGCTTCCAGATCGAGTGGGCGCCCTTGGCCGCCTCGTCGGCGTAACGGTACTCGGGCAGGTCATCGGGACCGTGCTCGCGCGAGCGCTTGGGCTGCAGGGTGGTCAGGGTGTCCCGGGGCGGGCAGCCCCAGAACGGGAACGGGCCGCCGGTCAGGCGGCGGTTGATCTCAGAGCCGACGCCGAAGCGGTTGTTGGTGTTGTCGGCCTTGTCCTTGACCATCTTGGCCAGCTGGTCCCAGACCGCGCGCCACGGGTGCTCGCCCGGCAGGCTCAGCGCCTTGGCGAAGCCGCGCGGGAAGCCCAGCGGGAAGTCGAAACCCACCAGGGCCCGCTCGTTGCGCTTCTTCAGGTCGTCGAGGATGGCCGCCAGCTTGGTCTCGGCCTCCTGGCGGGTGGCCGGATTGAAGGACTCGAAATTCAGGCGGAAGCGCACGTCGCGCTTGAGCACGCCGATCCAGACGGAATCCGCGCCGGTGGTCGGCTTGGCGGCCGCGCTCCAGTCGACGATCACATAGGCGCTGAACAGGCGCGACACGGCAGGCTCCGTCGGAAACGAACGAAGCCGCGCTTCTACTCCGGTCCGACCGCCGGGGCCAGCGACCGTTCGCCTGTCGAGCGTATTAGGCCGAGGTTATCCGGCGGCCGTCTTCTCGGCGGCCTGATCAGCCTGCTGGTCCGAGCGAGCGTCGCGGGCGAACCAGCGGGCGGGCGCTTCACAGGCCGGGCCCAGGGCCGCGCGGACGATGGCCGGCGGGCGGCGCTCTTCCGGGGTCATGAACAGGCCATTGGCCTTGACCCGCAGGCCGGCGGCCTTGTGGGCGCCCAGCATGGTCAGCGGCACGGCCAGGATCAGGCCGGCCAGGATCGGCGCGGTGCCGGTCAGCAGGTCGGGCGTGAACCAGAACAGGCCGGCCAGCACGCAGCCGGTGACGGTGATCCAGCCCATGGCGCGGAAGGCTTCCTGGCCGGTCACCTTGTCGGCGTCGCGGCGCTGGGTGGCCCAGCCGCCGACCTTGCCGGCCAGGATCTCGATCAGGGCGCGGGTCTGGGTGAACATCAGCATGGGGGCGACCAGCGCCGACAGCAGCATCTCGACGCCCAGACCGGCCATGATCCGGCGACGACCGCCGAAGCCCTTGATCTCGGCGGGACGCGAGAAGACCAGGATCGAGCCCAGGATCTTGGGGCCGAACAGCAGGACGAAGGTGATGATCATCGCCCAGGCGGTGGCCTGGATCTCGCGCCAGTCGATCAGGGCGTGAGCGGCGGCCTGCAGGTCGGCCATGGTGAAGGCCGCCTTCTTCAGCGACGGCATCAGCAGGCGCGAGACGACGCCGGCCGACAGGGCCATGAACCACAGGGGCGACAGCACATAGCTCAGCACGCCGATCACCAGGTGCATCCGGCTCAGCCAGTGCAGGCCGGGCAGGGCCACCAGCGGGATGTGCTGCACATTGCCCCGGCACCAGCGGCGGTCGCGGGTGGCGAAGTCGAGCAGGTTGGAGGGGCTCTCTTCGTAGGAGCCTTCCAGATAGGGAGCCAGGTGCACGCTCCAGCCGCCGCGGCGCAGCAGGGCGCTCTCCAGGGCGTCGTGGCTCATCACCTCGCCGCCGAAGGGCTTGGGGCCGTCCAGCGAGGGCAGGCCGCAGGTCTCGGCGAAGGCGCGGGTGCGGACGATGGCGTTGTGGCCCCAGAACGAGCTTTCGCTGCCCGACCACCAGGCCAGACCCGTCCAGGCGACGCGGCCATACAGGCGCGTGGCGAACTGCAGGGTGCGGGCGAAGATCGTCTGGCCGTTGATCAGCATCGGCATGGTCTGGATCAGACCCGCGCCGGGGTGGCGTTCCATGGCGTCAGCCAGACGGACCATGGCGTCGCCGGTCATCAGGCTGTCGGCGTCCAGCACCAGCATGTGCTCGTAGGCGCTGCCCCAGCGGGCCACCCAGTCAGCGATGTTGCCGGCCTTGCGGCCCTTGTTTTCCTGGCGGACGCGGTAATAGACGGCGCTGTTGGCCTCGCGGCGGAAGCGGGCGAAGCAGGCCTGCTCGGCCAGGGCCACGGCGGCGTCGCGCGTGTCGCTGAGGATGAAGATGTCGAAGGCGCGGCTGTTGCCGGTCTCGGCGATCGAGGCGTCCATGGCGCGTAGCCGGGCGAAGACGGCGGTGGCGTCCTCGTTGTGCACCGGCATCAGGATGGCGGTGCGGGCCCGCAGCTTGGGCATGGGCTTGGCGCTGTCGATGCCCAGCGGATCCTTGGGCTTGCCCAGCAGGATCACGAAGCCGGCCACGGCGGTGCAGAACCACAGCGACAGGGCCGTGAACAGCGGAGCCAGCAGCACCAGGCAGATGAATTCCAGACGTGTGACGCCGCCCAGGGCGATGGTGTCGAACGTGGCCTTCCAGCCGGCCACGCCCATGAAGGCGGTGGCCAGGAACACGGTCCAGCGACGGGCGGTCATGTTGGCGACCACCTCGGTGGCCCGACGCGCGCCGCCCTGCCAGAACGACAGCGGCTGCACCGGCATGGCCAGCGGGGCCTCGACCGGGATTTCGACCGTGTCGCGGCGCTGGATCGTCGGATCAAAGGCGACGGTGGTCGAGGTGCGGAGGTCGAAGAGGGCGGAGCGGTCGCTCATGTCGTCATCGTCTCGATCTGTCCGGCCGCGGCCGGGCTGCTCCGACCTTATCGCCGCAGGAGGTTCGTGCTTCACGCTTGGCCGGCTGTCCGCTAGGGATCAGCGTTCGGGGCGGGTGACGAATTCATGACGGTCGATTTCCGACGTGGAGAGCCGCCGGTCTCCCTAGAGTAAAACTTCGATCACGAATTCGCTACCAGAAATCACGTCTATTTCGCGGTTGCGGCAAGAAAGCTGGGAACGGTTCTGGGAGAGCCGTGGTCGCCTGGTGCGGGAATTTTTATAACCTAATGAAAAATAACGTTATTTTGCCTATTTTTGTGGCGTTGACGCTGACGGCTTGTGGTCCGGGAAAGCCTAGCGCCGGCGTTGAAAAGCCGCACGCCGAGGCCGTCAGGCCAGCTGAAACGGGTCCTGACTACGACTCGGTCGGTGTGATTTCGTCATTGGAGGGCCGCGTTCTCACGCTCGATCACGAGGGCGCGAGCAAGGCGGGGCTGCCGGCGGGGCGCGATGGCTTCATCGCCTATGCGGATGTCCTGGCCGAGGCGCCGATCACGCCCGGGGCGCGCGTGACGTTCAGGTTTCGGCGGAGCAGCGACGGGCTGGAGCTGACGGCGCTCAAAGCCCGGTAGATCCTCCAGTTAGCCTTCAAAAATAACTTGTCATCCCGGAAGCCTCGCAGAGGCTATCCGGGACCCAGGGGCAGGCGCACTGCGGTTGCCCCTGGGGCCCGGCTCTCCGCTACGGCTGCGGCCGGGATGACAAGATTATTGTGATTGGCGAGGCGCTTAAGCCAGCTTCACCAGCATCTTGCCCATGTTCTCGCCGGCGAAGAGCTTGATGAAGGCGTCGGGCGCGCGCTCGATGCCGTCCTCGACGGTCTCCTTCCAGGTGATCTTTCCGGCCTTGATCCACTCGGCCATGTCCGTGGCGAACTGGGGGTAGAGGTCATAGTGGTTGGAGACGATGAAGCCTTCCAGCCGCAGGCTCTTGCCCACCGCCTGGATGATGTTGGAGGGGCCGGTCGGCGTTCCGGTCTCGTTGTATTGCGAGATCATCCCGCACAGCGCCATGCGGGCGAACGGCCGGGCCGAGCTTATTGCGGCTTCGAGATGCACGCCGCCGACGTTCTCGAAATAGACGTCGATGCCCTTGGGCGCGACCTTGGCCAGTTCGGCCACCACGTCGGGCGTGGCCTTGTAGTCGATGACGTGGTCGACGCCGATCGACTTCAGGAACGCCACCTTTTCGGGGCCGCCGGCCGAGCCGATCACGGTGTGGCCCTTCAGCTTGGCGATCTGGCAGACGATCGAGCCCACGGCGCCGGCGGCGGCCGAGACGAACACCACGTCGCCGTCCTTCAGGGCCGCGATGCGCAGCAGGCCGACATAGGCGGTCATGCCGGTCATGCCCAGCACGCCCAGGAAGGTCTGGGGCGGCAGGCCGTGGGTGTCGATCTTGGTCAGGGCGCCCATGCCGGCGGCGACCAGGGCCTTGGGCGAGGCATTGAACGCCTCGCGCCAGCCGAACATCGAGTTGACGATGTCGCCGACCGCATAGTCGGGATCGTTGGAGGCGGTGACCTCACCGATCGCGCCGCCCTGCATCGCCTTGCCCAGTTCGAACGGCGGCGAGTAGCTTTTGCGGTCGTACATCCGGCCGCGCATGTAGGGGTCGACCGACATCCACAGGTTCCTGACCTGCACCTCGCCCGGGCCGGGCGCGGCCACATCGACGGTCGCCAGTTCGAAGTCGCCATGGGTGGGAACGCCGACGGGGCGGTTCTTCAGGCGGATTTCACGCGATGTGGTCATGGAAGGTCTCCCTTTTCACGTACCTGGGGTACGTTTCTAATTTAAACGGTTGTTTAGCGCGTCCCGACCTCGGGCTCCAGCGCTTCCGGGCCGCGACGAAGCGGTTTAGACAGCGACCATGACCCAAGCGATCCTCAAGGCTCCCATCCTGAAGGCCGGCGTCGTCGGCGCGGGCGTGTTCGGCGGCTATCACGCCAAGAAGTATGTCGAGCTGCCCGGCGTCGAGCTGGTCGGCGTGTTCGACATCGACCTGGCCCGCGCCCGGGCGTTGGCCGAGCCGCTGGGCGCGACCGCCTATGACGACATGGCCGCCTTCCTGGCCGCCGTCGATGTGGTCACGGTCGCCACGCCCGCCGTCCATCACGCCAAGGCGGCGCTGGCGGCGCTGAAGGCGGGCAAGCCGGTCTATTCCGAAAAGCCGCTGGCGGTGACGCCGGAGGACGCCGACGCCATGGTCGCCGCGGCGATGAAGGCCGGCGTGCCGCTGGCCTGCGGCCATCAGGAACGCGTGGTGTTCCAGGCCATGGGCCTGCTGGACATTCCCGAACAGCCGCTGCGCCTGGAAGCCGTGCGACGGGGCACGCCCTCGGATCGCAATCTGGACGTCTCGGTGGTTCTGGACCTGATGATCCACGACATCGACCTGGCCCTGGCCCTGTGCGAAGCCCAGCCGATGACGGTGGACGGCGAGGGGGCCATCACCCGCTCGGACTCGCTCGCCCATTCTCCTTCGCTTGATTGGGTGAAGGTTGAGGCCATGTTCGAGAACGGCTTCACCGCCGTGTTCGACGCCTCGCGCGTCGCGCAGGCCCGCGAGCGGACCATGAAGGTGGTGTATCCCTCCGGCGAGGTCGAGATCGACTTCCTGGCCCGCACCTTCCGCAACACCACGCCGTTTCCGCTGATCGAGGACTTCAACGACACCCCGGCCGGCAAGGACCCTCTGGGCCAGAGCGTGGCCGGGTTCCTGGCGGCGGTGCGCGGCGAGAGCCCGCGGCCGGTGGTGACGGGTGAGGAGGCGGCGAGGGCCCTGGATCTGGCGCTGGCCGTGGAGCAGGCGGCGGGCGGTTAAATATCGCCTCGGACGCGGTAATATCGGCTGTGCCGCGCCACTATGTGGTATAGTTGAGAAGCTGCGCGCTGAAGTTGTTATACCTGCTGTCGCGCGCTTCCACCAATATGGCTTTCGCTGCGCGAGCCTCTTGGCGTTCCTGAAAGGCCCTTGATGGCCGAAGATTTGCTGCCCGTGTTTCCCACCGGGTCAGAACTCGCTTTCGCGCTGATCGAGTCGTCGCAGGCGGCCGCGCTGTTGCTGGATGAAAACTTGACCGTGGTGGCGGTCAGCACGTCGTTTCTGCGGGCCTTCGGGCTGAAGGTCGAGGATGTGGTGGGGCGCGCCGCCCTGGATATCGGCGCGGGCGAATGGGCCGTGCCGCAACTTCGCTCGCTGCTCAACGCCACGGCCTCGGGCGCGGCGTCGATCGACGCTTACGAAATGGATATGAAGGCGGCGGCGGGCCAGCACCGTCGCCTCGTGCTTCACGCCCAGAAACTCGAATACGGTCTGGCGGCCGCGCCGATCCGGATCCTGCTGACCATCACCGACGTCACGGCGGCGCGGGGCGTTGAAAAGCTCAAGGACCAACTGCTGCAGGACAAGGCCATCGCCTTGCAGGAGGTTCAGCACCGGGTCGCCAACAGCCTGCAGATCATCGCCAGCGTCATCCTTCAGAGCGCCCGCAAGGTGAAGTCCGAAGAGAGCCGCGACCATCTTCGCGACGCCCATAGCCGGGTGATGTCCGTGGCCGCGCTTCAGCAACAGCTGTCGACGTCGCGGATCGGGGATGTTGAGCTGCGGCCCTATTTCAAGCAGCTCTGCGACAGTCTCGGCGCCTCGATGATCCATGACCATGAGCAGTTGAGCCTGATCACCGACATCGACGACAGCGTGGTCGAGGCCAACACCTCGATCAGCCTGGGTCTGCTGGTCACCGAACTGGTGATCAACGGCCTCAAGCACGCGTTTCCGGACGGTCGAAAGGGCAAGATCGTCGTGGGCTATCATGGCGACGCCGCCGGCTGGACGCTGTGCGTCATGGACGACGGCGTCGGCATGTCCACCAAGCCGGACGCCGCCAAGCCGGGCCTGGGGACCAGCATCGTTCAGGCCCTGGCCAAGCAACTGCAGAGCGTCGTCGAGGTGGTCGACAACGCGCCGGGCACCAAGGTGTCCGTCACCTGCACGGCGGCGGATCGGCTGAAGGCCCAGCCGGCGGTCTGACGCGGGGCGGGGCTTTCACGGCCAACGCCGCAGGCCCCCTCCTGACCTGCTTCGCAGGTCGTCCTCCCCCGGGGGGGAAGATGAGTTCGCGCCCTTCATCTTCCCCCTCCGGGGGAAGACGGTCGCGCAGCGACCCGTAGGGGGCAAGTACGGGGACAGGGGTGCGTCCATCCCCGTACTTTTCAGAACAAAATCCAACCCGATCAACGGCTTGTAAAATAGTTGATCGCGCCAATCCTCCGCGCTGAAACCGCCCGCATAATGATCTCACCCAGAAGCAGGGGAAGGGACGTCGGCCGGCGACCTGATGGGCTCCTGGGGGTGATCGAGCGGGAAGCTCAATCGATGGCGGGAGGAGCGCTTTGCGCTCCGGGCCGTCAACCTCGTTGTTCTCTGGCGGCGGTCGGCCGAGGAAAACTAAAACGACGTGACTGCGAGGGTCGTGCGAGCAGCAGGCGGGTTCGGAAGAACGCGCAGTCCGGGCGGGAACGCTATCCCGTCCGCCCGTCGGAGGCTTCAAGGCGGCGAGGCCCTAACAGGGCTCGAGCGCCGCGCGCTTTCGCCAGAACGGTCACGCGGAGCGGACGGCTTCGTCGAAACGGTATTTATCTAAACTCTTCCGGGCGAGCCCGGACGCTCCGCGACCCTTCCCATCACCATCGCAGCGAAAGCGCGAGGTCGCTGACACTTGCCCCCTACGGACCGCTATCGCGGTCGTCTTCCCCCGGAGGGGGAAGATGAAACGCGCCGACCTCATCTTCCCCCTCCGGGGGAAGACGGTCGCGCAGCGACCCGTAGGGGGCCAGCGCGGGTGTGATCATGCGTCGCCGGGCCTTGTTCGCGAATGGCTCGCAATGAAATTCGGCTTCAAGCACGCGTGCGGGCAAAAATTGAGCGTCAAACCCTTCCGTCGCGCCGCCGCGTGGGCTAATCCCACCGCTCTTATTTCTAAAGGGCGTGCGCCATGACCAGGAAACCCGACGGAAGCTGGGACAAGTCCAAACTGCCGAGCCGGCACGTGACCGAAGGTCCGTCGCGCGCGCCGCACCGCTCCTATTACTATGCCATGGGCCTGGGCACGCGCGAGATTGCCCAGCCGTTCGTCGGCGTGGCCTCGTGCTGGAACGAGGCCGCGCCCTGCAACACCGCCCTGATGCGTCAGGCGCAGGCGGTGTCCAAGGGCGTCAAGGCCGCCGGCGGCACGCCGCGCGAGTTCTGCACCATCACCGTCACCGACGGCATCGCCATGGGTCACGAGGGCATGCGCTCGTCGCTGGTCAGCCGCGACTGCATCGCCGACTCGGTGGAACTGACCATGCGCGGCCACGGCTATGACGCCCTGGTCGGCGTCGCCGGCTGCGACAAGAGCCTGCCGGGCATGATGATGGCCATGCTGCGCCTCAACGTGCCCAGCGTGTTCCTGTATGGCGGCTCGATCCTGCCCGGTCGCTGGCACGGCAAGGACGTCACCGTGGTCGACGTCTTCGAGGGCGTGGGCATGCACTCGGCCGGCAAGATGACGCTGGACGACCTGTGCGATCTGGAAACCCACGCCTGTCCGTCGGACGGCGCGTGCGGCGGCCAGTTCACCGCCAACACCATGGCCTGCGTGTCGGAAGCCATCGGCCTGGCTTTGCCGCTGTCGGCCTCGCTGCCGGCCCCGTATCTGAGCCGCGACGAATATGCCGTGGCCTCGGGCGAGGCGGTGATGCGCCTGATCGAGACCAATCTGCGTCCGCGCGACATCTGCACCCGCAAGGCCTTCGAGAACGCCGCCGTCGTCGTGGCGGCCACCGGCGGCTCGACCAATGGCGGCCTGCACCTGCCGGCCATGGCCCATGAATGCGGCATCGAATTCACGCTGCGCGACGTGGCCGAGATCTTCAAGCGCACGCCCTACCTCGCCGACCTGAAGCCGGGCGGCCAGTATGTGGCCAAGGACATGGGCGAAGCCGGTGGTATGCCGGTGCTGCTCAAGACGCTGCTGGAAGGCGGCTTCATCCACGGCGACTGCATGACGGTGACCGGCAAGACCATGGCCGAGAACCTCAAGGACGTGAAATGGCGCGACGACCAGGTGGTGATCCGCCCGGTCTCCAACCCGCTGTCGCCCACCGGCGGCGTGGTGGGCCTGTGGGGCTCGCTGGCTCCCGACGGCGCGATCGTCAAGGTGGCCGGCATGCAGTCGCACCGCAGCCATCGCGGTCCGGCCCGTTGCTTCGAGGGCGAGGACGCCTGCTTCGCCGCCGTCGAGGCCGGCGACTATCAGGACGGCGACGTCCTGGTCATCCGCTATGAGGGCCCCAAGGGCGGTCCGGGCATGCGCGAGATGCTGTCGACCACGGCGGCCCTGGCCGGCCAGGGTCGCGGCGACAAGGTGGCCCTGATCACCGACGGCCGCTTCTCGGGCGGCACGCGCGGCCTGTGCATCGGTCACGTGGGTCCTGAAGCCCAGGCCGGTGGTCCGATCGCCCTGATCCAGGACGGCGACATCATCAATATCGACGCCGACGCCGGGATCCTTGATCTCGAGGTCGAGCCCGAGGAACTGGCGCGCCGCAAGGCCGCCTGGGCCCCGCGCAAGACCAACTACAACAGCGGCGCCATCTGGAAGTTCGCCCAACTCGTCGGTCCGGCCCATCTGGGCGCGACCACCCATCCGGGCGCCGATGGCGAGACCCATATCTACGCGGACCTGTAGAAGGAGGGGCCATGCCTCACGCGGCCTGGCCCGTTGATCCGGGGATGATCGTCCCGTTTCTGGCGGCGATCATCCTCATCGAACTGACCCCCGGGCCCAACATGGCCTATCTGGCGGCGCTGTCGGCCGCCCATGGCCGGCGCGCCGGTCTGCTGGCTGTGGCCGGCGTGACCTGCGGCCTGGCGGTCTACATGCTGGCCGCCGTCTTCGGCCTGACCGAGATGTTCCGGCTCTACCGGCCGCTCTATGAGCTGCTGCGCTGGATGGGCGTGGCCTATCTGGTCTGGATGGCCTGGGACGCCTGGCGAGACGGCGAAGAGGCCGAAGAAGCCGTCGACCTGACACCCGCCCCCTGGACGCTGTTCCGGCGCGGGCTTCTGGCCAATCTGCTCAATCCCAAGGCGGCCCTGTTCTATGTCAGCCTGCTGCCGGGCTTCATCAAGACCGGCCATGCCGGGCCGACGGCGCAGGCGCTGATCCTGGGGTCGGTCCACCTGCTGATCAGCATCGCGATCCATGGATCCATCGTTCTGTCAGCCGACCGTGCGGCCGGGCTGCTGGACCGCGCCCAAAGCCGGCGCTGGATCTCGCGCGGGCTGGGCGTCGCCCTGCTGGTCGTGGCGATCTGGGTCGTCTGGGAAACCCGACTGCGAACCTGAGCCCTTCCGGACCGACGCGACCGGAACAGATTTTCAGTCGTCCAGATCGAAGGGCAGGTCGTCCTGGTCGGATCGGGCTTCCCGACGCGCCTTGGAGATCGGCTTGAACACTGGCGCGGCCGGAGGATCGGGATCCCAGGGCGGCTCGTCAAAGGGCAGTTCGGTCTCGACGTCGTCGAAATCATCGTCCGGCGGCGGCAGGGGCGCCCTGGAAGACGGCGCCGGGCGAGGTTCGGGCCTCGGCTCCGGAGGGGGAGGCGGCGGCGGCGGTGGCGCGGCGGCCTCGGGTCGGGGACGCGGCGCCTGCGGACGGCGCACGATCGCCTCGCACCGCGCCAGCCAGCGATTGGCCTCCTGCACGGCGTCGGCCGGCGAGCGGCTCTCGCGGCGCTGCTCGTCGCCAGGCGCCCACAGGTCCAGATCGAAGTCGGGATGGCGCGGATCGTCGAAGATCAGGCGCAGGGTCACCTTGGCGGCCTGCGGCGCCACGTGATCGACCGCGCGGCGGGCCTCGCCTCGGAACACGCGTCCGGCCACCTGGCCGTCGACCAGCAGTTCGGCGCCCATCACCTCGTCGATGCGATAGATCAGGCACCAGGCGCCGCTGTCCCAGGCGACGGCGGCCAGGCCCGTGTCGAAGGAGAAGCCCGCGCCCCGTCCTCGGCCATGGGCCAGGATCACCACCTCGGGCGCGCCGCGCAGCACATGGCGCAGGGCCCGGCGGATGCGTCGGTCCTCGTCCATGAACCAGATGGCCGCGCTGCCCATGAACGTCACCGCCGAACCGGCGATGGCGACAAGCAGCAGGAGGCGGGGGAGTTCGCTCATGGGCCGAAAGCTAGCGAGAGTCCCGTCCGTGCGACAGGGGTCAAGGCTGCGACTCGGCGTCCCTGGCGCAGGGCGTGTTGGGCTGATCGTCCAGGGAAAGCTGAAGCGCTCGTCGCCGGCGCGCATCGGTGGTGCTCATGAACGCCGTGACCGGTCGACCGGCGATCGTGACGCAGAGAAGTTCCTGCCGGAACCTCGCCTTGCCGTCCGGCGAGACCGTCTGACTGTCGGTCAGGGGACGCAACGGCCCCTCGGCGGCCAGCAATTCCAGCACCATGGCGCGCAGCGCCTCGGCGTCACCCTGTTCGACGCTGGTGTAGCAGCCGGGACCAACGAGATGGCTGTCGGACAGGGTGACGCGGCCCGCCCCGGCCATGCGATAGATCCCGCGCTTCTTGTCGATCAACACCAGGAAATGATTGGGACTGTCGGCCAGACGCCCGCGGGCCCGCGTCGCGGCCAGACAACCGTGCGCCAGGGCGTAGCGCGCCGACTCCGTGGGCGAGACGAGGGCGGAATAGGGCGGCGTCGGACTGGGCGGCGCCTTGGGCGACGCGGCGGCGGCGATCAGAAGCGCGGCGAGGAGCATGCAAACACCTCGGTGTGAGCGTTCGCCTACTCAATCAGAGAGCGTTTGGCTCGTCTACAGGTTCAGTTCCGCCACAACGGGAACGTGGTCCGAGGGCTTTTCCTTGTCGCGCTCGTCTCGGTGGATGACCACGTTGTCCAGTTTGTCGCTGGCCTGGGGCGACAGCAGCAGATGGTCGATGCGGATGCCCAGATTGCGGGGCCAGGCGCCGGCCTGATAGTCCCAGAAGGTATAGCCGCCCGGCGCGCCGTCGGCCTGCATGTAGGCGTCGCTGAAGCCCAGGTTCTTCAGGGCCCGGAAAGCGGCCCGGCTCTCGGGCTGGAACAGGGCGTCGCCCAGCCAGGCTTCGGGATTGGCCACGTCCTCGGCTTCGGGGATGACATTGTAATCGCCCAGGATGATCAGGGGCTCTTCATAGGCCAGCAGCGTCCTGGCATGAGCGTGCAGGCGGCGCATCCACGAGAGCTTGTAGTCGAACTTTTCGGTGCCCAGCGGATTGCCGTTGGGCAGATAGATGCCGCAGACCCGGATCGGCGTGGGCGAGGCGATCACCGCCTCGATGTAGCGGGCCTGCTCATCGGTCTCGTCGTCGTTCAGGACGGGCAGGCCGCGCCGGACGTCTTCCATCGGGAACTTCGACAGCAGGGCGACGCCGTTATAGGTCTTCTGACCATGGACGGCGACATTGTAGCCCAACCGCTCGAAAGCCTCGGTCGGGAACTTTTCGTCGACGCACTTGATTTCCTGCAGAACGGCCACTTCGGGAGCCTCGGCCTCGAACCAGGCCAACACGCCTTCGAGGCGAGCATTGACGGAATTGACGTTCCAGGTGGCGATACGCATTGACGGCTCCAGACAGTGCGCGGAAGGCTAGGGCGCATGACGATCACGCTCAAGCCGCGCTTCAAGAATTCGGATCGCGGACAGCTTGTCGCGCTGGTTCTGCTGACCCTGACGTGGCTGGCGGCGGCCGTGATCGGCGCCGTCCTGGCGATCTTCTCGCCGCTGGTGTTCGACGGCGCGGGGAATCTGCGCAATCCGCTGGCGTGGCTGGGCTTCGTGCTGGGCGCGCTGTTCTGGGTCGTCTGCGTGCTCAGCCCGCTGGTCGGCTGGATCCAGTGGCGCAAGGGGCGGCGAACCGAGACCTGGGCGGCCATGGCCGCGCCCGTGGCGTGGGGCGCCGCGACCCTGACCGTCCTGCAGCTGTTGCCGACTAGATAGAGAAGCTGACGCCGCAGCCGCAGCTGGACTTGGCGTTGGGGTTTCGCACCCGGAACTCCGCGCCCGCCAGTTCATCGACGAAATCGATCTCCGAGCCCTTCAGCAGGACCATGGACATCTCGTCGATCAGGGCGGCGGCGCCGTCGCGTTCGATTTTCAGGTCGTCGGCCTCGGCGGTCTCGACCAGGTCAAAGCGATACTGGAAGCCCGAGCATCCGCCCCCGTCCACCGCGACGCGCAGCATGACCGGATGGCCCTCGGTCTGACCGATGGCGTGGATGCGGCGGGCCGCGTTCGGGGAAAGCGTTATGGTTGGTTCGGTCATGGCTGTGGAAAACTCATCCTTGGCCTATATGAGGATATCCGCGCCCCAACGGAAGGGGCGATAGCCGAGAGCCGTACATGTCGTCTTCTCCCTACCTCGTCGCGCGCGCCCCCTATGCCGAAGATCCGGCCAAGTCGCGCGGGCGTCGCTTCAAGGAAGACGAGAGCCGCACGCGCACGCCGTTCGCCCGCGACCGCGACCGCATCATCCACAATTCGGCCTTCCGCCGGCTGAAGGAAAAGACCCAGGTCTTCGTGGCGCACGAGGGCGACAACTTCCGCACCCGACTGACCCACTCGCTGGAAGTGGCGCAGGTGGCGCGCTCGCTGGCCACGGCCCTGGGGCTGGATTCCGACCTCGCCGAGACCATCGCCCTGGGTCACGACATCGGCCACCCGCCGTTCGGCCATGCGGGCGAGGACGAGCTTCAGGCCAAGATGGGCCCGTTCGGCGGCTTTGATCACAACGTCCAGACGTTCCGCGTGGTGACCGAGCTGGAGCAGCGCTATCCCAGCTTCCTGGGCCTGAACCTGACGTGGGAAACCCTGGAAGGCATCATCAAGCACAACGGCCCGGTGACCGAGAAGCTGGGCAAGCCGTCCTGGAAGGCCATCGCCAAGTACGATTCCGAATATCACCTGGGTCTCGACACCTGGGCTTCGGCCGAGGCTCAGGTCGCCGCCCTGGCCGACGACATCGCCTATAACAATCACGACGTCGACGACGGCGTGCAGGCCGGCCTGTTCACCCTGGACGAACTGATGGACGTGCCGTTGATCGGTCCCATCCTGTTCGCGGTGAGGAGCGAGTGGCCCGACCTGGACGCGCACCTGACCCGGCTTGAGGCCGTCCGGCGGATGATCGGCGCCATGGTCGACGACGTCATGGGCGAGACCCTGCAGCGGGCGGCCGCCACCGGCGTCCAGACCGCCGACCAGGTTCGCGGCCTGGATCACGCGCTGGTCGCCTTCTCGCCGGACATGGCCGAGGATCTGGCGCGGTTGCGGCAGTTCCTGCACACGCGCATGTACCGCCACTGGCGCGTCAATCGCACCCGCAGCCAGGCGCGCCGTATTCTCGCCGAGATGTTCGACTTGTTCTTGAAGGAGCCGGACGTCCTGCCAACCGTCTGGTTCGAGAAGTCGCAGAACCGCGACGAGGCCGGACGCGCGCGCGTGGTCTGCGACTACATCGCGGGCATGACCGACCGTTTCGCCATCGAGGAACACAGGAAGCTGTTCCATCTCGACGTCTGGAACTAGGGTCCGGGCTTCGGGGCGGGCGTCCATCCATCGAGACGCGAAGCTGGACGTCATCACAACTGTATCGGGGCGGATGGTTATGGCGGACCAGTCCCTTCGGTAAACTAAGGTCGCGCGCGTGTGATTCGGCGGGTCGAGCCGCGTGCGTTGTAGTCTGGAGCCTAATCGCGATGTCCGATCCTCACCGCGGCGCCTATACGCCGCCGACCGATGCGCCGCTGTCGTTCGACGCGCGTCAGCCGGTGCGCGGTTCCCGCCCGCTGCCCATGACCCTGATCATCAGCGCGGTTGTGCTGCTGACCCTTCTTGTCGCGGTGGTGATGATCTATCGCGGCGGCGTTCGCGGTCCCAACGAGCCGCCCCGCACCGTGGGTTCGCAGGTCGGCGAGCTGAAGACGGCGCCGCCGGCCGGCAGCCAGCCCAGCGATCCCGCCGCCGGTCTGCAGATCTACAAGAACGAGGAATCGGCTCCCTCGCCGACCTACGCGGCCCAGCCGGAGACGCCGCTGCCGCGTCCGGCCGCGCCGATCGACGCCCGGCCGCTGGAGACCGCCGCCCTGCCGGCCGGTCAGGCCAAGCCCGCCCAGGTCGCCACCGCCGTTCCGCCCAAGCCTGTCGCGGCCAAGCCGGCGCCCACCATCGAGACCCTGGCCACCGCCGCCATCGCGCCCCGGCCTGTCGCCGCCAAGCCGGTCGTCGTCGCCACGGCCACGACCCCGGCGCCCAAGCCCGCCGCCTCGACCGGCGGTTCGGCGATGGTGCAGATCGGCGCCCTGTCTTCGCCGGCCCTGGCCGACAAGGCCTGGAGCGACGCCGCGCGTCTGGCCCCCGGCCTGGCCGCCGGCAAGGGCAAGAAGGTCGAGGCGATCGACAAGAACGGCACCACGCTCTACCGCACCTCGGTGACGGGTTTCGCCAGCCGCGAGTCCGCCAAGGCGTTCTGCGATGCGATCTCGGCCGCGGGCAAGTCCTGCTTCGTCAAATGAGCGGCCCCTCCGCCGCGATCCTGGGCTGCGCCGGCCTGACCCTTACGCGCGAGGAAGAGGACTTCTTCCGGCATGTGAAGCCCTGGGGCTTCATCCTGTTCAAGCGCAATATCGACACGCCCGAGCAGGCCCTGGCTCTGAGCCAGGCCCTGCGCGACATCGTCGGTCGGCCCGATGCGCCGATCCTGATTGACCAGGAAGGCGGCCGCGTCGCCCGACTGCAGCCGCCGCACTGGAAACGCTATCCGCCCGGCCGCGCCTATGGCGAGCTGGTGGCCAATGATCCGCTGGTCGCCCGCGAGATCACCCGCCTGGGCGCCCGCCTGATCGCCCACGACCTGCGGGCCATCGGCGTCAATGTCGACTGCGTGCCGGTGCTGGATGTGCCCGACCCCAAGGGCCATGAGATCATCGGCGACCGTGCCTATGGCGACACCCCCGAGCAGGTGGCCACCCTGGGCCGCGCCGCCGCCGAGGGCCTGCTGGCCGGAGGCGTGCTGCCGATCATCAAGCACATCCCCGGTCATGGCCGCGCCATGAGCGACAGCCATCTGGAACTGCCGGTGGTCAAGGCCAAGCTGGCCGAGCTGGACGCCCGCGACTTCGCGCCGTTCCGCGTGCTGTCCGACATGCCGATGGCGATGACGGCCCACGTTGTCTACACCGCCATCGACCGCAAGCGTCCGGCTACCACCTCGCGCAAGGCGATCAAGAAAATCATCCGCGAATCCATCGGCTTCGACGGGCTTCTGATGAGCGACGACCTGTCGATGAAGGCGCTGTCGGGCGACTTCCGGCAGCGCGCCAAGGACAGCCTGTCGGCCGGTTGCGACGTCGTCCTGCACTGCAATGGCGACATGGCCGAGATGAAGGGCGTCATGTCCGGCGTCGGCGGCCTGTCCAAGGAAGCCCGCCGCCGGTCGCAGGCGGTGATGAACCGGCTGGTCAAGGTGGTCGAGCCCTTCGATGTCGCCGAGGCTCGCGCGAGGTTTGACGCGGCCTTCGACGGACGCTTTGCGTGACGACGGGCTTCCAGCCCACGCTCGACTTCGAGGCCGCCAACGAGGCGGCCGAAGACGGCGCGGCGCTGGTTATCGACATCGACGGCTACGAAGGGCCGCTGCACGTGCTGCTGGCCCTGGCGCGCAGCCAGAAGGTCGATCTCCTACAGCTGTCGATCACCAAGCTGGCCGAGCAGTACCTGGCCTTTGTTCAGCAGGCCCGGCGGGTGCGCTTCTCGCTGGCCGCCGACTATCTGGTGATGGCCGCCTGGCTGGCCTATCTGAAGTCCCGCCTGCTGCTGCCCAAGCCGGAACGCGCCAAGGGCGAGGAGCCTCCAGCCGAGGAAATGGCGGCGCAGCTGGCCTTCCGCCTGGCCAAGCTGGACGTCATGCGCAAGGCCGTCGAGGCCCTGAAGGAGCGCTCGGTGCTGGGCCGCGACGTCTTCATGCGGGGCGATCCCGAGGCCGTGCGGATCGTCTCGTCAACGCGGCTGGAGGGCGACCTCTATGGCCTGATGAGCGCCTACATCACCCAGCGCAAGAAAGAGCACAGCCGCCACTACGCCCCGCGCCCACCCACGGCCTATCCGCTGGAAGACGCCCGCGACCGCCTGCGATCGCTGCTGCCCAGGATGGACGACTGGATCACCCTGTCGACCATCGCGCCGATCGAACGCTATCTGGAGGTGGACGATGGTCCGTCGCCGGCTTCCTATCTGGCCTCCACCCTGTCTGCGTCGCTTGAGCTGGTGAAGGAGGGCGTGCTGGAAGCGCGGCAGATGGAGGCGTTCTCCGACATCTATCTGCGGAACCGGGCCGAGCCGCCCGAACCTGAATTCGAGCTTGAAGCGTGACGATCGATCCCCTCCACACCGAGCGCTGCATCGAGGCGCTGCTGTTCGCCGCGGCCGAGCCGCTCAGCGATGTCGATCTGGCCAAGCGCCTGCCCGAGGGCGCCGATATCCAGGCCGGGATCGCCGCGCTGGTGCAGCGCTATGCGGGCAGGGGGATCGAGCTGGTCTGTGTCGCCGGCCGCTGGCGGTTCCAGACCGCCGCCGACCTGGCCTTCCTGATGACCGAGGAGCGCGAGGAGCCCCGCCGTCTGTCGAAGGCGGCCCAGGAAACCCTGGCGATCATCGCCTATCACCAGCCCGTCACCCGGGCCGAGATCGAGGCCGTGCGCGGCGTGCAGGCCAGCCGGGGCACGATCGACGTGCTGCTGGAGCTGGGTCTGGTGCGGATGCGCGGCCGTCGCCGCACGCCGGGCCGCCCGGTGACGTTCGGCACCACCGACGCCTTCCTCGAGCACTATGGCCTGGCGACGCTGTCGGACCTGCCGGGCGTGACCGAAATGAAGGCCGCCGGCCTGCTGGAAATGAACCTGCCGCCGGGCTTCTCGGTGCCCGATCCGCTGGGCCTGCGTCCCGGCGAGGACGAGGACCCGCTGGACGACGGCGACGAGGCCCCCGAGTTCGCTCAGGACTTCCTGGGAGAGCCGGGCTGAAACAGGCGGCAGGACGCCCTTGGCTCCGCGCCTCGCGACCGCCTATATTGTATGAGAGATTGTAACGACACGCCGCAGCGGCTAATGGGCCGCTGTCGCAAGGAGCACCGTCGCTATGGGTAGCATGAGCTGGATTCACTGGGTGATCGTGATCGCGGTCGTAGCCCTGCTCTTTGGCGGTCGCGGCAAGCTGTCGGGAATCATGGGCGACGCGGCCAAGGGCATCAAGGCGTTCAAGGACGGCCTGAAGGACGAGACCTCCGACGAGGTCGCGGCCAACAAGTCGACCGGCGCCCTGCCGCGCACCAAGGCCGAAGAAGAAGACCTGCGTAAGTCGTAAGAACCCGCGGGCGCGCGGGCGGGACCCGTCGCGCGCGTCCCATCCACTTCGCGGCGACGGACCCCGGTCCGAACCGTTCTAAGGCGCGTCCATGCTTCCTGATATCGGCGGCACAGAACTTCTGGTCATCGCCGCGGTCGCCCTGATCGTGGTCGGGCCGAAGGATCTCCCGGTGCTGCTTCGCAAGCTCGGCCAGTTTGTCGCGCGGATGCGCGGCATGGCGTCTGAGTTCCGCGCCAGCTTCGACGAAATGGCCCGCCAATCCGAACTCGACGACCTGCGTCGCGAGGTCGAGGCCATGCGGTCGGGCCAGTACGCCTCGCCGCTGCGCGAAGCCGCCGACCAGGCCAAGGACGCCGGCGTCGATCAGGTGTTCGCCGACATCGACGCCAGCCTCAACAGCGGGACCGTCCAGGCCCATCCCTTTGCCGGCTATCAGCCGGAAGAGCCGTCGATCCTGCCGCCGGAAGTCTCCATCGACCGTCCCGCCGCCAAGCCGCGCAAGCCTCGCGCGCCCAAGGTCGCGGCCGAGACCGTCGTCGAGCCCGTCGCCACCAAGGCCGCGCCCCGCAAGCGCGCGGCCAAGGCCGAGGTCGTCATCGAGGCGCCCAAGGCCGCCCGGGCTCCGCGCAAGCGCACGGTCAAGGCCGGTGGCTCCACCTCTTCGGATATCGTCTCGTGACCCAAGCCATAGGACACGACCCCGAGGACGAGATCGAATCGTCGCGCGCGCCGCTGCTGGACCATCTGGTCGAACTGCGCGGTCGGCTGATCATCTGCGTGATCGCCCTGTTCCTGGGTTTCGGGATCTGCTTCGCCTTCGCCGACAAGATCTTCCTGTTCCTGGTCAATCCCTTCACGGTAGCCCAGCAACTGCTCAGCGTGCAGCAGGCCGGGGGCAAGCATGGTCCGTTCGACCTGCTGCTGGCCCTGGTGGGCCTCAAGGATATCCCGACAGGCGGCACCAAGGCCTTGGGCCTGGTCTATACGGCGGCCCTGGAATTCTTCTTCACCAAGCTGAAGCTGGCCGGTTTCGGCGCTGTCGTCCTGACCTTCCCGGTCCTGGCCTGGCAGCTCTACCGCTTCGTGGCTCCGGGCCTCTACAAGAACGAGCGTCACGCCTTCCTGCCGTTCCTGCTGGCCTCGCCGCTGATGTTCCTGCTGGGCGCGGCGCTGGTCTATTATGTGATGCTGCCGTTCGTGTTGTGGTTCTCGCTGAGCCAGCAGATCAGCACGGCCGGCATCTCGATCCAGCTGCTGCCAAAGGTCAGCGACTATCTGACCCTGGTGACGACCCTGCTGCTGGCCTTCGGCCTGTGCTTCCAATTGCCGGTGGTGGTGTCGCTGCTGGGCCTGGCCGGTATCGTGTCCAGCAAGCTGCTGCGCGAGGGGCGTCGCTACGCCATCGTCGGCGTCTTCATCGCCGCCGCCATCCTGACCCCGCCCGATCCCATCAGCCAGATGACCTTGGCCATCCCGATGTGCCTGCTCTACGAGATCAGCATCTGGTGCGTGTGGTTGATCGAACGCGGCAAGGCCAAGGACGAGAAGAAGCGCAACGAGATCGTTTCGGTCTAAGTCCGCGCTGCTTGAACGGGCCAACAAAAAACCTCCGCCCCGGAAGGAGCGGAGGTTTTTCAGTTCCAGCTGTCCCGAAGGACGGGCTGGAAGCCTTAGGCTTGTTGCTTCGAAGTCACGTTCAGGGCCTGCAGCTGGGCCTTGGCCGAGCGCACGGCGCTGCCGACGCAGGCCTGGTATTCGTTGCGGCTGTTGACGCCCTTGGTGGCCTTGCAGACCGTCTGGGCGGCGACCTTGATCTCGGCGTGGATCTGTTCGGTCGTCTTGCCCTTCAGCGAAACGCGAACCACCGAGACGGCTTCGTGGCGCGTGGCCATCGAGGCCGTGCGGCCCTTGATGATGCTGGCCAGCTGGCGGTTGGCGTCACGGAAGGTGGTCTCGACGCACTCGCGAACGCCGTTCTTTTCGGTGGCGCAGACGGCTTCGGCGGCGGCCTTGATCTCGCTGCTGATCTGGGCGTCGGACTTGCCGGCCAGCGAAACGCGGACCAGCGAGGCGGCGCTGGCGGGGGCGGCGATGGCGGCCGAGACGGTGACGATGGCGGCGAGGGCGGCGAACTTCTTCAAGGTGTAGATCCTGTAAATTGTTTTGGGAGAACGCATGATCACTGAATTGGTGCTTCTTTTTTCATCTGCGGTTTAAATCGAAGTGCAGAAACGCCATTAATCGAAATTATCCACGATCTATGCTTGATGTGCGCTGAGGAGGGGCGCGGTTTTTCGATTCAGTTTAGGGCAATACACAACTCCACGGCGGCGGGAGCGGCTTTACCGGAATAGCGCGGACCGTCATGGGCGAGGGCGCCGGCCCCCCTGGCGAGAGTCCCGGTTCACAGCGTCGTATTGCCGCCCTGAAAAGGTTGGCACCTTAGCCGACGCGCCTTAGAGAGGGCCTCTCCCTACGCATATTTCCGAGCGCTTCTGCGATGCACGACATCAAGGCCATCCGCGACAATCCCGAAGCCTTCGAAGCCGCATGGTCGGCCAAGGGCCGATCGGGCGCGGCCGCCGAGGCCGTGAAACTCGACGCCCAGCTGCGCGCCGCCCAGACGGCCCTTCAGGAATCGCAGGCCAGGCGCAACGAGGCCTCCAAGCGCATCGGCATGGCCAAGGCCAAGAAGGATGAGGTCGAAGCCCAGGCCCTGATGGCCGAGGTCGAGACCCTCAAGGCCCTGATGGCCGACGCCGCGATCCTGGAAGCCGAGGCCGGCTCCCAGCTGAAGGACCTGCTGGCCAGCCTGCCCAACATTCCCGCCGCCGACGTGCCGCCGGGCGAGGACGAGGCCGGCAATGTGGAAATCCGCCGCTGGGGCGATGCGTCGGCGCTGCCCGCCGCCCGCCTGAACGCCCCCAAGGACCACGTCGACCTGGGCGCCGCCCTGGGCGGGATGGACTTCGAGGCTGCCGCCCGCATGAGCGGCGCGCGCTTCGTGGTGCTGAAGAAGCAGATCGCGCGACTGGAGCGGGCCCTGGGCCAGTTCATGCTGGACCTGCAGACGGTGCAGCACGACTACATCGAGGTGTCGCCGCCTTTGCTGGTCAAGGACGAGGCGCTGTTCGGCACGGGGCAACTGCCCAAGTTCGCAGAAGACCTGTTTCGCACCACGGCCGATCACTGGCTGATCCCCACCGCAGAAGTCTCCCTGACCAACATCGTTCGCGAGCAGATCACCGACGAGGCCGAGCTGCCGCTGCGGATGACGGCCCTGACGCCCAGCTTCCGCTCCGAGGCCGGCGCCTCGGGACGCGACACGCGCGGCATGATCCGCCAGCACCAGTTCTACAAGGTCGAGCTGGTCTCGATCACCACGCCCGACCAGTCCGAGGCCGAGCACGAGCGCATGGTCGGCTGCGCCGAGGCGGTGCTGAAGGCCCTGAAGCTGCCGTTCCGCACCGTGCTGCTGTGCACGGGCGACATGGGCTTCGGCGCGCGTAAGACCTATGATCTGGAGGTCTGGCTGCCGTCGCAGAACACCTTCCGCGAGATCAGCTCGTGCTCCAACTGCGGTGACTTCCAGGCCCGGCGGATGGACGCCCGGTTCCGCAAGGCCGGCGAGAAGGGCACGCAGTACGTCCACACCCTGAACGGTTCGGGCCTGGCCGTCGGCCGCACCCTGGTGGCCGTGCTGGAGAACTATCAGGACGAGACCGGCGGGATCGCCGTTCCCGAGGTCCTGGTCCCCTATATGGGCGGCGTGACCTATATCGGCGGGCAGGCCTGAGCCGCATGCGCATTCTCCTCACCAACGACGACGGCATCCACGCCCCCGGCCTCGTCGCGCTTGAGAAGATCGCCCGCGCCCTGACCGACGACGTCTGGATCTGCGCGCCTGAGTACGAACAGTCGGGGGCCAGCCGGGCCCTGACCCTGGCCGATCCGCTGCGGGTGCGACGTCTGGACGACCGCCGCTTCGCCGTCGAGGGCACGCCCACCGACTGCGTGATGATGGCCGTGCAGCAACTGATCGACGGCCCCGCGCCCGACCTGGTGCTGTCGGGCGTCAATCGCGGCCAGAACCTGGCCGAGGATGTCACCCTGTCGGGCACCGTGGCCGGCGCGATCGAGGGCATGGCCCTGGGCATTCGCGCGATCGCCCTGTCCCAGGCCATGAACTACTTCCATGACGAGGTCGTCGCCCACTGGGAGACCGCCGAGACCTATGGACCGGGGATCATCCAGCGTCTGCTGGAGGTGGGCTGGCCCGCCGACGTGATCATGAACGTCAATTTCCCGCCCCTGCCGCCGGAGCAGGTGACCAGCGTCGAGGTCACGCGCCAGGGCTTCCGAGACGGACATTTGCGCCACTGGGACAAGCGCACCGACCTGCGCGGCCGCGACTATTACTGGATGGGATTCACCGCCAAGGCCCAGGCGCCCAAGGACGGCACCGACCTGAAGGCGGTCTATGACGGCAAGATCTCGGTGACGCCGCTGCACATCGACCTGACGCACAACGAGACCGTCCACGCGCTGAAGGGCGTTCTGGGCGGCGCCCCTCCCAAGGTCGGAGGGCGCGCATGAGCGGCAAGGCCAAGACCGCGCCGACCACCGATCTGCCCCGCCTGATGAAGGCGCTGCGCGACCAGGGGATCACCGATCCGCAGGTGCTGGCGGCCATCGAGAAGACCCCGCGCGACCTGTTCACGCCGGACCTGTTCAAGGAACGCTCGTGGGAGGATTCGGCCCTGCCGATCGCCTGCGGTCAGACCATCAGCCAGCCCTATATCGTGGGTCTGATGACCCAGGCCCTGACCATCGAGCCGCGCTCGCGCGTGCTGGAGATCGGCACGGGCTCGGGCTACCAGACCACCGTCCTCAGCCATGTCTCGCGGCTGGTCTATACGATCGAGCGCTACCGGACCCTGATGAAGGAGGCCGAGGCCCGCTTTCACAAGCTGGGCCTGACCAATGTCATCACCAAGTTCGGCGATGGCGGCGAGGGATGGGCCGAGCAGGCGCCGTTTGACCGCATTATGGTCACGGCCGCCGCCGAAGATGATCCCAAACGACTGCTGTCCCAGCTCAAGCCCAACGGCGTCCTCGTGGCGCCGATCGGGAAGGGGCCGGTGCAGAGCCTTCGCCGCTATGCGGGCGACGGCAAGGGTGGCTTCAAGGTCGAGGCGCTTTGCGATGTGAGGTTCGTGCCGTTGCTGGATGGCGTGGCGCGAGACCAATGACGTTTGAATCGAGGGTTCGGCTTCGTCTGGGCGCTCGCATTAATGATTGATTTACCCTGGCGGGGCCGTCTGGACGACCCGTGGGGAGAGGAGAGGCTATGAGGCAGTTGTGGACGCGAGCGGCGGTGATCGCCCTGACGGCTGGAACGCTCGCCGCCTGCGAGACGACCGGGGCCCCGCAGTATCCCGCGCGCGATGGCCTGCCGGCCGCGCCGGCGCCGCGCGCCCAGACGCCCAACTTCCCGATCACCCAGGCTCCGGTCGCCGACACCGCGCCGGCCCAGAGCGAGGTGATCCGCCGCGAACCCATCCCGGTCGAGGCCGCGCCCGCGCCGCCGACCTATAGCGAGCCGCCGGTCACCCGCACCGAGTTGCCGCCGCCCGCCGCCTACACGCCGCCTCCGCCCCCCCCGCCGCCGCCGGTTCAGACCCGTCCGGCCCCGCCTGTGGTCGTCACCAGCGTGACGGGTCCGGTGGTCGAGGTGGCCGGCAAGCCGAAGATCCGCGTGGTCGAGTCCGGCGACGCCCTCGACGCCATCGCCCGCGGCTTTGGAACCAGCCGCGCCGAACTGGTGAAGCTCAACGACCTTGAGCCGCCTTACCGCCTGAAGCTGGGCCAGAAGATCAAGGGGCCGGCCAGCGAGCAGAAGGCCTATGTGGTCCAGACCGGCGACACGATGTTCGCCATCGCCAAGCGCTTCAACGTTACCGCTTCGGCCCTGGCCGACGAGAACGACCTGAAGGCCGGCGCGGCGATCAGGAAGGGCCAGAAGCTGCTTCTGCCGGAAGGCTACAAGGACAAGGGCCCGATCAAGACCACGGTCGCGGCGCCGGCTTCCAGCGCTTCCTCCACGACCACCCAGGCCGTGGCCACGCCCGCCTATCGCCCGGTCGAGGCCCCGCGCGGCGCCACGCCCGCCACGACCCAGCCGGCGGCGTCCTCGCCGTTCGGCGCGTCGGCCAGCACGACCACCACGTCGCTCAGCGTCACCGGTTCGGTGGTCAGCGTGGCGGGGCCCCGTCAGGTCTATACGGTCAAGTCCGGCGACACCCTGACGGCCATCGCCAAACGCTTCGACATGAGCGTCAAGGAACTGGCCGACGCCAACGACCTGGACGCCGACAAGCCGCTGAAGCTGGGCCGCAGGCTCAAGGGCCCCGCGACCACGGCCAAGGCCTATGTCGCCACCAGCGGCGACACCCTCACGGCCATCGGCAAGCGCTTCAATGTCAGCGTCAAGGCGCTGGCCGCCGAGAACGACCTGAGGACCAGCGCGTCGGTCAAGAAGGGCCAGAAGATCCTTTTGCCGGATGGCTACAAGGACAAGGGCCCGATCAAGACCACGACGACGACGCCGGCCGCGCCGTCGCGGACCTATGCCGAGACCCCGACCCCGACCCCGATCCCGACCCAGCCGGCCGTGACCACGCCCGCCGCGCCGATCCCCTACAGGCCCAGCGCCCCTCAGCCCGCCGCGTCGTCGCCGCCGTCCAGCTATCCGCGCCCGACCGGCCCGGTCGCCGCCATGCCGGTCAATCCGCCGCCGGCCTCCACCGCCCGTCCGATCATCGAGAGCAGCGCCGCGCCTACCGAGGCCGAGATCATCGCCTCGGGCAAGGGTCGCTTCGGCTGGCCCCTGCGCGGCGAGATCATCTCCGACTTCGGCGCCAAGGGCACGGGCCAGCGCAATGACGGCCTGAACATCCGCGCCGCCTCGGGCACGCCCGTGGTCTCCGCCGCCGATGGCGAGATCGCCTATGCCGGCAACCAGGTCCCGACCTTCGGCAACTTGGTGCTGGTCAAGCACGCCGACGGCTGGGTCACGGCCTATGCCCATCTCGGCTCGACCGACGTGAAGATGCGTCAGACGGTGGTCAAGGGCCAGCAACTGGGCACGGTGGGCGCCACGGGCGGCGTCAACGAACCCCAGCTGCACTTCGAGATGCGCTATGCGCCGACGGTCAAGGACAAGGCCCGTCCGGTCGATCCAGGTCTGGTTCTGCCGAAATAGTTTTCTGGGAAAGGCCCGCTTCGAGAGAGGCGGGCCTTTTTGCTATTCGCCGCCCCAGCGCCAGCCCCAGGGCTTGTCGCTCTTGAGCCAGACCAGCACCACGAACCCGAAGATGACGCCCAGCTGCAGGGCGACCCAAAGCCGCGTGTGGCTGGCGTCCGTGGACGACAGGCCCGCCAGGATGGTGAAGGCGGCGAGGAACGCTAGGCTGGCCACCCAGCCTTCCCAACTGCATGGCGCTCCCGCGCCGAAACCATAACGCTTGGTCCGAAACCACGGCTTGCCCATGGGGACGCTCCGATTGTCTTCCGGCGTCATTATACGCCTCGGGCGCGGCTGCGGGAATGCGTTGAATTCCTCCCCCTAGCGGGGGAGGTGTCGCCGCAGGCGACGGAGGGGGAAGTGCTGCTGACTCGGTGCGGTCTTCCCCCGCCGGCCTCCGGCCGCCTCCCCCTTCAGGGGGAGGATCCACATCAAGCCGGCAGGCTCTTGCCCAGCTCGCCCGCCAGGTCGCGGATGAACTGCCAGGCCACCCGGCCCGAGCGCGCGCCGCGCAGCTGCGACCACTGCAGGGCCCGACGGTCGAGATTGTCGACCACCAGGTCGAAACGCTCGGCATAGGTTCGGATCGCCTCCAGATAGGTGGGCTGGTCCATCGGCGGGAAGCCGATCCACAGGCCGAAGCGGTCGGAGACGCTCATCTCCTCCTCGGCGTCCTCGGCGGCGGCGATGGCGCCATGGCTCTCGACATGGTCGCGCGGCATCAGGTGGCGGCGGTTGGAGGTGGAGACGAACAGCACGTTCTCGGGCGGACCGGCGACGCCGCCCTCCAGCGCTGACTTCAGAGCCTTGGCCGCCGCCGCGCCGTCCTCGAACGACAGGTCGTCGCACAAGACGACAAAGCGCTCGCCGCGGGCCCGCAGCAGATCGAACAGTGGGGGCAGGGCGGCGATCTCGTCGCGATCCACCTCGACCAGTTTCAGGTCGGGGTGGTCGGCGCTGACGGCCATGAAGGCGGCCTTGGTCATCGAGCTTTTCCCCGTGCCGCGCACACCCCACAGCAGGACGTGGTTGCAGGGCAGGCCGACGGCGAAGCGGGTCAGGTTCTCGACGAAGCGATCCTTCTGGCGTTCGACGCCGACCAGCAGGTCCAGCGCCATCGGATAGTCGGGCGCGGCCACGAAGGCGGCGCCGGCGCGATCATGCCGGAACAGGCGCGCGCCGCTGAAATCCGGGGGCGTCGGCGCGGCCGGCGCCAGGCGCTCCAGGGCGTCGGCGATGCGGGCGAGCAGGGCGTTTTGGTCGTCGATCATGCCCCGGTCCTAACCTCGCCGGCCGCTCATTGCAAAAGACGAGGTGAACGCATAGCTTCCGCCGACTTGGCGCGACCCCATATGGAGGGCGCGACCGCACAAATTTTGGAGTTGTCATGCCTGCTGGCTTGAACGCACAGATCCTACAGATCGCCCCCATCCTGCTGATGGTCGTTCTGTTCTACTTCATGCTGATCCGTCCGCAGCAAAAGCGGGCCAAGGAGCATCAGGTGATGCTCTCCAATCTGAAGCGTGGCGACAATATCGTTCTGTCCAGCGGCATGCTGGGCAAGATCGTCCGCGTCGAGGACAAGGAAGTCGGCGTCGAGATCGCCCAGGGCGTCACCGTCAAGGTCGTCAAGGGCATGATCACCGAAGTCCGCGCCAAGGGCGAACCCGCCCCGGCGAACGATCCGAAGAGCTGATTGACCTAACGCCTAGCTAGAACGGGGCGCCGCGAGGCGTCGTCCAGAGCCCTAAATCCATGCTGACACTGTCCCGCTGGAAGATTTTCGCCGTCACCTTGTCGGTGATCTTCGGCATCCTCTTCACCCTGCCGAACCTTCTTCCGCAGAAGACCCTCGACGCGCTGCCTGGCTGGGTTCCCCACCAGAAGCTGAACCTGGGTCTCGACCTGCAAGGCGGGTCGTACCTTCTGTACGAGGTCGACACCGACGCGCTTCGCAAGGAGCGCCTCACCAACCTGGTCGAAGACGTCCGCACCACCCTGCGCGGCGAACAGATCGAGTTCGGCGAGCTGGGCGAGGCCAACGGCGTGATCAGCGTCCGCATCGCCGATGCGGGCAAGGTCAACAACGCCGCGGCCCTGCTGCGCCGCACCGTCGGCGCGCCGCTGGTCGGCGCGATCGGCGGCCGCGACGTGTCGGTCGCCACCCGGGACAATCAGCGCCTGGAAATCACCTTCGTCGCCGAGGCCGCCAAGGCCGACGCGGCCAAGGCGGTGGAGCAGTCGATCGAGACGATCCGTCGCCGGATCGACAGCCTGGGCACCAAGGAACCGACGATCACCCGCCAGGGTACGAACCGGATCATGATCCAGGCCGCCGGCGAGAGCGACCCGGAGAAGCTGAAGAACATCATCGGCAAGACCGCCAAGCTGACCTTCCAGATGGTCGACGAGACGGTGACGCCGGAAGACATGGCCGCCGGGCGCATTCCCCCGGGTTCGGTCATGGTTCCCAGCGAGGACGGCTACACCCCGGCCTATGTGCTGCGTAAGCGGGCGCTGGTCTCGGGCGACGAGCTGACCAATTCGGCGCAGAGCTTCGACCAGAACGGCCGCCCGGCCGTGGCCTTCACCTTCAATGGCCAGGGTTCGCGCAAGTTCGGCGACGCGACGGCACGCAACGTCGGCAAGAAGTTCGCGATCGTCCTCGACAACAAGGTCATCTCGGCCCCGGTTATCAACGGCGCCATCACCGGCGGCAACGGCATCATCACCGGCAACTTCACGGTTGAGAGCGCCGCGGAGCTTTCGCTGCTGCTGCGTTCGGGCGCTCTGCCCGCGCCGCTGATCCCGGAAGACCAACGCACCGTCACCGCCGAACTGGGCGCCGACGCCGTGCGGGCCGGCACCATCTCGCTGGCGATCGGCGCCGCGGCGATGTTCGTGTTCATCATCCTGGCCTATGGCCTGTTCGGGGTGTTCGCGGCCATCGCCCTGGTCGTCAACGTGCTGATGATCATCGGCATCATGTCGATGACCCAGGCCACCCTGACCTTCCCCGGCATCGCCGGCCTGATCCTGACCCTGGCGGTCGCGGTTGACGCCAACGTGCTGATCTACGAGCGGATGCGCGACGAGGCCAATGCCGGGCGAACGCCCATGTCGGCGGCCGACACCGGCTTCCGCCTGGCCCTGGTCTCGATCCTCGACGCCAACATCACCAGCCTGATCTCTGCGCTGATCATGTTCGGCTTCGGCTCGGGGCCGGTGAAGGGCTTTGCCTGGACCCTTTCGATCGGCGTGTTCACCTCGGTGTTCACCGCCGTCATTATCACCCAAGTTCTCATCGGTTGGTGGTTCAAAGTCGCCAAGCCGAAGAAGCTGCCGATCGCATAGGAGACGCACCCGTGCGCTGGCCCCTTATCCGCTATATCCCTCGCGCCACCCACTTCCGCTTCGTGAAGTGGGCTCCGGTCGCGGCCGTCTTCTCGGCCATCCTGATCCTCGGCTCGGGCGTCTCGCTGTTCACCCAGGGCCTGAACCTGGGCATCGACTTCAAGGGCGGCGTCGCGCTTGAGATCGCCATGCCCCGGCCCGTGCCGCTGGCCGAGCTTCGCAACGAACTCGACGCCACCGGCGCCCATGACGGCCAGGTGCAGGGCTTCGGTTCGCCCAACTCGGCCATCGTCAAGTTCCTGCCGGTCAAGGGCGAGAACGTCAGCGCGGCGTCCAGGAAGGTCGAGGCCGATCTGGTCAAGAAGTTCCCCGACCTGACCGTCAAGAGCCGCTCGGAAGTCGGGGCCAAGGTCTCGGGCGAACTGCTGACCTCGGGCTTCAAGGCTCTGGGCATCGCCCTGCTGCTGATGCTGGCCTACATCTGGTTCCGCTTCCAGCTGCAGTTCGGCCTCGGCGCCGTGGCTGCGGTGCTGCACGACATCGTGCTGACCTTGGGCCTGCTGTCGGTCATGCACATCGAGTTCTCGATGACCGAGATCGCGGCCCTGCTGACCGTGATCGGCTACTCCATGAACGAGAAGGTCATCACCTTCGACCGCCTCAAGGAAAACCTGCGCAAATACAAGAAGACCCCGCTGCGCGACATCATCGACCTGTCGGAGAACGAGCGTCTGTCGCGGACCATCATCACCGGCACCACGGCCCTGCTGGCTCTGGGCGGCACGATGATCTTCGGCGGTCCCGTGCTGTTCCCGCTGGTCTTCACCATGACCTTCGGCATCATCATCGGCACCTATTCGTCGATCTATATCGCCCTGCCGCTGATCCTGGTCTGGGGTGTGAACCGCAATGACGAGGAAGCCACGCCCCAGAAGCTGGGCGCGGCCTCGCGTCCGTAATGGCCGAGCTTCGCCGTCCGCCCTCGATCGACGCCTGGGGCGGCGGCGGCTTTCGGGTCTCCGGCGACTGGCGGCCGGGTTCGCTGCTGGTCATCGACGATCAGCCACGGACCTGGTCGGCGACCGCGCTCTCGAACCTGACGCCTGAGGACTTCGCCGAGGTCTTCGCGGCCGGCGGCGCGGTGGAATTCGTGCTGCTGGGCGGCGGGCTGGTCAACGCCTTGCCCCCGCGCGAGGTTCGCGACGCCCTGAAGGCCGCCGGCATCGGTCTGGAATTCATGAGCACCGAGGCGGCGGCCCGCACCTACAACGTGCTGGCCAGCGAAGGCCGCCGACTGGCCGCCGCCCTGATCGCGGTCTGAGGATCAGTGGTTTTCGGGGCTTTGCCCGACTCCGCGAAGAGGCTTATAGCTGACTGTCAAGCTGGGACTCTTAGGGGGAACTTGGATGTCCGGACTTCTCGCCAATTTTCGTAACACCATCATTGTCAGCGTGATCCTCGCGCTGGTGATGATCGCCGGCTACTACATGCACGCCGGTGGCGGCCTCATCTTCTTCGAAGCGGTGTTCCGCTTCATGCACGTGTTCTTTGGCATCCTGTGGATCGGGCTGCTGTACTACTTCAACTTCGTGCAGATCCGCGTGATGCCGCAGATCCCGGCCGAACTGAAGCCGGCGGTCAGCAAGTATATCGCGCCGGAAGCCCTGTTCTGGTTCCGCTGGGCCGCCCTGGCTACGTGGGTCATGGGTGTGATCCTGGCCATCAGCCGTCACTATCTGCTCGAGGCCGCGACCCTGGGCGTGGCGGGCGGTTACTCGCCCGACACCGACGCCCGCTATACCTTCATCGGCGTGGGCATGTGGCTGGCGACCGTGATGTTCTTCAATGTCTGGGTCTTCATCTGGCCCAACCAGAAGATCGCCCTGGGCATCGTGGAAGCCGACGCGGACGCCAAGGCCAAGGCCGCCAAGCTGGCCATGCTGTTCTCGCGCACCAACACCCTGCTCAGCATCCCGATGCTGGCCACCATGACGATGAACCAGACGCTGTTCGGCTAAACCCCGGACAAATCGTGTAAGGGGAGGGCCCGCCGGGGAATCGGCGGGCCCTCTTTCGTTTGATGACCATGGCCGATACCGAAACCCTCGACGATCTCGTCCGCCGCGTCGATCCCGACCGCTGGCTGGCCAGCCGCTTCATCGCTGATGTGAAGGCGCGCGCCGACGTCATCGCGCTGTACGCCTTCAACTACGAGCTGGCCCGGGTTGCCGGCGGCGTTTCCAACGCCCTGATGGGCGAGATCCGCCTGACCTGGTGGCGCGAGGCCATGGAAGAGCTGGCGGCCGGCAAGACCCCGCGCAAGCATCCCAATGTCGAGGCGATCGCCGGCTCGGGCGTCGATCCCCTGGCCCTGGCCGCGATGGCCGAGGCCCGCTTCGCCGATCTGGACGATGCGCCGCCGGCCGACGAGGGCAGGGCGCTAGCCTATGTCGACGCCACCGCCGGCGCCCTGGCCGTGCTGGCCGCGCGGCGGCTGGATCCGGCCTCCGACCCGCACGCCGTCAAGGGCGCGGCGCGGGCCTATGGCCTGGCCGGGCTGTGGCGGCTGAAGCTGTCGGGCCGCTCGCGTTTGCCTGAGGACTGGACCCCATCCGACCTTGGCCGCCGTGTCGCCGATCAGTTGAAAGCGGCGAGGCGGGAGCTCAAGGGCCTGCCGGTGGCGGCCTTTCCGGCCGTGGCGCCGGCGGCTCTTGCCTCGGCCTATGCCCGGGGGCGTGATCCGAGCGAACTCGAAAAAAAGGCCCGCCTCACCTGGTCGGTGGCGACGGGCCTTCTGTAGATCTTCCGGAGACTTGCCCCCTCCTGACCGCTACGCGGTCGTCCTCCCCCGTAAGGGGAGGACGAAGTGCGCCGACCTCATCTTCCCCCGTAGGGGGAAGAGGGCCGAAGGCCCGGAGGGGGCGAGTATTAGATCCTACTGAGCCTTCTTCGGCGCGGTGTACTTGTCCAGCCAGCCCAGCACCTCGGTGTGCCACTGCACCGAGTTCTGGGGCTTCAGCACCCAGTGGTTCTCGTCGGGGAAGTAGAGGAACTTGCTCTCGATCCCCTGGCGCTGCAGGGCGGTGAAGGTTCCCAGGCCCTGGGTCAGCGGGATGCGATAGTCCTTGCCGCCCTGAACCACCAGCATCGGCTTGGTCCACGCCTTGACGTGATTGACCGGGTTGAAGCGCTCATAGTTTTCCGGCTTGTCGTAGAACGTCCCGCCGTTCTCCCACTCGGTGAACCACAGCTCTTCGGTCGAATAGCCCATGGCGCGCTGGTCGAAGACCCCGTCATGATTGACCAGGCATTTCCAGGGCTGGTTCCAGTTGCCGGCGATCCAGTTGATCATGTAGCCGCCGTACGAGGCGCCCAGGGCGCAGGCGCGGTCGGCGTCCAGGAAGCCGTACTTGCCGGTCGCGAAGGCCCAGCCCTTCTGCAGGTCTTCCAGCGGGCGGTCGCCCCAGTGCTGGCTGATCGCGTCGGTGAAGCCCTGGCCATAGCCGGTGGAGCCGTGGAAATCGACCATCACCACGGCATAGCCGGCATTGGCGTAGACCTGCGGGTTCCAGCGATAGGACCAGCTGTTGTTGAACGAGCCTTGCGGACCGCCGTGGATCAGGAAGGCCACCGGATACTTGCGAGCGGGATCGAAGTTGGCGGGCTTCAGGACGAAGCCATGGACGGTCTCATCGTTCCAGCCCTTGAAGTCGAACTGCTCGGGCTCGCCCCAGGCCACGTCCTTCAGCGCCTCGGCGTTGAGGTTGGTCAGCTGGACGGGCTTGGCGCCCTTCTTCAGGTCCAGAGCGAAGATCTGGGCCGGACCCTTGAGGCTGTCGGCGGTGTAGATCAGGCCTTGGGGGGCGACGTCGAAGGCGCTGATGTGGCCGTCGCCGGTCAACGGCGTGACCTTGCCGCTCTTGATGTCGATCGAGAAGATCTTCACCTGACCCACGTCGCCGGCCAGGGCGTAGATCGACTTGCCGTCCCGGCTGAAGGCGATGGCCTCGGCCGAGCGGTCCCAGTCGGCGGCCAGTTCGCGCACGACGCCGGTGGCCTGGTCGCGCAGCATGATCCCGAAGCGGTCGGCCTCGAACCCGGGGCGCTTCATGGCGCGATAGGCGGCCCATTTGCCGTCGGCCGAGAATACCGGGGCGGCGTCCCAGGCCTTGTTGCCGGCGGTCAGGTTCTGCAGCTTGGTCGAGCCGTCCAGCGCGGCGGCCCACAGGTCGAAATTGGTGGTCCAGGCCTCGTCCTTGCCCGCCACCTTGGCGGAGAACACGACGGTCTTGCTGTCGGGCGCGATGGTGAAGTCATCGTCGCCGCCGAACGGCTTGGTGGGCGAGTCGCCGTCGAAGCCCTGCATCAGCGACACCGGCGCGCCGGCGGCCACGCCCTTGTCATCCAGCTTCACGGCGTAGAGGTGGTTCTGCGTGCCGTCGGCCCAGGTGTCCCAGTGGCTGACGAACAGGCGGTCATGGACGACGCCGCTGTTCTTCTGGGCCTTGCGGGCGTCCAGGCGGGCGGCGGTGCAGCCCAGGTCGGGGCAATCGGGGAACACCGCCTGGCTGACCACCACGGTCTTGCCGTCCGGCGCGACCTTGTAGGCCCCGACGTCGAACGGCATGGAGGTCACCTGGACGGCGCTCTCGCCGGTCAGGTCGGTGCGGAACACCTGGTCGACGCCGCCGGCGCGACCCGAGACGAAATAGATCGCCTTGCCGTCCGCCGACCAGCGGGCCGAGCCGACGCCGCCGGTCGAGACGGCCAGCTTGCGCGGCGCGATCTTGCCCCTGGCGTCGGCGATCCAAAGGTCGTGGGCGCTCTTGTTGGCCACGAAATTGACCGTGCGAAGATCGTAGAGCACCCAGGCGCCGTCGGGCGAGACGCGGGGATCGCTCAAGCGCTCCAGGCTGGCCATGTCCTTGGCGGTGAACGTGTGAGGCGCGGCGACGGCCACGCCGGTGATGGCCGCCGAGAGGGCGATGGCCGAGGCGGCGATGCGCAAGCTGTTGATCATGAAACGCGAAATCCTGGAGGCGCTGGTCCCTTGAGGGAGCGGAGCCTAGACCTCGCTCGCGCGCGACGCCAGAGGCGAGACCGCCAGACCGCGAACCGCGTTCACCCGACGCCGGGTGTCATTTTCGTGACGGAAAAATGTCGAAAAAAGATCGCGATTACAAGGGTTTGAGTGGGTAACAATCCGAAACAGGACTTGCTTTGCCGCGCTGCGGCATAGTCCCTAAATGGTACACGGGGCGTCGAGCGGTCGAGCAGGCCGCTTGTGAGCAACGATAAGGGTTTTGAGTGTCGGCTTCGGCTTATTTTCAGCACACGGTCGCGGGACCGGTGATCTTCGCGGGGATCGGCCTGCACACGGGCGAGCACGTGCGTGTCGCCGTGCGCCCGGCGGCGATCGACGCCGGGATCGTCTTTGTGCGGACCGACATCCATGACCGCGACAACCGCGTGGCCGTGAAGGCCGAGGCGGTCTGCCAGACCCAGCTGGGCACCGTGATCAACAATGCCGACGACGTACGGGTCTCGACGATCGAGCACCTGATGGCGGCTCTGGCCGCCCTGTCGATCGACAACTGCATCGTCGAGATCGACGGCCCCGAGGTTCCGATCATGGACGGCTCGTCCGAGCCCTTCGTGCAGATCCTGGATCGCGCCGGCCGCCGCAAGCAGGAAGCCGCCCGCAAATATATCGAGATCCTGCAGCCGATCCTGGTGGAGGAGGGCGACAAGTTCGCCAGCCTGACGCCGTCCGATCGCTTCGAGGTCGCCTTCGAGATCGCGTTCGGCAGCAAGGCCATCGGCCGCCAGCGCGTCGACCTGACCGTGGACGAGGAATCGTTCCGGGCTGAGCTGTCCAACTGCCGCACCTTCGGCTTCCTGCGTGACGTCGAGGCCCTGCGCGCCATCGGCCTGGCCCGTGGCGGTTCGATGGAAAACGCGGTCGTCATCGACGGCGACCGGGTGCTGAACCCCGAAGGCCTGCGTCGTCCCGACGAGTTCGTGCGTCACAAGGCGCTGGACGCCGTCGGCGATCTCTATGTTCTGGGCGCGCCGATCATCGGCCGCTTTGAAGGCGTTCTGGCCGGTCACGGCCTCAATAACGCCGTGGTTCGGGCGTTGCTGGCTCAGCCGCGCGCCTGGCGCCTGCGCACTCATGCGCCGGTTCTGGCCCAGGCTGTCTGAAGCGCGACCATCGTCGTCAGCCTTCGCATTTGCGCCCAAAGCGGCGTGGTGTAGAAGCCTTGCACGGCGCTGGGGCGCGCGTTTGCTTCGAGGGTGAGACTCCGTGCTGCTTAAATTCCCGGGACGTTCGGCCACCACAGTCGCCGCCCTGCTTATCGCCGTCTCGATGGCGGGCTGCGCCGGCAAGGCCAAGAAGCCGACCCTGGCCTATGAAGAGCGCCCCGTTGAGCTGCTCTATTCCACCGGCGCGGACCGTCTGGACCGCGGCAACTGGAACGAGGCCGTCGACTATTTCCGCGAAGTCGAACGCCAGCACCCCTATTCGGAGTGGTCGCGCCGCTCGATCCTGATGACCGGCTTCGCCCACTACCAGGGCAACCAGTACGCCGACGCCATCGCCGACGCCGATCGCTTCACGTCGCTGTATCCCGGCAATCCGTCGGCCTCCTACGCCTACTATCTCAAGGCCGTCTGCTACTTCGAGCAGATCGTCGACGTGAACCGCGACCAGGCCGCCACCGAGCAGGCCCTGGCCGCCCTCCGCGACGTCGTCCAGCGCTACCCCAACAGCGAGTATGCGCAGGACGCCCGCCTGAAGATCGACATGGTCAACGACCAGCTGGCCGGCAAGGAAATGGCCATCGGCCGTTACTACCTGCGCCAGGGCCAGACCCTGGCCGCCATCGGTCGCTTCAAGACCGTGATCGACAAGCACCAGACCACGTCGCACACGCCCGAAGCGCTGTTCCGTCTGGTGGAATCCTACCTGACCCTGGGCCTGACCGAGGAAGCCAAGCGCAACGGCGCGGTCCTGGGCTACAACTTCCCGGGCGATCGCTGGTATTCGGACGCCTACAAGCTGCTGACCGACCAGGGCCTGCGCCCCGCCGTCGAGCCGCTGACCCCCGGCGCCAAGAAGAACCTGCTGGATCGTCTGGTCCACGAAAAGAACGCCACCCTGGCCCCTCCGGGCGCCAAGCCGGTCAAAAAGGGCGGTATCCGGGGCGTTCTGGGTCTGTAGGGCGGGGCGGTTTCGCCGCTTCGGAACACATGTGGAACATCGCCTTGTCTCGGCGCTTTGAGAAACGGTGATTCTGGGCGATTCTGCGCATCATGCTGATCGGCCTCTCCATCCGCGACGTCGTGCTCATCGAGAGCCTGGACCTGGCCATCGGGTCCGGGCTTACCGCCCTGACCGGTGAGACGGGCGCGGGCAAGTCCATCATCCTCGACGCCTTGGGCCTGGCGACCGGCGCGCGCGCCGACGCCGGCCTGGTCCGCCGCGGGGCGGCGGGCCACGCCTCGGCCACCGCGATCTTCGCCCTGCCGGCCGATCACCCCGCCTTCGCCTATCTCGACGACAAGGGCCTGGACTATCAGCGCGACGAGGATCTGGTCCTGCGTCGCCAGCTTTCGCCCGACGGCCGCTCGCGAGCCTTCGTCAACGACCAGGCCACCAGCGTCGGCGTGCTCAAGGACCTGGGCGGCCTGCTGCTGGAGGTCCATGGCCAGCACGAGACCGTCGGCCTGCTGGATCCCCGCACCCATCGCGGCCTGCTGGACGCCTTCGGCGGCGTGGCCGTTTCGGCCGTCGCCTCGGCCTGGAGCGGCTGGCGCGCGGCCCGCGAGGCGGCGCAGGCCCTGCGCGAGCTGGCCGACCGCGCCGCCGCCGAGACCGAGGAACTGACCCTTCGCCTGTCCGAGCTGGACCGCCTTGACCCGCGCGAGGGCGAGGAAACGGCCCTGGCCGAGGAACGGGCCCTGCTGGGCTCGGCCGAGAAGGCCCTGGCCGACATCGCCTCGGCCCAAGACGCCCTGGGCGGCGACGCCCTGTCGGGCAAGCTGGCCCAGGCCTTCCGCGCGCTGGAACGGGCCCGCGAGCGCGCCCTGCACGCCGGCGCGCCGGCCGACGGCGTGGCCATGACCCGGTTGACCGCCGCCTGCGACGCCGTCGACCGGGCCCTGGTCGAGGCCCAGGAAGCCAGCGCCGCCATCGACGCGGTGGCCGACAGCTTCGAGTTCGAACCCGACCGCCTGGAAAAGGCCGAGGAGCGCCTGTTCGCCCTGCGCGCCATGGCCCGCAAGCTGAACGTCGCCACAGAGAACCTGCCCGCCCTGCGCGCCGAGTTCGCCGCCCGCCTGCAGGCCATCGAGACCTCGAGCGAGGCCCTGAAGGCCGCCGAGGAGGAGGCCGCCTCGGCCCGCGACGGCTACATCTTCGCCGCCGAGGCCCTGTCGGCCGAGCGCCGCGCCGCCGGCGACCGCCTGGCCGTGGCGGTCGAGGCCGAGCTGGCGCCGCTGAAGCTGGAAAAGGCCAGGTTCCGCGTCGCCGTGGAAGCCCTGCCCGAAGATCGGGTGGGTCCGGCGGGCATGGACCGCGTGGCCTTCGAAATCTCGACCAACCCCGGCGCGCCGTTCGGGCCGATGGAGGCCATCGCCTCGGGCGGCGAACTGGCCCGCTTCGCCCTGGCGCTGAAGGCGGCTTTGGCCGGGCGCGGAACCGGACCGCAACCGCTGATGATCTTCGACGAGGTCGACCAGGGCGTCGGCGGCGCCGTGGCTGACGCCGTCGGCCTGCGCCTCAAGCGCCTGGCCGAGAACGCCCAGGTGCTGGTGGTGACCCACTCGGCCCAGGTCGCCGCGCGCGGCGACGCCCACTGGCGGATTTCCAAGTCCGGTGATGACCAGTCGACACGCACCAAGGTCGAGCCGCTATCGCCCGCCCAGCGCGAGGAAGAGATCGCCCGTATGCTGTCGGGCGCCGAGGTTACCGAGGCGGCGCGCGCGGCGGCGCGAGCCCTGATCCACTAGGCGCGACCTCCGGACGGTCTGGGGATTTCGCACGTCGCTTCAATCGGGAGCCTCGCAATGACGAAGATCAAGGCCAGGCTGTCGCGGTGCTCTAAGGCTTGGCTGTGAGCAAGACCAAACCCTCCCGACTGAGTCGGTTTTTCGCCCAGTTGGGGCCCGGGCTTGTCACCGGCGCGGCGGACGATGACCCCAGCGGCATCGGCACGCACAGTCAGGTCGGCGCGGAGTTCGGATACGGGCTGGCCTGGACCTTCGTGCTGAGCTTTCCGTTGCTGGCGGTCATTCAGCAGGTCGCCGCCGAAATCGGCCGGGTGTCCGGGGGCGGCATAGCGCGCAACCTTCGCCGCCACTATCCACGCCCGGTGCTCATTGGCGTCGTGATGCTGCTGCTGATCGCCAACATCATCAATCTTGGCGCGGATCTGAGCGCGATGGGCGCGGCCCTGTCGTTGCTCACCGGCGGGCCCAGCGCCCTCTATACGCTGCTGTTTGGCGTGTTCTGCGTCGTGGTTGAAGTTTTCCTGAACTATGCCCGCTACGCCGCTGTGTTGAAGTGGACCACCCTGTCCCTGCTCAGCTACTTCGCCGTCGTGATGGTCGCCGGGGTGCCTTGGGGCCAGGCCTTGCTGGCCCTGGTCGTTCCTGAAATTCAGTGGAACGCGGCCTATGCCACCGCCTTCGTGGCGATCCTCGGCACCACCATTAGTCCGTATCTGTTTTTCTGGCAGGCCGGCCAGGAGATCGAGGAGCAGCACCGCCATCACGCCAAGCCCCTGTGCGTCACGCCCAAGGAAGCCGGTCCCGAGCTGCGGCGCATCCGCACCGACACCCTGGTCGGCATGTCCTTCAGCACGCTGGTCTCGCTGGCGATCGTCTTCGCCACCGCCGCGACGCTTCACGCGCATGGAATCACGACGATCACGACGTCGGCCCAGGCGGCCGAGGCGCTGAAGCCCATCGCCGGACCGTTCGCGTTCGCGCTGTTCGCGGTAGGCATCATCGGTACAGGCCTGCTCGCCGTGCCGGTGCTGGCGGGATCGGCGGCCTATGCCGTGACCGAGATGGTGGGCGTGGCCGGCAGTCTCGACGCCAAGCCGATGCGCGCGCGCCTGTTCTACGCCACGATCGCGGTGACCACCCTGCTGGGGGCGTCACTCAACTACGTCGGTATCGACCCCGCTCGCGCGCTCTACTGGGCCGCCGTGGTCAACGGTGTGCTGGCCGCGCCCCTGATGGCGGTCATGATGCTGATTGTCCGTAACCCCAGGGCCATGGGCCGGCTTACCCTGTCAAACGGCGAGACGGCGCTCGGATGGGCCGCGACCGCGGTGATGACCGTCGCCACGGTGATCTTCTTTGTGACGGCTCTCTAGGTTCGGGCGGGATCCTGTTGTGGTTCCGGCGCGGAGCACGGGGGACCTGACTTCCTCTTCCCATGGGCGACCCGCAAAGCGTCCGCTTTTGACTCCAGGAGGGCGTCCATCCCCTTGCTCCCAAGAGCATAGCCGCCCCTCACGCCCAGCAAATTCAACGCCCTAAGCCCGCCAACCAGCGTCACGATGCAAAATCGACGCATCACTCCCAAAACCGGCCGCATAATGCTTCTCGCCCCGCCACTGGGGAGGCCGTCCAGCTGGCGACCTGACGGGTGGTGGGGGCGGTCGAGCGGGTCGTGCTCGCGCGCTGTTGTCCGAAGGTCCCGGCGGGATCGGTTTGCGAGGCGTGGGTGGCTCCGAGTGGGTCGTCGGGCGCTTCGGACCGTTGTTGATCCGGGAGCCCCCTTCGGCGACGGCGGCGAGCGCTCCAGGCGCGGGCTGAAATCGCTCGCGCGGTGCGGAAGGGTCGCTTCCCTTCCGCCCGCCTGGGGCCTCTCATCGGGAGCGGGTTAAAACCCCGCGCCCCGAGGGCTCATCGGACAACGATCGCGCGGAGCGCTCCGGCCACGGCCGAAAACGGTACTCCACTCTACAAACCCATCCGGGCTTGGCCTGGACGCTCCGCCGCCTCCCCAACCTTCAGCGGGTCAACCGCGTGAAGCGGCGAACCCGTGTCTGCCTTCAGACCCAGTCCGGGATCAGGTCGCGGGCCAGGATTTCCTCGTAAGAGGGCCGCGCCCTGATGACCGCGAACCTGTCGCCGTCCACCAGAACCTCGGGCACGAGCGGGCGGGTGTTGTATTCGCTGGCCATGGCCGCGCCATAGGCGCCGGCCGACATGAAGGCGACCAGATCGCCCGCCGCCAGCGGCGGCATGGACCGATCACGGGTAAAGGTGTCGCCGGTCTCGCAGATCGGGCCGACCACGTCATAGACCACCTCGCCCTCGCGCCGGGTCAGCGGGCGGATGTCGTGAAAGGCGTCGTACATGGCCGGGCGGATCAGGTCGTTCATGGCCGCGTCGATGACCAGGAACTTGCGACCCTCGGGCCGCTCGTGGACGTGCAGCACTTCGCTGACCAGCACCCCGGCGTTGGCCGCGATCACCCGGCCCGGCTCGAAGGCCAGCTTGACCGGCAGGCCTCTCGTGACCTCACCGACCATGGCCGCGAAGTCGGCGGGCGAGGGTGGGGTCGGCATGTTGAAATAGGGCACGCCCAGGCCGCCGCCCAGATCGAGGCGCTCGACCGACAGGCCTTCGCACAGCAGTTGCTCGACCAGGCCCCGCATCTTGGTGAAGGCGGCGCGCATGGGGGCCAGGTCGGTGATCTGGCTGCCGATGTGGCAGGCCACGCCGACCGGTTCGAGATTGGCGTTGTTGCTGGCGTTAGCGTAGAGGCGCGCGGCCTCGGCGAACGAGACCCCGAACTTGTTCTCGGCCTTGCCGGTGGCGATCTTGGCGTGGCCGCCGGCCGCCACATCGGGATTGACCCGGAAAGCCACCTTGGCGCGCACGCCCAGTTCGGCGGCGACCTCGGCGATCAGGTTCAGCTCGGGCTCGGACTCGACATTGATCTCGGCCACGCCGGCCTTCAGCGCGAATTCGATCTCGCGGCGGGCCTTGCCGACGCCGGAGAACACGATGCGCTCGCCGGGGATGCCGGCGGCCAGGGCGCGGCGCACCTCGCCCTCGGAGACCGTGTCTGCGCCGGCCCCCAGATCGCCCAGCACCTTGAGCACGGCGACGTTGGAATTGGCCTTCACCGCATAGGCGATCAGCGGATCGGCGACGCCGGCGATCTCCAGAGCGTCGCGGAACACGGTGAAATGCCGCTCCAGCGTGGCGCGGGAATAGACATAGACCGGCGTGCCGACCTGCGCCGCGATGCGCGCCAGAGGGACGCCTTCACAGGCCAGGCCCTCGGGGCCGTACTCGAAGTGGTTCACGGGACTCGAAGCTCTCTCATCATAAGCCCCTCATCATCCGATCTTCCCGGCGAAGGCCGGGACCCAGATTCATCCAGAGCATCAGCAGGGCTTCATCTGGATCCCGGCCTTCGCCGGGATGACGGCGTAAGCGGGCTGGGCCGATGAAGTGCGGTGGTCGCCGTCAATTCGGAGTCGCGCCGGGAAAGCCCGCCGCCGAAGGACCGCCGAACGGGTTCGGCGCCGTGCCGGCCAGGGGCGCGGCGCGGACGGTGCGGTTGCTGGACGCCGGATCCATGATCTCTTGCGTGCCGCCGACCCGCGCCGGCTTGTTGGCCGTTCCGGAGGCGGCGCGGCGCTCGGCTTCCCAGGCAGCCTTTTTCTGGGCGTCCCACATCGGCGCGGGACGTTCCAGTTCAGCCTGCTTGCCACAGGCCGACAGGCCGGCGCCGGCCAGGGCGAGGGTCGCGACGGTCAGAAGAGCGAGGGGGCGCAGGGTCATCCGAGCAGTTCCTTCCAACGCGCGATCTGGGCGCGGACCTGGGCGGGGGCGGTCCCGCCGTAGCTGATGCGGCTGGCCGCCGAGGCGGCCGGAGTGAGGACGGCATAGACCTCGGCGGTGATCTGCGGCTCGATCGCCTGGAACTGTTCCAGGGACAGATCGGCCAGATCGACGCCCAGGCCTTCGGCCGTCTTCACGGCCGAGCCTGTCACGTGGTGGGCGTCGCGGAAAGGCATGTTCAGCGTCCGCACCAGCCAATCGGCCAGATCGGTGGCGGTCGAGAAGCCCGCGCCGGCGGCGGCGGCCATCTTGTCGGTGTTGGGCGTCAGGTCGGCGATCATGCCGGCCATGGCCAGCAGGCTCAGCTCCAGCGCGTCGAAGGCCTCGAAGGTCGGGACCTTGTCTTCCTGCATGTCCTTGGAATAGGCCAGCGGCAGGCCCTTCATGACCACGGTCAGCGTGGTCAGCGAGCCCAGGATGCGGCCGACCTTGGCGCGGATCAGCTCGGCGGCGTCCGGGTTCTTCTTTTGCGGCATGATCGAGCTGCCGGTCGTGAAGGCGTCGGTCAGCTTGATGAAGCCGAACATCGGCGTGGTCCACAGCACGATCTCCTCGGCCAGGCGCGACAGGTGCGTGGCGGTGATCGAGGCGGCCGACAGGGCCTCCAGCGCGAAGTCGCGGGCCGAGACGCTGTCCAGCGAATTGGCGGTGGGGCGATCAAAGCCCAGAGCCTTGGCCGTGGCGTGGCGGTCGATGGGGAAGGGCGATCCGGCCAGGGCGGCGGCGCCCAGCGGACACTCGTTCATCCGGGCCCGGGCGTCGCGGAAGCGGCCGGCGTCGCGGCCGAACATCTCGACATAGGCCATCAGATGATGGCCGAAGGTCACGGGCTGGGCCGGCTGCAGGTGCGTGAAGCCCGGCATCAAGGCGTCGGCATAGGTCTCGGCCTGGGCCAGCAGGGCCCGCTGCAGGGCGTCCAGCTGGGCGGCCGAGCGGTCGCAGGCCTCGCGGACCCACAGGCGGAAGTCGACGGCGACCTGGTCGTTGCGCGACCGGGCGGTGTGCAGGCGGCCGGCCACCGGGCCGATCAGCTCGCGCAGCCGCGCCTCGATGTTCATGTGGATGTCTTCGTATTCGTCGCGGAACGGGAAGGCGCCCGTGGTGATTTCGTCCTCGATCCTGGCCAGACCTTCGAGGATTTCCTCGCCATCGCCACTTGCAATCACCCCTTGGGTGATCAACATCCGGGCATGGGCGCGGGAGCCCGCCAGATCCTGCGCCCACAGGCGCTTGTCGAAGCCGATGCTGACATTGATCGCCTGCATCAGCTCCGCCGGTTTGGCCGAGAACCTGCCGCCCCACATGGCTTGACCCTCTCCGCCCTTGGCGGCGTCGGGTTTCTTGGAGGCGTTGTCGGTCATATGAGCGAAATCCAGTCGAACGAGAACGGATCAGACGCTGGCAAGCGCAGTCCGCTGAAGTGGGCGATCGGCGCCGTCATGCTCGTCGGCGTCGCGGCGGTTCTATACGTCATCGTCGCCGCTTCGTTCAAATCCTCAGGCCCGGCCAACCTCAACGAATTCAAGAAGGCCTCTCTGGCCAAGCTGGACGTGCCGACCACGCCGCGCGCCGCGCCGGGCACAACCTTCTTCGACGAGACCGGAAAAGCGGTGACGCTTGCCGACTTCAAGGGGCAGGTGGTGGTGATGAACCTGTGGGCCACCTGGTGCGCGCCCTGCAAGAAAGAGATGCCGACCCTGGCCAAGCTGCAGGGCGCCTATGCGACCCAGCCGCTGAAGGTGCTGCCGATCAGCGTCGATCGGGATTCGGACCTCAACCTGGTCCAGGCCGAGATGGCGGCCAACAGTCCGCTGAAAGTCTATCGCGATCCGTCCTACAAGCTGTCCTTCGATCTCGAGCCGCGCGCCGAGGGCTATCCGACCACGGTGATCTATGACCGCCAGGGTCGCGAGCGGGCCCGCCTGCCCGGTGACGCCGACTGGTCCAGCCCCGAGGCGCGTGGGCTGGTCGAGAAGCTGCTGGCCGAGCGCTAGGCTTGAACGTCGACCCGCTTCTGCTGGAGCCGATCGCTGACCGCGCCTGGCCGGCGCGGGAACGATCGGCCCTGGGGGGCTGGCGCCTGAACGCCGCGGACGGCTGGTCGATGCGGAGCAACGCCTGCTGGCCGCTGGGCGAACCGGACCGGGGCGTCGAGGCGGCCATCGACGCGACAGAGGCGTGGTTCAAGACACGAAATCTCTCGCCGCGCTTCAAGCTGACCGACGGGGCCACCGCGCCGGACGACCTAGCCGAACGCTTGGCGCGGCGCGGCTATGTCGACCGCAAGAAGACCCTGGTGATGGTCGGATCGGCCGTGGGCCGGCTGGATCCTTCGGTCGGTCTTTCCGACACGCCGGACGCAAGCTTCGAGGCCGTGTTCACCGCTTCCGCGGGCGGCAATCTGGCGGATGCGCGTGAGCGGCTGGAGACCCTGGCCCGCCTGCCGCCGCCTGCGCGATTTGCGCGGCTGGACATCGACGGCGCGCCCGCGGCCCTGGGCGCATGCGCCGTCGAGGCTGAGTGGGCCGGGGTGTTCGGCATGCGCACCATGGCCGAGCATCGACGCAAGGGCCTGGCGCGGCGCGTCCTGGGCTCCCTGCTCTTTGAGGCCGCCGCGCTGGGCGCCCGCCAGGCCTATCTGCAGGTCGAGGCCGACAACGCCTCCGCGATCGCCCTCTATGCGGCAGAAGGGTTCAGCGCGGCCTATGCCTATCGCTATTGGGTGCGTCCGGCCGACTGAGCTCAGGTCAGTCCCATCTCGGCCCGCAAGGCTTGCGGCGTCACGCCCGCCGCCCGCAGTTCGCGCAAGGTCTGGGCCCTGTCCCGCTTGGCGTAGCGTCTGCCGTCCGGGCCCAGCAGCAGACGATGGTGGCGGTAGATCGGGGTCGGCAGGTTCAGCAGCGCCTGCAGCAGTCGCTGGATATGCGCCGCCTCGAACAGGTCCTCGCCCCGGATGACATGCGTGATCTCCTGCAGGGCGTCGTCCAGCACGACGGCAAGATGATAGGCTACGCCCACATCCTTGCGCGCCAGGACGATGTCGCCGGCGGTCTCGGGCCGTGCCAGGATTGATCCTGTCTCTCCCCCGGGTCCGGAGCCTTCCTCGGTGAAGGTCAGGGCCTCGAAGCCATCCAGGGCGTCCCTCGCCGCCTCCAGCGAGAGCCTCCAGGCGAAGGCGTCGCCGCGCGCCAAGCGCGCGCTTTCCTCGTCAGGGGGAAGGGGGGCTCCGGTGAAAGGCGCCTGGACGTCATGCGGCGCGCGGCCGATATCCAGTTCCTTGCGGGTGCGAAAGCAGCGGTAGACGAGGCCGCGCTCTCGCAGGGTCTCGATCGTCGCGTGATAGTCGGCCAGATGATCGGACTGACGACGGACGGGCTGTTCCCAGCTGACGCCCAGCCAGGCCAGATCCTCGAGAATCGCCGCCTCGTACTCCGGGCGACACCGGGTGGCGTCGATGTCCTCGATTCGCAGGACGAAGCGCCCGCCAGCGGCGCGGGACGCGTCGAAAGCGGTCAGGGCGGAAAAGGCGTGGCCGCGATGCAGGTAGCCCGTCGGCGACGGCGCGAACCGGGTGACGAAGGCCAAGGCCTAGCCCCGGTCGAACTTCGCGAACATGCCCAGATGCTCGAACACGGCGCGCAGGAAGGCGTCTTCACCGCCCAGCAGGTCCTTGAGCGGCGCGAACTGCTTGAAGCTGATCATCTCGGCCAGACCATGACCGGCGCACCAGGCGGCGATGGTCGCCAGCTCCAGGTCGATGTCCGTCACGTCGCCGCCCGACTGTTCGGAGATGGTGTCGCGCACCTGGCAATAGGCGCCTTCCTCCTTCATCGTTTCGGGCAGGGCGTCCTTGTCGCGCGAGCAGTCGTACATCACCCGATAGAGGGCGGGGTTGTCGCGCGCGAACTGAACATAGGTGACGCCGATGCTGGTCATGCGGTCGCGAGCGTTCTGCGCTGAAGCCCGCGCCGAGGTCAGCGCGCTGTCCAGCGCCACCCAGCCTTCGTGCGCGACGGCCTCCAGCAGTTGGCCCTTGTCCTTGAAGTGGTGGTACGGCGCGGCCGGACTGACGCCGGCCTCCCGCGCCACGGCCCGCAAAGACAGGGCCGCAGGCCCGTCGCTTTCCAGAATGCGACGCGCGGCATCGACCAAGGCGCGGCTGAGATCGCCGTGGTGGTAGGGGCGGGATTCTGTGGCTGCGCTGGTCATCGAACTCACTCTAGCCCCTCCTTTCTAAAATTTCATCCAAACGCTGTAAAGATTATCTTGACGGCGTTTAGATCGATGCTATCTAAGCGCTGTCCAGATTGGACGGGTCTTTGATCGGCAGACGGTCGAGGCCTTGAAACCAGAGGAATTTTCGTCATGCTTCGTTCGCTCACCGCCTTTGAAACCGCTTTCGACCGTTTGGCCGGTGGCTATTTCCTCGTGCTCGCCCTGGCTCTGGCCGGCGCTGTCTCGGGTCTGGCTCTCTAAGGTTTGCTTGTCCGCGAACGGCGGGGCTGGCGCATAGGGCGTAGGCCCCGCCGTCGTGATCGTCGTGCGCCCCAAACCTCTCGCGCTTGAACCAAGTCGCGCCTGAGGCTAGCAGGGTGAGCCGACGCGCACGGGAACAGAGACCGGCGCCGGGAACGTCCCGCCGCTCTCCGGATTTCCTGCCCATGTACAATTCAGTTCAACGACTTCAGCCATGAGTGTCGCCTTCACCAAGGAAGGCGACAGCGAGGCGTTCGCCGCCGACCTTTTGGACCGGCCGATCTCTCCCAATCCCAACCTGGTGACCGCCCGAGGCCTCGCGCAGCTGGACGCTCGCCTGGCGGAAGCCCGCGCGGCCTACAGCGCCGCCCAGGCCACCGGCGGGGTCGCGGAGGACCGCACCGCCATGGCGCGGGCCACCCGCGATCTGCGCTACTATGCGGCCCGTCGCGCAAGCGCCCAGCTGACAGAGCCAGCGGGAACTGGCGAGGTCGTGCATTTCGGTCAGGCCGTCACGTTTGTCCGCGAGGACGGCCGTCGCCAGACCTTCCGCATCGTCGGAGAGGACGAGGCGGAGCCGACAGAGGGTTCTGTGTCCTATGTTTCGCCCCTGGCCCGCGCCTTGCTTGGCAAGACGGTCGGCGACACGTCGATGGTCGCCGGCGGGGAAGTCGAGATCGTCGCCATCGCTTAGCGCAAGGATCGGGTTGCCGGTGTGGAGAGGGGATGGTCTGGTCGGGCCGTGACCTCCGACCTTTCACCCACCGCCGAGCAGATCCAGGCCGCCCGGGCGCATCTGGCGGCCGTCGATCCCGCCCTCGCGGCAATCGAGGCCGTGACCCCTGTATTCCCCTGGCGGTCCGCCGAGCCGGGTTTCGCGGGCCTTCTAAAGCTGATCGTCTACCAGCAAGTGTCGTTGGCTTCGGCCGCCGCGATCTGGAACCGGGTCGAGGCAGGGCTGGGTGAGGTTTCGCCTGGCGCGGTTCTGGCGTTGGACGACCTTGGTCTACAGGGCTTGGGCTTGTCTCGTCCCAAGGTTCGCTATGCCCGCGCCATCGCCGAAGCGCAGGTCTCGGGCGCCTGCGACCTGACTGCTCTGCGTGACTTGTCCGATGATGAAGCCTCCGCCGCCCTGATGGCGGTGAAGGGTATCGGGCGCTGGACGGCCGAGACCTATCTGATGTTCTGCGAGGGCCGGCTGGATGTCTTCCCGGGCGGCGATGTCGCCCTCCAGGAAGCCATGCGGTGGGCTGATCGGGCAGAAGTCCGCCCCAATGAAAAACAGGCCTATTCCCGGGCTGAGGCCTGGAAACCCTATCGCGGGATCGCCGCTCACCTGCTCTGGCGTTGCTATGGTGCGGTCAAGACGGGTGAAATTCCCGCTTTCTGATCGCTTTGGGACAGATGTCTTGGTTCCGTCGCGGAGTTGGATCATCCTTCTCATGCGTTCGGGAATGAATGGCGATTCCCTTTGAATGCGTAGGAAGGAGGCCCGTCTTCAGTCCGATCGCGTATCCGCTTCATGAGAGCCTGTCTGGCTCCAGAGGGAGGCCCTGATGCAGGTGCTGTCCCGTCCCCCATCCGGCATGCCGGCCCTAGTCCTCAATGCCGACTACCGGCCATTGAGCTATTATCCGCTATCCCTCTGGCCGTGGCAGGAGGTGATCAAGGCGGTGTTTCTGGAACGCGTCGACGTCGTGTCGACCTACGACCACGTCGTCCACTCTCCGTCTTTCGAGATGAAGCTGCCGAGCGTGGTGTCGCTGAAGCAGTATGTCCCCCAGGATCGACCGCCGGCCTTCACCCGCTTCAACCTGTTCCTGCGGGACAGCTTCTCCTGCCAATACTGCGGCTCGCCTGATGACCTGACCTTCGATCACGTCATTCCACGATCCCGTGGCGGACGCACGACGTGGGAGAACATCGTCACCGCCTGCGCGCCCTGCAATCTCAGCAAGGGCGGCCGAACGCCGCGCGAGGCGGGGATGAACCCGTTTCACATGGCGCGTCGGCCCAGCATGCATGAGCTGCAGGATCGTGGTCGCCGCTTTCCGCCAGGACACCTGCACGCCAGTTGGCTCGATTATCTCTACTGGGACATCGAACTGGAAGCCTGAGGCGGCGAAAAGCGGCTTGTCACCTCAGGTGATGTGCTTGGCGCTGGGGGGATCGCTGGCGGGGAAGCTCTCTTCGAGGCTTTCGTCGATCAGCGCTTCCTGACGATCCTCGGCGAGGTCGACATGCTCGGCCAGCTGGTCGTGCTTTTCGCCTTCGGGGGTCGGTTCGACCAGACGGCTGCTGGGCGTGTCTTCCTTCTGGAAGGCGTCCTTGACGTCAGTTTCGCTAACGCGGTCTTCTGGATGGCCGGGTTGGCCGAGATCCTGCGCCTGCGACCAGTCGCCCATGACGCCCGGAGCGGATTCCTCTTGCCGTTGCTTGGTATCGGTCATGATCGCGTCCTCTTGCGTGAAGCCAAACAACGTTTGCCAGCCACGCTTGTTCCGGGCGCGTTCGCTAGAACAACGTCTCGCGGTTGGAGGCGGTCTCCTGTACGGTGAGGGCATGACCAATCGTCCCACGACCTTAGAACGGGCCTTTCAACTCGCGCGTTCGGGTGAGTACTCGACCATTTCCGATATTCGGCGACAACTGAAGCAGGAGGGGTTCTCAGACGCGCCCAGCCAGATCAGCGGACCCTCCATGCTGAAACAGCTACGCAAGATCTGCGAAGCCGCCCGCCCGGAAACCGAGACCGCCGAACATGCGCTGGACGTGGGCTAGATGGCTCTCGCTGAAGGCCAGCGCACCGCGCTGAAGAATCTGGCGCGCAAGCACGCCGGAGAAGATGTCGACTGGATCAATATCGCCGACGCGCGCGCCCTGACGGATCTGGGCTATGCGCAGCGCGACCGGGTGGGATGGAAGATCACGCCCGAGGGCATCGCCGCGCTGGCGGCGCTGAACGACTGATCTGACGCCTGGCGGCCTGGCGAGCGTCGAACAGACGGGCTGACCGGCAGAGTTTCAGTCCAGGTCGCGAACAGGGAAACGCTGCGCCGCTCGATCGGCGAAACGCGGGGAGCGCTGGCCGTGCGCTGGCCGGCCGGGTTTGAAAGCCACCTTCACCCGCTTGCGGCTGCGCCGACGATCCATCTTGGAGAGGGTCGCGAAACTGACATTCCCGTTCTCTCGCGCCATCTTGCGCACGCCTTCGATGAGGCTGGAGCCGTAAACCGTCATGATGCCCGCGGCGTCCGCGGCCCAGTCGGCGACGCTAGCGCTGCGACCCGCGTCGAACATCTGAGCCACCTCGACAGCAGCGCCCATGATCAGCGCCGTGCGTACGAGATCCGCGCGCCGCATGCCGGGAAAGGCGAGGAAAGAGATCGCGGTCAGGCCGCCAAACGCCAGGGCGTGGGCGGTCTTGTCGGAGAGATTGAACATCTGCTCCATGCCCTGAAATGGGCCGAGCATCAGGACAGCCGCGACGATGGAGCCGATCAGCAGCACGGCGCGAGCCGCGAACACGATTCGGTTTGGCGTCAGCATGGTGTCGGCCCCTAGTGGAGCCGTTCCATAGCTTCGGCTTCGCATATATTTGGTGAAGGAGCACGGTCAACCAAAGATGACCGACCGCGCCGCCAGGCTCAGGGCTTGGTCGCCTTCGCCGCCTCTTCAGCCTTCTTCTTCGCTTCGGCCTCGGCCTTCGCCGCGTCGTCCTTGGCCTTTTGCCAGGCCTGGAAGGCCTCGACATAAGGCTGGCGGCGGAGGATCTTGCTGGCTGGATCGACGATCACCGGACGGGCATCGCCAACAGAAACCCGACCCGTGCCGTCTGTCATGGGCACGGTGACGATCCTGTCGCCAACCTTGACCTCGACCGGCATCGGGAATGGCTTGTCTTTGGGCGTCTTCCAGCGGAGCGCCAGATCGCCGCCCTCGCGCGTCTCCAGCAACTCCGGCGGCGCGGCCTCATAGAGATAGACGTTGAAGAACCAGCCATAGTCCTTGCCGGTGACCTGGTTCACCGTCTTCACGAAATCCTGGGTGCCGGCATAGCGCGGCGCGAAATTTCCGGGCCTTGGATCGTCCCGACCGTAGACGATGATCCTCACCACCTTGAAGAAGGCCTCGTCGCCGATCAGCGTTCGCAGCGTGTGCATCACGTTGCTGGCCTTGGCGTAGATATCGTTCCCTGGGCCGCGATCAGCATTGTAGACATCGTCTTCGCGGAGTTGCTTGCCCGAGACGATGGGCGACTTGTTCCTGATACCGGCGCGCTGGGCGTTGAGGCGCGCCATGTATTCCATGTCGCCGTGCAGCCACTGTGAGTAGAGGGGTTGCATGTAGCTGCCCAGGCCCTCGTGCAGCCACATGTCGTCGTTGTCGATGTCGGTCAGCTGGTTGCCGAACCACTCGTGCGCGAATTCGTGCTGCAACAGCCAGTCGAAACCATAGGCGTCCTTGGCGTAGTTGTTGCCGTAGGCGTTGATGGTCTGGTGTTCCATGCCGAGGTGGGGGGTCTCGACGACGCCCATCTTCTCGTCGCGGAACGGGTAGGGGCCGACCATCTCCTCGTAGAAGTCGAGCATCGGCGTGAACTCAGCGAACAGGGCCTTGGCCTTCGCCTCCCGACCTTTCAGATACCAGTATTGCATCGGGAAGCTGTCGCCGAACCGGCTTTTGTAGGTGGCCGAGAGCTCTTCGTACGGCCCGACGTCGAGGGCGATCGCGTAGGTATTGGGGGTCTTGGCGCGCCAGTTGTAGGTTCGCCAGCCGCCCTTTTCTGTCATGCCCAGGAAGACGCCATTGGCCGGGGCGATCAGGGGCGCGGGCACCGTGATGTGCAGGTCGACCAGCTTGGGCTCGCCGGTCGTATAGTCGATGCAGGGCCAGAACAGGTCGCAGCCTTCGCCCTGCACGGCGGTGGCGATCCAGGGCTCGCCGGTTTCCGTCTTGCTCCAGACAAAGCCGCCGTCCCAGGGCGCGCGCTTGGCTTCGTGCGGCGCGCCATCATAGGTGATGCCGACGACCACGGTCTGGCCCTTGGCCAGCTTGCGCGGGGGCGTGATGGTCAGGCGACCCTCCGGATTGCTCCAGGCCGACGGCTTCAGGGGCTTGCCGTCGATCGTGATCGACCGGATGGCGAACACCCGGTCCAGATCCAGCACCAGCCTGTCCAGCCTGGATCGCGTTTTCAGGGTGAGGAGCGCCTCGCCCTCGAGATACTTGCGATCCGGAATGATCTTGAATTTCAGGTCGGCGTGCTCGAACGAAAGCGCCGCCTGCTCGGCCGGGATCGCGCCGCCGGTGTCAAAGCTGAGCGCCGAGGTCTCCAGCGCCTTTGCGGGCGCGTCGGCCGCGCGCGCCGCGCCGGCGAGGATGAGCAGAGACGCGGCGCCCAAGGCGGCGAGGGTGCGTGAACGAGCGGGCAAACGAGACTCTCCCGAAACGATTTTCAGGCGGTCATCGGTAAGCGGCGACGCGAAGGACGCCAAGTGGAGAGTGACCCAACCGGGTCAGATCTTCTCGCTGATCTTGATCGCGGCGCGACAACCGGCCTGAATCACGGCGCTCAGCACGGGATAGGCCAGCGCCTCGCGCGCACCTTCCTCAATGGCCAGATCGCGATGTTCCAGCTCGTCGTCGCGGAACTGGGACAGTTCAGCGGCGAGTTCCGGGTCGCGTTCACGAAGCTCCTCGATCTGACCAGCATAATGCTTTTCGATAACGCTTTCGACGGCCTCGGTGCAGGCATGGGCGGCCTTGTCACCCAGCAGCGCGGTGCCTGCGCCCAGGGCGAAGGCCGCAGCTCGCCACAGCGGCGACATCAGGGTGGGCCGCACGCCATGCTCGGTCAGCAGTTCGTCAAAGCGGCTGAGATGGACCTGCTCGTGGCCCTCCATGTCCCGCAACTGGTTCGCCAAGCGTTCGCGGCCTGGGCTGGCGCGCATCACGGCCGCCTGTCCGCGATAGATGTGCACGGCCGCCAGCTCGCCAGCCTGATCGACCCGCAGGATCTCGGCCAGCCGCGCCCTTGCGGCGCCGGCTCCGGGGCGACGGGGTGCGGGCCCGCTCATTTTGCCACCTTCGTGTCACGGAGGCCCGCCGTCAGCGAGGCGACGGCGAAGCCCAGCGAGGCCAGAGCATTCCAGCCCGCCATCGAGAGGCCCAGGAAAACCCAAGCCGCCTTGTCGCACTGGGGAATCGCGACCTTGCCGCCCTTGAGCATGGCGACCAGATCGCCGGCCGCGGCCGCGCCGCCGCCGGTGCAGGTGGTCGGACCGGGCCACCACTTCCACTCCACGCCGGCATGGAATGCCGCCAGGCCGGCGCCATAGAGGAAGATCGCGGCCAGAAGCAGGTTGAAAGGCCGCCGAACCCGCGCCGCCAAGGGCGTGCGATCGGCCACGACGGCGAGCAGGGCGATCGTCCCGGCGACCCAATAGACCTCGCGTTGCTTCAGGCATAGATGGCACGGGGCCAGCTTGCCGAAGGTTTCGAAGGCGTGGGCCGTCGCCAGCATCGCCGCGCTGACCAGGAAGGCGATAGCCGGCCACCAGCGCAGGCCCATGTCGACAATCCAAGCCTTTGGCGCCAACTCAGTTGCTGCCGGCGAGGGCGCGCGCACCGGTTCAGCGGTCGGGATCTCTGTCGAGGCCAGGCCAATCTGCGTGGCCACGGGTGGGTTGGTGTCGGTCATGCCGCGCACGCGCCTCCGCTGTTTCCTCCCAGGAAATGGCTAGCCGCCAGGCCGATGACAAGGAGTACGAACAGGCCGCCGGCGAAAAGCGCCAGCCGACGCTCGATCACGGGCAGCAGGGTCGGGCCAAACTTCTTGACCACGAAGGCCACCAGGAAGAACCGCGCCGAGCGGGTGACCACCGAGGCGATGATGAAGGCCGGGAAGCTGAAGGCCGCGAGGCCCGAGGCGATGGTCACCAGCTTGTAGGGGATGGGGGTCAGGCCCTTGGCCAGGATCACCCAGACGCCGTACTTGGCGTACCAGCACTGGAACTCGGCCAAGCCGCCCGAATGGCCGGTGACCGACATCAGCCAGATTCCAAAGTCCTGCAGGAAGTAGCCGATCGCATAGCCCAGAATGCCGCCCAGCACGGAGGCCAGCGTGCACAGCGCCGCGTAGTGCCAGGCGCGGTCAGGGCGCGCCAGCACCATGGGAGCCAGCATCACATCCGGTGGAATGGGAAAGAACGAGCTCTCGGCGAACGAGACGGCGAACAGGCTAGTCGGGGCGTGGCGCGAGGCAGCCAGACCCATGACCCAGTCGTACAGGCGACGCAGCATGCGAGCTCCAGTGAAATGACGCCCGTTGCTAGCAGGGGAAGCGGAACTTGTCCCCGACGATGATCTCGGCGCGGGCTAGATCGTGCCTGTCGACCTTGATGACGGATGGATTGGGGCATCTGATAGGACCCGGGAGGCGCCGAAGCGGCCGCTGCGGCGCAGCGGCGCTTGGATTTACGGGCCGGGGTGGTTATCACCGCCGTTCCAAAGGGCGAGCGCCCACCGAAAATTCGAAAGCCGATCCGATGAGCGATACGCCTCCCGACCGCCTGGCCACCAATCCCGACAGCCCCTTCTACAACGCCGAACTGCTCGAGCGCGGCGTGGGCATCCGGTTCAAGGGCGTGGAGAAGACCAATGTCGACGAATACTGCGTCAGCGAGGGCTGGGTGCGGGTGACCGCCGGCAAGACACTGGACCGCAAGGGCAATCCGATGACCATCAAGCTGCAGGGCGAGGTCGTCCCTTACTTCCGCGATATCGCTGAAACCGAAGCCTGATCATTATGGCCGCGCCGCTTCGTCGTTTGATTGATCTGCCCGGTTTCGCCGACCTGGAACACCGGGCCCTGATGAAGCCGGCCTTCGCCGATCCCGAGGCGCGGCGCGAATTTCCCGAGATCGACCAGCTGGCGCGTGACACCTTCGGTCTCACGGCCGATGAGGCCGCCGTCATCCCTGACCCCGAGGGATGGGACGGGATCGACGTGCGGTCGATGCGCGAGCAGGCCGATCAGTTCGAGCGGGAAGGCTGGGACGTCACGGACGACAAGCGTCGGCCGCTACGGATCCTGGGTCATTTCAGCCACCCGCTGTGGCTGGCCCTGCGCGGCGTGGCCGGGAGCCTGCCGTTCTTCCCTGAGCCGGAAGAGGCCGATCCCGCCATGTCGTCCCTGGCGGCCGAGGCCAAGGCGTTCCAGCGGGACAAGCGCTAGCGTTTCTTTCCGAGCTCGGCGCCGATGTCCTTGATCGAATTGCCCACCTTGCGGTGAGCGGCGACGATCTGGTCCTTGGTCACGCCCCAGCGCTTCATCCAGTATTCCACCTGGTGGCGCTCTCGGGGATCCAGCCGGTCTTCGTCGCGAAAGTCGCGCTTGCCCTTGGGAATGCCCATTGTCGTCTCCTGCGTCTCAGCGCGGCCTATCCTGCGCGCGGGACGTTGTCGAGGCGACGCCGAAAACGCTCACTCTTGTTGCAATGAAGACAGGACATACGCGCATCCATGAGCGATCCGGACCTTGAAGCGATGGCGGCCGACGAACTGTCGCGCGCCATGACCCTTACTTGGCGTGATCTGTCCAAGGTCGTGCCCTGGGGCGATACGTTTGAAGGCATCTCGCCGGGCGGTCGCGATGTCGAGGTCGAACGCAACTATCTGTGGGCCGGCGACCCCGACGGCGACATCCTGTGCGAGGTCGCCGTCTATGGCGGCCAGACCCGCTATGATCAGGGCGCCCGTGTTCGCGGCGTGATTTACCGCAAGCGGTGACAACCTTCGCCGTGCAAGTGGTCTCCGGTTGCGTTAACCATAGCGCGCGCCATCATGTTGGACGCGAAGCGCGGGGAGGGGTGGGTGTACCAGTCAGAGTTTCCGGTCGACCAGCCCGTGCCGATCTTCGATCCGACGCTGTTGGTCGGATTGATCCTGGCCGCCGTGGTGATCGCCATCATGGCCTTCGCCGCTGGCCGTTTGCTCGGCCGAAAGGACAAGGGCGAGCGGTACCGCGATGTGCCCAAGACCATCCATGACGCCATCAAGGCCAAGTGCGTCGCCGCCACCAGCGCGCCGTCGGGCGAGCTGATCTCCAAGACCCAGGAACTCGTCGAGGAAATTCAACGCCGGATTGGTCCGATCGTCCAGTTTGGCGGTCCGTGCGCCAAGGCTCTGAAGGGGCTGAACGAAGCGCTCAAGGGCGAGCCGCCTCCCGAGGAGAAGGACAAGGGCGGCAAGGACGCACACGGCAAAGGACATGGACACGGCGCTGGCGGTCATGGACCGAGCGGCGACCATGGATCCCATGGCGCTCACGCGGCTCCGTCCGGCCATGGTGGGCATGATCCTGGCTGTCGGTGCGATCAGTGCTCGGTGGCGGTGCTGGAAACAGCCGCGCCGAACGTGACGATTCTCGGCCCCAGGATCGGCGGCCAGACGGTCGTGATCGCCAATCCCCCAAAGCCCCCCGAACCCCATCATGAAGAGCCGGCGGAGAAGGTCTTGGATCACAAGGACTTTTCGCGCCAGGTTCGGATGGCGGTGGTTGATTTCTCCGATTTCTGGAGCCGTGGCGACTGTCTTCTGGAGCTTGAGCGTTGTCAGAAGGCGCTTACCGAAACAGCGCCGCTTCCCAAGCTGAAAGCGCTTCAGATCGACTAGCTTCGTCTCGGCGCCGCTCTGGCGTGCGCGACGTGGCCGCTATGCACAACCGACGGGCGAAATGGCGGGTTTCTGCAGATCACGGGGCAGGATGGTTGAGGCTGTCACACGTGGCGCGCCACATCGCCTAGCGTGGAGCGAACCACTCACGACCGGTTTGTGCTAAGACGCGTAGGATTGGCGAAAAGGTCGTCCTCTAGATGGCGGCCACGCCCCGGGAGGACGAAAGGAAACGGGCCATGACCGCAACGGTCTCTCCCTTGACGACAGCGTTGCCCGATGCCGCCGAGGACGCGCTAAGTCTCGCCGACTATGTGCCCTATCGGTTGTCGACGGCCGCCAGCGCGGTCAGCCGGCTGATCGCCAGGGCCTACGAGGATCGGTTCGGACTGACGATCCCGCAATGGCGGCTGATGTCCGTGCTCGCCGAAGGCGGGCTGACCCAGAACGCGGCCGTGGCGCGCACCGCCATGGACAAGGTTCGCGTCAGCCGCGCCGCCCAGGACCTGGTGGAGCGCCGCCTGGTCAACCGCACCACCGTGCGCGCCGATCGCCGCTCTCATCGGCTGGAGCTGACGGCCGCCGGGCGACGCCTCTACGCGGAAATCGCGCCCCTCGCCCTGGCCTATGAAGCGGCGCTGCTATCGGGTCTGGCCCCCAGCGAGGTGGCGACGTTGAAGCGCCTTCTCGGGCGCCTGGAAGCTGCGGCCACCCAGTTGGCGGGCGGGGAGACTATGATTCCGTGAACGCTCGCGCTTCGTAGACCGCCCGGGCGATCGCGCGGGCCAGACAATCGGCGGCGGCCGATCCGAATCGCGAAACCTCCACCGGTCGCTGTGGTCCAGCGCCCAGCGCGATGGCGCCGGAGGCCAGCGCGAACACGACATCGCCATCAAACGCGGTATGCGCCGGTCTCACGGCGCGACCCATGCCGTCATGGGCCATGATCGCCACCCGCTTGGCTTCCGCCGTCGACAGGTCCGCCGTGACCGCGACCACGGCCAGGGTGGTATTGGCTCCAGCCCGCAACCGTCCCGCCGCGCCCAGTTTTGACTCCTGGGGCAGGGGGTCTGTCGCCGAGACCGGCCCCGTCGGAAAGCGGCCGCCGAATTCGCCGTCGATTTCGAACGGCCAGGCCCAGAATGTCTCGCCGTCGGGCATGTAGACCGAGCCGACGGGATTGGCCGCGACCAGGGCGCCCACCACCAGGCCGCCACCCAGGTCGATCGAGGCCGAGCCCAGACCGCCCTTGATCAGCCCCGCCATCGCGCCACGACCCGCGCCGACCGCACCCAGCGGGAAGTCCTGGCCGGCCGCCGCCACCGCCTTCACGCCCAGCGCGCGATAGGGCGGCTCCAGATCCCAGGCCTTGTCGCCGCCGTTGCCCAGGTCATGCAGCACCGCGCCGGGCACGATCGGGATCGCCGGCGACTGGGGCGATAGCCGGATGCCGACATTGTTCACCGACAGGGCGCTGACCACGCCGTCGGCCGCGCCAAGGCCGAAGACCGAGCCACCGGACAGGCAGATGGCGTGGGCCTTGCTGAAGCTGTTCTCGGGCGACAGGGTTTCGGTCTCGCGCACCCCCGGTCCGCCGCCGCGCACATCGACGGCCGCGCTCCAGCCCTCCGGGCACAGAACGACCGTGACGCCGGTGCGGACGTCATCGTCCTGCACGCTCCCCACCGTCAGTCCAGGAACATCGGTAATCAGGTTGCGTGGGCCCGGCCGCGGCATGTGAGAATCTCCTGCGCGCGACGACTCTAGACCTGTCGCCTCGCCACTGGAATTCGCCGCCGACGCCTGCTAGAGAGACCACCCTTCGCGATGAGCGAAGTCTGCGGGCGTGGTGAAACTGGTAGACGCGCCGGACTCAAAATCCGGTTCCGAAAGGAGTGTCGGTTCGACCCCGACCGCCCGCACCAGAAAATTATCCGATATCGGCGGCGCGGCGTGTTCGTGATCGCGCCACGGCCCTTACCGAAGTCGCAGATCATCCGCGCTTTGACGTTTCGCCTATTTTTCGCGCTTCTCCGCAAAGCAGGAAGACGCCTTTCCCGCGCTCCTCCGACGTCATGCTTTTGGCCGACGCATGGCGCGCCGGCGCTTGAGGCCTTCACGATCGTGAATCAAGTCGTTGAATAGGTTGGTAAAGCCCCTTTTGGCCTAACACCGGCAATGACTGGAAGACGGCCTTGCCGGGCCTGGTCCTAACAGGCTGAAACTTCACCTCAGCCGCACGGGTAGTTGTCGTGGCCGGGGCTGCCGGCCTTGTCGCCTAATATTGGGGCGGTCGATGCGACTGATCGGTCTCATGTCGGGCACTCAGCGGACAGTCGAGCTCCTGGCGCCTTTCCTGGTCGGCGCTTCGCCGGAAATCATCCTCTCATCCATCGTCAGTCTTAGGACCAAACAGGATCTCGCTCGACCTCCCCGTCGCGGCGAGACCAAGAGGGGATAGTCATGAACACCATGCCGAGAAGCGCTTCACGTCGCCTGAAACAGGCGCTGCTGACCGCCACGATCCTGGCCGTCGGGACGCCGGTGCTGGCTCAGCAGGCCGCGCCCGCCGACCAGGTCGATATGGTCGTCGTCACGGGCAAGCGCGTGTCGGAAGCCAGCATCGCCATTGGCACCGACCAGGCGACCGCAACGGTCTCCATCACGCGCGAGGCGCTGTTGTCGGCGCCGGCCGGCGTCACGGGCCTGAAAATGCTGGAGTCCCTGCCGGGCTTCAACGTCCAGGCCAACGACGCCCTGGGCATGTACGAGTTCGGCAACTCGGTCTCGGTGCGGGCCTTCAACTTCCAGCAGATCGGCTTCCTGCTCGACGATATTCCCATGGGCCGCAGCGACCAGTTCGGCGGCAGTCCGATCTATCGCTATGTCGACAACGAGAACCTGCTGCGGGTCACCGCCTCGGCCGGCGCCGGCGATGTGGCGCTGCCCAGCTACGCGTCGCTGGGGCCGATCGTCGACTACTTCACCCAGGCGCCCAGCCAGACCGCCGGCGGCTCGGCCAGCTACACGCGCGGCAGCGATGAACTGAAGCGCACCTTCCTGCGGCTGGAGAGCGGCAAGGTGGGTCCGTTCTCGGGCTATGTCAGCGGCTCGTGGATCAAGGGCGACCTGTGGCGCGGGCCGGGCACGATCGACCGCAAGCACTATGAGGGCAAGCTGCGCTGGGACATCGGCCCGGCGTCGAGCCTGACCTTCCAGACCGTTCACAACGACTATTTCGACTACGACTCGCCGTCGATCACCAAGGCTCAGTACAACGGCTCGGCAGGCGACATCTTTGGTCGGTCGGGTCGCGACTTCGCCTATCTGGGCTATGTGCCGGTTCCGGGCGCGGTGGGTTCGGCCGCGACGGCGACCTCGCTGCCGATGACGGTGGCCGGGGTCCCGTACTCCAACGCCAACTACAACCAGTACTACAAGTTCGCCGTGAACAAGCGGAAGGATCATCTCTACGGCCTGACCTTCAAGACCGCGATCGGCGAGAATATCAGCCTGACCAGCACGGCCTACTACGAGGACAAGGCCGGCTATGGCGTCTCGCCAGAGGCCTACGCCACGTCGCTGGCCAGCTACAACGCCGAGCGGCTGATCGTCGCCGGCCTGACCGCGCCCAAGGGCCTGCAGTACGGCCTGTCGGGGGTCGACGGAAAACGCAAGGGCGTGACAGCCAAGGGCGAATGGTACGTCGGCATCAATACCTTCGCGGCCGGCGTCTGGCTCGAGGACGATGACTATCACCGCACCCAGGCCCGCTATAACGTCGCGAACGGCGATCCGGACGGAACGCCGCTGCTCAACGAGCCGGTCCACCTGCAACGCAACTACACCTCGACGCGCCAGACGACGCAGTTCTTTCTGAAGGATACGCTTAGCCTTCTGGACGACGACCTGAAGCTGGAGGTGGGCTTCAAGACACTGGATGTTGACTACGAGATCAGCGGCTACCGTAACCCGGCCGACTACATCAACAGCCGCAAGCCGTCGATCAAGACCAACTGGTCGGACAGCTTCCTGCCGCAGGTGGGGATGGTCTATTCGGTCGGTCCGCGCGACCAGATCTTCGCGTCCTATTCGCAGAACATGGCCCTGCCGCGCGGCGCGGACGACGTGCTTTCGGCCGCCAGCCCGACCGTTACGCCGCCCGACGCCGAGACCTCGACCAATATCGAACTGGGCTACCGCGCCAACCGGCCAACGTTCAACGCCTCGTTCGTGGTCTACAAGACCGAGTTCAAGAACCGGCTGCAGCAGTTCAACACCATCGTGCCCGGCAGCACCACGGTGGAGAGCTTCTTCCAGAACGTAGGAGCCGTCGAAGCCTCGGGCGCCGAGTTCAGCGGTCAGTGGAAGCCCGAACTTCTGGCCGGCAAGGTCTATTTCAACACCAACCTGTCCTACAACAAGGCCGAGTTCCAGGATGACATCCTGAACTATCGCGCCAGCGCCACGGCCTCTCCGGCGATTCTGGCGATCAAGGGCAAGAAGCTGCCGGACTTCCCTGAATGGATCTTCCAGGGCGGCGTTACGGTCGAGCCCACCGACGGTCTGGTCTTCAACCTGTCCGGTCGCCTGATCGACAACCGCTTCACCAACTTCATCAATAACGAGAAGGCGGGCGGCTACATGATCTGGAACGCCTATGTCGACATGGGCGACGGGTTTGGCTTCGGCCCGTTCGAGCAGGTCAAGGCGCGGGTCAATGTCGATAATATCTTCGACACCGACTATCTGGGCACGATCGGGACGACGGTGAACACCGCCGCCACCTTCCGTCCGGGCTCGCACCGGACCATCCAGTTCACCCTTTCGGCGGACTTCTAGGCTCTTCTAGAACGGGGGCCGCTCGCCGCCTTCCGGCGCGCGGGCGGCCTCCACCTCCCGGATCAGGTCGGCCAGCAGGGCTCGGCCCTTGACCCACGCACCGTGGCCGGACGCCACATTGATGTGTCCGGCGCGGCCAAGATCGACGAACCTCGAACCCCAACCCCGCGCGAAGGCCTCGGCCCGCTCGATCTCGACATAGGGATCGTCGCGACTGGCCACGACCAGGCTGGGAAAGGGCAGTCGCTGGCGGGGGATCGGCGAGAAGCCGGTCAGCAAACGACCGGCCGGCCCCTCGCGATTGACGTCCGCCGGGGCCACCATCAGGGCTCCGCCGATACCCCGTCCGCCCGTGACCTGCGTCAGGTGCGCGACCAGGGCGCAGCCCAGGCTGTGGGCGACCAGGATGGCGCCTGGATTCTGACGCACCGCTTCCGCCAGACTGATGGTCCAGTCACCAAGCGCGGGACGTTCCCAGTCGGTTTGTTCGACACGCTCCGCGCCCAGGGCCCGTTCCCAATGGGTTTGCCAGTGGTCCGGCCCGGAGTTGTAAAGCCCCGGCACGATCAGGATTGGCGGACCCTCGGCGCCCTGGCGGGAGGGCGGCTCGGCGCGAAAACCAGAAGCTTCGGAATAGATCATGACGGGATGCTCGGACGCGCTGCGCGTAGGGCGACCAAAGCCCGCTCCGCGCGATCCGTTCAAACCAGATCGATTTAGTAGAATTATAGAGAAGCTGAAGCCGCCGCTCAGTCGACGGTTGGGTCGCCACGATGCAGCGGGTCGGGCAGGGGATCGCCAGCCTTCACGAACTGCAGCGACACCGAGTTGATGCAGTACCGCAGACGTGTCGGCGCGGGACCGTCAGGGAAGACATGGCCCTGATGGCTGTCACAGCGGGCGCAACGGGTCTCGATGCGGGTCATGCCGTACGAAGTGTCCTTGATCGCCTTGACGTGATCCTCGGCGAAAGGCGCGTAGAAGCTGGGCCAGCCGGTGCCGCTTTCGAACTTGGTCTGATGGCGGAAGAGGGGCAGGCCGCACAGCCGGCAGCAATAGGCGCCGGGGCTTTTTTCGCCCAGCAGGCCGCCGCAGAAGGGCGCCTCGGTGCCGTGCTGTAGCAGCACGCGGGCCTCTTCGGCCGTCAGATCGGCCTCAAGGCGTTCGCGTTCGGCCTCATTGGGGGCGGTCAGGTCGAAGCCGGTGGTCGAGCGTGTGGCGATATCGGTCATGACGACAATGTAGGACGGCTTGCGGCAATCCGGTAGACCGGGCGCCGAGAGTCACCCGTCTTGTTTCCGCAGGAGATCCCCATGACCGTCGCCGTTGCCTTCTTCCAGCCGGGCTGGGCCGACTGGGAAGCGGGATCGGTCCTGGCCCTGCTGCGCGAGCACCTGGGCGTCCAGATCGAGATCGCGACGCCGGATGGCGAGCCGCAGACCTCGATCGGCGGGGTGCTGGCCGCGGCGGACTACAAGTTCAGCGATCCCGTGCTTTCCGACGCCGACGTCTTCCTGTTGATCGGCAGCGACGCCTGGGTCGGGTTCAGGGATGAAGCGGTGTTTGGCCTGCTGCGCCAGGCCGTGGCCGACGGCAAGATCGTCGGCGCGATCTGCGCCGGCACGGTGGCGGCGGCGCGGGCTCGGCTGTTCGAGGGGCGGGCGCACACCTCCAACGGTCAGGACTGGCTGCTGGAACAGGAAGCCGGATATGCAGGCGCGGACGGCTATGTGGACACGCCCAGGGCCGTGACAGCCGGCAAGGTGGTCAGCGCGTCTGGCCTGGCGCCCATCACCTTCGCGGCGGCCATCGGTCGGCTGATCGCGCCCGAGTCAGAGCAGATGCTGGCGGGCTACGAGGCGATGTTCGCCAAGGAATTCTCGGCGGCCTAGACCTGAACAAAGCTTGTCATCCCGGCCACCGCGGGGCGTCCGGGATGACAAGAACCGGAAGGCTATTTCAGCGCGGCCACGCCGGCCCGCGCCACGATCCCGTCCTGAACGGCCGAACCGCCCGAAACGCCGATCGCGCCGACGATCTTGCCATCGACCAGCAGCAGTTCGCCGCCCTCGACCGCTGTGGCGCCGGTGAAGATCGAGTTCAGGGTCCCGGACTTCACCGCGTCCTGGAAGTATGAGGACGGGCGGCGGAAATTGGCCGAGGTCTGGGCCTTTTTCAGCGCAACCTCGTTGGAGCCGTACTGCGTGCCATCCATCTTCTCGGACAGCACCGGCTGGCCGTTCGATTCCAGCACGACAATGACCATGGTCCAGCCATTCTTGCGCGCCTCGGCCTCCGCGGCCGCCGCGATGGTCTTGGCCTCGGCCAGGGTGACGACGCGGGCTGAGTAGGGGGGCTGCACCGCCGCCGGCGCGGCCGGAGCCGGCGCTGTCTGGGCGAGAGCGCTGCCGCTGGCCAGGAAGAGGCCGGCGAGGATCGCGGCGGAGGTCTTCTTCATTGTGGTCTCCTTGAAGCGGATCATGGCAGCACGACCTCGTCATTGAGGGCGGTGTTCTGGGGCTGGGCGGTGACGATCCGAACGCGCAGGCCCATCGCCTTCAAGCCGCCCGGGATCTTTAGCTTCACCGAGGCGACCTTGGGCAGCAAGTCCGTCGGCGCCTTCAGGGCCGGTATCGGCGCGCTGTCCAGAACCTTGCCCGAGGCGTCGATCAGCTCGAGCTTGGCCGCAGCCGCGTTCTGAGCGCCCAGGCTGTGGACCTTGGCGGTGATCGCCGAACCCTTCACCGTGACATCGCCGCGACCCACGCCCAGATCGGCGCGCCTGGCCGGATCATCACCCGCCGGGGTCAGGGCCATGTCGACCACTGTCGTCTGGCGCGGAGCCAGGGTCAGGGTCACCGACCGGGTGCGCTCGAAGGCGACCGAGCGCTTTTCGCCGGCGCCGTCGATGGCGTCGTCGCCATTGGCGTCGAGGCCCTGGGTCAGGCTCCACTGGCCGGGCGAGACGCCCCAGCCGGTCATGGTGGCGACCACGGGCTTGTCGGTCAGGTTATAGGCCACGACCTTGAAGGCCTTGCCCGCGCCCTTGACCAGGATCGCGACGTCTTCGCTCCTGGCTCCGCCTTCGAACCGCCAGCTGACGGTATGGCCCGGCGTCATCTGGGCGCGCTTGTTGGCGATGCCGCCCAGGCGTGAACGCTGCAGGCTGTCGCTGGGGATCTCCACCCGATCCGACCACCAGTGGCCCTCGGTGTGCATGTACATGTGCTGCGAGGCCCACTGGATCTCGTCTGCGTACAGGGTTTCCAGGTAGGTCTTGTCGCCCGTGAGGGTCCAGGCGGCGTAGCGCTCCAGCGTCCCGCCCTTGGCCGCCGTCTTCAGGATGGCGTCCTTGTTGGCGGTGTCGAGTTTCAGGGCGGCGAGCGCGTTTTCGTTGATCTCCTGCAACGACTTGATGCCGTTCTTTGAGATCCGCCACTCGATCGGCTTCAGGTATTTGGCGTCGCCGGTCAGCTTCCAGGCCGACCAGAACACCTGGAACGGACCGCCCGCGCCAGAGCCTTGCAGCACCGTGCCGCCACGCTCGGCGTCGGTGCGCCAGTTGATCTCGTTGGGATAGGAGCCGTCCGCCTTGACGTGGGCCAGATAGCCGTCGGCGACGCCGGTAACGAGGCCGCGCGCGGTCGGGTCGTTATTGTAGTCGCCGATCAGGATCGCGGGGTGGACCACGCCGAACGAGTACGGCTTTTGCCACTCCCATGGCCCTTCGCGATAGGATAGCGCGCCGCTGTACCAGTTGGTGTTGAAGTGCATGTGGCCGGCCGGGTTCCTGTCGATGATCCGGGGCAGGGCCTTGACCGTCGTGAACAGCCGCTCGACCGCCAGCGGGTCGCCATAGTCGAGATACATCGCCTCGGCGTTCGAATTGATGCCCTCCTCGTAGGCGTGCAGTTCATCGGTCACGATGGTCGACAGGCCGTTGGTGAACATGCCGTTGCGGTACGAGGCGTCGGTCAGGCGGTTCAGCGACTCCTTCACCTTGTCGGGATCAACGCCCATCAGGGCCAGGCCCGGCCACTGCTGGGTCAGGTCGCTGTCGTCCGAGATACCGCCCCCGAAGTCGCCGTAGTCGACCTGGCGCTCGTCGATCCACCAGTTGATGAACTTGCTGACCAGCTTCAGGTCCTCGACCTGGCGGAAGGCCCACAGCGGCGTGTCGTCGGTCGGCTTGGGTTGGGCGAAGGTCGGCCAACCCTGGCTGCCATAGGTGATGTCGCCCCAGTATTCGCGGCCGATCTGGTTGTCGGGATCCACCTTCAAAAGGTCGCTGATGTCGGCGTAGAGGCGGCGATACAGGCCCTGGCGCTTGGAGGTGGTGTGCTCCTCGACCAGGAAGGCCCAGTTGTCCTTCACCTGGTTCAGCCGGTCGGCGATGTGCTCGGCCTTGGCGGCTTCGCGGTCCTTCAGCACCAGCCGGATCCTGGTCCCGTCCAGCGCCTTGGGGCCAAAGCTCGTGCTGTCGGCGGCGAGGGTCAGGTACAGGCTGTCGGGCGTCAGGATGCGGTCGCGCAGGTCGAGCCACACGGTGCGCGCCTCGCCGGGCTTCACCGAGACGCTGACGTCGATCATGTTGCGCCCAGGCCAGATCGGGTCCTTGACCTGGATGTTCAGCGGGATCAGCGCGCCGTCGGCCGCGCCGGGTAGGGCGGGTATGTCGATGGCGATCCCGTCAAGACCGTCGCGAGCGTTCTCCCAGCCATAGGCCCAGTTGCGGGCGAGCGGCTGGGCGGCGGGGGCGTCGCCGAAGCCCGACGGGATCAGCACATGGACGATCGGCAGGCCTCTGGCCTCCAGATCGCCGGCAGGGCGCTTTCGGACCGGAGCGCCCTCGGCCAAGGCCACGACCGTGGCGCGCTCGCCGGCCGGGTGGCGGCCGACGATATAGGCGTTGAGGCTGGCCAGGTTCAGATAGTCCGGCGCGGCGTCGGCGCGGACTGTATAGCTCATCTTGAACGCGTCCTTGGGCTCGGCGCCGGCGGTGACGTTATAGGCCCACAGCTCCTGGATCGGGGTTTCCTGGTCGGTGTTGGTGAAGGTCAGAACACCGCCCGTCAGGGGCTGCGCCAGAGTGTTGACGGTGCGGGCCTGACCCTTGGCGCGCGATCCGAGCTTGCTTGCCTGTCCGCCGGTCGGGGTCCACGTCAGGTCGCCATAGGCCGCGCCCTGAATTTCCAGGCGGTTGATCGGTTCGTTGGGCAAGGACAGCTTCAGCGCCTTGCCGCCCTCGACATAGGTGTTCCAGTCGGGAAGCTGAAAATAGTCGTTGCGGCCCTCCAGGCGCGAGCGGTTGTAGACCCCCGGCCAGGTGGTTTCGGGGATGCCGTCATTGGCGCGCCACATCCATTCCTTCAGGTCCTTGGCGTCGGTGAACTCGACCTTGCGGATCGAGGTCGACGGCGCTGACAGGTAGGGCGGCAGGTCCTTGTCGCGGTTCCACCCATAGCGCAGGCGCCAGGCGGCGTGGGTGGCCGGGTCGTCCAGTGTCGCGACGGGGGCGGCGGTTTCGGTGGGCGCATTCCTGGCCAGGGCCGCGATGGCGGCCGCATCGAGCGCGCGGTCGTAGATCTTCAGTTCATCCAGATCGCCGCCGCGCAGGAAGTTGTAGCGGCTCTGCACCTGATGGGGCGCGACCACGCGGGCGGCGACGCCAAATTGGTCGAGGCCCGCGTCATAGACCGCCCTGGTCTCCTTCTTGGCCGCCAGCTTGCCGTCGACGAACAGCTGGACGCCGGTGTTTTCGTCCCAGGTGAAGGCCAGGTGGGTCCAGGCGTCGGCGGCCGGCGGCTTGTCCAGCTTGAAGGATACGCGGGTGCGGGCCAGACCGTTGTCGGTGACGAAGGCGTCGAAGCCGTGGCCGTTCCAGTCGATCCGCAGGAAGGCCATGTCCCAACTGGTGTGGTCGGCATAGCCGACGCGGAAAATCACGAACGGCGCGACGCCGACCGGGTATCCCGACCGCCAGAAGAAGGAGAGGGAGCCTCGCTGGGCCTGGATGTTGCCTGGCGCGTTCCAGGACACCACGCCGTCGTCCTCGGCGTGCAGGCCCTTTCCATGGGCGCCGTTGGCGATCGGGGTCACCTTGTCGGCGAAGTTGGGGATGGGGTCGCCTCTCGCGAGGTCAGCCACGAGCCCCTTTTCGCCGGAGACGTGGAAGAGGAGCGCCGGCTCGCCGGCGGTCGCGGCATGCGCCGCGCTGGCCAGGATCAGGAAACAGGCAGAACCCAGAAACATCGCCTTGGTCACCAACGCATCTCCCTACGATCGTGTGATGGGCATTGTTCTTGGTAACCGGTGTCATGCCCTGTCCCCCGCTTTAGCGCCCTAGGGGCAAGGTTGCAAACATGCCCGGGCCTGATAACCGGTGTCCAACGAGACAATAGGCCCGCAGGGGAAATCGCATGTTCACCAAGATCCTCATCGCCAACCGAGGCGAAATCGCTGTGCGGGTCATCAAGACGTGCCGACGGCTGGGGATCGCGACGGTGGTGGTCTATTCCGACGCCGACGCCGGCAGCATGGCGGTGGAGATGGCCGACGAGACGGTGCACATCGGCCCGTCGCCCGCCAACCAGTCGTATCTGGTGGCCGACAAGATCATCGACGCCTGCAGGCAGACCGGCGCCCAGGCCGTTCACCCCGGCTTCGGCTTCTTGTCGGAGAACGCGGGCTTCGCCCAGCGCTGCGCCGACGAGGGCATTGTCTTCATCGGTCCAAACCCCGGGGCCATCTCGGCCATGGGCGACAAGATCGAGAGCAAGAAGTTCGCCCAGGCCGCCGGGGTAAGCTGCGTGCCCGGACATATCGGCGAGATCGACGACACCGCCCACGCCATCAAGATCTCGGAAGAGATCGGCTATCCGGTGATGATCAAGGCGTCGGCGGGCGGCGGCGGCAAGGGCATTCGGGTCGCCTGGACCCAGCAGGATGTCGAGGAGGGCTTCCCGGCCGTTCGCGCCGAGGCCAAGGCCAGCTTCGGCGACGACCGGATCTTCATCGAGAAGTTCATCGTCAGCCCGCGTCACATCGAGATCCAGGTGCTGGGCGACAAGCACGGCAACGTGGTTCACCTGTTCGAGCGCGAATGCTCGATCCAGCGCCGCAACCAGAAGGTCATCGAGGAAGCCCCTAGCCCCCTGCTCGACGAGGCCACTCGCAACGCCATGGGCGCCCAGGCCGTCGCCTTGGCCAAGGCGGTCAACTACGACAGCGCCGGTACGGTCGAGTTCGTGGCCGGCCAGGACAAGAGCTTCTTCTTCCTGGAGATGAACACCCGCCTGCAGGTCGAGCACCCGGTCACCGAACTGATCACGGGTCTGGATCTGGTCGAGCAGATGATCCGCAGCGCCTGGGGCGAGAAGCTGGCCTTCGAGCAGAAGGACCTGAAGATCAACGGCTGGGCCATCGAGAGCCGCATCTACGCCGAGGATCCCTACCGCAAGTTCCTGCCCAGCATCGGCCGGCTGGTGCGGTACGCGCCGCCGGCTGAAGGTCAGCATGACGGCTATGTTGTCCGCAACGACGCCGGCGTCCGCGAGGGCGACGAGATCTCGATGTTCTATGACCCGATGATCTCCAAGCTCTGCACCTGGGCCCCGACCCGCATCGCGGCGGTGGACGGCATGGGCCGGGCGCTGGAGGACTTCCACATCGAGGGCCTGGGCCAGAACATCCCGTTCCTCAACGCCGTGATGGACCAGGAGCGGTTCCGCTCGGGCAATCTGTCGACCAACTACATCAAGGACGAGTTCCCTGACGGCTTCGCCGGGACCGAGCCGACGGCGACCCAGGCCGACATCCTCACCGTGGTGGGCGCGGCCATGCAGCGGGTTTATGCGGCCCGGGCCCGCACCAATGTCGCCGGCCTCAACGGTCCGGTCCGCGACGCGTGGGTGGTCGCTGTCGGGCACGCCAAGCGCAGGGTGAAACTGGCGGGCGAAGAGACCCTCACGGTCGAACTGCTCGACGAAGGCCGCACCCTGACCCTCTCGGATATCGCCTGGCGCCCAGGCCAGCCGACCTTCCGGGGGCGTCTGGATGGACAGGCCTTCACGGTCCAGGTCGCGCCGGCCGCCGAAGGCTTCACCATCCGCCACCGCGCGGCCAAGGCCCGGGTGCTGGTGCTGACCCCGCGCTCGGCCGAGCTGCATGACAAGCTGCCCGAGAAGCAGGCCGCCGACACCTCCAAGCTGGTGCTGTCGCCGATGCCGGGCCTGGTGGTCTCGATGGACGTCACCGCCGGCCAGCAGGTCCGCGAGGGCGAGGTGGTCTGCGTGCTGGAAGCCATGAAGATGCAGAACATCATCCGCGCCGAGCGCGACGGGGTGGTCAAGGCCGTCAACGCCAAGGGCGGCGATCCTGTCGCAGCGGATGAAGTGCTGGTGGAGTTCTCTTAATTTAGGGTTGTCTGCGCCTCAAGGTTGTTCCAACCATGAGGCATGGCAAGGTTTTCGATCAAAGATGTACTAGGCGTCTATTTCAGCCTGAAGGGACGCATAGGCCGAGGCGATTTCTGGGCCTACGGCGTGGCCTTGACGGTGTTCACCTTGCTGGTCATGGCGGTGGGGCAATTGGCCTCCTCCATGGCGGGCGCGATCATTCAGATGACGGCGATCGTCTTGATGCTGTGGGCCTATATGGGCCTGTTGGTTAAGCGCGGCCATGATCGGGGCCGACCAGCTGTGTTTTCGATTGGCGTCCTGTTGCTGCGTGTCATCGCCAATTCAGTTGGCGAGGCATCGAGCCTCTCGATGTGGGCGCTGGCCGTAGAGGTCGTTCTTGGCGTGTATGTTTTCATCGACTACGCCCTCATAGCGGGCAAAGGCGGTTCCAACCGCTACGGGCCGTCGCCGTCTGGTCCGGGGGTAACTAAGCCGCTGGTTCTGGGCCCGGGCGACGCCCCTGAAAGCTCTGCTCTTCCGACCTCGCCCCCGAACGCCTAGATTGCGCCTCGCGGCGCGTTAGCCGACTCGGAGTCAGGGCATGAACGGTCGGAGTGAATGGGCGGAGTTGTTCTTCTCGTCCAATGGGCGGCTGTCGCGCACGCCGTTCCTGATCGCCGCCGCCGTGCTGATCGGTTTCGGGGTTCTCTATGACGCCGTCGCGCGGGGGCCGCTTCACCTCCTGACGGGATGGTTCGTCTATCCCGTCCTGCTGTTCTCGGGCACGTGCGTTCTGTCCAAGCGCCTGCATGACCGGGGACGGTCCGGCTGGTGGGCGATGCTGCTCATCATCGCCATAGTCGCTGTGTGGCCGCAGCCCGAGCACTTCCTCGACTTCGTGTTCTCGATCGTCATCCTGTGGGCGATGGTCGAACTGGGCGTCATGGGCGGCGAGCAGGGCGCCAATCGGTATGGGGCCAATCCGCTGAAAGCTATTTCGATCTAGTACGGTCTGTCATCCCGGCCGAAGCGCAGCGAAGAGCCGGGACTACGGCAAACGCCAGCGCTTTCGACGGTCCCGGATCGGCCCTCGGCCCTCCGGGATGACGGCAAAACCTAGACCGGCGCTTCGCCGTCTTCGACCGCCCCGAATACCCGCTGAAAGCTGGCCTTCAGCGCCGCGTCGGCTTCATCCATCGTGACGGGCAGGCCCAGGTCCACCAGGCTGGTGACGCCGTGCTCGGTCTGCCCGCAGGGCACGATACCCGAGAAGTGGGAGAGGTCGGGCTCGACGTTCAGACTGATCCCGTGGAAGCTGACCCACTTGCGCAGCTTCACGCCGATGGCGGCGATCTTGTCTTCGCGCGACCAGCCTGGGCCCTTGCGCTCGACCCAGACGCCGACCCGGCCCTCGCGCATCTCGCCGACCACGTTGAAGGCCGCCAGGGCGTCGATGATCCAGGCTTCCAGGGCCGCGACAAAGGCCCGCACGTCGCGGCCGCGCCGGGTCAGGTCCAGCATCACATAGACCACCCGCTGGCCGGGACCATGATAGGTGTATTGCCCGCCGCGCCCGCTCTCGAACACCGGGAAGCGGTCGGGCTCGATCAGGTCCGCGCCCTTGGCCGATATGCCGGCCGTGTAGAGGGGCGGATGCTCCAGAAGCCAGACCAGCTCGCCCGCCGTTCCGTCGGCGATGGCGGCCGCCCGGGCCTCCATGGCGGCAACGGCTGCCGGGTAGGGGACGTATCCGGTCGAAACCGCCCACTCAACGGACGCGTCGTCGCCGCGTCCCAGAAGGCGGTTCCCTTTATTTTCAACGCTTAACGGGCGATCAAGCATACGGCCCTATTCTTGCAAACTCGGCATGGCGACCAAGAATGGTCGAGAGTCGATTCAGGGGCCTTAGTTCGTGAGCCAGGTCAACGCCGTCAATGTCGAGATCTCCGTTCTTTTGGGGCGATCGATTCTACCCATGCAGCAACTGCTGCGCATGGGCCGCGGCGCGGTGATCCCGCTGGACGCCAAGACCAATGACGAGGTCTGGATCCTCGCCAACAATCATCCCATCGCCCGCGGCGAGATCCAGATCAGCGACGATCGCATCGCCATCCAGGTGACGCGCGCCGCCGACGTCTATGACTACATGGCCGGCGGCGTCTGATGCGCTCCAGATAGTTCGCTTTCCGGCAACTCAGCCCTTTCCAAACCAGATTCAGTTTGCTACCTGCCGCCCCTCACCACGTGCGGTCGTGGCGGAATTGGTAGACGCGCAGCGTTGAGGTCGCTGTGCCCGAAAGGGCGTGGAAGTTCGAGTCTTCTCGACCGCACCAGGTGAGATCTAGGACTAGAGCGCGTTTGGCGAAATCGGTTTCCGACTCGCTGGACGCGCTCTAATCGTTTCTGGGTCTGGTTTTGCTTGCGGAAAGCAGGCCTCGCCGCCCATCGCAACACGCCAGGACGCCGCGCCCTCAGAGCTCAGGAGGCCCCCATGACCCGGGACATCGCCGATCTGACCGAGGAACCGCTAGACGACGTCCCGTTTCCCGCGGCCGCCACGCCCGAGGATCTCGAAGACCTCGCCCTGGGCGACGACTACGCGCTCAATCCCGAATATGTGGAAATGGTCGTCGACGCGGCCGACAGTGGCAATACCGAACGGCTGCGTGAGCTGGTCGGAGCCCTCGAGCCCGCCGACGTCGCCGACCTTATGGGCTTTCTCTCGGCGGCCTACCGCGAGGAGGTGATCCCGCTCCTGGATCCCGAGGCGCTTGGCGAAATCATCGCGGAGCTGGAAGACAACATCCGCGAGGAAGTGCTGGAGGCCACCCCTTCGGTGACCCTGGCGCGCGCGCTGGAAGAGCTGGACACCGACGACGCCGCCGACGTCATCGACGACCTGGACGACACCAAGCGCTACCAGGTGCTGGCCGCCATGGGCGAGACCGACCGCGCCGCCATCGAGACGACGCTCTCCTACGAGGACGAGACGGCCGGCCGCCTGATGCAGCGCGAGTTCCTGGCCGCGCCGGAGTTCTGGAGCGTCGGCCACACGATCGACCACGTGCGCGAGGCCGGCGATGCTCTGCCCGAGCTGTTCTTCGACGTCTATGTGGTGGATCCCACCTACAAGCCGGTCGGCGCCATCCCGATAAGCCTGCTGCTGCGCAGTCGCCGCGAGACACGGCTGAGCGAGCTGATGGAGGCGGTCACCGAAATTCCGGTCGAGATGGGCCAGGAAGAGGTGGCCTATATCTTCGACAAGTATCACCTGATCAGCGCGCCGGTCATCGAGTCCGGCGGACGGCTGGTGGGCCAGATCACGGTCGACGACATCGTCGAGGTCATTCGCGACGAGGCGCAGGCCGACATCCTGGCCCTGGCTGGCGTGTCGGACGCCGGTCGTGACGCCAGCGTCGTCGATATCGTCAAGGCGCGTCTGCCGTGGCTGCTGCTCAATCTGGTCACGGCCACCGTCGCCGTCAGCGGCGTCGCGGTGTTTCAGGCCGAGATCGCCCAGTTGGTGGCCCTGGCCATCCTGATGCCGATCGTCTCGTCCCTGGGCGGCAATGCCGGCACCCAGACCCTGGCCGTCGCCGTGCGCGCTCTGGCCAGCAAGGAGCTGACCACGGCCAACGCCCGGCGGATCGTTCTGCGTGAGCTGTCCGTCGGTCTGGTCAATGGCCTGTGTCTTGCCCTGGTGATGGGGGGGGCGACCTACCTGTTCTTTGGCCCCAAGGACCATCACGAAAAGCTCGCCATCATCGTCGGCCTGGCGCTGGTGACCAACATCTTCACGGCGGCTGTCGGCGGCATCCTCGCTCCGCTGGCCCTTGAGAAGATGGGGCGCGACCCGGCGGTGTCATCGTCGATCTTCGTGACGTTCCTGACCGATTTCACGGGGTTCTTCGCGGTCCTGCTGATCGCCGCCCTGCTGCTGCACTGACAAAAGGCGTTCCCGTCTGACGGGAACATGCGGACCGGCCCCTATCTTGCGGGGAGAGAGCCAAACGCATCCGCGTCTGTCTCAAACTGGGTCATTCTTGGCGATGAAACCGCGTCATCAGGTCTCCCGCGCCGCCGTCGATCTCATCAAGAGATTCGAAGGCTACCGAATGAAAGCCGCTCAGCTGCCCGATGGGCGCTGGACGATCGGCTACGGCCATACGCTCACCGCTCGCGGTGGCGCGACCGTTTCGGAAAAAGACGCCGAAGCCCTCCTTCTGTACGATCTCATCTCGGTGGCCCACGCGGTCAACGAACAGACCTATGCGCCGCTGAATCAGAACCAGTTCGACGCGCTGGTCTGCTTCGCTTTCAACATCGGTCTCGACAACTTCATGCGCTCCGGCGTCCTGCGTCGGATCAACGAAGGCTCGCTGCTGCAAGCCGCCTGCGCCATGGAAATGTGGCGCAAGGCCGACTTCGAGGGCGAGCGCATCGTCATCGACGCGCTGGTCCGCCGCCGTTCCGCGGAGAAGGCCCTGTTTCTGACGCCGCCCGACGGCGTCTGGATCGCCGCGCCCAGTCCCGTGCTTCGACCCAAGGTCGACTACGACGCCAGCTGCGCGGTGCCCAAGCAGACTCCCGCTGCCGTCATGGCCCGGTTCGAAGGTGACCGCGCCACGGTCGAGCGCGAGGAAGGGCCCAAGCCCTTCCTGGTGGTTCCTGACGAGGACGGCCTGAGCGCCAGCGAGCAGGCCGCGGCCGCCGTGGGCGCGCGCCTCGAGGCGATATTCCCCGACGAGGACGCGCCCGCGTCATCGGCGCCGTCCGTCCCGGTTCCGGCGCGCGACGACCTGGTGCTGCCCGAACCGCCGGCCCCCGCGCCGGCCATGGCCGCGCCCGCTCCCGTGATCCACGATGAGCCCGAGGCGGCCCGCACGGCGGCTCCGTTCCAGCTGACGCCGGAACCGCCCCAGCAGTTCGCCCGCATGCCGGTTGTCGAGGTGGTCGAGCTTGGCCCGCCGCCGGCTGCCGAGCCCACCCTGTTCGAGACCGCGACGCGGACCTCGCCCTCGGTGTTCAATCTCGACGGCTTCTCGACCAGCGACGATGTCGCGCTGTCGGCTCTGGACGTGCCGTTCAGCGAATCGGAACAGCCGCGCTTCGGCAATCTCAGCCTTCTGGTGAGTTTGGGCGTGCTGGGTCTGGCCATGTTCGGCGGGGGTGTTCTCTGGATCCTCACCGTGGCCTCGGGCCCCGGCTTCTCCCAGATCAAGATGTTCGGCTACGGCGCCAGCATGATTGGCGCGATCTGTTTCGTGGTGTCGGCCTATCTGCTGCTGCGCAAGCTGGCCGGTCCCGACGAACTCGACGAAGAGTAAATCCGTTCAACCCAGTCTGGTTGGCATGAACGCCCGCGGGTCTCGTTGATCCGCGGGCGCTTGTGCTATGGGACTCGCCATGACGACAAATTCCACACCCTCCATGGACTTCGCGCTGGGCGAGACGGCCGACGCGATCCGAGACGCCACGGCCCGCTTCGCGGCCGACAAGATCGCGCCCATCGCCGCGCGGATTGATGAAACCAACGCATTCCCGCGCGAGCTTTGGGTCCCGATGGGCGACCTGGGCCTGCACGGCATCACGGTCGAGGAAGAGTTCGGCGGCCTGGGCCTCGGCTATCTCGAGCACGTGGTGGCGATGGAGGAGATCTCCCGCGCCTCGGCCTCGGTGGGCCTGTCCTACGGCGCGCACTCCAACCTTTGCGTCAACCAGATCCGCCGCTGGGGCACGCCCGAGCAGAAGCATCGCTACCTGCCCAAGCTGATCAGCGGCGAGCACGTCGGTTCGCTGGCCATGAGCGAGGCCGGCTCGGGCTCGGACGTCGTCTCGATGAAGCTGCGGGCCGAGCTGAAGGGCGATCGCTACGTGCTGAACGGCACGAAGTTCTGGATCACCAACGCCCCGCACGCCGACACCCTCGTCGTCTACGCCAAGACCAGCGATCGCGGCATCACCGCCTTCCTGATCGAGAAGGGCATGAAGGGTTTCAGCGTCAGCAAGAAGCTCGACAAGATGGGCATGCGCGGCTCCGACACCGCCGAACTGGTGTTCGAGGACTGTGAAGTCCCCGAGGAAAACGTCATGGGCCCGGTCGGCGGCGGGGTAGGGGTGCTGATGAGCGGCCTCGACTATGAGCGCGCGGTGCTTTCGGCCGGCCCCCTGGGCCTGATGCAGGCCTGCCTGGACGTGGTGTTGCCCTACGTGCGTGAACGCAAGCAGTTCGGCCAGGCGATCGGCTCGTTCCAGCTGATGCAGGGCAAGGTCGCCGACATGTACGTCGCCCTCAATTCCGCCAGGGCCTATGTCTACGCCGTGGCGCGGGCCTGCGATGCGGGCAAGACCACGCGCTTCGACGCGGCCGGCGCGATCCTGCTGGCGTCTGAAAACGCGGTGAAGACCTGTCTGGAGGCGATTCAGGCTCTGGGCGGCGCGGGCTACACCAAGGAATGGCCGGTGGAGCGCCTGCTGCGCGATGCAAAGCTCTATGACATCGGCGCGGGAACGAACGAAATCCGCCGCTTCCTGATCGGTCGGGAACTGGTCGGATCGTAGTGAGGGCTATCCCGGGTCTTGCTGTGCTCGCACGGGATAGCAGCCTTCAACGCATGAAAAAGGGCCGTCCCGGTTTCCCGGAACGGCCCTCCATCGTCGTGGCCGCAGTTCGCGGCGTGACTAGATCCTAAAGCGATTCAACGCCTTCAGGCGGATACCTCGATCTTCAGGCTCCAGGTCACGACCCGCGACCTCGGTTGGAGACAATGAGACACTGGTCACCTCCTTTCAGTTGTTGAACAACACAAGGAGAGTATGAGCGCGATTTCGACGGCGTGAAAAGCGATTTCCGTGCGACCGGGCGTCGCGCCCGCAGCGCCTGGAATCAGGACGCCAGCAGCTTGATCCCGATGACGACCGCCGCCCAGAACAGCATCGTGGCGCCGACCAGGATCGAACGCTGCAGCGAGAAGCGATGAGCGGGTGATGTGAGGATGTCCGCCGGCTTGACGCGGCGGTCCATGACCATCGTGAATTTGACGGGCTGAAACATTGGCTAGGCGTCCTTCCCTTGGGCTTCTCTATCGGAAGCCTGACTTAACTATAGGGTGAATCGAACGTTAATAAAGGTGCGATTGCACCCCGCGCGCGCTCAACCGCGCGCCATTTGTCGCACCCGTGGAGAAAGGCGCCTTCCTTGATGTCTGGCGGGGGCGCATTCTGGGTTGACCCGAAAGATCATCATCGCGCGGCGAGATTGAAAAGTCCGCGCGCGCGCTCGGCCAGGCTGGGGCGGCGGCGCAGGTCGGCAACGGGACGGTCAAGCCCGTCCAGCGCCAGGGCGGCGGCCATCTTGCCGGCTTGAACCGCGGGGGCGAAGGCTTTCCAGTCGCGGATGTCGATCTTGTCGAGCTTGGGTGTGATCAGCACGTCCGAGGCTTCGCGGCTGGCGGCCAGATCGCGGCCTGTCGACACCGTGGCGGCGCGCATCAACAGGGCGACGATCGGCGGGCCCTTGCGCCATTCGCCCGACCAGAACCAGTTCCAGAGCGACGGGGGCGTGACGACGTCCTCGCCGGTGATGCTGCGGCCGCGCGTGACGTCCACGCCGACGATCGGGCCCAGCTGCATCGAGCGCATGACGTCGGCCGGGAAGTTCTTCATCACCGCGCCGTCCACCAGAACCGCCCCGTCCAGGCAAACCGGCGGCAGTACGCCGGGTAGCGAGATGGAGGCGCGCAGGGCGCTGTGCAGCGGGCCCTGGCGATGCAGGTGATAGGAGCCCGAGGTCAGGTTGGAGGATACGCAGAAGAACGGCAGCCACAGGTCGCTGATCTCGATGTCGCCGAAATGCTCCTCCAGCCGCACGCGGACCTTGTCGCCCCGGGTCATGGCGATCATCGGAAAGGCGATGTCATCGACAGGGCTGGATTCGACGAAGGCCTTGCGGATGCGGGCCTCCATCTCGCCGTCGTCCCAGCCCATGGCCAGACCCGCCGCGATCACCGCGCCCATCGAGGCGCCACCGACGAAGTCGATGGGAATGCCGCGCTCGCGCAGGGCCTCTATGGCGCCGATATGGGCATAGGCCCTGGCGCCGCCGCCCGATAGCACCAGCCCCACCGACTGACCGGTGAGCACTCGAGCCAGGCGTTGCACGTCGGCCATGCCGTTCTCGCGCACATGGAACAGGCGCGCGGCTTGTGTGGCGGTCACCCACGCCGCCGAGCCGCTGGGCTGGCTGAGGTTGGCCGACTGCAGCAGGATCAGGTCGACCAGCCGCTGGGCCTGCAGTGGGCCAGAGGCATAGGACGGGATCGCGGCGGGCGGCGGGCGGTCGCCGCGTCCGATGCGAAATAGGCGGTCCACCTGACGGCCCACCACGTGTTTCCAGGCGGTCTCGTCGGCCTCGGCGACATAGAGGACGAAGTCGTGCTCGCGCTCCACATTGGTGAACCACTCGGTCGGGGCCAGGGCCGACTCGCTGCCTTCAACGGTGACGGAGTAGCCGAGGGCCTCCATGGCGCGGGCGATGCGTTCAACGATCGGTCGGATGGCCTGACCGGCTTCGACGGCGATGAAGCCGAAGACCGAAGGGTCGCCGATCGCCGCGTGGGTCTGGGCCTGGCGCGCGCGACGGATCATCAGCCGCGACAGTTCCAGCATCACCGTGGGGTCTTTTTCGGCCGCCGCGAAGAATTCGGCGCGGGGCAGGGCCAGGATCTCGCTGTCTCGCAAGGCCACCAGATTGGCGGAATGGGGCATGCCGCCGATCAGGGCCATCTCGCCCGCGGGTTCGCCGGGGCGGATCACGCCCAGGAATTGCGGCTCCTGGCCTTCCTCCCGGCGAAATGCGCCGAGCCGACCCGTCCGCAGAAAATAGAGCTGGTCGGCTTCCTCTCCGGGGGCGTAGAGCGTTGCGCCGCCGGGCAATGAGAACCACGTGGCGGCGCCGTCGCGTCGTTCGCGGGCGAACAGGCGCGCCAGGGCTGAGTCGTCGAAGGCGTCCAAAGGCGTTCCCACGTCCGGACGCTAGCGTGAATGGGAAGACTTGACCATCGGGGCGCGATCGGTCCGACTATCGCGCTTTCCAGCGGCGTGATCGCGGAGGGTTTTCGCGGCTTGGCGCGTTATGTGAGGCGAAAATGACCGCCTTTCGAGATTGAATGGAAAAGGCTATCCCTCGCTCATGCCGAAGCTGAACTCCGTTGTCGATCCTTCGGGCGAGACCTTCGCCCGCAACGCCGCCCACAATCGCGGCCTTGTCGAAGAGCTGCGCCAGCGGGTGGCCACGGCCGCCCTGGGGGGATCCGAAGCGACCCGTCAGCGCCATGTAGCGCGGGGCAAGCTGCTGCCGCGCCAGCGCGTCGAGCGGCTGCTGGATCCAGGTTCGCCGTTCCTCGAGATCGGCCAGCTGGCCGCGTGTGACCTCTATGATGGCGAGGCGCCCGGCGCCGGCGTGATCACCGGAATCGGCCGGGTGTCAGGCCGCGAGGTGATGATCGTCGCCAACGACGCCACGGTGAAGGGCGGCGCCTATTTCCCGATAACGGTGAAGAAGCACCTGCGCGCCCAGGAGATCGCCCAGCAGAACCGTCTGCCGTGCGTCTATCTGGTCGACAGCGGCGGCGCGAACCTGCCCCACCAGGCCGAGGTCTTCCCCGACCGCGACCACTTTGGCCGCATCTTCTTCAACCAGGCCCGGATGAGCGCGGCGGGCATCGCCCAGATCGCCTGCGTCATGGGCTCGTGCACCGCCGGCGGCGCCTATGTGCCGGCGATGAGCGACGAGACCGTCATCGTCCGCGACCAGGGCACCATCTTCCTGGCGGGGCCGCCGCTGGTGAAAGCCGCCACGGGCGAGGTCATCAGCGCCGAGGAACTGGGCGGGGCCGATACGCACGGCCGCCGGTCTGGCGTTGTCGACCACGTGGCCAATGACGATGAGCACGCGCTGGAGATCGTCCGCTCCATCGTCGCCAACCTCAACACCACTAAACCGTCCGCACTGGTGATCACCGAGACCCGGGCGCCGCTTTACGACGCCGAGGAGCTGTACGGCATCGTTCCGACCGACGTCCGCGCGCCCTACGACGTGCGCGAGGTCATCGCCCGTATCGTCGACGGCAGCGAGTTCGACGAGTTCAAGGCGCTGTACGGCACGACCCTGGTCTGCGGCTTCGCCCGCATCTGGGGGCAGCCGGTGGCGATCCTGGCCAATAACGGCGTGCTGTTCAGCGAGAGCGCCGTCAAGGGCGCGCACTTCATAGAACTGGCCTGCAAGCGCAAGATTCCACTGGTCTTTCTGCAGAACATCTCGGGCTTCATGGTCGGCGGCAAGTACGAGGCCGGCGGCATCGCCAAGGACGGGGCCAAGCTGGTCACGGCGGTCGCCTCGGCCGAGGTGCCCAAGTTCACCGTGCTGATCGGCGGCAGCTTCGGGGCCGGCAATTACGGCATGTGCGGACGGGCTTACAGCCCGCGCTTCCTGTTCACCTGGCCCAACAGCCGCATCTCGGTGATGGGGGGCGAGCAGGCCGCCAGCGTGCTGGCCACCGTTCACCGGGACGCCGCCAAGTGGAGCGACGAGGAGGCCGAAGTCTTCAAGGCGCCGATCCGCCAGAAGTACGAGGACGAGGGCAATCCCTATCACGCCACCGCGCGCCTCTGGGACGACGGCATCATTGATCCGGCGCAAACCCGCGACGTCCTGGGTCTGGCCATATCGGCCAGCCTCAACGCGCCGATTCCGGAGACGACGTTCGGCGTCTTCAGGATGTAGCCATGATTGCCGCGCCGCATCCTCGTCTGGTTCCCTGGACCGAGGCGCTTTTCCCGGCTTGGGAAGCGCTGAACCGTGATCCAGTGGTCGCCCACTGGCTGGGCGGCGCGATGAGCGCCGCCCACAGCCGCGCCACGTTCGAGCGCGTGGCGTCAGGCCTCGCCGACAACGGCTGGGGAGTCTGGGCGGTGCTGGATGAAGCGGGCGAGGCCGTGGGCGCGGCGGGGCTGCACGCCCTGGACGGCGCCCTGGGCTTTGGTGGCGTTGAAGCCCTATGGCGCCTGAGGTCCGACGCCGTGGGGCGCGGCCTGGTCTCTGGCGTCATGCCGGCGATCCTCGCCGACGGGTTCGCGCGTCTGCCCGTCGAAGAGATATTGGCGTTCACGGCCCGCTCGAACGTTCGGTCCCAGTCGGTCATGCGGCGGCTGGGTTTCCTGCGCGATGAGCCTCGGGATTTCAATCATCCGGGCCTGTCTCAGGACCACCCGCTGCGACCGCATGTGATGTACTGTCTGCCCAGAGTTCAGGAAGGCCCAGACCAATGACCAACCCTATCGCCGATCCGATTGTCGAAGTTCCCGACACCGACGCTGTGAGCCCGCTGGTTCACCTGGAGAGCACGCCCGAAGGGGCGGTGACCGTGTGGATCAATCGGCCCGAAAAGAAGAACGCCTTCGACGCGGCGACCATCGCGGCCCTGCGCGAGGCGTTCGAGACCCTGCACGGCGCCGAGGGCGTCCGGGTGGTGTTCCTGCGCGGCATGGGCGGGGCGTTCAGCGCCGGCGCCGACCTGAGCTGGATGGCCGACGCGGTGGACTGGAGCGAGGACGACAATCGCCTCGACGCCCTTGAACTGGCCCATATGCTTAAGGCCTTGCACGACGTGCCGGCCCTGACCGTGGCCCTGGTCGAAGGCCCCGCCTTCGGCGGCGGCGCCGGTCTGGTCGCGGCCTGTGATCACGCCATGGCCACGGCGGACGCGACTTTCAGCTTCTCGGAGGTCAAGCTGGGCCTGACCCCCGCGACCATCAGCCCCTATGTCATCGCGGCTCTGGGGCCGCGCACGGCCAAGCTGCTGTTCGCCACGGGCCGGGTGTTTGACGCCGATGCGGCCTGGAGCTACGGCTTGGTCGATGAAGTCTTCGACGATGTCGCCGGCCTCGAGGTGGCGCGCGACACCCTGATCGAGGAGATGGCCGCCTGCGCCCCCGGCGCGATCGGCGACGCCAAGGCGCTGGTCAACGACTTTGCTGATCAGAAACTCGACAAGGGTCTGATCGAGGAGACCGCCAAGCGCATCGCGCGCCGCCGCGTTTCCGAAGAGGGCCAAGAAGGGGTGCGCGCCTTCCTCGCGCGTCGTAAACCGGTCTGGTCAATCTAGGCGCGATTCAGAGCGCGGATTCAGGCCGGGGGCGGTATGACGGGTGAACTCGAGGCGGCGGCGGCGGACTCCATCACGGATGTCTTCCGCCCCAGAAGGAAAAAGCCGTTCGACAGGCAGGGCCAGCCCTGCGCGAACTGCGGCGCGCCGCTGGAAGGCTGGTACTGCCATTCCTGCGGCCAGAACGCCGACACTCATCACCGCTCGATCCTGCACCTGATCTGGGAAGCCATCGAGGGGATGTTCCACCTTGATGGCCGCCTGGCCAAGACCCTGCCGCTGCTGCTGTTCAGGCCCGGCGTGCTGGCCAAGGACTATATGGAAGGCCGGATCGCGCGGCACGTGCCGCCGTTCCGCACGTTCCTTGTGGCCCTGCTGTTGTTCATCTTCGCGGCAGAGCACGCGATCCATAAGATCAAGCACCACCAGGAGGTCGAGGCCGAGCACCGCGCCGCTGAGTTGGCCACGCCGCAGGGCCGCGCCAAGGAGGCCGGCAAGCTGCGCGCCGAGGCTGTCGAGACCCGCGATGAGGCCTTGAAGGAGGCCGCGATCGATCGCGACGAGGCGCTGAAGGATCCCGACCAGGACAAGGCCAAGGTCGCCGCCAGCTATGTCGAGGACGTCCAAGAGGTTCAGGACCGCTATGCGGAGAGGATCGCCAAGGCCGACGCTATCGAAAAGGACCCCAAGGTCGCGCAGGAGCTCTCGCGCAAGCTGACGGGCAAGGCGGCCGCCGACAAGATCCGCAGCCTGAAGTTCGAGGATGGGCCAGACGCCCTGGAAGCTCAGGCCCAGGCGATGGCCGAAGACAGTCCGCACGGCAGGCCCGTAACCAAGCCCGCGCTGACCTATTCCGAGACCCAGGCGCACTCCACCAACACCGTCCATTTCCAAAGCTCGGTGGTCAAAGGCAACTGGCTCAAGGAGCGCACGGCCAAGGCCGTTGAGAATCCTGACTACTACCTGCTGGTCATGTTCGGCTGGGCCCACCGCCTGGCGGTGCTGCTGCTGCCGATCATCGGGCTCAGCCTCGCGCTGGTCTATGTGAACAAGCGCCAGTATTTCATTTACGACCATCTGCTGGTGGCGACCAACCTGCTGTCGTTCTCGTTCCTGACCAACGCCGTCGGCATGGTGCTGCCCGCGCCGTTGATCGCGCCCTGGTTTGTGCTGCTGGCATTCTGGACGCCCATCAACCTCTTCCAGACCCTGCGCGGGGGCTATGGCTCCAGTATTTTTGGCGCGCTGCTCAAGACCTTTATTGTCTGGTTCATGAGCGTCACGGCCTTCACGCTCCTGGTGGTCGGCTTGATGATTTTCACCCTCTACCAAATGTAGGCCCAGCCCTTGATCTCTTCCGTCCTCATCGCCAACCGGGGTGAAATCGCCCGTCGGATTATCCGCACAGCCCGTGAGCTGGGCGTGCGGACCATCGCGGTCTATTCCGAGGCCGACGCCGACGCGCCGTTTGTGATGGAGGCCGACAGCGCCATCCTGATCGGGGCGGCCCCGGCGCGGGAGAGCTATCTGGTTCCGGAGAAGATCCTGGCGGCCGCCCGGCAGATGGGGGCCGAGGCGATCCATCCCGGCTACGGCTTCCTGTCCGAGAACGCCGACTTCGCCCAGGCGGTGCTCGACGCGGGTCTGGTGTGGATCGGCCCGCCGCCCTCGGCGATCCGGGCCATGGGCCTGAAGGATGCCGCCAAGAAGCTCATGATCGCGGCGGGCGTGCCCACCACGCCGGGCTATCTGGGCGATGACCAGTCGGTTGAGCGTCTGGGCAAGGAAGCTGACGCCATCGGCTATCCGGTGCTGATCAAGGCCGTGGCCGGCGGCGGCGGCAAGGGCATGCGCAAGGTGCTGGCCGCCGCTGACTTCGCCGAAGCCCTGGCCTCGTGTCAGCGCGAGGCCGCCGCCAGCTTTGGCGACCAGCGCGTGCTGCTGGAAAAGTATGTCACCCGTCCGCGCCACATCGAGGTGCAGGTGTTCGGCGACAGCCACGGCAATGTCGTCCACCTGTTCGAGCGCGACTGCTCGCTGCAGCGCCGCCACCAGAAGGTTATCGAGGAGGCTCCGGCCCCCGGCATGGACGAGGCCACCCGTCAGGCCGTCTGCGCCGCCGCGGTCAAGGCCGCCAAGGCCGTGAACTATGTCGGGGCCGGCACGGTGGAGTTCATCGCCGACGCCAGCGAAGGCCTGCGCGCCGACCGCATCTGGTTCATGGAGATGAACACCCGCCTGCAGGTCGAGCACCCGGTCACCGAGATGGTCACGGGCCAGGATCTGGTCGAGTGGCAGTTGCGGGTGGCCTCGGGTGAGCCCCTGCCGCTGGAGCAGGACGAGATCGAGCTGGACGGTTGGGCCATGGAGGCCCGCCTTTATGCCGAGAACCCCGTCACCGGCTTCCTGCCCAGCACGGGCAAGCTGAAGCATTTCCGCCTGCCCGAGGGCGACGTCCGTGTCGACAGCGCGGTGGAGGAGGGCGGCGAGGTTACGCCCTTCTACGACCCGATGATCGCCAAGCTGATCGCCCATGGCGTCGATCGTGAGGACGCCGCCCATCGTCTGGCCGAGGCCTGCGGCCTGGTCGAGGTGTGGCCGGTCAAGACCAACGCCGCCTTCCTGGCCAAATGCGCCAGCCATCCGGACTTCGTGGAGGGCCTCGTCGACACCGGCTTCATCGAGGCGCGGCTGGACGACTTGGTCGAGCGCACCTTTAGCGACGCCCCGACCCTGGCGGCCATCGGCCAGCGCCTGGAAGGCTTCATGGACGCCGATCAGCCCAAGGCCGATCCGTTCGTCAGCGCGCCGTCGCGTCTGCTGGGCTTCCGCATGAACGCCCCCCGCGCGGCCATGGACCTGCCGATGAGCATCGACGGCCGCAAGGTCCCGTTGCGAGTCGCCCTGGCCGGTGGTCGCGGTGATGACTGGTCCTGGGACATCACCGTCGAGGACGGCCGGGCTCTGGACGATGTCGACGTCTTGCCCGGCGCGCATGGCGATGGCCCCCTGCGGGTGTTCGAGGGCGGCGACGTTCAGGAGTTCGACTTCAGCTATCAGGGCGGCGGCGCCCATTCGGCGGCTTCGGACGGCGCGATCCTGTCGCCGATGCCGGGCAAGATCGTCTCGGTCGCCGTCGAGGCGGGCCAGAGCGTCGTGAAGGGCCAGACCCTGCTCACCCTTGAGGCCATGAAGATGGAACACGCCCTGGCCGCGCCGTTCGATGGCGTGGTGGCCGAGCTCTCGGCGACGGCCGGGGGTCAGGTCAGCGAAGGCGTGGTGCTGGCCCGACTGGAACCGGCGGCCTGATCACCCGACCATGGCTCTGCACATCATCAAGCTGGTCGTCGGCTGCGACACGATCGAAGACCTGCTCGCCTGGCACAGGACCGGCGAGCCGTGGATCATGCATACCCGCATGACGCCCAAGCGCATCGACGAGGTGCTGGACGGCGGCTCGTTGTACCGCGTGTTCAAGGGGCAGGTCCTGTGCCGCCAGAAGATCCTCGCCATCGACACGGTGGGCGAGGGCGCGGCCAAGCGCTGCGAGGTGACGGTCGATCCGCCGATCATCCGCGTGGTCCCGCAGCCGCGTCGCGCCTTCCAGGGCTGGCGCTACCTGCCGCCCGAGGATGCGCCCGCCGACCTCACCGAGAGCGAGGCGGCCGAGATGCCGCTGGATCTGGCGCGTCAGCTTCGCGAGCTGGGCGCCTGGTAGGCTAGACAGCCATGTTGTCGATCAGGCGGGTCTTGCCCAGCCAGGCGGCGACCAGGATGCGGCCTTCCGCGTCGCCGATCGGTCCGGGGCCTAGTTTCGAAAGGTCCGAGGCTTCGCGGACATCCAGATAGTCGATCTGGCCAAAGCCGGCGGCGGTCAGGGCGGCCTTGCCGGCGGCCTCGGCCTCGTCGATCCGTCCGCCTGAAGCGACCGCGTGCGCGGCGGCGCGCAGGGCGTTCGGCAGGGCCACGGCGATCTGGCGCTCCTCGGCGCTGAGATAGGCGTTGCGCGAGGACAGGGCCAGGCCGTCCTCCGCGCGGGCGGTCGGCGCCGAGACGATCTGCGTGGGGAGGTCCAGGTCGCGGGCCAGGCGCTTGATGACCTGCAGCTGCTGATAGTCCTTCTCGCCGAACACCGCGTAGTCGGCCTGGCTCTGGATCAGCAGCTTGGCCACCACGGTGGCGACGCCGCCGAAGAACTGCGGTCGGGCGGCGCCCTCCAGCGGCTCGGAGACGCCCGAGACGTTGATCGCGGTCGAGAAGCCCGGCGCGTACATCTCGGCTGCCGAGGGGGCGAACATCAGGTCGCAGCCGACCGAGGCCAGCATCTCGGCGTCGACGGCCTCGCCGCGCGGATAGGCGTCGAAGTCCTCGTGCGGCGCGAACTGTTTGGGATTCACAAAGACGCTGGCCACCGTGCGGCGGGCCTTGGTCTGGCCCAGCTTGACCAGGGTCAGGTGGCCGTCGTGCAGGGCGCCCATGGTTGGGATCAACGCCACCTGGTCGCCTTGAGCCTTCCAGGCGGCCACGTGGGCGCGCATCTCGGCGACGGTTCGGACGATGATCGGGGACGCTTGGGCCATCGGGGCCTCCTGTACCAGCAGGCGTCGGCTTATGGCCGAGGGGCGCGGCGGCGTCCACCTTGCCGCTCAGGCAGGGCGCGGGTGCGACATCCCCTGCGACAAAAGGTGCTGTGGATCAACGTGATGACCGCTCGGCTGCGCCTTGGACGCTGTGTTAACGTTTCGTTGACCGTGCGAGTCGCGGCGAGAGAAGGAGCGAGCACATGGCCGAAACGCGCGTGATCGTGGTCGGGAACGAAAAGGGCGGGGCGGGCAAGTCCACCATCGCCGTGCACCTCGTGACCGCCCTGCTTTATGGCGGCGCCAAGGTGGCGGTGATCGATCTGGACCTGCGCCAGTGCACCTCCATGCGCTTCTTCGAGAACCGCCGCGCCTGGCTCGAGAACAAGAAGCTTCCGTTGCCCGAGCCGATCCAGATTCGTCTCAGCGAGGACGACATCGCCCTGGCCGCCGCGCCGGAAGCCGAGCAGATCGAGCGTTTCGAGGTCGCCTTCGCGCGCGGCCTGGAAGAAGCCGATTTCGTGCTGATCGACACCCCCGGCGGTGACACCGCCATCTCGCGCCTGGCCCATGGCCGCGCCGACCTGATCGTCACGCCGATGAACGACAGCTTCGTCGACTTCGACATGCTGGGCCACGTCGATCCCGTGACCATGGAGCTGACCACGCCCAGCCTCTATTCCCAGTCCGTCTGGGAAGCCCGCAAGGCGCGCGCCATGAGCGGGCAGCGCCAGGCGCTGGACTGGGTGGTGCTGCGCAACCGTCTGGCCACCACCGAGGCCCGCAATCGCAAGCGTCTTGAGGATCGCCTCACGGCCCTGGCCAAGCGGGTCGGGTTCCGCATGGGACCGGGACTTCGCGACCGCGTGATCTATCGCGAACTGTTCCCGTTCGGCCTGACCATCGCCGACCTGTCGCCGCAGGTTCGCCCGGTGCCTGTGTCGCTGCAGCATCTGGCCGCGCGTCAGGAACTGCGGGCCCTGATGCATTCGCTTGGCCTTTCGGCCTATTCCGGGGAAACTCTGCTCGCTGCCCAATAGGGTCCCGCTTGGGGATTCCCGACGGGCGGTCAGCGGAACCGCGATGATCTATCTGTTGCTTGGCGCGGCCGTGCTGGCCCTGGTGTTCTGGGGCGGCAAGCGGCCGCTGGTGAAGGGGGACGGCTGGCGCGTCGGCGCGGGCGTCGCCGCTTTCGCCGCCTTCGCGGGCGCGGCTTACACCACAATTCGCGGCGGCTGGGGCACGGGCATTGTGCTGGGCGTCGTGGGGCTGTGGAGCGCTTCGGAAGCCCGGCGCCGGCCTTCGGCGCGGAAGGCCGCTCAGCCGACGGTCTCCGGCCCCAGTCTCACGGAAGCCCGCTCCATCCTGGGCGTCGGCCCCGACGCCACCGCCGAAGAGATTCGCTCGGCCCATGCCCGCCTGATCCGTCTGGCTCACCCCGACAAGGGCGGCACGGCCGGGCTGGCGGCGCAGCTCAACGCCGCCCGTGATCGTCTCTTGAAGCGCTAGGCGGCAGCGACCAAAGCTTTTTATTCCGCTCTCCCCGGCGAATGCCGGGGCCCAGATCGAACCCGGAGACGGGGTTGGTCGGGTTGAGTCGGGAGGCGCGTTATCCCCAAACGCTCAGGCTGAATCTGGGCCCCGGCATTCGCCGGGGAGAGCGGGGGTTTGGATAGGCCTGTAGACTAGGCGTCGCGCCTCAGCGCGGCGACAGCACCATGCAGGGCTGGCGCTTGGCCGAGATGGCGGCGCAGGCGCTGCGGGCCGCTTCGGCGGTCAGCCCCTGAAACTGAGCGCGGAAGGATCCGCCGGCGGCGCCTTCCACCGCGCCCTCGGCGTCGGCCACGAACTTGGCGAAGCGGCCGCGAACGATCGACAGCTGCTCCTTGGCCAGCCCCTTGGACTTGAAGGCGCCGACCTGGACGGCCCACTCGCCCTTGGGCGTCTTGGCCTGGGCGGCCTTGAAGCTGGGCGCGACCTTGACCGGCGCGGGCGCGCGCGGGCTTTCGGTAAGCACGATCTTGAGGCTGGACTGGTCGCCATCACCCTGTTCGACCGAGGGGCGCATGATCGGGCCGGCGGGCTCGTCCTCATAGAGGTTGGCGGCGATGGTGGTGCGGTCGCCGCGCGCGCGGCGCTTGAGCACCTCGAAGCCTGTCAGCAGCAGGTCTTCCATGTTGTTGTCACGCCAGGCGGTGGAGGAGCCGCCCAGGACCACGGCGATCAGGCGGCGACCGTCGCGAACGGCCGAGCCGGCGAGGTTGAAGCCCGACGCGTTGGTGTAACCGGTCTTCAGGCCGTCAAAGCCGTCCATGCTGTCGAGCAGGCGGTTGTGGCCCTTGATGTAGTTGCCGCGGAAGGTGAAGCCCTTGACGCTGAAATACGAATAATACTGCGGGAAGTCGCGCATCGTGGCGCGCGACAGGATGGCCAGATCGCGGGCGGTGCTGATCTGGCGGCTGTCGGGCAAGCCCGAGGCGTTCACGAACCGGCTGTTGCGCATGCCCAGTTCCTGACCGCGCAGGGTCATGAGCGCCGCGAAGCGCGCCTCGCTGCCGGCCAGCTTTTCGGCCATGGCGACGGCGACGTCGTTGGCCGATTTGACGGTCATGGCGCGGATGGCTTCGTCCACGGTCAGGCTGTCGCCCGCGGGCAGGCCTAGCTTGGTGGGAGCCTGGGCGGCGGCGCGGGGGGAGATTACGACACGGTCGGTGGGCTTCAGGCGGCCTTCGCTCAACGCCTCGAAGGCGAGATAGAGCGTCATCACCTTGGTCACCGAGGCGGGGTAGCGGGGGCTGTCAGCCCGTTTGTCGTAAAGAACTTCGCCCGAATTCGCGTCGATCACGATCGCCGCATATTTCGGCTCCGCGGCGTTCATCTGCAGATAGGGGATCTGGGCGGCCGCCGTCGTCGGCGCGACGGCGCCGAGGCAAGACAGAGCGAGACCAGCGACAGCGAGCAGGAAGCGGGCGGATCGAAACTTGGCGAACATGCAATGAGCGTCCGTCATTTGAACTGAGCGGTTCCGCACCGCCACACGCGTGAGCCTAGCATGAACTGACCCGCCTTTAGCCAAAGTAAACAACCGGTGAGCGATCGTGTCGCGGGTGCGGAAAAAATGTGCGCGTTGCGGCCAAGCTTCAGCTTACCCTTAGGTCATGGTGCGCTGCACAATTTTCTTGACTGCTGCACTGCAGCATGGCAAATCACCGTTGTCCCAAAGCATGGGGCTGCCTGCTCAGCTTCGCCATGCCCCGCCACATTGCCAGGAGACTCCCCATGGCCGCCGCCGAAACGATGAAGAAGACCGTCGAACAGTTCAGCACCGCTTCCAACCAAGCCTTCAAGGACGGTGTCGAGAAGTCGCTGGCCGCGCTGGCCGAAGCCAACACCCATTCCAAGAAGAACCTGGAAGCCGTCGTCGCCTCGGTGACCGCCGCCACCAAGGGCGCTGAAGCCCTGGGCGCCCAGACCTTCGCCTACTCCAAGAAGGCCGCCGAAGATCAGGTCGCCGCCGTGAAGTCGCTTGCCGCCGCCAAGAGCGTGCAGGAAGCCATGGAACTGCAGACGACCTGGGCCAAGTCGGCTCTGGAAGCCTACATCGCGCAGATGAGCAAGGCTTCGGAGATCGTCTCGGCTTCGATCAAGGACTCGATGAAGCCCCTGAACGAGCGCGCCAGCGCCGCCGTCGAAAAGTTCCAGGCCGCCCGCTAAGGCTGCTCAGGGGGGCGAGCTCTTCGCTGGCCCCCGCGGACTGAAATGAAGGCCCGAACCCGTGAGGGTTTCGGGCCTTTTTTCTTGTGCCCGCCCTTGGCGACGTTAAGCATTGCGCCTCGTGAACGGAGTGCGTGATGTCGAAGATTGAAGACCGCCTGAACGAGCTTGGCGTGGTGTTGCCGCAACCGGTCGCGCCTGTCGCGAACTATGTGCCGTTCGTCCGTTCGGGGAACCTCGTGCACATCTCCGGCCAGATCTCGCTGGACGCGTCCGGCGGCATCAAGGGCACGGTCGGTGTCGACGTCGATCTGGAAACCGCCCAGAAGGCCGCGCGCCTGTGCGGCGTCAACCTGCTGGCCCAGATGAAGGCGGCCTGTGACGGCGACCTCGATCGTGTGGTCCGCGTCGTCAAGCTTGGAGGCTTCGTCCAAGCCGGACCCGACTTCATCGACATTCCCAAGGTGGTCAACGGCTGCTCGGACCTGATGGTCGAGGTGCTGGGCGACGCCGGCCGCCACGCCCGCTCGGCGGTGGGGGTCTATCGCCTGCCTCTGGGCTTCGCGGTCGAGGTCGATGCTGTGGTGGAGATCGCCTGATGCGCCCCCACGAGCGTCCCTCCGCCGAGGTGTTTGGCGAAGCCTGGGAGCGCCTGTTCGAGCCCGCCATCGCCCATCGCGGGCTCTGGACGCCCGGCGGCGCGCCCGAGAACTCGCTCGCCGCCTTCCAGGCCGCCTGCGCCAAGGGCTATGCGATCGAACTGGACGTGCAGCTGACCGCCGACGGTCAGGCCGTGGTCTTTCATGACGACAAGCTGGATCGCCTGACCGGCGTTCAGGGCCGCTTGCGCGACCACACCGCGGCCGACCTTGGTCAGATGGCCCTGTCCGGCACCGACGAAACCATCCCCACCCTGGCCGACACCCTGACGATGATCGGTCATCGGGCCATGGTCTATATCGAGCTGAAGACTCCCTTCGGCGAGGTGGGCGAACTGGAGAAGGTGGTCTCCGAGATCCTGATCGATCACAACGGTCCGACCGCCGTGATCGGCTTCAATCCCTATTCCCACGCCTGGTTCGCCGACCATCATCCGCAAATCCTGCGGGGCCTGGATTCCTACAGCTGGAATGACGACAGCGCCCGCAAGCTGGCGCCGGAGATGCGCAAGTCGCTGGCGGCGCTGGAACAGGTCGAGATCGCGCGGCCCGACTTCCTGGCCTTGGGCCTGGACATGCTGCCCAGCGCGCGCGCCGACGTCTATCGCGCCAAGGGCATGCCGGTGATCGCCTGGACGGTGCGCTCACCCGATCAGTGGGACGCCATCAGCGATCATTGCGACAACCTGATCTTCGAGGGCTTCGAGGCGTGACCTCGGTGAAGGCGGCGGTTCGCGTCCATCGCGAGATCGCCGAGATCGGCCGCGAGGCGTGGGACGCCTGCGCCGCGCCGACCGGCGATCCGTTCGTCAGCTACGACTTCCTGTCGATCCTGGAAGAGAGCGGCTGCGTCGGGACCCGCACGGGCTGGGCGCCGCAACACCTGTCGGTCGAGGATGAGCAGGGCGGCGTCGCCGGGGTGATGCCGCTCTATCTGAAGTCCCACAGCCAGGGCGAATATGTCTTCGATCACTCTTGGGCCGACGCCTATGAGCGGGCCGGGGGGCGCTATTACCCCAAGCTTCAGTGCTCCTCGCCCTTTTCGCCGGTCACAGGCTCGCGCCTGATCGTGCGACCCGATATCGATATCGACGAGGGGCGCTCGGCCCTGCTGGGCGGGGCCCTGACCCTGTGCGAGCGCATGGGAGCGTCGTCCCTTCACGTGACCTTCCCCAAGGCCGACGAATGGGAGTGGATGGGCCAGCGCGGCATGCTGCTGCGGCAGGACCAGCAATATCACTGGGAAAACGCCAGCTACGCGACGTTCGACGATTTCCTGGCGGCCCTATCCTCGAACCGCCGCAAGACCATCCGCCGCGAGCGCCGCGACGCCCAGGCCGGGCTGGAAATCGTCGCGCTGACCGGCGACGAGATCACCGAGGCCCACTGGGACGCCTTCTTCGGCTTCTACATGGACACCGGCAGCCGCAAATGGGGGCGGCCCTATCTGAACCGGAAGTTCTATTCGCTGCTCGGCGAGCGCATGGCCGACAAGGTGATCCTGCTGATGGCGCGCCGTCCGGACGGTCCGTGGATCGCCGGGGCGCTGAACCTGCTGGGCCGCGACTGTCTGTATGGCCGCCACTGGGGCTGCACCGAGGACGTGCCGTTCCTGCATTTCGAGCTCTGCTACTACCAGGCCATCGAGCATGCGATCCGCCTGGGCCTGCCGCGTGTCGAGGCCGGCGCCCAGGGGCAGCACAAGATCGCCCGGGGCTATCTGCCCAGCGCGGTCTATTCCGCCCACTGGATCGCCGACCCCATGCTGCGCGAGCCGGTCGCCCGCTATCTGCAGCAGGAGCGCGAGGCCGTGGAACAAGACATGGAAATGCTGACCGAGGAATATTCCCCGTTCCGGCAAGAGGGGCCTTAGGTCAGTTCCACCTTGGCGACCTTGCCCTCGTAATCCTGCTTGGGATCACGGCCGAGCAGCATCTTCACGCCGGCGAACAGGCTATGCTCGTTCAGCCAGATCTGGGCATGGCCGGGATCGAAGCGCAGCAGGCGCAGCTTGGGATCGTCCTTGCCTTGATACCAGGCCGCGACGAAGGGATTCCACAGGCGCTCGACCGTCGTATGGTCGGTATCGACGGTGATCCGGCCATCGATGGTGGCGAACAGCTCGTGACCCTTTGAAACGAACTGGATCAGGCCCTCACGTTCCGCGCCGCCGATGGACTTCACCAGATCATTGTCGTCCGACGTGAAGACCCACAGCGGTCCGCTGTGGTCGCCCTCGAACTGGACGGTCATGGGTTGCCCCTTGCCGTCCGGATCGTCGGGCAGGCCCAGCATCACGGTGCGGTCGGACTTGAGCGCCTTCCAGAGCTTGGCGGCGAGTTCGGCTTCGTTCGACATGGCGTTCTCCATATGTGGAAAGCCAACGATGAAGCGGGGGCGGATGTTCCGTCAGGACTTTTCCCAGGCCGTTTTCAGCAGCGCCTTGAGGTCATCATCGACGTCGGCCGGCGAGGCCAGGGCGATCCTGGCCTTCAGCCGTTCGGACCAGCCTTCCTTGCCGGGGGCGGAGAGGCGAGGGGACGCCTCGGGCGCTGTCGCCAGCCCCAGCACGGCCGTCCCGCCCTTGACGGGTTTGAGCGCGGCGAACTGGAACTGGTTGGACCAGGCGGTGAAGCCTTTCCGCTGGCCGGTGACCAGGCCCGGGAAATCCGCCACGGCGGCTTCGACGGCTTCCAGGATCGCCGTGGCGGCGGCGTCGGTCCACAGCGCCTTGCGCAAGCCATCGGCGTCTTCCCAGCCCATCTGGGAGGGAAAGGCTTCGGACAGGATGAAGGCCGCCCGATTGGCGCCGATGCCGTGGGTGTCCTTCAGCCAGACGGCCCGGGCGCGGGGCTTGGTCTCGGGGCAGTCGCGCCGCACGATCTCCACCCAGTCAGCCAGGGGCTTGCCTGTCTCCCGTTCCAGATTGTCGCGGATCGACGCGAACCACTTCTCCTGACGTTCGGTCAGGCCCTGGGGCTTGTCGACGGGCCGGCTCGTCATGCTTGCGCGCTCCCCCTGGTTTGCTACGACGGCGTCCCGAACAGGAGACGGCCATGAGCCTTCACGGAACCTACGACCCCGACAACATCTTCGCCAAGATCATCCGGGGAGAAATGCCGGCGGTGAAGGTGTTCGAGGACGATCAGGTCCTGGCCTTCATGGACGTGTTCCCGCAGTCGCGCGGCCACATGCTGGTGATCTCCAAGACCTCCAAGGCCCGCAACCTGCTGGACGCCGAAGCTAAGACCCTGGGCCGCCTGATCGGCGCCACCCAGAAGGCCGCCGCCGCCGTGACCGCCGCCCTGAAGCCTGATGGCGTGATCGTCACCCAGTTCAACGGCGCGCCCGCCGGCCAGACCGTGTTCCACCTGCATTTCCACGTCATCCCCCGCTATGAGGGCGAGGCGCTGGGCCGGCACGGCGAGGGCATGGCGGATGTCGAAGACCTGAAGATCCTAGCCGAGAAGATCGCGGCGGCGCTTTAGAAAACTCTAGGCGCCTTTCAGCGCCAGACTTTCTGCCAGCTTGCCCAGCAGCCACTCCGTGCCTTCCTGGCGGCTGCCGGCGTCGTCGTAGCCGTCCAGGAACGCGCCCTGTTCGGTGAAGATCAGCCGGGTTCCGGCGCCCTGGGCCTTGAACTCAATGGTGGCCAGCGACACCGAGATCCGCGTCTCGCCCAACACCATGTCGTAGGTGTAGATGATGCGCTCGTCGGGGACGATGTCCTGATAGACGCAGTTGAAGATGTGGATCGGGGCGCCGGCTGGACCGCCCGAGCTGATCTCGCGCCCTCCGACCCGGAAATCGAATTCCGCCGGCCCCTTTTCCCACTCGTCAGGCCCTCCGAACCATTTGGCCTTGGCCACGGGGTCGGCGAAGGCCTTGAACACCCGGGCGGGCGAGGCGGCATAGGTTCGTTCGATGGTGAACATGGCGTGGGTGACGGAACGTTGCGTCATGGTGTTTCTCCCTCGTGTCAGTCGTCTTCGCCTCGGGCGAGATAGTCGCCCAGGCGGTCCAGCCGGCGTTCCCAGCCGATGCGGCGGTCATTGACCCAGCGTTCGACGGCCTGGAGGGCGTCGGGATCGATCCGGCAGGTCCGGACGCGGCCGACCTTCTCGGATTTCACCAGGCCGCTGCCTTCCAGGATCGCCAGATGCTGCACGACGGCCGAAAGGGTCATGTCCAGCGGCTGCGCCAATTCGCTGACCGAGGCGGCGCCCCGGCTCAGGCGTTCGACCATGGCCCGCCGGGTAGGGTCGCCCAGGGCCTGGAACATCAGATCAAGGGGCTGCTGATTGTTTAGCATAAACTAAAGTATCAAGGCGACGGGCGGACGCAAGCCTGAATCGAAAGAGGCCCGGATTGCTCCGGGCCTCTCGCTTGGTCTGGGGGTCGGGTTCTACTCGACCAGGGCCGGCTCGGCTTCGGTCTCGGTGGCGGCCGAGCCCTTGGCGGGCTTTTCCGGCGTGCTCTCGATCTCGAAGTCGATCTTGCTGTCCTTGAGGATGATCTTGACGTGGCCGCCCCGCACCAGACGTCCGAACAGGATGTCGTCGGCCAGGGGCTTCTTGATGTGCTCCTGGATGACCCGGCCCAGCGGACGGGCGCCATAGAGCTCGTCGAAGCCGTTCTTGGCCAGCCAGTCGGCCGCATCGTCGGTCAGTTCGATCGTCACGTTCCGGTCGGCCAGCTGGGCCTCCATCTGCATGACGAACTTCTGCACGACCTGACGGATGATGTCCGGCGTCAGAGGCTTGAATTGCACCACGGCGTCAAGCCGGTTGCGGAACTCCGGCGTGAACAGGCGCTTGAGGGCGGCCTCTTCCTCGCCAACCACCTTGTCGCGACCAAAGCCGATGGACTGGCGCTGGGCGTCCGAGGCACCCGCATTGGTGGTCATGATCAGGACCACGTTGCGGAAATCGACCTTCTTGCCGTTGGAGTCGGTGAGAACCCCATGATCCATGACCTGCAGCAGGATGTTGTAGACGTCCTGGTGAGCCTTCTCGATTTCGTCGAGCAGGACCACCGCGTGCGGGTGCTGGTCGACGGCGTCGGTCAGCTGGCCGCCCTGATCATAGCCGACATAGCCGGGAGGAGCGCCGATCAGGCGGCTCACGGTATGGCGTTCCATGTATTCGGACATGTCGAAGCGGATCATCTCGATGCCCAGCGTCAGGGCCAGCTGCTTGGCGGCTTCGGTCTTGCCGACGCCGGTCGGGCCGCTGAACAGGAACGAGCCGATCGGCTTGTCCGCGTCGCGAAGACCGGCGCGGGCCAGCTTCATGGCCGAGGACAGCTGCATGATCGCGTCGTCCTGACCGAACACGGCGCGCTTCAGATCCGTTTCCAGCTCCTTCAGCGCCTCGGTGTCGGACTTGGAGACCGACTTGGGCGGGATGCGGGCGATCTTGGCTACGACGGCCTCGATCTCCTTGACGCCCAGCACCTTCTTGCGACGGTTCTCGGGCAGCAGCATCTGGCCCGCGCCGGCTTCGTCGATCACGTCGATCGCCTTGTCGGGCAGCTTGCGGTCGGTGATGTATTTCGCCGACAGCTCGACGGCCACCTTGATGGCGTCGTTGGTATATTTCAGCTTGTGGAAGTCCTCGTAGTAGCTCTTCAGCCCCTTGAGGATCTTGATGGTGTCTTCCACGGTCGGTTCGTTGACGTCGATCTTCTGGAAGCGACGGACCAGGGCCCGATCCTTCTCGAAGTGCTGACGGAACTCCTTGTAGGTGGTCGAGCCCATGCAGCGCAGGCTGCCTGAAGCCAGGGCCGGCTTCAGCAGGTTCGAAGCATCCATCGCCCCGCCGCTGGTCGCGCCGGCGCCGATCACGGTGTGGATCTCGTCGATGAACAGCACCGCGTTGGGGTGGTTCTCGAGTTCCTTGACCACCTGCTTGACGCGTTCCTCGAAGTCGCCGCGATAGCGGGTGCCGGCCAGCAGCGCGCCCATGTCGAGCGAGAAGATGGTGGCTTCCGCCAGGACCTCGGGGACCTGATGGGTGATGATCTTGCGGGCCAGGCCTTCGGCGATGGCGGTCTTGCCGACGCCGGGCTCACCCACCAGCAGGGGGTTGTTCTTGGTGCGGCGGCACAGGATCTGGATCGCGCGTTCCACTTCGTTCGCGCGGCCGATCAGGGGGTCGACCTTGCCCTGGCGGGCCTTCTCGTTGAGGTCGACGCAATAGGCTTCAAGAGCCTCGCCACCGGTCTTGGTGTTGGGCTTTTCGGCGTCGTCTTCGGTCGTGCTGTTGCTGGCGCCCTTGACGGCCTTGGGCTCGGACGCGCCGGCCTTCTTGGCGATGCCATGGGCGATGAAGTTCACCGCGTCATAGCGCGTCATGTCCTGCTCTTGCAGGAAGTAGGCGGCGTGGCTTTCGCGTTCGGAGAAGATGGCGACCAGCACATTGGCGCCGGTGACTTCCTCGCGGCCCGACGACTGCACGTGGATCACGGCGCGCTGGATCACGCGCTGGAAGCCGGCGGTCGGCTTGGCGTCTTCCTCGTCGTCGACGACCAGCGAGGCCAGTTCGACGTCGAGATAGTTGGCCAGGCTCTTCTTCAGCGCGGCGAGATCGACGTCGCAGGCGCGCATCACCCCGGCGGCGTCATCGTCGTCGGTGAGGGAGAGGAGCAGATGCTCCAGGGTGGCGTACTCGTGCTTACGCTGGTTGGCGTAGGCCACGGCGCGGTGGAGGGATTCTTCGAGAGGGCGAGAAAACGAGGGCAAGGGGGGAGGCTCCTCAGTCTTTTTCCATGGTGCACTGCAAGGGATGCTGATGACGTCGCGCCGAGTCTATGACCTGCGCAACCTTCGTTTCAGCAACTTCGTAAGTATAAACGCCGCATACGCCGACACCGTGCTGGTGAACGTGCAGCATTATCCGGGTCGCATCTTCGCGCGACTTGTTGAAAAAGCGCTCGAGTACGTACACGACGAATTCCATCGGCGTGTAGTCGTCATTCAGAATCAGTACTCGATAGAGCGAAGGCTTCTGTGTCTTCGGCTTCACCTCTGTGACGACCGAAGATCCAGATCCGTTGTTTTGTCCGCCTTGCTTTCGCTCGGCCATTGACCGTTTTCTCCCGACGGGCCGAACCACCCGCCTTACTAGGATTAGATATGGAAACGCGCGGGCTTTGGAAGAGGCCGACGCGATAGTGCGCCGCTTTAACACAGGGGCGCCCTGTAAAATGACTTCACGATTGGGAGAACGGAGGCCGTGCGATGACGGTTTCCTGGGCGAGGAGCCGAAATGGTGCGCGGCGATGCGTCGCGCAAGGGGTGGGCGTGTACGGACCCGCGCCCGGGCTGGGTGGAAGGGGGCGACTCACCGGCTCTTGAGCGCGCGTCCGGTCATGACAGCTCCCGCGCCGAATTTGCCGCGCAGGACGTCGATGGTCTGTTCGTTTTTCAGCGCCCGGCGCTCATCGCTGGCGAAGAAGTCATCGGCCGCGCCCTCGGCGGGGACGAACTCGGTCAGGCCCGCGCCGATCAGGCGGTAGTAGGTCCCGCCTGGTTCGGCGGCCAGCAGCTCGCGAGCCACCTGGAACAGCGTGCGCGCCGTCTGGGTCGGCACCGCCAGGGTGCGGCGGCGGGTGTGGACCTTGAAGTCGGGCGTGCGCAGCTTCAGCGTCGCGACCCGCCCGGCCACGCCCTCGGCCCGGGCCTGACGCGCCACCCGCTCGCAGAGCGGCCAGAGTTCGTCCTCCAGATCGTCGCGCTTGAAGAGGTCGTCATTGAAGGTGGTCTCGGCGCTGATCGTCTTGCGCACCTGATCGGGATCAACCGCGCGGGCGTCCTGACCGTGGGCCAGGCGATGCAGGCGCAGGCCGCCGGAGCCCAGAACGGCGGCCAGGTGCTTGAGGTCGGCGGCGGCGATGTCGCCCACGGTGCGAAAGCCTTCGGAAGCCAGGGCTGTCACGGTGGCGGGGCCCACCCCGGGCAGGATCGAGACCGGCTTGCTGGCCAGAAAGCTCTGGGCCTCGGCCGCGCCGATGGCCGAGAAGCCGCGCGGCTTGTCCAGTTCAGAGGCGATCTTGGCCAGGAACTTGTTGGGCGCCAGGCCGATCGAGACCGTCAGGTTGATCTCACTTTCGATCTCCGCCTGAAGCCGCGCCAGCATCACCGCCGGCGGCGCGCCATGCAGCCGCTCGGTCCCCGACAGGTCGATCCAGGCCTCGTCCAGCGACAGGGGCTGGACCAGCGGGGTCAGGGCCGAGAGCTTCTCCATGATCCGCCGGCTCTCGTGCTTGTACTTGGCGAAGTTGGGCTTGATGACCACGGCCTCGGGGCACAGCTTCAGCGCCTTGTACATCGGCATGGCCGAGCGGGCGCCGCTCATGCGGGCGATGTAGCAGGCGGTGGTGACCACCCCGCGCTTGCCGCCGCCGATGATCACCGGCTTGTCGCGGATGGACGGATCGTCGCGCTTCTCGACCGAGGCGTAGAAGGCGTCGCAGTCCAGATGCGCCATCGACAGCGCGCCCAGTTCCTCATGGAAGACGACGCGTGGAGAGCCGCAGACGGGGCAGCGTCGCGCCCGGTCCTCGCCCGTCCAGAAACAATCGCGGCACAGCGCCTTCATTCTCAAGTCTGTCTCTTCGCCGGCCCGAAACGCAAGGCGAGCCTATCGCGAATCGACGCGAGAGCGTCAGCTTCGGCGGCGGCTGTCAGCGGGATAACTCCATTGGACCTCAAGCTCTTTCAACGCCTGCGTCTGCAGGGCTACATGCCGGCCACGGTGCTGGATATCGGCGCCAATGTCGGAATGTTCACCTGGTCGTTCCTGCAGGTGTTCCCGTCGTGCAAGCCGACGATGATCGAGCCCAATCCCCATTGTGAGGAGAGCCTGGCCAAGCTTCCCTTTGAACGGCACATGGTCGCCGCGTCGAACGAGAACGGGGAGGCCGAGCTTTTCCTGACCCGCGAATGGCTGCAGTCGACCGGCAGCTCGCTCTATCGAGAGAATTCGGAGCACTTCCGCGACGAGGTCGTCATTCGCGAGGCCGTGCCCAAGGTCCGTCTCGACGACTTGCTGGCCGACCGTCAGTTCGATTTCGTGAAGATCGACACCCAGGGCGCGGAACTCGACGTTCTGCAGGGCGGGCGCGAGGTCATCGCCAAGGCCGACTATGTGATGATCGAGATCTCGCTGGCCGACTACAATCCCGGGGCCGGTCGCGCCGAGGAGATCATCGAGGCGCTGGCGTCGATGGGCTTTGTCACCACCGAGACCCTGGCGCTGTTCCGCTGGCAGGGCGAGCCGGACGGCAAGGTGGTGCAGATCGACTGCATCTTCGAGCGCCGCGTGCCGCGCCCCTCGCAGGGCGGCATGTTCGCTCCAAAGGGCTCAACGGGAGAGCTCGTCGCCTTCCTGCAGGACCAGAAGCAGCGGAACTGGAACTTCAGCGTCCTGCGGATCGGCGCGGCGTCACCCGATCTGAGCGGTCTTGCGACGGTCTCGATCGGTGATCCCGAAGGCGGGGCGGCGACCCATTTCACCGGCGACCTGAACAGCGAGAGCACCTGGCGGCCGCTGCTGGATCACGTGGCCCGGCACGGGCGGTTCTCCTATGCGCTTTGCGATCACGTGATCCAGCGGATGACCGATCCCGATCTGCTGCTGCGCATGCTGCCTCTAGTCGCCGAGGCGGGCTTCCTGTCCGCGCCCGGCCGCTACACGGAGGTCAGCAGGCCCGAGGGGCCCTATCGCGGCGTCATGGATCATCGATGGATCCTGGATCAGTTCAATGGTCAGCTGACCCTGGCGCCGAAGCTGGGCCTGCTGGAATACATGGCCCTGGAGAACGAGAGCGCCTTCGCCGACTACGTGGCGTCGGAATACCAAGTGACCTGGCGCGGAGGGCTGGATGTGCGTCACCTGCTGGAGCCGGGACTGGATCGACAGGCGCTGATCGAGCGCTACAGCGCCTTTCTGGATCGCCCCTGATCTGGGTCCCTTGATCTAGGATAGCGGCCACAGCCAGGCCGCGCCGCGAACGCCGGAACTGTCGCCGTGGATCGCCTTGCGCACCGGCGTCTCGAAGGTGTCGGAAAAGACGTGCGGGGCAATGGCGGACGGCAGCCGGTCATACAGAGCCTCGACGTTCGACATGCCGCCACCCAGCACGATCACGTCCGGATCGATCAGATCGCACATCGCCGCCAGGGCGCGGCTCAGCCTGTCGACATAGCGGTCCAGCGCCGCCGCAGCCGAGGTGTCGCGGGACTCGACGGCGGCCATGGCGGCCTGACCGCTGGGGTGGCCGGCGTCGCGCGCGAAGGCCGGGCCGGCGATCCAGGTTTCCAGGCACCCCTTGCGGCCACACCAGCAGGCGGGGCCGGGATATTCCTCTGGCGCGGGCCAGGGCAGGGGCGTGTGGCCCCATTCGCCGCCGATGCCGTTGCGGCCCTCGATGATCCTGCCGTCGACCACCAGTCCGCCGCCGCAGCCGGTGCCCAGGATGGCGGCGAACACCACGCCCGCGCCGGCTCCCGCGCCGTCGGCGGCTTCCGACAGCGCCAGGCAGTTGGCGTCGTTGGCCAGCCGGACGGGGCGTTCCAGGCGAGCGGTCAGGTCCTGCTCGAAGGTCCGTCCGTTCAGATAGACGCTGTTGGCGTTGCGGATCAGGCCGGTTCGCGGCGAGATCGAGCCGGGAATACCCATGCCCAGGTGCGTCGCCTTGGCGCCGGCCATGCATTCGGCGTCGACCAGCAGGTCGGCGACCACGCTCAGGGCGTCATCATAGTTCCCGGGATTAGGCTTGCGGACGCGGGCCACGAAACAGCCATCGCCGTCCAGGGCGGCGGCTTCGATCTTGGTGCCGCCGAAATCGACGCCGAAACGGATCATGCGAACAGTCGCGCCTCGATCGCCGTCTTCAGGGTTGGCCAGTGGTCTATGCGGGTGTGGCGGTCAGGCGCGGTGGGGGCCAGCGGGCGGAGGCGCTCGTCGGTCACCATCTGGAAACGCCCGACGCCCGGGGCGCTGGCCGCCACCGATTCCAACTGCGGCAGCAGGTCGTCAATGAACACTGACGGACCGGTCGTGCGCCCCGCCAGCCCCGCAGCGGGCGGGCCTTTGGGGCCGCTGTTGATAATCAGCGGATAGTCGAAGCCGTGCGTCTTCAACCATCGGGCCCGCGCCACGCGGCCATGTTCGGGCGCGTTGGTCAGGATCACGACGCCCGCGCGGGTCGAGAGGTCGGCCAGGGCGTCGGCCGCGCCCTCGGCGGGCGCCAGGTCGTCTGCCCCGTCGCGGAAGAAGTCGTCGAACAGCACCTTGCCGGCGATCAGGTCCAGGTGATCGGTCTCGCCGGGGCGATAGATGTTCTGGAACAGGGCGAAACGGTCGACCCGAAGTTCGAAGCCGTGACGACCCACGAACGCGCCGAAGCCGCGCATGAACTGGGCGAGAACCTCGTCGACATCGACAATCACCAGCGGCGCGGCGGGATCGATGGCAAAGGCTTCACTGTCGGAGTAACTGAGTTCCATGATCTGCGATTGGCCGGTGTTAACGCGATTAGCGCGGGCTTAAGGATATTCGTGCGATCTGGAAGACAGAAGCGACGCGAATCCCTCAGGCGTCGCCACGGACCGTATGGTCGGGGTCAGGATGACGAAGAAGGTCCTCATCGTGGAGGATAATGAGCTGAACATGAAGCTCTTTCATGATCTGCTCGAAGCCCAGGGTTACGAGACCCTGCAGACCCGTGAGGGTTTGCAGGCGCTGTCGATCGCCCGGGATAACCGCCCCGACCTGATTCTCATGGATATTCAGCTGCCGGAGATCTCGGGGCTCGAGGTCACCAAGTGGCTCAAGGAAGACGAGGATCTCGCCCATATTCCCGTGGTGGCCGTCACGGCCTTCGCGATGAAGGGCGATGAGGAGCGGATTCGCGAGGGCGGCTGCGAGGCCTATATCTCCAAGCCGATCTCGGTGGCCCACTTCCTCGACACCATCAAGCGGCTGCTCGAGAAGGAGCCGGTATGAGCGCGCGGATCCTCGTCGTCGATGACATCGAGGCCAATGTCCGCCTGCTCGAGGCCAAGCTTTCGGCCGAATATTACCAGGTCACCACCGCCAACGACGGCCCCACGGCCTTGGCCATGGCGGCCAGCGATCTGCCCGACATCATCCTGCTGGACGTCATGATGCCCGGCATGGACGGTTTCACCGTCTGCAAGAAGCTCAAGGAAGACCCGACCACCCGGCACATCCCGGTGGTGCTGGTCACGGCCCTCGATGGTCGCGCCGACCGGATCCAGGGTCTGGAGGCCGGCGCTTCCGACTTCCTGACCAAGCCGATCGACGACGTGATGCTGTTCGCTCGCGTGCGCAGCCTGACCCGCCTGAAGCTGGTGATCGACGAACTGCGCCAGCGCGAGGCCTCGGGCCGTCGCATGGGCGTGATCGCCGGCGCCGCCGCGCGCCTGGACGGCCTGGGCGGCCGGGTGCTGATCGTCGACGACAATGAACGCCAGGCCCAGCGCATCGCCACCGAACTGGGCGTCGAGCACCGTCCGGTCGTCGAATCCGATCCGGAAAAGGCGCGGATCAGCGCCGGCGGACCGGTCGACCTGGTGATCATCAACGCCGCGGCCAAGACCTTCGATGGCCTGCGCTTCGCCGCATCCCTGCGGTCGGACGAGCGCACCCGCCATCTGCCGGTGCTGGCGATGGTCGATCCCGACGAGCGCCACCGGATGGTCAAGGCGCTGGAAATCGGCGTCAACGACATCCTGCCGCGCCCGATCGACCCGCAGGAGCTGTCGGCCCGGGTCAAGACCCAGATCCAGCGCAAGCGCTACACCGACTATCTGCGCAACAATCTTGACCACAGCCTGGAGCTGGCCGTCACCGACCAGCTGACCGGCCTGCACAACCGTCGCTACATGATCGGCCAGCTCGACTCGCTGGCCAAGCGCGCGGCCCTGGGCGGCGATCCGGTGGCGGCGCTGCTGATCGACATCGATCACTTCAAGAAGATCAACGACACCTTCGGCCACGACGTGGGCGACGAGGTGCTGCGCGAGTTCGCCCTGCGCCTGGCCTCCAACGTTCGGGCCATCGATCTGCCTTGCCGCTACGGCGGCGAGGAGTTCACGGTGATCATGCCCGACACCCAGCTGGCCGACGCCATGCGCATCGCCGAGCGGATCCGCATGCACGTGGCCGGCTCGCCCTTCCGGGTGGCCCAGGGCAAGGAACTGCTGACGGTGACCATCTCGATCGGCGTCTCGGCGACGATCGGCGAGCACGACACGCCCGAGGCCCTGCTCAAGCGCGCCGACGAGGGGGTCTATGAGGCCAAGGCCTCCGGCCGCAACGCGGTGGTCGGCCGCGTGGCCTGACGGCTTTTCAAGCCACCGACTCTTTCTTGCCCCTCCGAACGTCTCCGTCCTTGCACGGAGCAAATGATCGGGCATTTTGCGTCGATGAATAAGCTGCTTACTTCCGCCGCGCTGGCCTGCGCCGCGCTCGCGTTCGGCGTTTCCGCCCAGGCTGAGCCGGTCGCCCGCCCTGATCCCAAGCTGGTTGTGGTGATCTCCGTCGACCAGTTCAGCGCCAATCTGTTCGCTCAACACCGGCCGGAGTTCACCGGCGGCCTGGGCAAGCTGGCGCGGGAGGGGATCGTCTATCCCAACGGCTATCAGTCGCACGCCATGACCGAGACCTGTCCGGGACACTCCACCCTGCTGACGGGCAAACATCCCAACAAGACCGGCATCAGCGCCAACGACTGGTACGACAGGGCCACCGGCAAGCAGGTCTATTGCCTGGGCGACGACGACAGCCCGCTGGCCAATGATCCCAAGGGTCGGGCTGTCAGCCCCAAGAATCTCATGGCCAGCACCTATGGCGACTGGCTGAAGGCCGTCTCGCCGGCCAGCCGGGTATTCGGCGTCTCGGGCAAGGATCGTGGCGCGATCACCATGTCCGGCCACCATGCCGACGGCGCCTATTGGTATGTGCCCGGCTTTGGCTTCACCACCTTCGTGCCGCCGGGCGAGACCGCCGAGGCGCGGCTGAAGCCCGTCGCGGCGTTCAACGCCAGGCTGGCGGCCGACCTCAAGAAACATCCCTTCGTCTGGGGCTACGACAAGAAGCTGATCGGCGGCTCGGACAAGCGCTGCAAGGCCCTGGAGGCCGACTACAAGACCGGCGACCGCGCGTGGCGCGCGGCGCTGCCGATCCCGGTCGCGCCCGACGAGGCGGGCAAGCTGCGCGATCTCGGCTCCAGCCCCTTCATCGACCAGGTCTCGCTGGACCTGGCCGCCCAGCTTCGCGACACCTATGGCCTGGGCGACGGACCGCAGGTCGACGTGCTGACCGTCAGCCTGTCGGCCACCGACTATATCGGCCACCGCTACGGCACGCGCGGCCCGGAGATGTGCGACCAGATGGCGCGCCTCGACGCGGGTCTGGGCCAGTTCCTGGACCGTGTCGGCAAGGCCAAGGGCGGGGTCCTGGTGGTCCTGACCGCCGACCACGGCGGCGCCGACTTCGCCGAACGCCTGAACAGCGAGGGCTATGACGTCGAGCGCGTGATCGGCAAGCCTTGGCTGGCCAGGCTAAATGCGCAAGTCCGCGCCGATCTGGGCCTGTCCTGGGATCCGCTGATCGCCGACGGCGGCATCGACCAGATCTATGTCGTCGGCCCCGATCGCCGCACGCCGTCCATCACCGATCGCGCCCGCATCACCGCCGTCGCATTGGCCCTGGTCAAGCGCCAGCCCGAGGTGGCCGAGGCCTTCGACGCCAATGTCCTGCTGACCGCCGAAGCGGTGTCGGATGACGCCTCGCCCGAGGAGCTGTCGGTGGCCGAGCGCATGCGCCGCAGCGTCTATCCGGGCCGCACGGGTGACATCCTGGTGGCCTTCAAGCCCAACCTCGTGCCGGCCACGGCGGGGCCGACCTATGTCTCCACCCACGGCAGCCCCTGGGACTATGACCGCCGCGTGCCGGTCCTGTTCTGGTGGAAAGGGAGCGCGCCCCGCGAACGGGTGCTGCCGCTCGACACCGTGGACATCGCGCCGACCATCGCGGCCGTGACCGGCGTCAAGCCGCCGGCGGATGTGGACGGGCGGTGCCGGCCGCTGGGCAGCGGGCACGATTGTTAGGCGTGAGATCCTCCCCCTGAAGGGGGAGGTGGTCGCGAAGCGACCGGAGGGGGAAGTGATGCGGAGCTTCCGCTGATCCTTCCCTCTCCGTCGCCTGCGGCGACACCTCTCCCGTCAGGGAGAGGATGGAATCAAAAACGCCCGGCTATCGCTAGCCGGGCGTTTTCGTGTGTCGTACCTGTCAGGCAGATCTTACTTGATCTTGCCTTCCTTGAATTCGACGTGCTTGCGGATGACCGGATCGTACTTCTTCAGCACCATCTTTTCGGTCTTGGTGCGGGCGTTCTTCTTGGTCACGTAGAAGAAGCCGGTGTCGGCGGTCGAGTTCAGGCGGATCTTGATTGAAGCCGGTTTGGCCATGATAGAATCCCTGCGGTGTCGCGCAGGGTACCCGCGCGTTGGAAATGAGAGGCGCGGAACATACTCATCAACTCGCCAAAGTCAATTGCCGGCGGGGCAGCGCGTGTAGGGATAGTCCACCGCACGGGCCAGACCGCCGATATTCCCCTCGATCCGGGCGATCAGCGTGGTCGCATCCACGCGCTTGTACAGAATCCGCTGGGGAAAATCGTGGGTTGGGTCCTCGAACACCACCAGATCGTCGGTGACCTCCTTCAGCGGGAAGCTGGCCTCGGCCTGGCCTGAAGGCTTGGCGATGAAGGCCAGCCGACCGTCCGATCCGGGCGCGATTCGCAGGAATTCGTATTCGCGGAGCTTGCCGTCCTTCAGGGTGCGGCTCATGCCCAGCATCATGCCGCCGCCGGGCGCCAGCCATTGCTCGTCGACCCGTCCGTTGGAGCGGACCTGCATCCAGCAGCCGCTCATCCAGCCCAGACGCGCGACATCGGTTTCAGCGGAAGGCGTCGCGGCGGCCATGGACGCCGCCAGGAGCAGGGCCAGCATGTCGTTCTCCCCCGGAATGCGGCGGATCAGACGTAGGTCAGATTCCGCGCGCCGTTCAGGAAACGCATGAAGGGCGCGGGGCGTCCAGCATCCTTGAGCCGCTGGCCGATCTCCTGAACCACGAACCGCGTGATGTTGGGCAGATCCAGGGCAAGCGCCTCGGTAAAGTCCACCCAGGCGATCTCGTCCAACTCGCCGCAGTCGGGCTGGCGCTCCAGGCTCAGCAAGGCCTCGGCTGGGGCCATGAAGAAGCGGGCGTCGAAGCGGCGCGTGCGATAGGGCGGGGTGATGGCTCGGGCCACGAAGGCCAGCGGCGCCAGGTCGGGCAGGGCGCCCTGGGCCAGGAAGGGCCGCCACGCCCCGGCGGCCGGCCGTGGAGGCGTGGGGCGGGCCAGCAGCAGGCCTGTCTCCTCGAAGGTCTCCCGCACCGCCGCCATGGCCAGGGCGCGGGCTAGGGCGGCCGGGCTGGGATGGCGGGGCTGGTGGGTCAGGCGCGCGGTGACCTCCGGCGACAGTTCGGTGGCCGCCGGCGCGCGATAGTCGCCGCGATCCACCCGCCCGCCCGGAAACACCCACTTGTCGGGCATGAAGGCGTGGCCGCCCGCCCGGCGTCCCATCAGCAGGCGCGGCTTGGCCGCGTCGGTTCTGACGATGATCAGGGTCGCGGCATGGCGCGGCTTGAGTACGCCCGTGCCCGGGTCGCGCACGGCCGCGTCGTTGATCGTGTCGAATTTGGCGTCAATCGGCTCGTCCATCCCGCAAGGTTAGTCCGATTGCGCCATTCGCAAAGCCGCCCCTTACGTCAGCTTGACCGGTCTTGGGCAAGCACCCCACAGTCCGCCGGCTTTTCAGAGGGATTTACGGGCATGCTTGGACGGGTTTCGACGCTGGCGATCATGGCCGGCCTGGCTTTTGGCGCGCCGGCCCTGGCGGCCCCTTCCGCGAAGGTCGAAGCCGCCGCCAAGGCGGTGCAGCCCAAGGTCATCGCCTGGCGTCGCGACATCCACGAGCATCCCGAACTGGGCAACCAGGAGGTTCGAACCGCCGCCATCGTCGCCAAGGAGCTGAAGGCCCTTGGCTTTGAAGTCCGCGAAGGCGTGGGCAAGACCGGCGTCGTCGGCATCCTGAAGGGCGGCAAGCCGGGCAAGGTGGTCGCCCTGCGCGCCGACATGGACGCCCTGCCGGTCGAGGAAAAGACCGGCGAGCCCTTCGCCTCCAAGGTCACCGCCACCTGGGAAGGCAAGACCGTCCCGGTCATGCACGCATGCGGCCACGACACCCATGTCGCCATGCTTCTGGGAACCGCGACGGTGCTTGCCGGGATGAAGGCCGACATCAAGGGCACGGTTGTTTTGATCTTCCAGCCCGCCGAGGAGGGCCCGCAGGCCGGCGAAGAAGGCGGCGCCAAACTGATGATCCGCGACGGCGCTCTGGACCAGCCCAAGGTCGACGCCATCTTCGGCGTGCATATCGGCCCGGCCGACGCCCATGTGCTGAACTACCGGGCCGGCGGCTTCTATGCGGGGGCCGATCGCTTGACCATCACCGTCAAGGGCAAGCAGACCCATGGCGCGCGTCCCTGGGCGGGCGTCGACATGGCCAGCGTCTCGGCCGACATCATCCAGGCCATCAACCAGATCGCCGCGCGCCAGGTCGATGTCGGCGTCTCGCCCTCGGTGGTCACCATCGCCACCATCAACATGGGCCTGCGCAACAACATCATCCCCGAAGACCTGAAGATGGAAGGGACGATGCGAACCTTCACGCCCGAGCGTAAGGCCGAGCTGATCGACAAGGTCACCAAGGCTGTCACGTCGATCGGCGATCGCTATGGCGCCAAGGCCACGGCGGTGTTCAGCCAGCCCTATCCGGTGACCTACAACAATCCCGAACTGTCCAGCTGGGTGAAGGCCAGCTTGCTCAAGGCCTCGCCGGGCAAGGTGGACGATCAGGCGCCGCTGGTGACCGGGGCGGAGGATTTTTCGCTCTACGCCCTGAAGGTTCCGGCCGTGTTCGTGCAACTGGGCGGCCGCCCCAAGGGCGTCCCCGCCGCCGGCGCGCCGGCCAACCACTCGCCGTACTTCACCGTCGACGAGGACGTGCTGGAGACCGGCGTGAAGGCCGAGCTGTTCATGGCGCTGGATTATCTGGAGCGGAAGTAGCGGGAGGATCCTCCCCCTCTGGGGGAGGTGCCCCGAAGGGGCGGAGGGGGCAGCGCGGCCAAGGCCGAGAAGGCCCCCTCAGTCGCTCCGCGACAGCTCCCCCAAGAGGGGAGCATCCTGCCCCGCGATCACAGTTGGGCCTGAATGGCGCCGGCATAGGCTTTCGCGAGCGACCGGCTCGCGCGCGTGAAGGAGCAGATCATGGCGGATTTTTACGCCCTCGCCCTGGCGCTGGCGCTCATCTCCGCCGCCGTGCTGATCCACTTCCAGGCGCTCCGCGCCCTGTCGCAGGGCCAGGACCGACTGGCGGTTTCAGGTCACTTGAAGATCCTGCTGGTGATCTTCGGCCTGATCATCGCCCACGGGTTGGAGGCGGCCGTGTTCGCGGGCGGCTACGCCCTCGGCGAGCGGGTGTTGAAGTTGGGCAGCTTCGTGGGCGCCTCGTCGATGAGCGCCAGCCAGTTCTTCTATTTCTCGATCGAGACCTTCACCACCCAGGGGGTCGGCGATGTCTATGTGATCGGCCCGCTGCGCCTGATCGCCAGCCTGGAACCCCTGGCCGGCCTGATCCTGATCGGCTGGTCGGGATCCTTCACCTTCCTGGCGATGCGACTGGACTGGCGGCTTGCGCCGCAAACCACGGAACCAGCCGACGAACCGCTTCCTCGACCTCGGCCGTCGACACCGCGAAGCTGAAGCGCATGAACCGGTGGCCTTCCGCCGGGTCAAAGTCGATGCCGGGCGCGGTGGCGACGCCCGTATCGCGCAGAAGCTGCTGGCAGAACGCCATCGAGTCGTTCGTCAGGTGTCCGATGTCGGCCCAGATATAGAAGGCCCCGTCCGGCGGCGCGATGCGGGCCAGGCCCAGCGAGGGCAGGGCGTCCAGCAGCAACTGACGGTTGGTCCGATAGACCTCGACATGGCCGTCCAGCTCGTCGGCGCAGTCCATGGCCACCAGGCCCGCGTGCTGGCTCAGCGACGGAGCGGTCAGGAACAGGTTGCCCATATAGGCCCGCGCCCGGTGTACGTGGTCCATCGGCGACAGCAGCCAGCCCAGACGCCAGCCAACCATGCTGAAATATTTCGAAAAGCTGTTGACGATCAGGGCGTTGGGCTCGAACTCCAGCATCGAACGGACCGGGCCGATATAGCTGAGGCCGTGATAGATCTCGTCGCTGACGATGCGAATGTTCCGCTCGCGACAGACTGCGGCGATGGCGGCCATCTCGTCGTCGGCGATGATCGTGCCGGTCGGATTGGCCGGACTGGCGACAATGACGCCGGCCGGGGCGGGGTCCAGCGCCGCCAGATGCGCGGCGGTCAGCTGGTAGCGATCCTCGGGACCACAGGCGATCTCGACCGGAACCAGGTTCAGGGCTTTCAGCGTGTTGCGATAGGCCACATAGCCCGGGCGGGCCAGGGCCACCCGGTCGCCGGCCTCGAACGATGAGGCCAAGGCCATCACCAACGCCGGCGACGCGCCGCAGGTCAGGATGATCTGTTCCGGATCGACCTTCACGCCGTGCAGGTCGTCATAGCGCCGGGCGATGCGGGCCTTCAGCGCGGGGCTTTCCCAATAGCCCAGGCCGTCGGTGTCCAGCACGTGGTGCGCCCGTGCGATGGCGGCCTTCGGCGCGCCGGTGGAGGGCTGGCCGAACTCCATGTGGATGATCGAGCGGCCCTCGGCCTTCAGCTGATGGGCCAGGCGGCTGATGGCGATGGCGTGGAAAGGGTCGAGATCTGGGCGCATGATTTCCTGTTAGCCGGGATCGTCCGGCTATGACAGATGGGAGCAGCCTGTCCGTCGGAGTCGACCATGCGATCCATCCTTCTCGCCGCGTTGGGCGCCCTGACCCTCTCGACCGCCCCCGCCGCCGCCCAGGTCGCCGCCCAGACGGCGCTGGTCCCCCATGTGGGCGGTCGAGTCGCTCCGGCGCCGGACGGCGGCCTGGCGTTCGGTTGGCCGGGCGTCTATTTCGAGGGACGCTTTTCCGGTCCGTCGGTGACGGTGGCGGTCGACACCGGCTCCGAGCATCTGGCGGTCAGCATCGACGGCCAGGTCCGCGCCGAGCTGCGCAAGCCGGGCCTTGCCCGCCTGACCTTCGACCATCTGGCGCCCGGCGAGCACGTGGTGCGGCTGGACAAGCTGACCGAAAGCCAAACGGGCGCCGCGCGGTTCATCGGCTTCTTCGTCGGCCCCGAGGGCAAACCGCTGGCGCCGACCGCGCGGCCGCGCCGCATCGAGTTCATCGGCGATTCCTACACCGTGGCCTATGGCGTGCGCTCGACCCATCGCGACTGCACCCAGGACGAGGTCCACGACCTCACCGACACCAGCCAGTCCTTCGCGCCGATCCTGGCGGGGCGGCTCGACGCCGACTACCGCATCATCGCCTTCTCTGGTCGCGGGGTGGTGCGCAACTACAGCGGCCTGGCGCCCGGCGAGCCCTTGCCCGCCCTCTATCCGCGCCTGATCCCGGGGCAGGCCGAGCCGCATGTCGATCCGACCGAGTCCTGGAAACCCGACCTGATCGTCGTCGGCCTGGGCACCAACGATTTTTCGACGCCGCTGAAGGCCGGCGAGGCCTGGCCGGACGAAGCCGATCTGCGGGCCGACTATCGCGACGCCTATGTCGCCTTCGTCGCCGCCCTGGCGCGCCGCGATCCGCAGGCGCGGTTCCTACTGCTGGCCGGCGACACCTTCGCCGACGATGTCGCGCAGGTCGCCGGGCGGCTGAACGGCGCGACGGCGAACCTGGCGACGCCGGTGCGGGTGACCGGCATGGAGCGCACCGCCTGCCACTCCCACCCCTCCGCCGCCGACGAGCGGATGATGGCCGATCTGCTGGAGAAGGCGATCAGGGGGCTGAAATAGATGGATCTCCCCCTCTGGGGGAGGTGGCCCAGAGGGCCGGAGGGGGCAGAGCGGTGTTCGCCCAGATCGCGCCAGGTATTGCCGACGCCGGCGCTGCCCCCTCAGTCGCTCCGCGACAGCTCCCCCGGAGGGGGAGCACCTACAAAATCAGCGCCGCTTGCCGCGCCGGACGCCCTTGGGCAGGCCGCCGCGCGGCTTGACCGCCGCCTGGCGCCGCGCGCCGAGCCGGGGCAGAGGGGCCCTGGGGTCCGCCGGCAGCGGTTCGGTGATCATCTCGAACAGCAGGCCGCCGGTGACGGGCGTCGCCTCGACCAGCTTGACCTCGACCTGCAGGCCCAGCGGCCAGCGCTTGCCGGTGCGCTCGCCGACCAGGGCGTGCATCCGCTCGTCATGGACGAAGAACTCCGCGCCCAGGGTCGAGACAGGCACCAGGCCGTCGGCGCCGGTGTCGTCCAGCTTCACGAACAGGCCAAAGCGGGTGACGCCGGTGATGCGGCCGTTGAACGTCGCGCCCACCCGGTCGGACAGGAACGCGGCGATGTAGCGGTCGGTGGCGTCGCGCTCGGCGGCCATGGCCCGGCGTTCGGCATAGGTGATGGTCTCGGCCGTGTCCTTGATCTGGCTGACGTCCTGGTCGGTCAGGCCATCGTCACCCAGGCCTAGGGCGCGGATCAGGGCCCGGTGAACGATCAGGTCGGCATAGCGGCGGATCGGGCTGGTGAAGTGGGCGTACTTGGCCAAGTTCAGGCCGAAATGGCCCAGGTTGTCGGCGCTGTAGTGGGCCTGCATCTGGGTGCGCAGCACCACCTCGTTGACGATGGCGGCGTGCGGGCCGTCGCGGGTCTCGTCCAGCAGCTTGTTGAAGCGCGAGGTTTGCGGGGCCTCGCCCTTGTTCCACTTGATCTCCAGCGTCGCCAGGAATTCGGCCAGGTTCTGGACCTTCTCCTGGCTGGGTGTGTCGTGGACGCGATAGATCAGCGGCGTGCGCTTGGCTTCCAGGCTCTCGGCGGCGCTGACATTGGCCTGGATCATCATCTCCTCGATCAGCTTGTGGGCCTCGAGGCTGGCGCGGCGGTTGATCGAGGCGATCTCGCCCTCGCGGGTGATGACGATCTTGCGCTCGTCGCTTTCGATGGCCAGGGGCGAGCGGATCTCGCGGCCCTTGCCCATCAGGCGGAAGGCTTCCCACAGCGGCCGCAGGATCGCATCCAGCAGCGGCGGGGCCTTGTCGCCGTCCTGGCCGTCGGGCGGGATCACGCCGTCGATGGCGGCCTGGGCCTGCTCGTAGGAGAGCTTGGCGGCCGAGCGCATCAGGCCGCGCACGAAGCGGTGGCTCTTCTTGCGGCCGGCGCTGTCGAACACCATCCGCACCGCCAGGGTGGCGCGGTTCTCGCCTTCACGCAGGCTGCACAGGCCGTTGGACAGCACCTCGGGCAGCATCGGCTCCACCCGGTCGGGGAAGTAGACGCTGTTGCCCTTTTCGCGGGCCTCGCGGTCCAGGGCCGAGCCGGGGCGCACATAGGCGGCGACGTCGGCGATGGCCACCCACACTACCCAGCCGCCCACATTGCCGGCCTCGGGATCGGGATGGGCGTAGACGGCGTCGTCGTGGTCGCGGGCGTCCACCGGGTCGATGGTCACGAACGGCAGGTCGCGCAGGTCGTCGCGGCCTTCCAGGGTCGGCGGCTTGGCGGCGGCGGCTTCGGCCTCGGCGGCTTCGGAGAAGCCCACCGGGATGCCGTGGCTGTGGATGGCGATCAGGGAGGCGGCGCGCGGATCATCCTCGCTGCCCACCACTTCCAGCACCTTGCCCTGCTTGGGACCATAGCGGCCGGCGGGCGCGCCCACCGAGGCCAGCACCAGATCGCCTTCCTTCAGGTCCTTGGCGTCCAGTTCCGAGAGGACCAGCACTTCCTTGGACTTGCGATCGACCGGTTCAACCCGGGTTTCGCGGCGATGCTTGCGGATCACGCCCAGGATCTTGTGAGCGCTCTGGCCCAGCTTCTTGATCAGCCGGGCTTCCATCTCGCCGTTTTCGAGGCGCTCGAAGCGCACCAGCAGGCGGTCGCCCATGCCCGGCGCGCCGCCGGCGTCGGCATTGCGGGCCGGAGACAGGCGCACGATCGGCGCGTCGTCATCAGCCTTGGTCAGCTTGACGAACATGTCGCCGTCGTTGTCGCGGTCAACCACATCCACCACGCCCACGGGCGGCAGAGAGCCGGCCTCGGCGAAGCCCTTGCGGCCGCGTTTGCCCAAAGCCCCCTGGGCCTCAAGCTCGCGCAGCATTTCGCGGAGGGCCCGGCGATCGGCGCCCTTCAGGCCGAAGTGGCGGGCGATGTCGGCCTTGCCGCTCTCGCCCGCGCTGCGCAGGAAGGCGAGCAAGGTGTCGCGATCCGGCAGGCCGGCGGGCGGCTTTGCAGCGGTGGGGAACTTGGACGACTTGGGCGTGCGCGGTTTGGCCATGTGCTGGGATAACCCGGCAGCGGGGACAAAGGCCAAGGGAAAGACGATCAAACCCGCCGCGATCTGATCGGCGGGCCGCCCTCAGGCGGCAAGTCTGGCCCAAGCAGACGTCTGAAGACTATTTCGAATAGACGACCCGGCACTCACCCTCGACCGTCGTGTAGCGGCCATTGGCGGCGTCGACGAACGAGATTCGACCGCCCTCGTCATATTCGACCTTGCCGGTCGAGCGGCCGGCGAAGGTCTGCGCGCCATAGCTCCAGCAGACGATGTCCGCCGGCTTGTCGCCCCAGGTCGCCTCGCGGCTGGCGCGCTTGCTGTCGGTGCAGGCCCCCGTGGCGACCGTGGCGAGGATGATCGAGGCGGCTACGGCAAGGCGCATGGGGAGGGTCTCGGAGACAAAGGCCCGGCTGGCGGGCGGTGAAGGGGTTTGTCTCGCGCCAAACCTGGATTGGACAGGGCGCAGGTTGCGCTATATTTTCAACCTATGGTCGCTTCAACGCTCAAGGTAACATTAAGGGGTGCTCTCAGCATTCTATTGGCGCTGCCCACGATGGCCCATGCGGCCCAGGCTGAACTTCCCGAGGTCCCAGGGGCCGCCATCGAATATGCGAGCGTATCGGATGCGCGGGAAGCCTTGAAAGTCCGTCCAGGCGTCGTTTTCACCGTCATCAACGGCTGGGACATCGCGACCGACAGGGCCGCCCGGACGATCTGGTCGTTTTCGCCTGATGATTATCCGGCCTACCCAGCTGTGGTGAAGCGACAGGTCGTGAAGGATGGGGGTAAGGTCTTCGTCAAGATGAGCGTCCAGTGCGAGGCGTCAAAGGCCGTTTGCGACGACCTTGTCCGAACCTTTGCCAGCATGACGGGCCTCGCGTTGCCGCGATAGTCTGGAGGTTGTTCGCGGTCAAAGCCGAGTACGAGTCTTTCTTCCCTTGTGGGAAAAGGAGCTCAGTCCGCCATATTACCGAAGATCAGAAGGTCCGCTCTGGGCGCTGACGAGGGGCGCGGGATCAGTACAGATCCTCGATCCGCGTCGGTGGCGGGGTCGGCGCGACCTCGGGCTTCTTTTCAGCCGCCGCATCAGCGGCGGCCGGCGGCGCTTCGATCACCGCGACCGGAGCCTCGGCTTCCGGCGTTGTGACCTCGACGGCTTTGACCTTGGGCTTTTCAGGCGGCGGCGGCGCGTAGAGCGGCGCGGGGGCCGCGTCCTTGATCGGCGTCCCCGAGACCTCGGCGAGCGGCGCGGTCGAGGCGCGGACGCTCGAGCCGTTGTCCTTCAGCGCGTTGGTCAGGCCCATGGCGAAGCCGAGGCCGCTGATCAGGATCAGTCCGGCGACCACGACATGCAGGGGCAGGGGCCGTTCGAGCGTCGTCATGGGCGAAAGTCTAACCCCGGATCGCGATCATGGGTAGGGTCAGACCTCCGTCCCGGTCGGCGCCTTGGCCGGCTTCTTGGCGACGGCCTTCTTGGGCGTGGCTTTCTTGGCCGGAGCCTTCTTGGCAGGCGCCTTCTTGGCCGAAGCGTCGCCGTCGGCGGCGGCGGCCTTCGCCTTGGCGGGGGCCTTGGCCGGAGCCTTCTTGGCGGCGGCCTTTTTCGCCGGCTTCTTGCCGCCGCCCTTGGCGACGCGTTCGGCCAGCAGGACCACGGCCTCTTCCAGGGTCAGGGCCGCCGGGTCGGCGCCCTTGGGCACATTGGCGTTGGTGTCGCCGTGCTTGATATAGGGGCCAAACCGGCCCGACAGCACCTTGACCGGCTTGCCGTCCTCGGGGTGATTGCCCAACTCGGCCAGCGCCGCGGCCTGTCCGCGCTGCGGACGTCCGCCGCCCGCCCGCTTGTCGGCCAGCACCGCGACCGCGCGGTTCAGGCCGATGTCGAAGACGTCCTCGGGGTTTTCCAGATTGGCGTAGGTGCCCTCGTGCAGCACGAAGGGCCCAAAGCGGCCCAGGCCGGCGGTGATCTTCTTGCCGTCATCCGGGTGCAGTCCGACCTCGCGCGGCAGGGACAGCAGGCGCAGGGCCTTTTCCAGGTCGACGGCGGCCGGGAGCCAGCCCTTGGGCAGGCTGGATCGCTTGGGCTTGTCGCCGCTCTCGGCCGCCGGCGGCTCCTCGACATAGGGGCCAAAGCGGCCGTTCTTCAGCCACACCGAACGGCCGGTTTCCGGGTTGATCCCCAGCTCCTTGTCGGCGGCTTCCGCCTCGCCTTCGCCATCGGAAGACGTGGCGAGCTGGCGGGTGAAGCGGCATTCGGGATAGTTGCTGCAGCCGATGAAGGCGCCGAACTTGCCGACCTTCAGCGACAGCATGCCCGTCCCGCAGGTGGGACAGATGCGCGGGTTGGAACCATCGCCCTTGTCGGGGAAGATGTGCGGACCCAGGGCGTCGTTCAGAGCGTCGAGGACGTTGGTGACGCGCAGCTCGGCGATCTCGCCGACGGCGGCGGCGAAGTCCTTCCAGAAGTCGCGCAGGAACTGCTTCCAGTCCAGCTTGCCGTCCGACACCAGATCCAACTGCTCTTCGAGGCTGGCGGTGAAGTCATACTCGACATAGCGGCGGAAGAACTGCTCCAGGAAGGCGGTGACCAGACGGCCCTTGTCTTCCGGGATGAAGCGGTTCTTCTCCATCTTCACATATTCGCGGTCGCGCAGCACGGTCAGGACCGAGGCGTAGGTCGACGGACGGCCGATCCCCAGCTCTTCCATCTTCTTGACCAGGCTGGCTTCCGAATAGCGCGGGGGCGGTTCGGTGAAGTGCTGGTCGGCGCGGGCCTCGATCACCTTGGCGCTGGCGCCGTCCTCGATCATCGGCAGGCGGGCCGAATCCTCGTCGCCGTCGTCGTCGCGGCCTTCTTCATAGACCGTCAGATAGCCGGGGAAGAGCACGACCTGGCCGGTGGCGCGCAGGCCGGTCTGGCCGTCGTGGCTCTCGATATCGACCGTGGTGCGCTCGATGCGGGCGCTTTCCATCTGCGACGCGATCATCCGCTTCCAGATCAATTCGTACAGGCGGCCCAGATCCGGCTCCAGCCGCAGCGAGCCGGGATTGCGCGACAGGCTGGTGGGGCGGATGGCTTCGTGCGCCTCCTGGGCGTTCTTGGCCTTGACCTTGTAGTAGCGCGGCGTCTCGGGGACGTAGTCCTTGCCATAGACATTGCCGATCACGTCGCGGGCTTCGGCGATGCCCTCGGGGCCCACCGCCACGCCGTCGGTCCGCATGTAGGTGATCAGGCCGACGGTCTCGCCGCCGATGTCGATGCCTTCATACAGCTTCTGCGCCGCCTGCATGGTGCGTTGGGCGCTGAAGCCGAGCTTGCGCGAGGCTTCCTGCTGCAGGGTCGAGGTGGTGAAGGGCGGGGCGGGCGAGCGCTTGCCGGGTTTCTTCTCGACGCCGGCGATCTTGAACACGGCCTTTTCGACCGCCGCCTTGGCGGCCAGGGCCGAGCCCTCGTTGTTCAGGTCGAACTTGGTGAGCTTCTTGCCTTCGTGCTTGATCAGGCGGGCCGTGAACGGGTCGGCGCCGGCCGAGACGTCGGCGTCGACGCTCCAGTATTCCTGGGTCTTGAAGCGCTCGATCTCCATCTCGCGCTCGACGATCAGCCGCAGGCAGACCGATTGCACCCGGCCGGCCGAACGGCTGCCCGGCAGCTTGCGCCACAGGACGGGCGAGAGGGTGAAGCCGACCAGATAGTCCAGGGCGCGGCGGGCCAGATAGGCCTCGACCAGCTCCATGTCGATGTCGCGCGGATTGGCCATGGCCTCGAGCACCGAGGCCTTGGTGATGGCGTTGAACGTCACGCGCTGGACGGTCATGCCTTTGACCGCCTTCTTCTTCTGAAGGACTTCCAGAATGTGCCAGCTGATCGCTTCCCCTTCGCGGTCGGGGTCGGTGGCCAGGATCAGGCGGTCGGCCCCCTTCATCGCGTCAATGATGTCGGAGACGCGCTTGGAAGACTTGGCGTCGATCTCCCAACTCATCGCGAAATCGTTGTCAGGCTCCACCGAGCCGTCCTTCGACGGCAGGTCACGGATGTGGCCGTACGAGGCGAGAACCGTGTAGTCGGACCCGAGATACTTGTTGATGGTCTTGGCCTTGGCCGGGCTCTCGACGACGACGACGTTCATTAGGACTCTGTACCCAGGGGGAAGGATCGCCCGAAAGGCGAGCGCCGGAAAGTGGGGGCGTGACGGGGGGTCTGTCAACGCGGGCTGTGGAAACAGTGGCGTTTGACCTGATTTGGTAGGCGGTTGTTAAGCCTGGCTTGGCATTATTCTAGGCTCAACCCCTGACCCTCGCTGGACCCAGCCTTGGATCTGACCGTCAACAGGATCGCCACCGAGGCCTATGTTTCGCCGATCCGGCCCGTCAGGCCGATCGCGTCGAACGCCGAACGCGCGCAGATCGCTGACCAGCTCAAGCAGGCCGTGCGCGCCGCGCCGGCCCAGGGTACGGGCCTTTTGATCGACCTTTCGATCTAGGCTTTCCGCCGCATCACATACAGACCGCCCCGCGCGACGCCCGCGCCTTCGCGCCGCAGGTCCGTGATTTCGTGTTCCAGAACCTCGAAAGCCGGCGTCGCCAGGTCGCGAACATAGGCGTCGGCGTGCGCGAACCGGCCTGACGGGAGCACGGACCACCCGTCTGCGGCGACCTCGACGCTGAAGGCGAACAGGCCGCCGGGCCGCACCACGGGGCTCAGGGCCTCGAACAGGGGAGCGAGGTCGCCCAGATAGATCAGCACGTCGGCCGCCAGCACCAGGTCGAAGGTCTCGGCCCGGTCACGCAGGAAATCGACGATGTCGGCCTGGATCAGGCGGGCGTAGGCGTTGCGCTCCGCGGCCTTGGCCAGCATCCCGCCGGACAGGTCGACGCCCGTCAGCCGCGCGCCGAATCCGGCGAAGGGCTCCGCCGACAGGCCGGTGCCGCAGCCCAGGTCGAGGATCTCGGAAAACGCGGTCGCGTGGCGGGCGACCATCCCGGCCAGCAGCGAGGGGGCCTGATAGTCCAGAAGGGTCACCAACTGGTGGTCGAACTGGTCGGCGAAGCCGTCGAATTTCGCCGCGACATAGTCGGCCGGGGCGCGGCTGACCGAGGCGTCCGTCAGCACCCGCATCGCATAGGCGTGGACGACGTCGTCGGGGCTGCGCTCCGCCAGCCAGGCGCCGATCGTGCGGGCCGCGTCCAACTGCTCGAAGGCCGAAAACACGGCGAAGGCCTCGCGCGCCACCGACAGCTCTTCCTCGGGATCGGCGCTGTAGAGCGACAGGGCGTCTTCGATCAGGACGCCGTTTATGATGGCCGCCAAGGCGGCGGCCCGGGCGCGCACCTGATCGGCGTTGGCGGGCAGGGGCCCCTGGCAGGCCGCCCGGTCGAACACCTCGACCGCGCCCGAGAAATCGCCGGTCAGGTACAGCGCCTGACCCAGGCAGACCAGCCATACAGCCTCCGCCGCGGGCGACGCCGTCGCGTTGCGCAGCGGCTCGACCGACTCGTTGAAGCGGCGCGCGCCCATCAGGGTCAGCCCCAGGCCAAACTGCGCCTCGGCATGGTTGGGATCGGCGGCCAGTACGGCGCGAAAGCCGGCCTCGGCGTCTTCGCCACGCCCCTCGCCACTGGCCTGTACGGCGCTGTTGAACGTTTCGGCGACGGTCTGCTGGCTCATCTTGATTCCCGAACGTGGCGGCCCGCCGCCATTGCTGGGTATTCGCTCAGCTTGCTGGAAAGTTACAGCCAAATATCAGCGAAGGCGGGTCCGGCCGGTCCTTCTGGGGCTTTTGCCGCGCTCCTCGGTCAGGCCGAAGATCTGCATGAAGCCGACCACGGCGGGCGGCGGCGGGGCGGGCCGCGTGGTCAGGACCGCCAGCGGCGCGGGCGGCGCGACGACCTGCACCATCAGCGGCGCGATGATCCACTGGGCGGGGAACGGCCGCACCTCGGCGTCGGCCTGGGCGCGAAGATGCGGGCAGTGCTCCATCGAGTGCCGCGCGCAGGCCTCGTGCAGCGGCGGGATCGAGCCGGCGTCGATGATGATCTGGTCGTCGGGCAAGGCGGGCGGCAGGTAGCCGCCCAGGCCCTTGGCGCGAAGCGCGGCGGCGGGCTTGCGGTGGGCGATCTGGGTCCAGCGGTCGCCGTCGGGCGTCGGCTCGCCGCACATCGGACAGCGCATCTGGATCACCGCTTCCCGCTGCCGCCGGAAGTGGTTCATCGAATATTGCGGGCGTCCGAAGCCGGGACGTTCGACCTGGCAGACCGCCAGCCGTCCGCCGATGCTGGGGCAGGGACGCACGCCCAGGCCTTCCTCTTCCGACCAACTGGTCATCCAGGGCACATCGACTCCCGGCTTCAGTCTCGACTCGGGCATGGGCGTTCCTTGGCCTGGCGAAACAGCCACAACGCGCCAAACGGCCAGGCGTGGCAATGCAGCGCTGTTTCAGGCGCCCGCCACCAGACCGCCGGCCAGCAGCAGCGCCCGTTCCGCCAGGGCCAGCTCCACCAGCGCCGCCATCACGGCCGAGGTCGGCGCGCCCGTGGCCCGGACCAGTTCGTCGCGCGACACCGGCGTCGGCGACAGCAGCCCGGCGAGCCGCTCGCGCAGGGCGTCGAAATCGACATCGGCCTCGGGTTCGCCGTCATAGGCCCGGTCGCGTTCGCGCAGGTGGGTCTGGCCCGACAGCGAACGCAGCACGTCCTCGGCGCCCTCGCACAGGATGGCGCCCTGGCGGATCAGGTCGTTGGTCCCCCGGGCGCGGGGATCCAGCGGCGAGCCGGGCACGGCGAAGACGTCGCGGCCCTGTTCGGCGGCCAGGCGGGCGGTGATCAGCGAACCGGACTTCAGCTCGGCCTCGACCACCACCACGCCCAGCGACAGGCCCGAGATGATGCGGTTACGGCGGGGGAAGTCCTTGGCCTGGGCGCGGCGGTCGGGCGCGCTCTCGCTGACCACGCAGCCTTCGACGGCCAGGCGGGCGTGCAAGGAAGCATGTTCGGGCGGATAGATATCGCCGATCCCGCCGCCCAGCACGGCCACCGATCCGGTGCGCATCGAGCCCTCGTGGGCCGCGCCGTCGACACCGCGCGCCATGCCCGAGACGATGACATGGCCGGCCTCGCCCAGCTCGGCGGCCAGCTGGCGGGCGAAGCGCTGGCCGCCGGCCGAGGCGATGCGGGCCCCCACGATGGCGACGCTGGGCCGGGGCAGCAGCTCGGCGCGGCCCAGCGCCCACAGCACCGGCGGCGGCGGATCGAGGGCCGCGAGGCGGGCCGGGAAGTCGGGCTCGCAGCCGCACAGCAGCCGCGCGCCCATGGCCGCGCCGGCCTCCAGTTCGCGCTCGATGGTCTCGCGCAGGGGGATGTTCAGCGGCGTGGCGCGACCGCCCCGGCGGGAGAGGTCGGGCAGGGCGGAAAGCGCCCGCTCGGGCGTGCCGAAGCGCGCCAGCAGGTGCTCGAAGGCGACGGGGCCGACCGTCTCGGTGCGCGCCAGCCGCAGCCAGGCCAGGCGCTGGATGTCCGAGAGTCGGCCCAAGGTCATGCGAAAATGGGGGTCATGCGGCGGGAGGCGGGGTCTCCGCCGTCTTCTTCTTGCCGATCTTCGGCTCCTCGCCCTTCAGCAGGCGGGCGATGTTCTCGCGGTGGCGGATGAAGATCAGCACGGCCATGAACAGGGCCAGCAGCAGCATCGGATAGGGCTGGTCGGTGGCCAGGGCGAACGGCGCGGCCAGGGCGGCGGCGGCCAGGGCGGCCAGCGAGCTGATGCGGAACAGGGCCGCCATGGCGATCCAGGTGATCGCGGCCAGCACGCCCACGGGCCAGCAGGCGGCCAGCAGCACGCCGTAAAAGGTGGCCACGCCCTTGCCGCCCTTGAACTTCAGCCAGACGGGGAACAGGTGGCCCAGGAACGCCGCGCCGCCGGCCAGGGCGACGATAGCGGCGGTGTCATGGGTCAGCCAGCGGGCCAGCAGCACGGCCAGCACGCCCTTGCCGGCGTCGCCCAGCAGGGTGATGGCCGCCAGGTCCTTGCGGCCCGAGCGCAGCACATTGGTCGCGCCGATATTGCCCGACCCGATCTTGCGGATGTCGCCGGCCCCGCCCAGGCGGGTGGCGATCAGCCCGAACGGGATCGAGCCGAGGAGGTAGCCTCCGACGACGGTGATCGCGAGCGTGAGATAGACGGCTTGAGCGAGATCTTGCACGTTTCGACCCTAAGGCGAGTTGCGCGCGATTTCAACCGCCGCGCAAGGATTGCTTGTGGAGCTTTGTAGCAGGAGACTCGGCGGGTGAGCAAAACGCGCGGCCGGCCCCTTCAGGGAAGCCAATCCTCGGATCCATGGCGAACGCGCTGGATGAAGATGTCCGCTCCGTCGAGCCTGTAGATGATGATGTGGCTCTTGTAGGAGTGGACGCGTGACGCGCGGCCGAGTTCGGCGCGTTCAGGTGCGGCGCGCGGGAAGTCGGAGAGAAATTCGAAGGTCTGCTGCAATCCGGCGTGATAGCGCTCGGCTTGGTCTTCGCCAAACGCGCCCGCTCCGGTCAGATAGATGTCGAGGATATCCGCCTCGGCCTTGCGACTGAGCCTATAGGCCATCCGCGCTGGCCCGCAGCCGGCGACGCGCCGCGGCGAGGATGTCGTCCATGGAACTGGAGCTGACGCCGCTGTCCTCGGCTTCATCGATCAGACGCTGCATCGCGGCGATCTTTTCGGCGCGTTCCTGGTCTCGGCGGATCAGGTCGCGAACATAGTCGCTGGCATTGCTGTAGCGCCCGGTCTCGGCGCGGCCTTCCACCCAGTCCTTCATGGCGTCAGGCAGGGAAACGTTCATGGTCGCCATCATGCACCTCTGACGGCAGTGAGAGGATTTTGCCAAGGATTGTCAATCCTTGCCATTGCCGGCTTATCCCTCAGCCCGGTGCACCACACGCCCATCCACCAGCGTCATCAGCACCTGACCCTGCAGCCTGCGTCCGTCGAACGGCGAGTTCTTGGACTTCGACAGCAGCTTGGCCGCATCGACGATGATCGGGGCGTCGATGTCACACAGAACCAGGTCCGCCGGCGCGCCGGGCGCGATGCGGCCGCCGCGCAGGCCCAGAAGCTCGGCGGGGGCCAGGGTCACTGTGCGGATCATGTCGACCAGCGGCAGGCGCTCGTCATGGTACAGCGACAGCAAGGCCGGCAGCAGGGTCTCCAGACCGATGGCGCCGGGCGCCGCCTCGTCGAACGGCAGGCGCTTGTCCTCGGCCGGAGCTGGCGCGTGGGCGGACACGACGATGTCGATCAGGCCCGAAGCAAGCGCCTCGATCAGCGCCTGACGGTCGTCCTCGCCGCGCAGGGGCGGGGAGAGCTTGGCGAAGGTGCGATAGTCGCCCACGTCCAGCTCGTTGAACGACAGGTGGTTGATCGACACGCTGGCGTGCAGCCGTAGGCCCTTGGCCTTGCCGCGCGCCAGGGTTTCCAGCGCGCCGGCGCTGGTGATCTGATCCACCAGCAGGCGGCCGCCGGTGGCTTCCAGCAGGGCGATGTCGCGCTCCAGCATGATCCGCTCGGCCATCGGCGAGATCGCGGGCAGGCCAAGGCGCCCGGCGAACTCGCCGCCGATCGCCGCGCCGCCCCTGGCCAGCCACATGTCCATCGGCCGGTGGGCCAGCAGGGCGTCGAAGCCCTTGGCGTAGGTCAGGATACGCTGAAAGACCTTGCTGTCGACGATCGGGCGGTCGGCGTCGGTGATGTAGACGCAGCCGGCCTCGCGCATCAGGCCGATCTCGGCCATCTGCTCGCCCTTCAGGCCCTTGGTCGCCGCTCCGGCGCACAGGATGCGGGCGCTGTCGATGTCGCGGGCGCGGCGCAGAATGAAGTCGACCACGCTGGGATCATCGACCGCCGGATCGGTGTCGGGCTGAACCACGATCGATGTCACGCCGCCGGCGGCGGCGGCGCGCGCGGCTGACGCCAGGGTTTCCTTGGTCTCGGCCCCGGGCTCGCCGGTCTTGACCCGCAGGTCGATCAGGCCGGGGGCCAGCATGGCGCCGCCGCAGTCGACCACGCGCACGCCCTTGCCCAGCTTGCCGAACTCGCGGCCCTTGGCGACGTCGGAGATCACGCCTTCCGAGACGATGACGCCGCCGGGGCCGTCATAACCGCTCTCGGGATCGACCAGGCGGGCGTTGGTGAAGGCCAGGGGCTGGGGCGAATTCATTGGTCGGCCTCCAGCCGTGCGGCCAGGCTGGTCAGCACCGCCATTCGGGCGGCGACGCCCATCTCGACCTGGTCCTGGATCAGGCTGACGGCCGGATCATCGGCCACGTCGGAATCGATCTCCACACCCCGGTTCATCGGACCGGGATGCATGACCTTGGCCCCCGGCGCGGCGCGGGCCAGCTTTTCGCGGTCCAGGCCGTAGAAACGGAAATATTCGCGGGTCGAGGGCACGAAGCCGCCCTGCATCCGCTCCAGCTGCAGGCGCAGCATCATCACCACGTCGGCCCCGGCCAGGCCCGACTTCATGTCGTGGTGCACCGTCACGCCCCAGCGCTCGGCCTGGGCCGGCATCAGGGTGGCGGGACCCACCAGCCGCACGCTGGCGCCCAGGGTGTGCAGCAGGGAGACGTTCGAGCGCGCCACGCGGCTGTGCAGCACGTCGCCGCAGATCGCCACCGTCAGGCCCGAGACCCGGCCGAACGCGCGGCGGATCGACAGGGCGTCCAGCACGGCTTGCGTCGGATGCTCGTGCTGGCCGTCGCCGGCGTTGATCACGTGGCCGCTGACCTTCTGGCTCAGCAAGGACGCCGCGCCCGAGGAGGCGTGACGCACCACCAGCAGGTCGGGGCGCATGGCGTTCAGGGTCACGGCGGTGTCGATCAGGGTCTCGCCCTTGGTGATCGACGAGGTGCGCGGGCTCATATTGACGACGTCGGCGCCCAGGCGCTTGCCGGCGATCTCGAAGCTGGACTGGGTGCGGGTGCTGTTCTCGAAGAACAGGTTCATCAGCGTCCGGCCCTTGAGCAGGTCCAGCGACTTGGAGGTCTGGCGGTTGAAGGCGACGAACGCCTCGGCCAGGTCCAGCAGGTCGGCCGCCTGGGGGGCGTTCAGGTCGCCGGCGGACAGGAAATGGCGCTTTGGGAACGCAAAGGCGCGGGCGCGGATCGCGTCGAGGGCGACGCGGGCGGGATCATGGGGCTTGGCCGTCATGAAACGGTGTCTTAGGCGGCTTTGCCGGGAGAGGGAAGGCGCGACCACGGGGATTGCGATCGCGCCGTCCCCGGATGGGCGCGGGGATCGACGCCCCAAGTCCTCCCCCTGAAGGGGGAGGCGGTCCCCATGCAAATGGGGGGCGGCGGGGGAGCACCGCATTGATTCAGCGGAACTTCCCCCTCCGTCGGCTTTGCCGACACCTCCCCCGCTAGAGGGAGGATCGACACGGGCGTCCAGACAATCGACGCAGCCCTCTTAAAACCTGCCGCATAATCATCGCACCTCGTCGTTGGGAAGGGCGCTAGGCCAGCGACCAAGCGGCGGCGGGGTGTGATCGAGCGGGAAACGCTCTGTCCGATGGCGGGTGAAAGCCGCCAACCTCGTTGTCTCTGGCGGCGGTCGGCCGTGGAAAACTAAAACGACGTGACCTCGAGGGTCGGCAGGGGGGCAGGCGGACTGAAAGGTCCGCGTTCCGGACGGGAGTCGCTCTCCCGCCCGCCCGTCGGAGGCATGGACGAGGAGGCGCCAACACCGCCGAGCCGGAAACGCTTTCGCCAGAACGGTCACGCGGAGCGAACGGCTTCGTCGAAACGGTACTTCTCTAACTCACATCCGGACGTGGTCCGGACGCTCCGCGACCCTTCCCACCAACTCGGCGGTTTCCGCGCGAGGTCGCGAAGTCGTGCGCAACAAGTCCTCTCCCCGAGGGGAGAGGTGTCGGCGAAGCCGACGGAGAGGGAAGTGATGCAGCCTCAGCCCACTTCCCCCTCCGGTCGCTGCGCGACCACCTCCCCCTTCAGGGGGAGGATTTCAGCCGATCAAACCTTGCCCGCAGCTTCCCGTATCCCCCGCATGCGCTCCAGCGCGCCCTGCAAAATCCAGCCGGCGGCCATCTTGTCCACGACCTCGCCGCGACGCTTGCGGTTGACGTCGTGCTCCTCGATCAGCACCCGGGTCACGGCCGCCGTCGACAGCCGTTCGTCCCAGAAGGTGATCGGCACGTGCGGCTGCAGGCGCAGCAGGTTGCGGCCCAGCGCCCGGTTGGACTGGCAGCGAACGCCCTCGGTGCCGTCCATGTTCATCGGCAGGCCGATGACGATCCCGGCCGCCTTGCGGCTGCCCATCAGCTGGAACAGCGTCGCGGCGTCCTCGCTGAACTTGGTCTTCCGGATCAGGGCCAGGGGGCTGGCGACCGTCAGGGTGACGTCGGAAACGGCCACACCGATGGTCTTCTCGCCGGGGTCGAGACCGACGATCGGCAGGTAGTCGGGGAGGGCGGCGGCGAATTCTTCGATGTCGAGTACGGGCATTGCCCCTCTTATCACGGGGAACGACTTGTCAAAGCGCCCCTCGCACGGCTAACCCACGCGCTTGGAATTCAGGAGGCCCCCATGGCCATTGACGTCGCCACAGTGCGCAAGGTCGCGCGGCTCGCGCGGATCGCCGAACCCGAGGAGCGCCTGGAGGCGCTGGCTCAGGAACTGAACGGCATCATGGCGTGGATCGAACAGCTGGCCGAGGTCGACACCGACGGTGTCGAGCCGCTGACCAGCGTGGTCGGCGCCGGCGCGCCGCTGCGCGAGGATGTGGTGACCATGGGCGGCGATGTCACCGCCGTGACCTTTAACGCCCCCAAGTCGATCGACGGCTTCTTCGTCGTGCCCAAGGTTGTCGAATAATGAGCGCCCTGACCTCCCTGACCCTGAAGGGCGCGCTGGACGGCCTGAACGCCGGCGAGTTCACCTCGGTCGAGCTGACCACCGCCCATATCGAGGCGATCGAGGCGGCGCGCGCGCTGAACGCCTTCGTCGTGGAAACCCCGGAACAGGCGCTGTCGATGGCGGCCGCCTCTGACGCCCGTCGCGCCCTGGGCGTCGAAGGGCCGCTGGACGGCGTTCCGCTGGGCATCAAGGACCTGTTCTGCACCAAGGGCGTCCAGACGACGGCCTGCTCGAAGATCCTCGAAGGCTTCATTCCGCAGTACGAATCGACCGTCACCAGCCAGCTCTGGCGCGACGGCGCGGTGATGCTGGGCAAGCTGAACCTTGACCAGTTCGCCATGGGCTCGTCGAACGAGACCTCATATTTCGGTCCGGTGATCAACCCCTGGCGTTCGACCGCCAGCGACAAGGCCCTGACCCCCGGCGGTTCGTCGGGCGGCAGCGCCGCCGCCGTGGCGGCCGGCCTGTGCCTGGGCGCCACCGCCACCGACACCGGCGGATCGATCCGCCAGCCGGCGGCCTTCACCGGCACCGTGGGCATCAAGCCCACCTATGGCCGCTGCTCGCGCTGGGGCGTCGTCGCCTTCGCCAGCTCGCTGGACCAGGCCGGCCCCATCGCCAAGACCGTCGAGGACGCGGCCCTGCTGCTGACCTCGATGTGCGGCCATGACCCCAAGGACTCCACCAGCCTCGACGTCGACGTGCCAGACTTCAGCCTGTTCGTGGGCAAGTCGGTCAAGGGCCTGCGGATCGGCATTCCCAAGGAATACCGCGTCGACAACATGCCCGCCGAGATCGAGAAGCTGTGGGCCGACGGCATCGCGTGGCTGAAGGACGCCGGCTGCGAGATCGTTGAGGTCTCGCTGCCGCACACCAAGTACGCCCTGCCGGCCTACTACATCGTGGCCCCGGCCGAGGCCTCGTCGAACCTGGCCCGCTACGACGGCATGCGCTACGGCCTGCGCGAAGACGGCGCCAACCTGACCGAGATCTATGAAAACACCCGGGCGTCGGGCTTTGGCGACGAGGTCAAGCGCCGCATCCTGATCGGCACCTATGTGCTCTCGGCCGGCTATTACGACGCCTACTACCTGAAGGCCCTGAAGGTGCGTCGCCGCATCGCCGAGGACTTCGACAAGGCCTGGGAAACCTGCGACGCGCTGCTGACCCCGACCGCCCCCTCGGCGGCCTTCGGTCTGGGCGAGAACAGCAACGATCCGATCGCCATGTACCTGAACGACGTCTTCACGGTGACGACCAACCTGGCGGGTCTGCCGGGCCTGTCGCTGCCGGCCGGTCTGGACGCCAACGGCCTGCCGCTGGGTCTGCAGATCATCGGCAAGCCGCTGGACGAAGGCACCGTCTTCTCGGTCGCCGGAGCGCTGGAAAAGGCTGCCGGCTTCACGGCCAAGGCCGCGCGCTGGTGGTGACCGGCCGCTGAGCCTTTGACAAAAGAAAGGGCGGCTCCGGGAGGAGCCGCCCTTTTTCAGTTCAGGGGATTATTGCGGGACCATCGGGGTCACCGGCTCCGGCGTGGGCGCCGGGGCCACGGGGGCGGGAATGACCAGTGGCGCCGGTTCAGCCACGATCACCGTGGGCGCGGCCGGAACGGTGGCGCTCACGTTTGACGAAGCGGCGCTGGCGTCAGGCGCGGCGGCCTGAACCGGAGCGGCTCGGCGGGCTGCCTGAGCGCGGGGCGCGGCGGTCCTGACCGGGGCCGTGGCGCGCGGGGCGGGCGCTTCGACAGCGGCGGTCTCGAAGGGCGTCGGGATCGGCGCGGGCGTCGCTGCGGCCGGCGGAACCGGCGTGGTCAGCGGGGCGCTGTCGACCACGGCCATCTCGGCGGGTTGCTCCGTTCCGGCGGGCGTCTGGGCGGGGGAAGCCATCATCACCCAGGCCATGGCGCCGGCGGCGACCAGCAAAACGGGCGCGCCGACCAGAAGCGGCAGATTGTTGCTCGCCTTGCGCTTGGGCGTCCGGGCATAGACCGGCGTGTTGACGAACATGTCCGAGCCATCGCTGGCGGCCAGCGGAGCGTTGACGGCGGGACGTGCTGCGCGCGACGGGCGCGACTCAATCGGGTCGAGGTTCAAGGTTTGGTTCAGGGCGGTCATGATGTCCTCCTCAGCTTTCCTTATTCACCGAAGTAAACGAGAGGCATGCCGCGAGGTTCCGTAGAGCAAACAATGGCGCCCTTTCCGACAAGAAGGCGCCTTAATCGCCGATCGCTTAAAGCGATTGGTTCGAAGCCTTAGCGTGGCGTATCGAGCGCCCACAGAACAGTGGCTTTGCTCCGCGCAGGGTGCTGGCGCCAACAGGACCGCCCCGCTCGTCTGGCTCGACGATCAAACCCTTCGGCCTAAGGCTTTTCCGGCACGGCGCGCTCGGTGTAAGAGAGGCGCATGACGCAAGAATCCAAAACCATCCAAGGCCGCACCGGTCCGTGGGAAATCGTTCTGGGCCTGGAGATCCACGCCCAGGTCGCCAGCAAGTCCAAGCTGTTCTCCGGCGCCGCCGTCGGCTTTGGCGCGGGCCCCAATGAGCAGGTGAGCCTGGTGGACGCCGCCATGCCCGGCATGCTGCCGGTGCTGAACGGCTTCTGCGTCGAGCAGGCGGTCAAGACGGGTCTGGGCCTGAAGGCCAAGATCAATCTGAAGAGCCGCTTCGACCGCAAGAACTACTTCTACCCCGACCTGCCGCAGGGCTATCAGATCAGCCAGTTCGACCAGCCGATCGTCGGCGAGGGCGTTGTCACCGTCGAGCGCGACGATGGCACGACCTTCGACGTCGGCATCGAGCGACTGCACCTGGAACAGGACGCGGGCAAGTCGATCCACGATCTCAACCCCAACGCCACCTATGTCGACCTGAACCGGGCCGGCACGGCGCTGATGGAGATCGTCTCCAAGCCGCACATGCGCTCTTCGGAAGAAGCGGCGGCCTATGTGAAGAAGATCCGCACGATCCTCGTTTATCTGGGCACCTGCGACGGCGACATGGACAAGGGCAACCTGCGCGCCGACGTGAACGTCTCGGTCTGCCGCCCAGGCGACTATGAGAAGTTCCGCGAGACCGGCAGCTTCAGCCACCTGGGCACGCGCTGCGAGATCAAGAACGTCAACTCGTATCGCTATATCCAGCAGGCCATCGAATACGAGGCCCGTCGCCAGATCGAGATCCTGGAGGACGGCGGCAAGGTCGATCAGGAGACCCGCCTGTTCGACCCGACCAAGGTCGAGACCCGCTCGATGCGGTCGAAGGAAGAGGCGCATGACTATCGCTACTTCCCCGATCCGGACCTGCTGCCGCTGATCCTGGACTCCGAATGGGTCAAGGCGCTGGAGGCCACCCTGCCGGAGCTGCCGGACGCCAAGAAGGCGCGCCTGCAGAGCCAGTACGGCCTGTCGGCCTATGACGCCGGCGTGCTGATCATCGAGAGTGACCGGGCCGACTATTTCGAAGCCGCCGCCAAGGGACGCGACGCCAAGCTGGTGGCCAATTGGGTGACCAACGAGTTGCTGGCGCGTCTGTCGGCCCACGGCCACGAGATCGCCGCCTCGCCGCTGCCGTCTTCGGACATCGCCCAGCTGGTCGAGTTGATCGAGAACGGCACCATCTCATCGAAGATCGCCAAGGAAGTCTTCGAGCACATGTGGGCCGGCGAGGGCCGTCCTGCTGAGATCGTCGAGAAACGCGGCCTGGTGCAGATCAACGACACGGGCGCCATCGAAGCGGCGATCGACAAGCTCATCGCGGCCAATCCCGACAAGGCCGAAGCCGTGAAGGAAAAGCCCCAGGCGATTGGCTGGTTCGTCGGCCAGGTGATGAAGGAGACGGGCGGCAAGGCCAATCCGGCCACCGTCAACGATCTGTTGAAGTCCAAGCTGGGCCTCTAGGCCGCAGGGCTTTCCGCAAGGCAAAGGGCCCGTCGCTTTCGCGGCGGGCCCTTTTTCGGGGCCGGTGTCGACCTAGTTGGGCTTGGGCGCGTCAGGCGACGGCTGCTCTATCGGGCGCTTGTGCTTCTTGGCCTTGGTCTTCGCCGAGGCGTCAGCATCGGTGGCGAGCTTGCTGTCGGAAACGGTCGCGGAGGTTGGGCTCGCCGCCGTCGTGGCGCTGTCCGCCTGCGGCATCGGGGGCGGCGTCGGTTGCGTTGCGGGATCTTGCAGGGGCGCCGGCGGTGTCGGGGCCGGCATATCGGTAGTCATCGTCTGGGCGGGCGGCGGAGCGGTTTGCTGGGCAAGCGCCGCGCCGGCGTAACCGGTGAAGCCAATGACGAGAGCGGCGGCGGAGATACGAAGGGTCTTCATGGGAGCGCCTTGGATTTCTGCGGCGTCGGATTGTGACGCCAGACCTACGCTGGCCCTGGATTGCGGTCGAAATGACTTCGCAATCGGGCGCGTTGGCCAGATCCGCGGCGCTTGAGCGGCGCATGTGGCGGCAAGACGGCGTCCCAGCTATTGGCCAGGACGCCATCCCGCGATTTCAGGAAGAGGCGAGGTCTAGTAGTTGCTGATCACGTCAAAGATAAGCCCCGTGGCGATGGCCGCCAGGACGTAGTCATTGCCTGTTCTGTACCAGTAGTAGCCGCGCGGCGGGTGGCGCAGGCGATAGCGCCCATAGTCATGCACGACGTAACCGCCACCCCGATAATAGGCGGGCAGATAGGCCCCGCGACGCCAGGACTCGTAGCCCGGCCGGTAGCTTGGCCGGCCATAATAGCTGGTCGGCGGCGCGCCGTAATAGAAGCGGTTGTTGTAGTAGTAGCCGTTATGCCGCCCGCCATCCCAGCGGTCGCGGTCCCAGCGGCCTTCGTGCCGGTACCCGTAGCGGTCGTCCCGGTCGCCGCCACGATCGTGATGGTGGCTTCCACGGTCATCCCAGCGATCGTCACGGCGATCATCGCGATGGTCCCAGCGGCCCCGGTCCTGGGCGGCGGCTCCCGTTCCCATCGCGACCATGGGTCCAGCGACCGAAGCGACGGCGGCGATCGTAAGCAACAGGCGTTTCATCTTGCTACTCCTTGTTGTCGGGCGGCCTGAGCACGCCTAGTCCCTCGACCTTGAAAGCCATGCTGGCTCTGACCGGCTGAACCGCGCCTGAATGGAGATGTCAGGTGAGCAGTCTCCGAAGTCGTTCGGGCGCGTGTCCCTGCGAAGGATTGGACGAGCAAGTGGGCAAGTTTTTTATCCGCGGCCTATTGTCCATCGCCCGCTTCCCGGGCTCGTGGTCGTTTGCGCCATGAAAAAAATGCGGCATCCTTTCGACGGAATTCCAGGCGGCGGAGGTCTTGCTTGAGAGCTTGGCCGCCCGCGAAACCTTGCAAAAGGCTTTCGGCTGAAAGCGGAATCGCGGCTCTCCGGGTCTCCTGTGTTGGGAAAAGCCGCTGAAGAGGGCGGAGGGCGCTCTTTGGAAAGCGAGGGCGTTAACTCGCTGTATATAGGCGTTTACGCCTAGTAATAACCGTGAATAATCCCTGTATTCGCAGGCAAGTTCATGATGTTCTCGGGCTTAACTATATATTCAGCGGCGATGGACTTCTCTGCATCCAGACCCGGATCCGGCAGAACGCCGGTGGGGGTTTGAAAGAGGAGATGAAGCCATGATGATGAACATCGAACCGCCTCCGGCCCACGTCCTGCCGTTGCCCACCGCCGAGTCGTCGGGCGACGAACTTTTCCGCATGGGTCTGCTGTATTCGACCGGTCAAGGCGGCGCGCCGCTGGATTATGTCTCGGCCCACATGCTGTTCAACCTCGCCGCCATGCGTGGTTCGGTCGAGGCCAAGGTCTATCGCAAGGAAATCTCGCAGGAGATGGCCAGCGAGGATGTCGCCGAAGCCCAACGCGCCGCTCGCGAATGGCTGGCCCACGGCTGAACCCGATCGTCGGGTTCAGCGCTCCCGCCGATCGCGGGGCGGGCCTACTGGCCGACGCCGTTGATCGCGTAGCTGAAGCTGATGGGCAGCAGGTCACGGAAATACTGCTGCATGAATAGCCCCGTCTCCGCCGCGCCGCTGCGCGGGACGTAGACGATGTCGAACCGGCGAAGCGGGATCAGGTCCACGCCGCCGCCGGGATTGGTCAGCCCCTTCAGCAGATCCGCCGTGCGCATCATGGCGCGACCGTTGGGGCCGCGACGAATGATCACGACCTGACTGCGCTTGGATGTGCTCTTGAAGCCGCCGGCCTGGATGACCGCCCGGAGAGCGTCCACATCGCCGGGCATATCATAGACGCCCGGGTTTCCGACTTCTCCGCCAACGAACACCTTGAGCGGCGTCGCCGTCTTGACCGAAATCTGCACCTGCGGTCTCAACAGCTGGGTGGAATAGCCGGCTGTGACCGCGTCTTCCAATTCATAGATCGTGCGGTCGGCGGCCATTACCGGACCCAGCAGGGGCAGGGCGATACGCCCATCCGGCTGCACGATGGCGCTCTTGTTCAACTCGGGGGCCGACTGCACGTTCACCTCGACCTCGTCGCCTGGATAGAAGCGATAGGACGGCTCGTCGTCGCTCCAGTCGGCATAGCCGATATTCGGGAACGAGCCGGTCGGGCGAGGGGCGGGGGTCAGGGGCTCGCCGTCAACGTGGCCGCAGGCGGTCACGCCGCTGGTCAGGAGCATGAGGGCCAAAGCCGTCGAGAGATGCGTGCGCCTTTGCATGCGGCAACTCTTAACAGGAATGGGTAACGAAGCCTTAAGGGCGGGCGGACCAGTTTGAAGCCGAGATTGAACCCTTCGGATTCGCATGTCGACGACGAGCGCCTGGACCAGTGTGCCGCATGACCCGCCGTCGCAACGCGACTGGGCCACGCGTGCGCGCTACGCGCCTACCGACTTTGTCACTCTGCTGTGGCGCGAACGCGGGCTGATGCTGGCCGTCTTCCTTGTGATCCTGGCGCTGGGCGTCGGATTCTCGATGACCCAGAAGAAGAGCTACACCGCTCAATCCAGCCTCTTTGTTCGCCTGGGCCAGGAGTATGTCTACGAGCCGAAGGCCGGCGATGCTGCCCGCGGCGCCGTCCCCGACGTCGATCAGGTCATCCAGTCGGAAGCCGAGATCCTGGGCAGTGGCGAGCTGCGCGAGCGGGTGATCCGCAAGATTGGGTTCGTGAACATCTTCCCGGCTCAAGCCGGCAAGTATGCTGGCGCGACGCCCGAGGGAAAACGCAAGCTGATCGCCCTGGGGCGCGACAGCATCGCCAAGAGCCTAAAGATAGAGACCGCGCCCGACAATTCGATCATCCGGCTGGCTTACCAGCACCAAAATCCCGACATGGCCGAGAAGGTCCTCAACACCCTTCTGGAAGAATATCTGACCTATCGTCGCGGCCTGTTGATCGGCGCCGATGATCGGGTGTTGCAGCGGCAGCGGGATATCTTCGAGCAAAAGCTGGCCGAGACCGACGCCAGCTATCAGTCGTTCCTGTCGAGCAACGATATTGGCGACTTCACCTCGCAGAAGACCACGCTGACGCAGCTGCAGTCGCAGGTCGAGCAGCAGAAGTATTCGATCGAGGCCCAGCTTCAGGACCGCATCGGCCGGCTGGCCGCTGTCGAGGCGGAGCTGCGACGCACGCCGACCGAGACGGTGCTCTATCGCGACAACGACATGACGGCGCTGGCCAAGCTCACCCAGCTGAAGCTGGATCGCGAGGGGCTCCTGGCGGTCTACAAGCCAGACGCCACGCCGGTGCGCGACATCGACGCCCGGATCGCTCAACTGGAGCAGGGTGTCGCCGCCGGCCGCACCAACGGCGAAGGCGCTCGCCGCAGCGGGCCCAATCCGATCTGGCAGACCCTGCAGACCACACGAAATGACCTGAACGCCGAAGTCGCGGCCCTGCGCGAGTCCCTGGCCGAATACAGCCACCAGGTCATGGATGTGAACCAGCGGCTGATGCGGCTCTCGGAACTTGAGCCCCAGTTCAACGCTCTCACCCGTGATCGCGATGTGCTGTCGACCAACGTCCGCGACTTTACGGTCAAGGAGCAGCAGGACGAGGCTCAGCGCCGGATGTCCTCGGAAGCCAGTGACAATATCCGCATCGTCCAGCGCGCTGTGGCTCCCTCGCAGGGCAAGAGCCTGAAGAAGCCGATCCTGGCCCTGACAATCCTGTTCGCGATGTTCTCCGCAGCCTGCGCCGGTCTGGTTCGGATGTTCCTGCGCCCCGGTTTGCAGACACCCGCCTCGGCCTCCCGCACTCTGGGCCTCCCGGTTCTGGCCACTGCCGGCGTCAAGCGCTGAAGCCCTGGCAGTGAGTGGTTTGGTCGCCTTTCGCCCGTCAGGGGAATGACGCTACCCTGTAACTCTTGAACGCGCGGCGATTCGACGGATGGTGGATTTGAACGCCGAGATGGCGGAGTTGTGGAGCTCACTGGGCGCGCCAGCGCCTGGGCGCCCGCATGTCATCCAGGTGGTCGCCGCCCGGCGAGGCGAGGGGGTCTCGACCGTCGCCCGCGAACTGGCCCGTTTCACGTCCAATCGCGCGGGTCGCAAAACGTGGCTGGTCGATATGGATCTGGCGACCTCCGCTCAGTACCAGGCCATGGCCGCCGATCCCGAGCGCTTCGGCCGGCTGGGTCCCGCCGTCGCGGCCTCGCCCGATGACTCCGCCTTCTTTACGGTGCAGCCACCCGCGCCAAAGCCTGACGGCGGAGTCTGGCCTGACGCCAGGTACCTGTCCGCCCACAGCGTCGGCGGCGCCAGACTGTGGGTCACACGCTTCAATCGCGACGCCCTGCGTGGTCGCCAGAAGGTCCACGTTATCCCCGGTGCTGAATACTGGTCGGCCCTGAGGCGTCACGCCGAGATCGTGATCGTTGATAGTCCGTCGACGGATCGCTCTCAATCCGCGCTCACCGTGGCCCACCATATGGACCAGTCAATCCTGGTGGTTTCGGCTCAGCAGCCCGACGTCCGTCCGCCCGCCCAACTGCGGGACGCCCTGGCCGCGGCCGGCGGCCGATGCGCGGGTCTCTTTTTTAATCAGGCCTCGGTGCAGGCGCCGGCCTTCCTCCGGGCCATCCTGCCGTGACCCCGCAAGGGAGGGCTGGGCCCCTCCTGCCGCAGATCATGATCTTCTGCGCGGCGGTGTTCATGCTGCTGCTCTACAGCGGCGGGTGGGAAATGCCGCTGTTTGGCGAAAAGGCCGATCCTTCGGCCAGCGGCATCATGCGCGTGGCCTATCTGCCGGCCTATGCCGCCGGCTTCCTGCTGATCGCGCTCAATCCGCGTAACCTGTTCCGCGTCGCCATTCGCCAACCCTTCCTGATCTTGGTGATGACCGTCGTGGCGGCGTCCTACTTCTGGTCTATCGCTCCGGATGTCACGGCGCGACGCGGCTTCGCGGTGATCTGCACGACCATCTGCGGACTGGCTCTCGCCTCGCGCTACAAGTGGGCGCAACTGGCCGAGGTGGTGGCCACGACCTTCGCCATTCTCATCGTCGCCAGTTTCATTGTCTGTCTGGCGGTGCCGCGTATCGGTGTGATGGTCGAGCTGTTCCCTGGCGCCTGGAGAGGCCTGTGGCAGGAAAAGAATGCTCTGGGCTCTCTGATGGCTCTGGGCTTCTGTCTGTTGGCGGCGGCGGCCCTGCTGAATCCCCCGCGGGCCAAACTGTGGTGGGGCTTCGCGTTCCTCGCCCTGGTGTTGGTGCTGATGTCGACATCCAAAACCTCGCTGGTCTCGCTGATGCTGGGGGGCGGCGCGATCGTCTTCGTCCTGATCGCGCAGTCCGGCCCCGCCGCAGCCTCGGCGGTCACCTGGGCCGGGGTGACGGGGGTCATGCTTCTGACCACGTTCCTGCTCCTGGCGGCCGATGTCTTCTTCGCGCTGCTGGGGAAGGACGCCACCCTGACCGGCCGAAGCAAGATCTGGTCGGCCGTCATGACCCAGATCGAGGACCGTCCCTGGTTGGGTTACGGCTACGCCGCTGTCTGGGACAACAAGGACGCCTACAGCGCCTTTGCCTGGATCACCAAGGACGCAGGGTTTCAGGCTCACCATGCCCACAACTCGTGGCTCGAGCAGTGGCTCGGCATGGGCTTTTTTGGTTTGATCGGCTGGGGTCTCTTCTACCTGCAGACCATGACGCTGGCTCTGATCTCGGTTTTTCGCGACCGTGGGGCCTTGCTCGCCTTCCCCTTCCTGGTGGTCTACAGCCTCGTCACGCTCACCGAGAGCATAGCTGTTGTTTACAATGACTTCCGTTGGGCGCTGTTCGTGGCCTTCGCCGCCAAGCTCGCCTTCTCCGATCGCCAGCAGGACCAGGCCTAGCCGCACCAACTTTTAACCGCCGCGCTCTATCAGTAAGCCAAGGCTGACGCTGGGTGGCGTCGCGGAAGCGGAGCAACATCGGTGAAACCCGCGACTCTGCAAGGCGATACGGATGCGCGGGTTGGGGCATTCGCCGCGCCGCAAAGCGCGGGCCGGTCGCGCGGTTTTCTGGTTCGCGTGGCGGTGATCCTGAGCTTCCTGATCTATCTGGCGGTCGTCGGCGCGGCTTGGTGGACGGCGCTGAAGGTGACGCCGACCCACTTGGCGTTCACCGTGCTGGGGAGGACGCTCGACACAGACTCCACCCACGAGCATCTCAACAACATCTTCCTGATCTTCATGCTGCTGCCCTCGGCGCTTTGGATCGAGGCCGCAGCCGTCGGCTGGCCAAACTGCTCGGCGCGACAGCTTCTGACGGCGCGGACCGCCTCGCTGAACACCGACCTTGCCTGCTTCGTTCTGGGCCAGGCCCACATCACTGACATCGCCGGCCGCTTCTTGATGCTTGGCGCTTCAATGATCTCTGGCGCCTGGATCCATGACTGGTTGAAGGCGACAACGGGCGTTGCCCTGGGGCCTGCGCCGCTTCCCTTGCCGCTGCAGGTGGTGGTCTATTTCTTCGTCTACACCTTCTTTGACTATTGGACCCATCGCTTCGACCACACGCGCTATTTCTGGCCGTTGCATCGCTACCACCACTCGGCGACGGACTTTGGTGTGATCACCGCCGGTCGCCAGCATCCCGCAGCGTTTACGGGCCTTTTCCTCGTGAACTTGCCGATCGCCATTCTGGGCGCTCCGGCCGACGTGATGATCTACGTCAACGTTCTGGTCGTCGGGATTGGCTTTCTGATCCATTCGAAGATCGACGCGAACTGGGGCTGGGTCGGCCGCTATCTGATCCAGTCGCCCAATCACCATCGTCTGCACCACAAGCTCGACATGAGCCATCCGACCGGCCACTTCGCCATTGCGCCGATCTGGGACCGGTTGTTTGGGACATGGTACGGCGACGCCGACGCTTCGATCGCGATCGGTGTCGATACACCCTACAATCACGGCCTGTTCGTGCCGCGTGACATGGCGCGCGACTACTACCATTTCTGGATCGGTCTCTTCGGAGGCCGCAACGACGGGCCCCGATCCGACGTCAAGATGCCGGATTTGAAGCTGTTCGGGAACAAGACGTCGACCGAGGTCTAAAGGCCGATACGGCGAGCGCCCTCGGCGACGGTGACCACGTCAAAGCCGGCGTTGATCGCGCCGTCCACCAGCCGTTCCAGCGTTCCGATCGAACAGCCCCATTGTGACGGCGTCTCTGAAACATCGTGGGTGTACAGGATCAGCCAAGCCTTGCGGGCATGGGCGCGATCCAGCCACTTCAGAGCGACCTCTTCGCCATCCTCTCCCTCGATGCCGACGGCGGGCGCCTGGTTGAGGTCCGCGCCATTGGCGATCAGGCCGTGGTGCAGCGCGCGAACGGTCTTGAAGCGACAGGCCAGCAGGGTCTTGGCGGCCGAACCGACATCACCGAAGGGGTAGGCGAAGTTGACCGGCTTACCCGCGCCCCAGGTGGCCAAGGCCTCGGCGTTCTGGTCGATATCGGCCAGGGTCGCCTCGCGAGATGCCTGGCCGCAGTCCAGGTGCGAGAAGGTATGGCAGCCGATCTCATGACCCGCCGCATGCAGGCGAGCGGCGTCAGCACCCGTGGCGAAACGACCCATAGGACCGTCGCGCCCCGTTAGTCCCGCGGCGACGTAGTAGGTGCCGCGCAGCCCGCGCGCTTCCAGGATTTTCGCGCCGGCCTCGCAGGCGGTGGCGGGGACGTCATCGAAGCTGAACGACACCATCGGCCGCTCAAGCCGCACGCGCGCAGGACGGCGGTGCGCGAGGCGGATCAATTGCCGGCGCACCTTTCCCTTCAGGGACCGGTCAGGCTCATAGGCGTCAACCTTTTCGTGGGACGCTTGCATCAGACAGCCTCGGCATAGAGGGCGGCGCGATACAGCCGCAGGGCGAAGGCGCGAAGGGGCGTGGGCGCGGCTTCGTTGAGCGCGAAGGTCTTCAGCATGGGCCGCCAGACCTCGCGCCAAGGCAGGCGCTTGAGTATCCGGGCGACCTTGTAGCTGGGATAGGCGCTGACGATCTCACGATGGCTGGAAACGACCCGTGCGAAATTGACGGCCGATTGCTCGTATTTGGCCGCGATGGCCGCGGCGGTGTCGAGCCCCAGATGGCTGGCGGAATTGTCGATATGCAGGATGGGATACAGCTGGCCCACCCGCATGGCCCACTCCACATCTTCCCAGCCCCAACCGGTAAAGCCCTCGTCGAAATCGACGGCGTCGAAGACATCACGACGGACCAGAAGATTTGAAGTGAAGACGTGTTTCTCGGGTTCACGAGCGCGCTCTGGCGCAGGCGTGCAGTCGCCTTTCAGCGCCATGGACCGATGAACGGCGTGCTCCGGCCGCAAGGGGGTCTGGTCCAGCGTGAAGCCGCCGAACGCGACCGGACTGTCCTCGCCCTCGGCCAGGGCCGCCCATCGCGACAGGAAGCTAGGCGGGTCCGGCAGCATGTCGCTGTCCAGAAACAGGAAGTGCCGGGCGCGGGCGTGGCTGGCCAGTCGATTGCGACCCCTGGCCCGCCCCTCATTGTGCGAGAGTTTGATGAAGCGGGCAGGAACGCGCAGGCGTTCGATCCGGCGTGTGATGCGTTCGGCCAGGGCCGCATCTCCGCCGCCATCGTCGAGGACAATGATCTCGGCGCGGGCCGTCGGATCATCCAGGGCCTTGAGCAATGCGGAGGGGTCATCCCGATAGGTCGGAATCAGAACCGACAGGCGCGGTTCCGCCGATGCCCAGGCTGCGTTGTTGATCACGGTCTCGACGACGGGGGAGGTCATGCCGGGCGCGCCTTTCGACGGGCGATACTGAGAATCTTGCCGCGAAGGCCGTCTACATCGAGTCCCAGCACCACGCCGCCATAGATCGCGGCGCCGACGCCGGCCTTGAGGATCAACTCAAGAAGTCCGCCAGGCGAGGGCAGGGCCAGAACGGCGGCGGCCATCAGCAGGCAGCCGCCTCCGGCCTTGGCCAGAGTGTTCCAAGGTATTGGCAGGGGCTGGGCCGATCGACCCAGCAGACACGCCGTCAACGCGCCGACGCCATAGCTGGCGGTGGTCGCCCACAAGGCGCCGTCCAGGCCAAAGCGCGGGATGAGAAGCAGGTTCAACGCCACATTGACGAGCGCCGGAGCGGCCATGCTCGCGATCAGCAGCGGCGTACGGCGGCCCAGGGTGAAGGCCTGCAAGAGATAGTAGGTTGTTACGCCCGATAGCCAGCCGCTGGCGGCGATCCACGGCGTCACGTGCGCGGCCCCGGCATGTAGCGCTTCGCCCACCATCAGTTGGGCCAGCGGCTTTGCGACCAGGGCAAGACCCGTTGCGGCGGGTAGGGTCAGCAACGCCATCAACGAGGCTTGCTCGTGGGCCGCATCCTTCAACGCCGTCGGCCCGCCGCGCTCCAGCGCCGCGACCAGGGCTGGTCCGCCGGCCATGCCCAGCCAGATGAACACCACATCCAGGATGCGACTGCCGAGCGAGTAGCCGGCGTGATAGACGCCCACCGTCGCTTCGCCCAGATAGGCCGCCAGCAGGAACCGGTCGGTGGTCGACAGAACCAGCGCCAGGATCAGCGACAGCGATACCGGCAGGCCGTAGGCGGCATAGTCATGGGCCATGGCGCGATCAAAGTGGCCGCCTTTCATGCGCGCCAGGTCGCCGGGCAGAACGAACAGCAGGCAGATCAGCGATATCGCGCCGGCGCCCAGGAGTGGCGCCGCGCCGCCTAGCCCGATCAGCGCCAGGATCAGGCCCAGGGCGAAAGCGCCGACAGTCTGGACGATATCCATCAGCGCGGCGCCGGAAACCTCGCCGGCCGCGCGTCGGCGCTCCTGCGACAGCTTGGCCAGGCTCTTGACCAGCACCGCCGCGAAAGCCGCGCCCAACGCCAGCTTCATCGGATTGGACAGGGGAATAAGACAGAGCACCGCCGCGGCAATGACCGGCGTTCCGAGCGCGGCGAAGCCCCAGAGCCGATAGATCGTGGCGAAGTGATCGGGCAGTCGACCGTCCTCGACGCGCTTTGCATGGAAGCGGGCCATTGCGGCTTCTGTCCAAGTCAGCAGGACGGTCTGCGTCAAGCTCAGCACGGAAAAGGCCAGGGCGTAGGCGCCATAGGCTTCTGGCGATAGCACGCGCGTGAACAGGACGATGGTCAGCAGGCCGATCACGCCCTGGGCGATGTTGACCGGCAGGTAACCCAGAACGCCGCGCCAGAACATTTCCGGGCTCAACGCACCGTCGACCGATCCCCAAGCAGGCAGGGGATGGTCATGACGATGATGTAGAGGTCCAGCCAGAACGACTGACGTTCGATATAGTCGACATCGAGGGCGACGCGTTCTCTCACCAGCTCTGGAGTATCGACAGGTCCTCGCGAGCCCTTGATGGCCGCCCAGCCCGTGACGCCTGGCTTCATGCGGTGGCGATGGGCGTACTGGGCCACAAGCTTGGCGGATTCCACGTCACCGGTTTTCATCCCGATCGCGTGGGGACGGGGCCCGACGATCGACATCTCGCCGCGCAGCACATTGAACAACTGCGGCAGCTCGTCGAGACTGGTCTTCCGGATAAACTTGCCGACGCGCGTCACTCGGTCGTCATCCGCGCTGACTTGGAGCCTCAAAGCGGTGTCGGTCATGTCATGCCGCATCGAGCGAAATTTCCAGACGAGGATCTCCTCGTTGTTGAAGCCATGCCGGCGCTGACGGAAGAAAATCGGGCCGGGGCTGTCCAGGCGCACCGTAACGGCGACAATAGCCATCACGGGCGCGGCGACGACCAAGCCTGCCAACGTGACCACCAGGTCCTGCAGGCGCTTCACGAAGGCCTTGCGAGCGTCGATCTTGGCTCCGCTCAGTTCGGCGATGGCCGCATCCGCGATCCGGGAGACCGCCGCGTCGCGGTCGGCATCACGTCCGACGTCGATGAACAGGCTGAGCGGGTTTGGCAAGACTTCAAGCTTGCTGACGAGCGCCTGGACACGCGTCTCCGCGGTCGAGGTCACGGCGATCACCACGCGATCCACATAGGGCATGATCCTGTGATCGATCAAAGCCGAGGTGTCGCCCAGGACCGGTACGCCCAGGACCTCGTTCGGCGCGCGCTCCAGCCGATCGTCGAAAATGCCGAGAATGTTGATCTCGCCGGTCCGCATCGCCGCTTCCACAAGATGCTGGGCGTTCGCCGTGGCTCCGACGACGACGACATTGGGTGTGAGGCGTCCTTGGCTGCGGCCGCGAGCAATGATTGTCCACCATGCGGCGTGAAGGCCAAGGAGAACAGACGGCGCCGCCAGCAGGACCCAGAGCGTCTCGCCTTCCAACCGCCAGGAAGAATCCATGACGAGGGGCAGCGTTGTGCCGATAAGCGCCGAGGCGCCGATCGCCGCGGTAACCCGCAGGAGGTGTCTAGCGAGGGTTTCGCGATGGGTGAACGCATAGGCGTTCAGGCAATACAGCGCGAGCAACAGCACGGCGGCAGACAGGGCAAACGGGACAACGGCGCTCAGCTGGCTAGTCGTTCGAGGCGTCAGGCTTGCCGCGATCACGCAGAGCGTCGCCATGACGAGCGCATCGAACAGTCTGAAGGCTTGCGCCAGAGCGCGGGTTTCAAGGCGAGCTCTCGCGGGGATCAGTTGGCCTGGCCGGAACGGTCCTCGCTGCGGGTGCGCGCGTGGCGCGCCCGAGGAGCGGCTCTGAGCGAGCATGGCTCCCGACGCGTCGATCGCCGCCGTCGAGTCCTGTGCGGCAGTCAAATCGGCCTTAGAGTCGCGGGAACGCGTGGGTGACATGGAGCTCTGAACCAGCAAACCAGGGTTCTATCTAGCGTCGCCGTATGAGCTTCACGTTAACGCACCGAATTACGCTAACGCGTCATTGTCATGTCGCCACGAACAGGCTATCCAGCCGCTCCCTCTCAGGAGGAGACGTGGCCGAGAGGCTGAAGGCACCGCTTTGCTAAAGCGGCATACCTCAAAAGGGTATCGAGGGTTCGAATCCCTCCGTCTCCGCCACCCAGTCCAAGCAACAGGTCTCTGTTGCGTCCGGTGCCGTGTAGGCGTCGGACTTTGCGGCACTATTCCCTGAAAATCCGGACTATCGCGCTCGCAGAACAGACGAGAACGCGACCGCTTTCGCGCCAATATCGCGCCCAGTCTCTACACGCCTGGACCGCCGTCCTCTTTGGCCGGCTCGGCGCCCCAATTGCCTGTTCAACGGCGATAAACAGCGAATTTCGCCGAGAAACAGGGAAGGCGAGGGCAGCGCCAGAGCAGATTTCGTCGTCGCGACAACGCTTTGCCTGCTCCAGCGCCATTATTCCCTACACGTCGGAACAGGGAAATTAGTTGCCTGGATCAGGGAGGCACGAGCCACGATCAGCGATCATGAGTGTAATTGGCCAAGCTGCGCCTTGAACCTCAAGCACTCACCCCTATTTCCAGCCTCGCAGCAAGGACTGAGGAGAGCCGATAGAAGCTAAACTTTGGAGATTTTTCTATGTCCAGTAATACGAATTCTTCGTCAACCAAACTTCCACCGGCCAGGGTGCGTACGCGCTCTGCTCCGCAGAACGAGCCCGACTATGATGTCGGCTACGGCAAGCCTCCCAAGTCCCACCGCTTTCAAGCCGGCCGGTCCGGCAATCCAAAGGGGCGCCCCAAGGGCGCCATCACCTTGACGACCGCAGTGTTGAAGGCGCTCGATGCCCCGGTATCGGCGACGATAAATGGGCGTCGCGTGACGATGGCGCGCCGCGACGCGATTGCCACCCGGATCATAGAGAAGGCGATGGCGGGCGACTATCGCGCCGTCGCCACCGTGGCCAAAATCGATGGCGAGAGGCCTGTCGCCGATGAAGTTCAATCGTCTGGACCGGGCCTAACGCGCGAGGAGCATTTGCTGCTTCAACGCCATCTCCAGAAGCTTTCTGGAGGGGATCGATGATGAGCCGCGAGAGCCTAAACGCGCTGCTGAAAGCGAGCTTCCCCTTCTTCCTGAAGCGGGTTTTTCTGCATCTGAACCCGGCCGAAGACCTCAAAGACAACTGGCACTTGGATGCGATGTGCCATTGCCTGAGCGAGGTTCACCGGGGAAGCGTCCGCCGTCAGTTGATCACCATTCCACCTCGCCACCTCAAATCCATCACCGTCTCGGTAGCGTTTCCGGCGTGGGTGTTGGGGCGCGATCCGACGCAGCGGTTTCTGGTCGCCAGCTACGGCAGCGAACTGGCCGCAAAGCTGTCGCGAGATTTCAGATCGGTCGTCGAGGCGCCATGGTATCGCTCGGCTTTTCCCGCCTTCGGGCTGCCAGTCCGCAACGCCGATGGCGAACTGATCACACGCGCCGGCGGTGGTCGTAAGGCTGTTTCCGTGGGAGGGGCCACGACGGGCTTTGGCGCCGACTACATCATCGTCGATGACCTGATGAAGGCGGCGGACGCCAGCGCTCCCACCATGCGTGAGAACGCGATCGACTACTATCAGGGTAGCTTGATCTCTCGCCTGAACGACCAAGAGAATGGCCGGATTATCGTCATCGCCCAGCGCCTACACGAGGCGGACGTGCCTGGCCACTGCATTGAAACCGGCCTGTTTGGGCACTTGAATCTGCCCGCCATCGCCCAGGCGCAGGCCCAAATTCCGCTCGGTCAGGGGAAAATCAAAAGCGTTGAACCCGGTGAGCTTCTGTTTCCACAACACCAGTCTCGTGCTGTGCTCGATCAACTGCGCATCGAGCTTGGTCCGACCGCTTTTTCGGCTCAGTATCTGCAGGATCCAACGCCAGCCGAGAGCAACCTTGTCCGCTGGGAGGATATTCACCGTTACGACACGGCGCCGGCCCGCAACGATTTTCAGCAAGTTGTCCAGAGCTGGGATACGGCCATGGGTCCAGAGCTGACGGCGGACTATTCGGTCTGCACCACCTGGGGCTTCGATGGCGTCGCCTGGCTCCTGTTGGACGTGGAGCGCTTCCGCGCCACGTTCCCGGATCTCGTTGAGCGGGTGCGCGCCAGTCGCGGGCGATGGCGGCCCGAACTGATCCTCATCGAAGACGCCGGCTCGGGGCGGCCCTTGCTTCAGGAGCTCAGATACGAGGCCGTCGTTCGACCAAAGTCGCGCGAGCCGCTCACCTGGAGGGTCTATGGCTACCAACCTCGGGAAGACAAGACGACCCGGTTTGCGGCCCAGGCCGCCAAGCTGGCGGCAGGGCGCGCCATGTTTCCGAAGGATGCTCCCTGGTTGGAGCCGCTCCGAAAGGAGATGACCGGATTTCCCAACGCGCGGCATGACGACCAAGTCGACAGCATCTCGCAGTTCCTTGATTGGAGCGGCTGGGGACGCACCGCGCTTGGGCTTGTGCGCGACGACAGCAGACCGTCTGGGACCGAGCGCCGGAGCTTTCCACGCCTGGCCTAGAGGGCTCTGGCTCTGGGCAGGCGATAGGTGGCCTCCTGTTCGGCCCAGGCCAGCGGGAGATAGCCGACCATCAAGTTCTGCAGGGTCAGGTCTGGCAGGGCCACGCCCTCAAGGACGGCGCGCTTGAGGGCGGGTGAAAGGAAGGCCAAGCGCGTCAAGCGACGGGCGTAGCTGCGGTCGACGCCTTCGGCCGTGTGCAGCCGCTCCAAGCTGTCGGACCCCTGCGTGAAGAGGACGTGCTTCCAGGCCTCGGCCCTGACTAGGGCCTGGACCAAGGTCGGGTCCTGCTTGACGCGCTGGACGGCGGGGAGCCCCTCTGGGCCCAGCGCCAGTTTGACGCCACCGCGCGGCTGCAGCAGCGCGGCGATGGTCAGCCGCAAACCGTCGACGTCGCATTCCGCCCGATCCTCGGCCGGCAGCAGGCGGCCGAACCTTGGCAGAAGTGCGGGAGCGGGATCCCAGGCCAGATCGACGCGGACCGTATCGCGCGACACCTCGATGCGCCGGATCCGGTCTGCCAAATCCCCCTCGCGATCGTGAAGCTCTTCAAGGCGGCTCAGGCGGTCCGCGACCAGTTCCTCCAGCGCCGGCGCCGGGAACCTGGCGAGCGACCCGACTTGGTGCTTGCGACCCGTCAAAAGGGCCGCGGAAACATAGTAGCGATAGCCGTGGCCGCGTCGCTTGCTGATCACCGGCGACATGGGATTGCCGCGATCATCGAACACCCGGCCGGTAAGCTGCATCTCGGCGGTAGTCTTCAGCCGGGCGATCTTGGGCGGGGTGTTGTGCCGCAACAGCCGTTGCGCCCGATCGAAGAGCTCACGCTCCACGATAGGCTCGTGCAGACCCGGATAGCTCTGGGTCGGCGCTGTCAGGTTAACCGCCGCAAGTCGAGAAAGGCCAATACTTGGCCGATTTAGGCCGTGGCCTTCGCCCATGCGCCGTGCGCCTCGGCGCGGAAGCGCCGAAGGGTAGGGCGGCTGATCAGGTGTCGTTGGGTGTAGAAGGTGTTGTACACGGCGGCGTGGGTAGTGAGGAAACGCTGGGCGGACGACTGGCTTTTGAAGCCCTGCATTCGCCGCTCTCGCTGGCGGATGGGCAGATGAGAATTCTCCGCTCTGTTGTTTTCCCTGAGGCGACCCGCCCGATGAAGGTGCTCCAAACCCAGTTCCGCCAAGGCGGCCGGATAGGATCTAAGCCCATCGGTGGTGATCCGTTCGGGCTCGACGGGCTGACGGCATAGCAGCCTCATGAGCAGTTTCTTGGCCGCCTGGGTGTCTCGACGACGCTGGACCAGCAAGTCGAGCACCTCGCCTTCATCGTCGACGGCGCGCCATAGGTACATGCGCTTTCCGCCCACCCTGCACACCATCTCGTCCAGGTGCCAGCGTGGAGAAGGGGAGGGGCGAAGCCGCTTCAGTCGCCTGGCGATCGCCGGTCCGAACTTGTTGGCCCAGCAGCGGATGGTTTCGTAGCTGACCTCTATCCCGCGCTCGGCGAGCAACTCCTCGACGTCGCGAAGGCTCAAGCTGAAACGAAAGTAGAGCCAGACCGCTTGCTTGATGACGTCCGCCGGGAAGCGGTGGCGCTTAAACGAGAGCGGTTTCAAGTCTGGTCTCCGCAAATGGCCCGAATGCCGGGCGAAACGGAGACTTGTTAGCGTTAGACTGACAGCACCGCCGAAGGCTATGCTGTTCGTCGGTCGTCAGCGGCGATACTTTTCGCTACCGAGCGCAAGTAAGGGCCGCCACGACGATTGCCGGCTGCCGCGTCACTGCCATCTATGCGAAGGTCCGTGAAAGACTAAGGCCGCCGATGGTGTCGACCATGGCCCCCCAGTCGGGTTCTCCAGACAGATGGCTCCACGACAGCCTGACCGCGCCGCGAACGACGGGCTTGGGCAGGTCCATGGCCACCAGAACATGGCTTGGCTTGTAGCTGGCCGAGGTGCAGGCCGACCCGTTGGAGAGGGCGGCGCTCTCGCGCAGGGCCAGCATGAGACCCTCTGAATCAACGCCGGCGAAAGCCAGGGCTAGCACATGGGGTAGGGTATGGGTCTGATCGCCGATGAGGGTTGGGTCTAGCGACGCGAAGGCCGCGAGCGCGCGGCTGCGGATCGCCCGATTGGTCGCTAGGCGGCTGACCTGCTGTTCAAGGGCCGCCTGGGCGGCCGCTCCGAAGCCGGCGATCAGCGGCACGGGCAAGGTCCCGGGCCGCAGGCTGCGTTCCTGGCCGCCGCCGAACATCAAGGGCGCTAGAGGAGGGCGGTCGTAGCCCCGGCGACGGGCGATCAGGGCACCGACGCCCTTGGGGCCGTAGAGTTTGTGTGCGCTGACCGAAATCATGTCCACGCGTTTGAGGCGCAACTCGGCCAGGGCCTTGCCGAACCCTTGGGCGGCGTCGACGTGAAGATAGGCCGGATGGCCGGCCAGCCGGTCGGCGATTTCGGCGATCGGCTGCAGGACGCCGGTCTCATTGTTGGCCTGCATGACTGAGACGGCCAGGGTGTCGGGACGTAGGGCGGCGGCCAGGTCGTCGACCGACACCCGTCCGCTGGCGTTGACCGGCAGTACGGTGACCTCAAGGCCCCGTGCGGCCAGGGCCTCAAGCGGTTCGAGCACCGCCTTGTGCTCGATCGCGGTAGTAATGATGTGGCCACGCGCCTGGGCGCGGGCGAAGGGCTCGAGGCCAAGCAGAGCTAGGTTGTTGGCCTCGGTGGCGCCGGAGGTGAAGATGACCTCGGCGGGATCGGCCTCGACCACGGCGGCGACCTGGTCGCGGGCCCGCTCGACGGCCTTTTTGGCTTCGCTGCCGAAGGCGTGGGTGCGGCTGCCGGCGTTGCCGTACTCGACGTCGAAATAGTGCAGCATCGCCGCTCTGGCGCTGGGCTCCAGGGGCGTTGTGGCGTTATTGTCGAGGTAGACAGGCATGGACGAATCCGACCGGAGGTGGCAAAAGTACGTTATCTGTTTGCGATCTTATTTGACAAACAGTTTGTGGTTTTGCAGGAACCGCCGCGTTAAAATCGTGACGGATGAATTCGATGGCCGACACCTTCCATTATGTGTTCCCGGCCATTCGCGGCATCCAGGCCGGCCGGGAATATTATGTTTCGATGTGCCCCCTGCGGCTCATCCCCCGGATCTTCCTTTTCGATGAGGAGGAGCTGACCGCCGAGCTTCGCGCCCAGCGAACGCTGAACAAGGCGCGGGTGCCGGAAATGGCCCGCTACATGACTGATCATCCAGATAGCTACGTGTTCTCGGCGCTCACCGCCTCGGTCGACGCCGACTTGGTCTTCGAGCCTGCGGGGGGCGAGGAGCAGAAGCTGGGCACGCTGCGGATCCCGATGGAGGGCACCTTCATCATCAACGATGGCCAGCATCGGCGCGCCGCCATCGAGATGGCGCTGCGTCAGCGGCCGGAGATGGGTCACGAGACGATCGCCGTGGTGTTCTTCAGCGATATCGGCCTGGCCCGCTCGCAGCAGATGTTCGCCGACCTGAACCGCTATGCCATCCGCCCCTCCACCTCGATCTCGATTCTCTACGATCATCGCGACGACGCGGCTGAACTGACCCGCAGGCTGGTGGCCGAGGCGCTGCCCTTCCGAGATCTGGTCGAGACAGAGCGCAGCAATCTGTCCCTGCGTTCGCGTCGGTTGTTCACCTTCAGCGCCATCTATCACGCTACCAACGCCCTGCTGAGCGAGTGCGAGCCCGAGGACATGGACGCGGCGCTGACGGTCGCGCGCACCTTCTGGGAAACCGTGGCCAGCCAACTTCCCGAATGGGAGCAGGTGCGGCGAGGGCGTATCGCCTCCAGCGAGGTCCGCCAGGACCTGATCCACTCGCACGGCGTGGTGCTGCACGCCTTCGGTAAGGTCGGCGCCACCCTCCTGCGCGAAGACCCCGAAGGTTGGCGAAAACGCCTGGCTGTCCTGGCTGAGATCGACTGGTCGCGCAGCAACCCAGTCTGGGCCGGCCGCGCCGTTGTCCGCGGCAAGCTCTCGAAGGCCACCCAGAACGTCACCCTGACCGCGAACTACATCAAGCAGCAGCTAGGCCTGGCGCTTTCGGCCGAGGACCGCCGGGTCGAGGACAGTTTGCATCGGAATCTCAATGACGCCGCCTGATCGCCCCGCGCGCCGCACCGCCTTCGACCGCGGCCTGGCCGCCACCCTCGACGACATGGTCGCCACCATCCAGGCGCTCTACCTGTCCGACGAGATTCCCTGGGTGGTCGGCTATAGCGGCGGCAAGGACTCCACCGCCGTGTTGCAGTTGGTCTGGACGGCCCTGGCGCAATTGCCCTCGGGTAAGGCGCGCAAGGCCGTCTACGTGATCTCCACCGACACTCTTGTGGAGAACCCCGTGGTCGCCGCCTGGGTCGACCAGTCCCACAAGGTGATGGGCGAAGCCGCGAGCGCCGCCGGCCTGCCGATCTATCCGCACAAGCTGGTGCCCGACGTTCAGAACACCTTCTGGGTCAATCTGATCGGCCGAGGCTACCCGGCTCCGCGCCCGAAGTTTCGCTGGTGCACCGAGCGGATGAAGATCCGCCCCGCTGACGCCTTCATCTCCAACGTCGTCAAGCAGAACGGCGAGGCGATCGTGGTCCTGGGCGTGCGCAAGGCCGAGAGCTCGGGTCGTGCGGCGCGAATGAACGCCAATGGCGAGGGGAGCCGGCGGCAACACCTCAGCGCCCACGGTTCGCTGCCCAACGCCTTCATCTACAGTCCGATCGGCGACTGGTCGAACGACGACGTCTGGATGTATCTGCTGCAGGTCGAAAACCCCTGGGGGCACGACAACCACGACCTGCTCAACCTCTACCAGGGCGCGTCGGCCGACGCCGAATGCCCGATCGTGCTGGACACTTCCACCCCCAGCTGCGGCGACAGTCGCTTCGGGTGCTGGGTCTGCACCCTGGTGGAGAAAGACAAGTCGATGTCGGCGATGATCCGCAACGACGAGGACAAGGAGTGGATGGCCCCGCTTTTGGCCTTGCGCGACGCGTTGGATCAGCCCGACCACGACAAGCGCGACTTCCGGCGCATGAGCGGTGGTGTTCAGCTGATCCGCGAGAAGGCGGCGCACATCCCCGGGCCCTATCTGCAGGCGGTGCGTGAGGACTGGCTGCGCCAGTTGCTGGCCGCGCAAGAAGTGGTGCGCAACCACCCCAAGGCCCCGGCCAGCGTGCGCGGAATCGAGCTGATCACCCAGGATGAACTGGCCGAGATCCGCCGGTTGTGGGTGGTGGACAAGTTCGAGTTGGAAGACAGCCTCCCGACCATCCACCAGGAGGTCACCGGCCGGCCGTTCCACGGCCCCGCGCTCAATGACGCCCAGCCGTTCGGCAAGGCCGAGATGGGCCTGCTCAAGAAGGTCGCCGGCGACGACCAGGTCCATTTCGAACTGGTTCGCGAACTGCTCGAGGTCGAGCGCAGCTACCGGACGACCACGCGCCGCGCCAAGCTGTTTGACCGCCTGGAGGACGCCTTCCGTCGAGGGTTCTACGAGGACGTCGAGGACGCCACCCAACGCGCCCTGCGGCGGCGCACCCTGGGCAAGCTGCTGGACGACATCAAGGACGCGGGGGTGGACTTCAACGACGCGGCCAAGGCCACGAACAAGGCGCTCGGCGTGCAGGGAGCGGCCGAAGATGGCTCGGGCCAAGAAGGGAAAGCCTCGTGATCCTCGATGAGCTGACCCTGCACGATTTCGGGGTCTATCGCGGCGAGCAGGTCTTCCGTCTGACGCCGCAAGGCCCGGATAAGCCGATCATCTTGATCGGCGCGCGCAATGGCGGGGGCAAGACCACTTTCCTGGAAGGCCTGCAGCTGGCCTTTTTCGGTCGCCTCAGTCAGGGTTTCCGCGGCGGGGTGGCTTATGAAGAATATCTGCGCCGGACGATCAATCGCGCGGCCTCGCCCAAGGACGGCGCGGCCATCGAGGTCAAGTTTCGTCGCGTGCTGGATGGACGCGAGCAGGCCTTTCGCATTCGCCGCACCTGGTCGGTTCAGAACGCCGGGGTGCGCGAGAGCTTCGAGGTCTTCGTCGACAATGTTCATGATCGTGTGCTGACCGGTCAATGGGCTGAATATGTCGAGGAGATGCTGCCGCCGCGCATCGCGCCGCTATTCTTCTTCGACGGGGAGAAGATCGAGCAGTTCGCCGATCTGGGTCGGTCGGGCGAGATCGTCGGCACGGCGGTCAGCGCGCTGCTGGGTCTGGATATCGTCGAGCGCCTGCAGACCGATCTGGACGTGTTCGAACGTCGCAAGGCCGCCTCGAACGCCAGCATCAGTGAACAACAGGCTCTGAAGGCCGCCGCCGCCGCCGCCGACGCCGCCGACGCCAGGCTTGGCATCGAACTGACCGCCCTGAGCGGCGCGAAGCGCGATCGCGACCGGCGCATCCTACTGCTTGATCGCGCGCGCACGTCGTTGAAGAACCAGGGTGGTGATCTGTTCCAGGCCCGCCAAGAGATCTTGGCGCAGGAGGTCGAGTTGGCTGGCGCCTTGGGCGCGGTCAATCGCAGCCTGCGCGGTTGGGCCGGCGAGTTGGCGCCGTTGCTGCTGGTCGAGGACTTGTTGGGCGAGGTGGCCCAACAGGCCGAGCGTGAAAGTCAGGCCGATACCGCCAAGGCGGTTCTGGACCACCTGACCAAGCGCGATCGCCAGGTTATTCAAAAGCTGAAGTCGTCCGGCGCCAACGGGGTCATGTTGCATGAGATCGGCGCCTATCTGGACGATGACCGCAAGAAGGTCGCCGCAGAGGCCACGACCCCTCGCTATCTGGACATGCCGCGTCCGGCGCGCGCCCAGCTGGAGACGGTGATCGACCAGGGCTTGCCCGCAGCGCGCGATGTCTATCAGGCCCTGATCACCGACCTCGATGGCCTGACCGCGCGCAAGGACGATGTCGAGCGTCGCGCCGCGGCCATCCCGGCGCCCGAGACGATCGCTCCGTTGGTGGCCGCCGTCGAGGCCGAGACCGACGCCCTGCAGCAGGCCGAGGCCCAGTTCGAGCTAGCGCAACGGACCGCCGAGGCCGCCGACCGCGCCCTGGTGGCCGCCCGCGCGGCCTATAAGGACACCATGGAGCGCCAGGTGAACTCGACCCTGCAGGCCGAAGACGCCCAGCGCATGCTCGAGCATTCGGCTCGGGTGCGCGAGACCCTGGCGCGCTTCAAGGCCGAGGTCATCGGTCACCATGTCCATCGCATCGAGGCCTTGGTGCTGGAGGCTCTGACCCGGCTGCTCCGCAAGGAGGACCTGGTCACCGCGGTCACCATCGATCCCGTGACCTTCGCCATCGGCCTGAGCGGCGGCGGCTGGGACGCCCTGCCTTTCGAGCAGCTTTCGGCCGGAGAACGCCAGCTCTTCGCCATCGCCCTGCTGTGGGCTCTGGCCCAGGCCTCCGGCCAGACCGCGCCCACCGTCATCGACACCCCGTTGGGACGGTTGGATTCTGGTCACCGGCAGAGGCTCGTCGACGGTTATTTCCCCCACGCCGGACACCAGGTCATCCTGCTGTCGACCGACGAGGAGATCGACGCGCGCCACTATGCGCGGCTGGAACCCTTCATCAGCCACAGCATGACGGTGGAGTTCGACCCGGCTCTGCGGTCGAGCCGGGTGAGCGAAGGCTATGATTTCGTGCGTGTCGAGGAGGTCGCCTGATGGCCGTCGAAACCATCCGCATCGACGAGGTCGGGCGCGAGCAGCTTTCCCGGCTCAAGCGCCACACCGGCATCGAGACGATGAACGTGCTGTGTCGCTGGGCCCTGTGCGCGTCGTTGGCCGAACGCACCAAGCCCTCGCCGACGCTCAAGGGGGACACTGCCCTGGAGATCGCCTGGCGTGTCTTCGGCGGGCCTCAGCACGAACTTTATCTGGCCCTGCTCAAGGCGCGATGCCGCCGTGACGGCTACAGCATCGACGAACACACCCTGCACGAACAGCTGCGCCTGCACCTGCACCGGGGCTTGGGCTATTTGGCGTCGGACAAGTCGCTCCGTTCGATTGGCGCCCTGGCCCGCCATGTGGCGCTCGACGAGGCGGCTTAGGAGCGATGGCGCCGGTGGAGGACCTCGACGCCTGGGCGAGCGAGAGCTTCCGTTATCGCGACTTGATCGAATGCGGAGAGACCTGGGCGCGGCTGCGCCCCGACAACTGCCCGCGCCAGGCCGCGACCTATGCGGCGATCGCCTCCTTGGCGCGCGACGTGTTGGATCCCATCGCCAGGGCCCTGGGCGCGCCCGTGCTGACCTATGGCTTCGCCGGCCCGACCCTGACCCGAAACATCGGCGGCCGGATCGCGCCCAGCCTCGACCAGCACGCCGGTCACGAACTGACTGCCCGTGGGGTTCCGATTTGCCCGCGCCTGGGTCAGGCCGTTGACCTGCACGTTCCGGGTCATGACGCTCGGACCCTGGCGGCCCTGATCATCGACCAGACGCCCTTCGATCGGCTCTATCTTTATGGACCCGATCGACCCGTCCATGTCAGCCGCGGACCGCAGGAGAGCCGGTCGGTCGTTCTGATGCGGCCGCTCAGCGGTCGCCTCGTGCCCCTGCGCCTCTCGGGCGAGGCGTTACGCGTCTGGCTGCGGGAACCCGACCGTCACTAGCCGTGGTGCGGAAAGCCGGCCTGGGCCAGGTTCACGCCCAAGGCCTGGCCATTGGCATAGAGCGGCGCTTCTCCTGGCCACGCGGCGAGTAACCGTTGGTCGAAGTCGCGCTGCGCGGCCCAGTCGGCGAGGTCGACCGACATCACCCGCGAGCGCGCCAAAAGCCTCTGGTCCTGGCCGCGATGATTAAATTCTTGGATCCGCTGGCGGGCCAGATCGACCTTGATGCGCGCCGACAGCACCGGCAGCAGGGCTTCGTAGCGCTCGAAGGTCATGGCCGAGACCTTGTCGCCCAGGCGATGCAGCTTGATAAGATGGGCATCCTCCAGACCGCCGTGGTAGCGGCGTGCGCAGCCGGCCAGGCAGCGCAGAGCGGCCGGCGCATGGTCCAACAGTCGGGCGTCGAGGAACAGAGCGCCTTCCTCGTCACGCCATCCCAGCCCTTGCGCATGGGCGGCTGCGAGCGCCGCTCGCATGAGGTCGGGCCGACCCAGAGAGAACAGCAGATCGCGGCCCGCCTCGCTGGCCGGTCCGAAACCGCCGAACAGCGCCTTGACGTCCGCCTGCAGACTGGCGGGCAGATCGCGATAGGCCTGACGGCGGTTGAAGATGTTGAGCGCGAAATAGACCCGCAGATCATCTCGGCGCTGCGTTCGAGCCAGGTCGAGCTCGACCGGGTCGAGGGCCTCGAACGCCCAGCGGCAAGCTTGGCGAAAGGAAACGTTCGCTGCGTCCAGGGCCTCGATCAGGACCGGCTCGACTTCCTCGACCAGTGGCTCGCGAGCCCGGGCCAGAGCTTCGGCCGCCAGCACGTGCAGCTGAGGTTCGATCTTCGCCCGCCGCGCCTCCGCCGCGCGCCACGGCGCCAGGCGAGGACGGCCGGCTGACTGGCGCGTCTGGCGCTGAAGCAGAAAAGCCTGCTCCAGCAGCGGGTCCTTGAACACCAGGTACACGCCGGCGGCGACCCGAAAGGCTTCGCGCTGCAGGCGCGCTTCCAGAAGCGTCTGCAGCTCGGTGTCCGCGTAGAACTTCTGGAACGTGCCACGCCGTGTCACCAGCCCGTCGGCCAGGGGGCGACCGCGATCCCATTGGGCGTTGCTGGCGGTGATAACGGCGATGGCCAAGCAGCCGCGCGCCAGGGCAAAGGCCGAGTCCAGGACCTCAAGCCGTTCCCCCGGTCGCTCGATGACGTTGAGGACGAAGCCGAGATTGACCACGTCGGCGGGACTGCGCGGCGTGTCTGGCGCGTAGTAGGGATCCCAGCCGGAGGCGGCCACGCCCGCCTGGCGCAGGCCTTCGACATCGGAGCCGCGCCCGCAGCCATAGTCGAGAACGCTCGTCCCCGGCCCGATGACGCCGTGGCGTAGCAACGCTTGGATCGGCGCGGAAAACCCGTCGCGGGCGATCGCCGCCAGATGGCGTCGCACGACCGGGACGGCGTCGGATGCATCGTTGACCAGCTGGTGGTCGATGACCCTCACCCCAGCGGCGGCCAGTCGCGCGTCCCAGGCTCGGCGTGTGCCGATGAACCGGGAATCGCGCAGCAGGCCCAGGTCCTCGAGCGCGCGCGTCAGACCGCCGTATCGGGCGCGGCGCGGGTCATCGCGACGCAGGAGCAGCTCCTTGCGATGCAGGACCGGTGGGTTGGTTCGCTTCCGATAGGTTCGGCGGGTCGCCGCGCCAGCCTCCAGATCGATCGTCAGGCTCTCGAGAAGGGCGGGGAAGGGATGCTCGAAGTCTTCATAGGTGAGCAGCGACACGCGTCGCTCACCGCGCTGTAGCTTGGCCACCGACCAGGCCTGGGTCTGCGCGATGTCCTCGGCCAGGGCGAGCACGTCGCGCAGCGGCGCCTCGAGCTCATCGCGCGCGGTGCGGTGAATGTAGAGCGTCTGGCCGACGCGCTTGCCCTGGAGGTGGGCCATGGGGACTCCCGCGTCGTCGATCGCCTCGAACCGCTAGGCGGCAGTCTAAGGCCAGGACCCGGGACCGACGACCCTGGTGCCAGGAAACTCGGCCGATCGGGCTTGAACAATCCGTCGGCTCACGCTCTGCTGACCGCGCCACTCCGCGCGCCGCTAGACGAGGCGGTTCATCCGTCCGCATCGTGAGACTTCCCATGGCCCGCCGCCCCGCGCCGCCCCCTGCCGTCCCCGCGTCGCCGCCCGCCTCGCCGACCGAGCAGGACCTGGCCGTCTACGACCAGAACTCCCAGACCCTCAGGTCGCTCAATCAGCTTTTCTGGCAGATTCCGGTGATTTCGATGTCGCTGACCGGCGGTCTGTGGTTCGGCGTCGCCAAGGCCGAGACCTCGCCTTGGTTTCAGCTGGGACTGTTGGGCCTGGCGTTCGCGGGCAATGGCGTCCTGGTCTTCATCCTGCATCGTCTGCGCTACATCATGGACGAGTACCTTTCTTGGCTTGAACGGTTCGATGCGTCCGGTTTTGTCGCAGCGCCGGGCAAGAGTTGGCGTGACAAGCCCTATCTCGTTCGGACCCTGCTCCAGATCATGTTCAGCCTCGCCGCCGCCTTCAGCTTCGCGATGATGATCCCCAGCGCCCTGGACGCGGCCAAGCCGCTCACCGCCAAGGCGCGCGCCCTGGCGTTCTATGATCGCGGCGCCGAAGACCTAGTCGACCGCTACGAGGCGTTGGATTTCGGTCAGGCCCACCCCTATCTCGCCGCCAAGCTGACCGGCGTTGCGCCCTTAAGCATCCTGGACGTCGGCGCCGGCAGCGGACGCGACGCGGCCGCCATGGCCGGTCTTGGCCACCGCGTTTGGGCGGCCGAACCGTCCGATCGCATGCGCGGCCTGGGACGCGCCTTGCACGGCGCCGACAAGATCCAGTGGCTGGACACGTCCATGCCCAAGCTGCAGGCGCCGGCGCTCGCGGGGCGCCGCTTCGACCTCATCGTGCTCAGCGCGGTGTGGATGCATGTGCCGCCCCGTCAGCGGCGCGAGGCTCTGGAGCGCCTGAGCGACCTGCTGGCGCCGAGCGGAGAGATCTATTTGACCCTGCGCCTCGGCCCCGGCGACGCCGAGCGGGCTATGTATCCGGTGAGCAGCATGGAGCTGGGTCGCCTCGCGCCGCTGGCCGGCCTGGGGTATCGCGCCCTGTGCGACAAGCCGGATCTGCTGGGCCGCAAGGATATCTCCTGGCGCACCGTGGTGTTGATCAAGCCGGCTCCGCTTGCGCACTGAGGTCGCCGCGACCGCCGTCGGCGCGTCGGTCCGCCGACAATGACGACGGCGGGACGCCTGCCGCGGGCCCATCTGCGCGGCCTGCCCAAGCCTGTTCGACTGGCCCACGAATATTGCTTCTTCCTCCATGACGAGACCCTGCGCATGCTGGTCGAGTACGAGGGGGCCAGGGCGCATTTTGTGCGCCACGACTTCGCCGACGCCGAGCAGGCCCAGGCCTATGCGCGGCTCGCCGAGACGCTGCATCCGATCGAGGCTATGCGTCGCCTCGGCTTGGAGGCCCAGGCGCGACGGGTGGTCCTCAACCAGGTTGTGATGGCCATGACCTCCGACGTGTTGCACCACCTCTATGAGGGCCTGCGCTGCCTGGAGAAGCGCAAGTCCATCGTCGCGCTCAATCTGTTGCGCAAGCCGTTGATCGACAATCTGCTCTATCTGTCCTGGATGTGCGGCGACGAGGACGCCTTTTACGAGGCGTTCACGAACGGCGGGCCCCAGGCGCTGCAGCCCAAGGTCCTGGGCAATCACCGGCAGGACATTCTGGCCAAGGCCATGGCCGCCACCGAGATCGCCGGCCTGATCGATCCCGCCTACGTCCACGAGACGATCTTCGACGCCAAGAACCCCTATGGTCTCTACCGTCTGTTCCAGCACGCCGTGCATCTGGTCACCTTCGACCGGCTGGAGCTGCGCACCGAGCCGGAGAACTTCAACCTGATCTTCAAGTCGCCCAGCGACGACGATCTCTACCACGCCGTCTACGAGCAGCTGCCGACCCTGATCCTCTTCCTGGCGCATGTCCTGTCGACCTTGTTCGATCGCATGCGGCCAATGGACAAGGGGGCGCGGACGGCCTTCATGGTCCGCTCGGCGCAGGGCTACTGGCTGACCCAGGGCGGCCAGGCGGCCGAGCAGAGTCGAAGCGATCTGACCAAGATGCTCACGGCCAATTTCCGATGCGGCGACTGTGACACGCCGCTTAAGATGACCGACCACAACATGGCCCGCATCATCCTGGCCGAAACCTGCCGCTGCACGACCTGCGGGATGGTGAGCGGCTTTCCGTTCAGCTGGATTTTCTAGCGGCGAAGCTGCGCCTATGACGCTCCCTCCATGGGGCGCTAGAGTATTTGAGACGGGGGGCGGCGCTTATGGAAACTGCAAGTCCAGGGGCGAGCGTTCCGCCAAGCAAGGCGCCCAGCGCCGGCTTTCTGAGGCTGCAGGCCTTCCTCACCGGTCAAATGTCGATGAGTCACGTCTATCAGCCGCTGATGATCCGCACGATGCTGGCCGGCGGCGGAGCGGCGACCCGACGTCAGATCGCGACCGCCTTTCTAGGCGCGGATCTCAGCCAGCTGGAATATTATGAGGAGATCACCAAGGGCTATCCGCAGCAGACGCTCAAACGCCATCAGCTGATCGAGCATGAGCGCGGCGTCTACAGGCTTGCCTCGGAGGCCGCGCCGTCAAACGAATGGGAAAGGGCGGCCTTGATCGCCGTCTGCGACGCCAAGGTCGCGGACTATATCGCGCGTCGTCAAGACGCGATCTGGCGTCACAGGGCCCAGAACTTCGAGCCGATCCCGGGCACCATCCGCTACCAAGTTCTGGTCCGCGCGCGCGGTCGATGCGAGGCGTGCGGCGTTAGCAATGAAGTCCGCGCGCTGCAGGTCGACCACATCATCCCGCGCACGGCCGGCGGCTCCAACGACCTGTGGAATTTTCAAGCCCTGTGCAGCCTGTGCAACGTCCAAAAGCTCAACAAGGACGCCACCGACTTCCACGCGGCGCATCAGGCCTTCGATCATCGTCAGTCGGGCTGCATGCTCTGTGCGCCCACCGAAGGGGAGGTGTTTGAGGAAAACGAGCTGATGTTCGCCGTCCATGATCCCGACCCAGGCGCCGATCGGATCCTGATCGCTCCCAAGCGCCACGTGATCGATCGGTTCGACCTGTGGCAGCCCGAGATCAACGCCTCGTGGCAGTTGGAGAGCGCGCTAGCCACGAAACTGCGAGCGTCGGACGACTCCATCATTGGGTTCCGGATCGGGTCCGGGACCGACAGAGTCGCCGGCGTCGGTGTCCACTACCGCACGCACCTAACGCCCGTGAGGGCTGACGGCTTGTAGACGACGCGCCTAGGGGAGGGGACATCAATGGATCTCGACGTCTATCGCGATCGCGTGCGCGAGCGGGACCTCGACAATTTTCTCGTCGAGGAACTCCAGGCTTCGGATCCCTTTCGATCCTGGTTCCTGGGGCGATTGGCGGGGAAGATCGCCTGGCCGCCGCAGGCCGAGGTGCGCCTACGCAAATCTCCGCCTCGCGGCGACGGGCGTCAGACCGACGTGGAACTGGGATGGTTCGACGCCGCCGCGACGCTGGTCGCCAGTGTTCTCATCGAAAGCAAGGTCACCGCCGACTTCCAGCCGGGACAGGCCGAGGCCTATGGCGCGGAAGCGCACCGATTGCGCCAGGAACTCGGCGACTCCCGGGCTTGCTGCGTTTTGATCGCGCCGGCCGCGCGCCTGGCGGCCCTCCAGGGCGTCGGTCATTTCGACGCCTGCATCTCCCTCGAGGCGATCATCGAGACCTTGCGGGAACGTCGGATCGGCGGTGTCGGTCCCGAGGTCGATCAGCGCCTGTCGGTTCGGATCAATCTGCTGGAGGCTCTGATCGGCAAGCGGTTGGTGTCGAGCTGGACGCCGGCGACGGTGGCGCAGAAGCGGGATTTCGCTGAGGCCTACGCCGAACTCGCACGTCTGGTGGCGCCGGCCCTGTCGGTGCGGCCGTCCAGCGACGGTCCCAAGGCGTTGACCCGCTTCTTCGACGGCCTGGACAAACCCGCTGACTTTCCCTGTGCGGTGGCACTCAAGCACGAGTTCGGCAACGGCGTTGGCCGCAAGTACGCGAACCTTCAGTTCTCCGGCGCCGGCGAGAGCCTGGAACGGTTGCGAGACGCGTCGGTCGTGTTCGCGGACTGCCCCGGCGATCTGGTGACGGGCGGGAAGGCCTTGTTCGTTCGGATCGACACACCGGCCTTGGATCCCATCGGCGCGACCTTCGAAGCCCAGCGCGACAAGGTCGTGGAGGGCCTGCGCGCGGTCGAAAGTCTTGGGCGCTGGTTCGACGCCCGCAAGGGCGATCTTGCGCCCTTGCTCGCCGCCGTCGCTACGCAAGCTGTGGCGGAGCCCGTGGACAGCGCGCGGTTTGAGCGCGACTTCGAGGTCGCGATGCGCCAGCTTGCCGAGCGCTCGATACGGGAATTTGGCTATCCGCCGCATCTGTTCATCGACATGCTGAACAGGCTCGGCGGACCGGCCACCGCCCACGCCCTGTTGGCGGGCAAGCCCTCGAAGGGGTTCTTCGCCCTGTGGGAGCGGGGCGGCCTTGAGGTGACCGTCGAGGCTTTGGTGGTTCAGGAACCCTGGCGGTCCAGCACGATGTTCTCGCCCGAGGAGATCGCCATAGCCGAACGCCGCCTACACGAGGTGGGGTACGTCGGGCGGGTCTAGAAATGCATCCGCGCGAACGACAGGATCTAAGGACGGTCAATGGGCGATGAAATCGCGCAGGCGCTGATCGGCGCCGTCGGCGCCTTCGGCGGCGCGATGCTGGCGGGGTGGGTGACGTCGCAAATCACCCGCAATACCCTCCTCGTCGATACCGTCGCCACGGAGCGCGCCGAGTGGCGGGCCCCTGCGCGCGGCGGTGGCGGTTGCCAACCGTTAGGTCGTTCGCTCGTCGTCCGCGCTACGGTTTCTGCGCCAATCCAGGGTCAATCCTACACTCGCCCACCTGATGCGATTGTCAAATCGGGCTTTGCTTGTAGGCCGCCGCTAGGCCTGCCGCTCTGCTATCAGTCCCAGTTTTTTGGCTATACGACGGGTCACGGCCCGCATGGAAATCTCCCGCTCGCCGACCAGGGCGCAGGAGGGGAAGATCAGCTCGGTCTTGGTCGGAAGCGGGATGGTGACCGGTTCTTTTAGGAAGGGTTAGGCGGCAAGAGACCCATCGCCGATTCTAGGTGACGTCGGATCGTCGAGCGACCCGAGCCTGACGCGTTTTGGAATTCAACAGCGGAGAAATCGATGTCCTTTGCTGGCTCGAGTAGCCGCGTGAGCGCCGCCTCGCTGGCGTCTCCTTGGCTCAGAAGCTGTGGGACAACCTTGCGAAGGATGTCGAACAGGGCCTGGATCCCCACGGTCTTGATGATGAACGATCCTGGTCGCGCCGCGCTCCACAGCGTGTGGCTGGCCGCTTTCAAGAAGTTCAGCACGATCGCATAGAGCAGTGCGTCGTTGCCATCAATGTAAAGCGCGCGCAGGGGGGTGCGATCACGCGCCTCGGCTAGGGCTTTCCGGGTTTTGGATTTTGACGCCAGCATCGCATTAGTGTCGCGCTTGGGATTGGACGAGTAGAGTCGCATAATCCCTTCGACGATCGTGGCGGTCGACACATGCCAGGTCTGGGACTCGTTCAAGGCCTCCAATGCCCGGTCGCGCTTCGGCGCGACGAGGATGTGGCCCTTCAGGGGAGACTCGTCGCGGGTGTTAAGGCGCCGGGTGAGATAGACGGCGAGCTTGTCCGGCGTCCACCGCTCGGCGGGTTCGTCGGCAATATTATAGCCGAACAACTCGTAGGTCAGGCTCTTGTCCACTTGCTTCTGCGTCGAGTTGATCGTCGCGAAGAGTTGGGCTTGATAGGGCTTGGGCAGGTCCATGAAAACAGAGCAAATCAACTCTGTCTCGCGCCGCCGAGCGTTGCGGACGTGCTGAAAACCATCGAGCCGATGTTGGCCGTCGATAATCGCCGCGAGCTTGGCCTTCGAAGGGATGATCAGCTCCATGCAACCCGGGTGAAGCTCTACGACGCGCCAGGCCTGAGGGTTCTCACCGTCGTCGTCAGGGCTCTCGGTACTGATCAGACCCGTCGCTTGATCGAAGTTGGCCGCCAGGATGATCGAGTTAGGAAAGGCGCTGTCGTCCCGGTCAATATACTCGGCAATCTCGGCGGGGCGGCCACCCTTCTTGCCGCGCTGCGTGCCATCGACGTCATAGCCGTCCTCATCATCTATGCTGGCGCGCATGCGATCGCTGAACGTGACGTCAAGCAACACGTCGGCGGGAATGATCGCTACGTAGTAGACGCCCAGGGGCTGTTCGACTCGAAGCGCTTTGACAGTCACGGGATACATGGACGACCTCAAACCTTCATGCCGCTAAGGTCGCCGGCCAAAGCCGCGTCCGGATTGCCGCCAACGGCGTCGTCGGGGCTTGCTCCGTCGTGGAGCGAGGGGTTGTCAGCGTTGGCGATCCACCAGATCCACAAGGAAGTGAGGCACGCCACGATCGCCCAGAACCACGCCGAGGCTGACGCGGGGCGCGCGTGGGAAATCAGGGCCAAGCCCACGACCAACGACAGCATGAGCAAGCCGATTGAGAAGGCGTGCCACGGCTTGCTTTTAACCTCGAACACCATCTGTACGCACGACGATGCAATGAGGGCGGGAAAAAAGGTCACTAACGCCGTGTAGGTGTTGTTCCAGTCGCGAACCGCAGGCGCTTCGCCATTGACCTGGACCAGTTCGACCCAGCATCCGAGGCCGCCGAGGCCGAGGACGCAGACGATGAAATAAGTCCAGTACGTGAACTCGCGAGCCGGGCGTTTTGTGCGCCGCGCCAATTCATTTCGCACGAGTTGAGCGCCGCTCGTCCGGGTTGGCGCAGATTCCACAGCAGTCAACGCATACACCCCCTGGCAGTTACAAACCCAAACTTAGCCTTAATGACACGCGCGTCACTTGAAAGTTGCACGCACAGTGGCAATTCGCGTTCAGAGCGCGAAACGTTCGACCCCGACCGATCAACTCGAGGCTGGGCGCAAGCCGGGGCGCCGGTTAGCTTCGGCGCATGAGAAAAATCCTCCATGGCGTCGCCTATGACACCGAGGCGGCCGATTTCGTCGCCAGCCGGCCGCATGCCAGCCCGGTGTCCGACGCCGCCGTCTCCCTGTACCGCAAGCGCGACGGCGTGTTCTTTCAGGTCACGGCCGATCATGAGGGCGTTGGCAACGGCCTTTATCCGCTGACTCAGCGTCAGGCCCGCGTCTGGTTGGAGCGCAACGCCAACGCGCTTGTCGAGACCTATTTCGGGCCGGCCCAGGAGTCGGGCGCGCCGCGCTTCTCGCGCGGCACGCGGATCGCCGCGGTCGAGGTGCTGGAGAAAGCGGTGAACACCCACGCCGACCTGACTCGGATGTTTCAGAAGCTCGGCCGCGAGGTCGCGGCGGCCTGCGACGGCGGCAGCATCAGACCGCGCTACAACGCTCTGATCGACTATCTCGACGAGGACGAGGGCTGCACGGTCGAGGACGGCGGCTTCCTGCAGGACGCCATCGTCGAGCTGGCCGTGGCGAGGCTGCCGATCTCCTCCTACGGCGAGCCGCCCTACCATACCGAGCGCGAGGCCGCCCTCGTCCGCCGGCTCTCGCTCGACGGCTTCGTGGTGTCGGACGGGGTCGTGCACTTGGCCGCTCCCGAGGAGCTGCAGCTGCCCGAGGCCCAGGACGAGATCACTCGCTTGCTGGTTAAGCATGGCTTCGGGGTCGCCCGCGAGCACCTTAGCCAAGCGCTGGAGAACCATGGGCGGGGCAATTGGGCCTCGGCCAACAGCCAGCTGCGTTCTTTCGTGGAGGGCCTCTTTGACGCGATGGCCGCGACCCTGGCGCCGAACGGGGTGTCGCCAGGCAAGGGCGTGGCGGCGAGGGACTGGCTCGGCCGCGAGGGCTTTCTCGATCAGAGCCTCGGCGAGTGGGACCCGGCCGGCAAGAGCTTCGTCAATGGTCTGATGAAGCGCCTGCATCCGGAGGGTTCCCATCCAGGCCTCTCCAACGAGGACGACAGCACCTTCCGTCGCCATGTCGTCCTGGTGAGCGCGAAGCTTTGGCTGACCCGGTTCGACGCCGTGCGGGGGTCACCATGATTGGACAGGTATAAATATACTTTCGCCAATGTGTCTTGTCTAATGTCCTGATGTATGAGATACGATTGCGGCATCCATCGGGGAGGCTCACATGAGCGACGTCATATCGGTCCTGACCTATAAGTCGAAGGAATCGATCCTCGCGGCCGGCGGGACCCAGTCCTGGATCCTCGACCGCACGCGCGCGGCGCGCTGCGACTACGTCGTCATCTGCCGCAACGCCCAAACGCGCACGCCCGAGGGGCCAGAGCCGCACGGCTCAGCGTTCCTGGTCGGCAAGATCAAGGACATCGTGCCGTCGACCGAGACCCAGGGGCGCTGGCTTATCCAGATGAGCGACTACGCCGAGGTGGCGGTGGAGAACCAGTGGGCCGGGCGAAACCCGGTCGGCTATTGGAAGGACGAGAGCTTCAGCGAGATCGACTTCAAGGGTCTCACCTACCGGCCGGTGCGCCCCGGGCGGCGGGGCCTCACCATCGCCGAGGCCAAAGCGGGCCTGGCCGAAGGGTTCGGGGTGCCGGAGTCGGCCATCGAGATCGTCATTCGGGCGTGAAGCGGAGCCGATCCGCGCGGGCGCCATCGCGGATCGCCCGTCCTGGGCGCGCAGCAGCAACGATGTCAGGTCGGGTTCCATCCGGCCAATCCTGGCGGAGGCGACATGACTCAGTTTGATATCCGTGGCGCGACTGGTAAGGCCGGGGAGCGCGAGGTCGAGCGGTTCATCGAGAACCAGCTGGGCTACGTCTACCGCAAGATCGATTCCACCGACCTCGGCGTCGACGGGGAGATCGAGATCCTCGATCGTCGGCGCGGGGCGACTGGCGGCCTGATCAAGGTGCAGGTCAAATCGACCCGGGCCGCCGTCACGGGCTCGCGCATCCGGGTAGCGTTGGATGAGGCCCATCTGGACTATTACGCGTCCCTGACCGTGCCGGTGATCCTGGCCTATGTCAGCATGGCAGAAGGCCAGATCTGGTGGCGGCCGATCCACCACAAGTCCCGCCACCGCGGCCCCAAGGGCGGCTTTGTCTTGACCCTGAACGCGAAGAGCGACCGGCTAACCCGTTCGAGCGCCACCCTGTTGTCGTTCATCGGCAACTGTTCGAACGCCACCATGGCCAAGAGCTTGGTCGAGGACGCCGTCGAGGCGCTCGACGACATCGACAGGCACCGGGAGGAGCAAAACTACGATTTCTGCACGCTCGACATCTGGGCCGAAGAGGTCGCTGAGATGGAGAAGCACTTGGCAGAGGCGACCTGCCTGCTGAAATATGAGCGGCGCTATACCGCCCAAATCTCCAGGATCGAGGAAGCCAACGACGAGGCCAGGACCCGGGTCAGCGACCTCAAGGCCTGGTTTCGCCATATCGGATACGGCGACATCCTGGACGAGCGGCTGGGCCGCAACCAGCTGGATGACTAGGACCTCGTGCTGATGGCGCCGTCCAATCCGCCGCGTCGGCACCACTTCATGCCGGTTTTCTATCTCAAGCGTTGGGCGAGAGCGGACGGCTGCCTGGAGCAATTCCGGCGGTTTGCCGGTCGCCAGATCAAGCCTCGACGCCTCGCGCCGACCGCGACGGGATACAGTGACGATCTCTATGCCATGCCCGGGCTTTCGGCCGACCTGGCCCAACAGGTCGAAAAGCTGTTCATGCAGGAGGTCGACAGCCTGGCGGCGGCGGTGTTGCCGGCCCTGGAGTCGGGAGGGGCAATCGCTTGGACCTCCGAGACCCGCACCGCCTGGGCCCGGTTCGTGCGATCGCTGCAGCTGCGCACGCCAGCCGACGTCGCCGGCGTCAAGCAGCGCGCTCAGGACGATTGGGGGGTGTCGATCCCCTTGATCCAGGAGGGAGCTGTCAGGTTAACCGTCGCAAGTCGAGGAAGGCCAATACTTGGCCGATTCAGGCCGTGGCCTTCGCCCATGCGCCGTGCGCCTCGGCGCGGAAGCGCCGAAGGGTAGGGCGGCTGATCAGGTGTCGTTGGGTGTAGAAGGTGTTGTAGACGGCGGCGTGGGTGGTGAGAAAGCGCTGGGCGGAGGCCTGGCTTTTGAAGCCCTTCATTCGCCGCTCTCGCTGGCGGATGGGCAGATGAGAATTCTCCGCTCTGTTGTTTTCCCTGAGCCGACCCGCCCGATGAAGGTGCTCCAAACCCAGTTCCGCCAAGGCCGCCGAATAGGATCTGAGCCCGTCGGTGGTGATCAATTTGGGCTCGACGGGCTGTCGGCCTAGCAGCCTCATGAGCAATTTCTTGGCCGCCTGGGTGTCTCGACGACGCTGGACCAGCAGGTCGAGCACCTCGCCTTCATCGTCGACGGCGCGCCACAGGTACATGCGCTTTCCGCCCACCCTGCACACCATCTCGTCCAGGTGCCAGCGTGGAGAAGGGGAGGGGCGAAGTCGCTTCAGTCGCCTGGCGATCGCCGGTCCAAACTTCTTGGCCCAGCAGCGGATGGTCTCGTAGCTGACCTCTATCCCGCGCTCGGCGAGCAACTCCTCGACGTCGCGAAGGCTCAAGCTGAAACGAAAGTAGAGCCAGAGCGCATGCTTGATGACGTCCACCGGGAAGCGATGGCGCTTAAACGAGAGCGGTTTCAAGCCTGGTCTCCGCAAATGGCCCGAATGCCGGACGAAACGGAGACTTGTTAGCGTTAGACGGCGCTGTCAGGTTAACCGCCGCAAGTCGAGAAAGGCCAATACTTGGCCGATTTAAGCCGTGGCCTTCGCCCAGGCGGCGTGTGCCTCGGCGCGAAAGCGTCGGACTGTGGGGCGGCTGATCAGATGTCGCTGGGTGTAGAAGGTGTTGTAGACGGCGGCGTGGGTGGTGAGAAAGCGCTGGGCGGAGGCCTGGCTTTTGAAGCCCTGCATTCGCCGTTCTCGCTGGCGGATGGGCAGATGAGAATTCTCCGCCCTGTTGTTCTCCCTGAGTCGACCCGCCCGATGAAGGTGCTCCAAGCCCAGTTCCGCCAAGGCGGCCGGATAGGACCTGAACCCGTCGATGGCGATCCGTTCGGGCTCGACGGGCTGTCGGCCTAGCAGCCTCATGAGCAGTTTCTTGGCCGCCTGGGTGTCTCGTCGCCACTGCATCAGCAGGTCGAGCACCTCGCCCTCATCGTCTACGGCACGCCACAGGTACATGCGCCTGCCGCCCACCCCGCACACCATCTTGTCCAGGCGCCGGCGTGGAGAAGGGGCGGGGCGAAGCCGCTTCAGTCGCCTGGCGATTACCGGCCCGAACTTCTTGGCCCAGCAGCGGATGGTCTCGTAGCTGACCTCGATTCCGCGCTCGGCGAGCAGGTCCTCGACGTCGCGAAGGCTCAAGCTGAAACGAAAGTAGAGCCAGAGCGCATGCTTGATGACCTCGGTCGGGAAGCGATGGCGCTTAAACGAGAGCGGTTTCAAGCCTGGTCTCCGCAAATGGCCCGAATGCCGGACGAAACGGAGACTTGTTAGCGTTAGACTGACAGCACCGCCAACCAGTCCAAGCAACAGGTCTCTGTTGCGTCCGGTGCCGTGTACGCGTCGGACTTTGCGGCACTATTCCCTGAAAATCCGGACTATCGCGCTCGCAGAACAGACGGGAACGCGACCGCTTTCGCGCCAATATCGCGCCCAGTCTCTACACGCCTGGGCCGGGAGCTGTCAGGTTAATCGTCGCAAGTCGAGGAAGGCCAATACTTGGCCGATTTAGGCCGTGGCCTTCGCCCATGCGCCGTGCGCCTCGGCGCGGAAGCGCCGAAGGGTAGGGCGGCTGATCAGGTGTCGTTGGGTGTAGAAGGTGTTGTAGACGGCGGCGTGGGTAGTGAGGAAGCGCTGGGCGGACCACTGGCTTTTGAAGCCCTGCATTCGCCGCTCTCGCTGGCGGATGGGCAGATGAGAATTCTCCGCCCTGTTGTTCTCCCTGAGTCGACCCGCCCGATGAAGGTGCTCCAAGCCCAGTTCCGCCAAGGCGGCCGGATAGGACCTGAACCCGTCGATGGCGATCCGTTCGGGCTCGACGGGCTGTCGGCCTAGCAGCCTCATGAGCAGTTTCTTGGCCGCCTGGGTGTCTCGTCGCCACTGCATCAGCAGGTCGAGCACCTCGCCCTCATCGTCCACGGCACGCCACAGGTACATGCGCCTGCCGCCCACCCCGCACACCATCTTGTCCAGGCGCCGGCGTGGAGAAGGGGCGGGGCGAAGCCGCTTCAGTCGCCTGGCGATTACCGGCCCGAACTTCTTGGCCCAGCAGCGGATGGTCTCGTAGCTGACCTCGATTCCGCGCTCGGCGAGCAGGTCCTCGACGTCGCGAAGGCTCAAGCTGAAACGAAAGTAGAGCCAGAGCGCATGCTTGATGACCTCGGTCGGGAAGCGATGGCGCTTAAACGAGAGCGGTTTCAAGCCTGGTCTCCGCAAATGGCCCGAATGCCGGACGAAACGGAGACTTGTTAGCGTTAGACTGACAGCACCGCGGTCGGACAAGCAAGATCGCGCGACCTGCGGAATCTGGCTTACATTGCGCCATGCCCATACGATCAGACCCGCTAGCCGTCACCGCTCCGGATCGCGACGACGCCCGTGCGCGTGCGGTGGCGGCGGCCATGGAGATCGTGGCAGGGCAGGGGTTGGCGTCGCTGTCGGTTCGCGACCTCGCCGCGGCGATCGGCAAGAGCACGACGGTCATCTTCAACCTTTTCCAGTCCAAGGCCGGGGTATTGGCCGCCATGGTCGAAGCGGCCATGGAGGAGGATCTCGCATTCCACGACGCCTTCCTGTCCCAGGTCGACGGACTCGCCCTGGATCAGAGGAGGATGGTCGACATCACCGCGCGCTATGTCTTGGCGCGGGCCCAGCCCTCGGCGCGCTTCGCCCGGATCTGGGAAGAGGTTCTAATTGATCCCGAGGCCGTCCAGGCCGCGCGACAGCCGCTGGCGCGCTGGCTGGCGATGCGACGAAACAAGCTGGGTGGGCTGCTGGCCCATGACGTCCGCCTCGCGCGACTGGGCGCTGTCTATCTGCCCTATCTGTTGATGGAGGAGCTCTACGCCGCAGCCCTGGCGCGGCGGCTCGACTACGAACTGCTGCTGCGCGAGAGCCTAGAGGGGCTGATCGCCATGGCGTACGGCGAGCCGTCCGGCGGCGAGGCCAAGGTGGCGCAATGGTTCACCGACGGCCTGGTGCTGCCCGAGCCGCCGGGCAAACGGTACGCGCCGCAGTCGGTGAAGATGCGTCTGCTGGACATCGCCGCCGACCAGATCCTGGAGCGCGGCATCGGGGCGGTCACCAACCGCACCGTGACCCAGGCGGCCGGGGTCTCGACCTCGACCATCCTCTACCACTTCGCCGACATGCGCTCGTTCCTGGCCGAGGCGATCTGGCACAGCGTGTTTCGCGAGATCCCCGACTATCTGGACACTCGGAGCCCGCGCGACCGCGAACGGCCGACCGACCTGGACGGACTGGTGGCGCTGCTGGGGCCGACCCTGCGGCCGGGATTGCCCGAGGATCCGGGGCGCGCTGGCTTCTACGTGAAGTACGCCCGCCTGATCGCGCAGATCTGCCTGATCGCCCGGCGCGATCCGGCCTTCGAAAACATGGCCATGTTGCTGCGCGGGCCCGAAGGCGGCGGGACTTATGCGCGGCGCGAGGCCGTCTGGCCTCTGGCTTTTGACATGACCCGACTCGGCGCCATGCGCTTTGCGATCTGGATCAAGGGGTCGGCGCTGCTGAGCTCGGCGTTCCCCGAGAGCGAAGGGCGGGGGGCGGAGGCGCGGCTTGGCGCGGCCGCGCTGGCCCTGGTGCCCGTGGTCGCCCAATAGGTCGAGCGAACGATATTATCTCAACCGCCCCATCGACAGCGCCTCCTCCCAAAGGCAGCTGAAAGAGTTCCTTTGTCTAGGCTTCATCAAAGCGACATGGGCCGCTCCTATATCCCCCTGATGTCGAACAACTGATTTTCCGGCCGCTTGTTGTCGGAAGGAGGGGCGTGATGCGTGTACTGCCGAAAGTGAGTTTTGTGGCTCTGCTGATGGGAAGCGCCGCGATCTTCGCGGGACCGGCCATGGCGGCCGACGCGGTCGCTCCGACCACGGACGAGGCCGGCTCCACCCGTCTGGACGAGGTCACGGTGACGGCGCGACGCCGCGCGGAGTCCGAGCAAAAGGTCGCCGCCGCCCTGACCGTGGTCAGCGGCGCCGAACTGGATCGTCGAAACATCCAGACGGTCAACGACCTGGAGAACAGCATCCCGAACCTGGAGGTCACCAGCCAATTGGGCGGCGGCCAGCCGCAGTTCCGCATCCGCGGCGTCGGCCTGACCGACTACGCCGCCAACAACACCGGCACGGTCGGCGTCTATGTCGATGAGGTGGCGTATCCGTACGGCTCGATGACCCAGGGCGCGCTGTTCGACGTGGCCCGGATTGAGGTGCTGCGGGGGCCGCAAGGCATCCTCTACGGTCGCAACACGACCGGCGGCGCGGTCAGCGTCATTACCAACGCCCCGACCCGGGCCTTCGACGCGGGCTTGACCGCTTCTTACGGCCGCTTCAACGCCGCCCATGTCGACGGCTTCGTCTCGGGGCCGCTGACCGACACCCTGTCGGCCCGCCTGGCGATGACCACCGATCAGGGCGGCGCCTGGCAGTATCACCGCGACACCCACGAGGCGCTGGGCGACAAGGATCGCTTGGCCGCCCGCCTGAAGCTGGACTGGAAGCCAAGCGACGTCACCGAGATCGACGGCTCGCTGCGTTACAACCGCGACAAGTCCGACGGCCTTGGCTTGCGCCTGGTCACCCGCGCCTTCCAGTCGCACAACTACGCCCCGGTCGGTAAGCTCTACCCGATCGACACCGATCCCAGGATCACCGGCTGGGGCATCACGCCTTACTTCGCCAATCTGATCGGCGTCTCCACCAACGCCAAGCCGTTCCGCGACAACGAGGGCGTCGGCGCCAACGTCCGTCTGCGCCATGACTTCGGCTGGGCCGCCCTGACGGCCGTGGTTGGCTACGAGACCTTCAAGCGCCGCGAGTTCAACGATTGGGACGCCACGGCCTCGAACGAAGCCGGCACCTTCTTTTTCAACGACATCGACACCCTGTCGCAGGAAGTGCGCCTAGCCTCGCGTGACGATCAGAGGCTCCGCTGGCTGGCAGGCTTCTACCACTCCACGGAGTCCGTAGACGGCGGCTTCAAGTCGGACTTCTCGGAAGCCTCAACGCTGAAGAGCTGGTACTCGACCACCTACAAGCAGGACGTCGAGACCACGGGCGTCTTCTTCAACCTGGACCATGATCTGACCGACCGCCTTACCTTTTCGGGCGGCCTGCGCTGGGAGGACGAGACCCGGGAACTGAAGGGCTTCAAGACCGAGATCATTGCGCCCGCGTACAGACTGCTGGCCAACACCGACAAGGACCGCCACATGGGCGAATGGTCCGGCAAGGTCGGTGGCGAGTACCATCTGACGAAGGGCGTGCTGACCTATGCCAGCGTGGCGCGTGGCGTGAAGTCGGGCGGCTTCACCACCTACAACAGCGGTCTGCCCTCGCAATTGGACCCGTTCGATCCGGAGAAGCTCATCGCCTACGAGGCGGGCCTGCGCTCGGAATTCTTCGACCGCCGTCTGCGCGTCAACCTGGCCGCCTTCTACTACGACTACCGTGACCAGCAGCTGCAGGGCGTGCTCTACACCCAGACCGGTCGCGTCGGCCGGATCATCAACGTGCCCAAGTCGCACATCCAGGGCGGCGAGTTGGAAATCACCTGGAAGCCGACGGCGCGCCTGACGATCAGTCAGTCGCTGGGCTACAAGTACGGCCAATATGACGAATTCTTCTTCGTCAACGGCGCCGCCACCGAGGCGGCCAAGGACCCGGTCACCGGCCAGTACAACACCATCGTCTACAGCGACCGCTCGGGCGAGCGCCTGCCGTTCCCGCGCGCCGACTATAAGGGCGCTGTCAGCTACGTGATGGATGTCGGCGCCTGGCAGGTCGAGGCCGAGACCAACTATAACTACCGCAGCGACATGTTCAGCACGTCGTCAAACTCGGTGATCGGCGACTACTGGCTGTTCAACGCCAGCCTCACGGCCCGTCCGGCCAACGGCAAGTACGCGGTCGGCGTCTGGGTCAACAACGCCACTGACGACTATTTCGAAGAGACCCGCAACGCCTTCATCTCGGCGGCGACGGCTTCCCCGCACGAGCCGCGGACCTATGGCGTTCGGGTCAGCTGGCGCCACTAGACCTTACGACCTGACTGCGTCAGGCCGTAAGGTCTGGCTCTTCGTTTCACCGCATTTTCTGACGACGAACCGGCGTCCACTTCGTCTGAAAATGCTCTCGTCGACGGCCGCTTCCCCTTCGGCCATCGGCCTCGCCGCGGCGCGCGTTACGCGCCGCGGCGAGGTTTCCTCGTTCTGGATAGGAGCTTGTCATGACGGTTGATCGCAGACGGGTCGTGGGGGCGGGGCTGGCCCTGAGCGCGGCGGCGCTGGTCTCCGGCGCCGAAGCGGCCGAGACCGCTTTTCGCCACGGCGTGGCCAGCGGCGAGCCTGGCGCGGACCAGATGCTACTGTGGACGCGGGTCACGGGTTTGGGCGAAGCCGATGGCCGCTGGCGGATCGCGACGGACCCGGCCATGCGGAAGGTCGTTGAAGAGGGGCCCTTCATCGCCCTCGCCGAGCGAGACTTCACGGTCAAGGTCATTGCGCGAGGACTTAAGCCCGCGACCGACTACTGGTACCAGTTCGAGGCCGGTGGCCAGCGCTCCCCGGTCGGCCGCACCCGCACCCTGCCGGTCGGGCGGGTGGACCATCTCGACCTCGTGCTCGCCTGCTGCGCCATGTACACCATGGGCTATTTCCAGGCCTATCGCGCCATCGCCGAGCGGCCGAAGCTGGATGCGGTGCTGTTCGTGGGCGACTACATCTATGAGTACGGCGCCTCGACCTATCCGGGCCTCGACACCCTGCGGCCGGCCGATCCGCCGCGCGACACTGTCACGCTTGAGGACTATCGCCGCCGTTTCGCCCAGGCCCGGTCGGACGTCGATCTGCAGGCCGCCCACCAGCGCGCGCCGTGGATCTGCACCTGGGACGACCACGAGATCGCCAACGACGACTGGATGCACGGCGCCCAGCACCACGATCCGACCAAGGACGGCGACTGGGAAACTCGCAAGGCCGCCGCCGTCCGCGCCTATTACGAGTGGATGCCAATCCGCGATCCTGACCCGGCCGATCCCTACGCCATCCAGCGCGCGGTGGCATTTGGCGATCTGGCCACCCTGATCGTGCCCGAGACCCGGCTGAAGGCGCGCGAGGCGCAGCTGGCCCTGCCGAAGGATCTGGACCGGCTGCCCGACCAGCGCCCAGACCTTGACGGTTTCCGACGCAAGATCGCTGATCCCGAGCGCCGGATGTTGGGCCAGCAGCAGGTGGACTGGATCGCCGGCGAGATGCGCGGCTCGGTGGCCGCCGGCCGACCCTGGGTGCTGTTGGGCAGCGCCACTGTGATGGCCGACTACGTCTATCCGGACATGAGCGGTTGGACTCCAGCCTCGGGCGCCCTGAAGGGCTTCTTCGAGCTGACCAAGCTGGACCTGCCGCTGCTGAACCTCGACGCCTGGTCGGGCTACGCGGCGGAGCGACAACGGATCTATGACGCCATCCGCGCCAGCGGGGCGCGCACCGTGGTGCTGTCGGGCGACAGCCACATGGCCTTCGTCAACGAGCTGCACGACGACCAGGGGCGGGTGGCCGTGGAGCTGTCGACCAGCACCCTGACTGGTCCGTCGCTGGGCGTGGTCCTGGCCATGAAGGACGCGCCGTTCGGCGAACGGGTGGCCCAGCGCAACCGCGACATCGTCTGGTGCGATCACCTGGCGATCGGCTTCGTCGCCGTCCATGTCACGCGCGAGGCGGTCGAGGCCAGCTTCGTCAGCGTCACCAACCCGCGCGTCACGGGCTCGCCCACGCCGGTGCAGCGCCGCGTGCGCGCCGTCGCGGACGCCAAGGGCGTCAGCGGCTGGACCCAGCTCTAGGAGCCGTCATGTCTTCGCTTACCCTGCACCGCCGCGCGCTGCTGTCCGGTCTGGTCGTCGCTCCGGCCGTGCTGCGCTTTGGCCAAGCTCGGGCCGGCGGCGCCTATGTCTTCCCGCTCGGCGTAGCAAGCGGGGATCCGGCGCCAGACGGCATGGTGCTGTGGACCCGCCTTGCGAATGATCCGCTGGCCCCCGACGGTCTGGGTGGCATGGGCGCCGCCGTACACGTGCGTTGGGAGGTGGCCGCCGACGAGGCTTTCCGGCGGGTGGTCATGACCGGCGACGCCATGGCTGAGCCCGCCGCCGCCCACAGCGTTCACGTCGAGGTCGCGGGCCTGCGCCCCGACCGTCCCTATTGGTACCGCTTCACCGCGCTGGGCCAGCAAAGCCCGGTCGGCCGCACCCGCACCGCCCCGGCTCCGAACGCCGACCTCGACCGTCTGCGCCTCGCCGTGGCCTCATGCTCGCACTGGGAGCGCGGCTATTTCAGCGCCTATGGCCACATGGCCGACGAGAACCCGGACCTGACCCTTTTCCTGGGCGACTACATCTACGAATATTCGATGGGGCCGGACCGCAAGGACCAGATCGTCCGGCCCTACGGGTTGGAAGAGGCCACCAGCCTGGCAGGCTATCGCAACCGCTACGCCCTGCACCGCACCGACGCCGACCTGCAGCGCCTGCACCACGTCGCGCCCTGCCTGGCGATCTGGGACGACCACGAGATCCAGGACGACTATTCAGGGATCTGGTCCAAGACGCCCGGCGTCTCTCCGGACGCCTTCCTGCGCCGTCGCGCGGCGGGCTACCAGGCGTTCTACGAGGCCATGCCGATCCGCCGCACGCGGCTGGACGCGCGCTTGCAGATGCCGATCTACCGCCGGATCCGCTACGGCAAGCTGGCCGAGTTTTTCATGCTGGACGGCCGCCAGTACCGCTCGCGCCAGCCTTGCGCCGACGGACCCAACGGCGGCAAGGGCCAGATCGTCAGTGACGCGGCCTGTCCCGACCGTCGCGATCCGGCCCGAACGTTCCTGGGCTTCGACCAGGAGCGCTGGCTGTATGACGGCTTGGCCAATACTCAGGCGCGCTGGACGGTGCTGGGTCAGGACCTGGTGATGGCCGGTCTGCGCTTCGGCGACGGCGGACCCGACACCAAGTTCTGGACTGACACCTGGGACGGCTTCCCCGGCGCCCGCGACCGCCTGGCCCAGGCGATCACGGCGCTGAAGCCGCGCAACCCCGTGGTGCTGAGCGGCGACTACCACTCGTTCTGGACCAACGACGTCAAGCTGAACGCTGCCGATCCGGCCTCGGCCACGATAGCCACCGAGTTTGTCGGCACGTCGATCACTTCGTCGGGGCCGCCTTATGAAGGCCTGATGGCGACCATGCCCAACAATCCCCAGATCAAGTTCTTCGACAGCCGGGTGCGCGGCTACATGTCGATCGACTTGGGACGAGACCGGATGACGACCCGGTACCGGGCGATCTCGGACGTCCGCGATCCCCGCGCCACGGTCGAGACGCTGAACACTTGGGTCGTCGAGGACGGTCGCGCCGGCGCGACCAAGGTCTGAGGTTCGCTCCGAAGTTCACGACTCCTATCGGCGCTGGGAGCCGCCACGCAGGGGCTGTCAGGCAACCGCCGCAAGTCGGGAAGAGCCAATACTTGGCCGATTTAGGTTGTGGTCTTCGCCCAGGCGAGGCGAGGCGCCAACGAGGAGAAGGGGAGGGGCGAAGCGCATTGGCGATGGCCAGTCCAAACGTCTTGGTCCCGCAGCGGATAGCCTCGTGGCTGACCTCGATCCCACACTCTGCGAGCAACTCCTCGGCGGAGGGAAGGCTCAAGCTGAACCGAAAGTGGAGCCAGACCGCATGCTTTGATGACGTCGACCGGGAAGCGGCGGCGCTTAAACGAGAGCGGCTTTAAATCGCATCTCTGGAAATGGCCCGCTCACCGGACGATACGGAGACTTGTTAGCGCTAGACTGGCAGCACCTCTTCCGCCAATCGGCGCCAGACGCGCCCTCACCCGAAAAAGGCAACGGGCCAAAATCGCCGACGGCATCCGGCGGTTCGGGTTGCGTCTCGGAGGCAAGCTGTTGCAAAGCTCTTCAAGACCGGCGCCGCACCGCGCCTTCCTGGGAGAGGCGCTTGAAATCGAAGAAGCCGACCATTGACGATGTCGCCCGGGTCTCCGGCGTGGCGCGCGTCACGGTTTCGCGCGTCCTCAATGGCGGTCCCAATGTCCGCGACGAAGTGCGCGACAGGGTGATGCGGGCGGTCGAAAGCCTGGACTACAAGGTCAATCCCCAGGCGCGCAGCCTGGCGGGCGGCGCCAGCCGGCTGCTGGCCTTCGTGTTCGCGTCCGACCCCGAAAACGAGCCCAATTCCTACTATGAGTCCGCCCTGGAACTGGGCGCCCTGCGGGCCTGTCTGTCCCTGGGCTACCAGGTGCTGATCCAGAACGTCCCGCAGAATACGCCGGACCGTCAGAAACGGGTGATGGACCTGATCACCACCCAGCGATGTGAGGGCTTGATCCTCTCTCCGCCCTACAGCGACGACGTCGAACTGATCGATGCGGCGCTAGCCCAAGGCTGTCGCGTCGTGGCGGTGTCGCCTGGTGGGATGGGGCGGGGCAGGGCGGACGGCGTTGGCATCGATGACGAAGCCGGCGGCTACGACATGGCCCGCGAGCTCCTGCGGCTGGGTCATCGGCGCTTTGGTTTCATCGCGGGTCTGGAGGGGCACCTCTCGGCGGATCGACGCCTGGAAGGCTTCAAGCGGGCGCTGGCCGAGCAGGGGCTCGGGGCCGAGGCCTATGTCGCGCTGCGGGGCGATTTCACCTTCCGATCGGGCACCCGCCTAGCGCCCGAACTGCTGGACCATCCCCTGCGGCCTACGGCGCTGGTCTGCGCCAATGACGACATGGCGGCCGGTGTTCTCTCGGCCGCTCACGCCCGGGGGCTGAACATTCCCATCGACCTGTCGATCACCGGCTTCGACGACGCCCCGGTCGCCGGGATCGTCTGGCCGCCGCTGACGACGGTGAATCAGCCGGTGAAGGATCTTGGCCAGCGGGCCGTCGAGCTGCTTGTCGCCCGCCTGACCGGGGGCAATCTGGCGCCGGAGCCGGTGTTTCATCTGCTCGACCACATGGTTGTCTCCCGGCAGACAACGGCCGCATTGTAAGTTCGTCGCCCGGCGTTCTGGTTTCAAACTTGACAACGTTGTCGCTGAAACGCTTATTGGAAGCGCTTCCAATTTGCCTGAGCAGGGCGGTTGGCGCGAAAACGAGAAGAAGCGCCGCGAAACGGGCGCAGTTCAGGGGAGAGCCATGCGAAACCGCATCACGCGCCGGGCGCGTCCGTCGATCAGCCGATTCTACGCCACCGCCTCCGCCGCCGCGATCACCGTGGCTCTGGCGGCTTCCGGCGCGAATGCCCAGGAGGCCCCGACCAGTCCCGACACGGACACCGTCGAGGCCGTGGTTGTCACCGGCATCAAGGCCGGCATCCAGAACTCGATCAACATCAAGAAGAACGAGACCTCGATCGTCGAGGCGATCTCGGCCGAGGATATCGGCAAGCTGCCCGACGTGTCGATCGGCGAGTCGATCGCGCGCCTGCCAGGTCTTGCGGCCCAGCGCGTCAACGGCCGGGCCCAGGTGATCTCGATCCGGGGTCTCGCGCCTGACTTCACCACCACCCTGCTGAACGGCCGCCAGCAGGCCAGCTCGGGCGACAACCGAGCCGTCGAGTTCGACCAGTATCCGTCGGAACTGCTGTCCAGCGTCGTGATCTACAAGACGCCCGACGCCCAAGTCTCAGGCATGGGCCTTTCGGGCACCGCCGATCTGCGCACGGTGCGTCCGCTGGCCTATGGCCGCCGCGCCCTGGCCCTGAACCTGCGCGGCGAACAGACCGCCGGCAAGAAACTCAACGACGACGTCGCCAATCGCGGCGGCCGGTTCAGCGCCAGCTACATCAACCAGTTCGACGACGACACGATCGGCGTGGCCCTGGGCTATGCCCACCTGGACTCGCCCTCGCAGGTCCGGCACTACAAGGCCTACGGCTATGAAGCGTTTGGCTTCGCCGTCACGCCCGACAGCGCCGACAACGCCCTGATGCTGAACGGTCAGGAGATCTTCGTCACCTCGCGCCTGAACAAGCGCGACGCCGTCATCGGCATCTTCGAGTATCAGCCGAACGACCGCATCCACTCGACGCTCGACCTGTACTACTCGACCTTCAAGCAGAACGAGACCACGCGCGGCGCGCAGTGGTTCTCCAACGGCTGGGCCGACAACGCCACCTTCAGCAACGTCAAGACCAAGCAGCTGGGCGGCTCGAGCTTCGCCGAGAGTGGAACGCTCAACAACGGCGTCCCGATTTTGCGCAACGACTTCAACAAGCGCCAGGATCAGTTGTTCTCGGCCGGCCTGAACAACGAATTCCAGCTGAGCGAGCGCACCAGGCTGCTGGCGGATCTGTCTTACTCGTCAAACAAGCGCAAAGAACAGATCATGGAAACCTACGCCGGCTATGGCCGGGGCGTGGGTGGTGTGACGCCAGGAACTCCGGATGTCGGACGGACCTTTGACACGATCGGCTTCCAGGTGGCTGACAAGGGCTTTTCGCAATATGACGAGGGCCTGAACTACGCCGACGCCACCAAGGTCACCCTTGGCGACCGCGCCCCCTGGGGCGGCTGGGGTCATGATGGCGCGATCCGCTATCCGCACGTGAAGGAAGACGTGTCTGCCCTGGACCTGCGGCTCGAGCACGAGATGGACGGTTTCATCACCGGCGTCGATGTCGGTCTGAACTACACCAAGCGCGAAAAGACCAAGTCCGTCCTGGATAACGACCTGTTCCTCAAGAACGGTCGCCAGCAGGTCTATGTGGACGCCAGCGATCTGGTCGCCCCCACCCAGCTCGGCTTCGCCGGCTTCGGCGGCGTGCTCAGCGTCAAGATCGGGGACGTCTGGAAGAAATACTACAACGCCTCGCCCATCCTCGACGCCAACTATTTCGACAAGAACTGGGCGATTACCGAAGAGGTCACGACCGCCTTCGCCAAGGCCAACTTCCAGGTTGGCGACCTGCGCGGCAATCTGGGCGTCCAGGTGGTCAAGCAGTCGCAGGAATCCAGTGGCGTCGTGATCAACGGCCTGGAGCCAGGCAAGCCGATCGTTCCGACCAAGATCAAGGCCGGGGCCGACTACACCGACGTCCTGCCCAGCCTGAACATGATCTACGACCTGGGCGGCGGTCATCGCATCCGCTTCGCCCTGTCCAAGACCATGGCCCGTCCGCGCATGGACGACCTGCGCGCCAACGTGACGCCGGGCTTCAACTCGCTGGTCTGCAGCGGCCAGCCCTGCGCGCCCGGCACGACCGTCAATCCGTGGTCGGCCAGCGGCGGCAATCCCAACCTGAAGCCCTGGATGGCCAAGGCCGCCGACCTTGCCTACGAGTGGTATGTCAGTCCGGCGACCTATGTGTCCGTGGCGGGCTTTTACAAGAAGCTCGACACCTACATCTACCAGCAGAGCGGCAAGTTCGACTTCACCGGCATTCCGCTGCCGTCGACCGCGACGGCGATCCCGCCGGGGATCGTCATCAGCAATATCGGCCAGATCACCCTGCCGGCCAACGGCAAGGGCGGTGAGGTCAAGGGGCTGGAGTTCAGCGGCGCGGTCGATCTGGGCGAGATCATCGATCCGCTCAAGGGCTTCGGCATGCAGGGCAGCCTGTCGCTGACAAAGTCGAACCTGAACCCCACCACCAGCACCGATCCGACTCAGAAGGTCCGGATTCCGGGCCTGTCGGGCACGGTCTACAACGTCACCGGCTACTATGAGCGCGGCGGCTTCCAGGCCCGGATCAGCCAGCGGTATCGCTCGGCCTTCAAGGGCGAGGTGGTGCAGCTGTTCGCCACGCGGGGCTTCACCGAGATCCTGGCCGACAAGCAGGTCGACGCCCAGATCGGCTACACCTTCCAGGAGGGCCGCCTGGAGAACCTCGGCTTCCTGCTGCAGGTCAACAACCTGACGGACTCGCCCTATCGCACCCGGCTGGGCCTCGACGGCGGCGGCACCACCACCAGCAGCGGCGCCACCCTGCCCGAGACCTACGAGAAGTACGGCCGTCAGATCCTGTTCGGCGTAAACTATCGGTTCTAGTCCTGACGTCGCGCGGACGGCCTTTGGGCTTGGTCCGCGCGTAGGCGAGAACCGGTGAAGGTCGGAGCCGACTCCCCGCGGCCCCGACCTTCAACCTCATGGGAGGCGGGCTATGCAGCCGCTGAAGAAGATCCTGATTGCGGGCGGCGGCTCGGCCGGCTGGATGACGGCCGCTCTCTGCGCCAAGCTCTTTCAGGGACTCTACGAGATCGTCCTGATCGAATCCGAGGAGATCGGAACGGTCGGCGTGGGGGAGGCGACGATCCCCGCCATCAAGAAGTTCAACGAGCTTCTGGGGTTGGACGAGGACGAGTTCCTGCGCGGTACGCAGGGCACGTTCAAGCTGGGCATCCAGTTTAAGGATTGGTGGCGCAAGGGCGAAAGCTATATCCACGGCTTCGGCGTCATCGGCCAGGATCTGGGCTGGTTGCGTTGCCACCAGTACTGGCTGCGCATGCGGGAACTGGGCCGCGAAGGCGAGTTCTCGAATCTGTCGATCAATACCGCGGCCGCGCTGGCCGGCAGGTTCATGCGCGCGCGCCCCGACATGGGCGACTCGCCGATGGGCCATATCGCCCATGCCTTTCATTTCGATGCCGGTCTCTATGCCCGCTACCTGAGCGGCTTCGCCCAAGCGCGCGGCGTGCAGCGGCGCGAGGGCAGGATCGTCGATGTCACGCTGCGGCCCGAGGACGGCTTCGTTCAGTCAGTGACCATGAACGACGGCGAGGTCATCGCCGCCGACTTCTTCGTCGACTGTTCGGGCTTCCGGGGCCTGATCATCGAGCAGGCCCTGAAGACCGGCTATGAGGAATGGAAGCACTGGCTGCCGTGCGATCGAGCGATCGCCGTGCCGTGCGACCGCTCCGACGACTTCACGCCCTATACGCGCTCGACCGCCCGCGCGGCCGGCTGGCAATGGCGCATTCCGCTGCAGCACCGCACCGGCAACGGTCATGTCTATTCCAGCCACTATATCGACGATGATGAGGCCGAGCGCGTCCTGCTGGACAATCTCGACGGCGCCCAGCGCGCTGACCCGCTGCGCATCCGGTTCGTCACCGGCAAGCGTCGCAAGATCTGGAACAAGAACTGCGTCGCCATCGGTCTGGCCAGCGGCTTCCTGGAACCGCTGGAATCGACCAGCCTGCACCTGATCCAGTCCGCGGCCATCCGCATGGTTCGCCTGCTGCCTGACGCAGGCTTCGATCAGGCCGGGATCGACGAGTTCAATCGCCAGAGCGACTTCGAATACGAGCGCATCCGCGACTTCATCATCCTGCACTACAAGGCTACCCAGCGCGACGACACGCCGTTCTGGCGCTACTGCCGCGACATGGACGTCCCCGCCACCCTGCGGCGGAAGATGGATCTGTTCTCGGCCAATGGCCGGGTCTTCCGCGAGGACGATGAGCTCTTCACCGAGGAGAGCTGGATCCAGGTTTTCCTGGGCCAGGGCGTCATCCCACGCGGCCATGACCCGCTGGTCGGCGTCCATTCCGACGACGAGATCGCCCGCTATCTGGCGAATATCGAGACCGTCATCGGCAAGTGCGTGAACCTCATGCCCGGCCACGCCGAGTTCGTCGCCCGGACCTGTCCGGCGCCGCCGCTGGTCCAGCCCAAAGCCCTAGCCCTCTAGATCGTATGCCCCGGAGTATCGCCATGACGACCGCAGCCCAGCCCTTGTCCGCCCTGCGGATCCTGTGCCGGACCACAGCCGCCGTGGCCTTGTTGGCCCTGACGCCGGCCGCCGCGGCCATGGCTCAGGTCATGCCAACCCAGGACAGCGCCCCGCTGGCCCCGCGCGCTGAGGATCCGGCCTGGGCCCGCGCCGACGCCCTAGTCAGGCAGATGACCCTGGACGATAAGATCAGCTACCTGCACGGCCTGTTCCCGCCGATGACCAAGACGGTCGCGGCCGACATGATCCCCTCGGCCGGCTATGTGCCCGGCGTGCCGCGCCTGAAAATCCCGACCCTTCGTCAGAGCGACGCCAGCCTGGGCGTCGCCAACCAGGTCGAGCAGCGCAAGGGCGATGTGGCCACGGCCCTGCCGTCGGGCCTGGCGCTTGCGTCCACCTTCGAGCCGGACCTGGCCTATCGGGGCGGCGCCATGATCGGCGCGGAGGCGCGGGCCAAGACCTTCAACATCCTGCTGGCCGGCGGCGTCAACCTGACCCGCGACCCTTGGGCGGGGCGCAATTTCGAATATCTGGGCGAAGACCCGCTGCTGGCCGGCGAGATGGCCGGTGAGCAGATCCGGGGCGTTCAGAGCAACAATATCGTCTCGACGATCAAGCACTTCGCCCTGAACGCCCAGGAGACCGGCCGCCATGTCATGGATGCGCAGATCGACGAGGCTGACCTGCGCGAGAGCGACCTGCTGGCCTTCCAGATCGCCATCGAGAAGAGCAATCCCGCCTCGGTGATGTGCGCCTACAACAAGGTCAATGGCGACTGGGCCTGCCAGAACGACCAATTGCTGAACAAGGTGCTCAAGCGCGACTGGAACTATCCCGGCTGGGTGATGTCGGACTGGGGCGCGGTGCACAGCACGACCAAGGCGGCGCTGGCCGGGCTCGACCAGCAGTCGGGCCAGGAACTGGACACCCAGATCTTCTTCGGCGACGACCTCAAGGCCGCCGTGGCCAGGGGCGAGGTCACTCAGGCCCGTGTCGACGACATGGTCCGCCGCATCCTGCACGGGGTGATCACCTCGGGCCTGATGGACAACCCGATCTCGACGACCGCCCAGCCGATCGACTACGCCGCCCATGCCCAGGTCGCCCAGGCGGTGGCCGAGCGGGGTTCGGTGCTGCTGAAGAACGACGGCAATCTGCTGCCGCTGGCCAGGACAGCCAGGAAGATCGTGCTGATCGGCGCCCACGCCGATGTCGGCGTGATCTCGGGCGGCGGCTCGTCGCAGGTGCGGTCCGTGGGCGGCGCGCCGGTCGAGATCCCGCTGAACGGCGGGGAGGCGGCTTCGTTCGTCAGGGTGACCTGGCACGCCTCATCGCCGCTGGAGGCGATCCGCGCCGCCGCGCCGAACGCCCAGGTCACCTATGTCGACGGCAAGGATCCGGTCGCCGCAGCGGCGGCCGCCAAGGCGGCCGACGTGGCGATCGTCTTTGCCTGGCACTGGCAGACCGAAGCCCAGGATGCGCCCTCCCTCGTTCTGCCGGAAGGCCAGGACGCCCTGATCGAGGCGGTCGCGGCCGCCAACAAGAACGCGGTCGTGGTGCTTGAGACCGGCGGCCCGGTGCTGATGCCGTGGATCGACCGGGTGGGCGCGGTGCTGCAGGCCTGGTATCCCGGCCAGCGCGGCGGCCAGGCCATCGCACGCCTGCTGACGGGCGAGGTTAACCCGTCGGGCCGTCTGTCGATGACCTTCCCGAAGACCGCCGAGCAGGCGCCGCGCGCCAGCGCTCCGGGCTTCGCCGAACAGGCCGCCATCGACGACGCCCGCCGCGCCGGCCAGAAGGCCGGTCCAATCCAGGGCTTTCCCGTCAAGTACGTCGAGGGCGCCGCTGTCGGCTACCGCTGGTACGCCCAGCAGAAGCTGCGACCGCTCTACCCGTTCGGCTATGGCCTATCCTACACCCGCTTTGACTACGCCAACCTGAAGGTCGAGGACAGCGACGGCCTGAAGGTTAGCTTCGACGTGACCAACACCGGCAAGGTCGCCGGGGCCGACACGCCTCAGCTCTATGTCACGGCCGGCGCCCGCCGCCCGATGCTGCGCCTGGCCGGCTTCCAGAAGGTGGACCTTGCCCCCGGCGAAACCCGGCGGGTCACGCTCGAGGTCGAGCCCCGTATCCTGGCCGACTATGACGCGGCCCAGCCAGGCTGGAAGATCGCGGCCGGCTCATATCCGCTCTATGTCGGACGCCATGCGGGCGACGCCGCGCTGAGCGGCAAGGCGCAGCTGAAATCCTGGTCGAGGAAGCCCTGATGCGCCGCGCGGCCTGCCTTCTCGCGACTTTCGTCCTGACGATCGGCGGCTGCGCGAGCATGCCCGCCCGCGCGCCTTCCCAGGCTCGCATATGGGTGACGACGGGCGATCGGGCTCTGCTGATGGCCGAGCAGCCCCCCTTGGTCCCGTCGCGCGCGGGCGAGGTCGCGGGTCTTCCGGTGGTCACGGTCAATGCCGCCGAACGTCACCAGTCGATGGTCGGCTTCGGCGCCTCCATCACCGACGCCTCTGCCTGGTTGATCCAGACCAAGCTGACGCCGGCGCAGCGCGACGGGTTGATGACCGAGCTGTTCGGGCGCGGCGACGGCGGCCTGGGCTTCAGCTTCACCCGACTGACGATCGGGGCGTCTGACTTCTCGCTCGACCACTACAGTCTCGACCAGGCGCCCGGCGGCGCGGCCGATCCCGAGCTGAAGGCCTTTTCGGTCGAACGCCCGGCGCAGTACGTCTTCCCGACCGTTCGCCAGGCCCTGGCCATCAATCCGGATCTGAAGATCATGGCCTCGCCGTGGAGCGCGCCGGCCTGGATGAAGACCACCAATTCCCTCTTCAAGGGCCAGCTGAAGCCCGAGGCCTATCCCGTTTATGCCGACTTCTTCGCCCGCTACATCAAGGCGGCGGGCAAGGCTGGGGTGCCGACCGACTATCTCAGTGTCCAGAACGAGCCGGATTTCGAGCCCGAGAACTATCCCGGCATGCGCTGGTCGGCGGCGGACCGGGCGCGGTTCTTCGGCGACAATCTGGGCCCGGTGTTCAGGCGCGAGGCGATCAAGACCCGCGTGCTTGACTGGGACCACAACTGGGACCAGCCGCAGCAGCCGCTGACCGTGCTGGCCGACCCCAAGGCGGCGGCCGTCGTCTCGGGCGTCGCCTGGCACTGCTACGCCGGCGACGTGTCGGCCCAGGCCCAGGTGGCGGCGGCGCATCCGGACAAGGACATGTTCTTCACCGAGTGCTCGGGCGGGCAGTGGGCGCCCCAGTTCGACGAGAGCTTCGGCTGGATGATGAGCAAGTTGATCATCGGATCGACCCGGGCCGGCGCACGCGGCGTCCTGATGTGGAACCTGGCGCTGGACGAGGCCCATGGCCCGCACGCCGGCGGCTGCGGCGATTGCCGGGGTGTCGTGACCATCGACAGTCACACCGGCGCGATCGCGCGAAACCAGGAATATTACGCCTTTGGCCACGCCAGCCGGTTCGTGAAACCCGGCGCGATCCGCATCGGATCTCCCGCCCAGGTCGGCGATCTGGAGACCGTGGCGTTCCTGAACCGCGACGGCGGGCGCGTCTTGATCGTGCTCAACGCCGGACAAAGGCCATCCGTGTTCGCCATCGCGGACAGTGATCGCCTCTTCAAGGCGGCTATCCCGCCTCGAGCCGCGGCGACCTTTGTCTGGTGAAGTTGAAAGCCTGGAAGCGCCGCCATGGGTGCTCTCAGGTTAACCGCCGCAAGTCTAGACAAGCCGGTACTGCTGCTGTCGGTCTGACGCTGACAAGTCTCCGTATCGTCCGGTGATCGGGCCATTTGCACACGATCAGCGAATAATTTCCCGCGCCGCGCGGGGGATATCCGTCACGCTGCGTCTTCATACCTTGGGCGGCGCCTCTGACGGCGGGATCCCGGGGAGATGCGACGTGATTGGGGGCAGGCGTTGACGCGGACCGATCGCCAGGGCGCCCCTCTCGCGGCCTCTTTGGCGGGGCTGGCGCAGCTCTACCGCAAGCCCTTGCTGCGGTTTTTCGCCCGACGGGCGATGACGCCGGAAGCTGCCGAGGATTGCGTGCAGGACGTTTTCGTGCGCCTGGCGCGGGTGGCGGAGGCTGACGTCGAGAACACCGAGGCCTATCTTTTCAAGGTCGCCCGCCACGTCCTGATCGATCGCGCCCGCCGCGCCAGCGTCCGGCGGGAGGGACAACACGACTCGATCGCGGACGTACAACTGATCAGCCCCGAAGGGTCTCCCTCGCGGATCCTGGAAGGGCGCGAGGCGCTCGAACAGGCGGCCAAGGCTCTGCGGGAACTGCCCGAACGGACCCGCAACATCTTTCTTCTGAACCGGCTGGACGGATTGACCTACACCCAGTTGTCCGCCCGCTACGCCGTCAACATAAAGGTCATCGAACGCGAGATGGGCAAGGCTCTCAGTCACCTTCGACAACGGCTTGCTGATCATGATCAACGCTGAACGCATCGAGGGAGAGGCCGCGGCCTGGGTCGTGCGGCTGCATTCCGATCAGCGGACCCAGGCGGATCGCGAGGCCTTTAACGCCTGGCTGGACGCGGACGCGGCGCACGTGGAGGCCTTTTCGGCCCACGCGGCGATCTGGGACACCGTGGCAGCGTGGGGCGATGACCGCAAAGCGCGCGAGGTCCTGCAGTTCTCGCCGTTGTGGTCGGGCTTTGGCCGGCGGCTGGCGCAGTGGAGCGTGGGAGTGGGGGGCTTGGCCGCCGCCGCAGTGCTGGCGTTGGTACTGGCCGGCGGGCTGGGCTCCGCCCAGCACTATTCGACCGTGCCGGGCGAGTTGCGCACCATTTCGCTGAGCGATGGATCGACCTTGTTGATGAACACCGACTCAAAGGTCAGCACACGTTTCACCCGAGGCGAGCGGCGGGTGTTCATGGAGCACGGCCAGGCCTATTTTCGCGTGGCCAAGGACACCGCGCGACCCTTCCGGGTGTTCGTCGGCCATGACGAGGTCCGCGCCGTCGGCACGGCGTTCGAGGTGCGGCGGCTGGGAGACCGCGCGGAGGTGGTGCTGGAGGAGGGGAGGCTGGCTATCTTCCATGGAATCGATCCGTCCGGCGGCAAGCCTCTGTCGGCGCGATCCGCCACAGCGCCGGCGCCTAGGCCCGCACTCTATCTGTCGCCTGGGCAGTCGCTGGACCTTGATGTTGTCGCCGCGCCCGTCGTCGAGGCGGCCAACGTCATCCAGTCCAGCGCCTGGCGCTATGGCCGCGTCGTGCTGGACGACGCCCGGCTGGACGAGGCGGTGGCGGACCTCAATCGCTATGGCGGCCCCCAGATCGTGCTGGCCGACTCTCGGCTGGGCGACATCCGGATCAGCGGCGTCTTTCATACCGGGCGTCCCTACGACGTCGTCAGCGAAGTTGTCAGCACTTTCCCGGTTGTGGTGATCAAGGATGACGGAAAGCAGATCGTGCTGGGCGCGGCGGTTAGGGGTGTCGTCAAAAGTTCACGATAAGATTTCAGGGGTAAGGAGACCGCGCTGCGTCTTCTGATTTGCCGGCAAGGACCGGTCGACGGGGATGGTCATGCAGCAGAATTTCTTTCCCGCCCAGTTCATGGGCGGTTCGGCCTTGGCGATTGTCTTGGCCCTTGCGGCCCAGCCAGCCTGCGCTCAATCCCAGGCCCGGTCGTTCGAGATCACCCCGCAGGCGCTGGGCTCGGCGCTGCGCGCGTTCGCGCTGCAGAGCGGCAAGGACATCATCTTCGACCCCAATCTGGTGCGCGGCAAGAACGCCCCCTCGCTCAAAGGCCAATACCTGAACGAAGAGGCCCTGCGGCGCCTTCTGGCGGGATCGGGCCTGACGTTCGAGGGCGCGGCGACGGGCGGCTTCATCATCCGGGGCGAGGCCGCCGCCCAGGGCGGCTCGGCGACGGCGCAGGACGGGACCGATATCGGCGCGGTGGTCGTGATCGGCCGCCGCACCATCGACACGCCGCACGAGCAGATCAAGCGGCTCACTCCAGGGATCTCGGATTCAGTGACGGTCTCCGACATCGAGAACACGCCGGACACGACCCTGCCCGAGGCTCTGGACCGCGTCGTCGGCGTCAGCGCCGACAAATATTACGGCACCAGCGACGGCGGCTACGTGTCGATTCGGGCGTTCGATTCCCGCTACAACAGCATGGACATCGACGGGAACCCGATCTGGTTCAGCAGCCAGAACAATCGCGGCGCGCAGATCGGCGTCTTCCCGTCTTCGATCATCAAGGAAACCAGCGTCTACAAGACGGTGACGCCCGACCAGGACGGCAATTCGGTGGGCGGCCACGTCTCGCTGCGAACCTTGCGCGCCTTCGATGGCGGCAGCCGGCCTTACCTGTCCTTGGGCGGCCGCATCGGTCGCTACGACCAGGACAGCGTCGTCAACTCCGGACCGTCGATGCGCCTCTACGGCGCCGCGAAGACAACCTTCGGCGCTGATCATCAGTACGGCGTGGTCGTCGGCTTCAACGCCCAGCGAATGCGCAACTCCGACAAGTACGGCGGCGTCGACACCTATAGCCAAGTCAATGGCGAGGATCAGGTCAACGCCAGCAATCTCTACAGCAACAGCCTCTACGACAAGGATGTCAGGAACGCAGTCGGCTACGCCAAGGTCGAGATGCGCAAGAACGACGGGCTGTACGCCTTCGTGTCCGGCACGGTCATCGATGACTCGCGCCGCCAGTACCTGGATCGCGAGGGCACCTATATCTACAACACCATCGGCCGCACGACGAACTTCAGCAACGGCGCCGCCGACTTCAACAAGGCGATCGGCCAGACCAAGCAGTATGACTACGATATCAAGCGCAAAGCCAAGATGCTGGGCGGCGGGGTCGACTACCAGGTTGGCGCGAGTGGTGTCTTGGCGGTGCGGGCTAACTACACCGACTTCGAGAACACCATCGTCACCCGCTATCCCGAGACGTTTCAGCTGAGCAACCTGTCGGGCCACTACGACCTGAACGGCGACCTGCCGACGATCCGCTTCGACAACCCAGCGACGTACAACGACCCCGCCAACTGGATCAATCGCAACACCACGGCCTCTTACGTCCGCAATCAGAACCTGCACGACAGGGTCAGCTCGGTTAAGGCCGACTACAGCCAGAACACCTTCGCCGAGGCGCGGGGCCTTGGCTTCGCGGCTGGCGCCAACTGGACGCGGCTGGATCGATCCTACGATCAGGGCCAGGCCAACTACCTGCTGCCCAAGGGCTCGGTGCTGAAGCTGTCCGACGTCGCCGCGCCGGGCGCGACCATGGCCGGCAACGCCGCCATCCAGATGGACTGGGAAAAGTTCTGGACCTACATCTACGCCAACGGGATCAAGACCACCGACGCGGCGCCGGCCTCGGACTACGCCCTGGTCGAGGACGTGTTCGCCGGCCACGCCGAAGCCTATCTGTCGGGTGAGCGCTACCGCCTGATCGCAGGTATGCGTTACGAAACCACGCATGACCAAGACGACACCGGCGACACCGTCGGCGGCGTCTCGACCCCGTCACACCGCTCCAACCGCTACGCCAACTGGATGCCGAATATCCAGGGCAGCTATGACCTGACGGCGCGGCTCAAGCTGAAGGCGGCCTTCACCAAGACGATCGGTCGACCCGACTTCTCGGACATCGCGCCGGGTCGGTCGGTCGGGGTGGACGCCAACGGCAATCCTGTCATCAGCGGGTCCAATCCGAAGCTCGGTCCGCGCCTGTCGACAAACTACGACGCCAGCTTGGAATACTATCTCGCCGACGGCTTCGTCTCGCTGGCCCTATTCCACAAGGACCTAAGCCACGAGACCTTCAACGAGAAGACTCTGACGCTGGACAGCACGGGCGCGGTGATCTCGACCCATACCATGCCGCTCAACAGCGGGAGCGCCCGGGTCACGGGCGTGGAGGCCTCGTTCGCAAAGCGGCGGCTCGACTTTCTGCCCGCGCCGTTCAACCGCCTGGGCCTGAACGCCAACTACACCTATCTGGACAGCCGCTGGACGGTGATCCTGACCGACGGGACGGTGCGCACCATCGACTCGCTGCGCAACCAGCCCAAGTATCTCGGCAACCTGGGTCTCAGCTACGACCTGGGCCCTGTGGACCTGCACCTCGACTATCGGGCTCGCGGTCGGGCCTTCACCACCACCTTTGGCGCCGCCCCGACGGGGGACCAGTGGATCAAGCCGTCCGATCAACTAGACGCCCAGCTCAACTGGCGTGTGGTCAAGGGTCTGCAGTTGACGGTCGAGGCGCGCAATCTGACGGACAGCTACACAGTGATCACCACTGGCGCGACGGACGCCATCTACAACAGCGTCGGCGGCGGGCGGAGCTACTTCGCTGGCTTCAAGTACCGCTACTGAGGCAAGCCGATGACCGCCAAGCAAGACGACGCCTCGCGCCGCGCGTTTCTGCGCGCGGCGATGGGCCTGACCGCGACCGCCGAGCTGTGGCCTGGCGCGATCGCTCGGGCGATGGAAATCCCTGCGGCCCATCGCACGGGCACGATCATGGACGTCGAGCACGTCGTGATCTTCATGCAGGAGAACCGCTCGTTCGATCACTACTTCGGGACCCTTTCTGGGGTGTGCGGCTTTGCCGACCGCTTTCCCGGGATTCTGCCCGGCGGCGGCCCGGTCTGGCGACAGCCGGACGGCAAGGGCGGCGTGACGAGGCCCTTCAGGTTCGACACCAACGGAACCAACTTCCCGGTGATGAAAAGCCTGCGCCACGATTGGGCCACCGGCCACGCGGCCTGGAACGAGGGGCGTTACGACAACTGGGTTCCCGCCAAGGGCGGCCTGACCATGGGCTATCTGGCCCGTGAGGACATTCCCTACCACTTCGCTCTGGCCGATGCCTTCACGGTCTGCGACGCCTATTTCTCGTCGCTGCAGGGACCGACCTGTCCCAATCGCCTCTATCTGATGACGGGATGCGTCGACCATCACGCCAAGGGCGGCGGGCCGGTGATCGAGAACATCGACATCACCCAGAAGCCGGACGGCGTGGTGTTCGGTCCCGGCTGGAAAACCTATGCCGAGCGGCTGCAGGACGCTGGAATCTCCTGGCGCGTCTACCGGCAGGGGACCGATCCCGCCAGCGACGATGACAGCGACGGCGGCATGAACACCCTGATGGCGTTCGAGCGGTTCCACACCGCCCGGCCAGGCGATCCGCTGTATCACGCCGGCGCCGAGCCGCGTCGGCTGGAAGCCCTGAAAGCGGACGTCCAGAACAATCGCCTGCCAGCGGTGTCCTGGATCACGCCGCCCAGGATCTTCTGCGAACACCCGAACTGGCCACCCGCCTACGGGGTGGAATATCTGGCCCGCATCCTGGACGCCCTGACCTCGAACCCCGAGGTCTGGAGCAAGACCGTGTTCCTGGTCATGTACGACGAGAACGACGGGTTCTTCGACCACGTGGTCCCACCCGTTCCGCCGCTGAGCCGCGAGCAGGGGCTGAGCACCGTTCCGACCGCCGACGAACGCCATCCAGCGACCGGCCAGCCCTATGGCCTGGGCATGCGCGTGCCGATGCTCGTGATCTCGCCCTGGAGCCGGGGCGGGTGGGTCTGTTCGGAGGTGTTTGACCACACCTCGGTCATCCGTTTCCTCGAAGCGCGGTTCGGCGTGCGAGAGCTCAATATCAGCAAGTGGCGCCGCACGGTCTGTGGCGATCTGACGTCAGCTTTCGACTTTAAGACGCCGAACGAAGAGCCGCCGCGCAGGTTGGCCACGATCAGCGCCGACCTGGCGCTGCCCGACCAGGCGGCGTTCGACGCCTATAAGGCGGTGGTGGGCAAGCGGCCCAAGCCGGTCGTTCCTTCCACGCCGCCCGAACCAGCGGTGGAGCGCGGCCTTCGCAATTGGCGGCCATTGCCCTACCGGCTGGCAGTCGATCTTCGTTCCGTTGCAGGCGGGGTGGAACTGGCGTTCGTCAATGACGGCGTGGCGGGGGCCAGCTTCTACGTGTCCGACCGCTTGCAGCCTGAGGCGCCGCCGCGCCGGTTCACGGTCGGCGCCAGGCGATCGCTTTCCGATCTGTGGAAGACCACGCAGGGGCGTTACGCGCTGATCGTGGAGGGACCGGCCGGCTTTCATCGCTCCTTACAGGGCGACATGGGAGGTGGTGTCGAGATCCGCCTTAGGACCTCGGCGAGTGGCGGGGTGCGTTTGCATCTGCGGAACAGAAGCGGGCGTCCCCAGGAGCTCGACGTCCGCGACCACTATGGCTTCGCGTCGCAGGTCATATCACTCGCGTCGGGGGCGCGGCTGACCCGATCCATCGACCTCGGGCAAAGCGCTCAATGGTACGACCTGACGATCAAAGGCGAAGGGCTGAGCCATCAGTTGGCGGGACATGTCGAGGCTGGGCGAGCCAGCTTTAGCGATCCCGCTTCGGCCCGCTGACAAACTTGGCAAGTGAGCGATGTCTGCTTGGCAGAATGATCCTTGAGTCCGCCTCTGGCGCGGTCCAGACGGCTATGCAGATCTTCGGATCGGGAGAGAAGGGGAGGCTGGCTCACACCCGCGCCCGCGAAGAGGATCGGATTGATCGAGCGTCAGAGGCGCGAACTAGAGCGTCCGGTTCGTGAGCGCGGAAGTGTTTGGCGAACACAGGCCCCACGACGCGACGCAAAGTTCAGCTTCGCGCCATCGCGCGCGATCTGGGCATAGAAGGCCGGCTGGCCGGAGGTCAACACGCGGCGAAAGTCGAGCTCGGGCAAAGTCACCGGGCAGCGCGGACGCTCCGGGCGACAAGCCCCGAGTGCCTGCCCTTGGCCGTAGCTGCCGCCCGCGTCCGGCGGCGTTTGAAATACCTCGCGGAAACGCCGCGAGATGATCTGTATCAAGGCCGCGCGCTCCGCGAGCGCCCACGGTGACGCGGTCGGCGACGACTCCGCGCACCGCGAACGTCGCTCCTGATCAACGAGATATCGATCCGAGGAGACGTGGGGTGGGCAAGGCCGCGTTGTGATGACGCCAGCCGCCGCCAGACCGGCGCGGTGGGCGGCCGCCCTCTCGGCGACTGACCCGCTGTCTTCCGACAGCCTTGGATCGTAGTCGAGAAAGGAGCCGTTCGTGGCCTACCAAACGACAAATCCCTTCACGGGCGAGGTGCTCAAGACCTTCCCCGACGCCACGGATGCGCAGGTGTCTCAAGCGATCCAAGGCGCGCACACCGCCTTCCTGGCCTGGCGGGACACGGCTTTCACCGAGCGCGCCAGAGTGATGCGGAACGCCGCCAACCTCCTGCGCCAGGACGTCGACGTGTTCGCCGCGATCCTGACCACCGAGATGGGCAAGCTGCTGTCCGAGGCGAAGGCGGAGGTCGAGCTCTCGGCGGAGATTTTCGAGTACTATGCCGCCAACGCCCAAAAACTGCTTGCCGACGAGATCTTGCCCGTCGCTCATTCGGCCGAGGGCCAGGCGCGGGTCACGCACCAACCGCTCGGCGTGCTGCTGTGCATCGAACCCTGGAACTTCCCCTATTACCAGATCGCCCGGATCATCGCGCCGCAGCTGTCGGCCGGCAACACCATGCTGCTCAAGCATGCCTCCAATGTTCCGCAAAGCGCCGAGGCCTTCGAAAAGCTGATGAAGGCCGCGGGCCTTCCCAAGGGCGCTTTCAAGAACCTCTTCGCCACGCGCTCGCAGATTGAGCTCATCCTCAATGACCCTCGCGTACACGGCGTGGCGCTGACCGGTTCGGAGGCGGCCGGATCGATCGTGGCGGCCCAGGCCGGCAAGGCCTTGAAGAAGTCGACCCTGGAGCTGGGGGGCGCGGATGCCTTTGTCGTGCTCGCCGACGCCGATCTCCAGAAGACCGTCGACTGGGCCGTGTTCGGCCGTCACTGGAATGGCGGACAGGTTTGCGTGTCGTCCAAGCGGATGATCATCGTTGATGCGGTCTACGACGCGTTCCTGGACCGCTACCGCCAAGGCGTGGCGGGTTTGGTCGCGGGAGATCCCTTCGACTCCAAGACCACTCTAGCGCCGCTTTCCTCTCAGGGTGCCGCCAACGAGGTGAAGGAAAAGATCGCCGAGGCGATCAAGCTGGGCGCGAAGGCCGAGGCGGTTGGACCCGCAGTTCCCAACCAGGGCGCCTTCGTGCAGCCGACGATCCTCACAGAGGTCGGCGAAGATAACCCGGCGCGCTACTGGGAGTTCTTTGGGCCGGTCTCGATGCTGTTTCGGGCCAAGGACGAGGCCGACGCCATACGCATCGCCAACGATTCCCCGTTCGGGCTCGGCGGCTCGGTCTTCACCGCCGATCCCGCTCACGGCGCGGAGGTCGCCGAGAAGATTTCCACGGGCATGGTGTTCGTCAACCACCCCACCATGGTCAAGGCCGACCTCCCGTTCGGGGGCGTGCGGCGCTCGGGTTATGGGCGCGAGCTCATCGGCCTGGGCATCAAGGAGTTCGTCAACCACAAGCTCATCGACGTCGTTGATATCGACGCGCCGTTCTAACCCAACCCGTCTTTCTTCGACCGCGCGTCAGCGGCCGTTTCCGTCTCCGGAGATTTCCATGGAAAAGACCATGCAAGCGGCTGTCGTCCGCGCCTTTGGCCAGCCTTTGATCATCCAGGAGGTCGAGATTCCCAGACCAGGACGCGGGCAGGTGTTGGTGAAGGTCGCCGCTTGCGGGGTCTGTCACACCGATCTGCACGCCGCCCACGGTGACTGGCCCATCAAGCCGACGCCCCCCTTCATTCCGGGGCATGAAGGGGTCGGCACCGTCGTGGCCGTGGGGGAAGGCGTCGATCATGTGCGGGAGGGCGACCGGGTCGGCGTGCCATGGCTGTTCTCGGCCTGCGGTCATTGCGTCCACTGCCTGGGCGGCTGGGAGACCTTGTGCGAGGCCCAGCAGAACACCGGCTATTCGGTCAATGGCGCCTTCGCGCCCTATGTGGTCGCCGACGCCAACTATGTCGGCCATCTGCCCGACAATATCAGCTTTCTCGACATCGCCCCGATCCTTTGCGCTGGCGTGACCGTCTACAAGGGCCTGAAGGTCACTGACGCCAAACCTGGCGACTGGGTGGCGATCTCCGGGATCGGCGGCCTGGGGCATCTGGCCGTGCAGTACGCCAAGGCCATGGGATTCAAGGTCGCCGCGGTCGACATCGACGACGACAAGCTGGCCCTAGCCCAGCGGCTGGGGGCCTCGGTCACCGTCAACGCCCGCGACGTCGACCCGGGCCCGTTCCTGCAAAAGGAGATCGGCGGCGCCCAGGGCGTGCTGGTTACCGCCGTCTCGCCCAAGGCCTTCGACCAGGCCATGGGCATGGTGCGCCGGGGCGGCACGGTGTCGCTCAACGGCCTGCCGCCCGGCGACTTCCCGCTGTCGATCTTCAACACCGTGCTCAATGGGATCACGGTGCGCGGTTCGATCGTCGGCACGCGCCTGGACCTGCAGGAGGCCCTGGCCTTCGCCGCCGACGGTCGGGTCAAGGCCCACGTCCAAGCGGGAGCGCTGGAGGACATCAACACCATCTTCGACCGCATGCAGCGGGGCGAGATCGAAGGGCGGGTCGTCTTGGATTTTGAGCGCTAGCCCAGGCGGCGCGTTGCTCACGGTTCCCGCTCCTCAAGATCCACCGCGCGCAGTTCATGGACCCGACGGTGTCTCGGGAGGGACGTAGCGCCGCGCTGATCAATCGCGAGCTCTTCCTCTGGCCCGTGGCTGCGCGCTCAAGCTGGAGCCAGGAGCCATAGGAGAACATTGACCTAGAGCGCCGATTTTCCGATCTCAGGGACCGGCGTTGAATGTCGCGTTTCTGGAGTGTTTCTTGAGTCCGGAAAGGCGTTGTCAGGTTAACTGCGGCAAGTTGAGACGAGCTAATACTTGGCCGTTTCAGGCGGTGGCCTTTGCTCAGGCGGCATGAGCCTCGGCGCGGAAGCGCCGAAGGTTGGGTCGGCTGATCAGATGTCGCTGGATGGAGAAGGTGTTGTAGATGGCGGCGTGGGTGGACAGCAAGCGCTGGGCTGATGGCTGACTCTTGAAGCCCTGCATCCATCGTTCTCGTTGCCGGACGGGTAGGTGGGAGTTTTCGGCCCGATTGTTTTCCCGGAGACGTCCCGGCCGATGAAGGTGCTTTAAATCCAACGCTCGCAGCGCCGCCGAGTACGAAGATAGGCCATCGGTTGTGATGTTCTCAGGCCCGATGGGCTGGCGGCGTAATAGCCGTTCGAGGAATTTTCGAGCCGCCGTGGCGTCCCTGCGACGCTGCATCAACAGCTCTAGAACCTCTCCCTCGTCGTCGACCGCGCGTCAAAGATACAGATGTCTGCCGCCAATCCGGCAGACCATTTCGTCGAGGCGCCAGCGGGGCGAAGGGGAGGGGCGAAGCTTTTTCAAGCGCCTCGCGATGGGCGGACCGAACGTCTTGGTCCAGCACCGGATCGTCTCGTAACTGACCTCGATCCCGCGCTCGCGAGCAGCTCCTCGACGCCGCGAAGGCTCAAGCTGAAACGGAAATAGAGCCAGACAGCGTGTCCTATGACGTCGGCGGCGAAGCGGTGGAGCTTAGACGATAGCGGCTTCAAACTCAGTCTCCGCAAATGGCCTGGATCGCACCCTGATGCGGAGACCGGTTAGCGTGAGACTGACCGCGCCCGCTGAATTTATGGCTTTTGAGCCTTGGATACGCTTACATCCTGCAGACGATCGATAACCCTCTTCAGATAGGCGCCATAGTCGGATTTGGCGTACTTCTGCATGAGCTTTGTGGCCTCGTCATAGGTGATGAAGCCATTTGAAAAGGCGATTTCCTCCAGGCAGGCGATCTTGAAGCCTTGACGCTTTTCCAGTGTCCTGACGAACTCTGCGGCCTCAAGCAGGCTGTCGGGCGTGCCCGTGTCCAGCCAAGCATAGCCCCGTCCCATGATCTCGACCGAAAGCTCACCGCGCTCGAGGTAGGCGCGATTGACGTCGGTGATCTCGAGCTCTCCGCGAGCGGACGGTCTCAGATTGGCGGCGATATCAACCACGGCGGCGTCATAGAAATAGAGACCCGTCACCGCCCAGTTGGATTTGGGCTGGGCGGGCTTTTCCTCGATCGCCTGCGCCCGCATCGAGGCGTCGAAGGAGACGACGCCATATCGTTCCGGGTCGGTCACATGATAGGCAAAGACGGTCGCGCCATGGGTGCGGGTCGAGGCCCGTGTGAAGAGTTCGGTCGATCCGTGGCCATAGAAGATATTGTCGCCCAGGATCAGCGCCGAGGGCGAGCCGCCGACGAAATCGGCCCCGATGATGTAGGCTTCCGCCAAACCGTTGGGTTGGGGTTGCACGGCGTATTCGATGCTGCAGCCCCACTGAGAGCCGTCTCCCAGCAGCGCCTGAAACGACGGAACGTCGCGTGGGGTAGAGATGATCAGAATCTCGCGAATGCCGGCCAGCATGAGCGTCGACAGAGGGTAGTAGATCATCGGCTTGTCGTAGACAGGCATCAACTGCTTGGACATGACGAGGGTCATGGGGTGCAGCCGGGTGCCCGAGCCTCCCGCCAGGATGATGCCCTTCATGCGTCATGCCCTTGTTTCAGTTCATTCATGATCTCGCCCAGCGCTGTCTGCCAGGCGCGAGGTCGAATGCCATAGTCTCTCGTCAGCTTGGCTGTCGATAGACGTGAGTTGGCGGGCCGACGGGCTTGCGTGGGATAGTCGGCGGTCGAGATCCCTTCGACCGCCACCGAAGGGCCGCCGGCCCGTGCGTTCAGCGCGAAGATCTCGCGCGCCAGTCCGGCCCAGTTTGTCTCGCCTGAGTTGACGAAATGATAGATTCCGCCAGAGGCGTCCGGCGCGGCCATCATCTCCAGCGTTATCGTCCGCAAGGTCTCGGCGATATCGCGAGCTGAGGTGGGGCAACCGAGTTGGTCCTCGACCACCCTGAGGCTTGATCGCTCGCTCCCGAGACGCAGCATGGTCTTCAGGAAGTTGGACCCATGCGCACTGAGGACCCACGCGGTGCGCAGAACGACCGAGCGACGATTGCCGGCCCTGACCGCCAGCTCCCCCGCCAGCTTGGAGGCGCCGTAGACGTTGACTGGCCCGACTGGATCATCCTCTTGATAGGGATGTTTCGCCTCGCCATCGAAGACGTAGTCGGTGGAAACGTGAATCAGCGGGACGCCCATCGCCCGTGTCAGATCGGCGAGAATGGCGGGGCCCGCGGCGTTGGCGGCGAAAGCCGCCGCGACCTCGCCTTCGGCTCTGTCGACGGCCGTGTAGGCGCCGGCATTGATGACGGCGTCGAACGAGTGTCGCGCGAAGAACGCCTTGACCGATGGGGCGTTGGCTAGGTCGAGCTCGTGACGCCCCGGCATGTGAAGCGCCACGCCTTCGGGCCAATGGACCAGGGCGAGCTCGCGACCGACTTGCCCTGTGCCTCCCGTGACCAGAATGTTCAAAGCGTCGTCTCGTACGTCAAAGGATCTCTCCTTGGCCCTTTTCAGGGTTCGGGCAAGGGGCGCGGCGGACCCTCAGAGTTGGACCGCGTGGGCGGGCGATCTTAGTTCGATGAGGGAGCATTCATAGACGAGTCGATCCTGGCCCGACCGAAATGGGTTGGCTTCATGGGCGGAGGCCAGGCCGCGCCGCCGTTTCGATCGCGCTGACGCGGCTACCCGTAGCCTTCCTCGCTCATTGCGCCGCCTCCGGCCTGATCCGGCCCGAGGATCGCTCGCCGGCCCCCTGAATGGTCAGGCGTCGAAAAAACTGGCGGGCCGGGGGTGCGGAAACGCCGGGCTGGCGCGTCATCAAGGTATCGCCGGTTCGGCGAAGTCGGGAGATCGCATCCAAATGAAGCCTGTCCGGATAAAACTTGGCGGGGCCACGGCCTTGGCCGCGATCCTCGCTCTGAGCGCATTTGGCGCTTCCCGGGCGGCCCGACCCGAGGAGGGAAAGGCGATTGCGATTATCGGAGCCACCGTGTTCGACGCCACGGGCGCTGCTCCGCATCTCGCAAATGTGGTGATCCGGAATGGGCGCATCGCCGAGGTCGGCCCGGAGGTTAAGGCGCCTCGCGGAGCCCGGATCATCGACGCCAGGGGCGAGGCGCTGCTGCCGGGCTTCTACGACCTTCACACGCACTGGACGCCGGGTGGCGTCCCCAGCACCACGCCGCAGATCGCCAGCGCCTACGTGGCGGCGGGCGTCACAACGGTCAGCGACTTCAATGCCGCGCCGGAATCCTGGGCGCCCCGTCGCCAATGGCTCTCGACGCTTACGGCGCCGCACGTGAACTTCGCGGCCCGAATGAGCACCCCTGGCGGCCATGGCGCCGACTGGGCCGATACCGCCACCACCAAGTGGGTCAATACGCCGGAGGCCGCGCGCGCCGCAGTAAGGGCGCTGGTCCCCTACAAGCCTGACCTCATCAAGGCGTTCACCGACGGCTGGCGCTATGGCGCGGCGCCCGACAACACCAGCATGGATGAGTGGACGCTCACGGCCCTGGTCGATGAGGCGCACAAGAATGACCTGAAGGTCTTCACCCACACCGTCAGCGTCGATCGCGGCGAAGTGGCCGGTCGCGCCAAGGTCGATGTGATCACGCACAGTCTGCAAGATCGCCGCCTCGACGCCGAGGCCATCGAGATCATCAAGGCGGGCGGAACGTCCGATACGCCGACCCTCGCGGTCTATGAGCCGGTCAAGCCGGGCCAGCCGGCCCGCGATCCGGAAGATCCCAAGAACCGGCAGGGCTTTCTGAAGTTCGACAACGCTCTGCACAACGCCAAGGCGCTGTACGACGCCGGCGTGACTATCGCCCTCGGCACCGATGCGGGCATGCTTGGCGCCCCGCACGGAGTCTCTACGCTGCACGAGATGGAGCTTATGGTCCGGGCCGGCCTGACGCCCACGCAGGCCCTGATGGCGGGCACCGCCCTGAGCGCCAAGGTGATCAACCAGCTGGCTGATCGCGGCACGATCGAGAAAGGCAAGCGGGCGGACCTCGTTTTGATCAAGGGGGAGCCGTGGAAGACCATCGGCGACGTGCGCAAGACAGACCGCGTGTTCATTGACGGCAAGTTGGTGTTCGGGCCGGGCGCTCCGCCGATGACGACCAACGAAGCCACGACGATGCCCTCCCTTCCGGCCAAGGCGCAGATCGATGATTTCGAGCGGGAAGACGGCCGCTCCAGCCTGGACACCCTGCGCACCGACGACCCCGATGGCGGCCTGGACCGCACGGTGGAAATCAGCCAGGTGATCGCGCGGGGCGATCAGGGCAAGGCCCTGTCGATCAACGCCCGGATGGCCATGAAGGCCAAGCCTTCGGCCGGCGTGATCATCCCTCTCACCCGCGGGTCGATTCAGCCCGTCGACGCCCGCGCCTTCACTGGCGTTCGCTTCGAGGTGCGCGGCGATGGCGACTACGCCTTGGGCGTCAGCACGTCGGGCGGCCGCTGGGCTGCTCCATTCTCGGCCGGCTCGACCTGGAAGACGGTCGAGATTCCCTTCTCGGCCCTCAAGGGCGCCAGCGATCGCAACAAGGGCGAGTGGACCGGCGCCGACCTGACCGAAGTCGAGTTCATGGGCGGTCGAAAGGGCGGCGAAAAGCTCTGGTTGGAAGTCGATAACGTCGTTTTCTATTGAGCTGATTTATCTGGTGTCAGAATATTATGGCACAGATAGCGCCATAACAAGTCAAGGTCGGACTATAATATTTGTGTGACTGCACGTTGTATTTACCAATTTGCTGTCTAACGCGAAAACTTCAAGTGAGGGGACTATCTCTATGAGCAACTCCAGAGCGCTTCGTGCAGCTATGTTCGCTACCTCGGCGCTTTGCGCCGCTTGGGGCGGCCAAGCCTTCGCTCAGACCGCCGCCGCGCCCCAAGACGCCACGGTCGAGGAAATCGTCGTCGTCGGCTCGCGCATCGAAGGCGCCAAGGCCACCGCCGCCCTGCCAGTCACCGTGATTGACGCCAAGCAGCTGGACGCTGTCGCGGCCAGTTCGGGCGATGATCTGTTCCGCTCGATCCCGCAGATGGGCGACGTCAACTACAATTCGAGCTACCTGCCCGGCAGCAGCAACTCGGCGCGGGGCGACATCGGTTCGGTGAACCTGCGCAACCTGGGCTCCGGCAACACCCTGGTGCTCCTGAACGGCCGCCGCGTGGTCGCTCACCCGACCAGCCAGGCCGACGGTTCCAGCCTGGTTCCGACCATCACCTACAACACCAACGCCATCCCCACTTCTGGCCTCAAGCGGCTGGAAGTGCTGCGTGACGGCGCGGCCGCCATCTACGGCACCGACGCCGTCGCCGGCGTGGTCAACACCGTTCTGCAGGATAAGTACGACGGCGTTCAGGTCGAGGTTCAGCACGGCGCGGCGGCCGGCACCCACCTGAAGGAGTATGAGTTCAACGGCCTGTTCGGCCACAATTTCGAGCGCGGCAATGTCACCGCCTTCGTCAGCTACGACCAGCGCACCGCGCTGCGCACGCGCGACCAGGCCTTCACAGCCTCGGCCGACAAGCGCCCGTTGTTCACCGGCACGCGCTTTGACGGCGCGGCTTCGCTGGACGGTCGCGGCACGGTCACGCCGTGGGGCAGCTTCTCGGCGGGCACCGCCGTTCGCCTCAATGGCGTGCTGCTGACCAGCACCGCCGGCGCCTTCCACACGCAGCCGACGACCAACGCCGGCAGCCTCGTGACGCTCGGCTCGGGCGTCAGCCTTGATGACGGCGCGCCGGCGACCTCGGCCGACGACCGCAACCTGCGCTACGACGCCGCAGCCAGCGACCTGTCGCTCATGCCGGAGCTGAAGCGTCTCAACGTCTTCCTGACCGGCAACTACGAGGTCACCGACACCATTACCGCCTTTGGCGAAGTCGGCGTCTACAGCGCCAAGACCCACGCCTTCCAGGCGCCGGTCACCACGACCTCGGCTCAGGTGATCACGGCTCCGGCGTCCAACTACTGGAACCCCTTTGGCCCGACCACCTTCAACGGCGTCGCCAATCCCAACCGCATCGCGGGCACGACGGCTCCCGCCGCCGGCCTGAACGTGACCCTGACCAGCTACGACTTCGTCGACGCCGGCAAGTCGAAGGTTGACGTCACCAACAGTCAGACCCGCTTCCTGGGCGGTCTGAAGGGCGACGCACTGGGCTTCAAGTGGGAGTCGGCTCTGCTGTACTCGCAGGCCAAGGTCAAGGACGTCTCGGACGGCATCAGCGCCACGGCGGCCCAGAAGCAATTGGCCCTGTCGACGCCCGACGCCTACAACCCGTTCAACGGTGGCACGGCTGGCAACCCCAGCGTTGGCGACGCCACGCCCAGCAGCAGCGCCGCGATCGACGCGATCCGGGTAAAGTCCAAGCGCGAAAGCACCAGCTCGCTGACCTCGTGGGATTTCCGCGTCTCGAAGGCTGACCTGTTCACCCTGCCGGCCGGCGATGTCGGCATGGCTTCGGGCGTCGAGTTCCGCCGCGAAACCCAGAAGGACGACCGCGACGCTCGCGTCGACGGCACGATCACCTACACCAATTCGGTGACCGGCGTGGTCTATGGCAGCGACCTGGTCGGCACCAGCCCGTCGCCCGACACCAAGGGTTCGCGCAACGTTGGCTCGGCCTATGTCGAATTCGCCGTGCCGGTGATCTCGCCGGAAATGGGCATCCCCCTGGTGCGCAGCGTCGAGGTGCAGCTGGCCGGCCGCGCCGAGAAGTACAGCGACGTCGGTTCGGTGGCCAAGCCCAAGGTCGCCGTGGCCTGGGACCTGTTCGACGGCTTCCGTCTGCGTGGGTCGTGGGCCCAGGGCTTCAAGGCTCCCAACCTCGAACAGATCAACGCCACGGTGGTCACCCGCGCCAACACGCGCACCGACTATGTGCGTTGCGAGGCCGACCTGCGGGCCGGCCGGATCACCAGCTTCAGCAACTGCTCGCGGTCGCTCAGCGTCCAGGCTCAGCGCTCGGGCAATCCGGACCTGAAGCCGGAAAAGTCGGAAACCTCGGGCTTTGGCCTGGTGTTTGAACCCAAGTTCATCCCGGCCGACTATGGCCGTCTCACCTTCACCGCCGACTACTGGCGCGTGAAGCAGGAAGGCATCGTGGGCTTGTTCGGCGAGGGCAACGCCCTGATCGCCGACTACCTGGCTCGCCAGAGCGGCGGCAGCAATCCTGACGTCGTCCGCGCTGCGGCCACCGCCGATGATGTCGCGGCCTTCGCCGGCACCGGCCTGACCCCGGTCGGCACGGTGCTCTACGTCAAGGACCAGTATCAGAACCTGCTGCCGCAAGAGGCGCGCGGCCTGGACCTGAACCTGCTCTATCGCCTGCACGGCACGCGGTTCGGCGACTTCGACGTCAACGTCAACGGCGCCCACCTGATCAAGTTCTATCAGTCGCCGTCGCCGGCCATCGCCGCCCTGCTGGCCGCGCGCTCGGCTGGTCAGATCAATGCGGGCACCACCATCACCGGTGGCGGCAATCAAGTCCGCCAGAACGGCAGGCCGGAATGGAAGTGGACCACCTCCGTCACCTGGAACCTCAACCATGTCACGGTCGGCGCGTTCACCCAGTATATCGGGGACGTCGAAGACACCGCTCTGCTCGACTCGGCGGGCTCGGCCTGGGTCGTGGACTCCCAGGTCACCGGCAATCTTTATGGCGAGTATGAGTTCACCGAGGGCTGGGCGGCCAATACCCGCGTGAAGCTCGGTGTGCGCAACATTACCGACGAAGCGCCGCCGGTGTCGTCCGACGGTTATCTCGCCCGCCTGTACCAACCCTATGGCCGTTACTTCTACGGCAGCATCCGCAAGACGTTCTAACCAGGAGACCGCGCTCCTTTCGGGGAGCGCGGTCGTCCGACTGCGTGATCGTACATGGCTTCTTGGGCCGGGCGTCGCCTCGGCCTCCAAGGGGGGAGGGCCAGCAATGGTCTTGCCCGCAACTTTCAGGACGCCGCCGCAGGGCCATGCGCGGGGTGATCCTCGACTCAAAGGCGGCCTTTGAGGTCCCCGATCCCCTCTTCATCATCGCGCGTGATCAACGGCGCGGTTCAGCCGGGGTCGAGGCTGGGGGAACCAAGTATCTGAAAAGGTGGAGGCCCGGCCCGGAATCGAACCGGGGTGCACGGATTTGCAATCCGCTGCGTCACCACTCCGCCACCGGGCCATCCGGGTCAACGCAATCGGCGTTGGCGAAGAGGTGGGTTCGATACCGGACGGCGTCGCGCGCCGCAACCTATTCCTTCGTCGGAATGAAGACAGTTTTGGCCTCGCCATGACCGGGCCAAAGCGCCTTGGAACCTCAAGCTTGGGAGGTTCCACGGTGGCGCTTTTGACCGCTAGCCGTGCGCGCTGGATCAATTTTTTTGGTCAGCCCCGTGCGCGGCGCAGGGAAGACTGAGTAAGAAGCGAGCGGTGGAGACATTTCTCTCAAAATGTCAGTCGGCGGTCCGGTCAGGACGCCACCGAAGGGCGATGCTCGTTTTGAGGTTCCGCACCTGGGGATAACCGCCGCAGGCGGTGGGCGCGGCGACCTTCAGCGAGGACGTCATGTCTAAACAACAACTCTTGTTGGCGGGTGCTTCCGCCGTCGTGTTTCTGACCCTCTCCACGGCCGCTTTCGCCGAGGACCCATCGACCGCCGTGGCGGATACGGTCGATGAAGTCGTCGTCAAGGCCCGCGACAAGGCCGGCCTGCTCGAGAAGCAGCCGAGCAACACCGTCTTCGGCATCGACAAGCCGCTGCTGGAAACGCCACGTTCGGCCAGCTTCGTCAGCGACGTGACGCTGCAACGTTACGGGATCGAGAGCATTGACGGCCTCACCGCCGTTTCGCCCGGCACCTACACCGCCAGCTTCTACGGCGTGCCCGGGGCGCTCAACATCCGCGGCACCCTGGCGGAGAACTATTTCCGCGGCTTCAAGCGCATTGAGAACCGCGGCACCTATTCGACGCCGATCGGCGCGGCCGACCAGATCCAGATCGTACGCGGTCCGCCGACCCCCATCTATGGCTCGGGCAAGGTGGGCGGGATGCTCAACTTCATCCCGAAGTCGGGAAAGAACGAGGGCGGCTATCTGACCGAGCCGACCGGCGAGGTCACCGCGACCTACGGCTCGTACAACAAGAAGAACGCCACGGCGCAGATCGGCCTGCCGGTGAACCTGGGTCCGGTCACGGGCGGCGTCTATGCCTATGGCGAGGTCGAGGACAGCCACAGCTTCTACAAGGGCATCTATCCGCGCCGCCAGACGGGCGAGATCTCGGCGGACTTTGATCTTGGCGACGGCTGGAGCACCGCCCTTGGCGGCATGCTGTATCATTCGGACGGCGACGTTCAGACGCCGGGCTGGAATCGCCTGACCCAGAACCTGATCGACAACCAGACCTACACCACCGGCCGTGACACCTCTCTGGTCGACAGCGACAAGAACGGTCGGCTGACACCCAGCGAGATCGGCTACTACCCGTACGCGGCGGCGATGTATCTGGCCTACTACGGCTTCCCCTCGACCGACGCCAAGCACACCCTGGATACCGGCGTCGGTACGACCAAGCTCAGCCCCCGCACGGTCTATATCAGCGGCGCCGACTTCTCGAAGACGCGCACGAACACCTTCTACTACGACCTCGCCAAGGAGATTTCGCCGACCAGCGCGGTGAAGCTGCAGCTCTTCTATGACGACCAGGAGAACAAGCGCTTCGTTTCCTACGGCTATCCGGCCTGGTTCGACAGTTCTGTGTGGGAAGGCCGCGTTACCTATAATTTCGAGCATGATGCGGGCTTCATCACCTCGAAGTCGTTCGTCGGGGCCTCGTATCGCAGCTTCGAGGGCCGTCGCCGCGAGAGCTATAACAGCGGCCTGATCGCGCTGGACCGCCGCGACATCGCCTTCGGGGCCACGGCGACCGACATCATCGGCAGCCCGTTCAACGCCACCGACGGCGTGAAGTGGGAGAACGACAACAAGAGTGACTGGAACCAGATCGGCGCTTTCTTCACCACCGACATCATGGTGGGCGAGCGCCTGAACCTGATCCTGGGCGGTCGCTACGATGACTACCACGTCAAATCCAACGACACCGGCTTCCTCAGCTACACCGTGGCCGGCGAGCAAAAGGACGGCGAGGCGAGGGGCACCTATTCGGCCAGCGCCACCTACAAGGCGCCGCTGGGCGTGATGCCCTACATCACCTACGCCAAGGCCTCGGCGTTGGAGATGAGCCAGGCGGGCGATATCGCGCCAGGCCTGGTGGCCACCGACGCCTGGTTGTCGGATTCCGATCTGGCCGAAGCCGGCTTCAAGTTCCAGTGGCTGAAGGGCACGCTGGTCGGGTCGCTGGCGGGCTATCGTCAGAACCGCACCCAGCTGGTCAACGGCCCGCCGATCAGTGTGCAGGGCACGCGCGCCAAGGGCGTGGAGCTGGAAGTTCGCTGGCTGGCCAGCGAGCACTTCAGCTTCACCTTCTCGGGCAACGCGCAGCACACCACGATCAAGGGCCCCGACACCTCGTTCCAGTATATTCCGGCCTATACAGCCGGCGTTTCGGGTGCCAACGCCTATGGGGGCTCGTATGTGGTTTGGAGTTTCGCCAGCGTCCGCGGCGCCGGCGACTACGACTACACCCTGATCCCCAAGTCGGTGGTCAGCCTGTACGGCGCCTATACCAGCGACGACTACGCTTGGGGCAAGGTGGGCGGCGCGCTGGGCGTCACCCACGTGACTAAGACCTCGGGCACGGTTCCGAACGCGGTGACCTATCCGGACTATGCCGTGGTCAACGCCTCCGCCTACTACGAGAAGGGCCCGTACACCGTGACGGCCAATATCGATAACCTGTTCGACGAGCTCTATTTCACGCCCGACGCCGACTCCTACGCCAACCTCGGCGCCCTGCCGAGCAAGGGCCGGGAATGGCGCGTGACCCTCTCGCGGAAATTCTAGTTCCCATCGCCGCGCGCCGCCGCGAGAGGGCGGCGCGCGGCCAAGCTTAACGCATGGAGGCCCGACGACGATGTCGATGACCCAATGGCGATCCTGGCTGCTGCTCGGGACCTTCAGTCTGCTCCTGTTCCTGATCACCGCCTCGACGTTCTCGTCGCTCGGCGTGGTGCTGCCTTCGATGATCAAGGAGCAGCACTGGAGCTTTGCTTCGGCGTTCCTGGGCTTCACCCTGCTTGGCGCCTTCTGCGGGGCCTCGTCCTGGCTCCCGGCCATCCTCATTCGCAAGATCGGCGTGCGCGCGACCATCGTGGTCGGCTCGGCCGTAATGGTCGCCGGCTTTATTTGCCTCGCGGCGGCGCGCGGATTGCCGATCTATCTGGCGGGCACGGCGCTGCTGGGCGTGGGCTACCAGATGATGGCCCTGATCCCGGGCACTCACGTGTTGGGGATGCTGTTCAAGAAGCGCGCCCTGCCGTTCGGGATCTATTTCACCATCGGCTCGCTGGGGGGCGTCGCCGGACCGTGGATGGCGCTGGCGGGCCTCGCCGCCGCAAACGGCGCCTGGCGACCCTACTGGGCGGCCCAGGCGATCGCCGCGGCCGTGATCGGAGTGTTGTGCGCCGCGCTGGTGGGTGGGCGGGCCTGGCTTGAGGCCGCGGCGGTCGATACCGACAAGGCCGTTGCCGAAGACGCCCTGACGGCTCCGGCCAATGCTCGCGTCTATCGCACCGCCACCGACTGGACGGTGAAGGAAGCGATCCGCACCCCACAGTTCTACGTGATCCTGGCGGCCTATTTCGCGCACCTGCTGGGCGGCGTGACCGCCGTCAGCCTGGCGCCCAGCCATTTTGGAGAGATGGGGGTTGTCTCCGCCGTCGCGGTCAGCGCGCTGAGCCTGGAGTCCCTGATGCAGGTCGTGGCGCGCATGGGCGGCGGCTTGCTTGGCGACCGGGTCGATCCGCGCTGGTTGCTGGCCGGGGCGCAGGGGATGATGGCCGTGGGCCTGCTGGCCCTTGCTCATGCCGCCAGCTGGCCGATGATGATGATCTTCGCCCTGGGCGTCGGCACGGGCTTTGGCATGACGGTGCTGGCTGTCAGCATCCTGCTGCTCAACTACTATGGTCGCCGCAATAACCTGGAGATCTTCTCGCTGGTCTGTCTCGTTGGCGCTGTCTCGGCCTTGGGGCCGGTGATCGGCGGCTACATGCGTGACCAACTGGGTGGCTTCGCGCCGACTTTTCAGGCGTTCGCCGCCGTCATCGGCGTGATCTTCGTTGCGGCGCTGTTCATGCGTCCGCCGATCAAGGTCACCGCCAACGCCACCGAGGCTCCCGTTCCCGAGCAGCCTCCCGTATTGCTTCAAGACGCCGCCTGAGGAGGCCCCCATGTTCCATAGCCCGTCCAAGCACAAGGATTTCGGCGTCTTCATGCCGATGGCCAACGGCGGTTGGATCATCTCGAAGACCACGCCCACCCTCGATGGTCTGTACCCGCAGAACCGCGCGGCTGCGGTGCTCGCCGACGAGATCGGACTCGACTTCCTGATGGCCATGGGAAAGTTCCGCGGTTTCGGGGGCGAGACCAACCACTGGGGCGTGACCCTGGAGTCGGTGACGATGATGGCCGCCCTGGCCGAGGCCACCAAGAACATCCGGGTCTGGGCCACCATCCACCCCTTGCTGCAGAACCCTGCGGTGGCCGCCAAGATGATCGCCACGCTGGACCACATCAGCGGGGGACGCGCGGGCCTGAACATCGTCGCCGGCGCCTACAAGGGCGAGTTCGAGCAGATGGGCGCCTGGGATGACTCGCTGGACCATGATGGCCGCTACCGCCTGACCGAGGAGTGGACCTCGATCGTCAAGCGGCTGTGGAAGGAGGACAGCGTCGATTTCGCCGGCGAGTTCTTCACGATGAAGGACTGCCAGTCCCTGCCCAAGCCGCTCAGCCAGCCGCGTCCCAGCATCATCTGCGCGGGCATGTCCGAGCGCGGCTTCCAGTTCTCGGTGCGCGAGGCCGACGCGGTCTTCATCGGCGGTCGTACGCCCGACGAGCGCCGTGACGCCAGCCTGCGCGCCAAGGCCGCCGCCGAGCGTCTGGGCACCACCATCCGCACCTACGCCATGTGCACCATCGTGCATGGCGAGACCGATGCCGCCGCCGAGGCGACCGCGAAGCGATACGATGAGGGCGCTGACATCGACGCCGTGATCGCCATGCTGGAAAGCTGGGGCATGGGCGGCGGCGATCTGCGCGCCAAGGCCCTGTCGACTGGGGCGTTCATGACGCAGACGGCCATTGGTTCGCCCGCCACCTGCGCGCGGAAGATTCAGGAGTTCGTCGACTACGCCGAGCTGGACGGCCTGATGCTGATCTTCCCCGACTACGTCGAGGGCCTGACCATGTTCGGCTCGGAGATCCTGCCGGGGCTGCGATCGGTGTATTCGTGAACGGGCTGAGCGAGATCGTGGCGGGTGACGAGGGTCTGCGAGCGTGGATAGCGCCGACGCGGACAGCCGTGCTGGTGATCGACATGCAGGTCGACTTCGCCTCGCCGGACGGCCTGCTGGGGCAGTACGGCGTTGACATGAGCGTGGTCCAGCCCGCCCTGGCCGCCGCCGAGCGCCTGGTCTCCAGCGCCCGGTCGGCGGGGGTGCCGGTGGTTTTCGTGGGCCTGTTCACGACCCCCGAAACCGACTCGCCGGCCTGGAACGAGCGCATGCGGCGGCGGGGCGGCGATCCGGAAACGGACGCCGCGCTCTGCCGTCTGGGCGAGGCCGGATCTGAGTTCGTCGGGCCCCGTCCGGAAGCGGGCGAGGTGGTGGTGCGAAAGACCCGCTACAGCGGCTTTGTCGGCACCGATCTCCATGATCGGCTGACCGCTCTGGGAGTCGATACCCTGGTGATGGCGGGTGTGACGACCGAGTGCTGTGTCGACAGCACGGCCCGCGACGCCTTCAATCTGGACTATCACGTCTTCATCGCCGCCGACGCCTGCGCCGCCTACGAGGCCGATATCCACGCCGCGTCGCTGAAGGTGATGGAGCTCAACAGCGCGATCCTGACCGACACGGTCCAGATCGCCGACGCCTGGAAAGGGGCCGCGTAAGCCATGGCCGACGGATTTCCAAATCTGGGGGCGAGCGCGCCCTACGCCGTCACTCAGGCCGATCGCGACGCCATCGCCGCCGCGATCGGCGAGGACGAGATCGTCGAGCTGGCCCTCACGCTCGGCAATATCCCCGCGCCATCGGGCAAGGAGCTCGAGGTCGCCAACTACGTCTATGACTGGATGGCGCGTGAGGGCTTCTCGCCGCGCAAGGTCGGGGCGACGCCCGAGCGGCCCAACATCATCGGTACGCATGGCGGGAAGGGTGTGGGCAAGAACCTGCTGTTCACGGCCCACCTGGATACGGAAGCGCCCACCTGGAACCCGGATCTGGACGCCTACAAGTACGCGCCGGAGACCATCGCCAATCCCGAATGGGAGAAATGCTGGCTGGAGGACGGCAAGCTCTTTGGCTATCCGATCGCCAATGATCGCGGGCCGATGAGCTGCTTCATGATCGCGGCCAAGGCGCTGAAGACGGCGGGCTACGAGCTGGCCGGCAAGATGTACCTCACCGCGTGCCCTGGCGAGATCGGCCCTGAGCCCATCGAGGAGCACCGGGGCGTGGCCTATATGGGCAAGGATATCGGCGCCCACTACCTGTTCCACCACGGCGGCGTCGCGCCCGACTATGCCATCGCCGCCGAGGGCTGTGACTTCGGTCTGACCTGGGTGGGCTGCGGCTACGCGGTGTTCCGCTTCCAGGTCTGGGGGGAGGGCGTCTTCACCCCACTGCTCGACCACCCAGCCACGGCCGCGCAGCATCCCAACCCGATCTACAGGATCGGCAAGCTGACCGACGCCATTCACGCCTGGAGCGGGGAATGGGAGAAGAAAAGCCGCTACGACAGCCCGGGCGGCGTCGCGCAGCCGAAGTCGCAGATCGCCTCGATCCGCGGCGGCATTCCGTTCGCGTTCGGGGCGGGGACCGAGCTGGTCAACCTGTATCTTGAGGTTGGCCTCAATCCCAAACAGCGGGTGGCCGACATCCAGCACTCGCTGGAAGCCATGGTCCGCGACGCCGGCCTGGGTCGGATCGACATCGAGCCCGTCGTCGTGCGCCACGGCTTCGAGGCCGACGCCCGCGAGGTGGCGCCGCTGGTCGGCGCCGTGGACGACGCCACCAAGCTCAGCCTCGGCCATCCCGTGGCTCTGGCCAACCCGGTCTATTCGAGCATGTGGCGCGACCACAATGTCTTCAACATGCATCGGATTCCGGCGATCACCACCGGCTTCCGACGCTGGCGGCCGACGCCCAAGGACCTCGTCGACAGCGCCCTGGTGTACGCGCTCACCGCGCTTGCGGTCTGCGGCCGCGCCACGCCGGATGAGAGCGCCAAACGCCCAGCCTCGGCGGTCTATCCCGACAATCCGTTCGGCAACGAATAGCGCCCGCGCCCTGTAAAAGCTTAGGAGGAGGCCGCATGGCCTATGAAGTTCTGGACGTGAAGCCGATGACCCGCCGGATCGGCGCCGAGATCTTCGGCGTCGACCTTGGTCGTCCGATGTCCAACCGTCAGTTCGAGGAAATGCATCAGGCCCTGACCCAGTATCAGGTGCTCTTCTTCCGCGACCAGGACATGACCCACGAGGCCCACAAGGACTTCGGTCGCAAGTTTGGGGATCTGGCCATCCACTCCGGGGTCCCTGGTCTGCCCGACCACCCCGAAATCGTCGCCATCCACGCCGACGCCAACTCCAAGTTCGTGGCGGGCGAGACCTGGCATTCGGACCTGACCTGCGATCCCGAGCCGCCGCTGGGCAGCATCCTTTATATGAAGGTCCTGCCAGAATTTGGCGGCGACACCTGCTTCGCCAGCATGTACGCGGCCTATGAGACCCTCTCGGACAAGATGAAGGCCTATCTGGAAGGGCTGTCGGCGGTGCACGACGCCAATCCGGTCTACAAGGCGATTTTCCCCGATATCGACCGCAACTATAATTGCTCGACCCATCCGATCGTCCGCACGCATCCGGTCAGCGGTCGCAAGAGCCTGTTCGTCAATCCGTCCTACACCACCCACATCGCCGGTCTGCCGAAGGCCGAGAGCGCGGCGATCCTGGGCTATCTGTACCAGCATGCCGGCAACCCGGACTTTCAGGTGCGCTTCCGCTGGAAGGAAAACTCGGTGGCCTTCTGGGACAACCGCTGCACCTGGCACCAGGCGATCTGGGACTATTTCCCCGATACGCGCACCGGCTATCGGGTGACGGTCGCGGGCGACAAGCCGTTCTGAATAAAAAAGCCCAGGCGTTTGATGCGCCTGGGCTTTTTGCCACTATTCCCTTGTGAAGCTGTCGGGGATGGTCGGGTTCTGTCCCGCCTTGCCCCAGAGCACGATCTCATTGCCCCAGGGGTCGCGGAAGGCGTGGTTGTAGCCGTTGAACTCGGCCCAGTAATGGTCGCGCCACAGCAGCGTCGCGCCCAATTCAACAGCGGTTCCCAGGATGCGGTCGGCGCTGTCGTCGTCGCTGATCAGCACCCAGATGCGCGGCTTGCGGCCCTCGGTGCTGAGGGTGCGGGGCTCGACGCTGGCCGGCTCGGGATGGGGGCGGGCGTTGTCGGCCTTGAAGATCCCCAGGTGCAGGTTGCCGATCTCGCTGTCGGTCCCGTCCGGCTTGGCGAAGAAGCCGCCGGGCACCATGCGGTGATACAGGCCTTCGGGACGGGCGTCGTTCTGCCAGCCGAAGACCTTGGCGTAGAAGTCGCCGGCGGCCGACGGATCATCCGAGGCCAGGTCGACGAAGATCAGGGTGTTGGGCTTGGTCACGGTCGAAATCTCGCGGTGAAGGGTCAGGCGTCAAAGCCGATGGAGAGGGTGGTGGTCTTCCAGGCGTCGATATCGGCCTGGAGGGCGGCGGCGGCGTAGCCGGCGTATTTCAGGGCGTCCTCGCCCAGCAGCAGGTGCATCGGCGGATCATCGACGTCCGCTACCTGCAGGATGGCCTGGGCCGCCTTGGCGGGATCGCCGGGCTCATGGCCGGCGTGGTCGGCCATGATCCGTTCGGCGTCGCGGGCCAGGCCGTCATAGTCGGCGATCTTGGTCTTCACGATGGTCTTGGAGCCCCCGGCGAAGTCGGTCCGCAGACCGCCGGGCGCGACATTGACCACCTTGATCCCCAGTTCCGCCACCTCGGCGGCGAGGGTCTGGGTCAGGCCTTCCAGCGCCCACTTGCTGGCGCAGTAGACGCCGGTGCCGGCCCAGGTCGCCAGGCCCGACACGGAGGTGATGTTGATGATCCGGCCCGCGCGTCTGGCGCGCATGGCGGGCAGCACGGCCTTCAACAGGGATAGGGGACCCAGGACATTGGTCTCGAACTGGGCGCGAACCTCCTCCAGCGAAGCCTCCTCGACCGCTCCGACCAGGCCGTAGCCAGCGTTGTTGACCAGCACGTCAATCCCGTCGGTCATGGCTTCAGCCGCCGCGACGCCCAGGCGCACGGCCGCCTCGTCCGTGACGTCCAGCACCAGGGCATGGGCGCGCCCGGGCGCCATGGCTTCGAAGGCGGCAACCGCCTCGGGCTTGCGCACCGTGCCGACAACAACGTCCCCCCGCGACAGGGCGGCCCTGGCGATCTCGCGGCCGAGGCCGCCGGAGACGCCGGTGACAAGCCAGGTCTTGCTCATCGACCCGCCTCAGTAAGGCTTGTCGCCCTTGACCCACAGCCGGTGCATGGTCCGGAAGTATTTGGTGTCGTCATAGAGCGTGCCTGTGTGCAGGGTGCAGCGGTTGTCCCACATCAGCAGGTCACCGGCCTTCCACTTGTGGCGATAGACGAACTGCTCCTGGGTCATGAACTCGACCAGTTCGTCCAGCAGCGCCAGACCCGCAGGACCGGGCATGCCGATCACCTCGGTAACGGTGCCCGTCGAGGGCCACAGCGCCTTGCGGCCATCGGCGGGGTGGGTTCGGATCAGCGGGTGCTCGACATCGGGGTTGGCGGCCTCCATCTCGGGAGACAGCGTCTGCTTGTCGCCGAAAGCGCGGGTCGCCATGAAGTGCTTGTAGCTGTGGTGCAGGCTCAGGCCTTCCAGCATCGCCTGCTTGTCAGCGGGCAGGGCGTTCCAGGCGGCGCAACCATCGGCCAACAGGGTGTCGGAGCCCTCTTCCGGGACCTCCACCGCATAGAGCATGGTCAGCATGACCGGCTCGGGCTTGTAGCTGTAGTCGGTGTGCCAGCCGACGCCGTCGTTGTGGGCCCCGATAGGCTGACCCTCCACGATCCGGTTGGAGAGGATGAAGATCTTCGGATAGCCGGGCAGGGTGAAGCGGGTCTGGGTATGATCCTCGGGATCACCGAACCGGCCGATGAACCGCATCAGGTCATCCGGGGTCATCTTCTGGTCGCGCAGCACGATTGCGCCGTGTCGGTGGAACGTGGCCACCACGTCGTCGATGGCGGCGTCGGAAGCTGTGGGCAGATCAATACCCTGGATCCGTGCGCCGAAGCCGGGCTTCAGGTCCGTGATGGAGAGTTCGGCGGCGAGCGTCATGGCGTCCTCGAGCGTGATGTCGAAGCGACCCTAGAGGCGTCCGGCGACGCGGTCTTGTCTCAGCGCGCCCCATGCTTTTGCCCGCGGCAGCGCGGGGTGGCGGTTTGGCGCGCCGCTTGCGCGTCTTTTGCTCAAACGCGCCCGAGAATGCGGCGTTGATGGGCGCCAGCCCTGAAGCTGACCAACAGATCGTGCGCGCTGGTGCAAGACCGTGGAGGCGCGCCGCGCCTAGCCTGAAGGTCGAAATTCTTCAGGGAGCGCCTTCGTCATGGGCCTCAATTCACCGGCCGGCCTGCTCACCGACGCCTTCTTCGACGGGCTCTCGCGCTCGATGGAGGGGGTTGAGACGGCTCAGACCTTGCCGCCGTCCTGCTACACCGATGCGGCCTTCTACGACTTTGAGAAGGAAGCCCTGTTCAATCACGAATGGCTTTGCGTGGGCCGGGTGGACTGGGTCAAGGCGCAGGGCGACTACTTCACCACCTCGATCATCGGCGAACCGATCATCGTCACGCGCAACCGCTCCGACGAGATCAAGGCGATGTCGGCGGTGTGCCAGCATCGCGCCATGCTGGTGGCCGAGGGGCGGGGCAATACCCGAGGCTTCGTTTGCCCCTATCACCACTGGGTCTATTCCCTGAACGGTGACCTGGTGAACGCGCCCGCGATGGAGCGCACCTGCGACTTCGACAAGAAGAGCGTCAAGCTGCCGACCTTCAAGGTCGAGATCTGGCTGGGCTTCATCTTCATCAACTTCGACGCGGACGCTCCGCCCCTGGCCCCCCGCCTGGCGACTGTGGAGGCGGCCATCGCCAATTTCGATCTCTCGGCCGCCGAGGGGCTCAGTCCGCCGATGACCGGCCAGTTCGCCTGGAACTGGAAGGTGATGTTCGAGAACAACAACGACGGCTACCACGCCAACAAGCTGCATCGCGGTCCGCTGCACGACTTCATTCCCAGCGAGCTATGCAGCTTCCCCGAGGCCGGTTCCGATGACGCGGGCTTCCTGCGCTTCAACGGCACCCTGCACGCCGACGCCAGTTTCAATCCCACCCAGAAGGCGGTTCTGCCGGTCTTTCCCAAGCTGACCGATGAGGATCGCAACCGCGCCACCTTCGCCAATATTCCGCCGACGCTCTCGCTGGTGATGACCAGCGACATGGTCATCTATCTGATCCTGCGCCCGACGGGCCCCGAGACCATGGAGCAGGACACCGGCGTTCTGGTCGCGCCCGGCGCCACCGAAATTCCCGGCTTCGAGGAGCGGCTGGAGATGATCATGACCTCGGCGGGCAAGATCATCGCCCAGGACATGCACGTGGATGAACTGGTGCAGGTGGGCCTGCGGTCTCGCTTCGCCGTGCGCGGTCGCTACTCCTGGCAGGAGGGGGCCCAGGTCCAGTTCAATCGATGGCTGACGCCGCGCTACCAGAAGGCCTGGGCGACGATGAAATCCGGTTCGGAGGTCGTCGCATGAGCCGGCTTCCCGTCATCTTCTTCGGTCACGGCAGCCCGATGATCGCGCTGGAAACCAACAACACCACCGCGACGTGGCGGGCGATCGGCGATACAATTGGCAAACCCAAGGCGATCCTTTGTGTCTCCGCCCACTGGCTGACCGAGGGGGTCGGCGTCACGGCGATGTCCGCCCCGCGCACGATCCACGACTTCGGCGCCTCCTTCCCCCAGGCCCTGTTCGACGTTCAGTATCCCGCGCCCGGTTCGCCCGAGCTGGCCGAGCGCGTGAGGGCCTTGCTGTCGCCCGAGCCCGTGGTGCTGGACCAGAAGGCCTGGGGTCTGGATCACGGAACATGGTCGGTGCTGTGCAAGGTCTATCCCGACGCCGACGTGCCGGTGGTACAGCTCAGCATGGACGCCAGGAAGCCGCCGGAATGGCACTTCGACCTGGCCAGACGCCTGGCGCCCCTGCGCGACGAGGGCGTGCTGATCATCGGCACGGGCAACATCGTCCACAATCTGCCCGCCATGAACTGGGGCGAGCGCAACTGCGCGCCCTACGACTGGTCGCTGCGGTTCAATGACTACATCAAGCAGGCTGTCGTCGATGACGCGCCCGAGCGGGCGATCGATTTCGCTTCGCAGGGCCAGGACGCCACGCGCTCGGTCCCCACGCCCGACCACTACTGGCCGTTGCTTTATGTGCTGGGCGCCCGCCTGCCGGGCGACCAGCCCACCTTCGCCCCCGATCACATCGAGCATGGCTCGTTGAGCATGACCAGCATCACGCTGGCCGGCTCCGCAAGCCTCTGAAAAGCCCGGAGAAACCAAGATGCCCTTCATCTGCGAACCCGGCCAGACCCGCCCCGACGTGGCGCCCGGCGCTCTGCACACCCTGCCGGCCACGCCCAAGACCGTGCACTGGGGCTATTTCGACCCCGCCACCGCGCCCACGCTGCGGATCAAGAGCGGTGACCTGGTGCAGGCCGAGGCTATCACCCATCACGCAGGCGACGCGCCGGAGCTGATGATGGACGAGGCGGTCACCCGCATCTTCCGCGAGATCCCGGAGGAAGACCGCAATCCCGGCGTCCACATCATGACCGGCCCGATCTATGTGGAAGACGCCAAGCCCGGCGACGTGCTGGAGGTGCGCTATCTGCGCATGACGCCGCGCAACAACTACGGCTCCAACCTCGCCGCCAACTGGGGCTATCTCTACAAGGAGTTTGGCGAAAAGGAGCGGGTCACGATCTATGAGCTGGACCCCAACGCCAACACCGCCAGCGCACTCTACGCCTATGATTTCCCCGGCAAGTATCTGGTGCCGGGCACGATCACCAACTGCCCCGAGTGCGACCGTCAGTCGGCGCTGAAGGGCATTCGCATTCCCGCGCGACCGCACCTGGGCACGGCCGGCGTCGCTCCGGCGATCAATGGTCGGACCAGCACCATTCCGCCCGGCGCCCACGGCGGCAATATCGACAACTGGCGCATCGGGGCCGGGGCGACGATGTACTACCCGGTGCAGGTCGAGGGCGGGCTGTTCTCGATCGGCGATCCCCATGTCAGCCAGGGCGATGGCGAGCTTTCAGGCACCGCCATCGAGTCGTCACTGAACGTTTTGATGCAGATCGTGCTGCGCAAGGACGTCGAGACGCCGGGTCCGTTGCTGGAGACAGAGCCCCCTGACGCGGCCCCGTCGTAACTCGGACGATTTCCCCTTATGCGGCCTGGCTTTGCGGCGGCTCACGCGGGCGATGTTCACCCGGAGCGCCGTTTGGCCCTTGAGGCGGTTTTGGCGGCGCACAGGGCCGCGCGGATTCGGTTTTCAAAGATCGTGGAGACGAGCTTAGCCACGCCCTGGCGGGCGTGCATAGAGGCTGGCTGAGAGGAAGACGCGGGGCGGCTATGCCTGGTCGTCGAGCGTCGTGGCAGCGTCCAGCGCCGCGCGGAGGGCGGCGAGTTGATCGCTCTGAAGGCGGGCGCCGGGGTGAGTGGCGGCGTGGACCTCGGAGAGCTTGCCGATCATCACGCGGGTGTAGATCTGGGTGGTGTCGAGGCTCTCGTGGCCCAGCATCTCCTGGATGAACCGGATGTCGGCCCCGCCCTCCAGCATCAAGGTCGCCGCCGTGTGGCGGAACAGATGGCACGACCCGGTCTTGCCAAGCGCGGCCGCCGTCACATAGCCGCTGATCCGGTCGGAGAGCTTCTTGGGGGCGATGGCCTTGCCGCTGCTGGTCAGGAACAGGATGTCGGGATCTCGCCCGACCACCAGGTGCGGCCGGCCCTTCTCCAGATAGACCTCCACCCAGGCCTTGGCCCGCGCGCCCAAGGGCACGATGCGGTCCTTCTTGCCCTTGCCCTGGCGCACCGCCAGCACCTGGCGGGCGCGATCGACATCGTGCAGGGCGAGCCTCGTCAGCTCGGTGCGGCGGATCGCCGTGGCGTAGAACACCTCCAGCATCGCCCGGTCGCGCAAGCCCACGGGGTCGGAGAGGTCCGGCAAGGCCAGCACCACCTCCACCTCATCGGCCGTCAAGGTCGTGGCCGGCAAGCGCCGCTCCGACCTCGGCAGCTCCAGGGCGGCGGCCGGATCGGCGACGATGTGGTTTTGCGCCGCCAGCCAGGCGAAGAAGCCCTTGATCCGCGACAGCCGCCCGGCCTGCACCCGGAAGGTCAACGGCGCGCCGTCCGCGCGGTTGTGCTGATAGAGGTGGCGGCGATAGCGCTCCAGGATCGGCTTGGTCACGTCGCGCGGCTCGGCGATGCCGCGCTCGTGGCACCACAGGATGAACGTCGCCAGATCCGCCGCCCGCTGGGTGATGGTCTCGGCCGCGTAGTTCCGCACCGCCAGATCGGCCAGATAGCGGCGGCGGAACGCCGCCAAGCTGTCGCGGTCGTCCTCGCCCGGCAACGGCGGGGATTTGACGCCGCGCACTAGGCCCGACCGGCCACGGCCTGCGGGTATGGGTATGATCCCGCGCCGTTCGCCGCGCCTGGATGCGCTTGCGCGGTCTCCAGCTCGGCCGGCGGCGTCGCCAGCCTGACCACGCTGGGTTTGGCGGGGATTTCCGAGGGCCGACCGGGGGCCGACACCACCCCGACCACGCCCCGACCGGGGGCCGCCCGCTGGCCTTCCAGCCCCGCCCGGTTGTCGTCGTACTCGTGGTTTGGGGTCTGGCTCGGGGCCTTCAAGGCCTCGATGTCGATCAGGCCCATGACGAACGGCTCGCCGCCTTCGCCCTCGCGCGCCCAGGCCAGCTCATAAACGAACCGGCCGGCGTCGCGGCGCAGCAGCAGGTATTCCAGCTCCTCCAGACGGCCCAGATGCACCTTGGCCTGGGTGTCGCCCCAGCCGGTCGCCTCGCGCACCTCGCGCCGCGTGAACCGCACCTCCTGGGGCTTGATCCCCGCCGCCTGGGCGCGGGCCTCGACCATCTGGCGCACCAAGCCAAGTAGCCGGCGGGTCTGCGGCGGCAGCTCGTCCAGCGTCACCCCCAACACCGCGTGGGCCAGGTGGTTGGCGGCGGCGATGTCGTCGATCGTCGCCTCGACGTAATCGACCACCTCGCGGCCGGGCCGCACGAGTTGGCGGATCGGCCGTTGATGCTGGTGCAGCAGGGCGATGGCCCGGATCAGACCCAGATATTTGCGATGGTCGCGCCGGGTGCGGGTCTTGTCGTCCAGGAAGGTCAGTTGCTCGGCGAACGGGTTGACCACCTTCAGCGGCCGAAGGAGGCGCTGGGCGTCCTGGTGCAGGGCGACGATCACCGCGCGGTCCTCGCCGGCCGACAGACCCTCAAGGGTCTCCTCGTACCGCTGGCGCTCATGGATGGCCTTCGTCTGCTCGCGGCTTTCGTCGATGGTCAGGACCAGGCAGCGGTTCTTCAGCTCTTCGTCCAGATCGATGGCCGTGGTGGTCATCATCAGGGCCACCGGCCCCTCCACCGTATAGGTCTGGGTCACCAGCTTGCCGCTGGCCGGGTCCTTGCCCGTCGAGGCGATCGTCAGGGTCCCCTGGCTCTGCAGAAGCTTCAAGGCGTAGGAGGCGTGGCGCGCGCCTTCCTCCTCGGCGATGGCCAGGGCCTTGTGCTTGAGATCCCCCTGGCCAAGGTAGAACAGGCTCTGGCCGGTCATCGCCGAGTAGGCCACCGTCTCCTCCGGCGGGGCCAGGGCCAGCACCGCGTCCATCAAGGCGCTCTTGCCCGCCGCGCTGGTCGATTGGATCAGCACCGCCAAGGGCTTTTCCAGCTTGCGGCTGATCACCGCCAGATAGGCCACCAGGGCGTTAGCCGCCTCGCCGACCACGCCGCTGGCCGCCACGTCGGCGGCGATCTGGTCCAGCAGGTTCGGCGACCTCAGCAGCGCCAGGGCGGCGGCCTCGCGTTCGGGCGTCAGGATCGGGGCGGCCGGACCGGAGCTTTCGGCCTTGGCGGCCAAGGCGCGCTCCTCCTGCATCGTCTCGAGCTTCAGCAGGATCTGGCCGAGATCCCGCTTGACCGCCTCGGGCGCCATGTCGATCTCGGCCGCCGCTTCGGCCGCGAACGCGCCCCGGCTGCGGGCGCTGAGCAGGTCCAGGCTGTCGACGTGGAAGGCCTCGCCTCTGCGGACCAAGAGATTGATCTTCAGCGCCTCCAGCGAGACGTTGCGTTCCAGCCCGCGCACCCGCCAAGCCCGGTCGCCCAGCATGATCGTCACGTCGCGCTCGCCGACCTGGGCCTGGATCGCCGGCGACGGTCCCGGCGGGATTGGTCCGGCATGGCTCGGCTCATCCGCCACTTCCATCTTAGCGGCTAAGAGAAGATCGGGACCGGGCGCGGCCTCAACCGGCTCGCCCAGGATCACCCCGTCCTCGTCGATCACCACATGCCGGACCGCCCCGCCGGCCATCCATTCGGCGGATCTGAGCAGCGCGCCCAGGCTGGCGCCGGCCGGGGTCACGGCCAGGGCGTAGGCGTTGGCGTCCATGCCTTTGGGGAAGTTGACCCGATAGGCCCCGAGTCCGGCCGCCGCCAGCCGTTCGGCCACGGCGACGGCGCCCTTGTCGCCAGCCGCGTCGCGGTCGAAGGCGATCAGCACCCGCTTGACCCTGGCCTCGACCAAGGCCGCCAGGATCTCGTCGGTGAAGCCGCCGGCCCCGTAGGCCGAGGTGACGTTCCGATGCCCCGCGCACCAGAAGGTCAGGGCGTCGATCAGCGCCTCGGTCAGGATCACGTCGTCCGCGCCCTGGATACCCGCGCGGTTGAACACCCCGCGATGCGGCCCCGGCAGGTACAGATGCTCGGCCGTGCCCGCCCGAAGGTCGTTGCGGATCTTGCGGCCGTAGAGATTGGCCACGGCGCTTCCGTCCGTGACGGCGTCCGCGGCGGGGATCGGGATCACCAAGGATCCGCGCAGGTGTTCATGGCCGCTCTCGCGCAGCACGCCCAAGGCCTGGAGGCGGCCCCGGACCTCCGCTCCGGCCTTGCGGTTGGCCTGCGGCAGGCGATAGCCCAGGGTCCGGTCGGCGTAGCCCAGGCCGAACGTGTCGATCACGTCCGGATGGGTCAGACCCCGGCGCTCCAGATAGGCCAGGGCCTCAGGCGTGGTCTTCAGCGCGGCGTGGTAGAAGCCGGCGACCTCGCCGAGCAGCGCGGCGTCCTCGGCCGGCGTGGCCAGCGGCGCCAGCTTGGCGACCGTGCTGCGGGTCTTGGCCGGGGCCTCCCCGCTCGGCGCGTAATCGCCTTTCAGCAGCTCGACGGCGTGGCGGAAGCTGACCGCCTCGCGGCGCATCACCCAGGCGATCGGATCGCCGCCCACGTCGCAGGCTCCGAAGCACCGCCACAAGTTCTTGTCCGGCGTGATCACCAGCGAGGGGGTCTTGTCGTCGTGGAACGGGCAGCAGCCGACATGATCGGCGCCGCGCTTCTCCAGCTTCACCCCCGACGCCGCGACGATCCCCACCAGGTCCACGTCCGCCTTCAGCCGCTCGATCTCGCTGTCGGGGATACGGGCCATCGGCGGGGGTCTCGCTAAAACTTGTCAACTGCATAATCGGCCACTACTGTTCATGCGAGTCAGCCACCGATGTCAAGAACCATGATTTCACCCCCGTATGATCCGGCGCACCCCTACTGGCGCCGGATTCTGCTCATGAGCTTTCCCCAACGACTGGCCGCCGCCCGGCACGATCGCAAGCTGAGCCAAGCCCAGCTTTCGCGAGCGACCGGCATCAACCAGTCGCAGATCAAGCGCTATGAGACGGGGCTGACTCAGCCCTCCCTGGAGGCCCTGCGTAAGCTCGCCATGGCCCTGCACATCTCCATCGACGCCATGGTGTTCGATGAGGGCGAGCGAGGCCCTGACGACGATCTGAAGCTGGCCTTCGAGGCCGTCGCCACCTTCGATCCCGAGGACAAGGCGATGGCCACCCGGATCATCCAAGGGCTGATCCTTCAGCACCAGGCCAAGATCTGGTCCAAGGCGTCCTAACGCCCGCGCCGCATCCGGCGGTCACATCGCAGCGCCTACCCCCAGGATCGGCTCTCAGCCGCTCCTATGGCGGAGCCATATTGCTTTTCTAAAACCAGATTCCAGCCCGCTGGCGTCACCAAGGCGGCAGCCGTCCCAAGCGTCGAGCCCTGCGAGTAAGCCCGCGTTGTTGGCCAACAACGCATATCCTGCCTCTCTTCCCACGGCACGGAGCGGAAAGGAGTGCAAATCACCCGCGCTGGCGGCCCGATTTCGCTCCGTTCCGCCGCTTTCCGCTCCTTTCCGCCCCTAGGCGCCAGGCGGCCGTCGACCGCCCCCACAGCGAAGGCGGCGGACGCCTGGGGCCGGCCACCGCGCTGAGGTTGGCCGGGAGAGCTACCCGCTTTTAAAAACGGTCCCACCCAACATATCCTGCCCTAATCCCTCACGCCTCTGGTCGCAGGGTCAGACAGCAGTTTTGCAGCGTGCAAAAAATGTCGCCGGACAGCCCAACTTCGGCGCCCATCCGGTTACACAAAACGCTCCCACCAAACATATCCTGCCCTAATCCCATACCTTCGGTCGCGGACAGGGAGTTTTTGCAGCCTGCAAAAAACAGCCTGCAACATGCCGGCTCGATCAAGCCCTGCGCCGATGTTCCCGATATACCGATCGGGAGGCCCCACACCCTTCAAGTTCGCGGCAAACGCCAGTCCGGCCAGCGCTCTATCGGTATATCGGGAACATGCCCGGCCGCCGCCGATCGCCCCGCGACCGCCTAAAGCGCTGCCAGCCCCATGTCGTCGGCCGCCGGCTCCCCGCCCTTGCTCGCGGGCGGTGTCGCCCAACTGGCGACGATCGCCACCACCTCGGGCCTGACGATCAGCAGGGCCTCTTCGCGCGTCATGCCAGGGATGCGCAGCAGGCGGTCATAGTCGGTCATCGCGTGGCGAACGTGGGCGTGGGACACCAGCCCGAAGGCCTGGCCGATCGTCACCGGCGCGCCCCATTCCCGCGTCGCCAGAAGCTCGACGAAGTGGTCCAGCAACTCGGGCGGACAGAGGCTGTGTCGAGCCTTCAGATGCCCCTCCACCGACGCGCGCGGGAAGCTCTTGAACCGCTTGCGACCCACCCGCGCGACCTCCGCCCACACCCGTTCCGGACAGCATGTTGGCGCAGACGATTCCAGCCCGCAATCGGCTGCGCTTCACCCCGGTGCGCCAATAACCAGCAGCATAGTGGGGTGTAAGAGGCCTGTAAGAGGGCGGGCCTTTGTAAACTATGAGCTTTCAGCCCCGCTCGTAAGATAGCCCGTAAGAGGGTCGACCTTCGCGACCTGTTGATATAGTCAGATTTTCAAGCGCTTAGCTGCACATGACCATGTGCGTATGGTGTATGAGCTAGTTAAGGGCAGCAATCTGGCACTTTTGCTGACAGTCGCACAGGCCCTCCTGTGGGTCCCAACCCTCGTCGATGGCTTGCCCATCGACACACGCCAGCCGACAAGGAGACAGGCGGGCGATCTGGGGTGCAATGGGGTGCTAACGGGTGCAATTTGGGGTGCAAAAGGGTGCTAATTCGCAGCATCCCGGGTGCTAAAGGGTGCAACGGGGTGCAAAATCCCAACCGATAAACACCTAGCACGGCCTTGGATCGCTTGATTGGGTGGCGGGGCGGTTTGGGGGTATTTGGCGAGGGCTTTCTCGCCTCCCGCGCACCCTGCGACTCCCGCCCGCGCACCGCGCTTCTCCGCACCGCCGACCACGTCGATCTGCACGCCGGCCTCTCCGCCCAGCGACGCCCCACTGACGCCCGAGAGCGCCGCGACTAGCCCTCGACAATCGGTCCACGGCGGGTAGCGGAGCCGATCGCGGAGCGCGCCATCCAAGGCGCCGTAGCGAGCGATCGGCGCAGCGGATCACAGGCGCAACCTTCACCGTAGGTGTGCGTGACGTGCCCTTCCTTTCTGCTCCTGTTTGTCGGGGTCGTTTCGGAAGGCTTGGCGGGCTTTGAGATCACCGCTCAGAGCGGTCTTCCGGCACGGGGACAGCTCCCTCGGGTTGGGGCGATGGGCGACGTGTTCGGCGAGCGGATGGAGGGCGTCAGCCGGATCAGCCGGCGACGAGCGCCATGACTGCCACGCCCACCGTGGCGGCCGCCAGCAGGATCAAGACCGAACGATCCATCGCCCGGCCGATCGCCACCGTCTGCGCCTCGATGGCTGCGACGAGGCGGTCGCCAGGTTGGGGCGGGGGCGTGGTTTGCGAAGGCATCATGGGAGAGCCTTTCGTATTGAGAGCGGGCAACTCAACAACAGAGCGCCCCTTTCCCGGGTGCCGATTATTCGAGAGAGCCCAGAAAAAGAGAAATCACTTACGCTTTGATTTCATATAGTTAAGCACCAATTGGAAAGCAATTAGAACGCCCGTCGTAATCCAACCATACAATATTATATTGTGCTCACCCTGACTCACATAAACAACCGCTCCATGTGTGTCATACGGAATCGTATATCCTGAGGTCGGACTACTAATCGCTCTAGTGGTGAGTTTGTCCTTAAATGAAACGAGAAACCATGCCGTCACAACAGCAATCGCCGCCAGCACAAAATTTACGGCCCGCAACATTACAACTTCTCTCTTTCGATTAGCCTGAAATCACAAATTATAAACTTCACTTTGGAACGAGATTCTATCGATACACAGCCTTTAGACACCTATCTGTTACAGATATTAGCCGATCCGGTGTAACAGCCTCCGGTTGTTGAAGGAACTCCACGGGCCGGCGGAATAAAAGTTGTGGTCTGGCCGCCGGACACACTTGCCCCCGCTCCAGGACCCACGCTCACGGCCGTTGAAATCACATCTTGTCCCTTGGCGTTTGTGCCCGTTGATATGCTCGCACCGGTAGGACCGAGCGCTGCTGCTCCAGTGTTGAACGCGCCTTTTTGGTCATCGATGGTACCATTTGCCACCGCAACAGTAACGTGAACTCCACCGCTCGCACCAAGCGTCACGGTCGGCCCCGACACGTTAGTTATCGGCGAAACTCTTCCAGTGTTATCCACCGCAACGCCCGATTCAACTCCGCCATTTACGACACCCTTTGTTGATCCACCGGTCGTAACACTTACGGTCACACCAGGTGCGTTATTGTGTCCTGTTTGTTTAGAGAAATCATCGCGTTGCTTGACGAATTTGGCGTCCGCGTTGTTCGTGTAACAGCCGAAGGCGTTACACTCCTGGGCTTGGTTGCCCGTCGGGTCACCCCGATTCAGCGGGTCGTTGCCGACATAGGCGTACCAGTTGAGGCCGTCATCGTACCCTGTGGGGTCGGTTTGGAGAGACAGAGCCCCCTGACGCGGCCCCGTCGTAACTCGGACGATTTCCCCTTATGCGGCCTGGCTTTGCGGCGGCTCACGCGGGCGATGTTCACCCGGAGCGCCGTTTGGCCCTTGAGGCGGTTTTGGCGGCGCACAGGGCCGCGCGGATTCGGTTTTCAAAGATCGTGGAGACGAGCTTAGCCACGCCCTGGCGGGCGTGCATAGAGGCTGGCTGAGAGGAAGACGCGGGGCGGCTATGCCTGGTCGTCGAGCGTCGTGGCAGCGTCCAGCGCCGCGCGGAGGGCGGCGAGTTGATCGCTCTGAAGGCGGGCGCCGGGGTGAGTGGCGGCGTGGACCTCGGAGAGCTTGCCGATCATCACGCGGGTGTAGATCTGGGTGGTGTCGAGGCTCTCGTGGCCCAGCATCTCCTGGATGAACCGGATGTCGGCCCCGCCCTCCAGCATCAAGGTCGCCGCCGTGTGGCGGAACAGATGGCACGACCCGGTCTTGCCAAGCGCGGCCGCCGTCACATAGCCGCTGATCCGGTCGGAGAGCTTCTTGGGGGCGATGGCCTTGCCGCTGCTGGTCAGGAACAGGATGTCGGGATCTCGCCCGACCACCAGGTGCGGCCGGCCCTTCTCCAGATAGACCTCCACCCAGGCCTTGGCCCGCGCGCCCAAGGGCACGATGCGGTCCTTCTTGCCCTTGCCCTGGCGCACCGCCAGCACCTGGCGGGCGCGATCGACATCGTGCAGGGCGAGCCTCGTCAGCTCGGTGCGGCGGATCGCCGTGGCGTAGAACACCTCCAGCATCGCCCGGTCGCGCAAGCCCACGGGGTCGGAGAGGTCCGGCAAGGCCAGCACCACCTCCACCTCATCGGCCGTCAAGGTCGTGGCCGGCAAGCGCCGCTCCGACCTCGGCAGCTCCAGGGCGGCGGCCGGATCGGCGACGATGTGGTTTTGCGCCGCCAGCCAGGCGAAGAAGCCCTTGATCCGCGACAGCCGCCCGGCCTGCACCCGGAAGGTCAACGGCGCGCCGTCCGCGCGGTTGTGCTGATAGAGGTGGCGGCGATAGCGCTCCAGGATCGGCTTGGTCACGTCGCGCGGCTCGGCGATGCCGCGCTCGTGGCACCACAGGATGAACGTCGCCAGATCCGCCGCCCGCTGGGTGATGGTCTCGGCCGCGTAGTTCCGCACCGCCAGATCGGCCAGATAGCGGCGGCGGAACGCCGCCAAGCTGTCGCGGTCGTCCTCGCCCGGCAACGGCGGGGATTTGACGCCGCGCACTAGGCCCGACCGGCCACGGCCTGCGGGTATGGGTATGATCCCGCGCCGTTCGCCGCGCCTGGATGCGCTTGCGCGGTCTCCAGCTCGGCCGGCGGCGTCGCCAGCCTGACCACGCTGGGTTTGGCGGGGATTTCCGAGGGCCGACCGGGGGCCGACACCACCCCGACCACGCCCCGACCGGGGGCCGCCCGCTGGCCTTCCAGCCCCGCCCGGTTGTCGTCGTACTCGTGGTTTGGGGTCTGGCTCGGGGCCTTCAAGGCCTCGATGTCGATCAGGCCCATGACGAACGGCTCGCCGCCTTCGCCCTCGCGCGCCCAGGCCAGCTCATAAACGAACCGGCCGGCGTCGCGGCGCAGCAGCAGGTATTCCAGCTCCTCCAGACGGCCCAGATGCACCTTGGCCTGGGTGTCGCCCCAGCCGGTCGCCTCGCGCACCTCGCGCCGCGTGAACCGCACCTCCTGGGGCTTGATCCCCGCCGCCTGGGCGCGGGCCTCGACCATCTGGCGCACCAAGCCAAGTAGCCGGCGGGTCTGCGGCGGCAGCTCGTCCAGCGTCACCCCCAACACCGCGTGGGCCAGGTGGTTGGCGGCGGCGATGTCGTCGATCGTCGCCTCGACGTAATCGACCACCTCGCGGCCGGGCCGCACGAGTTGGCGGATCGGCCGTTGATGCTGGTGCAGCAGGGCGATGGCCCGGATCAGACCCAGATATTTGCGATGGTCGCGCCGGGTGCGGGTCTTGTCGTCCAGGAAGGTCAGTTGCTCGGCGAACGGGTTGACCACCTTCAGCGGCCGAAGGAGGCGCTGGGCGTCCTGGTGCAGGGCGACGATCACCGCGCGGTCCTCGCCGGCCGACAGACCCTCAAGGGTCTCCTCGTACCGCTGGCGCTCATGGATGGCCTTCGTCTGCTCGCGGCTTTCGTCGATGGTCAGGACCAGGCAGCGGTTCTTCAGCTCTTCGTCCAGATCGATGGCCGTGGTGGTCATCATCAGGGCCACCGGCCCCTCCACCGTATAGGTCTGGGTCACCAGCTTGCCGCTGGCCGGGTCCTTGCCCGTCGAGGCGATCGTCAGGGTCCCCTGGCTCTGCAGAAGCTTCAAGGCGTAGGAGGCGTGGCGCGCGCCTTCCTCCTCGGCGATGGCCAGGGCCTTGTGCTTGAGATCCCCCTGGCCAAGGTAGAACAGGCTCTGGCCGGTCATCGCCGAGTAGGCCACCGTCTCCTCCGGCGGGGCCAGGGCCAGCACCGCGTCCATCAAGGCGCTCTTGCCCGCCGCGCTGGTCGATTGGATCAGCACCGCCAAGGGCTTTTCCAGCTTGCGGCTGATCACCGCCAGATAGGCCACCAGGGCGTTAGCCGCCTCGCCGACCACGCCGCTGGCCGCCACGTCGGCGGCGATCTGGTCCAGCAGGTTCGGCGACCTCAGCAGCGCCAGGGCGGCGGCCTCGCGTTCGGGCGTCAGGATCGGGGCGGCCGGACCGGAGCTTTCGGCCTTGGCGGCCAAGGCGCGCTCCTCCTGCATCGTCTCGAGCTTCAGCAGGATCTGGCCGAGATCCCGCTTGACCGCCTCGGGCGCCATGTCGATCTCGGCCGCCGCTTCGGCCGCGAACGCGCCCCGGCTGCGGGCGCTGAGCAGGTCCAGGCTGTCGACGTGGAAGGCCTCGCCTCTGCGGACCAAGAGATTGATCTTCAGCGCCTCCAGCGAGACGTTGCGTTCCAGCCCGCGCACCCGCCAAGCCCGGTCGCCCAGCATGATCGTCACGTCGCGCTCGCCGACCTGGGCCTGGATCGCCGGCGACGGTCCCGGCGGGATTGGTCCGGCATGGCTCGGCTCATCCGCCACTTCCATCTTAGCGGCTAAGAGAAGATCGGGACCGGGCGCGGCCTCAACCGGCTCGCCCAGGATCACCCCGTCCTCGTCGATCACCACATGCCGGACCGCCCCGCCGGCCATCCATTCGGCGGATCTGAGCAGCGCGCCCAGGCTGGCGCCGGCCGGGGTCACGGCCAGGGCGTAGGCGTTGGCGTCCATGCCTTTGGGGAAGTTGACCCGATAGGCCCCGAGTCCGGCCGCCGCCAGCCGTTCGGCCACGGCGACGGCGCCCTTGTCGCCAGCCGCGTCGCGGTCGAAGGCGATCAGCACCCGCTTGACCCTGGCCTCGACCAAGGCCGCCAGGATCTCGTCGGTGAAGCCGCCGGCCCCGTAGGCCGAGGTGACGTTCCGATGCCCCGCGCACCAGAAGGTCAGGGCGTCGATCAGCGCCTCGGTCAGGATCACGTCGTCCGCGCCCTGGATACCCGCGCGGTTGAACACCCCGCGATGCGGCCCCGGCAGGTACAGATGCTCGGCCGTGCCCGCCCGAAGGTCGTTGCGGATCTTGCGGCCGTAGAGATTGGCCACGGCGCTTCCGTCCGTGACGGCGTCCGCGGCGGGGATCGGGATCACCAAGGATCCGCGCAGGTGTTCATGGCCGCTCTCGCGCAGCACGCCCAAGGCCTGGAGGCGGCCCCGGACCTCCGCTCCGGCCTTGCGGTTGGCCTGCGGCAGGCGATAGCCCAGGGTCCGGTCGGCGTAGCCCAGGCCGAACGTGTCGATCACGTCCGGATGGGTCAGACCCCGGCGCTCCAGATAGGCCAGGGCCTCAGGCGTGGTCTTCAGCGCGGCGTGGTAGAAGCCGGCGACCTCGCCGAGCAGCGCGGCGTCCTCGGCCGGCGTGGCCAGCGGCGCCAGCTTGGCGACCGTGCTGCGGGTCTTGGCCGGGGCCTCCCCGCTCGGCGCGTAATCGCCTTTCAGCAGCTCGACGGCGTGGCGGAAGCTGACCGCCTCGCGGCGCATCACCCAGGCGATCGGATCGCCGCCCACGTCGCAGGCTCCGAAGCACCGCCACAAGTTCTTGTCCGGCGTGATCACCAGCGAGGGGGTCTTGTCGTCGTGGAACGGGCAGCAGCCGACATGATCGGCGCCGCGCTTCTCCAGCTTCACCCCCGACGCCGCGACGATCCCCACCAGGTCCACGTCCGCCTTCAGCCGCTCGATCTCGCTGTCGGGGATACGGGCCATCGGCGGGGGTCTCGCTAAAACTTGTCAACTGCATAATCGGCCACTACTGTTCATGCGAGTCAGCCACCGATGTCAAGAACCATGATTTCACCCCCGTATGATCCGGCGCACCCCTACTGGCGCCGGATTCTGCTCATGAGCTTTCCCCAACGACTGGCCGCCGCCCGGCACGATCGCAAGCTGAGCCAAGCCCAGCTTTCGCGAGCGACCGGCATCAACCAGTCGCAGATCAAGCGCTATGAGACGGGGCTGACTCAGCCCTCCCTGGAGGCCCTGCGTAAGCTCGCCATGGCCCTGCACATCTCCATCGACGCCATGGTGTTCGATGAGGGCGAGCGAGGCCCTGACGACGATCTGAAGCTGGCCTTCGAGGCCGTCGCCACCTTCGATCCCGAGGACAAGGCGATGGCCACCCGGATCATCCAAGGGCTGATCCTTCAGCACCAGGCCAAGATCTGGTCCAAGGCGTCCTAACGCCCGCGCCGCATCCGGCGGTCACATCGCAGCGCCTACCCCCAGGATCGGCTCTCAGCCGCTCCTATGGCGGAGCCATATTGCTTTTCTAAAACCAGATTCCAGCCCGCTGGCGTCACCAAGGCGGCAGCCGTCCCAAGCGTCGAGCCCTGCGAGTAAGCCCGCGTTGTTGGCCAACAACGCATATCCTGCCTCTCTTCCCACGGCACGGAGCGGAAAGGAGTGCAAATCACCCGCGCTGGCGGCCCGATTTCGCTCCGTTCCGCCGCTTTCCGCTCCTTTCCGCCCCTAGGCGCCAGGCGGCCGTCGACCGCCCCCACAGCGAAGGCGGCGGACGCCTGGGGCCGGCCACCGCGCTGAGGTTGGCCGGGAGAGCTACCCGCTTTTAAAAACGGTCCCACCCAACATATCCTGCCCTAATCCCTCACGCCTCTGGTCGCAGGGTCAGACAGCAGTTTTGCAGCGTGCAAAAAATGTCGCCGGACAGCCCAACTTCGGCGCCCATCCGGTTACACAAAACGCTCCCACCAAACATATCCTGCCCTAATCCCATACCTTCGGTCGCGGACAGGGAGTTTTTGCAGCCTGCAAAAAACAGCCTGCAACATGCCGGCTCGATCAAGCCCTGCGCCGATGTTCCCGATATACCGATCGGGAGGCCCCACACCCTTCAAGTTCGCGGCAAACGCCAGTCCGGCCAGCGCTCTATCGGTATATCGGGAACATGCCCGGCCGCCGCCGATCGCCCCGCGACCGCCTAAAGCGCTGCCAGCCCCATGTCGTCGGCCGCCGGCTCCCCGCCCTTGCTCGCGGGCGGTGTCGCCCAACTGGCGACGATCGCCACCACCTCGGGCCTGACGATCAGCAGGGCCTCTTCGCGCGTCATGCCAGGGATGCGCAGCAGGCGGTCATAGTCGGTCATCGCGTGGCGAACGTGGGCGTGGGACACCAGCCCGAAGGCCTGGCCGATCGTCACCGGCGCGCCCCATTCCCGCGTCGCCAGAAGCTCGACGAAGTGGTCCAGCAACTCGGGCGGACAGAGGCTGTGTCGAGCCTTCAGATGCCCCTCCACCGACGCGCGCGGGAAGCTCTTGAACCGCTTGCGACCCACCCGCGCGACCTCCGCCCACACCCGTTCCGGACAGCATGTTGGCGCAGACGATTCCAGCCCGCAATCGGCTGCGCTTCACCCCGGTGCGCCAATAACCAGCAGCATAGTGGGGTGTAAGAGGCCTGTAAGAGGGCGGGCCTTTGTAAACTATGAGCTTTCAGCCCCGCTCGTAAGATAGCCCGTAAGAGGGTCGACCTTCGCGACCTGTTGATATAGTCAGATTTTCAAGCGCTTAGCTGCACATGACCATGTGCGTATGGTGTATGAGCTAGTTAAGGGCAGCAATCTGGCACTTTTGCTGACAGTCGCACAGGCCCTCCTGTGGGTCCCAACCCTCGTCGATGGCTTGCCCATCGACACACGCCAGCCGACAAGGAGACAGGCGGGCGATCTGGGGTGCAATGGGGTGCTAACGGGTGCAATTTGGGGTGCAAAAGGGTGCTAATTCGCAGCATCCCGGGTGCTAAAGGGTGCAACGGGGTGCAAAATCCCAACCGATAAACACCTAGCACGGCCTTGGATCGCTTGATTGGGTGGCGGGGCGGTTTGGGGGTATTTGGCGAGGGCTTTCTCGCCTCCCGCGCACCCTGCGACTCCCGCCCGCGCACCGCGCTTCTCCGCACCGCCGACCACGTCGATCTGCACGCCGGCCTCTCCGCCCAGCGACGCCCCACTGACGCCCGAGAGCGCCGCGACTAGCCCTCGACAATCGGTCCACGGCGGGTAGCGGAGCCGATCGCGGAGCGCGCCATCCAAGGCGCCGTAGCGAGCGATCGGCGCAGCGGATCACAGGCGCAACCTTCACCGTAGGTGTGCGTGACGTGCCCTTCCTTTCTGCTCCTGTTTGTCGGGGTCGTTTCGGAAGGCTTGGCGGGCTTTGAGATCACCGCTCAGAGCGGTCTTCCGGCACGGGGACAGCTCCCTCGGGTTGGGGCGATGGGCGACGTGTTCGGCGAGCGGATGGAGGGCGTCAGCCGGATCAGCCGGCGACGAGCGCCATGACTGCCACGCCCACCGTGGCGGCCGCCAGCAGGATCAAGACCGAACGATCCATCGCCCGGCCGATCGCCACCGTCTGCGCCTCGATGGCTGCGACGAGGCGGTCGCCAGGTTGGGGCGGGGGCGTGGTTTGCGAAGGCATCATGGGAGAGCCTTTCGTATTGAGAGCGGGCAACTCAACAACAGAGCGCCCCTTTCCCGGGTGCCGATTATTCGAGAGAGCCCAGAAAAAGAGAAATCACTTACGCTTTGATTTCATATAGTTAAGCACCAATTGGAAAGCAATTAGAACGCCCGTCGTAATCCAACCATACAATATTATATTGTGCTCACCCTGACTCACATAAACAACCGCTCCATGTGTGTCATACGGAATCGTATATCCTGAGGTCGGACTACTAATCGCTCTAGTGGTGAGTTTGTCCTTAAATGAAACGAGAAACCATGCCGTCACAACAGCAATCGCCGCCAGCACAAAATTTACGGCCCGCAACATTACAACTTCTCTCTTTCGATTAGCCTGAAATCACAAATTATAAACTTCACTTTGGAACGAGATTCTATCGATACACAGCCTTTAGACACCTATCTGTTACAGATATTAGCCGATCCGGTGTAACAGCCTCCGGTTGTTGAAGGAACTCCACGGGCCGGCGGAATAAAAGTTGTGGTCTGGCCGCCGGACACACTTGCCCCCGCTCCAGGACCCACGCTCACGGCCGTTGAAATCACATCTTGTCCCTTGGCGTTTGTGCCCGTTGATATGCTCGCACCGGTAGGACCGAGCGCTGCTGCTCCAGTGTTGAACGCGCCTTTTTGGTCATCGATGGTACCATTTGCCACCGCAACAGTAACGTGAACTCCACCGCTCGCACCAAGCGTCACGGTCGGCCCCGACACGTTAGTTATCGGCGAAACTCTTCCAGTGTTATCCACCGCAACGCCCGATTCAACTCCGCCATTTACGACACCCTTTGTTGATCCACCGGTCGTAACACTTACGGTCACACCAGGTGCGTTATTGTGTCCTGTTTGTTTAGAGAAATCATCGCGTTGCTTGACGAATTTGGCGTCCGCGTTGTTCGTGTAACAGCCGAAGGCGTTACACTCCTGGGCTTGGTTGCCCGTCGGGTCACCCCGATTCAGCGGGTCGTTGCCGACATAGGCGTACCAGTTGAGGCCGTCATCGTACCCTGTGGGGTCGGTTTGGAGAAACCCCCAAGTGGTGGATCGTCCATGGCTTCAACGAGGACCTCAATGTCGCCATGCGGGACGCGTCACTGAACATGCTGACCCTGCTCAGCGATCATGTCGGCCTGACCAAGAACGACGCCTATTCGCTGATGAGCGTGGCGGCGGACTTCGGCGTCACCCAAGTGGTCGATGGCAAGCAGGGTTGCCATGTGCGCATCCCGCGCGACATCTTCCCCAGGAAGGGCGGTTAGCTCCATCGTGAAGGCCTGGTCGTTCAGCACTGACAGTCACCCCCGCGCCGAACGGGCGGAAGCGTGGCACGAGGCGATGAGCCGCCTGGGCCTGCCGATCGAGGGCCTGTCCGACGCCGAGCCGGCCAGCGCCTCGGTCGTCTGCCTGACCTCGCCGCTGGGCATCGAATTCGCCCTGGTCGAGGCTGGGGCCCAGGCGATCTCCGGTCGCCGCACCGGTCAGCCCGCCGCCGTCTGGCTGGCCGTGCTGCTCAGCGGTCAGGCTCTGCTGGTCACCGAGGATCTTGCCGAGGAGCTTTCGCCTGGCGACATCGCCTATGGCCCCACGGGCGAGGCGGCCGCCCTGCGGCTGGAGACTCGCTGCCGGCTGATGTTCGTCCGCGCCCCGCGCGTGGCTCTGGATCATCGCCTGATCGCGCCGTTCAACCTGCATGTCGGCAGGCTGGACGCCGCCAAGGGCGGGGCGCACATCCTGTCGGCCCTGCTGAGGGCCACCGCCGACGGCCTCGAAGATCTGACCGTCGATCAATTGCGACCGGTCGAGCTGTCCCTGACCGAGTTCCTGGCCATTTGCCTGGTGGAGCGCGGCGCGGCCAGCGGTGAACTGGGCGGTGGCGGAGCCTCAACGGCGCATCTGCAGCGCCTCTGTCAGACCATTGAGACCCTCTTGCCTGATCCCGACCTGTCGCTGCGCCGGGTGGCTGACGAGGAGGGCGTTTCGTCTCGCTATGTCCAGAAGCTGTTCGCCTCGGTCGACGAGACCTTCAGCCACTATCTGCGCACCCGTCGGCTGGAGCGCTGTCGCACCGACCTGTCCAGCCCGCAGCACGCCCGCCTGTCGATCTCCGAAATCTGCTTCCGCTGGGGCTTCAACGGTTCGGCTCATTTCAGCCGCGCCTTCCGCGACCAGTATGGCATGTCGCCCCGCGAGTTCCGGCAGGGCGGGGAAGACGGGCGGCGCGTCGGAGAGGGCGGTATGGGCCAGGCTTCGGGTCTGGGTCTGGCGCCTTGAGCTGATCTGGGACGCCCAAGGCGCCCAAAACCGTCAGCATGCCTCGCGACGAACGAACGGTGCTATTGAAGTCATCGGTCGGAACACCCAAGCTCTAGGGACGTTGTCCTCGGCCGGGCCGTGCGACGCCCGGTCTTGGCCGTCAGGAGAACGCATGAGCCCGGACGACTTGCACGCCGCGGAAACCGTGGGAACGGTGATCGGGCAGGACCTTGAGCGCTATCGCGCTGTCCGGCGACGCACCGAGACCCTGGCCGCTCCGTTGTCGGCCGAGGATCAGGCCGCGCAGTCCATGCCAGACGCCAGCCCGACAAAGTGGCACCGCGCGCATACCACCTGGTTCTTCGAGACTTTCCTGCTGACGCCGTATCTGACGGGCTATCGCGTGTTCGATCCCCGGTTCGGCTATCTGTTCAATTCCTACTACGAGGCGCTGGGACCCCGGCAGCCGCGCCCCGCGCGGGGTTTGCTGACACGGCCCTCGGCCGCCGAGGTGACCGCCTATCGCGACCATGTCGACGCGGCGATGGCCCGCCTGCTGCAAGGCGCGCCGTCACAGTCGGTTCGCGAGCGGCTCGATCTGGGACTGGCCCATGAGGAGCAGCATCAGGAGTTGATCCTGATGGACGTGCTGCACCTGTTGGCCCAATCGCCGCTTGATCCCGCCTATCAGGCCCAGGCGCCGGAGGTCCGGAGCGACGTCGAACCCGAGCGCTTCGTGTCGTTCGAGGGAGGGCTCACCGAGATCGGCGCGGGCGAGAGCGGCTTTGCTTTCGACAACGAGCGTCCCCGCCATAGCGTCTATCTTTCGCCCTACCGGCTCAGCGACCGTCTGGTGACCAATGGCGAGTGGTTGGCCTTCATCGAAGCTGGCGGCTATGCGCGGGCCGAGTTCTGGCTCTCCGATGGCTGGGCCACGGTGGCGGAGGAAGGCTGGGAGGCTCCGCTCTATTGGCGGCGCGAGGACGAGGGCTGGTCGGTCATGACCCTGGCCGGACGGCGGCCCGTCGATCCGGCCCAGCCCGTCACCCATGTGAGCTACTATGAGGCCATGGCCTATGCGGCCTGGGCCGGCCGCCGTCTGCCGACCGAGGCGGAGTGGGAGGCTGCGGCGCGCGCGCCTGGCGCTGGAGGGCTGCGGCAGTTGCAGGGCCATGCCTGGCAGTGGACGTCGAGCGCTTACGCCGCCTATCCCGGCTTCCGCCCGGGCGCGGGCGCGCTGGGCGAGTACAACGGCAAGTTCATGGTCAACCAGATGGTCCTGCGCGGGGGCTGCGCGGCGACCCCGCCGGGTCACACGCGCGCGACCTATCGCAATTTCTTCCAGCCTTCGAAGCGATGGGCGTTTTCTGGCGTTCGACTGGCCGACGATGGCGTCGCCCCTGAAGCCGAAGAGGTCGAGACGATCGACGACGTCTTTCTGAAGGATGTGGTGGCTGGCCTGGGGGCCAGTCCAAAGACCCTGCCCAGCAAGTATTTCTACGACGCCGAAGGCTCCCGCCTGTTCGAGGCCATCTGTGATCTGCCGGAATATTATCTGACGCGCACCGAGATCGCCTTGCTTCGCGAGATCGCGCCCGACATCGCCGCGCGGATCCCCAGCGACGCCGTGCTGGTCGAGTTTGGCAGCGGGGCCAGCGTCAAGACGCGTATCCTGCTGGACGCCGCGCCACAGCTGTCAGCCTACGCGCCGATCGACATCAGCAAGAGCGCGCTCGACGAGGCCGCGGCGGCCCTTGAGGCCGATTATCCCAACCTGCGGATCGCTCCGCTGGTTGATGATTTCACGCGGGCGCTGAGATTGCCCGAGGCGGTGGTGGGGTCTGTCGCGGTCGGGTTCTTCCCGGGATCGACGATCGGAAACTTCCCGCCGGAAGACGCGACGGACTTCCTGCGCCGGGCGGGCGACCTGCTCGGCTCGGGCGCCACGATGGTGGTGGGCGCTGACGTCGCCAAGGGGGCCGATGTGCTGGTCCCCGCCTACGACGATGCCCAGGGCGTCACGGCGGCCTTCAACCTGAACGTCCTCGCCCGGATCAATCGCGAGCTTCGCGCCACGTTCGATCTGTCGGCCTTCTCCCACCGGGCCATCTGGAATGATCGGGAAAGCCGGGTCGAGATGCATCTGGTCAGCCAGCGCGCGCAAAGCGTGTCGATCGCGGGGCGTGTCTTTGATTTCGCGGCGGGAGAGGCCATCCACACCGAGAACTCCTACAAGTACCGGCCGGAGGCCTTCGAGGCGATCGCCCGCCTGGCGGGTTGGAGCGTGGCTCAACGTTGGCAGAGCGCGAAGCCGGCCTTTGGCGTCTACGTTCTGACCCGATAGAGCAGCAAACGTGCGAACGCGCGCTGGACGGGGGAATCCAGCGCGCGCGGCGCGTCGTCAGTTGCGGGTAGGGTCAGAGACCGCCGTCGCCGCGGGGGGGGATTCCACGAGACGAGGAGCCTCCCTTGCGCCCCGCATTGGCGGCGAGGTCGCGGTCCTTGGCGAAGCTTCGCTTCTCGCTGGGAACGCTGGCTCCGCCCTTTCGGGCGATCTCGCGGCGACGTTCGGGGTCCATGGCGGCGAAGCCGCGGCGGCCACGGGGCCGTTCGCTGTCGAGGTCCATATGGTGCTCCTAATCGATACTAGTGCTCACGGGCGAGACGTGCGGGGCGCGGTGTCATACGGACGTTGGTCTCCGGGATCGACCGGCGACACGGGTTCCGGCATTTCATCGGGTAGAGACCCGGGGTCATATTCCGGGGGGGCGGGCTCTACGGGGGGCGGTGCGTCTGGGTCGGTCATGACATCCTGTCCTGCGCGTTCTGAGAGGTAACCGGTGAAGCCGCGTTCGGTTCACCCCAAGGTGTCGCTAAATGCAGCCGCGACGGCGCGGGACGTGCGCAGAGATGGAGTGAAGGCTTGGCCCACAAGGGAATTTCAGCTGTCGGCGTACGGATGGGTTCTTCCCACTGGCGCCTGCTGGTCGGCGCGGCCGTCGGCGTTGCGGCCTGGGCCGGAGCGCTCTGGCTGAACGCGCCCAGAGGCGTCCACGTGCTCCTGGGCTGGGATACGGGCGCCGTGGCCTATCTGGCTCTGACCTGGCGATTGTTCCTGCGCGCCGACGAGGCCGAGGTTCGAGGGCGCGCCGCGCGCGAGGACGAGGGGCGCTCGGTCCTGCTGTTGATCGTGCTGGGCGCGATCGTGGCCAGCCTGGTCGCGGTGGTCGACGCCATGATCGCCGCCAAGACCGCTCCAGACGGCGCCAAGGCCTTCATCGCCGCCAGCGCGGGCGTGACCCTGGTGCTGTCCTGGCTGGTGCTGCAGTCGGTGTTTGTCCTGCACTACGCCCATCGCCATTTCGGCGATGGCAAGGGCAAGGGCGGCATAGAGTTTCCGGGTGAGGCGCCTAGCAGCTACATGGACTTTGCCTACCTGGCCTTCAGCGTCGGCGCGACGTTCCAGGTCTCGGACAATTCGATCCTGACGTCGCGCCTGCGCCGGCTGGTCACCGCCCACGCGGCGACGGCCTATTTCTACAACACCGCCATCCTGGCGCTGGGCATCAACATCATCGCCGGCGTCGTGGGCGGTTAGGGGCGAACCTTGGGGTCTCGTCCCCGACCGTCCCGGGGGGGCTTTGAATGGTCGCGATCCTGGACGGGTGTTCTGGGCAGGTCCTCAAGGCGCAGAACGCCATCCTTGTCCGCGTCGAGCAGCGCGAAGCGGGCCTTGCCGGCCTTAAGCGCCTCATCCCTCGAAATGCGACGATTGAAGTCCGCGTCCGCGCCCATCACGGGCTGGGGTTCCGATAGTAGCGCATAGGGCGCCGCGCCTTGCATGCCGCCACCCGCCTGACCGCCGCGACCGCCCCGCCCGTCGCCGCCAAAATCGCCAAGGCCTCCGCGGGGGCCGCCGCCCGCCGCCGTCCGGACCGCCTCCGCCCATCGCCATGCCTCCCAGGAGGATTTCAGGCGCGATCTTCTTTTCGTAGGTCGAGACCTCGAAGCCGTCGATGACCTCGTCATGATCGGCGTCGAGTACGGCGAAGAAGCGCGCGGCGTCGGCGACGAACTCGTCTCGCGACAAAGCGCCGTCGTGATTGGCGTCGGCGCCGGCGAACCAGGCGGCGACAGGGTAGGGCGCGTCTGCCGGTGCGCGGAACGGCTCGCCCGCGGGACTGATGAAAAGCTGCAGTCGCGGGCGTTGCGGGCCGGGTTCGCCCGGCGGAGGCCCGCCGCGCGCCCGACCCGGTCCTCCCGGTCCTCCCGGTCCTCCCGGCGCTCCCGGCGCTCCTGGGCCGTCTTGCGGGCCATGTCCGCAGGCGGCGAGCGACAGGGCGACCAGGGTCATTGCGGCCAGAGCGCGAGATGTCATGGAGAACTCCTTCCTCACGGCATCAAGCGCGTCTGGATTGCTTCAGAATGTCAGCCGACGGGCGTGGTCTTGCGCTGCCGCAACAAAGCGGCGCCTGACGTTAGATGGGCAGCCGGACGCACACGCGCAGGCCGCCGCCCGGACGGTTGATCAGGATCACGTCGCCACCGTGGGCGCGCGCCAGCGACCGTACGACCGCGAGGCCAAGCCCGATGCCGCCGGTCTCGCGGTTTCGAGAGGGTTCGCCGCGGAAGAAGGGCTCGAACACCCGCTCATGCTCGGCGGCGGGAATTCCAGGGCCGTCGTCGTCGATCTCGATGATGGCGGTGTCACCCTCGGCGAAGACGCTACCGCGCGCGACATGGCCGTATTTGAGCGCGTTCTCGACCAGGTTGGCGACCAGCCGCTTCAGGGCGATCGGATCGCCTTCGATGACGATCTTCTCGGCGCGCTCGACCGTGGCGGCGCCGCCGGTCTCGGCCGCTTCGTCGATCACGCTCTCCAGCAGCGACGCCAGTTCCAGCTTGGTGCGTTCCGCCGGCCGGGTGGTGTCGCGAACAAAGGCCAGCGCGGCCGATATCATCGCCTCCATCTGGTCGATATCGGCGGCCAGTTTTACGCGGACATCGTCCGGTGTGGCCTCGATGCGAAACCGCAGACGGGTCAGGGGCGTGCGCAGGTCATGCGCGATGGCGCCGATCATGGCCGTGCGGTCTTCGACGTAACGACGCAGGCGCTCCTGCATCATGTTGAAGGCCTTGGCGGCGGCGATCACCTCGGCGGAACCCGACAGCTCCAGCGGCGTGGCTCGCGGATCACGCCCCAGGCGCTCGGCGGCGTCGGCGAAGGCTGTGATCGGGCCGGCGAGCCGGCGGGCGAACAGCCAGGCCAGAGGGGAGACGGCGAGGATCGACAGCGCCAGGATCAACAGAATCCGCTGCTGCCAGCTGTCGAGGCGGAAGGTTGGCTTGGGCTCGACCACCACCCAGTGGCCGTCCGCCTGCCGCACGCCCAGTTCGAAGTCGCCAAAGATCAGGGGCTCGTCGCGAGGCGGCGAGGCGCGGGGCCCCCTATCGCCGGTCGGGGTAAGGTCTCGGGTGAAGAACTGATCACGAGGACCGCCCGGGCCACGTCCGGGGGCGCTGGCGCCGTTGGGCGGGGGAGCGCCTTCGCCAGGCGCGCCGTTCGGCTTGGCCGCCGGGCTCTGCCGCAGGCGGCGGACGAAGAACCGCGGGCCATCGTTGTCGGTGACGATCTCGATACGGGTCGGGGCGACGTCGATCGCGCGACCGATCCCGGCCTTGAAGGCCGTGCGTCGCGGGGAGTCGGGACCGCCCGATCGCATGGTCGCACGGTGCTTGATCACCAGCGCGCGGCCGTCACGGGTCTGAACGGTCTCGCCGGTCTTCAGCGCGCGGGTGATTTCCGACAGGCGATAGAATTCGGGCGGCGGCGGCGGCAGGGTGAAGATGACCGCGATGGCCACCACCTGCGCCGCCACCAGGGTCAGGATCACCAGACCCAGCGCCTGGATAAAGAGCGGCGCGCCGCGCTTGCCGTCCGTCATGGCGTGCGGATGACCTTGGCCGTGAACATGTAGCCTTCGCTGCGGATGGTGCGGATCAGCTCGCCGCCGCCTCCGTCGTCCAGCTTGCGGCGCAGACGGCTGATCTGAACGTCGATGGCGCGGTCATAGGCGTCGCTGTCGCGGCCTCGCGCCAGGTCCAGCAGCTGGTCGCGGGTCAGCACCCGTTGCGGGCGTTCGACGAAGGCGCGCAGCAGCGAGAACTCGCCGCTGGACAGGTTGACCACCACCGACTGCGGCGAGCGTAGTTCGCGGCGGACCAGATCCAGCCGCCAGCCGGCGAACTCGCAGGCCGCGCCCATGGCGTCGTCACCGCCACGCGGCTCCTGCCGCCGGCGCAACACAGCGCGGATGCGGGCCAGAAGCTCACGGGGGTTGCAGGGCTTGGGTAGGTAGTCGTCGGCGCCGAGCTCCAGGCCGACGATGCGGTCAGTCTCTTCGCCCATGGCCGACAGCATGATGATCGCCGGGCCGTCCTGGGCCGAAAGCCGGCGGCAGATGGCCAGGCCGTCTTCGCCGGGCAGCATGATGTCCAGCACCACCAGGTCGACCGGTCCCCTGGCCATGACCTGTTCCATGGTGCGCGCGTCCGAGGCGGTGTCGACGCTATAGCCGTGCCGGCCAAGGAAGTCGGAAACGACATCGCGAATGCCGGGGTCGTCATCGACGATCAGAATACGCGGCGTCGCGCCGCGCGGGGCTTCCGTATCGGTCGACAGGCTGCTGTTTTGGATAGTCTCCATGAGACGCTCCTCTCATTTCCCCGTCTCGTCCAGATTTCACGCTTGAAACAGGGACGCAACCCGTTGGCGCGATTTGGGCCGCAATCGGCCGTCGCGACCGAAATCTGGCGGCTTTCAGGGGTATTGCTCCGCGCGGCGACATTTCGGCGCAGGTTGATACGCGCCGGGCCGGGAACGAATAGCCGCCCCGGACGGTATGTCTGGACGCTTGAAGGAGACCGTCATGACCCCCGTCGACAACGATATGGAAGATCCGGATCTGGCCGAGACCTTTGACGAGGACAACCAGAACGTGGCCGGCGAGGGCGACATGAAGACCTTCGAGCAAATGCCGAGGGTTCTGGACGTGACGACGGCCGAGGGCGACGCCGATGACGACGACGCCCTGATTGCCGAAGACCTGGACGATGACGAGATCATCGCGCTCGAGCGCGAGAGCCTTGATGAGGCTGAAGACGGCGCGTCGTAAGCGCTAGCCTGGCGAAGTGTTCTTCGGGATGACGAAATCGGCGCCCTTGATGTTCTGGGCCTCGATGGCGAGGTCGCTGACGTAAGGGTTGCTGCGCCGTTCGGCCGCGAAGCTCGACATCGGGCCGTGGCCAGGCACGAACTTCACATCGCCACCCAGGGGCCAGAGCTTGGTGGTGATGGAATCCAGCAGATCCTGGTGATTGCCGCGCGGAAAGTCGGTGCGCCCGATCGAGCCCTGGAACAGCACGTCCCCCACCTGGGCGAAGCGCGCCTCGCGGTGGAAGAAGACCACATGGCCCGGCGTATGGCCCGGGCAATGCAGGACCTCGAACTGGGTCTCCCCCAGGGTGACCACGTCGCCGTCATCCAGCCAGCGATCGGGAACGAAGATCCGCGCCTCGGGAATCCCGTAGCGCTCGCCGGTCATCTGGATCTGGTCGATCCAGAACTGGTCGTCCTTGTGCGGGCCCTCGATTGGCGCGCCGGTCAGGCGCTTGAGCTCCGCGGCGCCGCCCGCATGGTCCATGTGGCCATGGGTGATCCAGATCTTCTCCAGGGTCAGACCCTGGTCAGCCAGCGCCTTCATCAGGCGTGGAACCTCGCCGCCGGGATCGATGACGGCGGCCTTCATCGTCTTGGCGCACCAGACGATCGTGCAGTTCTGCTGCAAGGGGGTGACCGGCGCGATGACGGCGCGGATTGGCGGCTGATCGCTCATCGGGCGGCTCCAAAAGAAAACGGGCGGGAACCGAGGTCCCCGCCCGTTCGAACTAAGGCTTGTCAGCCGAAGATCAAGACCGTTCCTCGGGCGAGCCCGGGGCCGGAGCGCCCGGCATCGGCGCCACGCCGGTGCCCGGCGCGTCTTCGTCCAGTTCGTGGACTTCCCCGCGCAGGCCGCGACCCACGTGGCTCTTGCGGAAGCCATAGGCGAAGTAGAACACCAGACCGATGGCGGCCCAGATCGGCAGCAACCACTTGGCCATCGGCGGCAGGAACATGAACAGCACCAGGCAGCCGATGATCGCCAGGGGCGCGACGACCCAGACGAACGGCGTCTTGAACGGACGCTTGCGGCCCGGATCCTTGATCCGCAGCATCATCACCGCGATCGCCACCATCAGGAACGCGAACAGCGTGCCCGAGTTGGAGATGTCGGCCAGCTTGCCGACCGGGAAGAAGGCCGCCGCCACCAGCACGATGCCGCCGGTGACCATGGTCACGATGTGGGGCGTCTTGTACTTCGGGTGGACCTTGCTCAGCACGCTGGGCAGCAGGCCGTCGCGCGACATCACAAAGAAGATTCGGGTCTGGCCGTAGATCATCATCAGGATGACCGAGGGCAGGGCCAGGCCGGCCGCGAGGCCCAGCAGGTTGCCGATGGCCGGATGGCCGATCTCGCGCAGCACGTGGGCGAGGGCTTCCTTCGAACACACCAGCGGCATGCCGCCGGCGGCCGTCAGGTCCTTGCATCGCGCCGCCAGTTCGACCGAGCCGGGCGACAGCACTTCGCCGGCCAGGCCGAACACCGGCTGGGCGCCGTACGAGCCGATCGCGCCAGCGGCGACCAACAGGTAGAAGATGGTGCAGATGACCAGCGAGCCGATCAGGCCGATCGGAACGTTGACCTGAGGGTTGCGGGTCTCTTCCGCCGCAGTCGAGACCGCGTCGAAGCCCACATAGGCGAAGAAGATCGACGCCCCCGCGCCGATGATTCCGGCCGTGGCCAGCGGAGCGAAGGGGTGGAAATTTTCCATCTTCATGACCGGCACGGCCAGGAAGATGAAGGCGGCCAGGGCGGTGATCTTGATGGCCACGAGGAAGCCGTTGACGGTGGCGCTTTCCTTGGTGCCCATAACCAGCAGCCAGGTGACAAGCAGCGAGATCAGCACGGCCGGCAGGTTGACGATGCCGCCGGCATACGGACCGGCGGTCAGCATGTCGGGAATGTCGATGTGCAGCAGGTGCTCGAGCAGCCCGACCACGTATCCGGACCATCCCACGGCCACGGCGGAGGCCGCCACGGCGTATTCGAGGATCAGGGCCCAACCGACCAGCCAGGCGAAGAACTCGCCCAGGACGGCGTAGGAGTAGGTGTAGGCGGAGCCGGCGACGGGAACCATCGAGGCCAGTTCGGCGTAGCAGAGGGCAGCGACGGCGCAGACGGCGCCCGCGATAACGAACGAAAGCATCATGCCAGGGCCGGCTTTCTGAGCCGCTTCGGCGGTCAGAACGAAGATGCCGGTGCCGATGATGCCGCCGATGCCGAGCAGGGTCAGCTGCACGGGTCCAAGCGACCGATGCAGCGACTTCTTCTCGGCGGTCGCTAGGATCGCATCGAGCGATTTAACGCGCCACATAGTTCCTCCTGGATACGCACGACTCCCCCCTGGGGGCCGCCCTTGGATAAATTTTGCGGACGGTGACCCTTTTATGAGCATGGGGTCAAGGCCAAGCCGCGAAGGGGCGTAAATGCTCTCCGCGCCGGGACTCGTCCAGTCTGCTTGGCTGCGAAGGCGCTGACCGCTAAAGCCGTTGGCCATGTTGCCCATTTTCCAGGCCCTTCCAGCGCTGAAAGACGCCCTGAGCGCGCGCGAGGCCGCTGTGCTGGTCGCTCCGCCGGGCGCCGGGAAGACGACGGCCGTGCCCCTGGCGCTGTTGGATGAACCGTGGGTGGACGGACGAAAGCTGATCGTTCTGGAGCCCAGGCGACTTGCGGCCCGCGCCGCCGCCGCGCGCATGGCCTCGACCCTTGGCGAATCCGTGGGCGACACCGTGGGTTTTCGTGTCCGCCTGCAGTCGAAGGTTTCGGCCCGCACCCGCATCGAGGTGGTCACCGAAGGCGTCTTCACACGGATGATTCTCGACGACCCGGGCCTGGACGGTGTCGCGGCCGTCCTGTTCGACGAGTTTCACGAGCGCAGCCTCGACGCCGACCTTGGACTGGCCTTCGCCCGCGACGTCCAGGGGCTGCTGCGCGACGACCTGCGCCTGCTGGTCATGTCGGCCACGCTCGACGGAGCCAGGGTCTCGGCGCTGCTGGGCGATGCGCCCGTGGTCGAGAGCCAGGGGCGAATGTTTCCGGTCGACACCCGCTATCTGGGTCGCGACGACCGTCTGCGGCTGGAGGAGCGCGTCGGCCGCGCCGTCGAGCGGGCGCTTGCCGAGGAAACCGGCAGCCTGCTGGTGTTCCTGCCGGGGCAGGGGGAAATTCGCCGCGCCGAGAGCTGGCTGGCCGAGCGGCTGCGCCGTCCCGACGTCGATCTGGCCCCGCTGTACGGCGCGCTGGAGCCCGGCGCCCAGGATCGCGCCATCGCGCCGGCCGCGCCGGGGCGGCGCAAGGTGGTGCTGGCGACCTCGATCGCCGAGACCAGCCTGACGATCGAGGGCGTGCGCGTCGTCATCGACTGCGGTTTGGCCCGCGTGCCGCGCTATGATCCGGCCAGCGGCATCACCCGGCTCGACACGGTTCGCGTCAGCCGCGCCGCCGCCGACCAGCGCCGGGGGCGGGCGGGGCGCACCGAGCCCGGCGTCTGCTATCGCCTGTGGGACGAGCCGGAGACCCGCTCTCTGCCCGCCTTCGCGCGGCCGGAAATCCTTGAAGCCGACCTGTCGCGTCTGGCCCTGGATCTGGCCCGCTGGGGCGCCCGCGACGCGACGGGCCTGTGCTTCATGGATCCCCCGCCCGCCGTCGCCTTCGCGGAGGCGCGCACGCTATTGCAGCGTATCCAGGCGCTGGACGGGCAGGGCGACCTGACCGCGCACGGCAAGGCCCTGGCCGAGATGCCGCTACCGCCCCGTATCGCCCACATGGTGGTTCGCGCCGCCGCCTCGGGTCAGGCGCGTCGAGGCGCCGAGATCGCGGCCCTTCTGACCGAGCAGGGCCTGGGCGGCCGCGAGATCGATCTGCGTCGCCGGCTCGAGAACCTGGGCCGGGATCGCTCGCCGCGCGCGCGCGACGCCCAGGCCCTGGCCGACCGCTGGGCGCGGGCGGCGGGCAGGCCCTCGGGCGCCGCGCCGCTCGATGAGGGCCTGATGCTGGCCGAGGCCTATCCGGAGCGCGTGGCCAGGGCGCGCGGCAAGCCCGGCGAGTTCCAGCTGGCCGGCGGCCGCGGCGTCTATATGGAGCCCACCGACCCTCTGGCCCGCGAGACCTGGCTGGCCGTCGGCGAACTGGGCGGGGGCGACAGTCGGGACCGCATCCTGCTGGCGGCGGCCGTCGACGAGGTCGCGCTGCGCGAGGCCTTCGCCGATCGTCTGACCGCCGAGGATCGGCTGGAAACCGGCGCGGGCGGCAAGGTGCGCGCCAAGCGGCTGCTGCGCCTGGGCAAGCTGGTGCTGGAGGAGCGGCTGATCGAAAAGCCGGACCCGGCGCTGATCGCCAGCGCGTTGATGGATCAGGTCCGATCCGAAGGGCTCTCGGCGCTGCGTCTCGGGGACGGCGTGCAGGGGTTGCGGGCGCGCCTCGCCTTCTTGCGCGATCTGGATGGCGAGACCTGGCCCGATCTTTCGGACGCCGCCCTGCTGGACCGCCTCGGCGACTGGCTGGAGCCGCTCCTGCACGGTCGCTCGTCTTTGTCATCGCTCGACGAAAATACGCTGGATGGAGCGGTCCGCTCGCTGATCCCGTGGGACCTGCAGCAGAAGGTCGACGCCATGTTGCCGGCCCGCTTCAAGGCCCCGACTGGCACGACCGTGGCCATCGACTATGCCGCCGAGGCCGGACCGCGCATCGACATTCGGGTGCAGGAGCTGTTTGGCCTGACCGAGCATCCCAGCATCGCCGGCGGCAAGATACCGCTGGTGCTGTCGCTGCTGTCGCCGGGCCACAAGCCGATTCAGATCACCCGCGACCTGCCCGGATTCTGGAAGGGTTCGTGGCGCGAGGTGAAGGTCGAGATGAAAGGCCGCTATCCGCGCCACGTCTGGCCGGACGATCCCGCCAACGCCGCGCCGACGACGCGGGCGAAGCCGCGTGGAACTTGAATCGATGCTGGAGCGAAAGGGCTTGCGTCCGCTCTTCTGGGTTGCATGAATGCGCCAGGGTCGAGCTTGTCGATCGAAGGTTTCAGGAGATGATATGCGTCGGATCGTGACGTCGCTGGCCCTGGTTGTCGCCTTTTCCGTTCCCGCCTCTTTCGCCAGCGCGGGTGTCTACACCGACGACATGTCCAAATGCCTGGTGCGCTCGACGACGGCCGAAGATCAGGCTGATCTGGTTGCCTGGGTGTTTGTCGCGATGAGCGCTCACCCGTCCGTCAAAGGCTATGTGAACCTGACGGAAGACCAGCGTCTCGGGAAGACCAAGGCCGCCTCCAAGCTGATGGAGCGGCTGATGCTGACCAACTGCAGGAAGGAAACGGTCGAAGCCCTCAAATACGAAGGTCCCTTGGCCATCCAACAGGCCTTCGGCGTGCTCGGGCAGGTGGCGATGCGCGGACTGATGGCCGACCCTGACGTCGCCAAGAACTTCTCGGCGCTGGGCGAGTATGTGGACGAGGCCAAGTTCGAGGAACTGGGCAAGGAAGCCGGCGTCAGCGATCTTCAGGGCTCGCCCAAGAAGAAGTGATCCGCGGGCCTCGCGAGCCTCCGCCTACCCCGTAACCGTATAGATCATGATCCCCGTCGCCACGCTGAGGTTCAGGCTGTCGGCTCGGCCGCGCATCGGGATCTTCACGTTCACATCGCAGGCCGCCGCCAGCTCGGGCGGCAGGCCCTGCTGCTCGTTGCCCATCAGGATCAGAGACGGCTTCACATAGTCGGCGCTCTTGTGATCCACCGTGGCGGTCAGCAGGGTGCCGACCACCGAGCCGGGCCAGGTCTCGCGCCAGGCCAGGAACTCCTGGATGGTGGCCTTGGCGATCTTGACCGCGAAGATCGAGCCCATGGTCGCCCGCACACCCTCGACGGAATAGGGATCGACGCAGTCGCCCACCAGGATCACCCCGCCGCAGCCGGCCGCGTCGGCGGTGCGGATCACGGTGCCAAGGTTGCCGGGGTCTCGCACAGCCTGCATGGCCACCCAGCAGGGCGCGCTTTGCGGCACGATGGCGTCCAGCGACGTGAACACCTGACGGAAGACGCCGACCACGGCCTGCGGATTGTCGCGACGCGAAACCTTCTCAAGGATTTCCCGATTGACCTCAATGACTTCGCCGCCGGCCTTCAGGCAGGCCTGCGAGGCCTTCTGCAGCATCGGATGATCGGCGGCGTCGCGGCCGTACATGATGATCTTGGGCGCGTGGCCGCAGTCGATCGCCTCGATGACGATCTTCAGGCCTTCGGCCAGGAACAGGCCGCTCTCCTCGCGCTCCTTGCGCATGTGCAGGGCGCGGACAGCCTTGACGGTGTTGTTCGACAGCGAGGTGACGGTCTTGGCTTGGGGAGCATTCATCTCTCTCACCCTTCTGACGACCAGCGGGCGAAGAACGACAGCCCGATCTGGCGGTCGCCCTTCTCCTCGACCAGCGAAAGTTCACCCCAGTCGATGACGCCGTTGCGGCCCTCGAGCACCTGGGCCAGCAGGCCCGACATCGCCGCGCCCGAGACGCGCGCCGCATAGGCGTTCATCAGCAGGAACGAGGCGTCGTCGCTGAGCAGTTGCGCGCAATTGCCTGTCAGTTCTGTCAAATCCTCGAACAGGCGCCAGACTTCGCCATCTGCGCCGCGACCGAACTTGGGCGGGTCCAGGATGATCCCGTCATAGACATTGCCGCGACGCACTTCGCGGGCCACGAACTTGCGGGCGTCCTCGACGATCCAGCGGATCGGCTTGTCGTCCAGCCCGGCGAAGGCGGCGTTCTCGCGCGCGAAGCCGACGGACTTCTTGGAGGCGTCCACATGGGTCACCGCGGCGCCGGCGGCGGCGCAAACCAGTGAGGCGACGCCCGTATAGCCGAACAGATTCAGGATCTTCGGCTGGCGACCTGACGTCTTGGCGAAAGCGCGGACGCGCTGGTCCTGCCAGGCCCAGTTGGCGGCCTGTTCGGGGAAGAAGGCCAGGTGCCGGAAGGGCGTGAACTGGCCGTGGAATTTCGCTTCGCCCCAAGCCAGGGGGAACTTCTCGATCGGCTTGCCCTTGAAGCGCCAGCGGCCCGCTTCGTCCTCGTCGGTGGGATCGAACACCGCGTCGGCGCCCTCCCAGGCCGAGGCCGGCAGGCGCGGCGACCAGAAGCATTGCGGCTCGGGGCGCACGACCGTGTAGGGGCCGTAGCGCTCAAGCTTCCTGCCATTGCCGCTGTCCAGCAGAGCGTAGTCGCTCCAGCCGGTGGTGCGCATGACAAGGGGGGCGGGGGCGATCGTCGGGGTCATCGCCTCGCCCATACGCTTTCAGGACGCGGCCCGTCCAGTGCGAGGGGCGTGCGGGGTCTTGTCCCAGCGGTAGGGATCGCACACGAACTGGACGCTGGCCCGCGCGGCCGCCAGGCTCTGCAGGGGCCAATAGATCAGGGTTCCGACCAGATCGCGCAACCGGATCGGTGATCCCGCCCGCCGCAGACCGACCAGTCCCGCCATCGCCGCCGACGCCCAGCCCAGAAGCAGCAGGCTGAGATCCAGCGGGCGCATCGCGGGCGTCTGGTCCGATGTCATCAGGTCCAACAAGCCGATCAGGCCCCAGGCGGCCAACAAGCCATGCAGGTGCGAGGACGCCACCGATAGGGCCAGGGTCAGGATCAGGGCCGTCAGGCTGGCCGGCGTCCGCACGGCCGGGCCCCGGGCGTGAACCGCCAGGGTCTGCATGTGACCTTTCACCCAGCGGGCGCGTTGCGGCAGCCAGTCCCGAAACCGCGTCGGGGCGGGTTCAAAGGTGGGCAGGCCGATGACGTCCAGTCGGCTTCCCGCAGCCGACAGGCGAAAGCCGATGTCCGCGTCCTCGGTCACATTGTACGGATCCCACCCGCCGACGGCGCGCAGGCTTGACGTTCTGAAGTGATTGCTGGTTCCGCCAAGGGGAAAAGGCAGGCCCGCCTTGGCCAGGAAGGGCAGCACAACCTCGAACTGGATGGCGTATTCCAGCGCGAACTGGGCGGGGATGAAACGCGGATCGCTTTCGATCCGCAGCGGGGCCTGGAGGCAGGCCAGATCGGGTCCGTCGGCGGCGAAGCGGGCGGCGGCTTCCCGCAGTTGGCCCGGATGTGGCGCATCCTCGGCGTCGTAGATGACCAGAAACTCGCCGCGCGCCCTCTCCAGGGCCAGGTTGCAGGCGCGCGGTTTGGTCTTGGGCGCGCCCGGCGGGGCGGTCAGCACCTGGATGAAGGCGGGCGGCTCCAGATCCCGAACGGCTTGGTGGGTCTCGTGATCGTCCTCCTCAAGTACGATCAGCGCCTGCAGGCGATCGTGCGGATAGTCCAGTCGCTCCAGCGCCGCGACCAGTTCGCCGACCACCTCGGCCTCGCGGTAGAGCGGCGCTATGACGGTGTAGATCGGCAGGTCGGAGTCATCGAGATCGCGGATGGGCCTTGGGTCCAGCGGCGTGAGCGCGCTCACGAGCTTCAGAAGTGAAGTCGCGGTGAAGCCGCATAGAAGGATGATGGAGATGACGCCCCCACCCCAGTCGCGTCCAAACGCCGTCAGAAGCAGCGCGACCGCCAGAAGTCCGACCAGAACAGCGGTCTGCTGCGGCGCCAGGCGTCGATGCGCGCCGTCACGGCCTGAAACAGCCAGCGGCGCCGCCGCAGGGTGTTCGAGCGCGTCGCTCTCTGAAAGCTGCAGCGTGGAAAGGGCGTGCGGGTGCTGTTGAAGAGTGCTGTCATCACGCGCCATACGATCCCCCCGTTGCGCATATGTTCCAGCGCGCACATAACGAATCTGCAACCCACGGGTGTCAAATGGAAAAATACGCGTTTTCCGCTTTTCCTCGATTGTTGCTACGGCTGAGTGATTCCCGTTTAGTGTCGGGATTCGGGGAAACGCAGGGGAAGCCAAGCCGTGACGCTTGCTTTGAAGAAGCCGCACAAGTCCGCTCGAAAGCCCAAGGGCGACGGGCACTTGCGTCGTGGCGAGATTCTGGCGGCCGCCGAGAAGATCTTTATCGCCGAAGGCTATGCCGGCGCCACGATCCGCAAGATCGCCGATGCGGTGGGCGTGTCTTCGACAGCCCTCTACATGCACTTTCGCGACAAGGACCAGATCCTGCTCGAGATTAGCGACGGCGCGATCGAGAGACTGCTGAACCTCAATATCGATATCGTCGGCCGGAAGATCGATCCCGTCGCGCGGGTCCGGCTGATGCTGGACGCCTACATGCGTTTCGCGCTCGAGAACCCCAACACCTATGAACTGGTGTTCTGCGGATCGGGCGCGAGCATCTCGATGGAAAAACAGGCCGGGACACTGGAGCTTGGCGATCGCTGCTTCGAGGAATTCAGCGAGCCCTTCCGCGAGATCGCCGCGGCGGGCCGCCTGCGGACGGGCACCGCGCAGAGCGCCGCCGAGGTGCTGTGGGCCGGTTGTCATGGCCTGGTGTCCCTGTTGATCACCAAGCCCAACCGGACGTGGTCATCGTCCGACGAGTTGATGGGCATGATGCTGGACGGCTTGCTGCACGGCCTAGTCACGGACTGATCCGATGGTCGTCGCCCGCGCGCTGTGCGCCGTCGCGGCGGCGATGGTCATTGTCCCGATTTCCGCTCGGGCCGAAGGTCACGCGCCACGCGTGATGTCGCTGGATTCCTGCGCCGATCAATATGTTTTGGCCTTGGCGCCGCGCGCCAGCATCGTGGGCCTGTCGTATCGCGCCGGCGCGCCGGATTCCTACATGCGCGCTGCGGCCGTCGGTCTGCCCCGACGGCGAGCCACCTTCGAGAGTCTGGTCTCGGCGCGACCGGAGGTGGTCGTGCGCCTGTGGGGCGGCGACGCCCGGCTGACGGCGGCCCTCGACCGGCGCGGCGTTCGCACGGTGCGTCTGGACGACGCCGCCGATTTCGATGGTGTCCGCGCCAATGTCCGCAGGGTCGCCCAGGCGCTGGATCGGCGAGAGGCGGGCGAGAGGCTACTGGCGCGCATGGACGGGCAGCTCAAGGCCTCGGCGGGGGCCTGGAAGGGCGAGCGCGCGCTTTACCTGACGCCGGGCGGTTATACGGCCGGCAGCGGCACCCTGATCGACGCGATGTTGAAGGCCTCGGGCCTGTCAAACGCCGCCCAGGGGCCGTTCTTCAGCCCCGTGCCCCTTGAGACCCTGGTGATGACGCCGCCGCGCGCGGTCGTGCTGGGCTTCTTCGACCTGACCCGCGCCGGATCCGATCGGTGGGGGCCGGGGCGGCACGCGGCGCTGAAGCGCGCGACCGGTGACCGGACGATCGCCTCCCTGCCGGGCGCCGTGGTGGGGTGTCCCGCCTGGTTCGTGGCCGACGCGACGGCGCAGCTGGCCGGGGCGCGGAACGCCCGATGAGCGTGGCGCGTCTCTGCCTGATCATGGTGCTGGTGTTGGCGATGGCGGCCATCGTCGCGGTGACCTTGGGCGAAACGCCGTTCGCGGCCAGCCAGTACCTCCAGGCCCTGACCCATCCCGGGTCTCCTCCGGGCGAGGTGCTGTGGACGATCCGCGCGCCGCGGGTGGCCATGGCCGCCCTGGTCGGCGCCGCCCTTGGCCTGGCGGGCGCGACCATGCAGGGCCTGTTGCGCAACCCCCTCGCAGATCCCGGCGTGTTGGGCGTCTCGGGCGCTTCAGGCCTGGGCGCCGCGCTGTGCATCGCGGGCGGTCTGGCGGCGGTTCCCGGGGCCGTTGAGCTCGGCGCTCTGGCGGGCGCCCTGCTGGCGGGCGGCGCGGTGGTGGCCATTGCGGTGCGGTTGCGCGAGCCCGAAGCCCTGATCCTGTTCGGCGTGGCGCTCTCCGCCTTCGGCGGCGCCCTGACGGCCCTGGTGTTCAACCTTTCGCCGTCGCCGGTGGCGACCGCCGAGATCCTGGCCTGGCTGATGGGTTCGGTCGAGAACCGCGACTGGACCGACAGCCTGCGGGCCATTGTACCCATGGCGCTGGGCGTCGGGCTTTGCCTGAAGGCCGGGCGAGGCCTCCGGATGTTGACCCTGGGCGAGGAAGCCGCCCGGATGTCCGGGCTCGACATGCCCCGCTTGCGCGCCTTCGCCGTGGCCGGCGCGGCGCTGCTGACGGGCGCCGCCGTCGCGGGCGCGGGCGTTATCGGCTTCGTGGGTCTGGCCGCGCCGCACATGGTGCGAGCCCTGGTCAAGGACGACCCCCGCCGCATCCTGCCGCCCTCGGCGCTCGCGGGCGCTCTGCTGCTGGTGCTGGCCGACCTGGCCGCGCGGCTGGTTCCCACCGATCAGGAGCTGAAGCTGGGCGTCGTGACGGCCCTGTTCGGCGCGCCGGCCTTCGCCCTGCTGGCCTGGCGGGCCGCCCGGAGCTGGCGCTCGTGACCGCCGCATGGACGATCAGCGCCGCGAAGGCGCGGCAGGGCGGCAAGCTGGTGCTGGACGCGGCCAGTCTCATAGCCCAGCCGGGCGAGGTCGTCGGAATTGTCGGACCCAACGGGGCGGGAAAGACCAGCCTCCTGCGCGCGGGCCTTGGCCTGCTGCCCCTGATCGACGGCGCGGCGATGCTGTCTGGCAAGCGGCTGGATCAGCTTGATGCGCCCCAACGCGCGAGCCTGGTCGGCTACCTGCCGCAGGACCGCCGGGTGGCATGGAACCTGCCGGCCGAGATGGTCGCCAGCCTTGGCGCGGTCGATCTGCCTGAAGCCGAGGCGCTGGTGGTGGCGCGGGACCGCCTGGCGAGGGTGGGCGCCGCCGATCTGGCGCAACGCGGCGTGCTCGACATGTCCGGCGGCGAGCGGGCGCGGGTTCTGTTGGCCCGGCTGCTGGCCACTCGCGCGCCTCTGCTCGTCGCCGACGAGCCCATCGCCGGCCTGGATCCGGACGCGCAGCTGCTGACCCTGGAATTGCTGCGCGCGGAGGCCGCCGCCGGCGCCGCCGTCGTCGTCACGCTGCATGACCTGACCCTGGCCGCCCGCTGCTGCGACCGCCTGGCGGTGATCGACAGCGGCCGGGTCGTGGCCGAGGGCGCGCCGGGCGTGGCCCTGTCGCCGGAGATCCTGGCGCGCGTCTTCAAGCTGGACGGCGCGCTGATCGACACCCCGGCGGGCCCGGTGCTGGCCGCCCGGCGGCTCTAGCTCAGGGTTGAGGGGGGGGCGCGTAGGCCTGGGCCACCGACGGCGTGTAGACATAGCCGCCGCGCTTGAGATCCTGCGACAGCGTCAGGGGCGCCGCGCCGCCGTTCAGACGGGCGCGATAGACCATCGTCGTTTCCAGGGTCCGCATCACATAGTTGCGGGTTTCCGAGAACGGGATGCACTCGATGAAGTCCAGCGGGTCGGTGGCCGCGCCGCGCGGGTCGCCGCATAGCGTCGCCCACTGGGCCGGACGCCCGGGGCCGGCGTTATAGGCCGCCGCCGCCATGATGTACGAGCCGCTGAAGGTGTCGACCATGCTGCCCAGATAGGTCGAGCCCAGACGCATGTTGTACGAGGCTTCCGAGAGCCGTTCGACCGAATGGCTCTCGCCCAGTTGGCGGGCGACGATCGCGGCGGTGGGCGGCATCAGTTGCATCATGCCGCGCGCGCCGACGCCCGAGCGGGCGTTGGGGTCGAAATTGCTCTCCTGGCGCGAGATCGAATAGACGAAGGCCGTCTCGGCCGCGCCGGGACCCGGGGTGAAGTGGTGGTCCAGCAGCGGATAGCCGCGCTCGGGCAGGATGAAGCCGCGCTGGGCGGCCGTGCGCACCGCGCGCATGGCCAGATCCTGGTCGCCATAGCCGCGCGCCATGTCGACCAGCAGGGCCGACTCCTCGGCGTTGGGCAGGTTGTCGTCGATGAACAGCACCAGCGAGCGGAACTGATCGCGGGCGCCGATGTCGGCCATCATCCGCGCGGCTCGAACAAGTTCTCGGCCCATGAAGCGGGCGCGGTCGGCCTGGGTGATGGTCGGGTCTCGATCGAGCCGGATTTCGGTCAGGCCCGCCTTCTCGGCCGAAAGCTGACCATAGAAGGTGGTGATGTGGCGCGCGCCCTCGGCATAGAAGGACTGGGCCGCGATCGGGTCGCCTTGCGCCTCGGCGGCGCGACCCTGCCAGTAGAGGGCCCGGCCCTTGGTGATCGGCGAGGCGCCGATGGCGGCGATGGCGGCGAAGTGCCGGGCGGCCTCGTCGGGCCGCTTGAGCTTGGCCAGGGCGATCCAGCCGGCATAGAACTCGGCCTCGGCGGCGTCGGCGCCGGCGCTGAGGCCCGTGTTGTCGGCGGCGGAATAGGCGCCGGCGCTATCGCCGGCCTTCAGGGCCGAAACCACCAGCGCCCGGCGTTCCTTCCAGACCGCGGCGGCGGCCTCGTCGGTCGGGGGCGGCGAGGGGAAATAGGGAACCAGGGCCAGCGCCTGGGTGTCCAGGCCCTTGCGGCGCAGATAGGCCGCGCGCTCGAACGACACCCCGGGCGAAGCCTGATCGGCGGGCGTCAGGGATGAGTAGAGGTCATTGGCGTTGCCGGCGTTCTGGCGGAAGGCGATCCGCGTCCGCGCGGCGGCCTGCTGGTCGACCGGGAGCAGGGCGACGAGGTCGCGCGCCGCCGGACCCTGCTGGCCATACAGCAGGATGTCGGCGCGGCGGGCGTAGTCGTCGGCGGTCAGCATGGTCCCGAAGCGGGCGGCCATGCCGCGCTGGGCGTCGGCCTCGAACACCTTGTCGCGCCAGGTGCGACGGATCAGGTCGATGGCCATCTGGTTCTGGCCCGTCGCCTGATAGGCCGAGGCCAGGGCCATGGCCCCCTCGGCCGTGGCGGGCTGGCCGCCGCTGAACCAGGCGATGATGCGGGCGGGCTCAAGGCCCGAGACGGACAGCTGCTTTTCGGCGGCGCTCTCGCGCCGACCGGCGCGCGGCCAACCGGCGAGGTCGCGGCGGGCCGAATCGAGTTCGAAGAAGCTCATCGCTTCGGCGGAGCTGTCGACCAGCGCCCAGAGAGCGATCTTTTTGGCCAGGGGGTCCTGGAGGGCGCCCATGGCCAGGCGCGCGCGGCTCACGTCGCCGCTCTTCGCCGCGGCCAGGGCCGCGCGCAGGTTCTCCGCCTCGACATCCGACACGGTCCCGGGGATCGCGGTCGGCGGCGTGGTGACCAGCGAGGGACTGGTCGAGTAGGACGGCTGGTACGGAACGGGCCCGTTTGTCTGGGCGTCCGCGACGCCGCAGACCAGCGCGATGCTGGCGCTTCCGAGCACTATCCGACGCAACACTGAAGCCAAAACGCGGTCTCCTTAACTCACTACCGAATCGAACCGATGATCTTGCGATCCAGTAGGTTCGACGACACCTAAGGAACGGTTGTGGCGGCCTTGGGGCTTGACCCCCGCGCCTTGGCCCATCAAACCGCTGCCTGCTTCGACGCACCGGTTGCGGGGCGCCGGGGCGGCGACATACATATGTCCGCCCCAATCGTCCGGCCGCAACCTTCGCGGCGTCCTTCTCACGGCAAATTGCAAGTTATGGTCCATTCTCCGTTCAAGGGCGTCATTCCGGCCCTGGTCACGCCCTTCCGCGACGGCGCGGTGGACGAAGCGGCCTTTGTCGCCCTTGTCGAGCGCCAGATCGCGGGCGGCGTGCATGGCGTGGTGCCGGTCGGCACCACGGGCGAAACTTCCACGCTGAGCCATGATGAACACAAGCGCGTGGTCGAGCTTTGCGTGCAGACGGTCAAAGGCCGCGTGCCGGTGATCGCCGGCGCGGGGTCTAATTCGACCGACGAGGCCATCGAGCTGGCCGCTCACGCCAAGGCCGTCGGCGCCGACGCCGCGCTGGTGGTGACCCCCTATTACAATCGTCCGAGCCAGGAAGGCCTGTATCGCCACTACGAGGCGATCAACAACGCCGTTCAACTGCCTGTTCTCGTCTACAACGTGCCCAGCCGCGCCAGCGTCGACATCTCCAACGAGACCCTGGCGCGCCTGTCTAAGCTGCCCAACATCGTCGGCGTCAAGGACGCGACCGGCGATCTGGTTCGCGCCAGCATGCAACGCATCCAGTGCGGACCGGACTGGGTGATGCTGTCGGGCGATGACCCCACCGCGCTGGGCTACATGGCGCATGGCGGCCACGGGGTGATCTCGGTGACGTGCAATGTCGCGCCCGAAGCCTGCTCGGCCTTCATCAACGCCTGCCTGAACGGCGAGTGGGAGACCGCGCTCTACGGTCAGGACCGTCTGGTCAAGCTGCACAAGGCCCTGTTCCTGGATTCCTCGCCGGCGCCGACCAAGTTCGCCATGGCCCATCTGGGCCTGTGCGAGCCGGACGTGCGCCTGCCGATCGCGCCCTGCGCCGACGCGGTGAAGCCCGCGATCCTGGAGGCCATGCGCGAGGCGGGTCTGGTCTGATGACCAAGCCGATCGCGGAGAACCGGCGGGCCCGGTACGACTACTTCATCGAAGAGACCTTCGAGGCCGGCATCATGCTGACGGGCACCGAGGTCAAATCCTTGCGGGTAGGGCGCGCCAACATCGCCGAGTCCTACGCCTCGGTCGAAGGGCGCACGATCAAGCTGATCAACGCCGACATTCCGCCCTATGGCCACGCCAACCGGTTCAACCACGAGCCGCGCCGCCACCGCACGCTGCTGCTGCACAAGAAGCAGATCGAGAAGCTGATCGGCGCCGTCCAGCGCGACGGCCGGACCATGATCCCGCTCAAGCTCTACTGGAACGAAAAGGGCCTGGCCAAGCTGGAGATCGGCCTGGCCAAGGGCAAGAAGAACCACGACAAGCGCGAGACCGAAGCGGCCCGCGACTGGGCGCGCGACAAGGCGCGCCTGATGAAGGGCGACCGGGGCGACTAAGGTCGCTGGAGAAGCGCCAGACCCAGCGCCAAGCCGAGGGCGAAGGCGCTCGCGGCCAGCAGCAGCACGGCACGCAGGGTGCGAGGGGCGCTGGAGCGGGCCTCAGGCATCGGTCTGTCGCCGCATGTGCCGACTGAAAAAGGCGAGGGCGTCCGGCGCGAGCGCCCAGGTGTCGCCCGCCTGAGCGAGGGCGGGCTCCAGGTCCGCGCCGACGGCGTACTGGCAATGAAGACTTAGGGCGAGGCGCAACTCGCACAGCAAGGCCGGCGAGGCCCGCGGTTCCCCCCGGCGTCGGGCGATCCGGTCGGCGACCTGTTGCCGATCGGCCTCGCCGCCCAGCTCCACCAGAGCTTCGACGATCTCGCCGACGAGGGGCGAGGCCAGGCCATGACGCCTTGAACGGAACCCGCTCGCAAGGCCCAGTTGATCGGTCATCGCGGCGCCTAGCCTTGATGCATCGCGGTCTGGCTCACCCGCGAGGGGATACCCCGTTCGAAAAGTTGGGCGCAGATCGCCAGGGCGGTCTTGTAGGCGATCTCCTCGCTTTCAAAACGGCCCGTGACCTTGCCGGCTTCGGCCACTGTCCAGCCGCTCGGCGCGGGGATGACCTGGATGTCCTGATAAGCCTTGGAGATGTCGCTGTTCATCGGGGGCGCCGCTTTGAGGTTCACTTCCAAGCGTGAACGGAATCGAACGCGGCTTGAAACACGGGTTAACCTTAGTCCGTGGACTGCCGGTTCCAATGTTAACGATTGCAAACTCTCCCGCGGCGCGATTTTTGGCCGCGATGCTACCCGTTCGTGAGTGCCAGCATGGCGAAGGTCGCCAGCCAGTGCTCACCCATATAGTCGCCGGAAACGTGTGGTACGGCGGCTGAGAGATGGTTGAGGGCCGCGTTGACGGCCAGGGGCTTGGCAGGGTCGATCTCGGGCAGGGCGCCGGCCAGGGTCCGCCAGCACCAGGCGCGCGACAGGTTCAGGCCGTCCAGGTGTGCGATCTTGCCGTCGGTGCGATCGCTGACACGGGCGGGGGTGAACAGCGTCGACGGCTGCTTGCGGGCCAGATCGGGCAGGAAGCGCACGAACCAGACGTCGAAGGTGTCCTTGGGCAGCAGCCTCCGCATGGCCTCGGCCTCGATCAGGGCCGGCGACAGGAAGTCGTCGCCCGAAGGCTCCCACGCCTGGCAGGCGGCGTCCTGGCCGTACCAGATGATGGCCCGGGTGGTCAGAAGCTGACGGAACACCGCGTTGCCGGTCATGTCGGCATATTCGCTGGCCAGCACCAGGGCGAAGGCGGTGTTGGTGTGGACGCCGGCGCGCACCGGATAGTCGGCCAGGGGCAGGAAGGCCTCGAAGCGCTCGACGAAGGCGCGGGCCAGGGGCGCGTGGCGCGCGGCCCAGGGGCGATCCCTGTGCCGCATCAGTTCGGCCTGCAGCATCAGGCTCCAGGCCCAGCCATAGGGTCGCTCGAAGCCTCGGCTTTCCGGGCGGTCCAGATAGGCGAGTTCGCCTCCGACCTTGGCGTCGGTGAAGGCGTCGTCGAAGAGGGCGATGATCGCTTCGGCCTCGGGCATGTCAGGGCGGATGCGCAGCAGGGTGGCCAGCAGCCAGTAGCCGTGGACGCACGAGTGCCAGTCGAAGCTGCCGAAGAAGATCGGGTGCAGGTCTCGGGGCGTGCGCGCGTCGCCGTCGCCGCCCATCACATGGTCCAGCTTGTTGGGATATTCGCGGGCGATATGGCCCAGGGCGATCCTGGCGAACCGCGAGGCGGTCGAGCGCGCCAGGCTGGGGGCGCTAGACCCTGAAGGCGAGGACATTCATCAGGACCACGTTGACGACCAGCATGAGGACGGCGGTCGGCGCCTGGGCGCGGATCACGCCGTAGCGGTCCTTCAATTGCAACAAGGCCGCCGGCACAAGGTTGAAGTTGGCGGCCAGAGGCGTCAGCAGGGTTCCGCAGAAGCCCGACAGCATGCCGATCGCGCACACCACGGCCGGATCGCCGCCGAAACGGTGGATCACCAGGGGCAGGGCGATGCCGGCCGTCATCACCGGAAAGGCGGCGAAGGCGTTGCCCATCAGGATGGTGAAGCCGGCCATGCCCAGGCAGTAGGCTGCGACCACGGCGAAGCGGCTGTCGACGGGCGTCCAGGCCGCGGCCAACTCGCCGATGGTCTTGCCGACACCCGCGACGGCGAACACCGCGCCCAGCGCCGCCAGCATTTGCGGCAGCAGGGCGGCCCAGCCGACCAGGTCCATCAGACGGCGACCTTCCTGCAACGGCGCGGCGGCTGGTTGCCGAAACAGCGCCTGGGCCAGGATCGCGGCGACCACGGCGGCGAGGGCCAGCGCGATCAGTGTCGCGTTCTTGGCCTCGACCAGCGGCGCGCCGTGGATCGTCACGGCCTTGAACACGACCGTGCCGATCAGTGTGACGACAGGAATGACCAGGGCGGGCAGGAACAGCCGCGCGCCCAGGCTCCGGGCCATTTCGCGACGCTCATCCGGGGCGGTGGTCGCGGGCGCGCCGACGCCCAGCCGTCCCGTCCCGGCCAGAAGGGCCAGGCCAAGCACCAGAAAGCCGTTTCCCAGGTCGCCCAGATGGTCGCCCGCCAGGAAGCTGATCGCCACCAGGCCCCAGAAGGCGGCGTTGCCCCAGCGTTTGGCGTTGCTTCTGTCGGTGGCGCTGAATACCGCGAAGGCGGCGAACATCGCGCCGGCGATCAGATAGACCAGCGGCAGGCCGATCATGCTCCGGTCTCCGTGCTGGCGGCGGCCAGCCCGCGGTCGAACAGCAGCAGCCGCGCGCCGTGCACCAGGAAGGCGCAGATCGCGCTCGGAATGGCCCAGACCGACAGGTGCAGGGGCTCGACGGTGATGCCGCTCTGATCCAGGAAGCCGACGATCAGCAGGATCGAGCCGATGGCCATGAAGATGTCCTCGCCAAAGAACAGGCCGACATTGTCGGTGGCGGCGGCCATCGCCTTGACCCGTTCGCGGTCAGCCTCGTCCAGCGGCCCAGCGCCCTCGGCGGCGGCCTCGGCCATCGGCGCGACGAGTGGGCGGACCGTCTGGGCCTGTCCGGCGACAGATGTCAGGCCCAGGGCGGCGGTCAGCTGGCGCAGGACCAGATAGGCGATCAGGATCCGCCCGGCCGTCGCCGCCTTCAGGCCCTGGATGGTCATGCGGGCCTTTTCCTGCAGGCCGCAACGTTCCAGCACGCCGATGGCCGGCAGGACCAGCCAGGCGATGGTGACATAGCGGTTGGTGTTGAAGGCCTTGCCGAAGGCGGCCAGCACCTCGAGCGGCGACAGGCCGGCCGCCAGGCCGGACGTCAGGGCGGCCGCGACGACGACCAGCAGAGGATTGAAGCGCAGGGCGAAACCCAGGACGATCACCGCCACGCCCAGAAGGGTCAGCATGCCTGAAGTCTCCCACCCGACGATTCCCCGCAGACCGTCGGGGGTGCGGAGGCGACTGGCAAGGCCCGGGTTCCGTAAAGACGCGGACTTGACGCTCGACGCCCCCGGCGCGACCCTCAACTCAACAACGATAACTTAGGGAGGCCTCCCATGGCCGACGGATCCACGTCCATCAGCACCACCCTCAAGGGTAAGGTCAGCGAAGCCGAGTGGAAGGCCCGCGTTGATCTGGCCGCCCTGTATCGGCTCGTCGCCGTTCACGGCTGGGATGACATGATCTTCACCCACATCTCCGCCCGCGTACCGGGGCCGGAGCATCACTTCCTGATCAACCCTTACGGCATGTTCTTTGGCGAAATGACCGCCTCGTGCCTCGTGAAGGTCGATCTGGACGGCAACGTCATCGACAAGACGCCGTACTTCATCAATCCGGCGGGTTTCACGATCCACTCGGCCGTTCACGCCGCGCGTGAAGACGCTCACTACGTCATGCACCTGCATACCGACCAGGGCGTGGCGGTCTCGACCCATAAGGAAGGTCTGCTGCCGCTGGCGCAACAGGCGCTAATCGTCTTGCCTCAACTCGCCTATCACGATTATGAAGGCATTGCGCTCAATCTTGACGAGCGGGAGCGGCTGGTGGCCGATCTCGGCGACAAGAAGCTGATGATGCTGCGCAACCACGGAACCTTGTCGGCGGGGGCGACGGCGGCGGAATGCTGGATGGGAATGTTCTTCCTGGAGCGGGCCTGCGCCCAACAGGTGATGGCCCTGTCGGCGGGGCGCGACAATGTGATGATGGCGCCGGATCACGCCCAGGCCGAGGTGCGCGGCCAGACGGGCGGTGGTTTGGGCATGATCGCGGGCCTGGCCTGGCCGGGCTGTCTGCGCCTGCTGGATCGTCAGTCGCCGGGCTACGACGACTGACGCCAGGACAGGGTCGAAGATCAGCCGCCGCGATCCCGGTGATCGCGGCGGCTTTCTTTTGCGCTGTCGGCGACGAGGCCCTGGCCGGCGCCTGGCCGATGCCCAGGGGGCGGACCCAGATGATCGGCAAGGTCGAGGCGCAATCGGCGGACCAGCGGTTCGGTGACGATGGCGCGACCGGGGAGATCGAACGACGCGAGGAGAAGACCGCTTCGATCTTCGTCGAGCATGGCGTGACCGATCGCCTGACCCTGCAGGCCAAAGCCGGACTGACCCGCGGCCGGGATGGGTCCTCGCGCTACGAGGGGCGCGGTCCGGTTGAGCTTGGACTGCGCTATGCGGTGCTGAAGCGACCCCGAACCGTCGCGGCGATCTATCTTGGCGCGGCCGAGGCGGGAGACGGTCGCAACGCCGGCTATGCGGCGCCGGGGCAGGGCGAGCTCGATCTGGAGGCGCGGCTGCTTCTGGGGCGATCAGCGACAACCCGCTGGGGAGAAATCTTCTCTGATCTGCAACTGGCCCGTTTGCGGCGATCGGGTCTCGCCGACGAGACACGGATGGACGCGACGCTGGGCTTTCGCCCCGCCCGCGACTGGCTGGTGATGGCCCAGACCTATGCCGGCGAGGCGGACGCCCGGCCTCGAAAATCCAGTTGGGTAAAGGCCGAACTGTCTCTTGTCCGGAACTTCGGCGCCTGGAGCCTCCAGGTCGGATGGCGGGAAACGATCACCGGCCGGGAGATTGCCAGGGATCGCGGCGCGGTATTGGGCATCTGGCGCGGTTTTTGAGTGTTGCAGGACTGAAATGGTCCGTCATCCTGCTGTCACTGGACGCGGCTTTAGGGGGGCGGCATATGTCCCCGCACCTTGTCCCGTCCGCCGAATCCCTTCGGCGATTGGAGTCGCTTCCTTGATCCGCAGGCATTTCTTCCTCCTGGCGGCGCTGGCCGCTGTCGTGCTCATGCTCGTTGTCGGGGGCATGAAGCTGGCGTTCGGCCAAAAGGCCGCTGGTCAGGGTGGTCCCGGCGGGGGCGGCGGCGGACGGGCCACGAGCGTCTCTCAGACGGTCGTCTCGACCAAGACCTTCACCGATCGCATCGAGGTGCTGGGCGCGGCCAAGGGGCTGAAGTCGGTTACGATCACGTCCAACACCGCCGAGATGATCACGGCCGTGCACTTCAGCGACGGCCAGGCCGTTTCGCGCGGCCAGGTTCTGGTCGAGCTGAAGGCCGACTCCGAGGACGCGGGCATCGCCGAGGCCAAGGTTCGCCAGGCCCAGGCCGAGCGCGACTATCAACGCTGGAAGACTCTGGCCGATCGGGGCGTCGCGCCCCGCGTCACGGCCGAGCAGTATCTGGCCGCCCTTGAGACGGCGAAGGCCGGTGTCGCTTCGGCCCAGGCCCAGAAGCTGGACCGGGTGATCCGCGCGCCGTTCTCCGGCCGCGTGGGTATTTCCGATGTCGCGCCCGGCGCCCTGATCAGCCCAGGCACGGCCATCGTCAGCCTTGACGACGTTTCAGTGATCCGCGTCGATTTCTCGGTCCCTGACCGCTATCTGACGACCCTGCGCGAAGGCCTGCCGATTTCGGCGCGGCCTGACTCCCTGCCGGGCGAGACCTTCCAGGGCCGTATCGCCCAGATCGACACCCGCATCGATCCCACCACCCGCGCCGTGAAGGCCCGCGCCGAGTTCCCCAATCCGGGCGGTCGCCTGAAGCCGGGCATGCTGGTCAAGGTTTCGATCGATCAGGGCGTGCGCACGGCGCCCGCCGTGCCCGAGGCCGCCGTTCAGTTCGAAGGCACCCAGGCCTCGGTCTTCCTGATCGCCAAGGGACCAAAGGGCCAGGTCGCGCGTCGCACCAATGTCGAGACAGGGCTGGCCTCAGGCGGCTTTGTCGAAATTACCTCGGGCGTGAAGCCCGGGGACAAGATCGTGGCTGACGGCCTCAACCGCGTGCAGGACGGCGCGCCGATCGGCGGCGGTCCGGGCGGCAAGAAGCCTGGCCAGGGCGCCGGCGCTGCTGGTCGCAAGGCGAACTGATGATTTCGGATCTTTCCGTCCGCCGCCCGGTTTTCGCCGCCGTCGCGGCGATCATCCTGTGCGTCATCGGTCTGGCCGCCTTCACGGGCCTGCCGATCCGCGAGTTGCCCAATGTCGATCCGCCGGTGGTGTCGGTCTCGACCGCCTATCGCGGCGCCTCGGCCGAGGTGATCGAAGAGCGCATCACCCAGGTGATCGAGCGCCAGGTCTCGGGCATCCAGGGCATCGACCGGGTCAATTCCTCGTCGCGCGACGGCCGCTCGCAGATCAGCATCACCTTCACGCTCGACCGTGACCTGGACGACGCCGCCAACGATGTGCGCGACGCTGTCAGTCGGGTGTCGGCCAACCTGCCGGACCAGGCCGATCCCCCGCAGATCGCCAAGGCCACCGCCGACAGCTCGCCGATCATCATCCTGAACCTGACCTCGACCAGCCTGTCGCCGCTGGAGCTGGCCGACTATGCCGACCGCTATCTGGTCGAGCGGATGTCGACGGTGCCCGGCGTGGCCCAGGCCGGCCTGAACGGCCAGCTCTACGCCATGCGCATCTGGCTCAATCCCGACGCCATGGCCGCCCGCGGCGTGACCGTGGATGACGTCGAGAACGCCCTCAACAGCCAGAACGTCGAACTGCCCGCGGGGTCGCTGGAGAGCGACAGCAAGGACTTCACCATCCGGGTGACGCGCAGCTATTCCAAGCCCGAGGACTTCGCCAATCTGCCGCTGCGCGCGGCCAACGCCAGTGGCTTCGTGGTCAAGCTGGGCGACGTCGCGCGCGTGGAGGAGGGGTCCAACGAGCGCCGCAAGATCTTCCGCGGCAATACGGTCAATCAGGTCGGCATCTTCCTGACCCGCCAGTCCCAGGCCAATGACGTCGCCATCTCCAAGGTGGTCGACGCCGAGATCGCGGAAATCAACAAGACGCTGCCGGCCGGCACGAAGCTGATCAAGGCCGTCGACAACTCGATCTTCACCGCCGAGGCGATCCACGAGGTGTGGGTCACCATGGGCATCTCGATCGCCCTGGTCGCGATGGTCAACCTGCTGTTCCTGGGCAGTTGGCGCGCCGCCCTGATCCCCTCGATCATCGCGCCGATCTGTATCCTGTCGACCTTCATCGTCCTGGCGCCGATGGGCTTTTCGCTGAACCTGCTGACGCTGCTGGCCCTGGTGCTGGCCGTGGGCCTGGTGGTCGATGACGCCATCGTCGTGGTCGAAAACATCCAGCGCCGGGTCGACGAGGGCGAGCCGGCGCCGGTGGCCGCCCTGCGGGGCACGCGCCAGGTGTTTTTCGCTGTAGTCGCCACCACCGTCGTGCTGATCTCGGTGTTCGCGCCGCTGATGTTCCTGCCGGGCTATACGGGCCGTCTGTTCGTCGAGCTGGCCGTGGCCATCGCGGCGGCCGTGGCCTTCTCGGCCCTGCTGGCCTTCACCCTGTCGCCCATGCTGGCCTCCAAGCTGCTGCGCCCGGCGGGCACGGGCGGCTGGCTGGCCCGCAAGGTCGACTGGGCGATGGACAAGCTGAAGGACAGCTATCGGCACTCGCTGGAAGGCCTGCTGGCCACTCGATCCGCCAGCTGGGCGACCGGCGCGGTCGTGATTGTCCTGGCCGTGGCGGCTGGCGGTCTTTTTGTGATGCTGCCCAAGGAAATGGTCCCGGCCGAGGACCGCGGCCGCGTCGACATCAACATCAACGGACCCGAGGGCGCGGGCTTTGACTACACCGTCAAGGCGGCCAACGAGGTCGAGCGTCAGCTGGAAAAGTATCGCGCCGACGGCGTTGCGGAACGGACGATCATCTCGGTGCCGCGCTTTGGCCAGAGCCAGTTCAACACCGGCAACGGCGTGCTGGTGCTCAAGGACTGGGGCAAGCGTAAAAAGACCGCTGATGAAGTGGCCGCTGAACTCAACAAGACCCTGAGCAAGATCACCGGCGTCCGCGCCGTGGCCAGCGTGCGCGGCGCCTTCCAGCGCGGCGGCGGTGGCGGCGGCGGCACCAATGTCGACCTGATCGCGGTCGGCAATGACTATGTGGAGCTGGCCAACTGGCTCAAGCCGATGCTGGAAGCCGCCCAGGACAACCCGGGCCTGTCGCGTCCGCGCATCGACTACGAGCCGACCTCGCCCCGCCTGTCGGTGCAGATCGACCGTGACAAGGCCGCCAGCCTGGGCATCTCGGCCCAGTCCATCGGCCGGGCGCTGGAGACCATGTTCGGGTCGCGGCGCGCCACGACCTACATCAAGAATGGCCAGGAATACGACGTCATCCTGCAGTCCACCCTGGAGCAACGCCGCAGCGTCGCCGACCTGGACCAGCTGCAGGTGCGCACCCAGTCGGGAACCCTGGTGCCGCTGTCGACCGTGGTGACCACCCAGCTGCGTGGCGACACGCCTGATCGTCCCCGCGTGGACCGCCTCCGGGCGGTGACCCTGACCACGCAACTGGCGCCCGGCTACACCGTCGAGGACGCCGTGAAGTTCCTGCAGGAACAAGCCGCGTCGCGGCCGACCCCCGGCGTCAGCATCAAGTGGGGCGGCCAGGCCAAGGACTATCTGGAAGCGTCCGGCGCCGTGGGCATCGCGTTCGGCCTGGCCCTGCTGCTGGTCTTCCTGGTGCTGGCCGCGCAGTTCGAAAGCTGGATCCACCCGGCCGTCATCATGATGACCGTGCCGCTGGCGGTTCTGGGCGGGCTGTTTGGCCTGCTGATGACCGGCTCGACCATCAACACTTACAGCCAGATCGGCCTGATCATCCTGGTCGGCATCGCCGCCAAGAACGGCATCCTGATCGTCGAGTTCGCCAACCAGCTGCGCGACGAGGGCCTGAAGGTGAAAGAGGCTGTGATCGAGGCCGCCGCCCTGCGCCTGCGGCCGATCATCATGACCTCGATCGCCACCGCCATGGGCGCCCTGCCGCTGGTGCTGTGGACCGGCGCGGGCGCCGGCAGCCGCAAGACCATCGGGGCCGTGATCTTCATGGGCGCGATCTTCGCCACCCTGCTGACCCTGTTCGTCGTCCCGGTGTTCTACAACCTGCTGGCCCGCTTCACGAAGTCTCCGGAGTGGACGGCGCGGCAGATCGAGGACTATGAAGCCCGGGAACAAAGCGGTGAGGGGAAATCCTCACCGGCATAAACCGGTGAGGAAGCATGCCTGACGGCTCAATGACCGCGAAGCGGCAGGAGATTGCGCTCCTTCGCCGTATCGAGGAACGCATTCTCTGGCTGGCCTCGTGGACGATCCACAACGCCAACCATCTGCGTGAGAGCCGGGACGGTTTGAAGGTCGGCGGTCACCAGGCCTCCTGCGCCTCGATGACCACCCTGATGACGGCGCTCTACATGAAGGCGCTTCGGCCCAGGGACCGGGTGGCGGTCAAGCCGCACGCCAGCCCGGTCTTCCACGCCATTCAGCACCTCTTTGGCCGCCAGAGCCTGGACAACCTCAAGCGCTTCCGCGCGCTGGGCGGCGCGCAGTCCTATCCGTCGCGCACCAAGGATGTCGACGACGTCGACTTTTCCACCGGCTCGGTGGGCCTGGGCGTGGCCATGACCGCTTTCGCCTCGCTGGCCCAGGACTATCTGGCCGCGCGCGGGGCGGTGAAGCCGCAGGACATGGGCCGGATGATCTCGCTGCTGGGCGACGCCGAGCTGGACGAGGGCAACATCTACGAAGCCCTGATCGAGGCCTGCAAGCACGACGTTCGCAACACCTGGTGGATCGTCGACTACAATCGCCAGAGCCTGGACGCGACCACCCAGGACCGGATGTTCACCCGCTATGGCGAGATCTTCGAGGCCGCCGGCTGGAAGGTCGAGACGCTGAAATGGTCCAAGCGCCAGCGCGAGGCCTTCGCCCGTCCTGGCGGCGAGGCCCTGAAGACCTGGATCGAGACCGCTCCCAACGACCTCTATTCGGCTCTGACCTATCAGGGCGGCGCGGCCTGGCGTGAGCGGCTGTCGGCCGACCTGGCCGGCGACGCCGACGCCCTCAGGCTCATCCGCGCTTACAAGGACGTCGACCTCGCCGAACTGATGACCGAGCTGGGCGGGCACTGCCTGGAGACCCTGCTGGAGGCGTTCGAAAGCGCCAGCCAGGACGACGCCCCGCGCTTTTTCATCGCCTACACCGTCAAGGGCCTGCGCCTGCCGTTCCAGGGGCACAAGGACAACCATTCGGGCCTGATGACGCCGACCCAGATCGCCGAGCTGCGCGACCGCCTGGGCGTGGTCGAGGGCGAGGAATGGGATCCGCTGTCGGGTCTGTCGGCCGCCGAACGCACGGCCCTGAAGGGTCTGATCGCCCGGGCGCCGTTCGCCGCCGATGTGGACCGCCGACCCGTCGCGCCGGCCATCGTGACGCCCCGGGCCGATGACCTTCTCGAGGCCGTGGCGGGGGGCGGCGAGCAATCGACCCAAGCCGCGTTCGGCAAGGTGATGTTCGAGATCGCCCGTCGCACCGACGAGTTCTCGGGTCGGGTGGTCACCACCTCGCCGGACGTCACCGTCTCGACCAACCTGGGCGGCTTCGTGAACCGGCGCGGAGTCTTCCATCGCCGCGCGCACGAGGACGTCTTCAAGCGCCGTCGCATTCCCTCGGCCCAGGTCTGGTCAATGGTCGAGACCGGCCAGCATGTCGAGCTGGGCATCGCCGAGAACAACCTCTTCATCGTGCTGGCGGCCCTGGGCCTGACCGCGCCGCTGTTCGGCGAGCGGCTGTTTCCGGTGGGCACGCTGTATGACCCCTTCATCGCCCGCGGCCTCGATGCCCTGAACTATGCCTGCTACCAGGACGCCCGCTTCCTGCTGGTCGCCACGCCCAGCGGCCTGACCCTGGCCCCGGAGGGCGGCGCGCACCAGTCGATCAACGGGCCGGTGATCGGCATGGCCCAGCCGGGCCTGGACACTTACGAGCCGGCCTATGCCGATGAAACGGCCGTGCTGATGGCTCACGCCTTCGACCGGATCCAGGCGCCCGACGGCGCTTCGACCTATCTGCGGCTGTCGACCCGCGTGATGTCTCAGCCCGAGCGCGCCGACGATGCCTGGCGGCAGGGCACGATCGACGGCGCCTACTGGCTCAAGGCGCCCGCGCCGGGCGCGAGGCTGGCCCTGGTCTTCAGCGGCGCCCTGGCTCCCGAGGCCCTGGCGGCGTTCGAGGCCCTGTCGGAAGACATGCCCGAGGTCGGTCTCCTGGCGGTGACGTCCGCCGACGTGCTGCATCGCGACTGGACCGCCTCAGGCCGTTCGCGCTGGACAGGGGAGGGCGTTCGCGCGCCATCCACCATCGAGACGCTGCTGGCCCCTCTGGATCGCGACGCGGGCCTGGTCACCCTGACCGACGGCGCGCCCCTGGCCCTGTCCTGGCTGGGTTCCGTGCGCGGGCAGCGTGTGAGGGCGCTCGGGCTGGAGGTCTTCGGCCAGTCGGGCGACCTGCCGGATCTCTATGGCCGATACCGCCTGGACGCCGACGCTGTGCTGGACGCCTGCGCCGACCTTCTGACCTAGAATCCGTCGATCGGCGTCATGCCCACGATCAACCCGTCGCGAAAGTCGTAGGCCAGGGTCGCGCGAGTGTCGGACCAGAGTTTGCCCTTCAGGCCCCGGACGGCATATTGCAGCTCGGCGATCAGGCGCGCGGGCGGCTCGCTCCGCACCTTGATCAGCCTGGCGTCGGGAACCATCACCTCGAGCTGTCGGGCAAAATAGTCGAGCACGGCCGCCCGGCCGGAGACGACGCCACCCTCAAGGATATCGGGCCACTCGACGTCGGGGTGCAGCGTCAAGGCCATCGCGGCCAGATCGCGACGATTGAACGCCTCGTAGGCTTTGGTGAGCACAGCCCTTTCCGCGCGCAAGTCTAGCCTCCTCGCGCCAGGGGTTCGGCGACATCCATCTCGGCGATCTGCCCGTCCTGGATGCGATAGTCCACCCGCACCGGGCCCTCCCACCAGAAACCACCATCGACGCCGCGCACCTGCACCTGTGAGATCGCCTCGTAGCGGTCCTCCGTCAGGCGTTGCAGCCACAGCAGCGAAGCGGCGACACGTATGGTCTCGAACTGGCGAAGATAGTAGGCCCGAATTTCCTCGCGCCCCGTCATGGTCCTGTGTTCGAGATGGTCCGGGATCGTCGCCCTCGGATGGAACACGGCCATGACCGCTTCGATATCCTGCCGTTCGGTGGCCTCGTCGAGGCGGGTCAGAAGGAGCCCTGGCGGACTGGTCAGTTCGGCCCCGCCGCCGCCCTGCTCGGCGTCCAGGCGCGAGACCAGGCCATCCTTCAACTGGAAGACATGCCGCGCCCGGGTCTTGGACCAGACCGAGCCGTCATGGGTGCTGGTGATGACCTGCTGGACGATCACCGCCACCCTGTCCTCGCTCAGCGCGCGCACGCAGAGGGGCGTATAGGCGGCCCGCAGCGAGGCGGTGTCGTGCAGGATGTAGGCGCGGATGGCGTCCTTGCCGATCAGACGCGTATTGTCCATGTCGTTCGGCCAGTCGGCGTCGGGCGCCAGCCGATCGAAGAAGTCGTCGAAATCCCGACCATTGAAGGCGTCATAGAGCGCCATGATGCGGGCTTCCGCGGACGTCATGATGCGAGGTCCTGCTCCTCGAAGATGTGACATCCATGCGCGAGACGAGCGCGTCGCGCAGCGTGTAAAACTGCCGCACCCAGAGGTTTGCCCCTTGGGCCGGTGGGTCCGCGCGCCATCAGTCTGGCGCGCGGACCTGAGCCGACCACCGCGAGGTCGCGGCGATCATCGGCGTATGGAAGGTCGGTCAGCGGAGTCTCCGCTCGGGCCATGTCAGGGCGCGGGCTTGTAGCCCGTCTCGACCTTCAGATAGGCGATCAGATCGATCCGGTCCTTGGGGTTCTTCAGGCCGGCGAATGACATCTTGGTGCCGGGCATGAAGCCGCGCGGATCGGCCAGCCATTTGTCCAGGTGCTCGCCGTCCCAGATGAAGCCGGCGGCCTTGACCGGCTCGGAATAGGCGTAGCCGGCCTTGGTCCCGACCTTGCGGCCGAACACGCCATACAGATTGGGGCCGGTCATGTCGGGGCCGCCGTCCGTGATCGTGTGACACGAACGGCATAGAGCGAATTTGGCCTGGCCGTTGGCGATGTCGCCCGTGTTGTAGGGCGCGGGCAGGGCGGCCAGGGCGGCGGCCTTCTCGGCGTCCGTCGGCCCCGTGGCGGCGACGGGCGCGGCGGGCGTCTCCTGCGCGGCGGTCGCCTCGGGCGCGGCCGCTGTCGAGGACTTCCCGGCGGTGTCATCGCCCTTCGAGCAGGCGGCCAAAACGATGCAGAGCGCCGCGGCGGCGGCGTAGTTCAGATCACGCATGAAAGGCCCTCAAGCGACGTTTGGACGCAAGCTATGCGACGCCGCGCCACATTCAATTTCAGCCCCGGATCAGGGCCGAAAAAATCTCGTATGGCGATCCTGCGGCGTCAACCTTCGCCACCCGGATTGGGAAACCCCCTGCGACAATTGTTGGTATCTCCGCGATTCAAAACATGAAAGGTGAAATCGCGAACCGTGGGTATGCACATAAATATTTGACGGCTGTTAACCATGATCCTACCCCAGAGAGGCGGGGGGGCTGCCCCGTTCAAGGGTTGGGAAAACGTCATGGACTGGAACGAAGAGCGGACCGCGGTTCTGAAGAAGCTCTGGCTCGAGGGCATGAGCGCCAGCCAGGTGGCCAGGCAGCTGGGCGGCGTCAGCCGCAGCGCCGTCATCGGCAAGGTCCACCGCCTGGGCATCACCGTTCGCGAGACGCCGGTCCGTCAACGGACCCCATCGGTCCGCTCGCCCAGCCGCCTCCAGGTGCGGGCCCGCACGGCCCGTGAGACGATCGCCCTGGCCCCGCGCATCGCCCCGCCGCGCATCGCGCGTCCGATGGACGATCTGGCGCCGACCGCCAGCATCCTGGGTCTTGAGACCCACTCCTGCCGCTGGCCGATCGGCAACCCCGACCAGAATGACTTCGGTTTCTGCGGCCGTGAAAAGACCTCGCGCGGGTCCTATTGCGACCAGCACGCCCAGGGCGCCTTCCGCCGCTTCCAGACGGCCGCCGAGGTGGAGACCTGGAGCCGCCAGACCATCCCGGAAAAGCGGATTCAGCACCGTCTCGCCTGAGACTCGTTCGCCGTCATCAAGTCATCAACGCCTGTTTGAGTAGACTCCCATGAACATGGTCCTCATCGAGAACACCGCCGGCAGCAGCCAGGTGATCACCATCATCGAAGAGTTCGCCGGCCATTCGGTCTCGCGCGATCTGAACCCCGGGGACGCCGCGCGCATCCCGGTCAGCCAGTTCAAGTCGATCACCGTACGCGAGACCTATCCCGACGACTGGCTCAGCCGCGCCCGGGCCCGCAGGGCTTCCGGCGACGCCTGATCGTCCCGTCTTCCGAGACCAAAAAAACCCCGCGAGAGCCGTCTCGCGGGGCTTTTTGCCGCCCGCCATCCGGGGCCAGTGCAAGCGCGCTCAATTTTACGTCGCGACCCCAGCGGGACGATTGCGCGGGCCCGGACCTCATGACATGAAGACGCCCAACGCTGGCCGGGGGGCGAAATGCGGATCCAGGAAACCGGGGAAGACTTCACCTTGCCGCTGCCCAGCTACCTCAGCTACCTGCTCTATCAGACCGAACAGCATCGCCGCGCTTTGGCCGCCGATTGCATCGCGCGGCACGGCCTGAGCTTCCCAAAATGGGTCGCCATGGTCTCGCTGCGCCGTTTCGGCGACTGCTCGATGACCCGGCTGGCCAAGCTGTCGGCCAGCGACCGCACCACCCTGACCCGCTCGATCGACGGCCTGATCCGCGATGGCCTGGTGGCCCGCGAGACCTCGCCCACCGACCGCCGCATCGTGGTGGTGCGCCTGACCCAGGCCGGTCACGATCTCCTGACCGCGATCCGCACCGATATCCGGCCGCTAAACGAGGAAGTCTGCGGCGAACTCACCGCCGAGGAACAGGCCAACATGACCCGCTATCTGCGCAAGATGCTGGGCGGCCTGATCGAGGAGCCTGAATACAAGCAGGACGTCCTGGCGTTCAGCGCCAGGGCCGAGGCGATGACGGCCTAGTCATCGCCCTTGGGCCGACCGCGCAGCGACTTGACGTTGGCGCGCTTTCCCTTGGTTTCCAGCCGCTTGAGCTTGCTGGAATAGGTCGGCTTGGTCGGCCGGCGCGCCTTGGGGCGTTCGGTGGCCTTTCGGATCAGCTCGACCAGGCGGTCGCGCGCCTCCTGCCGGTTCATCTCCTGCGAGCGGCTGCCCTGGGCGAACAGCACCAGCACGCCGTCGAGAGTCATCCGGCTGCCGCCCAACGTCTCCAGCCGCGCCTTGACGTCTTCGGGCAGGGTGGGGGAATTGCGCACGTCAAACCGCAGTTCGATGGCGGTCGAGGTCTTGTTGACGTGCTGGCCGCCGGGCCCCGAGGCGCGCGTCGCCTTCTCGATGATCTCGTCGTCGTCGATCCGCAGCCAGGAGGTGATCTCGATCATCGTCGGCCTCGCGTGGCTTTCACCACCACGGTGTCGAGCGCCTGGAGGAACTTGCTGCGGTCGTTGGGTCCAAAGGCCTTGGGGCCGCCGGTGATCTCGCCCATCGAGCGCAGGTGCTCACCGATCGAGCGCGAGGCCAGGGCCGAGCCGATCATGTCTGGCGTGAAGATCCGGCCGTTGGGCGCGAGCGCCGCGGCGCCGGCCTTCAGCACCCGGTCGGCGAGGGGAATGTCGTTGGTGACGGCCACGTCGCCCGGCTGGGCGCGTTCGGCGATCCAGTCGTCGGCGATGTCGGGGCCGGCGTCGACCACCACCTGCTCGACGGCAGGGGTCAAAGGCACGCGGATCCAGCTGTTGGAGACCACGAAGGTCTTCAGGCCGTAACGGGCGGCGACCTTGTACACCTCGTCCTTCACCGGACAGGCGTCGGCGTCGATGAAGATCACGGGCGGGCGGGGGGCGGTGTCGGTCACGTCCTGCCGATAGCACGGCGGCGGCGGGGTTCAACCCCGCCTCCAGCCTCGGTGCTAGTTGCGGCTCTTGCGGGCCGCGTACTTGGCGTCGCGCTTGGCCTTGGCTTCGGCGGCGCTGAGGGCCTTGCGTTCCTTGCGCTCGCCGCGCTTGGCGGTGAGGGCGTCGAGGTCGAGGGCGGCCTGGGCGGCCAGCTTGGCTTCTTCGCTGTCGGCGATGGCCTGCTTGGCGTCGGCGCGGGCCTGGCTGCGATCAGCACGGACCTGGGCGAGTTCGGCGGCCTTCATCGCTTCACGTTCCGCGAACAGCGGGTCGGTGGCGGCAGCCTTGGGGCGTAGCTTGTCGAGCAGAAGCTTCTTGGCGGCGGCGGCCGTTTCGAGGCGTTTGGAAAAGTTCGTGTCGTGTGGTGCGTTCATGGAGCCTTCGGTAGCGTAGAGGAGAATTTCGGGGCGGGAATGCTGGGCTTCGGAAATCCCGAACCCCGACCCGCACAGGAGAAGCTCCTCGCGCGCCGTCGCACCTTGGGCGCTCATCGGAGCGCCATAGAAAAAGGGCCGGGTAGCTTTCGCCGCCCGGCCCTCTTTAGTCTTTAAGCAGCGGTCAGCTGGCCAGCGGACATCTTGCCGCTGCGCTGGTCGCGCTCGAGTTCGTAGTTGAGCTTCTGACCTTCGTCGAGCGAGCCGAGGCTCGAACGTTCAACGGCCGAGATGTGCACGAACACATCGGCGCCGCCGTCGTCGGGTTGAATGAAGCCAAAGCCCTTGGTGGAGTTGAACCACTTCACGGTGCCGGTAGCCATGTTTTGTATCTTTCAGATCAGGTACGCGCGGACCCGAGATTGGGCCACGAGATCAAATTGTCGGAGAGGATCGTTGGAGGTCCGGAGCTCGATCCGAAGAGCAAGCGAGGAGAGCAGCCGAGCCAGTTCGATATTCAATAAAAATGCTTATGCGCCTCGAATTCGAGAAATGCAATGCAATTCGAAAATTTGGCTCCAAGCTCAGCAATATATGAGCAGAGCGAGGAATAATTTCCGACGGCGTCAGAGTTATTTCGGGAAAAGGCGTCGCATGACAGGACGCGACGCCATTTTATTTTTCGACGTTTAGATCTCCAGCGTCAGCAACGCGAAAAGCGCGCCTTCGGTTTCGGACAACCGCCAGCCGAGATGCACGAACACCGCGCCCGCGCGAAAGTCCCCCGCAACGCGCTGGCGCAGGTCCGGCAGGGTTTCGGGACCGCGTCCGCCGGGGAAAAGGCGCCTGGCCAGGGTCGGGGCGTTGATTCCCGGGTTGAGAGCCAGCCAGGCGCGGCCGATGCGCTCCACCGCGGCCGTATCCAGATCGTCGAAGCCAGTCGTCGGCGCTGCCCTGGCCTGGGCGGGCGCGGCCGCGAGGACGACGAGGGCGGCCAGCAGATCGCGGCGGGCGAGAAGGCTCATCGCGAGACTCCCATCTCAAGCTTCAGATGATCGGCCAGGCGCATGACCAGGGCCAGGATGGTCAGGGTGGGATTGGCGATGCCGGAGGTGGGGAACACCGAACTGCCGGCGATATAGAGGTTGCCTGCGCCATGAACCCGACTGTCGACGTCGACCACGCCCTTTTTCGGATCGGCGTTCATCCGCGTCGTTCCCATGTGATGGCGTGACGCGCTGAAGATCTTCAGATAGTCGGGCCGCTGGATCGGCCAGCACAGCCGTCCTTGTCCGGACGCGCCCAGGGCGTCTCCCAGGCCCGCCGTGCTGCGCTCGAAGCTCTCCCAATCCCGGGCGGAATAGGTCCATTCCAGTCGGATGCGCGGCACGCCCAATGGATCCAGGCGCTCGGTGTCCAGGGTCACGCGGCTGTCGGGATTGGGGAAGTGCTCGCTCATGGCGAAGCAGCCCAGAAGCTGGCCGTCGGTCTGGACGCCGTCGATGCGGGTCGCGGTCTGGCGGATAGCCCTGGTCTCGGCCTGGGTCGGCGAGCCCGATCCCGGCGGGCCGCCGCTATAGAGCGTGAGAGTGAAGTTGCCGGTCTTCATCCGGTCCTGCGCCGGCAGGCCGCCGCCGATCACGCAGTGGGCGCTGGTGCGGCCGGCGTTGAGATACAGGCCCATCGGCTCGGTCCGCGAGACGTTGATCGCCGATCCTTCCGTCTCGGCGTCGCCGTCCATCGAATAGGTCGCGTGCCCCTGGAAGAAACGTCCGACCAGATCACTCTGATTGCCGATCCCGCCGGAGGCCAGCAGCAGGCGCACATTCTCTATCCCGCCCGTGGCCAGCACATAGGTCTTGCCTCGGGCGGTGTGGCGTTTGCCGTTCAGGCAGCCGACATCCAGATCCTCGACCGCGTCGCCCTTGGCGTTCAGTCGGATCCTGGTGACGTTGGCGTTCAGATAGACGGTGATGTTGGGGGCGCTGGTGAAATCGGTGCGGAAGGCGTCGAACGCCGTCTTGTCCCCACCGCCGGAAAAGCGGGTGAACACGCGCGGAGCCGGAAAGAAGCCGTCGCGCGGATCCAGGTCCAGCGGCTTGCGGGCCGGATCGGCGGGCAGGGCGTTGTCGGGGCCAAACCGGGGGATTTCCAGCAGGTCGCAGGCCCGGTCATAGAAGGACTGCATCTGCGCGCGACTCATCGGCCAGCCGCTATGGGGCGCCCAGTCGCGGGCGGCGAAGTCGGCGGGATCCAGCGGCGCGCACTTGCCGCCCCAGACGTGACCCGAGCCGCCATAGGCGCGGATGCGGGACTGGACGGGATAGTCGTCGAACGGCTTGTCGGCATTGCCCGGCGCCCGGACCACGGCCGAGCCGGCGTACAGGGCCTGATTCTCCGTGTCGATTTCCAGGCCGCCGCTTTCCAGGATGGCGACCTTGATCGGCCCACCGGCCAACTCCCTGGCCAGGGTTATGCCCGCCAGGCCGCCGCCGATGATCACCAGATCGGCCTCGATCCGGCTGGCGTCAGGCAAGGTTTTGGCGTCGATGAAAGCCATCGTGTTTCCTGTCTGATTGTCGGGAGGCGGTGAGGGCGCGCGGCTAGGCGCGCGCGCCCTTGGCTTTCAGGTAGGCGACCACCGCGCCGTGGCCGCGCCGTTCGGCCTCGCCCAGGGGGGAGCGGGTCTCGCCGCGATTGGCCGGGACGGCGCGGTTCACGTCGGCGCCCTTGTCGACCAGATAGGCGACGGTCGCCAGGTCGCCGGACTGGGCGGCGTTGATCAGCGGGGTCTCGTCGCCGGGCACGAACGACTCCACCGCGGCGCCGTTCTCGACCAGCACCTTGACGAGATCCAGGCGTCCGCTGCCGGCGGCGGTGATCAGCGGATTGCCGTCGCCGACCACGGACTGGTTCACGTTCGCGCCGTTCTTGATCAACTGGCGAACCGTCGGGAGGTCGCCCGAGCGCACCGCGTTCATCAGCGGATCGCCATCGCCGCGCGCGGCCAGATTGGCGTCCGCGCCATTGTTCAGCAGCAGTTCGACCAGGTCTGTGCGGCCCGCCTGGGCGGCGGCGATCAGGGGCGTGCCGTCGCCGGTGGCGACGCGATTGGTGTCCGCGCCGTTATTGATGAGGAGCTGGACGGTCTTGAGGTCGCCGGAGCGCACGGCGTTGATCAGGGGATCGCCGTCGCCGTGCGCGGCGAGGTTAGCATCCGCGCCGTTGTTCAGCAGGAGCTCGACAAGGTCGGCTCGGCCGGCGCGGGCGGCGGCGATCAGCGGGGTGCCCTCGCCGGGGACCGCGCGGTCCACGTCCGCGCCGTTGTTGATCAGCAGGGCGACGATCGCCAGATTGCCGGAGCGTACGGCGCTGATCAGCGGCGTCGCGTCGCCTTGGGCGGTGGCTTCGACCGAAGCGCCGTCCGCGATCAGCGCCTTTACGGTTTCAAGGCGTCCCGCCGCCGCCGCGAGGACCAGCGGGGGGCTCTTGCTGTTGGCTGCATCATTGACGTCGCCGGCCGCGATCAGGGCGCGAACCTTGGCCGCGTCGCCCTGGCGGATCGCCTGGACCAGGGCGTGGCGATGGTCGTCGCGCGCCTCCTGAACCACGCGCGCCGGCTGGGCGGCCCAGGCGGCGAAGCTCGCGCCCAGGGCCAGGGCGGCGATGGCGCCGCCGCCGGCGAGGCGACGGGCGCGGCTGTGGCGATGTTCCTTCAGCATGACGAACCGCTCCTTGAGTTGGGTGTTGGCCGAGGCTGGCCAGTGGCAGCCGAGCGGCGGCGCGTGGGGCGCCAGTTGGGTCTTCAGCATCGCCTCGCCATAGGCGCGGCGGGCCTCCGGAAAGCGGATCAGGACAGCGGCGTCGCAGGCGATCTCCTGATCGACACGCAGACGGTTGGCGCCCAGGTGGACCAGCGGGTTGAACCAGAACAGGCACTGCAGGACCGTGGTCAGCGCGTTGATCTGGGCGTCGCCGGTCGACAGGTGCGTGCGTTCATGGGCCAGGATCAGGGCCTGTTCCTCGGCGGTGAAGCGCTGGGTGAAATCGGCGGGCAACACCACCTTGGGCGCGAAAGCGCCGATCACGGCCGGACCGACGCCGGCGTGCTGGGCGTGGAAGAGTCCATCCTCACCGCGCAGGCGGCCCAGTGACTTCAGGAACCGCCGCTGACGCTCGGCCTGCGCGCCGATCGCCAGCAGGGCGATGAGCCCCCAGATGATGACGAGGGTGTCGCCAAGGCGCGGGGGCCGAAAGGGCTCAGTGAGCGTGTCGGTGAGCAGGGTTGGCGTGGGGAAGCCCGGTGTTGGTCTCGGCTCTGGCCGAGGCGTCGGCATCGGGGTCGGCGGCGTGCTCGCGGCGATCGTTGGAGGCGACGAAGCGATCATGACGACGCGCGCGGGCAGCAGCACGGCCACGATCGCCAGCGGCGCGACAAGCCAAAGTCCATAGGCGGCGCGCGCGCCGAACAGCGCCCGCACCGGGCGGCGCAGGGTCATGACCAGAACGACGGCGGCGGCCAGCGCCAGGTTCGTGCGAACCAGCAGGGCCAGGATGTCACTTGCCATCGTCGAGGCGCTCCAGCAGGCGGCGCAGTTCGGCCACGTCTTCGTTGCTCAGCTTTTCCCGTTGCGAGAAATGGGCGACCAGCGGCGCCAGTCGACCGTCGAACAGGCGGTCCAGTAGGCCCTGGCTCTCGGCGTGCACATAGTCGCCCTGGGCCACCAGCGGGCGATACAGGAAGCGGCGACCGTCGCGCTCGGCGGCGATGGCTTCCTTCTTCAGCAGCCTGTTCAGCAAGGTCTTCACCGTGGCGTCCGCCCAGTCCTGACCGGCGGGCAGGGCGGCGATGATCTCCTCGGCGCTGAGCGGGCTCCTGGCCCACAACGCCTTCATCACCTGACTTTCAGCCGTACTGATCCGCATGGGAGTTCTCCGTGTCGGACTAACGTTTACGTGCGTAATCGATCGGGTCAATCGACGATTACGGATGTAAACGAAATGTAATGTCCGACGACATCGCCGCGTCTCGGCAGGTCTCCCGCTTGAAAATATTTCGATAGGATGTCATCTAAAAAAGATAGCAACCTATCTATTGGAAAATGTCCCAGTCCCGAATTCGCGATGAAGGCGCCTTCACCGGCTCGCTCCTGCGCCTCGCGCGGGTCTATCGCCGAGAGGTCAACCGCGCCCTGGCCGAGCACGGCATGTCCGACGCCCGGGCCCTTCCGGTGCTGCATCTGGCCCGGGCCGGCGGTGGACTGCGCCAGGGCGTGCTGGCCGAGGCGCTGGGCGTGGAGGGGCCGTCGCTGGTGCGCATCCTCGACCAGCTGTGCGCCGCCAATCTGGTCGAGCGGCGCGTCGATCCCCAGGATGGTCGGGCCAGGACCCTGCACCTGACGGCCGAGGGCGAGACCCTGGCCAAGGTCGTCGAGGATGTGTTGCAGGCGGTGCGGTCGCGGGTCCTGTCCGGTGTCAGCGACGTCAATCTGGCCACGACCCTGCGCGCCTTCACGGCCTTCGAGGCCGCGCTAGCGGCGGTCGCCGCCCAGGCAAGCTAGACGACCCTTCAGGTCAGGCTGGACGGGGACCGGGCGGCGGACCTGGTGATCCGTGGAGTGATCCGGGCGGCCATTCGCGAATCACCGCGACATAACGTCCCCGATTTGGGGCCTGCCGCGTGCGCGGCCCTCAGAGACTCAGCGCGCGCGTTGGCGGGCGAGGACGCCCGTGCGCGCGGCGATGGTCAGTCGGGCCAGGAAGGCCAGGGTCAGGAAGGCGGCGACAAAGCAGGCCGGGCAGTGCCCCGCCAGGGAAAAGGCGTCCTGCGGGCTGCTGCACAGCGGGCCCGCCAGCAGTCTGGGCAAGGCCTGCCATAGCGCGACGCCCCAACTGGCGAGCGCCGCGACAGCGAGGCCCAGCGTGATCTGGTGTTGAGGGCGTTTGAAGGGGATCGACATGCAAAGCTCCCGCGAGATGCGTCATGTTCCGCTAATTGACCCAGCTTGGCTTTGACAAGGATCAAGGTGGCCTTCGGTCAAGCGTGGGACCCAACGGCAAGGTTCGCCGAACGGAGTCCGAATGTCCGCCCCGCCCAACACTACTAACGCCGGCCCTCCCGCGGGAGCTGCCGTGCTTCTCGTGGTCTCCGTGATCGGAGCCTTTCTCGCGATTATGGGGGCTGGTCTGACGACCGATCCCATCTTCCGCCTGCAGGCCGAGACGGTGGCCCTGGCTGGCGTCATCGCCGCCTTCGCCCTCAACGCAGGTCTCTCCAGCGGGAGTCTGGTTGATCATCCCGACCGCTATTCCGATGGCGTGATCAAGGCCGGCGTTATCGCCACGCTGTTCTGGGCGGCCGCCGGCCTGCTCGTCGGCGTGGTCATCGCCGCCCAGCTGTCGTGGCCGAGGATTTTCTATTTCCCCGAGTTCGGCTTTCTGAACTTCGGCCGGTTGCGACCGCTCCACACCTCGGCGGTGATCTTCGCCTTCGGCGGCAACGCGCTGATCGCGACGTCGTTCTGGGTCGTGCAGCGCACCTGCAAGGCCAAGCTGGCCGGCGGCATCGCGCCGTGGTTCGTGTTCTGGGGCTACCAGCTGTTCATCGTCATGGCCGCAACCGGCTATCTGATGGGCGCGACCCAGGGCAAGGAATACGCCGAGCCCGAATGGTACACCGACATCTGGCTGACGATCGTCTGGGTGTCCTATCTGCTGGTCTTCCTGGGCACGATCTGGAAGCGCAAGGAGCCGCACATCTATGTGGCCAACTGGTTCTACCTGGCCTTCATCGTCACGGTCGCCCTGCTGCATCTGGTCAACAACGCCGCCGTTCCGGTCGGCCTGCTGAACCACAAGTCCTACGGCGTCTTCGCGGGCGTCCAGGACGCGCTCACCCAGTGGTGGTACGGCCACAACGCCGTCGGCTTCTTCCTGACCGCCGGCTTCCTGGCCATGATGTACTACTTCGTGCCCAAGCGCGTTGAGCGCCCGGTCTACAGCTATCGCCTGTCGATCGTGCACTTCTGGGCCCTGATCTTCATCTACATCTGGGCCGGCCCGCACCACCTGCACTACACGGCGCTGCCGCAGTGGGCCCAGACCCTGGGCATGACCTTCTCGATCATGCTGTGGATGCCGTCCTGGGGCGGCATGATCAACGGCCTGATGACGCTCTCGGGCGCCTGGGACAAGCTGCGCACCGACCCCGTGGTCCGGATGATGGTCGTCTCGATCGCCTTCTACGGCATGAGCACCTTCGAAGGTCCTGTGATGTCGATCCGCGCGGTCAACGCGCTGAGCCACTACACTGACTGGACCATCGGCCACGTGCACTCCGGCGCTCTGGGCTGGGTCGGCTTCATCAGCTTCGGCGCCATCTACTGCATGGTTCCGTGGCTGTGGAAGAAGACCGCCATGTACTCGAACAAGCTGATCGAGTGGCACTTCTGGATCGCGACCACCGGGATCCTGCTCTACATCGCCGCGATGTGGGTGTCGGGCATCATGGAAGGCCTGATGTGGCGCGAATACACGCCCCAAGGCTTCCTGGCCTACAGCTTCATCGAGACGGTTTCCGCCAAGCACATCGAGAACGTCATCCGCACGGTCGGCGGCCTGATGTACCTGAGCGGCGCCCTGATCATGATCGTCAATGTCTGGCGCACGATCCAGATGCCGTCCGAAGCCGCGTCCGAGCAGACGCCGGCCACTCTCGCTCCCGCGATCGTCTGAGGTCCCCGATGTCTGTCTGGAAGCATCACGCCAAGTTCGAGCGGCATTCACTGCTCCTCGTCATCGGTATCCTGGTTGTCGTCTCGATCGGCGGCCTCGTGGAAATCGCCCCGCTGTTCTGGCTGCAGAGCACGATCGAGAAGGTGGACGGCATGCGGCCGTACACCCCGCTCGAACTGGCCGGGCGCGACATCTATGTCCGCGAGGGCTGCTATCTCTGCCACTCGCAGATGATCCGCCCGCTGCGCGACGAGGTCGAGCGCTATGGCCACTACAGCCTGGCGGCCGAGAGCATGTACGACCACCCGTTCCAGTGGGGGTCCAAGCGCACCGGTCCCGACCTGGCCCGGGTGGGCGGCAAGTATTCCGACTCGTGGCACCGCGACCACCTGACCGATCCCCGGTCGGTCGTGCCTGAGTCCGTCATGCCGCCCTACAAGTTCCTGGCCAAGAAGGAGCTGGATTACAGCGACATCGCCGACAAGATGAAGGCTCAGCACACGGTCGGCGTGCCCTACACCAAGGACGAGATCGCCAACGCCAAGAAGGATCTCGAGGCCCAGGCCGATCCCTTCTCGACGGACGCGGTCGGCCTGCGGGCGCGCTACGGCGCCAAGGTGGTCAATCGCGACTTCGACGGTGATCCCGACAAGATCACCGAAATGGATGCCGCCATCGCCTACCTGCAGATGCTCGGCACCCTGGTCGACTTCAACTCCTACAAGGCCCAGGCCCCGGAGAATCAGCGATGAGCGGTCTCACCTACGAAACCGTGGCGCGGTTCGCCCAACAAGGCGGACTGATCTACTTCGGCCTGATCTTTCTGGCCGGCGTCGCCTATGCCCTGAGGCCTTCCAAGAAGGCTGAATTCCAACACGCCGCGCGCATGCCGCTGGAAGACGAGGAGCTGCTCTGATGGCGCTCGAACGCGAAACCGACGACGTCACCGGCGTCGAAACCACCGGGCATGAGTGGGATGGCATCCGTGAGCTCGACAACCCGCTGCCACGCTGGTGGCTATGGACCTGGTATGCCTGCATCGCCTTCGCGATCGGCTACTGGGTGCTGATGCCGGCCTGGCCGGGCCTGCATGGCTACACCAAGGGCATGCTGCACAAGTCCGACCGGGTCGAGGTCGCCACCGAGCTCAAGGCCCTGGATCTCCAGCGCGGGTCGGGCGCGGCCATGATGCGCAAGGCCAGCCTGACCCAGATCGAACAGGACCCCAAGCTGCAGGCCTACGCCCAGCAGGTTGGCCAGTCGGTCTTCGGCGACAACTGCGCCACCTGCCATGGCATCGGCGGCACGGGCGGCAAGGGCTATCCCAACCTGCGCGACGACGTTTGGCTGTGGGGCGGTACGCTGGAGGACATCCAGCACACCATCACCGTCGGCATCCGTTCCGGGCACCCCGGCGCGCGTCTCTCGCAGATGCCCGCCTTCGGTCGCGACGAACTGCTGGCGCCGGCCCAGATCAGCGACCTGACGGAATATGTCGTGAAGCTGTCGGGCCGTCCGGCCGACGCCGCCGCGGTCGCTCGCGCCGCGCCGGTGTTCGCCGTCCAGTGCGTGGCCTGCCACAACGCCGACGGCCGCGGAAACCAGGAGCTTGGCGCGCCCAACCTGACGGACTCCGATTGGCTCTATGGTTCCGATCGCGCCGCCATCAGCGGTCAGATCTTCGCCGGCAATGGCGGGGTCATGCCCACCTGGGGCGGTCGTCTCAGCCCTGAGACCATCAAGGCCCTGGCCGTCTATGTTCACGCCAACGCGGGTGGTCAATAAGGGCCATGCCCACCCTCATTGACAACACCCGTCCCAAGTCTGACTCCCGGGCGACGGTCTCGGCCGCCGCCCGGGCCAAGGGCAAGGGAGACGCCAAGGGCGGCCTCTACAAGCCGCGCGAGCCGATCTATCCCAAGCTGGTCCATGGCCGCTGGCGCACGGTGAAATGGGCGCTGCTCATCCTCACCCTCGCCGTCTACTACATCACGCCCTGGATCCGCTGGGCCCGGCCCGGCGATCTGCCGCAGCAGGCGGTGCTGGTGGATTTCGCCGGTCGCCGCTTCTACTTCTTCGATATCCAGCTGTGGCCGCAGGAAGTCTATATCTTCACCGGCCTTCTGGTTCTGTCGGCTCTGGCGCTGTTCCTGGTCACCGCGCTGTTTGGTCGCCTGTGGTGCGGCTATGCCTGTCCTCAGACCGTCTGGACCGATCTCTATATCGCGGTCGAGCGCCTGTTCGAGGGCGACCGTAATGCCCGCATGCGCCTGGACGCCCAGCCGATGTCGTTCGACAAGGCTTGGCGCAAGACCGGCAAGCACTTGGTGTGGCTGGGCATCGCCTTCGGCACCGGCGGCGCCTGGATCTTCTACTTCCATGACGCGCCGACCCTGATCCGCACCTTCTGGATCGGGCAGGGGGCCATCACGGCCTATGTCTCCTGCGCCCTGCTGACGGCGACCACCTACATCTTCGCCGGCTGGATGCGCGAGCAGGTCTGCACCTACATGTGTCCCTGGCCCCGGATCCAGGGCGCGATGCTGGACGAGCATTCGCTGCAGGTCGCCTATCTGCACGACCGCGGCGAACCGCGGGGAGCGCACAAGAAGGGCCAGTCCTGGGAGGGACGGGGCGAATGCATCGACTGTCACCAGTGCGTCGTCGTGTGCCCGATGGGCATCGACATCCGCGAGGGCAGCCAGTTGGAGTGCATCAACTGCGGCCTCTGTGTCGACGCCTGCGACGACATTCTCGGACGCCTGGGCCGCCCGACCGGTCTGATCGCCTATGACACCGACTCGGCCGTCGCCGCCCGCGCCTGCGGTCAGAAGGCGACCTACAAGTTCGTCCGTCCGCGCACGATCTACTACGCTGTGGCCCTGGCCCTCGTCTCGGGCCTGACCCTCTGGTCGCTGGTCAGCCGGCCCAAGGCCGATGTCCATGTCATCCGCGACCGCAACCCGATCTTCGTGCGCATGCACGATGGCGCGGTGCGTGACGGCTATACCTTGAAGATCGCCAACCGCACCTTTGAGGATCGTCGCTTCGAGGTCGCGTTCGCGGGCCTGGACGGCGCGCGCCTCAGCCAGCCCGGACACCCGGCCGGCTCCAGCGTGAGCATCCTGGTTCCCGCCGACCAGGTCGTGGCCATGCGGGTCTTCGTCACCGGTCCGCCGGACGCCGACCGACCCTCCAGCCTGCCGGGTCGCTTCGTGATCCGGTCGGGTGATATCCAGACCGAAGCCAAGACCGTCTTCCTTTCCGGAGCCGCGAACCCGCAATGACCCTGGCCGCACCTTCTCCGTCCGTTCCGGTCCCGCCCCCGGAAAAGGGGCGGATCACCGGCTGGCACGTGCTGTTCGCCGTGGTGGCTTTCTTCGCCGTCGTGATCGGGGTGGACACCTTCTTCATGATCAAGGCCTACGGCACCTTCTCCGGTGAGGTCGCTTCCAACCCTTACGAGGCGGGGCTGGCCTTCAACCGCACCCTGGCCCTGCGCCAGAAGGAGGCGGCCCTGGGCTGGACGGCCACGGTCGAAACGCCCCGGCCCGGCGTCGTCGCCCTGCGGATGAAGGACAAGGCCGGCCAGCCGCTGACCACGCTGTCGCTGACCGGAACCCTGGAGCGCCCCGCCACCGAGACGGGGCGTCAGGTTCTTGACTTCAAGCCGACGGGCGACGGCTGGTATCAGGCCAGCGCCAAGCTGGACGGCGCCTGGGACCTGCGGGCCACGGCCCGCAACGCCAGGGACCAGTTCGAGATCGAGACGCGACTGGTGGCGCCATGAACTCGAGCCTGGCCATCCCGCGTGATCTCGAGGCCTTTGTCCGGCGCGACGCGGCGGGCAAGGGTCGTCTTGAGCTTCTGGTCAACGGCGCCCGCTGCGCCGGCTGCATCAGCAAGATCGAGAAGGCCGTGCGGGCTCTGCCGGGCGTCGAAGGCGCGCGCCTGAACCTGACGACGGGCAAGCTGGCCGTCGAACTCCAGGCCACCTCCGCCAATCCGGATCGGGTGGTCGAGGTTGTCGAGGGACTGGGCTATCGCGCCTGCCTGTTCGATCCCACCGAGGCCGCCGCCGCGCAGGACCGCGAGGGCCGCGATCTGGCCATCGCCCTGGGCGTGGCCGGCTTCGGCGCCGGCAACGTCATGATGTTCACGGTGCCCGCCTGGGCCGGGCTGTTTGGCCAGGAGCTGAACGCCTCGACCCTGACGGTGATGTACTGGATGGCGGCCATCGTCGCGACGCCGTGTGCGCTGTTCGCGGGGCGGCCGTTTTTCCGGTCGGCCTGGGCGTCGCTGCGGCGGGGCAAGGCCAACATGGACGTGCCGATCTCGATCGGCGTGATCCTGACCCTGATCGTCAGCTTCTCCGAGACCATCCTGGGCGGGAAACACGCCTATTTCGACGCTGCTGTGACGCTGCTGTTCCTGCTGCTGATCGGCCGCTATCTGGACCATCGCCTGCGCGCCAACGCCCGCTCGGCGGCGCGGGACCTGCTGGCCCTGCAGTCGCCCGTGGCCATGCGCCTCGAAGGCGGGGTCGAGCACGGCGTGCCCGTGGCCGAGGTGCGGGTCGGCGACCGTCTGGTGGTGGCGCCCGGCGACCGCGTACCCGTCGACGGCCGGGTCGAGGCCGGGGTCTCCGAACTGGACAACGCCCTGATCACCGGCGAGACCGCCGTGGCGCCCGTCGGGATCGGCTCGGCGCTGCACGCCGGCGCGCTGAACCTCACCGGCCGCCTGATCATCGCCGTCACGGCGCGCAGCGAGGATTCCACGCTCGCGGCGATCGCGCGTCTGATGGAGGCCGGCGCGCAGAGCCGCTCGGCCTATGTGCGTCTGGCCGACAAGGCCGCCGCCCTCTACGTCCCGGTCGTCCACACGGCCGCCCTGGTCACCTTCTTCGGCGGCTGGGCGCTGGGCCTTGGCCCGCGCGAGGCCCTGCTGCGCGCCGCCGCCGTCCTGATCGTCACCTGCCCCTGCGCCCTGGGCCTGGCCGTTCCCGCCGTGCAGATCGCCGCCAGCAGCCGACTGTTCCGCAAGGGCGTCCTGGTCAAGTCGGGCGCCGCGCTCGAGCGCCTGGCCGAGGTCGATCACGTGGTCTTCGACAAGACCGGCGTGCTGACCGAGGGACAGCCCCGGCTGATCGACGCCCCGCGTCACCTGATCGCCATGGCCGCGCCGCTGGCCCGCGCCTCGCGCCATCCGCTGGCCCGCGCCCTGGCGACAGAGGCCGGCATCGGTCTGGTCGCCGACGACTGCGTCGAAACCCCCGGACAAGGGGTGGAGGGCGTCATCGACGGTCGCCGCGCGCGGCTTGGCCGGGCGGCCTTCGTCGGGGTTCGCGCCGACGGCGCGCGCGAGACCGAACTGTGGTTCGGCTTCGTCGACGACGTGAAGATCCGTTTCACCTTCGAGGACCAGCCGCGTCCCGACGCCGCGGCCACCGTCGCGACCCTTCGGCGGATGGGCCTGGGCGTCGAGATCCTGTCCGGCGACCTGGACGAACCTGTCGGGCGTATCGCGCGCGACGTCGGGCTGGGCGACTCCTGGCGGGCGGGACTGACCCCGTTCGAAAAGGCCGACGTCATCGATCGCCTGAAGGCCGAGGGACGCAAGGTGCTGATGGTCGGCGACGGCCTCAATGACGCCGCCGCCCTGGCCCGGGCCCATGCCTCCATGGCGCCGGGAGCGGCCGTGGACGCGGCGCAGAACGCCGCCGACCTGGTCTTCACCGGACAGGGTCTGGGCGCCGTGACCCAGGCGATCGTCGTCGCCCGCACCGCACGCCGTCGCGCCCTGGAGAACTTCGGGTTCTCGGCGCTCTACAACCTCGTCGCCGCCCCGGCGGCCATGTTTGGCCTGATCAATCCGTTCATCGCGGCCCTGGCCATGTCAGGCTCCTCGATCGTCGTCCTGCTGAACGCCATCCGTCCGGACTGGAGACGCCCGTGACCATCCTGCTGTTCCTGGCGCCCGCCTCGGTCGCCCTCGGCGCCCTGGGGCTGGCGGCCTTCCTGTGGACCATGAAGGCCGGACAGTACGACGACCCCAAGGGCGACGCCGAACGGGTCCTGTACGACCATCTCGAAGATCTTCCCCCGGCGGCCAAGCCGGATTGATCCAGATCAGGGGCAGGCGTCCCGGATCGACAGACAATGCTCCGCCTTCCAGGAGCAAACGCCATGACCGTCGCCCCGGCCCTCGCGCTCGACGCCAATCCCGCCGCCGCCTCCCTGCGCGAGCTGCTGAGCCGTTACGACAGTCGCGCCCCGCGCTACACCAGCTATCCAACGGCCCTGCAGTTTTCCAGCGAGGTCACCGGCGAGCTCTATGGCGACTGGCTGTCGGCGCTGGCCCCGCGCGAGCCCGTTTCGCTGTATGTCCACATCCCGTTCTGCAACCGCCTGTGCTGGTACTGCGGCTGCAACACCCGGGTCGTGAAGAAGCACAGCCTGATCAGCGAATATGTCGATTACCTCATCGCGGAGCTGGCCCTGGTCGAGGCCCGGCTTCCGGGCAAGCTGAAGGCGGGCGCCGTGCACCTGGGCGGCGGCACGCCCAACATGCTGTCGCTGGACGACATGGTTCGGCTGTTCGGCGCCCTGCGCCATGTCTTCCCATTCTCGCCCGGCGTCGAGATCTCGGCGGAGCTGGATCCGGCCATCCTGACCGAGGCCTGGGTCAAGGCCGCCGCCTTTCACGGCCTGACGCGCGCCAGCCTGGGTGTTCAGGACCTGGCGCCGCACGTCCAGGAAGCGGTCAACCGGATCGAGCCCTTCGAGGTGGTGGCCCGCGCCGTGGGCTGGCTGCGCGAGGCGGGGATCGCCTCGATCAATCTGGACCTGATGTACGGCCTGCCGCGCCAGACGGTCGATGACGTGGTCTCGACCCTCGATGCGATCCTCACCCTGCGCCCCGAGCGCATCGCCCTGTTCGGCTATGCCCATGTGCCGTGGGCCAGGCCGCATCAACGGCTGCTGAACGAAGCCGAGCTTCCGGACGCCCAGGCGAGGCTGGCGCAAAGCCAGGCCGCCGCCGAGCGTCTGCTGCGGGCGGGCTATGTGGCCATCGGCCTGGATCACTTCGCCCTGCCGGAGGACGGCCTGGGAACCGGCGCGACCGCCGGAACGCTGCGGCGGAACTTCCAGGGCTACACCACCGATCCTCACCCGACCCTGATCGGGCTGGGCGCCTCGTCGATCGGTCGACTGCCGCAAGGCTTTGTCCAGAACGTCTCGAGCGAGGTGGCCTGGCGCGCGGCGATCAGCGAGGGACGCCTGCCCGTCGCGCGCGGCGTCGCCCTGACCGACGATGACCGCCTGCGCGGCGACGTCATCGAGCGCCTGATGTGCGACTTCACCGTCGATCTGGGAGAGGTCGCGGCCCGTCACGGCGTCGAGCCGTCGGTCTTCGCCGACGACAAGGCGCGCCTGGCGACCCTGGCCGCCGACGGGTTGATCGATCTGGACGGAGATCGCATCACCGTGACGCCGACGGGACGGGCGTTCGTGCGTGTGGCCGCTCGTGTCTTCGATCGCCGGTCCAAGGAAGACGACGGCTTCTCCCGCATCGTCTAGGGCGGATCGACATTCATTTGAGACGTCTGATTTTCAGATCAGAGTGGCCCAAAACACCGCTCATCCCCGCGCAAGCGGGGACCCAAGCTGAGTCTCAGGACAGCCCCGCGCCGTTCTAAAATCTGTAAGCCCCGTTTGGGTCCCCGCTTTCGCGGGGATGAGCGGTGAGACGTATGCCGACCCGCTGAATGTCGATCCCTCCTAGGGCGGCTGCTTGGTCCGGGCGAAGCTTGATCAAGGTCAAGGCGACGCCGTGTTCCAGGCCACAGCATCCCGCCTGCATGACCGATGACGCCGACATAAACCGATTGAGCGCCGTGCCGCTGTTTTCGCCGATGGACGCCACGGCGCTGTCGGCGCTGGGCGAGGCCGGGGAGACGCGCGCCTTCGCCAAGGGGCGGGAGATCGACGTTTACGAGGATGATCGACTGATCGTTCTGCTGAGCGGCGCCGTGGCCCTGAGCGTGCGGGAGGCCGATCGCGTGGCGATCCTGTCGACCGTTCGTGGGCCCCAGTCCCTGAACCTGGCCTGCGTGATGGCGCGGGCCGGCTGCCAGATTCGCTGGCGCGCCCTGGAAGACAGCACCGTGCTGTTGCTGCCCGCCGTCCTGTTCCGGGAAGCCGTGTCCCGCGACCCCGGTCTAGCGGCGAGGGCCTATGCGGAGCTGGCCGTCGCGCATCAGCAATTGCTGTCCGGCGCGGCCGAGCAGCGCCTGCAGAGCACCCAACGCCGTCTGGCCGGCTATCTGCTGTCTTTGGTTCCGCGTCGCAGCGGCCGGGCCAGGGTGCAGTTGCCCTACGAAAAACATCTGCTGGCTTCCCTGCTGGGCATGACCCCCGAGAACTTCTCCCGCGCGCTGGGCCGGCTTTCCGACTACGGCGTGTCGGTCCAGGGTCCGGACGTCGACATCGACAGGGTCGAACGCCTCAGGGCCCGGCTGGACGCGATGTAGGCCGCCGGGCGGCGATCCGTGTGGGGAGGTGGTGCCGGTTGCAGGAATCGAACCCGCGACCTTCGGTTTACAAAACCGCTGCTCTACCAGCTGAGCTAAACCGGCCAATCCATCTCGACATGCGAGCGGGCGCTTTCCTTAGCGTTCGGCCCGCGAACGGGCAATGGGGTAGGGCGCGTTTGACACAGAACGGGGATTGGGATCGCGCTGTCCTCGGATGGGGACGGGGATAGACGCCTCAAGTCCTCCCCCTGAAGGGGGAGGCGGCCGGAGGCCGGTGGGGGAACACCGCATTGAGTCTGCAGCACTTCCCCCTCCGATCGCTACGCGATCGCCTCCCCCGCTAGGGGGAGGACCTGTACGAGCGTCCAGACAATCGACGCAGCCGCGCTCAAACCTCCCGTATTCTGTAGTCACCTCGTCGCGAGGAAAGGGCGCAAGGCCAGCGACCATTGCGGCGGCGGGGTGTGATCGAGCGGGAAGCTCAATCGATGGCGGGAGGGGCGCTTTGCGCTCCAGGCCGTCAACCTCGTTGTTCTCTGGCGGCGGTCGGCCGTGGAAAACAAAAACGACGTGACTTCGAGGGTCGAACGAGCAGCAGGCGGGTCCGGGAGGATCGGCAGTCCGGGCGGGGAGCGCTATCCCGTCCGCCCGTCGGAGGCTTCAAGGCGGCGAGGCCCCAACAGGGCTCGAGCGCCGCGCGCTTTCGCTAGAACGGTCACGCGGAGCGGACGGCTTCGTCGAAACGGTATTTATCTAACTCTTCCGGGCGAGCCCGGACGCTCCGCGACCCTTTCCATCGCCATCGCAGCGAAAGCGCGAGGTCGCGAAGCTGTGCGTCCTTCGAGGCCCGCTGCGCGGGCGCCTCAGGATGAGGGGCTTTGTTCTGATTTCCTCATCCTGAGGTGCGAGCCAGCGGCGAGCCTCGAAGGACGCACGGCTCCACCCGGGACCCACACCGCCGCTTTTGTTTGCGCGTCCGGCCTTCTATATGCGAACGCCTCTGCTCTGATCCCTGACTCCCCGGAAGACCCCGCCTCATGGCTCGTATCCTGATCACCTCCGCCCTGCCGTACATCAACGGCATCAAGCACCTGGGCAATCTGGCGGGATCGATGTTGCCGGCCGATGTCTATGCGCGGTTCCAGCGGGCGCGGGGCAACGAGACCCTGTATATCTGCGCCACCGACGAGCATGGCACGCCGGCCGAGCTGGCCGCCGCCGCCGCCGGCCAGGATGTCGAGACCTACTGCGCCGAGCAGCACATCCTGCAGCGCGATGTCGCGGCGGCCTTTGGCCTGTCGTGGGACTGGTTTGGCCGCTCGTCGTCGCCGCAGAACCGCAAGCTGACCCAGCACTTCGCCGAGGTGCTGGAGGCCAACGGCCTGATCGAGGAACGCGTCGATCAGATGGTCTATTCCATCGACGACAAGCGCTTCCTGCCCGACCGCTATATCGAGGGCACCTGCCCGCACTGCGGCTTCGACAAGGCGCGCGGCGACCAGTGCGACAACTGCGGCAACCTGCTGGATCCGACCGACCTGAAGAACGCCTATTCGGTGATCTCCGGCTCGCGGAACCTGGAGGTGCGCGACACCCGCCACCTCTATCTCCTTCAGACCAAGATGGCCGACAAGATCCGCGCCTGGGTCGACACCCATGGCGACTGGCCCGTCCTGGCCAGGTCGATCGCCTACAAGTTCCTGGATGAAGGCCTGATCGATCGCGGCATCACCCGCGACCTCGCCTGGGGCGTGCCGGTGGTCAAGGACGGCGCGCCGCGTCCGGGCATGGAAGGCAAGGTCTTCTACGTCTGGTTCGACGCCCCGATCGAATATATCGCCGCCACCCAGGAATGGGCTGACGCGCAAGAGGGCCGCGACTGGAAGCGCTGGTGGCGCACCGACGCCGGCGCCGACGACGTCCGCTATGTCGAGTTCATGGGCAAGGACAACGTCGCCTTTCACACCGTCAGCTTCCCCGCGACCATCCTGGGCTCGGAAGAGCCGTGGAAGAGCGTCGACATGCTCAAGGCCTTCAATTGGCTCAACTGGTATGGCGGCAAGTTCTCGACCAGCAACAAGCGCGGCGTGTTCATGGACGCGGCGCTGGAAATCCTGCCGCCCGACTTCTGGCGCTGGTACCTGACGTCGAACGCGCCCGAGAGCAGCGACACCGCCTTCACCTGGGAGATGTTCGCCAGTTCGGTGAACCGCGACCTGGCCGACGTGCTGGGCAACTTCATCAACCGCATCCTGAAGTTCACCGAAGGCAAGTTCGACGGCGTCGTGCCGGATGGCGGCGAGCCGGGTCCGCTGGAAGAGAAGCTGTTCGCCGACGTCTCGGCCCGTCTGGCGGACCTCGCCGAACAGATGGACGCTATCGAGGTGCGCAAGAGCGCCCAGGCGCTTCGAGCCCTGTGGGTGGTCGGCAACGAATATCTGCAGGAAGCCGCGCCGTGGACCGCGATCAAGACCGATCGCGACCGCGCGGCCGTCATCGTCCGCACGGCCCTGAACCTGGCGGCGCTGTACGCCAAGATCTCGGCGCCGTTCATTCCGTTCGCGGCCGGGGAGATCGCCAAGGCCTTCTCTCTGGACGCGCCGGCGGCCTGGCCATCGAACGAGGCGGCGGTCGAGCTCGACAAGCTGCCAGTCGGCCTGTCGGTTCGCGCCCCCGAGGTGCTGTTCAAGAAGATCGACGAGGACATGATCGCCGAATGGACGGCCCGCTTCGGCGGCGCGGAAGAGGCGTGATCCGGGGGCGCGTCAGGCGCGGGCGGCGGCGATGAGCAGCCTGACGCGCCTGAGCGTCTTCTACGTCTCGATCTATCTGGGGACCGGCGTCAGCCTGCCCTATATCGCCACCTTCCTGCGCGATCGCGGCATGAGCGGCGCGGCGATCGGCCTGATCCTGGCCATTCCGATGCTGGCCCGGCCGTTCACCGGCCCGGCCCTGGCCGTGTGGGCCGATGGCTTCACCCTACGCCGCACGCCGATGGTGCTGTTGTCGCTGGGGGCGGGACTGGGCTACGCGGCCCTGCTGATCGCTCCGGGCGCGCTGGGTCTGGCCCTGGCCTGGCTGATCGGCCAGACCCTGTTGTCGACCGTCTCGCCGCTGGTCGATGTGATCACCCTGCGCCGGGCGCGGTCGGAGGGCTTCAACTACGGCCTGCCGCGCGGCACGGGCTCGGCGGCCTTCATCGTCGCCAACCTGATCATGGGCGTGGTCCTGACCTTCGCCGCGCCGAAGATCATTCCGATCTGGATCGCCCTGGCGGCCGTGCTCGCGGCCCTCGCCGCCGCCGTCTTCGTACCGCCCGAGCGGGTCCACGCCGAGGGCGCCAAGCCGCGGGGGGCCGAACGCTGGAAGGGGCTGGGCGTCCTGCTGCGCGACCGCACCTTCATGCTGGCCGTGGCCACCGCCGGCCTGATCCAGGGCGCGCACGCCTTCTACTACGGCTTTTCGGCCATCCTCTGGCGCAAGCAGGGGATTTCCGAGCCGATGATCGGCGTCCTGTGGGGCGTCGGGGTGGCGGCCGAGGTCGGCTTCATGTGGTTCATGGAGCCCTGGCGGCGCAAGATGGGCCCCGAGAAGCTGATGGTGCTGGGCGCTGGGGCGGCCGCGCTGCGCTGGGCGGCCTATGCCTTCTCGCCGCCGCTATGGATGCTGTTTCCGCTGCAGGCCCTGCACGCCCTGACCTTCGCGGCCAGTTTCCTGGCCTCGCTGCGCCTGATCGAAAAACTGACCCCGCCCGCCAACGCCTCGGCGGCGCAGGCGATCAATTCGGCCCTGTCCGGTGGGTTCACCTTGGGCGTGGCGACCCTGTGCGCCGGACCCCTGTTCGACGCGTTCGGGCCCCACGGCTACTGGGCGATGACGGTGATGGCGGCCCTGGGCCTGGCCGGAGCCATCGCCCTGAACCGCCGCACCGGCCATGTTCAGATGTCGTAGTCGATCTCCTGGCCTTCCAGCCAGGCCACGATCTGCTCGGCCGCCTCGACCGGGGTCACGGTCGTGGTGTCGATCCGCAGTTCCGGCGCCTCGGGCGCCTCATAGGGGCTGTCGATGCCGGTGAAGTTCTTCAGCTGCCCTGACCGGGCCTTGGCGTAGAGGCCCTTGACGTCGCGCTGCTCGGCCACGGCCAGCGGGGTGTCGACGAAGACCTCGATGAACTCGCCGTCCTCAAGGATCTCGCGGGCCATGCGCCGCTCGGCGCGGAACGGCGAGATGAAGGCGGTCAGCACGATCAGGCCCGCGTCGACCATCAGCTTGGCCACCTCGGCGACCCGGCGGATGTTCTCGACCCGGTCCTCCTCGGTGAAGCCGAGATTCTTGTTGAGGCCATGACGGACATTGTCGCCGTCCAGCAGATAGGTGTGGCGACCCAGGGCGTGCAGGCGCTTCTCGACCAGATTGGCGATGGTCGATTTCCCGGCTCCCGACAGGCCGGTCAGCCACACGACCTGACCGCGCTGGCTCTTCAGCGCGGCGCGGGATTGCTTCGTGACGTCCGTATGTTGCCAGTGGATGTTGTCGGCCCGCCGCAGGGCGAAGTTCAGCATCCCGGCCCCAACGGTGCGGTTGCTGATCCGGTCGATCAGGATGAAGCCGCCCAGTTCTCGGTTGTCGGCATAGGCCTCGAACGGCACGGGCTGGTCGAGCGAGAGGTTCACGAGTCCGATCTCGTTCAGCTCCAGCCGCTTGGCCGCCGTGCGCTCCAGCGTGTTGACGTTCACCCGGTGCTTGATCTCGGTGACGCTGGCCCCGACGGTCCGGGCGCCAATCTTCAGCAGATAGGCGCGGCCAGGGGGCAGGGGCTCGTCGTCCATCCAGACGACGGTGGCCTCGAACTGGCCGGCGACCGGACTGGGCGCATCGGCGGCGACGATCAGGTCGCCGCGCGAGATGTCGATCTCGTCGGTCAGGGTGAGGGTCACCGACTGGCCGGCCACGGCCTGGGGCAGGTCGTCGGGCAGGGTGACGATGCGGTCCACCTTGCTCTCGCGCCCTGACGGCAGGACGCGGATGCGGTCGCCCGGCTTGACCACGCCCGAGGCGATCAGGCCGGAGAAGCCCCGGAAGTCGAGATTGGGCCGGTTGACCCACTGCACCGGCATGCGGAACGGCTGGGCCTGCAGGTCGTCCTCGACCTGAACCGTCTCCAGCCAGTCCATCAGGATCGGGCCGTCGTACCAGGGCGAGGCCTGGCTCTTGCTGGCCATGTTGTCGCCGCCCAGGCCCGAGATCGGGATCGGCGTGAAGACCGACAGGCCGATCTGGTCGGCGAAGGCGCGATAGTCGGCGACGATGCGGTCAAACACCGTCTGGTCCCAGCCGACCAGATCCATCTTGTTCACGGCCAGCACCACGTGACGGATGCCCAGCAGGCTGACGAGATAGCTGTGACGACGCGTCTGGGTCAGCACGCCCTTGCGGGCGTCGATCAGGATCACGGCCGCGTCGGCCGTCGAGGCGCCGGTGACCATGTTGCGGGTGTATTGCTCGTGGCCGGGGGTGTCGGCGACGATGAACTTGCGCTTGTCGGTGGCGAAGAAGCGGTAGGCGACGTCGATAGTGATGCCTTGCTCGCGCTCGGCGGCCAGGCCGTCGACCAGCAGGGCGAAATCGATCGCGCCGCCCTGCGTGCCGACCCGCCTGGAGTCGGCCTCGAGGGCCGCCATCTGGTCCTCGAAGATCATCTTGCTGTCGTATAGCAGCCGGCCAATCAGGGTCGACTTGCCGTCGTCCACCGAGCCGCAGGTGATGAAGCGCAGCAGAGACTTGTGCTGGTGGGCGACCAGATAGGCGTCGATGTCTTCGGCGATCAGGTCGGAGGGCTTGTAGACGGTCATCTAGAAATAGCCCTCCTGCTTCTTCTTCTCCATCGAGGCGGACTGGTCATGGTCGATGACCCGGCCCTGCCGCTCGCTGCTGGTGGCCAGCAGCATCTCCTGGATGATCTGGGGCAGGGTGGACGCCGTGCTCTCGACGGCGCCAGTCAGCGGATAGCAGCCCAGGGTGCGGAAACGGACGCTCTTCATCTGCGGGACTTCGCCCGGTCGCAGGCGGAAGCGATCATCGTCGACCATGATCAGGCTGCCGTCGCGCTCGACCACCGGCCGCTCGGCCGCGAAGTAGAGCGGCACGATCGGGATGTTTTCCAGGTGGATGTATTGCCAGACGTCCAGCTCGGTCCAGTTCGAGATCGGGAACACCCGCAGACTTTCGCCAGGGTGCTTGCGGGTGTTGTAGAGCTTCCACAGTTCCGGTCGCTGGTTCTTGGGATCCCAGCGCTGCTCGGCCGATCGGAACGAGATGATCCGCTCCTTGGCGCGGCTCTTTTCCTCATCGCGGCGCGCGCCGCCGAAGGCCGCATCGAAGCCGTACTTGGAAAGAGCCTGCTTGAGGCCCTCGGTCTTCCACATGTCCGTGTGCAGGGCGCTGCCGTGGTCGAAGGGGTTGATGCCCTTGGCCTCGGCTTCCGGGTTTTTGTGGACCAGCAGGTCGAACCCGAGATCGGCGGCGACCTTGTCGCGCAGATCGTACATGGCCCGGAATTTCCAGGTGGTGTCGACATGCAGAAGCGGGAAGGGCGGGCGTGACGGAAAGAACGCCTTGGCCGCCAGGTGCAGCATCACCGCGCTGTCCTTGCCGATCGAATACAGCATGACCGGCCGCTCGCACTCAGCCGCCACCTCCCGCAGGATGTGGATGCTCTCGGCCTCCAGGCGCTGGAGGTGGGTCAGGCGGGCCGGCGTGAGGTCGGTCATGAACGGTTCCGGCGGGGCGCTGGGCGCGATCGATGCGAGTTGGGTAGGGGCCAAAACAGGGCTCCGCAAACAGAAAAGGTCCTGATCGTCGCCAAGGTTGGCGGAGCCGGGCCGTGTACCGGCGACCTAGTCAGGGCGGGGCGCGACGGCAACCGTCGGAATTCTGGAGGCGCTGTCAGCTTGGGTGGCGCCGCGCGTTTGATCATGACCAAAAGTTCACTCGGCTTGGATGCGAGTTTGTCGCATAACGCCGCTATCGCATTGTGGGTCGGCCCATGAACTTCCTGGCAGAAATTCTCGCCGTCATGGTTGTCTGGTTGTCCTCCTTGGCGCTGGGCCAGTTTGGCATCGCCGTCGATAAACACGCCCCGCCCAAGCCCGCTCACGAACGTACGGTTTCTCGCTCGCCTCGCGGCTCGGTTCAGCCTCCCGTCGCGGCGGTTCCTCGGTCAACATCCGCGCCGACGGCCTAGGCGGGCGACGATAACGCCCTGCGGCGACGTGAAGCCCTTAAAACTCGCCGGAAGCCGCTTTGCGCGCGAGCTTTTCGCCGCTAGGTTCATTCTCTACGCGAGATTGGGGCAAACGCGCGTTGACTGTTTTCTTGCCCCTCGCTGACCGCCTTGGGACCTTGGCTGTGTATGAAGCCTAAGAAGCGCCAACCGCTCGATTTCTCCACCGTCCCCGTGGAGTCGCCCGCTGAGGAAGCCGTCGCCACGTCCGAAGCCTCGATGTTCGGGGATGACGCGGACATGGAGCCGACCGTGACCGTCAGTCCGCCACGCAGCGAACCCGATTTCGATCTCGATATCGCCGCGCCGGAGCTCTCGTCGCCCCGGGCGCGAGCCGCGTCGCGCCGCAGCCGCGCGGCGGAGCCTGAGGCAAGCGTCTTCGAGCCGCCGCCCATCAGCGCAAGGTCGCTGGCCACCAGCGCCGCGCAACCGCCCGCTCCCGTGCTCGAACCCGAACGCGAGGTCGCGCCAGCGCCGTCCGAGACGCGGGACACGACACCGGACGTCCGTCGCGCCAACGAGGCTTTCGAGCTCCCGACGACCGCTGAACGCGGTCCGATGCCGGCCCTGATGTTCTGGACCTTCGCGGTCGCCGCGGCGTCCCTCTGGGCGTTGGCGCCGATCGCCTTCGCGCTTGGCTATGCGCGCGACGTTCCGGCCTTGAAGGTCGAGGGCTTTGCGCTCGCCGTTTTCATCGGCATGGCCGTTGGCCCGGCCTTGATGACCCTGCTGGGCGCCTATCTCTTGCGTCAGGCTCAGGGCGTTTCGGCCGAGCTCAGGCGCAGTAGAACGCTCACGGATCGTCTGGTCACACCTGCGGCCCTGGCCGCCGCCGGCGCCTCTGGGGCCGTCGAGGCTGTTCGTCACCAGATCGACAATGCAACCGCCGCCGCGGAAGAGGCGCGAGAGCGAATCCTCTCGCTGCGCCAGTCGCTGGCCGAGGAAACCGCCCGGCTCGCCGAGGCGGCGGCGGACTCGGCCCGCATGGCCAATCAACTGGCTCAGGGGCTTGGGCACGAGCGTCAGGCGCTGGAAACCCTGTCCCTGACCCTCGACACGCGGTCCACCGCCGTGGTGGACGCCATCGGCAGCCAGGCCCGAATGGTCGCCGAGGCGTCCGATCTCGCCGAAACCCAGTTGCGCGAAGCCGAAGCCGCCCTGGCCGCTCGCGCCGCCGATCTCGCGGCGGCCGCCGCCGAAGCCTCCGACGCCGCCCGCGTTGGCGCCGAGGACATCTCTCGCCAGATCGCCCGCCTCGAAACGGCGGGGCAGGGTCTGGGCGACCAGATGAACTCGGTTGAAAAGAACCTGGCCCAGCAGCGCGCCGCCCTGGTCGCCGCCAGCCAGACCTTGCGGTCCGAGCAGGAAGACTTCGCCGCCGAGACCGAAACACGGACCGCGCAGCTCACCGAATTCGTCTCCTATACGCGGGTCGGCGCCACCGAACTGAGCGACGTGGCGGCGATGGGCGCCGAGGTGCTGCGCGGCCTGATCGCGGCGGCGTCCGAGCAGTTCAAGGACGTGGCCGAGAGCGCCAAGGCTGAGCGCGAGCGCCTGACCGAGGAGACCGCCAAGGTGCTTACGGCCATCTCTGACGCGGCTGCGGGCCAGCGCGAGGGGCTGGAGATCGAACTCAAACAGGCCATGGAAGCCTTGGCCGAGTCCGCCTTGAAGGCCACGGAAGGCGTGGAGGCGCGCGTCGCCTCCGCCCGCAGCCGTGTGGATCAGTTGAACGAGATCGCCTTCGCCGCGGGGCAGAAGGCCGACACCGTCTTCGAGGCGCGGATGGAGGAGGCTCGCGATCTGATCGAGCAATCCGCCCAGATGGTCGAGCAGGCCGGCGCGCGCACCGCTCAAAAGCTCGCCGACGCTGTGCTGACGGCGCGCGGCACGCTGGGCGAGCTCGAGGCCATGCTCGACGAGGTCGGCCAGCGCACCGCCGACATGCCGGCCGAAGCGCTGCAGAAGGCGCTGGAGGTCCGCGCCTCCATCGAAACGGGCATTCAGGAGATGATGGCCGCCGCCCGTCGGACGGCTGAGGAGACCGCGGCGATCGACCAGGCGTTCCAGGATCGCATGCGCCGCAACTATGACGCCCTGAGCGAAGCCGCCAATTCCATGGGTGGCCCAACGCCGGCGCGGCCGCAACCGGCGATCCCTCGCTCTCGGTTGACGCCTCCGATAGCCCCGCCGCCGGAGCCGCCGCCCGAGGAGCCGGATGACGATCTGCTGGCGGAGGAGCCGGGACCGCGGCCGCGCCTGCGTCTGACTCCGACGGCGACCGATGATGAGTTCCGCTCGGTGTTTGACACGGCGGGCGGCCGTGTTGCTTCGCCTAGCCCGGAGGGCGTTGACGGGCCGGGCAGCGCGGGCTGGTCCTGGCGTTCCCTGCTATCCGGCATCGAGAACAGTTCGCCCGGCGACGCGGCTCTCGGCGAGAAGCTGGCCGCCGAAATCTCGGCCATGGGCATTGATCCCCACGCCCTGCTGCCGCGCGGTCGGATCGATGAGATCGCCGCCGCCATCCAGACGCGTGACGCCTCCGGCGCTCGCGAGGTCGTCAAGCGGCTGGCTCCGGCCGCGATCCGCCGTCTGGTGCGACGCCTGTTCTCGGACGCCGCCTTGCGGGCCAACACAGAGCGTTTCCTCAAGCGCTATGCGGGCATGATCGAGGAGGCCGGCGGACAGGATCGCGAAGGGTTCCTGGTGGCGGCCCTGCTGTCGTCGGACGCCGGGCGCGCCTATTTGCTGCTGGACGCCGCCACCGGCGATCTGGCCTGAGCGTAGGCGATGCTGAAACGCGCTTTCGACCTCGCCGCCGCCGGTGGCGGGCTCCTGGCGCTGCTGGTCCCCTTGGCCGTGCTCTGGCTGGTCGTCAGGCTGACCTCGCCGGGGCCGGTGCTCTACTGGTCGCGGCGCGTGGGGCGAGGTGGGCGGCTGTTCTCGATGCCGAAGTTTCGCACCATGCGCATCGACACCCCCGAGGTCGCCACCCATCTGCTCGAGGATCCCGATCACTGGCTTACGCCGGTCGGCGCGACCCTGCGGCGCTTGAGCCTTGATGAGCTGCCGCAGCTCTGGAGCGTGCTGATCGGCGACATGAGCCTCGTCGGTCCTCGGCCAGCGCTCTTCAACCAGGATGACCTGATCGCGGCCCGCGCCCAGGCGGGTGTCGACCGGCTGCGGCCGGGCGTGACCGGATGGGCGCAGATCAACGGGCGAGACGAGCTGTCGATCACGGCCAAGGTGGCTTTGGACGCGGAATACCTTCAGCGCCGGTCCTTCGCCTTCGACCTCATGATCCTGGCCAGAACCGTCGCCCCGGTCGTCACCGGCCGGGGCGTCACGCGCTAGCTCTCGCCCAATTCGGCATAGGCCTTTTCCACCGCCGAAACGAAGATCGGGTTTGTCGCCAGGGCGGCGGGGAATACGGAACCCAGCGCCAGGAAGGCGGAGACGTCGGTCTTGGCGACGCCCGTGCAGGCGGCCGCTACGGAGACCAGCGTGTCGGCCAGGGGATCGACGATCTTCTCGCCCGTCGACACGCGCAGCCGGACAAATCGCATCCAGGCCGCCAAGGGAACGGCGAGGCGCTCGATCGGGCGTCCAGCCTCCAGAGCCTCCCTCAGCGTGCCCAGAATGCGGAACGGCAGCTTCTGGGAGCCATCCCACGCGATCTGCGCCAGGAGGTGCCGGATCTCCGGGTTGCGGAAACGCTTGAGGATGGCCTCGCCATAGGCTTGCAGGTCCAGACCTCGGGGCGCGGTCAGAGTCGGCGTGATGTCTTCGACCATCAGGTCGTGGGCCAGCTTGGCCAGGACAGGATCGCTCACCGCCTCGAAGACCGTCTCATGGCCGCGAAGGATGCCGGTATAGGCCAGGGTGGAATGGACGCCGTTGAGCAGGCGCAGCTTGGCGCGTTCGAAGCCACGCACATCGTCGGTCAGGGTGACGCCAACGCCGGCAAGGTCCGGCGCGTCTGGGCCCAGGACATCTTCGATGACCCATTGGGTGAAGGCTTCGCGCTGAATGGGCCAGGCGTCCGACAGCCCGGTGGCGGTCAGGACCCGGTCGCGCAGGGCGTCGTCGGTGGCCGGGGTTATGCTGTCGACCATGGTGCGCGGAAAGCGGCCTTCGGCCTCGATCCAGGCGGCGAGTTCGGGATCTATCTTGCTGGCGAAAGCCGTGACGGCCGCCTTCAGGCGCCAGCCATTGTCGGCGAGATTATCGCAGGCCACCACCGCATAGGGCGGCAGGCCGACCAGGAAGCGGCGACGCAGACCTTCGACCAGATAGCCGATGGCGCTGATGGGTTCGCGGGGATGGGCCAGATCGTGGACGATATCCGGGTGGCTCTCATCCAGCCCGCCCTCGCTGGACAGGCAATAGCCCTTTTCGGTCACCGTCAGGGTGACCATCCGCGTCATCGGCGCGGCCAGCCGGGCGAAGACGGCGGGCGGATCCTCGGGGGCGACCAGCACCTCGACGATCGAGCCGATGATCCGGAACGTCGTCTCCTCGTCGAGCTGGGCCAGGGTGTAGAGGCCGTCCTGGGGTTCAAGCGCGTCACGGACGCCGGGGCTCTTCAGGGATACGGCGCAGATCGCCCAGCGCGGGTCCTTGGCCAGGAGCTGGTCGAAATAGAAGGCCTGGTGCGCGCGGTGAAAGGCGCCGGGACCGAGGTGAACGACGCCCACCGTGATCCGATCCCGATCGTAGGCGGGTTGGGTGACGCCGGGCAGGGCGGCGGCGCAACTGGTCGCGCGAAGACGCAGGGCGTTTGACATGGGAAGAGCCGTCACAGGGTCACACCACTTTTCCAGATGGCGATTTCACGCTCGCCGTTGATCTCGGCCTTGGTGGCCTTTCCCGAAGCCGTCTCGACGACCAGGTCCATGAGGGCGTCGGCCGCGTCGTCCATGGACTGGCCCGACAGCACAACCCCGGCGTCGAAGTCTATCCAGCCCGGCTTGCGATCCGCGAGCGCGCTGTTGGAGGCGATCTTCAGGGTCGGCGCGGGAAAACCCAGCGGTGTGCCGCGACCCGTTGTGAACAGGATCACGGTCGCGCCGGCGGCCGTAAGGGCCGTGGACGAGACCGCGTCATTGCCGGGCGCTTCCAGCAGCGTCAGGCCGTGGGGGCCCACGCGCTCGCCGTAGCGGATCACCTCGACCAGCGTCGATCGGCCGCCCTTCTGCACCGCGCCCAGGGATTTCTCCTCCAGGGTCGTGATGCCGCCGGCGATGTTGCCGGGCGAGGGGTTCTCGTGGATGGGCTGATTGTTGTCGATGAAGTAGCGCTTGAAGTCGTCGATCACCCCGACGGCGCTATCGAACACGGCGCGGGTCGCGGCGCGATCAAGCAGCATTTGCTCGGCCCCGAAGACCTCGGGGATCTCGGTCAGCACGGGAGTGCCGCCCGCGTCCGACACCTTGTCGGCGATGCGGCCCACCAGCGGATTGGCCGTCACGCCCGAGAAGCCGTCGGAGCCGCCGCACTTGAGACCCACTACCAGATCGGCGGCCGGGCAGGGCTCTCTGCGGTCCTGTTCGGCGATGGCGATCAGGGACTCGATCGCCGCCAGGCCGTCCTCGAGTTCGTCCTCGACCATCTGCGTGGTGAAGGACCGAAGTCGCGCGGGATCCAGGTCGGGGGCGCTTTCCAGCAGCGCCTTGAGCTGATTGTTCTCGCACCCCAGGCCCAGGATCAGCACGCCGCCCGCGTTGGGATGGGCGGCGAGGCCCGCGATCAGCTTGCGCGTGTGGATCAGGTCATCGCCCAGCTGCGAACAGCCGAAAGGGTGAGGGAAGGCGTGGACGCCGTCGACGCGGCCCGCGAAGCGCGCATTGGCCTTTTCCGCGATCCGGCGCGCTGTGTTGGCGACGCAGCCGACGGTGCACAGCACCCAGATCTCGTTGCGTGTGCCGACCCGGCCGTTCGCGCGTCGATAGCCCATGAACGTCCGGGCAGGCTGCTCCGAAATAACCGCCGCGGAGGGCTGCTTCCAGACGTAGCCTTCAACGCCCGAGAGCTTGGTCTGAACATTATGGACATGGACGTGGTCGCCAATCGCGATGTCGGCGGTGGCGCGTCCGATCGGCCAGCCATATTTCAGTACATCCTCGCCGGCCAAGGCTGAGCGGATGGCGATCTTGTGACCCTTGGGAATATCGGCACGGGACAGGATCTTTCGGCCATGCAGGTCCAGGGTCTCGCCCGCCACGATGTCGCGCAGCACCGTGGCGACGTGGTCACGGGGATCGACGTCGTGAATCGATTCGTCGGGGACTGAGGTCGTTTTGATCATCTAAGCCTTCGCGTAGCGGCGCTTCGTGCCGCAATACGTTCCAAGACGCTAGGGTAACCGGTGTCAGTTTTGTTGCAAACGGCCCTTTCGCCCATTGGTGGCGAGGACCGGACGTGTAGAGTATGACAAAAGAGAGCGCTCGAAGCCGCATGGAAACGTCGTGAACCCTTCAAACCCGCCGCTGACGTCGCCTGGCGACAACGAAACCGAGAGCGGCCTGGAGGGGGGGCGCAAGCGCGCCACGATCAACGATATTGCCAGGCTCGCGGGTGTCTCGAAGAAGACCGTATCGCGGGTCATCAACCAGTCTCCCTTCGTTCGTGACGAAACCCGCGAGCGTATCGAGGCGGTCATCGCTGAGTGGGGCTATGCGCCCGATCCCCAGGCTCGCGGGCTGGCGTTCCGCCGGTCGTTCCTGATCGGCATGATCTACGACAACCCCAATCCTCAGTACGTCGTGAACATGCAGTTGGGCTTGCTGGATGGCATGAGAGGCTCGGGCTTCGAGCTGGTCGTGCATCCCTGTGATCGCTCCAGCCCGACCTTTCTGGCTGACGTTCGCAACTTCGTGGAGCGCCAAAAGCTCTACGGCGTGGTTCTGCCGCCGTCGGTTTCCGAAGACGAGCGCGTCGCCAAGCTGCTGGGCGAGATCGGCTGCGAATATATCCGCATCGCTTCGGTGCCGCTCGACAAGCCCGAGCACATGATCGTTGGTCACGACCGCCTTGGCGGCGAGGCCATGGGCGCGCACCTGATCGAGCTTGGACACAAGCAGATTGGCTTCATCAGCGGTCTGCGAAGCTTCCGCTCGTCCCATGAGCGGAGAGGCGGCTTCGAGGACGCTCTTAACAAGGCCGGCCAGCACCTGGACGACGACTATGTGGTCGAGGGCGCATACACCTTCGAATCCGGTCTGGCCTGCGCTGAGATACTGCTGGCCAAAACGCCGCGTCCGACCGCGATCTTCGCGGGTAACGACGAGATGGCCGCCGGCGTGCTGCAGGCCGCGCGCCGCGCCGGTCTTGACGTGCCCCGAGACTTGACGGTGGTCGGGTTCGACGATTTCCAGATCGCCCAGGCCGTCTGGCCGCCGCTTACCACCATCCACATCCCGACCCGTGAAGTCGGCAGGATGGCCGCCGAGAAATTGATCGGCCTGGAGACGCGCGAAAAGCGTGATCCCGCCAGCACCGTGCCTCACCTTGTCGTGCGAGAGTCATCCGGCCCCGCTCCAAAGGTCTGAGGCCGGCGCTCGGCGTCGCTTGCATATAGCCATGACACCGGTTACCAAGCGCGCGTCAAAAGCGGTGACGCCAAGCCGCTGGCTGGAGAGGAAGCAGGAGAGATCCATATGGTCAGGCCCCTGAATTTCCACGAAGATCGGCTCTTTCCGGCGGATGACCGGACTCGGTCGATCGCACGCGAACTTTATGCGACCGTGAAGGCGCTGCCGATCATCAGCCCGCACGGTCACACCGACCCCAGTTGGTTCGCGACCAATGCGCCGTTTGAAGACGCCACCGACCTGCTGCTGGCGCCTGACCACTACCTGTTTCGGATGCTCTACAGTCAGGGCGTCTCGCTCGACAGCCTGAAGGTGCGGTCCAAGTCGGGCGTCCCCGGGACCGACCCGCGCGAAGCCTGGCGTCTTCTGGCCCAGAACTTCCATCTGTTCCGCGGCACGCCATCGTGGATCTGGCTCAATCACGTGTTCAGCCAGGTGTTCGGCTTTGAGGTGTTCCTCTCGGCCGAGACCTCGGATTTCTATTTCGATGCGATCAATGAAGCCCTGGCGACCGACGCCTTCCGTCCGCGCGCCCTGTTCGACCGCTTCAACATCGAGACCCTGGCCACGACCGAAGGCCCGCATGAGACGCTGAAGCACCACCAGGCCATCCGCGACAGCGGCTGGGGCGGGCATGTGATCACCGCCTATCGTCCCGACGCCGTCATCGACTTCGAGGATGAGCGCTCGCCGCGCGCCTTCGAACGCTTCGCCGAGGTTTCGGGCCAGGACGTCCATAGCTGGCGGGGTTATCTCGAAGCTCACCGCATCCGTCGCGGCGCCTTTATCGAAGCGGGGGCCACCTCGTCGGATCATGGCCATCCGACCGCCGCCACCGCCGACCTGTCCGACGCTGACGCCGAAGCCCTGTTCCTCAGCCTGGTGAAAGGCGAGGTGACCCCAGAAAAGGCCGAACTGTTCCGCGCCCAGATGCTGACGGAAATGGCCAGGATGAGCCTGGACGACGGGCTGGTCATGCAGATCCACCCCGGCTCGCACCGCAATCACAATGTGGGGCTGCTGGCCTCGCATGGCCGCGACAAGGGCGCCGACATCCCGATCCGCACCGAGTACGTGTCGGCGCTGAAGCCGCTCCTCGGCAAATTTGGCAATGATCCGCGCCTGTCGATCATCCTGTTCACGCTGGACGAGAGCAATTACAGCCGCGAACTGGCTCCGCTGGCCGGCCACTATCCCGTGCTGAAACTGGGCCCCTCCTGGTGGTTCCACGACAGCCCCGAAGGGATGATGCGGTTCCGCGAGCAGGTCACCGAGACGGCGGGCTTCTACAACACCGTCGGCTTCAACGACGACACCCGCGCCTTCCTGTCGATCCCGGCCCGCCACGACGTGGCCCGCCGCGTCGACAGCAGCTTCCTGGCCCGCATGGTCGCCGAGCACCGCATGGACCTCGTCGAGGCCCAGGAGCTGATCGTCGACCTGACCTACAACCTGCCCAAGCGCGCCTACAAACTCGACCAACCCCGGCCGACGCCCTCGTCGGCCCAAGCCGCCCAATAGATTTCCGGAGCACCACAATGTTCAGCAAGACCTATCACGCCACCCATCCGGACATGATGTTCTCGGTCAGCAACGACGACCTGCGCGATCGTTACCTGATGGACGGCCTGTTTGAAGAAGACGGCATCGTCCTGCACTACAACCACGCCGAACGCTTCGTGATCGGCGGCGTCGCCCCGATCTCGAAGGGCGTGAAGTTGCCCGACCAGACCGAGCCCGCCTCGGCCGCCGGTCACCCCTTCCTTGAGCGTCGCGAACTGGGCGCGATCAATGTCGGCGGCGGCAAGGGCAAGGTCACGGTCGACGGCGTCGTCTACGACATCGAGCCGCGTGACGGCATCTACGTGACCATGGGCGCCAAGGACGTGGTGTTCGAAAGCCTCGACGCCGCCAACCCGGCCCGCTTCTATCTGACCAGCCTGCCGGCCCACGCCGCCTTCGAAACCAAGAAGCTGGAATTCGCCAACGCCGTTCCGCTGGAGCGCGGCGCGCTGGAGACCTCCAACGAGCGCACCATCTACCAGTACATCGTGCCGACCACCTGCAAGTCGGCCCAACTGCTGCTGGGCATGACCGTTCTGAAGCCGGGCAGCGTCTGGAACACCATGCCGCCCCACCTGCACGACCGCCGCTCGGAAGCCTATTTCTACTTCGGTCTGGGCGAGAACGACCGGGTCTTCCATTACATGGGCGAGCCGGACGAGATGCGTCACATCGTGATCGCCAACGAGGAAGCCGTGATGAGCCCGCCGTGGTCGATCCACATGGGTTCGGGCACCTCGAACTACACGTTCATCTGGGCGATGGGCGGCGAGAACCTCGACTACACCGACATGAACGTGCTGGACATCTGCCAGCTGAAGTAGGGGCTTCGGCCCACGCGCTCTTTGCCTGTCATCCCGGGCGGAGCGTAGCGCAGACCCGGGACCGCTCAAGGCGCTCGCGCTTGCGGCGGTCCCGGCTTTCGCCGGGATGACAGCATTTTCTGACAGGAACACACCATGGCCAATCCGTTCAGCCTCGAAGGCAAGGTCGCGCTCGTCACCGGCGCCAATACCGGTCTGGGTCAGGCCGTGGCCGTGGCCCTGGCCGAAGCCGGCGCCGATATCGCCGCCGCCGGCCGCAGCGAACCCGCCGAGACCAAGGCCGCTGTCGAGGCGACCGGTCGCAGGTTCCTGTCGATCAAGGCCGACTTCGGCTCGATCGAGCCCGTCCAGCGCGTGATCGACGAAACCGTCGCCGCGTTCGGCAAGGTCGACATCCTGGTCAACAACGCCGGCATCATCCGCCGCGCCGACAGCATCGAGTTCACCGAGGCCGACTGGGACGCGGTGATGGACACCAACCTGAAGGTCGTCTTCTTCCTCACCCAGGCCTTCGCCAGGCAGGCGCTGAAGCAGGGGCCGGTCGACGGCGTCGCCGGCAAGGTGATCAACATCGCCAGCCTGCTGTCGTTCCAGGGCGGCATCCGCGTGCCGTCTTACACCGCGTCGAAAAGCGGCCTCGCCGGCCTGACCAAGATCCTCGCCAACGAGTGGGCGACCAAGGGCATCAACGTCAACGCCATCGCGCCGGGCTATTTTGACACCAACAACACCGAGGCCCTGCGCAACGACGCCGACCGCAACGCCTCGATCCTGGCCCGCATCCCGGCCGCCCGCTGGGGCAAGCCCAGCGACCTGGGCGGCGCGGCCGTGTTCCTGGCCTCGCCGGCGGCGGACTACGTCCAGGGGATTACTCTGCCCGTGGATGGCGGCTGGCTGGCGCGCTAGCAGCATAAAATCGCGCAAATATTGGATGGTAGCGGAACCATCGTGCCGTCCGGGTTTTCCCGGACGGCGAAGCGCGGTAAGGGCGCCGTAACGTCAGCTCCATGGGGCAGGGCGTCCAGGTTCATCCTTCTGTAGAGGCGCCATCGGCGTCAGCGGAGCTCGCTCATGCGTAACCCGGCCCTGTCGCTCGGCGGTGATCGTCCCACCAGCCGTCACGTCCGCCAGAACGCCAACCTGCTGAGCGACCTGCTGTCCGAGGCCATCGCCTATCTCGAGGGCGAAGAGGCCGCCGCCCTGGTGACCAAGGCCCGAAAGTCCGCCGTCCGCGACGACGATGGCGGCGAGGCGCCAGGGCTCGACCATCTGTTTTCCGACCTTTCCAACGACCAGGCCGTGTTCCTGGCCCGGGCCTTCGCCAGCCATTCGCTGCTGGCCAATATCGGCGAGGACGTCGCCGGTCGCCGTCGCCACGCCGAGGCCGCCGCCCAGCCGGGCGACGAGCGTCCCCGCACCCTGGTCGATGCGGTCAAGGCGCTGAAGGCCGGTGGCAAGACGGACGCCGATATCTCCCGGATCTTCGCGGCCATGAACGTGGTGCCGGTGCTGACTGCCCATCCCACGGAGGTGCGCCGCCGCTCGATGGTTGACCGCGAGACCGAGATCTCGCGCCTGATGGCCCTGCGCCGCCACCACCTGCCGGCCGACCTGGAAAGCGACATCCGCGAGCGGCTGTTTCGCGAAATCGCCCTGATGTGGCGCACCCGGCTTTACCGACCCGAGCGGATCACCGTGAAGGACGAGATCCGCAACGCCCTGTCGATCGTCCGCACCTCGATCCTGCCGGCGATCATCGACCTCTATGGCGACTGGACCGCCCTGATCGCCCACAACGCCGAGCTGGCGCCGCTGCTGAAGATGGGCTCGTGGCTGGGCGGCGACCGCGATGGTCACCCCGGCGTCAACGGCGAGACGCTGAAGCTGGCCCTGAGCTCGCAGTCGCGGGTGATCCTGGACTGGTATGCCGGCGAAGTTCGCAAGCTGTGGTCCAACCTGGCGATCTCGACGGCCTATACGCCGGTGTCGGACGAGTTGATGGCCCTGGCCGGCCAGGCCAGGGACCCGTCGGTGCACCGCATCGACGAGCCCTATCGCCTGGTGCTGGAGCTGATCTTTGATCGCCTTTCGGCGGTGTCCCAGAAGCTGACCAACCAGTGGGTCGCCTTCGCCAACGGCCGGACGGACGTTGAGCCCTACGCCCATCCCGACGCCTTTGTCGCTGATCTGTCGGTGGTCATCGACAGCCTGGAACGCAATGGCGGCGAGCGTCTGGTCGGAACCGCGCTGCGGACCCTGGTCGAGGTGGCCAAGGCCTGCGGCTTCCACCTGATGAGCCTGGACCTGCGCCAGAACGCCGACGTCCATGAGCGCACCCTGCACGAGCTGTTCGAGCGCGCTGGCACAGGCGTTCGCTACCTGGACCTATCCGAGGCGGATCGCTGCAAGATCCTGATCGACGAGCTGTCGCACCAGCGGCCGCTGGTCTCTCCGTTCACCGCCTATGGCGAGGAGACGAGCCGCGAACTGGCCACCATGGAAGCGGCGGCCCAGGCGGTGCGCGACTATGGCCACGGCTGCCTTGGCGCCTATGTGATCTCCAAGTCGGCGACCCTGTCTGATATCCTCGAGCCGCTGGTGCTGCTCAAGCAGGTCGGTCTGGTCTGGGGCGGCGCCGCGCCGCGCGCCTCGGTCAAGATCAGTCCGCTGTTCGAGACCATCGAGGATCTGGAACAGGGCCCTCGCGTCCTGCGCCAGTGGCTGGAACTGCCGATCAGCCGCACCATCCTGGGTGACAAGCCGGTGCAGGAAATCATGCTCGGCTATTCCGACAGCAACAAGGACGGCGGCTATGTCGCCTCGCGGCGCGGGGTGGCGCGGGGGGCTTCAGCCTTGGCCTTCGAGGCCGACCGGATGGGCGTCGGCCTGCAGCTGTTCCACGGCCGGGGCGGCAGCGTCGGACGGGGCGGCGGCCCCGCCGCCGAGGCGGTGATGGCCCAGCCGGCCGGCACCGTGCAGGGCCGCATCCGCATGACCGAGCAGGGCGAGATGATCGCCCGCCGCTTCGGCGACCAGCCCACCGCCCGCCGCAATCTGGATGGACTGGCCGCGGCCGTGCTGATGGCCAGCGATCGTCCCGTCGTTCGACCTGACCCCAAGGTCGAGGCGGCGATGACCGCCCTGGCCCAGGCCTCGTTCGAGGGCTATCGGGCGCTGGTCTATGATGATCCCGCCTTTGAGGACTTCTTCTGGTCGGCCACGCCGATCGGCGAGATTGTCGGCCTCAACATCGGTTCGCGCCCCGCCAGTCGCACCGCCAGCCGCAGGATCGAGGACTTGCGCGCCATTCCGTGGGTGTTCAGCTGGTCGCAGTCGCGCTTCATGCTGCCGGGCTGGTACGGCTTCGCCTCGGGCGTCGAGCGGGCAGGGCTGTCGGTTGGGCAACTGCAGGATCTGGCCGGAGGGTTCGACTTCTTCGCCTCGCTGCTGTCGAACATGGAGCTGGCCCTGGCCCAGAGTCATATGGACATCGCCGCCCGCTATGTGGCCCTGTCCGCCGATCCCGCCAACGCCAACCGGATCTTCGAGACCATCCAGCGCGAGCATGACGCCGCGCGTCGTCTGGCGCTCGACATTCGCGCCGGGACCAGCCTGCTCGACAACCAGCCGGAGCTGTCGGAGTCGGTGGCGCTGGCTGGCCTGTCGGTTGATCCGCTCAATCACCTGCAGCTTGAACTGCTGTCGCGTCGGCGGGCAGGGGACCAGGACGAGAATGTCCGGTTGGCGATTCAGCTGACCGTGGCCGGGATCGCGGCGGGTCTGCGCAACACGGGCTGAGTCCTCCCTCATTCCGCTCTCCCCGGCGAAGGCTGGGGCCCGGATTCAGCCTGAGCATTTGGGGATGACGCGCCTTCGGTTTCGCTAAGTTCGACACCTCTCTGGGCTCGATCTGGCCCCCGGCCTTCGCCGGGAAGAGCGGGTGTGGGGATGATGTTGTTCATCAGAATACGAATTTCCTTCAATTCCATAGGCTTAAGTCGGAAATTTCTGGCCCCTAGGACGCTTGCCTAAACCGAGGGTTTCTGGTTATCTGCGCAATGACACCGGTGGCATCACGAGCCACTCTCTCAATGACACCGGTATCATCACGTTTCGGAACGACCTGGTCGGCCCGTCTCGTTGCGGCTCTTTTTGAGCTCGCTCCTGCGCAAACTTCGGGGCGTCGAGCCTGGCTCGACGCCCCCACTTTTACGAGGGCGGGTGACAAGGAGGACATTGGGGAAGGAAACAAGGCGGCGCGAACGCGCCTTTGTTTGACGTAGCGGCAGCCACCCAGTGGCGTCGGCTTGCGACGCGGTCTAAACGATCGCCCTGAGCCAATACCGGCGAAATCTTCCACGCGACGGCCTCGCTTAGCGAGCTGGCGCAAGAACGATCCTTTGGGAGGACTATGTGATGGTGAAAGATCGTATGGCGGTTCTGACCGCCATGATGGACCAGGGTGTGATCCCGGTTTTCTATCACCCCGACGCCGAGGTCTGCAAAAAGGTCATCCAGGCCTGCGCCGACGGCGGCGCGCCCTGCATCGAATTCACCAACCGCGGCGACTTCGCCAGCCACGTCTTCTACGAAGTGACCAAGCACTTCGCCACGGCCGATGAGCGCGTGATCATGGGCGTGGGCTCGATCGTCGATGCGCCGACCGCCGGCATCTACATTGCCAACGGCGCGAAGTTCGTGGTCGGCCCGATCCTCAACGCCGACGTCGCCAAGGTCTGCAACCGTCGCAAGATCCCGTATTCGCCGGGCTGCGGTTCGGCCTCGGAAATCTCCTACGCCGAAGAGCTGGGCTGCGAGATCGTCAAGGTGTTCCCCGGCTCGTCGGTCGGCGGCCCGGACTTCGTCAAGGCCGTCCTGGGCCCGATGCCCTGGACCCGCATCATGCCGACGGGCGGCGTCGATCCCGACGAAGCCTCGGTCAAGAAGTGGTTCGGCGCGGGCATCGTCGCCGCCGGCATGGGCTCCAAGCTGATCACTCAGGAACTGCTCGACGCGGGCGACTATGCGGGCATCACCGCCAAGGTCCGCGAGACGGTTGAACTCATCAAGAAGGTTCGTGGGAAGGCCTAAATGACCGACAACATCCTCAACATCCGCCCGGCTTCGGAAACGAAGTGGGATTGCGCGTCCTTCGGTGAAGTGATGCTGCGCTTCGACCCCGGCTTTGGCCGGGTTCGCAACGCCCGCCAGTTCAATGTCTGGGAAGGCGGCGGCGAATACAACGTCGCCCGCGCCTTCAAGAAGTGCTGGGGCAAGCGCTCGACCGCCGTCACCGCCCTGCCGGTGAACGACCTGGGCTGGCTGGTTGAGGACCTGATGATGCAGGGCGGTGTCGACACCTCCCACATCATCTGGCGCGATTTCGACGGCCTGGGCCGCAATACGCGCGTGGGCTTGAACTTCACCGAGAAGGGCTTCGGCGTTCGCCCGGCCCTGGGCTGCAGCGACCGGGGTCACTCGGCCGCCTCGCAGATCCGCCCCGGTGAAGTGAACTGGGAAAAGCTGTTTGGCGAGGAAGGCGTTCGCTGGTTCCACACCGGCGGCATCTTCGCGGCCCTGGCCAGCAACACCGCCGAAGCCGTGATCGAAGCGGTCGAAGTGGCCCGCAAGTACGGCACCGTCATCTCCTACGACCTGAACTACCGCGCCTCGCTGTGGAAGTCGCAGGGCGGCAAGGAAGGGGCCCAGAAGGTCAACCGCCACATCGCCCAGTATGTGGACGTGATGATCGGCAACGAAGAAGACTTCACCGCCTGCTTGGGCTTTGAAGTCGAAGGCCTGGACGAGCACATCAGCGCGATCGATCCGGCCAACTTCAAGAAGATGATCGAGACCGCCGTAAAGCAGTTCCCGAACTTCAAGGTCGCCGCTACCACCCTGCGCAACGCCAAGACCGCCTCGGTCAATGACTGGTCGGCGATCCTGTACGCCGGCGGCGAGTTCTACGCCTCGATGATGCGCGAGAACCTCGAGATCTATGACCGCGTCGGCGGCGGCGACGGCTTCGCTTCCGGGCTCGCGTTTGGCTTCATGGAAGGCAAGGGCCCCCAGGCCGCCGTCGAGTACGGCGCGGCTCACGGCGCCCTGGCCATGACCACCCCGGGCGACACCTCGATGGTGCGCCAGGCGGAAGTCGAAGCCGTGATGAAGGGCAAGGGCGCGCGGGTCATCCGCTAGTCCGTCAAGGCTGTCCTGAAGAGCCCCCGATCGCAGGATCGGGGGCTTTTTCATGGGCGCGCCTCTAGATCCTCCCCCTAGCGGGGGAGGTGTCGCCGCAGGCGACGGAGGGGGAAGTGACTGCTGACCCACTGCGGTCTTCCCCCGCCGGCCTCCGGCCGCCTCCCCCTTCAGGGGGAGGACCTGTCGCGCTGTATCCTCCGCGCTTAGCGAATCGAACTGAGCGAATTCAATCACTTCCAACTTTCTCGCGCTTGCGTATCCCCCGCTCCCAAAACGGGTGGATACTTCTCCTTGTCCCCGTCGCAAGGGGAGGGCGCCTGGTACCGGCCCAAAGCGGCGACGGGTGATGAAGCTGAGCGGGGCCGCGACGCCCTGGGCGGCGGGTCGAAGCGGGCGGACTGTCTCAGAAGGACGGACCGCACGCCGAGGGGCCTGTCGGCCGGGTGAGCGCGGGTCGAAGAGGGCGGGGATCAGAGTCCGCCTATCGCACATCGTCGGCGTCGAGACGGATTAGCCGATCGACAAGATGCGCGCCCGTCCGGGGGCTAGTTGGGAATCAGAGCTGAAACCGACGCTCGTGTGCCCCGATCCTCACGGTCAAGAACAGCTTGGCGAAGCGGACAGGTCGAGCCGAAACGCACAAAACACATCACGGTCATCCGGGTTCGCCCCGGCCGCTTCGCGCCTCCCCACACCAACTCAGCGAGTGATCTCGCTTGAGGCAGAGAGCCCGTGTCCGCCAGACTTGCCGCGCGGTCTTGTCGCACCCCGGATTAACCGCGCCGTAGGCGCGCTCTGACACGCTTACCGACTGTGCATGAGGAGTAGCGTGGTGGGAACTGAACTGGCTCGACTGCGGGCGCTGCTCGACTATCGCGTGCTGGACACCGCGCCCGAGGCCGCCTTCGATCGCCTGACCGCGCTGGCCGCCGACCTGTTCGACGTCCCGATCGCCCTGGTGTCGCTCATTGACACCGAGCGGCAATGGTTCAAGTCGCGGCACGGACTGGATGTTTGTGAGGCTCCGCGCGACCACGCCTTCTGCACCCATGCGATCGCCCTTGAACCGGGCTCGGTCATGGTGGTCGAGGACGCCGCACTCGACCCGCGTTTCGCCACCAATCCGTTGGTGACCGGCGCGCCACATATTCGCTTCTACGCCGGCGCCGTGCTGACCAGCCCCGGCGGTGAGAACCTTGGCACGTTGTGCATTGTCGACACCAAGCCGCGCCGCGAGGGTCTGTCTCTTAGGGAGACGGCTCGACTCCGGGCTCTGGCCGGGGCGGTGATTGACGCCCTGGAGACCACGCGCGCTGGCCGGGAGAGCGCCGAGCAGAGTCGTCTGCTTTCCCTGGCCGAGTCGGTCTCGGGTGTTGGGCACTGGCGCTATGTGATCAAGACGGGTGAGCTTCGTTGGTCCGACGAGGTCTATAGAATCCACGGCGTGTCGCGAGACAGCTTTGACCCGGCCTATAATGACGCGATCGAGTTCTTTGGCCCCGAAGGGCGGGAGACGATCAACGCCTTGGTCAAGCAGTCGCTGGCCACGGGCGACGGCTATCACTTCGAGATGGAACTGCGCCGCGCCGACGGCGAGACGCGGATCGTTGTTTCTCGGGCGGTGTGCGAACTGGACGAGACCGGCGCGGTCGAAGCGATGTTCGGCGTGTTTCAGGATGTCACCGTCCATGTCGAGGCCCTGCGCCAGGCCGAGGCGGCGGCCGTGGCCAAGGCGGAGTTTCTGGCCAATATGAGCCACGAGCTGCGCACGCCCCTGACCAGCATCATCGGCTTCTCCGGCCTGCTCAAGCAGAGCGGGAGTCTGGCTCCGGACGAGCGTCGCTATGCCGACCGCATACAGACGGCAAGCGAGGCCCTGCTGTCGGTCATCAACGACATTCTCGACGTCTCCAAGCTGGAAGCCGGCGGTGTCGAACTGGATCCGCGCCCGTTCTCGGTAATGGATCTGTCGCGTGAGGCGATGGACCTGATCGAGCCCCAGGCTCTCAAGAAGGGGCTGGTCCTGAACATCACGGGCGGGGAGGGCCTGGACAGGCTGCTGCTCGGTGATGGTCCGCGCCTGCGTCAGGTTATGCTGAACTTCCTGAGCAACGCCGCCAAGTTCACGGCCCACGGCTCCATCACCCTGGACGTTCGGGGCGAACCTGATGAAACGGGCGGCGTTTGTCTGGCGGTGACGGTCACCGATACGGGCGTCGGCTTCGCGCCAGAGCAGGCCGAGCGTCTATTCGACCGCTTCGTGCAGGCCGACGGCTCGACCGCCCGCGATCATGGCGGCACCGGGCTGGGTCTGACGATTTCACAACGGCTGATCCAGCTGATGGGTGGCCAGATCGGCGCCATAGGCCGGCCCGGCAAGGGCGCGGCCTTCTGGTTCACGGTTCCGCTGAGTCCCGTGACGACCCTGGTCGCGCCGCCGACCTCGGTCTCGGCTCCATTCTTCGGTTCCGGCCGGGTCCTGCTGGCGGACGACGCCGCCGCCAATCGGGAATTGGTCAGCACGGTGCTGGGACAGTTGGGCCTGCGCGTCGAGACCGTCGAGGATGGCGCGGCGGCGGTGGACGCCGTCTCGCGCGGGACGTTCGATCTGGTGCTGATGGATATCCAGATGCCGGGCATGGACGGTCTGGCCGCGACGCGCGCGATCCGGGGGCTGGGCGGTGATTTCGCTCATCTGCCGATCGTGGCGTTGACGGCCAACGTGCAGCCGGCGCATCTGGCGGCCTATCGGGTCGCGGGTCTGGACGCCCATATCGCCAAGCCCATCGACTTCGCCGCCCTGATCGCGCTTCTGGACGAGTACCTGCCGACAGCCCGCCTGGAGCAATGCGCCTGAGCTCCAAGCTTCACGGTTCGCTCACCACATTCGCCAACTGTTCCTAGACGTCTGCGGCTTAGCTTGGCCGCATGTCGATCGTGGAAAACTATCTCAAACCTCCCGTCGAGCGCCGCGCGGAAAGCCGGCGGGCCTGCCTGCTGCGCGGCGACCTGCTGCAGGCGGGAGGGCGGGCCGAGCCGGTGGCCGTGCTGGATCTGACCGCCGACGGCGCGCGGGTGGCGATGAGACGCTCGCTCTTGCTGCCCACCCGGCTGGTCCTGCGCCTGACCCTGCTGGACGGCTATGTCACCTACGACGCCGAGCTGTTGTGGCGACGCGGGCTGGACGCGGGCCTGGCGCTGTCGGGGCGTCGCGAGCTGGCCGGCGCGGCCCACTAGCGCCGGTCTCCCGGCTAAAGCGCGATCTCCCGTCGCTGCTCGGCGCTGCGCTGGGCCGCGTCGATGACCTCCATGACCCGCAGCGCTTCCTGGGGCGAGACCGGATTGGGCGCTCCGGCGGTGATCGCGTCCCGGATGCCGGCGTAATAGGCGCGATAGTCGGCCGGCAGGGGCTGCACGGCGGTGCTGACCGGCTCGTCGTCTTCCAGCTGGATCAGGACGCCCGGGCGCGGATCCTCGCCATAGCCCGGCGCGCCCGGTTTCATGCCGGCCTTCAGGTGCGCTTCCTGGGCGTCGAGCCCGCTCTTGATGAAGCTGCCGCCGGTTCCGTGAACGGCCATGCGAAGGTTGGTCGCCTGGGTCATCTGGCTGGCGTGCAGCAGCACCCGCAGGCGCGGATAGCGCAGCAGCAGGTGGAAATAGTCGCCGGCCACGCCGCCGTCCTTCTGGACGGCGATGTCGGCATAGACCGCTTGCGGCATGCCAAACAGCACCAGGGCCTGGTCGATCAGGTGTGGCCCCAGGTCCAGCAGCACCCCGGCGCCGGGCTTCTCCCGCCAACGGTCACGGACCAGCGGGCGGAAGCGGTCGAAGTGACTTTCGTATTGCACCACCTGGCCCAGATGGCCTCGATCGATCAGCGCCTGCAGCGTGAGGAAGTCGCTGTCCCAGCGGCGGTTCTGGAACACGCTTAGCAGCAGGCCAGTCTTTTCGGCATGGGCCGTCACCGCGCGGGCCTCCTCAAGGGTGACGGTGAACGGCTTGTCGATCACCACGTGCTTGCCGGCGTCCAGGGCGGCGTGGGCCTGCGGAGCGTGCAGGGCGTCCGGAGTGGCGATCACCACCAGATCTATCGCCGGATCGGCCAGGGCCCGGATCAGGTCGGCGGCGACGACCGGAACGTCGGGAAAGTCCGCCCGCACCTTGGTCGCGTCGCTGGAGACCACCGTGTGCAACTCAAGGCCCGGCGTGGCGGCGATGAGGGGCGCGTGGAAGGTCTTGCCGACGTAGCCATAGCCGACCAGGGCGACCTTCAACGGGGCGGGGGACATGGGCGAACTCCTCGAAGACAGGCTCTGGAAATAGGCCCTGGCCGGAGTGCGGGCCAGAAAAAAGCCCCCGCCGCGAAAGGCGGCGGGGGCTTGGTCGTCAGAAACAGTGAAAACCTAGATTTTCACCGGCTCCATCTTGGGAGTCAGGATGTGGATGACCAGCAGGGCGATCAGATAGGCGCTGCCGGCGACCAGGAAGATCGGTGTGTAGGTGCCGATCTGATCCAGGACCTTGCCGATATATTTCGAGAACACCATGCCCCCGAAGGCGCCCAGCATCCCGCCGATGCCGACCACGGATCCGACCGCGCCCCGCGGGAAGACGTCCGACGGCAGGGTGTAGAGGTTGGCCGAAAAGCCCTGGTGGGCCGCGGTGGCGACGCCGATGATCAGGACGGCCAGCCAGAGGTTGTCGACATTGGCCGCGAAGATGACCGGAACGGCCAGCAGGGCGCAGATCAGCATGGTGGTCTTGCGGGCGCGATTGATCGTCCAGCCCATCTTCATGAACCGCGACGACAGCCAGCCGCCGCCGACACTGCCGACGTCGCTGAGCAGATAGATGGCGATCAGCGGCGGACCGAAGCTCTTGAGGTCCAGGCCATAGCGCTTGCCCAGGAAGTCGGGCAGCCAGAACAGGAACATCCACCAGATCGGGTCGATCAGGAACTTGCCCAAGGCGAAGGCCCAGGTCTCGCGCTTGGTCAGCAGCTTGGCCCAGCCGATCTTCTCGACAGGATCGGCCGGGTCCTGCTCGATGTGCGCCAGTTCGGCGGCCCCGACGCGCTTCTGTTCACGCGGACGGCGATAGACCAGCAGCCAGATCGGCAGCCAGATCAGGCCGGCCAGACCGGTGACGATGAAGGCCATCTGCCAGCCGAAGGCCAGCACGATGCCCGGCACCACCAGCGGGGTGACGATGGCGCCGATATTGGTGCCGGCGTTGAAGATGCCGGTGGCGAAGGCGCGTTCCTTCTTGGGGAACCATTCGGCCACGGCCTTGATGCCGCCCGGGAAGCCGCCGGCTTCACCGATGCCCAGTCCCATCCGAGCCACCGCGAAGCCGGTGAAGCCCCGCGCCAGGGCGTGGCCGATATGGGCCATCTGCCAGATGAAGAACGCGATGCCGAAGCCCCAGCGGGCTCCGATTTTGTCCATGATCTTGCCCCAGGCCAGATAGGCCACGGCGTAGGCAAGCTGGAAGTAGAACACCAAGTCGGCGTAGTGGGTCTCGTCCCAACCGAACTCGGTCGACAGGTCATGCTTGAGCAGGCCGATCGTCTGCCGGTCGACGTAGTTGATGACCATCGCCGCGAACAGCAAGCTGACGATCACCCACCGGTAGCGACCGATCTTCTCGGACACAGCGGGGGTTTTGGGGATGTCCATGGACACGTCTTCCTTGCCCTGAGTTTCTTGCTTGTTGTTCTTACCTGGCCGGGACGGCGACGCACTCCACCTGTCCCAGGGCGCCGAAGCTAACCGTTGCGGTGTCCCCCGCAACCACATCGTGGATGCCGGTGCTGGCGCCGGTCGTGACCAGCATGCCCTTCTTCAGCGGGCGGCCGCGCGAGGCGACGTGGCCCAGCAGGAAGGCGAGGGCGGCGAGCGGCGATCCGGGAATCGAGGCGGCGGTGCCCTTACCGACACTGACGCCGTTGATGATGGTCTCGACGCCCATGTCCTCCCAGGCGATGTCGCGCCAGTTGGCGAGCACCGGGCCCAGGATTTGGCCGTCATTGTTGCCGAAGTCCGACGCCACGACGGGCGGACCCAGGGCGTTGATGGTGGCCAGTGGGCTGCCGGCGATCTCGACGCCCAGAATCAGCTCGCCCACATAGTCGGCGGCTTCCTCGGCGGTCCAGTCGGTCTTGCCCTCGGGTGCGTCCTTGCCCAGGCGGATGATGAACTCGGCCTCGACGGCGGTGAAGCCGCCGCTGATCGACCGGAAGGGCGTCGGCGTCGCGCCGGCGTCCCAGAGGTTTTTCCTGAAGATGCAGCCAGCCAGTCGCTCGGCGCCAAGGCGCTCGCGGTGCTGCGGCGGCACAAGGCCCACCTTCCAGCCGACCAGTTCGTCTGGCCAGCTGTCGATGGCGATTTCCTGAACGGCGTAGCCCTGCGCCATGGTGGTTGGGATCACGCCGCCCGGGTAGCCGGGGACGGAAACGCCGGCCAGGCGGGCCTGAACGAATTGGGGAGCGATGAACGCCGGTGCGAACGTATCGCTCTCGGCCTCAGAAACGGTCACGCCGCTAGTCCTCCCTCGTGCAGCCACAGCCCGTTTAACGGGTTTGGGTCGTCTCTAATGGAAACCGGTGTCATTGACAATGACGACCCGAGACACCGGTGGACATTCATTGTGTCGCCATTTCGGCGCCTGAGGCAGATCTGCCTGAAAGCTCATCAGAGCGGGCGACGTCCTCGCCTCGGGCGGCGCTGGCGAGCCGGATCTATCGCCAGTCGTTGTCGGCGGTCGCGGCGCGTGGCGAGACGCGTGTTGGCCTTCGCTTGACAGCGGCCCGGACCGGTATAGCGTCAGGCTGTATTACGGATGTAATGAGCCATGCATATCACCTCGGCCGAAAGTCACGTCATGGAGGCCCTCTGGCGTCGTGAGCCACTGACCGCCGACGAACTGGTCGCCGAAGTCGGGTCGGCCCAGTCCTGGGGCGAGGCTACCGTCAAGACGCTGATCAATCGTCTTCTGAAGAAGAAGGCCATCAAGTCCGAACGCGCCGACGGCAAGCACGGCTATCGCCCCCTGATCGAGCGCAGCGCCTACGTGCATTCCGAGAGCCAGGGACTGCTCGACCGGCTGTTTGAGGGGCAGCTGGCCCCGATGATCAGCCACTTCGCCCAGCACCGCGAGCTCAAGGCCGAGGAGATCGCCCGCCTGAAGCGCCTCATCGAAGATCTGGAACGCGGCGACTGAGGCAGGCCTTCGATCCGTCGGCTCTTCGCTCTAGGCTCGGATCTCGCGCGCCAGCGAACTCAGGGCCTTGGCGCCGCGCTCTCCGGCCTCAAGGGGCCGTGCGGCCGGCTTCTCCTCCTGATCCGGTCTTTCCGACGTCAGGGCGCTGACGAAATCATCGCGCCAGGCGGTGACATCGCGGGTCTGGACATTGTCGAACAGCGCCTCCCAGCGACGCTTGCGTTCCGGAAGGTCCATGGCCAGGGAGCGACTGAGGGCGTCCGAAATCTCCTCGGGACTGTTGGGGTTGATGATCAGCGCGTCCTTCAGCTGTCGCGCCGCGCCGGCGAAACGCGACAGGATCAGCACGCCCGGATCCTCGGGATCCTGCGACGCGACATACTCCTTGGCCACCAGGTTCATGCCGTCGCGCAGGGGGGTGACTAGGCCCACCTTCGCGGCGCGATAGATCCCGGCCAGCTCGTCGCGGCGGTAGCTTCGGTTGACGTAGCGTATGGGGGTGAAGTCCATCTCGGCATAGGCGCCGTTGATCCGGCCAATCAGGCCGTCGAGGCGTGAGCGGAGATCCTGATAGGCCTCGACCTCGTCGCGCGACAGGGGGGCGATCTGCAGCAGCATGACCTCGCGACGCATGCCGGGATTGTCGTGCAGGAACCGTTCGAAGCCGATCAGGCGCTCTTCCAGGCCCTTGGAGTAATCCAGCCGGTCCACACCGACGACCATCTTGCGAAACACGCTGTGGGCCAGCATGCGGTCATACACCTTGCTGGCGCGGGGACTGTCCTTAATGCGGGCGAAATCGTCTGCGTCGATGCCGATCGGGAAGGCGGCCGCGCGGGTGGTCTTGCCGAACGCCTTCAACTCGCCGCCCTTGGTGCGGCTGCCAGAGACCTCCGACAGCACATAGCCCTCGAAGGCCTGTAGCGACTCCTCCGTCTGGAAGCCCAGCAGGTCGTAGTCGAACATCGCCTCCACCAGCGGCCGGTGGCGGGGAAGGGTGACCACCAGCTGATGGGCTGGCCAGGGGATGTGCAGGAAGAAGCCGATGCGGTTGGTCACGCCCATGCGCCGCAGTTCGCGCGCCATCGGGATCAGGTGATAGTCGTGCACCCAGATGACGTCGTCTGGCTCGATCAGCGGCCGCAGGGTCTCGGCGAAGCGCTTGTTGACCCGGTCATAGCCCTCGCCGAATGAGCGGTCATAGGCGGTCAGGTCCACGCGATAGTGGAACAGCGGCCATAGGGTCTTGTTGGCGTACCCGTTGTAGTATTCCTGATAGTCGCCCTCTTCGAGATCAACCGTCGCCGTCGTGACGCCATCGACCCGTTGCATCGACAGCTGGCCGGTGAACTTTTCGGTGGTCTTGCCGCTCCAGCCGAACCAGATGCCGGAATATTCACGCAGAGCCGCCGCCAGAGCCATGGCGAGGCCGCCGACGCTGCTCTCGCCATCGCCCTGCTCAGGGCTGGGGGGCGGATTGACGCGATTGGAAACAACGATCAGCCGGCTCATGCGGGCGTCAGCGTCACGACGCTCTCCAGCCAGTCGGTGACGGCAGCGGGGTTGTCGAGCCGGTATGACGCCGCCGTTGGGCGCATGGGGCCAACCAGCACGCCATAGCCGCCCAGGCGCGCGGCGGCCGTAAAGCCGTCTTCGTCGGTCAGATCATCGCCGACGAAAATCGGCACGGCGCCGAAGAAGGGCCGTTCGCGCAGGAAAGCCGCGACCGACTGACCCTTGTCCTGTCCTGGCGTACGCAGTTCGACCACCATGTCGCCCAGTTGCAGGACCAGACCGGTGATGACAGCGATACGTTGGGCGGCCTCGACCACCGCCTCTCCCGCGCCGGGCGCGTTGCGATAGTGCAGAGCGACGCTGACCTGCTTGTCCTCGAACTGCAGACCCTTGTCGCAGCGCGCCAAGTCTCGGAGCAGCAGTCGCGCGTCGGCCACGCCGTGGTGAGGCGTCGCCATCGTCACATGGCCCTCGGCGTCGCGCCGCACCAGACCGTGCACGGCGGCGATGGGTGTGACCGCGTGCTCCAGAATGCGATCAAGGTCATCGAGCGCCCGCCCGCTGACCACCGCCACCCGTCCATCCAGGGTGGCGGCGAGGCGCTTCATGAGCATCGCCCGCCTGCGGTCTGGGCCCACCTGCTCGGGGCGGGGCATGATCGGCGCCAGGGTGCCGTCGAGGTCCAGAAAGAGCGCAGCGGAAAGCGGCGGGAACGCTGGAGGCGGCGGTAGATGCTCTGGCGATGGGCTCGCACCTGACCCTTGCTTTGCCATGACAAGACGCCCCTGTTCAAATCGGTACATGAACGCAGAAACGCGTCCGCGCGGGTTTCGATCCTAGCGAACCGACGTCCAGGGTCGGCTCAGCAGCACCGCGCAGTTGATCAGCCCGACAAGCGAATAGGTTTGCGGATAGTTGCCCCACAGTTCGCCATCCGAGAAACCGATGTCTTCCGACAGCAGTCCGGCCGCTGTGCGGCGTGCCAGCATGTCCTCGAACAGGGCGCGGGCTTCTTCGCCCCGTCCTGCCAGATGCATGGCCTCGATCAGCCAGAAGGTGCAGATGTTGAAGGCTGTCTTCGGCTCGCCGAAATCATCGGGAATGGCGTAGCGCAGCAGGTAGGATCCCTTGCGCAGACCTTCCTCGACCGCCGCCACGGTGGCGATGTTGCGGGGGTCGTTGGCGCAGATGAAGCGAAGGTCCACCAGTTGCAGGAGACTGGCGTCCAGTTCGTCGCCGCCGAAGGTCGCCGCGAACCGGCCAAGCCCGGCGTTCCAGGCGCTCTCGTCGATGGTGGCGCGCACCTTCGCGGCTCGGCCGTTCCAGAAGGCGGCGCGTTGGGTCAGGCCCAGCTTTTCCGCCGCGTTGCCCAGCCGGTCGCAGGCCGCCCAGCACATGACCGCCGAATAGGTGTGGACATTGGCCCGGCCCCGGAATTCCCACAGGCTGGCGTCGGGGGTGTCGTGAAGCTGGAACGCCCGCTCGCCCACCGGCTCCAGGGCCTCGAAGTCGGCGATGGTGGCAGGCCGCAGCAGGCGCTCGTCGAAGAAGGCCTGCGTCGTCGACAGCACGATCTGGCCGTAGACGTCATGTTGCTGATGCTCGAAGGCCTGGTTGCCGATCCGCACCGGGCCCATGCCGCGATAGCCGGGCAGGTCGGGGGCGAGGCGCTCGGTCAGCTGCGGCTCGAACCCGACTCCGAACAGCGGCTGGATGTGGCCGCCGGCCGCGCGGTCGACGATGTTGCGCAGATAGCCCAGATAGTTCTCCAGAATGTCGACCGCGCCCAAGCGGTTGAGGGCCTGAACCACATAATATGCGTCGCGCAGCCAGCAGTACCGGTAGTCCCAGTTGCGGCCGCTATCGGCGTGTTCGGGGATCGAGGTGGTCAGGGCCGCCACGATCGCGCCGGTCTCTTCATGCACGCAGAGCTTCAGGGTGATCGCCGCGCGGATCACCGCCGACTGCCACTCCAGGGGGATGGCCAGGCCCCGCACCCATGTCATCCAGTAGACGGTGGTCTCGGTCAGCATACGATCGCAGGTCGAACGGATATCGGCCTCGAAGCCTTCATCAGGGCCCAGGAACAGGGCGATGGGCTGTTCCAGGCGAAAGGCGCGTTCCTCCAGAATATGTGAGACCGGGCAACTGGTGCTGAGCCGCATGGTCAGGTCCGAGCACAGATAGCGAATATGGTTGGAGCCCGAGGTCTTCTCTGCGGATCGCGCGCCCCACTGGGCGGTTGGCCGCAGGCGCACGGTGATCCTCGCCGTTCCCGCCACCGGACGGATCAGGCGAATGAAGGCGGTCGGGCGGAAAATTCGGCCAAATTGCTGGTAGCGGGGAGCGAAGTCGATGATCTCGATCTTCGCGCCGTCGGCGTCGGTGATCTCGGTGCGCAGTATGGGGGTGTTGCGGAGGTAGGCCTGTTCCACCGAGACGGCGCCATCGACGACCACGTCCCAAAGGCCCCGCGCCTCGCCGCTCGCCGGATCGGCATCGCTGAGAAGGGCGCTGAACACCGGATCGGAGTCGACGCGGGGCGCGCAGGCCCACACAAAACGGCCGCTGCGATCGATGAGCGCGCTGACCGCGCAATTGCCGATGGGAAAGAGGTCCAGGGTCTGAGGCACGCCGTCTCCATGTCGAGGCGAGACCTGATCGCCGCCTCGCGCCTGTGTCCAAACCGCCAGTGTGGCTTCACGGTTCCTGCCTGACCGAAAAGAACGGTCCGCGCGCGGCCTTGGCTCGCCTTTCGCGATACTCGCGTTGACGATGGGGGGCGCAACCGGCCATTTGGGGGCGCGCGGTTCACTCGCGCGTGGTCGGACGAGATCCACAAGACGTGAGCGGCTTTTCGAGACGATCTTTTGGGCTGGCCGGTGGCGCGCTGTGGGTCCTTGCCGGCGCGGCCAGGGCGCAGTCTCAGCGTCCGGCGCTGTCAGGTGCGCGACCGGTACAGGTTCCGACCCAGGTCTATGCGCCGCCCGTCGACCCCTATGCCGTGGCCCTGCGCGCCGATCAGGTGGACGTGTTGCGCGGCGTGCTGACCGACGCCCCGACGCACGGCTTCGAACTGGATGCCTTCGTTCCCGACCAGGCCGTCGGCCTGCTGGGCTCCCGAGATGTCGCGGTGCGCCAGACCGGCCAGAACCAACTGATCGCCCTCACCCTGGCCTATGCCAGGGCCGTGCGCTCTGGCCGTCTGCCAGCCGCCAGCTTTCTGACCGACTGGGGGCTGCGCCCGGCGGACTATGATCCTGGCGCCGACTTCGTCCAGGCCGTGGACCAGGACCGCCTGGGGCCGTGGCTGGAAACGCTGCCGCCACCTTACACCGGCTACCAGACGCTGCGTCGCGGCCTGGCCACCTATCGCGCCCTCGCGGTCAATGGGGGCTGGGCCATGCTGCCGGCCGGTCCCGACCTGAAGCTTGGCGCGACCGGCCCGCGCGTCGTCGCCCTCGAAGCGCGCCTGGCCGTCGAGGATCCCACGGTGGCGGTCGATGGCGTCGCCCTGTTCGACGAAGCCTTGGTCCAGGCCCTGATGCGGGCCCAGAAGCGTTTTGGCCTCAATCCCAACGGGGTGCTTGACAAGAAAACCCTGGACGCCCTGAACACCCCGATCGAGCTGCGGCTGGACCAGATCGTCGCCAACATGGAGCGCTGGCGGTGGTTGCCGCAGGAGCTGCCCGCCGACCGCATCCAGGTGAACATCGCCGCCGCCGTGCTGTCGGTGTTTCACCACGACGTTCCGACCCTGACCATGCGCGCCGTCACCGGTCGTCCGGGCGACGAGACGCCGATGCTGTCGTCCAAAATCCACAGCATTGTGCTCAATCCGCCCTGGAACGTGCCGTCCTCGATCGCCGCCCGCGAGCTATGGCCCAAGGAAAAGGCCAATCCGGGCTATCTGGCGCGCAACGACTTCATCGTCATTCCCACCGGCGATGGCGGCTCGCGCCTGCAGCAGAAGGCCGGTCCCAAGGCCGCTCTGGGCCTGATCAAGTTCGACTTCGCCAACCCCTATGGCGTGTATCTTCACGATACGCCCAGCCGCGCCCGTTTCGCCAGCTTCAGCCGTTTGGCCAGCCACGGTTGCGTGCGCCTGGAAAAGCCGCTCGACCTCGCGCGCTCGGTGATGGAGGGCGATCCGGTCTGGACCCCTCAGGCGATCGACGACGCCATCGCCAGCGGCAAGACCGTGCGGGCCCAACTGCCGCAACAGATCGCGGTCTTCCTGCTCTACTGGACGGCCTATGTGACGCCGGACGGACAGGTCAATTTCCGCGACGATCCCTATGGCTGGGATCGTGTCCTGGTGCAGCGTATCGCCGCAGTCCGGACCGGCTCAGCTTGACCTTCCGCCTCGCGTGGGGTGTCCTCCCCGCCGTAGCGTATCGGGGTAGAGCGTCATGATCGCGAGACGGAAGCTGTTTCACCTGGGCTTGGGCGCCGTGGGCGCGGGCCTGCTTGGCCCCTCGGCCTATGCCGGGCCCTCAATCACGACCCGTCCGGTCGTTCAGGTCGCGCCGGAGCCAGAGGCCGACATCATCGGGGCCATCCTGTCGGCGCCGGAGCCGAAATGGCTGGCGCTGCACAACGTCCACACCGAGGAAAAGCTCGAAGCCGTCTACTGGGAGAATGGCGCCTATGTGCCCGACGCGCTGGAAGCCCTGAACAAGGTGCTGCGCGATTACCGGACGGGCGAGGAGCGGGCGATGGACCCGCAACTGTTTGACCTGCTGGGCGCTATCCAAGGCAAGACCGGAACGCGCCAGCCGTTCCAGGTGATCTCGGGTTATCGCTCGCCCGCCACCAACGCGATGCTGCATGAACGCAGTGGCGAGGTGGCCAAGCGGAGCCTGCACATGGACGGCAAGGCGATGGATATCTATCTGGAGGATGTCGCGCTTGATCGACTCCGCGCCGCGGCGCTGGCGATCGGTGGCGGCGGTGTCGGGTACTATCCCGACACCAGGTTTGTGCACGTCGATGTCGGACCTGTCCGGCGCTGGCAGGGATCTTAGCCCGCGAGGGCAGGGGAGCAGGGAATGAGCGCTGAACGTCGCGGCAATCCATTCGGATGGATCCTGCTGGGCTTCGTCGTGGGCGTCCTGGCCACCTTTGGCGCCATTCTGTTCCTGACCGCGGGTATGAGCGGCTATGACGACGGCCCCGAGATGCGGTCCGCCGCCGATGACGCCGCCTCGGCGGCCATGGCGACGCCGAGTTCCACCGCGCAGACGCCTCATCAGGTCGACAGGGTCGAGGTGCCGGTAGAGCCTGCTCCGCCCCCCGCGACCGCATCTCCCGATCGCGCCACACCGCCGATCGACGCCCAGATGGCCGACGACGCGGCCGCGGCCGGCATGACCTCGCGCGCAACCCCGAACTAGGTCGGTTGCTTCACCGTCAGAAAGGCTCCTTCACCCCGGGCGATCTCGCGACCGCCCGGAGGAAGAAGCTTGTGGCTACGACTTCGGAGCCGGCATGGGCGGAGCCGACTGAGCCCTGGCCTTCATGTCCATGTGCAGCTTGGGCGGCAGCGGGATCAGGCCGCGACCCTGCAGGTAACCGCCCCGGCCGGTGGCCGCGTCGGACACGAACTCGGACATGAATTCCTTCAGGCCAGGCGTCACGCCGATCTGGCTCTTCTTGACGTAGATGTAGAGCGAGCGGGACAGCGGATAGGCGCCGCTGGCGATGGCCTGTGCGGTGGGCTTCACGCCGTTGACGCTGGCGGCCTTGATGCTGTTGGCGTTCTCTTCGAGGAAGGAATAGCCGAACACGCCCAAGGCGTTGGGCGTCTTCTGGATGGTGCCGACGATGGCGTTGTCGTTCTCACCCGCGTCGACCCAGCCGCCGTCGGTGCGCATCGGCGAGACCTTGGCCTTGAAGCCGGCCTCGTCGCTGGCCTTCATCTTGGCCAGGGTCGGCAGCTTGGACGCGCCGCCGTCGATTGCCAGCTCGACCCAGGCGTCACGCGTGCCCGAGGTGGGCGGCGGCCCGTAGACCAGGATGCGGGTCTTGGGCAGGCCAGGGCCGACTTCGTTCCAGGTCTTGTAGGGGTTCTTGACCAACTGCGTTCCGCGCAGGCTGTTGTCGGCCAGGCCCAGATACAGCTGCTCGAGCTTGAAATTGTAGTCGGGCGACTTCTTGTCCATGGCCACGACGATGCCGTCGAAGCCGATCTTCAGCTCCACGATGTCCTTCACACCGGCCTTCTGGCAGGCTTGGAACTCGGACTTCTTCATCGGCCGCGAGGCGTTGGCGATGTCGGGATACTTCTCGCCGGCGCCGCCGCAGAACATCTTGATGCCCCCGCCGGTGCCCAGGCTCTCGATCTTGGGCGACTTCTTGCCGGTCTTCTTGGCGTAGTTTTCGGCCACCCGCGTCGAGAACGGAAACACGGTGGAAGAGCCAGCAGCCCAGACATAGTCGCGGGCGGCGTAGGCGTTATCGGCGGCGGCCAGCAGCCCGATAGCGGCGGCGGCTCCAAGGAGCTTGTTCATGAGGCGTGGTCCGGATGTTGGTGCAGGTGTCGAGGGAACGCGTTGAGCGGCAACCCGTTCAGGCGACTTTTATCAAGTTTTCGCGACAGCGCAGGCATGAAATTCTGTGTACGGAGCGGGTCTCGATCTAGATCCGCCGCTCGCTGGAAACCACCTCGCCATCCTCCTTGGTGAAACTGTCCGGAACCTTGTCCAGCAAGGGGAAGACTCTTTCAGACGGGCGGCAGAGGGCGACACCCTTGGGCGTGACCACGATCGGGCGATTGACCAGGATCGGGTGCTCGACCATGGCGTTGAGGATCTGCTCGTCGGTGGCCTCAGGCGCAAGCAGGCCCAGCTCGGTAGCCGGCGTACCCTTGTCGCGCATCAGGTCCCGGAGGGTGACCCCGGCTTCGCGGGCGAGGTCCAGCAGTTGGTCGTGGGTCCATCCAGCCTTCAAGTACTCGATGACCGTGGGGGCGTAGCCTGCGGCCTGCGCGATGGCGACCACGTTACGGGATGTGCCGCAGGCGGGATTGTGGAAGATCACCACGGGAAAGTCGGTGTCGGTCATGTTTCAGTGGTCCAAGGAGGCGGGAAGAGGTCGGCGTTTGGCGGCCACCTTGCGAACGGCCCCGCCGCGCTCATACCAGCCCCGGCTGGCATTCACGATGGCGACGACCGACAGCATGACAGGCACCTCGATCAGAACGCCGACCACCGTGGCCAGCGCGGCGCCGGACTGGAAGCCGAAGATGCTGATCGCCGCCGCCACGGCCAGTTCGAAGAAGTTGCTGGCGCCGATCAGGGCCGAGGGGCCGGCGACGCAATGGGCCTCGCCCGTGAGGCGATTGAGCAGATAGGCCAGTCCGGAGTTGAAATAGACCTGGATAAGGATTGGCACGGCCAGAAGCGCGATGATCATCGGCTGTCTGATGATCTGGTCGCCCTGGAAGCCGAACAGCAGCACCAGGGTCGCCAGCAGGGCGACGATCGACAGCGGCTGCAGCTTGGTCATCAGGGCGTCCAGCGCGGCCTGTCCGCCCGACGCCATCATCGCCTTGCGGATCAATTGAGCGATGATCACCGGAACGACAATATAGAGGCCCACCGACAGGGTCAGGGTCGACCACGGCACGGTAATAGCCGACAGGCCCAGCAGCAGGCCGACGATGGGCGCGAAGGCCACCACCATGATGGTGTCGTTCAGCGCCACCTGGCTGAGCGTGAAGTTCGGCTCGCCCCGGGTCAGGTTGCTCCAGACGAAGACCATGGCCGTGCAGGGCGCCGCCGCCAGGAGGATTAGGCCGGCGATGTAGCTGTCGATCTGGTCGGCCGGCAGCCACGGGCGAAAAAGGTGGGCTATGAAGATCCAGCCTAGGGCCGCCATGCCGAACGGCTTGACCGCCCAGTTGATGAACAGGGTCACGCCGATGCCGCGCCAGTGGTTGCGGACCTCGCCCAGGGCCGCGAAGTCGACCTTGATCAGCATGGGGATGATCATCAGCCAGATCAGGCCGGCCATCGGCAGGTTGACCCTGGCGATCTCGGCCGAACCGATCAGCTTGAAGACCGGAGCGGCCATGTGGCCCAGGGCCACGCCGATGACGATGCATAGCGCCACCCAGAGGGTCAGGTAGCGTTCAAAGATGGACATTCTGATCTCGGACGGGAGGAGGGGTCAGGTGGCGGCGTCTTCGGGCGCGAACGACTTGCCGATCTCGTCTAGGTGTCTCTGCAGCGACAGCCTGTCGATCGAGGCCATCGGCAGGGCGCAGAACAAGGTGATGCGAGCGTTCAGCTGCCGGTAGGCCTCGGCGAAGGCCAGGGCGATTTCGGCGTCCGTACCGGTCGCCGCCGACGGGTCGGGAATACCCCAGTGGGCGGTCATCGGCTGACCAGGCCAGACCGGACAGACCTCGCCCGCGGCATTGTCGCAGACGGTGAAGACGAAATCGAGATCCGGCGCGTCTGGATTGCTGGCCTTTGAGAATTCATCCCAGGGCTTGGAGCGCAGGTCGTCGGTCTTGTAGTTGAGGTGCTGCAAAAGATGGATGGCGTGCGGGTTGATCGTCCCGCTGGGCGTCGATCCGGCCGAATAGGCCTTGAAGCGCCCCGCGCCCACACGGTTCATGATCGACTCGGCCATGATCGAGCGGGCCGAGTTGTGGGTGCAGAGGAAGAGGACGTTCAACGGACGCCGGGCTTGGTCGCTCATGCGGTCTCCAGTTCGGTCAGGCAGGTTCCATCGCAGTGCGCGGCCTTGGAGAGCATGTCGCTCAGCGGGCGGCAGATCTCCGGCGCGCCGTTGCAGCAGTCCTCCAGCAGGAAGCCCAGCAGCCGCTGCATCGCGTCATAGTCGGCGGTGTAGATGATCGAGCGGCCCTCGCGCCGCGCATGCGCCAGTCCGGCTTGGTCCAGGATGGCCAGGTGGCTGGACAGGGTGTTGGGCAGGATGTCCAGTCGGCGGGCGATCTCGCCGGCGGGCAGACCTTGGCTCCCCGCCTGAACCAGCAGACGGAAGGCCGACAGCCGCCCGACGTGGGCCAGGGCGGAAAGGGTTGCAACGGCGGGATATATTTCCATATTTCGAATATAATCGAAATATGCGACGTCGCAATGACGTCTCGCCCGTCGCCCAGGAGTTTCCGTGAACGATCTGCCCGCGCTCGACGCCGCCTATCTGCCTTCGCCCCAGCTTCAAAGATTAGCGCCCGGCGGACCGGACCACGCGCCGCGTATCCTGCTGCTGTATGGCTCTCTGCGGGAGCGTTCGTTCAGCCGCCTGCTGGTCGAGGAAGCCGCGCGGATTCTCCAGCATCTTGGCGCCGAAACCCAAATCTTCGACCCGCGCGGCCTGCCGCTGCCAGACTCGGAGGACGCTGCCCACCCCAAGGTTCAGGAACTGCGGGCGCTGTCGTTATGGTCGGAAGGGCAGGTCTGGTGCAGCCCGGAGCGGCACGGCGCCATCACGGGGGTCTTCAAAAGCCAGATCGACTGGCTGCCGCTGGAGCTGGGCAGCGTTCGTCCCACCCAGGGGCGGACCCTGGCCGTGATGCAGGTCAGCGGCGGTTCCCAGTCGTTCAACGCGGTCAACACCCTGCGCCTGCTGGGCCGCTGGATGCGGATGATCACCATTCCCAACCAGTCATCGGTGGCCATGGCCTGGAAGGAGTTCGAGGACAACGGCCGCATGAAGCCCTCGTCGTATTACGATCGGGTCGTCGATGTGATGGAGGAACTGGTCAAGTTCACCCTGCTGACGCGCGGCCACGCCGACCATCTCGTGGACCGCTACAGCGAGCGAAAGGCCCGAGGAGAGGCTACGCCTTTGAACGAACCCGCTGCCGCCGTGGCGCGGGGCGCATAATGCGACGTCTCGCCCCTCGCCGGGCGAGTGCTGTGGCCCTATATGAGCGCGGCTGTATCCTGTAGTTTCCTGTTCTGAATCAGACGCCGACGCGTGCGGCCAGAAGTGAATCGAGTCGCCGTGGCGCATCCGACCAAAGCCATCATCCTCAGCGCGGGCCAGGGCAAGCGCCTGTCGCCGCTGACGGACACCCGTCCCAAGTGCCTGGTGGAGCTGTCGGGACGCACGGTGCTGCACTGGCAGCTGCGCCACCTGCGTCAGGCTGGTATCACCGAAGCTGTCGTGGTCACCGGCTTCGCGGCCGACACCGTCGAGGCCGAGATCGCCAGCCTGGACCTGCCCGGCATGGCCGTGCGGACCCTGTTCAACCCGTTCTTTGGCCTGACCGACAATCTGGCAACCTGCTGGCTGGCGCGGGGCGAGATGGTCGGCGACTTCCTGCTGCTGAACGGCGACACCCTGTTCGAACCCGCCATCGCCGAGCGCCTGATCGCCGCGCCCGCGGCCCCGATCACCGTCACTATCGACCGCAAGGACGGCTACGACGCTGACGACATGAAGGTGCTGACCGAAGGCCTGTCGCTGCGCGCCATCGGCAAGACGATCGAGGCCTATGACGCCGAGTCGATCGGCTTCCTGCGCTTCGATGCGGAAGGCGCGGCCCTGTTTACCAGCATTGTCGAGGCGGCCCTGCGCACGCCCGAGGGCCTGAAGCGCTGGTATCTCAGCGTCATCAACCAGATCGCCCAGGAGCATGATGTGGTCCGGGTGCAGTCGATCCAGGGTCTGGACTGGGCGGAGATGGACTTCCCCGAGGACCTGCCGCGCAATCGCGAACTGGCGGCGTCGTGGGTTAAGGAACTGGTGGAGGCTTAGGTCTTTTAAAATCCGCTCTTCCCGGCCTTCGCCGGGGAAGAGCGGACAATAGGTTAGGCCGCCTCGACCAGGCTGCGCACCAGATCCAGATCCGCGGGCTTGTCGACATCCACCGCCGCCAGACCATAGCACGACCGCACCACCGCCGCCTTGACGCCGGCCGCGCGGCCCAGCCGCTCAAGCGTCTCGTCCAGGGTCATCAGCCCCAGCGCATAGCGAACCAGCATCACCGGCCCCAGCATGGCCGCGATGCGCCACGGCTGCTTGCGCAAGCTTTCGGCCTTTCGCCAGAAGGCGACGGCGTTCAGGGCGCGCTCGTTCTTCAGCAGGAACAGGTTGCAGCCCGAATAGCCGCCGTCCCTGAACCGCCAGTAGGTGCGCTTGGTCTCCGGCGCGGCGGCGCGGACCACGGCTTCCGGGGCCATCAGCACGGCGATGTCGCAGTCCGCCGGGGCCTTGGCGATGAACTCGGTGATCCATTCCGGCTGGAGGAGGGCGTGATCTACTGTTGTGACCAGTAGCGGCGTGCCCATGATGCTGGCGCCGTCATGCACGCTCTGGCTGGGCCCACCGGCGGCGGGCAGCGGACCGGCTTTGGCCATGCTGGTCAGGGCCGCGATGATCTCGGGATCCGAGGTCGAGACTCCCACCCAGCTCGCGCCCGCCTGATCCACCGCCCGCAGCACCCGCGTCAGCAGGGTCTCGCCGCCCAGGACGATCAGGCCCTTGTGGCGTACGCCGGCATAGTCCGCGACGGGATCGACCCCGCCGCGAGAGCCGGCCAAGACAAGCGCCTGAAAGGCGCTCAAAGCGCCTTCTCGTAGATGCGATAGGTCTTGTAAATCTCAGCGCCCATGGCCTCGGAGATCCGGCGCATCGGCATGTTCTCTTCCAGCACCCACGAGAACTCGAACTTGGTGTAGCCCAGCGCCAGGGACGCATCGCGGCCGGCGTTCATCAGGTGGAACGGAAGCAACTGCCCGCGCATGGTGTCGGCGAACTTGCGCTTTACGCCCATCAGCGGCACCCGCGCCGACTTCAGGCCCCTGACCTTCAACCGCCACAGCAGCTTGGCCCAACCGAACGGCAGAAGCTTGCCCTTCAGGTCGCGGATCGCTTCGTTGATATTGGGCAGGAGCACGATGAAGCCCGCGGGCTCGCCGTCGATCTCGGCGAACAGGGTCATCTTCTTTTCGATGACGGGTTTGAGGGCCTTGGCCAACTGGGCCGTCTCGGCCTCGGTGGTGGGCACGAAACCCCAGTTGCCAGCCCAGGCGTCGTTAAGGATCTCGGTCAGAGACACCACTTCCTGGTCGTAGCGGCTCATGTCCAGCTCGCGCAGGGTGACGCCTGCGGGCAGGCCACGGCGGACGCGACGCACCACCACGGTCGGCAGGTCGGCGGTCGGGTCGCAAAGATAGGCGTAGACGTCCTTGGCCTTGGCGTAGCCCTGCTCCTCGACCCTCTGGCCCGTATAGGCGGGGTCGTGGCCCATCATCACCATCGGCGGGGTGTCGAAGCCGTCCACCAGCAGGCCGACCTCCTCGTTGATCGACAGGTTGAAAGGACCAAGCGCCCGGGTGCATTGGCGGTCGCGCAGCCAATCCTCGGCGGCGCGGAACAGGATCTTGAAGATCTCCGGATCGTTCTCGGCCGCGATCAGTCCGAAATTGCCGGTTTTCTGGCCTTCCGCCTGGGGGGCCAGGGCGTCGATCTGGGCGCTGATCCGGCCCACGTCCCGCCCGCCGCGTACGGCCAGCCAAAGCTGCACCTCGGCGTGCTCGAAGAACGGATTGGTCTTGGGCGACAGCGCCTCCGAACGCTCCATCGTCAAGGGCGTGATCCAGTTGGGATCGCGGGCGTTGAGGCGCGCGGGCAGGGCGATGAACCGCCGCATTTCGGCCGGGGTCCTGACGGGAATGACCGTGAGGTCGGCGTTCTGAGCGTCGAAAGGCATTAGCCCTCCAGGGAAACGAGAGCGGTGATGGCCAGAGCCCCGAAGATCACGGGGCCGCCCCACACCGCCAGAAGGGGCGAGATCGCGCCGCTTTCGCCCAAGGCCGACAGCAGGCCATCGGCGACCAGGAAGATCAGGCCCGAGGCGAGGCCGGTGGTGAGCAGCACCGCGCCCTGGCTGCTGCGGAAGTTGGCCAGGGCCACGGGCGCGCTCAGCAGCAACATGATCAGCGCCCCGAACGGGCCGGCGAAGGCCCCCAGCAGGCGCGTCTCGTAATAGCTGGCCGGACGGTCAGTGCCGCCATTCAGCAGGGCGCGACGGGCCGAGCCGGCGGACGGCGCGGGATTGTCGGAAAACAGGGCTTGCACGTCGACGGGGCGCAGGGGCGAGGTCCAGGTCATCTGGCTGGCGCTGACGGTGTCGGTGCGCTCGCCGGTGAACCGGGCGGTGACGGGGTCGCGCAGTTCCCAGCCCTTGGCGCCCAGGGTCGCCGAAGACGCCTCAATGCGTTCGATTAGGCGGCTGGTCTTGTCGCGGCGATAGATCTTCACTGCGGTCAGGGCGCGGCCGTCGGGCGTGCTGGCGCCAGCGATGACCAGGTCGTCGCCGACCCGGAAGCTGCGCGGGCCTTCGGCCTTCCTGTCGGCAGCCGGCGTGGTGGCTTGCCACCAGGCGTTCAGGATCGGATCGGTGCGAGGAGCGATCACCTGCGCGCAGGCGAAGTCCAACAGCATCACGGCCAACGCGGCGGGCGCAGCCATGGCCACGATGCGATAGGCCGAGATCCCGGCGGCGCGCATGGCGATCACCGCGCTTTCGCGGGCCAGTTGCGAGAACGCGAACAGGCCGCCGGCAAGCACACTGATCGGCGCGATCTGCTCCACCAGGCGCGGCGCGCGCAGGGCGGCGTAGTACAGCACCCCGCCCATGCCCAGACCCCGGTCGAGGATGTCGGTGGTCACTTCCAGCAGGTCCAGGATCTGCAGGATGCTCATCAGAATGACCGCGGCGCCGAGAATGCGCGTCGCGACGACGGTCAGGACATAACGCTGAAGCCTCATCACGCGGCCTGCTTGCTGGGAAGAACCATGCGGACGCAGCGCTTGATCGTGTCGCCGATCGCCCGCACCAGACGGGTGACGGGGGTGTCGCCTGGACGCTTGCGACTGCCCAGGAACATCCAGACGCTGAAGCCCGTGAACACCAGGAACGGCGTCCAGATCGCCACGGCCGGATTGGCCTTGCCGGCCTCGGCCAGGCTCTGACCCAGCTGCAGGGAGTGCTGGAACGCCAGCAGCAGGACGCCGGCGACGATCAGGCCAGGGGTGCGGTTGCCGCGTTTGGCCGCGAGGCCCAGCGGGAAGGCCAGAAGGGGCAGGAACGGCAGGAAGGCGGCGCGGGCCAGACGGCCGTAGAGCTCGGCCAGCAGGGTCGCCCTGGGCAGCACGGAATGGCCCGAGGCCGCCTGCCGGGCCAGTTCGCCCAGGGTCAGCTCGCGCTCGTCGCCGCCGCGCGCGCGCAGCAGGGTCGCCGCGCCGGCCAGCGGCATCTCGGTGACGAACTGGTCGAAGACCAGGGTGCGATAGCCGCCGGCGGCGTCAGCGCCGATCCTCTGGCCGCGCCTCAGCAACAGGGTGACCTTGTCGCCGGCCGCGTCGGCCTGGAGGTCGGCGGTGGCCGCGGTGATCACCTCTTCGCGGCCCTTGGCGTCCAGCCGCCTGATGAAGACGCGGGTCAGGCTCTGGCCGGCCGGATCGGCGTCGTCGGCGGTCATCAGCAGGTTGTCTTCGTCGATGAAGGCCCCGCCCGACAGTCGGCCGTTCCAGCCGGCGTTGACCGCCGCGTGCATCACCGAGCGATAGGCATAGCGGCTGTAGGGCTGGCTGTAGCCGAACAGGGCGACGCTGAAGGCGGTCAGCAGAAGGCCGACACAGACAAACGGAACCGCGATTCGGCTCAGCGACTGGCCGCTGGCCAGCAGAGCGTCGATCTCGGAACCGTCCGACAGCTTGGTGATCACGATGAACAGCGCGACGAAGAAGGCCACGGGCAGGGCCAAGCCCAGATAGTGCGGCACCAGGTTGGCGGCCAGTTCGGTGACATAGCCAAAACGGGCGCTGCTCTGGGACAGGGCGTCCAGCAGTCGCAGGATGCGCTCCAGCAGCAGGGCTACGACGGTGACACCCAGGCAACCGACCATCGGCCAGGCCACCAGCTTGAGCATATAACGATCGATGAGACGCAGGTTGGGCACTGGACTGCTCACACCGCCGTCCATTCCCGGGCCAGCATTCCCGCCAGAGCGGCCGCCGACCCGGCGTCCAGGTCGACGGTCGAGCCAAGAGCCGGCGCAGCGGGCCAGCCGGCGTCCGTGAACGTGCGACCCTCATGGACACGGTCGCCTTCGTAGCGGGGGATGACGTGGAAGTGCACGTCGCGGTCGACCATCATCAGCATCAGGTAGTTGATCTTCTCATAGGCCACGACCTTGCCCAGCAATCGCTCGATTCCGTCGATCGCGACCTTCAAATCGGCAAAGGCGGGGGTGCTCAATTGCGAGAACGCCTCTGCCTTTTCCTTGCATATAAGGACCAGTGATCCAAATGTCGGTTGTTTGGGACGAACCAGAACGAGCCAGTGGTCGGTTTCGGCCACCCTGGTTTGGGGATAGCCAAACGTCGCGGCGGTTGGATTGGTCATGAACAGGCTCGCCTCGTGGCGTTGTCCGCCGCCGATTCACAATAGGGACCCGGCCTTTTTCATGGAAGCAAGATCGGCGTTGTTTGTCGCGGCGCTGGCGGGGCTGCTCGTATCGGCCTCATCCGCGACAGCCGAGGAAGACTGCGCGGGTCGTGACGGCGCGAGCCGGCTCTCTGTCCAGATATCCCAGGTGGCTTCGACCGAGGGGGACGTGGTCGTGACGGTCTATCCGTCAGATCCGCGCCGGTTCCTGGCCCCGCGCGGAAAGCTTCTTCGCCTGCGGGCCAAGGCCAGCGCGCCGACGATGCGAGTCTGTTTCAACCTGCCCGGGCCGGACGTCTACGCCGTGGCCGTCTATCACGACGCTAACGGCAACAGTGACTTTGACCGCAATCGCCTGGGCTTGCCGACCGAGGGATTTGGGTTCTCCAACGACGCCGCGACCAAGTTCGGCGTGCCGTCGTTCGACGCGGTGCGGTTCGCCGTAAAGGCCGGAGAGAACGCTCTGCGCGTGAGGATGCGCTACGGGCGGTGAGATCAGGCCAGCACGTAGCGACCCAGTTCCGTGACCTGTCCCGTCCGCGAATCCAGCCCGCGCGCGATGACGCGAACCACGGTCGCTCCAGCGTCGTCCCGGTCGATCTCGATCGCGTGCCAGCGCGCCGCCGGGTGCTTGCCGCCCCCCATGGCGGAGGCCGAGGGAGCGCCCAGGACCGGGATCGCGGCGCCGGCCGGGCCCGGCATGGTCGACACCAGGCCTTCGTGAGCGTGGCCGTGCAGCACCAGATCGCCGCCGCGTCGCGCCAGGACCTCGCGCAGGGCGTCCTGGTCGTCCAAGGACTTGCGCCTGGAAACCGCCCCCCGGATCGGCGGGTGATGGATCAGCACGACACGGAAGTGATCGCGATGGGCCGGATCGGCCAGCAGGGCGTCCAGGCGCGCCAGTTGAGCCTGACCCAGCCGGCCGGTGGCCAGATGCGGCGCGGTCGGTACGGCCGAGCACAGGTTGAAGATCGCCACCTGTCCCCGCAGGCGCACTTGCGGAAAGGCGGTCGCTCGATCGTCGCCCAGCCAGTCCGACCAGGGCGCGAATCGTTCCGGTCCGGGGCCTTTGACAAGCGCGTCGTGGTTGCCGGGGCTCAGAGTGATCCTATCTGAAGCGCCAAGGGAGCTTAGCCAAAGGCGCGCGGCCTCGACTTCGACGGTCGAGGCGAAATTGGTCAGGTCACCGGTGAGGGCGATGTGGTCGGGCGCATAGGCCTTGATGTCTGCGACGATCGCGGCCAGCACGTCGGGCTGGTGTTCCTTGTGTTTGCGACGCCAGGCAATGCGACTCAGAAGGCGCTTGGACGCGATGTCCCGCCAGCCGAAAGCGCCCTTGGGCGGCGGCAGGTGCGGATCGGACAGGTGAGCAATGCGGAATATCGACAAGTCTCGGTCGCGGATTCTGGTCATAGGCCCGCGAAGCTGCTTATCAATCGCCACGGGTTTCAAGGGGTTCTTGCACATTGACCGGCGGAAGTAATCAAGGCGGCGACGCCAGCCTGGCGGCGGTGACCGTCGGCGAGGCGACGACGCGTATCTGGGGCATGACCTCGGCCCAGCGCCTGTCGCGCATCTATGGCCGCGTTGGCCTCACGGAAGCCGCCGCGCCCAGTGGCTCCGACGCGGTCGTGGTCAACGCCGGCTGGGTGTTCGACGAATCGCTGATCCGCGCCCTTGCCGGACGGCGCGGCGTTGCTCTCGTCGACGGCGAGGGGCGGGTGGTGGCCTATAACCTGCCCCGCGATCGCGCCACCGCCGGCATGGGGGTTTTGGCCGAGGGCAAGGACCTTTCGGTCGTGCTGGGCGACGCCCCGCGCCTGACCGCGATGGAACTGGGCTCGGCCTACAACAGCGAACTGCGCAAGCGCGAGCCGCCGGTGCTGGAGCGCCTGACGCCGGACACGGTGGACGCCGTCGAAAAGCGACTGTTCAAGGGCTCGTATAAGGGCGTCACCGACCTTGTGACCAAGTACGTCTGGCCCGCGCCGGCCCGCGTGGTCACGCGCTGGTGCGCCCTGGCCGGGCTGACGCCCAACATGGTGACCTTCGCCAGTTTCCTGATGGTGCTGGCCGCCTTCTACCTGTTCTGGACGGGTCAATACGGCGCCGGCCTAGTCTGCGCCTGGATCATGACCTTCCTGGACACCGTCGACGGCAAGCTGGCCCGGGTGACCCTGACCTCGTCCAAGTGGGGGAACGTCTTCGATCACAGCATCGACCTGATCCACCCGCCGTTCTGGTGGTGGGCCTGGTTCGTTGGTCTGGGCGCGCTGGGCCTGACCGTGCCGAATGGCGGGCTGCTGCTGGCGATCATTGTCGGCGGCTATGTGGCCCAGCGGATCGAGGAGGGGATCTTCCTGGCCCTCTTCAAGGTGGAAATGCACGCCTGGCGGCCGTTCGACAGCTTCTTCAGGCTGATCACCGCGCGCCGGAACCCCAACCTGCTGTTCCTGACCGCCACGACACTGGTTGGCCGGCCGGATATCGGTTTCGGGCTGGTGGCGGCCTGGACGGCGATCTGTCTGGTGGTGCACGCGGCGCAGATCCTGCAGGCCCTGGTCGCGCCCAGGGGCTCCGTCACCTCCTGGCTGTCGCGCTGATGAAGGTCGGCGTCGTCCATAATCCGCGCAGTCACGCCAATATGGGACGGGATGCGGAGTACTGGGCCCCCGATGACGTGATGCTGGTCAAGCCGGCCACGCGCGAGGCGCTGGAAGTCGATCTTCGGGCCTTCGCGGCGCGCGGTGTCGAGTTGCTGGTGATCGACGGCGGGGATGGCACGATCCGCGATGTCCTCAGTCTGCTGTCGCGCGCCTTTGGTGACCGGCCACCCCTGATCGCCATCCTGCCCTCGGGCAAGACCAACGTCCTGGCCATCGACCTGGGCGTGGCGCGCGACTGGACCTTGCGGGAGACCTTGATCGCCGCGCGCTCGCCCGGGGCGGTGATCAAGAATCGCGCGCCGCTGGAAGTGTCCTGGGACGACAGCCGCCCGACCCTGCGCGGTTTCGTGTTCGGTCTGGGCGCCTTCGTGCGGGCCACCCGGATGTCCAAGAGCGTCAACCGCATGGGGGCCTTTCAGGGGCTGTCCGTCGGTCTGACCCTGGCCGGCGCGGCGGCGGGCGCGTTGTTTGGAGGGGCGCGAGACCACTGGCGCGAGGGCGTGCCGGTCGATCTGTCGATAGACGGCGAACCGGCGCCGAAGGGCCCCCGCTTCCTGTTAATGGCTACGACGCTGAAGCGCCTGCCTTTGGGGATCAAGCCTTTCGGCCCCCCGCGCGAGGGGCTCAAGGCGCTGGACGTCGACGCCCAGCCCAAGCGCCTGCTCAAGGCCCTGGTGACCCTGCTGAGCGGCGGTGACGCCCCCTGGCTGGCGCGGCGCGGTTATCGCCGGGGTGACGCCAGCATCCTGCGGATAGAGACCAGCGAATCCTTCGTGCTGGATGGCGAGATCTACGAAGGGACCGGCGGCATGACCGTCTCGCTGGGGCCCACCCTGCGGTTCCTGGCGTCATGACCAGCGCGGTTACGGCGATGATCGAGGCCGAACTGCGTGCTCCGGCGCCGCCGCACGCGGTGGCGTTCGCCGCCGCTCTGGTCGAAGCCTTCGAGAATCCCGTGGCGGTGCTGTTCTACGGTTCGGTGCTCAGAACCGGTGACCTCGACGGGGTCATGGACTTCTACGTGCTTACGGACGGGCCCCGCCGCGGCTGGCGGGGAGTGCTGGGGCGCACGCTCTGGCCGGATGTCAGCTACCACGAAGCCGAACACCAGGGCCGCACCCTGCGCGCCAAGGTCGCCTCGATGACGCTGGCCCAGTTCGCGCTGGCCGCGCGGGGGCGCGAAATCGACACCACCATCTGGACCCGCTTCGTGCAGCCTTCGGCCCTGGTCTGGTCTTCCGGCGTCGAGGTCGAGCCGGTCGTGATCAACGCCGTCGCCGAGGCCGCCCACTCGGCAGCGCGGTTTGCGGCGGCGCTTGGCCCCGCCGAAGGGGCATCCCAGGCCTATTGGTCGACGCTGTTCCAGCAGACCTACAAGGCCGAGTTCCGGGTCGAGCGGGGCGGTCGCGAACAGTCCATCCTGGCCTTCGACGCCGCGCGCTACGACCTGCTTCTGATCCGGTGCTGGCGTGAACAGGGCCTGCTCGACCTCCTCGCGCCGGGATCGGTCCAGCCCAATCTGACCGAAGAGGCGCGAGCCCGCTTCGCCAGGGCCTGGCGGGTGCGGCGGAGGCTGGGCAAGTCGCTGAACGTCGCCCGTCTGGTCAAGGCCGCCTTCACCTTCGAGGGCGCGGCCCGCTACGCGGCGTGGAAGATCGAACGCCACACAGGCATCGCCGTGCCACTGACGCCGTGGCGCGAGAAGCACCCGGTCCTGGCGGCCCCGGGGGTGTTGTGGCGATTGTGGCGCGTGCAGCGCGCGCGTCGCAAGGCCGAGGCCTGAGGCCTCGGCCCGCGCATATCAGGCCGAAGCGCGCTGACGCTGGTTGTCGATCAGGCCCAGCGCCGCGCCGACTTCCGCGAACACGGCCAGGACCTTGTCGATCTGCTCGTCGGTGTGAGCGGCGCTGACGCTGGTGCGCAGCAGCGGACGGCTGTCGGGCGTAGCAGGCGGCAGGGCCAGGTTCAGATAGACGCCGTTGTGGAGCAGGGTGTTCCACATGCTGATGGCGCTTTCCTGGCTGGGCATGGTGATCGCCACGATCGGGCTGGCGGTCGGACCGGTCTGGAAGCCCAGTTTGGTCAGGCCGTCATAGAGGCGGCGGGCGTTGGCCATCAGGCGATGGCGCAGTTCCGGCGCTTCTTCCAGGCGGCGCAGCGCGACGATGGTCGAGCTGACCACGGCCGGCGGCAGCGACGCGGTGAACATGTAGGGGCGGCAGACGACGCGCATGACGTCGAAGTCGTCCAGGTTGGAGACGCAGAAGCCGCCGATGGCGCCCAGGCTCTTTGAGAAGGTGCCGACCACGAAGTCGACATCGTCCTCGACGCCTTCCAGCTCGGCCAGACCGCGACCGTGTTCGCCCAGAACGCCCATCGAGTGGGCTTCGTCGACCAGCAGATAGCCGCCAAGCTCGCGTTTGACGGCCGCGATTTCCTTGAGCGGCGCGGTGTCGCCCATCATCGAATAGATACCCTCGACCACGATGAGGCGCTCGCCGGGCACATCCTTCATGCGGCGCAGACGCTTGTAGAGGTCCTCGGGGTCGTTGTGGCGGAAGCGGATGACCTCGGCGTGGCCGAGGCGTGAGCCGTCATAGATGCTGGCGTGGCTATCGGCGTCCAGAATCAGGTGGTCGCCGCGACCGACCAGAGTCGACAGCACGCCCAGATTGGCCTGGTAGCCGGTGGTGAACACCATGGCGTGTTTGCGGCGATAGAACTTGGCCAGGGCCTGTTCCAGTTCGACGTGCGCCTCGAAGCTGCCATTGGCGATTCGCGAGCCTGTGGTGCCGGTGCCGCGTTCCTGGACGGCTTTCACCGATGCGGCGATCGCTTCGGCGTCGAAGGTGAGGCCCAGATAGTTGTTGGTGCCCAACAGGATCGTGGGACGGCCATCGATCACGCCTTCGGTCGGCGACATGACGGCGTCGAAACGGACATTGAAGGGATCGGCCCCGGCTGCGCGGATGGCCTGATAGGCGTCGCGGTAGGCGAGGTGCTTGTCGAACAGCCCCATGGTTATCCCTTGTTCCGAAGGTCTTTGATCAAATCAGACAGGTCGCCCGCCGTCTCGACCGAGGCCAGACGATCAAGCGGGATCGAGATGTCGAACGCGTCTTCCAGTTCCATGATGATGTTCATCAGGGCCAGGGAATCGACCTGCAGGTCACGGCTGATATGTGTTTCATCGGAAACCTCCACGGTGCGCCCCAGTACCGTGGACGCAGCGAGACCGATTTCACGCAAGGTAAGATCCGTAACCGCTTTCATGCCGACTCGCCGATACCCCCGTTAGCGGGCCCAATTAACGCACTTAGTAACAGGCCTCTTGTCGGATTCCTGTCAAAATTGAATGCTACTGTCATGTTCACGCAACCAAAAACCCGTTCGTGCGATACCAATGCACGCTGTGGGCGAACCCGGATTCGATCCCGTATCGCGTCGCGATAGTTACGGGCAGCGTTTCGCTGGGCGAAAGACTCCAATCCAAATGGAGCATTTCTCGCGCTTTTCCAGATGTGAAGATCGAAATGTTACCGGTTATCGCCGCGAAATGCTGTGAGAGCCAGGCCAGCCCCCTCAGAATCGACGGTGAAATTCTCATGAGGCGGGGCGTTCGATCCACCGCCCGAGAGACTGCTTCCATGACTTCAGACCAGCTGTAGCCGTCCGTTCGATCGTCCGACAGGGCAAAGACGCCCGGGATATGTTGGCCGGCGGCGGCGGTGATCTGGGCGGCGGCGTCCTCGACGTGGATCATCGCGATCCGGGCGGCGGGATCCAGAACCGGCAGAAAGGGCGCCGTTTGGGCGGCCTTGAACAGCTCCAGCGTTTCCATGTCGCCCGGTCCGTAGATGGCCGGCGGCCGGATAATGGTGAGAGCCTCACCGAACGCCTTGCGCGCCGCGTCCTCGCCAGCCCGTTTGCTGGCGGCGTAGTCCGACAGCGACGGCTCGCGGGCCGTCAGGCTGGACACCACGATCAGTCGCGCGCTCGCTGCCCGGGCCGCCAGGGCGATGCCGCGCGCGCCATCCACATTGGTGCGGTCGAAATCGGCCCGCGAGCGCGCCTTGATCAGTCCGGCCACGTGGATGACGACGGTCGCGCCGGCGCACAGGGTCTGGACCGCCCGCTGGTCCGACAGGCCGCCGATCACGAGCTGGGGTTCGATGTCGGCCCAGTGCGGATCGACGATATCGCGGCGGGCCAGAACGCGCACGGTCCATCCGTCCCTCGCCAGGGCGCTCACCAGCCGCCGACCAAGGAAGCCGGTGCCGCCGGTCACAGCGACGACGCCCTTGGTCATGCTCAGGCGCGTTCGGCGTAGGCGCCAGCCAGGAAGGCGGCCTTGGCCTTGCTGCGGCTCAGCTTGCCCGACGAGGTCTGGGGCAGGGCGTGGGCGCCGACCAGATGCACCTGGGTCTCGACGCTGTGACGCAGGCGCAGGACGGCGGCGACCTGCTCGGCCAGGGCCTTGCGGGTCTCGGGATCGCCGCCGCGCGCTTGCACCAGCACGACCACGACCTCTTCGCCCTCACCGGGTGTCGAGAAGGCCGCGACGTCGCCGCTGCGCAGCGATTCGATCTCGGCCTCGGCGGTCCATTCCAGGTCCTGCGGCCAGATGTTGCGGCCGTTGAGGATGATCAGGTCCTTGCCGCGACCGGTGATGACGATCTCGCCATCGACCAGGTAGCCCAGATCGCCGGTGTCCAGCCAGCCATCGGCTGACAGCACGCGGGCGGTCTCTTCCGGCTGTTCGAAATATTCCCGCATCAGGCTGGGTCCGCGGGCATAGATCCGGCCAACGCCGCGTTCAGGCAGGATCGCGCCCGTCTCGTCGCGGACCTGCAGTTCGTGGCCGGGCAGGACCGGGCCGTTGCGGGCGAAGTCGCGGGCGCGGTCAGCGTCGCTGGTGATGACCGCAAGACCCTGCTCCAGTTGCTCGACGTCCAGCGTCTCGACCTTCAGGCCCTGACCCAGCGGCGACATCGACAGGGCCAGGGTCGCCTCGGCCATGCCGTAGCTGGCGACAAAGGCGGTGTCGGAGAAGCCCACGGCCTTGAACCGGTCGGCGAAAGCCCGCAACGGGCCCGTACGGATCATGTCGCCGCCCAGGCCGGCGCTGCGCCAGCGCGAGAGGTCAAGGTGTTCGATCGAGGCGGCTTCCGCCCGGCGGGCGCACAGTTCATAGCCGAAGGTGGGGCTGTAGCTGATAGTGCCGCCGTTCTTCGTCATCAGGTCCAACCACATCAGCGGCCGGCGCACGAAGGCTCCCGTGGGCATCAGGTCGACCGACATCTGGCTGGTCATGGGGCTGAGCAGGAAGCCGATCAGGCCCATGTCGTGATAGAGCGGCAACCACGAGATCGCCCGATCATCGGGACGCACCTTCAGGCCGTCGCGGGTGATGGCCACGGCATTGGCCATCAAGGCCCGGTGGGTGACCAGCACCCCGGTCGGGAAGCGCGTGCTGCCAGACGAGAACTGCAGGTAGCAGGTGCGGTCAGGCTCGATCACCGGCAGTTCGGCGCCGGCGGCTTCCGGCAGGTCGGCCAGGGTTCCGGCGAAGCTCAGCGTGGTCTTGGCGGCGATCTCAGGTAGCCAGGCCGCCATGGAGGCGGGACCGATCAGCACCGAGGCCTTGGCCGAGGCCAGCATCCGGGCGATCTGCTCGATATAGGCCTCGCGGCCGCCCAGCGGCGCGGGCAGGGGCAGGGGCGCGGGCGGCAGGCCCGCATATTGGCAGGCGAAGAAGGCGCGGACGAAATCGGCGTCGGTCTCGGCGATCAAGCCGACGCTGTCGCCAGGCGTGGCGCCGGCCGCCAGCAGCCTCTGGGCCAGTTCCAGCGCCTGCTCGCGCAGTGTCGCATAGGGCAGCGCCTCGACCAGTTCGCCGCGCAGGGAATACAGGTTCACGCCCGTCTCGCCCTTGGCCGCGAAATCAAGCGCGGCGGTCAGGGTGGGGAAATCGGCGAAGCGTACGGTTCGCGCGGAGCCAGTCGGAGTCATCATCACCTGTCGCCTTTGGCGTCGTTTGCCTCGTCGGCGCAAGAGGGTTCGTTGTCTCTGAGCACTGACGATCGCGCAAGTGTCGTGCGAAGAGTCAGGAACATGCCGATGGCCATGGCCAGGGCGGCGCCGACCAGGGCCGCGCCGGCGCCGGTCAGACCGAAGGTCATCACCAGCGGCGTTGCAGCGAGCAGGAAGGCGGCGCTGACCATCACCCGCACGCGCAGGGCGGCGCCAGCGGCGCGCATCGAGACCAGCATCGGTTCCAGGGGCAGGGCCAGGATGCCGATCGCGGCCGCCGCGACCTGCCAGGTCATCACGCCCGAAGCCGCGCCGGAAGACTTGCCGACGATCAGGATCAACAGCGGCTTGCCGATCAGGGCGGTCAACAGCAGCAGCCCCCCCGCCACAGCGCCGCCCAGCATGGAAATCTGGAGCGCCAGTTTGCGCATGGCGGCGTCACCGCCCTGGGCCCGCATCTTGGCCAGTTCCGGATAAAGCGCCGGAATCATCAGCCGGGCTGGCTTGGCCATGCCGTCGGCGACCTGACGGCCCACCTTCCAGAACCCGGCGTCTGCGGGGCCCAGCAGGCGACCGACCATCAGGGTGATGACGTGGGTGAACGCCACGTCGAGCGTGCTGTTGAAATTGGTCGCCCAGGCGAACTTCCAGACGCCGGGCAGGCCCGCGCCCAGCGGCCCGATCACCCTGAATTCCTCCAGAAGCCTGCGCTGGAGCAGCTCTCGCCACGCGATTGTCGAGATGTAGAGGAACGAGGCCATGGGGCCGGCGGCCCAGGCGATCAGGTAGACCCATAGCGGCGCGTGCGTCAGGAAGGCGATGCCCGATCCGATCAGCCGGACGGTGGAGTTTATCGCCTGCTCGGCGGCGAGGTAGCGGAAGCGGTCGAACAGCCGCAGCAGGCCCACCGAGGTGGCCGAGGTGGTGAAGATCACGGTCAGGGCATAGAGGGCGGCGGCTGGATCGAGCTCGCGCGGCCAACCCAAAAACCAGCCAAACAGCAGGGCTCCGCCCACGCCCAGCAGCAGGCCGATCAGGCTGCTGGACAGGTCCAGGAACAGGGACAGCCGCACCACCTGCTGGAACAGCGTACGGTCGCCCTCCAGCAGGGGTTTGGCGCCGTATTGCAGGATAGTCTGCCAGGATTGAAACTTGACCACCTCCGTCAGGAACTGGGTGAAGGTGGTGATCATCACCAGCAGGCCCAGCCCCTTGTCGCCCAGGCCGTGGGCGGTCAGACCGATATAGCCCAGGCTGACCACGGCGTTGACCGTGCGACCGCCCAGCAGGGTTCCGGCATTGGCCAGCACGCGGCCCAGGACGGATGTCTCGGCGTTCATGCGGCGCGTAGCAGGCGGTCGGCGATGGCGCGGGCGGCGCGTTCCGACGACGGCGTGGCCGTCAGGTCGAAGCTTTCGGCGAAGCCGGTCTTCTGGGCCTGGATATAGTCGCCATGGCCGGCGCGGGCGGCCTCGATCTGGTCGATCAGGCCGTCGACCTCGGTCAGCACCGGCCCGTACAGCCAGTGATGGAAGCTCTCGTCGCCTCGCCAGGCCGCGTGGGTCGGGTTGAGGAACAGGCAAGGCTTGGGCGTGCGCAGGAACTCGTAGACCTGACTGCTGACGTCGCCCAGATAGATGTCGGCCGCGCGGGTATAGGTCATGTCGATGGCGGCCGGACCGCCCAGGTCGATGTGGATGCGCGGGTGGTCGCGGAAGGGTTTGAGGGCGTTCAGCATGACTGGGCTGGCCCCATCGAACAGCCGGATGTGCGGGGCGAAGATCAGGTTGAAGCGGTCGTCCGCAGCAAACTGTTCCAGCACCCTGACACCGAAGCTGGGCCACGAGCCCAAGGTCGCGTGGAAATGTGGATTATAGACGACGATCGGCTTGGCGTCCGGGAAGGTCGGCAGCGGCGAGCCTGGCAGGGCGTCGATAATGTCGAACTTGGGATAGCCGACCATGGCGCAGTTCTCCGGCTTCACCCAGCCGCCCTCGACCATGCGGTCGCGCTGCTTGGGGCCGGCGGCCATGACCAGATCGAACTGACGCAGGCGCGGCTCGAACACGCCGCCCCGATCGCCGGCGCCGTGCTGGGTATAGACCAGCATCGGCTTGCGAACGCCCAGCTTGCGCAGCATGGCGGTGGTGCGTTCGGGTGTGACGATGGCGTCCATCCGGCCCAGGGCCACGGCGTTGGCGGCCAGCATCAGCGCCTTCGGCGGAGTCGAGGCCGCCTTCAGCCTCATGCCGCGCAGCCAGGCCGGCGGCAGCAGGCGCGAGGTGATCGGCGCGCCGCCGAGGGCCGCCAGAAGTTGGCGGGCGTAGTCCAGATGTTCCTGGGTGGTCGCTGCGATCTCGACCTCAAGCCCGGGCCAGCCACGCGCCAGTGCGACGGCGATCGGCAGGCTGTGCAGGATCTGATGCGTCTGGGCGATGTAGAGGAAGCAAACCTTGGGCCGGGATTGGCGGGGCGTCGACGGGATCATGAGCGGGGCGCCGTTCCGCTCAGTGGCCGGGGTTGAGGCGTGAACGCACTCGCCCCTTGAAAACCACCCGGTCGCCCTTGTCGGTGACCGAATAGCTGTCGGCCTGGACCTTGTTGCCTGACACGCCCGAGCCCTGAACACCCGCGTCGCCCATGACCTGGCCGGTTCGGGTATCGATCACGGCCTTTTCCGTGGAGAAGGCGTAGCCCTCGCCATTGTTGATGCGCACGTCGCCGGTCAACAGCAGCGAGCCCTTGGCCTCGTCATAGACGCCTTGCCTGGACACGACCTGGGTCGGAGCGTCGGAGCCATAGCCCCGGGTCAGTTGAGGAGCCTCAAGCGAGACCTTGTTGGGGTCGATCCTGTCGCGGGTCGCGGCCGAGGCGACGATCAGGAATTCACGCCCATCCTTCATGGCTCCCGTGAAGCGTGGATTTTCCATGCGCAGGGACGCGGCGGCGGCGACCGGGCGGGACGACCTGGCCTCGGTCGCGCGCAGGACCGCCTGGGTGATTATGGACACGGTGACCAGACCTGCCAGAGCGGGCAGGACGAGCCGCAACGCGCTCACGGACTTGCGTCGGCGGGGGCGGGTTTTACGCCTTACAGGGGCGGAGGAGGCGGCGATCCGGAGCATGGCGACCAGGGCAGACGGCGTCGGGCCACCGGCTTAATCCGGTCCGGGCCATCTCCCAAGAGATATTCGGAAGCCGTCCGCCACGGCCGATTGGTCAGGCGCAGGGCCTTGAGCCTAGATCCGTGAGCGGCGGATCATTTCCACGCGGCGAGCCGCGACCTCGCTGCGGGCCTGCTCCAGGGCATCGATCTCCGTGGCTGTAAGCAGGTTGTCGATAACCCGGCCCAGGTGCTCGCGCATGGCGTTGCGGGCCGCCTTGGGATCCCGGGCCTGGAGGGCCAGCAAGATTTCCTGGTGGTCATCGATCAGCGGTTGCACGCCCACCTGGCGCGCGCGTTCCAGCATGGCCCGGCAGAGGGGTGACTTGTAGCGCAGGTCCCAGAGGTTCTCGACCACGGTGACCATGGCGCTGTTGCGGGTGGCTTGAGCGATGGCGACGTGGAAACGCCTGTCGGCCAACTCGCCCTTCACGTGGCGATCGTTCTCCTCGACCATGTCGTCCATGATCGCCGCCAGCTGCTTCAACTCGGCGTCAGTGATCGTGGTGGCGGCCAGGGCGCAGCTTTCGCCCTCGATCAGTCGCCGCGCCTCGGTCAGCTCGAACGCGCCGATATCAAGTTCCGGCGCCGTGATCTCGGGCTGGGGGGCCTGGGTGACATAGACGCCGGAGCCATGGCGTGCCTCCACCAGACCGCGGATCTCCAGCGCGATCATGGCTTCGCGCACCGTGGGGCGACTGACCTTGTAATCCTCGGCCAGATCCCGTTCCGAAGGCAGGCGCTGGCCGGGCATGTACTGGCCTTCGCGGATCGACTCGGCGATCGCATTGGCGACTTGCTGGTAGAGCTTGCGGGTTTCAGCGGTCGAAGTGGTCATGGGACTCTTTTGCCTGACTGGCAGGACCGGGGCGAGCGCAAAAATAGTGCGGCAAAAGGGGCTGCGCTATGGCCAAAGGTCTAGCCTTGGTGGTTCGGCCTGCCTAAAGTGGTAAGGCCAATTATCAGCCAACGTTCAGGTTCATGCTCAAGATCATCGACGCCAAGGTCATCGTCACGTGCCCCGGCCGTAACTTCGTCACCGTGAAGATCACCACCTCCGACGGGGTCTATGGGATTGGCGACGCTACCCTGAACGGGCGGGAGCTGGCCGTCGTCAGCTATCTGCAGGACCATATGCTGCCCTGCCTGATCGGGCGCGACGCGCACCGGATCGAGGATATCTGGCAGTTCTTCTATCGGGGTTCCTACTGGCGCGGCGGCCCCGTGGCGATGACCGCCCTGGCGGCGGTCGACATGGCGCTGTGGGATATCAAGGGTAAGGTCGCGGGTCTGCCGGTCTACCAGCTGATGGGCGGCGCCTGCCGCGAGGGCGTTACCGTCTATGGCCACGCCAACGGCGAGACGATCGACGACACGATCCAGGAAGCCCTGAAATACAAGGCGATGGGCTACAAGGCCATCCGCCTGCAGACCGGGGTGCCTGGATTGGCCAGCACCTATGGCGTGTCGGGCGACAAGCTGTTCTACGAGCCCGCCGACGCGGACCTGCCGACCGAGAATCTGTGGTCGACGTCGAAATATCTGAACCACGCGCCCAAGCTGTTCGAGGCCGCGCGCGAGGCCCTGGGCTGGGACGTGCACCTGCTTCACGACGTTCATCACCGGCTGACCCCGATCGAGGCTGCGCGTCTGGGCAAGGACCTGGAGCCATACCGCCTGTTCTGGCTGGAGGACGCCGTGCCGGCCGAGAACCAGGCAGGCTTCCGCCTCATTCGCCAGCACACGACCACGCCGCTCGCCGTGGGCGAGATCTTCAGCCATGTCTGGGACGCCAATATCCTGATCCAGGAACAGCTGATCGACTATCTGCGCGCCACGGTCCTGCACGCCGGCGGCATCACGAACCTGAAGAAGATCGCGGCCTTCGCCGACATGCATCATGTGAAGACGGGATGCCATGGCGCCACCGACCTCTCGCCGGTGACCATGGCGGCGGCGCTGCACTTTGACATGTCGATCCCGAACTTCGGCCTGCAGGAATATATGCGCCACACGCCGGAGACGGACGCCGTGTTCCCGCATGCCTACACCTTCGCCGACGGGATGTTGCACCCGAACGACGCGCCGGGCCTGGGCGTCGATATCGATGAGGCGCTGGCCGAGAAATATCCGTACCGGCGCGCCTACCTGCCTGTGAACCGTCTCGAGGACGGCACGATGTTCAACTGGTAGTCGGGGAGGGCATCAGGTCGACGCGAAGCGTGGCTTGATGTCTCTTTCACATCCACATCTTTGATCGAAACTGGCCTGACCAAATTTCGACTGTCGCTCTGCGGGGCGTGGACGATGAGCCCGTTTCAGGCGTGGCACTGTCGCGGCTTTCCTGACGAACCGGGAGCGCGAGCCCCTGGCGCCGTACTGACCACTGGCCTTGGTATAGCAGACAAGAGAACGGCCGGCGGACCTTGAGCCCGCCGGCCGCCTCACATCCCGAAAGGATTAGCCGTTGACGGCGTCCTTCAGTTGCTTCGCCGGCGTGAACGCGACCTTCTTGGAGGCGGCGATCTCGATGGCGGCGCCCGTGGCCGGGTTGCGGCCGGTGCGGGCCGGCTTGGCCTGGACCTTGAACTTGCCGAAGCCGGGGATCGAGACTTCTTCGCCCTTCACGGCGGCTTCCGTCAGCGACTTGAAGACGCCGTCGATGATCGACTTGGCCTGAGCCTTGGTCAGCTTGTCGTCAGCAGCAACGGCGGCGTCGACGAGATCCGAAACGTTCATGATGTTAGCTCATCTCAAGTGGAATCAAGGAGCCTAGACCCTGACGAACCGGGAAGGATTTGTCACGTCACTCCAGCAAATTGGGGCATTTCTCGATCGTTTGGGGCATGGTCGACCTTCAAACGGCCGTCAGGGTTCGCAAAAATGCCGAACGATCTGATTGTGACCCCTCGTGACGCTCAACTCATGCCATGGTAGCGATAACGAAAACGGGGGAAATGCATGGCCAACGCCAAGAATCTGGGTGCGAAGGACGGTGTGGTGGTCGGCCGCAAGGACGGACTCGTCATTGGCGCGGCGTCGGTGGGCACCGTTTTCGAGTGGTATGACTTCTACCTGTACGGCTCGCTGGCCACCTATATCACCCACCATTTCTTCTCCGGCGTGAACGAAACGACGGGCTACATATTCGCCCTGCTGGCCTTTGCGGCCGGCTTCGCGGTTCGTCCGTTCGGGGCTCTGGTGTTTGGCCGACTGGGCGACCTGTGGGGACGCAAGAACACCTTCCTGGTCACCATGCTGCTGATGGGCCTGTCGACCTTCGTGGTTGGTCTGCTGCCCAGCTATGAGAAGATCGGAATCATCGCGCCCGTGGCGCTGGTGATCATGCGCCTGATCCAGGGACTGGCCCTCGGCGGCGAATATGGCGGCGCCGCGACCTATGTGGCCGAGCACGCCCCGGCCAACCGGCGTGGCCTCTACACCAGCTTCATCCAGATCACGGCCACCTTCGGCCTGTTCCTGAGCCTGATCGTCATCCTGCTGACGCGCAACGTCGTCGGCGAGGACGCCTTCAAGGAGTTCGGCTGGCGGATCCCCTTCCTGATTTCGGTTCTGCTGCTGGGCGTTTCGCTATGGATCCGCCTGCAACTGGCCGAAAGCCCCTCGTTCCTGAAGATGGTCGATGAGGGCAAGGGCAGCAAGCAGCCGCTGACCGACTCCTTCGCCAAGTGGGGAAACCTGAAGATCGTGATCCTGGCCCTGGTGGGCCTGACCGCAGGCCAGGCCGTGGTTTGGTACACCGGCCAGTTCTACGCCCTGTTCTTCCTGGAGAAGATGCTCAAGGTCGATGGCGGGCTGACCAATGGACTGGTGGCGATCTCGCTCCTCATCGGCACGCCGTTCTTCGTGTTCTTCGGCTGGCTTTCGGACAAGATCGGCCGCAAGTGGATCATCATGGCCGGCTGCGTCCTGGCCTGTCTCACCTACTTCCCGCTGTTCAAGACCTTGACCGTCGCCGCCAATCCGCGACTGGCCGCCGCCGTCGCCGGCTCGCCGGTCACGGTGGTCGCCGATCCCGCGGACTGCTCCTTCCAGTTCGATCCTATCGGCAAGACGGTGTTCAATACCTCCTGCGATCTGGCCAAGTCGTATCTGGCCAAGGCCGGCGTGACCTATGCAAACGCCGCCGCGCCCGCCGGATCCGTCGCCGAGGTCCGGATCGGCGCGACGGTGCTGCCCTCCTTCGCCGGGGCCTCGCTCGACAAGGCCACTTTCAAGGCTCGCAAGGCGGCCTGGGAGGCCCAGTTGGGCGCGGCGCTGAAGACCGCCGGATATCCCGCCAAGGCGGACAGCGCCCTGGTCAACAAGCCGCTGGTGGTCGGCATCCTGGCCTTGCTGGTGATCTATGTGACCATGGTCTACGGGCCGATCGCCGCCATGCTGGTCGAGATGTTCCCGACCAATATCCGCTACACCTCGATGAGCCTGCCCTACCATATCGGCAATGGCTGGTTCGGCGGCTTCCTGCCCACAACGGCCTTCGCCATGGTCGCCGCAACGGGAAACATCTACTACGGTCTCTGGTACCCGATCGTCGTCGCCGGCGTCACCGCCGTGATCGGCATCCTGTTTCTGAAGGAAACCAAGGACGTGGATATCGAAGCCTAGACCTGGCGGGCGGCTGGCCGTTGCGCCAGTCGCCAGAGCCTGCCAAACACGGGTGATGATCGGTCACCTGTTGGCCATGGCGATCGCCCGAGGATCCTGAGCGAGTGTCGAAACGAACGAGCGACAGCCTTGAAGGCGACGCCGCGCGAGACGGTCGAACCTCTGTTCGCCTGCACGGGACGATCGCCCGCGATCTCGGCGTGGAGATCGTTTCTGGCCGTTACGCTCCGGGTCATGTGCTGGCCAATGAGGTCGAGGCCAGCGTGCAGTTGGGGGTCTCGCGCAGCGCCTATCGCGAGGCGATCCGCATCCTGGCCGCAAAGGGGCTGGTCGACAGTCGTCCCAAGACCGGCACCCGCGTCAACGCCAGGAGCCGCTGGAACCTGCTGGATCCCGAGGTGCTGGCCTGGATCTTCGAGACCGAGCCCAGTGACGAGTTTCTCAAGGGCCTTTTCGAGCTGCGGATGATCGTCGAACCCTCGGCCGCCGCTTTCGCGGCCGAGCGCCGCAGCGAACAACAGGTTGAGCGCATGCGCCAGGCCCTCATCGCCATGCAGCAGCACACCCTGGCCACCGAGCCGGGCAGGGCGGCGGATCGCGACTTCCATGACTCCGTGCTCGAAGCGACGGGCAATGACGCCCTGATCAGTCTGTCCAGCAGCATCGGCGCGGCCGTGCGCTGGACCACGATCTTCAAGCAGCGCAAGAGCGAACTGGCCCGCGACCCGATGCCCGAACACTGGAAGGTGTTCGACGCCATCGTCGCCCAGCGTCCGCAGGAGGCGCGTCAGGCCATGGAGCGTCTGGTGGGCCTGGCGCTGGAAGACACGCGCGCCGTGCTGAACCGCTAAGGGCCGGCCCTCACAGGCTAGCGATACGAACCTCGACTTTCGCTTCAGCCGCGCCAACGGCGTTGCGCAGCGGATAGTGAAACGGCGCGGCTTCGATCTCGAATACATCGCCGACCTGGGTCTTTACACCGTCGCTGAACGACAGGGTCGCCGTGCCGAAGAAGTGCACATGCACGTCTCCCGGTCGGCGGAACAGATCGTACTTGAAGTGGTGGTGTTCCAGATTGGCGATGGTGTGGCTCATATTGGCCTCGCCCGACAGGAATGGCTTTTCCCACATCACCTTGCCGTCCCGCAGGATCCGGCTTGAGCCGCGCACGTCGGCGGGCAGGGGACCGGTCAGCAGCTCGGGTCCCAGGGCCGCGCGGCGCAGCTTGGAATGCGCCAGCCACAGATAGTTACCCCGTTCAATGACATGGTCCGAGAACTCGTTGGCCAGGCAGAAGCCCAGGCGGTGTGGGGCGCCGTCCGGCCCGATCAGATAGATTCCGGCGATCTCTGGCTCTTCGCCGCCGTCCAGCGCGAAGGCGGGCGAGATCAGCGGTTGACCGGAGGCCACCACATGACCGCCGTCGCCCTTGTAGAACCATTCAGGCTGGACGCCGGTCTCCCCGGGAGCGGGCTTGCCGCCCTCGACGCCCATCAGAAACATCCGCATGGAGTCGGTGGGCTTGTCAGTGGCCTGGGCGGCCTTGTGCATCTTGTCGCGGCCCTCGGCCGAGCCCAGGTGGGTCAGGCCGGTGCCGCTGAGCACCAGGTGCGCCGGATCCGGATGGTCGATCGGGGCCATGATGCGTCCGTCGGCGATGGCGGCGGGCAGGTCGATCTCGTCGCCCAACGGATGGGACTGGGCGCTTTCCGTCAGCGTGCATCCCGCTGCCAGGGCCGCCTGAGCAAGGCTCAGGAGGGTATCTGCGGTCGTGATGCGTCTGGCCTGGCCCGCGTCATTGACGCCCGCCAGCATCCGGTCGCCGTCTTCGCCGCGCAATTGAACGAACCGCATCACCATGGCCGAGCCTCTCGTCGCGGGGAGATATCCGCTTTCACTCGGACAAATATCCGCTGGACCTGACCTGTCAAACCAAAACGCAGACAATTCGAGACGGCTGGAGCCCCGGCAATCGCCACGCGGGCGGCAATGATCCAAACCTTCCGAGCGAAATCCCTTTGCCATGCGTCGTCGAGCTTCGATCACTAAAACTCAGACAAGAGTTCATTTGTGGTAGCAATGGGCGTCGGGGCGCTCTAATTTCCGGTTCGACCACGCTTCGCCGCCCCTTCGGATTTTGAGCTCCAGACCGCCATGACTTCGTCCGCCTCCCAGCCGCCGCGTCTTCGTTCCCGCGCCTGGTTCGACAATCCCGACAATGTCGACATGACCGCGCTCTATCTGGAGCGCTATCTGAACTACGGCCTGTCGCTGGAGGAGCTGCAGTCGGGCAAACCGATCATCGGCATCGCCCAGACGGGCTCTGATCTTTCGCCCTGCAACCGCCATCACCTGGTCCTGGCCGAGCGCGTGCGCGAAGGCATCCGCACCGCGGGCGGCATCGCGCTGGAGTTTCCGGTCCATCCGATCCAGGAAACCGGCAAGCGGCCGACGGCGGGCCTTGACCGCAACCTCTCCTATCTGGGTCTGGTGGAGACGCTGTACGGCTATCCGATCGACGGCGTGGTGCTGACCATCGGCTGCGACAAGACCACGCCCGCCTGCCTGATGGCCGCGGCGACGGTGAACATCCCGGCCATCGCGCTGTCGGTCGGTCCGATGCTGAACGGCTGGCACAAGGGCGAGCGCACCGGCTCTGGCACCATCGTCTGGAAGGCCCGCGAAATGCTGGCCGCTGGCGAGATCGACAAGGCCGGATTCATCAAGTTGGTGGCCAGTTCGGCGCCCTCGACCGGCTATTGCAACACCATGGGCACGGCTACGACCATGAACTCGCTGACCGAGGCCCTGGGCATGTCGCTGCCCGGGTCGGCCGCCATTCCCGCGCCCTATCGCGACCGTCAGCAGAACGCCTACGAGACCGGCTTGCGCATCGTCGAGATGGTGGCCGAAGACCTCAAGCCGTCGGACATCCTGACGCGCGAGGCCTTCCTGAACGCCATCGTCGTGAATTCCGCGATCGGGGGCTCGACCAACGCTCCGATCCATCTCAATGCCCTGGCCCGCCATATCGGCGCGGACTTGGCGCTGGACGACTGGCAGACCCACGGCGAGGAGGTGCCTCTGCTGGTCAACCTTCAGCCCGCCGGAGAGTATTTGGGCGAAGACTATTATCGCGCCGGCGGCGTGCCGGCCGTGTTCGGCCAGCTGATCGGCCAGGGCCTGATCCACGAGGACGCCCGCGCCGTCTCGGGCAAGACGATCGGCGAGCAGTATCGCGGCGTGGAGATCGAGGACGAGGCGGTGATCCGCCCGTTCGACAGGCCGCTGGTTGAACGGGCCGGCTTCGTGGTCATGCGCGGCAACCTGTTCAACTCGGCGATCATGAAGACCAGCGTGATCTCCAAGGAGTTCCGCGACCGCTATCTGTCCAATCCCGACGATCCGGAAGCCTTCGAAGGCGACGCCGTGGTGTTCGATGGCCCCGAGGACTACCACCACCGGATCGACGATCCCTCGGTGGGCATCACGGTCAACTCGATCCTGTTCATGCGGGGCGCGGGGCCGATCGGCTATCCAGGCGCGGCCGAGGTCGTGAACATGCGGGCGCCCGACTATCTTCTGAAGCAGGGCGTGCACGTGCTGCCCTGCCTGGGTGACGGGCGACAGTCAGGCACCTCGGGTTCGCCTTCGATCCTCAACGCCTCCCCCGAGGCGGCGGCGGGCGGCGGACTGGCCCTGCTGAAGAGCGGCGACCGGGTGCGCATCGATCTTCGCAAGTCGCGCGTCGATGTGCTGATCACGCCGCTGGAAATTTCCGAACGTCGCAAGGCGCTCGAGGCCGCTGGCGGCTACGCCTATCCGGAAAGCCAGACGCCCTGGCAGGAAATCCAGCGCGCCGTGGTCGGTCAGCTGGAAACCGGAGCGGTGATCGAGCCGGCCATCAAGTACCAGAGGATCGCCCAGACCAAGGGACTGCCGCGCGACAATCACTGACGCGCGGCCATCGCCTATTTCTCGGTCGTGAGGCGGAAAACCATCGTGTTGCTGTAGGTCTTGCCGGGATCGAGGCGCACCGGCGCGAACTGCGGCTTGTTGGGCGCGTCGGGGAAGTGCTGCGGCTCCAGGGCGATGCCGTCGCCCTGACGATAGATCTTGCCGGCCTTGCCTGAAGTCGTGCCGTCGAGGAAGTTGCCGGCATAGAACTGGATGCCCGGCTGGTCGGTGAGGATTTCCAGGACCCGCCCGCTCTTGGGATCAGACAGTCGCGCGCCCAGTCGCGGCGCGGCGCCTGACTTGCCGTTCAGGACGTAGTTGTGGTCATAGCCCCGGCCCACGACGATCTGCGGATCGCTGGCGTCGCGGATGCGGTCGCCCACGATCCGGGGCTTGCGGAAGTCAAAGGCGCCGCTGGCCACAGGCGTCGTCGCGCCCGTGGGGATCAGTTCCGCGTCGACTGGCGAATAGCCGTCTGCGGCGATCATCAGCACGTTGCCCATGGCCCCGTCGGACGAGCCTTCGCCGGCCATGTTGAACAGGGCGTGGTTGGTCATGTTGATGATCGTCGGCTTGTCGGTCGTGGCGCCATAGGTGACCGTCAGCTGGTTCTGCTCGTCCAGGGCGTAGGTCGCCGTGGCGGTCAGGGTTCCGGGATAGCCTTCCTCGCCGTCGGGGCTGAGATGGGTGAAGGTGACCGAGGCCACGGGGCCCTTCTTGAGGTCGGCGACCTTCCAGATCACCTTGTCGAAGCCTTTGACGCCGCCATGCAGGGCCGCGACGCCGTTGTTGTTGAGCGCCAGCTGATAGGTCTTGCCGTCCAGCGTGAAGCGACCCTTGCCGATGCGGTTAGCGAAACGGCCGACCGATGCGCCAAAATAGCTGGCGTTCTTCACATAGGCGGCGGCGTCGCTGTAGCCGAGCACGATGTCGGCCCTCTTCCCGGCCTTGTCGGGCGCGATCAGGGCCTGCAGCGTCGCGCCGTAGGTGATCACGGTGGCGCTGACGCCATGGCCATTGGTCAGGGTTATGGCCTCGACCTCAGCCCCGTCGGGCGTCTTGCCGAACGATGCGCGCGCATAGTCCGCAGCCAGGGCGGAGACAGGCAGGCAGGCGGTGGCGAGGAGCAAGCAGCCAAGCGAGATACGGAGTCGATAACCCATGGCGTTTCCTCTTGCAGTCGCGCTGGCCAGCGTTCGTGGCTTCTGCGCTCTGATATACTCTGACAATTAAAGTCGTTGCAATCCGGGAGGAGTCCTGGGCCGTCTGGACCGCCGCGCGGGGGGGATTGATCCAGATCACGGTGCGCGACGCACGGATCACGCTCTTGTTTCCGGGCGGCTGTTCGGGCCCGCGCTCGTCATTGCAGTAGCGCCGCTCGGGTCAAGGCTGGACGGCGCGGGCGCGGCGACTTCATTCTCTCGATTAGACAAGAAGAAAGAGATCCCATGGCCGTCAGTCTCACCTTTCACGGCGCGGCCGAATGCGTGACGGGCTTCTGCGCCCGTCTGAGCGGCGAAGGCTTCAGCATCCTCATCGACTGCGGGATGTTTCAGGGCTCCAAGACCCTCAAGGCGCTCAACTACGATCCCTTTCCCTTCGATGTCGACGCCATCGACGCGGTGCTGCTGACCCATGCCCATATCGACCACTCTGGCATGCTGCCCAAGCTCATGCGCGCCGGCTATTCCGGCCCGATCTACGCGACCGCGCCGACCCGGGCGCTGTGCGAGGTGATGCTGGCCGACGCGGGTGAGATCCAGGAGAGCGAGGTCTTCCACCTCAATCGTCGCAATCAGCAACGCGGTCGCCCGCTCGTCGAAGCCGTCTACACCGCCAGGGACGCCGCAAAGACGATGGACCTGTTCGAGACGGTCAAGCTCGACCAGATCGTCGACATCGCTCCGGGCGTCAGGGCCCGGTACTGGAACGCCGGCCACATGCTGGGCGCGTGCTCCGTCGAGGTGATCCTGGGTCCTGACGACGACGCGGAACGGATCCTGTTTTCGGGCGACCTCGGCGCGGGCGGTCAGGATTATCTGCCCGAGCCCACGGGGGCGGCGGGCGTCGATCATCTGGTGCTGGAATCCACCTACGGCAACCGGGAGCGCCAAAGGGTCGACACCCGCGAGCGGCGCCGACTTCTGGCCGAGGAACTGCGTCAGGCTCACGCCGCCGGCGGGCCGCTGTTGATGCCGACCTTCGCGGTCGGCCGCGCCCAGGAACTGCTGCTCGATATCCTGGCGGTCATGGAATCCGGCGACGCGCCGCGCGGTGAGATCTTCCTGGATTCGCCTCTCGCCATCGAAGCGACTGACGTCTTCCTGGCGCGAGGGTGGAACCGCGACACTGAGGCCAACCCCTTCACCAGCCTGCGGCACGCCCCCAACCTTCACCTCTTGATGAAGCCTCAGGAGAGCGATCAGCTGGAAAAGCTGCGAGACTGGCACATCATCCTGGCGGGCAGCGGCATGTGCGACGCGGGGCGTATCCGTCGCCACCTCAAGCGCTTGCTATGGCGCTCGGAGGTGACGGTGCTGATCTCGGGATTCCAGGCGGCCGGAACGCTGGGGCGGTTGCTGGTGGATGGCAAGAAGCTGGTGCGCATCCAGGGCGACGACTTTCAGGTCAAGGCGCGGATTCGCGTGCTGGACGTATATTCGGCCCATGCCGACGCCAACGGCCTGGTGCGTTGGGCGATGGCGCGCCAACCGATCAGGGGGCAGGTCTTCCTGGCGCATGGCGAACCCGAAGCGCTGGCGGGCCTTGCGGAACGGCTCGAGACGGCGGGCTTTCCGGCGGGGCGCATCACCACGCCGGCCTTGGACGACACCTTTGAATTGACCCGTTCCGAGGCGCGCCAGGTCGCGGGGCGGGCGCCCAGACTGGAGCCGGGAAAGGCCTCGGCGCTGGACTGGCATAACCAGCGCGCCGACCTTTTTGCTCGCCTCAACGCCAGGATCCAGGAGGCTCCGACCGAAGAGGCGAGGTCGCGGCTGCTGCGGGCGCTGGAGGCGGCCCTGGACGAGGCAGACGGGTCCACGACCTGATCCGCCGATCACCTCCGCAGCAAGGGGGCGGTGGGCGGATTTCACCATTTTCGCCACTGCCCGCGATCTTCGTTGAGGGCGTTGCTTCAGCTTGTCGTCGTTGGCTCAGGAGGATCTCACCATGGCTCCAGCGCACGACTTCATCTCGGAAAAGACCCTGCTCACCTTCGCGGCCCGAGCGATCGGACCGCTCGGAGACGGGATATGCAGGACGCATCGGCTAGACGCGCTTGATATCTCGACATTCGACTTCATGGCGCTGGTGGGCGCTCTGGAGGATCGATGTGGCGTCGTTCTGGCCGACTGCGAACTCGCGCGTTGCGAGACGCTGGGCGACCTTATCGAACGCTTGCGGGCGCTGGCCGCGCCGAGCGGTCCGGCGCCGCGTGACCCGGTCCAGGCCTGGAGGGTCAAGCGCGTCACGTCGCGCCAGGCCGGCTCTCGGCCGGCCCTGTCCAGCGATCAGGCAGGTTCGGCACTGTGACACGGCTCAGGCGCGAGTGGGCCCCTGAATGGCCGCCGCGACTGCGCCGCCTCAGTAGGTGACGCGGACCCCGAGCGAGAGGGTCCGAGGCCGCAGAGGTGTGACCTGATCGGTTGTCCGCAGCGAGAAGGGATTGCCGTAGGCGAAGGTGTCGCCGCGCGCATTGGTGGGATTGTCCACGGCCAGGGTCGCGCGCCAGCGGGTCGTGGAGAGACCCAGCGCCAGGCGCCCCGTCCCGTAGCCGCCCATGGAGGGCGCGGTCGTCGCATCGAAGGTCAGTCGCGAGTGGCCCACATAGGCGTAGCGACCGTCGAACTCCAGGGTGAGGTCTCGGCCCAACGGCCTTTCGTAGTGCGCCGTCACACCGCCGGCGCGATGGGGCACGCCGGCGAGGGTCACGTCCTTGCGGGCCGGGAAGGCGAGGTTGACCTTTTCAAGTTCGGGCGCGTCGAAGAGCAGGTTCGCGCCCAGCTTCAGCTCGCCCAGGCGATAGGCGCCCTCGATCTCCAGTCCAAGGTTGCGCCCGTCACCGATATTGGCGGTGAAGGGCAAGCCCGAGGGGAGAAGCTCGTCGCTCTGGATGTCCTTCCAGCGAACCTGGAAGGCGGCGGCGCGCAGGCGTAGCCGGCCATCCAGCAACGAAACCTTGCCGCCGGCCTCCAGACTCCAGAGCTCGTCGGCGTCATAGCGGCGGCGCGGTTCGGTCTGACCACTGGCCGAGAAGATCTGTCCGCGTGGTCCGGTCGTGTTGAAGCCGCCGGCCCTGTAACCCTCGGCCGCCTGGACGTAGATCAACGCGGTCGGCGATAGCGTGTAGGACAGCACGATCTTGGGCGCGAAGCCCGACTTTTCCAGGCCGCCCGAGAACGGCGCGACCGCGCCGTCCGCGGACTTGATCTGGCTGGTCACGCGCGTCTTGGACGTGAACAGCCGACCGCCCAGGGTGACGTCGAGCGCCCGCCCGATCGGCGCGGTCGCTTCCCCATAGAGCGCCGCCTCATCGAGTTTGTCCCGTCGGGTTTCGGACAAGGCGTGGGCGGGCGAGTCCGCCAGGCGCGTCAGGGCCAGGTCGATATCCTGATGGGTGCGGGCCAGGAATGCGCCGACCAGCCATCGCACGCGGGCGTCCGCCGGCGAGCTCAAGGAGCCCTCGGTGACCAGGCTGTGGGTGCGATCGTTATCGTCATAGGCCGCTGGCCCCGACGCGAGGGCGGTGGGCGGCGCCGAGGTGGCGTCGTAGCGGCTGGTAATATCGTGATCGACGGCCGAGATCGTCCAGCGCGCCTGGATCCGGCCGATCTCGCCCTTGAGATTCAGGTGGGCCTCGGCGAAATCGTTGTCGTGTGGCTCACGAACCTGGTTGCGGCGGGTGTAGGGAGCTTCGGTGGCCAGGGCGTACTGACTGTCGTCGGAATTGATGAACTGCGCGGCCCCGCCGCCGGTCAGGGTCCAGCCGTCGCCCAGGTCGACCTTCACGTTCAGCCGGACGCCCGAGCGAAGGGAGCGGTTGACGTTCTGGAGGCCCAGGCCGCCGTCGTCGATATAGCCGCCCTGCTGGTCGTGATAGAGCACCGCGCGCGCGGCGCCCCGGCCCTTGAGGATCGGCAGGTTGACCATGCCCGACACGCCCTTCGAGGCATCGCCGCCCTGCGTCGCGCCGACAGTGCTCCCAATCCAGGCCTCGAAGCGGTCGGCTTGCGGAGGCTCGGTGATCAGGTGCAGGACCCCGCCAAGCGAGCCGGAGCCGTACAGCGCGCCCTGCGGCCCCCGCAGGATCTCGACCTGGGCCATGTCGATCAGCAGCAGGTCAGGATCCGGGGCGTTGTAGGTCAGTCGGGTGTCGTCGAGATAGAGGCCGACCATAGACTGGGTTCGACCCGTCAGCGGGCCGTCGGAGAGGCCGCGCAGCATGATCTTGTCACGGCCCGGACCCAGATTGGTGACCGTCATGCCGGGCACGGCGAGCGCGAGGTCATTGGCGTCTCGCAGGCCCTGTCCCGAGATCGCGGCGCTATCGATCGCGCTGACGGCGTAGGCCAGACGATCGGCGGGGGTAGGACGACGGGTCGCGACCACGATCAGCTCGTCGAGCGGGTTCGAGGGGGCCGGGTCGTCTTGGGCTGGCCGCTGACCGGCAGGCTTGGCGGGCGGCAGGCGGACGATCTCGATGGCGCCCGCGTCGATCAGACGAAAGCCGCAACCGGTTCCCGCCAGCAGCCGCGTCAGTCCTTCGCGGGGGGAGAGGCGTCCACGAAGCGGGCGGCTTGTCGGCGCGCAGCCGGCGGCGGCCTGGGTGCTGATCGAGACGCCGGCCTGAACGGCGAAGTCCACCAGCGCCGCCTTCAGCGGCTTGCTCGGAATGTCGAAGGTCACGGGGCGTTGCGCCGCCTGCGCGACGCCGCTCCATCCGACGACGCCTGCGAAGCTGGCAGTCATCGCCCAGCGCCGCCATGCGTCAGCTCGCAACGAAACACCCTCCGACCTTCAGAATGGCGTTACCGTAGTTCGATTTGGCGGTCGGTGCGATGCACGGATGCGGAAAAGTAGCCAGCTAGGCGCTGGACCACCACAGTCTCGTCGCCCAGCTCGATCACGCCTGAGAAGCGTTTGCCGGCCAGGGCGGGCGAGACCTTGATCGGGACCGGATAGCGACGGTTCAGATAGGCCACCATGTCGCCCAGGGTCTCGTTGTCGCAGACCAGCCGGTTCTGGGTCCAGGCGAAGGCGGGGTCGGGATCGGTCGCGGCCTGGATCGAGCGAGTCTCGCCAACCACGTGGCTCAGGCTCTGACCGGCGACGAGGCGCGCGACGGGCGCCGGCCCCTGGTCGGGCTGGCGCACCTCGACGATTCCCCGCCGTACGGTCACCCGCAGGGTTCCGTCGTAGTGGCGGATGTTGAATTCGGTGCCGACCACCCGGACCTGCTGGTCGCCGACCGAAATCAGGAAGGGACGGCCTGGATCCTTGGCGACGTCGAAGGTCGCCTGAGCCTCTGCCATCTCGACGCGACGGGCGCGCCAGCCCAGCCGGACCTTCAGGGTCGAGGCCGCGTCCATGCGGATGCGCGTGCCATCGGCCAGGGCCACGTCGCGGGTTTCGCCGGGCCCAGTCCGGTAGGTCGTGGGCGTTCCCTGATAGCCGCGCCAGACCATCGGGCCGACGACGAGTGCGACCGCGGCCGCCGCCGCGGCGGCGGACCAGACAGGCAGAGCGACGCGGCGTCTGAGCGGTACGATGCGCGGCGCCGTCGTCTTCAGCGCGGGCGCGATCTCGGCGGCGCGTTCGGTCAGTTCAGCGGCGACACTCTCAACCTCTTCAAAGGCGGCCAGATGGTCGCCGGAGGCTTCGAGCCACAGGGTCAAGGCGGCCCAGTCGTCGGCGGTGGCCTGGTCCGACTGGACGCGGACCAGCCACGCGACGGCGTCGTCGCGCAGGCCTGCATTCGCCATCATGCCGTCCACGCCGCTCATGGGTGCTCACCGTTCCCCGAGGCCCAGGCCTCGCTGCTTGCCCCAATGACGCCACAAAGGCCCAGGCGCCTCCAAGCTTTCTTCAAAATAGTTTCGGGCGTCATCGGCCCACCTTGGCGATGATGCGCTTGAGGCTGGTCATGATGTACTTCTCGACGCTGGACCGCGAAACGCCCATGGCCGCCGCTGTCTCGGCGTGGTTGAGGCCTTCCAGCTTGTGAAGGCGAAACGCCTGCTGCACGGCGGGCGGCAGGTCGTTCACGATCTCGACGATCTGCGCCAGGCGCTGGCGGGCGGCCAGGGCGTCGTCGGCCCGGGGCTCGTCGGCTGTATCCCAGTCGATGGCGCTGGCGCCGCCTGCGCCGCGCCACTGGGCGTCACGCTGGCCTGCGCGCCTCTGGGTCTTTATCCGGTCCAGCATCAGGTTCGAGCCCAGCCGGTAGAGATAGGCCGCGGGGTTGTCGATCGGCGTCTCGGGCGGCGGGGTGATCTTCAGATAGATGTCCTGCACCAGATCCTGGGCGGCTTCCTCCGACCGCAGCCGGACGCGGAAATAGCGCACCAGCTCATTCCGCCGTTCCAGGTAGCAGGCGAGCAGGGGATGGACGGTGCTGTCGTCCAAGGACTCGATCGAGGCTCCGGCCGGCAATACGGCGCATCGTCGGGAATCCGACGACCTTCCCAGTGTTTCGTAAGCGATCCCCGGGCGCAATCGCAATCCCTTGAGGAGGTTTGGCGGGCGCGTCGTCTTGGCTGTCGAAGGGCGTCGAGACGCTCGCCAGAGTTCGGAGATCGGTCTTGCTTGAAGTGATGATGCTCGACGACGGCGCGCCGCGCGGCAGCCTCCGGTTCGACGCTGATCGCGTGCGGCGCTTCACCTCGGTGGAGCCCCGGGTGATCTCCATTCACCACCTGATGCAGCCTGAACGTCGCCGGGTGGAAGCCTATATCGAGTCCGCCTACGCCTCGGCCTTCAACGGCACGATCCGGGCGCACTATCCCACCCTGATGAGCGTGCAGGACGGCCAGGGCCGTATCCATGGCGCCGTGGGCTTCCGTCTGGCCGACGATGGCGCGCTGTTTCTGGAGCAGTATCTCGACGAGGCCATCGAGGCGGCCATTGAGCGCAAGTCAGGCGAAGCGGTAGACCGCTCCGCCCTCGCCGAGATCGGCAGCCTGGCGTCGGAAAGCGCCGGCGCCTCGCTGTTTCTGTTCCTGGCCTTGGCGCGTCATCTTCACCAGAAGGGCTGCACCCACGCCGCCGCCACCGCCACCCGCCAGCTGCGGCGCAGCTTCGCCCGGGTCGGTTTCGCCACCCAGGCCCTGACCCGCGCCGAGCCGAGCCGGCTGGGCGAGGGCGCCGCCGACTGGGGTGGCTACTACAACCGCGATCCCGAGGTGATGGTCGGGGCCATCGCGCCGGCCCTGCCGGCCTTGGCCCAGATGCTGATGGTCGAGCCGCCGGAAGTCGCTGACATCCGCCCAAGATTGCATCCCGCCTGGCCTTCGGAGCTGGCGCGATGAGCCGGGTTCTCGACGCCGTCGCCCGGCACGCTGTCGACAAGCCCGCCGCCATCGCCCTGAGCACGCGCAGCCTGTCGCTGACCTATGCGGAGCTCGAGGCCGAGATCCAGCACGCGGCGACGGCGCTCTTCGCTTTCGCGCCGCTGATCCGCCCTGGCGCCCCGGTGGCGGTGCGGCTGGCCAATGGTCCGGCCTGGGTGGTGCTGGACCTTGCCCTGATGCGTCTGGGCTGGCCCAGCCTGCCGTTGCCCGGCTTCTTCACGCCGGCCCAGCGCGAGCACGCCCTGGCCGACGCCGGCGCCGCCCTGGTGGTGGAAGAGGCCGAAGGAAACAGCGCGTTCGAGATTCTGGGCACGGCGATCGCCGTCACCCCCGTCGCGACGGCGCCCGTGGCCCTGCCGACCGGCACGGCGAAGATCACCTACACCTCCGGCTCGACCGGCCAGCCCAAGGGCGTGTGCCTGTCGCTGGAGCAGATGGAGGCCACGGCCGCCGCCCTGGTCGAGGCCATCGGCGCCGACTATGCCGGCCGCCACCTGCCGCTGCTGCCGCTGTCGATCCTGCTGGAGAACGTCGCCGGGCTCTATACGACCCTGCTGGCCGGCGGGCGCTATCACGTCCTGCCCGCCGCCGAACTAGGCCTGGACAACCCCTTCCGCCCGGATCTGGCCGCTCTAGCCGGCGCCATCGCCGCCGAGCACGCCACCAGCCTGATCGTCGTGCCCGAACTGCTGCGGGCCCTGTTGATGGTGATGACCTTCACCGGCGCCCGCTTCCCCGACCTGAACCTGGTGGCGGTGGGCGGCGCCAAGGTGTCGTCGCAACTGCTGAGCCAGGCCGACGGCTTGGGGCTGCCGGTGTATGAGGGCTATGGTCTGAGCGAATGCGCTTCGGTCGTGGCGCTCAACACCCCGTCTGCCCGCAAGGCCGGGGCGGTGGGCAAGCCCCTGTCTCACCTGTCGGTGACCATTGACGGCGAGGGCGAGATCATCGTCTCGCCCCAGCCTTTCCTTGGCTATGCCGGCCGCGAACCGCACCAGGGCGCTGTCCATACCGGCGATCTGGGCAGCCTCGACGCCGACGGCTTCCTGCGCATCGAAGGCCGGCGGACCAACACCATCATCACCGCCTTTGGCCGCAATGTCGCGCCCGAGTGGGTGGAGAGCGAGCTCCTGGCCCAGCCCGAAATCCGCCAGGCGGTTGTCTTCGGCGAAGCCCAGGCCGAGCTCGGCGCGCTGATCGTGCCGCTGATCCCCGACATGGACGAGGCCGCCATCGCCCAGGCCGTGGCCCGGGCCAACCTGGCCTTGCCCGACTACGCCCAGGTCAAGCGCTGGCAGGTCCGCGCCCCCTTCGACCCCGCCCGGGGCGAACTCACCAACAATGGCCGTCCCCGCCGGGCGGTCCTGTTGTCGCGTCACAGCGACTTCATCCAAGCCTCTTGAGCAGGAGCCTTAAGCCTTGACGTTCTTTCCCAAACTGGTCGCCGCCACCGTCGAGGGTCAGCAGACCCTGGCCAGCGTGCCGCAGATCCAGGACGGCCTGACCGGCCAGATCTCGCGCGAGACCTACATCGCCTATCTGACCGAGGCCTATCACCACGTGAAGCACACCGTGCCGCTGATGCAGGCGGCCAAGGCGCGCCTCGACGACGCCCACGACCGCTACCGCCATGCGCTGGACGAATACATCGCCGAGGAGACCGGCCACGAGGCCTGGATCCTCGATGACATCCGCAACTGCGGCGGCGACGCCGAGGCGGTGCGCAACGGCCAACCGCGCGAGGCCACCCAGCGCATGGTCGACTTTGCCTACGACTACATCGCCAAGGTCAATCCGATGGGCTTCTTCGGCATGGTCTTCGTGCTGGAAGGCACCAGCGTTCGCCTGGCCACCCAGGGCGCGGAGGCCGTCGCCAGGAACCTGAACCTGGGTCCGGAATGCTTCAGCTATCTGACCTCGCATGGCTCGCTGGACATGGAGCACCTGGTCTTCTTCCAGAAGCTGATGGACGAGGTCGAGGATCCTGCCGACCAAGCGGCGATCATCGAGGTGGCCTCGGCGATCTTCGAGCGTTTCGCCAACGTCTTCCGCGCCATTCCGCATGACCGGGCGGTGGCCCATGTTTAACGACAAGACCATCCTTCTCACCGGCGGTTCCGGCGGCCTGGGCTCGCTGATCGGCGCGCGACTGATGTCCGAGGGCGCGCGCGTCATCGTGCTGGACCGCGCGCCGCCGGCCGCGTGTTCGGGCTTTCTGCAGCACGACATCTCCACCGCCGAGGGCGTCGAGGCCGCCGCCGCCGCGATCGCCGTTCGGGACTGGGACATCGTCATCAACCTGGCGGGCATCCAGCATTTCGGGCCCTTCGAGTGGCAGGGGCCGGAACATCTGATGGCCAGCTACATGGTCAATCTGATCGCGCCGGTTCGGCTGACTCAGGCTGTTCTGCCCGGCATGAAGGCGCGGGGAAGCGGCCAGATCGTCAATGTGGGTTCGATCTTCGGCTCGATCAACTTCGCCCACTTCGTCACCTATTCCAGCGCCAAGGCCGGGCTTCGCGGTTTCAGCCAGGCCCTGCGGCGCGAGCTGACGGGCACGGGCCTCGACGTCACCTATGTGGCGCCGCGCGCGGTCAAGACGGCGCTGAATACGCCGGCGGTGATGGAATTCGCCAAGCTGACCCAGATGAACATGGATCCGCCCGAAGAGATCGCTCATCGGATCGTCGAGGCCATCCGCGGGCGAAAGAAGGATGTCTATTTCGGCTTCCCCGAGAGCCTGTTCGTCCGCCTCAACGCCATCTTCCCGCAACTGATCGACCGCGCCCTGTCGGCCAACGACCGCAAGGCCGCGGGGCTGTTCGCCAACTGACTGCCGGAGTTTCCATGAAAACGCTTTCGATGCTCGCCCTGGCCGCCGCGGTCAGCGCCCTGGCCCTGCCGGCCTTCGCCGGTGACCCCGCCTTTGACGGACGGGTGGACGGCCTGGCCCGGACCTGGGCCCACGTGAATTACGAGATCAAGGACAAGGCGGCCCAGGCCGCCGAGGCCGCCAGGCTGGCGGCAGAAGCCGACGCCCTGGCCAAGCAATATCCCAACCGCGCCGAGCCTCTGGTCTGGGAGGCGATCTCGACCGCGACCGAAGCCGGCGCCAAGGGCGGCATGGGCGGCCTGGCCCTGGCCAAGAGCGCGCGGGGCATGCTGGAGCGCGCCGAAAAGATCAATCCGAACGCGCTCGGCGACGGCTCGGTCTATACGAGCCTGGGTTCGCTCTATGCCCAGGTGCCGGGTTTCCCGATCGGCTTCGGCGATCCGGGAAAGGCGCGCGCCTATCTCACCAAGGCCGTGGCGATCAGTCCGAACGGCGTCGACTCCAATTTCTTCTACGGTGATTTCCTGATGCGTCAGGGTGACTATGCCGGGGCCGAGGCGGCGCTTCAGCGCGCGCTCAACGCGCCGGCGCGCCCCGGCCGCGATCTGGCCGATCGAGGGCGCAAGGCGCAGGCGGCCGCGCTTCTGGCGACGGCGCGACAGAAGGCCCACGGCTAGGGTCCAGCTCGGTCGCCACCTTCATGCGCAGGCCGGGCGATAGGCGTCACGTGTCGACGCCATGAGGGTGGCTCGCCGGGCTAGGGCGGTCTCCGGCCCTGGTCTGCGCCGCCGTCATGGAGCGCTGGCGTTCAGCGGGCGGTCGGAGACAGGATTACTCAAAACGGGCAGGTAGAGGCGAAGTGTCGCATCTATGATTTCTGCCGCGTTAACAAGTTCACGCAACATTTATTCTGCTCATAGTGGGGAGGTGTGCGCGTGGCGGTAAGGATCAGTGCGACGGCCGCGAGCGGCGCCCCCCGCAAGGAGGCCTTGCAAGGTCCGTGGCGAATCCAGGGGTTCGAGACCCGATGGCGCCAGGTCGAGCGCAGAGCCGCGTGACCAGCAAGCCGGACAATCCGCGGCGTATCCGAGCCGGCGGGGCGTCTCCCGCCCGGCCTGCGTCGGTGGCGATCGCCGCCGCCTATCGCCCGATCGTGCGCGGGTATTTCCTGGCGGCCAGTCTCTACTACGCCTTCATCGGCGCCTCGCATCCCTTCTACGAACAGGGATCTTCACTGCTGGTGTTCGAGGCCCTGGCGATCGCCGCCTGCTTGTCAGGGCTCTATTTCTGGTGGTCGTTCGGCCGGGAAGCGAGAACCGAGCGCTGGCGCCTTGAGCTGGCCGTTCTCTGCATCAACGGGCTCTTCATGGCCAATGTGCTGGCCTACCAGCTGGTCCATTTCGAAGCCCCGAAACTTGTCTATTTCGTGCTCATGGCGCTGGTGTTCGGGACGTCCGCCCCAAGCCTTCGCGTCGCCTATGTCAGCACGGCTTCGGCGATCATCGGCCTGGTGGTCATGGCCCAGCGCGCGCCGCAGGATTTTATTGGCCAGTATGTCTTCATCGGCGTCGCCGCGACGTTCGCCGCCATCGGCATGGCCACCCTGATGCGGGGGGCGATCTATCGCGAACTGAGCGCGCGCCTGGCCTCCGAGGCCCTCAATCGGGACCTGGAGCTCAAGTTGACGGAAATCGAGCGCCTGCGCGCCGAAGCCCAGGCCTTGGCCTCCGAGGCCCAGGCGCTCGCGATCAAGGCCCAAGCCGCCGATCGGTCCAAGTCGGAGTTCCTGGCCACCATGAGCCACGAGATCCGAACCCCGCTGAATGGCATACTGGGCATGGTCGAGGTGATGGACCGCTCGCCATTGCCCCTGAAGCAGAAGGAGCGCCTGACGATCGTCAAGTCGTCCGCCCGATCCCTGCTGCAGATCATCAATGCCGTGCTCGACATCTCGAAGATCGAATCCGGCCGGATGGATCTGGCGCCCTCCGTCTTCAGTCTGGCGGCCCTCACCGATGGGCTCGACCAGCTCTATTCGGGCCTGGCCGCCGAGAAGGGCCTGTCCTTCAGTCTGGTCCGGGAGCCTGATCTGGCCGACAGCCGTTTCGGCGACGAGGTGCGGCTGCGGCAGATCATCAGCAACCTGACGTCCAACGCGCTGAAATTCACGGACACTGGCGGCGTCTCCATCGAGATCCGTGGTGACGCGGAGACGCTGACCGTTCGGGTTCGCGATACCGGACCCGGCATTCCCGAAGCGCTACGCGACCAGGTCTTCGAACGGTTCGTCCAGGTCGACAGCTCCAGTACGCGTCGCAGCGGCGGCTCCGGTCTGGGCCTGGCGATCTGCCGCGAGCTTGTGGGCCTGATGGGCGGATGGATCAGGCTGCTCCCCCCCGACGGAGAGGTTGGAAGCTGCTTTGAATTCCAGGTCAGCGCTCCGGCGGTGGCTGACGCGTGCGGTGCGGTCGAGGCCACGCCCGCCGAGCGACTGACAGCCGATCAGGCGCTGAGGGTCCTGGTCGTCGATGACAACGCCACCAACAGGATGGTGCTCGCCGCGCTGCTGAGTGAGCTGGGCGTCACCGCCTCGCTGGCCTGCGATGGCGTCGAGGCTGTTGACGCCTTCAGGACGCAGCCGTGGGATGTGATCCTGATGGACATCCACATGCCGCGGATGGATGGCCTCCAGGCCTGCCGTGCTATCCGCGACTGCGAGTCCGCCGAAGAGCGCCGCCGAACCCCGATCGTGGCGGTGACGGCCAGCGCGCTGGCCCATGAGACGGAGCAGTATCGAGCGGCGGGCATGGACGGTTGCATTCCCAAACCCATAGACATTCAGAACCTCGTTGTCGGGCTGCAGGCCGCACTGACAAGTCGTGGGCGGAGCGCCGCTTGAAGGGGGCTCCGTCGCCAGGAGCATTTCGGCGTCTGGCCGGAACCGCCGTCGCCGCAGCCCGTCAGCGCGGGGCAGGGCGTTTTTGGTGATCTATGAAGTGTATGCCGTTTCAGGTATTCAGTAATGATTGTATCTGTTGTCCATTGCTTGCATCTATACTCAATATGAGTTCAATATCAATGTATTGGTAATATTTGCAATTCAGGAATTGCATTATGGGTGGCATGGCATGTCTGAGAATCTGTATTGAGCATGGCGCGCGGGAACCCTCTGTTGACGGCGTGACACCAAGTAAGATCGATCGCACCGCCGCTCTCTATGTCGAATCCCGCTGGCCCCCGCCTCGACGGTTTGGTCAGGTCGCGCCCGGCGCCTATGTTCTGGTCGATCCCAACGCCGAGTTTCTTGACGGCGAAGAGCTCAAGCAGATCGCCTCGGAACTTCAGCTTCGATTGTTCGGCACTCAAGGCCGTGATGACCTGTGCATGATCACCTATGAGGGTGACGAGACCGAGGTCCTGCGCTTCTCAAGTCTTCCCGAGACCGAGTTGCTGGCCATGCGAGGCGGAGAGCCGCCACCGCCCGTCGGGCGCACGCGCGTGGTCACCCGCGACGGCGTGCGGGAACTGGCGCCTTGGGGCTCGACGCCCCGCACCGTCGCCAGCGCCTCGACGGGTCCCGCCGAGGGGCCGCGACTGGGATGGCGGGGGGTCTACAACCCGGTGGCCGAGCGCTTCGAGGCCAGCCAGCCGCAGTTCATGCTGCGCGAGCCCGAAAGAACGGTTTTGGAGGACAGCGACTACATGCGGTCGGATGTGACCATGCTGGACGCGTGCGTCGCCGCGCTCGGACGCCGGCCAGACCTCCATGTGCAAGCCGATTTCCGCATGTGGAGCATGGTCCGGGCCAGTCTGCGGGATGCCTATCAGGCCAAGCTGGCGTCCCTGCCGGCGATGGCGGTGAAGCAGTTGAGCGCCCAAGTCTATGACGTGCCTCGCGACTTACCGTTCTCGGCCATCGCCCCACTGCGCGAAATACTCCGGCCGGTGTTTGGTCGTATCGAGCTTCGAACCCACGATCCGGTTTTCAACGTCCAGGCCTTGCCCGCCAATCTGGTGGACGGGGTGGTGCTGCAGTTGTCGGGTCAGGATGAACTTCAGCGCCTGTTGAACCTTCGGCGGTTCCTGTCGATGCGTCGGCTGTATCTGGATCGCAAATTGCGCCAGAGCGTGGCGGGTCTGCGCTCGCGTCGTGAGTTCGAGCTGTGTCGCGAGCTGAGACTGTCTTCGGTGACCGGTCCGATCGTCAGCGCGCCGTATGAAGAGCCGCTCCAGGAAGTCGCGTTCGCCCAGTCGGAACTGCCGCTCAGGACCGTGCTGTCCTCTTAGTCATCGAAGCGCCGCGCCGGGCGGGTGGCGCTTCGACCGCGTCTGCGCCGGTCACCGCCTTGCGGTCGGCCTCCGCCCGCGCCGCCGCCGCCAGCTGTTCGCTGACGGGCGAGGCCGCGTTCGCCCGGACGATACGCGCACCGTGGTGATCTAGAAAAACCTCTTCGTCTCGTTGCATGAGGAGGACGGGAGAGATCGGTCGGCGGTGTGTCAGGGGCGCTTGAGGCCCAAAACGCGGTCGATCAGGGAAAGGACGGTGGAGACGCTCAGCGCGCTGAACGCGATCAGGCCGCCCCATTCCTTCAGGACCTGAGGGTCGTTCACGACGCCCTGGATCGACAGGGCCCAGACCAGGAAGGCGATGCAGGACGCGATCGGCGGCCAGGGATGCGGCCTGAAGGGTTGCGGAGCCTGGCCGGCCTCGATCTCCGCTTCCCGCTGCTTGATGTAGGACAGCGCGAGGAACAGAACGGGCGTCAGGACCGCGAACGTCGCGTACATCACCCATCCCTGTCGCCCATGTCCCCAGGCGGGCACGGCCTTGGGCAGGGAGGCCACGCCGGCCATGGCCGCCGCGAACAGGGTGATGGTCTCGGTCGGCAGATAGCGTGACAGGATATCGAACGGATCTTGTCTGCTGGGCGCCTCCGCGCCCGGCGCGCGCGTGAGGGCGACGGCCCGCGCGGCCTGCTCGGCGGAAAGGGTCAGAAGGCTCATCGCGACGCCGCCATCTCTTTGGTCGTCACGTCACAGCCGGCGACGGCGATCTTTCCGGAGTGGACCGCTTTCATGGTCGTGTGCGCGGTGCGGCAAATCAGTTCGCCGGACGCCAGCACCTTGCCGTTGGAAGGGTCGCTCAGCAGGTAGCCGGCGACGATTCCGCCCGTCAGGGTGATGCTGTTGAAGCCCACCGCCGTCCACACGGTGTTGCGCTTGACCAGGCTGCCGCCGACATGGTCGAGCCCCACGCGCAGCACCAAGGGATTGCCGGCGGACATCGCCTCCATCTGGTAAGCGCGGGCGAGCAGGCTGGGCGCCCCGAGGCTGACCTTGGAGACCTCACCGGTGAACGCGTCGATCTGGGCGAGGCCGCGGTCGAGATTGGCGACACTGGCCTTGGTGGCGTCGGTCTGTTTCTGTCCGGCGACCGCGGCGCGACAGTCGGACAGGCGGGTCTGGGCGCTCTTAAGCCCTGCCCAGGAGGCGGCCAGGGAGCCCGGCGCCGGGGAGGTCTGGCGAGTGATCCGCGTGGCTTCCGACGGTACGATGACCGCGCGGCTGCTCGTGGCGAGCCTGGCCGCCAGGGCGTTGACGAGGACGCGATCATTCAGCGAGACGCTGACGCCCTGCACCTCCGTGTCGACCTTGAGCGCGCCGATCACCGCGCCGAGAACCGGTGCGATCGCGGCCAGGCTCCTGGTTCCGACCTCGGCCTTTGTCGCAGGCGCGCAGGCATTGGCGGAAGTTCGGGTCGCGGCGCCGGCCAGGTCGTCCATATAGGCCGCCAGCGAAACGGGCAGGCTAAGGTTCACCGTCTCGGCGTTCGCGACCAGGATGATCGTGCTGTCCGTTTTGATCCTGGCCGCGATCGCGTCGGCCACCGCATTGGCGGCGGCGGCGGACAGCATCGCGGCTTCCAGGACACCGGCGGTCTCGCCCAGCTTGGTCTCGCCCTTGGTCGCCGGCAGGTTCAGGGCGTCCGCCCGCGCCTTGATCTTCGCCGTCTGGGCGTTGGTGTAGTCGGTTTCGGCCTTCAACTGCTCGGTCCGCGCCTTGACCGCAGCATTGGGATCGGGCGTGTCCTCGGCGTGGGCAAGCGAGGCGTTGGTCAGGGCGCTGGCCAACGCCAGGCCGAGGATGAAGTTGCGATTTTTCATGGTCGTGCTCCAGAGCCACCCCCTGTGGCGGCGCTGAAACTAGGCCCGCGGCGTCTCGTCGCCGCGTGACGGCCGTCACGCGAGGCGAGATGGGCGGGAACACACACGATTACGTTGTATGGGGCGCCAAGCTCTGCCACGCTGCTCGATGAACATTGTTATGCGTGGGGTGGGGCGATGGAACGCGGCGGGGAGCAGGGCGCGACGCGCTACCGCGCTTTCATCAGCTACAATCACAGGGACGCGTTGATCGGCCGTCGGCTGCATCGTCGGCTCGAACGCTACACGCTGCCTGGACGGCTGATTGGTCGCCTGACCGGAAGGGGGACGGTTCCGCGTCGCATCGCGCCGATTTTCCGAGACCGCGAAGAGCTGGCCGCCGCCCACGATCTCACGGCCGAGGTTCGCGCCGCGCTTGCCGCGTCCGCAGCGCTGATCGTCGTGTGCTCGCCCAACGCGGCGGCTTCTCCCTGGGTCGCGCGCGAAGTGGAGCTCTTCCGCGCCCTGCACCCGGATCGACCCATACTGGCGGCCCTCTTCGACGGCGAGCCTGATGCAGCCTTTCCTCCGCCCCTGCGCGAGGCCGGTGACCCGCTGGCCGCGGACTTCCGGCGCGGCGGCGACGGCGAACGTCTGGCCTTCCTCAAGCTGGTGGCGGGCGTGGTCGGCGTGGGCCTGGACGAGATCGTCCAGCGCGACGCCCAAAGGCGCTACCGCGCCGTGATGGCCGTCACGGCCGCCGCCCTGACGGCGGTGCTAGCGATGGGATTGCTCACGGCCTTCGCTCTGAGGGCCAGCGCCGAAGCCGGGCGCCAGCAGGAGCAGTCGGAGTCACTGGTGGATTTCATGCAGACCGATCTGCGCGAGACTCTGAGGGGCGAGGAGCGCCTGGCGGTGCTGGCCAAGGTCAGTCGCCGCGCCCTGCAATATTACGAGCAGCAGGACGTCGAACGTCTGCCGCCGTCGTCGCGCCGTCGCTACGCGCGGGTGCTGCACGCCATCGGCGAGGACGACGAAAGCCGAGGTCATCTGGACCGGGCGATCACCCGTTTCAAAGCGGCCGATCGCGTGACCGGCGCCCTGCTGGCGGCCGATCCGGACAATCCCGACAACATCCTCAACCAGGCGCAGAGTGAATACTGGCTGGGCTATGCCGATTATCGACGGGACCGCTTCGAGTCCGCCAGGGCGCGGTTCACACGCTATCGGGATCTGGCCCAGGCGCTGACGCGGCGGGCTCCAGGGAACGCGGGCTATCTTCGGGAGCTGGCCTATGCCGAGGGCAGCCTCTGCACGGCGGTGCTCAGCCCGCCGGTCGATTCCGGCGCGGCGCTGCGTCACTGCGCTTCGGCCCTGGCGGCGATGGAGACGGCCGCGCGCGGATTGAAGGACGACCCCAGGATCGGGTCGGACCTCATCAACCGGCACGCCTGGATGGCCGACGCCTACGACGCGGCGGGCGATCCTCGACGCGCGCTCGACGAACGGCTGGAGCAGGAGCGTCAACTCGAGGCGTTGATCGCGACCCAGCCCTCCGACGCGGGACGCAAGGCCGACTGGGTCGCCCTTCAGCGCGCGCTGGCCAGCCTGCTGGTGAAGTCCGGCGACGAGGCGGCGGCGCTGGAGCGCCTGCGCAAGGCCAGGGTCGCCGCCGAGAAACTGTCCGAGTTCGATCCCGAAGACGCCCGCGTGGTCCGCATGCTCGACGGGATCAACAAGAGTGTCGCGTACCTGGAAACCCCACCCGCCCAGAGGAGGCGCAAATGAACATTCAAACGCCGATTACGGAGACCCAAACGCTCTCCAGCTTCCGCAACGAGTTCGCGGCGATGCCGCGGGATTCCGCGCCGGCCGACAAGTTCAATCCCCAGTCGATTCTCCATGTGTTGCTGAAGATCGATACGAGCGCCGCGCCCAGGTTGCGGTTCGTGGCCTTGCCGTCGGTGGTTCCGGATCCGCCCGGCGAGATCGAGAGCTACGCCAAGAAGGTCGCGGCGACGGTGGCGTTCCATTCGCAGAGCACGCTGCTGCCTTCCCCGTTCGACGTCTTGGTCACGCAACAATGCTGGCTGATGGTCGAGCTGGATCGCTCCGCGAACTGGCAGTTCACGGAAGGCGAGCTGGGTTGCACCACCAAGGGGAAGACCAGCACCAATAATTTCGGACTTCGGCATGCCTATGCCGATGGAACGCTGGGAGAGCTCGATGAGCCCGTCACGAAGCCGGGGTGCCGCGTGGTGTATTTCGGCGTGGCGCGGCGTGCCGCGGGCAGGCCCGGCCCAGGCAATCCCGGAAGCGAGTTCATGAACTTCCACGTGCAGTTCCTCGCCGACAACGGTGAGCGGCTGAGCGTGATCTTCGATCCCGACATCAAGAACGAGGGGCCCTCCATCCCCTGAGGCCCGGCCAGATCCCGACTTCGTTTCCGTCTATCGAGAGCGTCTTTTGTCCAATCCGTCTATCGAGAGCGTCTTTTGTCCAAGTCACCCGTTCTTTTGCATATCGCCGCCCTCGCGCGGGCGGGCGCCGCCGACCATGCCTGGGAAGTCTTTCAGGCTTCGGGCCTGGCGGCGTCCGCGGCGCCCGCCGACCTCAGCCTCAAGGGACGGCTGCTCAAGGAACTGGGTCGGCGCGCCGAAGGGGATGAGCGGCGGAATTTCTACCACCGGTCAGCCGAGGCCTATCGGTTGGCCGCGCAGCGCGGCGGCGGCGCCTATCCTCTGATCAACGCCGCCACCCTGTCTCTGCTGGCGGGCGACGAGACTTCGGCGCGGCTCCACGCGCTGGCCGCGCTGGCCGCGCCGGAAGAGCAGCACGAAACCCCATACTATCAGGTGGCCACCCGCGCCGAGGCGCTGCTCGTTCTACGCCGATCCCCCGAAGCCCGCGACGCCCTGGCCCAGGCCGTATCCCTGGCGCCGGAGGCCTGGGAGGATCATGCGATTACGCTTAGGCAGTTCGCGCTGGTGCTGGAGACGCTGGGCGAGGACGCCGAGTGGCTGAATGTCTTCAGGCCGCCGCGCACGCTGCATTTCGCGGGCCTGATCGGACTTTCCCCCCACGACGAGGCTCTGGTTCAAGCCGTGGCCCGCGTCGTGGCCGAAGAGAAGGTGGGCTTTGGTTACGGGGCCCTGGCCGCCGGGGCGGACATCGTCATCGCCGAGGCCCTGGCCGCCGCCGGCGCTGAACTTCATGTGGTCCTTCCCGTCGATCCGGTCGCTTTTCGCGCACGCTCCGTGCAGCCCTATGGCGAGGCCTGGGCGTCGCGGTTCGATGCGCTCATGAAGACGGTGGGCGATCGTGTCAGCGTGGTCGCGCCCGGGTGCGGGCCAGCCGATCCCGCCGCCTTGCGGCTCGCGGCCGAGACGGCGATGGGGCTGGCGGTCATGAAGGCGGCCGCGCTTGCCACCGAGCCCCTGCAACTGCTCATCCTGGAAGGCGGAGATCTTGCGACGGCGCCGCCGGGTCTCAGTGTTCAGGCCGGGAAGCTCTGGGCCGCGTGTCACCGTCGCCAGCGGTCGCTGTCGGCCTCGCGCGTCTCGACGGTGGGCGGGCGGATGCATGCCGGCGCGACCACGCGATTGGCGGCTTTCCTGTGCGTCGAGTTCGAGATCGACATCGGGGCCTCGGATCCCGACGGTCTGTTGAGGCATGTCGCCGGGCTCCTTCCTGAAGACGCCGCGCGCCTCGCGCCCCCCGTATGGCTGGGGCGAACGCTGTGGCTTGCCTATGGCGATCTCGAAGCCGCGTCACGGGCTTCACGGGCCATTCTGTCCGCGGGCGGCGACGGTGTTCGGTTGGCGGGGCACTATGGTCTGGCCGTCGCGACGCGGAACCCGTTTGGACCCGGAGCGATCCTGCTGGGACCGGAAGTCGAACGAGCGCGAAGCATCCTCCCCTCCGTTCCTCCGGGTGCGATGCACGGCAGCCTCTGCTTCGCCGCGGCGCTGGTCGCCAGCGGAGCCGCCGTGAGCACGGAGCGCGTGGGCGATCTGACAAGCGCTGACGGAGCCATGGGGCTCTATGCGCTGGGATTCAGCTGACCGGGGTCGTTTTTCATCCTCACCGCGTAGGGCTGGAGCGCCAGATCATCGCGTTGTCTCGACGGCGCTCTAGGCGATCAGGTCCTCAAGGCGATGGGGCGCGATGATCGTCAACGCCTCGCTGGTCCGGCGAACGATGCCGCGTCGCTCCAGGGCGTTGACCGCGCGGGAGACGGTCTCGCGCGTCGTCTGTACGTCGAGCGCCAGGAGCGAGAGGACCGGCGCCGGGCTGATGACGTAGCCGTCGCCCAATTCAGCCAGCCGCAGAAGTTCTGCATGGACGCGCCCGACGGCGCTGAGCGTCGTGCGTTCGACCATGCGCTCGGTGGCCGCGCGCAGCTGTCGCAGCAGCATGCGAGAGAGGGCCAGACCGATACAGCTGTGCCGGTCCATCATGCGCAGGAAGTCAGCCGCCAGGAGCGTGGCGGTGCGTACCCGTTCAAGGGCGACGATGTCGGCGAGGCTGGCGTCCCCGGTCGGATGCGCGGTTGAGCCGAACATGTCGCCAGGAGAAAAGTTCTGCAGCACGACCACCCGTCCGTCGCGGCCGAACGCCAGGGCGCGAGCCCGACCCAGCAGCATCAGGTAGGTCTCGTTTGGCGTGTCGCCCTGCCGCAGGATGACGGCGCCGGCGTCGAAGGCGCGATCGGCGGCGGCGGTCGCGATGGCCAGGGCGACATCGTCGGGGCACGCGAAGACTTCGCGCACCAGGGCTTGCAGACTGGCGCTATCGCTCGACACGGCCGCGGTCCCCGATCCGACGGTTCGGCCGCCATTGTTCGGCCGTCCGGCCTTCGGGCGCAAGGGTGCTGGTGTCAGGGCTTTGCGGGGAAGAACAGCAAAGCAGGCCGTCCGTCCTCGCTCGAAAGGAAGGTTTCGCCTATATGCAGGCGCCCGCGCCGATCAACGGGCGCCAGGCTGACGCGACCTTCACGACCGCCCGGCCTGTATTGGCTGACTGTGCGAAGACAGTCGGCGCAAATCTGAACAGGGTGGCGTATCACGTCGCAAATCGTGCGCGCACCGCCGTCCAACTCTGAAGCCATTGGAAAATGCAACAATTTCAGCCGCATAGATTTTCCGTCGCGCCGATGATGGACTGGTCGGAAGTTTCATAAAAATCAATTGGTTATGACGGCGCGTGTGCGAATTGTGTGCACACGAGTGCGCGTTCTTTTCCGCTTTCGTTCATGCGAAGGCGTTCGCTACGATCGCCGTGCATGCGTGTTGCCTCGCTCAACTCACCAAGGGCATGACCGCGTTCGATACCCTGCGCATTGGCGCTCTCGGTGCGCGGCCTTGAGACTCGCATGCGTGCACCGTAGAACGGAGGCTCTGCAATTCCAGGTAGCGAGCGCGGGGGCGTGAGATGTCCAGGGACTATTCACGCGTTGCGACGCTCGGCGCCTTGATCAGAGAAGGCGAGGGCGGTCACGCCTCTATCGACCTGCCTCCGGCTGCGCGCGGCGAGGTGGCCGAGGCTTATCGAGGCCGGATCGCCGAATTCGAGAAGCGGCCGTTCTGGACGGTGGGCGAGGCGGACTATCGACCCGAGCGGGGGTTGCGATGGCCCCAGCGTCGGGCCATCGCCTTCGCCCAAGCCTACCTGGCCGCTCGCGGCGTTGCCGGTAACGGCGCGGACAAGGAAGCCGCGCTGATCAAGATGCCGACTGGCACGGGGAAGTCGGGAGTAATCGCCGCCCTGGCCTGCGCCTCGCCAGGCGTCGGCAAGACGCTGATCTTGACGCCACGCACCAGCTTGGTGCGCCAGATGGGCGAAGACCTGACGACGCGGTTCTGGAGCAAGCTTGGTGCCCGCTACACCCAGACGGGCCTGGAAGAGGGACTCGATCCCGACGACCTCGCCGAGCTGCCTCCCGAGCCTGCGGACCTGGCGAGCCGACCGGTCCGACGACTCGTCGCCGAGCAGTATGCCCACATCATGAGTGAGGCGGGCAGGGATCGGCAGATATGGGTCGGCACATTCAACGCCCTGCACCTGATACTCGGGATCAAGCCGCCGGCTCACCGCGAGTTCTATCGCCGAGAGGAGCGGGCGCCCGGCGCGACCTTTTCAGAGGGCAAGGATGGCGAGCCAGGCCTCGACCTGGAAGCGTTCCGTGACCTGCTCAAATCGGTCGACCTGGTGATCGTCGATGAAGGTCACCACGAACCGGCCTTTTCCTGGGCTCAGGCCGTCCGCGAGCTGGACAAGCCCACGATCATCTTCACCGCCACGCCCAGTCGTTCTGGCCCTCGACCCTGATGATGTTGCGCAAACTGACGCCGATCAAGCTGATGTTCCTGGTCAACAGCCAGGCGCCGCCCGCCTCGGTTATGGCCGCCAACCACATCGCCAATTGGTCGGACGTCTGGTCGTCCGATGGCCTGAAGCGGATCGCCGCCTTCGCTGATATCGTCGGGCCCGAGACACAAATCATCCTGCCGCGCGACACGGACGGCCGCGGTCTCCCGCCGAGCGCCTTTGTGGCCAACGCCCATGCGGCGGGCTTGTTGGTCCACGTCTGGAGCGTCAATCCCGAGAACCAGGATCTGCCGCTCGACCTGCGCTGCGGCGATCCGGCGGCGCCCACCTTCCCGCACCAGCTTGGCGACGTCGCGACCCAGGCCCGCCGTCTCTTCGCCCTGGGCGTTGACGGCGCGTTCAGCGACGCGCCCGAGGTCCTGGTCAAGGTGCGGTCCGAGGGGGCCTCCGCGTGGGCGACCAGCCCAGGTTCGCCCGGATCGTGCCCATCAGTGCGCTGAGATCTAGGTCAATTCAAACCTCAGCGCAGCGCTCTGCTTGGCCAAGCCCATCAGGATTCGAGCAGATTCACCTGCTGCGAGCAAATTTTCGGCTGTCCGCGACAGGGGCGATTGTCGCCGATGGGTCTTGTCCGAGAGGTCCGGCTTCTGAAGCGATCCCAAGGTCGATCTCGGATGCTGCCTTTTGCGGAAGACGCGACCCGCGTTGCGAAGCGGGGGGCGGATGTTCGACAACCTGGCGACGGAGACGCGCGAGAAGCGTCTGACCTATTGGGCGGAGATATGTCTCGCGCCACTCACTATACGCAAAGACAGCCCCCAGAGACGCGACGTCCCCGGCGCCGATGCTGTGAATCCAAAGCTCTCGCCGATGAAGCCGGCTTCCCGCAGATAGCGCCGATCCAGGAGATTGGTGACGAAGGCGCCCGCGCTCCAGTTCGCGGCGCGTGGCTGGTAGTTCACCCGCAGATCCAGCAGATCATAGCCGCCTTGCACCTCGTCCTGCACCAGATCGCGCATCAATCCGCGGGAGAGTTCGGGGCGATCATTGTCGTCGGAAAAGAAGACCTTCGACTGCCAGCTCCAGGCCGGTAGGACCGTGATCGTTCCGCTCGGAGCGGCGTAGGTCAGTTCTAGATTCAGCGAGACCTTGTGATCCGGGGCAAGGCGAAACTGGTCGCCAGCGAAGGCCCCGCTACGAAGCCTGGAATGGTTGTAGCCGTAAGCGGCGAGCAGGCGGGCCGAGCGCGATAGTTCAAGCTGAGCCTCGGCCTCAAGCCCGGTCGCGTCGGCCCGGCCGGCGTTCAGGGTCTGCAACTGGCCATCGACCAGCTTGGTGGTCTGGAAGTTGACATAGCGGTAGGCGTAGGCCGCCAGGTCCAGGGTCAGGCGTCGATCGAGGCCAACGCCGCGGGTTCCGATTTCCACGGAGTCGATCGTTTCGGCGGGCACGACGCCAAACCGCGCCGGACCCTCGGCCGCCAGCGGCGGCCCGGCGACCAGCACGCTGGGGCGCCGCCCCCGGGCATAGGAGCCATAGGCGCTGAAGGTCGACGACGGGGTGTAGCGCGCCACCAGTCGCCCGCTCCAGCCATCGTCTGACAAGGTGTTGGCGAACTTTTCGCCGTTACCAAAGGTCGGTTGAAACACCAGCGCGTAGTTGGGCCACTGACGGGGCGCGGCGGCGCTGGCGCCGGCGCCGATCGCGCTCAAGGCAGCCAGCAGGCTGGCCCGCTGCGCCGGATAGAGGCCAAAGGCCTGAGCCGCTCCGGCCAGGATCGACGGACCAGCGGGCAGGGCGGTGGCCACGGCGCTGCCCTTGTCGTTGTGGCTGTAGCGCAGGCCCGCCGACAACGCCCAACCTGGACCGGGCGCGAAGGTGACGTCACCGAAGAGATCGACGGCGGTCGTCCGGGCAAAGTTCTGGTTACGCTCGACATAGGCCCCCTTGAGGTTGCCAGCCAGGCCCAGGGCCACGTCCCCCGGGAGGTCGAAGCCGCGCCGCGCGGCCAATTGGCGTAGCGTGTCGGCGACGAGGTCTGGCCGGGTCAAGGTGTCGAGGCCCTGCGGGACCGGCGCGCTCAGGTCGTCGACAAGGCGCGCCAAGAGCAGGCGCTCGTCGATCGTGAAATAGGCCAGCTGGGTGCCGCTTTCGTGGAACAGGCTGACGCCGGCAAAGCCCCGCCAGCGCTCGCCAGCGTCATAGGCCAGGCGCAGATCGGCGTTGTACTGGACGCCCCGGGTCTGCTCTAAAACGCTGATCACCGGCAGGGACAGGCCATCGCCGTCCTGGCGCTCGTCGGCGTAGAAGCGGCGATAGCCCAGGGACGCGCTCAGCTTCAGACCAGGGCTCAGCCGGCGCGCCGCCAGGACTGCGACCGAACCCAGGGTGCGGTCCAGGCCGAGCGCCGCAGGCCTTCCGGTCTCGTCGACGGCGCTCAAGGCCGGCGGGGTGTAGCGGTCAAGATCGCCCAGGGCCGCGCCCGTGACCGGGTCGGTGGGCGCGAAGGTGAAGGACTTGAGCGGCCGGCCGGTGGGACGATCCCGCTGGTAGTTGACGATCAGGTCAAGCCGTTCGTCATCGCTGGCAAGCCAGGTCAGGGAAACCCGGGCGGCGTCGGTGGCGACGGAGTCCAGGCCGTCGCCACCAGCCAGGTTGGGCGTCAGGCCAGCTCGCCCCCGCGAGCGGGCGGCGACACGCACCGCCAGGTCCTGGCCGATCGGCTGGTTGATCATGGCTTCCAGAAGGCCCTGGCCCTGGTCGCCAACCTCGCCATGAAGGTTCCAGGCCGAGGCCCGCGGATCGGCCTTGTGTTGGATGACGTCGAGCGCCCCGGCCATCGCCCCGCGGCCATAGAGGGTGGGCTGGGGACCTTTGGCGATGTCGATGCGATCAAGATCAAAGAGTTCGAAATAGGCGCCGCGCTCCTTGGACGCCGGCATGCCGTCTTGCAGCACCGCCATCCTCGGCTCGCGGCTGGCGTCCCCCGAGGCCTGGGTGATGCCCCGCATCGAGAAGGCCGCCGCGGCCGGGGAGAGGTTGACGACATTGAGGCCCGGCGTCAGCCGTCCGACCTGATCCATGCCAACCACGCCCAGTTGCTCCAGGCGCGCGCCGCTCAGCGTGGTCAGGGCGACAGGCGGCAGGATGCGGGGGGCGGTGACCGTCACGCCCGCCATCTCCGCAGCGGCTTGGGCGGCGGGCGGGCTGGGGCTGAGCCCAGGGGCCCCCGGCGGCCGGTCAGGCAGGATCATCAGGACGCCTCGGCCGGTGCGCTCGGCATGCAGGCCCGATCCGGTCAGCATGCGCGCCAAGGCCTGGCTGGCGGTGTACTGACCGCGCACCGGGCGCGAGACGCGGCCGACCAGCAGGTCGCGCGAGACGATGACCTGGGCGCCGGTCACCAGGTTGAAGGCCAGCAACGCCTGGCCCAGCGGCGCGGCTTTTAGATCAAAGGCGCGGCGCGGTTCGGCGGCGCGGGCCAGGTTCGGCGCCGTCGCCAGAAGCGCCGTCGCGCAGATCCCGTGGGCCGTGACGCGCAAGAACCTCATGCCAAGCGCTCCTCGCGGCGACGGCTAGTCCCCGGCGGGGCGGTGAACCAGCGCGGTGCGCCCGTCGGAGTCGCGTTGCGCCGCAATCGGGAGATAGGCGGTGATCGCATCGACGAAGGCGGCGTTGTCTCCGGACGTGAACACCCCGCTCACCCGTAAGCGGGCCAGGGCTTCGTCGCCCACGCGAAGATTGGCGCCATAACGATTGACCCGCTCGACGGCCTCGGCGAGTGGCGTGTCGTCGAAGATCAATCGCCCGGTCCTCCAGGCCGCAGCCGAACGCACATCGGCCGTCTGGCGCAGGGGCGGGCTTCCAGGGCGCAGCACGGCTTGCTCTCCCGGCGCCAGAGCCACGGTTGGACCCTCGCCCTGGACCGGATGGATGATGACCCGTCCCTCCAACAGGCTGACGATGGAGCGCTGGCTCAGCCGATCGATATTGAACATCGTCCCGGTGGCCACCACGACCTGGTCGCCAACAGTGACCGCGAAGGGCCGCGCCTGGTCGTGCGCGACCTCGAAGCGGGCCTGGCCGCGGGTGAGTTCAAGGTTCCTGGCGTGACGGCCAAACCGCACCGCAACCGCGCCGCCGCCCTCGATTGACAGCCGCGAGCCGTCGGCCAGGGTGAACTCGGCCGGGCCTCCCGTCGGCGCGGTGTAGATCCGTGCGGGTTCGGGGCGGCTCAGCACCGCAAGGCCCGCGAGGCCCGCGGCCAGCGCGCCCGCGCCGATCATCCAGGCGCGCCGCGAAGGGCGCGAGGACGAACGTCGCGCGCCGCCAAGGGGGACAGCGCTAACTTGGCGCTGTTGGCGCAAAGCTTGGAGCTCGGCCGCGTCGTCCTGATCATCGAATGCGGCCATCGCCTTCAGCACCTGGCCGTGGGCGTCCGCGTGGCGCATATCCGCCGCCAGCCAGGCATGCAACCCGGCTTCGTCGGCGTCGGTCCAATCGTCGGAGATCTGGCGCATCCACCAGGCGGCGGCGGCCTCGTGAACGTCTTCGAACGGTGGAGTAGGGGTGGGGAAATTTGTCAAAGTCTACCTGAACCGCCGCGCCAGATGGGCCACGGCCCGAACAACATGTTTTTCCACGGCGCTGACCGAAACGCCCAGACGGGCGGCGATTTCGGTCTGGCGGAGGCGCTCGACCCGAAACAGGATGAAGATCTCCCGGGTGCGGTCGGGCAGTTCGGCCAGGGCGTCGAGGGTTCTTCGAAGTTTCTCCTTACCCATCAGGACGCGGTCGGCTGGCAAATCCTCAGCGGCCAGTTGCAGGGGCTCGGCGGCGGTCTCGCCATCGCCCTGCGGATAGAGGCTGATGTGGCGGTTGGCCTGTCGGGTGATGCGCTTTCTGGCGCGGTCGCGCAGCAGGTTGGAGGCGATGGTGAAGACAAAGCCGTCGGGAGTCTCGATCGCCTCGCCGGCTCCGGCGCGCAACGCCCGCAGGAGCGCCTCTTGGGTCAGGTCCTCAGCTTCGGCGTAGTCGCCGGTGTGACGCAGGAAATAGGTCATCAGCGGCCGGCGATAGGCGTGGCTGATCTGTTCGGGCGGTGGCAGGCGAGGGCGCGCGTTGGCCCGATGGGCGTCGTCCTTCAAGGTCACAAGAGGCTTCCCGAACATGCACAGCGGCGCTGGACGAAGGAACAGTCCGCGACCGAGCGCGCGTCTTCTTCCCACGGATTTGCGACAGTTTTTCTTTCCGAGCGCCGTCGGAAAAAAGGGGTGAGGATCGCGAGGGGGACCACGTCCTAACCCCTTAGACGCCCTCCGCGACAGAGCGGAGGTCACCGTTCAAGGGGATCTAAGTTCCTATGCAGTCAAGAATTTTCGCGCTCTTTGGCGCCGCGTCGACGCTCGCCTTGAGTCTGGCTCACGCCGGGGTCGCCAACGCCCAAGCCTCATCGCCAACGGTGGACGCCGCCACCTCGGTCGAAGAGGTCGTGGTCACCGGATCGCGCATCGCGCGCCAAGACTACACCGCCCAAAGCCCGATCGTCACGATCGGCAAGGCGGTGCTCCAGGCTCAGGGGCCAACCTCGATCGAAAACACCCTCAACCAGCTGCCGCAGTTCGCCGCGACCTCCGGCTCGACCTCGGCCAGTCAGGCCGGCGGCGGGCGGGCCAACGCCAACCTGCGCGGCCTGGGCACGCCCCGCACCCTGGTGCTGCTGGACGGCCGCCGGCTGCAGCCGTCCGACCCGCTGGGCGCCATCGACCTCAACACCCTGGCGCCCAGCCTGATCGACTCGGTCGAGGTGATCACCGGCGGCGCCTCGGCGATCTACGGTTCCGACGCTATCGCCGGCGTCGTCAACTTCAAGCTCAAGCACAATTTCCAGGGCCTGGAGATCGACGCGCAATACGGCCAGACCGAGCGCAGCGATGGCGAGACCGCCGATCTGAGCGCCACGGTCGGCGGCGCCTTCGCCGACGACAAGGGTCACATGATGCTGTCGGCGTCCTACATGGATCGCCAGCGGGTCAACCGAAATTCCCGCGCCTTCTTCAAGGACGGCGGCATCACCTCGGTGCTGCCCAGCGGCCTGATCTACGCCGACGCGGCCAACCTGCCGACCCAGGCGGCGATCAACGGCGTCTTCGCCAAATACGGCGTGACCACCAACGTGCCGCGTAACGCCACCTACAGCCAGAACCTCGACGGCACGCTGTTCACCATCTCCGCGCCGATCCTCAACTACCGCTTCCCCACCGACGGCCCCTACACCATCACCAGCAACGGCCAGGTCGCCGTGCCGCTGGGCGAGGCTGCGCCCCTGCAGCAGCCGCTCAAGCGCCAGACCCTGTTTGGCCAGGTCAACTACCAGCTCAACGACGCCGTCGAGGCCTACGGGCAGTTCAACTACGCCCACTATGTCTCCAACCAGAGCGGCTATGGCCGCAACCAGGCGATCACCCGCGACGTCTACCTGCCGGTCACCAACCCCTTCCTACCCGCCGACCTCAAGGCGATCGCCGCCTCGCGGCCCAACCCGACCGCGCCCCTGCTGTTCTATTTCAACACCGGCCGCTACTCGCCCGACATCGCCCAGCAGACCTATAATGTCGCCCAGGCCCTGGGCGGGCTGAAGGGCCGGTTCGATGTGATCGACGGGACCTGGGACGTGTTCGCCTCCTATGGCCGCACCGAGCAGAACGCCTTGTTGGGCGGCTATATCGACAGGGCCTCGTTCCTGTCGCTGGTCAATGCGGCCGATGGCGGCAAGAGCCTCTGCGACGGCGGCCTGAACCCGCTGGCCCTGTCCGCACCCTCAAAATCGTGCCTGACCTATCTCCTGCGCGAGATGCACGAAACCACGACGTTGCGGCAGACTAACGCCGAGGCCAACGTCCAGGGCCGGGTGCTGACCCTGCCGGCCGGCGACCTGCGGTTCGCCGCGGGCCTCAGCTATCGCAAGAACAGCTACGCCTATTCGCCGGACGCCGCGCGCCTCACCGGTACGGTCCTGACGACGGGTCTGAGCAAATCGACGGACGGGGAGACCCGTTCGAAGGAGGCCTTCCTCGAACTGGCGGTCCCGCTGTTGAAGGACCTACCCTTCATGCGCAAGCTCGACCTGGATTTGGCCTATCGCTACTCCGACTACGACACGGTCGGCGGCGTCCACACCTACAAGGCCAGCGCCGCCTGGGAGATCAACGACGCGGTCAGCCTGCGCGGCGGATACCAGCACGCCATCCGCGCCCCGTCGGTAGGCGAACTGTTCCGACCCTCCGAACAGAGCGGCACCACCGTCGGACGCATTTCCGCCGGCCTGGGCGATCCCTGTGACATCGCCAGCGCCTATCGCACCGGTCCCAACGCCGCCCAGGTCCGCGCCCTGTGCATCGCCAACGGCGTCCCGCTCAGCGTGATCGACGCCCACAAGTTCGCCGGCACCTCGGTGCAGTCGGACGTCGCGGGCAACCCCGATCTGAAGGAGGAAACGTCCGATACCTACACCGCCGGCCTGGTCTGGCGCTCGCGTTTCGAGGCGCCGTTGCTGCGGCGGCTGTCGGCCTCGATCGACTATTATGACATCAAGCTGACCGATGCGATCGGCCTGATCACCGGCGACGTCATCGCCCAGCGTTGCTTCAACGGCCAGGGGGCCGCTAACCCGACCTATGACGCCAACAACTACTACTGCAAGCTGATCCATCGCGGGGCGTCAGGCGGCTTCGCCAGCATCACCACGCCGCTGCTCAATCTCGCAGGCTACCACACCTCGGGCGTCGATCTGCAGGTCGATTGGGGCGCCGATCTGGCGGCGTTCGGTGCGTCCGAGCGGGCGGGAGCGATCACTCTGAATCTCCTGATCTCGAAGATGGACAAGTACGAGATCCAGACCTTGGCCGGCGCGTCCTTCGTCAACTACGCCGGCACAATCGGCAACGGCCAGATCAGCTCCGACGCCATCTCTCACCCCAAATGGAAGGCCATGGCCAGCCTGGGCTATCATATCGGCCCAGCCGATCTGAGCCTGCGCTGGCGCTGGGTCGAGGCGATGGGCAACGCGTCCAATGTCGGATCGGCCACCGCCACCGCCCGTGGCGTTAAGGCCATGGACTATTTCGACCTGAGCGGACGCTACCGGCTGAACGAGACCGTCGAACTACGGGCCGGCGCCCTCAATCTCGCCGACCGCCAGCCGCCAGCCTGGACCGGCGAGAGCGCCACCGACACCGCCCTCTACGACATGCTGGGCCGCCGCTACTTCCTGGGCGTCAACGTCAAGTTCTGACCCCGCCCGCCTTCCCCGGCGCGGGTCGACCGACCCGCGCCACCTTCAAAGAAAGCGCAAAGATGACCAAGATCCTGCTCCGGGCGCTGCTGGCCAGCGCCGCCCTGTTGGCCGCCTCGCCGACGCTGGCCGCCGCCCCGACCTCCGCCGACATGCTGACCGCCGCCAAGGGCCGACTGCCGCAACTGCTGACCTGCCTGCGCCAGCAGAAGGTGGCCCTGGTTGGCGCTCACCGCGGCGGCCCCCTGCCGGAGTTTCCTGAGAACGTCGTCGCCACGATGCAGCGCACGACCGCCCTGGTTCCGGCCTTCATCGAGACCGACGTTCAGCAGACCTCTGACGGCGTGCTGTTCCAGAACCACGATGACGTCCTGGATCGCAACACCACCGGCAAGGGCGCGATCCGCACCCAGACCTGGGCCGAGATTTCCAAGCTGAAGGTGCGCGACACTACCGCCTATCCGACTACCTACGCCCCCGCGTTGCTGTCAGAGGTGCTGGGTTGGGCCGACGGCAAAGCCCTGATCTTGCTCGATGTCAAGCCGCAGACCGATCCCGATCTCCTGATGGCCGAGGTGGACAAGGCCAAGGCCGGCGACCGGGTGTTCTTCCTGTCCTACACGGTCGCTCAGGCCCTGGGGCAACGCCAGCGCCGGCCTGACGCCGTCATCGCCCTGCCGGTGTTCGACCGCGACATGCTGGCCAAGGCCAAGGCCGCCGGCCTGCTCAACGACCACCTCATCGCCATGGTGCGGCCTGGCAAGATGGACGCCGCCTTCATTCCCGAGCTTGAGGCGATGGGCGTAACGGTGATGTCGGGAACCTATGGCGGTCCTGAGACGCCGGACGCGGTCTACCGCACGCCCGCCGACGCCGGGGCTTTCCAGGCGCTGGCTAAGGCCGGTCCGCGGATGATCGTCTCCAATCGTCCGGTCGAAGCCGCCACGGCCCTGCTGGCCGATCCGACCTATGCCCGCAAACTCAAGGCCTGCGGTGTCGGTCACTAGGGGAAAGGTGAAGGGTCGGCGTTAGCCGGCCCTTCGAGCAGGATCATGAACTCAGGTTTGAGCGTCGGGACGCGGCGAAGTGACAGGCCAATCGGCTCAAACCGCGGGCGCATGCGGAACTGGGGGAGGGCTTGGCTAAAGCGCCAGCCAAGGCTGCGCGATCGCCCGCTTGCTTTCATACAGGTCGATATCCGCCCCGTGCATCATCGTCTCGCCGATGGCGTCCAGGCCGCGCAGCATCTTGTCCTTGCGGACCGGGTCGATCTGGAACCCGAAGGTCTTGCCCGACGGCGAGATCACCGTCTGGGCCTCCAGGTCGATGCTGACCATGTGGTTGCCGCCCTTGGCCTCGTCCATCAGGACGGCGATTTCCTCGGGGGCCAGCACCACGGGCAGCAGGCCGTTGTTGAAGCAGTTGTTGTTGAAGATGTCGGCGAAGCTGGTCGAGATCACGCACAGGATCCCGAAGTCCATCAGGGCCCAGGGTGCGTGCTCGCGGCTCGAGCCGCAGCCGAAATTGTCGCCGGCGATCAGCACGCTGGCGCCCTTGTATTCCGGCCGGTTGAGCACGAAGTCGCTGATCTCGTTGCCCTCGCCGTCGAAGCGGAAGTCGTAGAACAGGCCCTTGGCCAGCCCCTCGCGCTCGACGGTCTTGAGGAACTGTTTGGGGATGATCTGGTCGGTGTCGATATTGGCCAGCGACAGCGGGACGGCGCGGCCGTCGAGGCGGGTGAAGGCCTGCATCAGACGGTCTCCTCAAGGAAGGTGCGCACATCGACGAGGTGGCCGGCGATCGCCGCCGCCGCCGCCATGGCCGGCGAGACCAGGTGGGTCCGCCCGGCGCGGCCCTGGCGGCCCTCGAAGTTGCGGTTGCTGGTCGAGGCGCAGCGCTCGCCCGGCGCCAGCTTGTCGGGGTTCATGGCCAGGCACATCGAGCAGCCGGGTTCCCGCCAGTCAAAGCCCGAGGCCTTGAAGATGGCGTCCAGGCCTTCTTCCTCGGCCTGTTCCTTGACCAGGCCTGAGCCCGGCACGACCATGGCCTTGACGTGCGGGGCCACCAGACGTCCGTGCAGGAAGGCTTCCTGCACCACGGCGGCGGCGGCGCGCATGTCCTCGATCCGGCTGTTGGTGCACGAGCCGATGAAGACGCGGTCGATGCGGGCCTCGGAGATCGGCTGGCCGGCGGTCAGGCCCATATAGTCCAGCGCCCGGTGGGCGGCCGAGCGCTTGTCGGGGGTGGCGAAGCTTTCCGGATCGGGCACATTGCCGGTCACCGGGATGACGTCCTCGGGGCTGGCGCCCCAGGTGACCATCGGGACCAGGGTCGAGGCGTCGATCGTCACGGTGCGGTCGAAGACTGCGTCCGGATCGGTGAAGAAGGTCTTCCAGTGGCTTTTGGCCATGTCCCAGGCCGCGCCCTTCGGGGCGGCGGGCTTGCCCTGGATATAGGCGTAGGTCTTGTCGTCGGGCGCGATCAGCCCGGCCTTGGCGCCGCCCTCGATGGTCAGGTTGCACAGGGTCATGCGGCCTTCCATCGACAGGGCCGAGATGGCCTCGCCGGCGAACTCGATGACATAGCCGGCGCCGCCGGCGGCGCCGATCTCGCCGATCACGGCCAGGGCGATGTCCTTGCCGGTAACGCCGGGGCTTAAGCGGCCGTCGACGCGGACCAGCATGTTCTTCGACTTCTTCTGGCGCAGGGTCTGGGTGGCCAGGACGTGCTCGACCTCGGAGGTGCCGATGCCGTGGGCCAGGGCCCCGAAGGCGCCGTGGGTCGAGGTGTGGCTGTCGCCGCAGACGATGGTCATGCCCGGCTGGGTGCGGCCCTGCTCGGGGCCCACCACGTGGACGATGCCGTTGCGGATATCGCCCATCGGGAAGAACTGGATGCCGTTGTCGGCGACGTTGCGGGCCAGGGTCTGCAGCTGCAGCCGCGCTTCCTCGTCGGCCACGGCGTCGACGCCCAGGGCCTGGCCCTCGGTCGGGATATTGTGGTCGGCCACGGCCAGGGTGCGGTCGGGACGGCGCACCTTGCGACCGGCCGCGCGCAGGCCGGCGAAGGCCTGCGGGGTGGTGACCTCATGGATCAGGTGCAGGTCGATATAGAGGATGGCCTCGCCGTCAGCCTCGCTGACGACGTGGGCGTCCCAGATCTTGTCGCAAAGGGTCTTGGCGGACATGCTGTCGCGCGGGAAGGGCGTCGTCATGATCCCGACGTGACTTGATGGGCGGCCGCGCGGCCCGCGAGCTTGCCGAGGGTGGTGGCGGTGAGCAGACCGTTGCCCGCGAGATAGCCCGCCGGACCTGGACCCGATAAGCCGCGCGCCGCGCCGCCGCCGGCGAAGAGGTTCGGAAACACGCCTCCGCCAAGTTTCTTGACCCGAGCGTCGGCGTTCACCGCCAGTCCGCCTTGCGTGTGAAAGAGCGCACCCGTCACCTTGGCGATCCGATAAGGCGCGCACAGTAGGGGCTTGCCGGTGAAGTCTCGTCCGAAGATATCGGCGACCTCGCCGAGCACGCAGGACTCGACGTTGGTCAGGGTTTGAGCCACGGCTTCCGGCGGCGCTCCAATGATCGCGGCGATCGCTGCGGCGTCGGCGGCTTCCTGCACCGCGCCGGCCCGCACGGCGTCTTGATAGTCCTCAAAACCCATCATCAGGTCATGCAGTCGGCCATCGGAGATCGTCCAGGCCACACGCCCCGGTTGGCCGTTCACCTCGCGGGCCTGCTCTGAATAGCCTGCCGCCTCGTTGGAGAAGCGCTGGCCATGGGCGTTGATCTGAAAGCCGCCTTCCATGATCTGGGGCCAGAGGATGGGCACACCGAAACCGGCGGCCAGGCCGCCGTGACCCTGGTAGCCGGACATGTCGGCGAGCTCTGCGCCCAGGGCCTGGCCCCACTTCACGGCGTCGCCCCGGTTACCGGGATGGCCATGATAGACGGCCTCGGCCATCTCCGGGATGTGGGTCGCAACCATTTCCGGGTCGCCGCCATAGCCGCAGCACGCGAGAATCAGTGATTGGCAACCAATACGCTCAAAGTCGCCATCGGGTCGCTCAACGCGGACACCGACCACAACCTCGCCATCGACATAGAGATCACGCACCGTGGCGTTGGTCAGCAGACTGGCGTCGGTGCGGCCCAATGCGGCCTCCAGCGCGCCTTGCAGTTCGCTGCCGGACCGATTGGGCGTACCGTACATCCGCATCCGGCTATGGCCGGGATAGAGGAAGCCATCGACGAATTGCAAAGGCGCCGCGTGCGTATCGCGCAGCCAGGCGATGGTCTCGGCGGACTCTTGCGCGACGTGAAGAGCCAGGTTGGGATCGGCCCGCCCCTTGGTCTTCAGGGCGATGTCTTCGGCGAAGCGCTCGGCGCTGTCGTCGATATTTCGGGCGGCCTGTTCCGGCGTGCCTGCGGCGGGAATCAGACCCGTGGACATGCTGGTCGAGCCCAGGGGGGTGGCGTCGCGCTCCAGAACCAAGACCTCGGCCCCTGCGTCGCTGGCGGCCAGGGCCGCGCTGATGCCGCAGGCCCCAGCCCCGATCACCAGGACCTGGATGGTGAAGTCAAAAGAAGGAATGTCGCCGCGAAGAATGCTCATCGCTTGGTCCTAGAGGATTTGTGCTTCGCGTTGTCGCGAGGGGTACATGGCCTGGGTCAGGATATGTTGTCGGCGCGCGTCAGGATTGGCGGCGATGGCGTGGAGTTCGGCCTGGTGGCGGGTGCGATTGTCGGCTTGGGAGGCCTCCATGGCCTTCTTGTTCTTGATGGTCTGGGCCTGAACGAACTCGTGCATGACGGTGCGGCGCTGGCGGTCGTAGCGGGCCAGCAGGGGTTGGGCGGCTTGGCCCTCAAGCAGGATCTGGCGCAGCTTGTCGGTCAGGTTCCAGACGTCGTGAACGCCCGAGTTCATGCCAAATCCGCCCAGGGGGTTATTGAGGTGAGCCGCGTCGCCGGTCAGCAGCACCCGGCCGTGGGCGTACTGGTCGGCGACCCGCTGGTGAACCTTGTAGATGGTGCGGTGATGGGTGAGGACCTGGGCGCCGGCGCCGCCGGTCAGACCATCGAACACCGCGGTCTTCTTGGCGTCGGCGGTCAGCGCCGCGTCGGGCACGTCCTCGCGGGCCGGCACCAGCACCCGCCAGAAGTCCGGCACCTTCAGCAGCACGCACCATTCCTCGGCGTCGGCCACGTAGTTGACGCGGGCCAGATCGTCGAAGAACGGTTCCAGGGGCTGGGCGGTCGACAGGGTCAGGAACTTCTCGGGATAGGTAAAGCCCGAGAACGCCACGCCCAGCCACTTGCGCACCAGACTGTTGGCCCCGTCGGCGGCGATCAGGTAGTCGGCCCGGACGGTCTCCAGACCAACCGGGGTCTCGATATTGACCGTCACCCCGCCTTCGTCCTGCTCGAAGTGGACGACCTTGCGGTTGAACATCACCCGGCCGTGGGGGTGGCCCTCGAGCTTGGCGGCGATCAGCCGTGTCAGCTTGAATTGCTCGCACTGCAGCCGGTAGGGGTGGGGGCTGACGTCGGCGATCTCACCCATGTCGAAGGCGATGACTTCGCCCGTGGCCCGGTTGCGGTACTGATAGACCGGGGCGCGTAGACCCACCGCCTCAAGGTCGTCCAGCAGGCCCAGTTCGGCCATCATCTCCAGGGTCGGCGGATGGAAGGTCGAGGCGCGCATGTCCTCGGGCAGCTCGTCGCGGCTCTCCAGCAGCAGGACGTCAATCCCCGCCTGGGCCAGGCGGTAGGCCGCCACCGAGCCCACCGGACCCGCTCCGGCAATCACAACTTGCACCCGGCTCACAGGGTTCACGGACATCGAATTTACTCTGGATTTTGTGGGAGGGGGCGTCTTGGGGCAGATCAGTCGATCAGCAGGCGCATCACGACCTCGGCCGCGCCCTCGCGCTGTGCGCGGGCGGCCTGATACTGCGCCGACGCGATATAGGCGCGGGCGGCGTCAGCGTCGGGAAAGCGCGAAACAACCACCCGCTCGCCGACGAGGCCTTCGCCTTCCAGCACTTCGGCGACAGGCCCCTTCACCACGGCTTGGCCGCCATGCTGCTCGCTCAGGCCGGCGATCACCTTGCCATATTCGGCGAAGCGGGCGGGGTCTGTGATGCGGACCGTGGCGACGATATAGGCGGCCATGTTGGAAGCTCCAGCGTGCGACTTGAGGCGACCATAGGGCGCGTGCTCGCCAGCGGCCCCAACCGCCCGTCGAATGATCGCTGTGCGAATACAGCCCCCGCAAAGCCTTGGACGACAGGGGCGGCGGCGCGAGTGTCGGGCCGAACACGGCCCAACCGGGCCGCGCAAGATGGAGAGTGTGTCGATGGTGGATTCGCTAGGCTCACGCCTGAAGTTCGCGGTGGTGGCCCCCTCGACCAACACCAGTGTTCAGCCCGAGTACGACGACATGCGGCCGCGCAACGTCACCAACCATTTCTGTCGCATCCCGATCCCCGACACCAGGGTCAGCACCGACGAAGGCTTTCTGGAGATGTTGCAGAACATCCGCGACGCCACGCTCGACTCCATCGACGTGGCCATGAGCATGGAGCCTGGCGCACTGATTATGGGCATGTCGGCGGAGACCTTTTGGGACGGCGCCGAGGGCGCGGCCCGACTTCAAGCCAGGGTGCTGGAGCGCACCAAGGGCGTGCCGGTGATTATGGGCTCAACAGCCGTCGACGCGGCGCTGAAGGCCTATGGTGGTGTCAAGAAGATCGGCGTCGTCACGCCGTACATGCCGGTGGGCGACGCCCAGGTTCGCAAGTTCTTCGAAGACCTGGGCTATGATGTCGTCAATCTGGTCGGGCTGAAGTCGCCGTCGCCCATGCTGATCGCCCATGAGTCGCCCCAGACCCTTAAGCGCGCCGCCATCGAAGTGTCGGACGGCGTCGATGCCGTCGTTCAGTGCGGCACCAACCTGGCGTTCGGGAAGGTCGCCGCTATGGCCGAGTTTTGGCTTGAAAAGCCGGTGGTGGCCATCAATACCGCCACCTATTGGCATGCGCTGAGAACCATGGGCATCCCCGACAAGGTCGATGGCTACGGCTCGCTGCTGCTCGACTACTGAACAAGGGTCCCTCATGGAATACGACTATGTGCCGCTTCCCAAGCGCCAGCCCCTGCAGTGGCCCAACGGCGCTCGCGTCGCGCTGATCCTGACCTTCAATCTTGAGACCTGGGACCTGACCAAACCCACGGACAAGCCGTACTACGCCGGCGGCCCGGCCATTCTGCCTGACGTTCTGCCTGGCGATACGCCAGACTTCCCCAACTACACCTGGCGCGAGTACGGCCAGCGTGTGGGCATCTGGCGCCTGTTCGATCTGTTCGACGAGCTGGGCGTCAAGGCGTCGTGCACGACCAACGCCGTGACGTTCGAGCGCCGCAAGGAAATGACCGACGCGGTGCTGGAGCGGGGTTGGGAACTGCTGGCCCACAATTGGGAGCAGGGCGAGCTGCTAAGCTCGTTCTCCAAGAAGCCGGAGGAAGAGCGCGACATCATCCTGCGCTCCCTGGCCCAGTACGAGAAGTTCACGGGCCGCAAGGCCAAGGGCTGGTTGTCGTCCTCATTGCGCGGCACATTGCAGACCGCCGACATCCTCAAGGAATATGGCTGCACCTTCTACTGTGACATCATGAACGACGATCAGCCGTACCTGCTGCGCACGCCGCACGGGCCGATCGTCTCGACGCCGTACTCCAACGAGATCAATGACTTCACTTTCATCACCCGCAAGAACTTTACGACTGACCAGTTCCGCGACGCGCTGATCGAGGAACTGGACGTGCTCTATGAGGAGGGCGCTAAGACCGGGCGGATCATGAACGTCGGCCTGCATCCCCATGTCAGCGGCCGGGCGCATCGGGTACGGGCGATCCGTCAGTTCATCGAGCATGCCAAGTCGCTGCCAGGCGTCTGGTGGGCGACCCGTGAGGAGATCGCCGACTGGTACATGGCCAATCATGAGCGTCACATCCCCGGTCAACTGGGTTGAGCGCGGTCCCGTCCCATATCGACGGGCTCAAGCGGGCGCTCGCCGGTCGGGATGCCGATGGCGGGCGGCGGCTGGTCAGCGCGCCTGGCTGCTGGGATGGGCTATCGGCCCTGTTGATTGAACAGGCCGCCTTTCAGGCCGCCTTCCTGACCGGGGGCGGCCTGGCGATGGCCCGTTTCGGCCGGCCCGACATGGGCTTGGTCGACGCCGGTGAGGTCGAGCAGACGATCGCCATCATCCGTGATCGCGTGGCCCTGCCGCTGATCGTCGATGGCGATACGGGTTTTGGCAACGCCCTGAACATGCAGCGCACCGTCCGCCGCTTCGAGCGGGCCGGTGCGAGCGCCATCCAGATCGAGGATCAATTGGCGCCAAAGCGCTGCGGCCACATGGCCGGCAAGGCCATGGTTTCCAAGGCCGAGGCGGTGGGCAAGCTGAACGCGGCGCTGGACGCGCGCGAGCACGCGCTGATCATCGCCCGCACCGATGCTGTGTCGGTCGAGGGTTTCGACGCAGCCATCGATCGGGCCGAAGCCTATCTCGAGGCGGGCGCCGACCTCATCTTCGTCGAGGGGCCGCGCACGCTGGCCGACACCGCGGCGCTGGGCTCACGGTTTGGCCAGCGGGTTCCGCTGGTGCACAATCTCGTTGAAGGCGGGACCACCGCCGTCCGCGGCGGACCCGCCCTGCAAGCCCTGGGTTTCGCCATCGCCCTGCATCCGCTGCTGCTGCTGCACGGCTTCGCCAAGGCCGCGCCGGGCTGGCTGGCCACGTTGCGCGACACCGGCTCGACCGATGCGATCGCCGACCAGTTGGCCGACTTGTCGGCGATGAACATCCTGACCGGAGCGCCTGACTTGCTGGCCGCCGCGCAACGCTATGGAGACGGCGCGTGAGTCCTGCCGACTTGAACAGCGACTACGCCCATGCCGGTTTTGGAGGCCAGCTTGCCTTCGGTCTGCGCCCAGCGCTGCTGATCATCGACGTGGTCACGGCCTATCTCGATCCCGCCTCGCCACTGTACGCGGGGGCGGAAGACGCCCTGGCCTCCAACGTCCGTCTGGCCGCTGCGGCCCGCGCGGCGGGATTGCCGGTGATCTTCACCAACGTGCTCTACGAGCCCGGCGGCCGCGACGGTGGGATATTCTTTAAAAAGGTGCCAGCCCTCAAGGCCTTCGTTGTGGGCTCGCCGCTAGGCGCTTTCCACGCCGACCTGACGCCGCAGGAGGGGGACATGGTAGTGTCCAAGCAATACCCTTCGGCCTTCTTCGGCACGCCCTTGGCCTCGACCCTGCGGGCCCTGAACATCGATACGGTGCTGGTCACCGGCTTCTCGACCTCGGGCTGCGTGCGGGCCTCGGCCTTGGACGCCCTGCAGAATGGCTTCGCCCCGTTCGTGGTCGAGGAGGCGTGCGCCGATCGCGATCCGGCTGTTCAGGCCGCCAACCTGTTCGACATCCGCCAGAAGATTGGCGAGGTGATTGACGAGGCTCAAGCTCTGAAGCTGGTGTCCCAGTTCGCCGCCCGACCCAATCCCTAGCCAGCGCTCCGAGGCCCCCGTTCGCGCGCGCTATACGACGCTGGGCGGGTGAGGGGCAAACCCTTCGGTCTGATCGCCTGCCGATCGAACGACCAAGCGTCGCCGCCATCCTGTGCGTTCCGCATTAGGCTCGAACGACGAGCCGGGAGCTGTTGCATGCTGTTGTCGCGAAGGGCGTGGTTGAGTCAGGCCGGCGCCAGCCTGGCGGCCAGCGGCGCGCAAGCTCAAACGGTCGTGATTGACGGCGTCGAACGTCCGCGCGATCTGGCGCGATCGCGGCCCGGCGGGGTGTCGGCCGCCGCCCTGGCGCAAGCTCAGGGGATTTCCGATCGTTTTGACGGCACGTCGTTGCTGGTCTGGCGTGCGGGCCGGATGGTCTGCGAAACCTACGCGCCCGGCTTTTCAGCGCTGTCGCCGCTGACCACCTATTCGATGGCGAAGTCGGTGCTGGGCTTGGTCTATGGCCTGGCGTTGCAGGATGAGGTGATCGGATCACTGGACGCGCCGGTCGGCGACTATCTCGACGAATGGCGGGACGATCCGCGCGCCGCGATCACCCTGCGACAGCTGCTGCAAATGCGCAGCGGCTTGAAGCTGTATTCGCTGGCTCAAAAGGACGAACGCGCCCTGGCCCTGCTGTCGGGGGCGCGGGTCACGCAAACGGCCTTGGCTACGCCGCTGGAGCGGACGCCTGGCGCAGTGTTCGAATATGCCAACGTCAACAGCCAGTTGGCCGGCACAGCGCTTGATCGCGCCCTGAAGCGAAAGGGATTGGGCGGCTATCACCCCTATATGGCGCGGCGATTGTGGCGGCCCCTGGGCCAGGCCAGCGCGACGCAAGGCGTGGAGTTCGTCGGCGGCGAGCCGCGCTTCTTCGCCAATCTCGACGCCACGGCCCGCGATTGGCTGCGGTTGGGAATCTTGCTGGCCGATGATGGCCGCTTCGAGGGCCGCCGCATCGTGCCGGGCGCATGGATCGCCGAGATGCGCAAGCCTTCGCCCAATCCAAATTACGGCCTGCAGATATGGCTGGGCTCGCCCTGGACCGCCCAGCGGTCCTATGGTCCGAACGCGCCGCAGACCGTGGCCTGCGAAGAACCCTATCTGGCGCCCGACATGGTGTTCTTCGACGGTTCGGGCGGCCAGCGGGTCTATATCTCCGCAGCCCTGCGCCTGGTCATCGTCCGCACTGGCAAGGCGTCGTGGGCGTGGGAAGACTCCGCCTTGCCCAACACCATCATCAGGGGGCTGGCCTGATGCGCCGGTGCGCGGGAAGGAGCCTCCGCCGCTCGCCGCGGCGCGGCCTGGCGTTGGCCGTGGCCGCCGGCCTTCTGGCGGTGGCGTCGAGCGGTCGGGCCGCCGAGGATGACGAAGCTGTCTATCTGCGGCGGTTCTCGGAGTTCGGAAGCAGCGCCCGCGACTCCTACGACACCCTGGAGGCGACCCTGGGCGCCAAGCGTCTCAAGCCTCTGCCGCTGGCCGCGCGGCCCTCGATCTCCAGACCGGCCCTGGAACAGGCCCGCGCCTATGCCGCGGCGAACAACTCCAAGGCCTTGTTGATCTGGCGAGATGGGGTGTTGGAGGACGCATCCTATTTCGACGGCGCCACGGCCGCCACGCCGCTGGTGTCGCGCTCGATGGCCAAGCCGCTGGCGGCCATCGCCGTCGGACGCGCAATCCAGATGGGCAAGATCAAGTCCCTGGACCAGCCGGTGAGCGACTTCATCACCGAGTGGAAAGGCGCCCCCAAGGCGGCGGTCAAGGTGCGTCACCTGCTGGACATGACCGCCGGCTTCCTGGGGCAGGGCTTCAGCGCCGATCCCGCCAACATCTGGAGTCGGTCCTATCTGCATCCGCGCCACGACAGGATCCTGATCGACGACTACCCGCTCATCGACACGCCGGGGGCGACATACAACTATGCCAACGCCACCGCCGACATGGTGGCCCTGGTGATCGAGCGGGCGACGGGCATGCGCTACGGCCAGTTTGTCTCGCGCCAGGTGCTGGTCCCGCTGGGCGCGGCGGGCGGCCAGATCTGGATCGATCGGCCAGGCGGCCTGGCGCACTCGGGGTGCTGCATTCTGTTGCCCGCGGAGTCCTGGCTGCGTCTAGGTCTGCTGCTGATCGACGACGGGATTTGGAAGCGCCGCCGCCTGCTGCCCGCCGGTTATGTGGAGGCCATGCGCACGCCGACACTGGCCAATCCGCATTTCGGTCTGGGCGTGTGGGCGGGGCCCTATGCGCCCCGGCGCGGCTTTGGCCGGCCTGGCCAGGGCCTGGGGGCGGTGCTGCACGGCGAGCCGTATATGGCCGAAGACCTGTTCCTGTTCGACGGCAATGCCAATCAGGTTCTGTACATCGTGCCGTCGCGGCGGCTGGCCATCCTGCGGATGGGCGGCCCGCCGCCGAAGTCGCCGGAGTGGGACAACGCGATCCTGCCCAACCTTGTCCTGCGCGACCTGATGTCTCGCCCCGCCGCCAAATGATCGCCAGGCGGGCGTTGAGGGCAGGGCCGAATGGCCCGCGACCGGCGCGGCGCTAGGTATCGGGTCTGTGATTTTGGAGATGCGACCTTGGGTTCGACCCTGATCGAGAAGATCTGGCGCCGCCATGAGGTGGCCGTGCTGCCGGACGGCGCGAGCCTGCTCTATATCGACCGCGTTCTGCTGCACGAGCGCACGGGCTCGATCGCCCTCAAGAGCCTGGCCGAGGCTGGCCGGGTGGTCCACGCCCCCGATCAGGCGCTGGTCTGCATGGACCATATCATCGACACCTTTCCCGGGCGGACCGACCAGACCCTGATGCCCGGCGGCACGGCCTTCATCCAGGAGACGCGCGCCAGCGCCCGGGCGGCCGGTATCGAGGTGCTCGACATCGGTGATCCGCGCCAGGGGATCGTCCACGTGGCCTCGCCTGAGCTGGGCGTTGCGCAGCCGGGGGTGACACTAGTCTGTCCCGACAGCCACACCTGCACGCAAGGCGCGCTGGGAGCGCTGGCCTGGGGCATCGGCTCCAGCGACGCCGAGCACGCCTTGGCCACCCAGACCCTGGTGGTGCGCAAGCCCCGGATGATGCGGGTGCGCTTCGAGGGTGCGCCAACCGCGGGCGTCACCGCCAAGGACATGATCCTGCACCTGATCGGCCGTCACGGCGCCAGCGGTGGTGCGGGTCACGCGGTCGAATTCAGCGGCCCGGCGGTCGAGGCCTTGTCGATCGAGGCCCGCATGACCCTGTGCAACATGGCCGTGGAGTTCGCCGCCTGGACCGGGATCATCGCGCCCGACGCCAAGACCATCGCCTATGTCGAGGGCAGACCGTTCGCGCCGACCAGGGCGCAATGGCCTGCGGCCCTGGCCGACTGGGCCGACCTGCATAGCGACTCCGACGCGGTGTTCGACACCGAGATCGTCATCGACGCCGCCGACATCGCGCCGACCCTGACCTGGGGCGTCAGCCCGCAGCACGCCCTGCCGGTGACTGGTATGACGCCCGACCCCGTCGCCCAGGAGGATGCGACGGTTCGCGCCGCGATGGAGCGGGCGCTGGCCTATATGGGGCTGGAGGCCGGGCAGGCGCTGGAAGGGCTGCCCATCGACGCGGCCTTCATCGGCAGTTGCACCAACAGCCGGCTATCGGACCTGCGGGCCGCCGCCGCTATCCTCAAGGGCCGCAAGGTCGCCCCCGGTGTGCGCGCCGTCTGCGTTCCGGGTTCTACCCAGGTCAAGGCTGCGGCCGAGGCGGAAGGTCTGGACGGGGTGTTCCGCGACGCCGGCTTCGAGTGGCGCGAGGCGGGCTGCTCGATGTGCTTCTTCGCCGGCGGCGAGCACTTTTCCAGCCAGCAACGGGTCGTGACCACCACCAACCGCAATTTCGAGAACCGGCAGGGCCCAGGCGTGCGATCGCACCTGGCCAGCCCGGCCACCGTCGCGGCTTCGGCGATCGCCGGAGCCATCGCCGATCCTCGCAAGCTGGGAGCGGCCTGATGGACAGGTTCACCACCCTGACCGCCGTTGCCGCGCCGCTGCTGCGGCCCAATATCGACACCGATGCCATCATCCCCTCGCGTGAGATGAAGGCCGTGGCCAAGACCGGCCTGTCGGGCGGGCTGTTCGCCAACTGGCGCTACACCGAGGTCGACGCTCGGGTCGAGAACCCCGACTTCGTGCTGAACCAGGCGGCTTTCCGCAAGGCGCCGATCCTGTTGTCCGGGCCAAACTTCGGCTGCGGCTCGTCGCGCGAGCATGCGGTCTGGGCGCTGCACGAATACGGCGTCCGGGCGATCATCGCCCCGTCGTTCGGCGCGATCTTCCAGGGTAACTGCATCCGCAATGGCATCCTGCCGGTGGTGCTGCCCGAGACCGTCGTGGCCGCCCTGGCCGCCGGGGCCGAGGCCGGCAGCGCGCGGCTGACCGTCGATCTGGTCGAGCAGGCGGTGGTGGCCGCAGACGGGACGCGCCACGCGTTCAGCGTTGATCCGGCCGATCGCCTGATGCTGCTGGAAGGCCTGGACGCGGTGGGTCTGACCCTCAAGCGCCTCGACACCATCCGCAGGTTCGAAACCGACCACAAGTCCGCCCGGCCCTGGCTGTTCATCCGGCCGGCCGACGCCCAAACCACATCTGGATCCGCTCCATGAACGCTCCCAACCTTCCGCTGGCCGGGCTCAAGGTCGTCGAATTCACCCATATGGTCATGGGGCCGACCGTCGGTCTGGTGCTGGGAGACCTGGGGGCCGAGGTCATCAAGATCGAGCCCCTGGGCGGCGACAACACCCGCCGCCTGAAGGGCTCGGGCGCGGGCTATTTCCCCATGTATTCGCGTAACAAGAAGAGCCTGTGCGTCGACCTGAAGTCAGCCGAAGGCAAGCAGGTCGCGCTGGATCTGATCGCCGGCGCCGACGTGCTGATCGAGAACTTCCGCCCCGGGGCCATGGACGCCCTTGGCTTCGGGGCCGAGGCCCTGGCTGAGCTCAATCCGCGCCTGATCTACTGCTCGGCCAAGGGCTTTCTCAGCGGCCCCTACGAGCACCGCGCCGCCCTGGACGAGGTGGCGCAGATGATGGGAGGCCTCGCCTACATGACGGGTCCGCCCGGGCGGCCGCTGCGGGCCGGCTCCTCGGTGATCGACGTGATGGGCGGGCTGTTCGGCGTCATCGGCGTGCTGGCGGCCCTCGCCCAGCGCCAGGCGACCGGGACGGGGCAGACCGTCAAGAGCGCCCTGTTCGAGAACTGCCTGTTCCTGGTGGGCCAGCACATGGCCCAGTACGCCGTGACGGGTCAGGCCGCCCGTCCAATGCCGGTTCGGGTCTCGGCCTGGGCGATCTACGACCTGTTCCAGACCCAGGACGACGACCAGGTGTTCGTCGGCGTGGTCACCGACGGCCAGTGGCGGGCGTTTTGCGCCGCGTTCGATCTGGATGATTTTGCCGCCGACGAAACCTATGCCGCCAACAATGGCCGCGTGGCGGCCCGCGACGTGATCATCCCTCGCGTCCAGGCGCTGTTCTCCACCTTTACCAAGGCCGAACTGCTGCCTCGTCTGGAAGCGATCGGTCTGCCGTTCGCGCCGGTCGCCCGGCCCGAGGACCTGTTCGAGGATCCTCACATGGTGCAGAGCGGCGGTCTGTCGGCGATCACCCTGCCGGGCGGCGGAGAAACCCGTCTGCCGGCCCTGCCGATCGAGATGGGCGGCCAGCGGTTCAACCAAGCCCACGTCACGCCGGAGGCGGGCGCCGACACCCGGACGATCCTGGCCGCCGCCGGCTATGGGGAAGACCTGATCCTGGATCTGATCGCGCGCGGCGTGGTCGCGGAGGCCGTGGCATGAGCAAGACCCACATAGAGATCAGCGAAGTCGGACCGCGCGACGGCCTGCAGAGCATCACGCCGATCATGTCGACCGCCGACAAGAAGGCCTGGATCGCCGCCGAGGCGGCGGCCGGCGTGCGCGAGATCGAGGTGGGCTCGTTCGTGCCGGCCCGGATCCTGCCGCAGCTGGCCGACACCGCCGAGCTGGTCGCCTTCGCCCGCACGATCCCCGGCCTGACGGTCGCCGTGCTGGTCCCCAACTTCAAGGGCGCCGCCGCGGCCGTCGAGGCGGGCGCTCACAAGATCACCATCCCGCTGTCGGTCAGCGAGACCCACAGCCTGCGCAACGTCAACCGCACCCACGCTCAGATGCTGGAGGAGACGGCCAGGATCGCCGAGCTGATTATGGGCCGGCCCGAAGCCGAGCGGCCCAAGTTCGAGGGCGGGCTGTCGACGGCGTTCGGCTGCACCCTGGAAGGCGCGATCCCCGACGCCACGCTGTTGCGTCTGGCCGAAGGGCTGATGGCCGCCGGCTGCGATGAGGTCGGGCTGTCGGACACCACCGGCTATGCCAACCCCGCCCAGGTCAAGCGCCTCATCCGCCTGGTGCGGGGCGCGGTCGGCGAGGCTGCGGTGACCGGCGTTCACCTGCACAACACCCGGGGTCTTGGACTGGCCAACGTCCTGGCCGCGCTGGACGAGGGCATTGTCACGGTCGACGCGTCGCTGGGCGGTATCGGCGGCTGTCCATTCGCGCCGGGCGCCAGCGGCAACATCGTCACCGAAGACCTGGCCTTCATGCTCGAAGCCATGGGTTATGAGACCGGCGTCGACCTGGAAGCCTTGATCGCCGTGCGCCAGCAGGTGCAGGCGGCGCTGCCTGCCGTGGAGCTGTACGGCTTCACCCCGGAGTCGGGACTGCCCCTGGGCTTCGCGCAGGGGCAGGGCTGGGGCGCGAGTGTCTAGAACAGGTCAGACACCGGCCACCGCCGCGCGTTCGACCGAGTCGTCGTCGGCCAGGCGCGACCGGTCGTCCAGCGCCATGGTCGGCGCCGTGGTCGGCGTTACCGCCGGCCAGGCGGGCAGGGCGGCGTGGGTCGGCTTGCCGTGCCGAGCGAAGGCGATCCAGGTATCGGCCATCAGGTCGGCCATGGTCTCGGCCCGGGGACCGCCGCCGGTCGAGGTGGCGCACAGTTGGGCATTGTGGAAGACCAGCGGAATTTCGGCGCAGTGATAGGCGCCGGGCGTCGCGTCCAGCACCGGGGTCTGCCAGTCGAAGCGATAGAGCCAGGCCTGGCCGCCGGCCCTGGCGTGAAGCTGGGCCTGCTCGACGGCGTTGGCGCGGTTGAAGCCAGCCGAGCTGATGATCGCCGAAAGCCGGGCCGGGGCTTCGTAGGGATGGCGTTCCCGGAACAGTTTCAGGATGCTGTCGGCCCGGCCGCCATAGCTGCGGGTGAGGGCGGCCAGAAGATCGGCGTCTGTCGCGGGCGCCAGTTTGGGCATGAAGACCGCCGGATTGAACTCATGCTGCGTCGAGCCGATGAGTAGCGCCGCATCAACGACGGGCGGGCCGTCATGGGTGTCGCGCGGAATGCTGGTTCCGTCGATCGAGGGCGCCCAACCCACGGTGGTCCACAGCGCCTGGCCGGAAAGGGGGAAGCGCATGATCTTGGCGCGCGCCACGGCCTCGGCCGCCATCAGCTGTTCGATCGGCGCCGTTTTCAGCACCGACAGGTCGCGCCCGGAAATCCCCATCGCCTTGAGGAACTCGGCCGCCACGCGCTCGGTGTCCGCCGCCTTGAAGACGTGGGGCTGAGATCCGCTCTGAACGATACCTTTGTGAAACAGCCCCCGGGCGGCCGGCATGGCCATCAGGACGCTGATCTTCAGGCCGCCGCCGGACTGGCCAAAAAGGGTGACGTTGCCGGGATCGCCGCCGAACGCTGTGATGTTGTCGCGCACCCATTCCAGGGCCGCGATAATATCGAGCATGCCTGCATTGGGATGGGCGAAGTCCTTGTCGTCGGTCAGCCCCAAGGCGTTCAGATAGCCCAGCACGTTGAGGCGGTGATTGAGCGACACCACAACCGCGTCGCCGCGCCGGGCCAAAGCTTCGCCATCCTGGCTGCGGTGCGCCTGGCTGGAACCGGCCGAATATTGCCCGCCGTGGATCCAGACCATCACCGGGCGGCGGCGGATGTCGGCGGCGGGTGTCCAAACGTTGAGGCGCAGGCAGTCCTCGCCGTGAACGCCGTCGTCCTTGGGCATCAGGAAGCTGGCGATCTGGCTTTCGGCGCCGGTTTGGCGTTCCTGCGGGCAGATCGGGCCATAGCTGACGGCCAGACGCGCGTCGGCCCACGGCATGGGTGGCTTGGGCGGCAGGAAGCGGGCCTGGCCGCCGGTGTCGGCGCCGTAGGGTATGCCCTTGAAGATGCTGATCCCGCTGGAGCGATAGCCCCGGACCTTTCCCGAAATCGTCGGCGCCACCAGGTCGCCGGGTGTGCTCACCAAGGCCTGGGACGCGGACGCCGCTGAAGCCGTTGGCGAGGCGAAGGCGACCGCAGAAGCTGTTGCCAGCCCCACGCCGCCCGTGAACACTGCGCGCCGCGACACGCCCTTGAGATTTGAGGGTCCGATCAAGGCTGAACTCCAAGAAAAAGGCCGCCGGAGGACCGGCGGCCGCAGTTTCCGAGGGGGGAGGAGAACCTTAGAAGCTGGCCGAGACCGTCATGCCCAGCGTGCGCTTTTCACCGAAGGACGGTGCGTACTGGCGCAGGCTCAGGACGGTGAAGGCGTTCTGGATGTAATCCTCGTCGAGCAGGTTCTTGCCCCACACGAAGGCCTTCCATTGGCCGTTGTCGATGCCGAGACGACCATCCACCAGCGTATAGGCGGCGATGCTCACCAGGTTCATCGTGTCCTGATACTGCTTGTTCTGGTAGGTCACGTCGACGCCGGCGAAGTAGTTCCAGTCACCGACCAGAACGTCCTTGTATTGAGCGCCGACGGCGGCGCTGAAGCTGGGCGAGCCTTCCAGCTGCTTGCCGCTGATATCGCCGCTACGCGGACAGATCACGTTGTCGCAAACCCCGGCATAGTTCGGCGAGATCGAACCGTCGGCGTATTCGGCATGGGTCCAGTTGGCCGAGCCCGTCAGTTGCAGCTGATGGATCGGACGCCACATGCCGTCAACCTCGACGCCGTAAGCGGTCGCGTTTCCGATCGAGCGATAGATGCTAGGCGGCGTTGCGCCCAGCACGACATTGTTGATGTCGTAGCCCGAGGGGGTCGAACCTTGTTGCTTGTTGGTCCAGTCGACGTAGAAGGCGGAGGCGTTGAAGATCAGCGACCCGCCGCGGAAGGTATTCTTGCTCCCCACTTCGTAGGTCCAGTTGGATTCCTGGTCGAAGGTCTGCTCCGCTGTTGTCAGGACCGTGGTGCCCGCGACATAGCCGTTGAAGCCGCCGGCCTTAACGCCCTTGGCCGCCGAGGCGTACAGCATGTTGACGCCGCTCAGCTTGTACTCGGCCGTCACGCGGGGCGTGAAGTCCTTGAAGCTGTTGGTCAGGATCGGCCGGGTGGTGACCGCAGCGCGGCCCAGGATGTCGTTGAAGCTGACATCGGTCTTCGAATAGCGACCTTCAGCCGAGATCGTGGCGCGATCTTCGAGGAACTTGAACGAACCGCGGGCGAACACCGCGTTGACGTCGTAGTTGGCGTCATAGCGGTTGTAGGCGATGATCCCGGTGCGCGAGAGCGGATTGGTCGACAGTCGGGTCAGGGCAACGCCCGGGGCCACCAGGCGGATGCCGAATAGGAACTGGTCCTTGGCTTCCGAGTGGAAGTAGCCGATGTCGCCCTTGAACGGGCTGTCGGCGGGCTCGAACGACAGTCGCAGGTCGTGGCTGGCATAGGCCAGCTTGCCGCCTTCGTGCTGCTGCGAGATCGTTGTCTTGCCGGTCGGGTTGTAGGTGTTGCTGAAGAACGAGAAGTCTTCGATCGCTTGACCGCGAGCCGAACCGAACAGGTAGTGAAGACCGAAGGTCTCGTTCATCTGGTAGTCGGCGCTGATCTTGATCAGCTTGGTCGAGCTGATCGCCGGTGGTTGTTCGGCGGCGAACAGGCCCTTTGGCGGCGTGCCGACGCCCGAGCGTAGCGAGGCCGGGTTGACAGGCAGCGTACCGCAGAACATCGAGCCTTGGGGGTTGACCGCATTGGGCACGCCGCAGTTGGTGCGGTCTTCGACGAAGGTGCCGTCGACCTCATAATAGGGGCGCAGGTATTCGGTGCGATTGACCTCGCTATAGTAGCCGTTGATCGTCAGCTTGTCGGTCGGCGTGAATCGCAGGGCACCCGACCAGGCGTCGCGCTCGGAGGCGCCGAACTTCTTGTACTTGCCCGACACGCCCGGAAGCTTGTTGTTCCAGGTGCCGTCGTAGCTCGATTTGGCGATGAACACGCGACCCGACAGGATGCCGTCGATGATAGGGCCGCCAACAGCAACCTGCGCCGACTTGTCGGCGCTGCCGGCGGTGACCAGCAGATTGCCCGCGAACTCATTGGTCGGGGCTTTGGTGACGTAGTTGATCGCGCCCGAGAAGGTGTTGGCGCCGTAGAGCGCGCTCTGAGGGCCCTTGACCACTTCGATGCGGTCCCAATCGCCCAGCGAGGTGTTCACCATATAGCCGCGCTGGAGATAGACGCCGTCGATGAACACGCCGACATTACCGACCGCGTTCTGGACGTTGGACTGGGCTAGGCCGCGCAGCGTCGCGCTGCCGTTGAAGCTGGTGACGAAGTCCTTGAACTGCAGGCCCGGCGTATAGCGCGAGACACCTTGCAGGTCGGCCACGCCGCGTTCGGCCAGCAGGGCGCCGCTCTGGGCGGTGATGGCCAGAGGCACGTCTTGCAGGCGTTCGGACGCGCGACGAGAGGTCACGACGATCTCTTCAAGGGCGATACCGTCGTCGCTGGGCGCCGCGGTCTGGGCCAGGGCGGCCGTGGACAGCATGGCGGCGGTAAGTGCGCCGATGGAGACGCTGGACAAGGTGTTTGGACGCAAACGCATTAGGAACCCCTCTTTGTTGTTGCGTTGATCCTGCCAGCGATCCGTCCGCCAAAGCGGCTCATCGATCAAAGTATTCGCCTGTCGGATGGTGTTCAATAAATTCGCTTTCTGGTGACTTTTGCGGCCGATTTTTGATCAATGTCATTGAGTGTGAGTAAATTGACGGGCCATGAGGATTGCGCATGCCTTGGATATCTCATCCCGCGCGCGATTGCGTCGATGAATAATGGCAACTATTGGTAGTTTTGGGTGAATTAGGCGGCGTTGATCAGCATGGCGCGGCTATGCTCGGCGATGCCGAACTCCGCATAGTCCATGCCCAAGCCTGACTGGCGGGCAAAGGGCATGGGCAGGGCGGCGCTGAACGCGCCGTGCTGGTTGATCCAGGCTGTGCCCACTTCCAACTCGCGCGCCAGGGCGACACCCGCGTTGATGTCGCGAGTCCAGACCGATCCGCCCAAGCCGTATTCGTCCTGGTTGGCCATGGCCAAAGCATCTTCAGGTCGCGAGAACCTAATCAACGGCAGGGCGGGGCCGAACTGCTCCTCATCGACCAAGCGTGCGCCATGGGTCAGGCCCTCGACAATGGCGGGGCGCAGGAAGAAGCCCGGTCCGTGGTTCAGCGGGCCGCCAGTCAGAATCCTGCCGCCGGCCTGGCGGGCGTCATCCAGCAGCCCGACGATCCGGGCGTACTGGGCGCCGTTCTGGACGGGCCCCATGTCGGTGGCCGCGTCCCAGCCGGCGCCCACCTTGGTGGCTTCGGCCAGGGCGACCATGCGATCGCGGACTTCGTCGTGGATCGCGTCATGTACATAGAGGCGCTTGATCCCGGCGCAAAACTGGCCCGCGCCGGCGAACGCGATGGCGAAGATGAACGGCGTGGCGCGATCCAGGTCCGCGTCGGGCAGCACGATGGCCGCGTCGTTGCCGCCCAACTCCAGGGTCAGTCGCTTCAGGGTCGGGGCGGCGGCTGCGGCGATGGCGCGGCCGGTTGCCGTCGATCCGGTGAACGAGACCTTGGCCACCATCGGATGGCTGGTCAGCACGACGCCGACGTCTGCGTCGCCAGCCACGACGTTGAATACGCCAGCCGGAAAATGGCCACGCGCCAGTTGACCCATATAGAGAGCGGTCAGCGGGGTGAACGGCGAGGGTTTAAGGACCAGGGTGTCGCCGGCCAGGAGGGCGTTGGCGATCTTGGCCAAGGCCAACACGACAGGCCCGTTCCAGGGCGCGATCGCTGCGACCACGCCCAGCGGGCGATGCTCCAGACGCGCGACGCCGCCGCCGGCCTTGATGTAATCGCGGTCGGGCAGGGTCTGGGCGGCGATGGTCCGCACATAGTCGATGCCAGCCAGAACCTCTGACAGGGCGCGCCGCAGCGGCTTGCCCGTCTCACAGGTCAGCAGGATCGACAGGGTCTGCTGTTGCTCTTCCAGGGCCTTGGCGAAGGCTTCGAGCCGCTCGCGGCGATCTTGCCAGGGGGTGCGGGCCCAGGCGGGAAAGGCGGCGTGGGCCGCCCGCACCGCCTGTTCAGCGCCGGCCGCATCGACGATCGGGGCTTGGGCGACAAGGGTCTCGCTGACCGGGTCCAGGATGTCCAAATGACTGGCGGCGGCGGCGTCCGCGCCATCAATGGTCATGGCCAGGGATAGGCGAGCGACCCAGGCCGCTGGATCGCGGGGCGCGGCGGCGTAGAGCGCGTCAGGCATTGTCGGTCTCGGTAGTGAGTTTGACGCTGTCGCGTGGATAGAAGTGGAGGAAGATCGAGCTCATCGCGAGGAAGGCGATCGAACCGATCATGCACAGATAGATGCCGAAAATCGCACTGGGCGGCTGCTCGACCGGACCGCTCTTAGAGGCGATGTAGCCCATGGCCCCCAGGATGACGCCCGTCAGAGAGGCGGCCAGGGCGAAGGAGGCCCGTTCAACCACGGTGTAGACACCGGCGAACACCCCTTCGCGACGCAGACCCGTGCGGCGAAAATCCTGTTCGATCGCGTCTGGCAGCAGCGCCTGGCCGATCAGCAACACGCCGCCCGAGGCCAATCCGTTGAGCACGCCAATCAGCATGATGGTCGACGTCCCGGTCTGCGGGCCGCAGAACGCCCAGGGAATGGTTGTCGCGGCCAGGCCAAGGCAGCCTGCATAGTAGGTGGCGGCGCGCCCATGGCGATTGGTGATCTTCACCCACAGCGGCTGAGCCGCCAACATGGCCACGGACTTCACCAGGAAGAAGTAGCCCAGCACCTTGTAGTTCTTGTGGAGAATCTGGGTGAACAGGAACGGCGTCAGGACCGTGGTGACCGCCACATACAGTAGGCTGGTCATCTTGATACCCATCAGGATCGAGAAGTGGCGATTTTGGAAGGCGGTGCGAAACTGCGAGACCAAGCCGTGGGAATGGCTCTCGACCCGGGTCGTAAACTTGGCCTTACCCGTCGAGGCGAAGCATGTGAAGCCGGTGATCAGCACCACCACGGCGACGATGATCGACATCGTGGCGTGGCCGGCCAATCCGCCGCCTCCGCCGGCGATGATCAGCGGCGCGACGAATGAGCCCATGATCTGGCCCAGACTGGTCGCGCCCACACGATAGGCCATCAGCTTGGTGCGCTGGGCCCTGTCGTTGGTCATCTCGGCGGGCATGGCCAGATAGGGGATAACGAAGAGGGCGTATCCTGTGGCGTTGGCCAGCAGCGCGACCCCCGCGAAGGCGATCAGGGCCGCGCCGCTCAGGCTGCTGGGGATGCTGAACAGCATCCAGAATGACAGGGCCGCCACGATGGTGCCGAGCAGCATGAACGGACGGCGACGGCCAAAACGGCTTTTGGTCTTGTCGCTGAGGATGCCAATGAACGGATCAACGACGGCGTCATAGAGTTTGGACGCGCCGAACAGCAAGCCCGCGACGCTGGCCGCCAGGCCGACGTGATTGACGAGATAGCCCAGCAGCAGCACGCTGCTGGCCGAGTAGATGGTGGCCATGGCGAAAGTGCCGATCGCCCAGCCGAGACTGAGTGACAGCGACAGGCTGTCCGGTTCGGACGACGGTTGGCGGGCCATGGGCCACTCCTGAACTACGAGATCACGGAAGCTAGGCGGCGGCGGCGTCGTCGCGCTAGACAAGCGGAATTGTATCCGACAGGCGGTCACGCTCCATGGGCGACCATGTCGCGGCGCCTGTTATTGAACCGAGATTCGGCGTCCCACGACGCGCAGGTGCTCCAGCATCGCTTGGCCAGCGGCGCTATGGGCAGCGTCAGCGCGATAGATGAGGCCGCCGCGAGGGCGCCCTGCCGGGGTCTCGACGGCCAGGCGGACCATGCGTTCGGCGATCAGCGGCGACTGGACCACAGCGTCGGGCAGGATGGTCAAGGCGTCGCGGCCCGCGGCCAAGCTGACGGCCAGGGGAATCGAAGCGCAGCGCGCCAGGCGTCGCGGGACCTTAGTATGGCGGTCGTTGAAGTACTGTTCGAAGGCTATTGCCAGGGCCTCGGCGCCGGCCAGCACCCACTCGGCGGCGCTTAGGTCCTCGATCGACACCCGAGGACGCCCCAGCAGCGGATGATCTGCCCGAACATGGACGCTGCAAGGCAGCTCCAGCAGGGTCTCATAGACGAGGCCAGGTTCGCGCCGGGTGTCGAACAGCGCGAAGGCCATGTCAGCCCGACCTTCCAGCACCTTGCTGCTGAGGTCTGGTTCATCGCCGGTCGAAACCCGCAGTTCGATGTCAGGGTGCGCCGTCATGAAGGCGTCCAGCGCCTCGGCGCCGAAGGCGAAAGTGAAGGTGTTGTGCAAGCAAAGTTCAATGCGGCCCGCCCGTAAGCTCTGCAGCGCTTTCATCTCGGCGATGGCGCGCAGCCGTTCGTTCCAGACGCGTTGGGCCAAGGGCAGGAAGGCGCGCCCCTCAGCGGTCATGGCCACGCCGCGCGCGCTTCGCTCGAACAGCGCCACGCCCAAGTGACCTTCAAGGGCCAGCAGGCTGCGGCTGACGCCCGATTGCGACAGATTCAGTTCCTCGCCCGCCGCGCCCAAACTGCCGGTGCGGGCGATGGTCAGGAAATGGCGGAGCTGTTGCATTTCCATGGCCGGGGCTCCGAGGGGTTAGCTGAGAGGCTTGCGCGCCCGCGTCACCCACGGATAGCCGCCATCGGCCAGGGCATAGGCCTCAGCGTTCTCATAGCCCAGTTCGCCCAGCACCTGAGTCCAGTCTGTCAGGCCCGCCTGAGTAAAGAACGGCTCGTCGCGATGTTCGGTCTCCCAGTTCAGCAGCACGGCGCTGAACGGATCGACGGCGCGGAACGGTGGCGGGTCGGAGATCACGATGTCGCCGCCTGGCTTGAGGATGCGCAGCATCTCCTTGAGCAAGGCGCGATTGTCTTCAACCGGCAGTTCGTGATGCAGGGCATAGGTGACCACGGCGTCGAAGCTGGCGTCCGGCTCGCCGGTTCGCAGGGCGTCGCGGCGCTTGAGTGTCACATTCAGGCCCAGCTTCTCGGCCAGTCGCGCGCCGCCGCGCAGCATCGACGGGCTCAGGTCGCAACCGACCAGCTCGGCCTTGGGAAACGCCTCGGCCAGCGCCGACAAGGTCGGCACGCCGCCGCAGCCGGGCTCGAAGATACGGTCGTAGTGGGCCTTGGGCAGTTGGGCGATCACGTCGCGGCGTTGCTGGCGGATGTTCTCGCCGACCGGCACGGCGGCATAGCCACCCAGCCGGAAAACCAATGGCGCCAGCGCCAGGCCGCCGACATAAGGATAGAGGTCGTAGCCGTCCCAGCCACCCGGGCGCAGGTGCCATTCCACTTCGCCGTGGTAGGCCGGCCCCTTGTCGTCGAGCAAAAGGTCCAGATTGGCCGGCTCGTCGGCGGCGGGTGAGGCCAGGCGATCTCGACGGGTCTCGACGGCGATGATGCCGCGATCATAGATCTGCTCGGCCACGTAACGCTGGTGGAAGCGCTCCAGTCGGTAGATCCGATCACTTTCGGCGGCCCACGTCGCGGCGGTCAGGTCGTCCTCGATCTTGTTGGGGGAGCCGCGCATGCCGCCCTCGCGCAGCAAGCGCTCCCCGACAGGACTGGCCTCGAAGCGGGCCTTGGCTGCAGGTCGAAGCAGGCTGGCGGCGGCTTTCTGGGCCGAACCCAGCATTTCCATGCCAGCGCGACCGTGCTGGGCCAGGGTGGGGGTGGCGCTCATGACGATCTCCTGTCCAGGATTTCAGGCGGTGACGGGGTGTGGGCGGGTCAGGCCGGCGCGAGCCAGGATCTGGTCGACGCCGCGTTCCTCGGCGGCGATCGGCGCGCCGACCACGGCATTGGCCATGCGGTCGCGCAGGGTCTCTAGCTGGACGGCGAAGGCGCCGGTCGGGACATAGTCATCGACCTCGTCGGCGGTCAGGCCGCCGCGATCGATCAGCAGCTGTTCCAGCACCGCCACCCGATCACGCACGATCCATAGCTCGGCCAGCAGGGCCATGGTCATGCGGCCCAGGTCGTCGACATTCTCTGCGGTCAGATAGGTCTTGCTCATCATGCGTTTTCCGGTTTGCGGGCGCGGGTGATCCAGGGATAGCCGTCGGCGCCGAGGGGATAGGCCTCGACATCGGTGAAGCCGATATCACTCATCATCGCACCCCAGTCTTCAAGGCAGGCCGCCGAGAAGAACGGCTCGGCGCGATGGTGGGTGTCCCAGTCCAGCACCGCGGCGTGGAACGGCTCGACGGCGCGGAAGGGTGGGGGATCTGACAGCACAATGTCGCCGCCGGGCTCGAGAATCCGGAACATCTCCTCGAACAGAGCCTGGTTGTCCTTGGGCGGCAGCTCATGGTGGAGGGCGTAGGTGACCACGGCGTCGATGCTGGCGTCCGGCTCTCCGGTGTCGCGGGCGTCGCGCTGCTTGAGGGTGACGGGCAGGCCGCGCTTCTCGGCCAGCATGTGGCCGTTGCGCAGCAACAGCTCTGACAGATCGCAGCCGATCAGTTCGGCCTCAGGGAAGACCTCGTGCAGGGCTCCCAAGGTGGAGACGCCGCCGCAGCCCGGCTCGTAGATCCGCCGATAGCTGGCCTTGGGCAATTGGCGCACCGCATCGACACGCTGCCGGCTGATGTCAGCGCCGAGACCAACGGCGGCGTATCCGCCATGGCGGAACACCAAGGGGCCGACGCCGAACGCAAACAGTGGGCCGTACAGATCGTAGCCGTCCCAACCGCCGGGTTCCAGATGCCAGTCGGTGGCGCTGTAATATTTGGGGCCCTGGATGGTGGAATCCAGTTCCAGCATGCCGGCCTTGGCCTCGACAGGAACCCCGAAATAGGCCTCGAACTGGGCGCGGCGCTCCTCGACGGCCGGGATGCCGCGGCCGAAGTTTTCTTCGGCCACGTAGCGTTGCAGGAAGCGTTCCAGTCGATAGTGCGGGTCGCTCTCGGCCTGGGTGGTGGCGCGGGCGACGCGCTGCCGCACGGCGGTCGGGCTCTGGTCGCCTTGGTGTTGCTGGGCGAGAGTAGCGCCTTCGCCGGAGGCGCGAAAGCGGGCCCGCGCCCGTGCGCGCAGCGGCCCCGATGAAACCTTCTGGATCGAGCCCAGGATTTCCAAACCCGATCGGCCATGCTGGCTGAGTCCGAAGCTGGGGCGGACGGCGTCGGGCGTGGTGTTAGTGAAGAAGGTCATGAAGGTCCTGAAGATCTTCGGGTGATCGGTGCAGGGAATGCTAGGCGCCGCGGGGGAGGCGTACAAACTGGAAAATCACAGGCATCCGTGCGCTTTGCGCATGGCTCGGCGGTCCTAGAGGATTTGTGCTTCGCGTTGTCGCGAGGGGTACATGGCCTGGGTCAGGATGTGTTGTCGACGCGCGTCGGGATTGGCGGCGATGGCGTGGAGTTCGGCTTGGTGGCGGGTGCGATTGTCGGCTTGGGAGGCCTCCATGGCCTTCTTGTTCTTGATGGTCTGGGCCTGAACGAACTCGTGCATGACGGTGCGGCGCTGGCGGTCGTAGCGGGCCAGCAGGGGTTGGGCGGCCTGGCCCTCAAGCAGGATCTGGCGCAGCTTGTCGGTCAGGTTCCAGGCGTCGTGGACGCCCGAGTTCATGCCAAATCCGCCCAGGGGGTTGTTGAGGTGAGCCGCGTCGCCCGTCAGCAACACCCGGCCGTGGGCGTACTGGTCGGCGACCCGCTGGTGAACCTTGTAGATGGTGCGGTGATGGGTAAGGATCTGAGCGCCGGCGCCGCCGGTCAGACCGTCGAACACCGCGGTCTTCTTGGCGTCGGCGGTCAGCACCGCGTCGGGCACGTCCTCGCGGGCTGGCACCAGCACCCGCCAGAAGTCCGGCACCTTCAGCAGCACGCACCATTCCTCGGCGTCGGCCACGTAGTTGACGCCGGCCAGATCGTCGAAGAACGGCTCCAGGGGCTGGGCGGTCGACAGGGTCAGGAACTTCTCGGGATAGGTGAAGCCCGAGAACGCCACGCCCAGCCACTTGCGCACCAGACTGTTGGCCCCGTCGGCGGCGATCAGGTAGTCGGCGCGGACGGTCTCCAGACCAACCGGGGTCTCGATATTGACCGTCACCCCGCCTTCGTCCTGCTCGAAGTGGACGACCTTGCGGTTGAACATCACCCGGCCGTGGGGGTGGCCCTCGAGCTTGGCGGCGATCAGCCGTGTCAGCTTGAATTGCTCGCACTGCAGCCGGTAGGGGTGGGGGCTGACGTCGGCGATCTCACCCATGTCGAAGGCGATGACTTCGCCCGTGGCCCGGTTGCGGTACTGATAGACCGGGGCGCGTAGACCCACCGCCTCAAGGTCGTCCAGCAGGCCCAGTTCGGCCATCATCTCCAGGGTCGGCGGATGGAAGGTCGAGGCGCGCATGTCCTCGGGCAGCTCGTCGCGGCTCTCCAGCAGCAGGACGTCAATCCCCGCCTGGGCCAGGCGGTAGGCCGCCACCGAGCCCACCGGACCCGCTCCGGCAATCACAACTTGCACCCGGCTCACAGGGTTCACGGACATGTACGCTTCGCTCTTCGAAATGACGCTGCTCTGTTGCCGTCAGATACGCACACGCCGAAGGCCTTCGCCGTCAGATGAGCCAGCGGTGTTCGCTCTTCGGTCAAATCCATGCTCGAGCAGCCTCGCGCGCGAGACGCGCGCTAAGGCTGCCGGAGCCGACAAGCGTGGAGAGATTGATGCCCGAGCTGAAATTCGCCTCGACGATGGTGCGCGAGGACAAGACCGCGCGGGAACTCTACGACGAGGTCAAGGCGAACCCAGCGCGAGCGCGTTTCGGGTTCGGCAACAAGCTGGCCGTGGTCAATATCGACTTCCAGCAAGCCTATACGCGGCCCGACCTGTTCCCCAAGAGCGCCTATGTCACCGACCCCGACCAGATCGACTGGACCAATCGGATCTCGGCGCTGGCCCGGTCGGTCGGCATGCCGGTGATCTGGAGCCATGTCGCCTACAAGGCCGACGGCGGTGACGCGGGGGTCTGGGGCACGCGCACCAACACGCCCGACAGCCTGCAGAATATCAAGTACGATAGTGAGCGGCACGCCTTCGATCCGCGCGTCGAGATCGATGAGGCGGTGGACCTGATCTATACGAAGCGGATGCCAAGCGCCTTTTTTGAAACCCCGCTGCGCAGCTACCTGACCTGGCACCAGGTCGACACCGTGGTGATCACCGGGGGATCGACCTCGGGCTGCGTGCGCGCCACCGCCGTCGACAGCCTCAGTCACGGCTTCCGCACCATCGTCCCCGAGCAGTGCACGGCCGACAAGCACGAGAGCTACCATTTCGCCAACCTGACGGACCTGGCGCTGAAATACGCCGATGTGGTCGATGCCGGCGAGGTCACGGCCTGGCTGGAGGCGGCGGCAAAATAGGCGGGGCTTTCCATGGCGAAAGGGGCGGCCGACACGTGTCGGCCGCCCCATTTTTGTTTTCGGCCCCCGCCGGGTCAGCCCCGGGCGGCCACGTCGGCGATCTGGCTGGCGGTGGCGACCCAGGCGTCGTCCTTGGCCAGGCCGGCGAGGATCTCGCGCACGGCGTGGATCCGGAACGGCTGGCCGGCGACATAGGGCGTCAGGGTGAAGCCCAGTACCTGGCCGCCGTAGCGCGGGGCCTCCGCCTTGAGGCAGGCTGCGGCCTCCAGCACCTGACCGGACCAGTCGTCTTCGGTCTGGCGGCGATCGATCAGCAGTGTGCGGTCGTCCAGTTCATTGGACACCGGCAGGGCGACGACCGGGCCGTGGACAGTGCGCATGGCCAATGGAACGCTGTCCTGCTCCCAGTCGAGACACAGGTCGAAGCCGGCCTTGGCGATCAGGTCCAGGGTGGCGAACGACTGCTGGCGGGCCGGGCTGAGCCAGGCGCGGGGCTTGAGGTCGGCTGCGTCGAAGGCAGTGCGAACCTGGTCAACCCAGCCGGCCTCATCGGCCGGATCCAGGCCGCCCCAGTGGATGTGGTCTGTCGACAGCCCGTAGGCGGCGATCTCGTGGCCGTCGAGCAAGATCGCTTCGATCAGGGGCTTCAGTCGCTCCAACTGGTTGGCGTTGACCGGGAAGGTCGCTTTCAGATCGCGCGCCTTCAGAGCGTCGAGGAGGCGATAGACGCCCACCCGGTTGCCGTAGTCGCGCGTGGTGTAGTGGCGAAGGTCGGGATAGGGCGTGACCATGGCGCCGGGATGCTTGAACGGCTTGCCTGCGGGGTTCAGGGGGTGGTGCTCGATCGGCACGACGATCATCGCCGCCACCGCCGCACCTGTCGGCCAGGCCAGTCTCGGCCGATCGGCCGAGACGCGCCAGTCATAGCGGTCCTGGTCCATGCCATAGGCGCGCTTGGGATAGGTCAGGTAGTCGTCAGGCATGCTCATCAGAGGCCTCCCGTCTCGCCGAAACTGGTCCCGCCGGTCGCCAGACCGCGTCGCGCGATGTCATCGACTGCCTGATCCCAGTAATTGTCGCGATAGTGGCCGGCGATCTCGGCGGCTGTGGTGAACCAGACGTCGTCGGCATGGCCGGCGATGTGTCTGAGCGCGTCCTCGAAGGGGCGGATGCGATGGCTTTGGCTGACAAGATAGGCGTGCAGCGGAATGCACATCACCGTGCCCGAGGTCTCGGCCTCTTCCAGGAGCTGGTCGAAATGGCGTTTGAGCACGTCGGCGTAGCGCCAAGGGCTCATGCCCATGGCCCCGTAGGTGATGACGTCGTTGACCTCGAGCGAATAAGGCATCGAGACTAGCTTGCCCGTCTTGGTCTTGATCGGCTGGGGCTGATCGTCCTGGAACAGGTCGCATGTGTACCAGAAGTCGCTTTCGGCGATCAGATCGAAGGTCTTTTCGGTGTGGGTCAGGGCCGGAGCCAGATAGCCGCGGATGCGCTGCCCCGTGGCCGCCTCGACCGACCGGATGGAGTCAGCCAGCACCGCCCGCTCCTGGGCCTCATCCAGTCCGTAGGAGTAGCGGGTGTTGTAAATGCCGTGACTGAAGAACTCCCAGTGTCGCGCCACGCAGGCCTCGATGATTTCGGGATGATGATCGATCAGCCCGATCGACAGCGAGATCGAGCCGCGCAAGCCGTACCTGTCGAGCAACTCCATCAACCGCCAGTGGCCGATCCGGTTGCCCCAGTCGCGCTGGGAATAGCCGACCACGTCCGGCGACGGCTTGGGCCAGCCGGGGCGCTGCGGGTTTCTGGGCGGATCGTATTCGTAATATTCGATGTTGGGCGCGATCCAGAAGGCCAGCTTCTTGCCGCCGGGCCAGACGATCTTGGGCCGCTCGCGATAGGGCCAATAGTCGTAGAGATTGGGATCTGGGCGCATGGCGTGGCCTTGAGCTGGTCCTGGAGGTTTCGATTCGGGCTCGCTGCGGTCGCGTTGGCGCGGGGCGTCGGCCAGATTCAAGTGTCTGCGTTCCAGACCCAACCGGCCGACGTCGCGAGCCCTCTCCGACGCAGTATCCGACAGGCGGATAAAACTGACGCCCAGCGGCCCCGCGACCAATTGCGCTGTGCGCGCGCGCTCCAGGTGGCTTAAGTTTCAGGCAGACAGAGCCGAGACGAGGCGCTGGGTCGAGATTCTTCAACAGGATCAAGGGCCAGTGCTGTAGCTGAGTTTCGTGACAGAGCTTCTGCGAGTGAGGAGGACCATGGAAAAGGGCGTACCAATCCGTTCGATCAGCCGTAGCATCGCGGTGATGCAGGCGATCAATCGCGATGGGCCGTTGTCGATGATGGACATCGCCAACGCCTCCCACGTGCCGTACCCGACGGCTTGCCGTATTGTGCAGACCCTCCTCTATGAGGGGCTCATCGAGCGTGAGCCGGCCCGCAAGCGCTACCGGCCCACCGCTTTGGTCCAGAGCCTGTCATACGGCTACCAATCGCACGATGAACTGGTCACCCGGGCGCGGCCGCATATCGTGGGTCTGACCAAGAGCGTTGGCTGGCCGGTGTCGCTGGTCACCCGCGTGGGGCAGTGCATGATCGTTCGCGACTCCACCCACGCCCTGACCTCGATGACCCTCAACAACTACTATCCGGGCTACGCCCTGCCATTGTTGGAATGCGCCTCGGGCTTGGCCCATCTTGCGTTCTGTTCGGCGGAGGAGCGGCGCGCGCTGCTGGCCGGAATTCGCGAGAGCGACGTACCGGTCAACCACAACACGATGCAACTGCTTGAGGGCGGTCAGTTGGTCGATGAAATACGCCGTGAGGGAATCGCCACTAACGGTCGCAATCGACACACTCTCAATCCCGGCAAAACCTCCTCGATCGCCGCGCCGGTCTTCGCCAACGGCCAGGTGGCCGGGGTGATGACGCTGATCTTCTTCGCCTCGGCCATCAAGATGACCGAGGCTGTTCGCACCTATGCGCCGATGCTCAAACGTGTGGCCGCCGATATCGGCCTTGAGCTGGAAAGCGGCCAGCCGGTTGATCTACGCGCTGCCTGAAATGGCTTCAGCTCTTGAGCGCGGCCTCAACGGCGCTGATGAGCGATTGGCGTCGTGTGGTTAGCCGCGCCTCGACGGCTGCGTCGGGACGGTAGGTCTCGATCTCGTCCTGGGTCAGGCCGCCCCTGGCCTCCAGCACCGCCTCGACGATCGTCAGACGGTCGGTCAATACCCAGACCTCACGGGTTAGGACCAGTAGCGCTTCGGCCAACTGGTCCATCTGGCCAGGTCGCAGCAACGGGCGGGACGGGGGAGCGGAGGGCGTCATGCTGGCGTCTCGGTCTTGGTCTGGGCCCGGGGTTTGCGCGCAGTGATGCAGTAGGCCTTTGATGGCCCCACTGACTGGGTCTGGATGTTGACAAAGCCTGCGGTCGCGGCGCTCTGGGCGAAGTCCAGAGCCGCGGTGACCCGCCAGTAGGGCTCGCCGCCCCACTTGGCCGACCAATCGAATGACCAGGCCTGCATGCGGTCGAGTTCGGCCGTACGGGTGACGTCGGCCATAATCAAATCGCCCCCGGGCTTGAGGACGCGCATGGCTTCGCGGAAGAAGGCGTCGATGATGCGGGGTGGGATCTCGTGATGCACGGCATAACTCGTGACCAGATCGAAGGAGGCGTCTTCGAATGGCAGGTTCTCGCCGACGCCGACGAACAGCTTCCAGGCCTGGCCGGCCTCGTTGCCCACGCGCTGGGCTTGGTCGAGCATGGCGCGGGAAGGATCGATCCCCCAGATCTCGGCCTGGGGAAACTCCTCGGCAAGCACCTTGGTGTAGTGGCCCGACGAGGTCCCGATCTCGAGAATCTTGCCGTAGTCCCGGCGCGGGGCCAGGTCGGTGACTTGTTTGCGCACGGCATAGACGTCGCCGGGGAAGACCTTGGCGACATACTTCTTATGGACAAGCTCACCGTGAATGAAGCCCATCAGCGGATCGCCGTCCCAGCCGCCATGCGTGCGGTGAAACCATACCTTGGAATAGTATGAAGGGGGCTCGAAGCCAGGCGTCTCGGTGACGGTGCTCGCGCCGACGTTAAGGGCCAGAATTTTCGGCTCAAGCTCGCTGCGCACCTCCGCGAAAGCTTCATGGCAGGCCAGTCCGTGGTGCTTGGCGCACCATTCGCCCAGCAATACTCGAGTCCCATAGAGGTTGGAGCTGTCGAGGGCGGCCTCGATCACGGCATGCCGCTCTTCCAGGTCTTCCGGCAGGTGATCGGCGTCCAGACCCCGCTCAGAAAGCAACGCCTCCACGTCACGATGCAGGCGTGAGGCGGCCTGGCGAGCGGAGACCTCGAAATCGATCAGGGCGCGTCCACGCTGTTTGAGCTGGAAATCCATCATCAACCTCCATTTATCGATCGATGATCGCAAGGTCTTGGCGAGCCGCAATCCCCCTTCTTGGATTTCTCCGCTGAGCGACCAACTGGCGGCTTTCGCGCCGAAGGCCCGGCGTGGCGGGGACGGACCCACCACTTCCTTTCCGAGCGCGGTGGCCTCGCAAGACGATCGCCTCACAGAGGCAATTGACCCCCGGGGCGCGTTCGTCAGCCTGGCTAAGTCGTTGGCGGCGGGCAGGGCAGCCCTCGCAGAGGGTTGAACAGGCGTGGACGACCCAGCGTCCGCTCAATCTCGAATACTTGGCTGATCTAGGTCGTGGCGCCAGAGCGTCGAAACCACCGAAAGCGCTGGGCCTTGGGGCTATGACGCAGGCAAGAAGATCAAAGGCCGCAAGCGTCACATCCTCACCGACGCCGGCGGTTTGCGGGTCATGGCCCGGGTCCATACAGCCGATATCCAGGATCGCGACGGCGCGCCCGACGTCTTGATGCGATCCGATCCAGCTTCCCCTGGCCGCGCCACGTCTTCGTCGGCGGCGGCTATGCCGGCGACAAGCTGCGCCGCGCCATGGCTGGACGCAGCGACTGAATCATCGAGATCCTCAAACGATCAGACACGGCCAAGGATTTCGTGCTGCTGCCGCGCCGATGGGTCGTGGAGCGTATCTTTGCTTGGCTCGGGCGAAACCGACGCTTGGCCAAGGACTTCGAGAAGACCATTGAGAGCTCAGCGACCTGGCTCTTCATGGCCTCGGTCCAGCTGATGACCCGAGGGCTCGCAACCCTCTGATCACCTTCAGAAACAATACGAGTCAGCTTCTTGCGAATCCAGATGTTTGATCAAGTTTTCAATGAAACCCACATATTGAAGGTGTTTTAGGAGCGCGGAGCCGAGCAGATCCTGCAGTGCTTGCCGATAGGAAACCTGATCTACACGCCGCAGCATAACCGAGCGAATCTGGGCGATGGGCACGCCGATTCGTCGCAATAGGCTGACCATTTCAAGCATCTCGATGGTGTCGCGATCATAGAGTCGAAGGCTGCGCTTGCCCCGGTGCGACGAGATAAGGCCTATCGCCTCGTAGTGCCGCAGCGCCCGCGCGGTAATTCCAAGACGCGCAGCCACGGTGGCTATGGGCGTGAGCACATCTGGCGCTTGAAGGCGTGCGCCGCGTTCGGTCGATGCGGGCGCATGCAGGGGTTTTACTAAGAGCGTCATCACGCGAACTCCACCAGCACCTCGTCCGCCGCGACAGGATCGCCGCCCTTGGCGTTGACGGCCTTGACCACGCCGTCGCGCTCGGCGCGGATGATGTTCTGCATCTTCATGGCCTCGAGCACGCAGACCACCTCGCCCTCGCGGACCTGCTGGCCGGCCGTGACGTCCATCGAGACCACCAGGCCAGGCATCGGCGAGAGCACAAGCTTGGACGTGTCGGCGGCCTGCTTCTCGGGCAGCTTGTCGTGCAGATCGGCCGAGCGCGGGGTCAGGACCAGCACCCGGGCCTTGGCGGCGCGGTGGCGGATGGTGAAGCCTTCGGCCGCCGGTGCGACCTGGACGGTGAAAGCCGCCCCGCCCAGCACGCCGCGGAACACCGGCTTGCCCGGCCGCCAGACAATGTCGCTCAGGATCAGAGAGCGGCCCTCGTCGAGCAGTTCGACGGTCATATCCTCGTCGCCCGACAGCTTCATGCGGCGCTTGGCGTGGCCGACGGCCACCACCCACTCGTCGCGCACAGACCCGTTGAGGCCCGCCACATTGGTGCGCGCCCGCGCGGCATAAACCCGCTGCATGGCCGCGCCGACGGCGGTCAGGATGTCGATCTGGGCCGGTGTCGGCTCTGTGCCGCCGAAGCCGTCGGGGAACTCGTCCTTGATGTAGTTGGTCGACAGCTGGCCCGAGCGGAACCGCTCCTGGTCCATCACCGCATTGAGGAACGGGATGTTCTGGCCCAGGCCCTCGATGTGGAAGTCCTCCAGCGCCCGGCCCATGCCGTCGACGGCCGCGATGCGGGTCGGCGCCCACGTGCAGAGCTTGGAGATCATCGGGTCGTAGAACATCGAGATCTCGTCGCCCTCGCGGACGCCGGCGTCGTTGCGGACGATGTAGCCGTCGTGTTGGCCTTCTTCTGGCGGGTCATACCGGACCAGGCGGCCGATGCTGGGCAGGAACTTGCGGTAGGGATCCTCGGCGTAGATGCGGCTCTCGATGGCCCAGCCGTTGATCTTCAGGTCCTTCTGTTCGAAGGCCAGCTTCTCGCCCCAGGCGCTGCGGATCATCTGCTCGACCAGATCCAGGCCGGTGATCAGCTCGGTGACCGGGTGTTCGACCTGCAGGCGGGTGTTCATCTCCAGGAAGAAGAAGCTCTTGTCCTGCCCGGCCACGAACTCGACCGTGCCGGCGGAGTCGTAGTTCACGGCCTTGGACAGGGCCACGGCCTGGGCGCCCATGGCGTTGCGGGTGGCCTCGTCGAGCAGCGGGCTCGGGGCCTCCTCGATGACCTTCTGGTTGCGACGCTGGATCGAGCATTCGCGCTCGAACAGGTGGACGACATTGCCGTGCTTGTCGCCCAGCACCTGGATCTCGATGTGGCGTGGCGAGACGATGAACTTCTCGATGAAGATGCGGTCATCGCCAAAGCTGGCCTTGGCCTCGGCGCGAACGGCCGGGAAGCCCTCTTCGACGTCCTGACGGGTCCAGGCGACGCGGATGCCCTTGCCGCCACCGCCGGCCGAAGCCTTGATCATCACCGGATAGCCGATCTCCTCGGAGATCTTCACGGCATGGGCGGTGTCGTCGATCTCACCGATATGGCCGGGCACGCACGAGACGCCGGCGGCCTGGGCGAACTTCTTGCTCTCGATCTTGTCGCCCATGGCGCGGATGGCGCCGGGGTTGGGACCGATGAAGGCGATGCCCTCGTCGGCGCAGCGCTGGGCGAAGCTGGCGTTCTCCGACAGGAAGCCAAAGCCCGGATGCACGGCCTGGGCCCCGGTCTGCTTGCAGGCGTCGATGATCTTGTCGGCCACGAGGTAGGACTGGTTGGCCGGCGACGGGCCGATATGCACCGTCTCGTCGGCCATCTCGACGGCCATGCTGCCCGCGTCGGCGTCGGAATAGACCACCACCGTCGCGATCCCCAGACGGCGACACGTCTTGATGACGCGAACGGCGATTTCGCCCCGGTTGGCGATAAGGATTTTCGAAAACATCAGCGACGCCGTCCCCAACTGGCCAAGGACGCCAAACGGGTCCCCGACGTACGGCGTGTTGTCGAGAGGTCCCGAACGCCGCCAAATTCATCCGTCAACAGAATGCGCCGGTCGGCGATCACCGTCCCGTGGTCGACGACCCGGACCCAGACCGGGCGACGCGCGCCTTGTGTTTGCAGCCACCGTCCGATGCGCCACAGTATGGCCGCTCGCGATCCGCCGACCTCAAGCGGGTCGCCGTCGAACCCCAGGTGAAGGCAGGTCTCGGCCGGCGGATCGGTCGCGGACTTCATCGCGGCCATCACAGCGGGATGTTGTCATGCTTGCGCCAGGGGTTGGACAGTTCCTTGCCCTTGAGGCTCTTGAGGCCCCGGACGATCCGGCGACGGGTGCCGTGCGGCATGATCACGTCGTCGATATAGCCGCGCGAGGCGGCCACGAACGGATTGGCGAAGGCGGCCTTGTACTCGGCTTCACGGGCGGCCAGGGCCACCGGGTCCTTGGCCTCGGCGCGGAAGATGATCTCGACGGCCCCCTTGGCGCCCATCACCGCGATCTCGGCGGTGGGCCAGGCATAGTTGAGGTCGCCGCGCAGGTGCTTGGAGCTCATCACGTCATAGGCGCCGCCATAGGCCTTGCGGGTGATGACCGTGATCTTGGGCACCGTGGCCTCGGCATAGGCGAACAGCAGCTTGGCGCCGTGTTTGATCAGGCCGCCATATTCCTGCTTGGTGCCCGGCATGAAGCCCGGGACGTCGACCAGGGTGACGATCGGGATGTTGAAGGCGTCGCAGAAGCGCACGAAGCGCGCGGCCTTGCGGCTGGAGTCGATGTCCAGCACGCCGGCCAGCACCTGGGGCTGATTGGCGACGATGCCGACGCTCTCCCCGTCCATGCGGGCGAAACCGCAGATGATGTTCTTGGCCCACTCGCTGGAGATCTCGAAGAAATCGGCCTCGTCGACGATCTTGAGGATCAGCTCCTTCATGTCGTAGGGCTTGCCCGGATCGCTGGGGATCAGCGTGTCCAGGCTCATCTCCTCGCGCAGCGGCTCATCGAAGCTCTCGCGCTCCGGGGCCGGCTCGCGGTTGGAGCTGGGCAGGAAATCGACCAGGCGACGCACCTGGGTCATGGCTTCCAGGTCGTTCTCGAACGCGCCCTCGGCCACGCCCGACTTGGCCGCATGAACACGGGCCCCGCCCAGTTCCTCGGCGGTGACCACCTCGTTGGTGACGGTCTTGACCACGTCAGGACCGGTCACGAACATGTAGCTGGTGTCCTTCACCATGAAGATGAAGTCGGTCATGGCCGGCGAATAGACGTCGCCGCCGGCGCAGGGGCCCATGATCACGCTGATCTGCGGCACGACGCCCGAGGCCAGTACGTTTTCCATGAAGATGTCGGCGTAGCCGGCCAGGCTGTCGACACCCTCCTGGATGCGCGCGCCGCCCGCGTCGAACAGGCCGATCACCGGCGCGCCGACCTTCATGGCCTGGCGCTGCACCTTGACGATCTTGGCCGCGTGGGCGCCCGACAGCGAACCGCCGAACACCGTGAAATCCTTGGAGAAGACATAGACGACCTTGCCGTTGATCGTGCCCCAGCCGGTGACCACGCCGTCGCCGGGGATCTTCTGGTCCTGCATGCCGAAGTCGGCGCTGCGGTGTTCGACGAACATGTCGAACTCCTCGAAGCTGCCTTCGTCGAGGAGCAGGTCGATGCGTTCACGCGCCGTCAGCTTGCCCTTGGCGTGCTGCGCCGCGACGCGTTTGTCGCCGCCGCCGCCCTTGGCCTGCTCGCGACGACGATCCAGTTCCTCGAGAATATGCTGCACGGATGCGCTCCCCTGAAAGCTTCGAAGGAGGCCGCCAGTCGAGCAAGCCTCCTGGCGGCCAAGTTTCGACCTCGCGGGAGAGCGAGGTTGTTGCCGAGGTCATTACAAAACGTGAGATTTGTGTTGATATACAAGTCTTGTCTGGCTGCTATCGAGCGGTGTAGCGCGTGTTGTGAGAGTGGATCTTGTAAAGTAGGAAAGTTGTAAAGTGCGAGAGAAGCTGTTCGTTGGGCCCAAGGTCAAGCGCCTGCGCCAGGAGCGCGGTTGGAAGCTGGAGCCCTGCGCGGCCTTGCTGGGTCTGTCCGGCAGCTATCTGTCGCAGATCGAGGCCAACCAGCGTCCGGTGACCGCGCGGGTGCTGCTGGACCTGATGCGGGTGTTCGAGGTTGACGCCTCGGCGCTGGACGCCAGCGACGACGCGCGTCTGATCGCCGACCTGCGCGAGGCCAGCGCCGATCCGCTGGATCACGCCCATGCGCCGGGCCTGAGCGAGCTCAAACAGGCCGTGGCGAGCACGCCCAACCTGGCGCGCTCCTATTTGGCGCTGCATCAAGCCTATCGCCGCCTGGATGAGCGGTTGAAGCAGACGGAAGAGGCCGTCTCGCTGGACGAGCGCGGCGCGGCCAGCGCCTTGCTGCCCTATGAGGAGGTGCGTGACTTCTTCCACTACAAGAACAACTACATCCATAGCCTGGACATGGCGTCCGAGGCCCTGACCTCGAGTCTGGGGCTAGATGGCGGCGAGCCGGTCGAGTGGACGCTGGAGCGTCATCTGCGCGACGCGATGGGCGTGCGGGTGGAGCGCTCGGCCGAGCCTGATCTGCTGCGCCGCTACGACCAGGCGGCGGGGGTTCTGGTGCTGGGCGCGTCCCAGACCTCGGCGACGCGCTGTTTCCAGATGGCCTATCAGATCGTGGCGGCGGCGCTGTCGGATCTGGTCGAGGCCGAACTGGCCCTGGCCGGCTTTCGCAGTGAGAGCGCATCCAAGGTTTGCCGCACGGGGTTGCTGAACTACGCCGCCGGTGCGTTGCTGCTACCCTATGAACGCTTTCGCGAGGCGGCGCGCGCGACCCGGCACGATGTCGAGCGGCTGGGCCTGATCTTCCAAACCAGCCTTGAGCAGGTCTTCCACCGGCTCAGCACATTGCAGCGCCCCGGTGTGCGCGGAGTGCCGTTCTACTTTGTGCGCCTGGACCAGGCCGGCAACATCACCAAGCGCCACAGCGCTACGCGGCTGCAGTTTGCGCGGTTCGGCGGCACGTGCCCGCTGTGGAACGTCCACGACGCCTTCGCGCGGCCGGACGCCTGGCTGGTGCAATTGGCGGAGATGCCGGACGAGGTGCGCTATGTCAGCCTCGCCAAGGGCGTGGTCAAGCCGTCCGGCTCGTATCTGCAGCCGGATCGGCGCTATGCCCTGGGGCTGGGATGCGAGGTGAAATATGCGGAAAACCTGGTCTATGCCGCCGGTTTGGACCTGGCCGGCCCGGCGACCCGCATCGGCGTCAGCTGCCGGATCTGCGAGCGGGACGATTGTCACCAGCGCGCCTTCCCGCCCGTCGATCGGGATTTCGACGTGTCGCTGACCGAGCGACGAACCGTGCCGTTTGTTCTGGATCAAGGCCGAGGGCGGGCCGGTCAGGCCTAAAATCCGCCGTCGGAGCCGCTCGTCGGCGCTCAGTGAACAAATTACATTGACGATTTTCTTCAAGCGATTAGCTACGGAGTGATAGTCAAGCCTGGAAGACACCATGACGCGAGCCAAGGCCAAGGGCGCGATCGCTGAACGCCGTGACTCCAAGACGATCCTGCTGGACGCCACCGCCGCCGTTCTGTCCGAGCGATCCAATATAGATGTTTCGTTGAGCGAGATCGCGCAGCGTTCGGGCCTGAATTCGGCGCTGATCAAGTACTATTTCGGCAGCAAGGACGGGTTGCTCCTGGCGCTTCTGGAGCGCGTGGCCGAGAAGTCGATGGCCGATCTCAGCAGTCTCGTGAAGATGGATATTTCCGCCGAGCAGAAACTGCGCATCCATATTGGCGGCATCATCAACACCTATTATCGTTCGCCCTATATCAACCGGCTGATCAACTACATGATCGCCCAGGGGGACCGGGCGTCGAGCGAGCGCGTGGCGAAGATATTTGTCGAGCCCATGGTCGCGGCCTATAGATCCATCGTTTCCCAAGGTGTCGCGGCGGGGGCCTTCAGGGATCTGGATCCTGGCATGCTGTATTACAGCGTGGTCGGAGCCTGCGAACATATCTTCTACGCCGGCTATTCTCTGCCGACGACGATGAATGCCTCCGAACTGACCGAGGACCTCAAGCAGCGCTATGTCCAGCATGTGCTGGATCTCTGCTTCCACGGCGTTCTGGCGCGCCCTGCTGAGGCCTGACGCTGGTCGCGGCGGGCGCCGATGCGCCGGGTTGATCTTTAAACCTAATGTCATTAAGCGATCAACTAGGACGTCTCGAGCAAGGGGCGCCAGTCAGGGAGATCGCTCGTGAAAGGGCTCGGCGCCGATAAACGCTACTGGGAGGCTCTGTCCGACGGGCGCCTGGAGCTTCCGCAATGCGCCGCCTGCGGGCGCTGGCGCTGGCCGGCCCCGTTTCGGTGTGGCGACTGCGGCGGCTGGGACTTCAACTGGCAGACCGTTGAGATGCGCGGCGAGATCTATTCGTGGACGCGCACCTGGCACCCCTTCGAGGGGACTGAACATCTCGGCTCGCCGTTCGTGACCTTGTCGGTGGCGCTGCCGCGAGCCGGCGGCGTTCGCCTGATGGGCCTGCTAGACGGGGAGGTCGAGCCCGCCATCGGCGCGATCGTGACGGGCAAGGGCGCGGTCAGCCATGTCTATGGCCGCGACATTCCGGCCATCCGCTGGCAGGTGTCGCAATGAGCGCCTCGGCCTTGCCGGGCGCGACGGCCGTGGTCGGCCTGGGTCTGCGCCAGTACAAGCGCGGCGCGGCGCCGCTGCCCGAACAGGGCGTGCTGATCGGCGCGATCATCGACGCCTGCCAGGACGCCGGGATCGATCCCGCCGACCTCGACGGCTTCGTCTCGTACGGCGACGACAAGAACGAGCCGGTGCGGCTGATGCCCGACCTGGGCATGCGCGAGCTGGCCTGGTCGGCCCAGGTGTTCGGCGGCGGCGGCGGCGGGATCGCCGGCGCATTCGGCCTGGCGGCGGCGGCCATCATCAGCGGCCAGGCCAAGACCGTCGCGGTGTTCCGGGCCCTGGTCCAGGGCGACAGCGGGCGCCTGTCGGGTGCGGTGATGGCCCACCATCTCAACGACCACATCATGGCCGCCGGCAATATCGCACCAGCCGTCGAGTGCGCCATGCGCGCCCAGCGGATGGTCAAGCATCATGGCGTGCCGTTACAGTGCATGGAGGACCTGGTGCGGGCATCCTACTATCACGGCGCCCGCAATCCCAAGGCGGTCAGCTACGGCAAGGAGCTCGACGTCGAGGCCTATCGCGCCTCGCGGATGATCTGCGAACCGTTTCATCTGTTCGACTGCAGCCGTGAGAACGACGGCGCCGGCGTGCTGATCCTCACCTCGGCCGAACGGGCGCGCGACCTGAAGCAGAAGCCGGTCTATCTGAAGGGCGTGGCCCAAGGCGCGGCGCGCGGCTGGGGTGACCTGCTGCAGAATGACACCCACTACGCCTCGGCCGGCTTCGAGTTCGTGGCCCGTCGCCTGTGGGCCCAGACCGGCCTGACGCCGGCCGACATCGATGTGGTGCAGCTCTACGAGAACTTCAGCGCCCAGGGCATCGCCTCTCTGATCGATCATGGCTTCTGCACCTATGAGAGCGTCGCCCAGGTGGTGCGTTACGACAACCTGATCGCCCCCACCGGCAAGCTGCCGGTCAACACCTCGGGCGGCAATCTGGCCCAGGGCTTCATCCACGGCATTGGCATGGCCGTCGAGGCGGTGGAGCAACTGCGCGGAACCTCGGCCAACCCTGTGCCGAACGCGCGTTACTGCCTGCTGGCCGGCGGGCCGGGCGCGCCGACCGTGAGCTCGGCGATCTTCGCCTCGGAGCGCGACTGAGGTGGCGCGGTCAGCTCACAAACACGGCGGGGTCTGAGGCCTTGGCGCGGGTCGAGATCCGGGCCTGCGACCTGACGTTGGTCGCGGACATCGAAGGACCGGAAGGCGCTCCAACCGTCGTGCTGCTGCATGGCGGCGGCCAGACGCGTCACAGCTGGGCGGACGCGATGCGGGCGCTCGCGGCGCGCGGCTATCGCGTGATCAGCTACGATGCGCGCGGGCATGGCGACAGCGGCTGGTCGGCGGCGGGGGCATACCGTCTGGACGATCGCGCTGAGGATCTCGCGGCGGTGCTTCACGGGACCCGGGCGTCGTTCGCCCTGGTCGGTGCGTCACTGGGCGGGGCCACGGCGATCCAGGCCGCGGCGCGGGGGCTGCGGCCCGCCGCGCTGGCGCTGGTCGACATCGTTCCTGACGCTGAACCGCAAGGCGTGGCGCGCATCGTCAACTTCATGCGGGGGAATCCCGGCGGCTTTGCCTCACTGAAGGAGGCGGTTGACGCGGTGGCCGCCTATAATCCCGAGCGTCCCCGGCCGTCCGACCCGACGGGCCTGATGCGCAACCTGCGGCGAGGCGACGATGGTCGGCTGCGCTGGCATTGGGACCCGCGCATCGTCGAAGCCGAGCCCCAGGTCCATCATGACGAGGTGCGGCGTTCGGCTCGGATCCTGTCCGAGGAGACCACGTTGCCGGTCCTGCTGGTGCGAGGCCTGCGCAGTGATGTTGTCAGCGACGCCGGGGTCGAGGCCTTTCGTCGGATGATGCCTCGGCTGGCGGTCGATGACGTGGCGGGCGCCGGCCACATGGTCGCCGGAGATCGCAACGACGCCTTCAACGCTAGCGTCTTGAAGTTTCTCGATCGGCACATGCCGGTTCCGGGCGTGCGCGCCTAGTTCAGTCTGAGGGGAGGGGCGCATGCAGCGCTATGACGTCTTGATCGTGGGCGCGGGCCACGGCGGCGCTCAGGCGGCGATCGCACTGCGCCAAGAGGGCTTCGCCGGCTCGATCGGCCTGCTGGGCGCCGAGTTCGAGCCGCCCTATGAGCGTCCGCCGTTGTCCAAGGACTATCTGGCCGGCGACAAGACCTTCGAGCGCCTGCTGCTTCGCCCGCTCGCTTTCTGGAGCGAGCGACAGATCGACCTGCTGCTGGGCCAGACTGTCGTCGCCGTGGACCCCGTCGCGCACGGCGTGACGACCGCCGACGGCGCGGTCATAGGGTACGGCAAGCTGGTCTGGGCGACCGGCGCCGCGCCCAGACGGCTAGGTTGCGCCGGGTATGATCTGGCCGGCGTCCATTCGGTGCGCACGCGGGCTGACGTCGACCGCATGAAGGCCGAGATGGAAGCCGTTGAGCGGGCGGTGGTGATCGGCGGCGGCTATATCGGCCTGGAGGCTGCGGCGGTGCTCGCCAAGTTCGGTAAGCGCGTCACACTGCTGGAGGCCCAGGATCGGGTGCTGGCGCGGGTGGCGGGCGAGGCGCTGTCGCGCTTTTACGAACAGGAGCATCGCGCCCATGGCGTTGATCTGCGTCTGGGCGTGGGCGTCGCCTGCATCGAGGAGAAGGACGGGCGGGCGAGCGGCGTGCGGTTGCTGGACGGCTCGGTGATCGCGGCCCAGATGGTGATCGTCGGCATCGGCGTGGAGCCGGCCGTCGCGCCGCTGATCGCCGCTGGCGCGGAAGGCGCGAACGGCGTGAAGGTCGATCGCCAGTGCCGGACCAGCCTTCCCGACGTGTTCGCGATCGGCGATTGCGCGCTGCACGCCAACCGGTTTGCTGACGGGGCGGTGATCCGGTTGGAATCCGTCCAGAACGCCAACGATCAGGCCAATGTCGCGGCGCGCGCGATCCAGGGCGGCCAAGCGGCCTATGACGCGGTCCCGTGGTTCTGGTCCAACCAATATGACCTGAAGCTCCAGACAGTTGGCCTGTCGACCGGACATGACGCGGCGGTGCTGCGCGGCGACCCGGCGAGGCGCTCGTTCTCGGTGGTCTACCTGCGCCGGGGGCGGGTGGTGGCGCTCGACTGCGTCAATGCCGTCAAGGATTACGTTCAGGGCCGCAAGCTGGTGGCCGAGGGCGTGCGAGCCGAGGTCTCGATCCTGGCGGACGCCTCGTTTCCACTGAAGGAGATTCTCGAAAAGCCGCACTAAAACTATTGTCATTAGGTTTTTGCGTGATACGCTCTTGTCAACGAAAAGGGAGGCGCGCTGGTCATGAACTACGTCGCGGATGTGAAACCGGCGGAGCGCAAGGTGACGACGCTCGCCGCGCTTAATGCCAATCAGCAAGCGGCCATCCGCCGCATTCCAGCCGAGGTCGACGCGGTGGTCGAACCGCTGGAGGCCACGCGGCCAAACGCCATTTTCACTGGCCAGGAGCGTTTCGACGCAGAACAGGCCAAGATCTTTCGCCGCTATCCCGTACCGGTGACCGTATCAGCTCTGCTGCCCGAGCCAGGCATGGTGGTCGCACACGACGGTTACGGCGTGCCACTGCTGATCTCTCGGATCCGCTCGGGGGAGGTCAAGGCGTTCATCAACGCCTGTCAGCACAAGGGTTCCAAGCTGCTGGAGGACTGTGAGGTCCACAAGCGCGGTCGCGTGACCTGCCCCTATCACGCCTGGACCTACGGCATCGACGGCAAGCTGATCGGCGTGGCGCGCAACGACGCCTTCCTGAACCTGGACAAGGCCCAGCGTGGCCTGGTCGAGCTGCCCGCCCGCGAATGGGGCGGCGTCATCTATGTCCATCTCAATCGCAACGTGGAGCCAGACTGGTCGCAGTTGCATGACCAGATCGCCGACGATTTCACCGCCCTGGGGATTCCCGAGGCCTTCGTCTACGGCCGCAAGACCTTCGATCTGAAGGCCAACTGGAAAGTGATCCTGGAGCCCTTCCTGGAGGGCTATCACGTTCAGCGCCTGCACGCGGCCTCGATCGGCGATCTGTTCCAGGACGCGCCCAACATCGTCGACATGTTCGGCGCCAACATTCGGCAGGTGTCGGGCCGCATCGGCTACATCCCCGAGATGCTTGACGAAGATCCTTCGCAGAACGTCCACAAGCTGGTGACGCATGCCTATACGGCCTTCCCCAACTGCGTGGTCGTGACCAGCCAGTACTACACCAGCGTTATGATCTTGATGCCGCGCGCGCCGGATCGGACGACGGTGGAATATTTCATGCTGACCCCCGGCGCGCCGGTCACCGACAAGGCCAGGGAAGTGTTTGAGCGGTCGTTCAAGCTGATCCTCGATGTGTTCGGCGGCGAGGACTTCCGCGCCGCCGAGATAAGCCAGGTCGGCCTGGCCGCCGGCGTGCCCGAGACCACCGTCTATTGCGGGCTGGAGGGCAACATCGTCCGCTATTACGAGGCGCTTGAAGCGCTGCTTTGACGAGAGCCGGCGCAGACCGGCCTGGGAGGAAATATGGCGCAGACCCTGTCGGGCGTGAACGCATGGTGGGCCCGGATGCGGCCCGACCAGCCGGCGATCGTCCTGGGCGGCGATACGCTGACCTACGGCGGCTATAAGGACTGGTCTGATCGCGTCGCGGCGCTGCTGATCGCCGAAGGTCTTGAGCCCGGCGAGCGTGTGGCGATCTGCGCGCTCAACAGCCTGGCCTACTGCGCCCTGATCATGGGCGTGATCAGGGCTGGCGGCATCGTCAATCCGGTCAATTTTCGCTATACGGCGCGCGAGATTCGCGAGCTGTGCGAGGACACCGAGCCGCGCTTCGCCTTCGCTGATCAGGCCTTCGTCGACAAGATGCAGGTGGCGGGGCCGCCCGTGCGGGCGATGGCGGACATCGAGGCGTTGCGCCATGGGCCGCTCGCGACCATCGCGCGCGATGTCGATCCCGACGCCTCCGTGGTGATCATCGCCACCTCGGGTTCCACCGCCAGGCCCAAGGGGGTGGTCTTCACCAACCGCTCAATGACGACTTACGCCGCCAACTGGGCGTTGGAGGAGACCTCCAGCGCGCCCGGGTCGCGCATCATCAGCCTGGCCCCGCTGAACACTTCGGCCGGCTTCGTGCAACTGATGCACTACACCACGCAAGGCTGCACGATCTTCATGGTGCCCCAGTTCGTGCCCGCCGATACGCTGAAGCTGATCCAGGACCAGAAGATCACCTGCTTTGCGGCCGTGCCGGTGTTCTTCGAGGCCATCGCGGCCCTGCCCGAGTTCGACGCGGCCGACCTGTCCTCGATCAAGCTGGCCACGGTGGGCGGCGCGCGGGTGACCAAGGCCCTGCAGGAGCGCTATCTGTCCAAGGGCATCGTCCTGCGCCAGATCTACGGCCAGACTGAGGTGGGCGGTAACGCCACCATCATGCCCGAGCACCTGGCCTTGGCGACGCCCGACAAGTGCGGCTGGGGTGGGGCGTTCATTGACCTGCGGGTCGTGCGCCCAGATGGCGTCGACTGCGATCCCGGTGAGGCCGGCGAGATCCTGATGCGCTCGCCTGGCATGATGAAGGAGTACTGGCGCAATCCCGAGGCCACGGCCCAGGCGATCCGCGACGGCTGGCTCTATTCGGGCGACATCGGATTGCTCGACGAGCGCGGCATGCTGACCTTCGTCGACCGCCTGAAGGACCTGATCATTTCCGGCGGGCTCAACATCTCGGCCGCCGAGGTCGAGCGGGTGGTCTGCGAGTTCGGCGGCGTGGTTGAGGCTCTGGCGATCGCTGCGCCCGATCCGAAGTTCGGGGAGACGCCGCTGGTGGTCTATCACGGTCCGGTCGAGGTCGATGTCACGGCGCTGATCGCCCACTGCAACCTCAATCTCTCCAACTACAAAGTACCGCGCTACATCGTCTATTCGGCCGAGCCATTGCCGCGCCTGGCCACTGGCAAGCTCTCCAAGCCCGCCGTGCGTGAGGCCTATGCCGTCGCCCACCAAACCCTCGCCCGCGTCCGCTGAAGGGACCCCGCATGAACGCTCCCGCTGCCATTGCCGCCAACCACCCCGCGCACGTGCCAGATCACATGGTGTTCGACTTCGACATCTACGCCGACCCTCGGATCGGCCAGGACGTCCAGGCCAGCTACGCCGCAGTGCTGTCGGAGGCTCCGGACATCTTCTGGACCACCCGAAACGGGGGGCACTGGATCGTCAAGGGTTTCGACGCCATTACCGCGGTGGTCACCGATCCCGAACATTTCTCGGTGCGCGAGATGCAGATTCCGCGCGTGGAGAACCCGCCGTTCTTCATACCGCTTAGCCTCGATCCGCCCGAAAGCCTTCCCTACCGCCGGGCGATGATGCCGATGTTCGGGCCCCTGGCCGTCAAGGCGTTGGAGCCGAGGATCCGGGAGTGGGCCGCGCAGATCGTCGATCGCGTGGCCGCCAAGGGCGCCTGCGACTTCCAGCTGGAGGTCTCGAAGATCTTCCCGGTCACGGTGTTCATGGAGCTGATGGGCATGGACCTGTCGCGGCTCCAGGAGTTCCGTCATCTGGCCGAGGGCTTCTTCGAGGTCCAGAACGACGCCGCCGAAATGGGGCGGCTGAGCGGCCTGATCCTGGGCACGCTGAAGGCGCTGATCGATGAGAAGCGCGCCCATCCCGACGACAAGCTGATGAGCCACTTCATCACCGTCGACATCGACGGCCGCACCATGAGCGAGGACGAGATCCTGGCCATGAGCTTCGTGCTGTTCCTGGGCGGCATGGACACCGTCACAAACGTCACGGGCTTCGCCTACCAGCAGTTGGCCCAGATGCCCGACGTCCAGGCCCGTCTGGCCGCTGATCCATCGGCCATCGCGTCTTTCGTCGACGAGGCCATCCGACTCCATGGCGTGATCAATACGCCGCGTCTGGTGGTCAAGGATCGCGACATTGGCGAAGCGCGCTTCCGCGCGGGTGAAATGGTTCTCAACATCCTGTGCGTTGGCAGCCGCGATCCTCGCAAGTTCGACACGCCCAACGCTTTCGACCTTGATCGCAAGCGCACCGCCCACCTGACCTTCTCGTCGGGACCGCACATCTGCGTCGGCCATGTCCTGGCCCGCGCCGAGCTTCGGATCCTGACCGAGGAATGGATCAAGCGCATTCCCGTCTTCGCCGCCGTGCCGGGCGCAAGCCACGGTTTCCGGACCGGCACGGTGATGGCGCTGGAAACCCTGCCGCTCGAATGGGCGACGGCCTAAGGCCTCTTTGGCCGAAATCTCTCCCATTTCGGCTGTCACGCTTTGGGCGCGACTGTGTCCTGACCCTTTGGGGTCAGGACACCTTTGTGCGTTTGGGCGCGGGCTGCGTCGATCCCGCCTCGCGATCCAGCCGTTCGCTGTCGCTGACCGGCTGGCCAAGGGCGCCGCGCCGATGGCGCTCGGCCACGCCGGTGAAAAACATCCGCAGCGTCTCGACGAACAGCGCCTCCTCATCCTCGAACGGGTTGCTGTCCAGGGCGCGAGCCAGCCTTGGCAGGGCCACGGGATCGACGGACGGCATCGGGGGGATGCCACGCGCCTGGGCGGCCGCAGCGAACAGCGCCGAGCCAAAGGTGAGTTTCTCGGTGCCTTCGATGACGGCCATGTGGAACTCCGGCGGGTAGGGGTCTCCCGCCGCCGCTGCATCATAGGCCTCCAGGAGAAGATGGCGCGGGAAGAACTGCAGCATTAGCAACGCCGCGTTGGGATGGTTCAGCAGCGAGCGGCGCGCCGACACGCACAACTTGACGATGCGCTCCTCATAGGGGAGGTCGGTCTCCTCCAGGCCCGGCAGGTTCAGCAGCAGGATCCGCGCGACCTCCTCCAGCAACTCGGCCTTGTCCTTGAAGTGGTGGTAGAGCGAGGGTGGTTGCACGCCAAGCTTCGACGCCACTCGGGCCAGGCTGAGATTGGCCAATCCCGTCTCGTCAATCACGGCCAGGGCCGCCTGCGCGGCGTTCTTGCGGGAGATCAACGGTGAAGACGGGCGCGCCAAGAGTCGTCCTTGCTTGAGGTTGGTTTGTAGCTTCGCATCCGCGTTCGCGCCGCTCAAGCAATCGTTGTCGACGGCGCCATTCCAGGCTGTGGGTCGACCCCGGCATCCGCGGTCCAACCTCCTAATCAATCGATGAAGTAAAGTTCCGAATTCTATTGACCCTCAATCTATCAGCATTAGGATTAGCGTCAGGTCCCGTCAGTGGGCCATGGGAGAGGGAGCTTCCTGATGGAAGGAAATTCATATCGCGCAGGCCTTTTGGGGACCTGCGCCACGTTCGCCTTGGGTGTTGGCTTGGTGTTCGGGTCCGAAGCGGTCGCCCAGACAGCGGCCGCGCCGGCTCCGCTGGTCGCGGCCAGAGCAGCTCCCGTTTCCGCGGTTGACGAGATCATCGTCACAGCCCGCCGTCGGGACGAGCGCCTGATCGATGCGCCCGTGGCCATTTCCGCGATCGGCGGTCAGGCCCTGGCCAATTATTCCGTCACGCGCGTGTCCGACCTAGCGACCATGGTCCCCACCCTGATCGCCGGCAAGGCCGCCTCGGGCTCTTCGGCCAGCATCTTCCTGCGCGGGGTGGGCTCGACGGCCCTCAGCGCCGGCTTTGACCAGTCGGTGTCATTCGTCATGGACGGTCTGCCGATGAGCCGGGGCCGCGAGCTGAGCCTGCCGCAATATGACATCCAGCGCGTCGAGGTGCTCAAGGGCCCGCAAGCGCTGTTCTATGGCAAAAACACCACCGGCGGTCTGATCAGCATCGTCACCAATGGCCCCACCGACACGCCCGAAGCCGGGATCAAGGCCGGTTACGGCTTCAAGGCCAAGGAAAAGTATGTCGAGGCCTTCGCCTCCGGCCCGCTGAGCGACACCTTCAAGGCTCGCGTCGCCGGTCGCTATTCAAACTCGGATGGCGCGTTCAAGAACAGCGCGGCCGAGACCTACACCGATCCGCTGGGCATGCAGCGCCATCGCAACTCCGATCGTCGCGGCGGGCAAGAAACCTACAGCGGCCGCCTGTCGCTGGAATGGGACGCCACCCCCACCTTCAACCTGGCGCTCAAGACCGGCCTGACAGGCCTCAAGGATGGCGGCCCGACCGACGTGCTGGAGCGCATCTGCGGCGGTGGTCGCAGCGTGCCGTTCACCGCCAACGGCATCCCGCCCAGCCCGAATGCGGACTGTAAGATCAATGGCGTGGCCGACAGCTCGTCGCTCCCGACCCAGGTCGCCCAGGCCAACTACCGTTACGCTCGCGACGGCAAGATGTACGCGGACTTCACGTCGCAGTTCGCGGCCCTGACTGGCAACGTCACCACCGATCCGTTCAACATCACATCGATCACGTCGTACTATCACTTCAAGCAGACCGACCTGAACAACGTCGCGGGCGAGGCCTATCCTGCCTCGTTCTCGCAGCTGGCCGAGTTCGACCAGTTCGCCGAGGAAATCCGCTTCCAGTCGAAGTTAGAAGGGCCGTTCAATGTGCTGTTCGGCGCGTTCTATTCGACAGGCGATTTCACCTTCAACACCGACGCCTATATCTTCCCGGTGCCGCTGGATCCGTCGACAGGCACCTACACGACCTTCAAGCGCGACAACGGCTTCAAGAGCGAGTCCTATTCGGTGTTCGGCGAAGGCACGTTGAGCCTGGCCAAGCAGTTTGAGTTGGCGGCCGGCGCGCGCTGGTCGCATGAATCGCGCGACTCCTATCAGCGCGCCCTGCCGGCCCATGTTGCCTTCTCAGGCGCGTTCCCGGGCAATATCCAGTTCACCGACAAGTTCAGTGACGAGAACGTCTCGCCGCAGGTGACCGTGCGCTACAAGCCCGAAGCCGACACCACGCTCTATGTCGCCTACAAGCAGGGCTTCAAGACCGGCGGGTTCAATATCTCGCAGGCCCTGAGCCCGGCCGCCAGCATCGACGCCGGACGGTTCGGCAGCGAAACCGCCGAGGGCGGGGAGGTCGGCCTGCGGACGATTCAGTTCGATCACGACGTCCAGTTCAACGTCACCGCGTTCACCTACACCTACAAGGATCTCCAGGTTCAGACCTTCGATCCGCAGACAGTGTCGTTGATCGCGGGCAACGCCGGCAAGCTGCGCACGCGCGGCGTCGAAGCAGACATCAACTGGCGTGTCTCGGCGGTTCCAGGGCTCAGCCTGCGGGGCGCGGCGTCCTATAACGATGTGCAGTACCTGGATTATGTCGGCCAGTGCTACAGCGGCCAGACCATCGCCGGCGGCTGCAATCAGCAACTGGTGGCGGGCGCTTTCACCGCCCAGAACTATGATGGCCGCACGCCGCCCAAGGCTCCCAAGTCCGCCAGCCGCGTGGGCGCGACCTACGAACACACCCTGGTGTCGGACGTGATGGTGCGGCTATCGGGCGATGTCAGCCACACCGCCAAATACAACTTCACCGACACGCTGCGCCCCGATGGCGTGCAGCCGGCCTTCACAAAGGTCGACGCCTCGATCAGCCTCAACGCGGCGGATCAAAGCTGGAGCCTGGCGCTGATCGGCAAGAACCTGACCAACGAGTACGTGGTCACCTCGGCTAACGACATCCCTTTCGCGGGTGGTACGGGCACCGGGACCACGACGGGCGTGCTGGCCGACATGTCGGCCTTCGTCGAGAACCCCCGTGAGATCATCCTCGAACTCTCGCTCAAATTCTGACCCACGGCGGGCGGCGGGATCGCCCGCCGCCCGCTGATGATCCGCGAAGGAAGCCTCGTCGCCGTGCCAAGTTTGACTGTGATTACCCGAGACAATGTCCGGCGCGAGATCGACGCCGAAGTCGGCCTCAGCGTCATGGAGCTGATCCGACGGGCGGGTTTCGACGAACTGGTGGCGCTGTGCGGCGGCTGCTGCTCGTGCGCGACCTGCCACGTTTATGTCGCGCCCGACCAGATGGAGCGTCTCCAGCCGATGGCGGGCGACGAGAACGACCTGCTCGACAGTTCCGAATATCGACAACCTCAGTCGCGCCTGTCCTGCCAACTGACCTTCGAGGCTTCGATGGACGGCCTAGAAGTGGCGATCGCGCCCGAGGAATGAGCGACGGGCCTCCGCGGTTTCGTCCCGGTGGCCGATCCAGCAAGGCCTCGCTTTCGAGGCGGGAGAAGACCATGGCCGCCTATGACTATGTGATTGCCGGAGCTGGAGCCGCTGGCTGCGTGCTGGCCTATCGGCTCAGCCAGGACCCGTCGATCCGCGTGGCCCTGGTCGAAGCCGGCCCCCGCGACAACCACCCCTTCATCTCCATGCCCAAAGGCCTGGCCAAGGTGATGCAGGACCCCAAGCACTTGTGGGTGCACGCCAGCAAGCCCGACGCCTCCACCGCCGGCCAGTCCGAGATGTGGGTGCGCGGTCGGGTGCTGGGCGGGTCCACCTCGGTCAACGGCATGATGTATGTTCGTGGGCAGCCGGCCGATTTCGACGCCATCGCCGAACTGTCCAGCGACGACTGGCGCTGGGATCATATCCAGGAGGCCTATCGCGCTCTTGAGGACCATGAGTTGGGCGCCAGTCCGGCCCGTGGGGCCGGCGGGCCGCTGAAGGTGTCGATGCCGACTCTGCGCGACAAGCTTTCCGAGGCGCAGGTCGCGGCGGGCGAGGCCATGGGCTGGCGGCGCAAGGCGGACGTTAACGAGCCCGACAATGATGTCGGGGTCGGCTACGCGCCGCGCACCATCCACAAGGGCAAGCGTCAGAGCGCCGCCACCGCCTTCCTGCGCCCGATCGAGGGCCGCTCCAACTTGACCATCCTGACCGAGCGAACGGTCAATCGCGTGCTGTTCGAGGGACGGCGCGCCATCGGCGTCGAGGTGCTGCGCAATGGCGCGGCCGAGACGATCCTGGCCCATCGCGAAGTGATCGTCTGCGGCGGGGCGATGGCCAGTCCCGGCATTCTGGAACGCTCGGGTGTGGGCGACGTCGCGCGCTTGGAGACGCTGGGCATCCCGGTCGTCAGCCACAATCCCGAGGTCGGGGAGGGGCTGATCGAGCATCGCGGCTTCATCATGCAGTGGAAGCTGAAGACCTCGCTGTCCCAGAACCGCGAGTTCTCCGGCTGGCGCCTGCTGCGGGCCACGGCCCGTTACTATTTGACGGGCGGCGGGCCGATGGCTTCGGCAGCCTATGAGCTGGGTGGATGGTTCAAGACCCAGCCGGGCCTGAACCGTCCCGACGCCCAGATGCTGATCGCGCCCTACAGCTTCGACATGGCCAAGCACCGCACGGCGCTGGAGCCGTTCCCAGGCATGAACGCGGTGGTCTATCCGCTGCGGCCGACCTCGCGCGGCAGCATCCACATCGAGACCCTCGATCCCGAAGCCGCCGCCGCCTTCACACCAAACTACCGCGCCACCCAGGCCGACCGCGAGGCGATGATCGGCGCGATCCGGGTCATGCGCCAGTACGCCGCCCAGTCGCCCTTGGCGCAGATGATCGCCGAGGAGACCCTGCCGGGCCCTGCCTGTACGACGGACGCCCAGATCCTGGAGGCCTATGACCGTCTGGGCACCTGCGGCTACCACGCCGTCGGCAGCTGCCGGATGGGCGCGGACGCGGCCTCGGTGGTCGACCCGGCGCTGCGGGTGCGCGGCGTCACCGGCCTGCGGGTGATGGACACCTCGATCATGCCGACCATCCCCTCGGGCAACACCAACGGGCCGACCATGGCCATGGCCTGGCGCGCCGCCGACCTGATCCTGCGCGACGCCAAGCTGACCGTGGAGGCCGCATGACCTCGGATCGCGCCCAACTGCGCCACGCGCTGATCGGACGCCTGGCCCAGGCGCGTACGCCCTGGACCGCGCTGCACGAGGCCGGCGTCCTGGGGCTGCGCGCGCCCGAGGCGCTGGGCGGGCTGGGGCTTCCGTTCGCCGAGGCCGAGCCGGTGCTGGATGTGCTGGGCGAGCTATGCCTGGGCGTTCCGTTCCTGGAGACCAGCATCGTGGCCGCCGGCCTGCTGGCGCGGGCCGCGACCCCGGCCAGCGAAGCCCTGCTGGCGCGCATCGCCCAGGACGGCGTGGTCGTCGCCGTCGCGGGCCTTGAGCCGACGGGTGTTTTGACGGCCGTGGCCGAAGGCGAAGGCTGGCGTCTGGAATGCGTGGCTCGGATCGTTGTCGATGCGGCGCGGGCTGTGGCCTTGGTGGTGCTCGCCACGACTCCAGACAGTCGGCTAGACGGGTTCGTGGTTCAGGCCGATGCCGAGGGCCTGGCCCTGCGACCGGTTCCCACCATCGACGGCCGCATGGCCGCGGACATCGCCTTCGTCGGCGTGCGGGTCTCGCAAGCCGCGCGGCTGGGCCTTTCGGCCGACGCCATCGACGTCGTTCTGGACGAGGCGGTCGCCGCTCTCTGTGTCGAGGCCTCTGGGCTGATGCGCCGGCTGGTCAGCGACACCACGGCCTATGTCAAAGGCCGCGAACAGTTCGGCCAGCCGCTGGGCGCCTTCCAGGTGGTGCAGCATCGCCTGGTCGACATGAACATCCAGGCCCGCCGCGCCTCGGCTATCGCACGACGGGCGCTGGAGGCGATCGACGCCGACCCCGCAGCGCGCGGCCGCGCGGTCAGCGCCGCCAAGGTCACCGTCTGCCGGGCCGGCCGCTTCGTGGGTCAGAACGCCGTGCAGCTGCATGGCGGCATGGGCATGACCGAGGAGATGCCGATCGGCCGCTACTTCAAGCGGCTGACCGTCATCGAAGCCCAGCTGGGCGGCGCCGATCATCATCTCCGGCGCTTCGCGGCGCTGGCCGGGGCCGCCTAGAGCCCCAGCTCCGCCTTCGCGAGGATCCCGCGCTGGATCTCGTTGGCGCCGGCATAGATCGTGCCGGCCCGTTCGTTCAGATAGCGCAGCGGCGCGATCGCCTGCCAAGGCTGGCCGCTGCAATAGTCGTCCAACACGATCGGATAGCCGACGATCGGACCGCCCGGAACGGCGACGCCGGGCTGATAGGCGCGCGCCATCGGGCCAGCGGCGTCCAGGGCCAACTCGGTGACGCGCTGCTGCAGTTCGGTGCCCAGGATCTTCATCATCGAGGCGTCCGCGCCGATGGCTCGGTCGTCGCCGAGGGCCGCGAGGATCTCGGCCTCCATGGCGTCCAGCACCTCGACCTCGATCTCGGTCTCGGCCAGGCGCGCCGTGAACAGCGGATCGTCGAGCAGGGCGTCGCCCGCCAGATTGCGGCGGATGGCGTCCAGCTTGACCTGCAGCTCAGCGGCGTAGGCCGTGCCGCCGCGCTCGTATTCCAGCAGGTACTTGGCGACGGTCCAGCCGTCGTCGATGTGGCCGACGATATTGGCCAGCGGCACACGAACCTCGTCGAAGAAGATCTGGTTCTGCACCCACTCACCCGACGACATGACGATGGGCTTCACGTCGATGCCGGGGCTGTCCATGTCGATCAGCAGGAAGGTGATGCCCTGCTGCCGTCGCGGCCCCGTGGTGGTTCGCACCAGGCAGAACATCCAGTTGGCGACATTGGCGTGGGTGGTCCAGATCTTCGTGCCGGTGCAGACCAGATCGTCGCCGTCGCGCACCGCCCGCATGGCCAGGGCCGCCAGGTCCGACCCGGCCTGGGGCTCGGAATAGCCCTGGCACCAGAAGTGCTCGCCGGTCAGCATCCTGGGCAGGAAGAACGCCTTCTGGGCGTCGTTCCCAAACCGCATGATCGCCGGCCCGACCATGTTGATGCCCAGCGGTGAGGTCGGCGCGCCCGCCAGCAGACGCTCGCGCGTGAAGATGTAGCGCTGTATCACCGACCAGTCGCAGCCGCCGTGCTCGGTCGGCCAAGACGGCGCAGCCCAGCCCCGCCTATGTAGCAGGGCCTGCCACTCCAGCTGGGCGTCATGATCGCAATAGACGCTGGTCATCAGCGTCCCGGCGCGCCGCAGCTTCGGCGTCAGGGCGCTGTCGAGAAACGCCCTGACTTCATCACGAAAGGCCGCGTCCTGCGGAGACAGCCCCAGGTTCATTCGGCGGCCGCCTGGACCTTGGGGATGTAGATCGCCTTGGGACGTGTGAACTCCAGCAGGCCGGGCAGGCCGTTTTCTTGGCCAAAGCCCGACTGCTTGGCGCCGGCCAGCGGGGTGAACGGCGTCGACTGCAGGTTCTGATTGATCCACACCGTGCCGGTGTCGAGGCGGTGGGCGATGGCCGTGGCCTGGGCGATGTCGGCCGACCACACCGCGCCGGCCAGGCCGTATTCGGTATCGTTGGCGCGGGCCACCACCTCGTCGACGTCGCTGAACTTCAGCAGCGGCAGCACCGGGCCGAAGGCTTCCTCAGACACCACCCGCGCGTCATCCGGCGGATTGTCGACCAGGGTCAGGGGAATGAAATAGCCCTTCTTGGGCACCGCGCCGCCTTCCAGCAGCGTCAGGCCATTGGCGCGGGCCTCGTCGATCATTTGCATGACGCGGCGATACTGCGGTTCGTTCTGCACGGGGCCGTAACGCACGCCCTGCTGGGCGCCATCACCGACAGGCAGGTCCTTGGCCAACTGGTGCAGGCGGTCGCGCAGGCGGTCGTAGATGTCTTCGTGGATGAACAACCGCTTAGTCGCCACACAGACCTGGGCGGTGTTGTGGAAGGCGCCTTCGAACAGCTGGGCGGCCACCGCGTCGACATCGACATCGGGCATGACGATAGCGGCGTCGTTGCCGCCGAGCTCTAGGGTGATGCGCTTGAGGTCCTTGGCGGCGGTCTCCATCACCCGGCGGCCCGTGGCGGTGGAGCCGGTGAAGGAGATCTTGGCGAAACCTTTGTGCGCCGTCATCAGCGGACCCAGGGCGTCGTCGCCGCAGAGGATGTTCAGCACGCCCGGCGGGAAGGCGTCGCGCACCAGCTCGCCGATCCGCAGCGTGGTCAGCGGCGTGAAGGGCGAGGGCTTCAGGATGATGGTGTTGCCGGCCATCAGGGCCGGGCCAATCTTCCAGATCGCCAGCAGCACCGGGAAGTTCCACGGCACGATGCCGCAGACCACGCCCAGCGGCACGTGATGCACCTCGATGCGACGGGTGGCGGTGTCCTCGGTGACGTCGACAGGGATGTCCAGCATGGTGCCGGCCTTCAGCCACATGGCCGAGCCCTTGATCTCGGCCATGGCGCCGGGGAGGGGGCGCCCCTGCTCCTGGGTGAACAGCGCAGCCAGTTCGTCGGCGTTGGCGTCGATGATCGCGGCGGCCTTGATCAGGCAGGCCTTGCGTTCCGCGAGGGGAGTGGCGCTCCAACTTTTGAAGGCCCGCGTCGCGGCGTCCACGGCGTGGTCCAGATCGGCCGCGTCAGCCGCGGGAGCCTGTGCGAACACCTCGCCGGTAGCCGGGTTTCGAACGTCCAGGGTGGCGGCGGTCGAAACCGCCCGTCCGTCGATGGTCATGGTTGGGGTGTCGCGATCTTGCGTCGCCATGGGCTCTCCTCCTCGCCTTGTCGCGCCGCCTGGGGCGCTGGGCGCTGCGGCTTGCTTGTCGATTTACAACCTAATGACATTAGATAAATATGCAATCCAAGACGGCGAACCGCCGCTGGAGGAAATGAAAATGACGGATCTGGGCCCCTCGCTGACTGGCGGCTGCAACTGTGGCGCGGTGCGCTATGCGATCACCGGCGCGCCCATGGCGGTGGCCGCCTGCCACTGCACCAGCTGTCGCAAGCAGTCGGGCGCGGCCTTCTCGGTGAACCTGATCGTCCGGGCCAGCACGATGTCGGTCGAGGGCGAGCTGGCCAGCTATCTGGACCCCGACACCGAGAGCGGCGCGCCGATCGACCGCCAGTTCTGCGCCGCCTGCGGCTCGCCGATCCGCTCGATCCCGACGGCGGCGATCAAGGTGATCGCGGTGAAGGCCGGCGGCCTGGACGACCCGGCCCCGTTCGCGCCGCAGATGCACATCTGGACCCGCTCGGCCTTGCCCTGGGTGACGATTCCCGAGGGCTTGCCGCGTCTCGAAAAGGGACCACAGGCGTGACGCTGGGCCAGCCCCAGACCGACCGTCCGCTAAGGGGGATAAAGGTCGCCGACCTGGTGCGCGGCCCCCTGGCGCCGATCACCCGCTATCTGGCCGAACTGGGCGCCGAGGTGACGCGGCTGGTCGATCCCTCCGGCGACCCGCTGGAAGACCTGGCGGCCAACATCGGCAAGGCTCGCGCGCCTGATGGGGCGCAAGCCGTTCTCGATGCGGCCGACCTGATCGTTGCTGACGCCGGCCAGACGATTGACATGGCGGCCCTGCGCGCTGGCAAGCCCTCGCTCGTCACCATGACGGTCAGCGACTTTGGCGGACGAGGCGCATGCGCGGGCTGGCAGGGCAGCGACCTGGTGCTGCACGCCCTGTCGGCCGAGCTGTCGCGCTCGGGCATCCGGGGGCGCCCGCCACTGCCGCCGCCGGGCGACCTGGCCTATCAATGCGCCGCGGCCCAGGCCGCCTACGCGCTGACGGTGTCGCTGTACCATGCGCTGCGCGCCGGCGTGGGCGACCATATCGATTTCTCGGCGCTGGACGGCGCGGTCCAGGCCCTGGATCCCGGCTACGGCATCGCCGGCAGCGCGACCCTCGGCAAGCCGGCCCACCTACTGTCGCGCGACCGGCCGGCCAAGGGCTTCCAGTATCCGATTCTGCGCTGCGCCGATGGCCATGTGCGGATCTGCCTGCTGGCCAGGCGTCAGTGGCAGGGCATGTTCCGCTGGATGGGAGAGCCCGCCGCCTTCGCCTCGCCGGAGTTCGAGAAGACCGCCATCCGCTACAAGTCGCCTGAGCTGCTGCCGGCCATCGCCGCCTTCTTCGCCACCCGCACTCGAGAGGATTTGGAGGCCGAGGGACAGAGGCACGGCGTGCCGATCTCCGCGGTGCTGACGCTGGAGGAGTTCATGGCCAGCGACCATGTCGCCGAACGCAACGCGCTGATCGAGGTTCGCTTGCCCGACGGCGAGGTGGTGCGGCTGCCTAACGGCGTGGCCACCATCGACGGCGCGCGGATGGGGCCGGGCGGGTTCGAAGGTGAAAAGGTCCGGTTCCCTACGCCTGACGCCACGCTTGGCCGGCACGCGTTCGAAGGCCTGAAAGTCCTGGACCTGGGCGTCATTGTGGTCGGCGCCGAGCAGGGGAGATTGTTGGCGGACCAAGGCGCGGACGTCGTCAAGGTCGAGAGCCAGGCCTTTCCCGACGGCAATCGTCAGTCTTACCTGTCGTACGGCCTGTCGGTCAGCTTCGCGGCGGGTCATCGCAACAAACGCAGCCTGGGCCTTAATCTGCGCGACCCGCGCGGCCGGTCGCTGTTCTTGGAGTTAGCGGCCAAGGCGGACATCATCCTGTCCAATTTCAAGCCGGGCACGCTGGAGAGTCTGGGCATCGATCACGCCGCGATCTCCAGGCTCAATCCCCGCATCATCATGGCCGACAGTTCGGCCTTTGGCGCGTCAGGACCGTGGGCCGGACGGATGGGCTATGGACCGCTGGTCCGCGCCGCCACAGGCCTGACCCTGGCCTGGCGCTATCTCGACGATCCCGAGAGCTTCAGCGACTCGATCACCATCTATCCCGACCATGTGGCGGGTCGGATCGGCGCCATGGCGGTGATCGCCTTGCTGATCCGTCGGTTGCGCACCGGGCGGGGCGGCTGCGCCAGCGTCGCGCAATCCGAGGTGATGCTGAGCCAGTTCGCCGCCGAGGTGGCGCGTGCCTCGCTGGGGCGGCGGCGGAGCGGGCCGGGCGAGTGGCCGCAAGGTGTCTATGCCGCCGCCGGCGACGACGACTGGTGCGCGGTGACGGTGCGGGATCGGCGGGACTGGCTGGCGTTGTGCGAGGTCATCGGTATCGGCGGCGAGCTTGCGCGAGACGAAGCGGAGGCGCGTCTGACCACGTGGGTGGGCGAGCGATCGGCCGACGAGGCCATGCGGACGCTGCAAGCCCGGGGCGTGCCGGCGGGGCGGATGCTACGCGTCGCCGATCAGCCGGCGTTCGAACCCTATCGGGAACGCGGTTTCTATCGCATCGAGCGCCATCCCTATTTGGAAGAGCAGGTCGTGGCCGAGCGGGTTCATGCCCAAGGAGCGGCGCTGGCGGACCCCCCGACCCGTCCCGCGCCGCTGGCCGGCGAACAAACCCTGGAGGTCGTCGGACAATGGCTGGGACTTCATGCCGGCGACCTGTCCCACCTCATTGCCGACGGTGTGCTGGAGCCGACTGAAGAGCGCGTGCTGCTGGAGGCCAGAGCGGCCGTCCTGGCCTCCGCTTCATAAAACAGGCGTACGAATGTCTTGACGCTGTTTAACCGACCAATTAACTCTCGCGGCAACGAACAAGAATTGGAGAGGAAGATGGCCGAGGCATTGATCATCGACGCCGTGCGCACGCCGCGCGGCGTCGGCAAGGCAGGCAAGGGCGCCCTGGCCCACCTGCATCCCCAGCATCTGGCCGCCACAGTGTTGAAGGCGATCGCCGAGCGCAACAAGCTCGACACCGCCGACATCGACGACGTGATCTGGTCGACCTCGAACCAGAAGGGCAAGCAGGGCGGCGACCTGGGCCGGATGGCCGCGCTGGACGCCGGCTACGACATCAAGGCCTCGGGGATGACGCTGGACCGCTTCTGCGGCGGCGGCATCACCACGGTCAGCCTGGCGGCCGCCCAGATCATGAGCGGCATGGAGGACCTGATCGTCGCCGGCGGCGTCGAGATGATGAGCCTGACCGCGACCATGGCGGCCCAAGAACAGGCGGCGGGCTTCGCGCCGGCCTTGATGGGCTCGGGCAACGCGCACTTGGACGTCCTGCACCCGCAGTCGCACCAGGGCGTCTGCGGCGACGCCATCGCCACCCTGGAAGGCATCGACCGTCAGGCGCTGGACGCCTTCGGCCTGGAAAGCCAGAAGCGCGCGGCCAGGGCCATCGCCGAGGGGCGCTTCGACAAGTCGATCGTGCCGGTGCTGGACGAGGCGGGGCAGGTGGTGCTGGCCAAGGACGAATATCCGCGCCCCGAGACGACCGCCGAGGGCCTGGCCCAGCTGAAGCCGGCGTTCCAGGGCCTGGCCGACTGGGCCTATGACGAGAGCGGCGCGACCTTCCGCCAACAGATCAACCGTCGCTATCCTGACCTGGACATCCAGGCCATGCACCACGCGGGCAACTCGTCCGGCGTGGTCGACGGTGCCGCCGCCGTGCTGCTGGCCTCGCGCGACTATGCCGACAAGCATGGCCTCAAGGCTCGCGGCCGGGTCGTGGCCACCGCCAATGTCGGCGACGACCCGACCCTGATGCTGAACGCGCCCGTGCCCGCCGCTCACAAGGTGCTGGCCAAGGCCGGCTTGAGCGTGGCCGACATCGACCTGTGGGAGATCAACGAGGCGTTCGCGGTGGTGGCCGAGAAGTTCATCCGCGACCTGGATCTCGATCGCTCGAAGGTCAACGTCAACGGCGGCTCCATCGCCCTGGGCCACCCGATCGGCGCCACCGGCGCGATCCTCATCGGCACCGTGCTGGACGAGCTGGAGCGCACCGGCGGCCGCTATGGCCTGGTCACGATGTGCGCGGCGGGCGGCATGGCCCCAGCCATCATCATCGAACGCATCGAAGCCTAGACCTAGAGAAACACGATCATGAAACTCGACAACTCAGTCGCCGCCGTCGTCACCGGCGGCGCTTCGGGCCTGGGCGAAGCCACCGCCCGCGCCCTGGCCGCGCACGGCGTCAAGGTCGCCCTGTTCGACATGAACGAGGCCAAGGGCGAGGAGGTCGCCAAGGCCATCGGCGGCGTCTTCTGCAAGGTCGATGTGACGTCGGACGCCGACGTCGACGCCGGCTTCGAGAAGGCCCGCGCCGCCCACGGCCAGGAACGCATCCTGGTCAACTGCGCCGGCACCGGCAACGCCGTGAAGACCGCCAGTCGCGACAAGGCCACCGGAGAGACCAGGCATTTCCCGCTCGATGCGTTCGACAAGATCATCCAGATCAACCTGGTCGGCACCTTCCGTTGTCTGGCCAAGTCGGCGAAGGGCATGCTGGACCTAGAGCCGCTGGAGCACGGCGAACGCGGCGCGATCGTCAACACCGCCAGCGTCGCGGCGGAAGACGGCCAGATGGGCCAGGCCGCCTACTCGGCGTCCAAGGGCGGCGTGGTCGGCATGACCCTGCCGATCGCCCGCGACCTGATGGGCGAGGGCATTCGCGTCAACACCATCCTGCCCGGCATCTTCAACACCCCGTTGCTGGCCGCCGCCCCCGAAGCGGTGAAGGCCGGCCTGGCGGCCAGCGTGCCGTTCCCCAAGCGCTTGGGCGATCCCGCCGAGTACGCGCAACTGGCCCTGACCATGATCACCAACGGCTATTTCAACGGCGAGGACGTTCGCCTGGACGGCGGCATCCGCATGGCCCCGCGCTGATCGGCATGACCGGCGTCTTTTCCGCCGCCGCCCGTTGGATGGACGAGGAGCTCGTCATGTTCGACGACTCCCTGGCCCGGCTGCTGGCCGACCGCTTTCCGCCCGACCGCCTGGCCGGCTGGCGGGACGCCGGCGTCGTCGAGCGCGCGGCCTGGGACGAGATGGCTAAGGCCGGCCTGCTGGGCCTGTCGGTGTCGGCCGACCACGGCGGGGCCGGCGGCGACTTTCGCCACGAGGCGGTGCTGCTGCGCCGGCTGGGCCTGATCGGCGCAGAGGGCTGGGGCGTGCCGCTGCACAACGCCATCTGCGCGGCCTATATCGAGAAGTACGGCGCCGAAGAGCAGCGCCGGCGCTGGCTGCCCCGCATCGTTTCGGGCCAGCTGATCTGCGCCATCGCCATGACCGAGCCGGGCGCCGGGTCGGACCTGCAGGGCATCCGCACCCGCGCGCGCCGCGACGGCGATGATTATGTGATCAGCGGCCAGAAGACCTTCATCACCAATGGCCAGCTGGCCGACCTGATCATCGTGGTGGCCAAGACCGACCCGGACGCCGGCAGCAAAGGGATCTCGCTGATCGTGGTCGAGACCGCCGGGGCCGAGGGTTTCCGGCGCGGCCGCAACCTGGACAAGGTGGGCCTGGAGATGGGCGACACCTCCGAGCTGTTCTTCGACGAGGTGCGGGTTCCGGCCGACAACCTGATCGGCGGCGAGCCGGGCCAGGGCCTGTATCAGCTGATGAAGGAGCTGCCTAAGGAGCGGCTGATCATCGCCATCGAGAGTCTGGCCCTGATCGAGTCCGCGCTGGACCACACCCTGGCCTATGTCCGCGAGCGCAAGGCGTTCGGCAAGCGGCTGCTGGACTTCCAGAACACGCAGTTCGTGCTGGCCGAGTGCAAGACCGAGGCGACGGTGGCGCGCAGCTTCGTCGACGATTGCATCGAGCGCTACATGGCCGGGACGCTCGATGCGGCGACGGCCAGCATGGCCAAGTACTGGGTCTCCGAACGCGCCCAGCACATCGTCGACGCCTGTCTGCAGATGTTCGGCGGCTATGGTTTCATGAACGACTATCCGATCGCCCAGATGTACCGCGACGTGCGGGTCAAGCGGATCTACGGCGGAACGACCGAGATCATGAAGCTGCTGATCGCTCGCACGCTGGAGGCCTGAGCCGATGGCCGTTCTCCGCATCGACTGGCTGGACCACGTGGCGCATGTCGTGCTGTCGCGCCCCGAGCGGATCAACGCGCTGAACGCCGAGCTGATCGACGCTATCGTCGCGGCGGCCCGGTCGGTAAGCGAGCGCCGCGATTGCCGCGCGGTGGTGCTATCGGGCGAGGGACGGGGCTTCTGCTCGGGCATCGATCTGGGCAGTTTGAAGGGCGCGTCCAGCGGTGACGAGCGGGCGATCGACATCGTCACGCCCGTAGCCGGCGCCGCCAACATCGCCCAGCACGCGGTGCTGCAGTGGCGATCGCTGCCCATGCCGGTGATCGCGGCGGTGCATGGCGTGGCGTTCGGCGGCGGGCTGCAGCTGGCGCTGGGCGCCGACATCCGCATCGTCCATCCGCAGGCGCGTCTGAGCCTGATGGAGACCAGGTGGGGCTTGATCCCCGACATGGCCGGCATGGTCCAGGCGCCCGCACTGGCGCGGCCGGACGTACTGGCCGAACTGTTGTTCTCCGCCCGGGTGTTCGACGGCGTCGAGGCTGTGGCCGCGGGCCTGGCCACCCAGGTTTCCGAAAAGCCGGTCGAGGCCGCCCTGGCCTTGGCGCGCACGATCGCCAGCCTTAGCCCAGACGCCATCCGCGCCGCCAAGCGCCTGCTGAACCATGCCGGCGACCGCGACAGTCTGCTGAGGGCGGAGGCGACCGAGCAGGCGGCGCTGTTCGGGCGACCCAACCAGCGCGAGGCGGTCGAGGCCGGCATGGCCAGTCGCACGCCAATTTTTCAGGATTGAGGGCTTACAATGACCACCTCCGCCTTGTCGCTAGAGTGGACCGGCGACGTCGCCACGATCCGCATGAACGATCCGCCGTCATTAAATGCGGTTACCCTGGAAATGATCGAAGCCTTCGACCGGGCGCTGGACGAGGTAAGGAGCCGGGCTCGCGCGATGATCCTGACCGGCGCCGGCAAAGCCTTCTGCTCGGGCGCTAATCTGTCGGGCGGCATGGGCGGCGACGATGCCGATCCGGAAACCTTCGACGCGGGCTCCTCGCTGGACAGTCACATCAACCCGCTGATGACCCGGCTGCGCGACCTGCCCGTGCCGTGGATCAGCGCGGTGCGCGGCGCGGCGGCGGGTGTCGGCGCCTCGCTGGCTCTGGCCGGCGATCTGATCATCGCCAGCGACACCGCCTTCTTCCTGCAGGCCTTCTCGCGCATCGGCCTTGTGCCCGACGGCGGCTCCTCGCACCTGCTGGTCCGCACCATCGGCCGGCCGCGCGCCATGGAGCTGATGTTGCTGGGCGACCGCCTGCCGGCCAGGACCGCGCTGGAGTGGGGTCTGATCAATCGCATGGTCCCCGACGACCAGCTGGACGCCGCCGCCATGGAGCTGGCCCAGCGCCTGGCCGGCGGCGCGCGCTCCCTGAGCCTGATCCGTCAGCTGGCCTGGACGGCCGTGGACGGCGACTGGTCGGCGGCGCTGGCGAGCGAGCGGCAGCTGCAACGCGCCGCCGGCCGCACCGCCGATCACCGCGAAGGCGTGGCCGCGTTCCTCGACAAGCGCGCCGCCAAGTTCGAGGGACGCTGAGCATGGCCGGAAGACTGGCGGGACGAACCGTCCTGATCACCGGCGCCTCGTCGGGCATCGGCGCGCGCTTCGCCCTGGTCGCGGCGGGCGAGGGCGCGGCGGTGGTGCTGGCGGCTCGACGCGCCGATCGGTTGGCGGCGTTGTGCGATGAGATCGTCCAAGCCGGAGGCCGCGCCCTCGCCGTGACCATGGACGTGTCCGACGAAGCCTCGGTGATCGCCGCCTATGACGCCGCCGAGGCGACGTTTGGGCCAGTGACCAGCGTCGTGGCCAATGCCGGCGTCCAAGCCGAGGGCCAGGCGATGGATCTAGACGTCGCCGCCTTCGACCAGCTGTTCGCGGTCAATGTGCGCGGTGTCTTCCTGACCGCCCGGGAGGGCGCGCGTCGCATGCGGACCGCCGGGGTCGCCGAGCAGGGACGCATCGTCCTGATCTCGTCGATCACCGCGCAGATGCGCACCACCGGCACGGTGGCCTACAGCGCCTCGAAGGCGGCGGTCACCCACATGGGCAAGCTGATGGCCCGCGAATGGGTGCGCTCGGGCCCCAACGTCACCATCCTGTCGCCCGGCTACATCCAGTCGGAGCTGGCCGGCGACTGGTTCGAGACCGAGGGCGGCAAGAAGCACATGGCCACCTGGCCGCGCCGCCGGATGCTGGACGAGGACGCCTTGGATTCGACGCTGGTCTACCTGCTGTCGGACGAGAGCAAGGGCGTGACGGGCTCGGACTTCGTCATCGACGATGGCCAATCGCTATGAGTTCCGGAGGGGCAGCCTTGACCTACGACGCGCTGGACTATGCGGTGGAGGACGGGATCGCGACCATCACCCTGTCGCGGCCCGACAAGCTGAACGCCTTCACCGTGGGGATGATGGACGAGATGCTCGACGTCCTCGACCGCATCGACGCCGACGACGCGGTGCGGGCGGTGATCGTCACCGGCGCGGGCCGGGCCTTCTGCGCCGGAGCCGACCTGTCGGCGGGCGCTGACGCCTTCGTCCTGGAAGGTGACGGCGATCCGGTGCTCCGAGCGGACGGAACCTTGAACTACGCCTCCGAGGCCGCCCGCGACGGCGGCGGACGGGTGACGCTGCGGCTGTTCAAGCTGCTCAAGCCGATCATCGCCGCCATCAATGGTCCGGCCGTCGGCATCGGCGCGACCATGACCCTGGCCATGGACGTGCGACTGGCCAGCCAGACCGCGCGGATCGGTTTCGTGTTCTCGCGGCGCGGCATCGTGCCGGAGGCGGCTTCATCGTTCTTCCTGCCCCGGATCGTCGGGATCTCCCAGGCCTTGGACTGGTGCTACAGCGGGCGGGTGTTCGACGCCGCCGAGGCGCTGGCGGGCGGGCTGGTCAAGGCGGTCCATGCGCCGGAAGACCTGCTGCCCGCCGCGCGGGCCCTGGCGAGGTCCTATGCCGACAACACCGCGCCGGTCTCGGTCGCCCTGATCCGCCAGATGATGTGGCGCGGGCTTGGCATGTCCGATCCGATGGAGGCTCACCGCCTCGACAGCCGGGGCATCCTGTCGCGCGGCCGCAGCGCGGACGTCGCCGAGGGCGTGACCGCCTTCCTCGACAAGCGCCCCGCCGTCTTCCCCGACCGCGTGTCGCGCGACCTGCCGGACTTCTTCCCGTGGTGGGAAGAGCCGGGCTACGCATGATCTTGTTCAAATCGGAGCTTGGCTGATGGACGTCGTACACGGACAGGGCGCCCAGATCGCCGAACGCGTCGAGGCCTTCGTGCGCGATATCGTGGCTCCCTATGAGCGCGATCCGCGCCTGGGCGCGCACGGGCCGTCCGACGCGCTGGTCGGGGAACTTCGCGCCAAGGCTCAGGCGCATGGCGTCCTGACGCCGCATGTCCTGGCCGACGGCCGCCACCTGTCGCATCTGGACACCGCCAAGGTGCTGCGCGCCGCCGGCCTGTCGCCCCTGGGCCCGCCGGCCGTCAATGTCGCCGCGCCGGACGAAGGCAATATGTTCCTGCTGGGCCGGATGGCGACGTCGGCCCAGCGCGAGAGGTTCCTGGATCCGCTGGTCGCGGGTCGGGCGCGCTCGGCCTTCTTCATGACCGAACCGGCCGACGAGGGCGGGGCGGGTTCGGATCCGTCGATGATGCGCACCACGGCGCGGCGCGACGGCGACGGCTGGATCATCGACGGCCGCAAGGCCTTCATCACCGGCGCCGTGGGCGCTGGCGTCGGCATCGTCATGGCCAAGGCTCAAGAGGGCGCGACCCTGTTCCTGGTCGACCTGCCCGACCCGGCCGTGCGGATCGAGCGGGTGCTGGACACCATCGACAGCTCCATGCCCGGCGGCCATTCGATCGTCGCCATCGAGGGCCTGCGGGTGTCGGACGACCAGGTGCTGGGCGAGCCCGGCGACGGCTTCAAGCTGGCCCAGGTGCGCTTGGCGCCGGCGCGCCTGACCCACTGCATGCGCTGGCTGGGCGCCTGCACGCGGGCCCATGAAATCGCCACCGACTATGCGGTGCGCCGCCAGGCCTTTGGCAAGCAACTGATCGACCATGAGGGCGTCGGCTTCATGCTGGCCGAAAACATGATCGAGCTGAAGCAGGCCGAGCTGATGATCGACTGGTGCGCCGGCGTGCTCGACACCGGCGCGGCGGGCATCGTCGAAAGCTCGATGACCAAGGTCTCGGTCAGCGAGTCGCTGATGCGCATCGCAGACCGCTGTGTGCAGGTGATGGGCGGGACCGGCGTCAGCGGCGACACCATCGTCGAGCAGGTGTTCCGCGAGGTTCGCGCCTTCCGGATCTATGACGGGCCCACCGAGGTCCACAAATGGAGCCTGGCCAAGAAGATCAAGCGCGACGCGATGGCCCGGCCATGAGCGCCGGCGCCATCGAGGTTCGCGACAACGCCCGGTTCGACTCCGCCGCGCTGGAGCGCTGGATGGCGGCTAGTATCGCGGGGTTCGCGGGACCCGTGAGCGTCGCCCAGTTCAGCGGCGGCCAGTCCAACCCGACCTTCAAGCTGACCACGCCGGAGCGGACCTATGTCGTGCGCCGCAAGCCGCCCGGCCAGTTGTTGAAGGGCGCCCACGCGGTCGATCGCGAGGCGCGGGTGATGCAGGCGCTGGAGGGGGCGGGCTTCCCCGTGCCTCACGTGCGCGGCGTGTGCCTGGACGACGCCGTCATCGGCTCGTGGTTCTACGTCATGGACATGGTCGAGGGCCGCATCTTCTGGGACGGCGACTTTCCGGGCGTGCCAGCGGCCGAAAAGGCCGCGCATCTGGACGCGCTCAACGCCACCCAGGCGGCGCTGCACAGCCTGGATCCGGCGGCCGTCGGCCTGGCCGACTATGGCCGTCCGGAAGGCTATATGGCCCGCCAGATCGCGCGGTGGTCGCGGCAGTATCTGGAGGACGAGGCCGCCGGGCGCACCGCCGACATGGACTTCCTGGTCGAATGGCTGCCGGCCCACGCGCCGACGGCCGACGAGACGCGGGTGGTGCATGGGGACTTTCGCATCGACAACGTGATCTTCCATCCCGAGCGGGCCGAAGTGATCGCGGTGCTGGACTGGGAGCTGTCGACCCTGGGCCATCCCCTGGTCGATTTCGCCTATCACCTGATGATGTACCGTGTGCCCGCCGACATGCCCTGGGGCCTGGCGGGGCGCGATCTGGCGGCGCTGGGCCTGCCGTCCGAGGCCGACTATGTCGCCGCCTATTGCCGGCGCACGGGGCGGGAGACCCTTCCGCACCTGGACGTCTACGTGGCCTTCAACCTGTTCCGTCTGGCGGCGATCATCCACGGCATCAAGGGGCGGATGATCCGCGGCACCGCCGCCTCGGCCGACGCCGGAGCCATGGTGGCGCACCTGGACCTGCTGGCCGCGACGGCGCGGCGGGTGGCGCTGGGCGTCGCCAGCGACGCCTGAGGCGCCGCCGTTCCCTTCAGTGTGAGGCGATCATCGAGGCCAGGCGATCATTGATGATCGCCTCGGCGTCGGCCACCAGGCGGTCGATCAGTTGCTTCACCGTCGGCACGTCGTGGATCAGGCCCTGGACCATGCCGGCGGTCCAGACGCCGTGTTCGGCGTCGCCGCTGATCAGGCCCTCGCGGCCGCGCGCACCCTTGACCAGATGGGCGATGGCCTCGAACGGCTGACCCTCGCGCTCGATGCGCACGGCCTCCATCGCCACCTGGTTCTTGGCCACCCGCGCGGTGTTGCGATAGCTGCGGAACAGCAGCTCGGTGGCCCGCTCGTCATTGGCGACGATGGCCTGCTTGATGCCGTCGTGGATCGGCGCTTCCTGGGTGGCGCAAAAGCGCGTGCCCATGTTGATGCCGTCCGCGCCCAGGGCCAGGGCGGCGACCAGTCCGCGGCCGTCGCCGAAGCCGCCGCTGGCCAGCATCGGAACCTTCACCTTGTCGGCGGCGGCGGGGATCAGCACCAGGCCGGGGATGTCGTCCTCGCCCGGATGGCCCGCGCATTCGAAGCCGTCGATCGAGATGGCGTCCACGCCCATCCGCTCGGCCGACAGGGCGTGGCGCACGGCGGTGCACTTGTGGATCACCTTGACGCCGTGGGCCTTGAAGGCGTCGACATGCTCCTGCGGCTTGTAGCCGGCGGTCTCGACGATCTTGACGCCGCTCTCGATGATCGCTTGGCGGTACTCGGCATAGGGCGGCGGGGTGATCGACGGCAGGATGGTCAGGTTCACGCCGAACGGCTTGTCTGTCATGCCGCGCGTGCGGACGATCTCGGCGGCCAGGGCTTCGGGCGTCGGTTGAGTCAGGGCGGTCAGAAAGCCCAGCGCGCCGGCGTTGGCCACCGCCGCGACCAGCTCGGCCGTGCCGACCCACTGCATGCCGCCCTGGGCGATCGGGTGCTCGACGCCGAACAGTTCGGTGAAACGTGTGCGGATCACCGTCTAGCGCCCCGTCCATTTGGGTTTGCGTTTTTGGGCGAAGGCCAGCGGGCCTTCGCGGACATCGGCCGAGCGGAACAGGGCCTTCACGGCGGGGTAGGCTGACTGGCCCTTGTAGGCGTCGGCCAGAGAGGGCTCGTCCAGGCCGCGATGCACGGTCTGCTTGGAGGCGCGGATCGACATCGGGCTGTTGGCGGCGATCTCTTCAGCCCAGCGCCGGGCGACGCTCATCACCTCGGCGGCCGGGGCCACCTCGTTGACGAAGCCGAACGCCAGGCCCTCCTGGGCCGAAACTCGGCGGCCGGTCAGGATCATGCCCATGGCGCGTTTGAGGCCGATCAGGCGAGGCAGACGATGCAGACCGCCGGCCAGAGCCGCCAGACCGACCTTGGGTTCGGGCAGGGCGAACACCGCGTCTTCCGAGGCGATGATCAGGTCGCAGGCCAGGGCGATCTCGAACCCGCCGCCCATGGCCAGGCCGTTGACGGCGGCGATCACCGGTTTGTCCAGATCGAACCGCGAGGTCAGGCCGCCGAAGCCCGCCAGCGGCGGATCAATAGACTCGCCGCGCGCCATGGCTTCGGCGGTGTATTTGAGGTCGTTGCCGGCCGAGAAGGCCTTGTCGCCGGCCCCGGTCAGGATCGCCACCCACTGGTCCGGATCGGCCGCGAACGCGTCGAAGATCTCTGCCAGTTCGGCGTTGGCGGCGGGATGCACCGCGTTCATCACCTCAGGCCGGTTGATGGTGACGATGGTCAGGTGGTCGATGCGCTCGACCTTGGCGAATTTCCACTCACGGGCCGACCGGTCACGCTTGGGGCCGGCCTCCCAGACCAGCTTGCCGAACACGTCGGTGCGGACATGACCCGAGGTTCCGATCGCCGAGCTTTCCATGGATTGCAGCAAGGCCATCGATGCGGCGTCGTCGGCCTCGACCAGGGCCATCAGGCGTTCGCCCTTCGGCGTGCGGGCGACGACGACGCCGTCCTGGGCCAAGCCGTCACGCGCGAACCGCACCGTGTAGGTCTCGACCGTCGCCTCGCCGTCGTAGCGTTCGAGCAGCGGCGGCACGGGTCCGCGCTGGGCGTCGGCCTTGGCCTGGACCGAATAGTCCGAGGCCAGGTCGGCGGGCGGCGGGGCGGCGCTGACCACCAGGGCGTGGTGCTTGTTGACGTAACCGCCCTGGCCATACAGCAGACCAAGCTCGCCGGGATTGTCCCGCAGCTTGCGAACCATCGCGACCACGGCGTGGCTCATATAGTTGTTCAGCGGCGCGCCGAAGAAGGTCAGCCCGCCGGTCACCGTGGGGGCGACTTGCGTGTCATTCAGGCCCAGCGTGCGCAAGGCCATCTTCGGCACCACGGGGAAGCAGCTGTAGAGCTCCAGGTGGGCGAACCGCTCGGCGCCGCCCACCGATACGGCGGCGGACTCCAGCACGGCCTGCTGGGCGGTGCTGTGGGCGAAGCTGTCGCGCAGCATGTAGTCTTCTGGCTCGCTGGCCGCCGCGCCGCCCCAGATGTGGATGATGCGGTCCTTGGGCACGCCGGCCTCGCGGGCGAGGGCCAGGCTGGTGACCAGGACCGCCGCGGCCTGGTTCACGGTCGGATTGGCGGTCATCAGCTTGGGGTAAGGCCAGTTGATCATCCGGTTGCGTTCGGAGACCTCGGCGATCTGGTCGGCGCTGGGCGCGGTGCGGATCCAGGCGTTCTCGGCCTGGGCCGCGACGGCGGCGTAACGCGCCCACAGCGCCGCGGACTCCGCCTGCGCCGTAGCCGGCGACTGGCCCCAGCCGTGCTGGGCCGCCATCTCGTACAACGGATAGATCTGCGCCGGATCGTGCATGCCCAGCGCCTGGGCGGCCTTGCTCAGAGCATAGCGGCTCGAGGGAAAACGAACCGCTTCGTCGCGGCCGGCCAGGGGCGTCCAGTTCAGCGGCGTCTTGGTCATGCGCGCGCTTGAGGCGCTGTGCATGGCTTCGCCGCCGACGATGGCCGCCGCGCGCTGTTCGCCCGCCGCGATCCGCAAGCCCGCCTCATGGATCAAGCGCACGGGCGTCTCGCCGCCCATGCTGGCGTTGGTCTTCCTCGCGGGTGAAATGCCGAGCGCTTGGGCGAGCAGGGCGACCGGGTCGACATATCGCCAGGACACCAGACCGATCAGGTCCAGCGAATCCAGCTGGTCCAGCAGTCGGGCTCCAAAATCGCTTTCGGCGTTCCGCAGCGCTTGGGACATCAGCGCCACAGGTTCAAGCGCCTGGCTCAGGTCAGTTGGCCGATCCACGGCCTCGCCGACGCCGACGATCACGGGAACGAACTTGGGATCGCGCATGTGAATCTATCTCCCCACGGTCCGCTCTGAGGCGGATTCCATCTCAACGCCGAAGTCTTTAATCGATCAGCTAAATGGTGGCGAGGCCTTTTCCTATGCGATACGACATCTGCCAAGGGTGCGGCTTTGTTACGCTTCGATTGGCTGCGTCCCTGCGCAAGGGCAGAGGCGCGCCGTGTCCGGCGCCTTTACTTGAAGGGCGCCGACGGCCTGAGCAATCTGAACACACATCCCGTGCATCCCGTTCAGCTCCGACTAAATTTCGTGGATGACAGGGATAGGCTGGGGACTTGGGCGGCGCCGCCTTGGTGATCTTTATCAATCTGACCGAGGCGAAAGGCCGGTGAGGATCAGATCGATAGCACTTTGCAGGTAGGCGCGTTTGGCCGCCTTTGTGTCGTCAAGTCTCATGCTGACGACGATTCGATCTCGAGGCACGGTGACCAGCGCGTCTAGCACAAAGGCGGCGGTGAACGTCTTGTCTTTCAGGACCACCTCACCTTGGCGGGCGCCATCTTCGAGAATTTGCTCCACGATGGCGATCGCCATAGCTATACCGCGTTCGTGCACCACCTCGCGCAAGGTCGGCTGTTCATTCGCGATCCATGTCACCAAGGCCTCCATCCCGATGACTTCCGGCTTGAGGGCCAGGTCTAGAAATCTTGCGCCTACGTCCAGAAGCCGCTCATGCAGGGAGCCCCCGCCGCCGCGGCTTGAGAGTGGGTTCAGGTGCTTGGCCACGCCATATTCGATGCTCGCGACGAGCAAGTCCATCTTCGAGCCGAAACGCGCATAAAGCGTCCGCTTCGAAACGCTCGCGGCCGAGGCGATGGCCTCCATGCTAGTGGCCTCAACCCCTTGGCGGATGAACTGCTCCAGCGCCGCGTCGAGAATGTGGGCGCCGAGCTTGGCCGCGACGCTTCGGGGCGGCCGCCCCCCCTTGGGGTCTCTTGGTGGGAGCCTGCTTTTGCCGCTTCGCGACGTCGTTTTGATCATCAACTTAGCATAACCCAATCTTCGGGCAGGTCTAGACAACGGGGTTGATCTAAGTCAAACGGGCGCCATAACGAAACCGATAAGGGTACATCCATGGGGGCGGCAGTTGGTCGTTTCCGCTTTGGTCGAGGAGTGGCGCATGAGTAACGTGGCCTTGGTGAGCGGCGGAACCCGAGGCATAGGCGCGGCCGTGGCGCGCGCGCTTGCGGCCGAAGGCCGCCGCGTCGCGGTGACGTATCACGGCGATGAAGCCGCCGCCGTGCGGTTCAAGCAGGAAGCCGGCATTCCTGTGTATCGCTGGGATGTCGCGGACGAGAGCGCCTGCCGCGCCGGGATTGAACAGGTCGAGGCCGATCTTGGGCCGGTGTCCATCCTCGTCAACAATGCCGGCATCACCCGCGACGGCATGTTCCATCGCATGACCTGGGACCAGTGGCGCGCGGTCCTGAGCACCAATCTGGACTCGATGTTCGCCATGACCCGGGTGGTCATCGAGGGCATGCGCGAGCGCCGCTTTGGACGCATCGTCAATATTTCCTCGATCAATGGCCAGAAGGGCCAGGTCGGCCAGACCAACTATTCGGCCGCCAAGGCTGGCGTGATCGGTTTCACCAAGGCTCTGGCGCTCGAAAACGCCTCGCGCGGCGTGACGGTCAACGCCGTGTGCCCAGGCTACGTCAATACCGACATGGTCGCGGCGGTGGCCGAGGAGGTGCGGGCGGGCATTGTCGCGGGCATTCCCCTGGGTCGCCTTGGGGATGTCGAAGAGATCGCCCAAGCCGTCTGCTATCTGACCTCGGAGAAGGCCGCCTTCTGCACGGGCTCTGTCCTTACCATCAACGGCGGGCAGTACATCGCCAACGGATGACGGCGCGTGCCATCACCTTGGGCCGCGGCATCCGGCAAATCTCGATTGTTTCCTAGCAAGCCATGACCCTTAGAAGGAAAACCCAGATGAGCGGCTCTCTCGACCAAGTGACGAACATGATGGAAGCCAACCTGCGGCTGACGCGGACCTTGGCCGAGGTCACCCAGGCCAGCAGCGAAACCAATATGCGGCTAGGAGCCCAGGCCGCGACGCGTTTCGCTGAGCAGGCTCGCCAGCTGGCGAGCGGCGAGATGAGCGGCCTTTTCGCTGACGCATCGCCGCTTGTCGCGGAGTTTCAGCGCGATCGCGAAGCCGCCGCCAAGAAGGCCGCTGCGGCCTTCGCCGACTGGCAGAAGGCCTGGACCCAGGCCTGGAGCGCGACGCTGGACCAGAAGGCCGCGACCAAAGCCTTTCAGGGCCTTCTTCAACCCTGGAGCGTGTTCAAGCCTGCGGCGGCCGAAGGGGCGAAATCCGATGTGCGCGCGGCTAAGGCCAAGGCTGCCGATTGATGGATCAACGAGCGGCGCGACACGCCATGGATCAAATCAAATCCGTATCCGCCGCCGCTCCGGGCCGGGGCGGCGGCGCGGTTCTTGTCGCCGTGTCGCTGATCCTGGCGGGGTGCGCCTCGACGGCGTCCTTCGCCCCGCCACCGCTTCCGACACCGCAGACCTTCTCCGGGCAACCGGAGGCCAAGGGTTCGGTCGGGGCGGTGGGCTGGCGGGATTTCTTCCAGGATCCGCAATTGCGGGGCCTGATCGAGACGGCGCTGGCGGATAATCGCGACGTCCGCATCGCGGCGGCTCGGCTGGACGAGGCGCGCGCCGCCCTTCGCATCGAGAGCGCGGCGCTCTATCCGAGCCTTGACGGCGTGGCGACATCGACCCGTGGACGCACCCCCGCCGACCTGTCGATCACGGGGCGGGCTCAGACGGGCGGCGAATACCGTTCGGTTCTCAGCGCCGGTTGGGAGATCGATTTCTGGGGCCGTCTGCGCGCTTCGCGCCAGGCGGCCTTGCAACAATATCTGGCCACCGATGAAGCCCGCCACGCCGTGGCGACGAGCCTGATCGCGCAGGTGGCGGGCCGCTATCTGCTGGAACGGGAATATGAGGAACGCATCGCCCTGGCCCGCCGCACGGTCGCCTCACGCGAGGAGTCCTTGCGCATCCTGCGCCGTCGCTACGAGGTGGGGGCGGGCTCCAAGCTGGAGATGACCCAGGCCCAGACGCTGCTGGCCCAGGCGCGAACGGCGGTCGAAGCGCTCGATCAGGACCAGGCGGTCAACCGACACGCCCTCGCCGTTCTGGTGGGACGGCCGGTGGAGATGGCTTCTGGCCCGCTGCAATTGTCCGAGGTGGGCCCCGATCTGCCGCTTCCCGCCGGCTTGCCCTCCGAGCTGCTCGTCAATCGTCCCGACGTCATCGCCGCCGAGCACCGCCTGCGGGCGGCCAACGCCAATATCGCCGCGGCCCGCGCGGCGTTCTTTCCCAACATCACCCTGACCGCCGCCGGTGGGACCGCCAGCGCGCAGCTGGATGGCCTGTTCAAGGGCGGCAGTCAGGCCTGGAGCTTCACGCCCAGCCTGGATCTGCCGATCTTCGACGGCGGTCGTCGCGACGCCAATCTCGATCTGAGCCTGGCGCGACGCGATATCGCGGTGGCGGACTACGAACGGACCGTTCAGGGCGCGTTCCGCGACGTCGCCGATGCGCTGGTCCAACGCCGGCAACTCGCGGCGCGGATCGCCGATGCGCGGGACATGCTCGCGGCTCTACAGGAGCGCGCGCGGCTCGCCGATCTGCGCTTCGCCAATGGCCGCTCGACCTATCTGGAGGTGCAGGACGCCCAGCGCGACCTGTTCGAGACCGAGCAGGCCCTGGTCCAGTTGCGTCGCGGCTATCTGACCAGCGGCGTTGCGCTCTATGCCGCGCTCGGCGGCGGGGCCGGCGACGACGCCTCTTTCCCACCTCCCCACCAAACCCTCAAGGAACCGGCGCGATGAAGGCCACAAGCAGACAATGGCTCGTGCGCGGCGGGGTCGTCGCGGCAGTGGTCGTCGTCGCGTTCCTCGGCTGGCGACTGTTGCGTCCGCCAGCGCTGCCCGAGGGCGTTGTCAGCGGCAACGGCCGGATCGAGGCGGTCGAGATCGACGTGGCGGCCAAGACCCCCGGCCGGGTCCGCGACGTCCTGGTCGACGAGGGCGCCTATGTGAAGGCGGGCCAGATCGTCGCCCATATGGACACCGACGTGCTGCAAGCCCAGCGCGCCGAGGCCGAGGCGCAGCATCAGCAAGCCCTCAACGCCATCGAGATCGCCAACAGCCAGGTGATCCAGCGCCAGAGCGAGCGCGCCGCCGCGTTCGCGGGGACCCGACAACGCCAGGCCGAACTGGACGCGGCGCGCCGTCGGCTGGCGCGATCAGACACCCTGGCGCGCGAAGGCGCGACCGCCATGCAGGAACGGGATGACGATCAGGCGCGGGTCGAGGGCGCGCAGGCGGCGCTCGAGGCCTCCAGGGCTCAGATGGCCGCCGTCGACGCGGCCATCGCCACGGCCCGTTCGCAGGTGATCGGCGCGCGCTCGAACGTCGACGCCGTGCTGGCCGCTTTGCGCCGGCTGGACGCCGACATCGCCGATAGCGCGCTGAAGGCGCCCCGCGACGGGCGGGTCCAGTTCCGAGTGGCTCAGCCGGGCGAGGTGGTGGCCGGTGGAGGGCGGGTGCTCAACCTGGTCGACCTGTCGGACGTCTACATGACCTTCTTCCTCCCAGAGACCGTGGCGGGGCGGGTGGGGCTCGGCACGGAGGTGCGGATCATCCTGGACGCCGCGCCTGACTATATCGTGCCCGCCAAGGTGTCGTTCGTCGCCGACGTCGCCCAGTTCACGCCCAAGACCGTGGAGACCCAGAGCGAGCGGCAGAAGCTGATGTTCAGGGTCAAGGCGCGGATCGATCCAGACCTCCTGCGGCGGCACATCCGTCAGGTGAAGACCGGCCTGCCGGGCATGGCCTATGTGCGGATCGATCCAAAGACCCCCTGGCCGGCCAAGCTTGAGCTCAAGACGCCATGACGGCCCAACCCGGCCCGGACGCTCCTGGACCCGGCGCGACGCCTCCGGTCGTCCGGCTTGCAGGGGTCAGTCTCGACTATCGGGGCACGCAGGCCCTGGACAACATCGATCTGGACATCCCGGCGGGCCGGATGGTGGCGCTGATCGGCCCCGACGGGGTGGGCAAGTCGACGCTGTTCTCGCTGATCGCTGGCGCGCGGGTCATTCCCTCGGGCACGGTGGAGGTGCTCGGCGGCGACATGGCCGACCGTCGACACCGCGAGACGGTATGCCCTCGCATCGCCTACATGCCCCAGGGGCTGGGCAAGAACCTCTATCCGACGCTGTCGGTCTTCGAGAACCTGGACTTCTTCGGCCGGCTGTTTGGCCAGGACGGGGCGGAGCGTGAGCGCCGGATCACCGACCTGCTGGACAGCACCGGTCTCGCGCCCTTCAGGGACCGGCCCGCCGGCAAGCTGTCCGGCGGCATGAAGCAGAAGCTGGGCCTGTGCTGCGCCCTGATCCACGATCCCGACTTCCTGTTGCTCGATGAGCCGACGACGGGGGTCGATCCGCTATCGCGGTCGCAGTTCTGGGATCTCATCGACCGCATCCGCGCCGCGCGGCCCAGCATGAGCGTGCTGGTGGCCACCGCCTATATGGAGGAGGCGGCGCGGTTTGACTGGCTGATCGCCATGGACGCCGGCAAGGTCCTGGCGACCGGCTCTCCCGACGCGCTCTATCAACGCACCGGCACGACCGATCTCGAACAGACCTTCATCGCGCTGCTGCCCGAGGAGCGCCGGCGCGGGGCCCAGCCCGTGACCATACCGCCGCGTCTGCATGCGGGCGAGGGCGACATCGCCATCGAGGCCAAGGGCCTGACCATGCGGTTTGGCGATTTTACCGCCGTCGACCAGGTGGATTTCCAGATCGAGCGCGGCGAGATCTTCGGGTTCCTGGGGTCGAACGGCTGCGGCAAGACCACCACGATGAAGATGCTGACCGGCTTGCTGCCCGCCACCGCCGGCGAGGCGCATCTGTTTGGCCGCCTGGTGAACGCGGGCGACATCCAGACCCGTCGGCGGGTTGGCTACATGTCTCAGGGCTTCTCGCTGTATTCGGAACTGACCGTCGCGCAAAACCTGGAGCTCCACGCGCAGCTGTTCGGGATGGAGGCGCGAGACATCCCGGATCGGATGGCCGAGATGGTCGAGCGCTTTGGACTGGCCGACCTGATGGACGCGCTACCGGACGCTCTGCCCCTGGGCCAGCGCCAGCGTCTCTCGCTGGCCGTCGCCATGATCCATAAGCCGGAAATCCTGATCCTCGACGAGCCGACCTCTGGCGTCGACCCCATCGCCCGCGACCAGTTCTGGCAGAGTATGATCGACCTGTCGCGGCGGGACGGGGTGACGATCTTCATCTCCACCCACTTCATGAACGAGGCGGCGCGCTGTGATCGCATCTCGCTGATGCACGCGGGCAAGGTGCTGGTCAGCGATGCGCCGGCGCGCATCGTTGAGCAGCAGGGCGCCAAGTCCCTGGAGGAGGCTTTCATCAGCTATCTGAAGGCGGCCGGGGGGGACGACGCCCCGCCGCCCGCGCCTGCGTCTCCCCCCAGCGATACGGTCGCTCAGCCGTCGCGCCCGCGGCGCGGCTGGCTGGGCGGCTTCAGTCCTCGGCGGATGATGAGCTATTCGCGGCGCGAGGCGCTAGAGCTGCGCCGCGACCCGATCCGGGCGACTCTGGCCCTGCTGGGCAGTGTCATCCTGATGTTCATCATGGGCTACGGCATCAGCATGGACGTCAAGGACCTGCCGTTCGCCGTGCTGGACCGCGACGGGACGACCACGAGCCAGGACTACGCGCTCAACATCGCCGGCTCGCCCTATTTCGTCGAGCGACGGCCGATCTTGGACTATGGCGAACTGGATCGGCGGATGCGGTCGGGCGAACTGAGCGTGGCGATCGAGATTCCACCCGGCTTCGCCCGGGATCTGCGCCGGGGCGACACTGTGGCGCTGGGCGTGTGGATCGACGGGGCCATGCCCCAGCGCGCCGAAACCGTGCGGGGCTACATCCAGGCGCTGCACGCCCAGTGGTTGAGCGACATGTCCGTTCGAGAGCTTGGGGTGCGGCCATCGACCGGCTTGATCAACATCGAAACCCGCTATCGCTACAATCCCGACGTCAAGAGCCTGGTGGCGATCGCGCCCGCGGTCATCCCCGTGTTGCTGCTGCTGTTTCCGGCCATACTGACGGCGCTGAGCGTCGTGCGGGAAAAGGAGCTGGGCTCGATCATCAACTTTTACGTCACCCCGGTTACGGCGGTGGAATTTCTGCTGGGCAAGCAGATGCCCTATGTGGCGCTAGCGATGCTGAACTACGTCCTGTTGGTCCTGCTGTCGCTGTCGACCTTCCGCGTGCCGATCACCGGTGATCTCATGGCGATGACCGTGGGGGCCTTGCTCTATGTCCTATCCTCGACGGCGCTCGGCTTGCTGTTCTCGATCTTCATGCGCAGCCAGATCGCCGCATTGTTCGCCACCGCCATCGGCACGATCCTGCCGGCCGTGCAGTTTTCGGGACTGATCAATCCGGTCTCGTCGCTGGAGGGCGCCGGGGCGGTCATTGGCCGCGTCTTCCCGACCAGTCATTTCGTCACCATCTGCCGCGGCGTGTTCTCCAAGGGACTGGGGTTTTCCGATCTCCAGCCGGAACTGCTGAGCCTGGCGGTCACCTTCCCGCTGCTGCTGGCCGCCTGCGTCATGTTGCTCAAGAAACAGGAACAATAGGGTGCGCGGGGCCAACATCCTGAGATTGGGCGTCAAGGAACTGCGCAGCGTCGGGCGTGATCCGATGATGCTGGTCCTGATCGTCTTCTCCTTCTCGTTCTCCATCTACATGGCGGCGACGGGCATCCCCGAGTCCTTGCACAAGGCGCCGATCGCGATCGTCGACGAGGATCATTCCCAGCTCTCCGATCGCATGGTCGGCGCGTTCTATCCGCCTTATTTCACGCCGCCGGCCGTGGTCAGTCAGGACGCGGTCGATGGCGGCATGGATGCGGGCGAATACACCTTCGCGGTCGATATCCCTCCCGATCTTCAGCGCGACGTGCTGGCCGGCCGCCGACCGACGGTGCAGGTCAATGTCGACGCCACGCGGATGAGCCAAGCGTTCAGCGGCGCTGGCTACATCCAGCAGATCCTCGGCGCGGAGGTCCTGGAGTTCGTCCAGCGTCATCGCGGCGTGACCGAGCCGCCCGTCACTCTGGCCCTGCGCGCTCGCTTCAATCCAACCCTGACCGAGGCGTGGTTCGGCTCGGTGATGGAGGTGATCAACAATGTCACCATGCTGTCGATCATCCTGACCGGCGCGGCCCTGATCCGCGAGCGCGAGCACGGCACGATCGAGCACCTGCTTGTTATGCCGGTCACCCCGCTGGAGATCATGGTCAGCAAGGTCTGGTCGATGGGGCTGGTGGTGCTGGTCGCTTGCGGTCTGTCGTTGCTGATCATGGTCGAGGGGGTGCTGGGCGTGCCGATCGAGGGCTCGGTGGCGCTGTTTCTGTGCGGCGCCGCCCTGCACCTGTTCGCCACCACCTCGATCGGCATCTTCATGGGCACCATCGCCCGTTCGATGCCGCAGTTTGGGCTGCTGCTGATGCTGGTCCTGCTGCCGCTGCAGATGCTTTCGGGCGGCATGACGCCGCGCGAAAGCATGCCGTCATTCGTTCAGACCGTCATGCTGGCCGCGCCGACCACCCATTTCGTCAAGCTCGCCCAGGCCATCCTATACCGAGGCGCGGGTCTGGAGGTGGTCTGGCCGCAGTTCCTGGCCATCGCGACCATTGGCGCGGTGTTCTTTGTCGTGGCCCTGACCCGCTTTCGCAAGGCGATCGGTACGATGGCCTAGGCTGGGACGGCGCGATCAAGGCGGGGCGCTATCGGCGCGCCGCCCTCTCTTTTCCGCCGTCACTCGGTTCCGGGGGCGCCTCAATTGGAGTTATGAGATGAAGCCTTTCAACATCGCTATGGCGGCCGTCGTCGTGTTGGCTGGCCCGGCGACCCTGGCTGCGGCCGCGCCGCGCGCCCAGCCCTCGGCGACCGCGCGATTGTCGGGGGATTCGGTCGCCTTGGGTGTCGGCTATGGCTGGGGAAGGGGTGTATTGTACTTTCAGGGCCGCAACACGCCCTTCACGCTCACCGGCGTGACCCTGATCGAGGCTGGCGCCGATCGCGTCGAGGGTGAGGCGGAGATCTACAATCTCAAACGCGTGGAGGACTTTCCTGGCCTCTACGCCGTCGCCGGCCGGAGCGGAGCGTTCGTGACCATGGGCGGCGGGACAGCCGTTCTGCGCAACGCCAAAGGCGTCGAAATCAGGCTCCACACCCAGAGCCAGGGCCTGAAGATCGCCCTGGCCGCAGGCGGTGTGAGCATCGCCCTGCGCTGAGCTCAAGGACGCGCCCGTGACGGCCCAAGGGGGCTTTACGGGCGCGCCAATTTTCAGGCGAGCGTTTCGAGCGCCAGGGCGACGCCCTGGCCGCCGCCGATACAGAGGGTGACGACGCCGCGCCTTAGCCCGTCACGCTTCATGGCGTGCAACAGGCGCGTCGTCAGGATCGCCCCGGTGGCGCCGATCGGATGGCCATGGGCGATGGCGCCGCCTTCGACATTGACGATGTCCTCGGCAAGCCCAAGCTCGCGCGTGACCGCGAGCGCGATGGCGGCGAAGGCCTCGTTGATCTCGATCCGCTCGATGTCGCCGACCGTCCACCCGGCCCGCGCCAAGGCCTGCCTGACCGCAGGGACGGGGCCGATGCCGAACAGGCCGGGCTCGACCGCCGCCACGCCATAGGAGACCAGTCTGGCCATGGGCGTTAGGCCGTGGGCCTCGGCAAAGGCGCGTTCGGCGACGATCATCGCCGCCGCTCCAGTATTGAGGCCGGGCGCGTTGCCCGCCGTGATGGTTCCATCTGTCCGGAAGGCGGGCCTTAGCTTGGCCAAGCTCTCAAGCGTGGTGTCGGGGCGATTGTGCTCGTCGCGCGAAAACGGCTCGGGCCCCTTTTTGCCCTTGATATCGACGGCGACAATCTCAGCATCGAATCTCCCCGCCGCCTGCGCCTGCGAAAAGCGCTGCTGCGAGCCCGCCGCCCAGCGGTCCTGGTCGTCGCGACTGATTTGATATTTCGTGACCAGATCCTCGGTATGCCACCCCGAATGCTGATTGGAAAAGGCGTCGTTGAGTCCGTCATGGAGCATAGCGTCGTAGATCTGGGCGTCTCCCATTCGGTAGCCCCAGCGGCCGCTCGTCATCAGGTAGGGGGCGGCGTCCATGTTCTCCATGCCGCCTGCGACGCCCGCTTCGACCAAGCCAAGCAAGACCTCTTGCGCCAGGGAAACGATCGCCTGGGCCCCCGATCCGCAAACCCGGTTGACCGTCATGGCGGGAACCTCGACCGGCGCGCCGCCAAGTATGGCAGCCTGACGGGCAGGGTTCATCCTGTTGCCGGCCTGAACGACATTACCCATGACCACGCTCTGCAGGCGGTTGGGATCGAGCTTGGACCGCTTGAGCGTTTCGCGCAGAACCGTTGCGCCAAGCTCGACGGCCGGGACGGACTTCAGGCTGCCGTTATAGGTTCCTATGGCGGTCCGGACAGGATCGCAGAGCACCACTTCTCGTCTAGCCACGTTTCACCTCTTTGCTGTTGACGTCATGATCTAGAATTTCCTCCTTGCGCCAAGCAGGCCTCCCGTCGCCGCAGCTTAAGGTCACATCGCCAAGCCAGACCCCGGGCGATGCAAGCCGCCGAGATCGGAGGACTAAGGCGCTCGGCCTTGCGCGTTCAAACCCAAGGTGCTGATCGTCTGGAGGGCGATCATGCGCTCCTCGTCGGTTGCAATGACCCGCACGGCGACCTTGCTGGCCGGTGTGCTGATCAGCGGGGCGTTGGCTTGGTTAGCGGCGGGCTCGATCACGATCCCCGCCCAGGCCAGCCGCTGGCAGATCAGCGCGCGGATGGCCGGATCGTTCTCGCCGATGCCGGCCGTAAACACCAAGCCGTCGAGTCCGGCCAGCGAGGAGATCAGGCCGCCGACTTCCCGCGCCACGCGCCAGGCGAAGAGGTCGATGGCTTCGGCGGCGCGCGGATCCTGGCTCTGGTGAAGCGTGCGCATGTCGCTCGAAACGCCGGAAACGCCCAGCAGACCACTCTGGGTGTAGAGCAGCCGTTCGACCTCGGCGACGCTCATGCCCTTTTGCGAGAGCAGATGCAGCACTACGCCCGGGTCGATCGCGCCGCAGCGCGTGCCCATCACCAGACCATCCAGCGCGGTGAAGCCCATCGTGGTGTCCAGGCTTTCGCCGTTCCGCATCGCGCACAGGCTCGCGCCACTGCCCAGATGGGCCATGATCACCCGGCCGCGGGCAAGGTCCGGATCGATATGGCCAAGCGCGCGGGCGATATAGTCGTAGGACAGGCCGTGGAAGCCGTAGCGGCGCACTCCCTCGTCATGCAGCGCGCGGGGCAGGGCGAACCGCGTGGCGATCTCGGGCGTCTGATGGTGAAAGGCGGTGTCGAAGCAGGCCACCTGCGGCAGGTCCGGCGCCAGGGTCTGGATGGCGCGGATGGCGGCCAGGTTGTGCGGCTGGTGCAGCGGCGCCAGGGAGCGGAAGGCGTCCAGTGCGGTCAGGACCTGATCATCGACCCGCACGGGAGCGGTAAACCGTCCGCCGCCATGCACGACCCGGTGTCCCAGCCCGACGATCTCGCGGCCTTCCAGGTGGGCGCCGGCCCAGGCGAAGAGATCCTGCAGCAGGGCCTCATGATCGAGGTCCGCGCCACCGTCCCAGGTGCGATCGACCAGGACGTCGCCGTTCAGATCGCGGGCTGCCAGATGGGGCGCCGTGCCGATGCCCTCCAGCTTGCCGGCCGCCACGCGGCTTGGGCCATCGCCTGTCAGGACGAACAGGGCGAACTTGATGCTCGACGAGCCGGCATTGAGGCTGACGATGGCGCGGCTCATGTCAGGCGCCCGCCGTCAGGCCCGGCGCCGCCTTGGTCGCGGCCCGAGCCATCAGCACGGCGACCGCGCAGGAGGCCAGGCGTGTGCGCAGGCTGTCGGCGCGGCTGGTGAGGATGATCGGCACGCGTGCGCCGAGCACGACCCCCGCCGCGTCAGCGCCGCCCAGAAAGGTCAGTTGCTTGGCCAGCATGTTGCCGGCCTCGAGGTTGGGAACGACAAGGATTTCCGCCCGCCCGGCGACCGGGGAGACGATCCCCTTTTCCTTGGCCGCCGCCTCGCTGATGGCGTTGTCGAAGGCCAGCGGGCCGTCCAGCAGGCCGCCGGTGATCTGCCCCCGGTCGGCCATCTTGCACAGCGCCGCCGCATCCAGGGTCGAGCGGATGGTCGGGGTCACCGTTTCCACCGCCGAGAGGATCGCGACCTTGGGCTGCTCGATGCCGATGACATGGGCCAGGTCGATCGCGTTGCGGATGATATCGGCCTTGTCCTCCAGAGTGGGCTCGATGTTGATCGCCGCGTCGGTGATGATCAGCAGCGTCGGGTGGCCCGGGACGTCCATCACATAGGCATGGCTGATGCGTCGCTCGGTTCGCAGGCCGGTCGCTGACGGGACGACCGCGCCCATCAGTTCATCGGTGTGCAGCGATCCCTTCATCAGCAGTTGGGCCTCGCCCGAGCGCACCAGCGCCACCGCCTGGGCCGCCGCCGCGTGGCTGTGCGGCGCCGCGACGATGCGATAGGCCGTGATGTCCTTGCCGGCCGCCTCGGCGGCCGATCGGATCTTGGCCTCCGGACCCACCAGGATCGGCGCGATGAGTCCAGCCTCCGCCGCCTCCACGGCGGCGGTGATCGCCGCGGCGCTGCAGGGATGGGCGATGGCGGTGGGCACGGGCTGGTGTCCCGTCGTCAGCGCCATCAATTGGCGATAGGCGTCGTGATCGGAAAGCTGGACATCGGGCAGAACGACGCGGGGACGGCGCACCTTCTCCGTCGGAGCGACCACCTCAGCCTGGCCCGTGATGACGTCCTGGCCATTCTGATTGGTGCAACGACAGTCGAGCCTGACGCGATGATGCTCCGCCAGTTTTTCGACCACCGTCACCGTCGCGGTGATGGTGTCGCCCAGGCCGACGGGATGCACGAACTTCAGGCTTTGGCTGAGATAGATCGCGCCGGGGCCGGGAAGTTCGGTGCCCAGCACCGCCGAGATCAAGCCGCCGCCCCACAGTCCATGGGCGATCACGCGGTGGAACATGTCGGTCGCGGCGTAGGCGGGGTCGAGATGGGCCGGATTGACGTCGCCGGACATCAGGGCGAACAACTGGATGTCCCGGTCGGCGAAGGTTCTCACGACGCTGGCAGTGTCACCGACGGCGATCTCGTCGAAGGTGCGGTTCTCGATGATGTCCGAAGCGCTCATGGGTCAGTGTTCCAGGACGTACTGGCCCGGAGCGTTCTCCAGCGGGGCGTAGCCCTTGTCCGCCGCGCCCATTGGCGGGGGCGAGACCAGGGCGCTGGAATGTTCATCCAGCCACGTGCCCCAGGCGGTCCACCACGAACCCTCCTGAAGCGGCGCCCGGGCGGCCCATTCCTCCGGATCAAGGGCCGCCCCGCCGGCTTCGCGGGTCAGCAACCGGTACGAACGGTGTGCGTGGCCCGGCTCGGAGACGATCCCAGCATTGTGTCCGCCGCTGGTCAGCGCGAAGCAGATCTCGGCGCCGCACAGACCGTGAATCTTGTGGACCGACCGCCAGGGGGCGACGTGATCACGCTCGGTGCCAACCACGAACATCGGCCCGCGCAAGGCCGATAGCGAGATGCTTCGGCCACCGACCTTGTAATGGCCCTCGGCCAGGTCGTCCTCCAGGAACAGATGGCGCAGATACTGGCTGTGCATGGCGTAGGGCATGCGCGTGCCATCGGCGTTCCAGGCCATCAGATCCGACATCGGCTCGCGCTCGCCCATCAGATAGGTGCTCAGCACCCGAGACCAGAGCAGGTCGTTGGAGCGCAGGATCTGGAAGGCGCCGCCCATCTGTGAACTGTCCAGATAGCCCCGGGTCCACATCATGTTCTCGAGCAAATTGAGCTGGGCCTCGTCGATGAACAGGCCAAGCTCGCCCGGTTCGCTAAATTCGGTCTGGGCGGCCAGCAGGGTCAGGCTAGCCAGGCGCTCATCGCCGTCGCGCGCCATCGCCGCCGCCGCGATCGACAGCAGGGTGCCGCCAAGGCAATAACCGACGCCGTGAACGGCGCTTGCCCCGGTGATGGCGCAGACGGCGTCGAGCGCCGCCATCGGTCCCAGGCGGCGATAGGCCTCCATGTCGAGGTTGCGATCCTCGCTTCCGGGATTGCGCCACGAGATCATGAACACCGTATAGCCTTGGCCCAGCAACCAGCGGACCAGCGAGTTCTCCGGCCGCAGGTCGAGGATGTAGTACTTCATGATCCAGGCCGGCGTGATCAGCACCGGCTGGGGCCTCACCAGCTTGGTGCTGGGCTCGTATTGGATCAGTTCGATCAGGTCGTTGCGATAGACGACCTTGCCGGGCGTCGTCGCCAGCGCCTCGCCGACGCCGAAGGCTTCGGTCCCTACAGGAGGCTCCCCCCGAACCATCCGCTGCATGTCTTCGAGCAGGTGCTTGCCGCCTTCGACCAGGCATTGGCCTCCAGACTCGATGATCCGCTTCTGCAGTACGGGATTGGTGAGGGGGTTGTTGGTCGGGGCGAAGACATCCAGGATTTGCCGGGTCGTGAACTGGACGACGTCCTGATGGTGGCGGCTGACGCCCGCCACGCCGGTGGTCGCGGCATGCCACCATTGCTGGTTTAGCAGAAAGCCCTGAGCCAGGAGGTTGAACGGAGCCTGATTCCAGGCGGGATCGTCGAACCGGTGATCCTGGGGCAGGGGGGCGATCGCGGGCGTGGCGGTCGGTTCGCTTGCGGACCGCAGCGCATAGTCGCCAAGGCGCGCGTACTTGCGCCCAGCCTTGGCCGCCAGTTGCATCTGCTTGCCCGGCGCTAGCGCCAGATGCACCGCCCAATCCGAGAAGGACTGCATCATCGTCGCTGGCGAAAGGCCGTGGAACGTTTGGGCCAGGGTCGCCGTGGCGGCCCGGTCGAGCATCTCGGCGATACCGTCGAGGGGGTCTGGGGGCGGCAGGGGGGCGAGGGCGGCGGTCATGGCCAAACTCCTGATCGGTTACCTTGGAGCGCGACCGCGAGCGGCGCGCGCCCATCCTTGCATCCGTTGATGACGACCCGGCGGCGCCCTCAATTTTCTAGCTGACGTCGCTCCCGTACCTGTAAGGTAACGGTAATGGTTAGGGAAGTTATTTGGGCCCCGACGCCCTCCCGTTTATCCCTTAAGGAGCGAGGGATATCGCCACCGTCGTCGGCCGGGCACACGCATCGACCGGCCGCCTTATCGTCTGGAGCACGCATGAAAGTCGCCCCCTTGCCGGTCGCCCTCAATGTCACCGGCGTAGCGGCGACCATGGCGCTGCTCTATGTCTTCAGGGCCTTGTTGTGGCCGCTGGCCATGGCTTTCGTGTTGGCGATCCTGATAAACGCCTTGGTCAGGGTGATCGTTCGCGCTTGGCCCTCGGCCGGCCGGTTGACGGTCATGGTGCTGGCCAGCGCGGTTGTCGCCGGCTTGCTCATGGTCGGCGTCGTCGCCGTTGTCAGCGGCGCGGCCGAGTTGGCCGGTCAACTGCCGCAGTTGGCGGTTCGTCTCAACGCCCTGTTCGAGCGGGCCGGCCAGTTGGTGAAGCTGGAGGGGGTGAGCTTGACGAGCCTGGCCTCCGGCCTGGATCTGCCGTCCCTCGCCGCCAGGGTCCTGGGCAGCCTGCAAGGCGCGGTTTCGGGGATGCTGCTGACGGTCCTGTTCCTGATCTTTATCCTCACCTCACGACATCTGATCCGAAACAAGATGCAGATCATCGCCAGCTTCCGACGCCCAACGGGAATGCCCTCGGTGTTGGAACGAACGGTAAAGGGTGTCGAGACCTATGTCTGGATCCAGACGGTAACCGGCTTGATGATCGCCGCCGCCTCGGGGGCGATCATGGCGCTGGCGGGCCTGGACAATGCGCTATTCTGGACCTTGGCGCTCTTTATGCTCTCCTACATACCGGTGCTGGGCGTAGGCGTCGGCAGCCTCGCGCCAGCCCTATTCGCATTGCTGCAGTTTCCCACAGTGTGGCCGGCGCTCGCCATCTTCCTGGGGATACAGGCTGTCTCATTCCTGGTCGGCAATCTCGTCCTGCCCAAGATGCAGGCCGCCAGCCAGAATATCGACCCGACCATCGGCCTCTTGGCTGTCGGGGTGTGGAGCGTTCTTTGGGGCATTCCAGGCGCCTTCCTGGCCATTCCGCTGACCTTGGCTCTGATGCTGCAGTTGGCGCAGTTCGAGAGCCTGCGCTGGATCGCCGTCCTGATCTCCAACGACGGTCATCCGATCAGCGACACCTTGGCCGTGGAAGTCGGGAGCCGGACTGTCCCATAGGGCGCGGCGTGAGCTCGGCTTGGCCAGACGGCCCGCAAGCGCCGCCGTCGGCCAGGGGGCAGAACGCGCGCTGACATAGCAATTTGCCTTATGGCGAAGAGTCTAGCCGGCCGCCCAGCCCCCGTCCGAAGGCAGGACGACGCCATTGATGTTTTCGGCCTCGTCGCTCAACAGCCAGAGAATATTGGCGGCCAGCGAGGCTGGCTCCGCCACGGGCGGCGCTTGGGCCTCCAGAAGCGGAGCGATCCGCGACCATCCATGGTCAGACCGACTGGCGCCGTTGATCGAGGTCCGCACGGGCCCCGGCGCGATAGCGTTTACCCTCACCCCCTTGGGCCCGTACATGAAGGCGGTGCTCTTGGTGAACCCTACCAGGGCATGTTTGGACGCGGTGTAGGCCACGCCCGCCGCCGAGCCGCGGAGCGAGGCCTCGGAGGCGACATTGACGATGGCGCCGCCGCCGGCGACGAGCATCACCGGAAGGGCGGCTCGGGTCAGTCGCATGACGGCCGTGACATTGACGGCGAAAACCCGCTCCCAGGTCGCGTCATCGACTTCCGCCGCGGGCAGGAAGCCGTCCATGACGCCGGCGACATTGGCCAGCCCATCAACGCGCGCCTCGCACGCGGCGAGGATGCGCTGCACGGTTTCTTCACGGGAGATGTCTCCGGCGATCGTCACGAGCGCGCTTGAGGACGTGGCGGCCGTCAAAGCCGCCAGCCGGCCTTCGGCCACGTCGCTGGCGATGACGCGCGCCCCTTCCTCCAAAAGCCGGGAGGCGGTGGCCCAGCCGATCCCAGCTCCCGCGCCCGTGACAATGACGGTCTTGCCGGCGAACCGGCCTTGGATGGGCGTCATGATTGATCTCCTTGATCATCCGCGCGATCGGGGCTCGAGCTCCGATCGCGCGGATGGTCCCTTGCGACCCGCCCTTAGAGTATTCGATCTTTTCGGGGCGATGGCGGCGATGCCTTGGCCGGCGTGCAATCGACCTTGGCGCAAAACCGCCGCTCCACGTCGGCGGCGACTTGCGGGGCCACGTCATACACCGCCTTTTCGAGCACCGGCAGCATGATCACGCGACCTTTTTCGAGCCACGCCTTGCCGGACGAACTGACATAGAAGCGATTAATGTCTTCCAGTTCCAGCTTGGTGAAGGTCAGGGCGCAGGCTTCGACCAGCTTGCCGATGATCGGAGCCTTGGCGGCCAGGAGAGCGCCCGACAGGGCGTCTCGATAGGCCGTCACCGCCGCGTCGCCCGGAGGCGACACGGCGATGAGCCGATCATAGGTTTCCTCGACCGCTTCGTTGATCTGCTTGTCCATATCGCCTTCCAGGCCTGACAAGCTCACCGACTGGGCGCAGAGCGACCGGCGTGCGGCAAGATCGGCTGGCGAGGGGGTCTGGGCCCGCGCCGCCCCGCTGCTGACGGCGAGGAGAGCAAGCGCGCCCAGCGAAAGGCGAGCGCTGATTAAGCTAAATCGAGACACTGGGTTTTCCTGTCTGGATGAGAGAAGCGCAGATCGGGGTCAGGACTTCGAGGGGCGGTTGGCTTCGATCCAGCGGCGCGCATCGTCGAGCCACGCCTGGACTTGAGCGGCGGCCTCTTCCTTGCTGATTTGGTAGCGCGCCTCCAAATCGGTGATCAGATCCCCGACGTTCGCCTCAACCACTTCGCGCAAATCTTCCGCCTTGGCGCGGCCGTCCTGCAAGCGGACGCGCAGGTTGGTCCAGCGATCCTGCAGGACATCGTTGAAGCGCAGCCACTGCGCTTCGATCAGGGCCTGGGGTTGAGCATCCGCACGCCAGCGGTCGAGTTGTTTGTTCGCCTCGTCGAGCGTCAGGCCGAACTCGCGCTGCAGGAGGCCAGCGATTTCGGTGAGCTCGCCCTTGATCGCGCCTTCCTTGTCATTGAAAGCCTCCGACCAGAGTTGGTGAATGCGGCCCGAGATGATCTTCCACTGGCCTTCGATCTCATGCTTGTTGACCATTTTGTGCTCCTGGAGTTGCGGTGAGGGCGTTTGCGGGCCGGTCAAGCTTCAAGGCCGACCGCGGATAAATCGATCGGCGGGCGACGCGGTGGTCATGATCCGTCCGTGCTCGTGAAGATCATGGCGCGTGGCAGGGCGCGCCGAGTCGCTGCGCCGCAGTCACCGCTCACGCCGCGAAGCGGCGGGGCGGCGACTGCGGCGCCCTCGGGGGGAGGTGGTGAACTTGTAGGATAACGGTAACGAATAGGGAAGTTATTTAGGGGCCTGGGCGGCTCAAATTCTCCCTTAAGGACATTCGAGGGGCGCCGAGGCGAAGCCGAGACGGAAAGCGCGCAGGGCAGAGCCAAGACAATCACGACGGAGGCGGCGGCGCCGCCTTCCGCTCGCCCGGGGGCGGCCATGTTGGTCGCGAGCCGCCCCTCAAAGGCGGCGGGGGCTGCGCGGGGCGAGGTAGCCTTCGACCTCCTGGAAGATGGCGGCCATGGCGGTGTGCGCGGGTTCCCCGTCGGTGTCGATGGCGCCCTGAGCCAACACCAGCGCCAAGCGATCACGTGCACGGCTGACACGGCTCTTTATGGCGCCAAGTCTCGCGCCGGTCACCTTGACCAGTTCCTCGTAGGACAGGCCCGCGCCAATCAAGATCAGCACTTCTCGATGCTCGGGACTTAACATGTTCAAGGCCCTGCGCAGTTCGTCCAATTCCAGCCGCGCCGTGGGATTGGATGTGAAGATGAGCGTCCGCTCCGCGACCTCGGGGTCCAGCGGCCGCGAGCGCCAAGACCGTCGCTTGAGCGAGTAGAACTGGTTGCGAAGGATCATATAGGTCCACCCCCTCATGTTGGTGCCGGGCGTATAGGAGCCGCGCGATGCGAGGGCCTTGGCCAGCGTGTCCTGCGCCAGGTCATCGCCCAGCACTGGATCATGGCTTAGCGCGCGTCCAAAGGCGCGCAGGTGGGGAACAAGAGCGACAAGCTCGCGGTCGAACGCGGCTTCATCGGGGGCGGACGCGACAGCCATTCTCGACCTCAGTTCACTTTAACGGTACTATCTGGTTTCGTATTGGATCTGGTGATTGTTTACAATGGCCGCTGCTGCTTCGGCGTCTCCACGGGTCGAAGACCGCTATCGGCATCCGGCCCGAAACCAGACCCTATATCGCGACCAAAGGGCGTACCGGTGTCGGCGGCCGCACCCCCCGGTTTCGCCGCCGTCAGGGGACGGCGCGGGCGGGTGGCGTCGCTGACGGTCCCCGCGCCGATGGCGACGGCGATGAAGGCTCTGCGAGATTGGCGACCGAGCGCCAAGCTTGCCCGGACATCCCGCTGTTGCGGCCGGCCTCGAACAAGGCGCGCATGGCGTTCTGGTTGAAATCGAGGCTGCTGGCCTGCAGGTCGCTGGGTATCGACGCCACGTAGATCGCCATGCCGTTGCGTTTGGCGAAGGCGACGTTGACGGCCAAGTGGGCGCGAAGCGACGCCTTGCTGCCGCTGTCGTAGCTGCGCTTGAGAATATCAGGCAAGCGCCCGCGGGTGATCTGCCGGTCAGGCGTGACCTTGCTGTTGACCAGGACATAGAGGCCGCTACCGGCGGCCAACGAGCTTGGCGCGGTCCACAGCAGTAGACCCTCGGGCACGGCGAGGAAGGGCGTGTTGACGCCGCCGTCGACATGCATCTCGCCGACCACGCGGCCGTCCGACGATCGGGCGCCGATGATCACCGGCGGGAAAACCCCCGGAATGCTCGCCGACGCCAGCAGCACATCGCGAAAAAGGCGAAGACCCTGGGGGCCGCCTTGAGTGGCGATCAGGCCCATGTCCCAGATGATGGTCTCTTCCGTGTCGAGATTGGTGGTGACCACCAGCAAACGCCGTCCCTTTGCGTGCTCGGCGGCGATCTGCGACAACATCTGCGGCGTCACGCTGTGCTGGATCAAGTCGCGCAGGGTGGTCGGGCTGTAGATGCTGGGCGCCACCAGCGCGGCCAAGCGCCGCCAGTTCAGGAGCTGATGCGCTTGTCCGCCAGCATAGGCTGCTGCGAGTTCGTCGTCCCATTCAGGGCCCAGGAAGGCGAAGGGCGCCGTCAATGCGCCCGTGCTCACACCGGTGACAATGGGAAATGAGGGTCGATCGCCTGTCTTCGTCCAGCCAACGATGACGCCCGCGCCGTAGGCCCCGTTGGCGCCGCCTCCCGAAATCGACAGGATCGACGCGTCTCCAGAGGCCGACATCCGGCCGGAAATCTCGCCCTCCAGAGCCCGCAGACGCACGCCGTCCCTGGCGTTGATGCGCGGATCGGCCACCGCCCTCAGCGGGACCGGCGCCCGCAGGACGCCATCTTCCGGTCGAGAGATCGTTCCGCAGGCCGCCAACCCCAGCGACACCGTCGCCAGCGTTAGGGCGAGCCAAGTCGATGTCCATTTCATCACTTACCTCGTTGCAATGGCGTTGGAGGCAATTTGATTGTCGCCAACGCCTTTGGATGTGACGAGGCCGAACTTGACCGCGCGCCTCGAAGCGAAATCTGCGCTGGCCGGAGACGTCTGCACGCCGGGGCGGGGGCGCCAGCGATATGACGTTTTAGCCCGCTGAGCCACGGCGCGACGAAGGGGCGATGCCTTACCGCACCGCGCGCTGGCGGGTGATCGCCCGGTTCCCCATCAAGCCGTCGAGCGCTCGCGCCTATTTGGCGATGGCGCGCAGCCGGATCCCGAGCGCCACCAAGGCGAAGCCAAACACCAAGGCGTATGTGCCGATAGCGCCAAGAATGGCCAAAGCTCCAAGGCCCGGAATCAGGATCATGCCAATCCCCAGGACGATAGACAGGACGCCGGCCGTAGCCAGAAGCCATTCATTGTGGATGACCCTGCGCAGCGAAACCGCGCCGATGATCTCCAGTACCCCGCGGACGATTGCCCAGATCCCGATCAGGATGACGATCGCGACCGTAGTGACGTCCGGCCACAGCAGGGCCGCGGCGCCCGCCAGAATATTGACCAGACCCGCGCCGCCGAGCCACCAAGTCGACCGGCGGGCGCCGCCCCGAAGGGCGGCGATCAGACACAAGACCCCGTCGAAGATCGCGTAGGCCGCGTAGGCGGCGACAAGCACAAACAACGAGATGCCCGGCCAGGTGAAGGTCATCACGCCGAATAGGATCGCGGCGACGCCCCGCAGGAGGATCGGCCACCAAGTCTGACGCACCGCCAACTTCAGGGGCGGGGCGATCACAGGATGGTCTAAGGTCGGCGGCATGTGCAGGGTCTCCAAAAAGCGGGACAACGAACTCGCTTCCCTCGGCAAGGTCCTGCCGCTCGGCATTGCGGGCCCTTGGCGACAAAGGCGCCTGCGAGGCTAGAGCTCGATCTTGGGTCGCTGGCCATTAACGACATCGAGCGTCTGGATCGCTAACGAGCTATCTGCCTTCTATGATAACGGTAATCAATAGGGAAGTTATTTGATCACTTCGACGCTGTCGCTTGCCCTTCAACCTCGCATCCGTCGATGGTCAACGCGACCGCCAGGCCTTTGGCCGAATGCCGGGTGCGCAAGACGGCCAGGTCTTGTTCTCGCGCCGTGGAGATCAGCCCCAGATCGAGGCCTTCGAAGCCGGCCTCCAGCACCATGTCGGTCGCGCCGCTGTCGACCCGCAGCCGCAGCGTCTGAAGTCCGACATGGCGCTGGCTGAGGGACACCAGGCGCAGCGACCGCACACCGAGGCGAAGTTCGTCGGCCTCGACGTATCGGCACTCCGTCGAGACGAGCCCCCGCCGCAGGTGCAGGATCATCCGATGGTCGGAGATCTCATCGGGGTCGTGGGCGATGGGCCCCGACGATGTCGCAAGGCGAATACGCAACCAGTCGGGACCCGGCGCGCGCGCCGATACCGAGTGGGGCGGTGATGCGGTGTCGAAGAGGCCCGCGACATAGGTGCGGCCCGGCCGATGCGCCCCTCGCCGCGCGTCAAGGCGCGCACGCCCCGCACGCCCAGGAAGCCGTTGGAGATAGTCAGGCGGGTTTCCCGACTGCTCTGGCGAAGGGGGGCGTACCCCGTTTCGGTCAGTAGCCTGATCCGGAGGCTCCAGTGGATCGGTGTTCAGGGGACTATCGTACTGCACCCGTCAACCGGCCGCGCAAGAGGGGCGCGCAGATCACAGGGTCAGGCGCGATCGCGCGGGATCAGGCTGAGGCGGAGCTTGAGCCCGGGGGCGTGCCTGAGTTTCAAACCGGGTGACTGCGCGCAACGGCTCGGGTGGGGGGACTCCCCACCATTTAACAAGCGTGATTTGCCGCCGCGGATACCGGCGAGGCGCTCACCCAGGGTGTGAACAAGGTCTGGGTTTTGAGCATGGCGCTTGGACCGCCCAGAAGCGATCCGCACGCGCTTTGTTGGATCTTGGATCTTGGATCTTGGATCTTGGATCTTGGATCTTGGATCTTGGATCTTGGATCGGTTGGGGCGGGCACCTCGGGCGCCGCGCGGGCGACCGCGCTCTACGGCGCCGGCTTGGCCGGACGCCGCCAAGCCCGCTTCGCGGTCTTGGCCCATGCGGGTGACGATCGCGGGCGCGAGCGGCTCCAGGCGCCGCGCTCGCTTGACCAAACATCGACGAGGCCGAAAAGCGCCTTGTGACGCCGGAGGGGAGAGAGCGGGCCGCGCGCTAGCGGAAGGGGCGGTGTTCCTGCAGGCCATCGTTGCTTCTGTCTCGCCGACGACCAATGATCTTGGCGTCGTCGCAGCTGACCAGACTCCGGCGATCCCAAGCGTCCAGTTCCTCCACGGGATAGAGCACCGCCTTGCCGATCTTCACGAACGGCGGACCGATGCGTTGCGCGCGCCAGTTCTCCAGGGTGCCGACCGAGACCAGGTTTCGGTAGCGTTCGGCGACCTCGTCGGTGGCCAGGTACTTCGCATCGGCCATTTGCCTGCTTCCGCGTTAGGGCGTCCCGCCGCCGGCCAGGCGCTTTTCTTCCGCGGCGCCGACCGTCGGTCAGGTCCGAAGCTTGGGGTTTGCGCCGATCGTGGCAAGAGGCGCGCGGCCGCAACGCGGCCAAAGCGTGCTTGGCCGGGGCCTGGGCGAGGAAAGCCCTCGCTCCCCCGCGAAGACGAGCGCGAGGCCCTGGCTTGTCGCCCTCAGCCGGGGCCGCCGTCAGCCGCGCCGGAGGCTAGCAGGTCGCGGTATCCGGTCTGGGTCATCCATCGGGCGCGGGCCAGGTGGCTTTCCCAGCACCGATGGCAAAGATCCGGCGCCGTCTCGGGATCGCGTCCCAGGACCAGCCGTGTCGCCTCGCGCCAGTCGGCGCCGTCCTGGTCGGCGTCAAGCAGCCGCAGATAGGTCACCAAGTGACGCTTGTCGTAGTCGGTGAGCGTCTCCGACAACGGCGCCTCGTCGGCCACGGGATGTTCGAGCTGGGACGTCAACCTAAAGCCTCTGCGTACGGGTGCGACGGCGCGTCAGCCTATCAGGCGCGTCCTCTAAGGCCCTAGTCTCAAGCCGCCGACGGCGTCCATGGCAAACTTCACACGGGCGCTTGCCGGGCGGCCAAGGCTCGACAGGCCGCGCGCCGTGAGAAAAACTTTTCCCGTGAGAACGACGAGCGGCCGACATGGACGATGTCCAAGCCTGCGCGCCTGACTGGAGAGACGCGCAAACCTACGAGGGGCTCCTGGGCGCCGAACTGGCGGTCTGGGCCTGGGAGTTCGCGCGGCGCGGGTTTGAACAGTCCGGCGGCGCGGCCGCGCTCGCGCCGCAAGCGGGCAGGGCGCCTGAGCTGTGCTTTGTCGGCGACGGGCCGCCCGGCGATCCCCTGCCCATCGCCCTGTGGCGGTGGCAGGCGGACGGCTCGGCGCCGGTCTTCAGTGTCGAGCCGGCCGGCGCGCACGACCCGGACGCCATCAACCTCAAGGGTCTGGACGTCGCGACCTTGGTGGTGCGCACGGCCGACGGCGACCAGCACGTCCTGGTCAGCGACGGCGCGCGCCGCCTGCGTTTGGCGGTGGTCCAGGGCGATGTTCTGGCCGGTCCGTCGGCCTTTCGCTTTCATTTGCCGGCCTTGGCCCTGGGTGTCGGATCGCTTGACGGCCTGCGCCGGCTGGTCGCTTTGCGCGACACCGGGCGCCTGGAGCCGGGGGGCGCGCCGGCGCCGGGCAAGGCCCCCCGCTGGCTGCAAATCCTGCGGGCCCATGACGCGCGCCGCGACGGCGCCAGCCACCGCGACATCGCCGTGTCCCTGTTCGGGGAGGCCCGGGTTCGTGAGGATTGGGGACCCGGCTCGGACTACATGCGCATGCGCGTTCAGCGTCTGGTGCGGGCGGCGGAACGGACGGTGTCCGGTGGCTACCGGGCGCTGTTTGGCCTGCGCCGCACGGGGCTGGAACCGTCCCGCGTGGTCGAGGTTTGGCGCTCGCCCCGATGGCTGGGGACGTAGCCGCGACGGCTTCTTTGCGTCGTCACTTTCCTGGGGACATCTTCTTCGCCACTTCAATCGCGGCACGACTTGCGCCAGCTTTCGGGAATGCCGTGCCAAAATTCGGTTGGGCTCTCCCGGACTATGGCGTTGCCCCCGTCCGCGCCAAGAAAATCGTGATCTGGGCTGGTCTGGAAAGGCGACGCCAATTCCAGCCCGACGTCATCAGGCGCTCAATGGAGCCATGGCCCAGTCCCGCGTCGCTCGTTGCCGCCCCGACCCGCCCGCCTTGCCGCGCGCCCCGGCGCCGCCGGATGCGATCGACCCGCGCCAGGCGGCGCTGGCCTGGGAGTTCCTGCGCCGCAATCCGGAGTACCGGGCCGACTACCGTCGCTGGCGGGCTGGCGCCCGGATCGGCCTGGCCGAACGCTGGGGCCTGCGCGCGCCGCTCGACCCGGACCTGAGAGACATCGACGCCGAGGCGATCTGGTCCGCCGACCCGTGCGATCGGGACGGCGCGGACCGGGAGGCGCGCGCGCCGGAACACAGCGCCCAGGAAACTCGCCCTACGGGTCGTCCGGCGGGACCTTGGGCATGTTCTCCGCCAGCCAGCGCTCGGCGCCGCGGTCGGTCTTGTCCTTGTGTTCTTCTAGGCTGTCATAGGCCCGCGTGAAGGCCTCGATGAAGAACTGCGGCTGGATGTTGATCATGCTGTCGCCGACCTTCTGTTCGAACCGACGGAAGGCGGCCAGCTTGATCGAGGCGGCCTGGTTTTCGGCGCAGCGCAGGGCGTGGTCCACCGAGCCGAGCATCAGGGCCTCCAGGATGCTGACCGGGTCGGTGCTCGTGGCGTCGCCGAACCGGAAGATCCTGGCGATATCCAGGGCGCCGGACCCGGACTCGAAGTTGTAGTAGGTGCGCAGCGGCAGGCCCATGGCGTCGGCGACCTGCCGCGCCGACAGGCGCCGCAGCTCGCGAAGTTTCTTCAGGATTTGGGACAGGAGCTGGCCCTGGCGTCTCAGCTCCTCGGATGCGCGTTTGACCAAAGCGTTACTCGGCACTTGCTGAGTCTATCAGGCGACAAAGCGAACATCACGTCAAAGCACAACCCTGCGTGTCGTTGGAAAAAGTACCCGTTGGGGACCGTTTCGCGCGGCTAGCCGCAGAGGCCCCCCCGTGAGGCGCGCCACGATACGGGAACGGTTTCCCGACTTTTGGCGCGGGCCATGCCGCGTAACGGTTTGCGGCGTCTGCAAGTTGGCGTTCGAAGGCGGAAAGCCGGCGAATACCAATCCGATGACGGACGAAGCGCGATGCCTGGGCGGCGGGGGCGCAACGTCAGGTGATAGTGGCGCCTTCCTCGTTCGAGTCCGTGCCTTGCCTCCGAAACGCGACGCCTTCGCCCTGGCCCTGGGCGCCCTACGACGCCGGCTTCGGCAAGGGATCGACGCGCCCGGCGACGCCCTGCCGATCCAGCTGGTCGCCTCGGAGCTGCGCCTGTCCACGACCCCGGTGCGAGAGGTCCTGTCGCGTCTGGCCGGCGAACACCTCGTCGAGAAGCGCGGCCCGGTCTACACGCGGCCGCATCTGGACGGGGCGACCCTGGCGGAGCTCTACGCTCTGCGCGCCCTTCTCCTGGAAACCGCGATGGCTCCCGACGCCGGGCGGCGCGCCAGGCGGCGAACCTTTCCCGAGCGCCCGGTGCTGTCCCTGGGCGACGCGCTCGCGGCGGTCGGCCAGACACCCGCCGATCTCGTGACGACCCTGTTCTTCGAACTGGTTCTGGCGGCGGGGGATCTGATCCTGGCCCAGGCCTACCAAGCGGCCACCGAGCGCTTAGCGTCGTATCAGCCGCTTGAGGCCCAGGTGTTTTCCGATCTGGACGCCGAGGCCTTGGGCCTGATCGCCGCGTTCGAAGCCCAGGAACCTCGGGCTTTGCTCCTGGGCGCCAAGGCCTATCACCGCCGACGCATCGCCGCGGCCGGGGCGATCTCCAGCCTCGCCCTGGGTGAAAAATATCGAACGGATATGGTTTGAATATCGAACATCCGGGGCGCCCCCTTGAGAGGCCGCGATTGGCGGCGATCTCTACAAGGAGCCTGTCATGACCCCGATCAACACCGCGTTCCGCCTGCTGCGCTTCGGCTCGGCCAAGACCCTGACCCAGGCCGGCCTGCCGTTCGGCAAGCAGGAAGCCAGCGACATCAGCGACCGCTACGTCTGATCCGCCAGGCCGCGCGCCGTCGGCGTCGGTGACGCCGGCGGCGTCGTCCTTCACCTCCCTCCATCAAGGACTTCGTCCCATGACCAAGATCTTCCAATTCCGCCTCCTGACCCTCGGCTCCGCCAAGGCCCTGACCCAGGCCCAACAGCCGTCCGGCCTGCAGGAAGGCGTCGACATCACCGACTGCTGGGGCTGAGCCGAAAGGCCGGACGTCCCAGCGATGTCCGGCCCGATCATCGGCAATGAGGCCTGGGCCAAGGAGCGAGGCGATGAAGATTTGGCTTGGGGAGCAGGTTCACGCCGCGCAGGTCGAGACCGACGTCGTCTTTCTCGACATCGCCTCGGACGCCTATTTCTGTCTGGTGGGGGCGAGGGACCATCTTGGTCTCGGCCCAGGCCGGCAGGTTCAGGCCAGGCCGCCGCAGATTGCTGAAGACCTGCTCGCTGCGGGACTTCTGACGGCCGCGCCGTCCAGCGCGGTCGATCGCCGCCCACCCGCTGTCACGCGCGGTCTGGAGGGTGAGACCAAGGCCGTCACGCCTGGGGCCTTTCTCGACGCGGCGACCGCCAACCTCCGCGCCGCCCGGGCGATCGCCAAGCTTCCCTTTCGCGAGGTCCTGGCCCTGGCCGGGCCGTCGGCGCCGAGCGCCTTCGAGCCGCCGGACGCCAGCCTCCTGGCCGAGGCCGGGCGGTTTGATCGTCTGTCGCCGTGGCTGCCCCGGGCGGGCCTTTGCCTGATGCGCAGCCTGCAACAGCGCCTCTATCTCGAGCGACGAGGCCATCACGCCGCGTGGGTGTTCGGGGTGCGCACCTGGCCGTTCGAGGCCCATTGCTGGCTGCAGGCCGGGACGGTGGTGCTCGACGACCGGCCAGACCACGTCGCCGGCTTCACGCCCATCCTGGTGGTTTGAACCATGCGCGACTATCTGGTCATCGAAGTCGACGCCGGCGCCGATCCATCCGCTTGGCGCGCCGCCGAAGCTCTGGTCCTGGAGACCGGCGCCTGGACCAAGGTCACCGAGCGTCGCCGCTTCTCGATCTTTCTGGAGGCGGAGCGGCCGCCGTCCTACCGGCACCTGCCCAACATCGCCGGCGGCCTGATCGGCGATGTCTTCGACGCCGACGCCGCCCGCCAGGGTCTGGGGCGCGACTTCGAGCTGCTGGGCGTCGGCGGCGACCCGCGAGAGATCGCCGATCGTCTGGTCGACCGGGCCTTCGGCCGCTACGTCGCGATCCTGGGCGACGATCAAGGATCGGCGCGCGTGTTGCGCGATCCGCTGGGCGTGATGGATGCGATCGGCTGGCGGCGGGGCAACTTGCGCTTCGTCGCCTCGCGCCTGCCCGAACTGCCGGCCCTGTGGCCGCAGACCCTGGCCATTGATTGGGACGGCCTGGCCGCCATCCTGCGCCAGAAGAATCTCGCCAGCTTGATCTGCCCGCTGGTCGGGGTGACCAGCTATCCGCCCGGCGTTCTGGCGGGCCCAGACGGCGTGGGGCCGCGCCTTTGGTCGCCGTCGCGTTTCGCGCGTCGGACCAGGCGCAACGCCGACCCTGGCGAACTGCGCCACCTCATTGATGGCGTGGTCGCCGCCTGGGCGCTGGGGCGCCAGAGCGTCTTTTGTGAAATCTCCGGCGGACTGGACTCGGCCATTGTCGCCGCCAGCCTGACGCAGGTCGGCGCGCCCCTGGTCTATGGCGTCAACCACGGCTTTCCGAGGGACGAGAGCGACGAGCGTCTCTATGCGCGGGCGGTGGCCGATCAGATCGGCGTGCCGCTTGAGGTGGTCGATCGCCAGAGGCTGATCGTCACCCCGGAGAAGCTGGCCGGGGCCGCCGGCGGGCCGCGTCCCAACTATGTCGGCGGCGATCCCGACCATGACGCCGACCTGGCCGCGCGTCTGGCGGCGCCGGGCATGGACGCGATGTTCACCGGCCGGGGCGGAGACGGGATGCTCTATCAGATGGCCCATCCGGCTCTGGTTCGCGACGTTCTGCGCGGCGCCTCCATGGGCGGGCGGCGGCGCGGCCTGTCGTGGCTGGCCCGGCGCAACGCCACGACGGTTTGGGACCTGCTGCGACGCGGGCTGTCGGCCAAGGACCTGACCGGCGGTCTCGGCGTCCGGGCCTTTCTGTCGGACGCCGCCGCCGCGCCGCCGCCGGCGCGGCATCCCTGGCTGGAGGAGGCCCGGGTCCTGGATCCGGCCAAGCAGCTGCAGGTCCTGGCGCTAGTCAACGGCCTCAGTTCGTTCGGCGAGAGCCAGCGGCACCGGGCCGGCGACGTCATCGACCCGCTGATTAGCCAGCCGGTCGTCGAGTTCTGCCTATCGGTGGCGGCCGGGCGGCTGGCGGTCGGCGACAACGACCGGCCGTTCGCCCGCGCCGCCTTCGCCCACCGCCTGCCGCCCCTGGTGCGCAACCGGCGCGGCAAGGGCGACCTGACGACCTATTTCGCGCAGAGCCTGCGCGACAGCTTGCAGGCTTTGCGGCCCTATCTGCTCGACGGGCGACTGGCGGCGGCGGGCCTGCTTGATCGCGCGCGGCTCGACGCCGCCTTGAGCCCCGAGCGCCTGGTCTGGACCAACATTTCCTCGGAAGTGTTCGTGATCCTTGCCCTGGAGGCCTGGGCTCGGTGCTGGAGCGACCGTCTAGCCGCCCTTTCCGGCGCCGGCGCGCGGCAGGCGAGGGCTTCCTGAGTTTTCGCCCACCGTGCGATCGAGCAGGTCGAAGACCCGCTGGATATAGTCGCGGATATTGCCGGGCGAATAGAAGACGTGGCCCTCGCCGCGATAGGTCACGAAGACCGCATCCTTGTTCTGGCGATAGAGGGCGCCGAACAGGGCGGCCGACTGGTCCAGGCCCTTGTCGTTGTCGCCGTGAAAGATCGCCACCGGCGCGGTGATCCTGTCGACGAAGGTGATCGGGCTGTTGCGCAGGTAGAGCTGCGGGTCCTTCCAGGGCGGCACGCCCATCCGCGCCTGACCGCTTTCCTGCCAGCCGGTCGAGGCCAAGATCGTCAGCCCGTCCTCGGGAACGGCGTAGACCACCGGACCCAGCCGCCCATAGGCGCTGGCCAGATTGACGGTCGGGGCAGTGGCGATCACCGCCTTGAACCGGGTGCTCTGGGTCGCCGCGGCGATCACCCCATAGCCGCCATAGCTGTGGCCCCAGATCGCCACGCGGCCGGGATCGACCAGGCCCTGGGCGGCGGCGGCGTCAACCGGGGCCAGCATCTGGTCGGCTAGGCCTTCGATCGGCTCACGGCCCGACAGATAGGGCATGGCCGGGACGATGGCGGCGTAGCCGCGCGCGGCCAGGATCTGGGCGTTGACCGTCGGACTGAACACGCCAGGTCCCTGGGCGCGCGGCGGGCTGGCCGAGGCCGCGCCCGGATAGGGCAGGACCACCACCGGCGGCCGCCCGCCGGCCGGCAGGTCCGGCGGCAGATAGAGCCAGCTGGTCAGATCCTTGCCGCCCGGCCCCTGGTGATGGACGGCGACCGGCGGCGCGAAGTCGACGTCGGCCAGGGGTGCGTTGACCGTGAGCAGCACCTTGGGCGCTTCGCCGGGCGTGACGAGCCGCACGGTCTCCACGCCATGGCGGTCTTGGGCGACCTCGACCCGGGCCCGCGGGGCGACGTCGGTGATGCGGATTTCGGCGAGCGGGGCGGGGAGGCGCTGGCCGGGCCAGGGCAAGGCGGGACGGACCGCCGGATCGGCCAGGGCCAGGTCCTTCAGGGCGGCCACGACGTTCTGCTCGCCCCGGAACCCTGGCGTCGACGGACCGAAGGCGCGCACGGCGCCCTGGGCCAGGCCCCAGGATTGGGCGGACTTGGTCGTCACCCGCCAGACCTGTCCTCCGGCCGCCACGGCCCAGACATGGGCGTCCGTGCCGATCGCCCGGCTTTCGGCCGGCAGGCGGGCCGTCAGATTGATGCGATGGTCGCCGTCCAGGCGCCAGTAGTCGGCCCGGCCGCCGGCCGCCGGGCGGGCATAGACCACCGGCGCGCCGTCCAGCCAGCCGCCGAGCGGCAGGCCGGCGGTGTCGTAGGTCTCGCCGAACGCGGGCCTTAGATCGCCCAGGTCCAGGGGCGCGCCGGGACCGGCCGTCGGCATGCGCCAGAAGCGCCCACGCGAGAAACCGACCTCGCCCTGGCGGGCATAGACCAGCAGGTCGCGGCCGTCGTCGGACCAGGCCAGGAAGCGGGCCATCAGATCGCAGTCAGGGCAGGGCGTCGTCGTTTTCCCGCTGTCGAGATCGACCATGACCAGATGCTTGATCGTGGCCTCGGAGGCCGGCGTCGTCGGCTCCGCCAGCGGGTATTGGATATCCTCCCCCTCGACGATCGCCGCCGCCGTGCGTCCGTCCGGTGAGAGGCTGAGGTCGCGGACATTTCCCGGCGTCAGAATGCGCTGCTGGCCGGTCTTCAGCTGGACCTGGACCAGGCCGACGACCGGCGCCTGGGGGCGAAGGCCGCGATACTGGCCGCTGCCCAGTATGCTGGCGCCGGTGTCTCCCTTGGCGGTGGCCGCCCACTGCTGGATCAGCCTTTGATAGCCAAAGAAGCCAAAGCCCATGATCGGGTCGGGAAAGTCCGCTGGCCGCGCCGCCACCAGCAGCTCATCGTCCGAGCGCCAGACCACGCTGGGCCCCCAGACCTCCTGACGGGGGCTGAGGCCCAGCCAGCGCGCCTGGCCGCTTTCCAGTTCGACCACGCCCAACTCGTAGGCATGGCCCGTCAGCCGCGCCACGGCCAACCGCCGTCCGCCCGGCGAAACCCCCAGCGCGACGTAGCCAGGACCTGCCGGCAGATCGAGTTTCTGTTCGATCCCGCCCTGGGCGACGTCGAAGACCTGGATCCGCCCCAAGCCCAGCTTGGTGTTGAAATCCAGGTCGTAGCGCGGGGCGTGGTCCCAGCGCGCGGTCCGCTGAACCACCAGCCAGCGTCGGCTCGGATCGAGACGGGCCGAGACCAGCTGCTCGACCGCCAGCAGCCGGTCGACGGTGTAGGGGGCGGCCCAGGCCGTGAGAGGCGGGGCGAGGGGGGCGATCAGCGCGCAGCCGACCGCGAGCGCCGCGAAGCGTCGCATGGGTATGGTCTCCAGGCAGAAAGGGTGTGGGGAGGGGGCTTAAGCCCCGGGCTACCAGGCCTTGGTCAGCGTCAGGCTGACCACACGGCCGAGCGGGTCGGCGTTGACCGGGTCGTAGCCGACCGCCAACGGGTTGTCGTAGAAGGGCGGGTCCCGGTCGAACAGGTTCTGGATGTTCAGCGTCACCGCCAGGCCGTCGACCGCCAGGATCCTGCCTTGCCAGCGCCCTTGCAGGTCGAAGGTCGTCCAGGGATGGATGCGTCGGCCGGTGTCGGCATAGCTGTCGCCGACATGGTTGAGCCCGGTGGTCACCGACGCGGGGCCATGGGTCCAGGTCGCCGAGACCCGGGCGCGCAGGTCGGCCGGGTATCCGGCCTGGCCGGCCAGTTCGGTGCGCGCCGAGGTCGGGGTCAGCTTGCGCTTATAGTGGGTCAGCCACGACAGGCTGGCGTTGAGGACCAGCGGGTCGCCGCGCAGGCTGGTCTTGTAGCCGGCGGTGGCGTCCAGGCCCTCGACCTCGAGGCTGCCGGTATTGACCTCGCGGGCGTCGATGATCGCGCCATAGGTGTCGGTGTCGTAGGCGCTGGTTCCCGAGGCGTTGGGGTCGGCGATCACCGCCAGCACCTTGGCGCGGTCGGCGGGGTTGGTCGCCGGACTGACCCTGGTGCGGAACGCGGCGTATTCGTCCGAGGTCAGGGCCTGGTTGATCACCACCGGCTGGCCGACCCGGTTCTTGAACAGGATCCGGTAGAGGTTGAGGCCGAGGGTCAGGTCGGGCGCGGCGGTCGGCGTGTAGCTGACGCCCGCCGTCCAGGAGGTGGCGGTCTCCGGCTTGAGGTCCGGATTGCCGCCTTGGTAGACGAGAGCCGGCAGCAGGCCGCCCTGATAGGTCACCGGGATCGGGGTGATGGTGTAGGGCAGGTGCAGCTCGTAGAGCGACGGCGCCCGGAACGACGTCCCGTAGCTGGCCTTGAAGGTCAGGCTCGTGCTGGGGGCCCAGATCAGCCCGACCTTGGGGTTTCGGGTCGAGCCGGTGTCGTCATAGTCCTCGATCCGTCCGGCCAGTGATAGCTCCAGGCGTTGGACGAACGGCAGGGCGTTGTCGGGGCCGACCAGGGGCGCGTTCAGCTCGGCATAGACGGCCTTGACGTCGCGGCTGTAGCGGGTGGTCGCCTTTTCGATGGCCGAGTAGCCGGACAGCAGCCGCGCGCCGCCCGTACGCACCTCCTCGCGGCGGACCTGGCCGCCGACCGCCAGCCGCAGCGTGCCGCCGGGCAGTCGCAGGAGCGGGCCTTCGAAGTCGAGATTGGCCGACTTGAATTCGCTGCGGGTCTTGGTCAGGTCCCAGCCCGACAGGATGAAGTCGAGCACGGCGGCCGGGTTGGAATAGCCCGCCCCGATATAGGGATTGAAATAGCCGTCGCGGGCGGCGCTGAAGGACGTCAACGGACTGTCGGCGGTGAGGCCCGCCGCCTCGCTGAGCTTGGTGGCGTTGAGCTGGCCGCGCGTGCGGCTGATCCCCAGTTCCTGGGCGTAGGTGCCCGAAAGGTCGGCGGTCCAGTCGGCGCCCAGCTCGGTCTTGGCGCCGAGCGCCGCGCCCAGGCTTTCCGACGTGCCCCAGTTCTTCACCCCGCCGCGCTCGTTGAGGAATGAATAGGCGATCCGCTCGGAGGCCTGGCCGGTGGGCGAGACGTAGTAGGGATTGGCCGCGTTGAGGATCAGGGTCGTGGTCGGGGCCACGTTGCGGGCGAAGATCTCGCGATGGGCGAACCGCAAATCGCCCGACAGCGCCACGGGACCGACCGATTGGCCCACAGAGACCACCGCGCTGTGGCGGGTTGAGGCCGGGATGATGTCGTAGGCCGCCTTCTGGTTTTGATAGTTGACGGTCCCGAGCACGAAATCGCCGGGCTTCAGGCCGACGCCGTTCTGACCGGCCGGCACGGCGTAGGTCGAGACATAGGCGCCCGCCGCGTTGAGGCGCAGGATGTTGGCCGGCTGGCTGGCCGTCGCGCTGCGGCGATCCGTGCCGCCCAAAGACCGCAGGTCGGCGTTGCCGGTATAGGGCCGGTCCAGGCCGTGCAGGGCGTCATTGCGGGTGTATTCGTAAGCGGCCAGGATGTGACCGCCCGACCAGGTCTTGCCGAACGCCTGGCTGGCCAGATACCGCCCGTAGCCGCCTTGGGTCGCCTTTCCGGTCGAGAGCCGGGTCTCGCCGCCGTCCAGATCGGTGCGCAGGCGGATGTCGATCACGCCGCCGACCGCGTCGGAGCCATAGAGCGCCGAGGCCCCGTCCAGCAGGACCTCCACCCGGCCGACCGCCGCGTAGGGAATCGACGAGATGTCGGAGAAGTCGCCATAGAGGCCCGCGCCGGCCAGGCGCTTGCCGTTGAACAGCACCAGGGTGGCGTCCGCGCCCAGACCGCGCAGATCCACGCCCGTGCCGCGCAGGGTGTTGTTGAAGTTGGCATCGGCCCCGGTCGCCAGGCTGTCCTCGCTGGCCGAGCCGCCCGAGGCCTGGGGCAGGGCGGTCAGGGCTTCGGCGACGCTGGCATAGCCGGCCCGGTCGATCTCCTCACGGCCCAGGACGACCACCGGCGAAGCGCTGTCCTTGACGCCGCGGATGCGGCTGCCGACCACGATTTCCGACAGCATCGTGGCGTCGTTGGCGGTCTGGACGGGCGGGGCCGCCTCGACCGGATCGGTGGGCGGCGAGGCCAGGAGATCGGGCGCCAACGGCGAGATCGCCGATGCGGGAACCAGGTTGGCGCGTGGCCGGATGACCAGAACCGTGGGACCCGCGCGCTGGGCTTCCAGGTCGCTGCCGGCCAGCAGGCGGCTGAGCGCCTCGTCGAGGCTGAACGGACCGTTCAGGGCTGGGGCCTGGCGGCCTTCGACCGCCCGGCTGGTGAAGATGATCTGCACCCCGGTCTGGCGGCCCAGGGCCAGCAAGGCGGCCTTGAGCGGCCCCTTGGGCGTGCGCACCGCCGAGACGGTGGCCGGCGCCGAGGGCGCCTGGGCGGCCTGGACCGGGCCGGCGAGCGCGGTGGTCAGGGCCAGAAGGGACAGGCCGACGAGGCCCGGGCGGAACGCTGCAACCATGGCGTCAATAATCCCCCAAGGCGCGCCGGGTTCGTCGTGGTGACGAACGTCTTTTCGAGGGCGCCTGGAGTGGAGACCCGCCAGGGGGTGGCTGGCCTTACCGGCTTGTGAAAAAAATATGACGTAGGTCGTCGAACGTCGGTGTCGTGGGCCGGGAGGAGGCCCGGCGCGCGTCGACGCGGGCCTTGTCCGATGTCAGGACGCGGCGCCCGCGTGATCGGGACCGGTCAGTTCGATCGCCCCGTCGTCGCGGGCGGTGGTCTTCAGGTCCAGCGAGGCGGCCACGCCCTTGACGAAGGCGGTGGTGTCGCCGGCGTTGAAGATCCCGTTGACCCGCTCGTCGGCCGGAACGCCGGGGCCCAGCACCACCTTCTTGCGGCTGTAGCGATTGACCTCGGCCACCGCCTCCTCCAGCGGCGCGTCCTGGAACGTCAGGCGGCCGTCCGTCCAGCCGGTGGCGGCGGCGACGTCGATGGCGACCGGACGGGTAGGGGTCTTGCCTGCGACATCCAGCCGGGTCCCGGCCCGCATCATCGTCGGGGCAGGGACGTGGGCCTGGGTCACCGACACTTGGCCCTCGGCCAGGATCACCCGCACCGCAGCCCCGGTCCTATAGACCTCGAACCGGGTGCCCACCGCCCGCACGGCGGTGTCGCCGGCCGTGACGATGAACGGACGCGCCTTATCGTGGGCCACGGCGAACAGGGCCTGGCCCTTGTCAAGGCTGATGGCGCGCCGCTCCCGCGACAGTCGCACGCGCACCTGGCTGTCGGTGTTCAGATCGATCGTCGAGCCGTCGGCCAGGGCCACCACCCGCCGCTCGCCCACCGCCGTGCGATAGGTCTGGCCGAAGGGCTGGGTGGTGAGCAGGACGCCGGCCAGGACGGCGGCCGCCGCCAGGCCCAGCCCCGTGATCCAGGGACCGGGGCGGGCCTTGAGCCGGGCCGGGGCGTCGCCGCGCCGTCGCCGCCGCGCCTGAAGATCCTGGCCGATGGCCTGGATGCGGGGATCGCCGGCGACCTCGCGCACCCCTTGCGTCAAGGCTTCGATCTGGCTGTAGGCCGCGTCGTTGAGGCTGTCGGCGCGCCAGGCGAAGAACGTCGTCACCTCGCGGTGCGTCACCCTGCCGTGCATCTTGGCGTACCAGGCCGCGGCCTCGTCGCGCGCCCGCTTGCGCTCGGCGGCCGTCGGGCTAGCGGCTCTGGCTTGGGTCTGGTGATCGCTCATGGGCGTGGTCCGCCTAGTTCCCGATGAAGTCGGCGCATTTAGCGACGGCCTGTCTCATCCGCTTTTCCACCGCGCCCAGCGAGATCCCCAGCAGCGCCGCGATCTCCGCGTAGGTCTTTTGCTCGACATGGGTCAGGTAGAAAACATCGCGCAACTTTGGCGGTAAGGCGAGCAACATCTGTTCAAAAATCACCGCCGCGTCCTGGTCGCCCTCCGCGCCGCGTCGATCGAAGGTCCAGTCGGCCGGATCGGTGATCACCTCGCGCGCCGCCTTGCGCCGATGATTGGACGCCAGGTTCAGGGCGATGCGCATCAGCATCGACTTGGGACGGCGGATCGGCGCGGGCGGGACATAGCCGCGGACCCGCAGCCAGGTGTCCTGGGCGATGTCGTCGGCGGCGTCCGAGCCATAGCGCCGCGTCAGCGCCGCCGTCAGCCAGGCGCGATGGCGCAGGTACTCGTCGGCCAGGGGCGGCTGGGGAGCCGCTGGCTGGGAGGGGGGCGGGGCGTCGTCGTCGGGGGCGACAAGCTGAGCGTTGAGCGGAGGCATGAGCCGCGTTCCAAGCCGGTGGGGGCGGGACGGAATCGTATTGAAATACTGGAAAAATGGATATCGGAATTTTCCGTATAGCTGGTTTGCTGATCAATTCGTGGTCGGCGGATGCCAAGCTCGATATTCGACAGCGCGCACATAGTCCTGGTCGAGCTTCTGATTGAGGCTCGAAAGAGCCTTGGTCTGAATCAGACGCAACTCGGAGCGCGGGTCGGGCGCGGCCAGGGCTTTATTTCGCTCATCGAGCGAGGGCAGCGTCGTATCGATATCATCGAATTTGTTGCTCTAGCTCGGGCGCTGGAAAAGGATCCTCAGTCCATGTTCTCGAAGCTTTTGTCGCCAGACGAGAGAGGTAGCTGAGATCAAATTACAGAAAATATAAGTATGCGGATTTTCCATATATTTGGTCCGCCGGTCCTAATTCCTGTGGTCGGCGTTCATGTCCAAGACGATCTTCGAGGGCGCGCATGCGCAGCTTATCGATATCATGATCGCGGCGCGGAAGAGGTCTGGCCTGACCCAGGTCGAACTCGCCGCGAAGGTCGGTCGGGATCAAGCCATGATCTCTCTGATCGAGACCTCCCAGCGCCGGGTCGATGTGCTGGAATTCATCGCGCTGGCGCGGGCGATGGGAGAGGACCCTCAACGGCTATTCGCCGAAGTGATCGCCACAGTCCCAACGTCCTTTAAAATCTGAAGTCAGTCTTGGGCGTCTCGCGCGCGCGCGCGACCGCGCTCTACGGCGCCGGACGCGGCAAGCCGCGCCGGCCGCCGCCGAGCCCGCTACGCGGTCTCGGCCCATTCGGGTGACGATCGCTGACGCGGCCGGCAAAGCGGCTTTAGTTGATGGATTTGGCCCGAACGTGACTCATTGCCGAAGTTGGGAAGGTCCGCTTTCGGCCACGCGGCTAGCCGCTGCCATTGCACTAGCGCTGGCTCATTAGCGGCTCAGGCCGCTAGCAGTCCATCGCTGTGGATGTTACCGAGAGTATACGGTTCGCAGGTCACCAAGCCCATGCCGAGGCGCCGGCGCGGTCTTTCCTCCGAACGAAGGCGCGAGATCATATTCACCCGCAGCAAAGCCAGCTTCCCGGAGCTGTTCGACGGCCTGAAAGGCTGCACGCAGCGCCGCAGCTTCGCGCGCGGCCTTCGGGTTGTTGCGGATTTGGGCTTCGAGCTCGTCCATGGTGTGACTCCCTCACATTGCCAAAAAGCCATCGCGTGTTTGTAGCGCGATGGTGTGGCCCTTGCCCGACATGTGATCTTGCAGGAGCCGATAGTACGAACGCACCTTCTTGTTCAACTCCGGATCGTCGCCGAAGTTCGCTATCAAGAGGTTGAGATCCGATTTTATAACGCTCATCGATAGGCCACGGCCGTGTGAACGCCACCTCTTTGTATCGTTAAGGGCCTTTGCGATCTCTGATGCCCGCGCTTCACGCATTTTCGCGGTGACGGCTTTTTTGCCGGTTTCGGTCTTCTTCCAGTTTTTAAATTTGTACTGAACAAGCCACTTTTTCAGCAGATCAACGGAATGGTCGCGCGCTTGTTCGAACCGATGAATTTGCGCGGGATCAAATTTTTGAATCAGGAATGCCAACTCCGCAGCCGACAAGCTGCCGCGGTTTGAGCGCCTGATGAGTTCGTCGTACTTCTCAAGGTAGCCGAGAGCCGGAACAAACTGGCCGTCGCGGTTCCTAACCTGAGGGTCAATCGGGCCCAGGATGGAGTAGTAGTCCATGTGGATGTTGTCGCCGGACATCACCAAGACCGTACCGGCGGACATGGCGAAGTTAGGAACGAGGAAGTTGACCTCATTGGGGTAGTGGTGGCGAAAGACGTCCGCAATCCGTTCGGCCGTCTCGATGGATCCGCCATTGGTCTCGAGAATGACGAGCAATTTCGCTCGACGCCCTTGGATGTCTTCAATCGAGTCTCGGATCAGATCGTCCATCGGCTGGCTGATCGGGTGGATGCACGTGATGACGTCGCAATCGAGGTGCTCCTCGATAGTCTTCAAGCGTCTCGTGAGTTCGGACTCAACGTATTTCGTAGTGTGAGTAAGCTCATCGCCGTCCACGCGTTTCCCCCACGGTGCCCAACTTTGTGGCGAACCGTAGGGTGAATCGAAAGGGCGTCATAGCGCTGTTATCTTTCCGGGCCGCACCATTGAACCAAGCCATCACGCAGCCAGAAATGTGACTGGCAGCCGTCCTTGACCCAAACCGATGGATGGAGGGTCGGCAAGCCGCGGGGGTTGAGGCGCAGATCCCAACGCGGCTTGACGCCTTCCAACAACATCACTTCCAGCCGCCGGCCGCAACCGCACGGGCACACCATACCGGCGGACCACAAGGTCGCGTCCTCGCGGGCCACAACCAGTCGTCCCGCCGGAAGCGTCGCCGGAAGCTCGTCGCCTTCGATGAACTGCACCCGCAGGGGGCGAGGACCAAAGAGACCCTGCAGCCAGGCGATCAGCCCGGCGAACAGTCTTGCAATCATCGACATGGTCAGGCTCCCAGCGCGGGCAGGCCAAGAAGGGGCTCTACGGCCCCCGTTCCCGGTTGGCTGCTGGCGGTGAAGTTGTCTTCCGAATAGAGATCCTCGTCCCCGTCGGCCAGGGCGAAGATCGTCCTGGCCTGGCGCCGATTGGGCTGGTGGCGGAACGGGAACGCGCGGGCGATGAACTCTAGCATCGCCGCGCTGGCCGCGCGCATGTTCAGGGAGATGACGGACGGGGCCTGGTCGGGGGCACCTTTGATGTAGCCGGCCTCGCGCTCGGCGGCGAAGGCCTCGGGCGCGACGCGGGCCAGGTATTCGGCGCGGAGCAGGGCCGGGGTGTAGACACCGCGATCACCCAGCGTCGCGCCGCCCGGCTGAACATAGTCCAGCCGACCGGACACCTCTGCCACCACGGCCTCGCCGGTAGGCGTGCGCCGGGTCGGGATCGAGACCCCCATGTCGAACAGCGGGATCATGAAGGCTTGGGCGATCAGGTCGGCGATCTGCCGGCCTTCGGCGGTGTCGACGCAGGAAAAAAGCACGTCCGCGCCCGCCGCCGCCAGGACCGCCTCGCGCGTGGCGATGCTCTGGGCCAGCGCCAGCACCTCCAGATCCGGCCGGTGGCGACCGACGGCGTCGGCGAACATCTCGACCTTGAGCCGGCAGCTTCGTGCATCCTCGCTCGTCGAGTTCAAAATCCGATTGAGGTTTTTAGCTTCCACATGATCGAAATCGATCAGGGTAAGTGCCCCAAAGCCCAGACGCGCCACTTGCTCGGCGATGATCGAACCGGTCCCGGAGACGCCGATCACGCAGGCCCGCAGGTGTCCAAGCTTGCGCGTCATGCCAGTGGAGAAAGCCATGGGGTGATCGTCCCGGTCGCCGTGGGCCCAGAAGCACAGATCATCGCCGGCCACCGCGATGAGGCCGACGGGAATGGGCGAAAGCTCAGGCCCGTAAAGGCGGGCGATGAGGCGTCCGTCGGGCGTCATGACCGCACTGCCGTGGCCAGCCGCAGGCAAGGGCCCGGACCAACCGCCAAATATGGCCGCCATGGTTGCCGCGTCGCTCCGATCGTCGGTCTGGGAAAAATCCAGCCAGCCGCCGGGATGAGAGTGGGCCAGGATGATCGACAGGCCCAGATCCTCAGCCTCGTCGATCGCCGCGCTCAGCGCCTGCCCGGGCCAGACCAAGGCGTCGCGCTCCCTTTGGCATTGCGTGTGCTCGACCGGACGGACGGCCACGACCATCAGCTTGAGGCGCGCGGGTAGAGTGTGGCGGCATAGCAGGATGGCGGCCGCCTCCTTCCCGTCGCCCGGGAAGAGGTGGGTCTGCAGCTGCGCGTGGGCCTGGCCGCTGATCACCAGATCGAAGGCCGAGGCCGTCACTGTTCGACCTCGCGCAGAAGAGCCGCCTCGATCAGGGCCAGATGGGTGATGACGTTGTCATGGCCCGGGCGCCAGGGCGCGATCGCGCCGCGATGGCGCGACCAGCGCTGGAACAGGCGACCCTCGATCGGCTCCTGCACTTGGGTCTGGGGGATCTCCAGGCCGTCGATCCGGGCCAACGCCGGAGCGCAATAGAACATGTCGAGCTCGGCGGCCGGATAGGCGCTGGGGACTTCGACAGCGATCGTCGCGCGCGCAGTCGAATAGCCGGCCGGCAGCTCCACGTCGTGGAGCAGCAGCCAGCGCCGGCCGCCTTCCACGACCGTCTCCCAGCGCTGGGCGCGCTGGGCCAGGCCGGTCTCGTCGATCGGCAGAAGGCCAAAGGCGCGCCTGGGGATCGAGGCCTCGCCATTGTTGATTTCACGCGGGGTCAGGCGCAGCTTCTCGATGCCCGGGGCCCGCAGGTCGATGACTTCGTCCAGGCCGACCTGACGTTTGGCGTCGGCCGTCTTGAGGACGATGATCCAGCCCTGATCGGGATCGAAACCCGCCTTAACCAGGGCGTCGCGCACTATGATCGTCGGCTGAGGCGAATCGACGGTCACGCCTTGGACATTGAGCTTCCAGATCGCGGCCTTTGCATAGACCACTTCCACGCCCAGGTCGCCGAGCGCGAGCGTCCCGCCGGCCGGGATCGGAGCATCGACCTCTTCCTCCCGCCGTACGTAGAGGATCTGGTCTTCGGCGATCTTGCCCAAGGTGCGCAGCGCCGCTTCGGTGATGTCGCGCTCGGGCCAGCTCAGCGAGCGATCGTTCAGCACTAGCCGAAACAGGCGGTCGCTACTGGAGACGATAAACTTGGCGCCGGAGGCGGCGCGCACGTCTACGACCTCGTCCTCACGCAGTTCCTCGATGTCGCCGTTGGCCAGCCACTGGAGAACCACATAGTCCTCCCGCGGGGTGGCGTCGCAAAACGACAAGATCTGGCGACCGGTCAGGGTAGCGTCCGAGACGCCCAGCTGGCGGAATTGAAGGTCGGTGTCGGCAACCTCGATGAAGAGGCCGCCGAAAGCTTCGGTAGTCGGATTGGCGCTCATGGCGGGCTCCGTTTGCGTTAGTGGTTCGTAATTGCTAGTATGCAATCACAAGGTCCATATGCGGCGCCGGCGCGTCGATTGCAAGAGTGAAATTGAATGCCGAAAGCGGAATTCAAGGGCGGCGCGTTCTATCGGTCTCTGGACAGCGCGCGCGCGGCCAAGGGCCTTAACTGGAAGCAGGTCGCCGAAGAGTCAGGTGTCAGCGCTTCCACGCTCACGCGCATGGCTCAGGGCAAACGTCCCGACGTCGATAGTCTGGCCGCGCTGGTGCAATGGTCCGGGCTGAGCGCCGACACGTTCGTGGGCGGCTCCAGCCTGAGTTATGACGCGGAGCCGCTCAGCCAAATCACCACGATGCTGCAGTCGGATCCCCGCCTGCCGGCCGAGGGGCGCGATGCCATGATCGACATGATCACCGCTGCCTATGTCCGCCTACGTAAACCCCTAGCGGGATAGGAGGAACCGATGACGGAAGCCGAACGTATCGCGATCCGGGAAATGCTTCGGCGTCGTGCTGAAGAACGCACCCAGACGCCGGAAATGGCGCGCCAATGGCTAATCGAAGAGGGGCTCTATGACGGCGACGGCGCTCTGCGGCCTCAATATGGCGGCGCGCCGGCTCGGGACGAATGAGCCGACTGAGAACCAGCTTTGTTCTCGGGTTTCACGGTTGCTCCCAGAAGATCGCTGAGGAACTGCTCCAGGGCGGCGTGTTTCGCTTGAGCCAGGAAGATCACGATTGGCTAGGCCCGGGAGTCTATTTCTGGGAGGGTGACCCTCTGCGGGCGCTAGAGTGGGCTCAGTCGAAGGTCACCAGAGGCAGCTATGCCGACGCCGCGGTCATCGGCGCCGTCATCGAATTGGGTAATTGCCTGGACCTGACGACTCGCACCGATCTGTCTTTGCTCGAAGACGCCTATCAATCGTTCGAGCAAGCCCGTTCATCAGCGGGTTTGGCTATGCCGCAGAACCGAGATCCTCGGGGCGTGGCGGAGGGCGACAAGCTGCTGCGCTTCCTAGATTGCGCGGTGATCAAGCACCTGCACGAGAACATCGAGGATGAGGCGACCGCCGCGACCGCGCGCGGGCAAATCCCCGCCATCGCGCCCTTCGATACGGTCCGGGGCCTCTTCGTGGAGGGCGGCGCGGTGTACCCGGGAGGCGGCTTCTACAGTCGCACGCACACCCAGATCGCCGTACGCACCATTGGCTCGATCAAGGGCGTTTTCCTGCCGCGCTCCGCCTGACCGCCGGCTTCTCGCTTGCCTGACGCATGATCTTGGCCAGATCCTCAGCGAAGGCGTCGGACACTTGGCGAACGATGTCCTCGATGGTGTCGCCTTCTATAAACGCGCGCAACTGGTCATCCGTGGGGGGGAACGGGTCAATGCCGCGCCGAAACCGGTGGTCATCCATGACGTGTGCTCCCTGAGAGGGACTGCATGTACCTTGGGTTTAGTTTCGTATCGAAATAATGCTTTCGGCGAACCCAGATGAAGCCCTCGTTGCGCGTCAGGATGGCGACGTCGATTGGGCCGCCTACCGTCTCCATGTCGCTGGAGTAGCGGCGTTTGCGTGACGTCAGTTCCACGAGCGAGTAGGCGACTTCACCCAGTTCTTTTTTGGAGAGATGATTGACCACGGAATTGAGATTGTGAGCGTTTTTCTTCTTGAGGCGTTCCACGCCGTCCCGAAATTGTTTGGTGGCCGCCGCCTTGATCAGGTCGCCGCGCCCGTTGCGGAACGCGCGTTTGTTCTGATCAATCACCTGACCGACTAGATTCCCGGCGATGTCTTCCAGCGCCTTTTCGAACTCGCGATCGATTCCCAGGATAAACCGCTCAGGCATGTCCTTCTGGGCGAACGGCACGACCGCTGCCGTCTCGCCCCGGCGGTCAATATCGATCAGCTTTGTGTCCAGAATTCGAAAGCGATCGAAATAGACGCCGTCTACTTCGACCGCGTGCAATGTCGGGAACAGCTCGTCGCTTCCGAAGCCGGCGAACACGAAGCCGGTAAAAGCGGTCGAGCGCGTATTGGACTTGATCACGGCGAACATCATCGCGCGTATCGCCGATTGAACGGCTTCCGTCAGTTCACTTAGCGGGATGATCTTCGCGGTGATCTCCCCCAGCGTTTTGCCGTACCGCTCGGTGAAGTGCTCCAGGGTGAACTCGTCGAACGCGTCGTTCGGAAGCGGCGAATCCTCGGCTTCCCGCTGACGTTCCAGGCAGCGCCGTAGCAGGACATCTTCGCCAGTCTCCGTCCCTTTGCGGCGACGCTTGCCCAGCGACTCGATCATGTGATTGAACAGCTTGGCCTGAAGAAAATGCAGCTCAGAAACTGCAAAGCTTTGAAGGTGATCAAGCTCATCGTCGATCTCGTGCTTGAATCCGAGTAGAAACTTCTCGAACGCTGGCCACACTTGAACCAGTTCTTTAAACTGGTTTGTCGTAAGGGTTTCGCGATAACGTCGGATGATAATCTCAAGGGGCGCATTCATAAACTGCGCATTGTTGTAAATCATCAAGGCGATCGGCTGAAAGCGCGACAACTCAAAGATTTTCTCGGCGGAATCATAGGTTTTGGGGCGAAGGCCGCCAGCCAGCGTCACGATGCTGTCCGCTGCAAGCGCGACGGCCGTGCGGTTTAGAATCGCGATTTCCGCCGTCATGTCCGCCCCTGAGTCCCTTGGAACAAGGGTGCATGACCGCGACGATCGCTACAAGCGTTCGGTGGCTGATGTCGCGTTCTTGGAGGTGTTCCCTGGGGCGGCTCTTGGCGCTTACTCATCTTCAGGACCGCATGGCGGTGAGAGTCGCGTATGGCGAGCGGTCAAGCTACGCTGCGCGAAAAGCGCGAGGGACGAATGGGGCGCAGTGTATCCGACGAGGAGATTGGCCTGATTAGGGCCATGCTCGCGCGCGACATGAAAAACCGCGACATCCAGTTCTATTTCAATCGCCAAGATCGGCCGGTCAATTCGGGACGCATCACAGGTATCCGACAAGACGGCTATGGGGCGGGCATCCCGGCAGCGAGCGACGAGGCGCTGGACGCCTTTCTGGCCAAGTTCAAGGCTGGACCTATCCAGGGGCCGGGCGGACCGGTGGCTCCGCCCACCGACGATGGGCGCATCGCGGCGCTGTTCTCGAGTAAAAAAGACAACGAGTGGCGTTTGACGTCGGGGGAGACCGACGAAATCGAGTGCAAGCGCGAGGTCGATGTAAAGAAACTGGCGCCGGTGGTGCGGGCGATTGCCGGGATGGCCAACAACAAAGGCGGGGTGATTCTGCTGGGCGTGGAGGACAAGTCTGGCAGAGTCGTCGGCTTAACTAGCGATGATTTTGCCAAGCTGGATCTGGTTAAGTTGACCTCCGCAGTGAAGGCCCACCTTCAGCCAACACCCAGCTTCCGAAAGGGCGTGATCGAGGTCGGAGGACTGCAGGTCGGCTATGTCTGCGTCGAACCCCTTGTCGATAAACCGGTCATCGTTCACCGGCCCGGCGACCGACTTGACGACGGCGCGATCCTGTTTCGCTATCCGGCTGAGAGCGCGCCGATCAAGTTCGGGGATTTGCGCACCTTGCTGGACGCGCGCGACGCCAGACGATTGCGCGCCCTCGTTGATGTGACTCGTAAGATCGCCGACATCGGCGTGGAAAATTCCGCCGTCCTCAATGTCGCCGACGGGTCCTTGGAGGTCGCCGGGCGTCCGATGCAGATCGATCAGGCCCTCGTCGACCAGATCAATTTCATCAAGGAAGGCCAGTTTGACGAAGTAGCTGGCGCGCCCACCCTCAAGCTACTAGGCGAAATCACCGCCGCTGGCGGAGAGAAAGTGCCCGGCGGGCGGCGACTGATCACCGACGACGACGTACTGCGCAACTTCCTGGACCAAGAGTCGGTTCTCGTCCCATTCGAATACATTCGTTTCGCGGTAGCTGGCACTAACCGCGACTGGGTTCCGATCTTCTATTTCGGCAACCAGGCCAAGCTGTCCCGCGCCGAAATGGCCGGTCTATTGGAAGGGGTTGCGACCACCAAGATCAAGGCGAAGGCCAAGATGATCGACCGCGCGCTGGGCAAGCAATCCGCGCTGGCTAACCATACCGGCACGCCGGCCAAGCTTCTGGCGGCGATCCTGGCCGGTGACCGCGAGGAACCCGCAGACGCCAAGGCGGCAGGCAATATCGCCCTAGCCCTTCAGGGGATCCCGGCCGAGGGCGCGCCATCAAAGGAAGAAATGCTAGCTCTGCTCAAGGTTTGCGTGACCACACTGGTGGAGGCCGGCCAGGTAGCGGCCATGAGCAGTGTCTATCGCGCGGCTGGCCGACTGGACGAAGTCTACTTCGCGCCCGCCTAGTCGGTCACGTTAGGGAGCGTCTTGTTTCCGGAGCGGTCGTTGAGTCCGCTCATGATGCTGTGGACGGCTCTCCACCCCACCGGCAGCCTTGGCTTCCGGTTAGAGCTGGAGGAAAGGCCATGGGTCAGGTTGTCACGATCGGTTTGGACATCGCCAAGTCGGTGTTCCAGGTGCACGGCGTCGACGCGGAGGGCGCCGTCGTCATTCGGCAGAAGCTCCCGCGAGCGCGTCTGCTGTCGTTCTTCGCCAAGTTGGAGCCCTGCCTCGTCGGTATCGAGGCGTGCGGCGCATCCCATCACTGGGCGCGCGAGCTCACCAGGCTAGGCCATGAGGCTCGGCTGATGCCGCCCAGTTACGTGAAGCCCTATTTGAAGCGCCAGAAGAACGACATGGCCGACGCGGAGGCTATCTGCGAGGCGGTGACCCGCCCAACGATGCGGTTCGTGCCGGTGAAGTCGCCTGAGCAGCAGGGCGTGATGGTGCTGCATCGGACACGGCTGGTCATGACGCGCCAACGCACCCAGCTCTCCAACGCGATCCGGGGTCACATGGCCGAGTTCGGCCTGACCGCCGCGATCGGTCGAGAAGGGCTGGGCAAGTTGATCGCGGTGATCCTCGATGGCGCGGACGAACGGGTGACGCGAGAAGCGCGCGTGTGCCTCACCATGCTGGTCGATCAGCTTCGGTTGGTGAACCTGCAGATCCTCGAGAACGATCGGCTGATCCGGACCAATGCCCGCGCGACCGAAGTTGGCCGCCGATTGATGGAAATCCCTGGGGTCGGGCCGCTGCTGGCCAGCGCCATGGTCGCCGCCGTGGCCGATCCTGCAGCCTTCAAGACCGGACGCAATCTGGCGGCCTGGATCGGCCTGGTCCCTCGACAGAACTCCAGCGGCGGCAAGGAGCGGCTGGGCGGCATCACCAAGCAGGGCGATCGATACCTGCGACAGCTGCTGGTGGTCGGCGCACTGGCCGTCGTTCGCTACGCGCAACGCAACGGCACGCGTCGGCCGTGGTTGGTGCAACTGCTGGCCCGACGAACGCCGAAGGTCGCGGCGGTCGCGCTCGCCAACAAGAACGCCCGAATGATCTGGGCGATCATGACCAGCGGCGAACGCTACAGGGAGCCGCAGCCGGCTTAGAAGACAGGCTCGGCGCCACGCCGCGGCCGACGAACTTGGGAAGGGCGGACGAGATGTAATGCAACAGCCGGTCGATACCGGAAGGCGGGAAAACCCATCTGCGCCAGCGCGCCTCGAGCGCGTGCTTATGGTCGGGACCCATCTTCGCGAAAGGCATTATGGCCAGCGGTCATGCGTACCGCACTAACAGGTCGAACACATGGCCGCACCGACCAAGCCTAGCAGAACATCAGATCAACCCTTGCCAACGGGGAGCCGTCCACACATGGCGCTTGTAGGTCATTGGTCAGAACCAAGCGGTCATCGCGCTTCGCGCGATGGCTCTTTTGCTTGCCTTTCCCCAGAAAGCGGGGTGGGCGGCGCGCCGGTATAGGCCCGCCAGGGTCGGCGGCAAGCCGGCCAAGGGGCCGGCTCCTCCACTGCGTTGCGGCCCTTCGGGTGCCGCCGCCCCTTGCGGCGGGCCTAACCGGCTTCTTCGCCGCCCACCCCCCTTTCCGGGGAAAGGATGTGGGGTTTTGGGGCGGTGAAGGAGCATCCTCATGCGCCCCACCGGTCAACGCCCCAAGGGCAAGCGCCAAAGGTCCGCCGCCCAGGCCGCGCCCTTGTCGGCCGACGCCTCGTCCGCCGCCGTCACGCCCTCCCGGCGGGTGGAAGTCAGCCTCTATGACGAGGTCACCACCAAGATCATCGCCCAGCTGGAGGCCGGGCGTCTGCCCTGGGTCCAGCCTTGGGGCCGGGCAGGGGGCGCGGCCCTCTCCCTGCCGCGCAACGGGATCACCGGGCGCCGCTATTCGGGCGTCAACATCCTGCTCCTCTGGGGCGCCGTCATCGAGCACGGCTATCCCTCGCAAGGCTGGCTGACCTTCAAGCAGGCCCTGGCGGCCGGGGGTTGCGTGCGCAAGGGCGAGCGCGGCACGACCGTGGTCTATGCCGACCGCTTCACGCCGCGCGCCGAGCAGGAGCGCGCCGCCCAGACCGGCGAGGAGCCGGGCAAGGTCGCCTTTCTCAAGCGCTTCACCGTCTTCAATCTCGCCCAATGCGAGGGGCTGGGGGGCGTCGATCCCGAGCCCGCGCCGCTCCCCGAGCGGCAGGCCGTGCCCATCGGCGAGGCGCTGATCGCTGCGACAGGCGCGGATTTCCGGATCGGCGGGCCGCGCGCCTACTACGACCCGCTGTTCGATTACGTACAGGTCCCGCCGCAACCGGCTTTCGGCGACCAGATCAACTATTACCGCACCGCCTTCCACGAACTGTCGCACTGGACGGGGCACGGCTCGCGCCTGGATCGCGACCAGTCGGGCGTGCGCGGCGGCAAGGCCTATGCCCGCGAGGAGCTGGTCGCCGAAATGGGCGCCGCCTTCGTCTGCGCCAGCCTCGGCATCGTCCCCACCGTCCGCCATGCCGACTACCTCGGGTCGTGGCTGGGGGTCTTGAAGGAGGACAATCGTGCCATCTTCCGCGCCGCCTCCCAGGCCTCCAAGGCGGCCGATTTCCTGCTGGCCTTTGCGGCCGCGCCGCCACCGGAGCCGGTCGCCGGTTTCGAGACCGACGCCCCGACCGCGCCTCAACCGGCCCCGCCGCAGCCAAGCATGGCCGCCTGATCTCGCCCTTCCGCGCGCCGGGATTATCCCGGCGCCGGATCACCCGCGCCAATCCCGGCGCATCCCCGACCCCGCCCGCGCCTTGGACAGCATCACGGACGGGGTCGGTTCCCCCCCTGAAAAACAGGAGCGTTTGTTATGAGACTTGCTTTTGCCGATCCCCGCAACATGACGATTTCGCCGCTCAACATGCACTATGGGCGGCCCAAGCCAGACGTGTCCGACATTCGGCCGTCGATCGGGCAGCGTGGCGTCCTCGTGCCCATGCTGGTCCAGGAGAAGTTCGCCGACGGCGTCGTCATCCCCGGTGCGTTCGCGGTCGTGGCCGGGGCGCGCCGCCTGACGGCGGCCCAGGCCGAGATCGCAGCCGGGGTCGAAATCGATCCCGTGCCGATCTGTATCCTGGACCCCGGCGACGACGCCGCCGCCATCGAGGCCTCGCTGATCGAGAACCTCAATCGTCTGCCGCCCGACGAGGTCTCGACCTGGGAGACCTTCGCCAAGCTGATCAAGGAAGGGCGCACGCCCCAGGAGATCGCCGTCACCTTCTTCATGACCGAGGCGGTGGTCAACCGCACCCTGGCGCTGGGCAATCTCCTGCCGCGACTTCGCAAGCTCTATCGCGACGAGAAGATCAACATCGGCGCCATCCGCCTGCTGACCCTGGCCACGAAGACCCAGCAAAAGGACTGGTTGGCGATCTACGACGATCCCGACCAGCCCACGCCCCTGGGTCAGGGCCTGAAGAACTGGCTGTTCGGCGGCGCCGCGATCCCGACCCAGCACGCCCTGTTCAGCCTGGACGACTACCCCGGCGCCATCATCGCCGACCTTTTCGGCGAGGACAGCTATTTCACCGATCCGGGCCTGTTCTGGACCCACCAGAACGCGGCCTTGGCGGCCAAGCGCGAGGCCCTGCTCGCCGAAGGTTGGACCGCCGTGGAGGTGCTGGAGACCGGGCGTTCGTTCGACAGCTGGAAACACGAGCGCGTCGGCAAGGCCAAGGGCGGCAAGGTCTATGTGTCGGTCAGCCATCGCGGCGAGGTCACGCTTCATGAAGGGTTCCTGACCGCCAAGGAAGCCCGGCGCGCCCAGGCCGCCGCCGTCAAGGCGGCGCGCGGCGAGAGCGGCGAGGCCGATCCGAAGACGGATCGCGCCGAGGTCACCGGCAACCAGCAGAGCTATATCGACCTGCATCGTCATGCCGCCGTCCGCGCGGTGCTGACCGATCACGCCGATGTCGCCTTGCGGCTGCTGCTCGCCCACGCGGTGGCCGGAACCGCCCTGTGGCGGGTCGAACCCGACCCGCGCCGGGCGGGCGTCGAGGCCGTGGCCCAGAGCGCGGAGGCCAGCCCCGCCGAGGCCAGCTTTCAGGCCAAGCGCAAGGCCGCCTGCGACCTGCTGGGCGCCGATCCCGAGCGCGATCTGGTCGGCCAGCAGGTCGCAGGCGGCGCGGCGGGCGTCTTCGCCAAGCTGCTGTCCTTGCCCGACGCCGACGTCCTGGCGGTCGCCGCCGTGGTCATCGGGGAAACCCTGGCCGCCGGGAGCGCCGAGGTCGAGGCGGCGGGGGCCTACCTAAAGGTCGACATGGGCGAGTTCTGGACGCCCGACGACGCCTTCTTCGACCTGATGCGCGACCGCGAGGCCGTCAACGCCATGCTCAAGGAGGTGGGCGGCAAGAAGGTCGCGGACGGCAATCTGACCGAGAAGATCAAGACCCAGAAGGCGATCCTGCGCGACTTCCTGGACGGGACCAACGACCGTCCCAAGGTCGCCAAATGGACGCCCAAATGGTTGACCTTCCCGGCCGGCGCCTACACGCGCAGGCCGTTCGCCACCGCCCAGCGGAGTAAGGCCGTCGCGCCGCTGCTGCGCGGCGTGCGCTTGCCCGCGCCCGCCAACGTCGCGCCCCCGGCGATCACCTTGGCGGCCGATCCCAACCCGGCGATCCTGGCGGCTGAATAGAGCCTCCACGCGACTTGAGCCTTGCCCCCGGGTCTTGCGATCCGGGGGCTTTTCGTCGTGGCGCGTGGTTCGTGGACAGCGCCGCGCAAGGGGGCAAGCCTTTAGGCCTGGAGCCTCCAGATCCTGCGATAGGCCTCCGGCAAGGCGGTCTCGGGGACATGCAACACCGTGATCTTGAGACGCTTGGGGAGGCACGGCGGTTGGGCGACATGCAGGACGATGTCGGATAGCCCGACACGTCGCCCACCTGGGTGGAGCCGCCGCCGATGACCGGGGCGACCGCACCACCTGATAGTCGGACCGGCCCGGCAGGAAGCTGTCATGCGGCCTCAGCGGAGGCGCGGCGCACCGGCCGAAGGCCTGGACTTGGCCACAAAGCGCTTCGTCGGACGCGCGGGCGCGCGACACGCGCTCGCTCATCAGAGGCCTCCTGGAGGTCCAGCGCCGGGTCGATCCCGCGACGTAGGCCCAAACCCTATGGCGCTTCCGTCCCGTCCTGAACCATCGCGTCGATTTTTTTCCCCGCCACGCCCAGGGGCGCGGCTCATCGCGGCGCTTCGCTGCAAAAAAGCTCGTCGCTCCGGTCCTTCGCTGCGCTGCGGCCCTTCGGGTCAGGGCGAGACGGCCGCGCCATGCGGGGGGCCATCGCCGGGGATCGGCCCCGGCGCAGGACCTCCAGGAGACCCCTGATGATCGAGCTCGGCTTTCTCACCCGCGCCCCCGACGAAACCCTTTCCGGCCAAATCCAGACCTTCGGCCAGTGCGCCGACATCCAGGTCGTGCCGCATGACAGCTTTCTGCCCGACCAGTTCGACTATCAGGTGCTGTGGTCCGGCCTGGTCATCGGCAGCGGCTCCACCCAGGTGGACGACATGTCGGGCTATCAATCCATCGTGCTGCATGTCGCCCAACCGCAATGGAGTCCCAAGCCCCTCAAGATCACGGTGCTGCATGTCCCCGAGACCTTCTCGCCGGAGGTCTATCGCATGATCTGGAGGCCCCCGGCCTGACGGATTGGCCCCCCGCCTGTTGGCGAGGGGCTTCTCCCCGTGAGCCGGCTTTCGCCGGGGGCCACCGCCCGCCCAGGAAAGGCTGAAGGAAGATAGGGGGAACGAAAATCAGGGGCGCGTTTGCGTTCGTCCCGCCGACGCGATCCTCGGGGCTTGCTCGCCCCAGCGCGGCCCACCGCTTCCCTCCATCGCCGCGGTCAGGAGCACGGCGATGACGGATGACGACGACGCGAACAGACGGGCGGCCCGCGCCAAAAAGGGCAGCCCGTTCCTCAACACCGCCCAGGCCGCCCACTATCTGGGGCTGTCGCAACGGACCTTGGTGGACTGGCGCGGCGAGGGCGCGGGACCCACGCCCCGGCGTCATGGCCGGTTCGTGCGCTATCACATCGACGACCTGGACGCCTGGTCCAAGGGCGAGCGATCGACCTTCGATCCCGACCGTCTCCAGGCCGCGGAGCCGCGCCATGTTTAGCCGCGTGCTCACCCCGCGCGGCCAGGCCATGGCCGTCGCGGCCGGGCTCGCCCTGGTGGGGCTCGCCGCGCCGCTCGCGCTCGATCCGGTCCCGCGCCTGGTGTGGAACGCCAGCGCCAGCGCGCCCATCGGCCTGTGGCGGATCAGGCCCGGCGCGCCCGTTTCCGTGGGCGACAGCGTGCTGGTCGAGCCGCCGCCCGCCGCCCGCCGTCTCGCCGCCCAGCGTCATTATCTCCCGGCCAATGTGCCGATGATCAAGACTATCGCCGCCATCTCGGGCGCCACGGTCTGCGCGCGCGAGACGGCCATCACCATCGATGGCCGCCTCGTCGCCGTGCGGCGTCTCGCCGATCACCAGGGCCGAAATCTGCCCTGGTGGCGCGGGTGCCTGCGCTTGTCCGACGGCCAGGTGATGCTGCTCAACAGCGCCCCGGACTCGTTCGACGGCCGCTATTTTGGGCCGGTCGAAAGGGGCGCGATCATCGGCAAGGCGACCCCGCTATGGCTGCGCTGATCGGTCCGCCGCCGGTGGTCGCTAGTGTCCCGGAGCCGCCGTCGAACACCGCCGCGCGCGTGGCCCAATGGCGGCCGTGGATCGCCGAGGCGTCGCGGCGTTTCGACATTCCGCAGGCCTGGATCGAGGCTGTGATCGCCGCCGAAAGTGGAGGGCGCACACATCTCAACGGCGCGCCCATCACCTCGCGCGCCGGGGCCATGGGGCTGATGCAACTGATGCCCCGGACCTACCGGGACCTCGCCAAGACCCATGGTCTTGGCCTCGATCCCTACGATCCGCGCGACAATATCCTGGCGGGGACGGCCTATCTTTCGGCCATGCGCGCGCGGTTCGGCTATCCCGGATTGTTCGGAGCCTACAACGCCGGACCGACCCGTTTTGAAGCCCATCTTCGCACCGGCGCGGCGCTTCCAGCCGAGACGGAGGCCTATATCCGGGTGCTCGCCAGGGCGCCGGGTTCGGCCAGTCTTCCGCCCGCCGTGCTGTCGGGGACGCGGCTGTTCTTCCATCTGGACTCCGCTGCCGTCACGGCACGTCCGAGCGCGACGCCCGCGCCTTCGGGCGGGCTGTTCGCGCCGGTCAGGGGCGGATCAGGGCAGGGCGATGGACCGGGTTGAGGGAAGCTTGAGCGTTGGGAGAGGGAAGCGCGAAAGGCAAGATGAAAGCACTGGCGCCACGCCCTTCGGTCCTGTCCGCGCAAGTGTTTGTCTGCACATCGGTTTTTGGGTTGCGGCCGGTGGCGCCATACCCCGCCATGCGGCGAGGGGTAGTGCTAGGTCATGGCTAAGGGGTTGAAATTTCGTGGAATTTCATGACGCCAGTTCCGCACCGGCGGAAAGGCGCCCAGTTTGCTGACAGGGAGGCCGGCGATGGCTCAGGACGACGATTTCGAACCCCGCCTGGGCAAGCTTCGGGCGATCGGCGGGAAGCCCAAGAGCTATCTGTCGCGCGTGCTGCGTTCGGCGATGCTGGCCAGCGGCGGGACCTTCGGCAGGGCGCCGCGGCGGACGGGGTTCACCGGCGCGCGGATCGGCAAGGGCGCGGGCGTGGGGCGGGTGCTGGCGGCGCGCGATCACTTCGCCGCCTATCGATCGCGCCGGGTGATCGTGAAGTTCTCGATCCCCAAGCTGGCGGGGAAGGGGATCGCCGCGGCCCGGGCCCACATGCGCTATGTCCAGCGCGACGGCGTCACCCGCGAGGGCGCGCCCGGCCAGCTCTATGGCGCCGACACCGACAAGGCCGACGGGCGGGCCTTCATCGACCGCGCCGAAGCCGGCGACGACGCCCGGCAGTTTCGTTTCATCGTCTCGGCCGAGGATGGCGCGGAGTACGAGGACCTCAAGCCCCTGACCCGCCGGCTGATGGCGCAGATGGAAAAGGATCTCGACACCAAGCTCGACTGGGTGGCGGTCGATCACCACAACACCGGCCATCCGCACACCCACATCATCGTGCGCGGGCGCAATGATCGGGGCGCTGATCTCGTCATCGCCAAGGAATACCTGACCCAGGGCCTGCGTGAGCGCGCGGCCGAGTTGGTGTCGCTGGACCTGGGACCGCGCGGCGATCTGGAGATCGAGGGCCGGCTTCGTCGGGAGGTCGGTCAGGAGCGGCTGACCAGCTTGGACCGGGGGTTGCTGCGCGACCTCGCCGAGGACGGGCTGGTCTCGCCGCGTCATGTCGATCCGCGCCTCTATGCCTTGCGCGCCGGACGTCTGCAGACCCTGGCGCGTTTGGGCCTGGCCCAGGAGGAGGCGCCCACCCGGTGGCGCCTGGCCGAGGGGGTGGAGGACACCCTGCGGCGGATGGGCGAACGCGGCGACATCCAGAAGACCCTTTACCGGGCGCTGACGCAGGGCGGGGTCGAACGCGACCGCGCCGACCAGGTGATCTATCAGCCCACGGCAGAGGACGCCCGCCCGCTGGTCGGCCGCCTGGTGGCGCGAGGCCTGTCGGATGAACTGAAGGACCGCCACTACCTGGTCGTCGATGGCGTCGATGGCCGCGCCCATTATGTCGAGATAGGGCGCAGCCTGGCGACCGACCCGATCCCCGAGGGCGCGGTGATCCGGGTCGAGCCGCGCTCGACGCAAGCCCGGGCCGTCGACCACACCGTCGCCGCGATCGCCCAGGCCAATGAGGGGCGCTACAGTATCGATCTACATTTGGCGGCAGATCCCACGGCCTCGGCCGGCTTCGCCGAGGCCCACGTCCGACGGCTGGAGGCGATGCGGCGCGGCCGCGCGTCCGTCGAGCGCCAGGACGACGGGACCTGGATCATCGGCGCCGACCATGTTGAGCAGGCCGCCGCCTTCGAAAGGCGGCAGGCGGAGTCCGCACCGGTGGTGGTCACGACCCTCAGCGGCCGGCCGCTTGACCAGCAGGTCGGCGCGGCCGGCGTGACCTGGCTTGATCGCGAGCTGATCGCTGAGGCACCCGAACCTCTGCGCGACGCGGGCTTTGGCTGGGAGGCCCGTCAGGCCCTGGCCGCGCGACGTCAGTGGCTGCTTGACCAGGGCCTGGCCCGTCAGGACGAGAACCAGGTGATCTATCGCGCCGGTCTGCTGACTCGCCTACAGCGGCGCGACCTGATTACCGCCGCCGAAGGCCTGGCGCGCGAGACGGGGCTGAACTTCTCCGAGGCGCGCCCCGGCCAACGGATCGAGGGCGTTTACCGGCGGTCGGTGGACCTGGCCAGCGGCCGGTTCGCGGTGATCGAGCGCAGCCGGGATTTCACGCTGGTGCCGTGGAAGCGGGCGCTGGAGGGGCAGGAGGGGCGCGCTGTGTCCGGCGTGCTGCGCGAGGCAGGCGTCAGCTGGACGATCGGGCGCGGCCGGGGTGGCCCTTCGGTGTCGTGACGCCAAGATCGGCGCGAAGGAAATAGTCGCGCGAGGACGTCGGTTCGCTCATGCTCACGACAAGGGAGGACGATGTGTCGTCGATGTTTGGCCAAGTCTGCAGTTCAGGGGAGCGGGGCTAGATGCTTCCGGCGGCCAACCATCTCGCGCTCGAGGAATTGGGCTGGGCCTCGTTTCAGGATTTGGCGATCGCTTACGCCGAGGATCTCTTCGGCGCGCCGGTGATCTCCTACGCCAAGACCTGGGACGGCGGTGTCGACGGCGAGCATGCGTGCTTCACGTTCCAGGGCGTCAAGTCTCCGTGGACATGGGCTATCCAGGCCAAACACACCGCCCGTCAGCAATCGCTGACCGAGGCCAGCCTCGTCGAAGAATTTAAGAAGCTGCCGGCGCTCATCGCGGAGGGGTTTGACGCCTACCTGCTGGTCACCAATCACGGCGTCTCCCGTGTCGCGGTCAACGCCATCCGGAAGCGCGTACTCGCCGCCGGCTTCAAATCCTGTCACGTGCATGGACGCGAGCATCTGGTGCGGCGCATTCGAAGCTCGCCCAACCTTCGGGTCCTAGCGCCGCGTGTGTATGGGATCGGCGATCTCTCCCTGATCCTTGACGGGCGCCGGGCCGAACAGACCCAGGCGTTGCTGGAGGCGTCCCGCGCCGATCTCGACAGGTTCGTCGCGACCGATCCTTATCGCGCCGCCGTCCGCGCCCTCCTCAGCGACGGCGTCGTGGTGCTGCTGGGTGAGCCAGCTGCGGGCAAGTCCACCATCGCCCGGGCACTCTCGGTGGCCTCGGTCGACGCCTTCAAGGCCGAGCCCTATGAGCTGAGCGGCCTGGATCAGCTCGATGGGCACTGGCTTCCGCGTGAGCCGCGACTGTTCTGGATCGACGACGTCTTCGGGCCAACCCAGGCGGACTACTTCGCGGCGGACACCTTCAACCGCAAGCTCCCAGCCCTGATCGCCGCCTTGGCCAAGGGCAATCGGTTCGTCCTGACCTCCCGGACATACATCTGGCGCGCCGTACAGCCGCGCCTGAAGCTCTCGACCGCGCCGGGACTCAGCAAGGGTATCGTCGAGGTCAAGGTCGAGGATTTCAGCGCGCGGGATCGCGCTCTGATCCTTGCCAATCACGTCAAGCTTGGCGACCACAGCCGCGCCTGGAAGTCAGGCTTCAAACCGTTGGCACCAGCGGTGTCGCGCCACCCGCGTTTCAATCCGGAGGTGGCGCGCCGGCTGGGATTGGAGGCGATCACCGGCGAGATGGAGCTGACCGCCCATGCCTTGGAGCGCTATGTCGATAATCCCGACGAGTACTTGGAAGAGGTGATTGGCGGATTGGCGCCGGCGGGCCAGGCGGCGCTTGCCCTGTTGTTCATGCTGGGCGGCGAGTTGCCGGTGACGCTGCCACGCGACGAGGCGCTCGACGTCGTTCTGGATGCCTTCCCAGTTTCAGCGCCGGAAATCGCCGGCGAGCTAGTGGCTATGGAAGGGGCGTTCTGCGTTCGTCGTGTCGAGGAGGGAGAGCCGGTTTGGCGGTTCCGCCATCCCACCGTCGGCGAGGCCTTTGCGTCCTTCACGACGCGCTCGTCGGTCCTGCTCGATGTCTACCTGCGCGGCGCGCCGCCTGAACGCATTCTCGAAGAGGTCGTCTGTGCGGGCGTGGCGGTCAAGGGCGCGAAGATCGAGGTCGGCGTCGGTCACTTCGACCGCCTGATCGCCCGTATGAAGGCTCACCGTTGGGGGCGGCTAACGCGGCTGCCGCGATGGTTCCTGATTGTGAAAGCAACCCCGGAGTTTCGGCGGCGGTACTTCACCGCGCCTCTGGCCATCAACCACCCGGTCCTCGACGACGGCCGTCGCCTCGAACACCAGACGCTCGCGCTGGCGGCCGTGCTGTTACCGGAGGGACTGGTCTCGCCCGAGCACCTGGAGCATTTGCGCAATCGCATCGTCAAAGGCCTGACTGAACTGGGCCTACGAACCTGCCTGAGCACATCGGCCCGCGAACTGCTCGGCGCCGAAAGGTTCGACGAGCTGCTCCAAGACGTGCTCGCTGAGCTGCGCGACAGCGGGTCAAGCTACATCGCCTATTACGAGCCGAGCCGTGATTTCGAGGGATCGCCCACCGAAGCCTTCGCCGAACTGATCGCCTTCGTCGATGAGCTGGCGGGATGGGTTGATGAGGATGAGGCCGCCGAGGTTCTGGAGATCGTCAAGAGGCGCGTCGCCCAGCGTGTCGGCGAGCTTGAGGAAGAGGCCGAGCGGGAGGACGACTGGCAACGAGAGGAGGAATATTACTACGCCAGCCAAGCCGGGGGTGGTCGCGAGGCCGGGTCGACGACCCGTCAGAGCCCGTTCTCGTTCACAGCGGCCGCCGATCCGCTGGCCGATGTGTTCTCCGATCTGGACGACTAGGCTTGGCTTTCCCGGCCGGTGGGGGCCTGAGCCTCAGCCGTGTGGACGCACTGTGAACAAGGCAGCGGCTCCAAGCCCGACCGCGAGCACGAGGACCACGATGCCCCAGAGCCGGGCGCTATTGCGCCGGCGTAGGCGCGCCGATCTTGAAGCGGGAAGAAACTGCAGAACCATGACGTCACTATGAGGCGGCTGACGTCGGCACGCCAGCCTTCAGGCTCCCGCGCGCGCGACGAGGTCGGGTCAAGTCGGCGGGTCGAGCAAAAGATTTAAGCCCTCGCTCGGCGCAGGCGCGGCGGCGTTTGCCTTGTCCTGCAGGGTTTGGCATCGCGCCATCAATGCGTCGAAGGGTTCGACGGCCCCGTCCAGATAGCCGGCCTCGGTCATGGCTTGGTAGTCGGCTTCGAGCACGGCGCGAGCCTCGCCCTCAGGGACCAGCCTTAGGCCTCCCGTAACGGCTGCCGCATAGTCGATGACCTGTCCGGCGGAATCGGATTCGATGAAGAACTTGGCCTTGTGGTCCGCCACGGCCATGGCCAGGCCTGGATCGGCGATGGCTTGGTCGGCGACGCCCGCCAGGTCCAGTCGCGCCAGATCGTAACAGTGTCGCGCAAAGCCCGCTCCGCCCTTGAAGCGGCCCTGAGCGCAAAAAACGTGAACCGCCGTGGCCTTCTCCCAGAAGGTCCGTTCGGCGGTCATCACGCTGGGAGCGGCGGCGGGAAACTCCAGCTCCGCAAAGGCCTTGGCCAGGTAGCATTCGACCGGCCGGGTCGTGGCCGGCTGACCCGTGGCGCGGGCGCCAAATTCCAATTTCACCCGGGGGCGCACATAGCCGGGGTAATCGGCGGCCGTCTCGTAGACGACGAGCAGGTCCTGGCCGTCCTGCTCGATGCGGGCCAACAGGCCGTCCGCCGCCAGGCGCTCGGCAAGATACGGCGCGACCGTGTCGCGGATGAAACGCGGCAAGAGCCGCTCGCGCACGCGTCGCGAGATGGTCTTTGCCTCGTCAGGCGTCAATTGGGTTGGCTCGCCGAAGCGTGTGTCGCCGGTCAGTTTGCCGATGTCGTAGGTCAGGTCGACGTCTTCGGAGAACCGGTCGATGACGTTGTAGGCCTTGGACAGCGACGTGCCGCCCTTGAACACCAGGCCGTCGGCGAACGGGGCAGCGAAAAGCGCCTCCAGCGTCCAGACGACCCAGACGTCCTTTTCGAGCAGATAGGGCGCGCGCTCGAGGCCGCGTCCGGGCGCGGCCTCGAGGACGTCGCGGCGATCGGCCTGGGAAAGGCTCAGGAACCGATCAGCCACGCGCCAGGCTCGAAACTTCTTGGGCCAGCCATGTGGGAAGGCGTCCCCGCAGGCTCAGCAGGGTTTGCATGGCCTCGGCCGGCAGCCGGCGCTTGAGGGCCTTGAGCGTTTCGGCGGCGCGTTCGGGGCCGGCCCAGGACAGGGCGCGGACCGCGTCGCCGGCCGGCTGGCCGGGCAACAGCAACTCCCAGTCCCGCGCATGGCGAAGTTCGAGCTGTTGCCCGCCGATCTTCAAGCCCCGGCTTTTGCCCGAGGTGAGGTAGATCGCTTTCATCGGCGTTTGGGTGGTCAGGCCCAGGGCGTTGGCGGCCGCCGCCCCGTGGCTGGCGATGACCTCGCCGGTCGTGCTGGCGAGCGCCTGCACGACCTTGGCGGGGGAGGGCGTGCGCGGCCCGTATTTTCCTTGGCGGGGCCGAAGATACACACCGCGCCCGATCCGGCTCAGCGCGCCCGAACGCTCCAGGCGGACGAGGGCCTGATCGACGGCGGCGCGCGATCCCAGATGCAGCAGTTCCTTGGCGCGAAGCGCCGCCCCTTCGGGCGAGGCTTCGGCATAGGCGAGGATGTGATCTGCGAGCGCGGGCATGAGGCGTCTCCTTGTCAGAAACTATGGCATGATTTCTGACAAAAGCAAGATCGTGAGCCTCCCGGGGTTGCCGATAGGCGGCCGAACCGACGGTGCTCCTGCCGCGCGACGATCGGCGGCTACGCGCACCAAACGCCGCAATCGCGCAACCAAAACCAGATCGCGCGATCTCGCCGGCTCGGGGCCCAGCGCACGAGTTGCGCCAGAACCGGATCTGCAGCGGGTTTAACCGCCATAAGCGATTTTCGGCCTGCGCCAGAGTCTTGCCAGGCCCCGCGCCGCATGCCGCGACCCGGGTGCGGGACCCGGCGCATGACGCCCACCAAACTCCTCATCGGTCAGATCCTCGCGGTCTTCGCGATCATGATCCTGGGTGTCTGGGCATCGACCCAGTGGGCCGCCGCCATGCTGGGCTACCAGGCGCAGCTAGGGGCGCCTTGGGCAACGTTGCTGGGCCAGCCGGTCTACCGACCCTGGCAACTGTTCGACTGGTGGTATCACTACGAGGCCTATGCGCCGCTGGTCTTCGACAAGGCCGGTCTTCTGGCCGGCGCCAGCGGGTTCCTGGGCTGCGCCTGCGCTATCGCCGGCTCGCTGTGGAGGGCCCGCCAGAGCGGCCAGGTCACCACTTACGGGTCGTCGCGGTGGGCCACGACCACTGAGGCCGCCGCCGCAGGGCTCTTCAAGGATGATGGCGTCTTCCTCGGCCGTCTTGGCGCCAGCTATCTGCGCCACGCCGGTCCCGAGCACGTCATGGCCTTTGCCCCGACGCGATCGGGCAAAGGCGTGGGCCTGGTGGTGCCGAGCCTGCTGTCCTGGACGGGCAGCGCCGTCGTCCACGACATCAAGGGCGAGAACTGGACTCTGACCGCCGGTTGGCGGGCGCGGTTCTCCCACTGCCTGCTGTTCAATCCGACCGACGCGCGATCGGCGCGATACAATCCACTGCTGGAAGTGCGCAAAGGCCCCGACGAGGTCCGCGACGTTCAGAATATCGCCGACGTGCTCGTCGATCCGGAAGGGGCTCTGGAGCGCCGGTCGCACTGGGAAAAAACCAGCCACAGCCTGCTGGTCGGCGCGATCCTTCACGTCCTCTACGCGGAGGAGGAAAAGACCCTCGCGCGGGTCGCCACGTTCCTCTCCGATCCCCAGCGCTCCTTCGCCCACACGCTGCGGCGGATGATGGCCACCAACCATCTGGGTACGCCCGAGGCGCCCAAGGTTCATCCCGTGGTGGCAAGCGCGGCCCGGGAGGTCCTGAACAAGTCGGAGAACGAACGCAGCGGCGTGCTCTCCACCGCCATGTCGTTCCTCGGGCTCTATCGGGACCCGACCGTCGCCCTGACGACTTCGGCCTGCGACTGGCGGATCGCCGATCTCGTCGACGCCCCGTCGCCGGTCACCCTCTATCTGGTCATCCCGCCGTCCGACATCTCTCGCACCAAGCCCCTGGTGCGGCTGGTGCTCAATCAGATCGGCCGCCGCCTGACCGAGCGCCTGGAGGGCGATCCGGCCAAGAGCCGCAAGCATCAGCTGCTGATGATGCTCGACGAGTTTCCAGCGCTTGGACGGTTGGACTTCTTCGAGACGGCCCTGGCCTTCATGGCCGGCTACGGCATCCGCGCCTACCTGATCGCCCAGTCCCTCAACCAGATCTCCAAGGCCTACGGCGAGAACAACGCCATCCTGGACAATTGCCATGTCCGGATCGCGTTCTCCTCCAACGACGAGCGCACGGCCAAGCGGATCTCCGACGCTTTGGGCACGGCGACAGAGCAGAGGGCGCAGCGCAACTACGCGGGCCATCGGCTCTCGCCCTGGCTCAGCCACGTCATGGTCAGCCGCCAGGAAACGGCCCGGCCGCTGCTGACCCCGGGCGAGGTCATGCAGTTGCCGCCCGCCGACGCCCTCGTGCTGGTCTCGGGCCTGGCGCCGATCCGCGCCAAGAAGCTGCGCTACTACGAGGACCGCAACTTCACCGGCCGCGTGGCACCGCCGCCGACCCTTGTGGACGGCCCCTATCCCGACTGCCCGCCGTCGCGCGGTGACGACTGGGGCGGCCAGGTGCGCGGGCCTCATGCCGGCCTGGCCGCCGCCGACGATGCGCTCGACGCCGAAACCGATGGCGGCCTGCAGCAGGAGCGTCATCCCGGGTTGTTCGACGAGATCGTCGCCCAAACGCCCGCTGACGAGGCCGAACTCGGCCTTGGTCTGGCCGATGACGACGGCGACGTGGTCGCCGACCGCCAGGCCGTTGATCGCGCCCGTATGGGCCAAGCGGTCACCCGCGCCCACGCCATGAACGAGGGGAGTGATCGCGGCGACGACGACCTCCTCCCGGCCTTCTGAGGGGCGTTGGGATGAAGCCTCGCCATCACCTCTATCTCGACGACGCCCTGACCGAGCAGTTGGACCGGCTCGGCGGCAAGCCCGGGACCTCCAAGTCGGCCATCGTCGCCGACGCCCTGCGCGCCTATCTCGACCGCCGCGCTGCCAGCGAACTCGACGCCCTGTTCAAGGTCCGGCTCGACCGCATGAGCCGGCAGCTGGGACGCATTGAGCGCGACCAGAAGATCCTGCTTGAGAGCTTGGCGCTGTTCGTCCGCTACCAGCTGACCGTCACCGCGCCGTTGCCGGAGGCCGACAAGGCCGCTCAAGCGGTCGGGCGCGAACGCTTCCAACGCTTCGTCGATCAGGTTGGCCGCCAACTGGCGAGCGGCCGCCAGACCCTAGGCGCCGAAGACCTCGATGGCGGGGAGGGCGCGCGATGAGCCTCGTCCAGCCCGAAACCTTCGAGCGCCGCCGCACCATGCTGCGCACCGCCATGGGGCCGGCGATCCAGGCGGCCCTGGCCGACCCTGCCGTCGTCGAGGTGATGGTCAATCCCGACGGTGTCCTGCGCCTGGACCGGCTGGGCGAAGGGCGCGTTGATACCGGCGTGGTGTTGGCGGCCGCCGAGGTCGAGCGGATCATCCGCCTGGTCGCCAGCCATGTCCGCGCCGAGGTTCACGCCGGCGCCCCGATCATCAGCGGTGACCTGCCGCCGCGTGGCGCGGCCCTGACCGGCGAGCGGTTCGAGGGCGTGTTGCCGCCGGTGTCGGCCGGCCCATGCTTTTCAATCCGCAAGCCGGCCAGCCGCATCCACACCCTGGAGGACTATGTCGCCGACGGGGTTCTGGCGCCGATCCAGGCCGATCTCTTGCGCCAGGCCGTCAGCGATCGGCTCAACATTCTGATCGTCGGCGCGACCTCGGCCGGCAAGACCACCCTGGCCAACGCCCTCTTGGCCGAGGTCGCGCGTCAGGACGAGCGGGTGGTCATCCTGCAGGACGTGCCTGAATTGCAATGCGCCGCGCCCGACTGCGTGGCCCTGCGCACCCGTCCGGGCGTGGTCAGCATGACCGATCTGGTGCGCTCGACCTTGCGCCTGCGGCCCGACCGCATCGTGGTCGGCGAGGTGCGCGGCGGCGAGGCGCTCGATCTGCTCAAGGCCTGGAACACCGGCCACCCCGGCGGTCTCTCCACCCTCCACGCCAACTCCGCCCGCTCGGCCCTCTACCGGCTGGAGCAGCTGGTCCAGGAGAGCGTGGTCGCCGTGCCGCGCCGGCTCATCGCCGAGGCGGTCGATCTCCTGGTCTTCATACGTGGCCGGGGAACCGGCCGACGTGTCGAGAGCCTCGCCCGGGTCACGGGCCTCGACCCAGCCGGCGACTATCTCGTCGCTGACCTCGACCCCCCTCAGCTCAAAACCCTCAGACACGGAGATTGAAGATGTTTCGTCGCGCTTTGGCGCGTGCGCAGCTTGATCGGCGCCCGCTGTTTCTCACCACCACCCTGACCCTGTTGGTCGCCGCTCAGGCCCAGGCCGCCGGCTCGGGCATGCCCTGGGAAGAACCGCTGCAGCAGGTCCTGGAGTCCGTGCAAGGGCCGGTCGCCAAGATCATCGCCGTCCTGGTGATCATCAGCACCGGTCTGGCCCTGGCCTTCGGCGAGACCAGCGGCGGCTTTCGCAAGCTGATCCAGATCGTCTTCGGGCTCAGCATCGCCTTTGCCGCTTCCAGCTTCTTCCTGTCGTTCTTCAGCTTCGGCGGCGGGGCCCTGATCGCATGACCGGGCCGGCCACCTCTTCGGGCGCTGGGATCTCGGGCTTCGAGATCCCGCTGCATCGGGCGCTGACCGCCCCGATCCTGCTGGGCGGCGCGCCGCGGTCGATCGCCATCCTCAACGGCACCCTCGCGGGAGCCTTGGGCCTGGGTCTCCAGCAATGGATCCCAGGTCTGGTGGTGTGGGTGATCGGCCATAGCCTGGCGGTGTTCGCCGCCAAGCGGGATCCGGACTTCGCGCCGGTCCTGATGCGCCACCTGCGCCAGAAGGGGTGGCTGCGATGCTGAACCTTCGCGAATACCGCGACACGGCCGATCGCCTGGCCGATCACCTGCCTTGGGCGGCGCTGGTCGCCCCCGGCGTCGTGCTCAACAAGGACGGCGGCTTCCAGCGGACCTTCCGGTTTCGCGGTCCAGACCTCGAAAGCGCCACCGAGGCCGAGCTGGTCGCCGTCTGCGCCCGGGCCAACAACGCCCTCAAGCGCCTGGGCAGCGGCTGGGCGCTGTTCTTCGACGCCGATCGCACAACTGCCTTGGGTTATCCGGACAGCGACTTTCCGGACGCCGCCTCCTGGCTGGTGGATGAGGAGCGGCGCGGCGGCTTTGACGGGCGGCGGGGTGAGCTTTTTGAGACCCGCTGCCACCTGACCTTCTTCTATCTGCCGCCGGCCGACCAGGTCAGTCGGGCCGAGCGCGCCCTGATCGAGCGCGAGGCCGACCGCCAGGGGCGCGATTGGCGCCAGGAATTGCGGGCCTTCATCGCCCAGACCGACAGGATCCTGGATCTGCTGTCGGGCTTCATGCCGCTGATCCGTCCGCTGGACGACGCCGAGACCCTGACCTTCCTGCACGCGGCGATCTCGACCAAACGCCATCGCGTCGCCGTCCCCGAGACGCCGATGTACCTGGACGGCCTTCTGGTCGACACCCCGTTCAGCGGCGGGATCGAACCGCGGCTGGGCGACCAGCATCTGCGAACGGTGACGGTGCTGGGTTTTCCCAACACCACGCGGCCAGGGCTGCTCGACGCCCTGAACCACCAGGGCTTAGCCTATCGCTGGACCACCCGGTTCATCGCCCTGGACAAGCCCGACGCGGCCAAGGCCCTGGGGCGCATCCGCCGCCAGTGGTTCAACAAGCGAAAATCCGTCGTCCAGATCCTGCGCGAGGTGATCAGCAACGAGCCCGTGCCGCTGACCGACAGCGACGCGGACAACCAGCTGGCCGACGCCGACCTGGCTTTGCAAGAGCTAGGCGGGGACTTGGTCGCCTTTGGCTACCTGACCACGACCATCACCGTGATGGACGCCGATCGCGAGGCCGCCGAGGAGAAGGTGCGCCAGGTCGAACGCATCCTGGGCGGCCTTGGCTTCACCGCCATGCGCGAGCAGGTCAATGCGGTCGAGGCCTGGCTGGGCTCGCTGCCAGGCCAGGTCTACGCCAATGTGCGCCAGCCGCTGGTCCACACGCTGAACCTGGCTCACCTGATGCCGCTGTCGTCGGTCTGGGCGGGGCAGGCGGGCAACGCCCATCTCAAGGGCCCGCCGACCTTCTATGCCGTGACCAGCGGTTCGACGCCGTTTCGCTATTCGACCCATCTGGAAGATGTCGGCCACCAACTACACGCCGGTCCTACGGGCGCGGGCAAGTCGGTGTTGCTGGCGCTGCTGGAGTTTCAGTTTCGGCGCTACCCCGGCGCCCAGGTCTACGTCTTCGACAAGCGCTTCTCCTCGCGCGCGGCGGTGCTGGCTATGGGCGGGCGTCACCATGGCCTTGCGGCGGACGCGGGCCTTGCCTTCCAGCCGCTTCGGCAGATCGACGATCCGGGCGAACGGGCTTGGGCGATCGAGTGGCTGTGCGATCTGATCGCCAACGAGAACGTCCTCGTCACGCCCGCGATCAAGGAGACGCTCTGGTCGGCGTTGGGAAGCCTGGCCAGCGCCCCGCCCGCCGAGCGGACCCTGACCGGCCTGTCGATGCTGTTGCAGTCGAACGACCTGAAAATGGCCCTGGCGCCGTACACGCTCGATGGACCGTTCGGCCGGCTCTTGGACGCGGCCGAGGACGGTTTGGATCTTAGCGACGTCCAGTGCTTCGAGACTGACACACTGATCAAGACGCCGACGGTCGTCGCGCCGGTCCTGACCTACCTCTTCCATCGGCTAGAGGCGCGGTTCGATGGCCGTCCCACCCTGATGGTGCTCGACGAGGCGTGGAAATTTCTGGACACGCCCCTGTTCGCCGCCCGCATCCGCGAATGGCTCAAGGAACTGCGCAAGCGCAACGTCGCGGTGATCTTCGCCACCCAGTCGCTGGCCGACATCGTCGACAGTCCGATCATGCCGGCGATCATCGATGGCTGCCCGCAGCGCATCTTCTTGGCCAACGACCGGGCGATCGAGCCGTTGTCGCGCAAGGTCTACGAGGGTTTGGGCCTCAATGAGCGCCAGATCGAGCTGATCGCCCGCGCGACGCCCAAGCGCCACTACTACCTGCAATCGCGCCTAGGCAATCGCCTGTTCGAGCTGGGTCTCGGGCCCGTGGCCCTGGCGCTGTGTGGCGCGTCTGACCCCTCGGTGCAGGCCCAGATCGACCAGGTCCTGGCCGAGCATGGTGAGGCCGGCTTCGCGGCAGGCTTCCTGGCCGCCCGGGGTCTGCCCTGGGCCAGCGCCCTAGTCGCCCAATTCGTCCTTCCAACCCCCTCAAAGGAGATCACGCCATGACCCGGCGTCCCTTCACCACGCTCGTCTGCGTCGCGGGCCTCGCTATCGCGCCGCTCGCGGGCCTGACCCCGCCGGCCAGCGCTCAGCTGACCGTCTATGATCCGGCCAACTACGTGCAAAATCTGCTGACGGCGGCGCGGACCCTCCAGCAGGTCAACAACCAGATCCAGGCCCTGCAGAACCAGGCGACGATGCTGCAGAACATGGCTCGCCAGCTGAAGTCGCTCGACTACAACTCGTTGACCTCGATCACCACGGCGCTCAAGCGCATCGACGGCTTGATGGGCCAAGCCCAGGGCATGGCCTTCACCCTGACCTCGACACAAGGCGTGCTGGCCTCGGTGTTTCCCTCGGTTCTTGCCGCCGACGCCACCACCGGCCAGCGCCTGCTTGACGCCCAGGCTCAAGCCAAGCTGGCGCTGGACGGCTACCGCCAGGCCCTGCAGGTCCAGGCCCAGGTCGTCGAGAACGTCCAGGCCGACGGCGATTTGATCAGCGCGCTGGTCGGCCAAAGCCAGGGCGCGACGGGACAGCTGCAGGCTCAGCAGGCCGCCAACCAGCTCCAGGCCCTGGCGGTTAAGCAGGACCAGCAGTTGCAGACCCTGATCGCCGCCCAGTACCGCGCCGACGCCCTGGAGCGCGCCCGCCAAGCCCAGGCCCTGCAGTCCGGTCAGATGGCCACGCGCCAGTTCATCGGCTCGGCCTCGGCCTACACGCCGCAATAGCGGTCCTCCCAACCTCTAACGAAAGGCCGCCGCCGTGGACGTCGCGCCCGACCTCAACATCATCGACCGCATGATGGCGGCCTTCATCGCCTACATCGACAGCGGCTTTGGGCTGCTGGGGCCGCACGTCAATTCGATGTCCTCGGTGCTGATCGCCCTGGACGTCACCCTGGCTGCGCTCTGGTGGGCGCTGGAAGGCGACGACAACGTTCTGGGGCGGCTGATCAAAAAGGTCCTCTATGTCGGGGCCTTCGCCTTCATCCTGGGCAACTTCAAATCGCTCAGCGAGGCGATCTTCAAGTCGTTCGCCCAACTCGGCGTGACGGCTGGGGGCGGCGGCATCTCGACCGAGGATCTGCTGCGTCCGGGCAAGCTGGCCAGTGTCGGCTTCAGCGCCGCCCATCCGTTGCTGGACAAGGCCAGCCAGTTGATGGGCTTTCCGGAGTTCTTCGCCAACGCCCTGACGATCTTCGTGCTGCTGCTGGCCTGGGTGCTGGTGGTTCTGGCCTTCTTCGTCATGGCCATCCAGCTGCTGGTCACCGTCCTGGAGTTCAAGCTGACCTGCCTGGCCGGCTTTTCGCTGGTTCCGTTCGCCTTCTGGAACAAGTCCAGTTTCCTGGCCGAGCGCGTGCTGGGCAACGTTATCTCCAGCGGCGTCAAGATCATGGTCTTGGGCGTGATTGTCGGCATCGGCGCCGGCTTCTTCGACACCTTCCTATCCTCGCTCGGCTCCGATCCGGACCTCTCTGCCGCCATGACCCTGGTGCTGGGCGCCCTGACCTTGGCCGGCCTGTCGATCTTCGGCCCGGCGATCGCCTCGGGCCTGGTCTCCGGCGCGCCTCAACTGGGCGCGGGCGCTGCGGTCGGCACCGCGGCCGGCGCGGCCATGCTCGGCGGCGGCGCGGCCATGCTCGGCGCCCGGGCGCTCGGCATGGCCGGAGCCGGCGGCCTGGCGGCGGTGCGTGCGGGCGCTTCGATGGGTGCGGGCGCCAGCGCCGCCTACCAGCTTCGCCAAGCGACCTCCGGCGCCACCGGCATGGCGGGCGTCGCGTCCGGCCTCAGCGGCGTTGGCCGCGCGGTCGGGGGCGCGGCGATCAATGGCGCGCGCGACAGGGCCGGCCGCGCCGGCGCGGCATTGCAGGAGAGCGCCCAGGGCGGCCGCGCCGCGGCCTGGAAGGCCACGGGCGGCACGAGCCCTGTGTCGGGCGGCGGCGAGGCGGCAGCTTCCGGCGCCCAGGCGTCGTCCGCGTCGACCCCGCCCGCCTGGGCCAAGAACCTGCGCCCCAACCATGCCGGCATGGGGCACCACGCCGCCGTTCAAACCCTCAAGGAGGGCGACCGTCCCGGCGCCCCCGCCAACCCCGATCTCAGCCAGGAGGATTGAGCCATGCGCTTTTCGCGCACGCTGCAACGCTATGGGGTAACGCCGCCGCCCGAGACGCCCTACCAGGCCGCTGGCCAGCTCTGGGACCAGCGCATCGGCTCCGCGCGCGTCCAGGCTCACAACTGGCGGCTGGCCTTCTTCGGCATGTTCGCGCTCAGCTGTGGGCTGGCCGGCGGCAACGTCCTGCAGGCCACGCAAAGCAAGATCACCCCCTATGTCGTCGAGGTCGACCGGCTGGGTGAGGTCAGGGCCGTCGGCCCAGCCGAGCAGGACTACCAGCCCAGCGACGCGGAGATCGCCCGCGACCTTCGCCAGTTCATCGTCAATGTCCGGTCCCTGTCCTCCGACGGCGTGGTCGTGCGCGAGCGTTGGAACCAGGCCTACGACTACGCCACCAAGACCGGCCAGGCGTTCCTGGACACCTATGCCCGGGGCGTGCAGCCGCTTCAGGGCTTTGGCCAGAAGACTGTTCTGGTTCAGCCGACCAGCGTGGTGCGGGCCACCAAGACCTCGTTCCAGGTGCGGTGGACCGAGCAGACCTTCGAGCGCGGGGCGCTGTCCAAGACCGAGCGCTGGACCGCGATCCTGACCCTCAAGCGCCAGAAGCCCAAGACCCGGGCCCAGCTCGAGCGCAATCCGCTCGGTCTCTATGTCGATGGCGTCGATTGGGCCCAGGAGGCCGACGGCACGCCCGCGGCACCCGCGCCGCCTTCCTCGCCAGCCTTTGCGACGACAACGGCCGCTCCAACGCCATCGCCGCTTCCCACCATCCCAGGAGAGCCCCAGCCATGACCGCCAAGACCATGCTTGCGTTGGCGTGCGCCTGCGCCTTGAGCGCCTGCGTCCATCCCAAGTCCCCGCCGCCCGCCATTGTCTACGACGCGGCGGCTTTCCTCCCGGCCAAGGTCGCGCCCGAGCCGCCCAAGCCCGTGATGATTGTCGAGGTGCCCAAGCCGCTGCCTTTGCCGGGTCAGCTCTTGCCGCCGCCGACCGTGCGCTCGGAAGCGGTATCGCCGCGCTGTCGGATCGACGCGGCCAATCGCGCCGCGACCCAGGAGCCGACAACGGCGGGCTACATCAATGCGGTCCAAGTCTATCCCTGGACCGAGGGGGCGCTCTACCGGCTGTACACCGCGCCCGAACGGGTCAGCGACGTCGCGCTCGAACCCGGTGAGCAGTTGGTCGCCGTCTCGGCGGGCGACACCGTCCGCTGGATCATCGGCGACACCACGAGCGGGGCCGGGGAGACGCGGCAGGTCCACCTGCTGGTCAAGCCCTTCGCCGTCGGCCTGACCACCAACATGGTGATCACCACCGATCGCCGGACCTATCATTTGGCCCTGAGCAGCACTGACGCCACGGCGATGGCGGCGGTCTCCTGGACCTATCCTCAGGATCGCTTGTTGGCGCTGAAGCGGCAAAACGCGGCCGCCGAAGCCGCCGCGCCGGCCGCCGACAATGTCGCCGTCGAGCAGCTTCGATTCCGCTACGCCATCACCGGCGATACGCCGCCCTGGCGGCCGGTGCGGGTCTTCGACGACGGCCAAAAGGTCTATATCGAGTTTCCCGCTCGGCTGGACCAGGGCGAAGCGCCGCCGCTGTTCGTGGTCGGCCCCTTGGGCGAGAGCCAGCTCGTCAATTATCGGGTTCGCGGCAACCGCTACATCGTCGACAGGCTGTTCGCCGCCGCCGAACTGCGTTTGGGCCAGGCGCCCCAGCAGGTGGTTCGCATCAGTCGCACCGATGCGCCCAACGCGGGAGCCAAGTCATGAACACGCCGCGCGAAGACGGTGTGGCTGCGGCTCCCGAGAGCCACAAGGCGCCGCCGGAGACCCTGACCCTGCGGGCCAAGCCCCGGTCTGTGGTGAAGTTCCGCCGTGGGCTGGTGATCGGCACGGCCGCTGTGGGCGCCCTGGCCCTCGCGGGCTTCGGATGGATGGCGCTGAGCGCCAAGGCGGTTCACCTCGGTAGGCCCGCAGACGATCCGTCCGTCGAAGATCGAGCCTCATCGCGCGACGCGGTCGCCGCCTTGCCAAAGGATTACACGGCGCCCAAGCTCGGTCCGCCCTTGCCGGGCGATCTGGGACGCGCCGTGCTCGACCAGCAGCGCCGGGATCGCGTCGAAGTCTCGCCGCCCGTCAGTTCGACGTCCACGCCGGCAGATCAGGCTGCCGAGGCGGAACGTCAGCGCCTTGCGGCCCAGGCCCATCAGGCGCGGGAGTCCGGCGTCATGGTGCAAGCGACCGCGCGGGGAGCAGGGGAGACGGCGAGCGCCGGCGCTGTCGCCGCCACGCCGGTCACGGCGCCCTCATCCCCTGGCGGCGAGGCGCAGGGCAAGCAAGCCTTCGTCGAGAAAGCCGGACCGGCCGAGATCCACAACGCTCACCAGTTGGAAGGCCCGCGTTCGCCCTATCAGCTCATGGCCGGGAGCATCATCGCCGCCAGCTTGATCACCGGCCTAGACTCCGACCTTCCGGGCCAAGTCATCGCCCAGGTCACCGAGCCGGTCTACGACACCGCCACAGGCGCATATCTGCTCATCCCACAGGGGGCGCGGCTGATTGGCGTCTATGACAGTGTCGTGGCTTTCGGCCAGACCCGGGCGCTGCTGGTCTGGCAGCGTCTGATCCTCCCCGATGGCTACTCGATCCAGCTGGACAACCTGCCGGCTACCGACGCGGCCGGTTATGCGGGCCTAGCCGACAAGGTCGATTTTCATACCTGGCAGCTTCTCAAGGGCGTGGGCCTATCGACCCTCCTGGGCGTGGGCACGGAAATCAGCTTCGGCGACGACGAGAGTGATCTGGTCCGCGCCATCCGCCAGTCGACCCAGCAGAGCGCCTCCCAGGCTGGTCAGCAGGTCGTGTCCAAGCAGCTCGATGTGCAGCCAACCATCCGAGTTCGGCCAGGCTGGCCTCTGCGCGTCATCGTCCACAAGGACCTAACCCTGCGCCCCTGGCGCGCTTGAAGGAGACGGGGCCATGAAGCTCGCGAAACTTCCAGATCGAAATCCGGTGAGACTGACCATCAGTGTGTTGCCGGACCTGAATGCGCGGCTCGCCGCCTATGCCGAGGCTTACAAGGCCACGTATGGCGAGGCCGCCAGCGTGACCGATCTCATCCCTGCCATGCTTGAGCTCTTTCTTGACAGTGATCGCACCGTCGCGACCGGCCGCAAGGCCGAAGCCAAGGCGAGGGCCTGAAGATGGCGGTCATCGGCGAGTTTAAGCCCAGCAGGACAGGCGGGTGGGAAGGTGACATCCGAACGCTGTGCGCCAACGCCAAAGTCCGTCTGGAGCCCAACGACAATCGCAGCCACCCCAACGCGCCGGCGTTTCGGGTCATGACCGGTTCGGCGCATTTGGGTGATGCCTGGGAACATCGTTCCCGAGGCGACGCGCCCAGGACCTACTACCGCGTCAGTCTGGATGACCCGTTTCTCGACGCCCCGATTTGGGCGACGCTTTTCCTCGACGCCGAGGGTTTGAACGCCCAGCTGGTTTGGACGCGGCCGCCCAAGCCCAAGGAGCGGAGTCCGTCGGACTCGAAGGTCGATGACCCCACGCCAAAGGCATCGCTTCAGGCGGAGGTCTCTGAACACATTCAATCATGAAATCAGCCGCTAGGGCGGCCTTCTTCACCTGATCGCGGCCAGGCCCAGAAGCGCTTGGACCGCCCAACCCCAATCTCCAGAGGTGGATCATGCCGGATACAGAATTTGCCCGCTACGTTGATACCCGCGAGGCCGCGCACCTGATTGGTCTGTCGCCCCGCACCCTTGAAAAGTATCGGACTTGCGGAGCCGGTCCGGCCTATCGCAAGATCGGCGGGCGCGTGGTCTATCGCCAGGCTGATCTGGAGGCCTGGGCCGAACAGGGCGCGCGGCGCACCACGCATGACGCCGACAGGACCGCAATTTCTCACCATGGCTAAGGGCGTTCAGGAGGCGGTCTTGAGTTCTTGCAGCGCCCTTTTGCCGACCGGCCAGCGTTGACCGGCGCAGGCGATCGAGAGTGGTCAGCTTATAACGGCTGGAGAAATGGCGCCTATGTACCGCCCGACCAGATGCGATACGCTCAGGGAATGGTTGACCGAGATCCCCATCTTGACGCCTGGGCCATCGAGCAGATCCAGCAAACCCAGGCGCGCGCTGAGCACAAGACCTGGGGTCTTGGGCTGCCGGAAGACGAGCCTTGGCCTGGCGCAGGCGCCGTTTCGATCGAGGCCGAGGACAACCGGCAGGGCAAGCGCGCTCTGTTTTTGACGGCGCGGCCCGTTCGTCTAGGCCAAGTCGAGCTCATCGCCGAACTGACCACCCAGGCGGCGGGCAAGGATCGCCAGCATCGTAAACTCGTAAACCTGACGGCCTCGCCTGATGCGCTACGCGATTTCGCGCGCATGCTTCTTGAGGCTGCCGACGAGGGGGATCGAAATCGGCCTCGCCCCAAGTCCGTGCGCTAGTCTTCCGGATCCTCGTCTCGCTTTAGGCGCGCCGCCGCCTTGTGCACCGAAGCGGCCTTGATGTGGGTGTAGCGCCGCAGCATTTTCCAGTCCTTGTGGCCAGTGATCAGGGCGACTTGCTCGATCTTCAGACCGGCTTCGAAGAAGCGGCTGGTGCCCTCGTGGCGCATGTCATGGAAGACGAGGTCTTCGATCTCCAACTTGGCCGTGGTTCGCGTGAACGCGGCGCTTACGGACTTGCCATTGTAGGGAAAGATCCGGTCGTCGAAGTTGCTGCGGAACGCGCGCTGCTCCTCGATCAATGCGATCGGATCGTAGCCGCTCAGGTCGATCAGCGGGATGCGCTGGTTGTTGCCGTACTTGTCTCGCGGGTCTTTGCGATCCCGGATGAGAACCGTCTTGGCGCGAGCATCGTAGTCGCTCCAGGTAATCCGGCAGATCTCGTCCTGGCGCATGGCGGTGGCGATCGCGAACTTGATGATCCGGCTCATCGGGTTCTGCTGCCAGGGATTTTCGTCGAAGCTCTTGAAGAGCGTCTCCAGCTCTTCTTCCGTGGGCCGGCGATCGCGCTCCTGGCTTTTGCCGACTAGGCCCAGGTGCTTGAGCGCCTGGCGACCCATTTCGATCGGCTCGATCTTGGTCTCTATCTCATGGACGGCGGACGCGTGGACGAGCACGAGCTTGATGGCGCCGATATACATACTGAGGGTGACGGGGCCAGCGCCGCCTCGCGCACGCTCGCGACCGAAGTCGATAATGAACTTGCGATCGAGCTCGGCGAACTTGCGATGCCCCATGGCGCGCCGGAGCAGGAGGAGGGTGTCCAGCTTGGTGCGCCCGATCGGTTTGCCCACCTCTCTGAGATCGTCCAGGTGCAGGTCGATCAGGTGCGCGAACGTCGTCTTGTTGGCGATGTGCGTCTTCTTGGGCGCGGCGCCCTTGTCGATGGCGCTCTCCTGAGCCGTAGCCCAGCGCCTCGCGTCATCGCGAAATTTGAATGTCTCGCTTATATAGCGACCCTTCCGACGGATAATGGCTCGCCAAGATCCCGAGGGCAGATTCACAAAGGTGGCCATTTTCGTGTACGCCAAGTGAACAGTGAGGCGTCGTATCGTAGAGAAAAACTGCGTAGGGATGCGTATTCCTGGCGGTTTTCAAAACGATCTAACTCGTTGATTGTGTGATAAAAAATATGGAATTTCAAGCACATAGATTTTCTATTGCGCCAATGATGGACTGGAGCGACCGGCATTGCCGGTCGTTGCATCGCGCCCTGTCGGGACGGGCGCTGCTGTATTCCGAAATGGTGACCAGCGGCGCGGTGGTTCATGGCGATCGGGAAAAGCTGCTTGGCTTCGATGCGGACCAGCATCCGGTCGCGCTGCAACTGGGCGGATCCGATCCGTCAGAGTTGGCCCTCGCCGCGAAGATCGGGGAGGATTTCGGCTACGACGAGATCAATCTGAATGTCGGCTGTCCGTCCGATCGGGTGCAGAGCGGCCGGTTCGGCGCCTGCCTGATGCGCGAACCGCGACTGGTCGCCGACTGCATGGCGGCGATCAGGGACGCCGTCGCGGTTCCGGCGACGGTGAAGTGTCGCATCGGCGTCGACGACCAGGATCCGGAAGAGAGCCTGTTCGCCCTGGTCGACGCCAGCGCCGCCGCCGGGATCGACAGCTTCGTGGTCCACGCCCGCAAGGCCTGGCTGAAGGGGCTGTCGCCCAAGGAGAACCGCGACATTCCGCCGCTGGATTATGAACTTGTCTACCGGCTCAAGCGCGAGCGTCCGGCCCTGACCATCGTGATCAACGGCGGCATCACCGATCTCGACGCCGCCGAGGCCCACCTTGAGCATGTGGAAGGCGTGATGCTGGGCCGCTCGGCCTATCATGAGCCCGGCCTGCTGGGGGCCGTGGATCGCCGGATCTTCGGGGAGGGCGTCGCCGACGTCTCGGAGTTCGAGGCGGTGGAGCGCTTCAAGCCCTATATCGCCGAGAAGCTGGCGGCGGGCGTGCATCTGGCGGCGATGAGCCGCCACATGCTGGGCCTTTTCCATGGCCTGCCCGGCGCGCGGGCGTGGCGCCGCATCCTGACCGTCGAGGGCGTGCCCGCAGGCGCCGGGCTCGAGGTCGTCGACCGTGCGCTGGACGCTGTGCGTCAGGCGCTGGAAGCCCGGGAAGCCAGAGCCGTGGAGGCCGCTTCCGCCTAGGGGTGCAGGATCAGGGCGCGGGGCGTGGCTTCAAAGCGCGACAGGCGGCCCAGATAGCTCATGCCCAGCAATGAAGTCTCGAGGCCCTTCTCGATAACCAGGGCGTCGACATCGCGAACCCGGGCGCCGGCGATGGCGACGCTGGCCAACTTGACCGAGGCGGCGCGGGTGCGGCCGTCCGCGGTGATGACGCTGTAGTCATAGGTCAGTTTGCTGGTGTCGATGCCCAGGCGCTGGGCGTCGGCCATGCTGAGCGAGACGGCTGTCGCGCCGGTGTCGACCAGGAACCGCACGGCCTTGCCGTCAACCGACGCCTCGGCCCAGAAGTGACCGTCGGCGTCCTTGTTGATCTGGGCCGCGCCGTCGGATCCGCCCAAGGTCGCGCTCGCGGCCGTCGGCGCGCGGAATTCCGGATGACGCAGATCATCCAGGGACACCACGGCCTTGGCGGCGCCAACCGCTGAAAGCGCGCCTACCATCGCGATCGCCGCGAACTTGAACATCGAAGACACCCCGCCATACAGGCTTTGTGACCGTTTCTTCGGTCGTTGAGATCGACCATAGCGGCGCAGGCGTTTTCAAGCCGTGAATCAGGCTCTTGAATTTTCAACTGGGTTAATCAACATATAATGGTGGTCTCCAGTTGCTAAGGGGATTGAATATTAAACTATTTTAATGCGTTTCATGTCTTGGATTTAACTTCAAGATTGCTGTGCGCAGCGGTATCCCTCCGGCCAGAAACACAAAGTGGCTTATCGAGGGAACACGCCATGAAAATGCTCACTATCGCCGTCGTCGCGGTGTCGGCGCTGGCCGGCGCTGCTCAGGCCGCGCCCATCACCAACCTGCAATACCTGCAAGCCGCGCGCTGCCGGGGCCTCGCCGCCTCGGAAGGTCTTGGCAAGCTGGACACCGCCGCGATCGACGCCTTCCTGAGGACCGAGGGCTCGGCGCGCGATCTCGCCGTGCGGACTTCCGCCGTCAACAGGATGACCTCGGCCATGAACGAGGCCAACAAGGCCGAAGGCGGCAAGAAGGAAAAGCTGCTGGCCGAGCGCGGCTCGCAATGCGGCGAGTGGCTGGCCGCCCGATAGCCTCAGGACTGGTCGGCCGTCAGGCTGGCCAACGGGTCGGGGCGATCGGGCAGGGCGGCCATGATGTCCGCTCTCTCCTGGTCGCCCAACTTCGCCCAGCCGGCGATCTCCGGCAGGGTGCGGCGGCAGCCGAGACAGTATCCGGTGCGGCCGTCCACGGCGCAGACCTTCACGCAGGGCGTGACGATCGGGCGGGGCGGTTGAGCGGCGGAGTTCATCGTTTCCAATCTTCTTCGTTCGGTCGGCGGGACGCAAGTCTCGGCGAGACGGCGGAGTCATGTCTCAAACCCAGGAGAGACCGTCATGCGCAAGCTTATTCTATCGGCCGTCGCCGCTTCGGCCGCCTTGGCCGCCAGCGTCGCCCCGGCCTTCGCGGCCGACGCCCGCTGGACCGACGCCCAGTATCTTCGCGCCAGCCGTTGCGTCGGCCTGGCCCAGTCCGAGGCGCTGGGCGCGGTCGATGCGTCGGTCCTGGTCAACGCGCTCAAGGTCCAGGCGCGCGGCCGCGAGAGCTCGATCACCGATCGCGGCGCCTCGCTGCGCGCCGACGCCCTCCGTCAGGGCAAGACCAAGGACGAGGCGCGGAAGGCCTCGCTGCTGGCCGAGCGCGCGGACGCCTGCGGGACCTATCTGGCCAGCTGATCTAGCAATTGGGCGCGGGCCTCTTTAAGTCCGCGCCCATGACCGCTTCTCCGTTCGACGACATCCGCGCCCTGGCCTACGCTCCTCCGGCGCCCGACGCGACGCCCGCCCTGGCTCAGGCTGATAGGCTGGGCGAGATCTCGGCCTGGCTGACGGCCTGGACGGGCAAGACCCCGCCAGTCGTCAATCGTCCGGTCATCGCGCTGTATGCGGGCGCGCGGCAGGGTGTCGGGCCGCGCGGCTATGCGCGAGATCGCCTGGAGGCCGTGGCCTCTGGCGGCGCCACGGTTTGCCGTCTGGCCGGCGCGCAGGGCGCGGGCCTGGAAGCCTTCGATCTCGCCGTTGATCGTCCCACGCCCAACGCCGTCGACAAGGCCGCGATGAGCGAGAAGGAATGCGCCGCCACCATGGCCTTCGGCATGGAGGCCCTGGCCAAGCAGCCCGACCTGCTGGTCCCCGGCGTCATCGCCGCAGAGAGCGACATGATCGCCTCCAGCCTCGCCCTGGCCCTGTTCGGCGGCGACGCGAGCGATTGGACCGAAGCGCCAGACCTGGTGGTCGCCGCCGTCGAGAGGGCGCGAGAAGAGGGCGGTCTCGATGACCCCCTGCAGGTCCTGCGGCAGTTGGGCGGACGGGAGACCGCCGCCGTCGCCGGCGCCATCCTGGCCGCGCGCGTACAGAAGATTCCGGTGCTGCTGGACGGCTACGCCGCCTGCGCCGCCGCCGCCGTGCTGGCCCGTGTCGATCCCGACCTGATCTCGCACTGCCTGGCCGCCCATGTCGGCGCCGCGAAAGGTCATGCTCGCCTGCTGCGGGCCCTCGACAAGCGCCCGGTTCTGGCGCTCGATATCGTCGACGAGGAAGGGGTGGGCGGCGCCAGCGCCCTGGCTCTCGTCAGGCTGGCTTGCGAGGCTCGCTAGGGCGGGCGGGGCGCGGTAACTGAACGCGGATCATATTCGCTTCCGTTGACGCTAACGTCATCTTTCCAAACGCTCGTTCGACATCTATCGTGGCGCCCGACACAACAAATCGGCCCTCCTCAAAAGAGGCCGAAACCGGGAGCCCGCCATGAATCTCGATTTCTCGCCCGAGGACGTCGCCTTCCGCGACGAAGTCCGCGCCTTCATCGCCGAGAACTATCCGGCCGGCCTGCGTGAAAAGCAGGAAGAGGGCGAGGAAATGGCCAAGGAGGACTTCCTGGCCTGGCACAAGGTGCTGGCCAAGAAGGGCTGGGTCGCTCCCGCCTGGCCCGAAAAGTTCGGCGGTCCGGGCTGGACCTCGGTTCAGCGCTACATCTGGTCGGAAGAGACCGCCCGCGCCGACTGCGTGCCGATCCTGCCTTTCGGCATCAACATGGTCGGGCCGGTGATCTACACCTTCGCCACGCCCGAGCAGAAGGAGCGGTTCCTGCCGCAGACCCTGTCGGGCGACATCTGGTGGTGCCAGGGCTATTCCGAGCCGGGCGCGGGTTCCGACCTGGCCAGCCTCAAGACCAAGGCCGAGCGCTTCACCGGCGACGACGGCAAGGAATACTATCTGGTCAATGGCCAGAAGACCTGGACCACCCTGGCCCAGCACGCCGACTGGATCTTCTGCCTGGTCCGCACCGACCCCACCGCCAAGATCCAGGAAGGCATTTCGTTCCTGCTGATCGACATGAAGTCGCCGGGCGTCACCGTGCGTCCGATCATCACCCTGGGCGGCGAGCACGAGGTCAACGAAGTCTGGCTCGAGAACGTCAAGGTGCCGGTCGAGAACCGCATCTTCGACGAGAACAAGGGCTGGACCTGCGCCAAGTTCCTGCTGGCCCACGAGCGTTCCGGCATCGCCGGCGTCGCGCGCTCCAAGCGCGGCATCGAGCGCATCCGCGCCATCGCCTCGACGGAACTGTCGGACGAAGGCGACAGCCTGCTGGCCGATCCGGCGTTCAAGCGCAAGGTCGCCGAGCTCGAGATCGACCTCACGGCGCTGGAGTTCACCGAACTGCGCACCCTGGCGGGTGAAGCGGCCGGCAAGGGCCCCGGCCCGGAGTCGAGCGTCCTGAAGATCAAGGGCACCGAGATCCAGCAGCGCATCACCGAACTGGTGCTGGAAGCGGCCGGGCACTATGGCGCGCCTTATTTCCGGGGCTTCCCGAACGATGGCGACAACGCCCATCCGATCGGTCCGGAGTTCAGCCACCGCGCCGCGCCGACCTATTTCAACGTCCGCAAGACGTCGATCTACGGCGGGTCCAACGAGATCCAGCGCAACATCATCGCCAAGATGGTGCTGGGGCTCTAGCCAAAAAGCCTGTCATCCCGGACGCGCCGATGGCGCGATCCGGGATCGCCCAATTCACAGACCTTGAAGGTCCCGGCTCTCCGCTCCGCTGCGGCCGGGATGACAAAGAAAAAAGAACGGAAACCCTGGGATGGATTTCAACTTCACCGAAGAGCAGTCGATGGTCCGCGATACGGTCGCGAGCTTCCTGCAGGACAAGTACGACTTCGAGACCCGCCGCAAGATCGTGGCCTCCGAGGCCGGCTGGCGCGCCGATCACTGGAAAGCCTTCGCCGAGGAGCTGGGCATCCTGGGCGCCTCGTTCAGCGAAGAGCTGGGCGGCCTGGGCGGCGGCGCCGTCGACAACATGATCATCATGGAAGAGTTCGGCAAAGCCCTGGTCATCGAGCCCTATCTGGGCACGGTTGTGATCGGCGGCGGCTTCATGAAGCACTCGGGCTATGCCGGCGCGTCTAGCGTCATCGAGGGCATCATCGGCGGCACGACCACCATCGCCTTCGCCTATGCCGAACCGCAGGGCCGCTACACCTGGCGTGACCTGAAGACGACCGCCAAGAAGGACGGCTCGGGCTACATTCTCAACGGCCACAAGGCCGTCGTGGTCGGCGCACCGTTCGCCACCCACCTGATCGTCACCGCCCGCACCGGCGGCGCCCAGCGCGACGCCGGCGGCGTCTCGGTGTTCCTGGTCGACAAGAGCCTGCCGGGCATCGTCACCCGCGACTATCCGACCGTCGATGGCAACCGCGCCTCGGAAGTCTATTTCGAGAACGTCTCGATCCCGGCCGACGCCCTGATCGGCGGCGAGGGCGAAGGTCTGCCGCTGGTGGACAAGGTGATCGACGAGGCCACGGCCGCCGTCGGCGCCGAGGCGACCGGCGTGCTGCGCAAGCTGCATGAAAACACGCTGGACTATGCTCGCCAGCGCAAGCAGTTCGGCACCGCCATCGCCAACTTCCAGGTGCTGCAGCACCGGATGGTCGACATGTTCATCAATGTCGAGCAGGCGGTTTCGATGACCTACATGGCCACCATCAAGATCGACGAGGATGACGCCACGCGCGCCAAGGCCGTCTCGGCCATGAAGGTCCAGATCGGTCGGGCCTGCAAGTTCGTCGGGCAGAACGCCATCCAGATCCATGGCGGCATGGGCATGACCGACGAGCTGGCCATCGGCCACTATTTCAAGCGCGCCTCGATCATCGAGGGCCTGTTCGGCTCGGTGGACCACCACCTGAAGCGCTACGAAGGCCTGTCCTTCGACGCGGCCGCATAGGGCGCGGGAGCCGTCTGGGCGACTTCGCCCACGGAACATCGGTTCGGAACAAGGAAATCGCCTGCGTCATCCCGACGCAGGCGATTTTTCTTTGTCGGCCTGGCTCGGGGCGATTGAGCGTTGGGTTGCGTAACCCCTTGCCCCCAAGGGCCTTATCGCAAAGCGAAAACGCCAATAACATCTGTATAAAGATAAAATTACAGATGAAATTCTGCCGATTGTCCGCAGGCTGATACCATCCTTATACGGACTAAAAGATGCTTGCGAGGCCCACAATTTGGCGCATGCTTTCCCATGACGCGCTGACGACTAGGAGGGGAACGCCCCTGTAAGCCGCGCGCGTCTCCTGGTCCCACTGGCCTGTCTGGGAGACGCCGCCATGACTGTATCGAAGATGAACCACGCCATGCTTTCGTTCGCCCTGCTGGGCGGCATGTTGGTCGGAGGGCGCTCGACGCCGAAGCCGCCGGCTTCGCCGTCGCGGCCTTCAAGGCAGAAATAGTTCAAGTCGCCATAGCGTAGAGGAGGGGCGGTCCGCATCGCGCGGACCGCCCCTTGTCGTATCAGGGCTTGGCGGCCGTGTTGCAGTCGGCGATTCCGGCGTCGTCCAGTGCTTCGCCGCGGTAGTTGAAGGACACCACGGCGCCGAGTTCCGCGGCAACCTTGCGGCAGGCGCGACCGATCGGCAGCGACTTGACCTGCGGCGAGGCGCAAATATCGCCATTGCAGCGCCATATGGCGCCATCCTGGATCAGGCTGGGAACCTTGGCGGGCGCCTTGAGCTTGAGAACCGCGCCTTCAGCGGCGAAAGCGCCGGTCGACAGGGCGGAGGCCGCGACGAGCGCGGTGAGAAAGATACGCATGACAGTTTCCTTTATCCCCTTGGTCGACGGGGAGGTCGACCAAGTCAGAAAGTGCATTGCGTTTGGAAACTAAGTCAACAGGCGAACGCTTGTTTGAGGCCCGCTTTGATAGAATTCCGCGTCCCATGACAAGAGGGCCGGGATGACATCTTCTGCGGTCTCGACGGAACGCCAGGTCTGCGCCAGCGCCGGCGGCGTCAGCCCCTCGTCGATGGTGTGCTGAAGCAGGGTGAACAGCGGATTCCAGAAGCCCCGCGGATTGTGGAAGACGATCGGCTTCTGATGCAGGTCCAGGCGCCGCCAGGACAGAAGCTCGATGATCTCCTCCAGCGTGCCGATGCCGCCGGGCAGCACGACGAAGGCGTCGGCCCGTTCGAACATCAGCATCTTCCGCTCGTGCATGTTGGCGACGACAATTGTCTCGACGTCGTCGAAGGGCTGCTCCCGACCGGTCAGGAACTGGGGGATGATGCCCAGCACCCGGCCGCCGGCCTCATGAGCGCCGCGCGCGGTCGCCCCCATCAGGCCCACGCCGCCGCCGCCATAGATCAGCTTCAGGCCCGCCTGGGCGAAGCTGGCGCCGATCTCGCCGGCGGCGGCGATGAAGGCGGGGTCGGCGTCATTGGAGGAACCACAATAGACGCAGACGGAGTCCAGGCGCCTAGACTCATCGGGCATCGTCGTTCACTCCAGCAAAAGAAAAGGCGCGCCTTGGTCGCGCGCCGCCTATGTACAGCCGGCGCGGTCCGTCGCGCCGACATGAGCGCCGTATGATCAGGATTCGCACCGCCCGTTTCAAGTCGATGGTCGTCCCCGGCTTCCTGGCCGGGATATTGATCGGTTCGGCGAGCATCCTTTCAGGCTGCGATAGCTCCAGCAAGGATGAGTGGCGGCCGAAGACGCCGTCCGCGTCGACCCAGGCCGACGCGGCCGAGGCTGGCTATGTGGCGCCGCCGCGAGTCGAGCAGGTGGCGCGCGAGGCTTCGGGCCTGCTGCTCACGGGCGCCGGCGCGCCGGACGCCAGCGTGCGCTTGGGCGCGCCTACCGGTGAGATCGTCACCGGCAAGGCCGACGCCAAGGGACGCTGGAGCCTGAAGGTGCCCTACAGCCCCAGCGTTCGCCTTTACGGCCTGTCGATGACGCGGGGTGATCGAACGGTTCAGGCCGAGGGCTATGTGATGGTCACGCCCGAAGGATCCGTGGCCCTGCTGCGCGCGGGGTCTGGCGCCTGGCGTCTGTCGCAGCCCTCCGCCTCGCCGCGGATCCTGGCGGTGGACGTCGACCCAGAGGGCGGCGCGGTGATTTCGGGCATCGCCACGCCGGGCGCGGGCCTCAGCGCGCGCATCGACCGCACGCCCCGGGCGGAAGGCCTGGTCGGCGAGGATGGCCGGTTCTTCCTGTCCCTGAGCGAGCCGCTCGGTCCGGGCGCGCACGATATCCAGGTCAGCGGCGAGGGCGGTGAGCAGAAGATCACGATCGTCGTCTCGCCCGCCGCGCCCCTGACCAACGGTCCGGTCCGGGCCCAGCGCACTCCGGCCGGCTGGCGCGCCGACTGGATGACTCCAGGCGGTGGGGTCCAGACCACGCTGCTGACACAGGCGGCGTCCCGATGAGGGGCTTCGGCTCGGCGCCGTCAAGCCGCGAAGCGGTGGCCGGCGCGGTCGCGCCCCCCGCGGCGAAGGTGCGATTCTGGGGCGCGATGGGCGATCTGTTCAGGCTGGTTCTGCGCTCGAACGCGCCGGGCTTGCGCTGGCGCGTCAGTCTGGCCCTGGTCTTTACCCTCGTCGGCAAGGCCCTGGGCGTGCTGGCGCCTCTGCTGCTGGGCGCGGCGGTCAACAAGCTGGCGGCCGGCCACGGCGCGGTCGGCGCGGTCACCTGGGCCTTCGCCGGCCTGGCGGCGGGCTGGGCGCTGATCCGTTTCATCTCGGCGGCGGCGCCCCAGGCGCGGGACGCGGTCTTCACCCCCGTGGCCCAGGCCGCCCAGAACCGGGCGGCGGTCGAGACCTTCGCCCATGCCCTGTCGCTGTCGATCGACTTCCACCAGTCCAAGCGCACGGGGTCGTTGTCGCGCGTGATCGATCGGGGCGCCCGGTCGATGGATTTCCTGCTGCGCAGCCTGGTTTTCAACCTGGCGCCGACCGCCATCGAACTGATCATGGCCGCCGTCGTCCTGGCCAAGGCCTATGACTGGCGGTTCGCCGCCATCGCCCTTCTGACCGTCGGGGTCTATGGCTACATCACCTTCGCCATCTCCGACTGGCGCATCGGCCACCGGCGCGCGCTCAATGAAGCCGACGCGGAGGCCGCCGGCCGCGCCGTCGACGCCCTGATCAACTACGAAACCGTCAAGTCGTTCGGCGGCGAGGGCAGGGCGGTTGGCGGCTATCAGAGCGCGCTCGACATCTATGGCCGCGCCCAGATCCAGGCCACCAACTCCCTGACCCTGCTCAACGTCGTCCAGTCGGCCGTGATGAGCCTTGGCCTGGGCGTCATGGCGGTGCTGGCGGGGACCGAGGCTTCGGCGGGGCGGATGGGACCGGGCGACGTCACCGCCGCCGTGCTGATCCTGATCAACCTCTATGCCCCGCTGAACATCCTTGGCTTTGCCTATCGCGAGATCCGCCAGTCCTTCATCGACATGGAGGCCATGCTCGATCTGCGTCGGCAGAGCGCGGACGTGGCCGACGCGCCGGACGCCATCGACCTGCCGCCCTGCGCGGACCAGCGCGGCGGAGAGGTCGTGTTCGAGGCGGTGTCATTTCGTCATGGCGCGCGGTCGGAAGGCCTGGACCAGGTCTCCTTCGCGGTTCGCCCCGGAACCACGGTCGCCATCGTGGGGCCGTCCGGCGCCGGCAAGACCACGCTTGTACGCCTGGCCCTGAGGATGATCGACCCGCAGTCGGGCCGCGTCACCCTGGACGGCCATGACCTGCGCGATCTGCGCCAGGCCTCGCTGCGCCGCGCCGTGGCGCTGGTGCCGCAGGACGTCGCGCTGTTCAACGACACCCTGCTGGGCAACCTGATCTTCGCCCGTCCCGAGGCGACCGAGGCCGAGGTCTGGGCCGCCGCCGAGGCCGCCGAGCTGGGCGAATTCATCCGCAACCTGCCTGACGGCATGGCCACCAAGGTCGGTGAACGCGGGCTCAAGCTGTCCGGCGGCGAGCGTCAGCGCGTCGGCATCGCCCGGGCCCTGCTGGCCCAGCCCCGCGTCCTGATCCTGGATGAGGCCACCAGCGCCCTGGACAGCCGCACCGAGGCCGCCATCCAGGAGACGCTGCGCAAGGCCAGGGCAGGGCGCACGACGCTGGTTGTCGCCCACCGCCTATCGACCATCGCCGACGCCGACGAGATCGTCGTGCTGCGGCGGGGCAAGATCGTCGAGCGCGGCGCCCACGCGGCCCTGCTGGAAGCCGGCGGCGAATATGCGGCGCTGTGGCGGCGACAGACCCGGGAGAAGGCTCCGGCCTGATCGGCCTTTCGCTCTGCGGCGCCGAGGCGCTATATCCCTCCCGCACGCCGGTCAGGAGTTTCGCCTTGCGCTATCTGCACACCATGGTTCGCGTTCGCGATCTCGACGCCTCGCTGCGGTTCTATTGCGAGGGCCTGGGCCTGACCGAGATGTACCGGATGGAAAACGACAAGGGCCGGTTCACCCTGGTGTTCCTGGCCGCGCCGGAAGACGTCGAGCTGGCCAAGGCGCGACAGGCTCCGCTGGTCGAGCTGACCTACAACTGGGATCCGGAAGACTATCAGGGCGGTCGCAATTTCGGCCACCTGGCCTATCGGGTCGACGACATCTACGAGACCTGCCAGCGCCTGATGGACATGGGCGTGACCATCAACCGTCCGCCGCGCGACGGCCACATGGCGTTCGTGCGCTCGCCGGACAACATCTCGGTCGAACTGCTGCAGGACGGCGCCCTGCCGGCCGCCGAGCCTTGGGCTTCGATGCCCAATGTCGGCGCCTGGTAGGCGTCAGGCGCGCATTCCCGCCAGTTCCTCGAGGCGGCGACGCGGGTAGTCCTTGATGGCTTCCCACATCAGGCCTTCGAGTTTCACGCGGTAGGCTGTCTCATAGCCCATCGTCAGCGGCGACTGGGCGTCAGCGGCCAGCGCGCGCGCGAGGGTCTTGCGGGTGATGACCGCCTCGCGATTCACCGGCGACTCGATGCGTTCCTTGGCGACCCAGTCGTCGATTTCGATCGTGGCGCGCATGGCGGTCTGAATCAGCGCCGGCAGGGACTCGACGTCGTGCCGCATCTCGATCGCCATGACCGGCGCGACAGCCTTGGGGTCCTTCACCCTGAATTGCAGCGCTGCGACAACACGTTGCAGGGTGGCGGGCCAGTGGTCGTCAGCGGTGATCATGGTTAAGCCATAGCGCCGACTACGGCATCGGTGAAGCGCCGCGTAGCGCTGTTCGCCCAGACGTCAAAGTCGACGGTGATCCGCAAGGGACCCCGGATGCTCAAAACGGGTAAGCTTGGCCGTGGCGTAGGCGCCGCCGCCGGGCTTCTGACCCCGAACAGATCGTCGGATCAGGCGTGGGGATGCATACACGCCGCGTGCGCGGGTCTTCGCGGGCATGGCGAAGCGCGCGCCGAGGAACGCTTGAGTAAGACTGTCAGGATTGTCGGGATCTAACTTGGCGGAAAGCGCGACCTCCGCTTTGGGCGAAGGTCGCTGCTCTTAGCCAGAGGTGGCTCCGCGGGTAGGATTCGAACCTACGACCAGCCGGTTAACAGCCGGCTGCTCTACCACTGAGCTACCGCGGAACAGGTCGCCTCAGGAAGAGGCCGGGTGATAGCCGCCTCGATGACTCGACGCAAGCGTCTTCGGATAAAAAAACAGCCCGGCTTGTGACCGGGCTGTGGAAAGTCAGTGATGGTGGGTGCCTTCTAAGAAGACACCCCAAAACTGCGCGTTTATGGTTAATTGAATCCTAATTCCGGCCGGCGCCAAAAGGTCGCGGCGGCCGTCGATGGCGCAAAGACTCAGCGCATGGTCCGCATCCGTTGCGTTCGCATTGCCTTGAGGCGAGGGGCGGACCTATAAGCCTGATCGAATGTCCAGTCCGTCGAGGGATTCCATGAGCACCGATTTCGCCGCCGCGCGGCTGAACATGGTGGAAAGCCAGATTCGCACCGCCGACGTGACCGATCTGCCGTTGCAGGACGCGCTGCGGGTGGTCGCTCGCGAAACCGTCGCGCCCGGCATCAAGGCTCACCTGGCCTATGCCGAGACCGAGGTCGAATACGCGCCGGGTCGCTGGCTGCTGCGTCCGCGCGACGTGGGCAAGCTGCTGCAGTTCCTGAAGCCGCGCGAAGGCGAGAAGGCGCTGGCGATCGCCGCGCCCTACGCCGCCGCCGTGCTCGAGACCATGGGCCTTTCGGTGACCCGCCTGGATGGCGATGACCTGACCGCCGTGGCCGGCGCGGACTATGATGTGATCATCTGCGAAGGCGCTGTGACCGCAGCCCCGGCGGCCTGGACCAAGGCCCTGGCGATCGGCGGTCGTCTGGGCGTGGTCGAGCGCAGCGGCCCGGTCGGGCGCGCCACGATCTATGTGCATGCCGAGGATGGCGTCGGCCGTCGGCCGGTGTTTGACTCGACGCCGCCGGTGCTTTCGGGCTTTTCCGCCGAGCCCGGCTTCGCGTTCTAGGCTGAGCCCGCCAGGCTCGTTTGTCGCTTTGGAAACAAGCGCGCAACGTGAGCGTGAAAAAAGCTTAACTGGCGGCGACTGGCGGTGAGCCCTACACGCGCTCATATGTTTCGGGCGCGAGCTTCGCGTGTCTTGGGGATAGAACTTGATGTCGAATAGCCGCCGGGCCGGATTGTTGGCCGCCGCTTGCAGCCTGGGCCTGATGGCCGGCTTCGTGTCCGCCGCTCAGGCCGAGACGCTGACCGACGCGATCACCCTGGCCTATCAGACCAATCCCACGCTGCAGCAGCAGCGGGCGTCGCAGCGCGCGACGGACGAAGGCGTCGTTCAGGCCAAGACGGCCTTCCGCCCTTCGGCCAGCGTATCGGCGGACGTGACCGGCTCGCGCGTCGACTACGCCAATGATCTGGTCTCCACGGTGAACGGCGTCGTCGTCCGCCGCGACCACAGCACGTCCGGCGGCAGCGGCGCGACCCTGTCGCTCAGCCAGCCGCTCTATACGGGCGGTCGCGCCAGCGCCAACCTGACCGCCGCCGAAGCCGATGTGCTGTCGGCCCGTGAAGGCCTGCGCGGTGTCGAGCAGGGCGTACTGATCGGCGTCATCCAGGCCTATGTGGATGTTCGTCGTGACCAGGAACGCCTGCGGATCTCGCAGGAGAACGTGGCCGTCCTCAAGCGCCAGCTGGACGAATCCAACGCGCGCTTCGAAGTGGGCGAGATCACCCGCACCGACGTGGCGCAGTCGCAGGCCCGCCTGGCCGCCGCCGAGGCCGGCCTGGCGTCCGCCCAGGCCCAGCTGTCGATCAGCCGCGCCGCCTACACCGCCGTCGTCGGCCAGAACCCCGCCGACCTCGCCGCCGAGCCGTCGCTGGCCTCGCTGCTGCCGGCCACGGTCGAGCAGGCCTTCGACGCCGCCGAGAACAACAATCCGCAGGTGCTGGCCGCCCGCTACAGCGAAAGCGCCGCGGCGGCCCGTGTCGCCTCGGCCCGCGCTGGCTATCGCCCCACCGTCTCGGCCCGCGCCTCGCTGGGCTATGACGCCGGCAAGAGCAACGGCGTCGGCGACCAGTTCGGCGACTACGACCGCTCGGTCACCGGCGCGGTCACCGCTTCGATCCCGCTGTTCACCGGCGGCCTGACCACCTCGCAGGTGCGCGCCGCCGCCGAGCGCGAGAACGCCGCGCGAATCGCTGTAGAAGGCGCCAAGCGCACGGCCCTGCAGTCGGTGTCGAACGCTTGGAGCAACCTGCTGGCCTCGCGCTCGAACCTGATCTCGAACGAGGAACAGGTCCGCGCCACGCGCATCGCCTTCGAGGGCGTCCGTCAGGAGCAGCAGGTCGGTCTGCGCACCACCCTGGACGTCCTGAACGCCCAGCAGGAACTGCGCTCGGCCGAACTGGCCCTGGTCTCGGCCCGACGCGACGAATATGTCGCCAGCGCTTCGGTGCTGCAGGCGATGGGCGCGCTGAACATCGCGGCCCTGGCCCCGAGCGTCGAGCGCTACGACCCCAAGACCTCGTATGATCGCGTCAACCACGCCGTCGGCTGGGTTCCCTGGGAGCCCATGGTGCAGGTGATCGACAAGGTCGGCGCGGCGCCGACCACGCCCGCCAAGAAGTAGCTCTCGCCGCGTCGATTTAGCCCACCTGGAATCCTTGCGCTTGCTTAAGGCGCGCAAGTCTGCACCATCGGCGCCACGCGCCCCTTGGTGCGCGCAAGGATTCGTACCTCTTTCCGACGGCCCCGCACATGTCCGACCAGAGCTCTCAAGAACCGACGATGGAGGAGATCCTCGCCTCCATCCGGCGCATCATCTCCGAAGATGACGCGCCGGCGGAGCCCGAGGCCGCCGCGCCGCCGCCCCCGCCCGAGCCGGAGCCCGAGCCCGTCTTCGAAGCTCCCGAAGAAGACGATGTTCTCGAACTGACCGAGCCGATGGAGCCCGAGCCGTCGTACGAGCCGGAGCCGCTGGAAAGCGTCGGGGACCTGGACGTCTACTCGCCGCCCGCGCCCGAGCCGGAACCGTCGTACACGCCGCCGTCGTCGCCGTCGTTCAATCGCGACGAAGTGGCTGACAACCTGGTTGGCGATCACGCCGCCAGCCTGGCCGCCAGCGCTTTCGGCAGCCTGAGCTCGGCCCTGCTGATGCCCAAGGACGGTCGCACGCTGGAAGACGTGGTGCGCGAGCTGCTGCGCCCGCTGCTCAAGGAATGGCTCGACCAGAACCTGCCGCGCATCGTCGAGGCCAAGGTCGAGGAAGAAGTCCACCGCATCGCCCGCGGTCGCGGCGTATAATATCGGGTCTCGCCCTGGCCTCTGCCGGGCGCGGACCTCGAAACCTGAAGAGGCGGTCGCCGTGGCGGCCGCCTTTTTCCGTTCAAATTCTTCCTGAATCCAGGTCGCCCGGTTTCGCGCGGCGGCCGCAGATGGCATACCCGCACCGCCATGCTTGACAAGACCTTCGATCCCAAAGCCGTCGAACCCCGCCTGTACGCCGCCTGGGAGGCCTCCGGGGCCTTCAAGCCGAGCGAGGACCCGAACGCCGAGCCGTTCGTGATCGTCATCCCGCCGCCGAACGTGACGGGCTCGCTGCACATCGGCCACGCGCTGAACAACACGCTGCAGGACGTGATGACGCGTTTCCACCGCATGCGCGGCAAGGCCGCCCTGTGGCTGCCGGGCACCGACCACGCGGGCATCGCCACCCAGATGGTGGTCGAGCGCCAGCTGGCCGCCGCCGGCAATATCGGTCGCCGCGACCTGGGTCGCGAGGCCTTCGTCGAGAAGATCTGGGAATGGAAGGCCGAGAGCGGCGGCACGATCGTCGAGCAGCTGCGTCGCCTGGGCGCCAGCTGCGACTGGTCGCGCGAGCGCTTCACCCTGGACGAGGGCCTGTCGGCCGCCGTTCGCAAGGTGTTCGTGCAGCTCTACAAGGAAAAGCTGCTCTATCGCGACAAGCGCCTGGTCAACTGGGACCCGCAGTTCCAGACCGCCATCTCCGACCTCGAGGTCGAGCAGAAGGAGGTCGACGGCGCCTACTGGCACTTCGCCTATCCGCTGGCCGACGGCGTCACCTTCCAGTACCCGGTCGCCTTCGACGAAGACGGCAAGGCCACGGAATTCGAGACCCGAGATTATATCGTCGTGGCCACCACGCGTCCGGAGACCATGCTGGGCGACACCGGCGTCGCGGTTCACCCGACGGATGAGCGCTACAAGGACCTGGTCGGCAAGTTCGTGACCCTGCCGATCGTCGGCCGTCGCATTCCGATCGTCGCCGACGACTATGCCGACCCGACCAAGGGCTCGGGCGCGGTCAAGATCACCCCGGCCCATGACTTCAACGACTTCGGCGTCGGCAAGCGGGCAGGGCTTGAGGTCATCAATATCCTGACCGTCGAGGCCAAGCTGAACGAGGCTGTGCCGGCCGAGTATGTCGGCATGGATCGCTTTGTCGCGCGCAAGGCCATCGTCGCCCGCGCCGAGGAAGAGGGCTGGCTGAAGGAAATTGAGAAGACCAAGCACATGGTCCCGCACGGCGACCGTTCGGGCGTGGTCATCGAGCCCTTCCTGACCGACCAGTGGTATGTCGACGCCAAGACCCTGGCCCAGCCGGCCCTGAAGGCGGTCGAGAACGGCGACACCGTCTTCGAGCCCCGTCACTGGGAAAAGACCTACTTCGAATGGCTGCGCAACATCGAGCCCTGGTGCGTCTCGCGCCAGCTGTGGTGGGGGCACCGGATTCCGGCATGGTTCGGTGAAGACGGCCACATCTTCGTCGAGGAGACGGAGGAGGAAGCCCTGGCCGCCGCCATCCTGCACTACGGCGATGAAGCGCCGGTGCTGAAGCGCGACGAAGACGTTCTCGACACCTGGTTCAGCTCGGCCCTGTGGCCGTTCTCGACCCTCGGCTGGCCCGAAAAGACCGAGGATCTGGCCCGCTTCTACCCGACCAGCACCCTGGTCACCGGCTTTGACATCATCTTCTTCTGGGTCGCCCGGATGATGATGATGGGCATCCACTTCATGGGCGAAGTCCCGTTCAAGCAGGTGTTCATCAACGCCCTCGTCCGTGACGAGAAGGGCGCCAAGATGAGCAAGTCCAAGGGCAATGTCCTGGACCCGCTGGTCCTGATCGACGAGCTGGGCTGCGACGCGGTGCGCTTCACCATGACGGCGATGTCGGGCCAGGCGCGCGACATCAAGCTGTCCAAGCAGCGCATCGAGGGCTATCGCAACTTCGGCACCAAGCTGTGGAACGCCTCGCGCTTCGCCCAGATGAACGAGTGCGTCCGTGTCGAGGGCTTTGATCCGTCGACCGTGCAGCAGCCGATCAACAAGTGGATCCGCGGCGAGACGGTCAAGACCGTCGCCGAGGTCACGCGCGCCCTTGAGGCGCCGGCCTTCGATGCGGCGGCCAGCGCGCTCTACAAGTTCATCTGGAACGTTTTCTGCGACTGGTATCTGGAGCTGGCTAAGCCTATCCTGAACGGCGACGACGCCGCCGCCAAGGCCGAGACCCGCGCCACCGCCGCCTGGGCTCTCGACGTGATCCTCAAGGTGCTGCACCCGGTGATGCCGTTCATCACCGAGGAGCTGTGGGACAAGACCGCCGTGTTCGGTCCCAAGCGCGACGGCATGCTGATCGTCGAAAAGTGGCCGGAGTTTCCGGAAAGCTGGATCGACGCCGATGCCGAGGTCGAGATCGGCTGGCTGGTCGACACCGTCAGCGAGATCCGCTCGGTCCGCGCCGAGATGAACGTGCCGCCGGGCGCCAAGCCGCCGCTGACGGTGATCGGCGCCAGCGGCGAGACCAAGGCGCGCCTGGCCCGTCACCGCGACCTGCTGCTGACCCTGGCGCGCCTGGACAGCGCCCGCGAGGCCGAAGCCCCGCCGAGCGGCGCGGTGCCCTTCGTGCTGGGCGAGGCGACCGGCGCACTGGCCATCGCCGAGTTCATCGACCTGGCGGCCGAGAAGGCGCGCCTGACCAAGGAAATCGCCGGCCACGCCGTCGATATCGAAAAGGCCGCCAAGAAGCTGGGCAATCCCGACTTTCTGGCCCGCGCCAAGGAAGAGGCGATCACCGAAAACCGCGAACGGCTGGCCGAGGCCGAAGCCGCCAAGGCCAAGCTGGAAGCGGCGCTGGGGCGGCTGGCGGCGGTGGGCTGAGGGACCAGAACAGGCTCTATCCCCGCTTTTCATGGGGATAGAGCCGCCTCGCGCCCAACCAATTCAAACGCTTGCGATTTTCTCGCTTTTTTCCGTCCCCCGCGTCCTGGGTGGCCCGATAATGCTTCTCACCTGAAGGCACGGGGAGGGCGCACGTACGGCGACCGAGGCGGCTTTCGGGTGTGGTCGAGCGGGATCAAGGCGCGGGCTGAAATCGCCCGCGCGGTCCGGAGGGCGCCAACCCTCCGCCCGCCGGGGGCCTCATTCGGGGCGGGTTAAAACCCCGCGATCCGAAGGCTTCCGTCTGAAGGCCGCGCGAAGCGCCAGACTTCGTCGAAACGGTACTTTATTCCGCAAATCCTCCGGGCGGAGCCCGGGCGCTTCGCACCCTCCCCATCGACTCAGCGGCTGAGCCGCGTGAGGCCGCGTCGCCATGCCTTGGAGCTGCCCCCAGGATTGGCAAGGGGGCGGAAGTTCCCTTCCGGAAGCCCTATAACTTATCATTGTTCCCTTACGTTCGAACGGACGTTTGCATCGCGTCGTCTGCTGTGCTTTCTCGCAATCGAACGCGCTCATTGAATAAGGCGCGACCACACCGGGAGAGTAACGATGACCCAGGCCGCCCCCGCCTCCAAGCCTTGGCCCGCCATGTCGGTGCAGCAGGCCTATGCCCTGATCACCCAGCCCGGGACGCCCGGCGAGATGGAAGAGGTCGAGATCCGGGGCGTGAAGACCCGGGTTTGGAAGAACGCGCCGCCGACCCTGCGCGACACGCTGATGATGGGGCGGACCCACGGCGACAAGCTCTTCATGGTGCATGAGGACGAGCGGGTCAGCTTCGAGGCCTTCTACCGGGCCGTCACCGTGTTCGCGGCGGAACTCGCGGCCAAGGGCGTGCAGAAGGGCGACCGCGTCGCCATCGTCATGCGCAACCTGCCAGAATGGCCGGTGGCCTTCTACGCGGCCCTGTCGATCGGTGCGATCGTCACCCCGCTGAACGCCTGGTGGACGGGCGCCGAGCTGGAATACGGCCTGCTGGATTCCGGCGCCAAGACCCTGGTGGTCGATGTCGAGCGCTATGAGCGCCTGACCGAGCACCTGCATAACTGCCCCGAGCTGCAATGCGTCTATGTGAGCCGGTCTCCCGAGGAGATCAGCCACCCCTATGTGACGCACCTTGAGGCGGTGATCGGCGGCCCCAATGACTGGGCCGCGCTCGAGGAAAAGCCGCTGTCGACCACACCGCTGGCGGCCGATGACGACGCGACGATCTTCTACACCTCCGGCACCACGGGAAAGCCCAAGGGCGCCATCGGCACCCATCGCAACATCAACAGCAATATCTTCGCGGCCGCCGCGGCCGGCGCGCGCAGCTATCTGCGTCGCGGTGAGGCCCCGCCCGAGCCCGATCCCAGCCTGCCGCAGAAGGGCTCGCTGATCTCCGTGCCGTTCTTCCACGCCACGGGCTGTTTCGCGGTGCTGAACCCCTCGCTGTTCGGCGGCGCCAAGCTGGCCATGATCCGCAAGTGGGATCCCGACAAGGCCATGCAGCTGATCCAGGATGAGCGCCTGACCTCGGTGGGCGGCGTGCCCACCATCGCCTGGCAGATCATCGAGCATCCCAATCGCGAAAGCTATGACCTGTCCTCGATCGAGGCCGTGGCCTATGGCGGCGCGCCCTCGGCTCCCGAACTGGTGCGCAAGATCAAGGAAGTCTGGCCCAAGGCCGCGCCCGGCAACGGCTGGGGCATGACCGAGACCTCGGCCACCGCCACCAGCAACTCGGCCGAGGACTACGAAAACCGTCCCGACAGCTGCGGCCCGGCCGTGCCGGTCACCGACCTGAAGATCATGTCCGTCGAGGAGCCCCATCGCGAGCTGCCGATCGGCGAGGTGGGCGAGCTGTGGTGCCGCGGCCCGCAAGTCGTGCGCGGCTACTGGAACAAGCCGGAAGCCACCGCCCAGACCTTCATCGACGGCTGGGTGAAGACCGGCGATCTGGCGCGTCTCGACGCCGAGGGCTTCTGCTTCATCATCGACCGCGCCAAGGACATGCTGATCCGCGGCGGCGAGAACATCTACTGCATCGAGGTCGAGAACTGCCTGTATGACCATCCGGCCGTGATGGACGCGGCCCTGGTCGGCATCGAGCACAAGACCCTGGGCGAGGAACCGGCGGCCGTCGTCACCCTCAAGCCCGGCGCCGAGGCTACCGAGGCCGAACTGCGGGCCTTCGTCGCCGAACGCCTGGCCGCCTTCAAGGTGCCGGTCAAGGTGGTGTTCTGGCACGAGACCTTGCCCCGCAACGCCAACGGCAAGATCATGAAGAACGAGCTCAAGAAGGTTTTCGTCGAGGGGTAAGCCCTCTCCGGAGGCGATGATGGTCCAGTCGACGGCGGCGAGCGTGGATGACTTCCTGCGGGAGGTCGACCTCGAACGCCGCCCGGCGCTGGACCGCCTTCGATCGCTGTGCCGCGAGACCTTCGGCGCCGACAGCGAGCTGATGGCTTTCGGCATGCCGGCCTACGGCGATCCCAAGGCGCCCTGGATCGCGTTCAACAGCCAGAAACAGCATATCGCCCTCTATGCGGGGCAGGGGGCGATCGAGCGCTTCGGCGATCGCCTGGGTGCGGCCAGCTGCGGCAAGGGCTGCATACGCTGGCGCAGGCCGGACAGGATGGACTTCGACGTCATCGCCGACATCCTGGCCGACGTGAAGGCGCGCAAGGCGAGCGGGTGCGCCTGATGGTCCCGCTCGCCCCGGCCGCCTAGAGCGAGGTCGGCGGCCTGCGGTGCGCCCAGGGTTGGGCGGCCTCCAGCTGATAGGCCAGTTCGAGCAGGGTCTTTTCCGCCCCGATCCGCGCGCAGAAGTGAACACCGACCGGCAGGCCGTCGGCCGTCCAGTGCAGCGGCACGCTCATGGCCGGCGCGCCGGCCACGTTCTGCACCGGGGTGTAGCCGACATAGTCCATCAGGCGCGCCTGCAGGGTCTCGAACGGCACGTCGCCGCTGACAAAGCCCAGTTCCACCGGCGGGCTGCCCAGCACGGGCGACAGGATCACGTCATAGCGGGTGAGCCAGGCGTCATAGGCCTGCGAGGCGGCCTTCAGGCGGCCGACGGCGGCTTCCAGGTCGCCCGGCTTGAGGGCCGAGACCAGCTCGGCCATGCCCAGGCTGAAGGGCTCCAGCACGCTGGCGTCAGCCTTGCGGCCCATGGCCTTGCCGACCCCGGCCGCCAGCTCCGCCGCGCCGGTCGACCACAGGGCCGTGAAGTCCCGTCCGAACTGCGCGCCGTCCATCGGCCAATGGGTCGGCTCGACATGGTGACCCAGGCTGGCCATCAGCTTGGCGGCGCCTTCCACGGCCGCGACGACTTCCGGGTCGGGGCGCTTGCCCGTGCCGGTTTCCAGCAGCAGGCCCACCCTGAGGCGCTTCTTGGTCTGCGTCGTGACGACGCCGATCGGAGCGAACGGCGAGCCGGCTTCGGTGCGCTCGCTGATCGCGAACAGGGCGGCCGAGTCGCGGACGCTGTGGGCGACGCAGTGGGCGACCGACAGGTCGATGCCCTTGCTGCTGGGCCGCCCCTCGATCATCCGTCCGCGCGAGGGCTTCAGGCCAAAGAGGCCGCAGTTGGCGGAGGGGATGCGGATCGAGCCGCCGCCATCGCTGGCGTGGGCGAACGGCACCATGCCCGAGGCCGTGGCCGCCGCCGCGCCGCCCGAGGATCCGCCGGACGAGTGCTTCAGGTTCCACGGGTTGCGCGTCGGCAGGAAACCCATCGGCTCGGTGGTCGGCAGGAAGCCGTATTCAGGCGTGGCCGACTTTCCGATCACGATCAGGCCGGCCCGGTCATAGGCGTCGATGAAGGTGGTCTGCTCCTTGGCGGGCCGCGCGCCGAGCGAACTGCGCGAACCATAGCGGGTGGGCAGGCCCTTGTAGGGATCCAGGTCCTTGATCAGGAACGGCACGCCGGCGAAGGGGCCCGCCTGCTGGCCGCTCCGGGCCCTGTCCATCGCCCGGTCGAAATCGGAGGTCACCAGGGCCCCGACCTTGGGCTGCAGGGCCTCGGCCTTGCGGATGGCGTCCTCGACCACCTCGGCGGCGGTCACCTCCTTGCGGCGGATGCGGCCGGCCAGTTCCGTGGCGTCGGGCGTCCAGGCGGGCGGCGCGGCGGATGTCCTGGGCTTGGCGTCGGCGGACGAGGCGGCGGCGATCGCGGCGGATGCGGCCAACAGGCCACGGCGGCTGAAATTCATGAGGTTACTCCCTGGCGACCGGCGTCTTGGCGCGCCGGTTAACAATGTTCAGTTGAACCCGAAGCGACCTTGGCCGCAAGTCCATGCTAAACCCCGTCCATGACCCGTAGACGTGTTGATGTTCTGATGATGGAGCGCGGCCTGTTCGACAGCCGCGCCAAGGCCCGTGAAGCCATCGAGGCCGGGCTTGTCCGCGCCGATGGCGTGCTCGTGCTCAAGCCCTCCGAGATGGTGGAAGAGCACGTATCGATTCGCGCTTCCCTGGCTCACCCCTGGGTCGGTCGCGGCGCGCTGAAGCTGGTTCATGCCCTGGATCTCTGGCCGATCGCCGTCGAAGGCAAGGTCGCCATCGATGTCGGCGCCTCGACGGGCGGCTTCACCGAGGTGCTGCTGAAGCGCGGCGCGGCCAAGGTCTATGCCGTCGATGTCGGCCGCGAGCAGTTGCACCACAGTCTGGTCGATCACGAGCGGGTCGTGGACCTGTCAGGCACAGACGCCCGCATCCTCGACACCAGCTGGATCGAGGAAGATCCGGAACTGATCGTCAGCGACGTCAGCTTCATCTCGATGACCAAGGCCCTGCCGGCCGCCATGGATCTGGCGGCGTCGGGCGCGGACATCGTCGCTTTGGTCAAGCCGCAGTTCGAAGCCGGGCGCGAGCACGTGGGCAAGGGCGGACTGGTCAAGGATCCAGAGACCATCGCCCGGGTGCATCGCGAGATCGTTGAATTTTTCGAGGACTCCGGCTGGACCGTGATGGGCCAGGCGGAAAGCCCGATCACGGGCGGCGATGGTCAGGTCGAAGGCCTGATCTGGGCGCGCCGCCAATAGAAAACGGCCGCTCGCGGATGCGAACGGCCGTCTGCTGCCGGATCGACGGGTCGGCGCACCCAGAGCGCCGGCCCGTCTTTCAGGGACTAGTCTACAACCTGATAGCGGCCCTGGGCGTCGGGGCAGACGCGCACGAAGCGCTTCTGGACGCGACCGTCGGGCAGGTAGATCGGGCTTTCGGCCAGGGTGCAGCCGTTGATGTCGGCCGAGCGCTCGGTGACCCGATAGGAATCGCGGCGATAGGCGTCACGATCCGCGTCTCGGCGCGCATCCTCGTAGCGCGCATCCCGAGAGTCGCGGGCGTCTTCATAGCTGTTGTCATAGGTGTTGTAGGCCGAAGGTGGGGGCGGAGGCGGCGGGGGAACCGCGCCCGGCGTGCAGGCGGCCGAGTTCTTGCCGATGTTCGAGCCGATCACCGCGCCGAGCAGGCCGCCCAGCACCGCGCCTTCGGTCCGGGCGCCGTTGCCCGAAATGCCGCTGCCGATCGCCGCGCCGATGCCCGCGCCGGCCAGACCACCGCCCGTGCCGCGCTGCGTCGTGCTGCGGCGGCAGGGATCGTAATAGGTCCCGCTGTTGTCATAGGCGCCGCGATAGCTGGGCTGGCCGTAGGCCTGGGCGCTGGCGAAGGTGGGCGCGAAAGCGCCGGCGGCGATCGCCGCGACGGCGGCGCAAAGAGCGAACTTCATGGTCGGCGTCCTGTTGGTCATGCGACTTTCTCAAACCCGCGGATGGCTTTTTTAGGTCAGCCGAAAGCACGCCCGACCACCCGATGAGGCCACCATGGTCGCGCGAACATGAACGGTCCTTGAGTGGGGTGTTCATCTTCGTTCATGCCAAGCGGCGCGATTGAGGGTATGGACACCGCGAGAGGCCATTGCGCCTCGGCGTCGCGCGGCCAACTCGGCCGCGGGCTTGAAAGGGTTGGAACCGTTGAAGGTTCCCGCCGCGAGAATGGATACGGAATGCGTGAAGTGATCATCGACGCGGTCGGCGCCCAGGGCGACGGCCTCGTCCGACAAGGCCCGGTATTCGTCCCCCTGACCCTGCCGGGCGAGCGGGTGACGGTGAAGATGGACGGCTTGCGCGGCGAGCTGGTCGACATTCTCGACGCCAGCCCCGATCGCGTGACGCCGCCGTGCAAGCACTTCGGCGAATGCGGCGGCTGCACCAGCCAGCACTGGGCCCAGCAGCCCTATCTGGACTGGAAGGCGGATCTTGTCCGCCTCCAGCTGTCGCACGAGGGCCTTGAGACCGAAATCCTGCCGACCTTCGCGGCTCCTGCGGGATCGCGTCGACGGGTGGCCCTGCACGCCCGGGGCGGGAAGGGCGGCGTGCGCCTGGGCTTCAAGGAGCGCCGCTCCTGGAACCTGGTCAAGATCGAGGAATGCCCGGTCGCCGATCCGCGCCTCGTCGCGGCTTTCCCGGCTCTGGCCCGTCTGGCCCAGCCGTTCCTGGAGCATCCCAAGTCCGCGCCGACCCTGCATGTCACCCTGACGGCCACCGGCCTCGACATCGATATCACCGGCGTTGAAGCCAAGAGCGGCGGCCTGTCGGCCGACGCGCGGATGGTGGCGGCCATGGCGGCCAGCGAGGGCGATTTCGCCCGCGTCACCCTGGCCGGCGAAGTCGTCTACATGGCCCGCCAGCCGATGGTGAAGCTGGGTCCTGCCGTGGTGGCTCTGTCGCCCGGCTCGTTCCTGCAGGCCGTGCCCCAGGCCGAGAAGGCCATGGTCGCCTTCGCCGTCGAGGCCGCCCAGGGCGCGACGCGGATCGCCGACCTCTATTGCGGCGCCGGCACCTTCACGTTCCGCCTGGCCGAGATCGCCGCGGTCCATGCCGCCGACTCCGCCGCGCCGGCCATCGCCGCGCTGAAGGCCGCCATCGGCGGCGCGCCGGGCCTGAAGCCGATCACCGCCGAGGCCCGCGATCTGGTGCGCCGTCCCGTGCTGACCATGGAACTGGCCAAGACCGACGTGGTCGTGATCGATCCGCCGCGCGCCGGCGCGTTCGAACAGACCGTCGAGATCGCCAAGTCCAAGGTGGCCAGGGTGGTGAGCGTCTCCTGCAATCCCGCCACCTTCGCCCGCGATGCGCGCATGCTGGTGGACGCCGGGTTCAGGCTGGAAAAGGTGCTGCCTGTGGACCAGTTCGTCTGGTCACCCCATATTGAACTGGTCGGGGTGTTCTCGCGATGAGGTCGGCATGGACAACAACGCTCCCACTCGGCGCGAGCGAAGCGCCTTCGCGCTAGACGCGGTCGGCCAGCGCGCCAGGGCCGCGGCCAAGGCGGCCTGGTGGACCGCGACGGGTGGTCTGGCCCGCGCCATCACGCGCCCAACCCAGGGCGAGGCGGCCCAGACGTTCAAGCCGCAAGGCGCGCCCGTGTCGAAAGAGCGGTTGCGCCGGGTCTATCTGGAGGCGTTCGAGAAGGACGCCCGCGACGTCGCCGACGGCCTCTATCCCGCCATGGAGGATGCGCCGGCCCGCCCGGTGAAGTCGCTGTTGCAGGTCCTGGACTTCCTGACGGACGCGCTAGCCGTCGATCAACGCCGTCGCCGGGGTGACGGCGTTGAGGTCAGGTCCGAGCCTGAAACGGAAGCCTATCCAAACTATTACCGGCAGAACTTCCATTATCAATCCGGCGGCTGGTTCACCGACGAGAGTGCTCGCCGCTACGACGCCCAGGTCGAAGCCCTGTTCGCGGGCACGGCCGGCGCGATGCGGCGGCGGGGGCTGTCGCTGCTGGCGAAACACTGGCGCGGCCGCGATCAGCGCGACCTGCGGATCATCGACGCGGCCTGCGGCTCGGGCGCCTTCCTGCGCGACCTGAGGGCCACCTTTCCCCGCGCCGCGATCGCGGGACTTGACCTGTCCTCGGCCTATCTGGCCAAGGCGCGCAAGCGCACGGGCCTGGGCGCGGTGCAGGCTAACGCTGAGGCCATGCCGTTCGCCGACGGATCGCTGGACGCGGTGACCTGTGTCTATCTGTTCCACGAGCTGCCGCCCCGCGTTCGACCCGTCGTGGCCGCCGCCATCGCGCGGACGCTGAAGCCCGGCGGTGTTCTGGTCTTCGTCGACTCGGTGCAGCCGCGTGACGAGCCGGATCTGGAGCGTTTGCTGGAGGCCTTTCCGGCCTATTTCCACGAGCCCTACTACTCGACCTACGCCCAGGCCGATCTGTCGGCGCTGTTCAGCGCCGCGGGCCTGCATCTGGTCGGCGAGGACCGCGCCTTCCTGACCAAGGCCATGCTGTTCGAGAAGCGCTAGGCTGGACGTCGGCCGCGACGCCCGGCACTAAGCGGCGGGGCGAGGGGCGAAGCAGGCTTGGGACGATCAATCCAACACGGACGGCGCTACGAAGCCCTGGACGGCCTGCGCGGCGTCGCGGCGATGGGCGTGCTGCTGTACCATCTGGGCGGCTGGACCAGTCGCCCCTGGCTGATGGCTCATGGCTATCTGTCCGTGGATTTCTTCTTCTGCCTGAGCGGCTTCGTGCTGGCCCACGCCTATGGCGATCGCTCGCTCGGCTGGCTGGCCTTCATGCGCGCGCGCCTCGTCCGCGTCTGGCCGCTGATGGCGCTGTCGATGATCGCCGGCGCCCTGGTGATGATCGGGCACCGCTCCAGCATCCTCCAATGCCTGGTGATGGGGCTTGTGCTGCTGCCCAGGATCTGGGTCACGCACGAGGATAGTTTCTCGCCGCTTTTCCCATTGAATCCGCCGGCTTGGTCGCTTTTTCTGGAGTTGCTGGCCGGGGCGCTGTGGCTGCCTGTCCGACGTGTGTCGACGCTTTGGCTGGTGCTGATCATCGTGGTGTCGGGCGGGGTTCTGATCCCCATCGCCTATGGCATGGGCGGGGTGCAGACCGGCTGGGATCGCGCCACCTACTGGATCGGCGTGATCCGTACGATCTTCCCGTTCGCCCTGGGATGGGCCTGCTACCGGATGCAGGCCTATGTGCGAGTGAGCGTTCCCGCCGGGCTGCTGGCGCTGGCGCTGCTGGCCGTTCTGGCCGTGCCGCCGCTGGACTACACCGCCACCTATGACCTGGTTTGTGTGGCCGTGGTGTTTCCCCTGATCGTGCTGCTGGGACACCGCGACCCGACCGGCCGCGCCGCCGTGATCTGCCGGTTCAGCGGCGAGGTGTCCTATCCGCTCTACGCGCTGCACTGGGTGCTGTGGGAGCTCCTGTTGCGCCTGTTTCGCGCCGTCGGCGGCCAGGGCTACCCCGCCGCCTTCATCGCCAGCGCGGTCGTGCTGATCGTGTTTGGCGCCTGGATGATGCTGAAGATCTACGACATCCCGGTCCGGCGCTGGCTGAAGGCGCGTCTCGCCACCGCCTGAAATTTTTGGCGCGCGGGCTGTCGGAGCGCGGCATGCTGGTTCGTCCTGGGACCAGACGAGGAAAGCCCGCCCATGCTTTACGCCATCCTTTGCTATCACGACGAAGACACCGTCTGCGCCTGGTCGCAGGAGCACAACGACAAGGTGATGGCCGATCTCGGCGTGGTCGAGGAAAGGCTGGCCCGGGCCGGTCGCCTGGGGCCCGTGGCTCGCCTGATGCCGACCACGGCGGCCACCACCCTGCGCAAGGACCGCGAACCGCCGTTGGTGCTGGACGGCCCGTTCGCCGAGACCAAGGAGCAACTTCTGGGTTTCTTCGTGATCGAATGCGTCGACCTGGACCAGGCCATCGAGACCGCCAAGGAACTGGGCGTCGCCAATCCCGGCGGCTCTTATGAGATCCGTCCGATGGCTCTGATGCGCCCCGGATCGCTGCCCGCATGACCGATCCCGCCTGGCTCGACGCGACGCTCGCCGCCGCCCGTCCCCAGGCGGTGGCCGCCCTCTTGCGCTACTTCCGTGATCTCGACGCGGCCGAGGAGGCGTTTCAGGACGCCTGCCTGCGCGCCCTGCGCAACTGGCCGACCAAGGGACCGCCACGTGATCCCACCGCCTGGCTGATCCTGGTCGGGCGCAACGCCGCGATTGACGCCAGCCGACGGCGCAGTCGCCATCAGTCGCTGCCGCCCGAGGAACTGCTGTCGAACCTCGAGGACGCCGAGACCGATCTGGCCGAACGGCTGGACGGGTCGCACTACCGCGATGACGTCCTGCGCCTGCTGTTCATCTGCTGCCATCCGGACCTGCCGGCCACCCAGCAGATCGCCCTGGCCCTGCGCGTGATCTCGGGCCTGTCGGTCAGGCAGATCGCCAGGGCCTTCCTGGTCACCGAAGTCGCCATGGAGCAGCGTATCACCCGCGCCAAGGCCCGTGTGGCCGGCGGAGACGCGGCCTTCGAGACGCCGGGCCCGATCGAGCGCGCCGAGCGCCTCGCGGCCGTGGCGGCGATGCTCTACCTGGTCTTCAATGAGGGCTACTCGGCCAGCGGCGCGGCCGTGGAGGCGAGGGGGCCGCTATGCGACGAGGCCATTCGCCTGGCGCGCCTGCTGCTGCGCCTGTTCCCGGCCGAGCCCGAGATCATGGGCCTGACCGCCCTGATGCTGCTTCAGCACGCGCGGTCGGCCGCGCGGTTCGACGAGCAGGGCGTGGCTGTCTTGCTGGACGATCAGGATCGCGGACTTTGGAGCAGGCGCATGATCGATGAGGGGCTGGCCCTGATCGACAAGGCGATGCGACGGCGTCAGCCGGGCCCGTATCAGGTTCAGGCGGCGATCGCGGCCCTGCACGCCCGCGCGGCGACGCCCGAGGACACCGACTGGGGCGGCATCGACCGACTGTACGCCACGCTGGAGCGCATGCAGCCTTCGCCGGTGGTGACGCTGAATCGCGCCGTGGCGGTGGCCAAGGTGCGCGGACCCGAGGCCGCCCTGGCCATGGTCGAGCCGCTGGAGCAGCGTCTGGGCGGCTACTTCCACTTCCACGGCGCGCGTGGGGCGTTCCTGTTGCAGATGGGGCGCGACGACGAGGCCCGGATCGCCTTCGACCGCGCCATCGCCCTGGCCGGCACGGCCGCCGAGGCGGCCCATATTCGCCAGACCCTCGACCGCCTGGCGCGCGTTGGCCAACCTTAAGCCTGTCGCTGAAGCCTAACTGTTTCAGGAGTTTGGCGGAATTTTCTAAGCCTTATCGATCCAGCGCCTCGGCCAATTGGTGGAGCAGCCGCCGCCATCCGGTCTTGCGTCTTTCCGGTCCGTCGGCGTTCTCAAAGAACGCGCCCTGATGCGTGCAGGTCAGCCGGGTTCCCTCCGTCGTGGGGGCGAACGAGAGGGTGACCAGCGAGGCTGAAAGGCGCACGCCCGCCATGGCCAGGATCGAGGCGATCACGATCCGCCGGCCCGGCTGGATGTCCAGATAGGTTCCGTCGCTGGACAGGACGACGCCCGCGAACCGGCCGCTCGGTCTGACTCGGTAGCGACTGATCTCGACGCCCCCAACCTGGAAGTCCATCTCGAAGCGTTCGAGGTCGTGGTTGTGGCCTTCCGCGAACCAGGCCCGCTTTGCCTCAGGATTGGCGAAGGCGGCGAACACCCGCTCCGGAGAGACCGGGTAGTCGCGCTCGAGCACGAAGGTGTCGTGGACAACAGCGGGATCGCCCATCGGCCTGTTCCGGATCAGCAAGGCAATGACTTCGCCAATGCGCTCGATCGGCGCGGCGTCGAGAGCGCAGGCGGCCATCTCAAAACAGGCTCAGCTGGTCGCCGGCCTTGGCCGGGACCCTGAACGCTCCGACGTCCATCCTCTGGACCGGCGCATCCAGCCCGAAGCGTCGGCGGGCGACCTCGAAGCGCTGGCTCATCACCTCGGCCACCGGTCCCTCGCCGGTCATGCGGGTTCCCCATTCGGAAGCATAGGCCGCGCCGCCGCGCATCTGGCGCACCAGCGACATCACCCGCTTGGCGCGATCAGGATGATCGGTCGCCAGCCACTGCTGGAAGAGGTCGTTGATCTCCAGGGGCAGGCGCAACGCCACATAGCCGGCCGAGGTGGCTCCAGCCTCGGCGGCGCGTTGCAGGATCGCTTCCATCTCGTGGTCGTTCAGCGACGGGATCGAGGGCGCGAACATCACGGTGACCGGTATTCCGGCGGCGGCCAGCTGGCGGATGGCGTCGATGCGTCGCTCCGGCGTGGCGGCGCGGGGCTCCATGCTGCGGGCCAGCCGGCGATCCAGGGTGGTCACCGACACCGCCGCCCGCGCCAGCCCGGCCTTGCCCATGGCCCCCAGGATGTCGAGGTCGCGGGTGATCAAGGCTGACTTGGTGATGATCGTGAAGGGATGGTTGAACCGGCTCAGAGTCTCGATCACCGCCCGGGTGACGCGCAGGGTCTTTTCCTGCGGCTGATAGGGATCGGTGTCGCCGCCGATGTGGATGACCTGGGGCTTGTAGGTCGGTTTGGAGAGCTCCCGCTCCAGCAGCCTGCCAGCCTCGGGCTTGAAGAACAGCCGGGACTCGAAGTCGAGGCCTGGCGACAGCCCCAGATAGGCGTGCGCCGGGCGGGCGTAACAGTAGATGCAGCCGTGCTCGCAGCCCCGGTAGGGATTGATCGAGCGGTTGAAGCTGATGTCGGGGCTGTCGTTCTTGGCGATGATGGTCTTGGACTTCATCGGCTGGATGGTCGTGACCAGCGGTCGCGCGGCCTCGTCCTCCTCGGTCCAGCCATCCTCGAAGGCTTCGGAGCGGAAACTCTCGAAGCGACCGCTGTCGTTGGTCCGCGCGCCGCGACCTTTCAGGGCGACACGATTGAGGTGGGCGGGAGCGGGCATGAACAAACCTTAGTCTCGAAATGAGAACATAACAAGAACCAGGCTTGACCGATCCCTCTGACGCGCTGAAGCAGGGATCATGCTCACCGTCGTCATCCCCACCCAGGACAGCGCCCATCTCATCGGGGCGTGTCTGGCCAGCCTCGTGCCGGCGGCCGTCGACGGTCTGGTGCGCGAGGTGGTGTTGGCCGATGGCGGTTCGACCGATGACACCCTGGCCATCGCGGAGGATTGCGGGGCGCGGGTCGTGACGCGGCGCGGCGATGTCGGCGAACGGCTGGCGGCGGCTTGCGTTGGTCCGCGGGGCGACTGGCTGCTGATCCTGAGGGCCGACGCGGTCTTGCCCGAGGGTTGGCGCGCGGCGGTGGAGAAGCAGCTCAACAGCGGCTGGGACAGGGCCGCCTGGCTGCCGCGTCCGGGGCTTTCATGGTTTCAGCGTCTGCCGTCGCCGCCGTCACAGGGGCTGCTGCTGTCGGTGCGTCGCTACGACGCCATCGGCGGCTTTCGGGCGGGCGAGGGCGATCTGGCGCGACTGGCCCGAGCGGTCGGCGCCAAGCGGCTCGTCTACTGACCTACAGGTCCAGTCGGAAATCGGCCTCGCGGGCCCCGCTGGCGATGGCGTCCAGGGTGCGGGTCTCGGCGCCCATCAGTCGGCGATAGGTCCAGTACGAGGCCACGACCTTCTCGACATAGTTCCGGGTCTCGACGGCGGGCAGGCTCTCGATCAGCAGCAGGCTGTCGCAATCGGCGCCCAGCTGGGCCTGGGTCTTCAGCAGGGTGCCCGGTCCGCCGTTATAGGCCGCCACGGCGCGCAGCATGTCGTTGCTCTGCAGGCCGCGATCCATCAGCCAGGTGAAATAGTCCTGACCGACCCGCAAGTTGAATGCCGGGTCCAGCAGCGGCGTATTGTCGGCCAGCAGCTTGTCGTCGCCGGCGGCGCGGGCGGCGGCGATCGGCATCAGCTGCATGAGGCCCATCGCCCCGGTGCCCGAAACCGCCATCGGATCGAAGCGGCTTTCCTGGCGCACCAGCGCATAGACCATCGCTTTGTGGATCGTGAAGCCGCCCTTGGGCTCCAGCGGGGGCAGGGGATATTCCTCCGAGCCGAGGCGCGCCACGGGCCGCCCCGCGTTCAGCGGCGCGCGGGCGTTCAGGGCCAGGGTCAGGGCCATCCAGTCGCCCCGCAGCTTCTCGGTCTGCGCCAGAGACAGGCCGACGCGCAGCTCCTGGCCGGCCTCTGCCCAGCGACCGATCTGGGCCAGGGCGGCGGCGCGGCGGGCGCGCTCGTCGCTGGTCAGCAGATGGCCCAGCGACTCGACGTCGGGTCCGTCATAGTTGAAGCGGCTGATCAGGGTGGCGATCGGATCGTCGGGATCGTCCTGCACGGCGACCCCGGCCAGGGCCAACTGGCGCGCGGCGATCATGCCGTAAAAGGTGTTGGGCGCGTGAGCGGCCTGGATCATGAACGTGCGGGCGTCGCCGCTTCGCCCGGCCAGGCTGGCGGCTCGCGCGGCCCAGAAGGATCCGGCGGCGCGCAGCCAGTCATCCTGGCCTTCGTCGCGCGCCACCTGGTTGAAATAGTCCTGCGCCTGGGTGTGCTGACCCAGTCGATACGACGCCAGGCCGGCGATCCATCGCTCGCCGCTGGCCTTGGCCAGCTGCAGGGCCTTGGCGACGTCGCCGGAATAATAGGCTTCTCGGGCGCCTCGGGCCTTGTCGGCCGGCGGCGGCCCCTTGTCGGAAGCGACGAACAGAACCGGCGCCCTGGGCGGGGCGGCCTTTGCAGGCTTGCGCTTGACGGCCAGGGCGTAGACCCGGTCGGCGCCCGCCTCGTCGCCATGCGCCTTCAGCCAGTCGGTCAGTTCGTCATAGGCGGCGGTGTAGGCGCGCGGGTGCATGACCTTGGCATAGGTCAGGCGGCCTTCCAGGCTCTTGTCGCGGGTATTGGCGAAAGCGGCCTCGGCGGCGTCGAAGTCACCGCGGTCGGTGGCGGCGAAGGCGGCGCGGTAAAAGCGGACATCGTCCTTGGACAGCGGCTCAAGGCTGGCGGCGCGCACGCCGAAGGCGGCGAACAGGCACAGGGCGACGGCCGACAAGACGGCCAGAGGGCGAGCGATGAGCTGCAATGCGTATCCGCGCGTCCCCGAGAGTCGCGCGTCCCCGTTCCGACTGGTCGGTGGAGAGTCCTAGTGGGGACGGTCCGGGCGATCAAGTCTTTCGGTCAGGGTCAGCAGGTCCTGCCAGGCCCGCTTCTTGTTCGCCGGCTGTCTGAGCAGGAAGGCGGGATGCAGTGTGGGCAGGGCGGGTAGTTCCAGTCCGCCGTCGGCCGAGGTCCATTCGAACCAGCGGCCACGCAGCGACAGAATGCCTTCGTCGCGCTTCAGCAGGGCCTTGGCCGAGGCTCCGCCGATCAGCAGCAGCATCCTGGGGCTCACCAGGGCGATGGCGCGCTCCACGAAGGGCGCGCAGACGGCCTGTTCCTGCGGGGTCGGCGTGCGGTTGCCGGGCGGACGCCAGAAGACGGTGTTGGTGATGAAGGCGCGATCGGTCAGGCCGGCCGCCTTCAGCATGCGGTCGAGAAGCTGGCCCGCGCGCCCCACGAAAGGCTGCCCCTGCGCGTCTTCGTCGGCGCCGGGGCCTTCGCCGATGATCATCAGCGGCGCGTCGCCCGGGCCGCGCGAGAACACGGCCTGGCGAGCGCCTTGCGACTTCAGCGGGCAGCCGTCGAAGGCGGCGATGGCGGCGGCCAGGGCGTCAAGATCCTGACAGGCGGCGGCCGCAGCGCGCGCCTGGGCGACCGCCGCCGAGACGTCGGCCGATCCGCCCGCGACCAGAACCGGACGAGCCGGGGCGGCGACGGGTTGCGGCTGGCTCCTGGCCCGCAGCAGGGCCGCGCCTTCGGCCAGACGGTCGATCGGCGCGTCCGCATAGGCGGCGTCGACACCCGCATCCGCCCAGAAGGCAAGCAGGCTTTCGACGGCGCGCGGATCGACGGCGGGGCTCATGATGGCATCCTTAGCGCGATCTTCACCGGCTCTCCACGCTGCGCCGCAACAAAAGTCGGTTCTTTATCCTTGACCGCCACTGCGTCACGTTCGGATAAGGTCAGATTCAAACAGTCATAAGACGGGCTCCATCAAAGCAAGCGATGGGCCCGGGGCGGGAGATCCCATGAGCGAAGTCCTCGAACGCGAGTCGATGGAGTACGACGTCGTCATCGTCGGCGGCGGTCCCGCCGGCCTGTCGGCCGCCATCCGGCTCAAGCAACTGGCGGCCGAGGCCGGGACCGAGGTTTCCGTCGCCCTGCTGGAAAAGGGCTCGGAGGTCGGCGCGCACATCCTGTCGGGCGCCGTGATCGACCCCAAGGCCCTGAGCGAGCTCTTCCCCAACTGGAAGGAAGAAGGCGCGCCGCTTGAGACGCCGGTCACGAAGGACCGCTTCCTGATCCTGGGCCCCCAGGGCGAGGTGTCCCTGCCGATGTTCGCCCTGCCGCCGTTCATGCACAATCACGGCTGCTACATCGCCTCGCTGGGCAACCTCACGCGCTGGCTGGCGGGCAAGGCCGAGGAACTGGGCGTCGAGATCTATCCGGGCTTCGCCGCCTCCGACATGGTCTGGAACGACGATGGCTCGCTGAAGGGCGTCGTGGTCGGGGTGGTCGGCATCGCCAAGGACGGCGAGCACAAGCCCGATTATCAGCCCGGCATGGAACTGCACGGCAAGTACGTGTTCATCGCCGAGGGCGTGCGCGGCTCGCTGGCCAAGCAACTGATCGCCAAGTTCGACCTGCAGGCCGGCAAGTCGCCGCAGAAGTACGGCATCGGCATCAAGGAACTGTGGCAGGTGCCGCCCGAGAAGCATCAGCCGGGCCTGGCCGAGCACACCACCGGCTGGCCGCTGGACGACAAGACCGGCGGCGGCAGCTTCATGTACCACTTCGGCGATAACTACGTGTCGATCGGCTATGTGGTGCACCTGAACTACAAGAACCCGTGGCTGTCGCCGTTCGACGAGTTCCAGCGCTTCAAGCACCATCCGTCGGTCAAGCCGCACCTGGAAGGCGGGCGCCGCATCTCCTATGGCGCGCGGGCCATCACCGAAGGCGGCTACCAGTCGATCCCCAAGCTGACCTTCCCGGGCGGCGCGCTGATCGGCTGCTCGGCCGGCTTCGTCAACGTGCCCCGCATCAAGGGCAGCCACAACGCCATGAAGACCGGCATGCTGGCCGCCGAACAGGCCTTCAAGGCCCTGGGCGCCGGCCGCGCCAGCGACGAACTGGTCGAGTATCAGGCCGCCTTCGAAAAGAGCTGGGTCGCCAAGGAGCTCAAGGTCGTCCGCAACGCCAAGCCGCTGCTGGGCAAGCTGGGCACCTTCTTCGGCGGCGCCGCCGGCATGTTCGACATGTGGGTCACCCACCTGACCGGCGGCTTCTCGTTCTTCGGCACGATGAAGCACGACAAGACCGACGCCGCCTCGACCGGCCTGGCCAAGGACTACAAGCCGATCGTCTATCCCAAGCCTGACGGCGTGATCAGCTTCGACAAGCTGTCTTCGGTGTTCCTGTCGGCGACCAATCACGAGGAAGATCAGCCCGCTCACCTGAGGCTGAAGGATCCTTCGATCCCCATCTCGGTGAACCTGCCCAAGTACGGCGAACCGGCGCGGCTCTACTGCCCGGCCGGCGTCTATGAGGTGCTCTACAACGAGCAGGGGACCGATCCGCGCTTCCAGATCAACGCTCAGAACTGCGTCCACTGCAAAACCTGCGACATCAAGGATCCGTCGCAGAACATCGTCTGGACCACGCCCGAAGGCGGCGGCGGCCCCAACTATCCGAACATGTAGACCGCTTCGACGCGCGCTGCCGCTTGCGGCGCGCGTCGAAACCCAACAGGGTGGCGGGATGCGTTTCAAAGTCCTTCTCGCCGCCGCATCCCTCCTGACCCTGACGGCCTGCGCCACCAGCCCCAATAGTTCGGCTCTGCGCGGCCCGGTCTCGACCGGCTATTCCCCCTTCGACACGCGAACCTCGTACGGCCAGTTCCTGGCCGGGCAGGCGGCGCTGCGCGACGGGCGCACGCGTGAGGCGGCCGACTATTTCGGCGTGGCCGGCGTGCTGGATGAGGAACCCGGCGTCATCAACGAGCGCACGTTCACCGCCCTGCTGCTTTCGGGCGAAGTCACCCGCGCCGCCCAGCTCGCGCCGCGGGGCGAAGACACCCCCGAGGCGATCAAACGCCTGGGCGCCCTGACCCGGGTGGTCGAGTTCCTGGCCTCGGGCAAGGGCAAGGACGCCCAGGCCCTGCTGAAGGCCGAGCCGATCGGTTTCCCGCATCGGCAGATCAGCGCCCTTCTGGGGCCCTGGGCCGCCGCAGCGGCGGGCGACGCCGAGGGCGCGACGGTGCAGCCGGTTCTGCAGAACGACCGCCTGGTGCAGTATTTCGGTCAACTGGGCCAGGCGCGTCTCTACGAGCGGGCCAAGCGCTATGACGAGGCCGAGACCGACTACAAGGCGCTGACGACCACCTCGGCCACCGGCGGGCTGTTCACGTTGGACTACGGCGGGTTCCTGGAGCGTCGCAAGCGTCAGGCCGACGCGATCGCGCTGTATGATCAGGCCCTGGCCAGCGATCCCGACGATGTCGCCCTGCGCCGGGCCCGCGCCCGGGCCGCCGCCAAGGGCGCTCCGCCGGCGGCGCCGACGATCAAGCAGGGCGCGGCCCAGAACCTGATCGCCTGCGCCGCGACCTTCGCGGGCGAACGCCAGAGTCAGTTCGCCCTGGCCTATCTGCGCATGGCGCTTCGACTGGATCCTGATCGCGACGAGGCCTGGTTGCTGCTGGGCGACCTGCTGAACCAGGCCGATGATCACCGTGGCGCGATCGAGGCCTTTGGCCACATCCCGGCCAGCTCGGCTCAATACCAGACGGCCCAGGGCAAGCTGGCCTGGACGTATCAGGAGAGCGGCGACAAGACCCGGGCGCTGGAAATCGCCCACGCCTCCCTGGTCTCCGCTCCCGGCGATCGCGACGCCCAGATCGCCCTGGCTGACCTTCTCAGGGCCAATGAGCGCTGGGATGAATCGGCCGCCGTTCTGGACAAGCTGATCGCCCAGGAAGCCGGCCGGCCCGACTGGCGGGTTCTGTATCTGCGGGGCATCGCCCTGGAGCGGGCCGGACGCTGGTCAGAGGCCGAGCGTGACCTGGGCGCGGCCCTGAAGCTCAACCCCGATGAGCCGGAACTGCTGAACTTCCTGGGCTATTCCTGGATCGACCGCAATGAGCGCCTCCCTGAGGCCTTGGCCATGGTGCAGAAGGCCGTGGACGCCCGTCCGCAGTCGGGCGCCATGCTCGACTCCCTGGGCTGGGCCTACTACCGGCTGGGCGACTACAAGACCGCTGTGGAAAAGCTGGAAGCGGCGGTCGAGCTGGAGCCCGGCGACCCGGACGTCAATGGCCACCTTGGCGACGCCTATTGGCGCGCGGGCCGGCAGATCGAGGCCCGTTTCCAGTGGCGTCGGGTGCTGTCGCTAGAACCCGGCGACAAGCAGAAGGCCGAGTCCGAGGCCAAGCTGAAGGACGGGCTGGGCGCGACGGTTCCCGCGGCGGCGTCGACCATCGCTCATAACTGAGCTATCGGACGGGCTAGCGTTCACCATTGGGACCGGGGCCCGTCATGCGCCTTTCCGCCTTCGCCCCAGCCAAGGTCAACCTGTTCCTCCATGTCGGGGGTCCGGACTTTGAGGGCTATCATCCGGTCTCCAGCCTGATGGTCTTTGCCGACGTCGGCGACGGCCTGTCGATCCAGGCCGCCGACGCGCCCGGTTTCGAGACCACGGGACTGTTCGGCGCCGCCATCCCGGCGGGCGACGACAATCTGGTGATGCGGGCGGCCCGGGCCTTCCATGCCGCCGCCCGGACGCCGCTGCCGCCGTTCCGCCTGCTGCTGGACAAGCGCTTGCCCATAGCCGCCGGCCTGGGCGGTGGCTCCAGCGACGCCGGCGCGGCCCTGCGGCTGCTGCGAGACGCCCTGGCGCCGAACCTGTCTGACGACGCGCTCGAGGCCATGGCCGCGAGCCTCGGCGCCGATGGGGCGGCATGCCTTTGGGGTCGAGCGGTGATGGCCGAGGGGCGGGGAGAGCGCCTGTCGCCCGCGCCGGGGCTCCCTGTGCTGCACGCGGTCCTCGTCAATCCGCTGGTTCCGTCGCCGACGGGCGCGGTCTATCGCGCCTATGACGCGGCGGTGGCGCCCGAGGGCGAGGCCCGGCCCTGGATGCCGGAAGCCTTCGAGAGCGCCGAGGAGGTCGCCGCCTGGCTGTCGGTCGCCACCCGCAACGATCTGGAAGCCCCCGCCGTGGCGCTGGAGCCGCGCATCGGCGAGGTGCTGGACGTCCTACGCGACGAACCTGAAAGTCTGATGGCCCGGATGTCGGGCTCGGGCGCCACCTGCTTCGCGCTCTGCGCCGGCGATATCGAGGCCGAGGGGCTTGTCGAGCGGCTGGAGAGCATGCGTCCCGACTGGTGGGTGCGGCGCTGCCGGCTGGGCGATGGAAAGGGAGATTGAGATGATCAAGCGACGGGATCTGATCGCGGGCGCGCTGAGCCTTACCGCCGCGCCGACTCTGGCCCAGACGGCGGCTACGGCGCCTACGGCCGTTGCGCCGCCGGTCGGCCCGCCTCCGCCGGCGCCGGGCGTCGTGCGGGTCAATCTCGACACCAGCCTGGGTCGGATCGTCATCGACCTGGAACTGGCCAAGGCCCCGATCACGGCCGGCAACTTCCTGCGCTATGTCGATCAGAAGCGCTATGACGGCGCGCATTTCTTCCGCGCCTCCCGGGCCCCCAATTCCGTGGACTATGGCCTGATCCAGGGCGGGGTGCAGAACGATCCCGCCAAGGTGCTCAAGCCGATCCCGCACGAGCCGACCACCAAGACGGGGCTCAAGCATACCGACGGAACGCTCTCGATCGGCCGCAACGCGCCCGGCACAGCGACCTCGGACTTCTTCATCTGCGTTGGCGACGCCCCCTATCTGGACGCCGATCCGGCCGCGCCGGGCGACAACCTGGGCTTCGCGGCTTTCGGCCATGTGGTCGAGGGCATGGATGTGGTGCGGAAGATCCTGGTGCTGCCCACGCCGGGCAAGGCGATCAACCCGGTGATGAAGGGCCAGATCCTGGATCCGCCCGTGCCGATCCTGCGGGCCCGCCGCGCGCCCGTCGTCGCGGCGGCCACGGCGCCCTGATCCCGAGGTTTGACCCAGAGAAAAGGGCGCGGAAGCCAAAGCCTCCGCGCCCCATCTGTATCGGCTGAGCCCTGAGGCTTAACTGTGGTAGGCGCGTTCGCCGTGCTCGGAGATGTCCAGACCTTCTTCTTCGGCTTCAGGCGCGGCCTTCAGGCCGATGATCAGCTTGATGATGAAGAAGACGATGGCGCTGGCGATTGCCGACCAGATGATGGTCACGCCGACGGCCTTCACCTGGGCCATGACCTGGGTGGCCAGGCTGTAGACGGCCGTGTCGCAGGTCGACAGGTCGCCGTCCTTGGCGCAGCTGGTGTAGTCGACGACGCCGGCGCCGCCCCAGGCGGGGTTGACCAGCAGGCCGGTGGAGATGGCGCCGACGATGCCGCCGATGCCGTGGATGCCGAAGGCGTCCAGGCTGTCATCGTACTTCAGCGCGTTCTTCACGACCGAGCAGAAGAAGATGCAGATCGGCGAGACGACCAGACCCAGGATGATCGAGCCCATCGGGCCGGCGAAACCGGCGGCCGGGGTGACGGCCACCAGGCCGGCGACCAGACCCGAAGCCAGGCCAAGGGCCGAAGGCTTCTTGCGGGTGACCCATTCCACGGCGATCCACGAGATGCCCGCCATTGCGGTGGCCAGGAAGGTGTTGATCATCGCCAGCGAGGCGTAGCCGTTGGATTCCAGGTTCGAGCCGGCGTTGAAGCCGAACCAGCCCACCCACAGCAGACCAGCGCCCACGAGGGTCAGGGTCAGGGAGTGCGGCGGCATGGGTTCCTTGCCATAGCCTTGGCGCTTGCCGAGGATCAGGGCGCCGACCAGGGCGGCGATACCGGCGTTGATGTGAACCACGGTGCCGCCGGCGAAGTCGAGGGCGCCGAAGGTCCAGCTCAGACCGGCCCTGATCGGAGCGGTCGGGTTCAGGGCGATGGCGTCGGGGCCAGGCCACCACCAGACCATGTGGGCGATCGGGTAGTAGGAGAGCAGCGGCCACAGAACCGCGAACACCACCACGGCCGAGAACTTGATGCGCTCAACCAGCGAGCCGATGACCAGGGCGGCGGTGATGGCCGCGAAGGTCGACTGGAACGCGATGAAGGTGAATTCGGGGATGACCACGCCGGTCGAGAACGTCGCGACGTTGCTGGCCGGGGTGACGTCCTTGAGGAACAGTCGGCTCAGGCCGCCGACGAAGCTGTCCCAGCTGCCACCGTCCGTGAACGCCAGGCTATAGCCCCACAGCGCCCAGGTGATGATGCCGATGATGCCGACGGTCGACACCTGCATCATGACCGACAGCATGTTCTTGGAACGGACCAGACCGCCGTAGAACAGCGCCAGACCCGGCAGGATCATCAGCAGGACCAGCAGGGTGGACGTGAGCATCCAGGCGTTGTCGCCCTTGTCCACGGTGTCGGTGATGGTCGGCGCGGCGGGCGCGGCTTCAGCCGGCGCGGCGACCGGAGCCGGAGCGGCCTCGGCGGGCGCTGCGGCGGCGGGCGCGGGCGCGGCGGCGTCCTGGGCGAAGGCCGTGGCCCCAAGCGGGGCTCCGGCCAGTGTCGCGGCGAGCACAAGCCCGGCCAGCGGTTTGAAGGTCAATTTCATCGTCGGTTATCCCCTGTTCCCGATGAGCACTAAAGAGCGGCCGGGCCGGTTTCGCCGGTCCGGATGCGCACGGCTTCTTCCACGTTGAGGACGAAGATCTTGCCGTCGCCGATCTTGCCCGTGGCCGCCGCGGCTTTCACCGCCTCGACCGCCTTGGCTGCCGAAGCGTCGTCCACGACCGCTTCCAGCTTCACCTTGGGAACGAAGTTCACTTGGTACTCCGCGCCCCGATAGATCTCGGTCTGGCCCTTCTGGCGGCCGTAGCCCTTGACTTCGGACACCGTCAGACCTTCGACGCCAGCCGCGACGAGCGCCTCGCGGACCTCGTCCAGCTTGAAGGGTTTGACGACCGCTATGATCAGTTTCATCCGCCTTGCTCCGGCCCGCCGTTGTCGCGGGCTCCCCTTGCTTGGTTGGCGGGCGCTTCGCGCCCGTTTGATCACCGCCGACGCCGCCATCACGCGCTGCATCGTTTTCCCCGGCGCTGGTCACGCTATCGGGCGAGGGTCGTGGCGTGCGGACGGCTATCAAGGAATTGGAAAGGAAACGGGCGCGGCGCTCAATATTCAGGCAACGGTCGCCATCTTTGCATCAAAAATCAGCGATATCGCCGCCGGGGTCCGCCTATGCGTTCGCCTGGGGACTTGATTGGAGCGGCTGTCACACCAGTTCGTTCTGCCACGAGGTTTTTCACATGCCCGCCACCTGGATGAAGTTCGCGCCCTGGCTGATGCTGATCGCCTCGAACGTGTTCATGACCTTCGCGTGGTACGGCCATCTGAAAAACAAGAGCCTGACGCTGCCTCTGGCCATTGTCAGCAGTTGGCTGATCGCCTTGCCGGAATATATGTTGGCTGTTCCCGCTAATCGTCTGGGGCATCAAGTCTATTCGACAGCGCAGTTGAAGACCGGCCAAGAAGCCATAACCCTGATCGTCTTCACGCTGTTTTCGTATTTCTATCTGGGTGAGGCCTTGAAGTGGACGACCTTTCTGGGTTTCGCCCTGATCGTGGCCGGCGCCGCCCTGGTTTTCTTCTTCAAGTAGCGGAATGGGTGATCACGAGCCCGTGATCCCGGAACCCACCCCGCATCTCAGGCGTAGTCCCTGCCAAGGAACAGGAGCTCCGCCATGATTATCCGCCTTCTCTCCGCAGCCGCCGTCGCCGCCCTGATGTCCGGCGCCGCCATGGCCCAGACGGCCCCGTCCACCATGGACCAGGCTCCGGCCGCCGCCGCGGCAAGCACGAACACAGCCGCCAGCCAGCCGCAGGCTGCTCCCGCCTCGCCGCCTGTAGCGCCCAATCCAGCGGCTCCGCCGGCCGCCGTCAATGATCCCAGCACGCTGAGCCCCAATCCGGCTGTCGCGCCTTCGGCCGCGAGCACCGGGACCGACACCGCCGGCGTGATTCCGATGTCGTCGCAAACGCCGGAAGCCCAGGCCTTGCTGAAGGCCGGCGACGCCAATGTCGTGACCAACGGCCCGGTGGCCGACACGCCAGAGAACCGCGCCAAGTACGGCAAGCCGATGAGCAATGCCGGCAAGCGCAGCGCGCCCAAGGGCAACTAGGCCCTTCCACGTCCCAACTTTGCTTGAAGCACCTGTCGGCGGGCCCTATGGTCCGCCGACTTTTTTCTGGCCCTGTTCGGACACTGATGTCGCGCCCCAAGCCCACCTCGTTTCAAGCCCTGATCCTGACGCTCCATAACTATTGGAGCGAACACGGCTGCGCGATCCTGCAGCCGCACGACATCGAGGTGGGGGCCGGCACCCTGCACCCGGCCACGGTGCTGCGCGCTCTCGGTCCCAAGCCGTGGAACGCGGCCTATGTGCAGCCCTCGCGCCGTCCGGGCGACGGGCGCTATGGCGAGAACCCCAACCGCCTGCAGCACTATTACCAGTACCAGGTGATCCTGAAGCCCAATCCGCCCAACATGCAGGACCTGTATCTGGGGTCGCTGGAAGCGATCGGCCTGGACCTGCGCCTGCACGACATCCGCTTTGTCGAGGACGACTGGGAAAACCCCACCGTCGGCGCCTGGGGCCTGGGCTGGGAAGTCTGGTGCGACGGCATGGAGGTCAGCCAGTACACCTACTTCCAGCAGGTGGGCGGCCTGGACGTCTCGCCGGTGGCCGGCGAGCTGACCTACGGCCTGGAACGCCTGGCGATGTACGTGTTCGGCGTCGACAACGTCTATGACCTGCCGTTCAACGACCCGGACTCGCCGCTGGGCGCGATGACCTATGGCGACGTGTTCCTGGAGAACGAGCGCCAGCACTCGGAAGCCAACTTCCACGGCTATGACGTGGCCGTGCTGAAGGGCCAGTTCGAGGACATGGAGCGCCAAGTCCCGCTGATGCTGGCCCGCGAATACCAGGGCAAGGCGCTTGTCCTGCCCGCCTACGACATGGTCCTCAAGGCCAGCCACCTTTTCAACCTGATGAACGCCCGCGGCGCGATCGCCGTCGCCGAGCGCGCCAGCTACATCGGACGCATCCGCGACCTTTGTAAGATGTGCGCCAGCGCTTGGGTCGCTCAACAGGAAGCCGCGTAAGTCACATGCCCCAGCTTCTCCTCGAACTGTTCTCCGAAGAAATCCCCGCGCGCATGCAGGCAAACGCCGCGCGCGACCTCGAGCGCATGGCGCGCGAGCATCTCGCCGCCGCCGGCTTCCTGCCCGAGGCCCTTAAGACCTTCGCCGGTCCGCGCCGCCTGACCCTGGTGGTCGAGGGCCTGCCGATCGCCCAGGCCGACCGCAAGGAAGAGCTGAAGGGCCCGCGCGTCGGCGCGCCGCCGCAGGCCATGGAAGGCTTCCTGCGCAAGGCCGGCCTGACCCAGGACCAGCTGGTCGAGCGCGACGGCGTCTATATGGCCTTCATCGAGAAGACCGGCCGCCCGACCACCGAGATCATCGCCGAGATGGTCGAGGCCATCGTGCGCGGCTTCGCCTGGCCCAAGTCGATGACCTGGGGCACGTGCAAGCTGCGCTGGGTGCGGCCGCTGAAGCGCATCCTGTGCGTGTTCGACCGCGAGGTCGTGCCGTTCAGCATCGAGGGCATCGAGAGCGGCGACATCTCCGAAGGCCACCGGTTCATGGGTGACGCCCAGCCGTTCCGCGTCCGCGACTTCGACGAATACGCCAAGGGCCTGAACGACCACTTCGTCGTGCTGGACGTCGAGGAGCGCAAGGCGCGCATCCTGGAAGGCTGCAAGACCCTGTGCTTCGCCCGCAATCTGGAACTGGTCGAAGACCTGGGCCTGCTGGAAGAAGTCGCGGGCCTGGCCGAATGGCCGACCCCGGTGCTGGGCGACATGGATCCGTCATTCCTGGATTTGCCGGCCGAGGCGATCCGCACCTCGATGCGGACCCACCAGAAGTATTTCGCCGTCCGCGATCCGGCGCGCGAGGGCCTGGCCCCGCACTTCATCACCATCGCCAACATCGCGGCCGCCGACGGCGGCAAGGTGATCGCCGCCGGCAACGCCAAGGTGCTGTCGGCCCGCCTGTCCGACGCCCGCTTCTTCTGGGACGAGGACCGCAAGGCCGGCAACTTTGATGAGTGGCTGGAAAAGCTGAACGGCGTCACCTTCCACGCCAAGCTGGGCACGATGGCCGAGCGCGTGAAGCGTATCGAGGCCCTGGCCCGCGAGATCGCGCCGCTGGTTGGCGCTGACGTGGAAAAGGCCGGCACGGCCGCGCGCTTGGCCAAGGCTGATCTGAGCTCGCTGATGGTCGGCGAGTTCCCCGAACTCCAGGGCCTGATGGGCGGCTACTACGCCCGCGAAGCCAAGATGGACCCCGAGATCGCCGACGCCATCCGCGACCACTACAAGCCGCAGGGCCCGGCCGACGCCGTCCCGACCGCGCCGCTGAGCGTGGCTGTGGCTCTGGCGGACAAGCTGGATACGCTGGTTGGGTTCTTCGCGATCGACGAGAAGCCGACGGGGTCGAAGGACCCCTATGCGTTGCGTCGAGCGGCGTTGGGGGTTGTTCGCATCATCCTATCCAGCAACGTCCGCTTCGATCGGAAGATCGAAGATCAGAATGGCGGCGTTTGGTTTGAGACGTTTGAGACCCTGCTTGGACGAGCGATGGGGCGTCTCGTAGCCGCCGATGCTGCGCCGCCAGCGGATTTTATGGCGAAGATCGCCTTCCAGAACGCCTTGGCGGAAGCGGGGAGCAGGCTTGGGCTTCGTAGCTTCATCAATGATCGCCTCAAGGTCATCCTGCGTGAGCAAGGTGTGCGGCACGACGTGATCGATGCTGTGTTGAGCGATTGGGACGGAGCCGAACTGAGTACGAACGTCGCCCGGGTCGAGGCTCTGGACGGCTTCCTGAAGACCGACGACGGCAAGAACCTGCTGGCCGGCTACAAGCGCGCCTCCAACATCCTCAAGGCCGAGGAGAAGAAGGGCTGGAAGGCCGAGGGCGAACGCGGCCTGCTGGACGACGCCTCGGCGCCGGAAGTGCAACTGCACGACGCCCTGCGCATGGTCGAGCCGGCCCTCGCGGCGGCGCTGGCCAAGGAAGACTTCACCGGCGCGATGCAGGAACTGGCCGGCCTTCGAGGCCCTGTCGACGCCTTCCTCGACGGCGTGTTCGTCAATTCCGAGGTTCCGGCCGAACGCGACAACCGCCTCAAGACCCTGGCCGCCGTGCGCGACGCCATGGGGCAGGTGGCGGACTTCTCGCTGGTGGCGGGCTAATAAAACGCCGCTCTCCCCGGCGAAAGCCGGGGCCCAGATTCAGCCTGAGCTTTTGGGGATGACGCGCCTTCGGCTTCGCCGGAAGTGCAGCCTCTCCGGGTTCGATCTGGGCCCCGGCCTTCGCCGGGGAAACGGATTAAAGTACGGCCTAAAGCCCCCGCCGGCTCACCGGCGTGAACCGCGCCAGAAACGCCTCGAGGAACGTCCAGCTGGCCTCGTCATGATCCAGATGATGGGTCAGCAGGCCGATCGGATCGTCCCACAGGCCGCGCACCCGGCGCTCGACCAGCAGGCGTCTCGCCCGCAACAGGAACCGCCGCGCGCCGCGAAAGCGCGCCGTCGGCTTCCATCGCATCACATCCAGATGGGCGTCGATACGGGGCGGGGCGGCGCCCGGCGCGCGAAGCTCGCCGTAGCGCGACACCACCAGGCCGTGGCGCACCAGAGCGGCGTCCAGCGTGGGGTGGGCGTTGTTCCAGGGCGGCACGAACAGCTCGGCCTCGACGCCGGCGCGCGCGAACACGGCGATGGCGGCCTCGACCTCCGCCGCCACCCCTTCGAGGCTGTCCTGATCATTGACCTCGCCCGAAGGCTGGCCTGCCGGAGCGCGGTTCTCGTGGCGAAAGCCGTGGATGGCCAGCTCGACACCCGGCGTGCTGGCGCAGACCTGTGCGAGGGCCGGCAGGTCGCCATCGGGCACGGCGGCGAGGGTGATCGGCGCCCCGAAGCGGCGCGAGAGCTCCAAAAGTCGATCCAGCGCCGGGCTGGGCCGGCGCGCGTCATCGTCGCGCCACCAGAACACCGGCGCGTGGCCTGCGGCTTTCCAGCGCGCGAGTTCAGGGCCCAGCAGGGCCGTGATCAGAAGTCCGTGAAACGTCATGCCCGGCGGGTTTAGCCCGAATGGCCCAGCCGGACATCCTCCATGGTCAGGCCCAGGCCGACGACCGACGCGCTCATCGCGGGATTGGGGTCCCGGCGGCCCAGATACAGGAACTCGCGCGCCCGCAGGTTCGACAGCAGCGGATACAGCCCGGCCATGATGGCGATCAGGAAGCCCAGGTCGCCCTCGCGATAGCCCTTGCGCGACACGTAGCACTTGAAGAACCGCCGCACGCCGCGGAACAGGTCGTCCCACAGGCTCTTGATCTTGCCGCTGTCGGCCAGGTCCTGGCCGCGCAGGGCGGTGTAGCGGTTCAGGCGCTGCACCATGTCGGCGATGTCGTCATCGACCTTGTGCAGGATCGGATTGTTCAGGCGGCCGCCGTACTGGCCGGTGAAGTTGGCGCCCGGATGCACCCGTTCGGTCTTCCAGGTCTTGCAGCCCTTGCGAAACAGGCGGGCGACCGACGAGGCGCCGAACGAGCCGCCCCAGCCGTGGCGAACGAGACGGTCGCCGACGAAGTTGTCCACCGGCACCTGGTACCAGTCCCCCGAGGCGGAGGCGTCGATGGCTTTGCGAACTTCGTCGGCGAGTTCGGGAGGGACGGCTTCATCAGCGTCGAGCTCGAAAATCCATTCGCCTCGACAGGCGGCCACGCCTGCGGTCTTGCGGACGCCCTCGACCGGGAAGATCCCCGAGATGACCCGGGCCCCCATCTGCCTGGCGATAGCTTCCGTTCGGTCCGTACAGCGGTCGGCCACCACGACGATTTCATCGCAGAAGGACAGGCGCGCAAGGCACTCGGCGATGCGAGTTTCTTCGTTGTGCGCGCAAACAAGCCCCGATAGCACCGACATCCGTCTTCCCCTGACTCCAGCCAAAGGCTGGCCCGTCATTGGGTAGACGGCGCCGCGAGACGGCTCCCTCATGAAAAATTAATCAGCAGGCGAACGGATCAGAACGCGCGGGAGATATCCAGGTTCCAGGTTCTGGGCCGCAGGGGCGTGACCTGGCGAACCTGGCCGAAGCTGAAGGGGTTGCCATAGGCGAAGGTGTCGCTGGAGGCGTTGGCCGGGTTTGTCACCGCGAGCGCCACGCGCCAGGGGCCGGACGTGACCTGCGCGCCCAGCCGGCCCGTGACATAGCCTCCCATCGACGGCGAGTAGCGGCGGTCAAAGGTCAGGCGCGAGCGGCCGATATAGCCCAGCTGCGCGGTCAGGATCAGGTTGGCGGTGTCGCTCAGCGGGCGCTCGTGGCGGATCAGCATGCCCGCCGAGAGGTCGGGAACGCCGGGCAGGGCGCTCTGGGCGGCCGAGGCGAAGGTCGGATCCACCTTGGTCAGGCGCGGGCGATTGAACAGGGCGTTGGCCGAGAGCGTCAGTCGGGCCGTGGGATGCAGGACGCTCTCGATCTCCAGCCCGGTGTTGCGGCCGTTGCCGACATTGGCGGTGTAGGACAGGCCCGAGCTCAGATACTGGTCGGTCTGAATATCGGTCCAGACGTCGTGAAACAGGGCGGCGCGCACGGTCATCCGACCCAGGAAGGGCTCGGCGCTGGCCCCAATCTCGTAGTTGCGCAGGTGGTCGGGCTTGAACGAGGAGCGCAGGGCCGACAGCGCCGTCGTGCCCCCGGAGTTGAACCCGCCCGAGCGATAGCCCTCCGAACTCAGCAGATAGATCATGCCGTTTTCGCCCCACGCGTGCTGCAGGGTCAGCTTGGGCGAGACGCCGGTGAAGGAGGCGGAGCGCTCCGATGACCGCGACTGGCCGGGCGGTGAGGCCAGGATATGGGATGTCGTGCGGATGTGGGTGCTGAAAGCCCGGCCGCCGAGGCTGACCGACCAGCCCCACACCAGGTCGTAGGTCGCCTCGCCATAGGCGGCCAGTTCGCGCCGGTGGTCGCGGCGGTCCTCCAGGTAGACGAGGCGCGAGGGGTCGGCGGTCGTCCGGACGCGCAGTTCGCCGGTGCTGTCCTCGCGACTCAATAGTCCATACAGACCCACCAGCCATCGAAGACGGCCGGTGTCGGGCGATGACAGCACGGCGTCCTCGGCCAGCAGCTTGATGTGGCTGGACTCGTCGAACAGGCCCAGCTCAATGGCGTCGGGGCTGTCGGCGGCCAGGGCGGCGGTGGCGTCGAAGCGGCTGGCGAACCGGTGATCGACATAGCCGGTCGAGGACTGAAACCGACCCCAGGGACCTTCGCCGGCCACGGTCAGGGCGCCCTGGCTGAACTGGTTGCTATGGGTCTCGCGCACCTGATTGGCGCGCCTCTGACCGCCCAGGGCGGGCGTGGTGTATTGGGTGTCGGTCGAGCGCAACTCCTGGCGCGCGACCGAAAGGGTCACCAGCCACGACGGGTCGACCTGGAACGCCAGCGCCGCCCGGCCGCCCAGGCGCGTGGTGCGATCCACGTTCGACAGGCGCAGATTGACGTCGTCGACATAGCCGCCATCCACGTCGCTGTAGGCGGCGACGCGCAGGGCGCCCCGCCTGGCGAGGATGGGCAGATTGACGACCGCCTCAAGCTTCTGGCTGGGCGAGCCGGATTCCGTGGCCGCGATACTGCCCAGCATCGAGCCCGAGGCGTTCTCGAGGTCGGGTTTACGGCTGACGATCCGATAGACGCCGCTGAGCGATCCGCTGCCATACAGCGATCCCTGGGGGCCGCGCAGCACCTCGACCCGCTCCACGTCGATCAGCCGAAGGTCGGGGTCGGGGGCGTTGTAGGTGAGGGGAACATTATCGAGATAGGTGGCGACGGTCTGCTGCGTGCGGCCTGTGAAGGTGCCGTCCGAGAGCCCGCGCAGCATGATCTTGTTGCGCGCCGCGCCCAGGTTGGTGGTGAAGAAGCCGGCCGTCTGCTGCGAGATGCTGGTGGTGGCGACCGCGCCGGTGTCGTTCAGTCGCGCGGCGCCGACCACGCTGATGGCCCCCGGGGCCGAGCGCAGGCTGGTCTGGCGCTTGGTCGCCGTCACCAGCACCTCGTCCAGGGCCAGGATCTCGCGCCCGCCGGGCGTCGGCGCGACGACCTGCGCCGGAGCGGGCTTGACCGCCACGATGCGGACGGTGGAGCCGTCGAGGATCTCGAACCGGCATGGCGCGCCCGCGGTAAGCCGGGTCAGGGCCTGCCTCAGGGTCATCAGTCCGAAGACCGCCGGGCCCTTGCCGGGGCAGGTCGATGCGCCGCCCAGCGTCACCCGGGCCTGGACGCCCAGGTCGATCAGGGCTTCGGATCGCGCCTTGGCGGCGATGTGGATGGCATGGCGCGTGGGCGCCGCGGCCGACGCGGCCGAAGCGAGGGCCAGCGACGAGGTCAGGGTTAGCAGGACGGCGGGCGCGCAGAGGCGCGCACGGACGGGCGGTCCATGAAAAACTGTGGATCGGCGGAGAAACGGGAAGCCCGCGTTCGAGATCATGCGCTCCAGCTCTGGAACCCTAGAGCCGTCGCCTCGCCGCCTGGAACGATCCCGTTCGCATCAACTAGGCTCTAGCGCGCCCTGATCACGACCGCGTCTTGAGTGGTCGTCGCCCGGACGGGAAGCAGATTAGACAGTCGCCCAATCATCGCATCCTGCCGATCCACGATCAACACACCGGAAAGTCGCATGCTCGCGGCGCGCGCATCGCCCAGCTTCACGGGACGGTCGAACAGGCGGTTCATGTCGCCGGCGATCTCGGACAGCGGCCGATCACGATAGATCAGTCGCCCTTCACGCCAGCTGGTGATTTCGCCGGTCTCGACCGCCGCAACGCGGGCGCCCGCCTTGCCTTCCACGTGCGAAAGGCCCTGGCCGGGCTTCAGACGGTAGGGAGCGGCGGCGCGATCCGTCGTGGGGCGCACCTCGACCAGGCCGCGCTGGACGGCGACAGCCACCGAGCCGTCGCGGCGCCGAACGTCGAACGCCGTGCCCACAACCCGCACCCGGGTGTCGCCGGCGTCAATCAGGAAGGGGCGCTTGGGATCCTTGGCCACGTCGAAGAAGGCCTGGGAATCGCCCATGACGACGTGTCTTTCGCCCCGCGTGAACCGCACGCTGATTCGCGAGGCGGCGTTCAGGTCGATCCGGGTGCCGTCCTCGAGGGCGACGGTCTTCCGTTCGCCGACGCCGGTCGAATAGACCGTCTCGCGGGCGGCGCCCGGACCGTACATCGGAACGAGAATCGCGCCGGCCACGAAGGCGGCCGCGAGGGCGGTTCCCGTCGACCAGAGCCAGGCCCGGCGGGCCGGGCGGAAGGGAATGACGAGCGCGTCATGGTCAGGTCGGGCGGCGACAACGGGCTCGATCGACCGGCTCAGCGGTCCAAACTCCAGATCGAAAACCAGGACCTTGTCGTAAGCGTCGGCGTTCTCGGGCGAGACAGACAGCCAGGCGTCGAATTCAGCCCAGTCGGCGTCACTGACCGACGGGCCCTGCAGGCGGACCAGCCAGTCAATAGCCGCGTCGATGTCGTTGCCAGCCCGCGTCATGCCGCCTTGTCCTGACGCCCGTGCGCGCCCCTACACGAGGAATACGTCGCCGAACGCCCACCCCCTCCGGATTTTCCGCCAAAGATATAAATATTCGTCAAGGCAGCCTGCCCATCAATGCCTTCAGCGCGGCGCTGACATGTTTCTCAACGGCGCTGCGGCTGATTCCCATCGCCGCAGCCGTCTCCGCGTGGCTCAGGCCATCCAGCTTGTGCAGCGAAAACGCCCTGGCTGCCTTGGGAGGCAGCGCTTCGAGGGTTTTCATCATGGCGGCCAGCCTCTGACGGCCCGCCACCACATCCTCCGCGGACGGGGAATCGGCGACCTGGTCGCCGCCGACCGTCGTGGTCTGGCTGTCGCGCCACCTTTCGTCGCGCGCGCTGGCCCGGGTCTGGCCCCGCAGGCGATCCAGCATCAGGTTGTTGGCCATGCGAAACAGCAGGGCTGATCCGTCGTCGCGAACCTCAAGCTCATCAAGTGCTTGAATTTTCAGAAAAAGATCCTGCACCAGGTCCTCGGCCTCGGCCACCGACCGCAGACGCGCCGCGAACAGGCGCACCAGATTGGCGCGCTTCTCGTCATAGAGGCGAGCGAGCGAAACCGTTGTCGCGGAGGGGGATCGAGGCGGCGACCCGGACAGAAACAGCCTCCGACGGTTACGGCGACACGATGATTGCCATCCATACTAGGAGACGGCGATCATCGGGTCCAGCCAAGCGGGATGGAGCGTCCGAAACCCATGGGTTTCAAAGTGGGACAAAAAGAGGCGCCGCAAGCGTCCGCTGTCGCAAGACGGCGGCGCGCCCCAAGGCGAATGTAGAATTCCAGAGATCACGCCGGGATCTCAGCTGGCGAAAATCCAATCAAGACAACGTTGTCATTGGAAATATTTGCCAAATTTGTGGACGCTTTAGCGGAACGCAAAGCGCCGGTGGACGCGTTCTTCGCCGAGATGCTAGTGAACGCCCGGATATTGCAGTGCGGGATCACGGTTCCACGCTTTGTCCCAAGGCAAGACGATCACGCAGAGGGTCGCGGCCTGTTTCACTTATCGCAGGGTGAATTCAAAAATGCCGGTTGAGACGCTGACCAAGTCACGTTGGGTTTACTCGTTCGGAGGGGGCGGCGCCGATGGCGACGCCTCGATGAAGAACCTGCTGGGGGGCAAGGGCGCCAACCTGGCTGAGATGTCGTCGCTGGGCTTGCCGGTGCCGCCAGGCTTCACGGTGACCACCGAGGCCTGCGTGCACTACTATGCCAACGGCAAGCAGTACCCGGCTGAACTGGCTCAGCAGGTCAATGACGGCCTTGCCATGGTCGAGAAGATCACCGGCAAGACCTTCGGCGACGTGGCCAACCCGTTGCTGGTCTCGGTGCGCTCCGGCGCGCGGGCCTCGATGCCGGGCATGATGGACACCGTTCTCAACCTGGGTCTCAACGACGAGACCGTCGAAGGGCTGGCCAGGCTGTCGGGCGACCGGCGCTTCGCCTATGACAGCTATCGTCGCTTCATCCAGATGTACTCGAACGTCGTGCTCGATCTGGAGCACCACATGTTCGAGGAGATTCTCGACGATCACAAGGAACGCCTGGACATCCATGTCGACACCGGCCTCACGGCCGACGACTGGGCCGGCGTGATCAAGGACTACAAGGCCGCGGTGTCGCGCGAGTTGGGCAAGCCCTTCCCGCAGGACGCCCAGGAGCAGCTTTGGGGCGCCATCGGCGCGGTGTTCGCCAGCTGGATGAACGACCGGGCCAAGTTCTATCGCCGCATGCACGACATCCCCGAGGCCTGGGGCACCGCCGTCAACATCCAGTCGATGGTGTTCGGCAACATGGGCGAGACCTCGGCCACCGGCGTCGCTTTCACCCGCAACCCGTCCAATGGCGACAACCGTCTCTACGGCGAGTTCCTGATCAACGCCCAGGGCGAGGACGTCGTCGCCGGCATCCGCACGCCGCAGTCGCTGACCAAGATCGCTCGCGAAGAGATGGGCGATCCCACGCCGTCGATGGAAGAGGCGATGCCGACCGTCTTCCAGCAGTTCAAGACCGTGGTCGAGACGCTGGAGCGCCACTATCGCGACATGCAGGACATCGAGTTCACGGTGGAGCAGGGCGTGCTCTACATGCTGCAGACTCGCAACGGCAAGCGCACCGCCAAGGCCGCGCTGAAGATCGCCGTCGACATGGCGGCCGAAGGGGTGATCTCCAAGACCGAGGCGATCAACCGCGTCGAGCCGGCCTCGCTGGACCAGCTGCTTCACCCGACCATCGATCCGACTGCCCATCGCGACGTGATCGCCACCGGCCTGCCGGCCTCGCCCGGCGCGGCGACCGGCAAGATCGTGTTCGACAGCGACGCCGCCGAGAAGGCCGCCGCCGCCGGTGAGGCTGTGATCCTGGTGCGCGAGGAAACCTCGCCAGAGGACATTCACGGCATGCACGCGGCGCGTGGCATCATCACGGCGCGCGGGGGCATGACCAGCCACGCCGCCGTCGTGGCGCGCGGCATGGGCCGGGCCTGCGTCTCGGGCGCGGGCGACGTTGCGATCTTCCCCAAGGAAGGCCTGTTCCGGGTTCGCGGTCGTGAGTTCAAGGCCGGCGAGATCATCACCATCGACGGCTCGACCGGAGAAATCCTGGTCGGCGCGCCCAAGATGATCGAGCCCGAGCTGACCGGCGATTTCGCCACCCTGATGGGCTGGGCCGACGAGGTCCGCCGCCTGAAGGTGCGGGCCAACGCCGAGACGCCGCTGGACGCCAAGACCGCGCGCGGTTTCGGCGCCGAGGGCATCGGCCTGTGCCGGACCGAGCACATGTTCTTCGATGACACCCGGATCGCCGCCGTGCGCGAGATGATCCTGGCCGACGACGAAGTCGGCCGCCGTACGGCCCTGGCCAAGATCGCGCCCTTCCAGAAGGCCGACTTCGTCGAGCTGTTCACGATCATGGAAGGCCTGCCGGTCACCATCCGCCTGCTCGACCCGCCGCTGCACGAGTTCCTGCCCCACACCGAGGAGGAAGTCGCGGCCGTGGCTCAGGCGACGGGGCTGGACGCGGACAAGCTGCTGCGCCGGGCCAAGGAACTGCACGAGACCAACCCCATGCTAGGCCACCGCGGCTGCCGCCTGGGCGTCTCTTATCCCGAGATCTACGAGATGCAGGTTCGGGCGATCATCGAGGCCGCCTGCGACATCGCCAAGTCCGGCAAGGCCGCGCCGATCCCCGAGATCATGCATCCGCTGGTCGCCAAGGGCGAGGAGATGAAATACCTGCGCGACCTGACCGACCGCACCGCAAAGGCCGTGCTGGAAGAGCAGGGGATCACGATCGAATATACGGTCGGCACCATGATCGAGCTGCCCCGCGCCGCCCTGCGGGCCGGCGACCTGGCCGCCAACGCCGAGTTCTTCAGCTTCGGCACCAACGACCTGACCCAGACGACGTTCGGCATCAGCCGCGACGACGCCGGCAAGTTCCTGGGCGCCTATATCGACAAGGGCATCTTCGACAAGGACCCCTTCGTCAGCCTCGACCAGGAAGGCGTGGGTGACCTCATCCGCATCGCCGCCGAGCGCGGTCGCGCGGCCCGCCCGGGCGTCAAGCTGGGCATCTGCGGCGAACACGGCGGCGACCCGGCCTCGATCACGTTCTGCGAAAGCGTCGGCCTCGACTACGTGTCGTGCTCGCCCTATCGCGTGCCGATCGCCCGGCTGGCGGCGGCCCAGGCGGCGCTGAACGCCAAGTAGGCCTGGCCTTTGAACTGAACAGAAACGCCCCGAAGCCTGATGGCCTCGGGGCGTTTTTTTGCGCGTGAGCGCCTAGCCGTGCAGTTTGATCGCGGTCTCGGCGATCTTGCGGCCCTGATAGCGGGCGCCGACCAGTTCGTTCTCGCTGGGCTGACGCGATCCGTCGCCGCCGGCGATCGTGGTGGCGCCATAGGGGCTGCCGCCGGTGACTTCATCGATCGTCATCTGGCCGGCGTGGCCATAGTCGAGGCCGACGATCACCATGCCAAAGTGCAGCAGGTTGGTGATGATCGAGAACAGCGTCGTTTCCTGGCCGCCGTGCTGGGTGGCCGTCGAGGTGAAGGCGCCGCCGACCTTGCCGTTCAGCGCGCCGCGGGCCCACAGGCCGCCGGCCTGGTCGAGGAAGCTGGCCATCTGCGAGGTCATGCGGCCAAAGCGCGTGCCCGTGCCGATGATCACCGCGTCATAGTCGGCCAGCTCGGCGACGGTGGCGACGGGCGCTTCCTGGTCCAGCTTGAAGTGGGCGGACTTCGCCACGTCCAGCGGAGCGGTCTCCGGAACGCGCTTGATGTCGACCGTCGCGCCGGCTTCGCGGGCGCCTTCGGCCACGGCCTTGGCCATGGTTTCGATGTGGCCGTAGGACGAATAGTAGAGGACGAGAACCTTGGCCATGATGGCCTCCTTGGGTTGGGAATTGAGGTTTTGGGCGGGGGAGAGTTGAAGCCTCGTCCCGCCCGGGGATTGAAGAAAGCGGCCGCGCCTAGGCTGCGTCGACCAGAACCAGCTCGGCGTCCTCGAGGGCGGTGACGGTGATCACGTCCTCGTTGGCGATGGCGGCGCCGTCACGGGCGTCCAGCTGGACACCGTTGACCGTGACCGACCCAACGGCCGGCACCAGATAGGCGTGACGGCTCTTGCCCAGGTCGTAGGTCGTGCTTTCGCCGGCCTTCAGCGTGGCGCCCAGGACGCGGGCGTCGGTGCGGATCGGCAAGACGTCGCCGTCATCGTCGAAACCGCTGGCCAGGGTCACGAACTTGCCCGAACGGTCGCCCTTGGGGAAAGGCTTGGCGCCCCAGGACGGCGCGCCGCCCGAACGGTTGGGCTCGATCCAGATCTGGAAGATGCGGGTGGTGTCGCCTTCCAGATTGTACTCCGAGTGGCGGATGCCCGTGCCGGCGCTCATCACCTGAACGTCGCCCGCTTCGGTGCGGCCCTTATTGCCCAGGTTGTCCTGGTGGGTGATCGCGCCGCTGCGGACATAGGTGATGATCTCCATGTCGGAGTGGGGGTGCGGCGGGAAGCCGGTATTGGGGGCGATCTCGTCGTCGTTCCACACCCGCAGCGCGCCCCAGTTCATGTTCTTGGGGTCGTAGTAGCTGGCGAACGAAAAGTGATGCTTGGCCTTGAGCCAACCGTGGTCGGCGCCGCCAAGCTTGTCGAACGGTCTGCGATCGATCATGGCCTGAACCCTTGATTTTCCTCGGCGCCGACATCGGCGTCGCTTGCTTGAGGTGAAGATAGCGATCAGGATCACGATCGAAATAGAAACTATTGAAACCCATTGTTTCCAAAATGAGCAAATTGCCTGATCTCGAAGGCCTGGCGATCTTCGCCAAGGTCGTGGAACTGCGGTCCTTCGCAGCCGCGGCCGACGAACTGGCCCTGTCCAAGGCGACGGTGTCCAAGGCCGTCACCCGTCTGGAAATGCGACTGGGCGCCCGGTTGTTCAATCGCACCTCGCGTCGCCTGGCCCTGACCGACGCCGGCCAGAGCCTGGTCGAGCCGGCCACGCGGGTGCTGGCCCAAGGCGAGGAGGCCGAGAACACGGCCCTGGCCCAGTCGGCCGCGCCGCGCGGACTGGTCCGGCTGGCCGCGCCGATGTCGTTTGGCCTGTCGGACGTCGCGCCGGTGCTGCCGCAATTCCTGGCCCTGTATCCCGAGGTCACCGTTGATCTGCATCTCAGCGACGCCACGATCGATCTGGTCGGCATGGGCTTTGACGCCGCCCTTCGTATCGCGGCCCTGCCGGATTCCTCGCTGGTGGCCCGACGGTTGCGACCGGTGAAGCGCTATGTGGTGGGCGCGCCGTCCTATCTGGCCCGACAAGGACGCCCGACCCATCCAGGTCACCTGGCCGAGCACAGCTGTCTTGGTTACGCCTACATGCCGACGCCTGACACCTGGCGGTTCGTGAACGCGGCCGGCGAGGAGGCTTCGATCCGCCCGGCCGGTCCGCTGCGGGTCAACAACGCCGACGCCCTGATGCCGGCCCTGATCGCGGGCCAGGGTCTTGCCGTGATGCCCGACTTCATCGCGGGCGCCGCCCTGGCGGACGGTCGGCTGGAAGCGGTGATGCCCGACTGGAGCCCGCCACCGATCGCCCTGCATCTGGTCATGCCCCCCGGCGGCCCGAGGCCGGCGCGGGTCGAGGCGCTGACGGCGTTTCTGACCGCGACGCTGAGCGGCAAGACCCGCTAGCGCGTCGTGGTGGGCTGGCTGGACTTGATCCGGCGGAAGGTCAGCGACTGATCGGGCGGGCCGGGCTGGCCATCGACGTCCTGCTCGACCCGGATGGTGTCGGGGTCGGCCAGCCACACCTTCATCGACTGGCGGCGTCCGGACTTGCCTTGGGTGACGACCACCACGCCATTACGACCCTCGCGGGTCACGCTGATCTCGACCAGGGCCATGTTGGCCACCGCCCGCGTGGCGCGACCGTCCAGCGGCGCGTCGGCGAACTGGATCGCGGCGACGCCTTCCGCGTCCTCCTCGACCAGGGTCCAGGCCAGGGCCGCGCCGGTGTCCTTGGTGACATCAAGCTCCGCCGCCGTTGGAGCCGCGCCGGTCAGGGCCTCGTTGAACCGCGAAGCCGACAGATCCAGCGTCCAGCGTCCCAGGGCGCCGATCGGAGCCGCCTGCCGCGCCTGGGCCGCAGGCGCGGTGACGGCCGTCGCCAGCACGAGGGTGAGCGGGATTGCCTTGAGCATCGCGGACTTCATGGACGGCCTCCTGACGGCGCGAACGAAAGATAGGGCCGTCCTGGCTGATCATAAAGGGGCGGCGCGCCCGGTCGCTTCCGCGATGACCCGCGCCCTGTTCCGTCGCGCGGGCGATGCTGACTCATCCGTCGCCTTGGACGACCCGGACGCGTCGTTACAGGCTTTCCACCTGGGCCGGCGTGAAGGCGCCGACCTGGATCGGGCTCATCGCCGCGATATTGGTGCTCGACAGCCAGTCAAGCTGGCTGATGGTCAGGCCCGGGATCTGGGCGGGCGTAAGGTAGCCCACCTGGGTGGTGCTGAGTCCGCTGATCACGGTCGTCGACAGGGCCCCGATCTGCGAAGCGACCAGGGCGCCGACCTGGGTGCTGGTCAGTTCGTTGAAGACGTCCAGGCTGAGGCTGCGCATCTGGTAGGCCGAAAGACCCTTGATCGCCGTGCCGGTCAGCGCGCCGACCTGGGTGGTGTCCAGCGCGGCCAGATTGGTCACCGACAGGGCACCAAGCTGGGTCGCCGTCAGGGTGGCGACCTGGGTGGTCGAGAATTCGCCGATATCGGTGGTGGAAAGCCCCCTCAGCTGGGTCGAGGTCAGGCCGGTGACCTGGGTGGTCGACAGGGCCTGGAACTGGGTCGAGGTCAGCCCCGACAGATTGCTGGCCGATATACCGCTGACCTGGGTCGCCGACAGACCGATCATCTGGGTGGTCGAGAGTTCGGCGAAGTCGCCGGCGCCCATCCCGCCCAGCTGGGTCGCGTTCAGTCCGGCGAACTGCGTGCTGCTGAGGGCGGCGATCTGCGTGGCGGTGAGGGCGTTGATGTTGGTGGTCGAAAGACCGCTCAGCTGGGTCGCCGTCAGGCCGGCCACCTGGGTCGCGGACAGTTCGGCGAAGTCTGTCGCGTTCAGGCTCTGGATCTGGGTGACGCTGAGCCCGGCCACCTGGGTGGCGCTCAAGCCGGCCATTTCCGCGCCGTTCAGGGCCGACAGGCCCGTCGCGCTGAGACCGCCCAGCTGCGTTGCCGTCAGGCTCAGCACCTGGGTGTTGCTGAGGGCGGTCACCTGCGTTTCGCTCAGCGCCGCAACCTGGCCGGCTGAAAACGCGGAGAGCTGGGTGGTGTCGAACCCGCTGACCTGGGCGGCGCTCATGGACTCGATCTGGGCGCCGCTGAAGCCTTTCATCTGTGTGGATGACAGGGCGTCCAACTGGTCGAGCGAGAGGGAGGCGACGGCCGTGGTCGAGAGGGCGCCCAGTTGCTCTGCGCCCAGGGCCGCCACATGGGTGGTCGAGAGTTCGCCGATATCCGTCACCGTCAGGGCGGACATCTGGGTGACGGTGAGGCCCTTGACCTGGGTCGCGTCCAGCGAAGCCACCTGGGTGGCGTCCAGGCGCGAGAAGCTGGTCTCCGACAGGGCGCCGATCTGGGTGGCGCTGAAAGCATCCAGGCGCGCGGCGTCGAGGGCGGCCAGCTGGGTCGAGGTCAGGGCCTCGACCAGTTCGCTGCTGAACGTCGCCAACTGGGCCGCGTTGAACGCCACATTGGCCCCGAAGCTGGGGATCTGGGTGGCCGACAGACCCTTGACCTGGGTGGCCGACAGGGCCTCGACCTGGGTCGCGTCGAGCACGGCGACAGAGCTGGCGTTGAGCGCGCCAAGCTGTGTGCTGCTCAGCGTGGCCAGCTTGGTGGTCGACAGGTCGTCGAAGATCTGCGCCGACAGGGCGGAGATCTGGGCGGCCGAGAGATAGGCGATCGGCAAGGCGTTCGTCCTGATCGAAGGGAGGGGACGACCGTGACGACGGCCGAAACCCCGTTCCGAAGCATTCTGAAATCACCCTAGGCAGATCTCAAGATTCGGTCCACGCGACATAGTAGACCCAGGACGGGGGCCATAGACTTGCCCGGCCTAGCATGACGGCGAGAGCCGTCCTGTCCTTAGCTGACCTTGCCGCTCCAGAGATCCAGATCGTCTTCGCGCCCGATCAGGGCCAGGCCCGAGGCGATCGATTCGAACTCGCCGCCGCTCTCGATGCGGTCGGTCGCGAACCGCCGGTGGAAGATGTCGCGGACGGCGGGCACGAACGAACTGCCTCCGGTCAGGAACACCCTGTCCACGGCTTCGGGCGCCAGATTGGCGCGCGCCAGCGCCTGGTCCACGGCCGTTTCGATGGCTGTCAGTTCCGGCGCGATCCAGCCCTCGAAGGTCGAGCGTTCGACCTCCTGCTCGATCAGGATCGAGCCAGCCTCGAAGCGGAACGTGGCGCGTTCGTGGGCCGACAGCGCCTCCTTCAGGGCCGACACCGAGCGGTAGAGGGCATAGCCGTGATTGTCGTCCAGCACCTCGATCAGGCGGCTGATCTTCTCGGGCTCCATCGCGGTCTTTTCCAGCGAGCGGATGTCGCGCATGTCGCGCGAAGCGCGCAGCAGGGCCAGCTGATCCCAGCGGGCGAAGGCGGTGTAGTAGCGCTGGGGAATGGGCAGGCGGTTGTCGAAGGCCCGGTACAGCGAGCCCTTGCCCAGGGCCGGCGACACCAGCTGGTCGATGATCCGGTAGTCGAACGCATCGCCCGCCACGCCGACGCCCGAATGGCTGAGCGGCGTCGAGGCCAGCGAGCCGTCGGCCTTGCGCTCGAACCGCACGAGCGAGAAGTCGCTGGTGCCGCCGCCGAAGTCGGCGACCAGGACGGTGGCGTCCTGCTTCAGTTGGCGGGCGAAGAAGAAGGCCGCGCCGACCGGCTCATAGGCATAGCGGATGTCGGTGAAGCCCAGGCGCGCGAAGGCGGCCTCATAGCGCCGCAGGGCCAGGGCCTCGTCGGGATTGCCGCCGGCGAAGGTGACCGGCCGGCCGACGATCACCCGCGGCGGCAGGTCCGACATGGCGTCGCCCGCATGCTCGCGCACCTTCAGCAGGAAGGCGGCCAGCAGGTCCTCGAACAGATAGCGCTTGTTGAGGATGCGGGTCTCGGTGAAGGCGGCGCTGGCGGCGAAGCTCTTGAACGACTGGATGAACCGCGTCTCCAGCGGATCCTCGACATAGGCCTCGATGGCCCAGGGGCCGGCCTCGACCACCCGCTCATTGGCCTCGCCGCCCTGGCCCTGGAGGTTGTGGAAGCTCAGCGCCGAGCGGAAGGCGAACAGGTCGCCCTCGCCGGTCGGGAAGCGGACCAGGCGCGCGGGTCCGTCGCCGTTCGTCATCGAGACGACGGTGTTGGTGGTGCCGAAATCGATGCCGATCGTAGGCTGGGCGACGGGCGTCTTTGGGGACGTCTTTGGGGACGTCATGGGCGGGACCAGTTCGCTGGAGTGAGGGGCGTGCGTGGTAGCCCCTGGAACGGACAGGTTCAAGGGTGCGGCGGCAGGTTCCCCTCTTAACGCCGCTCCCGCGCATGTTTGATGCGCGCCACGATTATGGACAAGGCTTGGACCCGATACTGGATGATGTAGCCGGAGTCGCCGAAGGGTACGGCGATCTGTCGAAGGTTCGCCGCCGGCCCCATAAAGCCGCGCTCGGCGTGTTCGGCCAGCGACAGCACAGCGTCGGTGATCGCGGCAGCGGCGCGCAGGCTTGCGTCGGGGTTCTTGTCGGCCAGAAAGTCTTGCAGTCGCTGGAGGTCGTTCTCCGCCTTGGCGGTCAGCCGAACGTCTCGCTTCACGACCGGCGGGCGTTCAGGCGTTGGGTCAGGCCTTCCTGGAACTGGCGAAGGGCGTCTTCAGCGGCAACCGAGTGACCCGTCCTGTCGAACTCTTCGAGGGCGGCGATAGCCTCGGCCCAGTCGTCGTCCATCGCTCGATCCAGCGCCTTGAGGGCGTAGTCTTCGAGAGACAGCCCCGCGACTTCCGCGGCCGCCTTCAGCCGTTCCGTGCGCGTAGCGTCCAGATGAATGTCTGTCCCGTCAGCCATGTCGCGAAGGTCGCCCAGCATGTTCCGCGCGTCAATGCAGGCTTGATTGACATTTGTGTCGTCTCATCGCCCTTAACGCGCTTTGCCGGAAAGACAGTCTTGGAACAGTTCGACGTCGTGGTAGTCGGAGCCGGCGCGGCCGGCATGATGTGCGCCATCGAGGCCGGCAAGCGCGGGCGCTCGGTGCTGGTGATCGACCACGCCAAGGATCCAGGCGAGAAGATCCGCATCAGCGGCGGCGGGCGCTGCAACTTCACCAATATCCACGCGGCGCCGGCCAATTTCCTGTCGGCCAACCCCAAGTTCTGTGTCTCGGCCCTGCGCCGCTATCGGCCCAGCGACTTCATCGCCCTGGTCCAGAAGCATGGCATCGCCTTCCACGAGAAGACGCTGGGCCAACTGTTCTGTGACGGCTCGGCCAAGCAGATCATCACCATGCTGCTGGCCGAGATGCAGGCCGCGCATTGCGAGCTGCGGCTCGAGACCGGCGTCGACCGCGTCTCACGCGAGGGGGAGGGCTTCGAGCTGGCCCTGTCCACCGGCGCCAATGTCCGCTGCCAGTCCCTGGTGATCGCGACGGGCGGCAAGTCGATCCCGAAGATGGGCGCGACGGGCTTTGGCTATGAGATCGCCCGGCAGTTCGGCCTGGGCGTTGTCGAGACCCGCCCGGCGCTGGTGCCGCTGACCTTCGAGGTCAAGACCCTGGAACGGCTGGTCCCGCTGTCAGGCGTGGCGCTGGACGCCGTGGTCGCCCACGGCAAGACGAAGTTCCAGGAAGGCATGCTGTTCACCCACCGGGGTCTGTCGGGCCCCTCGATCCTGCAGATCTCTTCCTACTGGCGGGAAGGCGACGAGATCCGGGTCGACATGGCGCCGGGCGTCGACGCCCTGGCTGCCCTGAAAGCGGCGCGCACCGCCACGCCGCGCCGGGCGGTGTCGACCGTCCTGGCCACCCTGCTGCCGCAGCGCGTGGCGCAGATCGTCTCCGATGACGAGGGCGCGCAGGGCAATATCGCCGATTGTTCGGACAAGACGCTGGGCCGGCTGGCCGCGTCGGTCAATGCCTGGACCTTCAAGCCGGTCGGCTCGGAAGGTTATCGCACGGCGGAAGTGACGCTGGGCGGCGTCGACACCAACGACCTGGATTCGCGGACCCTGCAGGCCAAGGAGGTCCCTGGTCTCTATTTCATCGGCGAGGTGGTGGACGTCACCGGCTGGCTGGGCGGTTTCAATTTCCAGTGGGCCTGGGCGTCGGGCTGGAGCGCCGGGCAGGCGGTCTAAGAAAAGTCCTCTCCCTGAAGGGGGAGGCGGCCCGAAAGGGCCGGAGGGGGTAGTCGGCCGTGCGCCAACAGAACTTCCCCCTCCGTCCGCTTCGCGGACACCTCCCCCGTGAGGGGGAGGATTTGCTATCCGGAACTACTTCTTCTTGAACGGCTTACCGGCCGGCTTGCCGCCGTCGAAGCCCTTGGCCTTGAAGGGCTTGGGGCCCTTGAACGGCTTGGCGGGACCTTCGCCTCGCGGCTTGGGCACATAGGCGCCCTTGGGCGCGCCGTCGCCGAACGCCTTGGGCGCGCCGCGGGGCTTGAAGTCGCGCGGCGGAGCGTCGCGGCTTTCGGTGCGGGGCTTGTAGGCGCGCTTGGCGCCGCCTTCGGAGTCGGCCGGCGAGTAGGGGCGAGGCGCGTCATCACGCGGCGCGCGGGGCTTGAAGTCGCGCGGAGCGTCGTCACGCTTGAACTCGGTGCGCGGCTTGAAGTCGCGCGGCGCGGCGTTGTCGCGGTCGCGGGGTGGGCGAGCCTTGTAGTCGCCCTTGGGCTCCTCGCCCTTGCCGTAGGGCTTGGCGTTGCTGAAGCCGTCGTCGCCATAGGTCGATGGACGCGGGGTGTGGTCGCGGGAGCCCGGGGCGTTGGCGCGCGGCGAGCGGGGAGCGTCGTCGCGAGGCGGGCGCGGCTTGAACTCGCGCGGCGCGTCGTTGTCACGCGGCGGGCGCGGGGCGAAATCCTTGCGCGGACCGGCTTCGCGGGCGGCCGGGGCCGCCGTCGGGGTGATGGCGACGTCGTCACGGACGGTGGCCTGAACGGCCGCGCCGAACTTCACCGCGGCTTCGGCCGAGATCTCGAACTTGGTGTCGTAGTCGAAGATCCGGATCGAGCCGATGTCCTTCTTGGTCACGTGACCCAGGCGGCAGATCAGCGGGATCAGCCACTTGGGGTCGGCGTTGTTGCGGCGACCGGTGTTCAGGCGGAACCACTCGGCGCCGCTCATGTCGGCGCGCGGCTCGCGCTCGGGACGGTCACCGCCGAAGTCGCGGTCGCCGCCGAATTCGCGGGGTTCACGCGGCTCGCGGCCGCGCGGGCCCGGATCGGCGCCGTGGCGCGGATCGTCATAGATTTCTTCCGGCGCCGGCAGCTTGGCGCGACGGGTGCGGATCAGGGCCGAGGCCAGTTCCAGCGGCGTGCGCTTTTCCAGCATCACTTCGGCGAGGGCGGTGTCTTCCTCGGTCGAGACCTCGGAGAAGATCGGATCGTCCAGCAGGCGCTCGGTGTCCTTGACGCGGATCTCGTCGGCGGTCGGGGCGCCGCCCCAGTGGCCTTCGACGCCGGCGGCCATCAGCAACTGCTCGGCCTTGCGGCGACGGGTATAGGGCACGACCAGGGCCGAGACGCCCTTCTTGCCGGCCCGGCCGGTGCGGCCCGAACGGTGAAGCAGGGTGGCCTTGTTGACCGGCAGTTCGGCGTGAATGACCAGGCCAAGGTCCGGCAGGTCAAGACCGCGCGCGGCGACGTCGGTGGCGACGCAGACGCGGGCGTGGCCGTCGCGCAGGGCTTGCAGCGCGTCGGCGCGTTCACGTTGCGACAGCTCGCCCGACAGGCCGACGACCGCGAAGCCGCGCTCGCGCAGCTTGCTGTGCATGGCGCGGACGCTTTCACGGGTGTTGCAGAACACCAGGGCGCCGGGGCTTTCGAAATAGCGCAGCAGGTTGACGATCGCGTGCTCGATCTCGTTGGGCGCGACCCGCACGGCGCGATATTCAATGTCGCGGTGCGGCTCGTTGCGGCCGACGGTGTCGATGCGCAGGGCGTCGTTCTGATAGCTCTTGGCCAGCTGCACGATCTCGCGCGCCAGGGTGGCCGAGAACAGCAGGGTGCGGCGTTCGGCCGGGGCGGCGTCGAGGATGAATTCCAGGTCTTCGCGGAAGCCCATGTCGAGCATCTCGTCGGCCTCGTCGAGGACGGCGACCTTCAGCTCCGACAGGTCCAGGTGCCCGCGCTCGATGTGGTCGCGCAGACGGCCGGGCGTGCCGACGACGATGTGGGCGCCCCAGTTCAGGGCCCGTTGCTCGCGGCGAGCATCCATGCCGCCCACGCAGTTGACGACCACGGCGCCGGCGTCGGCGTACAGCCACGTCAGCTCGCGATTGACCTGGATGGCCAGCTCGCGGGTCGGGGCGATGACCAGGCACATGGGCGGGCCGGCCTTGGCGAACTTTTCGGCGTCGCCCAGCAGGGTGGTCGCGGCGGCCAGGCCAAAGGCGACGGTCTTGCCCGAGCCGGTCTGGGCGCTGACCAAGAGGTCGCGGCCTTCGGCGTCGGCTTCCAGCACGGCGGCCTGGACGGGGGTGGGTTCGGCGTAACCTTGAGCAGCAAGAGCCCGCTCAAGAGCGGGGTGGGAGGCGGGGAAGGGCATATAGGTCCAATTCGGTTCAAGCGGACGGCACACACACACGTGCGGCCCGCGCCACGACCAAATACGACCCCCAAATGGACCGTGTTCTTGGTCTTATCTCATGAAATATAGACCTGTTTGGTCGCCTTGCCGATGAGGCGCGGGCGAAAAGAGGTCCGATGGGCCGCTTAAGGAGGCTAAACTGGTCGGGATTGCAAGGGCGCGCGGGAAATTCTGACGGTGTGCGGCGGATTCGCCGCATCGTATGGTGAACGCCGTGGAGCTCGTTTGGACCCGTGTTTCACTTGGCCCACGGCGCTGGCCCCCTCTGCGGGACGCTCGCGGGGTATGGGGATAGCGATCGCGCCATCCCCGAATGGGCACGGGGATTGACGCCCCAAGTCCTCCCCCTGAAGGGGGAGGCGGCCGGAGGCCGGTGGGGGAGCACCGCATTGATTCAGCAGCACTTCCCCTCCGATCGCTACGCGATCGCCTCCCCCGCTAGGGGGAGGACCTGTACGAGCACCCGGACAATCGACGCAGCCGCGCTCAAACCTCCCGTATTCTGTAGCCACCTCGTCGCGAGGAAAGGGCGCAAGGTCAGCGACCATGGCGGCGGCGGGGGGTGATCGAGCGGGGCTGGGCTTCAGGGGGTTACTGAAGCGCGTCCGGGGATCCTGGCGTTGCAGGACCCGCCCGCCGTCGGCGTGGACGAAGAGACACACGGGAGACGCCTTCGGCCCTCGTGCTTCGACCGCCGGGCTGCTTTGGAAACAGGGCGGTTCGGTTTCTGCTAAGGCCTCAACAGGGCCGCCTGGCGGGACGCTGGCGGATAACGATGACGCGGAGCGCCCGGCTTCGTCGAAACGGTTATTCTAATTCATTCCGGGCGAGCCCGGACGCTCCGCGACCCTTCCCGATAACTCAGCGAGATTTCGCGTGAGGTCGCGAACCTGTAGCGGCTCCCCCTCTGGGGGAGCTGTCGCGGAGCGATTGAGGGGGCCATCGCCGCCATTTCAGAGCGAGCCCCCTCCGGCCCTCCGGGCCACCTCCCCCGGCGGGGGAGGATCGAGATCAGACGTCCAGGTCCGCCACCGCGAACTCGGCGTTTTCCTGGATGAAGCGGAAGCGCAGTTCGGGCTTGCGACCCATCAGGGTCTCGACCAGCGACTCCACGGCCTCTTCCGAGCGCGGCAGGGTGATCTTGGCCAGGGTGCGCACGGCGGGGTCCATGGTGGTCTCCTTCAGCTGGGAGGCCATCATCTCGCCCAGACCCTTGAAGCGGCCAATCTCGGGCTTCTTGTTCTTGAAGACGGTGGCCAGAAGCTCGTCCTTGTGGGCGTCGTCGCGGGCATATTCGGTCTTGCCGCCATGGCTGATGCGGTACAGCGGCGGCAGGGCCAGAAACAGGTGCCCGCCGCGGATCAGGTCGGGCATGGTGCGATAGAAGAAGGTGATCAGCAGCGAGGCGATGTGGGCGCCGTCGACGTCGGCGTCGGTCATGATGATGATCCGCTCGTAGCGCAGATCTTCTTCCTTGTAGCGATTGCCGCCCTGGGCCCCCAGGGCCAGCATCAGGTCGGAGAGCTCCTTGTTGGCGCTCATCTTGTCGCCGGTGGCAGACGCGACATTGAGGATCTTGCCGCGCAGGGGCAGGATCGCCTGGTTCTTGCGGTTGCGGGCCTGTTTGGCCGAGCCGCCGGCGCTGTCGCCTTCGACGATGAACAGCTCTGCGCCGTCGACGGCGCCGCCGGCGCAGTCGGCCAGCTTGCCGGGCAGGCGCAGCTTGCGGGTCGCCGAGGCGCGGGACACTTCCTTGTCCTTGCGGCGCTTGAGGCGCTCCTCGGCCCGGTCGATGACGAAGTCGAGCAGGGCCTGGGCGTTCTTGGGCGAGGCGGTCAGCCAGTGGTCGAACGGGTCGCGCAGCGCGGCTTCCACGAAGCGCTGGGCTTCGCTCGACGACAGCTTTTCCTTGGTCTGCCCCTGGAATTCCGGGTTGCGGATGAACACCGAGATCAGGGCCCCGGCCTGGGCGATGACGTCGTCTGCGGTGATTATCGCCGCGCGCTTCTCGTTCTTCAGCTCGGCATAGGCCTTGAGGCCCCGGGTCAGGGCGGCGCGCAGGCCGCTTTCGTGGGTGCCGCCTTCGGGGGTGGGCACGGTGTTGCAGTACGACTGCATGAAGCCGTCGTGCTCACCGAACCCGCGAGGGGTCCAGGCAATGGCCCATTCGACGGCGCCGGCTTCGCCCTGGCGCTCGATGCGGCCCGAGAAGCTGTCGGGGGTGACCGTTTCCAGGCCCTTGGTGCGCTCGGCCAGGAAGTCGGCCAGGCCGTTGGGGAAGTGGAAGACGGCCTCGGCGGGCGTCTGGTCGTGGATACGTTCCTGGGCGCAGGACCATTTGATCTGCACGCCGCGGAACAGATAGGCCTTGGAGCGGGCCATGCGGTACAGGCGCGCCGGCTTGAAGGCCACGCCCTCGCCGAAGATCTGTTCGTCGGGGATGAAGCGCACCATGGTGCCGCGCTTCTTGCTGGGGCCGATCTTCTCGACGGGACCCAGCGGCTTGCCGCGCGAGAACACCTGCAGGTGCTCGAAGCCGTCGCGCCAGACGGTGACCTCGACCCGCTCGGACAGGGCGTTGACGACGGATGCGCCGACGCCGTGCAGACCGCCGGAGGTCTCGTAGGCCTTGCCGCTGAACTTACCGCCCGCGTGCAGGACGGTCATGATCACTTCCAGGGCCGACTTGCCCGGATGCTTGGGGTGCGGGTCGACGGGCATGCCCCGGCCGTCGTCCTTGACCGACAGGTAGCCGTCGGCGTCGAGCTTGACCTCGATGGTCTTGGCGAAGCCGGCCACGGCCTCGTCCATCGAGTTGTCGAGCACTTCGGCGAACAGATGGTGCAGGGCCCGCTCGTCGGTGCCGCCGATATACATGCCGGGGCGTTTGCGGACCGGCTCCAGGCCTTCCAGCACCTCGATGTCGCTGGCGGTGTAGCCGCCGGACGACGGGGGCGAGGCGGCGGGTGCGACGGTCGGAGGCGGTGGCGCGGCGGCGCGGGCGGGCGCTTCGACGTGCGGCTCACGAGCCGGCAGCGGCGCGGCGGGCGGCGGCGACAGGGCGTCGTCGCCAAAGAGCGAGAACAGGGAGTTGGGATCGTCTTTGGAGGACATTACGGGAACATGCGTCGATTCTGTGGAAGCTCCGTATGGGCTTCCCGGAGTCCGGTGAAAAGAGGCGTGTCGTCGCGCTTCGTGGATTTGTTGGGGAACAAGGTCCTCCCCCCAGCGGGGGAGGAGGCCCGAAGGGCCGGAGGGGGAAGGGCGCAATGAAGCCCAGAATTTCCCCCTCCGTCGCCTGCGGCGACACCTCCCCCATCAGGGGGAGGATTTTGAAGCCTCTACCGGTAGGCCGGCGGCATCCCGTTGTCGGGCGCCGCATAGCGGTCGCGCAGCTGCGTCTGGCGGCTGTCCCTGGGTTGCTCGACGCCGGAGATAAACACCTTGTCGGCCCAGGTCGTGGCCTCCAGCGGGTCGCCGGTCCACAGGACCACGTCGGCGGCCTTGCCGACCTCCAGCGAGCCGATCTTGCCGGCCTGACCCCAGATCTTGGCGGGGTTGAGCGTGATCGAGGCCAGACCCGCCGCATAGGGCAGGCCGTTGGCCACGGCCAAGCCTGCGTTCAGGCGTTCCTGGCGAAGATTGGCCAGATCGCGCGATCCGTTGATCGCCACCATCACGCCGGCCGCGTTCAGGCGCGCGGCGTTGTCGAGGCGCGACCCCAGGGTCTCGAAGCTTTCGGGCAGATCGGCCTGGGCGTCGACGATCACCGGCACGCCGGCCTTGGCGATCTCGGGGGCCACGATCCAGCCTTCCTCGACGCCTTCCAGGATGATCTTGATCTTTTCCTCGGCCGCCAGCTTCAACGCTTGGCGGATGTCGGACGCGCGATGGACGCTGATCAGCAGAGGCGTCTTGCCTTGCACCACCGGGACCAGGGCCTGCAGGTCGATCCGAGACAGACCGTACTCCCGCGTTGCGCCTTGCTCGAAGGCGGCGCGGTTACGGGCGAAGGCGCGGGCGTCTTCGAGCGCCGACTTGATCAGCACGATCGAGGCCCCGCGCGAACCGCCGGCGGCGCGCGCCCCGGATTCGCCCAGCGACACCGTGACGGCCAGCTTCGAGCCCTCGACCATGTCGGCGTCGCCGTCCTGCAGTCGAACGAACGCCGCCTGGCCGCCGAACAGGGGCGGATCGCCCGAGCCCGAAGCGCCGGCGGTCATCTCCTCGACCACCCCATCATCGGCATGCTCGTTTGCGCCGCCGCCAGCGCCCGACAGAACCGGGGTGACGGCCGAGGCGGTGAGGCCGCCATCGCGGGCCAGGCCGATCTTCGGCGAGGCGGGATTGACGCTGTAGGCGATGTCAAAGCCGGCCGAGAGCGCGCTGCCGGTGCCGTCGTCGCGGGTTTCCCGAACGCCGCCGATCTCGGACGCGGTCAGGTTGGAGGACGGCGCGACCAGGCCGGGGGTGACCACCCCGCCCTTGGCGTCGATCACCGTCGCCCCGGCCGGAGCCGTGACGCCGGCGCCAAGCGCGACGATCTTGCCGTCACGCATGACGATCGTGCCCGACGCGATGGCCGGGCCGCTGATCGGTTCCAGCCGGGCATTGGTGATGGCGATCGTCTGGGCGGCGGCCGGAGCCGCCAGGGCGGCGCACGCTGCGCCCGTCAGGAGGAAGGACCGGATCATCAGTTGAACGCTCCCTGGCCGGTTTGGCCAAGTTCGAAGTCGGACTTGGGCTGGTAGCGCGGATCATGACGATCATAGGTCAGGGCGCCGTCGATATAGACCTGCTCGGCCTGGGCGTAGACGCTGAACGGATCGCGGCTCCAGATCACCAGGTCGGCGGCCTTGCCGGGCTCGATCGAGCCGGTCTTGTCGCCGATGCCCATGGCCTTGGCCGGGTTGGCGGTGATCCACTTGATCGCCTCGGCCCGGCTGATGCCGTAGCCCAGCTTGTTGCCGGCCGTCATGGCGATGGCGGCTTCCTGATTCAGGCGCTGGGTCATGATCGGATCGTCGGAGTGGATGACCACGCAGGCGCCGGCCTTCCACAGGATGGCGGCGTTGGCGTCGATGCCATCCAGGCTTTCCATCTTGAAGCCGGTCCACGAGGCCCAGGTGGCCGAGCAGATGCCTTCCTTGGCCAGCAGGGGCGCGATCTTGTAGCTTTCGATCGCGTGGTGGAACATCGTGATCTTGTAGCCAAACTCGCGGGCGATATCGATCATCACCGCTTCTTCGTCCGCGCGGTAGCAGTGGTTCTGCACCAGGATCTCGCCCTTCAGGACGCCCGACAGGGTTTCAAGCTGAAGGTCGCGCTTGGGGGGATCGGCCTTCTCGCCCTTCTGGACCTTGGCGCGGTAATCGTCCCATTTGCGGGTGTAATCTGCCGCGTCGATCCAGGCCTTGCGATAGCCGAAGACGTTGCCCATCGCCGTCGAGGGCGAACGACCCTTGCCGCCATAGACCCGCTTGGGGTTTTCGCCGCAGGCCATCTTCAGGCCATAGGGCGCGTCCGGAAACTTCATGCCCTGCATGGTCAGGGACGGCACGTTCTTCAGCGTCACCGAACGACCGCCGAACAGGTTGGCCGAGCCGGGCAGGATCTGGAGCGTGGTCACGCCGCCAGCACGGGCCCGGTTGAAGCCCGGATCCTGCGGCCAGACGGAGTGCTCGGACCAGACCTGGGCCGTGTTGGGATCGGTGGCTTCGTTGCCGTCCGACTTGGCCTGAACGCCGGGCGAGGGATAGACGCCCAGGTGGCTGTGGGCGTCGATGACGCCGGGGGTCAGCCACTTGCCCTTGGCGTCGATCACCTTGATGTCGGCCGGGATCGCCGTGCCGGGTCCGCCGACCGCGACGATCTTGCCGCCCGACATGAAGACGACGCCGTTGTCGATCTGCTGGCCGGTTGCGGTGAGCACCGTCGCGCCGACGATGGCCGTCGCCGAGGAGGGCAGGGGCTTGTAGGTCGACGGATAGCCGGTCGAGGTCGAGCCATCCAGCCCCTTGGGCAGCGGCTTGTTTTCCACCTTTTCGGCCGGCTTGGCCGGTGTGGCGCCGGGCTTGGCGCCGGCTCCCGTCGTCGTCGCGCAGGCCGTAAGACCCAGTGCGAGCAAGCTTACGGCCGCAGCCGTGCAGCGCCATCCCATCATGAAAAACCCCGACTCCCGAACAGGCGGGCAGGACAAACGAAAAGATCCCGCCAGGCAAGAGAGGCGGCGCCCCGGATCACGCGATCCGCGAAATTTATCTGTCGTCTGATCCTGGTTGCGGCATCATGCGTTCGGTTCGACGCCCCAGACCACCGGAGATGCCCCCTTGGCTTTGCATTCCCTGATGCTGGCCCTCGCCACAGTGCTTTTGCTGGCTTGCGAAAGCCCTGGCGCGGGTGCGCCTCGGGCGGCGCCGCCGATGTCGCGGGCGCCCGTCGCCGAAGGGGGCATGTGTGGCGGCATAGCGGGATTTCAGTGCGCCGACGGACTCTCCTGCCAGTTTCAGGCAGGTCAGTGCCGTACGGTCGCCGATGCTGCGGGTATCTGTCGCAAGCGACCGACGATCTGTACGCGAGAATACCGGCCGGTGTGCGGCTGCGACGGCAAGACCTATGGCAACGCCTGCATTGCGGGGGCCGCCGGAGCGAGCGTCGCCGCGCCGGGTGAATGCAAGTCGTAGGAGATGGGATTGAAGGATTTTGGGATCGAGCGGCGCACGGTTCTGACGACCGGCGCCGCTATCGCGGTTGTCGGCGCGCCGCCAACAGCGTCAAGCAAGGAGCAGGCGGGAATGTACGGATTGATCGGCCAGATGATCGCCACCTCGGGCAAGCGGGATGAGCTGATCACGATCCTGAGCGAAGGTACGGGGCAGATGCCGGGATGCCTGAGCTATATCGTGGCCAAGGATGCCGCGAACGCAGACGCTATTTGGATCACCGAGGTCTGGACCGACGCCGCCAGCCACGCCGGCTCGCTGAAGTTGCCGGCCGTCCAGGCGGCGATCACCAAGGCGCGTCCGATCATCGCCGGCTTTGGCCAGAGGTTTGAAACCGTCCCTGTCGGAGGCGTAGGGCTGGCCAGGACCTGACAGCAAAAAGGCCGTGGATCGCTCCACGGCCTTTCCGGTCTCTTGATCCGAGGATCGACTACATCTTCACGTTCAGCGACACGCCGACGATACGCGGTTCGTTGACGAAGGAGGTCAGGTTGTTGAAGTCGATCGCGCCCTTGAGGTTGTCCTCGTCGGTGATGTTGCGCGCGAAGACCGCGGCTTCCCAGGCGCCGTCCAGCTTGGCGTAGCCGAGCTTGAGGCCGCCTTCGAAGTCACCCTTGCTGTAGAACTCCTTGGACTCATAGAGGAAGAAGTTCGTCAGGCCCTGCACCTTCCAGTCGGTGAAGGCGAAGAGTTCGCCGTCGGCGCCGAAGGGCACGCTGTAGCGGGCGGTGAAGTCCAGCGTGTATTCCGGAGCGTTGGGGAACGGGTTGCCGTTGACCAGGGCCTGGCCGGCGGCGTTCTTCGCATCGGTGACCGTGCACTGGGCGCAAACGGCCACGGCCAGCGTCGAGTCCTTGATCTCTGTGTGGCTGTAGCTGTAGCCGGCGGTCAGGACGAGGTTCGGCGAGACCACGAATTCACCGTCCAGCTCAACGCCATAGGCTTCGCCCTTCTTGGCGTTGATCAGGCGGTTGGAGTTGGAGCCGCCGCCGACCGCGCTGAACTGCGGATCGTCGATGGTGTAGGTGAACACCGCGCCGTTGAGGCGAACGCGGCGATCAAGCAGTTCGCTCTTCAGGCCCAGCTCATAAGACATGATGGTTTCGGACTTCGCCGTCGAGGCGGGCGAGAAGTAGGCGATGTCGCGGCCCTGGATCGACGGACCACGGAAGCCTGAAGCGACCTTGCCGTAGACGCTGACGTTGTCGGCGACGTTGTAGAACGCGCTCAGGTCCCAGCTGACCTTCTCGTCGGAAACCGAGACGGCGGCGGCGGGATTGGGGCCGGAGACGACCTTCATGTCCTTGTCGTCGCTGGTGTAGCGCAGCCCGCCGGTCAGGGTCAGCGCTTCCGTGGCCTTATAGGAGGCCTGGCCGAAGACGGCCCACGCCGTGTTCTTCTGTTCCAGCGTGGTGGCCGGGGCGAAGCCCGGATCGGTGCGGATCTGGTAGCTGGCGTCGAAATAGTAGCCACCGACCTGCCAGCTCAGCGGACCGTCGGTGTCGCTGGCCAGGCGGATTTCCTGGGTGACCTGATCCAGCTTCTTGATGCCGTCGGTGCTTTCCGAGGGGAAGGGGATGAAGCCCGGTCCGCTCAGGTTGCCGCCGTCGATGTCGCCCCGGCTCGAGCCATGGGTTTCTTCATAGGCCGTGATCGAGGTCAGCGTGACGTCGCCGAAGTCGTAGCCGATGTTGGCCGAAGTGCCCCAGCCCTTGTACTTTTGCGGGTTGTTGCCGCCGGCGTCGAAATAGACCGTCTTGCGATCGTAGTTGGCGTTGAGCTTGTTGGAGCCCTTGGTGAGGATGTTGGCGCGGAAGACCGCCGCCGTGCCGTCCAGATCGCGGCCGTGAACGTTGAACAGAGCGCTCAACGCTTCGGTCGGCGTGAACAGCACCTGCAGGCGGGCGGCGCGTTCGTCGAAGCCGCCCAAGGCGTCCTTCTGCTTGGTGAAGGCGTTGTTGATCCAGTTGTCGCGATGCTGCACGAGCAGCGAAGCACGGCCCGCGACCTTGCCGGGAACGATGGCGCCACCGACGCCACCGTCGAAGGTCAGGGTGTTGTAGCTGCCATAGGTGGCTGCGGCGCGGCCCTTGACCTCTTCACTTGGCTTGACCGTATCGAACTTGACGATGCCCGCCGTGGTGTTGCGACCAAAGAGCGTGCCCTGCGGCCCGCGCAGGACTTCTACCTGGTCGAGGTCATAGATCGGCGAGCTCTTCAGCACGACGTTTTCCAGAACCACATCGTCCTGGATGATCGAAACCGGTTGCGAGGCGGCCAGGTCGAAGTCGCTGTTGCCCAGGCCGCGGATGTAGAAGCGCGGCGCGGCGCGGCCGTTGGAGGACTCGGCATAGAGACCCGGCGCCTTCGCCGAGAGGGCCAGGATGTCGTCGCCGGCGGCGAAGGTCGACTGCAGCTTTTCACCGGCGAGGGCGACCACCGAGACCGGCACGTCCTGCAGGTTTTCGGCGCGCTTCTGTGCGGTGACGATGACGTCGCTGACCGTGGTGTCCTGCGCGAAGGCGGCCGGCGCGGCCGCGATGGCGATGCTCAGCGCGGCGAAGCCGCAAGACAGGCTGAGCGCGTTACGACGAGTGGAGGGATGCATGGAGAGATCCTGTGCTGACCAAGCTTCGCGCCGCCGACTCTGTTGGGGCGTGCGCGTTGCTTCCGTTGTGATGCGTTAAGCTTAGTTGGCGCCGCGGGGATATCTCGCGCCACGGGATTTCAGCCGGCTCCGTCGGATTGCGTCGGTTATGTTGCGGAGTTGCGACAATTTTGCTCAACCGGCGCCCATAAGTAAGAAGTCATTCCCGGGCTGGCCTGGCGGCAGGGGCGCGGTTCAATGAAAAAGGGCCGGAGATTGCTCTCCGGCCCCGCTCTCTAGTACTCGGCGTCGTTCAGCCTAGCACTTGTAGTACATGTCGAATTCGACGGGGTGCGGATGCAGTTGCAGACGCATCACTTCTTCCATCTTCAGCTCGATGTAGCTGTCGATGAAATCGTCGTCCATGACGCCGCCGGCCTTCAGGAAGGCGCGGTCCTTGTCGAGGTTCTCGAGAGCCTCGCGGAGCGAGCCGCAGACTTCCGGGATCTTCTTCTGCTCGCGCGGGGGAAGATCATAGAGGTTCTTGTCGGCGGGCGCGCCCGGATCGATCTTGTTGTTGATGCCGTCGAGGCCGGCCATCAGCAGCGCGACGAACGTCAGATAGGGGTTGCCCATCGGGTCGGGGAAGCGGGCTTCCAGACGCTTGGCCTTCGGCGAGTCGACGTGCGGGATGCGGATCGAGGCCGAGCGGTTGCGGGCCGAATAGGCCAGCTTCACCGGGGCTTCATAGCCGGGCACCAGGCGCTTGTACGAGTTCGTCGTGGAGTTCGAGAACGCGTTGATCGCCTTGGCGTGCTTGATGATGCCGCCGATGTACCACAGGCACATGTCCGACAGGCCGGCGTACTTGTCGCCGGCGAACAGCGGCTTGCCGTCCTGCCAGATCGACTGGTGAACGTGCATGCCCGAGCCGTTGTCGCCGAACATCGGCTTGGCCATGAAGGTGGCGGTCTTGCCGTAGGCGTGGGCCACGTTGTGGATCACGTACTTGTAGAGCTGCAGACGGTCGGCCATCACGACCATGGTGTCGAACTTCAGACCCAGTTCGTGCTGGGCGGGCGCCACTTCGTGGTGGTGCTTTTCAGGCTTCATGCCCAGCTCGCCCATGACGGCCAGCATTTCGCCGCGCAGGTCCTGAGCCGAGTCGATCGGGTTGACCGGGAAGTAGCCGCCCTTGGGACCCGGGCGGTGGCCCATGTTGCCTTCGGGATAGGTCTTCGCCGAGTTGCCGGGCAGTTCAACGGAGTCGAACGAGTAGCTGGTGTCGTTCGGCGCGGTGTTCCACTTCACGTCGTCGAAGATGAAGAACTCGGCCTCGGGGCCGAAGAACACGGTGTCGCCGATACCGGCCGACTTCACGTAGTTCAGGGCGGCCTTGGCGATCGAGCGCGGGTCGCGGTTGTAGGGGGTGCCCGTGTCAGGGTTCACGACGTCGCAGAAGAGCGCCAGGGTCGTCTGCTGGTAGAACGGATCGATGATGGCGGTCGACAGGTCCGGACGCAGCTTCATGTCCGACTCGTTGATCGCCTTCCAGCCGGCGATCGACGAGCCGTCGAACATGGTGCCGTCATTGAGGAAGTCGTCGTCGACGAGATCGATGTCGAACGTGACGTGCTGCATCTTGCCGCGAACGTCGGTGAAGCGGACGTCGACATACTTGACGTCCTTTTCCTTGATCAGGTTCAGGATTTCCTTGGCGGTGCTCATTCCGTATCCCCTTCTTGAGCCTCGTAAGCGATTGACGGTCCGCGCCTAGACGGCGGCGGGGCCGCTTTCTCCGGTTCGGATGCGGATGACTTCCGCGATCTCCGAGACGAAAATCTTGCCGTCGCCGATGCGCCCGGTCCGGGCGGCCCGGGTGATGGCTTCCAGTGCGGGTTCCAGCTGGCTGTCCTCGACGACCACCTCCACCTTGATCTTGGGGAGGAAGTCCACGACGTACTCGGCGCCGCGATAGAGTTCGGTGTGGCCCTTTTGACGGCCATAGCCCTTGGCTTCGAGCACGGTCATGCCCTGGACGCCCATCTCCTGAAGGGCCTCCTTCACCTCATCCAGCTTGAACGGCTTGATGATGGCTTCAATTTTTTTCATCGGTTCCACTTCCGGGCCCGCTGGCGCATCGCGCCGTTGATGGCGGCACCGATCACGCAAGCCGGGTGGCTCGCAAGGTCGCGCCGGGGCTAAATGCGCCTCGCCCGCACACCTGTGAGCGGAATGGTCAAATATTGAGCATGGTGAGTGCGAAAATTAGACATGGTGCGTTTGCCGCTCAAACGGCCTTGCGACGTGTGATTTCGCGCATAGGATCGCGCCCAACGAGCGTTTGAATGGGGGTGAAGATGCGCGATGACACGCCGGTTTTGATCGGGGCAGGCCAGTTCACCTATCGCGGGAAGGCCGAAAATTCGCCGTCTCCGCTGGAACTGCTGAAGATTGCGGCGGAGCGCGCCGTCGAGGATGCAGGGCTCTTGGGGTCGGTTCTTGCCGAACTCGACGCCCTGGCGGTAATCGCATTCAGTATAGACGCTCCAGGAGGTCTTTCGAAGCTTCCGCTCCCGCGTTTGATCAACCCGCCCGCGAGCCTGGCCCGCGCCCTTGGCGCCGCCCCGGCGTGGAGCGTCTACACCGAGACGGGCGGCAATAGCCCCCAGCAGGCGGTCAACGTCGTTTGCGAACGCATCGCCAAGGGCGAGGCCGAGTTTGCCCTTGTGACGGGCGCGGAGTTTCTCGGTTCGCTGATGAAGCGTCTGAAGGGCGGTGTCGGCTTCGAGGGTTGGGGAGACGACATCGCCGAGGTTCCCGAGCGCATAGGCGACCCGCGTCCAGGTGTGACGTCTCAGGAGGCCGCTCACGGTCTCGGCTATCCGGTCAACACCTATCCCTTGTTCGAGAATGCGTTGCGCGCGCGGGATGGTCGCTCCATCGCCGACCACCAGGCTCGACTGGGTGCGCTGTTTTCGCCGTTCAGCAAGGTCGCGGCCGGTAACCCGGAAGCCTGGTTTCCGGTTGAACGGTCCGCCGAGGAGTTGGTCACGGTCACCGATCGCAACCGGATGATCAGCTTCCCCTATCCGAAGTATCTCAACGCCATCATGGAGGTGGACCAGTCGGCCGCCGTCATCATCGCCAGCGTGCGCAAGGCGAGGGAATTGGGTGTGCCCGAAGACCGCTGGGTGTTCCTGCATGGCTGCGCCGATGCGGCGGATCTTTGGTATCCGCTGGAGCGGCAGAACTTCCACTCCAGTCCCGCGATCCGACAGACGGGCGAGCGAGCCTTTGAAATGGCCGGAATCGAACTGGCCGACATCGACATCATCGATCTCTATTCTTGTTTTCCATCCGCGGTTCAGGTGGCGGCCGAGGAACTGGGCCTGGCGCTGGACGATCCCCGGGGGCTGACGGTGACGGGCGGACTTCCGTATTTTGGCGGTCCCGGCAACAACTACGCGCTCCATTCGATCGCGGAGATGATGGGGCGGCTGAGAGCGCGCCCCGGAGCCTATGGTCTTTGCACGGCGAACGGCTGGTTTCTGACCAAGCAGTCGATCGGGATCTATTCCACCAGGCCGGTCGACGGTGACTGGACGCGAGAAGCGCCCTCGATCATCCAGGCTCGCATTGACGCCCTGCCGCATCCGGAAATCGTTGATCGCCCCTCCGGTCCCGCGACCATCGAGACCTACACCGTCGTTCATGCCCGTGAAGGCGTGCGCATGGGCATCGTGATCGGGCGGGACTCCGAGGGCAGGCGTTTCGTCGCCCAAACCCCCGACGATCCCGACACCCTGCTTGACCTTGAGGCGCGCGAAGGTGTCGGTCGAACCGGAGTGGTTGGGCCGCATCCTGATGGTGTCCGCAACCTCTTCGTTCCGGATTGATCGCATGAGCCGTGTCTATGTGATCCGTCATGGCCGACCGGCCTCGACCTGGGGCGGCGCTGAGGATGATCCGGGCCTGGATGACCTGGGGCGCGAACAGGCCGCCGCCGCGATGAGGTGGCTGATGGCACTGCCGGAGGGGGAACGTCCCCGACAGGTCGTGTCTTCGCCGCTTCGGCGGTGTCGAGAAACAGCGGAACCCATGGCCCGGGCCCTGGGTCTGGAGGCGCTGATCGATGCGCGCGTCGGCGAGATTCCGACCCCTTCAGCGATACCGGCGGCTGATCGTCCGGCGTGGTTGCGGGAAGCCTTCGGCGGCGACTGGCGCGATGTCCAGGGCGACCTGGACTATCAGGCCTGGGCGGAAAGTGTGGCCTCCGCGGTCGCCGAGTATCCTGGCGCGGCGATCTTCAGCCACTTCGTGGCGCTGAACGCGGCTGTCAGCGTGGCCAGCGGCGAGGCGAGGGTGGCGGCTTTCCGTCCGGATCATTGTTCCATCACCATCTTTGATGCGCGTGATGGACGCTTGATCCTGAGCGAGAAAGGACGCGAAGCTCAAAGCCAAGTGCTCTGAAGGAGGCGTCGTGCCGCGTGAAATCATGACCGTCGCGGAAATGACGGCGGCGGATCACGCCGCTGTCGCCCGGGGCGTGCCCGTAACGACGTTGATGGAGCGGGCAGGGGGCGCCGTCGCCGAGGCCGTTCGTGCCCGTTTTCCGAAAGGATCGGTCGTGATCTGGTGCGGCCCGGGTGACAATGGCGGCGATGGCTACGTCGCCGCCCGGCATCTGCGTCGAAAGGGTTGGTCTGTCCGCGTCGAGATTTTCGGGCCTCCCGCGACCGACGCCGCGCGCTGGGCCGCTGATCGCTGGAGAGGGGATACCGCGCCCCTGTCGCCCGAACCGCCTCCCGCCGATCTCTATATAGACGCCTTGTTCGGCGCGGGACTTTCGCGACCTCTGGACGGCGACGTGGCCAGGCTGGCGCGCGCGGTGCAATCGCTGGAGCGCCCGGTGGTCGCGATCGACGTTCCCAGCGGCATCCTGGGCGATACGGGGAAGCCTCTGGACGATACGGCGTTCCGAGCCGATCTCACGGTGACCTTCCATCGAAGAAAGCTGGCCCATGTCCTGATCGAAGGTCGCCGGGCGTGCGGTGAGGTGATCGTCGCCGACATTGGGCTGGAGTCGTCTTCAGAGGCCTTTTGCTTGCACGAAAATACGCCCGATCTTTGGGGTGAACGTTTTCCCTGGCCGGCCATGGATGCCTACAAGCATCGCCGGGGGCGAATGAAGGTGGTCAGCGGTGACGCCTGGAATACAGGCGCGGCGCGATTGACGGCCAGAGGGGGGCTGCGGATCGGCGCAGGGGTCGTCACGGTGCTCTCGCCACCCGGCGCCCTGGCGGTCAACGCCTCGCACCTGGAAGCGATCATGCTGGCGCCGTTCGAGAGTGACGTCGATCTGGAGCGGGCGGGTGAAGCCGCCGACGTGGTGGTGATTGGACCCGCCGCGGGGGTGGGGGATGTCACAGCGCGCAATCTTTTCGCCCTGGCGCGCACCGGCGCGGTCCTGGTGGTCGACGCCGACGCCCTGAGCAGCTTTCGTCATGATCCGTCGGCGCTGTTTTCCGCCCTCGATCGCGACGATGTGCTGACGCCGCACGCCGGCGAGTTCGAGCGCGTGTTCCCGGGTCTGCTGGCGGCCTCGCCAGAGCGTGTTTCGGCAGCTCGCGACGCGGCCCGCCAGGCTGGGGCCGTCGTGTTGTTGAAAGGGCCCGACACCGTCGTGGCGGCTCCGGATGGGCGGGCGGCGGTGTCGCTCAATGGCTCCCCATGGCTGGCCACGGCCGGTTCGGGTGATGTGCTCGCGGGCTTCATCGCTGGCTTGATCGCCCAAGGTCTCGATAGTTTCGAAGCCGCGTGCGCCGGCGCCTGGATCCACGCGGAATGCGCAACAATCCATGGTCCCGGATTGATCGCGGAGGATCTGCCGGGCCTGGCGCCGATGGTGCTCGCTCGGCTGTTCGCCGCCCGGGCTTAGAGTCTGTTGTTCACTTGCCCACCGGACGTGAATGGCCTTTCACGGTTGCGTCGGTCGGATGAAATTCGTAAGGCCTGCGCCACGCGGATGTGGCGGAATTGGTAGACGCACTGGATTTAGGTTCCAGCGCCGAGAGGCGTGGAGGTTCGAGTCCTCTCATCCGCACCAGACTTAAGCCAACGTTCCCGCCCTCGAGAAGGCGGTCGCGACTTTTGACTTCACCGCTCTTGGATGGTCGCGCACGTCGTGACATAAGAGCGCTCTTTCGCCGCCCCGGCCTCGCGGGCGGCGTCGATGTTTTGGACCCCAGGGCGAACCCCCGACGTGTGCGTCGCAGGTTCGAGAATTTAACATGTCGATGCAGATCGTTGAAAAGTCGGGCGAAGGCCTCAGCCGCGTTTATGGAGTGACCGTGCCGGCGGCCGAGCTGGCCACGCGCCTCGATGCGCGGATCGCGGAAGTCGCGCCGCAGATGAACGTCAAGGGCTTCCGCCCCGGCAAGGTCCCCGCCGCCCACGTTCGCCGCCTCTATGGCAAGGCGCTGATGGGCGAAGTCGTTGAGCAGGCGCTCAATGAAACCACCCAGAAGGTTCTGGACGACAACAAGCTGCGCCCGGCCGGCCAGCCGGACCTCAAGCCATCCTCGGACATGGACAAGGTTATCGCCGGTGGCGAAGACCTGTCGTTCGAACTGGCCGTCGAGGTCATGCCTGACTTCGAGCCGATCGATCCCGCCAGCATCTCGCTGACCAAGCCGGTCTACAAGGTGAGCGAAGCCGAGGTCGATGAAGCCCTGGCCGAGCTGGCCAAGCAGGCCCGCACCTATGAGCCCCGCAAGGGCAAGAGCCTGAAGTCCAAGGACGGCGATCAACTGCTGATCGACTTCGTCGGCACTGTTGACGGCGTCGAATTCGCCGGCGGCAAGGCCGAGGGCGCGGAATTGGTTCTGGGTTCGGGTCAGTTCATCCCGGGCTTTGAAGAGCAACTGGTCGGCGCCAAGCCGGGCGACGAAATCGTCGTGAAGGTCACGTTCCCGGAAGACTATCAGGCCAAGGATCTGGCCGGTAAGGCCGCCGAGTTCGCCACCAAGGTGACGGAAGTCCGCGCTCCGGTCGACGCCGAAGCCGACGACGAACTGGCCAAGCGCCTGGGTCTGTCCGATCTGGCCGCGCTGAAGGAACTGCTGAAGTCCAACCTGTCGGGCCGCTACGACAATTCCTCGCGCTTCAAGCTGAAGCGCGCGCTGCTGGACGTTCTGGACACCAGCCATGACTTCCCGCTTCCGCCGCGCATGGTCGAGGCCGAGTTCGCCGGCATCTGGCAACAGGTCCAGGCCGACAAGACCCAGGGCGGCCTGCCGCCGGAAGACGCCGACAAGAGCGAAGACCAGTTGAAGGACGAGTACCGCAAGATCGCAGAGCGCCGCGTGCGCCTGGGTCTGGTGCTCGCCGAGATCGGCCGTAAGAACGACGTGGCCGTCACCGACCAGGAACTGTCCGACGCCATCATGCGCGAAGCTCGCCAATACGGCGCGCAAGCCCAGCAGGTGTTCGACATGTACCGTCAGCGCAGCGACCTGCAGGCCTCCCTGCGCGCGCCGATCTACGAGGACAAGGTGGTCGATCTGATCTTCGGCAAGGCCAAGATCGATGAAAAGGAAGTCTCGAAGGAAGAGCTTCTGGAAGAAGACGACCTGCCGGAAGGCTACGGCGGCTAAGGCTGTCGTCAGACGATGAGACAAGGCGCGGCTCGCGAGGGCCGCGCCTTTTTCTTTGCGCCATGCGGAGCCCCGGCTCCTTGCAACCTGTTAAGGCCCACGCGATATGCGTTAGCGACGCCGCGTGAGGTCTGATTCGCGCGGCCCTAAAACGCGAAAAAGGGCGAACCCTATGTACGATCCGGTTGCAACGGCGATGAACCTCGTGCCGATGGTGGTTGAACAGACCAGCCGCGGCGAGCGGGCGTTCGACATCTTCTCCCGTCTGCTGAAAGAGCGGATCATCTTCCTGACCGGCCCCGTCGAGGACGGCATGGCCAGCCTGATCTGCGCCCAGCTGCTCTTCCTGGAGTCCGAGAACCCCAAGAAGGAAATCGCCATGTACATCAACTCGCCGGGCGGCGTGGTGACGGCTGGCCTCGCGATCTACGACACCATGCAATACATCAAGAGCCCCGTTTCGACGGTTTGCATGGGCATGGCGGCTTCGATGGGCAGCCTGCTGCTCTGCGCCGGCGCGCCCGGTCAGCGCATCTCTCTGCCGAACTCGCGCATCATGGTGCACCAGCCCTCGGGCGGCTTCCGCGGTCAGGCCTCGGATATCGAGCGCCACGCCGAGGACATCATCAAGACCAAGCGTCGCCTGAACGAGATCTACGTCAAGCATTGCGGCCGGACGTACGAAGAAGTCGAGCGGACCCTGGATCGCGACCACTTCATGAGCGCCGAGGAAGCTCTTGCCTGGGGTCTGATCGACCACATCAACGAGACCCGCGACGAGAGCGACGCCAAGGCCTGAGGCCAGGGTTTGCTCTAGTTGAACGAGCCGCCGACCGTAGGGTCGGCGGCTTTTTCGTGCGCGAAGAGCGGGCGCTAGGCCGGCTTGCCCCTGAAGACGCGGTAGCCGCGCTCGTCGGCGATCGCCAGCATCTCGGTGTCTCCCGAGGTGTCGCCATAGGCGGCCGTCAGACGAACATCCTCGCCGAAGGCCTCCTTGAGTCGTACGACCTTTTCCTTGGCGCGGCAATTGGGGCCGGCCAGGGCGCCGAGCGCGCGGTCATTGGCGTCAAAGGCCAGGCGGGTTCCGATCAGAAGGTCCGCGCCCAGTCCGCGAGCGAACGGCGCCACCGTAATGTCGGGCGAAGCGGTGACGATGACCAGCTTGGCGCCCTTCGCCCGCCAGCGGCGCCAGACGGCCAGGGCGTCGGGCCGGAAGAGGGATGGGGCGTACAGCTCGGCGAACGCGCGGGCGTCCGCCTCCAGCTTGGCCTGGCTGACGCCCTTGAGAAATTCTCGGACCGCGGCGGCCTTCAGTTTGCCCCGATTGCGATTGAACACATAGGCGACAAGGGCGGGGGTCAGGCGGATGACGCCCGTCGTCCAGCGACGTGGTCCCGCCCGCCACTTCAGAAAGGCGTTGAAGCTGTCGCGAACCGTCAGGGTGCCGTCGAAGTCGAAGGCCACCAGCGCCGGCGCGTCCATGAGGTCGCCAGTCATCGGCATCGAGGCCGTCAGGCCCTTGGCCATCAGTGAGCGCTTCGCCATCTGTCTCCGCGCGCATTTGGCGCGCTCCGTTGTATGAGCGGTCGTTCGACCACGATTCCCGTGCCGATTCTAAAGCGTTCCATGCCTTGGCGCGCTCCAGGTTCCGGATCTAGCGGTTGCGCCACCGGCCGCGGCCCCCATTTTAGACGCTAAGGTCATGACTCGACACGGGGCATTCTCCCGCCAAGCGCTCGAAATGGGCCGCAAGGCTTGTGAACCGCGTCCGGATCGGGGAATGTCAAGGATTAGACAACTCCCGGCATGTAGGCTGCCTTATCGGCGGTGGCGTGTAAGCCAGGAGCGGGCGTTCACGGCAATAGCCGTCGCCGCCATAGCGTGAGAAGCGACCATGACGAAAGCCGCGAGCGGCGATACCAAGAGCACCCTGTATTGTTCTTTCTGCGGAAAGAGCCAGCATGAGGTGCGCAAGCTCATCGCGGGACCGACGGTGTTCATCTGTGATGAATGCGTCGAGCTCTGCATGGATATCATTCGCGAAGAGCACAAGATCGCCTTTGTGAAGTCCAAGGACGGCGTTCCGACGCCTCGCGAGATCTGCGAAGTCCTGGATGATTACGTGATCGGCCAAGGTCACGCCAAAAAGGTGCTCGCTGTCGCGGTGCACAATCACTACAAGCGCCTCAACCACGCGTCGAAGAACAACGACGTCGAACTGGCCAAATCCAACATCCTGCTGGTCGGTCCGACCGGCACCGGCAAGACGCTTCTGGCCCAGACCCTGGCCCGAATCATCGACGTGCCGTTCACGATGGCCGACGCCACGACCCTGACCGAAGCCGGCTATGTCGGTGAAGACGTCGAAAACATCGTGCTGAAGCTTCTGCAAGCCGCCGACTACAACGTCGAGCGGGCTCAGCGCGGCATCGTCTACATCGACGAAATCGACAAGATCAGCCGCAAGTCGGACAATCCCTCGATCACTCGCGACGTCTCGGGCGAGGGTGTGCAGCAGGCCCTGCTGAAGATCATGGAAGGCACCGTCGCCTCCGTGCCGCCCCAGGGCGGGCGCAAGCATCCCCAGCAGGAGTTCCTGCAGGTCGACACCACGAACATCCTGTTCATCTGCGGCGGCGCTTTCGCGGGCCTCGAACGGATCATCTCCGCGCGCGGCCAAGGCAAGTCGATCGGCTTCGGCGCCAAGGTGGCCGATCCGGAAGAGCGTCGCACGGGCGAGATCCTGCGCGGCGTGGAGCCTGACGATCTGCAACGCTTCGGTCTGATCCCGGAGTTCATCGGCCGTCTGCCGGTGGTCGCGACCCTGGAGGACCTCGACGAGGTCGCCCTGGTCAAGATCCTGACCGAACCGAAGAACGCCTTCGTCAAGCAGTACCAGCGTCTGTTCGAGATGGAGAACATCGGCCTGACCTTCACGGAAGACGCCCTGCATGGCGTCGCCACGAAGGCCATCGCGCGCAAGACCGGCGCGCGCGGCCTGCGCTCGATCATGGAAGGCATCCTGCTGGAGACCATGTTCGAACTGCCCAACTACGAGGGCGTCGAGGAAGTGGTCGTCAACGCCGAGGTGGTTGAAGGTCGAGCCCAGCCTCTGCTGATCTATGCTGAAAAGAAGGGTGGCGCCGCGTCAGCCTGACGCCAGTCACCGTCGAACGATCAAGGCGCGTTCCCTTGGAACGCGCCTTTTTCATGGGCTGGCGACTTTTTTAGTCTTTCAGCGGGATTGATGCGGCGGCGCCACAGGCTGTCCAGGGTGTGTTGCCTTGTCGCAAGACGCTGATCGGCAACGAAATTGCGCCTATCGCGACTTTGGGGGCATATCCCCTTCAGCTTGACCACTTACACGCGACCTGTCGCCGCTATCAGGCGACTCGGCTTGAACGCTGTTGCGAAACGTCCACATAAATAGGGACCATTCCGTCCAGTCCCGGGCGGACGGGCCGATCGACCCAGGCGCATCGCCTGGTGTGACGGCGGCCCGCGTGGCCGAGCGCGGAGGCCCGCGACGGCCGGGAGTAAAGAGCATCATGTCCGAACTTCGTACGCTTCCAGTCTTGCCCCTTCGGGATATCGTTGTCTTCCCGCACATGGTGGTGCCGCTTTTCGTCGGGCGCGACAAATCCGTCCGCGCGCTTGAAGAGGTGATGCGCGGCGACAAGCAGATCCTTCTGGTGACCCAGAAGAACTCGGCGGATGACGATCCTTCGCCGAGCGACATCTATGATGTCGGCGTTCTGGCCACCGTTCTTCAGCTTCTGAAACTGCCCGACGGCACGGTGAAGGTGCTGGTCGAGGGCAAGGGCCGCGCCGCCGTCGTCAAGTTCACTGATCAGGAGTCTTACTACGAGGCCCAGATCGGCGAGGTCAGCGAGGACGAGGGCGTTGGTCCCGAGGCCGAAGCCCTGTCTCGCGCCGTGGTCGAGCAGTTCGAGAACTACGTCAAACTCAACAAGAAGGTGCCGCCGGAAGCCCTGGCGTCTATCCCGCAGATCGCCGAGCCGGGCAAGCTGGCCGACAGCATCGCCGCGCACCTGTCGGTGAAGATCGGCGACAAGCAGCACCTGCTGGAAATCTTCGACATCGTCAAACGCCTGGAAAAGGTCTTCGCCCTGATGGAAGGCGAGATCAGCGTCCTGCAGGTCGAGAAGAAGATCCGCTCGCGCGTGAAGCGCCAGATGGAGAAGACCCAGCGCGAATACTATCTCAACGAGCAGATGAAGGCGATCCAGCGCGAACTGGGCGATCCCGACGATCAGCGCGACGAGCTCATCGATCTCGAAAAGCGCATCAAGCGGACCAAGCTGTCCAAGGAAGCCCGCACCAAGGCCGAGGGCGAGCTGAAGAAGCTGCGCAACATGAGCCCGATGTCGGCCGAGAGCACGGTCGTGCGCAACTATCTCGACTGGATGCTGTCGATCCCGTGGGGCAAGGCCAAGACCAAGAAGATCGACCTCAACGAGGCCGAAGCGATCCTTGATGAGGACCACTACGGCCTGGAGAAGGTCAAGGAGCGCATTCTCGAGTATCTGGCTGTCCAGGCGCGAACCAATTCGCTGAAGGGGCCGATCCTCTGCCTGGTGGGCCCGCCCGGCGTCGGCAAGACCTCGCTGGGCAAGTCGCTGGCCAAGGCCACCGGCCGGGAATTCGTGCGCATGAGCCTCGGCGGTGTGCGCGATGAGGCCGAGATCCGCGGTCACCGTCGCACCTATATCGGCTCGATGCCCGGCAAGGTCATCCAGTCGATGAAGAAGGCCAAGACGACGAACGCCTTCGTGTTGCTGGATGAAATCGACAAGATGGGCAGCGACTATCGCGGCGATCCCGCGTCGGCGCTTCTGGAGGTGCTCGATCCGGCGCAGAATTCAGCGTTCGGCGATCACTATCTGGAGGTCGACTACGACCTGTCGCAAGTGATGTTCGTCACCACGGCCAACAGCCTCAACATGCCCCAGCCCCTGCTGGACCGCATGGAGATCATTCGCATCGCCGGCTACACCGAAGATGAGAAGCTGGAGATCGCCAAGCGCCACGTCCTGCCCAAGCTGATCAAGGACCATGGCCTGAAGGAGTCCGAGTTCGTGGTGCCTGAAAAGGCGATCCGCGACCTGATCCGCTACTACACCCGGGAAGCCGGCGTGCGGTCGCTGGAGCGGGAACTGGGCGCCCTGGCGCGCAAGACCGTTCGGGACCTGGCGCGGGAAAAGGTCACCTCGATCACGATCGATGATGAGCGGCTGGCCAAGTACGCGGGCGTCAAGAAGTACCGCTACGGCGAGACCGACGAAGTCGATCAGGTCGGCATTGTCACGGGCTTGGCCTGGACCGAGTTCGGCGGCGACATCCTGACCATCGAAGCCGTGAAGATGCCGGGCAAGGGCCGCATGACGGTCACCGGCAACCTCAAGGATGTGATGAAGGAGTCGATCTCGGCGGCCCAGTCCTACGTCCGCTCGCGCGCCCTGCATTTCGGGGTCAAGCCGCCGATCTTCGAGAAGACCGACGTGCACATCCACGTGCCTGACGGCGCGACGCCCAAGGACGGTCCCTCGGCCGGCGCCGCCATGGCGGTCGCGATGGTCTCGGTTCTGACGGGAATCCCGATCCGCAAGGACATCGCCATGACCGGCGAGATCACCCTTCGCGGCCGGGTCACCGCCATCGGCGGCCTCAAGGAAAAGTTGCTGGCGGCTCTCCGTTCCGGCGTGACCACCGTCCTTATCCCGCAGGAAAACGAGAAGGATCTCGTGGACGTGCCTCAGTCGGTCAAGGATGGTCTGGAGATCATTCCAGTCTCTACTGTCGATGACGTGCTGAAACACGCCCTGACCGGCCCATTGACCGCAATCGAGTGGACTGAGGCCGATGAGCCGATTGCTGCAACTGCGAAGGTCGATGAGGTTGATGCTGACGCAATATTAACCCACTGATCGTAACTTATTGTTGATAACTTAAGCGGCGCGGGACATTCCCGCGCCGCCTTCGTTTGACGGGGCTTTTTCTGCCGCCATAATCCCGGCCGAGCGAAGTGGCGTCTGCTTTTGCTAAGCGCCGCCGCTTTTTTGGCTGGGAGAAAAACATGACCACAAAAGCCGAACTCGTCACGGCGATCGCCGAGAAGGCGGGCATCAATAAAAATCAGGCCAAGGACGCGCTGGAAGCCTTTATCGATTCCGTGACCGACTCGCTGAAGGCGGGCAATGACGTGCGCCTCGTTGGCTTTGGCACGTTCAAGGCCGTCGCTCGCGCCGCCGGCACCGCCCGCAACCCGCGCACTGGCGAGACTGTGAATCGTCCGGCCTCGAAGACCGCGCGGTTCCAGGTCGGCGAGGGCCTGAAGACCTCGCTGAACGGCTAGACAGGTTCCAGACTGGGATGGGGCGGGGCGCCTGATTGGCGTCTCGCCCTTTTTCATTTCGCGGCTCTTCCGTTTCTCGCTAGGCGCGCGGCGCGTCGGCGGCTAGAAGGCCCGACGCGATTTGGGGCGGTTAGCTCAGCGGTAGAGCGTCTCGTTTACACCGAGAGGGTCGGGGGTTCGATCCCCTCACCGCCCACCATGTCTACGACGCCGGCTTCGCTCTGGCTGTGCGACTACGAGGCGGAGCTTTCGCCGACGCGGGCTTTCGACGCTTCTCCCGTTCGCTCTGGGCTTTTTCCAGCCACGCCTGGCTCTTCTTGGCCTGTGTGGCGCAATGGGCGTGAAGGGCGGCCAGCTCCTTGTCGGTCAGCTTTTCGATGCCAATGAACTGGTTCTCCGCGGAGGAGGCCAGGATGAGTTCGTCCAGCTTGGTCTGCAGCGCCGCGCCATCCCGATTCTGGGTGTTCTGGATCAGAAACACCATCAGAAACGTGACGATGGTGGTGCCGGTGTTGATCACCAGCTGCCAAGTCTCCGAGAATTTGAAGACGGGTCCGACGCTGGCCCAGATGACCACCGAAGCCACACAGATCAGGAAGGCGAGCGGGCTGCCCGTCGCCCTGGCCGTCGCGTTGGCGAATTTCGCGAACAGTTTTTCCATTTCCGCTGTTTCCCGGCGATAGCTCGGCCGATGGCCATGTCATCGCCGGAACGCCAGGAAGATGCCGATGTTCCGGCGCGGAGGTTGGTTAGACGATGGCCTCGATTTCTCGCGCCGCCGAACGCGCCCGGGCGTCTTGGAGGACCTTCTGGCCCAAAATCGCCGCCGCGTTTCGATAGTCGCTGGTCGCCACCAACTCGGAGATCGCCGCCGCGATTTTGTCGGCTCCGGCGTCGGGCGCCAGGCGCAGCCCCGCGCCGCGCGCCAGAACACGCGCGGCGTTGTCGTTCTGATCGCGCCCCATCGGCAGGCACAGCAGGGGCGCGCCAGCCATCAGCGGCCGCAGGGTCGAGCCATGGCCGGCGTGGGTGATGAAGAGCGCGGTCTGGGGCAGCAAGGCGTCGTGCGCCGCGCTGCGAACCACGCTGACGTTGTCAGGGGCGGGGAACTCGGCCGGATCGAGGGTGGGGCCGGTCGTTACAAGGGCCCTGACCGGAAGGCGACCCAGAGCGGCGATGACATCGCGCAGAACGGTCTCCTGGGCCTGGTAGAGGCTTGAGAACGAGACCAGCACCAAGGGGGAGTCACCGGCGGGCGCTGGGGTTGGTTCCGCCCACGCCGGGTCGGCGAGATAGGGGCCGACATAGACGAATGGCGGGGCCAGGGTCGCCGGGGCGAAGTCGAAAGCCTTGCTGGTGCCCAGCAGAATTTTGCGCGCGGTGTCGAGTTGCCCGAACAGGTCTTCGAGCGGCTCAAGCGCAAGTTCGGCGCGCGCGGCGTTGAGCGTGGGAAGGCCTGCCTGGAAAAAGCCGCGGCTCATCTGGGTGACCATGGCGTGCATGCCGCGCTCCTCGTCGGAGGTCGCGGCCGGCATGCCCGCGCCGAAGGGCGGCACACCCGCAAGCGTGGGCAGGGACCAGATATTGGCCGCGAACAGCGCCAGGGGCAGGGCTCGCGCCTCGGCGGCCATCATGACGCCCAGCAGCAATTCCTGACTCACGACAGCGTCTGGCCTGAACGCGTCGATCGCGGCGAGCGTGTCGCGGGCGTAGGCAAGTGCGGGGCCGGCCATGACGCGGTCGAGCAGTCGGTGGATCACTTCCAGCGGATTGTCGGCCTCATGATCCTTCAGGCGGTCATCTTCCCGCGATTTGCCAGTCTGACTGGGCGCTGTCGTCCAGGCGCGAAAGGGAAGGTCCAGAGGCGCCGCGTCGGCCTCGTTGCACGCGTCGCTGAGGATCAGCACCGCATGTCCGCGAGCCCGCAGCTCCTGCGCGACGAGAAGCAGGGGCTGCACGTGTCCGCCGCCCTCCCAGGTAGTGAAGAGAAAACGCGCCATATAGCCCTCGCCGAACCAGACGGAGGGATTACGCGATCGGGGTTGATCTTGCCAACAGCGATCGAAATGATATCACTTTAATATCAAATCTGGAGAGGCGCCGTGACTGAAGTTCACACCATCAATCGTTCGGCGGAGCGAATCCGGGGAGGCGCGGGCGGAGGGCTTCCTCTTCTGGCTTTGCCTTTCCTGGTCGGTGTCGCGATCTGGGCGTTCGTCAACGCCGAGGCTTTTGGCGACGGGTTGCGGGCTCTTGGTGCGCTGCTGATCGTACTGGCGTCGCTGATGAGCGCCGGATTCTATTCGATGCAGCCCAACGAAGCTTATGTGCTGACGCTGTTTGGTTCGTATGTCGGCACGGATCGCACGACGGGCCTGCGTTGGGTGCTGCCCTGGTATGGGCGCAAGAAGATCAGCCTTCGCGTCCGCAATGTCACCAGCGAGATGCTCAAGGTGAACGACAGGCGCGGCAATCCCATTGAGATCGCGGCCAACATCGTCTGGCGTGTGGCGGATTCCGCTCAGGCGATGTTCGACGTCGATGACTACGTTGCGTTCGTGAATATCCAGATCGAGACCGGGCTGCGCGAAGTGGCTTCGCACTACGCCTATGATCACGCCGAGGAAGGCGAGCCCACGCTGCGCGCCAACGCCGAGGAGGTCGGCGCTAGGCTGAGGGCTGATCTGCAGTCGCGCATCGCCGTCGCGGGCGTGGCGATCGACGAGGCGCACCTGATGCACCTGGCCTATGCGCCCGAGATCGCGGGGTCGATGCTGAAGCGGCAACAGGCCGAGGCTGTCCTGGCCGCGCGCAGAACGATCGTGGCGGGCGCCGTCGGCATGGTCGAGAACGCCCTGAACCAGCTCAGTGATCGGGGTGTGGTCACCCTGGATGAAGAGCGCAAGGCCGCCATGGTGTCCAACCTGCTGGTCGTGCTCTGCGCTGACCGTGAGGTTCAGCCCGTGGTCAACGCCGGCACGCTTTACGGCTAGGCCGTGGCTGGCGATCCCACTCAGGGCGGCAAGGGCGGACGTCGCGCGTTTCTGATGCGAGTCCGCCCCGAGGTCCTGGCCGCCGTTGAACGGTTGGCCAGCGCGGAACTGCGGAGCGTCAACGCCCAGGTCGAGATGCTGCTGCGCGAAGCCTTGGCGCGCCGGGGCGCGGGCGGCAGATCCGTCACCGGGGATGAAGAGGAACCCTAGTTGTCGTCAAAGCTTTATCGTTCCAAGGTCCAATGGGCGATCTTGGGGGTGATAGGGACTCGGCGTGAACGACCTGAGCGCGGATCTATCGATCGACAATCTTCTGGTGCGAGAGACCGCGCGAGCGGCCCCCACGGAAGATGTGCGGTTGATCGACACAACCATGCTGTACGCGCCGCGTAGCGGCGGTGTGCGGCGCTACCTCAATTCCAAGCGAACCTGGCTTACCGCCAATCGGCCTAGCGTGCGGCACACATTGGTCGTGCCGGGTGCGCGCGACGCCTATGATGGCCAAGGTCGCGTCTCGATTTATGCCGCGCCTCTGCCGTTTGGAGACGGCTATCGATGGCCCGTGGTCAAGCAGGCCTGGATGGAGCGACTGGTCCGGCACCGGCCCGACATCATCGAGGCGGGAGATCCCTATACGCCCGGGTTGGCGGCCTTGCGCGCAGGCGATGCTCTCGGCATTCCCGTGGTCGGCTTCTGCCACACGGACTTGGGCGCGCTGGCGGCGCTGCACATTGGCGAATGGGCCGAGAAGCCCGTTCAGCGGCGTTGGGCGGCGATCTATCGCCAGTTTGATCAGGCGGTGGCCCCCAGTCGGTTCATAGCCGGCCGTCTCATCGAGGCTGGCGTGTCCAACGCCATTGGATTGCCGTTGGGCGTTGATGTGGACATCTTCAATCCCACCTGGGGAAATACAGCTGACCTGCGGGCTCAACTGGGGTTATCGGCGCGTCATCGTATCCTCGTCTTCGCGGGACGCCCGGCCCGGGAAAAGCGGCTCGATGTCCTGGTGGAAGCCGTCGAGCGGCTCGGCGATCCCTATGTCCTGCTCTTGGTCGGCGCTGGATCTGGGGCGCCGGTCAGCGATCGTGTGATCTGCATGGACTATCAGCGCGATCCAGCCGCCCTGGCCCGGATCCTGGCCAGTTGCGACGCCTTCGTTCACGCCAACGACAATGAGCCCTTCGGACTGGTTGTGCTGGAGGCCATGGCCTGCGGCCTCCCTGTCATCGGCGTGGCGGCGGGTGGTGTCGCAGAATCGGTGGATTCCGCCGTTGGCGCGCTGGCCACGGCCTCGGAAGCGCGCGCCATGGCCGAAGCGATAGAAGACGTGTTCCAGCGCGGAGCTTCAGCCCTGGGACAGGCCGCGCGACAGCGCGCCGAAGATCGACACGGCTGGGACGCGGTCTTTGGGACGCTGTGCGCGATCTATGGGGGGCTGACAGGCCATCCCGGGTTCATGGGGCCCATGCCCCTGCGCTCGCCGCACTAGATCAGCTGGGCCCTCACTTCGGCGAGAAGCTCGTAGCTTCGGACGCGTGCGCCGTGGTCATGGATCTGCGAGGCGGCCATCACTTCGTCGGCGCCGGTCAGTTCCAGCACTGCTTCGATCTTGCGCTTCACCGTTTCGGGCGATCCGATCGCTGAATAGCGGAAGGTATGGTCCAGGCCGGCCAGTTCGGCGGGGGACGCAATCTGGGTGATGTCGTCCACGGGTGGCGGGAGCAGGCCAGGGTGGCCGCGGCGAAGGGCCAGGAACTGCTGCTGGGTCGAGGACGACAGGCGCTTGGCCTCCGCGTCGGTCTCGGCCGCGCACACGCCGATACACACCATGACGTACGGCGAGGCCAGGGCATCGGACGGCTTGAAATGACGTCGATACAGCGTCACCGCGTCCATCAATTGATCCGGCGCGAAGTGGGCGGCGAAAGCGAACGGCAGCCCAAGAGCGGCGGCGAGCTGGGCGCTGTACGTGCTGGAACCCAGGAGCCACAGGGGCACATCCTGGCCTTCACCCGGAATGGCTCGAACGGACTGTCCCGGCTGGGCGGGTTTGAACCAAGTCTGCAGCTCGACGACGTCCTGGGCAAACGAATCAACCGCGCCCATGTAGCGGCGAAGAGCCCTCATGGTGGCCTGATCGGTGCCCGGCGCGCGTCCCAAACCCAGATCGATGCGACCAGGATGGAGCGCGGCGAGCGTGCCGAACGCCTCGGCGACCATCAGCGGCGCATGATTTGGCAGCATGATCCCGCCGGATCCGACCCGAATCGTTTCGGTGCCGGCGGCGATGTGACCGATCAGCACCGCCGTGGCGGCGCTGGCGATTCCCGGCATGTTGTGATGTTCGGCCAACCAGTAGCGGTGGAATCCCAGCCTTTCGGCGTTTCGCGCGAGGTCGAGGCTGTTGCGAAGCGCATCCCCGACGGAGGAGCCCATGGGCACGGGCGCGAGGTCGAGAACGGAAAACACGGGGGAGGGCGCTTTGGACATCGACGCTACATCGTGTCGCAGGGCACCAAGCTCAAGGCTTTAACCCGATATGAGGCGTCAATGCCGAAGTCTCGACGCTATAGCTTGAATTTTCCGGGAAACCACCGGACGGTGGCGCGAATGACGGGACTTGAACCCGCGACCTCCGGCGTGACAGGCCGGCGCTCTAACCAACTGAGCTACATCCGCGTCGTGCGCCAGGGCGCGACGGTCGTCCGTATAGCCGAAAGGCGAGGGAAGCATAACCACCCTGGAAGGGTGGCGCGAATGACGGGACTTGAACCCGCGACCTCCGGCGTGACAGGCCGGCGCTCTAACCAACTGAGCTACATCCGCATTAGGCCTTCGCCGAAGCGAAAGTGCGACCCGCCCTGCGGCGAGGGGCGTCTGATATGTCGGTCGCGGACTCGTGTCAACGGCCATGTCGTCGAACCCGTGGATCAGGACTAGTTGCGACCGTTTCTCAATGTGTCGCAGGCGTTTGAAGCGGCGCCAACACTGGGCTACAACCCGCTCGATTCAAGCCAAGGGCTGTCATGAACGCCTTCCTTCTCCAGTACCTGCCGATCGTGATCTTTCTAGGGATCGCGACGGTGATCGGGACCGCCTTCCTCCTGGCCGCGGCGGTGCTTGCACCCCGGGCGCCGGACCCGGAAAAGCTGTCCGCGTACGAATGCGGCTTCAACGCGTTCGACGATGCGCGCATGAAGTTCGACGTCAGATTCTATCTGGTCTCGATCCTCTTCATCATCTTCGACCTGGAAGTCGCGTTCCTGTTTCCCTGGGCGGTCAGCCTGATGAAACTTCCGCATGACGTCGCGGCGTTCGCCTTCTGGTCGATGATGACGTTCCTTGGCGTCCTGACCGTCGGCTTCATCTACGAATGGAAGAAGGGCGCCCTCGAATGGGAGTGATCGTTCCCGCCAACAGCTCGCCCCTCGTTCCCGCCGGCGCCGCCGGTCGTTCGACGGTGCAGGGCTATGATCCCAAGCTGCACGATCCGTTTTTCGACGGCATCTCGGGTCAACTGGCTGACAAGGGCTTCATCACGGCCGCCGCCGACGATCTCATTACCTGGGCCCGCACCGGCTCGCTGATGTGGATGACGTTCGGCCTGGCCTGCTGCGCCGTGGAAATGATGCAGGCGTCGATGCCGCGTTATGACCTGGAGCGCTACGGCTTCGCGCCGCGCGCCAGCCCGCGCCAGAGCGACGTGATGATCGTCGCCGGAACGCTGACCAACAAGATGGCTCCGGCTCTGCGCAAGGTCTACGACCAGATGCCCGAGCCGCGCTACGTCATCTCGATGGGCAGCTGCGCCAATGGCGGCGGCTACTATTATTACAGCTACAGCGTGGTGCGCGGCTGCGATCGGGTCGTGCCGGTGGACATCTATGTCCCGGGCTGCCCGCCGACCGCTGAGGCTCTGGTCTATGGCGTGCTGCAGCTGCAGAAGAAGATCCGTCGCACGGGGACGATCGAGCGATGAGCGAAGCCCTCGAACTTCTCGGCCAGGACATCGTCGCCCGCGCCCCTGGCGTGCTGGGCCACTCGGTGGCCTTCGGTGAGCTGACCATTGTCGCCCGTTCGGCCACGATCTGCGACACGCTGATCTTCCTGCGCGACGACAGCGCCTGTCGGTTCCACCAGCTGATCGACCTGACGGGCGTGGACTATCCCGAGCGGGCCGCGCGTTTCGACGTCGTCTATCATCTGCTGTCGCTGGTGAAGAACCATCGCCTTCGCCTGAAGGTGTCGACCGACGAAGACACGCCCGTCCCGACGATCACCCCGGTGTTCGAAGTCGCCAACTGGTTCGAGCGCGAAGCGTTCGACATGTACGGCATCTTCTTCGACGGCCACCCGGACCTGCGTCGCATCCTCACGGACTACGGCTTCCACGGCCATCCGCTGCGGAAGGACTTCCCGATGACGGGCTATGTCGAGGTTCGTTATGACGACGAGCTGAAGCGGGTGGTCTACGAGCCGGTGAAGATCACCGAATTCCGCGCCTTCGATTTCCTTTCCCCATGGGAAGGGGCCAAGTACGCCCTGCCGGGCGATGAAAAAGCGGAGGCCAAGTGATGGCTGACGACGCTTCCATCGTACCCGCGATCCCGGAAACCCCGGTTCGCAAGTTCAACATCAACTTCGGGCCTCAACACCCGGCCGCGCACGGCGTGCTGCGTCTGGTGCTGGAGCTCGACGGCGAGATCGTCGAGCGCGTCGATCCGCACATCGGTCTGCTGCATCGCGGCACCGAGAAGCTGATGGAGGCGCGCACCTACCTCCAGAACATCCCGTACTTCGACCGCCTCGACTATGTGGCGCCGATGAACCAGGAGCATGCCTTCTGCCTGGCCATCGAGAAGCTGCTGGGCGTCGAGGTGCCGCGTCGCGGCTCGTTGATCCGGGTGCTCTATTCCGAAATCGGCCGGATCCTGAATCACCTGCTGAACGTGACGACCCAGGCCATGGACGTCGGTGCCCTGACGCCGCCGCTGTGGGGCTTCGAGGAGCGCGAGAAGCTGATGGTGTTCTACGAGCGCGCCTGCGGCGCTCGCCTGCACTCCAACTACTTCCGTCCGGGCGGCGTCCATCAGGACCTGCCGCCGCAGCTGATCGAAGACATCGACACCTGGGCCAAGGCCTTCCCGAAGATCTGCGACGATATCGAGGGCCTGATCACCGACAACCGCATCTTCAAGCAACGCAACGTCGATATCGGCGTGGTGACGCGTGAGGAAGCGATCGAGTGGGGCTTCTCGGGCGTGATGGTGCGGGGTTCGGGCATCGCCTGGGATCTGCGTCGCAACCAGCCCTACGAGTGCTACAACGAGTTCGAGTTCGACATCCCGCTGGGCAAGAACGGCGACTGCTACGATCGCTATCTGTGCCGCATGCAGGAGATGCGCGAGTCGACGAAGATCATCCGCCAGGCCTGCGAGATGCTTCGCAACACGCCAGGCCCGGTGATGACCGAGGACAACAAGGTCAGCCCGCCGCGCCGCGCCGAGATGAAGCGCTCGATGGAAGCCCTGATCCATCACTTCAAGCTCTACACTGAAGGCTTCCGCACGCCGGCCGGCGAAGTCTATGCCTGCGTCGAAGCCCCCAAGGGCGAGTTCGGCGTGTTCGTGGTCTCGGACGGCACCAACAAGCCTTATCGTTGCAAGATCCGCGCACCGGGCTTCCCGCACCTGGCGGCGATGGACTGGATGAATCGTGGCCACATGCTGGCTGACGTTTCGGCTATCCTGGGCTCGCTGGATATCGTGTTCGGGGAGATCGACCGGTGACCTTCGCCGCCGTCGCTCAAGCCCAGCTGGACGCCTACAACGCCCAGGACGTCGATGCGCTATGCCGGCACTTCGTCGACGACATGGCCGTCGCCGATCTGAACGCCGAGCCCAACCTGCACGGCGTCGAAGCCTTTCGCGAGCGCCACCTTGGCCTGTTCGCCCAGTTTCCCGAGAACCGCGCCGAGCTGCTGTCGCGCGTGGTGATCGGCAACAAGGTCATCGACCATGAGCGGGTCTTCCGTTCGCCCGACGCGACGCCTTTCGAGGTCGCCGCCATCTACACCTTCGCCGGCGACAAGATCGCCCGCGTCGATTTCGTGAAAGCCTGACGCATGTCCGTTCGTCGTCTCGCCAAGGAACAGCCCGCCAGCTTCGCCTTCTCGAAGGACAGCCAGGCCAAGGCCGACTGGTGGAAAGCCAAGTACCCCGCCGAGCGCAAGCAGTCGGCGGTGATCCCGATGCTCTGGCTGGCCCAGAAGCAGGAGGGCTGGGTTTCCGAGCCCGCGATCCAGGAGATCGCCCGGCAACTGGCCATGCCCGTCATTCGCGTTCTGGAAGTCGCGACCTTCTACGTGATGTTCCAGCTGCAGCCGGTCGGCAAGGTGGCCTTCGTCCAGCTGTGCGGCACCACGCCGTGCCAGCTGCGCGGCGCGCTGGACCTGAAGGCGGTGCTCAAGGACAAGATCGGCGAGGCCAACCACGTTTCCGCTGACGGCAAGTTCAGCTGGGAAGAGGTCGAGTGCCTTGGCGCCTGCTGCAACGCCCCGATGGCCGCCATCAATGACTATTACTACGAAGACCTGACGCCGGAGAGCCTGGCGCGGATCCTCGACGACTTCGCCGCCGGCAAGTCGCCCCAGCCGGGCAGCTATGATGGCCGTGGCGCGTCGGAACCCAAGGATTCGATCAAGACCCTGACCGATCCGAAGCTGTACGACGGCTCGCTGGCCAAGAAGATCAAGATCCCGAACCTGCCCGAGAAGCCCAAGAAGGCCCCGAAGGCGGAGCCTGCCGCCTGATGACCTCTGACGCCGCCCTCCAGAAGAAGCGACTGACCGCGATGCTCGCCATCGATGCGGTCTGCTTCCTGCTGGCCGGCGCGGCGATCGTCGGTCACGTGGCCATGGGGATCGGCTGGCTTCTGCCGGCCTTCCTGGTTCTGGTCGCCACGGGCCTTGGCGCGCAGATCTGGTTCGTCCTGGGCTGGATGCGCGCCTTGAAGGCGGAAGAGGGGGCTTCGTCATGATCGACGACAGCGCCCTCAACACCCGCCGCGCGGCCTATGCCGATACGATTCGGAGCCTTGGCCGCCGTGAACGCGGTATCGGCTTCGCGGCCTGCCTGCTCGGCGCTCTGCTCCTGATCTGGGGCAGAACCGTCGTCGGCGCGCCGCAGTGGGCCGTTGTCGCCGGTCTTGTTACGATTGCGGCCGGTTGGCTGCTTTTCGCCTATGTCATCGTCCGTCGGACACGCTATGTCCGCGCCCACCCTTTCGATCCGCAAAGCTGAGTCATGGTCGGTATCCTCGAAGACAAGGACCGCATCTTCACGAACCTCTACGGTCTCCATGATTGGGGCCTGGAAGGCGCGAAGAAGCGCGGCTGCTGGAATGGCACCAAGGACATCCTGGACGCGGGTCGCGACTGGATCATCGACAACATGAAGAACTCCGGCCTGCGCGGCCGGGGCGGGGCGGGCTTCGGCACCGGCCTGAAGTGGTCGTTCATGCCCAAGGAAGTGAAGGACGGTCGTCCGCACTATTTGGTCGTCAACGCCGACGAATCCGAGCCGGGCACCTGCAAGGACCGGGAGATCATGCGGCACGATCCGCACCTCCTGATCGAAGGCTGCCTGATCGCCTCGCGCGCCATGCTGGCCCACGCCTGCTACATCTATATTCGCGGCGAATATGTCCGTGAGCGCGAAGTGCTGGAAGCCGCCATCAAGCAGGCCTACGAGGCCAAGCTGATCGGCAAGAACAACATCCACGGCTGGGATTTCGATCTCTACGTCCACCACGGCGCCGGCGCCTATATCTGCGGCGAAGAGACGGCCCTGCTGGAAAGCCTGGAAGGCAAGAAGGGCCAGCCGCGCCTGAAGCCGCCGTTCCCGGCCGGCGCGGGCCTCTATGGCATGCCCACCACGGTCAACAACGTCGAGAGCATCGCCGTCGCCGGCACGATCCTGCGTCGCGGCGCGGCTTGGTTCGCCGGTTTTGGCCGCCCCAACAACAGCGGAACCAAGCTCTTCTGCGTCAGCGGGCACGTGAACACGCCCTGCAACGTCGAAGAGGCGATGAGCATTCCCTTCCGCCAGCTGATGGAAGACCACTGCGGCGGCATTCGCGGCGGCTGGGGCAACCTGAAGGCCGTCATCCCGGGCGGCTCGTCCGTGCCGATGATCCCGGCCGAGCAATGCGAAGACCTGCCAATGGACTTCGACGCCCTGCGCAACCTGCGCTCGGGCCTCGGCACCGCGGCCGTCATCGTCATGGACAAGTCGACCGACCTGGTCCGCGCCATCGCCCGTCTGTCGTACTTCTACAAGCACGAGAGCTGCGGCCAGTGCACGCCATGCCGCGAAGGCACCGGCTGGATGTGGCGGGTCATGGAGCGCATGGCCACCGGCGAGGCTGATCCCAAAGAGATCGACACGCTGCTGGACGTCACGACCCAGGTCGAAGGTCACACCATCTGCGCCCTGGGCGATGCGGCCGCCTGGCCGATCCAGGGCCTGTTCCGTCACTTCCGCCACGAGGTGGAGGACCGGATCGCATCCTATCGTAGCGGTCGCCTGCACGTGCAGGGCGCCAAGCTGATCGCGGCGGAGTAACAAGAATGGCTATCGCCAAGGTCAACGGCGTCGAGGTCGAGTTCGATCCCGGCATGACGGTTCTGCAGGTCGCGGAACTGGCCGGGGAAGAGATCCCGCGCTTCTGCTATCACGAGCGTCTCAGCATCGCCGGCAACTGCCGGATGTGCCTGGTCGAGGTGAAGCCCGGTCCGCCCAAGCCGCAGGCGTCCTGCGCCCTGCCGGCCGCCGAGGGCCAGGAGATCTTCACCAAGACCCCGATGGTCAAGAAGGCCCGCGAAGGGGTGATGGAGTTCCTGCTCATCAACCACCCGCTGGATTGCCCGATCTGCGACCAGGGCGGCGAGTGCGATCTGCAGGATCAGGCCATGGGCTATGGCCGCGACGACAGCCGTTACGAAGAGAACAAGCGCGCGGTCGAAGAAAAGGCCATGGGCCCGCTCATCAAGACCGTGATGACCCGCTGCATCCAGTGCACGCGCTGCGTCCGCTTCATCACCGAAGTGGCGGGATCGCCGGAGATCGGCCTGATCTCGCGCGGCGAAGACGTTGAGATCACGACCTATCTGGGCGCGGCGGTGACGTCGGAGCTGTCGGCCAATGTCATCGACCTCTGTCCGGTCGGCGCCCTGACGTCCAAGCCCTACGCCTTCGAGGCGCGGCCCTGGGAGCTGAAGAAGACCGAGAGCATCGACGTCATGGACGCGCTGGGCTCGGCCATCCGCGTCGACAGCCGCGCGGCCGCAGTGCTCCGTGTGCTGCCGCGCGTCAACGAGGACGTCAACGAGGAGTGGATCTCCGACAAGACGCGCTACGCCGTCGATGGCCTGCAGCGTCAGCGTCTGGACCGTCCTTACGTGCGCGTCGGCGGCCGTCTGCAGCCGGCGACCTGGGGGCAGGCCTTCGCGGCCGTGGCCGAGAAGATCAAGGCGGCCAAGCCGGAACGCATCGGCGTCATTGCCGGCGACCTGCAGGACGCCGAAAGCCTGAAGGCCACCAAGGACCTCTTCGCCGCCCTGGGCGTGAAGAACCTCGACGCCCGCCAGGACGGCGTGGCGCTGGGCGGCGGTCCGCGCGAGAGCTGGCTGTTCAATTCGACGATCGCCGGCCTCGAGAACGCCGACGTCGTGCTGCTGGTTGGTACGAACCCGCGCGTCGAGGCCCCGGTGCTCAACACCCGCCTGCGCAAGCAGTGGCTGGCCGGCAAGGTTCGGATCGGCGTGATCGGCGAGCAGGGCGACCTGACCTACGATTACGACTATCTCGGCGCGGGCTCCAAGACCCTGTCGGGTCTGACCAAGAGCAAGTCCGACTTCGTCACGGCCCTCAAGAACGCCGAACGTCCGGCCATCATCATCGGCCAGGGCGCGCTCACCCGCGCCGACGGCGCTGTGGTGCTGAAGGCTGCGGCCGGCGTGGCCAAGGCGTTCAACGTCGTGAAGGCCGGCTGGAACGGCTGGAACGTCCTGCACACCGCCGCCGCGCGCGTCGCCGGGCTCGACATGGGCTTCCTTCCCACCGAGGGCGGTCTGACGACCGGCCAGATGCTGAAGCCGGGCGCGCTGGACGTTCTATTCCTGCTGGGCGCCGACGAGTGCGAGACGGCGGCCTCGGACGCCTTCAAGATCTATCTGGGCACGCACGGCGACAATGGCGCGCACAAGGCGGACGTGATCCTGCCGGGCGCGGCCTACACCGAAAAGAACGGCCTCTATGTGAACACCGAAGGCCGCGTCCAGATGGGCGAGCGGGCGGTGTTCCCGAAGGGGGAGGCCAAGGAAGACTGGTCGATCCTGCGGGCGCTCTCCGAGATCCTGGGCCACAAGCTGCCTTATGACAGCCTGGACCAGCTGCGCGCCAAGCTGTTCGCCGACCACCCGACCTTCGGCCAGATCGACTATGCGCCGGGCTCGACCCCGACCGTGTTCGACGTGTCGGCCCTGGGTCTAGCCGGTGATCTGTCGGATGCGCCGTTCGAGAGCACGGTGAAGGCTTTCCACCTGACCAATCCCATCGCGCGCGCCAGCGTGACCATGGCCGAATGCGCGGCCGTCGTCTCCGGCGCCGCCAAGATCGCGGCGGAGTAGGCCGATGAGCGCTTTCTTCTCCAACCCCGCCGTGACCTGGACCCTTCTGACGACGGGCGGCATCCTGCTGGTCGTGATCTGGGTGCTGCTGAGCCTGGCGTTCCTGCTGCTGGCCGACCGCAAGATCTGGGCCGGCGTTCAGATGCGCAAGGGACCCAACGTGGTGGGCCCGTTCGGCCTGCTGCAGTCCTTCGCCGACTTCTTCAAGTTCGTGCTCAAGGAAATCATCATCCCGGCCGGCGCCGACAAGGTGATCTTCATCCTGGCGCCGCTGCTGAGCCTGGTTCTGGCCTTCGTCGGTTGGGCGGCCATTCCGTTCGCGCCGGGCTGGGTCGTCTCCAACCTGAACGTCGGCATCCTCTACCTGCTGGCGATGAGCTCGCTGGGCGTCTACGGCATCATCATGGGCGGTTGGGCTTCGAACTCGAAGTACCCGTTCCTGGGCGCGCTGCGTTCGGCGGCGCAGATGGTCTCGTACGAAGTTTCGATCGGCCTGATCATCATCACGGTGATCCTGCTGGCCGGGTCGATGAACCTGTCGACCATTGTTCAGGCGCAGTCCGGCTGGTTCTGGAACTGGAACGTCTTCGGCGGTGGCTTGAAGAACATCGTCCTGCTGCCGGTCATGGTGATGGCGATGGGCATGTTCTACATCTCGGCCCTGGCCGAGACGAACCGCCCTCCGTTCGATCTTCCCGAAGCCGAATCCGAACTCGTGGCCGGCTATCAGGTCGAATACAGCTCGACCCCGTACCTGTTGTTCATGGTCGCCGAATATTCGAACATCGTCCTGATGTGCGCGATGATCAGCGTGCTGTTCTTCGGGGGCTGGAATCCTGGTTTCCCGACGGCGTTCCTCGAGAGCTGGGGCTGGTGGGGCAATCTGTTCCTGGCCTTGGTGTTCTTCGCCAAGATCTGTTTCTGGTTCTTCATGATCGCCATGGCCAAGGCCATCGTGCCTCGCTACCGCTATGACCAACTGATGCGTCTGGGTTGGAAGGTGTTCCTGCCGACCTCGCTGGTTCTGGTCGCGCTGGTCGCCGCGTGGCGCGTGTTTGGTCCGGCCGCCTGATGAACCGCGCTTTCGCCCTGGCCCTGACAGGTCTTGCCCTCGCATCACTGGCGGCCTGCGCCACCGATGATGCTTCGGGCAAGTCCTACTCGCTGGGACGGGGCATCGTGAACTATGACGAACTCCGCCGGGCCGGCGACAAGTGCAAGGCCGATGGCGGGGTGCTGCAAGCCAAGCAGGACGGGGGAGATCCCGCCCAGCTTTCAAACTACACCTGCGTCATTCCGAAGGGTGATTGACGGCCATGATGCAACGCATTTCCCAGGCGATTAAGGGCGCGGCCCTTCTCGACTTCGCCAACGCCTTCGGCCTGGCCATGAAATACATGGTCGCGCCGAAGAAGACGGTCATCTATCCGAACGAGCGCAACCCGCAGTCGCCGCGCTTCCGGGGCGAGCACGCCCTGCGCCGCTATCCGTCGGGTGAGGAACGCTGCATCGCGTGCAAGCTGTGCGAGGCCATCTGCCCCGCCCAGGCGATCACCATCGAGGCCGAACCGCGCGAGGACGGCAGCCGCCGCACGACCCGCTACGACATCGACATGGTCAAGTGCATCTACTGCGGCCTGTGCCAGGAGGCCTGCCCGGTGGACGCCATCGTGGAAGGCCCGAACACCGAGTTCGCGACCGAAACGCGCGAAGAGCTCTATTACGACAAGGAACGTCTTCTCGATAATGGCGACCGCTGGGAACGCCTCATCGCGAAGAATCTGGAGTTGGACGCGCCCTACCGCTAAAGACGGGCGGCGAATCCGAAGGGGGCGGCGCGCCACACGGCGATGTCGTCATGGATGTAGTTTTCAGGGGAGCACCTGGGCCAATGGCCTTGCAGGCGATCGCTTTCTATTTGCTGGGTTTCACAACGCTGGCGGCGGGTCTTCTCGTCGTGTCGGCGCGCAACCCCGTGCACTCGGTGCTCTTCCTGATCACCGCCTTCTTCTCGGCCGCGGGCCTCTTCGTCCTGCTGGGCGCGGAGTTCCTCGCGATGCTGCTGATCGTCGTCTATGTGGGCGCGGTCGCGGTGTTGTTCCTGTTCGTCGTCATGATGCTGGACGTCGACTTCGAGGAACTTCGCAAGGGCTTCGCCCAGTACCTGCCGATCGGCGGGCTTGTGGCCGGCGTGCTGACGCTGGAGATGATCTTCGTCGCCGCCACGGTCGCCACCAACGGCGCCGCCGGCAAGAACGCCGCGCCGATGGCTTCGCCCGAGGGCGTGAGCAACACCGAGGCGATCGGCCGGGTGCTCTACACCGACTACGTCTTCTTCTTCCAGATGGCGGGCCTTGTCCTGCTGGTCGCCATGATCGGGGCCATCGTTCTGACCCTGCGCCACAAGCCGGGTGTCAAGCGCCAGGACATCGGCAAGCAAGTCGCCCGTTCGCCCAAGACCGGGATGGAACTGGTTCAGATCAAGCCGGGTGAGGGGATCTCCGAATGATCGGCCTGTCGCACTATCTCGTGGTCGCCGCGATCCTGTTCACGATCGGGGTCTTCGGCATCTTCGTGAACCGCAAGAACATCATCGTCATCCTGATGTCGATCGAACTGATCCTGCTGGCGGTGAACATCAATCTGGTCGCCTTTTCGGTCTATCTGCACGACGTGGTCGGCCAGATCTTCGCGATGTTCGTGCTGACCGTCGCCGCCGCCGAGGCGGCCGTCGGCCTGGCCATTCTCGTCACCTTCTTCCGAAACCGCGGCGACATCGCGGTTGACGACGCCAGCATGATGAAGGGCTAAGCGACGTCATGCAGACTCTCGTCACCATCATCCTCTTCGCCCCGCTCGTCGCGGCGATCATCGCGGGCCTGTTTGGCCGTCGCATCGGCGATGTCGCCTCGCAGGCGATCACCACCGGCGGCCTGCTGCTGGCCTGCGGCCTGAGCTGGTACACCTTCAGCCAGTGGACCTGGGGGCACATGGAGGCCTTCACCGTCCACCTGCTGCCGTTCATCAGCATCGGCGACTTCCAGGCCAACTGGTCGATCCGCATCGACGCCCTGTCGGCGGTGATGCTGATCGTGGTCACGACGGTGTCGGCGCTCGTGCACATCTATTCCTGGGGCTACATGGCCGAGGACGACAGCAAGCCGCGCTTCTTCGCCTATCTGTCGCTGTTCACCTTCGCCATGCTGTCGCTGGTCACGGCCGCCGACTTCATGCAGCTGTTCTTCGGCTGGGAAGGCGTGGGTCTGGCCTCGTATCTGCTGATCGGCTTCTGGTTCAAGAAGCCCTCGGCCAGCGCCGCCGCCATCAAGGCCTTCGTGGTCAACCGCGTCGGCGACTTCGGTTTCGCCCTGGGCATCATGACCACCTACTGGGCGTTCGGTTCGATCCAGTTCGCGGAGATCTTCCCGCAGGTCGCCGCCAACGCCGGTCGCAGCTGGGAATTCGCGGGTCACATGTTCCCGCTGATGGATATCGCCTGCTTCCTGCTGTTCATCGGCGCGATGGGCAAGTCGGCGCAGTTCTTCCTGCACACCTGGCTCCCGGACGCCATGGAAGGCCCGACCCCGGTCTCGGCCCTGATCCACGCGGCGACCATGGTCACCGCGGGCGTCTACATGCTGTGCCTGCTGTCGCCGATGTTCGAATACGCGCCCGTCGCCAAGAACATCGTCACGGTGATCGGCGCGATCACGGCCCTGTTCGCCGCGACGGTCGGTCTGACCCAGAACGACATCAAGCGCGTGATCGCCTATTCGACCTGTTCGCAGCTGGGCTATATGTTCTTCGCGGCCGGTGTCGGCGCCTATCAGGCGGCGATGTTCCACCTGTTCACCCACGCCTTCTTCAAGGCGCTGCTGTTCCTGGGCGCCGGTTCGGTGATCCACGGCATGCACCACGAACAGGACATGCGGAAGTATGGCTCCCTGGCCAAGCTGTTGCCGGTGACCTTCATCGCCATGACCATCGGCACCATCGCCATCACGGGTCTCGGCTTCCCGCCGCTGCACCTGGGCTTCGCCGGCTTCTATTCCAAGGACACCATCATCGAGGCGGCCTTCGCGGCCGGCGGCGAGAACTCCATCGCCATGTTCGCCTGGGTGATCGGCGTGCTGGTGGCGGGTTTGACCTCGTTCTACTCGTGGCGTCTGGCGTTCTTCACCTTCAACGGCCAGGCTCGCTGGGGGCATGACGCCCACGCGCACGATGACCATGGTCATGACGCTCACGCCGCCCATGACGATCATGCGCACGACGATCACGGCCACGGCCATGATCACAAGCCGCACGAGAGCCCGTGGGTGATGCTGCTGCCGCTGGTCGTGCTGTCGATCGGCGCGGTGCTGGCCGGCTTCGTGTTCGTCGACTACTTCGTCGGCCACCATCAGGAAGAGTTCTGGCGCGGCGCGATCTACAACGCCCCGACCAACCACGTTCTGCACGAAGCCCATGAAGTGGCCGAGTGGGTGAAATGGAGCCCGCTTATCGCCTCGATCATCGGCCTGATGATCGCGATCTATGTCTACCTGATCAAGGGCAACGAGCGTCTGGGCGCCAAGCTCGCGGCCCGCAACGGCCCGCTGTATGTGTTCTTCTACAACAAGTGGTTCTTCGACGAGCTCTATCAGGCCACCTTCGTGCGCCTGACCAAGTTCCTCGGCGACCTGTTCTGGAAGGGCGGGGATCAGAAGCTCATCGACGGCCTCGGGCCAGACGGCGTCAGCGCCGTCAGCTATGAGGTCGGCCGCCGGACCGGCAAGCTCCAGACCGGCTATGTCTATCACTACGCGTTTGTCATGCTGCTCGGCGTCGCCGGCCTGCTGACCTTCGCCCTGTACGCATTCCGTTGAGGGGGACGGAGCTTATGAGCGGCCTTCTCAGCCTCACCACCTTCGCCCCGCTCGCCGGCGTCGCCATTCTTCTGGCGGTCCGCGCGATCAAGGGCGACAACGCCTCGACCGACAATCTGGCCAAGTGGATCGCCCTGGCGACCACACTGGTCACCTTCGCGCTGTCGATCCTGCTTGTCGCCCAGTTCGACGCCAAGAACCCCGGCTTCCAGTTCGTGGAAGACGTGGCCTGGTTCGCGGGCCTGCACTACCGCATGGGCGTGGATGGGATCTCGATCCTGTTCGTGCTGCTGACCGCGTTCCTGCTGCCGATCTGCGTGATCGCCAGCTGGAAGTCGATCGACAAGCGGATCGTGGAATACATGATCTGCTTCCTGGTGCTGGAGACCCTGGTCATCGGCGTGTTCTGCGCGCTGGACCTGATCCTCTTCTACCTGTTCTTCGAAGGCGGCCTGGTGCCCATGTTCCTGATTATCGGGATCTGGGGCGGCAAGCGTCGCGTCTACGCCGCCTACAAGTTCTTCCTCTACACGCTGCTCGGCTCGGTGCTGATGCTGGCGGCGATCCTGGCGATGATCTCGATCTCGGGCACCTCGTCGATCCCCGACCTGATGCACTACAAGTTCGCGCCGTGGCTCCAGACCTGGCTGTGGCTGGCCTTCTTCGCCTCGTTCGCGGTGAAGATGCCGATGTGGCCGGTCCACACCTGGCTGCCCGACGCCCACGTCGAGGCGCCGACGGCCGGTTCGGTCATCCTGGCGGGTATCCTGCTGAAGATGGGCGGCTACGGCTTCATGCGCTTCAGCCTGCCGATGTTCCCCAACGCCTCGGAGCTGTTCCAGCCGCTGGTGTTCGCGATGTCGGTGATCGCCATCGTCTACACCTCGCTGGTCGCCTTCCGTCAGACCGACATCAAGAAGCTGATCGCCTATTCGTCGGTGGCCCACATGGGCTTCGTGACCATGGGTATCTTCTCGGGCAATGTGGCGGGCGAGCAGGGCGCGATCTTCCAGATGCTGAGCCACGGGGTCATCTCCGGCGCGCTCTTCCTTTGCGTCGGCGTGGTCTACGACCGCATGCACACCCGCGAGATCGCCTTCTACGGCGGCCTGACCAACCGCATGCCGTGGTACGCAGCGACCTTCATGCTGTTCACCATGGGCAATGTGGGCCTGCCGGGCACCTCGGGCTTCGTCGGTGAAATCCTGACCATGACCGGCGCCTACAAGGCCTCGACCTGGACCGCGCTGGTCGCCGCCAGCGGCGTGATCTTCTCGGCGGTCTACGCTCTGAACCTGTATCGCCGGGTCATGTTCGGCGAGATCGTCAATCCGGAGCTCAAGACGATCACCGATCTCGACAAGCGCGAGATCCTGATCTTCGCACCGCTGATCATCTCGACCCTGGTCCTGGGGATCTATCCGAATTTCGTGTTTAACCTGACCGCGTCGTCCGTCGACGCGCTGGTTGGCGCCTGGCGCGCCGCCGTGGGCGGGTGAGGGACTGATGACGTTTTCAGCCAATTTTTCGCTGATCCTGCCCGAGTTCATCCTCGCGGTCTCAGCCCTCGTCCTGCTGGTCTGGGGCGCCTTCCAGGGTAAGGTCACGCCGGCCTTCACGCTGGCCAGCGTCGCGGCGCTGGTCGCGGCGGCCGTGGCTTCGGTGATCGGTCCGCATGGGCATGCCTTCAACGGCGTCTATTCGGCCGACGCCGCGGCGACCTACGCCAAGGTGGCGATCTTCATCTCCAGCGCCGTCGGCATCGTGCTGGGCGACCGCTGGCTGGCCCAGCGCAATGATCAGAAGTTCGAATATGCGGTGCTGGTGATCCTGGCCGCGCTGGGCATGGGCGTCACCGCCTCGGCCGGCGACCTGATCAGCCTCTATATGGGCGTCGAGCTGCAATCCCTGGCGCTGTACGTCCTGGCGGCCTTCCGCCGCGACGACGCCAAGGCCTCGGAAGCCGGCCTGAAGTATTTCGTGCTGGGCGCCCTGTCGTCGGGACTGCTGCTGTACGGCTCGTCGCTGATCTACGGCTTCGCCGGCTCGACCCGTTTCTCGGAGATCGCCGCCGCGGCCCATGGGACGCACGGCGTGGGCCTGCTGTTTGGCCTGGTGTTCCTGATCTGCGGCCTGGCCTTCAAGGTCTCGGCCGCGCCGTTCCACATGTGGACGCCGGACGTCTATGAAGGCGCCCCGACCCCTGTGGTCGGCTTCTTCGCCGCCGCGCCGAAGCTGGCGGCCATGATGATGTTCGCCCGCGTTCTGGGCGACGCCTTCCCGGACTCCGTCGCCCAATGGCGTCAGATCCTGATCATCGCCTCGCTGATCTCGGTCTTCGTCGGCGCGTTCGCCGGTCTGGCCCAGAGCAATCTGAAGCGCCTGTGGGCCTATAGCTCGATCGCCAATGTCGGCTACGCCCTGCTGGGCGTCGCCACCGGCGGCGAAGTGGGCCTGCACGCCATGCTGGTCTTCATGATCCTCTACATGGTCGACGTCACCGGCTTCTTCGCCTGCCTGCAGGCCCTGACCCGCGACGGCAAGCCGCTGGAGACCATCGAAGACATGGCCGGCCTGGTGAAGGAACGTCCGGGCGTGGCCGTGGCCATGACGGCGTTCTCGCTGTCGGCCCTGGGCCTGCCGCCGTTCTCGGGCTTCTGGTCGAAGTTTTACGTCTTCAAGGCGGCGCTCGGCACGGGCGACGTGATGATGCAGTGGGCGGCCGTGCTTGGCCTGGTCGGCAGCGTCGTCGCGGCCTTCTATTACCTGCGCCTGATCAAGACGATGTGGTTCGATGCGCCCACCGGCCCGGTCGACGCACCCGCTCCGGCCGCCCGCGCCGTTGGCTTCGCCGCCGCGGCTTTCTCCTTCCCTGTGGTGCTGATCGCGCTGATCTGGCTCGACCCGGCCGCCAAGGCCGCCGCAGCGGCCTTTGGCCACGCGTGACGTGACGGGCGTCCCCCCGGGCTCAAAGGGGGCGCCCGTCGTCGTTCTCGACGAGATCGACTCGACCAACGCCGAAGCTCGCCGCCGCGCCGAAGCCGGCGAGGTTGGGCCTGTCTGGCTTGTTGGTCTGCGTCAGACCGCGGGCCGTGGTCGTCGAGGTCGCGCCTGGGAGACCGGAGCGGGCAACCTCGCCGCCACCCTGCTGTTCACCACGGACAAGCCGCCGGCAGAGGCCGCCCAGGTGTCGTTCGTCGCCGCGCTGGCGGTGGCGGACCTTTTGGCCGCCTATGTGCCAGCCTCGCTGATCAGCTTGAAATGGCCCAACGACCCGATGCTGGGCGGCATGAAGGTCAGTGGGATTCTTATCGAATCGGGAGCGCGTCCCACGGGCGGGCTTTGGATCGCCGCCGGCGTCGGCGTCAATCTGGCCCGCAAGCCGCTCGACAGCGAACGCCCCGCCACCGCCCTGACGACCTATCGCGCCGCGCCGCCGCCGTCGCCGATCGAAGCGATCGAGGTGCTGGCCGAAGCGTTCGAGCGTTGGTCGGCCGTTTGGCTGTCGCTGGGTTTCCCGGCGATCGCCGACGCCTGGACGGCGCGCGCGCACGGCCTGGGCGAGCCGTGCGTCGCCCGCCTTGGAACCGAGACGGTGCAGGGCATAGCCGAAGGGCTCGATGGCGATGGCGCTCTGAGGCTTCGGTTGCCTGACGGGTGCTTGCGGCGCATCACGGCCGGCGACGTCTTCTTCGGTGAGTCTTCCTGATGCTGCTGGCTATCGAGCAGGGCAATACCAACACGATGTTCGCCATCCATGATGGCCAGAACTGGATCGCCCAGTGGCGCTCGGCCACCGAGAGCACGCGGACGGCCGACGAGTATGTGGTGTGGCTGTCGCAACTGCTGTCGATGCAGGGCCTGGGTTTCCGGGCGATCGACGCCTGCATCATCTCCAGCGTGGTGCCGCAGTCGATCTTCAACCTGCGCAACCTCTCGCGCCGCTATTTCAACGTCGAGCCGCTGGTGATCGGCGAGAACGCCAAATTGGGCGTCGATGTGCGGATCGACAAGCCCTCGGAGGCCGGCGCCGACCGTCTGGTCAACGCCGTCGGGGCGCACATGGTCTATCCTGGTCCGCTGATCGTCATCGACAGCGGCACGGCCACCACCTTTGATATCGTCGCCGCCGATGGCGCGTTCGAAGGCGGCATCATCGCGCCGGGCATCAATCTTTCCATGCAGGCGCTGCATGAGGCAGCCGCAAAGCTGCCCCGGATCGCCATTCAACGCCCGGCCCGCAACCGCGTTGTGGGAACTGACACCGTCAGCGCCATGCAGTCTGGCGTGTTTTGGGGCTATATCTCTTTGATCGAAGGGCTTGTGACGCGCATCAAGGCTGAGCGCGCCCAGCCCATGACCGTGGTCGCCACCGGCGGGGTCGCCTCGTTGTTCGAAGGCGCCACGGACTGCATCGATCACTTCGATTCGGATCTGACGATCCGCGGACTACTCGAAATTCACCGTCGCAACACCATCTCAGAGACCTGATGACAAAATCCTCCCAAGACGAACTCGTCTTCCTGCCGCTCGGCGGGTCGAACGAGATCGGCATGAACTTCAACCTGTACGGCTTTGGCCCGGCTCACGATCGCAAGTGGATCGTGGTGGATCTGGGCGTGACCTTCGGCGATCAGACGACGCCTGGCGTCGAGATCATCCTGCCCGATCCGGAATATATCGAGGCCTACGCCAAGGACATCCTGGGCATCGTGCTGACCCACGCCCACGAAGATCACCTGGGCGCTGTGCACTGGCTGTGGCCGCGGCTGAAGGCGCCGGTCTACGCCACACCCTTCACGGCGTTCCTGCTGCGCGAGAAGCTGCGCGACGCGCGTCTGCTGGACGAGGTGCCGATCACCGAGATCCCGTTGGGCGGCCAGTTCAAGATCGGTCCCTTCGATCTGGAAATGATCACCCTGACCCACTCGATCCCCGAGCCGAACGGTCTGGCGATCAAGACGCCGCTGGGTACGATCCTTCACACCGGCGACTGGAAGATCGATCCGAACCCGCAGCTGGGTGAGGCCACCGATATCGAAGGCCTGCGTCGCCTGGGCGACGCCGGCGTTCTGGCCATGGTCTGCGACTCGACCAACGTCTTCGTCGACGGCGAGGCCGGCTCTGAGGCCGACGTCCGTGTGGCGATGAACAAGCTGATCTCCGGCCTGACCGGCAAGATCGCGGTCGCCTGCTTCGCCTCGAACGTCGCGCGGATGGACACCGTGATCCGCGCCGCTCAGGCCGCCGGCCGCAAGGTCTGCCTGGCCGGCCGCTCGATGCACCGCATGGCCGCCGCCGCCCGTTCGGTAGGGTTCCTGGCGGGGCTTGAGCCCTTTGTCACCGACGATCAGGCCAAGTACCTGCCCGAGAACGAGATCCTGTTCCTGTGCACCGGCAGCCAGGGTGAGGCGAGGGCGGCCCTGTCGCGGATCGCCGAGGGCAACCACCCGCATGTGAAGCTGTCGCAGGGCGACCACGTGGTCTTCAGTTCGCGGGTCATCCCGGGCAACGAGATCCCGATCCGCAATCTGCAGAACAAGCTGGCCGACCGCGGCGTGCGTCTGCACACCGAGCGCGACACGCCCGGCATCCACGTCAGCGGTCACCCCTGCCGCGACGAACTCAAGCAGATGTACCAGTGGGTGCGCCCCGAGATCGCCGTGCCGACCCATGGCGAGCGCCGCCACCTGATCGAACACGCCGCCTTCGCCAAGGACCTCCAGGTTCCGCACGCCATCTCGCCGCGTAACGGCGACATGGTGCGCCTGGCCCCGGGTCATCCCGAGATCATCGATGAGGTTCCCGCCGGGCGCCTCTATGTCGACGGGGGCGTGGTCACGCCCGAGAACGGTCAGGCCCTGCGCGAGCGTCGCCACGCGGCGTTCAATGGCATGCTGGCGGTCTCGATCGTGATCGACGGCAAGAACCGCATCGTCTCGGGCCCGCAGGTGCGGGGCCTGGGCCTGGCGGGCGACAACGACTATCCGCTGGACGAAGCCATGGACGACCTGGCCGAGGAAGCCGAGACCGCCTTCAAGCGGCTTGGCGGCAACGACAAGGACAACGACGAAGCCATCGAGAACGCCATCTCGCGGGCCGTGAAAAAGGCCGCGTTCCGGATCTGGGAACGCAAGCCTGTCGTCGAGACCACGGTTCTGCGCACCTGACCTAGGGGGAGGGCCCGCCCGCCGTCCTTTTGCCACGGCGGGCGGGCCTTTTCGCGCTGCAGCACAGGTGTTAGGCCTTCGCGCAAACAACAATACGCGCGGGAGCAATGATCATGATCGGCAAGCTGAACCACGTCGGCGTCGCCACGCCGTCCATCGACGAGTCGCTGAAGATGTATCGCGACCTGCTGGGCGCGACGTCCGTCACCGAGAAATGGGCGATGCCGGAGCAGGGCGTGTGGGTGTGCTTCGTCAACCTGCCCAACAGCCAGATCGAGCTGATCGAACCCTATGGGGAAAAGTCGCCGATCCATGCCTTCCTGGCCAAGAACCCCAAGGGCGGTCAGCACCACATCTGTTTCGAGGTCGAGAATATCTACGAAGCGCGCGACGCCCTGGTCGCCAAGGGCGCCACGGTGCTGGGCGAACCGCGCATCGGAGCGCATGGCACCTTGATCATTTTCGTTCACCCCAAGGACATGGGCGGCCTGTTGGTCGAACTCATGGAGACGCCCAAGGAGGCGCACCACTGATGAGCGTGCTCACGTCCATTTCCGTCTTCTTCGTCATCTGGTGGACGGTTCTGTTCGCCGTGCTGCCGATCGGCTCGCGCAGCTATCATGAGATGGGCCTCAAGCCGCCCGGCGGCGGTGATCCCGGCGCTCCGGTGAACCCGAATCTGAAGCGCAAGTTCATCACCACCACCTGGATCGCCTTGGTGGTGTTTTCGGTGGTGTGGCTGGTCATTCGCTTCCATCTGATCAGCCTGCCGCCGATGCGTTCGACCTTTTAGGTATGGCTGGGCGCCCAACGCTTGGGCGTAGCGCGGTGTTTTTGCCTGCGATCGCTCAAGGCTTGGGCGAAACGCCCAAATGCGCCGTGAGGTCCGCACGCGCATGCCCCAACAAATGTTCGAAGGCCTAAGGTGTCCCTACGAGATCGGCCGTTGCCGGTCTCACTCTGTGGCGTCTTCCCCGACGATGAACTTGCAAGGCCGCGCGAGGATCGCGCGGCCTTCTTTTCGTTCTCGACCTCGCGATAGCCATCTTTTCGCCCCGCGCGTTGCCAAGCTGACGGGCAAGAGGCTATCTCAGGCCCTCGCATTCCCCGGAGACGTCTTTCTGATGCGCCTGTCGCGCTATTTCCTGCCCGTGTTGAAGGAAGCCCCGTCCGACGCCCAGATCGTGTCGCACCAACTGATGCTGCGCGCCGGCATGATCCGCCAGGAGGCGGCGGGCATCTACGCCTGGCTGCCGCTGGGCCTGCGGGTGCTGAACCGCATCGAGCAGATCGTCCGCGAGGAGATGGATCGCGCCGGAGCCATCGAGCTGTTGATGCCGACGATCCAGCTGGCCGAGCTGTGGCGCGAGAGCGGCCGCTACGACGACTACGGCGACGAGATGCTGCGCATCACCGACCGCCACAAGCGCGAACTGCTCTACGGCCCCACGGCCGAGGAAGTCGTCACCGACATCTTCCGGGCCTCGGTCAAGAGCTACAAGGACCTGCCCAAGAACCTCTACAACATCCAGTGGAAGTTCCGGGATGAGCGCCGTCCGCGCTTTGGCGTGATGCGCGGCCGTGAGTTCCTGATGAAGGACGCCTACAGCTTCGACCTCGACGCCGAGGGCGCGCGCAAGTCCTACAACCGCATGTTCGTGGCCTATCTGAACCTGTTCTCGCGCATGGGTCTGAAGGCCGTGCCGATGCGCGCCGACACCGGTCCGATCGGCGGCGATCTGAGCCACGAGTTCATCGTCCTGGCCGACACGGGCGAGAGCGCCGTGTTCTGCCACAAGGACCTGGTGGAGATGGGCGCGCCCGGTCCCGACGTCGACTGGGACGGCGACCTGCAGCATCTGGTCGACCAACGCACCGCGCTCTACGCGGCGACCGAGGAAATGCACGACGAGGCCGCTTTCGCCGCGGTCGCCGAGGGCGACCGCCTGTCCGCGCGCGGGATCGAGGTCGGCCACATCTTCTCGTTCGGGACCAAGTATTCCGCGCCGATGAAGGCCCTGGTGACGGGTCCGGACGGTAAGGATGTCCCCGCGCAAATGGGCTCCTACGGTGTGGGCGTCTCGCGCCTGCTGGGCGCGATCATCGAGGCCAGCCACGACGACGCAGGGATCATCTGGCCGGAGTCGGTGGCGCCGTTCGATGTGGGCGTCATCAACATGCGCCAGGGCGACGCGGCGTGCGACGCGGCGTGCGACACCGCCTACAAGGCGCTGACGGCGGCCGGCAAGACGGTGCTTTACGACGACACCGACACCCGCGGCGGCGCCAAGTTCGCCACCATGGACCTGATCGGCCTGCCCTGGCAGCTGATCATCGGCCCCAAGGGCATCGCCGAAGGCGTTGTCGAGATCAAGAACCGGGCGACCGGCGAGCGTTCGACGGCTTCGCTGGAGTCTGTGTTGAACGGTCTGACGCAAAGCAAGGTGGGCTAATGAGCGATCTCAGGGCCGCCGGTCCGTTCAGCCGCTGGGAGCGGTCCGTCGCTTGGCGCTACCTGCTGGCCAAGCGCAAGAACGGCGGCGTGGCCCTGATTTCGGTGATCTCGTTCTGCGCCGTGATGCTGGCGGTCTTCGCCCTGATCACCGTGATGAGCGTGATGAACGGTTTCCGAGCCGAGCTTTTGGGCCGAATCCTCGGTTTCAACGGCCATCTCTACGCCCAGTCCCCGTTGATCAACGGTCCCGACCGCGAGGGCGTGATCAGTCGCATTCGCGCCGTGCCCGGCGTGATCCAGGCCGTGCCGATGGTCGAAGCCCAGGCTATGGTCATCGGCCCCAGCCAGGTCACGGGGGCGATTGTGCGCGGGGTCACGCCTCGCGACCTGCGAAGCCTGAAGATCATCGCGGACAACATCAAGAAGGGCTCGTTGTCAGGCTTCGGCCAGGGCGAGTACGGCGGCGACATCATCCTGATCGGCGACCGGATGGCCGCCAATCTGGGCGTCGTTCCCGGCGACGCGATCACCCTGATCTCTCCGTCCGGCCCGGCTACCGCCTTTGGGACCTCGACGCGGGAGAAGGACTATATCGTCGGCGGCGTTTTCAGCGTGGGCATGAGCCAGTTCGATGAAGCCTATGTCTACATGCCGCTTGAGCAGTCCCAGCTGTTCTTCGGTCGCGACACCTCGGTCGACTATGTGGAGATCAAGGTCGATGACCCGGACGAGGCCAAGGCGCTGAAACCCGCCGTCGAGGCCGCCAGCGGTCCAGGAGCGCTGGTCGCCGACTGGATGGACAAGAACCACAGCTACTTCACCGCGCTGCAGGTCGAGCGAAAGGTGATGCGGCTGATCCTGTTCTGCATCGTGGCCATCGCCACCCTCAACATCATCTCCAGCCTGGTGATGCTGGTGAAGAACAAGGGCAAGGACATCGCCATTCTCCGCACCATCGGGGCGGGGCAGGGGTCGATCCTGCGGATATTCGTGATGGCGGGCGCCTCGATCGGTGTGGCGGGCACCCTCGCGGGGCTGCTGCTGGGCGTGCTGTTCTGCGCCAATATCACGGCTATCCAGAATTTCGTGGAGTGGGTCACGGGCACGGCGGTGTTCAGCGCCGACGTCTACATGCTGTCCCATATCCCGGCCAAGATCGACTGGTCGGAGGTCGGCGGCATTGTCGGGCTGTCGGCCCTGATGAGCATCGTTGCGACCCTGCCGCCCGCCTGGCGCGCCTCGCGTCTCGATCCCGTGGAGGCGCTTCGCTATGAGTAGTCCCGTCCTGTCGCTGCGTGGCGTTGAGCGCGTCTACAAGACCGAGGCCGGCGATCTTCCGGTTCTCCGGGGCGTGGATCTCGACGTCTATCCCGGCGAAGTGGTCGGCCTGATTGGTCCCTCCGGCTCCGGCAAGTCATCGCTGTTACATTCGGCGGGCCTGTTGGAACGTCCCGACGCCGGTCTTGTCGCCCTGGGTGGCCGGGATTGCTCCAAACTGTCGGAGCGAGTGCGGACGCGTATTCGACTGGGCACTGTGGGCTTCGTCTATCAGTTCCACCATCTGCTGCCCGAGTTCACCGCGCTGGAAAATGTCGCCATGCCCGGCATGATCGCCGGCCGCAGTCGCGCCGAGGCCAATGCTCGCGCCGAAGATCTGCTCGGCGAGCTGGGCCTGACCGCGCGGCTTCTTCACCAGCCCGCCCAGATGTCCGGTGGCGAGCAGCAGCGCGTGGCGATCGCCCGCGCCCTGGCCAACCGGCCGCAACTGCTGCTGGCCGATGAGCCGACCGGCAATCTCGATCCGGCGACTTCGGCGGCGGTGTTCCAGTCGCTTTACAGTCTGGCGCGAGGGCAGGGCGTCGCGGCCCTGATCGCAACGCACAACATGGATCTGGCCCGCTACATGGACCGTGTCTTCGCCCTCAAGGACGGTCACCTGGAAGCCCAGACCTTCTAGATTGTAGTGCCCGCGAGGTCAGAACTGGCGTCGATAGGCGGTCTGCAAAACGGCCTGATCGTAGTCAGGGGCCAGCCCTAGTTGTCTTCTCGAAGGGCGGCCGCCCTGTATCGTCATGGCCTCGAAGACGATCTGGGTGTCGGGTCTCAGGTCCCAGCGATAGGCCGCCAGCGCCGACCAGCCGTGTTCGGCGGTATTGTCGACAGCCTTGTTGGTTCGGTCGCTGATCGAGAAGTGATCCAGTCGCGCCGTCGCGCTACCCGGCCCCCAAGAACGGGTTGCGGACACATAGGCCGCCTCGAAGCCGGTATCGACCCAGACGCCATTGGCGTTTGAGTATCCCATCAGGGTTTCGCCCCGCATGACCTGCGCTCGAAGCTGCGTGCGGCCCAGATCCAGTCTCGCGCCGAGGTTCCAGAAGCGGGTCTCCCACGACCACTCGAGGTCCTCGACGCTGATCCTGTCGCCTCCGTTGTCATAGCCGAAGAGATCGAGTGTCAGCCTGGAGTCGGGGCGCCATTCCAGACGACCATACACCCCGCGCTTGCCGTCGATTTCCCGAAGCGGGGTGGTCGAGCGCGCCTGTCGGCGCGCCATGAAAGCGCTGAGCGGCGGCAAGGGAAAGCGACCGGTCGCCGGCGACTTGAGATCGTGCAGGGCCCACCCCCGGAACGCCAGAAGGGTGCCGGAGGTGTCGCCATGGGTGAACAGGCCGGCCGTGGCAGACAGGCCCTGGCCAAGGACCGCGCCCCGCGCGGTGGCCTCGAACGCCACCACCTTGGTCTCTTCCGCCACCCAGGTATTGATGGCCGAGGGCGTGATGGTGTCGGGCACGGTCCAGTCCAGACCGTCATGTTCCAGCGAGATCTGGGGGTAGAACGCGCCGGCTCGACCAGACACGCGCCAGGCGCCGCCGCTGGGTCCGCGATAGGCCAGATAGGCCTCTCCCAGATCCACGATGTGGTCCTGACCATCCTGGCTCTCGCCCACAAACACCGCCGAGAGTGAGTCCGAGAACCTCGGGTTCCAGACGACGGCGGCCTCGCCCAGGCGCAGGCCCCCGCGGTTCGAGCCAAAGCGGCTCTTGGCCAGGCCGTTGTCGATCCACGATGTCGCGCCGCTCGCCGTGGCAAGGCGCAGATCGACGACGCCGGAGACGGTGTCGCGGGAGAAGAGGTCGGGCTCGGCGCGCGCCGGAGTCGCCGCCGCGCCCGTGATGGCGACCAAAATCCCCAAAGCTGAAGCCGGCCCGCGTTTCATGGTCCTAGCTTAGCGCCGAACCTCTTAGGCGCCGGTTAAGCGCGTCAGAGCAGCGCCGCGCGCATGGCGTTGAAAAAGCCGGCCTGATCGATCTTCTTGATGACCCGGGCGTTGGGCGGGCGACGTTTCAGGGCGGGGTCGGCGATCTCGATATCGGGGAGGATCGCGTGCGAGACGCTGAGATAGCCGCGCGTCAGTTCGCCGAGCGTCTCGACATCGACGACCGCCTCTTCCGCCTCGAGGATCAGGCTTTCGTCCAGGGCGACCGCGCAGGTCAGGGCGTCGGGATGCAGGCTGCCATTCAGCCCCTCCGTCTCGCGCGCGAAGGCCAGCGAGGCGCGGTTGACGTCGGTGAAGAACCGGGCGCGCGGCGTCGCCAGAGCCTCGAGTTCGGCCAGTTGGGCCATATCGAGCAACCCGTCCCGAAGGGTTTCGGTCCAGGTCACGATCGACAGGTTGAAGCCGGCGTTGATAACGATCTTGGCGGCTTCCGGATCGACGTAGAAATTGTACTCGGCCGCCGGCGTGACATTCCCGACGCCATTGTCCGTGCCGCCCATGACCCAGAGGTGCTTCAGGGCCTTGGCGATGCGGGGCTCGCGCAGATAGGCGAGGGCGATGTTGGTCAGCGGCGCCTGCGCGATCAGGGTGATTTCGCCAGGCGCGGCCATGATGCGGCGTACGATCTCGTCCACCGCATGGCCTTGCTCCGGGCGCTGCGGGGTTGGCGGGAACCCGCTGTCGCTCATGCCGTCGGCGCCGAAAACATAGGCGGCGTCGAGCGGCGCGCGCGAGAACGGCGCCTGGGTTCCAAGATAGACGGGGACGGTTCCGGCCTTGCCGCACGCTTCCAGAGTAACCAGCGCGTTCTCGGCGTGCTGGATGAAGCCGACATTACCGTGGGCGATCGTGATGGCCTCAACGGTCACGCCCGGGCGGGTGAGTGCGAGCATGAGGGAGAACACGTCGTCCCCGGCGGTGTCGGTGTCGATGATCAGGCGCATGGCCTGATCTGGCCTGATCCGTGGCCAAGAACCAGCCCCAAGCGTCGATTGAAAAGGCGAGGGAAATGACTCGCCGAAAGAAAATGCGGTGGATGGTCGCGGAACATCTTGTGAACAGAACGAAAGGGGAATATGGAACAAACAAGAAACGTTGTGGAGGTTCCGATGATCCGTATCGCGCGTGAGTCTTTGGCGCTTGTATCCGTCGCCAGCTTCGTCTGGATGATGTGCTCGGTCGCCCAGTTGGTGGCCTGAGTCGATTGAGCGGAGGCGTGGGTCATGGCGGATGGCGAAGGACAGGGATTTGTCCACCTTCGGGTTCGCTCGGCCTATTCCCTGCTGGAAGGCGCGATCAAGGCCGATGTGATCGGCAAGATGACCGAGGCGGCCGGTATGCCGGCCGCGGGGTTGACCGACCGGGCTAACCTGTTTGGCGCGCTGGAGTATTCGTCCTACGCCAAGGACGCTGGCATTCAGCCCATTATTGGCTGCGCCTTGCCGGTGTCGGGCATCGGGGCTGGACCTACGGAACGCTGGGCGCGCGCGCCCACGATCACGCTGCTGGCCCAGAACGAGCGTGGCTATCTCAACCTCTCGGAACTGTCGTCGATCGCCTATCTCGAAAGCGGCGAACTGGCGGAGCCGATCGTGCCCTGGGCGAGGGTTGTCAAGCACGCCGAGGGACTGATCCTGCTGTCTGGCGGGACCGACGGTCCGGTGGATGCTCTGTTTGCTGGCGGCAAGGCCGCTGAGGCTTCGCAGGCCCTGGCGGAAATGAGCCGGGTCTTCGGCGATCGGTTTTATGTCGAACTGCAACGGCACGGTTTGCCGAGGCAGGCGGCCGCCGAGCCGGGCCTGGTCAACTGGGCCTATGAGAACGACGTTCCGTTGGTCGCCACCAACGACGTCTACTACGCCAAGCGCGAGCTCTACGACGCCCACGACGCCCTGCTGTGCATCTCGGACGGCGCGTTCGTCGGCCAGGATGAGCGGCGGCGGGTGACGCCCGAGCACTGGTTCAAGCCGGCCGCCGACATGCGCAAGCTGTTCGCGGACCTGCCCGAGGCTTGCGACAACACCATCGACATCGCGCGGCGCTGCGCGTTTCTGGTCAAGAAGCGCGACCCGATCCTTCCCAGCTTCCCGACCAGCGGTGGCCGCAGCGAGCCCGAGGAACTGGAACACCAGGCCCGAGAAGGTCTGAGGATGCGTCTCGACGGCCTGGAACTGGCGGTCGAGGAACAGGTCTATTGGGACCGGCTGGATTTCGAGCTCGGCATCATCAAGAAGATGGGCTTCCCGGGCTACTTCCTGATCGTGTCGGACTTCATCAAGTGGGCCAAGTCGCACGGTATTCCCGTCGGCCCCGGACGGGGTTCGGGCGCCGGCTCGCTGGTCGCCTGGGTGTTGACCATCACCGATCTTGATCCGTTGCGGTTTGGCCTGCTGTTCGAGCGGTTCCTCAATCCCGAACGGGTCTCGATGCCCGACTTCGATATCGACTTCTGTCAGGAGCGACGCGAAGAGGTCATCGTCTACGTTCAGGAAAAATACGGCCGCGACCGCGTGGCCCAGATCATTACCTTCGGCAGCCTGCAGGCCCGCGCCGTGCTGCGCGACGTTGGGCGGGTGATGCAGCTGCCGCTCGGTCTGGTCGACCGGCTCTGCAAGATGGTGCCCAACAACCCGGCCGCGCCGGTGACCCTGGCCCAGGCCATCGAGCTGGAGCCCCGACTCAAGCAGGCCAAGAAGGAAGACGGCAACGTTTCGGCCTGTCTGGACGTGGCCCTGCAGCTCGAGGGGCTGTTCCGAAACGCCTCGACCCACGCCGCCGGCGTGGTGATCGGCGACCGGCCGCTGACCCAGCTGACGCCGCTCTACAAGGATCCGCGCTCGGATCTTCCCGCCACCCAGTTCAACATGAAGTGGGTCGAGAGCGCGGGCCTGGTGAAGTTCGACTTCCTGGGCCTGAAGACCCTGACCGTGCTGGACCGCGCGGTGAAGCACCTGAAGAAGCGCGGCGCCGAGGTTGATCTGGGGCGACTGCCCTTCGACGACACCAAGACCTATGAACTTCTCGCCTCGGGCCAGACGGTCGGTGTGTTCCAGCTGGAAAGCCAGGGCATGCGCGACACGCTGCGCAAGATGCGCTGCGGTTCGATCGAGGAGATCACCGCCCTTATCTCGCTCTATCGGCCGGGCCCGATGGACAACATCGACACCTTCGTCGACTGCAAGTTCGGCCGCAAACCGGTCGACACCCTGCATCCCTCCCTGGAGGGCGTGCTGAAGGAGACCTACGGCGTCATCGTCTATCAGGAACAGGTGATGCAGATCGCCCAGATCCTGGCGGGCTATAGCCTGGGCGAGGCCGACCTTCTGCGCCGGGCGATGGGCAAGAAGAAGAAAGAGGAAATGGATCTGCAGAAGATCCGTTTCGTCGACGGCGCCAAGGAAAAGAACGTTCCCGCCGAGCAGTCCGGCTCGATCTTCGAACTGGTGGCCAAGTTCGCCGGCTACGGCTTCAACAAGAGCCACGCCGCCGCCTATGCCCTGATCGCCTACCAGACGGCATGGTTGAAGGCCAATACGCCGGTCGAGTTCCTGGCCGCGTCGATGAGCCTGGATATTTCCAACACCGACAAGCTGGCGGTGTTCCACCAGGATGCGCGGCGGTTCGACATCACGGTGCGCGCCCCGGACGTGAACCGGTCGGGCGCCGACTTCGAGGTCGAGAACGGCGAGGTGCTCTACGCCCTCGGCGCGGTGCGCAATGTCGGCCTGGAAGCGATGAAGCATCTGGTCGCCGTGCGCGAAGAGGGCGGCCCGTTCCGCGACATCTTCGATTTCGTCGAGCGGGTGGATCCCAAGCAGGTCAACAAGCGCGCCATTGAAAACCTGGCGCGGGCGGGAGCCTTTGACTCCTTTCACAAGAACCGGGCCCAGATCCTGGCCTCGTCCGACGTCCTGATCGCCCACAGCCAGAGCATCGCCGCCGATCGACAGGGCGGCCAGCACGCGCTGTTCGGCGGCGACCCCGCCGCGGGCCGTCCCCGATTGAAGAAGATCGATCCCTGGAACCAGGTGGATCTGCTGGACGAAGAGTTGGCCGCTGTCGGCTTCTACCTGACGGGTCACCCGCTGGAGGACATGGTCGGCATGCTGCGTCGTCGGCGCACCGCCATGCTGACCGAGGTGATCCCTCAGGCCGAAGCCGGCATGGAGGCCTTCCGCATGTGCGGCGTCGTGCGGCGTCGCCAGGAGCGGGCTTCGCAGAGCGGCGAGCGCTTTGCCTTCGTCTCGCTGTCGGATCCGACCGGAGAATACGAAGTGCTGTTTCCGCCCGAAGCCCTGCGCAAGTGCCGGGACGTGCTGGAGCCCGGCAAGTCGGTGGCCATCAAGGTGCGCGCCAAGGCGCGCGACGGAGAAGTGCGGTTCTTCGGCGACGACGCCGAGCCTATCGAGAAGGCCATCGAAAACGTCGTGGCGGGCTTGCGGGTTCACCTTTCGCCATCCGCCACCGAAGTCGAGGCTTTGAGGAAGCGGCTGGAGCCGGCGGTGTCCCAGAAGGGCGGCGAAATCAGCTTCATCGCCGCGATCGGCGGTGGCCGCGAGATCGAGTTGAAGCTGCCGGGACGCTATACTCTGGATGCTTCCCTACGCGGGGCGTTGAAGACCGCGCCTGGGGTCGCCTTGCTCGAGGACGTCTGAGGCGGGAGATGCGGTTGTGAGCAGACATCAGGGCGGTTGCCAGTGCGGCAAGGTGCGGTTCGAGGTTGAGGTCGGTCTTGAAGACCTCATCACCTGTAACTGCTCGCGCTGCGGCAAGCTGGGCTCTGTCCTGGCCTTCGCGGCCGAGGATGACTTCACGCTGCTGCGAGGTCAGGACGTCCTGACCGAATATCGGTTCAACACGCACAAGATCGCCCACCTGTTCTGCTCGGAATGCGGCATCGAGTCCTTTGGGCGCGGGGAGGGGCCCGGCGGCGTGCGCATGGCGGCGATCAATGTGCGCTGTCTGGACGGCATCGACGTCTTCGCCCTGAAGCCGGTCGAGGTGAACGGCAAGGCGTTCTGACGAAAGGCGTCAGTCGAGCCCTCGGCCAGAAGCCTTCGCGCCATTGAGCGGGGCGAGGCGGTCAGTCGGTGTCGGCGGCGGCTGAACGGCGGCGGATCCTTCAGCCTGAATGCCGCGCCATCCGTCGCCTGTAAGATCAACGTCTGGAGGTCAGGATGGACGCACGCGCAATTCCCCCCGCGGCGCTTCGCGACGACAGGCTGTCGAACTCGCTCGCATTTGGATCGCCGAGCAGGGACTGCATTGTTCGCTAAAGGTTGGCTTGTACGCCGAGCACGGCGTGGCCCGGGAGACGTCGGCGTGGGGGATCATCCTGGCTGACCTCGCGGGTCATGTCGCTGACGCGCTCAGCGCCGATGGCATGGCCCCCAAAGCCGACCTGTTCGACGCGATCGTCGAGGCCTTCAACGCGGAAGTCGACGCGCCGTCCTCCGAACGCACCGGCGGTCCTGGATCCGGGGCTGGCTTGCGATGACAGGGCGATGCGCATTCCCGCTTCACTGATTCGGTCTATGCCGCGCCGGATGGCTGCCGCCAGACAGCGGCGATCTTCCACTGGACGCCATCCGGAAGGTTGAAAGCGCCCCGATGTGAGCGCGCTTGAGGCCGTCATTGGCAGGCCAAGTCACGCGACTGGGCCGACAGGACTTGCATTTTGATCCGTTCGCGCCTATCTGCCGCGCCATTCCACACGTGGACGTTCGGTTGCCTTGGGGAGAAATCCCGAGGTCGCCGTTCCGGTCCCGCTCCGAAATCGTTCGGAACGGGGGTGTCCGCGGAGGTTCAACCGGAAAAAGGATACAGGCCCGATGGCTCTTCCCGAATTCTCCATGCGTCAGCTCCTGGAAGCTGGCGCCCACTTCGGCCACCAGACGCACCGCTGGAACCCGAAGATGGATCGCTACATCTTTGGTTCGCGCTCGAACATCCACATCATCGACCTGTCGCAGTCGATTCCGCTCCTGCACCAAGCCCTGGTGAAGGTGCGTGAAGTCGCCGCCGCCGGCGGTCGCGTGCTGTTCGTCGGCACCAAGCGCCAGGCTTCGGATCCCGTCGCCACCGCCGCCAAGCGCTGCGCCCAGTACTATGTCAATCACCGCTGGCTCGGCGGCACCCTGACCAACTGGCGCACCGTCTCGGGCTCGATCGCGCGTCTGCGCGAGCTGGAAGGCGTTCTCGCCGGCGAAGGCGCTGGCCGTTCCAAGAAGGAACTGCTGCAGCTGACCCGCGAGCGCGACAAGCTTGAGCTGTCGCTGGGCGGCATCAAGGACATGGGCGGCATCCCCGACATCATGTTCGTGATCGACACCAACAAGGAAGCGATCGCGATCCTTGAAGCCCGCAAGCTGAACATCCCGGTCATCGCGATCCTGGACACCAACTGCGATCCGGACGGCATCACCTATCCGATCCCGGGTAACGACGACGCCGCTCGCGCCCTGCAGCTGTACTGCGACCTGATCGCCGACGCCGTCCTCGACGGTCTGGCCGCCGGCCAGGCCTCGTCGGGCGTCGACCTGGGCGCTTCGGTCGCTCCGATGGAACCGACCCTGGCTCGCGAACTGACCCCCGAGCCGGTGGCTGAAGCCGCTGCTCCGGAGGCCGCTCAAGAAGCGACCGCCGAGGCGATCGAAGCCGTCGCCGAAGAGCCGGCCGCGAGCTGATTTTCCAGCGGTCGCCTTCGGGCGGCTGTTGCGACCCTGACATGCGACCGGGCTATCAAGCCCGGTCGCTAACCGTTTGAATATGGAGATTTTCCATGGCTGAGATCACGGCTGCGCTGGTTAAGGAACTGCGCGAAAAGTCCGGCGTCGGCATGATGGACTGCAAGAAGGCGCTGCAGGAGAACGCGGGCGACATCGAAGCGTCCATCGACTGGCTGCGCTCCAAGGGCCTCTCGAAGGCCGCCAAGAAGGCCGACCGCGTCGCCGCCGAAGGTCTGGTGGGCATCGCCGTCCGCAATGACGGCGCCGGCATGACGGCCGCCGCCGTCGAAGTGAACGCCGAGACCGACTTCCTGTCGCGCAACGAGCTGTTCCAGAACGCCGTCCGCAAGATCGCGGCCGTTGGCCTGGACAACGAAGGCGTCGAAGCCATCAGCGCCGGCAAGACCGTCGACGGCGAAGTCGTCGCCGACGTCCTGACCAACCTGATCGCCACCATCGGCGAGAACATGGTCGCCCGTCGCTCGGCGCGCTTCACCGTCGCCCAGGGCGCGGTGTCGTCCTACATCCACAACGCGACCGCGCCGGACCTGGGCCGGATCGGCGTGCTGGTTGCCATCGAAGGCGAAGGCGACCAGGCCAAGATCCTGGAACTGGGCCGCAAGATCGCCATGCACGTGGCGGCCACCGCCCCGCTGTCGCTCTCGCCGGATGACCTGGATCAGGCCGCCATCGAGAAGGAACGCGCGATCTTCACCGAGCAGGCCCTGGAATCGGGCAAGCCGCCCGCCGTGGTCGAGAAGATGGTCGAAGGCCGTATCCGCAAGTTCCTGGAAGAAGTCGTGCTGCTGAAGCAGGCCTTCGTCATGAACCCGGATCAGACCGTCGAGCAACTGGTCGCCGAAACCGGCAAGGAACTGGGCTCGCCGCTCACCGTGAAGGGCTTTGTTCGTCTGGCCCTGGGTGAAGGCGTCGAAAAGGCTCCGGCCGGCGATTTCGCCGCTGAAGTCGCCGCCATGGCCGGCCAAGGCTAAGATATCGAGGTCCGGTCGTGCGCTTCTGGCGCGCGGACGGCTTCATGTCCTTGAGGGCGCGGCGCGTTTGATGCGCGCCGCGCCCTTATCGCGCCTGTCTCCGGTCATGTGTGGGCCAATCGCTCTCGCTTTGCCTTCGGGCGCGCAAAACCAATCCCACTTTTGACGAACGCGCACTATGTTGCGTGCCGACGACTCAGGAAGAGCCCGGTCCATGTCCGAACCCACCATGCCCAAGCCCTTCCGCCGCGTGCTCCTGAAGGTGTCCGGAGAGGTGCTGATGGGCGACACGCCCTACGGCATCGACACCAACACCGTGCAGTCGGTGGCCGAGGACATCGCCCAGATCGTCAAGTCCGGCGTCGAGCTCTGCATCGTGATTGGCGGCGGCAACATCTTCCGCGGCATGGCCGGCGCGGCCAAGGGCATGGAGCGGTCCAGCGCCGACTATATGGGCATGCTGGCCACGGTCATGAACGCCCTGGCGATGCAGGATGCGCTTGAGCGCATCGGCGTATCGACGCGGGTCCAGTCGGCCATCCCCATGGCCACGGTCTGCGAGCCCTACATCCGCCGCCGCGCCCAGCGCCACCTCGAAAAGGGGCGGGTGGTGATCTTCGCGGCAGGCACAGGCAACCCGTTCTTCACCACCGACACCGCCGCGGCCCTGCGCGCCGCCGAGATGCAGTGCGACGCCCTGTTCAAGGGCACCAGCGTCGATGGCGTCTACACCGCCGATCCCAAGAAGGACGCCACGGCGCAGCGCTATGACCGCCTGACCTACATGGATGTTCTGGCCAAGGACCTGCGGGTCATGGACGCCTCCGCCGTCGCCCTGATGCGCGACAGCAACATCCCGATCGTGGTGTTCTCCATCAAGGGACGCGGCAATCTGCTAAACGTCCTGCGGGGCGAGGGCACCTTTACCGTCGTCGCCCAAGACGCCGCCTAGACACAGCGAAGAGAGCCCAAGCCATGGCCGCCGCCGAAAAGCCCGTTCTGTCCCGCTACAAGGACCGCATGGACAAGTCTGTCCTTGCCCTCAAAGAAGATTTCGCCGGTCTGCGCACCGGCCGCGCCTCTTCGAACTTGCTCGACCAGATCGTGGTCAACGCCTATGGCTCGATGGTGCAGCTCAATACCGTCGCCTCGATCAGCGTCCCCGAGCCCCGGCAGATCAACGTCAATATCTGGGACAAGGGCGTTGTCTCGGCCGTGGAAAAGGCGATCCGCAATTCGGATCTTGGCCTCAATCCGGTGGTCGAAGGCAACAATTTGCGCATCCCCATTCCGCCGCTGACGGAAGAGCGCCGCAAGGATCTGACCAAGATCGCCGGCAAGTACGCCGAGGCCCAGAAGGTCGCGGTGCGCAATATCCGCCGCGACGCCAATGACGACCTCAAGAAGGCCGAGAAGGCCAGCGTCATCAGCGAGGACGATCTGAAGAAGATGGAAACCGAGGTCCAGAAGATGACCGACGAGGCCATCAAGCGGATCGACGAGGCCTTGAAAATCAAAGAACAAGAGATCATGCAGGTTTAATCGCCTCCCTTGGAGTATCGGGGGACGATCATGGAAGGCTTGAAGCGAATGTCGCCGACGACCGGCCCGCAGGATGTTTCGACGCGCGCTGGGGGCGATGCGTCGGGTCGGCCCCTGCACGTGGCCATCATCATGGATGGGAATGGTCGCTGGGCCAATCGGCGTGGCATGCCGCGCGCGCTTGGGCATCGCGCGGGCGTGGCGGCGCTGAAGCGCACCGTCGAGGCCGCGCCGACCCTGGACGTCGGCGTTCTGACCGTCTTCGGCTTCTCGACCGAGAACTGGAGCCGACCCGCCCACGAGGTCTCCGAGTTGATGGGCCTGCTCAAGGCCTATGTCGAATCCGACCTTGAACGTCTCGCGCGTGAGGGTGTCCGTGTAAGGATTATCGGACGGCGCACGGGGCTGGCGCCCGACATCCTGCAGATCATCGAGCGGGCGGAGCGTCGCACCGCTCACAATACGCGGTTCATATTGCAGGTCGCGTTCAACTATGGCGGCCGCGCGGATATCACCGACGCCGCCCGCGCGTTCGCCGAAGCGGTGGAGCGGGGCGAGGCCAAGGCCGCTGACCTCGACGAAGCGGTGTTCGAGCGGCGCCTGTCGACCTCGTCGGCTCCGGCTCCGGACCTGATCGTACGCACGAGCGGCGAGCGTCGAATCTCGAATTTCCTGCTCTGGGAATGCGCCTATGCCGAGCTCGTCTTCCAGGACGTTCTCTGGCCCGACTATGGACCTGAGGCGCTTTCGGCGGCCATCGCGGAATACCGCGGGCGCGATCGGCGCTATGGAGGCATTGCTGCCGATGACGTCGCCGTCGCCGGCTAAGCGCTTTAACTGGATCAATCTTCGGGTGCGGGTGCTCTCAGCCACCGTGCTCGTGCCTACAGTCGTGGCCGCCGTGTGGTTTGGCGGCGTTTGGTACCTGGCCCTGATCGCCGTCTGCGTCGCGCTGCTGGCGCGCGAATGGGGTATGATGAGCGCCCCCAAGGCGCCGATCGGCGTGGCCCTGGCCATCGGCGCGGCCAGCCTGGTGGCGCTGGTGGCCGCGTTTCTCGGCCATTATTACCTGACCGGTCCGCTGCTGGTTGTCGGCGCGATCCTGGCTGGCCTTCTGGCGCGCGGCGCTGTCGAGCGCCGGGCCGACGCCGCCTATGGCGTGATCTATATCGCGCCCTCCTGCATCGCGCTGATCTGGCTGCGCCTGCTGGATGCGGGTTTGAGCTGGACGCTGCTGCTGTTCGCGGTGACCTGGTTCGCCGACATCTTCGCCTTCGTGGCCGGCAGCATCCTGAAAGGCCCCAAGCTGTGGCCGAAGTTTTCGCCCAACAAGACCTGGTCCGGCTTCTTTGGCGGGCTCGTGGCTTCGTCCCTGGCCGCGATCGGTATCGACGCCCTGGCCGTAGGGCTGCCGGCCCTGCCAGACATGAACCTGACCTGGCCGGTCGCCGCCTTGATTGGCCTGCTTGGAGGCCTGGCCACAATGATGGGCGATCTTTGGGAATCGATGCTCAAGCGCCGGTTCGGCGTGAAGGATTCCGGTGACCTCATCCCCGGCCACGGCGGCATGCTGGATCGGGTGGACGGCCTGATGTTCGCCGCGATCGTCATCGCCGGCGTGCGCCTGATCTATCTGGCCGGATGGGCCCATTGACCCGTCTTCGCAAGGTGGTCGTCCTGGGATCGACGGGTTCGATCGGCGTTTCGACGCTGAGCCTGTTCGAGGCTTCGAAGGCGCCGGTCGAGATCCTGGCCCTGACGGCGGGGCGCAATGTCCAGCGCCTGATCGAACAAGCGATACAATGGCGTCCCCTCGTGGCGGTGATCGACGACGAGAGCTGCCTGGAAGCCCTGCGCGCCGGGCTGGAAGGCACGGGCGTCCGCGCGGCCGCCGGCGCCGCAGCTGTCGTCGAGGCGGCCGCCATGGGCGCTGACTGGGTGATGTCGGCCATCGTTGGAGCCGCAGGCCTGGCGCCGACCCTGTCGGCCGCGCGGACGGGGGCGGTGATCGCTCTGGCCAACAAGGAAAGTCTGGTCTGCGCGGGCCCGGCCCTGCTGCGAATCGCCCGCGAAGCCGGCGGATCGGTGATCCCGGTCGATTCGGAACATTCGGCCATCTTTCAGGTCTTGCAGCCGGCTTGCATCTCGCGGGTCTCGCGCTTGATCCTGACGGCCTCGGGCGGACCTTTTCGCACCTGGACGCGCGAGCAGATGGCGCTCGCCACACCTGAACAGGCCGTCGCCCACCCCAACTGGTCGATGGGCGCCAAGATTTCGGTCGATTCCGCCTCCATGATGAACAAGGGCCTCGAGATGATCGAGGCGTCCTACCTGTTCGACACCCCGGAAGAGCGCATCGACGTCGTGATCCACCCGCAGTCCGTGATTCACAGCCTGGTGGAATACGCCGATGGGTCCACCCTGGCTCAGCTGGGTCCGCCGGACATGCGCGCGCCCATCGCCTGCGCCTTTTCCTGGCCCGACCGGCTGCCATGGCCGGCCCCGAGACTCGACCTTGCGGCCTATGGCCAACTGACCTTCGAGGCCCCGGACCTGGAACGTTTTCCGTCGATCGCCATCGCCCGCGAGGCGATGCGGCTAGGCGGCGGCGCTCCGGCTGCTATGAACGCGGCCAACGAGATGGCCGTGGCGGCCTTCCTTGACCGCCAGATCGGCTTTCTGGATATTGCCGCCTCGGTGGCGGGGACCCTTGATCGCATGAACAGTCTCGGGACCCTGGAAGACGCCTCTACCGATCCGCTTGAGAGCGCGATGATGACGGACGCCAGCGCCCGCCGCATTGCGGCCGAGGTTGTCGCGCAGAAGCGTCAACGGAACTGACGCGGAGACCGCTGCCTTCATGATCGACGTCTTGATCTTTGTCGTATCCACGGTGTTCGTGCTGTCGATCGTCGTGACGATCCACGAGCTCGGACACTTCTGGGCGGCGCGCGCCTGTGGCGTTGCGATCGACTGTTTTTCCCTGGGTTTCGGGCCCGCCCTGGCCTCCTGGCGCGACAAGTCCGGCGTCGAGTGGCGTCTGGCCGCGATTCCGCTCGGCGGCTATGTGCGGTTCTCGGGCGACGAGAACGCCGCCAGCGTTCCCGACCAGAACGATCTGGCGGCCATGAAGCGCTCGATTGTCGCCCACGAAGGGGAGGAGGCGGTCCACCGCTACTTCCATTTCAAGCCCATCTGGCAGCGCGCGATCATCGCGGCGGCTGGGCCGATGGCCAATTTCGCCCTGGCGATCGTGATCTTCACAATCCTGTTCGCCACCTATGGCCAGATCACCAATCCCGCGCGCGTTGATCGCGTGATCCCGGGCGGCGCCGCCGAGGCCGCCGGCTTCCAGGCGGGCGATCTGATCGTTCGGGCCGACAGCAAGCGTATCGGTTCGTTCCAGGACCTGCAGCAATACACCACCCTTCGCGCCGACGTGCCGATCCGCTTCACGGTCGAGCGCGGCGCCCAATCGGTCGTGCTGACGGCCACGCCGCGCCTGGTCGAGCGCGTCGACAAGATTTCCGGCCGCGTGAAGGTCGGCGCCCTGGGGCTGGAGAGCCGCTCGCGCCCGACCCTGGTCAAGCCGACGATCTTCGAAGCCGTCCCGGCCGCCTGCGACGCGGTGTGGGATATGCTTAAGACCATCGCCTACTATCTGGGACGCCTGGTGCGCGGTCAGGTGCCCGCCGACCAGATCAGCGGCCTGATAGGCATCGGACATACGGCGGGCGCGGTGGCCAAGGCCGGCGCCGCCGGCGCGCCTGATCTGGCGTCGCAACTGCTGGGCGGCATGGTCGGCCTGACGGTCCTGATCGGCAGCCTGTCGGTCAGCATCGGCTTCATGAACCTGCTGCCTATTCCCGTCCTCGATGGCGGTCACCTGCTGATGTATGCTTATGAGGCCATCGCCAAACGTCCCCTGCGCGCCGATTTCCAGGCCGCTGGTTTCCGGGCGGGGCTTGCGCTGATCCTGGGTTTCATGCTGTTCGCGGCGTGGAACGACCTCAACCGCTACGACGTGTTCAAATTCATCGGCGGCCTGTTCACGTGAACGCCCGCTCTTCGTCCATGAATGGTCCCATGAACAATCTTCGCGCCCATAGCGCCGCGTTCGCCACCGGTCTGGCGCTTCTCTTCGGCTCCAGCGCGCTGGTCGCGCCCGAAGCGGCCTTCGCGCAGGCGGCGGCGCAGTCCGGCGTCGTGCAACGGATCGTGATCCAGGGCAACGAGCGGATCGAGCAGGGCACGGTGATGTCCTATCTGCCGATCCAGCCGGGCGACACGGTTGACGCTGCGCGACTTGACCTTGCCCTCAAGACCCTGGCGCGCACCGACCTCTTCGCCGACGTGAAGATCGAGATGCTGTCGGGCGACCTGATCGTCAAGGTCGTCGAAAACCCGATCATCAATCAGGTGGTCTTCGAGGGGAATTCGTCCCTGAAGGAAGACAAGCTGAAGGACGAAGTGCAGATCCGCCCGCGCGGCATCTTCACCCGCGCCAAGGTTCAGGCCGACGTTCAGCGCATCATCGAACTCTATCGCCGTTCGGGCCGCATCTCGGCGACCGTGACCCCCAAGGTCGTGGAACTGCCGCAGAAGCGCGTCGATCTGGTGTTCGAGATCAACGAAGGTCCCAAGAGCGGCGTTCTGGGGATCAACTTCCTGGGCAATTCCGAGTTCTCGGACAACGACCTGCGCGACGTGGTCGTGACCAAGGAGTCGCACTGGTACAAGTTCCTGACCAGCAACGACAACTATGACCCTGACCGGATCGAGTACGACCGCGAACAGCTGCGCAAGCACTATCGCAACCGCGGATATTTCGACTTCCGTGTCATCTCGTCGGTGGCCGAACTGGCGCCCGACAAGAATGGCTTCGCCGTCACCTACACCCTGGAAGAGGGTCCGAAGTACAAGTTCGGCAAGATCACGGTCGAGACTGAACTGAAGAAACTTGACGGTACGCTGCTGGCCCAGATCCTGCCGATCCGCGCCGGCCAGCTGTACGAAGACGAACGCATCGAGCAGGCGACCGACGCCTGACCTTCGCGGCCGGCGCCGCCGGCTTCGCCTTCGTCGACGTGCGCCCGCGCTATGTGCCCAACCGCGAGACCAACACCGTGGACGTGGTGTTCCAGGTTCGCGAAGGACCGCGCGTCTATGTCGACCGCATCGACATCGTCGGCAACACCCGCACGCTGGACTACGTCCTGCGCCGCGAACTCGAAGTGGCCGAAGGCGACGCCTATAACCGCGTTCTGGTCGACCGTTCGAAGAACAACATCCGTCGTCTCGGCTTCTTCAAGGAAGTCGACATCGAGGAAATTCCGGGTTCCGCGCCCGACCGCACCGCCCTGCGCGTTAAGGTCGAGGAGCAACCCACCGGCGAGCTGTCGTTCAGCGCCGGCTACAGCTCGGTCGACAAGCTGGTCCTGGACGTTGGCATCACCGAACGGAACTTCCGCGGTCGCGGCCAGAACATGCGGGGCCGGATCTCGGTCGGTTCGCTGCGTCAGCAAGTCGACTTCGCCTTCACCGAGCCGCGCTTCCTGAACCGCAACCTGGTGGCGGGCGTCGATCTGTATTCCTTCCGATACGATCTGAGCGACTACGCCGCCTATGACACCAGCTCGGTTGGCGGCAATATTCGCGTCGGCTTCCCGCTGACCCAGAACGCCTCGATGAGCATGCGCTACACCCTGCGCCGCGACGAGGTGAGCGTCTCTGACGGGCTGTGCAGCAGCGGCTCGGTGTCACAGATCCTGTGCCTGCAGCGCGGCGCCTACATGACCTCGCTGGTCGGCTACGGACTGCGGATCGACAAGCGTAACGACCCGATCCAGCCGACGCGTGGCTGGTTCGCCGACCTGAACCAGGATCTGGCGGGCTTCGGCGGCGACGTGAAGTACCTGAGGACCGAGACCGACGCCGGTTGGTACTGGGGCTTCAACAAGGACTTCATCTTCAGCGCGACCGGTTCGGCCGGCTATATCGAGGGCTGGGGCGGCGACAACGTCCGCATCAACGACCGCTTCTACAAGGGTGGCACCAATTTCCGCGGCTTCGAGACGGCCGGTATCGGTCCGCGCGATATCTCGACCACCACCAACTCGATGGGCGCGAAGCTCTACGCCATCGGTACGTTCGAGCTGACCGTTCCGACCCTGCTGCCCGAGCAGTACGGCATCAAGGCCGCCGTCTTCAGTGATTTCGGCACCGCCGGCCTGCTCGACGACGTCGACCGTCAGTCCTCGACGGGCGTCTTCGACCCCAATATCCGCGACAATCTCGCCCTTCGCGCTTCGGCGGGTCTCAGCATCGACTGGAAGTCGCCCATGGGCCCGATCCGGTTCGACTTCAGCAAGATCCTCGCCAAGGAAAACTACGACCGGACCGAAACTTTCCGGTTCTCCACCTCCACAAGGTTCCAATGATCATGACCTCCAAGTTCCTGTTCGCGGCCGCTTCGAGCGTCGTCGCCATCGCCATCTCGACCAGCGCCATGGCGCAGACGGCTCCGGCCGCGCCCGCCGCCCCGGCGATCTCGCACGGTGCCGCCATTCCCGGCGTCTGCATCTTCTCGAGCCAGCGCGCCGTCGGCGCCTCGCAGGTCGGCGCGGCCGTGGATGCGCGTCTGAAGACGATCATCCAGCAAGTGAACGCCGAACTGACCGGCGAACGCACCGCGATCGACGCCGAAGCCAAGTCGCTTGACGCCAAGAAGGCGACCATGGCCCAGGACGCCCTCGAGGCCCAGGCGGCAACCCTGCAAGCCAAGGCCAATGCCTGGCAGCGCAAGGGCCAACTGCGCCAGAAGGAAGTCGAGGCCACCGAGCAGAAGGCGCTGGCCCGCGTCTATCAAGAGCTCGATCCGGCCATCAAGCAGGTCTACCAACAGCGCACCTGCGGCATGCTGGTCGATCGCGAGTCGGTCCTGCTGGCCAATCCGGCCATGGACATCACCGACGCCGTCGTGGCCGCCCTGAACGCCCGCATCAAGACGCTGACCTTCGATCGCGAACGTCTGGACCAAGCGGTTCCGGGCGCTCAAGCTCTCCAGCCGACCAATAAGTAAGCGAGTCGGCCCGGGCCTCGCCCGGGCCGTCCGCCGAGAGGACTAGATGCCGGACCCACGCTTCTTCGATGACCTGGGTCCGGCGCCGCTCTCAGAACTGGCGCGCCTTGGCGGCGCGGTGATCTCCGATCCCGCTTTCGCCGGGCGTCTGGTGGGTCATGTCGCGCCGCTGGACGCCGCTGATGACGGCGCGATCACCTTCTTCTCCGACGCCAAGCGGCGCGACATAGCGGCGTCCACCCGAGCGGCGGCGTGTTTCGTGCGCGCTGAACACCAGGAATTCCTGGCCCCGGGCTGTGTGGCGCTGCTGACGCCGCATCCGCAGGCGGCCTGGGCCGCGGCGGCAGGCCGGCTGCACGCGCCGCGTCGTCACGAGCCGCGCGCCCCCGCGATCCATCCCGACTGCGAACTCGAGGCCGGCGTCCAGCTGTCGCCCGGTGTCGTGATCGGGCAGGGCGCGCGGATCGGACGGGGCACGCGCCTGTCGCCGGGCGCCGTGATCGGTCCGGGTGTCACGATCGGGCGCGACGGCCTGATCGGCGCCAATGCCGTCGTGGGCTTCGCCATCATCGGTGACCGCGTCAGCATCCACGCGGGCGCGGTGATCGGCGAAGCTGGGTTCGGCGCCGCGGGGGGCCCAAAGGGTGTCGTCGACCTGCCGCAACTGGGGCGGGTGGTGATCCAGGACGGCGTCACGATCGGGGCCAACAGCTGCGTGGATCGGGGCGCCTTCGGCGATACGACGATCGGCGAGAACACCAAGATCGACAATCTGGTGCATGTCGCCCACAACGTCCGTCTGGGTCGTAATTGTGTCCTGGCGGCCTATACAGGGCTGTCGGGAAGCACGGTCGTCGGAGACGGCGTGGCGTTCGGCGGCAAGGCCGGCGTCGCGGATCATTTGACCATCGGCTCGGGCGCGAGCATTGGCGCATCGGCGTCAGTGTTCAAGAACGTGCCCGAAGGCGAAACATGGACAGGATTTCCGGCGCGGCCGCTCAAGCGGTGGCTCCGGGAGACCGCATGGCTGTCACGCATGGCGGGCGGCCGGGGAACAAGGGGCTAAGTATGGGCCGAGACGTCGCCGAACCGGCGCAAGCCGCGATCGACATTGCCGAGATCCTCGCCAGGATTCCGCATCGCTATCCGTTCCTTCTGGTGGATCGCGCCGAGGACTATCGCCCGCATCAGTCCATTGTCGGCATCAAGTGCGTGACGATGAACGAGCCGTATTTCCAGGGCCACTTCCCGGGCAATCCGGTCATGCCCGGCGTGCTGATCGTCGAGGCCATGGCCCAGACCGGCGCGGTGCTGATGAGCAAGTCGCTGGAAGTCGACACCGAAGGCAAGACCATCTTCTTCATGTCGATCGACGGCGTGCGCTTCCGCAACCCGGTGCGCCCCGGCGACGTGATCCGCATGGAAGTCGAGGTCACGCGCGCGCGGTCCAGCATCTTCAAGTTCAAGGGTGTGGCCAAGGTAGGCGACAAGGTGGCCGCCGAGGCTGAATTCGCCGCCATGGTCGTGGAGACGCCGACCAAATGACCCAGGTTCACCCGACCGCCCTGGTCGATCCCGGCGCCCGTCTGGCTGACGACGTCGAGATCGGGCCCTTCTGCATCGTGGGCCCGGACGTCACGCTCGGCGCCGGCACCCGCCTGATGTCCCATGTGGTGATCGACGGCGTCACGACCCTTGGCGTCGGCTGCGCCGTGTATCCGTTCACCACGCTGGGCGGTCCGCCGCAACACCTGGGCTACAAGGGCGAGAAGACGGAACTGGTCATCGGTGATCGCAACATCATCCGCGAACACGTGACGATGAACACCGGCACCGCGTCCGGTCGCGGCGTCACCCAGGTGGGCCATGACGGCTTCTACATGGCCGAGGCGCACGTGGCGCACGACTGCGTGGTCGGCGATCACGTGGTGCTGGCCAAGGGCGCGACCCTGGGCGGCCACGTCGACGTCGGGGACTTCGTCTTCGTGGGCGGCCTGGCCGCCGCGCACCAGTTCACCCGCATCGGCCGCTACAGCTTCATCGGCGGCCTGGCCGCCGTGACCAAGGACGTCATCCCCTATGGCTCGGTGTGGGGCAACCACGCCCACCTCGAGGGCCTGAACCTGGTCGGGCTCAAGCGCCGGGGCTTCAGCCGCGAGGCGATCAACGCCCTGCGCGCGGCCTATCGCCTGCTGTTCGCCGACGAAGGCACGTTCCAGGAGCGCCTGGAGGATGTGGCCGAGATCCATGCTGGCAACGCCGAGGTGATGGAGATCGTCGACTTCATCCGCGCCGACGGCAACCGTCCGCTTTGCCTGCCCGAGCGCGAGGTCTAGGCTCGTTCCATGCGCAAGCTTGGTCTGATCGCCGGCGGGGGCGCGCTTCCCGTCGAACTGGCCGCCCATTGCGAGACGGCCGGCCGGCCTTTCGCCGTGATGCGCCTGCGCAGCTTCGCCGAGGCGTCTCTCTCACGGTATCCGGGCGCCGAGGTCGGGCTGGGTGAGTTCGGCAAGATCTTCAGGGTCCTGAAGGCCGAGGGCTGCGAGGTCGTTTGTTTCGCCGGCATCGTCAGCCGTCCCGATTGGGCGGCCCTGCTGCCCGACCTGCGCGGCGTGAAGGTTCTTCCGGCCCTGATCAAGGCGGCTCGCCAGGGCGATGACGCCCTGCTTCGCCGCGTGCTGGACGAATTCGAGAAGGAAGGCTTCGACATCGAGGGCGCCCATGAGGTGCGAGGGGAAATGACCCTTCCATCCGGCGTGCTCGGCGCCTGCTCGCCCCGACCGGAAGACCAGCACGACATCGAACGCGCGCTGCTGGTGGCGCGCGAGATCGGCAAGCTGGACGTGGGGCAGGGCGCTGTCGTCTGCGACGGCCTGGTGCTGGCGGTCGAGGCCCAGGAGGGCACCGACGCCATGCTCCGGCGCGTGGCCGAGCTTCCACAAGCCCTTCGCGGTACGGCCGAGCGTCGTCGCGGCGTCCTGGCCAAGGCGCCCAAGCCGATCCAGGAGACACGGGTCGATCTGCCCACGATCGGCGTCGCCACCCTGCAGCGCGCCGCGCGAGCGGGCCTGTCGGGCATCGTCGGTGAAGCGGGCGGCCTGCTGGTGGTCGACCGTGAAGCGGTGATCGCCTGCGCCGACGATCTGGGCCTGTTCGTCCTGGGGGTCGATCCTCGGAGCCCGGGATGAGCCGCCCCCTGACCGTGATGCTGGTCGCCGCCGAGGCCTCAGGCGACGCCCTGGGCGCCGGCCTGGCCAGGGCGCTGAAACAGAAGCTCGGCGCTGGGGCCGTGCGGTTCGTCGGCGTCGGCGGCGCCAAGATGGCGGACGAGGGCGTCGACAGCCCCTTCGACATCGCCCAGCTATCGATCATCGGCATCGTCGAGAGCCTGCGGGCCTATCCCCGGGCCATGGCGCGGCTGAAGGACACGCTGGCGCTGGCGGAGCGCGAAAAGCCCGACGTGGCCGTGCTGATCGATTCCTGGGGCTTCAACATTCGGCTGGCCCAGGCGCTGCGTCGCCAGACCCCGGCCCTGCCGCTGGTGAAGTACGTCGCGCCCCAGGTCTGGGCGTATCGGCCGGGGCGGGCGAGGGGACTGGCCAAGGCCGTCGACTTCCTGCTGTCGATCCAGCCGATGGACAAGCCGTTCTTCGACCGCGCCGGCCTGGAGAGCGTCTTCGTCGGCAATTCAGCCCTGGCCAAGAATTTCAGCCGGGCCGATCCGGCGCGCCTGCGCGCCGCCATCGGCGTGTCGGCGGAAGAGCCTATTCTTCTGGTCCTGCCGGGCAGTCGCCCGTCGGAGATCGAGCGGGTGATGCCGGCCTTCGAGGACGCGGTGCGACGCCTGAAGGCCGAACGTCCCGATCTGGTCGTCGTCGTGCCGACGGCCTTTACGGTGGCCGAGGCGGTCAAGGCGCGCGTCGCGGGATGGCCCGTCCGGGCCCACGTCATCGAGGACGAGGCGCTCAAGGACGACGCCATGGTCGCCGGGACCGTCGCCCTAGCCTGCAGCGGCACCGTCACCACCGAGCTGGCCCTGGCCGGCTGTCCGATGGTGGTGGGCTATCGCACCGGCGCGATCACCTATGGCCTGCTGAAGATGCTGTTCAAGCCGCGCTGGGTGACGCTGTTCAACATCGCCGCCGATAAGGCGATCGCGCCGGAATATCTTCAGAAAGACCTTGATGGTCAGGCGCTGGCTGAGGCCCTGGCCCAGCGGCTCGACAGTCCGAGCTTGCGCGCGACCCAGGTGGCCGAGCAGAACGCCGCGCTGGAGCGGATGGGAAGAGGCATGCCCGATCCCTCGGAAGCGGCCGCCAGCGCGCTGCTGGGGTTTCTCGAACGCTCTGGACGTGGGCCTAGCGGATCTGAACCCGCTCGCTGATCGCCCGATCCAGCGCCTCGAACAATTGCGTCACATCGATGGGCTTGCTGACATGACCGTCCATGCCCGCGTCGAGCAGTTCGGCGACCTGATGGCTCATGGCGTTGGCGGTTAGCGCGATAATGGGCGTGCGGCCAAGTCCCGCCTGGATTTCCTGACGACGGATCTCGGCCAGCGCCGTCAGGCCATCCATCACCGGCATATGGATGTCCATGAGCACGGCGTCCCAATCACCGTCGCGCCAGGCTTGCACGGCCTGCGCGCCATCCTCGACGATCAGCGGGTCGATGCCCGCCTGCTGGAGCATCGCGCGGAGGACGATCTGATTGGTGCGGTTGTCCTCGGCCGCCAGCACGCGAAGGGCGGACCGAGCGGCGGGAACCTCCGCGCCGCCGTGCGACGGCGCCTCCAGGCTCGGGGTTACCTGGACGAGGGGCAGGTCGATGATGAAGGTCGCGCCCTGGCCTACCTGACTGTCGACGCTGATCGTTCCGCCCATCAGGTCGCAAAGTTCCCGGCAGATCGCCAGGCCCAGACCCGCGCCGCCGTGCCGACGGGTGGTTGAAGCATCCAGCTGGACAAATCGCCCGAACAGCTTGTCGTGATCATGAGCCGCGAAGCCAGGTCCGCTGTCTGCGACGGAGATCCGGACACCGTCGCGCCGACGGTGGGCGCTGACCTTGACCGTTCCAGCGGGCGTGAACTTCACGGCGTTGGACAGCAGATTGTGAACGACCTGCCGCACGCGTCCTGGATCCCCGCGATAGATTCCGTGGGCGTCGGCGTCGACGAGCAGTTCCTGTGAGAGACCCTTCTCGGCCGCTCGCATCGCGAAGGTCTGGCAACTGGCCCTTAGCAGGTCACGCAGATCGAATTCGATGGTCTCCAGCTCAACTTTTCCAGCCTCGATCTTGGAGAGGTCCAGAACATCGTTGAGAATCGCGGTCAGAGCCTCGCCGGATTCGCGCACGATCCGCAGACGGTCGCGCTGGCCCTCCGACAGGGCGTCCAGTTCCATGACCTGCACCATGCCCAGAACGCCGTTCAGCGGCGTGCGGATCTCGTGGCTCATGGTGGCCAGAAATATGGTCTTGGCCTCATTGGCGGCTTCGGCCTCGGCCTCCTTGTCGCGCGCCAGATCCAGCGCCGCCGCCATCTCGCGCGCGGCGCGTTCGCGCTGCATCGCATGCTGCAGCACGTAGGCCAGGAAGGCGACCGAGGCCACGATGGCCAACATACTCTGGTCCATAGGCGTCCCGCCGTTCGCCAGAACCGCGGAGGCCAGGCTGATCAGCAAGAGGGCCAGGAGCGAGGCGGCGCCGATCAGGCGCGAGATCACGAACTCGGCCGTGCTGCTCAGCGCTATGGCGCCCAGCATCGCGGCTCCGGCCAGCACCGAGGTCCTGGAACCGTGCATCACCAGAGCCATGGGCAGCGCGCCATAAAGTACGGTGTAGGCCAGCGTGAAACCCGCCAGGAGGGCTTCGTATGCGGAGGATTCGTGACCGCGTCTGGCGATCCAGCGGCACAGGAGGTAGTTGACCGAGATCAGCAGGGACACGCTGGCCAGCCAGGCCATGGGCGGTCTCGGGCCCAGCCAGATCGCGCTGCCGCCCGCGGCCAGCAAGGTCATCGGAACAATCGATACCAGATCGCGGCGTCGATGGTCGACGATCTCTGTCCAGCGTCGGGATCTGCCGCGCCTGCTCAAACTGAACGCCCCTGTTGGTGGCGCAGATTGGTGCGAGTACCGTTACCGAACCATGAAACCACGGACGCGGGCGTCAAGGTTAACGCTCGCTTTACCCGTATTAACTACCTTTGAGTCGAATCTTCTCGGTGCGCACGCGACGGGAGACCTCACGTCATGGCGATAGAGCCCAAAGCGCCTGTCACGTCAGTGCTCGCGGTTTCGCCGCCCGGGGGCGCCGCGGATGCGTCCAAGGTCCTGCTGGCGCTGTCCATGGCCCGAATCGCGGCCGTGAACGCCGGCGCCGTTCTTGGGGAGATAGTCAGCGCAACAGACGGGGCGTCGGTCGAGGCCGTGCAGACCTCCACCGCACCGGCGGACCATCACACGCGGGCGGAGGCGTCGCTCGCCGACACCCGGCGTCTGGCTGAACCCACCGTCGCGGAGCGGATGGTGGCGGCGGTTCGCACGGCCGCCGCTCAGGCCGCGTCCAGACAGTCGGGTCTGGCGCCGATGATGGCCGATCTGGACGTCGCCTTGCAGCGCTCTGACCTGCCCGAGCCGGTACGCCAGGCGGCTCGGGCCTTGTTGGGAAAGGCCGTGCCGATCCAGAACCCGGTGACCGCCGGGACCCTGCGCGACGCCGTGAAAGGATCTGGCGTGTTCCTGGAAGCGCGCCTGGCCCGGGCCGTCCAGGCTCCGCACGGGCAGGCATCTCATCCTTCAGGCCCTGCCGATATCGCGGGACGGGACATGAAGGCCGCGCTGGTGGTCTTCAAGGCCGTGGTGGGCGCGTGGCTCGCCGAGACGCCCGCCGCCGCCCAACCGGGCGGGGAGGGCGGTTCGGCCACGTTGAAGACGGCGCCGCCGTCCCAGGCGCCTTACACCGCGGCGTCAGCCGGCGGTCTTCAGGGCTCGCACGCGTCGGAGGCTTCAAACGCCCACAGCGCCTCCTTCGTTCAGGCGCCGGCAATCGAGCCCGCCGCGACGGGCGAGCCGTCGATCGCGCCTCACGACACCGGGGCGCTCCTGGAATCCCCATCAACGGTCCCTGGTGCTCCAGCATCAAAGCCAGCCGCCGTCGAAGGGGGGCTGGAAGAAGAGACGCCCCCCTCAGAGTTCGCGGCGGAAAGCGACACGCCGCCCGTGCAACAGCAGGCCCAACCCCGCCCGCCGCCGGTCGCCGCCGCCCGGCCCCTGTTGATGGTGGGGCTGATCGAAGAGGACATGATCGAGGCGCCGCCAACGGACGCCCCTCCGTCGGAGGACGACGCGCGTGGCAGCGTTTCGCGGGAGCGGGCCGCTTACGCCGCATCCGGTCCCGCCCCGCCAAGACCGCCACCGCCCTATGCGGGCGGTCCTACGGCGGCTCAGGCCGCCAAGCCCTCGGACCTTCCGCCCAACCTTGCGCCCGCCGAGTTGGCGCGCCGCCTGCTGAAGGACGCGGACGGCGCCCTGGCCCGTCAAGAACTGTTGCAGATCGCTTCCTTGCCCGAGGGCCGGGGAGACGCCGGGGCGCCGGTTGAAACCCGGTCGCAGCGCTGGGTCTTCGACCTGCCGTTCCAGACCCCCCAGGGTGTCGCCGTGGCGCAGTTCGAGGTCAGTCGCGATGGCGGCGGCGGCGGCGGAGCCGATGGCGGCCCGACGATCGAAAAGACCTGGCGCGCGCGGTTCTCGATCGATGTGGAGCCGCTGGGCCCGGTGCACGTCCATGTGGCGTTGACGGGCGCGTGCGCGCGGGTCGGGCTCTGGGCCGAACGGCCCGAGACCATGCTGCGGCTCAGCGCGGGCGAAGCGTCGCTGGGCGCCGCCCTGCGCGAGGCTGAACTGATACCCGAAGTCGCCGTTCATCCGGGATCGCCCGTCACGCCGCCCGTGGAACTGGGTCATTTCGTGGATCGCGCGTCATGACCGGCGTGGTCGGCGGACCGGGCGCACGCGGCAAAATCGCTGTCGCCCTGCTCTATGAAGGCACGGACGCGCCAAAGGTGGTCGCGTCGGGCCAGGGCTGGGTGGGCGAAAAGATCGTCGAGACGGCCCGCGAACACGGTGTCCCGATCGAGGAGAACCCCGCGCTGGCGCAGGCCTTGTCGACCATCGAGATCGACGAGGAAATCCCCGAGGCGCTCTACCGCGCGGTGGCCGAGATCCTGGGTTTTCTGCTCAAGCCCTGATCCAAAGAAAAAGCCCCGCCTTGCGACGGGGCCCTTCCAGATCAAGTTGGATCGCTGACTTAGCCGCGGTTTTCCAGCGGCTTGTAGTCGCGCTGCGTGGCGCCCGTGTAGAGCTGACGCGGACGACCGATCTTGCGCGAGGGATCCTCGAACATTTCCTTCCACTGGCTGATCCAGCCGACGGTGCGGGCCAGGGCGAACAGCACGGTGAACATGTTGGTCGGGAAGCCCATCGCCCGCAGGGTGATGCCCGAATAGAAGTCGATGTTCGGGTACAGCTTGCGTTCGATGAAGTACGGGTCGCTGAGGGCGACCTTTTCCAGCTCCATGGCCACGTGCAGCAGGGGGTCGTTGATGCCCAGCTGTTCCAGGACTTCGTAGCAGGTCTTCTGCATGACCTTGGCGCGCGGGTCGAAGTTCTTGTACACGCGGTGGCCGAAGCCCATCAGCTTGTACTTCTTGTCCTTCACGCCCTGCACATAGGCGGGGATGTTCTCGACCGTGCCGATTTCCTCGAGCATCTCGAGGGCTTCCTGGTTGGCGCCGCCATGCGACGGGCCCCACAGGCAGGCGATGCCGGCGGCGATACAGGCGAACGGGTGAGCGCCCGACGAACCGGCCAGGCGAACCGTCGAGGTCGAGGCGTTCTGCTCGTGGTCGGCGTGCAGGATGAAGATGCGGTCCATGGCGCGCGTCAGGACGGGATTGGGAACCCAGTCCTCGGCCGGCACCGAGAAGCACATGCGCAGGAAGTTTTCCGAGTAGGACAGCTCGTTGCGCGGCGTCACGAACGGGCGGCCGACGCTGTACTGGAAGGCGCGTGCGGCGATCGTCGGCATCTTGGCGATCAGGCGATGAGCGCTGATCTCGCGTTGCTTGGGATCATCGACGTTCAGGCTGTCGGCATAGAAGGCCGACAGGGCGCCGACCGCGCCGGTCATGATCGCCATTGGGTGGGCGTCGCGGCGGAAGCCCTGGAAGAAGCTGTCGAACTGGGCGTGCAACATCGTGTGGTAGGTGATGTTGTGCTCGAACTTGGCGAATTCCTCGGCCGTCGGCAGTTCGCCGTTCAGCAGCAGGTGGCAGACTTCCAGGAACGAGGACTTCTCGGCCAGCTGGTCGATCGGATAGCCGCGGTGCAGCAAAATGCCGGCGTCGCCATCGATATAGGTGATCTTGCTCTCGCAGGACGCCGTCGAGGTGAAGCCCGGATCGAACGTGAAGTGGTCGCTATCGCCGTAGAACTTGCGGACGTCGACGACGTCCGGACCCGTGCTGCCCTTGAGGATCGGCAGGTCGTAGCTCTTGTCGCCGATCGTCAGTGTGGCTTTATCGGTCATGCGGGAGACCCCTTCTTGGATGGAACGAGTAGTCCAAGTTTCATTTCGCGGCTGCGTTATAGCGCCTCATGCGCGCGTAGCTAGCGCGTCGTCAAGACGGCCAAGTGTCTCGTCGCGACCGATGGCGGCCATGATCTTGTTCAGGTCAGGCGCCTGCGAGCCGCCGGTCAGAATGCCGCGCAGCGACGGACCGAATTTGCCAAAGCCGACGCCTTCGGATTCCGCGAAGGATTTCAACAACGTCCCCAGGTCTTCGACCTCCCATACCGGAGTCTGGGCCAGGCGGTCGCGCAGGCGACGCAGGCGCTCGACCGTCTCTTCGGTCAGCTGTTTGGCGGTTTTTTCCTCAAGCGCGAACGGACGGATTTTCAGCGCGAACGCGCAATGTTCGGCCAGTTCAAGGATGGTCTTGGCGCCTTCCTTGACCTGCGGGACAACCGCCAGCAGACGCGCGGCCGCGTCAGACGGCAGGCTGGCTCCCTGGGCGATCAGCGCCTTGAGGACCAGGTCGGCCAGGCGGGCGTCATCGGCCAGGCGCAGGTGCTGGCTGTTGATGTGGTTGAGCTTGGCCCAGTCCAGGCGCGCCGGCGCCTTGACCACGTCCTTGACGTCGAACCACTCGATCGCCTGGGCGTCGGTGAACACCTCGTCGTCGCCATGGCCCCAGCCCAGGCGAGCCAGGTAGTTGCGCAGGCCTTCGGGGATGTAGCCCATGTCGGCGAATTCGCCGACGGCCTGTGCGCCGTGGCGCTTTGACAGCTTGGCGCCGTCCGGCCCGTGGATCAGCGGGATGTGGGCGAAGGCCGGCAACTCCCAGTCCATCGCCTGATAGATCAGGGTCTGGCGGGCGGCGTTGTTGAGGTGGTCATCGCCCCGGATCACGTGGGTGACGCCCATGTCGTGGTCGTCAACGACGACGGCGAGGTTATAGGTCGGCGCGCCGTCGGCGCGCAGCAGCACCAGATCGTCGAGGTCGGTGTTCTTGAACGTCACCGGACCCTTGACCAGGTCGTCGACCAGGGTCTCGCCGTCGGCGGGGCCCTTGAAGCGGATCACGTGCGGGGCGGACGGATCGGCCGGCGGCGGGGCGTCGCGCCAGGGCGAGCGGATGGCGTGGCCTTCGGCGCGGGCCTTTTCGCGCGCGACTTCCAGTTCCTCGACCGTCATCCAGCAGCGATAGGCGCGGCCGCGCTCCAGCAGTTGCTGCACAACCTCGGCGTGGCGCGGCGCGCGGGTGTGCTGGAACACCGGCTCTTCGTCGGACTTCAGGCCCAGCCAGTCCAGCCCCTCGAAGATCGCCGCGACGGCGGCTTCGGTCGAGCGCTCGCGATCGGTGTCCTCGACGCGAAGAAGGAACTTTCCACCCGTATGGCGTGCATATAACCAGTTGAACAGCGCCGTGCGCGCGCCGCCGATGTGCAGGAAGCCGGTGGGCGAGGGGGCGAAGCGGGTGACGACGCCGCGAGCGGTGGAGGAGGGGTTCGACATCGAACTCAATGCTGAAAGGCTGGACGCCGCCGAGACGGCCGGGATCTCGCGCCGGAGCGCGGCGTGGGCGGCGCGTCTTAGCACGGCCGTTCGCGCATGGCCTAGCCCGACGGCGATGTTCCGGGCCGTCCGTGACGAGACGGAGGTCAACCTCGATCGCTGGGTGCTTTGGAGCCCTGTCGGGTTTGGCCTGGGCGCGGCCGGCTATCTGGAATTGCCGATCGAGCCGCCCTTCTTGGCTCTGGCCGCGTTGACGGCCGTCTGCGCCGCGACATGGGCGTTCGTCAGCCGTTTTTCTCCGCGCGGCGTGGCCGTGATTCTCGCGCTCCTAACCTTCGCCGCGGCCGGGGCCCTGGCGGGCAAGGTCCGGAGCGACCGGGTGTCCGCCCCGGTCATCAATGGCGAGCGCGCCCCGCGCTGGGTGGAAGGCTTTGTCGTCGATGTCGTCAGTCCCGGCGCCGGCGGGCCCCGCCTGCTGATCGCCCCCGTCCAGATCTCCGGCCTCGCGCCGCGCGACACCCCCACTCGAATCCGCGTGACCATCGACGCCGCCGACGTTCCCGAACCGGGGGCGAGCCTGAGGCTACGCGCGATCCTGGGGCCCCCGCCGTCGCCCGCCGCGCCCGGCTCCTATGATTTCGCCCGCGACGCCTGGTTCGATTCCGTCGGCGCCGTGGGTTTCACGCTCGGTCAGATCCGGACGATCCAGCTGGAGCCTGCCCCGTTGCGGTTGCGGGCCGGCATGGCGATCAACACCTTCCGCTGGCGACTGGGAAGGCGGATCCTGGAGCACATGGGCCCCGCCAGCGGCGGCATCGGCGCGGCCATGGTCACGGGTCACGAGGCCTGGATCACGCCCGAGCAGACCGAGGCCATGCGGGCTTCGGGCCTGGCGCATATCCTGTCGATCTCGGGCCTGCACATGGCCATCGTCGGCGGCTTCGTGTTTGGCTTGGCCAGGCTGGGGATCGCGGCTTGGCCGTGGTTGGCCCTGCGCGCGCCGGGCAAGAAGATTGCCGCCGTGGCGGGCCTGCTGGCGGTCACGGGCTATCTGGTGATCTCGGGCGCGCCGCCGCCCGCCGAGCGCGCCGCGATCACGGCCAGCGTGGCCTTCGCCGCCATCCTGTTCGATCGCCAGGCCGTGACCTTGCACGGACTGGCCCTGGCGGCCCTGCTGATCCTGCTGTTGCAGCCCGAAGCGGCCGGCGCGCCGGGGTTCCAGATGTCGTTCGCGGCCACGGCGGCGCTGATCGCCCTGGCGGAGGCCTGGCCAAGGCCGGTGCGGGAAATATCCGTCCCCTGGCCCATCCGGATGATCCAGGGCGTCGTCGCCTGGCTGGCCGTCAGCATCGGCGCCAGTTTCGTGGCCGGGCTGGCGACCGGGCCCTTCGCCATGCAGCACTTCAACCGGGTCGCCGTCTGGGGGCTGCCGGCCAACCTGATCGTCGCCCCGCTGTCGTCGTTCGTGATCATGCCCTTCCTGGCCGTGGGCACCGCGCTGGAGGGCCTGGACTGGGGCGAACCGTTTCTGCGCGTGGCGGGCTGGGGCGTGGAGGCGATGGTCGCGGTCGCCCAGAGGTTCGAAGCGCTGGGCGGCCAGGCCGTCGTGGCCAGCGGACCGCCCTTCACCCTGGTCATCGCCTTTCTGGGTGTGATGCTGCTGTGCCTGTGGAGCGGCCGGCTGCGCTGGGTCGGCGCGCCCATGGCCCTGGCCGTCGCCCTGTGGCCCCGGCCGCCCGCGCCCGACATCTGGATCGCCTCGGATGGATCGACCGCCGCCGTGCGCCAGGACCAGGCCGCCCTTGTGCTACGGCCGGACGTGCGCCGGTTCGGCGTGGATCTGTGGGCGCGACGGCGCGGCCTGACGCCAATGACCGCTGGAGGTTTTCTCTGCGACCACTGGAGCTGCCGGCCAGACAGCGATGCGCCAACGCCCTTGGCCCTGTCCTGGACACGCAGAAGCCCCGAAGGTGAGGCTCTGGCCCTGCTGTGTCGCGACGCGGAGGTGGTGGTGCTTAGAGGTCCCGCGCCGCCGGCCTCGCCCGGCGACTGCCAGGGCAGGGTCATGCTGACCGCCGAGGACTTCAGGGCGGGCGGCGCCGCCGAGCTCTATCGGCGGGGCGACGGCTGGTGGATCGTCTGGGCCCAGCCCCTGCGCGGGCGACGCCCCTGGTCCATCCCGCGATGAGGCTGTTGCCACGATCGGGCGCCGGGCGTGACTATTGAGAGGGACCTTGCTGGAGAACGCCATGTCATCGACTGACTTCACCGCCCGTCGCGCCGCGTTCCGCGCCCTGCACGCCGAGGGCTGTTTCGTGCTGCCCAACCCCTGGGACGCCGGCAGCGCGGTGCGGCTGAAAAAGCTTGGCTTCAAGGCCCTGGCCTCGACTAGCGCCGGCGCGGCCTGGGCGCTGGGGTCCGATGACGGCGGCCTCACCCGGGACCAGGTCCTCGACCATCTGCGGATGCTCTGCGCCGCCACCGATCTGCCGGTGAACGCCGATTTCGAGGCCGGCTTCGCCGACGCCCCCGAAGGTGTGGCGGACAACGTGCGTCTGGCGGTCGAGACCGGTGTGGCGGGCTTATCGATCGAGGATCGCGTGGGACGGGATCTCTATGAACCGTCCCTTGCCGTCGAGCGGATCAGGGCGGCGCGGGCGGCTATCGACGGCTCGGCCCAGGACGTGGTGCTGGTGGGGCGCACGGAGGGCTTCCTGATCGGGCGCAAGGACCTGACGGCGACGATTGATCGCCTGACAGCCTATGCGGAGGCGGGCGCCGACTGCCTGTATGCGCCGGGCGTGATCGAGGTCGCGGCCGTTGAGCAGATCGTCAGAGCGGTCTCGCCCAAACCCGTCAACGTGCTGATGGCCTCGCCGGGCCAGAGCGTCGCTCCCCTGGCCGAGGTCGGCGTGCGTCGTGTCAGCGTGGGCGGGGCCCTGGCGGCGGCGGCCTGGGCGGGGTTCGACGCCGCCGCCCGTCTGCTGGCCGAGGAGGGGCGGCTGTCCTAGCTTTTCAGGCGCCCGCGCCGGAGGCCTGGTCAATGGCCTCCAGGATGCGTTCGGGCGTCTCGGCGCCGACGACCGCCACCTTGCCCGCGAAAATGGCGAAGGGCACGCCCGTCACGCCGCCCTGCACCGCCATGCTGTGCTCGCGCGTCACGGACTCCTTGTCCGCGCCTTCCGAAAGCAGCTGCAGCACCACAAGGCGCTCCATGCCCGCGCGCTCGGCGATGTCTGCCAACACCATGGGATCGCCGATGTCGCGACCGTGCGTGAAATAGGCCTCGAACAGAGCCTCGACCACGGCGTCCTGAACCCCGGCGGTCAGGGCCCAGCGGATCAGGCGATGGGCCGCGTTGGTGTTGGGCGACTTTTCGATGACGCCGAAATTGAAGACGATGCCGTCTTCCGCGCCGCCCGCGACCAGGGCGTCGTGCGAGGCCTTCAGCCGCTCCGGATCCTTGAACTTGGCGGCCATGTAGGCCTTGCGATCGACGCCGTCCTCGGGAAGCGTCGGATCCAGCTGATAGGGCCGCCAGACGACGGTCGCCTTCAGGTCGGGCCGCATCGCCAGAGCCGTCTTGATCCGCCGCCAGCCCAGATAGCACCAGGGGCAGACCACATCGGCGACCACGTCCACGATCATCGGCTGGTCCATGGCCGTCCTCAGCTGGCTTCGCGTTGCAGAGCCCGGGCCGCCGCCCGTTCAAGGGCCTTCACGGCGCCTTCGCCCCCTTCGATCTGGGCCACGCCGATGTCGAACTCGCAGACGAACGGCGGGCGGTCCTCGCCGGCGTCAAAGGCGGTGCAGCCGATCACGGCGGCGATCCGCTCGGCGGCGGCGCGGGCGGCGTTCTGGTTGGTGGCGGGCAGGGCCAGGGCGAAGACCTCTGGCGCCAGGCGGGCGGCGGTGTCTTCCACCCGGACCAGGCGACCGACCATCGAGCCGATCTGCGGAATGGCGCGGTCCAGCCAGCCGTTCTGACGGGCCCAGACGGTCTCGGGCTTGTCGGCGACCCGCAGCACGCAGATCGATAGGGGCCGGGCTCGCTCGCGCGCGGCGCTGGTCAGGCGCGCCAGGTGGGCGGCGAACAGGTCGCGGGTGAAGAGGCCGGTGGCGGCGTCCATCAGGCCCGAACTGCGCGCCTTCTCCAGCGCGCCGCGAATCGATTCGCCGCGCCGATAGTTGCGGGCCAGCTCCATCACCCGGCGGGCGGTCTCGACCTCGGGCGTTTCGGGCGAGGCCACGTCCGACACCCCGCGATGGAAGGCCTCCGACATGGTCACATAGCTCTCAGCCTTCAGATACAGCATGGCCGGGATGTGGAAGAGGCGGGTGTTGCGGCGCATGCCGGCCGCGATCGACAGGGCTTCCTGCTGGTTGTCGCCGGCCCACAGCACGACCGAGTCAAAGGCCCGCTCGTGCAGATAGTCGAAGGCCGTGTAGGCCGTGAAGGCGCCCACCACCTCGGCGCCGCTGCGCTTGAGGGCGTTGGACAGGGCCAGGAACTGTGGCGCGGGTTCGCCGACGGCCAGGATCCGGAAGGGCGAGGGCTGGGGCTCGGGCAGATCCATGCGTCGGCCGCGCTCGCCGAAGGTTTCCAGCCGTAGCTCGAACTCCTCCTCGGCGATGGCGGTGCGCACCAGCGATTCCAGACGCAGCGCGGCCTGGGCGGGATGCAGCGGCGGCGACAGCGTCAGGTCGAAGGCCTGCATCTGGGCGCCGTCCGGCTCGCCTATGGCGATGACGGGCAGGCGGCGCGGCGCGACAGCCGCTTTCAGGCGACGGGCCAGGGACTGGGTGTCGGGCCCTGCGCTGGCCAGGTCGACGATCACCGCCTCGATCGGCAGGTCGCCCAGGGCCGCGAGGGCGGCATAGGGGCCGCGCGCGGTGATGGTTCGCCAGCCAAGACGGTCCAGTCCCTCAGCCAGGGGACCGGCACGAAGATCGTCACGCGCCACGATTAGGATCCGGGCGTCTACCGCCACACTTACCTCCGACCCGAAACCTGCCGAACCCGATCGACATCGACCACCAGATTCGACGCCGCAACATAGCAGAGGCTTGGGCCGGTGATAGGGATGGAACGCCGCAGGCGCGTGACAGTCTCATCATCCTCTGAGCCCACGTGCTGGCCGGCGTTCTACGTCCTTCGAGGCTCGCCGCTGGCACTCACCTAAGGATAAGGAAATCAGTAAAAGAGCACCTCATCCTAAGGCGCCCGCGCAGCGGGCCTCGAAGGACGCAAGGCCTGTCCAGCCCGCACATAACCCAACCTCGGCTGGTCTCCTCCAGATGACGCGCCGAGCGCCCCGCGCGACAGACCATGGGGATAGACGGCGCTGGATCCCCGTGCCTTGCGGTACGGACATCAATGAAATCAACGCGCTAAAAATAAACTGAGCGCGCCAATCCTCCGCGCTCAAACCGCCCGCATAATCAATCTCACCTGACAGCACGGGAAGGGCGTCCGGCCGGCGACCAGAGGCGGCTGTCAGGGGTGATCGAGCGGAGCCACCGGAGTCGCGTGAGCGGGACCGGGCTGGGCTTAAAGGAAGGCGGGTGACGTAAACCCGCCTATCGGGGACCTCTCGTCGGAGATCCCCGCCCGTCCGAAGGTTCGTTCCGGGTCCTCCGGAATCGGCGAGGCTGCAGCCCAAGGCTGGGTCCGTCGCGAGGAGGGCAACCCGGATGGGGGTGAAGGGTTGAACGAGACCCGCGCGCCCCGGCCAGAGGGATAACGGTCACGCGGAGCGTTCGTCTTCGTCGAAACGGTACTTAGAACTCACACATTCCGGGCGAGGCCCGGACGCTCCGCGACCCTTCCCATCAACTCGGCGGTTTCCGCGCGAGGTCGAGAAGTCGTGTCCGCGTGCTTGCCGCCGCCGGGCGCCCGGCGACCCTCCGCCCTGATCTAATCCTTGCATGACCGAACGTCAGGGCCGTTCTAAGTCGGTCGAACGACCGCGTTGAAAGGTCGATACGGAGGACGCCATGGGCCAGGGGCCGCTTTCAGGACTGAAGATCGTCGAGTTCGCCGGCATCGGCCCCGGACCCTTCTGCGGCATGCTGCTGTCCGACCTCGGCGCCGACGTGGTGCGCATCGACCGGAAGGGCGCGGGCCGGGGTTCGCCCGCCGACGTGACCGCGCGGGGGCGCCGGTCGGTGGCGCTGGACCTGAAGAATCCCGCCTCCATCGAGACCTGCCTGAAGCTGCTGGAAAGCGCCGACGGCCTGATCGAGGGCTTCCGGCCCGGCGTGATGGAACGGCTGGGCCTGGGCCCCGACGTGGCCCTGAAGCGCAACCCCAAGCTCGTCTATGGCCGCATGACCGGCTGGGGCCAGTTTGGGCCCTACGCCAAGGCCGCCGGCCACGACATGAACTATATCGCCATCACCGGCGCGCTGGACGCCATCGGCACCACCGACAAGCCCGTCCCGCCGCTGAACCTGGTGGGCGATTTCGGGGGCGGGGCGCTGTATCTGGCCTTTGGCCTGCTGGCGGGGGTGATCCACGCCCGGGCCAGCGGCCAGGGGCAGGTGATCGACTGCGCGATGAGCGACGGCGCGGCCTCGCTGATGGCGATGTTCTACGGCTTCAAGGCCGGCGGCATGTGGAACGAAGGGCGGCGCACCAACCTGCTGGATGGCGGCGCGCACTTCTACGACACCTATCAATGTAGCGACGGCAAGTGGATCTCTATCGGTTCGATCGAACCGCAGTTCTACCTGCTTCTGCTGGAAAAGACGGGCATTTCCGATCCGCAGTTCCAGCATCAGATGAGCCGCGACGAGTGGCCGGAGCTTCGCGGCAAGCTGGCCGCCGTGATCGCCGCCAAGACTCGCGACGAATGGTGCGCGTTGATGGACGGCACCGATGTCTGCTTCGCGCCGGTCCTGAGCATGGACGAAGCGCCGAACCACCCGCACAACGCGGCCCGCGAGACCTTCGTCGAGGTGGGCGGCGTGATCCAGCCCGCGCCGGCGCCGCGCTTCTCGGCCACCCCCGGTAAGATCCAGGGCCCGCCGCCCCGGATCGGCGGCGACAACGACGCGGCCCTGACCGACTGGGGCTTCTCCGCCGACGCCATCGCCGACCTGAAGGCCGGCGGCGCGCTCTGACCATGACCGAAAAGCCCGCATCGCCGTTCAGGCTGGGTTCAGCCGGCGGGCTCTAGCTTGGTCCCATGCCGGCCGTCGCGCCATCCGTCCCTCGATGCGGCGGCCGGTTTCAGGCCCGTCCTGCGGAGACGCGCCGCCTTCCCTGAGGCGGCGCGTCTTTGGCGTTGCGAAACGCCGATATGCCGGACCTGGGTTGCGCCGGGGACCGGGCGCGGGCAGTTTCCGGCCGATGCAAGACCACAATCCCATTCGATGGCGTGACCTGGACCTGGATCCGATCCACTGGGCGCGCGAGATCCTGCGTGTCCTGGGTCTGGCGCTGCAGCGCATCTGGGGCCGCGACGTGATGCTGTATGTCGGCGGCGTATCCTTCTTCGTGCTGCTGGCCGTGTTTCCGGGGCTGGCGATCCTGATCGGGACGTACAGCCTGCTGCTGACGCCGCAACAGGCCGCGGCCCAGGCCGACAACCTGGCCGACTTGTTGCCCTATCAGGCCCGGTCGCTGTTCGAGGACGAGTTCTCGCGGCTGGCCCATGCGCCGGAACAGACGGTCTCGGCCCAGAGCGCCGTCGTCCTGGTGATTGGCGTCTATGCCGCTCATCGCGGCTTCAAGGCCCTGCTGGCGGGCCTCTCGTTCATCCACGACGAGGAAGATCAGCGCGGGTTTGTCGGCTTCAATCTGATGGCGCTGTTTGTCCTGATCGCGGCCTTTGGCCTGCTGTTCGTGATGTCGGGCGTCTTCCTGACGCTCCGCCTGCTGGGCAGCGCGCTGGATATCCAGCCTCTGGCCGGCGTGTCCTGGATCCAGAGCGAATGGACCTGGGCCAGCCTGGGCGTGGTGATCGGCATGACGCTGGTCTATCGCTACGCCATGTCGCGCGTCCCGGTCGGCTGGCGCGCGTCGATCGCCGGCGGCGTCGCCGCGGCGGTCCTGTGCCTGTTCATGTCCTGGGCTTCGGCCTTCTATGTCGAGAAGGTCGCCCATCTGGGCGCGACCTACGGCTCGATCTCGGCCGTGATCATCTTCCTGATCTGGCTGTCGTGGAGCGTGAACGCCATCTTCCTGGGCGGCGCCCTGGCCACCGAGGTCGAGATCGCCCTGGACGAACGGCCGCGCGCTTTGGTCGAAGGCCCTCGCGCCGTGACGCTCAAGGCGCCTTCGACACCAGAAAGCTGATCGCGCCGCCGGGTTCATCGGTGATCGAGATCACGGTCGCCCCGGCGCTGGCCGAAAAATGCGGAACATCGATACGCGCCAGGGGATCGTCAGAGATCAGGCGCACCTGGCTCCCCGGCTCAGCTGCTTCCAGCGCCCGCCGCAGTCGCAGGGTCGGCACCGGACAGCGGTGGCCGCGCGCATCCACCAGGATCGGCTCAGCCATCGCCGAACACCTGCTCTGCGACAGCGGCCGGAAGTATCCTGTACTGGCTGGGCTCGAGATCACCCGGCAGGGTCAGGCCGCCAATGGTCTCGCGATGCAGGGCGTTCACGTGGTTGCCGGTCGCCGCGAACATCCGTCGGACCTGATGGTAGCGGCCTTCGGTGATGGTCAGGCGGGCGTGTAGCGGGTCGATGACGTCGAGCGTCGCCGGCAGCAGCGGCTTTTCCTCGCCCTCCAGCATCAGTTCGCCCGCCGCGAACAGCGCGGCCTCGGAGCCATTCAAAGGCCGGTCGAGGGTGGCCAGATAGGTCTTGGGCACGTGGCGCTTGGGCGAAATCACCCGGTGCAGATAGTCGCCGTCATCGGTGATCAGGATCAGGCCCGAGGTGTCTTTGTCGAGCCGGCCAACGGTCGACAGGCCCGGATCGCGGATCCGCCAGCGCTTTGGCAGCAGGTCATAGATCCGCTCGCCGTCCTCCTTGTGCGAGCACACCACGCCCAGCGGCTTGTGCATGATCAGCACCAGCGGCGCGGGCGGATCGACCGGCGCGCCCCGGATGGTCATGCGTTCGGGGAGATCGGCGGTGACGGCGACCTTGGTCCCGACATCCTTCAGGATCTTGCCGTCCAGCACGACCTTGCCGCCGGAGATCAGCGCCTGGACGTCCTTGCGACTGCCGTAGCCCAGATTGGCCAGCAGCCGGTCGAGGCGCGCCATCAGCGCCTTGGTCACTTGCGGGCCTCATAGACCTTGTAGCCATTGGTTTCGCCGGCGAGACGAACCTTGGCGAAATGCTCGTTGAGGATGGCCTCGTAGGGAAGGTGCCGATTGGCCACCAGCCACAGGTCGCCGCCCTTGCGCAGCGATGCGGCGGCCACGCGGATGAAGCCCTGGCCCAGAGACCGGTCCTCACCGCCCGTTTCGTGGAATGGGGGGTTGGTGACCACGAAATCCAGGGCTCCAAGCGTCGGGGCGGCCTGACGGACGTCATCCCATAGGAAGGAGGCGCGCGGATCATCGATATTGCGGCAGGCCGCATCCACCGCCCGGCGGTCCAGATCGACCAGGGCCAGCTTGGTCACCTTGGGCGAGGCCAGGATCGCTTTCGAAAGCCAGCCGATGCCGCATCCGAAATCCGCGCCCGTTCCGGACAGGGCGGGCAGGGTCTTCAGCAGAAGAGCCGTGCCGGGGTCCAGCCGGTCCCAGCTGAAGACGCCGGGCTGGGTCCAGAGGCCATCAGCGCCCTGACGGGGCGCGCCGGCCTCAATGGCTTCGGTCAGGCCCACAGGCTCAGCCGGCCGCAGGGCGACGCAGATCCGGTTGTGCTTCTTGGAGCTTTCGCCGACGACACAGCCGAAGGCTTCAAGTTCCTTGCGCAGTCGCAGACCGCCGCGGTCCTTGGGGCCGAACACCGTCAGGCGACCTTCAACGGCCAGGGCGCGAAGCGCGTGGGCCAGAACGAAGCGACGTTCGACCACGCCGGCCGGCGCGCGAATCGCCATGGCGTCCAGCGACCCGTCATCCAGGGAGGTCAGATCCGTCGCGCCGGCGATCAGCGGTGAAACCTGGACGGCGTCCGCCGCGACTGGCGCCAGATCGTGATCGGCCTGGCCATAGAGCGCGGTACGGAGAATGGGCATGGGAATCCTGGGAATATCTCGTCGCGGATCGGGGCGGCCGGGCCCGCGCGACGTTGAAAAAGGTGTGGCGGACAGAGTGGGATTCGAACCCACGGTAGACTTTCACCTACGGCGGTTTTCAAGACCGCTGCCTTAAACCACTCGGCCATCTGTCCGGAGCGGCGGCTATATCAGCGCGTCCGCGCCTTAACCAGACTTCAAAACAACTGATGCATGATGAAGGCTCGGAAGGGCGCGACCGCGCCGGAAAGACCTGGGCCATGGCTGTAGGCGGTGATCTTTGGCGCGGAATGCGCGGCGTGGGCCTGATGGCGCTCGCTGCCGCAAGCCTGACGGCATGCGCAACGCCCAAGCCGAAGCTGGATATCGGCCACGGTTACGGCTCTTCGCCGCGCGGCCCCATGGTCTCGCCCTCCGGAAAGCCCTTGAGGGGGACCGAGAAGCCCTATCAGATCAAGGGTGTCTGGTACTATCCTCAGGCCGATCCCGACTACGACGCCAAGGGTGTCGGCTCGTGGTACGGCGAGCAGTTCCACAATCGGCGCACGGCCAATGGCGAGATTTTCGACATGGACGTGCCGTCGGCCGCGCACAAGACCTTGCCTTTGCCCAGCCTGGTGGAGGTGACCAACCTCGACAACGGCCGAAAGATGGTGGTGCGGGTCAATGACCGGGGGCCGTTCGTCGGCGATCGGGTAATCGACCTGTCCAAGGCCGCCGCCGATCAGCTGGGCTATCGCCGGCAGGGCGTGGCCCGGGTCCGGGTGCGCTATGTCGGCCCAGCGCCCAAGACCGCCTTCGACACGCGTCAATATGTCGAGGCCGCCCCGCCCTCCGCCCCGTCGCGTTGGGAGAGCCGCGAGGACGCGCCGATCGTCTGGCCCGCAGAGCCGCCTCCGGTGCGCACCCAGATCATCCCCTCCCGCGAGACCGCGACGCCGAAGCCGCTTCGCGAGGACATCGTTCCCGTGCGGTCGTCGGGTTTCCGCGTCCAGGCGGGCGCCTTCGCCAATCGCGAGAACGCCGAGCGGGCCGTGGCCCAGTTGAAGACCGCCGGATCGGCCATGATCGAGCCGCTGGAGAGGTCGGGCGGCACGCTGTATCGCGTCCTGGTCTCCGCCGGCGAGGATGAGGGCGTGGCCTGGTCCGTGCGCGATCAGGTCGCCGCGCTGGGCTATTCCGGCGCGACGGTCCTGCGCCCCTGACGGGCAACCGCGAGTCCTCTGGACAAGCGACGCGATACGGTCGAATTGAAGCCGGTGACACGCGGCGCATTCATCAGTTTCGAAGGCGGGGAGGGGGCTGGAAAGTCGACCCAGATTCGTCGCTTGGCCGATCGCCTGACGGCGTCGGGCTTCGATGTGGTCCTGACCCGTGAGCCTGGCGGCAGTCCCGGCGCGGAGAGCATCCGCGACCTGCTGGTCAATGGCCCCGCGGATCGCTGGTCGTCGATCACCGAGACCTTGCTGATGTACGCCGCGCGCCGCGATCATCTTGAGCGAGTCATTCGACCAGCCCTGGACCGGGGAGCCATGGTGCTCTGCGACCGGTTCGCCGATTCGACCCGCGCCTATCAGGGCGCCGGTGGCGATGCGCCGGCCTCGCTGATCGCCGCGCTGGAGGATCACGTCCTGTCGGGTTCGGTTCCGGACCTGACCCTGATCTTCGACATTCCCGCCGTGATCGGCCTCGACCGCGCCGCCTCGCGAGGGGGCGCGGCGCGCTTTGAGTCCAAGGGCCTGGATTTCCACGAACGCCTGCGCGCCGGCTTTCTGGCCATCGCCCAGCGTGAGCCGGAGCGTTGCGTGGTGATCGAGGCCAATGCGACGCCTGACGCGGTCTTCGAAACGGTCTGGGGCGTGGTTTCGGCGCGGCTTGATCTCTAGATGGATGCGCCTCCCCATCCTCGCGATGTTCACGATCTGGAAGGTCTCGGCGCGGCGGAGGCGTCGTTTCTGGACGCGCTCGGTCGCGGACGCCTGCACCATGCCTGGCTGCTGACCGGACCGGAGGGCGTTGGCAAGGCGACGCTGGCCTATCGAATGGCGCGGCGGTTGCTCGGCGCGCGTCCCGATCCGTCGCATGGCGTGCTGGGGACCTCGCCGTCGGACGTGGTCAGTCGACAGGTCTCGGCGCGATCGCATCCTGATCTCATGGTGCTTGAGCGCGCCACCGATGATGGCAAGGCGCGCAAGTCCATTCCGGTTGATGAAGCCCGTCGGCTGCCGGAATTCTTCGCCAACTCGCCTGCGATTTCCCCCTATCGCGTGGCGATCATCGATGCGGCCGACGACCTTAACGTCAACGCCGCCAACGCCGTTCTCAAGACCCTGGAAGAGCCGCCCCCACGCGGCGTGATCCTGCTGATCAGCAACGCGCCAGGAAAGCTGCTGCCCACCATTCGCTCGCGCTGCCGCCGTCTGGTCGTGCCCGCCCCGGGCGTTGAGATGGCCGCCAGCATGGTCGAACGGCAGTCAGGCCTGGATCACCGCGACGCCGAGCGGCTGGCTCGCATGGCGCATGGCGCGCCGGGACGGGCGCTGCAACTGGCCTCCTCGGGCGCGCTGGCCATGGACGACGCCGCCAGCGAGATCCTGCGTGGACTTCCCGCTTTGGACGAGGCGGCGCTCTTGGCGATGGCCGACACCTTCCGTGGAGGCGAAGGCGCCGCGCGCTTTGAGCTGCTGTTCGAGCGTCTGGCTGACCAGGTTCACGCCATGACCACGCGCCTGGCCAAGACCGGATCTTCACCAGCCCTGGATCGCTGGGCGACGGTCTGGGAGCGCCTTACGCGTTGGCCCGGCGAGGCCGAGGCGATCAATCTGGATCGGGCCGATGTCTTCTGGAGCGCCATCTCGGACTTGCGCGCGGCGGCCAAGACAGCGATGTGAGCCCCATGCTCATAGACAGCCACGTCAATCTTCACGCCCACCAGTATGACGAAGACCGCGACGCCGTGATCGCTCGGGCGCGTGACGCCGGAATCGGGCTGATGGTCACCATCTGCGACAAGGTCTCATCGTTTGAGGCCGTCCACGCGATCGCCATGGCCGAGCGCGACATCTGGTGCACGGTCGGCACGCACCCCCACGAGGCCAAGGAAGACCCGGACCTCTCGCCCCAGACCTTGATTGATCTGGCCGCTCGACCGCGTGTGATCGGGATCGGCGAATGCGGTCTGGATTTCCATTACGATCTCTCGCCGCGCGACGTTCAGGCCAATGTCTTCCGCGCCCATGCCGCCGCCGCTCGCGAGACAGGCCTGCCGCTGGTGGTTCACACCCGCGAAGCTGACGATACGATGGCGGAGATCCTTGAGGAGGAGCACGCCCGGGGGGCGTTCAAGTTCCTGATGCACTGCTACACCAGCGGTCCGGAACTGGCCAAGCGCGCTGCGGCGCTGGGCGCCTGGTTCTCGGTTTCGGGCATCGCCACCTTCAAGGCGGCCGAGGAGGTCAGGGCGATCATCCGCGACATGCCCGCCGACAGGATCATCGTCGAGACCGACTGCCCCTATCTGGCGCCCGTTCCCATGCGAGGCCGCCGCAATGAGCCGGCGTATCTGCCGCACATCGTCGACAAGCTGGGCGAGATTCGGGGCTGGACACGGGCCGATACCGAGGCCCGCACAGAGGACGCCTTCTTCGGCCTGTTCGACCGGATACCGCGTCCATGACCGGGCCGCTGGAGTTCACGATCCTGGGGTCGGGCTCATCGGGCGGCGTGCCCCGAGCGGACGGCAATTGGGGAGATTGCGATCCCTCCGATCCCCGCAACCTGCGCACCCGCTGCTCGATCCTCGTGCGCCGGAAGGGAGAGGGTGGGCCGCTCGCGGAAACCACCGTCGTGGTCGATACGTCTCCCGATTTTCGTCTGCAATCGGTGGCCGCGGGCGCAAGGCGTATCGACGCCGCCCTGTTCACGCACGACCACGCGGATCAGGCCCATGGCATCGATGACCTGCGGCCGTTCTTCCTGAACCAGCGTCGCCCCATCCCCGCTCACATGGACGAGGCGACACGAGCGGGTCTGACGCATCGCTTCGAATACATCTTCGAGTCAAAGGGCGGGTATCCGGCGATCTGTCGCCCGGTCTCGTTGCCGCCACATGGTGAGAGGTGGAGCATAGACGGACCGAGCGGCGAAATTTCGGTCGAGGGTTTCGACTTGGATCACGGAGAGATCCGGTCGGTCGGCTTCCGGTTTGGCGATGTGGCCTACACACCCGACGTTCTGGCCATTCCCGAAGAGAGCTGGCCGGCGCTGGAGGGACTGGACGTTTGGATCGTCGATGCGCTGCGTTGGACGCCGCACCCGACCCACGCCCATGTCGACCTCACCCTGGAATGGATCGCCAAGGTCAAGCCGCGTCGGGCGATCCTGACCAACCTGCATATCGATCTCGATTTCGAGACCTTGGCGCGAAAACTTCCCGCAGGTGTCGAGCCAGCCTACGACGGGATGCGTTTCATACGCTGATGAGAGCCGGGCTCTGCGCTTCCTCGGCCTGTTCCCGAAAATAGGTCTGGGCCTCCTCCAGCAGCGCCGCCGCGAGCCGGTTCATGGGTCCAAGGGCCGAGGCCATGAAGGCGTATTCGTGCAGGATCTGGGGCCGGAAGACCCGGATCACCGTGCCGCTGCGGACAAAGTTGCGGGCCATCAAGGCGTTGACGATGGCGATGCCGATGCCCTCGGCGGCGAAGGCGCAGGCCGAGCCGACAGTGTGGGTTTCCATCTTCACATCCGGGCGAACACCGCGCTCCCGGAAGGCGTCGTCGATCTGTCGGCGCGACCATGTGCCGAAACCCAGCAGCACCAGCGGCTCGGCCCGCAGCAGTTCTGGGGTCAGGTATTCGTGCCGCGCCAGTGGGTGCGTGGTTGGCAGGACGCACACCGTCTCGCTGGTCGACAGGGTAAAGGTTGAGATGTCGGCGCGATCCAGGGGGAGCTTCACGAACCCACAGTCGGCCGTGCGATTGGCGACCATGTTGCGCGCCGTTTCGGTGCTGCGGGAATCGATGCTCACCCTGACCTTGGGGAATCGATCGAGGAACCGGGTCAGGATCGTTGAAAGCACACCTTCGGACAGACTGGGTGGCGCCACGATCTTCAAAAGGCCTGCGTTGAAGGTGGCGATGTCGCGAACCAGCGCGTCGATCCGCTCCAGCCCTCCGAAAGCCAAGTCGACTTCCTCATAGATCATGAGGGCTTCCGGTGTGGGGCTCAGACGTCCCTTTTCGCGATAGAACAGCTCGAAGCCGGCGTCCTGTTCCAACTGAGCGATCAGGCGGCTGACGGCGGGCTGGGTCAGCCCCATGCGCCCCGCCGCAGCGGTGGCCGATCCGCTCAACATGGTCTCCCGGAAGGCCTCGAGACTACGCAGGTTCAGTTTCATCGACCGCTCCGCTTCGAGGGCCAACGCCTCGCCGCGCCGTGACCGGCAGCAGCAGGCGCGATGGCCTTGTTGCGTCGACATAGATCCGATTTCGCGCTGGACGGGGAGTGCGCCCGTAGCCTTCCGGCTCTCCAGAGTTGGGATTGACGTCGAAATGCGGGAAATTGCTCGATGAGACGTCGAGGCGGATGCGATGGCCCCTCAGAAAGAGATTGGCCGTCGGGAAGGCCTCGATCTCGATCCGATAGACATCGCCCGGCGCGAAGCGTGACTCATGGTCAAAGCTCAGGCGATAGCGCGCCCGCAGAATACCGTGGGTGAGGTTCATGGCGAACCCGTCGGGATAGTCTTGGGAAGCCGGATGAACGTCGATAAGCTTGATGGTGAAATCCGTGTCTACACAATCGGATGAAACAAACAGTTCAGCGGTCACGGGGCCGACGATCTCGACGTCTTCCGCCAAGGGCTGGGTCTGGAACACCAGCACGTCATCGCGATCGGCGAGCGCCCGATAGGGCGCCTGGCATCCGAAGAAGCGCGAATCCTCTCGCTGATCGAAAGCGCCCGCTTCCATGACGGGTGCGCCAGAGGCCAGCGCGCCGCCGATGGTGGGCACAGGCGACAGCGGATCGTGAACATATTCCACGAACGCTTCGGGCTCGGTGGGAGCTGTGGTTGATAGGTCGTCGTCCAACCTCAGGAAAAAATCGGTCATAACGGAAGCTTTCGGGGGCCACGCGGTCTCATCGCGCCAACGTCCGCCGTGATCCAGTCGCCCGTCGCTGGTCTTGCGACCCGAGCCGCCGCCCATGATGAACAGCTTGACGGGTGGCAACGGGTCGATGCCGCCCGACGGCTTCAACCAGGCGTCAAACCAGGCCAGACGCAGCGCGACATAGTTCTCGGCCAAGGCTCCGTCGAGCGTTGCCTCAGGACCGAAATCAACATCACCGGCATGCGTGACGGAGCGCTGTCCGTGGGTCCAGGGGCCCAGCACCAGCTTGACGGGCGACGCTTTTCGCTCGGTCAGACCAAGATAGTTCTCGGTCGCCGTCAACGAATAGGGGTCGAACCAGCTACTCATGTGGACCATCGGGACGTCCGAATAGACATCGTAGGCGCCGCGAGCATAGAGCCCCGTCTGCGTCCAGTAGGGGCCAAAAAGGCCGTTACGCCATTGGTCCAGAAGATATTTCTCATACTCCGGCGCGGCGCTGAGCGGTGAAACTCCATCTGACCACGGCATGCGCTTGAACCAGGCCTTGAGGTCCTGGGCTTCCAGCGCCTTCCGACGGATTGGATCTGCCGCCGTGGCCGGGCTCAGGAGAGCGTGCTTGTAGGCCCAGGTCGCCTGTTTCAACTCGAACGCGCCGCCCTGGCGAATGCCGGAGTGGTAGGCGCTGGAGAAGCCGCCGGAATCGAGGAACATCGCCGCCAGTCCCGGTGGGGCCAGGCAAGCCAGAGCGCTTTGCGCATGAGCGCCATAGGAGAGCCCGAACGTTCCGACGCGACCGTCGCACCACGGCTGTTCGACTAGCCATGCGATCGTATCGAAGCCATCCTCGCCCTCGGCGAGATATTTCTCGAACACGCCCTCGGAAGCGTAGCGCCCCCGGCAGTCCTGGATGGCGACGACATAGCCGCCGCGCACGAACTCCACGGCCAGTTCGGGTTTTGAACGCGGTTCCGGATCGTCGCGGGTTCGGTCGCCGTGGTTGACACCCAGCTTGTCATAGGGCGTTCGCTCGAGCAGCACCGGCAGGGGCGACTGCAGGGGAACGCCATCTTGCGCGGGACGGTAGATGTCGGTCGCCAGGCGCACGCCGTCGCGCAGGGTCACCATGACATCGCGAGACACATGCACATCGATGGGCGGCGTGAAGGCCCTGAACCGGTCCGGCCGGGCGGTCGAACTCATGATCGTGGAACTTGTTTAGGCAAAGGGGCCATCGCGGCAATCCTTCAAGGCGGGGCTGCGATGGGAGGGAAGGGCGGTCGCTGCTTCCCTCCGCGCGATCCTAGAACTTCGCCGACACGCGGACGTACATGTAACGGCCGCGGGCGTCGTAGCTGTAGATGTCGTAGTTGATCGGGGCGTTGGCGTAGGACGCCGGCGGCGCCTCATCGAACACGTTGCTGACCCCGAGGCTGACGGCCGTGTCGTAGGTGTTGAAGGCGTAGCCGGCTTCAAGGTCATTGTAGAAGATGGAGGCGGTCTTGGCGTCCTTCACGGTATTCACGACATCGGTGCTCTCGCCGATATAGCGACCGCGCCACAGGGCGTTCCATGACCCGAGGGTCCAGGTCAGCGAGGCCTGCCCCTTCCAGTGCGGATAGGTCGAGCGCGGCTGATCACCCTTGCCGGCCCGCTCGTCGATGATCGGCGCGCCGCCGGTTGGGTTCGGGCTCGTGGTCTTGAAGGTGTCCAGGTAGGAGGTGTCGACCACGGCGGCGAAACGGCCGATATTGGTAGCGAACTCATAGCGGATCGTGGTGTCGATCCCGGAGGTCTCGATCTCGGCAAGGTTCTGCGCGCCCTGCAGCAGGTTGGTGATGGCTCCGGTCGACGCATCGCGCGCCACCAGATCGCAGAACACGCCGCCCTGCTGGGCGCAGAGGCTCAGGATCTGGGTGGCCGACTGCGAGGCGATCGCGTCTTTCACCTTGATCTCGTACCAGTCGACCGTAGCGGTGAGGCCGGGAGCGAAGCGGGGCTTCAGGGCCAGGCCAAAGCTGTAGGTGTCCGCAGTCTCGGCCTTCAGCTTCGTATTGCCCGAGATTGTGCCCGCGATCAGGCCATTCAGGTTGTAATTGGCCTGGTTGTACCCGGTCGGCACACCGACGCAGCCCGGCAGATTGGTGTGAGCCGACGCTCCGCCGTTGCAGGGGTCTGTCCCCTGGAAGCTGGTCTGCCGCCCCCCTTGGTAAAGTTCAAGGATCGAAGGAGCTCGGAAGCCCTGTGCATAGGTGCCCCGCACGAGGATATCCTCGATCGGCCGCCAGCCCACGCCGACCTTGGCGGTGCTGTCACCGCCGACGGTATCGTAGTCCGAGTAGCGGATGGCCAGGCTGAGATCGAGGCTCTTGGCGAGAACCATATCCTTCAGAAGCGGGACGGCGGCTTCGATATAGGCTTCGTTCAGACTGTACTTGCCGCGCGTGATTGACCGGGTCTGGCCTGTGGTCGTGGTGTTGCTGGCGAAGGTCGAACCCACCGCTGGCGTCGGGATATTGGTCGGTAGGGCGTTGACATACGCATCGGGGTTGTCGACCGCCTTGTTTGTACGGTGCTCCACGCCCGCGGCAATGGCCAGCGGGCCCGCCGGAAGCTGGAAGAGCTCGCCGGTGATATTGGCCGTGAAATCATAGATCGAGGTGCTGTTGGACTCGACGACCGTGTAGCGGATGTAGTCGGCCTGGGCCGCCGTCATCGTCGAGAACAGGTTGATCGGCACGCAGCCGGGCGTGTTGGAGCACGACGCGCCAAGACCCAGGGCCAGTCTGTCGTAATTGACCCCGTTCAGGGCCTGCGAATTGATCTTGTTCTTGGAATACAGGGCGTAGACGTCCCACTTCCAATCGCGTCCGAGCAGCTTGACCGAGCCGTCGAAGCCGCCGGCCACGCGCATGGTCTTGACGTCCTGAACGTTGTCGCGATTGCCGACGGCGGTCATGACTTTGCGAATGCGCCAGGCCTGGTTGGCCGCAAAGCCGACAGCGTTGGCGATCGGAACGCCGTTGGCCGTGCCGAACGGGTTGAAGGCCTGGTTGTTAGGGATCGAAAAGCCGCGGATGGTGCCCGCGGAGCCGCCAATGTCGAGCAGGACCGGCGAGAACAGCTGGTCGGATTTCCGCTCGTTGAAGAGCCCCTCGACCTTCATCCGGATGTTGTGATCAAGGTCGGCGGTGTAGCGGGCGTAGACGCCATAGCGTTCGCTGGGGCCCGCCGAATAGATGCCCTGGGCCAGTGTGTTGTAGTAGTCGCCCGGCAGGGCTGCCGTGTGGAATGCCTCATCGGCCGCAGCGCCCGCGCCGATCGTCGCGCCGGCATTGAAGGCTGCCGGACTGGCCGACGCCGCGAAGCCCGCCGCCGTGCCGAAATAGGTATTGGCCGAAAGGCCAGGCAGGATGAACAGGCCATTGGGGCTGGTGCCCACGGCGGTCGTGGGGACCAGGGTGACACGGGTCAGATCGCGATCCGCTGTGAGGATCGGCTTGTCCTTCACATAGCTCAGGGAGACCACAATGGCGGAACGGTCGAAGCGCTTGCCGAAATTGACGACGCCCGAATACTGCTGACCGTCGCCTTCGGAGCTCACGCCATATTTGGCCTGAGCCTTTACGCCATCGAAATCGCGTGCCGTCTTGATGTTCACCACGCCGGCGATGGCGTCGGATCCATAGATGGCCGAGGCTCCGTCTTTCAACACCTCAAGACCCTCGATCATGCCCAGCGGCATGGTGTTCAGATCCACGAAGTCGCGGAAGCCGCGCTGACCCACGCCATCGACCCAGCGATGGCCATCGACCAGCACCAGCACGCGGTTGCCGCTGCCCTCTGCGCCGCCGAGGTAGCGCAGGTTGATCGAGCTGGCGCCGTAGGAAGTGCCTTGCGTGCCGTTGCTGCTGAGGCTGACGCCCGCGGACGGGAGCTTTTGCAGAAGTTCGCCAACCGAACCCGCCCCCGAATTCTTGATATCGGCTTCTGTCAGGGTGGTGACGACACCCACACCGTCAGCGTCCTTGCGCTGGATGCGCGATCCCGTGACGATGATTTCCTCGACCGTATCGGATGAATTGGCGGCGGTCTGGGCGAAGACCGGCGTCGCGGCGCAGGTCAGTAGCGCCGCATAGGCGGTTCCGGCGCACAGCGCGCGCACGTTCAAGGCCTGCATGGATAACTCCCCTATGTCGCCGACTTCGCCCTGCGCCGACCGCGCATGACCCCCTGCCGACCCTTGAAGCGTGGGGGGCGGACTTTCATGGCGCAACGCCATTGCGCTTTCTGATCGGGCCATGAGCGGTTCGTATGGCTGCGCTCGTCAGCGAACACGAAAAACCCTGGCGGGGCCTATGCGGGGCCCAGCCAGGGTGCGGAACATCGGAACAGGCAGCTGAATGGACTACGGCTAGGTCGACTCATCAGGACGGCGCGTGGGTAGTCGATATCACCTGGTAGACCCCTGGAGCGCCTGGCCCCACGGGTAGCTTGAAGCCGACAAAGACGAGCACCAGCAACACACCGCCGATCATGAAGCCCAGACAGTAGGGCAGCATCAGCGCGATCATCGAGCCTACCCCGAACCTGGGTCGCCATCGCTGGCACAGGATCAGAACGAGCGGAAAGTTGGAGGCGAGGGGCGTCACGATATTGAAGATCGAGTCGCCCATCCGATAGGCGGCGGTCGTCATCTCCGGCGATATGCCTAGAAGCATCAGCATCGGCACCACCACCGGTGCCATCGCGCTCCACTTGGCCGAGGCCGACCCGATCACGAGGTCCAGTACCGCCGACATCGATAGCAGCGCCAGGAGGAGGAGAGGCTTTGGCAGCCCAACGCCCTGCAACATCTCGGCGCCCTTCACCGCCAGGACGGGGCCGAGTTTGGACCAGCTGAACATCGCCACGAAATGAGCGGCGAAGAAGGCCAGCACCAGATAGGGCGCCATCTCCTTCATGCCATGCGCCATCATGCCGACGACGTCGCGATGGGTCTTGATCGCGCCGGTGGCCGAGCCATAGGCCCAGCCACTCGCCAGGAACAGCAGCATGAAGGCGGCGATCAGCGCTTGATAGAACGGCGTCATTCGGCGCGGTCCGACGGCCGTCTGATCAATCAGCGGCGAGAAGCCGGGCCATAGCGTCAGAGCGGCGAAGAGGGCGATGACCACCAGCGCCGCCAAACCCGCGCGGCGCAGACCGCGACGTTGGGCCTCGCCGATCACGTCAAAACTTGCGCCAGCATCGGCCCCATCCGCATCCCTGGCGCTCCAGGGACCAAGCCGGGGCTCAACGACCCTGTCGGTCACCCACCAGGCGATGGGCGTGAACAGAAGTCCGATTGACAGGGTGAACCACCAGTTACCCAGCGGGTTCATCACGAAGTTCGGGTCGATCAACTGGGCGGCCGGTTCGGTGATACCCAGGATCAACACGTCGAATTGTCCGGGCAGGATATTGCCGGCGAAAGCGCCGGAAATGCCCGCATAGGCCACGGCGACGCCGGCGAGAGGATGCCGGCCGCTTTCGGCGAAGATCAGAGCCGACAGCGGGATCAGGACGACATAGGCCGCGTCGGCCGCGTGGTGCGACATGAGCCCGATCAGGAAGATCGCGGGGGTGAGGGCGCGCTTGTGCAGTTTTCGCACCGCGCCGCCGAGCAGCGCTCCAAACAGGCCGGTCCGCTCGGCCACGGCGGCGCCCAGCATGACCACCAAGACCAGGCCCAGCGGCGGGAAGCTGGTGAGAGTGTCTGGCATGTCGGCGAAAAGCTTGGAAAGGTTGGCTTCCGACAACAGGCTCTGGGTCTTCAGGTGGGCGCCCGTGACGGGGTTGGTTGCGCTCCAGCCCATGGAGCTGGCGATCACTGAAACAATGATCAGAAGCGCGATACAGCCGGCGAAGATCAAGACGGGGTCGGGGAGGGCGTCACCGATCTTCTCGATGCGATCGAGCAGCCGCGTCCCCCGGCGAGCGGACGAGCCGCGCGGATCTTCAGTCGTCATTGGAAACCTTCCCCGTTGGACCGAGCGTCGCAGGCCGATCCCAGTCCGACAACTGCATTGCGCGGCGGTATCGGGCCATGCGCAGCGCGCATGACCTAGCAGCGTATGGAGCGGCTACTTATGGTCGCCGCAACGAGGGAACATCGATGAACCGCAGGCATTTTCTGGGCGCGGGCCTTGGCGCTTGGGTGTCGCCCAGCTTGGCGGCTCCGCACGACCTCAAGCTGACGCTGCTGGGCCAGGCTCTGATTGAGCACGACGTATCTTTGGCCGCCTGGCCGGATCGTGAGCGCGTGGCCGACAGGCTCGCGAAGGCCGATGCGTGCTTCACCAATCTGGAGACAGTGATCCTGGGTTCCCGCGCTGGCGCGCCGACGCGAGAGGCGCTGACCCTGCACGCCGCTGGCCCTGAGGTGTTGGATACCCTCAAGGCGATGAACGTCCGGCTAGTGGCGACCTCGAACAATCATGCCTTTGATCTGGGCTCTGGCGGCATTCTCGACACCCTTGCGGCGTTAGATGCAGCTGGTCTGGCGACCGCGGGAACCGGCGAGGACCTTGCTCGCGCGGCAGCGCCGGGGTTTCTGCAAACACCGCATGGAACCGTCGCGCTTGTGGCCTGCGCCACCGGGAAGGTGCGGGAAGGCGGCGCGGCTACCGCCAGTCGCCCCGGCGTCAACGAGCTACGTCGCGGCCCTGACGGTCATATCGCGCCCGCTGACGAGGCCAGAGTGCTGGATGCGCTGTCGGATGCGTCGCAACGCGCTGACGTCGTGATCGCCTACCAGCACAATCATGATTGGGAGCCCGACATGGCCATGGTCCCGCCATGGCAGCGGAGGTTCGCAAAGCGCTGCGCGGAAGCTGGTGCCTCGGTGTTCGTCGGCCATGGCGCTCCGCTACTGCAGGGCATTGAAATCCATCGGGGCGCGCCGCTGTTCTTTGGGCTGGGAAATTTCCTCTTCCAGACGGAGAAGCCTCCAGGCTCCTATCCATCGGAGGCCTGGGAAAGCGTGATGGTCGATTGCGCTTTCCGCAAAGGCCGTTGCCGGTCGGCGCGTCTCGTACCCATCACGCTGAATGAGATCGGCACGGGCGGGCCAAATGACACGACAACGCGAGGGATGCCGTCCCTGGCCGGCGACGCAAGAGCCCGATCGATCCTCAAGCGCGTGGGCACGCGATCACGACCGTTCGGCGCGCACTTCAGTGATAGCTCCAAGGGCTACGCGGATCTGAGGCTCTAGCAATCGACGGGACTAGCCGATGTCCCGCTTTTGCTCACGGCCTGTCAGGCGGGTTCAAGTCGTTTCGCCGGTTGATCCAGCCTGGAGAGCCGCTGGTTGAGCGTGTCCAGTTGGGCCCAAAGCTGCGGCGGCAGTCGATCACCGAATTTGGAGTAGGCGTCCGGGATCAAGGCCGCCTCTGCGCGCCATATGACCGGGTCGACGGTGAGCAGCAGGTCAAGCTGGGCCTGGGTCAGATTCAGGCCCTCCAGGTCGAGGCCATCGCGCAACGGCAGGCGACCGATCGGGCTGTCCACGGCCTCGGCTTCACCCTCCAGACGATCGACGATCCACTTCAACACACGGCTGTTCTCGCCATAGCCGGGCCATACGAACCTGCCATGCTCATCCTTGCGGAACCAGTTGACGAAGTAGATCCGCGGCAGCTTTGCTGGATCAGCCGACGCCCCAACCTTAAGCCAATGATTGAAGTAGTCGCCCATGTTGTAGCCGCAGAACGGTAGCATGGCGAAGGGGTCGCGGCGCAGTTCGCCGATGCTGTTCTCGGCCGCCGCAGTGCCTTCGGAGGCGACATTGGAGGCCAGGAATACGCCATGCTCCCAGTCAAAAGCCTCGGTGACCAAAGGAACCGCCGAGGCGCGGCGCCCGCCGAACAGGATGGCCGAGATCGGTACGCCGGCGGGATCTTCCCATTCGTCGGCGATCACTGGGCACTGGCCGGCGGGCACGGCAAACCGCGCGTTGGGATGCGCGGCCGGCTCGCCTAGCTCAGGCGTCCAGGCGCGCCCCTTCCAGTCGGTAAGGCCCTCGGGGGGAGTCTCTGTGAGGCCTTCCCACCAGACATCACCGTCCGGTGTCAGCGCGACATTGGTGTAGATACAGTTGGAGTGCAGGGTGTCGACGGCGTTTCGGTTGGTCTTCACGCCCGTGCCGGGAGCGACGCCAAAGAAGCCCGCCTCGGGATTGATCGCGTACAGCCTTCCGTCGGCTCCGAACCGCATCCAGCAGATGTCGTCACCGATCGTCTCAGCTTTCCAGCCGGGCAGGGTAGGCCGCAGCATGGCCATGTTCGTCTTGCCGCACGCGCTAGGGAAGGCGGCGGCCACATAGCGAACCTTGCCCGCCGGCGAAGTCAGCTTGAGGATCAACATGTGCTCGGCCAGCCAACCCTCATCCCGCGCCATCACCGAAGCGATGCGCAGCGCGTAGCACTTCTTTCCAAGCAGCGCGTTCCCGCCGTAGCCTGAGCCGTAGGACCAAATCTCGCGGCTTTCGGGGAAATGGACGATATACTTGTCGTCGTTGCACGGCCACGGCACGTCAACCTGGCCTGGCGCTAACGGCGCTCCCAAGGTGTGGACGGCAGGCACAAAGAAGCCGTCGTCTCCCAGTGCGTCAAGCGCCGCCTGACCCATCCGGGTCATCACTCGCATCGAGACGGCGACGTAGGCGCTATCGGTGATTTCGACGCCCAAGGCGCTGATCGGCGATCCCACCGGACCCATTGAAAACGGCACGACGTACATGGTCCTGCCCCGCATGCAGCCGTCGAACAGGCCGTTCAACAACCCTCGCATCTCAATGGGGTCGCGCCAGTTATTAGTCGGGCCCGCGTCGATCGGGTCTTCGGAGCAGATGAAGGTACGGCTCTCGACCCGTGCGACGTCACGTGGGTCCGAGGCGGCATGGAATGAGTTCGGCCGAAGATCTGGATTCAAGCGCTTTAGCGTACCGGCTGCGATCAGTTGGTCAGTCAGAGCGGACCATTCAGCGTCCGAGCCATCGCACCAGTGAACGGCTTCCGGCTTGGTCAAGGCCGCGATCTCGTCGACCCAGGCCAGCAGGCGCGCATGTTTCGTCGAGGGCGTGTTCGCGCCCAGGGCATTATTGCTCATAGTGCCAGTCCTGCCTGCGTGAGTGACGGAGCTCTTGTCCGACTTGGGGTCACAGTATTCGGCAATAGGGCTAGGCGTCTAATTTGATAACGTTGTCATGGACTTGAAATCGACATTGGCGCTGGCCGGAAGCGCTCAGGTAAACGCCGCGAGGCGATAGCAGTCGATCTAGCGGGGTCCTGGCTCAAAGGCGCATATATTTCTGATAATATATCTTAGGCGATACAGCTTTATGCCCCGCGAACTTGACACAAGATCACATCGTTGCCCCTAGGCCCGCCAAGTCTGCCAAGCCCCGGATGTCAAATTCGCATTCCAGGGTTGCCGCGATTTCGTCCAGGGCCCTGTCCACGCGATCAGTCTGGTCCAGGGCGTTGGAAAATGCGCCAAGCGTCCGTAAAAATGCCCGTCTTGCGTCGCCCTTGTTAAATAGGCCATGGACATAACAACCCATGATCCTGCCGTCTGGAGACGTTGCGCCATCCGTCGCTCCGCTGTCGAGCGCCAGCATCGGCCGCGCCGAGACAGTCGTGCGACCGACATGCATTTCATAGCCTTCAAATCGAGCCTCAGCGGCGACGAAGCGCCCCGCCACCGACGCCAGCACCTTTGCGCCCGTCAGGGTCGTATCCACGTCCAGTAGTCCAAGACCAGCGACCGTTTCGGGCGGACCTTCCACTCCATCAGGATCGCTCAAGGTCCGCCCCAGCATCTGATACCCACCGCAAACGCCTAGCACATGCCCGCCCCTGCGTACGTGAGCGACGAGGTCAATGTCCCACCCCTGGGTTCGGAAAAAGGCCAGGTCAGCCAGTGTCGCCTTGGTGCCTGGCAGGATCACCAAATCCGCATCGCCAGGCAGTGGCTGACCAGGGGGGATGAAGTCAAAGTCCACCTCGGGCTCCGAACGAAGGGCGTCAAAGTCATCGAAATTGGCCATGCGCGACAGCATCGGAACCACGATCCTGGTCTTTCGACCGTTTCCCTTCATCGCACGGTCCAGGATCACAGCGTCTTCAGCCGGCAAGGATCGCGCCGCGGCCATCCAGGTCGCCATGCCGAAATCCGTCCAGCGTGTGCGTCGAGTGATCTCCAGGCGGCCGTCCCGGAACAGCGAGGGATCACCTCGAAACTTGTTGATCAGGAAACCCCGGATCATCGCGCGATCTTCCGCTTCAAGCACGGCATAGGCGCCGACCAGGGCCGCGATGACGTGACCTCGGTCGATGTCGCCAACCAGAACGACCGGCACGTTGGCCGCACGGGCAAAGCCCATGTTGGCGATGTCTCCCGCGCGAAGGTTGATCTCGGCGGGACTGCCAGCGCCCTCCACGATCACGAGGTCACACGTGGCCTCCAGCCTGCGAAAGCTTGTCAGGACAGTGTCGAGCAACTCGCCCTTACGCTCCTGAAAGCCCCTCGCCTCCCACGTCCCCATCATCTTGCCCAGAACGATGAGTTGAGCTCCCACATCACTCTGCGGTTTGAGGAGCACGGGATTCATGTCGACAGTCGGAGGCGTCCTGCAGGCCAGAGCTTGCAGAGCCTGGGCCCGTCCGATCTCACCACCGTCGCTCGTCACGGCGGCATTGTTGGACATGTTCTGCGGCTTGAAGGGGCGCACGGTCAGACCCCGATTGGCGAAGACTCTACACAGCCCGGCGACCAGCACGGATTTGCCTACATCCGATCCGCAGCCCTGAATCATCAACGCCGCCATGATCATCCTCCAAAGCTTGCGCCGGGCCTCCGCCCTACCCGACCCATGTCGGGCGGGTCGGGCAGAACAGCCGCAAAAACGGTGGCGCCTCGCAGAGACGGCCACCGTTTGGCAAGCCGACGGTCTGTCGGCGTCTCGGCTAGAACTTGGCGCGTACGCCGATGAAGGCGCCTCGCCCCGGTGTCCCGTAGCCCAGGATTGTCTGGTAGTGTTCGTCGAAGGCGTTTTCCACCCGGCCATAGAATTCCAGGGTCTCGTTGATCGGGTAAGAGGCCCGCAGATCCACCAGCGTGTAACCGCTGACGGCGACGGTGTTGGCGTCGTTGTTGAACGTCTTGCCGACATAGCGCGCCGCGACTGTGGTGCTCAGGCCAACTGGCCAACGATAGCTCGCCGACAGATTGGCCAGGTCCTTGGCGCGTCGGGTCAGTTGCTTGCCGGCCGCTGCGCCCGAGGCGTTCTCGGCGTCTGTGTAGGTATAGTTGCCCGATACGGTAAGCCGGCTTGTCACCTCAAGTTGACCAATCAGTTCCAGTCCCTTGGTCTCGGTCTTCTGGATGTTCTTGTAGTAGCCGTAGCGGAAGTTTCCGCCCGGCCGGCACTGGGCCTCCGTAGAGGTCGAGGAGCACGAAAAGAAACGGATCTCGTTGTCCGCGTCGCGCTTGAACACGGTGGCCGAGACCTTGGCCTTGCCTCCCAGAAAGTGCTGTTCTACGCCCGCGTCCCAGCTATCGAACTCTTCCGGACCAAGGTCCAGATTTCCGTATTCACTGTAGAGCTCGTAGAGACCCGGCGCGCGGAATCCCTGACCGAAACTAGCGCGCAGCACGGTCGCACCATCATTCAACGCCCAAGCGGCAGAGACCTGACCCAGCGTGTGGGCGCCGTAGGTATCGTGGTTTTCGTGGCGCAGGCCGCCCGTCAGCGTGAGGCCGCTAGCCACCTCCGCTTGCACCTGACCGTAAACGGTGTCGACTCCCACGCGCCCAGTCTTGAAAGCGGGGTTCGGAAGAGACGTGCTAGGCGTGCGGGTGCGCATGCGCGACCGCTCGCTCTCTGCGCCAAACGACGCCGTCACGACATCGGTAAGCGCGAATGCGCCCTGATATTCCACGCGTTTGTTCTTGCCAGCGGCATCAAAGGTCAGCGGAACGGCAGGACGGGCCGGGTTGAGGTTCTCGCGATCCGTGTCGGTGTAGCCATAGGCGACCCGGTTGTTGAAACGGCCGTCCAGCAGGCTGAAGTTCAGGCCGGTATAGACGACCAACTCCTTCGTGCGGCCAAACTCCGGCGAGTCGACGCCGAAGCCGTCAAAGTCGTTGCGACCGGCGGAGTAGACCGAGCGGACCTCAGCCGAAACTGCGTCTGTCAGCGCGACGCGTACACGACCTGACACAGCGGTATTCTGGTAGCCGTCCTTCTCCTTGCCCAGGGCGTAAGAGGAGAAGCCGTCCGTGGTGTAGTAGCTGCCTGCGAGGCGCCAGGTGACGCGGTCGCTGGCGCCGCCGGCTCCGGCGCGGATCATGCCCGTTCCGCGCGCGCCGCCTTCAACACTGGCGTTGCTCTCAAAGGGTTTGGTGGTTTCGGTGGTGACGATATTGACGACGCCGCCGATGGCCTGACTGCCCCAGAGGGTCGATTGAGCGCCGCGCAGAACTTCAATGCGCGAGACGTCACCGATCATCAGGTTTCCGGAGTTGTAGGCGCCTTGAGTCGAGGATGGATCATTCAGCTTTACGCCATCGATCAGCACGACCGTGTGCTGGGTTTCAGCACCGCGAATATAGAGGCTGGTTGCCGTTCCTGGGCCTCCGTTGCGTGCGAAGCTGACGCTTGGAGTCTGGGCCAGCAGCTCAACCGCCGATGTGGCCTGACTGGCCTTGATTGCGTCGGCTGTCAGCACGGTGATCGAAGCGCCAACCTTTTCGACCGGTTGCGGCGAGCGCGTCGCGGTAACGACGAGTTCGGCCACCGCCGTAGCGCCGGCCCGACCGGCCACGTCAATTTCAGGGGCCCGCTGCTCGTCGGCCATGGCGGCGCCGGCGATCAGGGTGGTGGAAAGCGTGCTGGAGCACAGAAGCGCTCGGATCATGGGTCTTCTTCCTTTGAACGACCCGCACGCGCCCTCCGACGCAAACGCATAGACACGCCTACGCTAGAGGCCGCGATGCGGCCTGACTGACATGTCGTTTCGCGGGAAATCCCGTTCGCTCGGCGCACCCCGGCCGGACGATGAACGACCGCGTCGGGCAGGTCTCCTGGCTCACGGGTCAATGCTTGGCGCGTCGCCTTCCCAGGACCGGAGTCCCAGTGGCATGTGACGCGCAAGCTCGCCGCTTACAGTTGCGGGGGCAGCCGGGGTTTTGAACCCCGTTCCCTATTCATCCTCTTTCGAGGAACCTGACGCGTTCGCAGCCCTATAGGCTGCACCACGCACCGTCAACGTAGAGCTTCCATGACAGTCACACGCGGTCATCGCGCGTCACCATCGGGAACGCGGCGACTTATCAAGGCGCTTGAGTCATCAGTCCCTAGAGAACTCTGCATCAAGACTTTCGAGATCAGGTTGGACGATTTGATCAACGTCTGGTCGGCGAATCCAGCAAGATATTAACGCTCGTGGCAGGGGGCGCCGTTCAACTCAGGCCATTCGGCACAGGAACTCCGCGCATGACTCTTCAGAGACCCAAAGCGGCCTTGCGGGCTTTTCTGGCCACGGAATCGGCCGGAGGGATTTTGCTGATGGCGTCGGCGGCGAGTGCGTTGGTCATCGCCAATTCACCGTTGGGCCAGCTCTATTTCCAGGGCCTGCATATCGAGATCGCAGGCCTGAGCCTGGCGCATTGGGTCAATGACGGCTTGATGTCCGTGTTCTTTCTGCTGGTCGGCCTGGAGATCAAGCGAGAGACGATCGACGGCGAGCTTTCTTCTTGGGCACGGCGGGTGCTTCCGGGCGTGGCGGCCATTGGCGGCATGCTGGTCCCGGCCCTCATCTACGTCGGGATAAATCTGCACTCCGCAGCTTCCCTGAGGGGTTGGGCGATACCTGCGGCGACCGATATCGCGTTTGCGCTTGGCGTCCTGTCGCTCATGGGGCCGCGGGTCGCGCCAGCCTCGTTGAAGATCTTTCTGGCGGCTCTCGCCATCATTGATGACCTGGGCGCGATCCTGATTATCGCGATCTTCTACACCGATCATCTTACAGCGTGGGCGTTGGGTGGCGCTGCGGCGGTGATCGCCGTCCTCGTCGGTTTGAATCGACTGAAGGTGGTCCGCCTCACGCCCTATCTGCTTCTCGGCGCCCTTCTCTGGTGGCTCCTGTTGAAGTCAGGCGTGCATGCGACGCTGTCCGGTGTGGCTCTGGCCTTGACCATTCCGATCGGAAAGACCCACGAAGGTCACGAGGATACTCACTCTCCCCTCCACCGACTGGAACATGGGCTGAACCCATGGGTGGCTTACCTCATCGTGCCGATCTTCGGGTTCGCCAATGCGGGCGTCAGCCTTGGCGCGACAGGCATCGTTGCCCTCTCTGCGCCTTCCACACTGGGCGTCGCCGCAGGCCTGTTCCTGGGCAAGCAGCTGGGTGTCTTCGGCTTCAGCGCCCTCGCGATCAAGTTTGGCGCCGCGAGCCGACCTACGGGCGCGAACTGGACACAGCTGTATGGCGTCTCGCTCTTGTGTGGCGTGGGCTTCACCATGAGCCTGTTCATCAACAATCTGGCGTTCAGATCGGCGGTCCTCCAGGACGAGACCAAGCTCGGAGTTCTGGCGGGCTCGGTTCTTTCAGCCCTTGCCGGCTGGGCCGTGCTGGCCTTCGCCGCGCGTGGAAGAAAAAACGAACAGACGTTTGGAACAGCATGAACACGCTCTGGCGTTTTCCGGGGGAAGGCTCCACAGTTTGATCCGAGGGGCCTGACCCGGAGTTCTGACGATGAAAACCGCACTCGCCGCCTTCATGATTCTGACCACCCTCGCCTGCGGCCAAGCCCTTGCGGCTCCCGACGTATCGGTCGTTCGCGTAACCATCGGCTCTGACCTCGCCAAAAAGACCGAGATCATGGACAAGCGTGAGTTCGACTACCTGACAAGCGAACTCAAGCGGACCGTCGAGAAGGCGCTGGACAAGTCCGGCGCGCTGCGGCCCGACGGGGGTGAACTTGATCTCGTGATTGAGGATGCTCGGCCCAACCGCCCTACCCTTCGGCAGATGAGCAGCCAGTCCGGTCTTTCCTATTCCAGTTTCGGCGTAGGCGGAGCCCGCATCGCGGGCGAATATCACGCCAAGTCCGGCGAGCGCGTTCCCGTAGACTACAGTTGGTACGAAACCGACATCACGCGCGCGCCCTACAGTTCCACATGGAGCGACGCAGACACAGCATTTGATCGACTGGCTGACAAGCTGGCCAAGAATGAGTTCAAGGGGCGCTAGCCCCTACTAATCACGTTCAAGGCGGGAGCCAACCCGCCCGGTGGGAGGATTTTGGAATGGTCGATCGACGATCGTCGTGGTCATTGGCTGCGTTCGCGGCCCCTTGCTTGCCCATTTCGGCGCTTGGATTGCCACTCGTGGTCTATCTTCCCGAGTTCTACGCCAGCGAGCTTGGCCTCTCACTCAGCGCCGTCGGCGCGGCCTTCCTGATAGTCCGACTGATCGACATCCTTTTTGACCCGCTGATCGGCGGGATGATGGACCGCACCCGAACGCAATGGGGACGTTTCAGGCCATGGCTGGTCGCGGGCTCGCCGTTGGTGATGATTGGCGCTTTTGCGCTCTTCATGGCCAAGCCGGGAATCGGACCGGTCTATCTATGGTTCTGGCTCGTGGTCACCTATGCAGGATATTCCATGGTGGTGCTGTCGCACACCGCGTGGGCTTCGGTGCTTTCCAGAGACTATCAGCAGCGTTCCAGAGTCTATGGCTGGTGGCAGGCGGGCAACGTGGTCGGCATGATCCTGGTGTTGACCTTGCCCCCGATTATCGCGCTCGCTTTCAAGGGAGACCACGCGGCCGGCATTCGCTCAATGGGTTGGTTTGTTGTCCTGTTGATCCCTCTTTCGGTTCTGCTGGCGACCCGTGCAGTAGGTGAACCGGCCGCTCCCGCTATTAGGCACGCATCGGGATTGCCGCAGTACCTGGATCTTTTGAAGCGCGGATCCGTCCGCAAGCTGTTGCTCGCCGACCTGCTCATGGGCTTGGCGCCCGGAATTTCCGGCGCGCTGTTCTTCTTCTTTTTTGAGCGCATCAAGCACTTCGACAAGACCCAGGCCGGCCTTCTGCTTCTTATCTACTTCGTCGCCGCCCTGGTCGGCGCGCCGATCTGGCCAGTGCTGGCCAAGCGGCTCGGAAAGCATCAGGCTCTCGCCATCGCCTCGGTGCTCTATGCAGCGGTGCAGATCTGCGCGGTGCTCACGCCAGTCGGAAATTCCTGGGCCGGAGCGTTGATCCTTGTCCTGGCGGGCCTGCCCTATTCAGCGGCTCCGCTGCTTGTCCGATCGATGATGGCCGACATCGGCGACGAAGAGCGTCTGGCCAGCGGAGCAGACCGCACCGGGCTACTCTACGCCTTGGTCAACGGCACGGTGAAGCTGGGACACGCGCTCGCTATAGGCTCTTTCCCACTTCTGGCCGTCCTGGGTTTCGACCCCAAGCTTCCGACCGCCGTGGGCGACGCCGCCCTGATCGCGCTCTATGCGGTCGTGCCGGCCGCTATGGGTCTTGTGGTCGCGGCTGTCATGCTGCGGTATCCGCTGGACGCGACTCGCGTCGCCGAGATCCAGCGCCAGCTCGCGGCGCGGGATGCGGCGACACCCTCGCCCCATAAGCCTGAGCCGGATTCTCATGTCGCCGTTGCAGCCCCAGCCGAATGATCCCGAGCATCCGCTCTTTCGTCTGATCGAGATCATGGCCCGTCTGCGTGATCCCGTAGGCGGCTGCCCCTGGGATCAGCAGCAGACCTTCGCCACCATCGCGCCCTACACCGTCGAGGAGGCCTATGAAGTCGCCGACGCCATTGAGCGCGGCGATCTGGGCGACCTGAAAGAGGAGTTGGGCGATCTTCTGCTTCAGGTCGTTTTTCATGCCCGAATGGCGCAAGAACAAGGGGTGTTCACTTTCGCCGATGTCGCGGCGGCAATTTCCGACAAGATGATCCGTCGGCACCCGCATGTGTTTGGCGATCACGCCTATGATGACCAAGCCGCCCAGACGGCGGGGTGGGAGGCGCTCAAGGCCCAGGAGCGCAAGGCCAAGGCCCAGACCGGCGTGCTCGACGACGTCCCCCCCGGCCTTCCAGCTCTGACGCGGGCCGTGAAACTGACCAAACGGGCGGCGCGTGTCGGCTTCGACTGGCCCTCCACCAAGGAAGTTCTGGACAAACTGCGCGAGGAGATCGCCGAGCTCGAAGTCGAGATCGAAGCCGGGGATCAGGCTAAGGCTCGTGAGGAGTTGGGCGACCTGCTGTTCGTCTGCGCAAATCTGGCCCGCAAGCTCGATGTCGAGCCGGAAGACGCACTGCGCGCGACCAACGCCAAGTTCGCCAGACGATTCGCCTATATCGAAGCCGCGCTGGCAAAGGACGGCCGCACGCCAGACCAGTCCGATCTCGCCGAAATGGACGCGCTGTGGGATGCCGCGAAGAGAGCGGAAAAGACGGTCTAGTCGCCGCCGTTAGGCGGCGACCATCACGAAGGCGTCTGGAAACTGGCGCTCGAAACGGCCCAGGGCCTGAGCGTCGAGGCGCGCGACGAGCAGGACACCGCCCTCGGCTTCATCCTCACGGCTGAGCACGCGGCCGTTGCGGTAGATCCAGGCCAAGGCTTCACCATCACCAGCCGTGAGACGGATTGCGATCGGCGGGGAATCGTCAATCAAGGCGCCGATGCGCTTGAGCAAGGCGTCGCAACCTTCACCGGTGACGGCCGAAACGGTGGAGGCCTCGACGCGCCGAGCGTGCCCCTCAATTTCCTCGCGCTCGTCCTCCGGCACCAAGTCGATCTTGTTCCAGACCTCGACGACGGTCTTGCCTTCATCAAAGGTAACCCCGAGTTCCTTGAGGACCGTCTCGACGTCGCGCGCCTGGGCGTCGCTGTCAGGATTGGCGACGTCGCGGACGTGCAGGACGACATCGGCCTCCTGCACTTCCTCAAGGGTGGCGCGGAACGCCTCGACCAGTTCGTGCGGCAAATCGGAGATGAAGCCGACGGTATCTGACAGGATCGCCGGACGGCCATCCGGCAGTTTCACGGTCCGCAGGGTCGGGTCCAGCGTCGCGAACAGCATGTCCTTGGCCAAGACCTCGGCCGCGGTCAGGCGGTTGAACAGCGTCGACTTGCCAGCGTTTGTGTAGCCGACCAAAGCCACGGTTGGGTACGGGACCTTCTTGCGGGCCTTGCGATGCAGGGTGCGGGTGCGGCGCACCTCTTCAAGCTCGCGCTTCAGTTTCAGGATATTGTCGGCGATCAGACGCCGATCGAGCTCGATCTGCGTCTCGCCGGGACCGCCGGTGTTACCGGTGCCGCCGCGCTGCCGCTCGAGGTGAGTCCAGGTACGGACGAGGCGCGATCTCTCGTAGTCGAGACGCGCCAGTTCGACCTGCAGCTTACCCTCCCGTGTTCGGGCACGACGGGCAAAGATTTCGAGGATCAACCCGGTTCGATCGACAACCTTGACGTTGAGGCTTCGCTCCAGGTTGCGCTGCTGCACGGGCGTAAGCTGGTCGTCAAACACCGCGACATCGATTTTCTCGACTTCGCAAATCGCCTCGAATTCCTCGATCTTGCCCTTTCCGAAAAGAGTTGCAGGCGTAACCGTCCGCAAGGGGGCGATAATCGTCTCCACCACGTCGAGATCAAGCGCCATGGCGAGGCCAACCGCTTCCTCAAGTCGTGATTTGGGATCACGCACCAAGGCTGCGGCCGGACCCCGTACGGGCCGCACCGGATGAATGACAAACGCCCTCAGAACAGGCGTCGCGTGGTCAACGGATTTTGAAGATTTGGACAAGCGTCTCTAATTCAATCGTCGGAGTCGGCGCTCGGCTCATACAGCTGGACGGGCTGGGCCGGCATGATGGTCGAGATGGCGTGCTTATAGACCAGTTGCGACTGGCCGTCGCGACGAAGCAGAACACAGAAGTTGTCAAACCAGCTGACAACGCCCTGAAGCTTGACGCCGTTGACGAGGAAGATCGTGAGCGGCGTCTTGGACTTGCGCACGCTGTTCAGGAACGTGTCCTGCAAATTTTGTTTCTTTTCGGCAGACATGGGGGTTCCCCTCTTATTGTTTCGGAAGGCAAGGCGCCCCCCACACAAACAAGCTCATGCTAGATGATTTTCCGCCGAACGCGATGATCATTCGGCGGGAAAGTGCGCGGTGCGTCGAATTCACGCTCATTTACACCAGCGTGGTCCGCCTTCTCACCCGCTGGCCGTCACACGGCCTTCTCGCGGGCGCGCTGGATATAGAGACGCCGAAGTCGTGTCGCCACCGGTCCCGGGACGCCATCGCCAACTTTTACGCCGTCGATACTGACGATCGGCAGAACGAGCGTACCGGCCCCGGTCACGAAAGCTTCGCGCGCGGCCTGCGCCTCGGCGATCGTGAAGGGCTTCTCATTGATCGGCAGCCCCGCCTCGCGGATCACATCGAACAGCGTTGAACGCGTAACACCTCGCAAGATGTTGGCGTTGGCGTCCCGCGTACGGAGATTGCCCTCGCCATCGACGATCCAGGCGTTGGAAGAGGCTCCCTCAGTGACGAGACCCAGGTCATCGACAAACCAAGCCTCGGCGGCGCCCCGCTCGCGCGCCAGCTGCTTGGCGAGCGCATTTGGCAGTAGCCCGATCGACTTGATGTCACAGCGCCCCCACCGATTTTCCGGAGTGCTGACTACGGACGCGCCTATAGCGGCTTTCGCCTCAGCCGCCACACGATCCACTGATTTGGCGGTGACAACCATCGACGGGGTCACAGCCGGGTTCGGGAAGGCGTGATCGCGCCTTGCCACGCCCCGCGTCACCTGCAGATAGACCAGCCCGTCGCGCACCTTGTTGCGGCGAACCGCTTCGCGCAGCACGAAGGTCAGGGCCGCTTGTCCCATGGGATGCGCAATGCGCAGGGAGTCGAGGCTGCGCCACAGCCGGGCAAAGTGACCTTCGGCGTCTGCCAGTTTGCCATCGAACACGGCCCAGACCTCATAGACGCCATCAGCCAGCTGATAGCCACGGTCTTCGATATGCACGGCGGCTTCGCCATGCCGGACAAAGCGGCCATTCACATAGGCGAAACGCGACATCTACTCTTCCTCGTCCGCCCGGGCGCCGGCGACGCCCAGGGACTTGAGTTTGCGATGGAGCGCAGACCGCTCCATTCCGATGAAGTTGGCGGTGCGCGAGATATTGCCCCCAAACCGCAGGATCTGGGCGTTCAGATATTCGCGTTCGAACAGTTCGCGGGCTTCGCGCAGCGGCAGGGCAATGATCCGCTCCGCGCCGATCGCTCCAGCATGACCCGCCGAAGGCTGCTCTGCCCCCGAAAGCATCTCCGCCGTGATCAGATCGCCTGGTTCGCCCGCCGCCAGGATGAGCATGCGCTCGACGTTGTTCCGCAGTTGCCTGACGTTGCCTGGCCAGGTCTGAACCTGAAGCGTGGCCAGGGCGTCGTCGCCCAGCCGGCGGCGCGGCAGGCCCGTCGCCTCGACGATACGGTCAATGAAGAAGCTGATCAGTTCAGGAATGTCCTCGCGACGCTCCGACAGTCCTGGCACGCGGACAGGCACGACATTCAGGCGGTGGAACAGGTCTTCGCGAAACCGGCCTGCAGCGATCTCGTCTCGCAGATCGCGTGAACTGGACGAGATCACCCGAACGTCAACCTGGACGTCGTTGTCACCACCGACACGCCGGAATCGCTGCTCCACCAGCACCCGCAGGATGCGGCTCTGGGTCTCGCGCGGCATGTCCGCCACTTCGTCGAGATAGAGCGTGCCGCCATGGGCGCGCTCGAATACGCCGATCTTGCGCGGTCGACCGCCCTCGCCTTCCTCGCCGAACAATTCGACATCCAGCCGTTCAGGAGCCATCCCCGCCGCGCTGACCGCCACGAATTCCTGACGCGCTCGAGCGCTGGCGCCATGGATCAAGCGCGCTACAAGTTCCTTACCCGATCCCGGGGGGCCCGAGACCAGCACCCGGCTATTGGCCGGGGCCACCTTGGCGATCATCTGCCTCAGCGTCTGGGCCGCGGCGGACTTGCCCATCAGGCCATCGGGCGCAAAGGTCTGCACGCGCAGGCGGCGGTTCTCGCGCTTCAGGCCAGCGGCCTCCAGCGCTCTCTCGACAACCAGCAACAGCCGGTCGGACTTGAACGGCTTTTCCAGGAATTCATACGCGCCGCGTTTGATCGCGCTGACGGCTGTCTCGATGTTGCCGTGTCCGGAGATCATGATGACCGGTAGGTCCGGGTCCAACGACTTTACCATGTCGAGCAACTCAAGCCCGTCCATGCCGCCGCCCTGCATCCAGATATCAAGCACCAGCAAGGCCGGCTTGCGCGCGCGCAGGGCCGCCAGGGCCTGATCCGCGTCCGCAGCCGTCCGGACGGCATAACCTTCATCCTCAAGGATGCCTGCCACCAGGTCGCGGATGTCGGCCTCGTCGTCAACGACAAGAACGTCGGCGCTCATATCATCTCCTCTACGCCACTGTGGGCCGCAGCGGACAGGCGTGCGGTCGTGGGGAATTTCAGGATTACGCGAGCGCCGGGGAGCTCCCGCGCGTCTGTCAGGACCAGGCTGCCCTCATGGTCTTCCATGATGCGCTTGACGATCGCCAGGCCTAATCCTGTGCCTTTTTCACGCGTCGTGACGTAGGGCTCGGTCAGGCGATCGCGATCGCGGGTCGGCAGGCCGACGCCATTGTCTTCGATGATCACGCAAAGATCCTCGTCGGTAGCGACGAGCGTGGCGCAGATCCGTCCGCGCGGCTCGGCCGAAACCAGCCGACGAGCCCCGACCGCCTCTCCGGCGTTCTTGAGGATGTTGGTCAGCGCCTGGCCCACCATGCGGCCGTCGCAGGTGATCAGCACATCCTCTCCCGGATCACTCATCACCACCTCGATCTCGGGATCAACAAAGCGCTGGGCGAAGACCCCTTGCCGCAACATCTCGGTGAGATTCGCCGGCTCGAAACGCGGCGCCGGCATGCGGGCAAAGGCCGAGAACTCATCGACCATGCGTCCAATATCGCCGACTTGGCGAATGATCGTATCGGTGCAGCGGTCGAAAGTCTCCAGGTCGCTGGTGATTTCCTTGCGATACTTCCGGCGAATACGTTCGGCCGAGAGTTGAATCGGCGTCAGGGGGTTTTTGATCTCGTGCGCGATCCTGCGGGCGACGTCTTTCCAGGCCGCGTTGCGCTGCGCCGCCACGAGACGGGTGATGTCATCGAAGGTCAGAACCAGGCCTTCGGCGACGTGACCGGCGCCGCGCACCCGCAGACGGCGCGTCTCGCCCTCACGCACAAGGTCCACCTCGACTTCAGCATCGGCGCGGCCTTCGAGGATCTTCTCGATAAGCACATCGAATTCCGGAGCCGCCTCGATCAGATCCATGCCGACTGCGTCTTCGCGCAGGCTCAACAGAGTGACAGCGCGGCGGTTAAGGGCCGAGATACGACCTTGGGCGTCGAGGCTCACTACCCCGGCGCTAACGCCGGACAACACCGTTTCGATGAATTGTCGACGCGTCTCGGCGTCCAGACTGGCCGCCCTGAGCGCCGCCTGCTGCACCTGGAGGTCCGTCGTCATCATGTTGAACGCAATGGACAGCGCCCGGATCTCGTCAGGACCGGCCTCGGCGTCGACGCGGGCGTCAAGATCGCCGGCCGACACGCGGCCCGCCGCCTCGACCAGGCCCGCCACGGGGCCCGCGATGGAGTTGGCCGCCGCGATCCCGACCCAGACCGCCGCGACCAGAACCAACAGCGCCGTCTCTACATAGCTAAGACCGAAAATGGCCTGGATCCGCACGCGGCTGCGCTCGGCGTCCCGATAGGAAATCAGTGAATCCTCAGTCTCGATCAGGTGACTCAGAATGCCCTTGTCGATCGGGCGAACCACATAGAGATACGCGTCGGGGAAGGCCTTGAGGCGATAGAGCGCCCGAAATAGGTCCGAGGACACGAAACGCTGGGCGATGGCCTCGCCGTTGTCGGTCCCCTGAAAGCTCGACGGAGGCGGCGCGAGGAACGGCGGGGAACCGGGCATTTCCGCGCGCGCGAGAACCCTGCCGTCGCGGTCAAGCACGTATGCGGCCGAAAAGCCGTTGTCCTCGGTCAGGGCCGACAGGAAATGCCCGAACGCGACCGGCGACTGCGACATGGCTGGAGCGGCCTGGTTCAGGTTAGCGGCCATCGGGCGGATATGCTCGCTGATATATTTGATCTGCTCAGCGACATACGAGTTGGCGACGGTGGCCGAGTTTTCGACGACCGTGCGCACGCGCTGGCTGAACCACCCCTCTACCCCGCGATTGACCAGAACGCCGAAGAAGAGCGCCACGATCACGGCCGGCGCGACGGCCGCGAAGGAGAACAGGCCCACGAACCGTAGGTGAAGACGCGCGCCGGCGTCATTGGCCCGCGCATCGATCATCTCGAACAGTCGCAGACCGACGATGGTCGCGATCGCGAGGATCAAGGCCAGGTTGAACCCGAGGACAACCAGGATGGCGGTGCTTGCGGGGCTGATCGGCCCGCTCTTTGGCGGTGATGACGCCAGCGCCACGCCTGTGACGGTAAGGATCACCGCCAAGGCATAGGCGCCGCCGATCACATAACGCGATCGCAAATGTTCTCTCCACCAAGTCCGACTGAATCGGACCGGCGGGCTATCGAACCCGGACGCGGACGTGACTGACGCCATTGCGCCAGTTTAGATGGGGGTGTGCCCCAAACTCAACAGCTATGTGCTAAATAAGCTTCAGCGTCGGCCGCGGGTCATCTCGACCCCAAGATCCTGGATCTTCTTGCGAAGGGTGTTGCGGTTCAGGCCGAGAATCTCGGCGGCCCTCACCTGATTGCCCCGGGTGGCAGACAGCGTCAGCTGGATCAGCGGGCGCTCGACTTCCTGAAGAACGCGGTCGTAAAGGCCCGCCGCCGGCACGCCATCAGGCTGGTCGGCGAAATGACCCGCCAGGTGACGCTCGACCAACATGGACAAGGTTACAGGCCCCTCATCCGATCGCGCGACTGGCGTATGATCCTGAAGCTCGCGATCGACGATACGGGCGGTAATCAGTTCCTCGGCATAGAGCGCGCACATTCGACGGATCAGGTTCTCGAGCTCCCGGACGTTGCCCGGCCAGGAGTGAGCCTTCAGACGATCCAGAGCGCTGGAATCGATGGTCTTTGCCGGCAGGCCTTCGCGGTTGGCGCGAAGAAGGAACGTACGCGCCAGGTCCGGAATGTCCTCGTCACGATCGCGCAGCGGAGGCAGACGCACGGGCGCGACATTGAGGCGGAAGAAGAGATCTTCGCGGAAGAGGCCCTGCTGGATCAGCCCGCGCAGATCTCGGTTGGTGGCCGCGATAATCCGCACATTCGGGCGCCGCCCCGTCTTCGGGTTCACAACGGGCTCGGTCCCGTCAATCACCCGCAGGAGGCGCGTTTGCGCGTCCAGTGGCATGTCGCCAATCTCATCGAGAAACAGAGTGCCGCCATCGGCTTCGATCAGCCGGCCCAAATCCCCCTCGCCGCGTCCAAACAGTTCTGTCTCGACCCGCTCGCGGGGCACGGCCGCCAGATTGATGACCACGAACTTCCCGTCTCGACGACGACCCAGTTCGTGCAGCGCGCGGGCGACCAGCTCCTTGCCGGTGCCGCTCTCCCCCAGGATCAGCACGGTCAGGTCGGCCCCAACCAGGCGAGCGATCGTACGATAGACTTCCTGCATCGGCGCGGAGCGGCCGATCAGGGGCAGGCGTTCGTCCCGCATGGCGCGAGCCTGCGCCTTGGACGCCTCTGCGTCAGCCGGGCGCGAAAGGGCTCGACGGGCCGCCGCGGTAACGTCGTCAAGATCGAAGGGCTTTGAGACATATTCGAACGCACCGGCGTCAGCAGCATTGACCGCCGTCAGCAGCGTATTCTGCGCGCTCATCACAATAATCGGCAGCTTCGGCCGTTCCTTGCGGATACGCGGCAGCACATCGAATACGTTTTCGTCGGGCATCATCACGTCAGTGACGACGAGATCGCCTTCACCATCCATGACCCACTTCAGCAGTGTCGTCGCATTGCCGGTCGCGCGCACCTGATAGCCCAGGCGGGTGAAAGCCTGGCTGAGCACCAGACGCACCGAGGAATCGTCGTCCGCGATCAGGATCTTCTTGCTGGCGGCGTTCATGCTTACGCGTCTCCGGAGGTGGATTCGGGCGCCACGGGCAGCAGCACGCGGAACACGGTGCGGCCAGGCTCGGACTCGAAATCGATCAGACCGCCGTGGGCGGTGACCAGTTTGGTGACGAGGGCGAGGCCCAGGCCGGTGCCGTTGGGCTTGGTTGTGACGAAGGGTTGGAACAGATGCTCACGAAGGCTCTGAGGGACGCCCGGACCGTTGTCCTGAACCCGAATCTCGATCGGCGCGCCGCTGGCCGCCTTGCCATCGGCTCCGCGCACGCGAACTCCTGGCCGCCACGCGGTGTTGATCGATATCGCCCCGCGACCGTCGCCGCGCATGTGGGCGGCCTCGGCGGCGTTCTTGACCAGATTCAGGAAGATCTGGATCAGGTGATCTTCGTCACCCCAAACCGGCGGTAGAGACGGGTCATAGGTTTCTCGGAGCGACAGGCCGTCGGCGACGCCATTGGCGACCAAGGCCCGGATGCGGTCCAGAACCTGGTGAATGTTGACCGCCTCGCGGGGGGTGGGCAGGTCCTCGGAGAACGCCTCCATGCGATCCACCAAGCGGCGGATTCTGTCGGTCTCATCGACGATCAGTTGGGCCAGCGGCTGGTCTGCAGCCGAGGCTCCCGTCTTGAGCAACTGAGCCGCGCCGCGAATACCCGCCAAGGGGTTCTTGATCTCGTGAGCCAGCATCTTGCCCAGGCCGACCACCGAGCGAAGGCCTGCGGCGTCAGCGCCGCGATCAACGCCCAGCACCCCCTTCACATGAAGGGTCAGCAGGACTGACCCGTCTCCCAGCGGCGCGGCGGCGCCGTCGGCCTCGAAGGGGGGCTGGCCAAAGAGATTGACCTCGACGCCATGCTCGCGAACCGGAGCACCCTCGAAAATCGCGCGATCGAGCAACGAGACCAGAACCGAACCTGGCGGCAGCGCCGCCCGGAACCGGCCCCGCGCCAGCAGTGAAAGGCCATGACCAAACAAGGCCTCCGCCGCCTCATTGACGGCGACGAGCCCGCCGTCACGATCCACGACCAGAGCCGGTTCGGGACTGAGGTCGAAAGCGGCGGCCTTCAGCGCCTCGGGCGCCTTGCCGCCGAGAACACGCGCATGGTCGCTCATGCCGCGATCCTCCGATCTTGAAGCCAAAGTCGTATCAGCCCCTGCTCCACCGCTTCAGGATCATCCAGGCGGCATAGCGTGGCGCGTGCGGCGCGGCGCTCCTCCGCGGCTTCCGGCCACGGTGCGGCATCGATGTAGGACGCCAGATGCTTGCGGAACATCTTCAGGCCCAGCGGCAGACCATAGAAATCCAAGCTGCGCCGGAAGTGGGTCAGGGCGATTGCCAGACGTTGCTCAGCATCGGGCTCGATAAACTCACGGCCCTCGAGCGCCGCTTCGATAGCGCCGGCGATCCATGGGCGGCCATAAACGCCACGCCCGATCATCACGCCGTCGGCGCCAGACTGATCAAGCGCCTTTCGAGCACTGTCACCGTCGATGATATCGCCATTGACCAGAACAGGAATGGAGACGGCGGCCTTCACATCGGCGACAGCCGTCCAGTCAGCCACGCCCTTGTAGAACTGGCTGCGGGTGCGACCGTGAACGGTGATCGCCTTGGCGCCAGCCGCTTCGGCCCGCCTCGCTATGTCCGCGGCATTGCGCGTGTTGTCGTCCCACCCAAGCCGCATCTTCACCGTAACCGGAACAGTCACGGCCTTGACGGCTGCGGCCACCAGGGCTTCCGCGAGATCTGGCTCGCGCATCAGAGCGGACCCGCACTGCTGGCCGCCTGAAACTTCCTTGGCGGGGCAACCGAAATTCAGGTCGACGATTTCAGCACCAGCCTCAGCAGCCATACGGGCGCCGCGGGCCATCAGCTCCACATCGCGACCGACAAGTTGCACGACCATCAGCGGCAGCCCATCACCCACGGCGGCGCGGCGAACGACGTCAGGCCGCCCCCGAGCGAACTCGGCGCAGGCTACCATTTCTGTCGCCACATATGGCGCGCCAAGCGCCGTGGCAGTTTCTCTAAAGGGTAGATCGGAAATGCCCGTCATGGGCGCGATCCATACGCGCCCCGGCACTACCACTCCACCGACCTCGAGCTTGGTGCTCATTTTGTAATCATCCCCAGCGCTGCCTTTTTAGGCATATTGTGCAGCGCAGTAAAGCCTTCATCGACTGGACAAGTCCCACGGCCGGACTAAACACCGCCCATGACCTTCTCCGCTGTAATCGTCGCCGCCGGTTCTGGAACCCGCGCGGGCCCTGGCCAAGCCAAGCAGTGGCGGCTTCTGGCGGGCAAGCCCGTGCTGCGTTGGTCGGTCGAGGCCTTTCTGGCGGCAGGAGCTTCAGAAATCGTGATCGTCACGTCGGAAGACGGCGAATTGGCCGTTGGCGAAACGCTCAACGGTTTGCCGGGTTGGCGAATTGCGCGGGGCGGAGCAACCCGCGCCCTATCGGTCCAAGCGGGTTTGAGCGCCCTTGCCGCTCGCCCCGGCGATGAGCACGTGCTCGTGCATGACGCCGCCCGCCCCTTTCTGAGGTCAGACACAATCGAAAGGTTGCTGACTGCCTTGCGCGGCGCCGAAGGCGCCATCCCCGCACTGCCGGTCGCTGATACGTTAAAGCGCGCTGAGGCAGGCGCTCGCTTGGCGACAACGTCTCGTGACAACCTTTGGCGCGCCCAGACACCCCAGGCCTTCCGACGCGACGTGCTTGTCTCCGCCTATTCAGCCTGGGCCAGTACAGATGAACCCACGGACGATGCCCAGGTTGTTGAGGCCGCCGGCGGTCGCGTGATGATCGCGCAAGGCGATCCGTTGTTGATGAAACTGACCTACCCGGAGGACTTCGCCATGGCCGAACGACTGGCGGGAGCGGCTCGCGTCACACGCGTCGGCCAAGGCTTCGACGCCCATCGCTGGGGCCCGGGTGACTCGGTCTGGCTGTGCGGGGTCGAGATCACCCACGACGAAACATTGATCGGTCATTCCGACGCCGACGCGGGCCTGCACGCCCTGACCGACGCTCTGCTTGGCGCGATCGGCGAAGGCGATATCGGCGATCACTTTCCGCCGACCGATCCGCAATGGAAGGGGGCCGCCTCCGACAAGTTCCTGATCCACGCCGCCGATCTGGTGCGCGCAAAAGGGGGCGTGATCATCAATGTCGATGTGACCCTGATCTGCGAGCGCCCCAAGATCAAACCGCATCGCGCCGCGATGCGTGAACGGCTGGCGGAAATCCTTTCGCTGCCGCTCGACCGGGTCAGCGTGAAGGCGACCACAACTGAGAAGATGGGCTTCACCGGTCGGGGCGAGGGTCTGGCGGCCCAGGCCGTCGTGGCGGTCGAGACTCCGGCCTGAGGAGTATAGGCTAGGGCCGAATCCGCAGGAGAGCTCCATGTTTCCGCTTGAGATCGAAACCCTGGCCCGTCTGCTGGTCGCCGAGGCGCGCGACAGGTCCCTGCGGCTCGCGACAGCCGAAAGCTGCACCGGCGGTCTTGTGGCGGGAGCGATCTGCTCGATCTCGGGGGCTTCCGATGTCTTCGAGCGTGGCTTTGTCACCTACACAAACCGGGCCAAGTCGGAGATGCTGGATGTGCCCGGCGATCTGATCGCGGATCACGGCGCGGTTTCGGAACTCGTCGCGCGCATGATGGCCGAAGGCGCGCTGGCCAATAGCAACAGTCACCTCGCGGTATCCATCACCGGAATAGCAGGACCCGGCGGTGGCACGCCGATGAAGCCGGTTGGCACCGTCCACTTCGCCGTTGCCCGCGCCAACCGTTCCGTCGTCCACCGTCACGAACAGTTTGACGGCCAGACACGGGAGGCTGTGCAGCTGGCGGCGGTACGGACGGCGCTCGAAATGCTGCGGGAGGCGGTGACCTAACCGTGCCGGAGACACCGCCTTCCGACTGGCGGCGCTTTGTGGGCGTCGGATTGTCGAAAAGCGCCTTTGCCGTCACCGCCGCGCGACGCGGTGAAATCCGTCACGCCATCCGCGTTTCCGCCGCCGTGGGAGCGGCATTCGCGCTCGCTACTCTGCTCAAGCTGCCTCAGGGTTATTGGGCGGTGTTCACTGCCGTGATCGTGGTCCAAGGCAGCTTAGGCGCGACGATCACGGCGTCGCTCGAGCGCTTTATGGGAACGGTGGTTGGCGCGCTGGCCGGCGCGGTCGCCGCCTACTTTCATGTGCGCTGGCCGCAGTTCGGCGGATTGATCCTGTGCGTGACCGTGGCGATTCTCGCGTTCATCGCCGCCATACGGCCGACCCTCAAGGTGGCGCCCGTGACTGCGGTGATCATGATGATCGGCGCCACCACGTCCATGGACCCATGGACGGCAGCGCTGTTTCGGGTCGTCGAGATCACGGTCGGAAGCCTGGTCGGGGTCGCGGCCACCCTCCTGATATTTCCAGCCAGGGCGCATGGCGCGATCGTCGAGCGGGTGAGCCAGATCGCCAAGATCAATGGCGAACTCCTCAATCACTACGCCAAGCTGTTGCGCGGCCAGGCTAGCGACCTTTCAACGGCCGCGTCGTTCGACGCCAATCGCGCTGCGATGGCCAAGCTGCAGACCGCCATGGCTGAAGCTGATCGGGAAGCGGCGACGCGCCTAAGCCTGCGCTCGGCGCCCGAGGCCCTGCCACGCACTCTGTGGCGGCAGCGAAATGACATCGTGATGATCGGTCGCGCGCTGGCAGCGCCCGTTGCAATCGCCAGGCTGGCCGAGCCGGCCGCCGCCATGCTCGATGCCGCAACCCGTTTTCTCACTCAAACCGCTGGGTTGATGGCGAATGGCGACCGCCCCGACAGGTTGGCCCTTTCCGAAGCTCACGTCGCCTTCCAGGCAACGATCGAGACTTTGCGAGCCGAGGGCGCGATCCGCGACCTGCCGTTCGACGAGGCCGCCCGTGTTTTTGGCTTGGTCTTCGCCATCGAGAACCTGCACGCCAACCTCGGCGATCTTGCCGACCGTTTGGAAGAAGGCAAGGAAAGCACCAACTAGGCCGCCGGCGCTCCGTGAAGCTGCCGGGCTCGATCTTCGAAGCAGGCGATCAGCTTGCCCGCCGCCCGATCAACATTGGCCGCAAGCATGGCGTCCAGGATCCGCGACTTGAATGCGAAGTCAATCACGAACTCCACGGTGGTTTCAGCGCCATGGGCGGTGAATCGCCATTGGTTCGCCAGCCGCTTGAACGGGCCGTAGAGCAGGCTGACATCAACGGTCAGGTGCTCAGCATCCCGACGCACCCGGGTCGCGAACTTCTCCTTCAGGAACGAGAACCCGACCTGCGCTTCGGCGTCGATGGTGCTCACCAGTCCGTCCTGACGCGCGTTCCAGGTTCGCATGGCGGTAATCCACGGCACAAAGCCGGGATAGGACTCAACGTCGCCCACCAGCGTGAACAGCTGCTCTGGCGTGTACGGAAGGACCCGCGTGACGATGTGGCGGTGCAAGCCTAGAGCGTCCGGGCTTCGAGGGCGCGACGGGCCGCCTGCAGCTTGGCGAAGTCATCTCCGGCATGGTGCGATGAACGGGTCAGTGGGCTCGCCGAGACCATCAGAAAGCCCTTGGCGCGCGCGATAGCCTCATAGGCCTTGAACTCCTCGGGCGTCACGAAGCGATCAACGGCGGCGTGTTTGCGGGTGGGCTGCAGATACTGGCCGATGGTGATGAAGTCGACGCCTGCCGACCGCATGTCATCCATGACCTGCATGACTTCTTCCTTGGCCTCACCCAGCCCAACCATCAGGCCTGACTTGGTGAACTGGGTCGGATCGCGCTCCTTGACCCGCTCCAGCAAGCGCAGGGAATTGTAGTAGCGGGCGCCCGGGCGGATCTTCAGATAGAGCCGGGGCACGGTCTCGAGATTGTGGTTGAAGACGTCTGGACGGGCGTCGATGACCACGTTTTCCGCGCGATCCTTGCGCAGGAAGTCCGGAGTCAGGATCTCGATGGTCGTACCGGGCGCTGCCGCCCGGATGGCCAGCACCACTTCCGCGAAATGCCGGGCGCCGCCGTCCGCGAGATCATCGCGGTCCACCGAGGTGATGACGACATGCTTGAGACCCATCTTGGCGACGGCTTCCGCCACGCGCCGCGGTTCATCTCCATCCAGGGCGTTGGGAAGCCCTGTTGAGACATTACAGAACGCGCAGGCCCGCGTGCAGATCTCGCCCATGATCATCATGGTCGCGTGCTTCTGGCTCCAGCACTCGCCGATATTCGGGCAAGCGGCCTCCTCGCAGACCGTCGTCAACTTGTGATCGCGGACGATGCCACGGGTCTCGTTGTAGCCAGGCGAACCGGGCGCGCGAACGCGGAGCCATTCGGGCTTGCGCAGCACCGGCGTATCCGGGCGGTTCTGCTTTTCGGGATGGCGTGTGGCCCGGTCTTCCGGGTTACGCGCCTTCAACGTGTCGATCACGGTGGCCATGGGGCCTAAATCGGACTTCTTGGCCTTCGGATCAAGCACGCGATCTTGCAAGAGACGCTAAGGCGCGAAATGACTGCACCATATGCGTCTCTGTCTTGTTGCTTTCCTGCTCTTCCTGTCCCTCGCCGGCTGCGGTGATGGCGGCGCCCGCGCGCCCTTTGCCGAGAGCCGCACTCCGCCTTCGATCGCCCCAAGGTTCTACGCGCCCGACGGCTGGGCCTGGGGTTATGTGCGGGTCGGCGACGGACCTGTCCAACGCTACGGGGTCTCGTCCACAGCGGTCGGTCCTCGAGCCACCATCCTGATACTGCCTGGCTATGCTGAGCCGGCGGAGAAATGGTTCGAGACGGCGCGGCGGCTGAATCAGGATGGCTACACCGTCTGGATCCTTGAGCGGCAAGGCCAAGGCGGTTCCCAACGTCTGACACCTTGGCGCGATCTGGGCCACGTCGAGAGTTTCGATCCCGACGTCGCCGCGGTGCGCGCCTTGGTCAATGTCGTGATCCGGCCGCGGGGCGGTACGCCGCTGGTGATCCTCGGGCATTCAGTCGGAGGACTGGTGGCGCTCCAGGCCGCCGAGAGTGGTTTGCCGAACGACGGGCTTATCTTGTCGTCACCGACATTCGCATTGCGCAACCTACCCAGCTTGCCGGCGCCGATCGGACAGGTCGCGAGCTGGGCTCGACGCCTACGGTTGGGATGGATCAAGGCCCCCGGTCAGCCAGGTTGGCGTCGTGACGGGCCGGACGGCGTCGCTGCCGGTGTCACCGGCGACAAGGATCGCGGTGCGGTTCAGCAGGCCTGGCTTACAACCAATCCGGACCTTCGGATGGGAGCGCCCAGTCTGGGCTGGCTGGCCGCCTTCTTCGAAGCATCCGACCGAGCGCAGACTGATGCTCAGAAGGTGACGTCCCCAGTCCTGATGCTCGGCGCTGGAAGGGATCGCTACGCACTCCCAGCAGCTCAGACCAAGACCTGTCTCGCGCTTCTCGATTGCCGGGAAATTAGATTCCCCGCGGGGCGCCATGAACTCCACATGGAATCGGACGGCGTGCGGGAAGCATGGTTGAGCCAGATCGAGTCCTTTATTCGCGCCCGCATCTCAGCCAAGACCCAGCCCCGCAGGGGATGATTTCACGGTTTGTGACTCTTCCTTGCAAAGCCGGACCTTCCCCGGCAGTCTCGCTCCTCAACGAACGAAAGCGATGACGCTTTTCGGGGAGGTTTCGGCGGGATGCCGGTAGTTTTTAAAGCGGAAGACGGCCAGAAGGCCCTCTTCGACGCCCTTGTCGATGCGCGCGACACCTACGGCGCAAAAAAACCGATCCTTGAAGATCAGGACCGCAACCCCCTCAGCTACACCGATCTGATCCGGGCGAGCTTTGCCCTTGGCCGCAAGATCGCGGCCATGACCAGGCCAGGCGAGAACGTCGGCGTGCTGCTGCCCTCGGGTTCGGCGGCCGTTGTCACCTTCTTCGCCCTGCACGCCTTCGGTCGCGTGCCAACCATGCTGAACTTCACGGCCGGCCTGCGAAACCTGAAGGCCGCCTGTCATCTGGCCAAGGTCACCCGCGTGCTGACCGCCCACAAGTTCATCGAGCTTGGCAATCTGCACGACATCGTCGATGCGCTGGAGGCCCAGGCGACCATCACCTATCTCGAAGACGTGCGCGGGACGATCGGCCTGGCCGACAAGTTGTTCGCCGCCGCCGCCGGCCTGTTCCCGCGTCAGTTCCGCGCGCCGGCCAAGCCGTCGGACCGGGGCGTGGTGCTGTTCACCTCCGGCAGCTTCGGCGCCCCGCGCGGCGTGGTGCTGAGCCAGGCCAACATGGTGTCGAACGCCGAACAGGTCGCGGCCCACATCGCGCTGGATCCTGACTGGGTGTTCTTCAACCCCCTGCCCGTCTTCCACTGCTTTGGCCTGACGGGCGGCGTGATCCTGCCGCTGCTCAAGGGCATGAAGGCGTTCCAATATCCCTCGCCCCTCCACACCAAGCAGATCCCGGCCCTGGTCAAGGACGTCGGCGCGTCGGTGCTGTTCGCCACAGACACCTTCCTCAACCACTATGCGCGGGCGTCGGACAGCGATGAGCTGTCGGGCCTGAAATTTATCGTCTGTGGCGCTGAAAAGGTTCGGGAAGAGACGCACAACCTCATCCACGAAAAGTTCGGCCCCGTGCCCGTGCTCGAAGGCTATGGCGCAACCGAGGCTTCGCCTGTGATCGCGGTCAACAAGCCTGACGACAACCGCCGCGGCACGGTCGGTGGCCTGCTGCCCGGCCAGGAGTTCCGCGTCGAGCCCGTCGAAGGGATTTCAGGCGGCGGCAAGCTGCTGGTGCGCGGCCCCAACATCATGCTGGGCTACTTGCGCGAAGACGGCGGTGTCGACGCTCCGGACGGCGGCTGGCACGACACCGGCGACGTCGTCTCGATGTCCGACGACAACTGGATCACCATCAAGGGCCGGGTGAAGCGCTTCGCCAAGATCGCCGGCGAGATGGTGTCGCTGACGGCTGCGGAAGACCTCGCCTCGGCGGTTTGGCCCGACGGCCGGCACGCGGTGATCTCGATGCCTGACAAGAAGAAGGGTGAGAAGCTGGTGCTCGTCACCGACCGCCACGACGCCGCTGTCTCTCAACTGGTGGCTCACGCCCAGACCATCGGCGCGCCTGAACTGGCGGTGCCGCGCAAGATCCTGAAGGTGCCGGAAGTGCCCGTGCTGGGCAGCGGCAAGACAGACTATGTCGCCATACAGCGGATGGCCGATCAGGACGCGAGGGCGGCCTAGAAGGTTCCACCCAGGGCTTCCAGCTCGGCGCGGAAGCCCTGTTTGCGGCCATGCGTGGCCCGCAGGTCGGCCATGAAGGTCTCGTGGTCCGGGAACTCGCCGAAATTGGCGATCATCGGCGCCAGGGATTCCGTCTCCAGCCATTGCTGGGCGGCGGCCCTGTAGCGGCCGGCCACGCCATAGGTCAGCACGTTGCGGATCATGGCCCGCAGCAAGAGGGTCGCGGCCAGCGGATAGGCGCCTTCAAGGCGGCGCGCAGCGGCCGTCAGCAGGTCTTCGTCCGCGCCGTTGATCGCGCCGTGACGGTTGATGATCAGTCGCGCCGCCGCGGCTAAATCGGGCCACTCGATCAGAAACGCCAGGGCGGCGTCGAAGCGCGGAAACTCGGCGGCGATCTTCTTGGCGTCATCCTCGGCGACCACGTCGTCAAAGTCCGGCAGGCCCTTCAGGAACGCCCTGAGCCTCGGTATCGACAGGGTGGCCTCGAACGCCGCCCAGCGCCGGCGCTGGGCCTCGTCCTGGCGGCCATTGGCCTGTAGCGCCTGGAGATAGACATCTTCCCAGGCGGCGCGCTCGACCGGATCGTCAGGCTCGGCGCGAACCGACAGCAGCCCTCGCGGCTTGACCGTCGCCACGGCAGCTTCCAGAGCGGCCAGCGCCTCCCCCGCCTTGCCAGCAGCCAGAAGACGACGCCCGATCTCGGCGGCGATGGCGGGAAACCGGCGCTGCGTCTCGCTGAAGGTCGCGATAAACGCCCCCACGTCGCCATTGATGTCGGCAAGGCGGCGCAAGGCGTCCCGGACCACTGACGCCTTGACGTCATAGGCGCCGGCCGACCGCGCGGGGCGCTGGGTCAAGGCGGCCTGCAGACGCTCACCCAGTCGCGCCTGACCCGCCACGCCCAGAGACGGGGCCGCGACAGAGACTAGTGGGCCGAATACGAAATGATCGTCGCACAGGATCAGCCGGGCCACCCGGTCGGCCAGATCGACCGGCGCGATCTTGGCGCTCGGGGCGATGTCGCCGACCGCATCCCGCGCCTCGGCAAATACCTCACCGATCGGCCCCTCGGGTTGACTGATGCGATCAAAGACCGAACCGGCCAGGTCCAGGAAATCCATCAGCAGCTTCAGGGCCGCCTTGGGATCGCTCTCCGTAAGGCGCTGGATCATCCGAAAGTGCAGATCCAGATCGCGCGCGAAGGCGGCGCGCTTGCGCCAGTGGATACGCGAAGTGGCCTTGGCGATGGCCGCCAGACGCTTGGAGATCTCCAGCGCCAGACCCTCGGGACTGGCCTCGGCGAACAGCTCCAGCCGCAGGGCGCGCTTGACGTAGCTGTCGACCGACAGATCCATCAGGATCGTCGCCAGCCGCTCCGCGCCCAAATCGGCGAGGTTGGCCTCAGAAAGGGTGGTCTTCGACCCCTTCCTGATCTTGGCCGCAACCTTGATCCCAGCCTTGGCCGGCTTGTCGGTCGTCGTGGCCGTCGCGCGCGCCATTCAGGCCCCTAGATGTGCAGCACCCGTCCATACGCGTCGAGCGTGGCTTCGTGCATGGCTTCCGACATAGTCGGGTGAGCGTAGACGATTCCGTGCAGGTCTTCCTCGGTCGCTTCCAGCGTGATGGCGGTGACGAAGCCCTGGATCATCTCGGTCACTTCGTGGCCGATCATGTGAGCGCCGATCAGGGCGCCGGTCTTGCCGTCGAACACCACCTTCACGAAGCCCTCGGTCTCGCCGGCGGCCACGGCCTTGCCGTTGACCTTGAACGGGAAGCGGCCGGCCTTCACGTCGATGCCGGCCGCCTTGGCGGCGGCTTCGGTGTAACCCACCGAGGCGACCTGCGGGTTGGCATAGGTGCAGCCCGGGATCGGCGAATGGACGGCCGGGGTCTTGTAGCCGGCGATGAACTCGGCGGCATGGATGCCTTCGTGGCTGGCCTTGTGCGCCAGCCAGGGCGCGCCGGCGACGTCGCCGATGGCGTAGAGGCCAGGCACGTTCGTCTCGCCGTGCTTGCCGGTGACGACATGGCCGCGATCGGTGGTCAGGCCCACCGCTTCGGTCCCTTCGGTATTGGGCACGATGCCGATGGCGACGATGCACTTCTCGGCCGTCAACTGTTCGGCCTTGCCGCCGACCTCGACCGACACCGAGACGCCCGTGGCGGTCTTGTCGATCTTGGTGACCTTGGCGCCGATGCGGAACTTGATGCCGCGCTTCTCGAACGCCTTCTGGGCGGCCTTGGAGACCTCGGCGTCCTCGACCGGCATGATCCGGTCGACGGCCTCAACGACGGTCACGTCGGCGCCCAGGGCGCGATAGAAGCTGGCGAACTCAATGCCGATGGCGCCCGAGCCGATCACGACCAGCGACTTGGGCATGGTCTTGGGGGCCAGGGCGTCGCGATAGGTCCAGACCTTGTCGCCGTCCGACACCGCGCCGATGGCGGGGATATTCCGGGCCCGCGCGCCGCTGGCCAGGATCACATTTTTCGCCTGGATCGTACGGCTGCCGCCGGCCTTCAGGGCCACGACCACCTTGGGAGCCGGCGCACCCTTCTCGAGCTTGGCCTCGCCCTCGATGACCTCGATCTTGTGCTTCTTCATCAGGAAGGCGATGCCGCTGGACATGGTCTTGGCCACGCCGCGCGAACGCTCGATGATCTTGCTGAAGTCGAACGCCGGCTTCTCGACCGACAGGCCGTAGCTGTCCAGATGCGACAGCTGCTCGAAGATCTCGCCGGACTTCAGCAGGGCCTTGGTGGGGATGCAGCCCCAGTTCAGGCAGATGCCGCCCAGGTTTTCGCGCTCGACGATCGCCGTCTTCAGGCCCAGCTGGCTGGCGCGGATCGCGGCCACATAGCCGCCAGGACCGGCGCCGATGACGACGACATCGAATTCCGTGGACATGGTGTTCTTACCCTAGCTTGGACGTCGCCCGAGGGGAGCCGGGCGGCCTCGATCGATCGGCCTGCAAGCCGATCCGGGAGAATTAGAGCAGCGCCTCGACCGCGACCTTGAGGTCTTCGGGCTTGGTGGTGGGAGCAAACCGCTCGACGACTTCGCCGTCGCGGCCGATCAGGAACTTGGTGAAGTTCCACTTGATGCCCTCGGTACCCAGCACGCCCTTCTGTTCCTTCTTCAGGAACGCATAGAGCGGATGGGCCGAAGGGCCATTGACGTCGATCTTGGCCAGCATCGGGAAGGTGACGTCATAGGTCAGCGAGCAGAAGCTGGCGATCTCTTCGGCGTTCCCGGGCTCTTGGGCCCCGAACTGGTTGCAGGGGAAGCCCAGGATGGTCAGGCCACGATCCTTGTAGTCGCGGTAGAGCGCCTCAAGGCCTTCATACTGCGGGGTGAACCCGCACTTGCTGGCCGTGTTGACGATCAGCAGAACCCGCCCGCGATAGTCGGCCAGGCTCACGTCCTGGCCGTCCAGCGTCTTGGCCGAGTAGTCATAGACCGACATGGCGCTCTCCCTGCCCTTTCCGGTGATCAGACGATCAGGGTCAGCGGCTCTTCGATCAGCGGCTTGAAGGCCGCCAGGAATTTGGCGCCGATCGCGCCATCGACGACGCGGTGATCGCAGGTCAGGGTCACGGTCATCACGGTGGCCACGGCCAGTTGGCCGTTCTTGACCACGGGACGCTGCTCGCCGGCGCCCACGCTCATGATCGCGCCCTGCGGCTCGTTGATGATCGAGGCGAAGGCCTTGATGCCGAACATACCCAGGTTGGAGACCGAGAAGGTGCCGCCCTGGAATTCCTCGGGCTTCAGCTTCTTGGCCTTGGCGCGGGCCGCCAGATCCTTCACCTCGGCAGAGATCTGGGCCAGGCCCTTGGTCTCGGCGGCGCGCACGATCGGGGTGATCAGGCCACCGTCGATGGCCACGGCCACCGCGATGTCGGCGTGCTTGTGCATGGCGATGCCTTCGGGCGTGTACGAGGCGTTAGCCTCCGGCACGCGCTTGAGGGCCACGGCCACGGCCTTGATGATGATGTCATTGACCGACACCTTCACGCCCTGATCCGCCAGCAGGCTGTTGATCTTGGCGCGCGCCGCCAGCAGGCCGTCGATCTCGAGATCGATGGTGAGCGGGAAGTGCGGCACGTCGCGGAAGCTGTCGGTCAGACGGCGCGCGATCGTCTTGCGCATGCCGTCCAGCGGAACCAGATCGTAGGAGCCGGCGGGGATGCCCATCTGCTCCAGAGACAGCGCCTGGCGTGGCGCGGCGGCGGCGGCCGGAGCCGATGCGGCCGCTGTCGTCCTGGCCGGCGCGGCGCCACCCTTGCCGGCGGCTTCGACATCAGCCTTGACCACACGGCCGTGCGGGCCGCTACCCTTGACAGTCTTAAGGTCCAGGCCCGCGACCTGGGCCAGACGACGGGCTAGAGGGGAAGCCAACACACGGTCGCCGTTCTGGGCGACGGGCGCGGCGACGGTTTGAGCCGTGGCTGCCGGCGCAGGCGCGGCGGCCTTGGGCGCTTCAGTGGCGGGCGCGGCCCTGGGCGCGGGCGCTGGGCTGTCGCCCTCTCCCACCAGCTTGGCGATCAGGGCGTTGACCTTGACGTTTTCGGTCCCGGCGTCGACCAGGATGGCCTCGACCACGCCTTCGTCGACGGCTTCGACTTCCATCGTCGCCTTGTCGGTTTCGATCTCGGCGATCACGTCGCCGGCCTTGACGGTGTCACCCACCTTCACATGCCACTTGGCGAGGGTGCCCTCTTCCATGGTGGGTGACAGGGCGGGCATCAGGATGTCGATCGACATTGAGCTTCTTCCTCAAGCGTTCGGGACGTTGTCGGCCGGGCCGTCGTCCGCGCGATCTCGCGCCGGGGCGAGGTGTTGTTCTTGGCCGGAATCGAAACGGCTCACATCCAACAGGTATGCAGCGATCGCCGCCATCCCGCCAGACGTGAGCCGCGTCTTCATCAGCGGTAGCAAACCTTCTTGGCGGCCGAGACGATCTTCTCGACCGACGGTAGCGAGAGGGCTTCCAGATTGGCCGCATAGGGCAGCGGCACGTCTTCCTGGTGCACGCGCAGGGGCGGCGCATCCAGGTAGTCGAAGCCGTGCTCGGTGATACGGGCGACGATCTCGGCACCGACGCCCATCGGACCCCAGCCTTCCTCGGCCGTGACCAGACGGTTGGTCTTCTTGACGCTCTGCAGGATCGTCTCGTGATCCATCGGACGGATGGTCCGCAAGTCGACGACCTCGGCCGAGATGCCTTCCTTGGCCAGTTCGTCAGCGGCCTTCAGCGCGAAGCCCACCATGCGGCTATAGGCCACCAGGGTGACGTCCGAGCCTTCGCGGCGGACCTTGGCCTTGCCGATCGGCACGACGTAGTCCTCGACATCCGGGATGTCGAACTCGATGCCGTACATCATCTCGTGTTCGAGGAAGACGATCGGGTTCGGGTCGCGGATGGCGGCCTTCAGAAGGCCCTTGGCGTCGGCCGCGTCATAGGGCGCGATGACCTTCAGACCGGGAACGTTGCCGTACCAGGCCGCGTAGTCCTGGCTGTGCTGGGCGCCGACGCGGCTGGCCGCGCCGTTGGGGCCGCGGAACACGATCGACGACTTGATCTGGCCGCCCGACATGTAGAGCGTCTTGGCGGCCGAGTTGATGATGTGGTCGATCGCCTGCATGGCGAAGTTCCAGGTCATGAACTCGACGATCGGCTTCAGGCCGGCCATCGCAGCGCCGACGCCCATGCCGGCAAAGCCGTGCTCGGTGATCGGGGTGTCGATCACCCGCCTGGCGCCGAACTCCTGCAGTAGGTCGCGGCTAACCTTGTAGGCGCCCTGATACTGGGCGACTTCCTCGCCCATCAGGAACACGCGGTCGTCGCGACGCATCTCTTCGGCCATGGCGTCGCGCAAGGCGTCGCGCACGGTGATCTTCTTCATCGGCGTGCCGGCCGGAATCTCCGGGTCGGCAAAGGTCGAGGCGGCGGCGATTGTAGCCGGCGCGGCCGCGACCGGCGCGGTGGCCGGAGCGGCGTCGGCGACGGGCGTGATCGGAGCCGGCGGCGCGGCCCCGGCTTCGCCGGCCAGACGCGCGATCGGGGTGTTGACCTTCACGTTTTCCGAACCGGCGGCGATCAGCAGCGCTTCGATGACGCCTTCGTCCACGGCTTCGACTTCCATCGTCGCCTTGTCCGTTTCGATCTCGGCGATCACGTCGCCGGCCTTCACGGTGTCGCCTTCCTTGACCAGCCACTTGGCCAGCGTGCCCTCTTCCATCGTGGGCGAGAGGGCGGGCATGAGGATGTCCACGCTCACTGGGCGGCCTCCAAGTATACGTCGGTATAGAGTTCGGACGGGTCCGGCTCGGGGCTGGTGCGGGCGAATTCCGCGGCTTCGGCGACGATGCGCTTCACCTCGGCGTCGATGCCCTTCAGGTCGTCCTCGGTGACGCCGGCCTTGGCCAGGCGTTCCTTGATGTGATCGATCGGATCGCGCGTCTGCTTGACCTCGTCGACTTCTTCCTTGGTCCGGTACTTGGCCGGGTCCGACATCGAGTGACCGCGATAGCGATAGGTCTTCATCTCAAGGATATACGGGCCCTGGCCGCTGCGCGCGTGCTCGGTGGCGCGTGCGCCGGCCTCGCGGACGGCAACAATATCCATGCCATCAACTTCCTCGCCTGGGATCCGGAACGAGACGCCGCGCTTGTGGAAGGCGGTCTCCGAGGCCGAACGCTCGACGCTGGTGCCCATGGCGTACTGGTTGTTCTCGACCACGTACACGACCGGCAGCTTCCACAGCTGGGCCATGTTGAAGCTCTCATAGACCTGGCCCTGGTTGGCCGCACCGTCGCCGAAATAGGCGTACGAGACGTTGCCATTGCCCTTGTAGTGGTTGGCCAGAGCTAGCCCCGTACCCAGCGCGACCTGGGCGCCGACGATGCCGTGGCCGCCGTAGAAGCCGGTCTCGATGTCGAACATGTGCATCGAGCCGCCCTTGCCACGCGACGAACCGCCCGCGCGACCGGTGAGCTCGGCCATGACTTCCCTGGGATCCATGCCTGCGGCCAGCATGTGGCCATGGTCACGGTAGCCCGTAATGATCTGGTCGCCCTTCTGTTGGATCGACTGCATGCCGACCGCGATGGCTTCCTGACCGATGTAGAGGTGGCAGAACCCGCCGATCAGGCCCATGCCGTACAACTGACCAGCGCGCTCCTCGAAGCGACGGATCAGCAGCATGTCCTGATAGAACTTGAGAAGCTCATCCTTGCCGACGAAAGCGTTGACACCGGTGTCACTCGCCTTCTCCCCGGAAGCTTCACTCTTGCGCGTACGCGCCATTCAAATCTCCCTGGCCAATCTTCATCGCGGCCTTCATCCCAGAACACATCCCGCCGAATTAGTCGTCGGTTCCGCGAAGGAAGTGCTCGTCATGTCACGCCAAGACCACTCCCGGTTCGGATAATCCGAGGAGCGATCGTCAATCCGCGCCGAAAGCAACAATCCGACCCCGCTAACGCTTGGTGCGGATCACATAGTCCTTCGGGTCGGCATATCCCAGGAGCGAACGCGCGCGTTCTTCCAAGAGGTCGGCCGACAGACTGCCGTTGCGTAATAGACGAGCGCGGGCCTCCAGGTCCATCCTCTCCGCGCGGATCTTCTTGAGTTCCTTCGTCTTGGCGGCGAGATCGGCGTTGCGTTGAGACGTCGATAGGAGGCCGCGCTCGCCGGTCAGGGCGTGAAACGCGAAGTAGAAGATCAGGAAGAAGATCGCTGCGGTCGGCAGGATCGGTTGCAGTCGGGCGAACATCAGAGAATCCCGAGAAGGGAGTCTCAGACTCTCAGATCGTGCTTAACGCCTTCTAAACCGGGCGATCGGAGGGCGCCCCCGGGCCGCCTACGAGACCCCGATGCGATGCTTTCAAATGAGATGGTTTCATCGGCATCTAGATGCCGCATTGCAGCACCCTGCTCGCATCCGCGAAGCCGCGTTTTTCGACCATTCAAGTGGGGAAACCGCCGCTTATAGAAAAATTGTTGGTGAATTTTCGCGCCCGAACAATCGTTTACCGTCTGAACGCTGTTTTCGCCCGAGAATCGCCATTCTTACCAAACTCTCTATCAGCCAAAGGTTGAGGAGGGAGAATTTGCCATGATGGATAGACGAGGCCTGTTGCTGTCGATCGGCGCAACGATAGCTCCAGCCGTGGCTCTGGCTGACGAGGGCGTGGTCAAGGGACGCAAGGGCGGCCCCAATATGATCAAGGGCAATCCCCCCAAGCTCGACTTCGGCGGAGGCCTCATTGTCCCGATGAACGCCTCGATCTTCCGGACTCTCTGGGAGGGGGAAGATCGCTGGATCACCTACGGCCGGGCGTTATCAACCCAGAAGGCTCGCGCCATGGGACAGTCCGAACACGCCGCCATTGGGTCGATGAAACTCATGCTGCTTACACTGGTCTTCGCGCCGGATAGGCTGGAGCGCTTCGAGACCTGCGGCTGGAAGCTGAAGTCGGGAGACACAGCCGACCTCGTCAAGGGCGATATCGCCCTGCCCGGCCGCCCTGTCATGCCGACGGTGGATGAGGTCTCCAGTTCGATGGGGCAGGCCCCAGAAGGCGGCGCTGTCGGTGATCCCGCCTTTCACGCCATCACCGGCTACATGGTCATGAAGAAGGATGCCCCGCTGACCTACATAAAGGAAAAGGCGCAACTTCTGTCCGAAGCCGCGCCTTCCTGAAGTCCCTGACTCTGGAGACCGCTAGCGGCCCTTGAGCGCCGAACGACCAGCGTAGACACCTTGATCATCCAGCATTTCCTGGATGCGCAGCAGTTGATTGTACTTGGCCAGCCGGTCAGAGCGGGCCAGCGAGCCAGTCTTGATCTGGCCGCAGTTCAGCGCCACGGCGAGGTCGGCGATGGTCGAGTCCTCGGTCTCGCCAGAGCGGTGGCTCATGACGCTGGTGTAGCCGGCCCGATGGGCCAGATCCACGGCGTCGATGGTTTCCGACAGCGTGCCGATCTGATTGACCTTCACGAGGATCGAATTGGCCAGGCCCTTGTCGAGGCCCATCTGCAGGCGCGATGAATTGGTAACGAAGAGATCGTCGCCGACCAATTGAACCTTCTTGCCCAGACGATCGGTCAGCAGCTTCCAGCCCTCGAAATCGTCTTCGGACATGCCGTCTTCGATCGACAGTATGGGGAACTTGTCGGCCAGGCCCGCCAGGTACTCGACCATGCCGGCCGGATCCAAGCTCTTGCCTTCGCCCTCCAGCTCGTACTTGCCGTTCTTGAAGAACTCTGTGGCCGCCACATCGAGGCCGAGGACGAAATCGTCACCGGCCTTGTAGCCCGCGGCCTCACCAGCCTTGACGATGAACGCAAGGGCGTCTTCGGCGGAACCGAGGTTGGGGGCGAAGCCGCCCTCATCGCCGACATTGGTGTTGTGGCCGGCGTCCTTCAGAGCCTTCTTCAGCCCGTGGAAGATCTCAGCGCCCATCCGAAGGGCTTCCGAAAAGGTCGGCGCGCCGGTCGGCAGGATCATGAATTCCTGGATATCGATCGGGTTGTCAGCGTGGGCGCCGCCATTGATGATGTTCATCATCGGGGTCGGCAGCACGCGGGCGTTCACGCCGCCGACGTACTTGTAGAGCGGCTGCCCAGCGGACTCCGCGGCAGCCTTGGCCGTGGCCAGCGAGACGCCGAGGATGGCGTTGGCGCCCAGACGGGCCTTGTTGGGCGTCCCGTCCAGATCGATCAGCAGTCGATCCACGCGACGCTGATCTTCGGCGTCGACGCCCGACAGGGCGTCGAAAATCTCGCCGTTCACGGCGTCAACGGCCTGAAGCACGCCCTTGCCCAGATAACGGCTCTTGTCGCCGTCGCGCTTTTCATTGGCTTCATGAGCGCCCGTGGAAGCGCCCGAGGGTACTGCGGCGCGACCGAAGGCGCCGTCTTCCAGAATGACATCGACCTCGACCGTCGGGTTTCCCCGGCTATCGAGAATTTCGCGGGCGATGATGTCGACGATCTCGGTCATGGCGTTCCTCAAGGCGAAATGGCGCGGGAGCCTTAGCCGCCAAGGCGGCTCGGCGCAACTTGACTTACCTTTCGGACGGCGCGTGATCATCATTCATCAGAAGGAGAACGCGATGCTGATCGTCGAACGCAGCGGCCCTGTCGCCGTCGTCACGCTGAACCGGCCCGAGGCGATGAACGCCCTGTCCAAGGCGCTGAGGTCCGCGCTCCACGCCGCGATGATCGAGCTCGACGCCGATCCTGACGTTAGTGTGGTCGTCCTGACGGGTGCCGGCGAGAAGGCCTTCACGGCGGGTCTGGACCTGAAAGAGCTCGGCAGCGATCCCAAGGCTATGAGCGCCGCCAACGACCAGGGCGCGGCGTCCAATCCGGTCAAGGCGATCGAGTTGTGCCGGAAGCCCGTGATTGGAGCGATCAACGGCGTGGCCATCACCGGCGGCTTCGAGCTGGCCCTCGCCTGCGATGTGCTGATCGCGTCGGAAAACGCCCGCTTCGCCGATACGCACGCTCGCGTCGGGATAATGCCTGGCTGGGGCCTGTCACAGAAGCTGTCGCGCCTGATCGGGATCTATCGCGCCAAGGAGTTGTCCCTGACCGGCAACTTCCTGGACGCCGCCACCGCGGCGGACTGGGGCCTGGTCAATCGGGTGGTTCCCGCCGCGGACCTGATGCCGACGGCGCTAAAGCTGGCCGCCGATATGGCGTCGATCCCGGTCGAGACGTTGTCGTTCTACAAGGGGCTGATCGACGAAGGCTTTGGCCGCTCGTTCCGCAAGGGTCTGGAGATCGAGCACGAACGGTCCAGCGCCCACAATCGCAAGGTGACGCCGCAGGCGGTGGAGGCGCGCCGTATCCAGGTCCAGGCCCGAGGTCGCGACCAGTAGCCTCAGGCGTTCACCGTTCGTGGCGTCGTGACATTGCCCATCCGGAAGACCACCCGCCCCGCGCCGAAGTCCAGTTCGACCCGGGCGAACATCCGCAGCACGTCGACACCCAGCAGGATCGCCGGTCTGTTGAGCACGCCCCAGACGTCGAAGATGTGCACATCGGCGAAGGCCATGGGCAGGTTGGTGATCCGCACGTCGCCCAGGGTCATGGATGGCGCGATGCGGAACTCGCCGATCGAGACCTCGCCGGCCGCCGTGAGCAGTTGAGCCGGGCGAACGGCGTCGCCGCTCTTGCGCCGGCGCGTGGCGATGGCGCGGGAGAGCGCCATGTTGCCGATGCTGACGCCACCGCCGGAATCGATGAACGCCAGGGCCCTGGCACCGGCGACGCGGCAGTCGACGACGGTCAGACGGCCATACCGGTCATCGGCGCTGACGGAGACCTCACGAGACAGCTGGACAAGATCCAGGCTCGAGCGGCTCCGGCGGATCTCCAGACGCCTGCTTCGGAAATCCATGATCACGTTGCGCCCTTCGAGGACGTCGACGCCCAGCAGACCATCGGCGCCGACGCGCTCGGGAGGCAGCACCGGCAGGCTGACGCCGCGCAGGCTGGCGTCCCCGACCGTGAGCTGATCGATCCGGGCTGTAGGGCTGATCTGCGAACCGCTGACGCCGTGCACGAGGACGTCCTTGCCACGAGCCAGGTCCAGCCGCGAAGCCAGGTCGGCCGAGAGCACGCTGCGATCGGCTCCGGTGTCGACGATAAACTGGAACGGCCCGAGCCCATTGATCATCACCGGAATGGTCAGGCGGTCATCGGCGTCCAGGGACGCATCGAGGAACAGCACCGGATCGGGCGTGGTCGGAATGGGCGGCGGCGTCGACTGCTGAGCCTGGGCCGCGCCCTGGCTCATGAATGACAGTCCCAGTCCCGCCGTTATGAGTCGGCGTGTGAGCATGGGCGGATCTCCCTGACCCGCTCAGCTAACGCCGTTTTCTGCGCGACGGCGACAAAAAAGCGCCGGAACGAAAAACGCCGCCCGGGCAAGCCCTGGCGGCGTCTTCGAACTCACATCCGTGACGGAGAGACCTTAGTCTTCCTTGGGGGTGAGGATTTGCTTGCCGTTGTACAGACCCGTCTTCAGGTCGACATGGTGCGGGCGGCGCAGTTCGCCCGAGTCCTTGTCTTCCACGAACGAGTTCGCGCCCAGGGCGTGGTGCGACCGGCGCATGTTCCGGCGAGAAGGCGAAGTTTTTCTTTTGGGAACGGCCATCGAAGTGACTCTGCTCGCTGAGCTTGAAAATCGGAAGCGGCGACTCGGGGAATGCCCAGGCCGCCGCGTGAGGGCGCGCTTATGCCTGAATCTCTTCAGACATGCAACAGCGCCTGTTAGACCAGCCTGCCCTGCTCTTTCGCCGCGGCGATAAAGCTGGCGAACAGCGGGTGCGGCGCGAACGGACGGCTCTTCAGTTCCGGGTGGAACTGGACGCCGATGAACCACGGATGGTCCTCCCGTTCGACGATTTCGGGCAGCACGCCGTCAGGCGAGCGTCCCGTCAGTTTCAGGCCGGATTCCTCCATCCGGTGGCTGTAGCCGATATTGACCTCGTAGCGGTGCCTGTGGCGCTCGCTGATGGCCGTATCGCCATAGATCTTGGCGACCTTGCTTCCGGGCGTCAGCACGGCGTCAAAGGCCCCCAGGCGCATGGTGCCTCCCAGGTCGTCGCCAGAGCGACGCTGGACGGTCTCATTGCCCTTGATCCACTCGGTCATGATCCCGACGACCGGACGGTCGGTGGGGCCAAATTCGCTGGACGAGGCGTCGGTGATTCCGGCCACGTTGCGCAGGGTCTCGATGACGGCCATCTGCATGCCGAAACAGATGCCGAAATAGGGCACCTTGCGCTCACGGGCGAACTGGGCGGCGCGGATCTTGCCCTCTGCCCCCCGCTCGCCGAAGCCGCCGGGCACCATGATGGCGTTGGCGTTTTCGAGGCGAGCCGCGGCCGCGCCGGGATCGCCCTCGAAGGTCTCGCTCTCGACCCAGTCGAGATTGACCTTCACCTTGTTGGCCAGGCCGCCATGGTGAAGCGCCTCGATCAGCGACTTATAGGCGTCCTTCAGGACGGTATATTTGCCGACCACGGCGATGGTCACTTCGCCGTCGGGATGGTTGACGGTCTCGTCGATCGCTTCCCAGCGCGAAAGGTCGGGCTTGGGCGCGTCGCTCATGCCGAACACGTCCAGCACCTCGGCGTCCAGGCCTTCCTTGTGATAGTCGATCGGCACCGCGTAGATCGACGAGGAGTCCATCGCCTGGATCACGGCGCTGGGCCGCACGTTGCAGAACTGCGCGATCTTGCGCTTTTCCTCGACCGGGATGTCCTGCTCGCAGCGGCACAGCAGGATGTCGGGTTGGATGCCGATCGAGCGCAGTTCCTTGACGGAGTGCTGGGTCGGCTTGGTCTTCATCTCGCCGGCCGTCTTGATGTACGGCAGCAGCGTGAGGTGGACGTAGCAGCTCTGGTTGCGCGGCAGGTCCTGGCGCAGCTGGCGGATGGCCTCGAAGAACGGCAGACCCTCGATGTCGCCCACCGTGCCGCCGATCTCGACCAGCACGAAGTCGACCGGCTTCTCGCCCGTCTCGTCCATGGCCGGCGACAGGACGAAGTCCTTGATCTCGTTGGTGACGTGCGGAATCACCTGGACGGTCGCGCCCAGATAGTCGCCGCGCCGCTCCTTCTCGATGATCGTCTTGTAGATCTGGCCGGTGGTGATGTTGTCGGCCTTGGTCGCCGAAACGCCGGTGAAGCGCTCGTAGTGGCCAAGGTCGAGGTCCGTCTCGGCGCCGTCGTCGGTCACGAAGACCTCGCCGTGCTGATACGGGCTCATCGTGCCGGGATCGACGTTGAGATAAGGGTCGAGCTTACGAAGGCGGACCTTGTAGCCACGAGCCTGGAGGAGCGCACCGAGCGCTGCGGAGGCGAGGCCTTTTCCAAGCGAGGAAACCACGCCGCCGGTGATGAAGATGTACCGGGTCATGGGCGCTCAGATTAGCCGCGATTCGGCGATCGCGTCGAAAAGACCGACGTTCATCAACAGCTTTCGCTGCAAACGCTTACTGGGCGGGGGCTTTGGCCGGCGCCTGGGCGGGCGCCGGGGTCGGCGCGGGCGTCGCGGCCGGAGCCCCGGACAGCGAACCGTTGATCTGCGGCGTCGGCGCCTGGATCGCGCCCGGCTGGGCGGTCGAAGGCGCCTGAGTGGCGGGAGCCGTCGACGGGGCTGGCGCGTTCAAGGACTTGGTGTCGAGATTGTCGATCTTCAGGCGATCGATGGCCGAACCGCCACCCATGCGACCGGTCAGCAGGGTCAGGATCAGGCTGATGAACAGGAAGACCGAAAACAGGATCCAGGTGATGCGGGTCAGCAGGTCGCCGGCCCCCCGCGCCGTCATGAAACCGGTGTTGCCGCCGCCCATGCCAAGGGCCCCGCCCTCGGAGCGTTGCAGCAGGACCACCCCGATCAGGCCGAGGCAGACAACGATATTGATGGCCAGCAGGATGCCGATGAGCATGAGGAAACTGATCTCGATCCGGGCGACGGGACAATCCGTCGTGTAAAACGAAGCGGCCCCTCTACCACTAGCGGCGCGCGCACGCCATAGCTGGGAAGGGCGTCGGGCAACTCAAGGCCCCAAGGGGAGCCAAACAGCCGAATGATCCTGGAAACCGAACGCCTGACCCTGGCGCCGTTGACGACCTCGGACGCGCCGCTTGTCTATCCGTTCCTCAGCGATCCTGAAGTCATGGCCCACTGGGATCAGGCCCCCATCGAGGACCCCGACGAGGTCGCGGCCTGCGTGGAGGCCCAGGTCGCCGAGATGGAGCAGGGCAAGGCCCACTACTGGGCGCTGCGCAATTCCGGGACGGGAGCCTTCATCGGGTCTTGCGAACTGGTCGATATCGACCAGCGCCATCACCGGGCCGAACTGCGATTCATCGTCGCTCGCCAGGGCTGGGGCCAGGGTTACGGGATCGAGGCCGTCCGCGCCGTCCTGGCCCACGCCGCCTCGATCGGCCTCAAGCGCCTGAGCGCCCGCACCCACGTCGGCGACAGACGCGCCGAGCGCTTGCTGGAAAGCCTGGGCTTCGAGGAAGAGGGCTACCTGAAGGGTCATGTTCAGCGCGAGGGCGAGCGGCGCGATTGCCGGATGTATGGGTTGCTGTTGTAGGCGGACACGGCTTCTCAGCCTCACGCGGCATCAGCCACTGAAGGGGTTGGGGAGGCGCGAAGCGGCCGGGACGAACCCGGATGACCGTGATGTGTTTTGTGCGTTTCGGCTCGACCTGTCCGCTCCGCCAAGCTGTTCTTGACCGTGAGGATTGGGGCACACGAGCGTCGGTTTCAGCTCTGATTCCCAATTAACCCCCGGACGGGCGCGCATCTTGTCGATCGGCTAATCCGTCTCGACGCCGACGATGTGCGATAGGCGGACTCTGATCCCCGCCCTGTGATCCGCGCCGTTCCGCGCCCAGGCTTCCGGTGGTCCCGGATCAATCCAACGAACAGACCACCATCGTCCCCGACGCGGGGCGTCGCGGCCCCGCTCAGCTTCATCACCCGTCGCCGCTTTGGGCCGGTACCAGGCGCCCTCCCCCTGCGACGGGGACAAGGAGAAGTATCCACCCGTTTTGGGAGCGGGGGATACAGAAGCGCGAGAAAGTTGGAAGGGATTGAATTCGCTCAGTTCGATTCGCTGAACGCGGAGGATAGAGCGCGACAGGTCCTCCCCATGAAGGGGGAGGCGGCCGTCAGGCCGGCGGGGGAAGACCGCAACGAGTCAACGGTCACTTCCCCCTCCGTCGCCTTTGGCGACACCTCCCCCGCTAGGGGGAGGACTTGGCGGCGCGTTCCCTACGCCCCGCTCCCCAGGCCACCCAGAGCCATGCCGGGCGGCCTCTCAACCAAGCCGCCCCATCACGCCGCCGCGATGATCGCCAGGAAATCGCTGGCCTTCAGCGAAGCGCCGCCCACCAGCGCCCCGCCGACCTCGGCCGTACGCAGGATCTCCGCGGCGTTGTCGGGCTTCACCGAGCCGCCATAGAGGATCGGAACGGTCGCGCCGTGATCGCCGAACAGGACCACCAGTTCGGCGCGGATGGCCGCGTGCATCTCTTCGATGTCGGGAAGGGTCGCCACGCGCCCCGTGCCGATGGCCCAGATCGGCTCATAGGCCACCGCGAAGGCCTGGCCCGCCAGGACGGCCGGCAGCGATTCGCGGACCTGACCGGTCACGACCGCCAGGGCCGAGCCCGCCTCGCGCTGCTGAAGGCTCTCGCCAACGCAGATGATGGGCTCCAGCCCCGCCGTCAGGGCGGTCTCGACCTTGGCCGCCACCAGGGCGCTGGTCTCGCCGTGATCGTCGCGACGTTCGGAGTGTCCCAGGATCACCAGGGCCGCGCCAGCGTCGACCAGCATCGGCGCGGCGATGTCGCCGGTGTGGGCGCCGCTGGTCTTCACATGGCAGTCCTGGCCACCGGTGAGGACGGCAGAGCCTTCCAGGGCCTGGCTGAGCCGATCCAGCAGCGTCGCGGGCGGACAGATCGCCACGCGCGCTCCGGCGGGCTTTTCATCAAGCCCGGCGGCGACCGCGCGGGCTTGATCGAGGGCCTGCGCGAGGCCGTTCATCTTCCAGTTTCCGGCGATCAGCGGCCGGGGCTTAGGGCTCGAAAGGGTCATGAGTAGCGTGTTGACCTCGCGCACCCTTGGGAAGTCAAGACCGCCGTGGCTTGCCCCCTCGCCTCCCCCTCTACTATACCCGCTCCTCGCGTCCGCCGCGTCGTCCCGGGTCACTTTGTCGGGGCGGTGCGCGCGCGATAGTCAGGAAGGTCTTCCCAGTCATGCTCGCCGGTTTCCGCACCTTCGCCAAATCGCCCCTCGCGGTGATCCTGTTTGGCCTGCTGATCGTCAGCTTCGCCGTGTTCGGGATCAGCGACGTGTTCAAGGGACCCCGCATCTCGGGCGTGGTCTCCGCCGGCTCGCGGTCGATCTCGCCGCAGGACTTCAAGGTCCGCTACGACAACTATCGCAAGGAAACCGAGCGCCGCACGGGCGAGGCCCTGACGGCCGACCAGGCCGTGGAGCGCGGCATTGATCGCCAGATCCTGCAGGAAGTGGCGCTCCAGGAATCGACGGCCGAAATGATCCGTCGGTTCGGCGTCCAGCCGTCCGACAAGCTGATCGGCAATGTGGTGCGCGAGCAGATGAGCAACCTGCCCCCGACCCAGCGCCCCTTCGACCCGATCACCGGAAAGTTCGATCCCAAGCTGTACCAGGCGCTGCTGGCCCAGGCCGACCTGACGCCCGACAGCTACCAGGCCTCGCTGCGCGACGACATCGCCCAGACCCACGTCTTCTCGGCCCTGGCCAATGGCCTGCACGCGCCGCGGATCTATTCGGTCCTGCAGGCGGCCTATGGCCTGGAAAGCCGCGATCTGGCCGCCTTCGCGATCAATCCCGCCAGCGTCGAGCGTCCGGCCAATCCGACCGACGCCCAGCTGGTCGCCTTCATGAAGCAGCACGCCGACCGCCTGACCCGCCCCGAAACCCGGGTGCTGTCGATCATGCGCGTCAGCGCCCAGGCGATCGCGCCGTCGGTCACGGTCGATCCGGCCGAAGTCCAGAAGACCTTCAATTTCCGCAAGGACACGCTGGCGACGCCGGAAACGCGCTCGCTGGTCCAGATCGTCGCGCCGGACGCCAAGGCCGCGACGGCCATCGCCCAGCGCCTGGCCAAGGGCGAGCAGCCCGCCGTGGTGGCCAGCGCCTACGGCAAGCAGCCAGTGATCCTCACCGACAAGCCGAAGTCGGCCCTGCCCGACCGCAAAGTCGCCGCCGCCGCCTTCGCCCTGGCCGCCGGTCAGGTCAGCGCGCCGATCGCCGGCGAACTGGGCCTTTCGGTGGTCAAGGTCACCAAGATCACGCCCGGAACCTCCGCCGCGCTCGAGAGCGCCCGCCCGGCCATCGAGGCCGAGCTGCGCGTCCAGAACGCCCAGGCCAAGGCCTATGACCAGACCCAGACCTATCAGGACGCCCACGACGCCGGCGCCGATCTGGTCGCCGCCGCCAGCAAGGCCGGGGCCATGGTGCTGACCACAGCGCCACTCACCGCGCAGGGAACCGACGAAACCGGCCAGCCGGTCGCCGGCCTGACCCCCGACATCCTGAAGACCGCCTTCGCCCTGTCGTCGGGCGGCGAAAGCGAACTGATCGAGATCGGCAAGGGCGAGTACTACGCCGTCAAGGTCGAGAAGGTCATTCCCGCCGCCCTGCCGCCGCTTGACGCCATCCGGCCGCAGCTGACCCAGGTGTGGCTGCAGAACGAGATGGGCGAGCGCATGCAGGCCAAGGCCGACGCCCTCGCCGCCCGCGTCCGCAAGGGCGAGTCGCTGGAAAGCGTCGCAGCTTCGACCGGCTCCAAGGTTCAGCGCGTGGCCGGCATCAGCCGCGAGAACGCCCAGCAGCATCAGGGCCTGGGTCGCGACCTGCTGATCGCGACCTTCGGCGCCAAGCCGGGCGGCATCTTCACCTCGCGCGCGGGCCAGATGGCCTTCGTGGTCGCCAAGCTCGAGGCCGTGCATCCGGGCGACGTCGCCGCAATGGCCCGCATCTCGCAGGCCGTGCGCCAGCAGACCGACGCCGGCGTGATGCGTGATCTGGGCGAGGCCGTCCGCGTCGCCGCCAAGGCCAGCCTGAAGACCAAGGTCAACCTGACCCTGGCCCGCCAGGCCATCGGCGTTGACACCGCCGCCCTGGCCAAGGCCGAGGCCGCCAAGACCGGCAAAGCCAAATGAGCCTTGAGCCCGCCTTCGACGCCTTCGCCCAGACCTATGACGCCGGCCGGCCCCAGGTGGTCTGGACTCGTCTGATCGACGATCTCGAGACGCCGGTTTCGGCCTATCTGAAAATCGGTCAGGGCCGGCCCTACGCCTTCCTGTTCGAAAGCGTCGAGGGCGGCGCCTGGCGCGGCCGCTATTCGATCGTGGCGATGAAGCCCGACCTCGTCTGGCGCTGCCACGGCGACAAGGCCGAGATCGCCGAGGGCGACGCCATCGCCCGGCGCGAGTTCACGCCCCAGCCCGGCGGCGCCCTGGACAGCCTGCGCGACGTGATCGCCCAGGCGCGCATCGACCTGCCCAAAGGGCTGCCGCCCATGGCCGCCGGCGTGTTCGGCGCCCTGGGCTACGACATGGTGCGGCTGGCCGAGCGCCTGCCCGACATCAACGCCGACACCCTGGGCGGTCTGCCCGACGGCATCATGACCCGGCCGTCGATCGTCGCCGTGTTCGACGCCATCGCCCAGGAGATCATCCTGGTCACGACCGTGCGTCCCAAGGCCGGCGTCTCGCCCACGGAGGCGCACGACGCCGCTCGCGCCCGCATCGAGACGGTCATGGCCGACCTGCGCCGTCCGCTGGCCCACGACGCGCCCCGCGCCGGCCACGCGCCGGTCGAGTTCACCACGCCCGTCAGCCGCGAGGACTATGCGGTCGTGGTCGAGAAGGCCAAGGAGTACATCCGGGCCGGCGACATCTTCCAGGTGGTGCCCAGCCATCGCTTCCGCGCGCCGTTCGACCTGGATCCGTTCGCGCTGTACCGCTCGCTGCGCCGGACCAATCCGTCGCCGTTCCTGTATTTCCTGAACCTGGACGGCTGCCATCTGGTGGGCTCCAGCCCCGAGATCCTGGTTCGACTGCGCGACGGCAAAATCACCATCCGCCCGATCGCCGGCACCCGCCCTCGCGGCGCGACGCTGGAAGAGGATCTGGCGCTGGAAGCCGAACTGCTGGCCGATCCCAAGGAACGCGCCGAGCACCTGATGCTTCTGGACCTGGGCCGCAACGACGTGGGCCGCGTGTCGATGTTGAAGGAACCGGGCCGCAACGAACCCGCCAAGCCCCACAAGGGCCCGCGGGTGAAGGTGACCGAGAGTTTCAAGGTCGAACGCTACAGCCACGTCATGCACATCGTCTCCAACGTCGAGGGCGTCGCGCCCGAGGGCGTGGATCCGGTCGACGTGCTGATGGCCGCCCTGCCCGCCGGCACGCTGTCGGGCGCGCCCAAGGTGCGGGCCATGGAGATCATCGACGAGCTGGAGATCGAGAAGCGTGGCCTCGGCTATGCCGGCGCGGTCGGCTATATCGGCGCCGACGGCTCGGTCGACACCTGCATCGTGCTGCGCACGGCCCTGGTCAAGGACGGCATGATGTACGTGCAGGCCGGCGGCGGCGTGGTCGCCGACAGCGATCCCGACGCCGAATATGACGAGACGCTGCACAAGTCCCGCGCCCTCAAGCGCGCCGCCGAAGAGGCTTGGCGTTTCGCTTAGGGGCGTTTCGCTTAGGGCCTACTCGCCCAGGCGGTCGCTCGGCAGGTGCTGGGTGACTGTCGGGGGCGCGATCACCATCACCGTGGCGAAGCTCAGGGCGCAGAAGGCCGCGAAGGCGGCGGCGGCCAGCACCGGAGCCATCTTCTGGCGACGCTCCCGGGGCCGCAGCAGCGCGCGGGCATAGGCGATGGCGACCGGGTCGAGGGCGGAATCACTGACGTCCATGCCCGCTAGGATGACGCACCCCACGCCCGACGCAATGCGGCGCTTTCGCCCGGGGACCACAGGCTGGGACCACAGGCAGAAAAACTCCTCTCACCTTTTTGCCGAACCCGAACTAAAAGCTGTTCTTCGAAAGGCGGCGTCATGATCCTGGTCATCGATAACTACGACAGCTTCACCTACAACCTCGTCCACTATCTGAACGAGCTTGGGGCCGAGACGGTCGTGCACCGCAATGACGACCTGACGGTGCAGGAGGCCCTGGGCCTGCGCCCGTCCGCGATCCTGCTGTCACCCGGCCCCAAGGCGCCGGACCAGGCCGGCATCTGCCTGCCCCTGCTGCGCGGCGCGCCGGAAGACATGCCGATCCTGGGCGTCTGCCTGGGCCATCAGGCGATCGGCCAGGCCTATGGCGGCGAGGTGATCCGCGCCAAGGAAGTGATGCACGGCAAGACCAGCCCGATCCGCCACGCCGACAAGGGCATCTTCAAGGGCCTGCCCAACCCCTTCACCGCCACGCGCTATCACAGCCTGGCGATCCGTCGCGAAGACCTGCCGGCCGAGCTGGAAGTCACCGCCTGGACCGACGACGGCGAGATCATGGGCGTGCAGCACCGCACGCGCCCGGTGCACGGCGTGCAGTTCCACCCCGAATCGATCGCCACCGAGGGTGGCCACCAGATGCTGGCCAATTTCATCGACCTGGCAGGCGTCAAACGCGACGCGGCGATCTGGGTCTAGGCCGACCATGTCCGACGCCTTCAAGCCGCTGCTGGCGAAGCTCGCCGACGGCCAGACCCTGTCCGAGGACGACGCCGAGGTCTTCTTCAGCGCCTGCCTGCGCGGCGAACCCACTCCCGCCCAGGTCGCCGCCGCCGTCACCGCCATGCGCCTGCGCGGCGAGACGGTGGGCGAGATCGCCGCCTGCGCCCGCGCCATGCGCCGCGCCGCCGTCAAGCTGGACCATCCCTATGACGTGGTCGACGTCTGCGGCACCGGCGGCGACGGCCTGCATACCCTGAACATCTCGACCGCCGTCGGCTTCGTGGCGGCGGGCGGCGGGCTGAAGGTGGCCAAGCACGGCAACCGCGCCATCACCTCGAAATCCGGCACCGCAGACGTCCTGACCGCCCTGGGCGTCAATATCGACGCCAGCCGCGAGCAGCAGCGCAAGGCGCTGGACGACGCGGGCATCTGCTTCCTGTTCGCCCAGGCCCATCACGGCGCGATGAAGCACGTCTCGCCGATCCGCCAGCAGTTGGGCTTCCGCACCATCTTCAATCTGCTGGGCCCGCTGACCAATCCGGCCGGCGCCCGCCGCCAAGTGGTGGGCGTCCCCGCCCCGCGCTTCGTCGAGCCCATCGCCCGCGCGCTTGGAGCCCTGGGGGCAGAGCGCGCCTGGTCGGTGCATGGCTCGGGCCTGGACGAGCTGACCACCACCGGCCCCACCGAGGTCGCCGAATGGCGCAACGGCGCGGTGCGCCTGTTCACCATCACCCCCGAAGCCGTCGGCCTGCCGCGCGCGTCGCTGTCCGACATCACCGGCGGCGAACCGGCCTTCAACGCCGCCGCCCTCACCCGCCTGCTGGACGGCGAGACCGGCCCCTATCGCGACATCGTGCTGCTCAACGCCGCCGCCGCCTTCCTGGTCGCCGACAAGGTCGAGACCCTCAGCGAAGGGATTGAAGCCGCCGCCGCGTCGATCGACAGCGGCGGAGCCAAGGCGGCTCTGGCCGGCCTTGTCGCGGCCACCAACACAAAGATCGCCACCGCATGACCGATATCCTGGCCAAGATCGCCGCCTACAAGCGCGACGAGGTCGCCGACCGAAAGCGTCGACGATCGTTCGCGCAGTTGGATGCGGCAGCCAAGAACGCCAACAGCCCGCGCGGGTTTCGCAACGCTCTGAAACACGCCCATACGCCGGGTCGCCTGGCCCTGATCGCCGAGATCAAGAAGGCCTCGCCGTCCAAGGGCCTGATCCGCGCCGATTTCGATCCGCCGGCCCTGGCGCGAAACTATGAGGCCGGCGGCGCGGCGTGCCTGTCGGTGCTGACCGACGGCCCAAGCTTCCAGGGCGCGGACGCCTATCTGATCGACGCTCGCGCCGCCGTCAGCCTGCCCTGCATCCGCAAGGACTTCCTGGTCGATCCCTGGCAGGTAGCCGAGAGCCGCGCCCTCGGCGCCGACGCCATCCTGGTGATCCTGGCCATGATCGACGATGTCGTGGCCGCCGAGCTGATGAGCGAGGCCGAGCGCCTGGGCATGGACGCCCTGGTCGAGGTGCATGACGAGGCCGAGATGGACCGCGCGGGTCAACTGGGCGCGACCCTGGTGGGCATCAACAACCGCGACCTCAAGAGCTTCATCGTGGATCTGGCCGTCACCGAGCGTCTGGCCGCCCAGGCCCCCAAGGACGCCCTGCTGGTCACCGAAAGCGGCATTTTCGTCCACGAGGACGTGGTGCGCATGGAAGCGGCCGGCGCGACGGCGATGCTCGTGGGCGAAAGCCTGATGCGGCAGAAAGACGTCACCGCCGCCACCAAGGCGTTGCTGGGCTAGGACCAAACCCCAAGACACTGCGGCGAAGTGGACTCTGGCGCTTTCGATGCCAGCCCCTCACGCTGCGCATCAAGACATCACGCCGTGTTCGGCACGGACGCGATCGCGCCGAGGGAGGCGGTAGAAGAATGGGTTGGATCGCCCGACTGGTGAAATGGTGTCTGGTCGCGTTCTTCAAACGCGAGGGGTGGGCCATAGAGGGCTCGGCCCCGGCTGTCCGAAAGTTCGTCGTGATCGCGGCTCCCCATACCAGCAACTGGGACTTCGTCTATTTCCTGGGCGCGGTGGACGCCCTGAACCTCAACCTCAGCTTCATGGGCAAGGCGTCGCTGTTTCGCTGGCCTTTCGCGAGGGTGATGCGCGATCTGGGCGGCGTTCCTGTCGACCGGTCCCGCTCACGCGACACGGTTCAGGCGATGGTCGAGGAATTCGCCCGACGCGACGAATTCATGCTGACGATCGCGCCCGAGGGCACGCGCGGCAAGGCGCGGCAATGGAAGACCGGGTTCTATAACATCGCGCTCAAGGCCGGCGTGCCGATGGTGTGCGCGATGATGGATTATCGACGCAAGGTGGTCACCCTGGGCCCGCCGATCATGCCGTCGGGCGACTATGACAAGGACATGGCCCAGATCGCCGTCTTCTACCGCGCCTGTACGCCCAGGCATCCGGAACTGGCCACCAGGCTCTAGCCGGCCGCGCCATGATTTGGTCAAGCTGCCACCGGTATCCTGCCCCCCACCATGCTGCGCGGAGGGGATGACGTGAGCGAGACTGAAGGCAAGACAGGCTGGCGGTATTGGCTGTTCGATACGGCCAAGACGTTCGCCCTGGTGTTCGCCGTGATGCTGATCCCGCGAACCGTGCTGTGCCAGCCCTTCACGATTCCTTCGGGTTCGATGGAGCCCACCCTGCAGGTCGGCGACTATCTGCTGGTCTCGAAATATCCCTATGGCTGGAGCCGCCACTCGGCCCCGCTCAGCCCTCCCCTGGGCAAGGGGCGCCTGCTGGGTCATGCGCCCGAACGCGGCGACATCGTGGTCTTCAAGAAGCCCGGAGACGCTCGCACCGATATCATCAAGCGCCTGGTCGGACTGCCGGGTGACCGGCTGCAGGTGGTGGGCGGGGTGTTGCGGATCAACGGCAAGCCCGTTCGGCGCCAGGCGCTGTCGGACACGCTCGAGCAAGGTCCCTACGGCGAGACGATGCGCGTCAACCGGTTCGTCGAGACCCTGCCCAACGGCAAGACCTTCGTGACCAACAGCTATGGCCGCGACACCGCCGCCGGCAACACCGGCGTCTATGTGGTCCCCGCCAACTGCTACTTCATGATGGGCGACAATCGCGACAACTCGCTCGACAGTCGTTTCGACCCGGGCGCGGCGCCCGCCGGCGAGTCTTCGTGCCCGTGGAACAGTGAACTGGATCGCTATCTGTCGGCCGAAACAGGCATGGGTTTCGTGCCGTTCGACAATCTGGTGGGACGGGCCGAGATGGTGCTGTTCTCGCGCCAGCCCGGCGTGGGCCTGCGCCTGGACCGGACCTTACGCAGCCTGACCGCAACCGCGAATCGGTCGGCGAGCTGAGCGCGAATCGGCCTCAGCCCTGGGCCGCCGCCGCCGTCCTGAACGATTCGACGTTCGCGGGCGGCGCGATCTTGCGGCCCATCGTCCAGTTGGACTGGACCCGAACCTTGGGGTTTGGGGCTGACCAGACTTCGCCCGTTCCGTCGATCGCCACCACCCAGATCAGATGATGTTCCTGACCGTAGTCGATGACCGCAAAGGCAAATCCGCTGCCCTTGCCTTCGACGAGGACGGGAAGGGTCGGATTCAGTTGTGTGAAACTCATGGGAAGCCCGCCTCTCCAAGCACCGGGCCTGATCAACGGCGTGGACGCCCCTGCGTTCCAAAGTCGATAACTTGACATTAAGGAAGAACGCCTAGAGAACATTCGCAAGGTTTGCGGTTTGTTCCGCGTCTTCATCGAGGTCGAGATGCTCACGCGCAAGCAGCACGAGCTGCTGATGTTCATCCATGAACGCATCAAGGAGAGCGGTGTCTCGCCCTCTTTCGACGAGATGAAGGAGGCTCTGGACCTCGCATCGAAGTCGGGCATCCACCGCCTGATCACGGCCCTGGAAGAGCGCGGCTTCATCCGTCGCCTGGCCCACCGGGCCCGGGCGCTGGAGGTGGTGAAGCTGCCGCAGCAGGCCACGACCGCCTCGCCGCCCAAGGGGCGCGGGACCTTCAAGCCGCAGGTGGTCGAAGGCGGCGGTGGCGCATCGCCATCGACCGGCGCGGCCGCGTCGGCCCCGGCCAATGACAGCCGCGATTTGCCGATCTTGGGCAAGATCGCCGCCGGCACGCCGATCGACGCCATCCAGCACGAACGCGACCGCCTGCCGGTGCCGGAAAGCATGCTCGGCGGCGGTGAGCACTATGTGCTCGAGGTGCAGGGCGACTCGATGATCGAGGCCGGCATCCTCGACGGCGACTATGTGATCATCAAAAAGGGCGACACCGCCACGTCCGGCGAGATCGTCGTCGCGCTGGTTGGCGAGGAAGCCACCCTCAAGCGCCTGCGCAAGAAAGGCGGCTCGATCGCCCTGGAAGCCGCGAACCCGAAGTACGAGACCCGGATCTTTGGTCCGGATCAGGTCGAGGTGCAGGGCAAGCTGGTGGGGCTTATTCGGCGCTACCACTAGACGCCGCGCACGTTTGCGAGATTGAGGGCCGCTCCGGTTGGGGCGGCCTTTTTCGTTGGGTGCAGCGCACTCGCCCCCTCCGCGCCTGCGGCGCTCCTCCCCCGTAGGGGGAAGATGAGGGGCGCGGTTCATCTTCCCCCTCCGGGGGAAGACGATCGCGAAGCGATCCGTAGGGGGCAAGTGGCCCGGAGTCCCTACTCCTTAGCGATCCGCGCCAGATGCCCCAGGATCTTCTCGGCAGCATCCAGTCGCTGGGCCGGGGTGTCCCACTCGCCCTTGATCACCACCTTCTGGTCGGGGCGCACCTTCCAGACCAGACTGTTCTTGGCCACGTACTGCATCAGCCCCAGCGGGTTGGCGTAGGTGTCATTGCGGAAGCTGGCCACGGCGCCCTTGGGCCCGACATCGATCTTGGCGACATTGGCTTCGCGGCACAGGCCCTTGATGGCGACCACCTTGAGCAGGCTGTCGGTCTCGGGCGGCAGCGGGCCGAAGCGGTCGATCAGTTCGGCGGCCAGGGCTTCGCGATCGGCCGACTTCTCGGCTTCCGACAGGCGGCGGTACAGCGACAGACGCACATTGAGGTCCGGCACGTATTCGTCCGGAATCATCACGGCCGCGCCGGTGTTGATCTGCGGTGACCAGCCGCGATCTTCCAGCAGGGCCTCGGCGCCCTGGCGTTGGCGTAGCTCGGCGACGGCGTCTTCCAGCATCTGCTGGTACAGCTCGACGCCGATCTCCTTGATGTGGCCGCTCTGCTCGTCGCCCAGCAGGTTGCCGCCGCCGCGCTGGTCCAGGTCGTGGCTGGCCAGCTGGAAACCGGCCCCCAGGCTGTCCAGCGACTGCAGCACCTGCAGGCGCTTCTCGGCCGACTGGGTGATGGTCTTCTCGTTGGGCGTGGTCAGATAGGCATAGGCCCGGGCCTTGGACCGGCCGACCCGCCCGCGGATCTGATACAGCTGGGCCAGACCGAACATGTCGGCGCGGTGGACGATCAGGGTATTGGCCGACGGGATGTCCAGGCCGCTCTCGACGATGGTCGTGGCGAGCAGCACGTCGTACTGGCCCTCGTAGAAGGCCGTCATCACGTCTTCCAGCTGGGTCGGGGCCATCTGGCCGTGGCCGACCACATATTTGACCTCGGGCACCTGGGTGCGGAGGAACTTCTCGATCTCCTCCAGGTCCTTGATGCGCGGCACCACGTAATAGGCCTGGCCGCCGCGATACTTCTCGCGCAGCAGGGCCTCGCGAAGCGTCACGGGGTCGAACGGGCTGATATAGGTGCGCACCGCCAGGCGATCGACCGGCGGGGTGGCGATGATAGACATCTCACGGATACCGCTGAGCGCCATCTGCAGGGTGCGTGGGATCGGCGTCGCGGTCAGGGTCAGCATGTGCACGTCGGCGCGAAGCTCTTTCAGCTTCTCCTTGTGCTTGACCCCGAAGTGCTGCTCCTCGTCGACGATCACCAGGCCCAGGTCCTTGAACGAGACCTGCTTGGACAGGATGGCGTGGGTGCCGACCACGATCTCCAGCTGACCATTGGCCAGGCCCTCGCGGGTCTCGGCGGCTTCCTTGCCGGTGACCAGCCGCGACAGGCGCGTGACCTTGACCGGCCAGCCCTGGAAGCGGTCCTTGAAGGTCTTGTAGTGCTGGCGGGCCAACAAGGTGGTCGGGCAAACGATGGCCACCTGCTTGCCGCTCATCGCCACCACGAAGGCGGCGCGCAGGGCGACCTCGGTCTTGCCGAAGCCGACATCGCCGCAGATCAGGCGGTCCATCGGCTTGCCCGACCCGAGATCGCTCAGCACGTCGGCGATGGCCGACAGCTGGTCGTCGGTTTCCTCATAGGGGAAGCGGGCGCAGAACTCGTCGAACACGCCGTGCGGCGGGTCGGTTTCTTCCACCGACTTCAACTGGCGGGCGGCGGCGATCTGGATCAGGCCCTCGGCCATGACCCGCAGACGTTCCTTGGCCTTGGACTTACGGCTCTGCCAGGCCGCGCCGCCCAGCTTGTCGAGCTGAACGTTCTCGCCGTCGGTCCCGTAGCGGGTCAGCAGGTCGATGTTCTCGACCGGCAGGTAGAGCTTGCTCTCGCCGGCATAGAGCAGGTCGAGGCAGTCGTGCGGCGCGCCCTGGACGTCGAGGGTCTTGAGGCCTTCATAGCGGCCGATGCCGTGGTCGATATGGACGACCAGATCGCCCGGTGTCAGGGCGCTGGCCTCGGCCAGGAAGTTGGTGGCGCGGCGCTTCTTGCGCGGCCGCGCCAGACGGTCGCCGAGAATGTCGGTCTCGGAGATGACCGCCAGGTTCTCGGTCTCGAAACCGTTGTCCAGCGGCAGGATCGCCCGTTGCGGCGTCTTGGGATCGGCCGCCTTGGCCGCCTGCCAGTAAGGCGTGAACGGGATCTTCTTCAGGCCGTGGTCCGACAGCATGGTCCCGAGGCGCTCGGACGAGCCCTCCGACCATGAGGCGAACAGCACCCGCTTGCCCTGGGCGCTCAAGGCCTTGGCGTGCTCGCCGGTGGCCTCGAACAGGTTGACGCTGTCCTGGGCGCGCTCGGCGGCGAAGACGCGGCCGATCTTGGCGCCCATGTCGACCACATCCAGGCCCTGGGGCTGGAAGGGCGTGAACTTGCGGTGCGGACGATCGCTCAGCGCCTCGTCCCATTCCTGGGCCGAGAGATAGAGGGCCCGGGGCTCCAGAGGTCGATAGGCCGACTTGCGATCGGCGCCGGCGCGGGCCTCGTAGGCGTCCTCGATCATCGCCAGACGTTCGTCGCGCGCTTCGGCGGCCTGGTGATCGACACCGACCAGAGAGCCGTCCGGCAGATAGTCGAACAGGGTCGCCATCCGCTCGTAGAACAGCGGCAGCCAGTGTTCCAGACCGGCGCGGCGGCCGCCCTCGCTGACGGTGTTGTAGAGCGGGTCGTCGCCCGGCGCACCGAACTTGGCGACATAGCCGCGCCGGAAGCGCGAGATGCCGTCGGCGTCCAGCAGGGCCTCGCTGACCGGCAGCAGGTCGATATCCTTCAGCTGCCTTGTCGAGCGCTGGGTCTCGGGATCGAAGCCGCGGATGCTTTCCAGCGTGTCGCCGAACAGATCCAGGCGGACGGGTTCTTCCGCTGCGGAGGGATAGACGTCGATGACGCCGCCCCGGATCGCGAACTCGCCCTTCTCCGAAACCGTGGAGGCGCGGACATAGCCGTTGACCGCGAAATAGCGCTCGAGGTCCTTGATATCGACAGTCCCGCCGACCTTGGCCGAATAGCTGGCTCGCATCAGGACGGTCTTGTCGGGGACCCGCTGCAAAAGGGCGGGCGCGGCCACCACCAGCATGGCCGGCTTGGCGGTTCCCAGGCCCCGCGCCAGACGCGACAGGGTGGCCATCCGCTGGGCGGCGACGCCGGCCGACGGGCCGACCCGGTCATAAGGCAGACAGTCCCACGACGGGAAGATCACGGCCTCGATCTCGGGCGCGAAGAACTTCAGGGCGTCGGCGAAGGCGTTGGCGCGGGCGGTGTCGCGGGCGACGAAAACCGTCAGGCCTCCGCGCGAACGGGCGATGTCGGCCATGACCAGGGCGTCAAAGCCCTCGGGCGCGCCGGCCAGGGTCAGGCCGCCGGTGGCCTTGGCGATCTGCTTGGCGTCGTAGGCCATGAATGTCTCTTAAGCGCCGTCGCCGATGGGGCGCACGGCATGGGCCTCGAAGCGGAACGTGCGGATCATCGCCAGCACGTCGGTGTCGAACTCAGCCGGCGTCGCTTCCTGCCCGACAATCCAGGCGTAGATCTCGCGATCCGGATTTTCCAGAAGCGCCTCAAGCGTATCCAGCTGTTCTGGCGTCAACTTGTGGCCATGGTTGTCCGCGAACGGCCCCAGAATGAGGTCCGCTTCACGAAAACCGCGATGCCAGGCGCGGAACCGAAGCCGCCGAAGGCGGGAGTCTTGATCTATGGTCATGTGCCCGGCGGATATAGAGCCTGCAAAGGCTTAGCGCCAGAGACGCCAGTCGCCGCACAGTCTTCGTCGAGATTGACTTTGCCGGGGTTCGGCCTATTTATCCCCAACTTCGGAGCAGGTCAGGCGAATCCGCGCCACCCGTTCGCCCAAATACGGGTGGCTCTGAATTCAGCCAGAATGACATGACAGAATTTTCCGAACTCGGGCTGTCGCCCACGACCCTTCAAGCGGTCGCAGACACCGGCTACACCACGGCCACCCCCATTCAAGCCGCAGCGATCCCGGTCGCCCTGGCCGGTCAGGACGTTCTGGGCATCGCCCAGACCGGCACCGGCAAGACCGCCGCCTTCACCCTGCCGCTGATCGACAAGCTGATGAACGGCCGCGCCAAGGCGCGCATGCCGCGCGCGCTGGTCATCGCGCCGACCCGTGAGCTGGCCGACCAGGTCGCCTCCAGCTTCGAGAAGTACGCCAAGGGCACCAAGCTCTCGTGGGCCCTGCTGATCGGCGGCGTGTCGTTCGGCGACCAGGAAAAGAAACTGGATCGCGGCGTCGACGTGCTGATCGCCACCCCCGGCCGTCTGCTCGACCATTTCGAGCGCGGCAAGCTGCTGATGACCGGCGTGCAGTTCCTGGTCGTCGATGAAGCCGACCGCATGCTGGACATGGGCTTCATCCCGGACATCGAGCGCATCTTCAAGATGACGCCGCCCAAGAAGCAGACCCTGTTCTTCTCGGCGACCATGCCGCCGGAAATCACCCGCCTGACCAAGCAGTTCCTCAAGGATCCCGTGCGGATCGAGGCGGCGCGCCCGGCGACGACCAACGAGAACATCACCCAGCTTCTGGTCAAGGTGCCCTCCTCCGATCCCAAGGCCAAGCGCCTGGCGCTGCGGGCGCTGATCGAGAAGGCCAAGATCGAAACCGGCATCGTGTTCTGCAATCGCAAGACCGAGGTCGACGTCGTCGCCAAGTCGCTGCGTTCGCACGGCTTCGACGCCGCCGCCATCCACGGCGACCTGGACCAGAGCCAGCGCATGAAGACCCTGGCGGCCTTCCGCGACGGTTCGCTGAAGATCCTGGTGGCCTCCGACGTCGCCGCGCGCGGCCTGGACATTCCGGCCGTCAGCCACGTCTTCAACTACGACGTCCCGCACCACGCCGACGACTATGTGCACCGTATCGGTCGCACGGGTCGCGCCGGCCGCTCGGGCGTGACCTACATGCTGGTCACCCCGGCCGACGACAAGGGCTTCGACAAGGTTGTCAAGCTGATCGGCTCGACCCCCGACGAGGAAAAGCTCGACCTCGACTACTCGCAGGCGGTCACCGTCCATCGTGACGGCGACAAGAAGCGTGGCGGTCGGGGCGCACCGCCCAGCCGTGATCGCGGCGGCGAGCGCGAACCGGGCGAACGCTCGGCTCGAGGCGGCCGCGGCGCGCGCACGCGCGACGCTGAAGCGCCGGCCCCGGTCGAGACAGCCGCTGTGGCGGTCGCAAGCGAAGCCGTCGATGCTCCCGTGGAAGCCCGCGAAGAACGCGCCCCGCGCGCGCGCCGCGACCGCAAGCCGCGGGGTGATCGCGCGCCGCGCGTCGAGACCGAAGCATCGACCGACGTCGTCGCGGCCGAAGCGGCAGCCCCCGCCCCCCGCGAGCGCTCGCGCCCTGAACGCGAGCCGCGTCCCGAGCGCGAGGTCCGTCCGGCCCGCGAAGGCCGTGGCGAGCGCGAGCCGCGCGTGGAACGTCCTGCGGCGCCCGAGCGTGAGATTCGTCCCGAGCGTCCCGAGCGTGAAGCCCGTCCAGCCCAACCCGTTCGGGGCGTGCAGCCCGTTCGCGGTCGCGAAGATGATGACGACCGTCGCGTCGTGGGCTTCGGCTCCGACACCCCGGCCTTCCTGATGCGCGCTCCGCCGCGTCTTCCCAAGGTTCCCAGCGACGACTGAGACGGAGAGCGACGCAACGCCGTCGCCATCGCCTGAAATCGAGCATAAGATAACGGCGTTCTCGGCTCTGGCCGGAGCGCCGTTCGCGCGTCTGCGCCGACGACCTCATGGCCCGATCCGAGCCCTCTCGGAGGTCACTGGCATGCAAACCGCGAACGACTCTGAAATCTCCCCGGATCTGCTGGCTCACGAGCGCACCTATCATGCGTTCAACATGCTGGTTCGCTGGGCCATGCTGGGCTTGGCCACCGGCATCACGATGTTGACCCTTTGGTTCGCCACGCCGATCGGCTTCCTGGGCGCCTTGATCACGGGCGTCGTGGTCTGGGTGGTCGGCTATTTCGGGCTGGTCCGGAAGGAAGCCCACCAGCCTCTCGATCCGTGGGCGATGGGACGCTGAACGCTCAGAGCGCGGCGTCTATGAAGGCCAGCAGATCGTCCAGTGGCGGCTCATAGGCGAACCTGAAACCGCGCCTGAGACGGGCCAGTCCGGCCTTGCGCGCATCCGCGGGCGAGTCGCAGACATAGCCGCGCCAGTCCACGCCGACCTGGCGGCAGGCGGCCCATGCCCAGCGGCTGGTGAAGTTCTCGGGTTGAATCTCGATCATCCGCGCGCCGGCCGGCATGAACAGGGCGTTGGCTACGGCCGCGCCGGTGGGAGCCACCACCACCTCTGCGTCGCGCATCAGCTCAACCTGCTGACGGGCCGACAGGCGCTCGGGCCGCACTACCACAAAGCCGCGTTGCTTCAGCGCTTTTTCCAGGGCGCGCTCATTGACCATCACCCGCATCGATTGCCAGCGACGAGAAAGATAGACGCGTCGCGGTCCCTGCCCCATCGGCTTCGAAGCCGCCAGAACGCGTTGGGCGACACGGGCCACTGTCGCGTCCGGCGCGTGCAGGAAGTGGTTCATGCTGGTGGCATAGAGCGCCGACTCCACACGAACGACAGGCGCGGACAATTCCCGGATCGCCCGCTTGGGAAAAGCCAGGGCTAGCAGATCACGCTGCCAGGGCTTGAGCACCGGCGAGAGAATCTCGGCGTCATCCAGCAGTCCGGCCTCGTCGAGCATCAGCAGCGACGGCAAGGCGTCGAGGACGAAATGGCCGTAGTTGAAGCCGCCGCCCCAAGGCTGGAACAGCGCGCCCCGCGCGATCACCGGCGGATCGTCGCGCAGAACCAGCCTTGGCCCATAAGCCTCGACGCGTACGCCAGGCAGACCCGCCAGATCGGGCCAGCGATGGAGAGCCTCGCCCGAGGGGCCTTGATGCACGCCGCCCTTCAGTGGGCCATCGCGCTCCACCACCACCCCAAAAGCCGGAAAGTGCAGGACGTCTCGCGCCAGGCAGAGCGCCGACACGCCTATGGGGGGCGCGGAACGCTCGAACGGCCAGCGCTCGGCTGCCTTGCCCGCCAGGAGGGCGTCACCGTCGGACGCAGCCGCGTCGTCTGTCGTCCGCCAAGCCATGGCGGCCGGTCCGCCGTCGCGCAGACGGGCCAGCAGCGTCGCCTCGTCCGCGACGGCGGGAAGCACGGCGTTGTCCAGCACATGGAGCGGTGCGTCGAAGGTCATCGTGGCCTTTCGACCACGTGACCCGCGACAAGGCAAACCCCTCTAGCGCTTGATCTGACCCGCCAGATATTTGCGAATGCCTTCGCCATAAGGCGGACGCAGGCCCAGCATCGGCGCGATGTCCTTCTTCAGCTGCTGGAACACCGCCTTGCGATGGCTGAACTCCAGGAAGCCGTCATGGCCGTGATAGGCGCCCATGCCGGCCGGCCCGACGCCGCCGAAGGGAAGTTCTTCCTGCGCCACGTGGAAGATCACGTCATTGACCGTGACGCCGCCGCTGATGGTGCGCTCCAGCACCCGGTCCTTTTCGGCTTCGTCCGTACCGAACCAATAGAGGGCCAGGGGACGATCGTGGGCGTTGATGTAGTCCACCGCCTCCTCGACCTTGTTGTAGGTCTTCACCGGCAACAACGGCCCAAAGATCTCCTCCTTCATCACCGTCATGTCGTCGGTGGGGTTGAGGATCAGGGTCGGGGCGATCTTGCGGTGCGGCTGCTGGGACAGGTCCTCGCCGCCCGGATTGATCTCGACGATGGTCGCGCCCTTGGCCCGCGCGTCCTCGACATAGCCCTTGATCCGGTCGAAGTGGCGCTGAGCGACAACGGCCGTGTAGTCGGGATTGTCCTTCAGGGTCGGGAAATAGCGGGCGACAGACGCCTTGGCCTCGGCGACGAAGCTGTCCAGCTGGTCGGCCGGCGCGAACACATAGTCGGGCGCCAGGCAGATCTGACCGGCGTTCAGGGTCTTGCCGTTCATGATCCGGGCGGCCGCCGTGGCCATGTCGGCTCCGCGCGAGAGGATAACCGGGCTTTTGCCACCCAGTTCCAGGGTGACCGGCACGAGGTTCTCGGCGGCGGCGCGCATCACATGCCGCGCCACCGAGGTGGCGCCCGTGAACACCAGATGGTCGAAAGCGAGGCCGGAGAAAGCCTGCCCCGCCTCGGCGCCGCCGACGAAGACGGCGATCTCCTCCTCGGTGAAGGCCTTGGCGAACATCGTCTTCATCAGGTCGGACGTCGCGGGCGTGAACTCCGACGGCTTGATCATCGCCCGATTGCCGGCGGCCAGGATCCCGGCCAGCGGGGCGAAGGTCAGGTTGACCGGGAAGTTCCAGGGGCTGATCACGCCCACCACGCCCTTGGGCTGGTACTGGATGCCCGCCTTGGCCCCGAACAGGCCCAGAATCGCCGGCGTCGTCTTGCGCTTCTGCGGCTTCATCCATTTGGCGAGGTTGTCGCGGGCGAACTTCAACGGTCCGATGGAGCCGGCCACGTCCGTCAGCGCGGTGGCTTCGGGCGAGCGCGACCCAAAGTCGGCGTTAACAGCCCGGGCGATTTCCGTCTGGTGGCCGACCAAAAGATCGATGCAGAGATTGATGCGCTGGATACGCTTGTCGGCGCTGGGCGGGCCCTCGCGCAAATGCGCCGCCTTCTGGCGTGCAAGTACATGATTCATTTCGGCTTTGTGAGCCTCAAGGCTCAGATTCGTCGGCGCGTTCATGCTCACAATCCTCCCAGTCGGCCCGCTCAGGGCTCATCTTATCACTGTTCACAATGATAGGCCGAATACAGAAGCGCAAGAGAACCTTGTTCGCTCTTAACCCCTCGTTTGAACTCTCTGACCTATGGTGATGCTCCAAACGGTCGGCAACGTCGCCATGAAGCGCGCCGACGGGGGAACAGAATATGTCGGACGTCGAAACCACACTGCGCGGACCAGAAGCCTACAAGACCGCCAAACGCGCCTTGGAGCTGATGGAACGTCATCAGGTGTGGCCCACCGCTCTGAACTTCGAACTCTGGACGCACTATGTCGCGGATCCCGAAGGTGCGCTGGCGCGCGAACTGACCCGACTGATCTCCCTGGGCGAGCCGATGACCGAACTGGTCAGCGAGGAGCTTGCCGCCGTCTACCTTCCCAAGGCCCGACTGAACGAACAGATCCGCGATGCCGGCGACCTGCTCAGCAAGGAGCTGGCGGCGGTTTCCAAGGCGATCCAGAACGCCCAGAAATCCAATGTCGCCTTCGGCAAGCAGCTGGATGGCGTCAGCAAGAACCTGAATGGCGACGCCGACGTCGCCACCATCAAGACCGTGGTCACCAGCCTGGCCGAGGCCACTCGCCGCGTTCAGAAGGAAAACAAGTCGCTGGAGTCGCGCCTGGCCGAGTCGACCGCCGAAGTCGACCGTCTGCGCGAACACCTGGAACAGGTGCGCCGCGACGCCACGACCGACGGCCTGACCAACCTCGCCAACCGCAAGGCCTTCGACGAGGAACTCGACCGCGCCTGCGCCGAGAGCGACGAGTCCGGCGCCAGCCTCTGCCTGGCGGTGCTGGATATCGACCACTTCAAGGGCTTCAACGACACCTGGGGTCACCAGACCGGCGACCAGGTCATTCGCTACGTCGCTTCGGTGATCGGCCGCGTGGCCGCCATGCCGCGCTTCGCCGCCCGGTACGGCGGTGAGGAATTCGCCATGATCTTCCCGCGCGAATCCTCGGCCATCGTCGCCGGCTGCCTTGAAGAGATCCGCATCGAGGTCTCGTCGCGCATGCTCAAGCGCCGTTCGACCAACGAAGATCTGGGCACGATCACCATCTCATCGGGCTTCGCGGAACGTCAGAAGGCCGAAAGCGGCCACTCGCTGATGGAACGCGCCGACGCCGCGCTCTACGCCTCCAAGCGCGGCGGCCGCAACAAGGTCAGCTCTGCCGAAGGCAAGCCATCATCGGCCAACGCCGCCTAGGCTATTGGACCTGCAAGTTCATGGAGCGCCGCCGTTTTCGCGAACGGCGGCGCTTTCGTGTGAAAAACCCTCTGGCCTTCCCCGGGGTTAGCGGCGCCTAGCTAGCTCTAAGAGCCTAGAGTCTTGGGAGGACCGCCATGGACTATCAGAAAATCCGCCTGACCGCCGAGGACGGCGTCGCGACGATCACCCTGGCTGATCCGACGACGCTGAACGCCGCCAGCATGGATCTGGCCCGTGAAATCACCCACGCCCTGGCGGCGATCGCCCACGGCAAGGTCGAGGCGCGCGCGCTGATCATCACCGGCGAAGGCCGCGGCTTCTGCTCGGGCGCCAATCTCTCCGGCGGGGGTCCCGCCGCTCGCGAACTCGACGTTGACGGCAAGCCCGACGCGGGCTCGGCGCTCGAGACCGTCTACAACCCGATGATGACCGCCCTGCGCGACTTTCCCTACCCGATCGTCACCGCCGTCAATGGCGCGGCGGCCGGTGTCGGCTGCTCCCTGGCCCTGATGGGCGACATGATCGTGGCGGGTGAAAGCGGCTACTTCCTGCAGGCCTTCCGGCGCATCGGGCTGGCTCCCGACGGCGGCTCGACCTACCTGCTGCCGCGCATGATCGGCAAGGCGCGCGCCATGGAAATGATGTTGCTGGGCGACAAGATCCCGGCCTCGAAGGCGCTGGATTGGGGTCTGGTCAATCGCTGCGTGCCGGACGGCGAACTGCTGGCGACCGCGACCGCGATCGCCAAGGAGCTGGCCAGCGGCCCCGCTTCCCTGGGCACGATCCGAAGACTGGTCTGGGACAGCCTCGACGCCGACTGGAACGGTCAACTGCACGCCGAGCGCAAGGCCCAGAAGATCGCCGGCAAGACCGAGGACTTCATCGAAGGCGTCAGCGCCTTCCTGCAGAAGCGCGCGGCGGTGTTCAAGGGGCGCTAGCGGCTCTTACGGGAAACGCCGCGCTCATGCGTCTGCTCGCCATTTCGGGAAGCCTGAGGAGGGCCTCGTCCAACACCCTGTTGATCGAGGCCCTCGCTGACCTCAGCGCTCCGGGCGTCGAGGTCGAGGTCTATCGCGGCCTCGGCCAACTGCCCCATTTCAATCCGGACCTGGATGGCGAGACGATCGACGCGGTGCGCGCGCTGAGGCAGGCCGTGGGTCAGGCCGACGGCCTGATCATCTGCAGCCCGGAATACGCCCACGGCGTGGCGGGTGTGATGAAGAACGCCCTCGACTGGCTGGTCCCAAGCCTGGAATTTCCGCTGACTCCCGTGGCGTTGCTGAACACCGCGCCGCACGCTCATCACGCCCAGGCCCATATCCGTGACACCCTGGAGGTCATGCAGGCGCGGATCGTCGAAGACGCCAGTGTCACGATATCCTTGCACGGTCGATCGAGCGTTGAGGCGATCCTCGCGGACGAGACGCTGGCGGCGGCCGCGCGAAAGGCTCTATCGACCTTCACGGATGCTATCGCCGCCCTGCCGGCCAAGCCGGACTGGACCTGAGCCTAGCTGGCCAAGTAGGGCTTGTAGCTCTTTTCCTCGACGATTTCCGAGCCCGCGGCGACGTTGATCGCTCTCTTGATCGCGGCGCGCTGATCATTGTCGATATAGACGCGGCGCGCCAGGGCCACGAAGCCGGCGCCGAAGTCCTGGCGACGTTCGCAGTCGCGCTTGCCGTCCTCGATGTCCCACAAGGCCCCGTTGACGGCCGTCAGTTCGGCGGTCAGCCGGTCGATCTCCGCCGATGCCGGCAGGTGCTGCCTGGCCGTGGCCTCCAGCAGAGCCAATTCCTTGCGGACATTGGCCTCCTTGGCGGCGTCGCCGATGCGCTCGGCCTTGACGCGCAGGATGGTGATCTTGTCGATCAGTTCGCCGGCCGAGATGGGCGCGAGGATGGCCATTCTAGGCAACTCCGGACATCAACCGCGCCAGGGCGGCCTCTACCGCCGCCAGCGGCAAGGCGGCCATGTCGTCTCCGTAGTCTCCCGCGACCAGCATCTCAAGCCGGGCGGCGGCTGGACGGAACTTCACGGCCTTGCGGGCGTCCTTCTGCAGCGACAGCAACGGCGCGCCGCCGGCCGCCAGCATATGGCCCGGCCCCGCGTCGTTGGCCACGGCGGCGGCGAGCCGACCGGCCAGGGCGATGACCAGCAGCGGGCCCTTCACATGCGGATAGGCGTCGCGGCGGTCTGTCTCGGGGAAAAGCGCGGCCGAAACCTCGCGCCGCGCCCTGACCGCGTCCTCGGCCTCATCGGGACCGAAGAAGAATACCGGCGTCGCGCCAGCCCTTTCCAGATTTTGGGCCAGCGCGATGTAGCGCTCCAGGGGCCAGCGCTTGTCCTGCCCCCCCGCGCCGGGCGCCAGGCCGACATAGGTAGGACCGTCCGGCAGCAACGTTCTGGCGGCCTCCAGAGCGTCCGGGTGAGCCAGGGTGATCGGTGTAGGCCTGCCCTTCCCGTCCGACGCCAGGGCCAGCAGCCTGGCCAACCGGTCGGTCACCGCCGCCGGCCAGTCCCGGGTTCGCGCCAGCCGCGCCGCCGACACGAACACCCCGGACGCCGCCCGCCGGGCCACGACGCTGCGGCGAAGATTCTCCTGGGTGTCGATGACAAGGTCGAACCTGCGCCCGCCGAACGGCCGGGCCCAGGGCAACAGGTCCCGCAGGCTCGCGCCGGTCACGTCCTTGGACAGGATCTCATCGACATAGCCTTCGACCACGGCCTTGAGCGGACCTGAATAGACCGTCTCGCCCTTGGCCGCGCACCACGCGATATGGGCGTCGGGAAACGCCGCGCGCAGGCCGGCGATGAAGGGCAGCTTGATCAGCCCATCGCCGATCACCTCGCCCATCGAATAAACCAGGACCGTCTTGACCATGGGCTGGATTAGGCCGCCTCAGACCAGACGGTCAATCGGCGGGTTCGACAGCCGGCTGGATCGTCACGCTCTCGCCGCAGCCGCAGGCGTCAGTCTCGTTGGGATTGTTGAACACGAACTTCGAGGACAGCTTGGTGGTCTCGTAATCGATCGTCGTGCCGATCAGGAACAGCACGGCCTTGGGGTCGATCAGGATGGTGACGTCCTTGTCCTCGACCACCTCGTCCAGCGGGTTCTTCTCGGCGGCGTATTCGAAGACATATTCCGAACCGGCGCAGCCGCCGTTCTTCACGCCGACGCGCAGGCCGGCATAGGGTTGGTCGGGCTCTTCTAGCGCTTTTCGGGCCATGATCTCCTTCACGCGCGCGGCCGCGGCGTCGGTCAAGGTGACGACCTTGGGACGGGGGCGGCGTGCGCGGGGCGTAACGGCGATTTCCATGGCGTTCGAACCGATCAGAACATGTTCAGTTGCAGCTTGGCCTCGTCGCTCATGCGCGACGGGTCCCAGGCGGGATCGAAGACGAGGTCGACGGTGCAGGATTTCAGGCCAGGGATTTCCATCACCGCGTCCCTGACCCAGCCCGGCATTTCGCCGGCCACCGGGCAACCCGGCGCGGTCAGGGTCATGTCGATGGCCACGTCCTTGTCGTCGCTGACGTCGACCTTGTAGATCAGGCCCAACTCATAGATGTCGACCGGGATTTCCGGGTCATAGACCGACTTCAGTTTCTCGATCAGCAGATCGGTCAGCCTGGCCAGCTCTTCCTTGGGAAGGGCCGAGACGGTTTCGGGAACAGCGGCGTCGGTCATGAAGGGCTCAACTGAAGAAACTGCGGGCCTTGGCCAGAGCGTCCACGAACGCATCGGCCTCGGCCTCGGTGTTATATAGGGCGAAGGAGGCGCGAGCGCTCGACGTGACGCCAAAGCGGCGCATCAGGGGCTCGGCGCAATGGGTGCCGGCGCGCACGGCGACGCCGTAACGATCCAGAACCTGGGCGATGTCGTGGGCGTGGGCGCCTTCGACCGTGAAGGTCAGCACTGCGCCCTTGCCGGGCGCCGTGCCGAGGATCCGCAGGCCGTTGACGCCCTGAAGACGCTCGGCGACCCGATCATAGAGCGCGTGCTCGTGAGTGAAGATGGCGTCGCGATCCAGGCCGTTCAGCCACTCGACCGCCGCGCCCAGACCGACAGCCTCGAGGATCGCCGGCGTGCCCGCCTCGAACCGATGCGGCGGGTCGGCATATCTGATTTCTTCCATGGACACCGAGGCGATCATCTCGCCGCCGCCTTGGTAAGGCGGCAGGGGGGCCAGTCGCTCGGCCTTGCCATAGAGCACGCCGATGCCGGTGGGGCCGTACAGCTTGTGGCCGGAGAAGACGTAGTAGTCGACGTCGAGCGCCTTCACGTCGACCCTCGAATGGACCACACCCTGGCAGCCGTCGATCAGCACCTGGGCGCCGGCAGCGTGGGCCAGCCGCACGATCTCGGGCACATCATTGACCGTGCCCAGCACGTTCGACATCTGGGTCAGGGCGACCATCCTGGTGCGCTCTGACAGCAGGCCTTTATAGGCCTCCATGTCGAGTTGGCCGTCGTCCAGCACCGGCACGAACTTCAGGACCACGCCCTTGCGCTCGCGCAGGAAGTGCCACGGCACGATATTGGCGTGGTGCTCCATCTCGGAGATGACGATCTCGTCGCCGGCGTTCAGCGACAGGCCAAACGAGGCCGCGACCAGGTTCACCGCCTCGGTGGCGCTCTTGGTCCAGACAATTTCCGTCGGTTCGGCGTTGATGAAGCGCGCTACGCTTTCACGCGCCTTTTCATAGGCTTCCGTCGTTTCATTCGCCAGGGTGTGCAGGCCGCGATGAACGTTGGCGTAAGACGTGCGCGCCAGGCCCATCATGGCGTCCAGCACAGCGTCGGGCTTCTGAGCGCTGGCGGCGCTGTCCAGATAGACCAAGGGCTTACCGTGAACAGTTCGCGCGAGGATCGGGAACTGGGCGCGGATCGCCTCGACATCGAAGGGGGCGTCGAAAGCCATCAGATTGCGCTCCGGCCAAGACGCTGGGCGACCCAGGCGCGGGCCACCTCGCGCGCGCCGTCGTGCTCGATGCGCTCGACCACCTCGCCCAAGAAGGCCTCGGTCAGCATGGCGCGGGCTTCCATTTCGGGGATGCCGCGTTGACGGGCGTAGAAGATCGCCTGCTCGTCCAGGGCGCCGATGGTGTTGCCGTGGGCGCATGACACGTCGTCTGCGAAAATCAGCAGTTCGGGCTTGGCGTCGACCTCGGCCTTGTCCGACAGGATTAGCGCGTGGTGACCCATGCGCGCGTCGGTCTGGTCCGCGCCGGGCTGGACGATGATCCGCCCCTGGAACACCCCGCGCGCCTGGTCGGAGACCATACCCTTGGTCAGTTGCGAGGTGACGCCGTCAACGCCAGCGTGGGTGACGACCGTCGTCTGATCAGCATGGCGCTGGCCATCCAGCAGATAGATACCGTCGAGCCGCAGATCGGCATGGGCGCCGGGGTGGGCGACGTGGGTCTCGATCCGCTGACGGCGGGCGCCGGAGGTCAGGATGGTCTGGGCATAGCGAGCGCCGGGGGCCAGGGAGACCTCCGCGGTGCTGACGGTCACGGCGTCGGCCAGGTCATCGACCAGAACGATGCGCTCCAGGCGCGCGCCTTCGCCGACCGAAAAATCCAGGCCGATATTGGCCAGATAGCCGCCCGCCCCCTGGCCCTCGTAGCTTTCCAGCACGGTCAGGGTCTGGCCGGGCGCGACGGTCACGGCGAAGTCGGAGTCATGGGCCGTCGCATCGGTGTGGGACACGAACCGCAGCGCCAGAACACCGGACTCCCGGACGGGCTCACCCTCGCGCACCCAGCCGTTGACGATCACCACCGAGCTGTCGGCCAGCGCGTCGAACGGGCCCGCGCTGACGTCGCCGACAAAGGCCGGGGACACCGCCGGAATGGCGCGGATCAGGCCGCGCAGATCCGTCCAGCGCCAGTCCTCGTCGCGGCGCGAGGGCAAGCGGCTTGCGTCGCCGGTCTTGAGGGCCAGGGCCAGGCTCATGCCGCGGCGCTCGCATATTTGTCGTAGCCTTCGGCTTCCAGCTGCAGGGCCAGCTCCGGACCGCCCGAGGCGACGATGCGGCCGGCGGCCAGCACATGAACACGGTCGGGTTTGATGTAGTCCAGCAGGCGCTGGTAGTGGGTGATCACCAGCATGCCGCGCTCGGGGGAGCGCAGGGCGTTGACGCCCTCAGAGACGATTTTCAGGGCGTCGATGTCGAGGCCGCTGTCGGTCTCGTCGAGAATGAGGAATTTCGGCGAAAGCATCGCCATTTGAAAGATTTCCATCCGCTTCTTCTCGCCGCCCGAGAAGCCGACGTTCAGGCCGCGCTTGAGCATCTCGAAGTCGATTTTCAGCGAGGCGGCCTTCTCCTTGGCCAGCTTCAGGAAGGCCGGGGCGGCGATCTCGTCCTCGCCGCGCGCGCGGCGCTGGGCGTTGAGGGCGGTGCGGATGAAGGTCAGGGCCGGAACGCCCGGAATTTCAAGCGGATACTGGAAGGACAGGAACAGACCCTTGGCGGCCCGCTCATTGGCGTCCAGGGCCAGCAGGTCCTCGCCATTCAGGCTGGCCGAGCCCTCGGTGACCTCATAGCCGCCACGGCCGGTGAGCACGTAGGACAGGGTCGACTTGCCGGCGCCGTTCGGTCCCATGATCGCATGGACTTCGCCGGCCGGCACGTCCAGCGTGACGCCCTTCAGGATGGCCTTGTCTTCGACGCGGGCGTGGAGATTCTGGATATTAAGCATTGAAAGCCGTGATCTTTTCGAGCGTCTGGATAGCGAACGAGGTCGGCTTTCCGGTCAGGGCCGGCGCCTCCCATTCATGTTCGGGGCTGTAGGCGGCGAGTTTCAGCAGTTCGGTCAGCAAGGCGCGCTCGGCGTCGGCGTCGGCATTGCCCTTGGCCAGCAGCTTGGCGCAGCGGTCGATCAACGGGGCCTCGTCGCCATACGGATTGATCCACGTGCCATGCGCCGCCTGATAGGCCAGCTGCCGGGCGTACTTGTATTCCTTGTCGTTCAGACCGAAGCGGACGGGGATCATCCCACGCTCCCTTCCAGGCTGATGGCCACCAGCTTCTGGGCCTCGACGGCGAATTCCATCGGCAGCTGCTGCAGCACGTCCTTGACGAAGCCGTTGACCAGCAGGGCCACGGCCTCTTCCTGGCTCAGACCGCGCTGCTGGCAATAGAACAGCTGGTCGTCCGACAGGCGGGTGGTGGTGGCCTCGTGCTCGAACACCGACTGGCCGTTGCGGGCCTCGATATAGGGGATGGTGTGGGCCGCGCAGGTCTTGCCGATCAGAAGGCTGTCGCACTGGGTGAAGTTGCGGGCGCCCTTGGCCTTGGGGTGGGCGCTGACCAGGCCGCGATAGGTGCTGGTCGACTTGCCGGCGCTGATGCCCTTGGCGACGATCCGCGATTTGGTGTTGGCGCCCAGGTGGATCATCTTGGTGCCGGTGTCGGCCTGCTGATGACCGTTGGTCACGGCGATCGAATAGAACTCGCCCGAGCTGCCCTCGCCGCGCAGCACGCAGGAGGGATATTTCCAGGTCACGGCCGAGCCGGTTTCCACCTGGGTCCAGCTGACCTTGGAGCGGTCGCCGCGGCAGTCGGCGCGCTTGGTGACGAAGTTGAAGATGCCGCCCTTGCCGGTCTCCGGATCGCCCGGATACCAGTTCTGAACGGTGGAATATTTGATCTCGGCGTCGTCCAGAAGGACCAGCTCGACCACGGCCGCGTGCAGCTGGTTCTCGTCGCGCATCGGGGCCGTGCAGCCCTCCAGATACGAGCAATAGGCGCCCTTGTCGGCGATGATCAGGGTCCGCTCGAACTGGCCTGAATCCTTGGCGTTGATGCGGAAATAGGTCGACAACTCCATCGGGCAGCGCACGCCCGGCGGGATGTAGACGAAGCTGCCGTCGCTGAAGACCGCGCTGTTCAGGCAGGCGAAATAGTTGTCCGAGGTCGGCACCACCGAGCCCAGATACTGCTTCACCAGATCGCCGTGCTCGCGGATGGCTTCGCTCATCGAGCAGAAGATCACCCCGACGGCGGCCAGTTCCTTCTTGAAGGTTGTCACGACGCTGACGCTGTCGAACACGGCGTCGACAGCATAGCGCGGCGCGCCTTCAACGCCGGCCAGAACTTCCTGCTCTTTCAGCGGGATGCCCAGCTTTGCGTAGACGGCCAGGATGTCGGGATCCACCTCGTCCAGGCTCTTGGGGCCGTCCTTGGTCTTGGGGGCGGCGTAGTAGTAGGAGTCCTGGTAGTCGATCTTGGGATAGTTGACCTTGGCCCAGTTCGGCTCTTCCAGCTCAAGCCAGCGGCGATAGGCGTCCAGGCGCCAGTCCAGCATCCACTGCGGCTCGCCCTTCTTGGCCGAGATGAAGCGCACGATATCCTCGGAGAGGCCCTTGGGGGCGAACTCCTGGTCGATATCGGTGGTGAAGCCGTGCTCGTATTTCTCAAGCAAAGCAACGGTTTCGACGGTTTCTTTAATCGCGGCCATCAAGCCACCTCCCGGCGCCGGGCGCCGATACGCTTCCAGGCGGCGAGCCAGGCGTCGCCGCATTTGATCCAGTCATCTTCCGTGCTCGCCCAGCCGCCGCTGACCCGCAGGGCGTAGGGCGCCAGGTCGGACCGGCCCATGGCTTCCACCACGCGGCTGGCCTTGACCTTGCCCGACGAGCAGGCGCTGCCGGCGCTGACCATCACGCCGGCCAGATCGAGGTTCATCACCTGGATCTCGGAGCCGAAGCCCATCCCGGCGAAACACAGGGTCTGGGGCAGGCGATCCGCGCCCTCCCCCAGCACGACCGCGCCCTCAACCTTGACGCGTTCAGCCAGTGCGTCGCGCCATTGAGCCTGCTGGGCGATCAAAGCCAGGTCCCGCGACGCCGCCTCGGCGGCCGCGCCGAAGGCGGCGATGCCGGCGACATTCTCGGTGCCGGCCCGACGGCCGCGCTCCTGCCCGCCGCCATGCTGGCGACGATGCAAGGTGGCGCGCGTGCCGGCGACCAGGGCGCCGACGCCCTGCGGTCCGCCCAGCTTGTGCGCCGACAGCGCCAGGGTGTCAGCGCCGAGGGCGGAGAAATCGATGGCGATCTTGCCGGCCGCCTGCACCGCGTCGACATGCAGCCAGCCGCCGGCGTCCCGAACCAGGGCCGAAGCCTCGGCGACGGGCTGGATGACGCCGGTCTCGTTATTGGCCAGCATCAGGCAAACCAAGGCGCGGCCTGGAGCTTTCAGATCGGCTTCCAGCCAGGGCAGATGGGCCACGCCATTGGCGTCGACCGGCCAGGTCTCGACCGGCAGGCCGCTGGCCTTCGCCGTTTCGACGACCGCGTCATGTTCGGTGGCGCCGACGATGATCCGGGTGAAGCCCGCGGCCCGGGCGCTGTCGATGGCCAGGGCGTTGGCCTCGGTGCCGCCGCTGACGAAGGTGACCGAGCCGGACGGCACGCCGACCAGGGCGGCGACCTGGGCGCGAGCCTTCTCCACGACGTCGCGCGCCGCGCGGCCGGCGGCGTGCACCGACGACGGATTGGCCGGCGCCTCCAGGGCGCGCAGCAGCGCATCCCGCGCTTCCGGACGGATCGGCGCGGTGGCGTTGTAGTCGAGATAGACGGAAGTGCGGGACATGCTCACTCCGCCGCGATCTCCAGGGCCTTGGGATCGGGACGCAGCCGCCCCTCCAGCACATCGGCGATCGAGACCGAGGCCAGATAACCGTGGATCTGACGCCCCATCTCTTCCCAGAGGTCATGGGTCATGCAGCGCTCGCCGCCCGCCATGCAGCCCTTGGGGCCGCCCTTGGTCATGCCGCAGCGCGTGGCGCGCAGGGGCTCGTCGACCGCCAGGACGACATCGGCGATCCAGGTGACTTCCGCGTCCAGCGCCAGGCGATAGCCGCCACCGGGACCACGGGCGCTCTTGACCAGCCCCTTGCGGCGCAGGCGCGCGAAAAGCTGTTCGAGATAGGAAAGGGATATCTGCTGGCGGGCCGCGATCTCGGCCAGGGCGACCGCACGGCCCTCCCCTTCGTCCTGACGCTTGGCCAGGTCGGTCATGGCCATGACGGCGTATCGTCCCTTGGTGCTCAGGCGCATGCGCCTTACTCCTTGCAGATTCCGCGCGCATCGGCTTTTGCGTGTGCTACAAGCCGCGACTTCGCGCCGGACCCCTGGGTCCGCGTCGCTGGTTGCGATTTAGGAAGACCAAGCGCAGCGGTCAAGTATTCCGTCGGTCGAAAGATCGGGAATCGTCCGCCGCTTGCCGAACCAATGGGGTCGATATGCCTGATGTGATTTTGACCGGCGCCTCCGGACGGATCGAAGGTCGCTATTCTCCGGGCAAGACCGAGACAGCGCCGATCGCGCTGATCCTGCACCCGCACCCCAAGGCGGGCGGGCACATGAACCACCCAGTGTCGGTGCAACTGTACCACCTGTTCATGAAGCGGGGTTTCGCGACCCTGCGCTTCAATTTCCGCGGCGTGGGCCGCAGCCAGGGTGAGTTCGACGCCGGCATCGGCGAACTGGCCGACGCCGCCACCGCGCTGGACTGGCTGCAGACGTCCAACCCGGCCGCCAGCCAGACCTGGGTCGCCGGTTTCGACTTCGGCGCCTATATTGGCATGCAGCTTCTGATGCGCCGCCCCGAGACGGACGGCTTCATCAGCGTCTCGCCGCCCACCAACATGTATGATTTCAGCTTCCTGGCGCCCTGCCCGGCCTCGGGCCTGTTCCTGACCGGCTCGGCCGACAGCATCACCCCGCCGGTGGAAGTGGAGCGCGTGGTCTCCAAGCTGCGCACCCAGAAGGGCATCGTCATCGACTACGAGGTCATCGACAAGGCCAGCCACTTCTGGACCGAGCATCTGCCCTTCGTGGAAAAGAGCGTCGGCGACTATCTGGACAAGCGGATCGAAATGAACCCGATCTGATCCTTCAAAGGCCTCCCTTCGGGGAGGCCTTTTTCGTTCGGGACATCGTCGCTGCAAGTACTTACATATCGTTGGTACCGGTAACGCGAGAGCGAACATGCACTACGACATCGTCATTGTCGGCGGCGGCGCGGGCGGTCTGGAACTGGCCTCGCGGTTGGGCCGCAAGCTGGGCCGCAAGGTCGGACGCGAACGCGTTTTGCTGATCGACCGCTCGATCTTCCACATCTGGAAACCGACGCTGCACGAGGTGGCCGCCGGAACGCTGGACGTGCACCAGGAAGGCCTGTCCTATCCGATCCTGGCCCGCAGCAACCATTTCAGCTTTCTGCTGGGCGAACTGACGGGGTTCGACCCCATCGCCAAGCGCGTGACCTTGGGCGAGATGCGCGGCGACGACGAAACGGTTCTGGCGCCGGAGCGCCATGTCAGCTTCACCTGGGGCGTACTGGCGATCGGCAGTGGCTCGAACCTGTTCGACACTCCGGGCGCCGAGACCGCCTATCTGCTGGAACGCACCGAGGACGCCGAGCGCTTCCACGCCCGGCTGCTGGCCGCGTTCATGCGGGCGCCGTTCTCGACCGACAAGGCCCTGCGCGTGGCCATCGTCGGCGGCGGCGCCACCGGCGTCGAACTCTCGGCAGAGTTGATCGAAGCGCACAACGAACTGCAGGATGGCCTGGGCGCCGAGCAGCGCTTCCGCCTGGAGATCAGCATCGTCGAGGCCGCGCCGCGCATTCTGGGCGGCTTGCCCGAGAAGATTTCGAGCCAGGCGACCACGGCGCTGGAACGCAAGGGCGTTAGGGTGAAAACGGGGGCCAAGGTCATCTCTGTGCATCCCGATCGACTGGAGACCAGCCTTGGCGACATTCCGGCCGACCTGATCGTCTGGGCCGCTGGCGTCAAGGCGGCCGGAGCCAACGCCGCCTACGGCCTGGAGACCAACCGCCTCAACCAGTTCGTGGTCAACGACCGGCTGGAAACCTCGGCGATCGACGTCTACGCGCTCGGCGACTGCGCCGCCTGCCCCTGGAAGGACGGAAAGCTGGTGCCCGCGCGGGCCCAGGCCGCCCACCAACAGGCTGACTATCTGACCCGGGTGATCGTCGCGCGCCTACATCAGCGACGCGTCGAGGCGTCCTATGTCTACAAGGATTTCGGCTCGCTGGTGTCGCTGGGCGAGAACAAGGGCGTCGGCTCGCTGATGGGCGGGCTGGGCGGTCCCAACTTCTTCGTCGAGGGGCTGATCGCCAAATACATGTACATCTCGCTGCACCTGGACCACCACCGGGCGATCCTGGGGACGGTGAAGACCGCGGTGCTGGCGATGGCGCGGCTGCTGCAGGAACGGGTGTCGGGGCGGTTGAAGCTACACTAGTGGCGACGGAAGCGGATCTCAGGACGGCTGAACGATCCGTCCGCCCGTCATGGGCTCGGCGACGCCCGTCGTCCCCGGAAAGCTGATCGGCAGCCCCATCGCCGTTCGCGCCGCGAGATAGGCGAAGGCCTCGGCCTCTATGGCATCGCCCCGCCAGCCGAAAGACTCGGCGGTCTTGACTGGCACCGGCGCCCGTTCAGCCAGCACGCGCATGATCTCGGGATTGTGCCGGCCGCCGCCGCAGACGATCAGGGCGCGGGGACGCGCGCCCTTGTCGAACGCCTTGACGACGGCTTCGGCCGTAAACGCCACCAGGGTGGCGGCGGCGTCTTCGGCGGAAAGATGCTCGACCGCGTCGAGGGTGAAATCGTAGCGGTCCAGCGACTTGGGCGCGGGCGCGTTGAAGTAGGCGCCCGCAAGCAGGCCCTGAAGAGCGACTTCATCCACCATGCCCACGGCCGCCAGCCGACCGTTCTCATCGAACCGTCCCAGCCCCCGAGCCTGCAGCATCAGGTCGATCATGCCGTTACCGGGGCCTGTGTCGAAAGCCAGCAGGGTTCCGTCGGCATGGATCAGCGTGATGTTGGCCACCCCGCCCACGTTGAGGGCCGCCACGGGCGTCGCCAGACCCGAGGCCCGGGCGCGGGCGGCGTGATAGATCGGGGCCAATGGCGCGCCCTCCCCGCCGGCCGCGACGTCGGCGGTGCGGAAGTCGAAGGCGACAGGGCGGCCGGTGGCCGTGGCCAGCCGTTCCGCGTCCAGAAGCTGTACGGTGCGGCCGATCCGGCCCGGCTGCGGACGCTCGTGCAGAACGGTCTGACCGTGCACGCCCAGGAGGTCGAAATCGCTCCAGGCCAGGCCATGCTCGGCGATGAAGGTTTCCGCCGCGTACAGGTGCTCGTCGGCGACGGCGCGGCGGGCTTCCTCGAAGATCGCGGGCTCAGGCTCGCCGCGCGCCCAGGCCCGGGCCTGGTCTGTGGCCGCCAGCAACAGATCGCGGGTCGCTTCGCGGAGCTTTCGCTCGCCCGCCGGGCCAAAGGCCTGGATGTCTTCGCCGTCGGTCTCCAGCACCGCCATGTCGACAGCGTCGAGCGAGGTGCCGGTCATGAATCCCAGGATGCGCATCGCCGTTGACTGCCATGCTCGCGGACCTGTAGCTAGACCCCATGATCGCCACCCGCTTCCCCGTCCGCGCCTATTACCGCCCGCTGAAATAGCGGGAGGCCGGCCTGACACGTCGCCACCCTGCCGGGGTCGCGTCTCACAAGATCATGGCGCTCCGGCCTTATCCGGAGACTGACCTTATGAAACCCTCGCCACATACAGGCCCGCCCGTGCTAGACGGCCCACCGTCTCCGCAAGAGTCGTCCCATCCAGAGAGTCGATCCATGTCCGCGCCCGCCTCGTTCAAGTCGGAATTCCTGCAGACGCTGCAGGCGCGCGGCTATATCCACCAGATCACCCACCCCGATGAACTGGACGCCGCCGCCGCCGGCGGGATCGTCACGGCCTACATCGGCTTTGACGCCACGGCGCCCAGCCTGCACGTGGGCTCGCTGATTCAGATCATGATGCTGCGCCGCCTCCAGCAGGCCGGCCACAAGCCGATCGTCCTGATGGGCGGCGGCACCACAAAGGTGGGCGATCCCACCGGCAAGGACGAGAGCCGCAAGCTGCTGTCGGACGCCGACATCGCCGCCAACATCGCCGGCATCAAGCAGGTGTTCGCCAAGTTCCTGACCTTCGGCGACGGTCCGACCGATGCGATCATGGTCGACAACGACGCGTGGCTCTCCAAGTTCGGCTATGTGCAGTTCCTGCGCGATTACGGCGTGCACTTCACGGTCAACCGGATGCTGGCCTTCGACTCGGTCAAGCTGCGGCTTGAACGCGAGCAGCCGATGACGTTCCTCGAGTTCAACTACATGCTGATGCAGGCGGTCGATTTCCTGGAGCTGAACCGCGCCCATGGCTGCGTGCTGCAGATGGGCGGCTCGGACCAGTGGGGTAACATTCTCAACGGCGTCGAGCTGACCCGGCGGGTCGACCAGAAGGCCGCCTACGGGCTGACCACGCCGCTGCTGGCCACCGCCTCGGGCGCCAAGATGGGCAAGACCATGTCCGGCGCCGTCTGGCTCAATGCCGAACAGTTGAGCCCCTATGACTACTGGCAGTTCTGGCGCAACACCGAGGACGCGGATGTCGGACGGTTCCTGAAGCTGTTCACTGACCTGCCCCTGGACGAGATCGCCCGCCTGGAAGCCCTGCCGGGCGCCCGGATAAACGACGCCAAGAAGGTTCTGGCTGACGAGGCCACCCGCATGGCGCACGGCGAAGACGCCGCGCGTTCGGCGCGCGACGCCGCCGAGAAGGCCTTCGAGCAGGGTGTGACCTCGGCCGATCTGCCCACCTTCGAGGTTCCCGCCGCGGACTTGAAGGCCGGGATCGTCCTCGCCAACCTGTTCGCCGACGCCGGTCTGGCCGCTTCGCGCGGCGAAGCTCGCCGCCTGGCCCAGGGCGGCGGCGTGAAGGTCAACGATAAGGCCGAGCCCGACGCCAACCGCGTGGTCACTGACGCCGACCTGATCGACGGGGTGGTCAAGCTGGCGGCCGGCAAGAAGAAGATCGTTCTGGTCAAACCCATCTGACCAGTGTCATCCCGGACCGCCTCCGAGGGGCGGTCCGGGATCGCTGGAAATATCGACGTAGAACCGAATTACGGAGAGAGACGATGCTTCAAGCCGGCGACAAGGCTCCTGCGTTCGACCTGCCCACCGATACCGGCCGGGTCAGTCTTGCGAGCCTGAAGGGCAAGAAGATCGTCCTCTATTTCTATCCCAAGGACGACACTTCAGGCTGCACGTCCGAGGCGCTTCAGTTCTCGTCCGAGGTCGAGGAATTCGCCAAGGTCGGCACGGTGATCATCGGCGTTTCCAAGGACAGCGCCGCCTCGCACGCCAAGTTCCGCCTCAAGCACGACCTCACCGTCGAACTGGCCGCTGACACGACCGGAGAGATCGTCGAGACCTATGGCGCCTGGGTCGAAAAGAGCATGTACGGCCGCAAATATATGGGAATTGATCGCTCGACCTTCCTGATCGACGCCGATGGCGTGATCCGCGAGGTCTGGCGTAAGGTGAAGGTGCCCGGTCACATCAAGGCGGTTCTCACCGCCGCCCGTGCCTTGAAATAGCTGCGCTTTCAGCGAACTCCTGCGTTCTGACGGCGGATCGGCCCGCCTGCAACACTGTTGCATTTCCGCCGCGATCATCCAGCTTCTGTCATGATCGCGGCCGTCCGGCGTGGTCGGCGCATTCAGAACGCGTTAACGCTTGCTGCCGCATGCTGATTTTTTCGACTCGCGCTCCCTTACGGAGTGAAGAGTCTTGCACCGTTCGGCTTTATCGTTGCATATCCCCCTGTCCTGAAAACGGGGGTTTCCTAGGCCATGGTGATCAAGCGCTTCAAGCGGCTTCGGCAATCCCTGGAAGGCCTGTTTCCCGAGCGCCATCTCTACATCCGCTCCGGCGGCGAGATGCGCGGCTACGTTTTTTCCACCAACAAACAACTGCTTGCCGCCGCCGGCGTTGGCATCGCCGCCCTCTGGATGGGTGTCTGCACCGCCTCGATGATGGTCAGCGCCCTGGCCGTAAGTTCGACCGACCAGCAGGTCATCAAGCAGCGCGCCTACTATGAGCGCCTCAACGCCGACCGTCAGGACCGCCTGAACCGTGCTCTGGCTCAGTTGTCGGCCACGAATGGCTCGATCGATGATCTGGCCGCCTCGGTCGAGAAACGCCACGCCGCCCTGGCGATGCTGGTCAGCGACTTCAAGGGCGTGCCTGGCGCCGCCGACGCGCTCAAGGTCGCCAAGCCCCGACTTCTGGCCGCCTCGCCCGTACAGCGCATTCAGGCCACGCGGATGGATCAGGAACGCCTGATCGACGCCGCCGAGACCTTCGCCAAGAGCCGCGCCGAACGCCTTCGCCTCGCCATGCGCATGGCCGGCCTGGACGCCGGTACCTACACGGGGCGCGGCGCTTCGCTGGGCGGCCCGCTGATCGAGGCCAAGGACCCGCGCGCCCTGGCCGCCGTGCTTGACGTCGATGAAGAGTTCGCCAGCCGTATCCAGCGCGCCGCCACCGACATGTCGGACATGCGCTCGCTGAACGCCGCAGCCCAGAAGCTTCCGTTCTTCCGTCCAACCAGCAACCCGGCGCTCAGCAGCAGCTACGGCGTAAGGTTCGACCCCTTCACCCATCGCCCGGCCTTCCATTCGGGTCTGGATTTCCCCGGCGCGTTCTACACGCCGATCCTGGCGACGGCCCCGGGCGTGGTCTCATTCACCGGCGTGCGCTCCGGCTATGGCAACACGGTCGAGATCGACCACGGCGGCGGCTTCAAGACGCGATACGCTCACCTTCAGGCGACCGCCGTCCGGGTTGGACAACGCGTGGCGATCGGGCAACGCGTTGGGGCCATGGGCTCGACCGGCCGCTCAACCGGTCCGCACCTGCACTACGAAGTCTGGGCCAATGGTCGCGCTCAGAACCCCAATCGGTTTTTGAAGGCTGGTGAGTATGTTCAGCAAACAAACTAAGGCTCCGGCCCGTGGCCCGACCAAGATCGAGCCCCTGCCCACCCCGGTGTCGACGGTGGACAGTGCGCGTAAGTCTCCGCCCAAGGTCGCCTCGCTGATCTCGGCTGACATCACCATCGAGGGCGGCGTCACGGGCGACGGCGAGCTCCAGATCGACGGCGTGGTGCGCGGCGATGTTCGCGTCGGCCGCCTGACCGTCGGCGAAACCGGGCATGTCGAGGGCTCGGTCTATGCCGAGGTGGTCGAGGTTCGCGGCCGCGTGGTCGGTTCGATCACGTCCAAGCAGGTGCGCCTCTATGGCACCTCCTATATCGACGGCGACATCACCCACGAGCAGCTGGCGATGGAAACCGGCGCCTTCTTCCAGGGCCGCAGCCTGAAGTTCCAGCGCCCCGCGCCGCAAGCCGCGCCGACGCCCGTCCTGGCGCCCCCGATCGAAGCTCAAGCCAAGCCGGCCTGAAGACACGCAAACGCCCCGGCCAGCCGGGGCGTTTTTCGTTAAGGGTCAGCGACTGGACAGCACGAAGGTGTTGCCGTCTGGATCCTTGAACCTGGCGAAGGTCCCCCAGGGCTGTTTCTGAGGCGGTCCCTCGAACTCGACGCCCTTCTCGACCATTCTGCGATAGCTGTGCTCGACATCGTCGCAGGCCAGCGAACCGTTGAAGAACGTGCCAATGCGGTCCTCGTGGCCTTCCGGCGTGAACAGCACCAGTCCGGTCTCGGCGCCCACGCCGACGGGCGCGCGGTCTTCAGCCACGCCCAGTTGGCCGAGCGCACTGGGCTGTCTCGCCGCACGGCGCAAAGCGCGGTGGAGGTTCTGAAGCGGAGAGGTCTGATCAGCGTGGACCGCAACGGGCCGACGGAAGCGGCGATCTATGTCCCGCTGACGGCCTGGCGACGTCAGCGGGACTAGAGGCCCTTAGGCGTCGCGCGTGGCGCCGACGCGCTGGGCCAGAGACGCGCCCATGAACTCGTCCAGATCGCCGTCCAGCACGCCCTGGGTGTCGGAGGTCTCGACGTTGGTCCGCAGGTCCTTGACCATCTGGTAGGGCTGCAGGACGTAGCTGCGGATCTGGTGACCCCAGCCGATATCGGTCTTCTGATCTTCCAGCGCCTGCTGGGCGGCTTCCCGCTTCTGCAGTTCGGCCTCGTAGAGGCGCGCGCGCAGCATCTTCCACGCTTCCTCGCGGTTCTGGTGCTGCGAACGGCCAGCTTGGCAGGCCACCGCGATGCCCGTCGGAATGTGCGTCAGGCGCACGGCCGAGTCGGTCTTGTTGATGTGCTGGCCGCCGGCGCCGCTGGCGCGATAGGTGTCGGTGCGCACATCGGACGGGTTGATCTCGATCTCGATGGCGTCGTCCACCACCGGATAGACCCAGGCCGAAGCAAAGCTGGTGTGGCGCTTGGCCGCCGCGTCATAGGGACTGATGCGCACCAGACGGTGAACGCCGGCCTCGGTCTTCAGCCAGCCATAGGCGTTCGGGCCCTTGACCAGCAGGGTGGCCGACTTGATGCCGACCTGGTCGCCGGCCGTCTCTTCAACCAGCTCCACGCTCATCTTGTGAGCGTTGGCCCAGCGCGAATACATGCGAAGCAGCATACCGGCCCAGTCGCACGACTCGGTGCCCCCGGCTCCGGAATTGATTTCGACATAACAGTCGTTGCCGTCGGCCTCGCCAGACAGCAGGGCCTCAAGCTCGGCGCGACCCGCGCGGTCCTTGAGATCCTTGAGCTGGGCGCGGGCGTCCTCCAGCAGGGCGTCGTCGCCCTCCATGTCGGCCAGCTCGGCATATTCCAGCGCGTCCTTGAGACCCTGTTCGAGGGCCTGTACGGCCTCGACACGCGTGGCCAGGCTGGCGCGCTCGCGCGAGACGGCCTGGGCTTCGGCGGGTTTGTCCCAAAGGGTCGGGTCCTCGACCCGCGCGTTCAGCTCATCGAGCTTGCGAAGTGCGGCATCCCAGTCAAAGACGCCTCCTGAGCAGTCCTACGGACTGCTCGATGTCAGCCGCGGAGGCCTCGACATCCGGTCTCATCACGTAACTCCGTGACAGTGGTGAAGGGCGCGGGGAATAGCCCGCGCCCGGAGTCGACGCAACGTCGATGATGGATCAATAGAGGCCGCTCAACGGATCGGGAGCCTTGGGCGGCGGCTTGGCGGCCTCGGCGGCGTTGGGCGCGCCGGTCGGCACGCCGTTGGGCCAGGCGTCAGAATAGGGCTGCGGCCCGGCGATGGCGGTCGGAACCTCGACCTTCGGCTCGGTGCCGGGACGGAAAGCCTCGCGGATGCCGCGCACCATGGCGAACTTGGCCGTCTTGGGCGGCTTGAAGTCGACAACCGGCGTGCCCTTCAGGGCTTCCTTCATGAAGTCCATAAACACCGGAACGGCGTCCACGGCGCCGGTTTCCCCCTCGCCCAGCGAGCGATTGTCGTCGAAGCCGACAAAGACACCGACCACCACGTTGGGCGAATAGCCCACGAACCAGGCGCTGCGATATTCGTTGGTGGTGCCGGTCTTGCCCGCCAGGGGACGACCCAGCGAGCTGACCGCCGCCGCCGTGCCGCGCTGGACCACGCCCTGTAGCATCGACGTGATCTGATAGGCCGTCACTGGGTCCATGACCTGCTCACCCGGCGCCTGGAAGCGCGGGCTTTCGTCGCCGTTGAAGCCGGCGTTGCACTTGATGCAGTCACGCTTGTCGGCGCGGAAGATGACCTTGCCTTCGCGATCCTGGACCAGTTCGATCAGGTGGGGCTCGACGCGGCGACCGCCGTTGACGAAGGGCGCATAGGCCGAGGTCAGCTTGAACGGCGTGGTTTCCCCCGCCCCCAAGGCCATGGCCAGCACGGGCTCCATGTCGCGCACCACGCCGGTGCGCTTGGAGAACTCGATGATCTTCTTCATGCCGACGCTCTGGGCCAGGCGCACGGTCATGGCGTTGATGGACTGCTCCAGGCCCTTGCGCAGCGGCTGCGCCCCGTAGAACTCCTTGTGGTAGTTCTCGGGACTCCAGTCCTCGCCGTTGGCGCCCTTCAGGGTGATGGCGCTGTCGACCACCACGCTGGCCGGCGTGTAGCCGTTCTCGAGGGCGGCGGCGTAGACGAACGGCTTGAAGGCCGAGCCCGGCTGACGCATCGCCTGGGTGGCGCGGTTGAAATTCGACAGCGAGAAACTGTACCCGCCGACCAGGGCGATCACCCGGCCGGAGTTGGGCTCGATAGCCACCAGGGCGCCATTGACGGCAGGCACCTGCCTGAGGCGATAGGCGGATGAATTGTCGACCTGTTCGACAAAGATCAGATCGCCGGGCTTGAGCCCCTTGGTCGCGCGAGCCCAGGCTACGTCGGCGCCCGTGAGGGCGCCCTCGCCCGCATTCTTGGTCAGTCGGATACGGCCGTCGGCCGAGGTCACCAGGGCAGGTCGCCAGCCTGGACGTTCGGACGGCGGCGCCTTGGCGCGGGCGGCCTTTTCCCAGTCGGCGTTGTCAGCCTCGACATGCCCCCAGGCGCCGCGCCAGCCGTGGCGACGGTCATAGTTCTCAAGGCCGTCCATCAGGGCGACGCGAGCGGCGGTCTGCAGGCGCGGATCGAGAGTCGTGCGCATGTAGTAGCCGCCCTCGTTCAGGCGGGGACCGAGGGTGGCGACGCCGCGCTGGCGCACTTCTTCGACAAAATAGTCGGCGTCACGATAGGCGGCGCGCTTGGGCGCGGCCTGGACCACCAGATCCTCCGCCATGGCCTTGGCGGCGTCGGCCTTCGACACCCAGCCCAGCTCGGCCATCTGGCCCAGGATCCAGTTGCGGCGGGCGATCGCCTTGGCCTTGTTGCGGACCGGGTGATAGTTGTCAGGCCCCTTGGGCAGCGCGGCCAGATAGGCGCACTCTGCCAGGGTCAGGTCCGGCAGCGACTTGCCGAAATAGTTGTAGGAGGCCGCGCCGACGCCGAACGAGCGATAGCCCAGCCAAATTTCGTTGAGGTACAGTTCGAGGATCTGCTGCTTGTCGAGCGACTGCTCCAGGCGATGCGCCAGGATCGCTTCCTTGAACTTGCGGCCGACCGTGGCGTCGCTGGTCAGCAGGACGTTCTTGGCGACCTGCTGGGTGATCGTTGAGCCGCCCTCGAGGCGCTTGCCCCGCGCGGCATTGCCGACATTCTTGAGCATGGCGCGCGAGAAGCCGCCGACATCGACGCCGCTGTGGCGAAAGAAGTTGCGATCCTCGGCGGCCATGAAGGCCTGGGCCAACTGGGGCGGTATCTGGTCGTATGGAACAAAGATGCGGCGCTCTTTGGAGTATTCGCCGATCAGGGTGCCGTCCCAGGCATAGACGCGCGTCGCGGTCGGCGGACGATAGTCCTGCAACTCGCCGGCGTCGGGCATGTCGTGGAACAGCCAGGCCGCATAGATCGCGATCGCGAAGCCCGCCACGGCGATCGCGGAAAGCACCGCTACGCCGGCGATGGCCATCCATCGTTCGGTGGGTTTCAGATCCACGCGGCCTCCGTCGGGCGACGCGCCCTCGCCCGCCTCATGTCCATCCTCTAGAGCCGGCTGCACAAAAGTGTAAGCGGTTTTGCGGTCGCAACGTCGCGCGCCGACTCAAGTCCATGCCTCTAACGCGCATTAGGCGGGGCGCCAACGGCGCGCACGCCTCAGGACTTGCGGACCTGGGCCGCGAAATAGGACTCGATGGCGTCGCCGACGGCGTTGACCACGCGCGCGCGGCTGCCGGGATTGCTCAGCAGGCGTTCATCCTCGACATTGGTGATGAAGCCCATTTCCAGCAGAACGGCGGGCACATCCGGCGCCAGCAGGACGACGAAGCCGGCGTCGCGATGACTGCGCCGCAGCAGCGAGGTTTCCTCGCCCACCCGCTCCAGCAAAAGCTGAGCAAAGGCGGCGGAGCGGTTCTTGGTGGCGCGCTGAGACAGGTCCAAAAGAATCTGGCTTACCGCGCGATCACGGCCCGGCAGACTGGCCTTCATCAGCCAGTCGTCTTTCTCCAGCACCCGCGCGACGCGATCGGCGCCCTTTTCAGACAGCGTGTAGACGCTGGCGCCGCGAGTGGAGATGTCCGGCCCGGAGTCGGCGTGCATCGAGATGAACAGGTCGGCGTCGGCGCGGCGGGCGATCTGCACCCGCGCCTCCAGTGGGATGAAGGTGTCGGTGTCGCGAGTCATGACCACCTGGAACCGGCCGGTCTTTTCCAGTCGGGCCTTCAGCGCCTTGGCGGCGGCCAGAGTGACATCCTTTTCATAGACCGAAGCGCCCAGCGAACCGGGGTCCTTGCCGCCATGGCCGGCGTCGATGACGATGACCTTCTTCAGACGAAGCGGGGCGGCCTTCACGGCGCTGGAGACCTGAACCAGCTTGGGCATGGCCGACGCCGGAGCCGCGCCGTCGATCGCCTTCAGATCGATCACATATCTATAGGCCACGGCGCCGTCGCCGGGCGGCAACAGAAAGCGCCTGCGAACTTCAGCACGTCCGGCCAAATCCAGCCGAAGGCGCGCACCGCCACCGGCTTCGTCGATGACCCAGCGCTTGACCAGGCCTTGTCCAGCGCCCTGAAGATCGCCCGAAACCGAGACATTGGGCAGTCCGATGACGATGCGTTGATCCACCGAGCCGTCGGCGATCAAACGTCCGACAGCGGCGCGATCCAGGTCGATGACGATGCGGGTCTCTGCGCGGTCTCCGCCGAAGCGTACTTTTTGCACGCCAGCGGCCGGCGCCTGGCCCTGAGCCATGGCGACAGCCACGCCCGTAACAGTCAGGCCGGCGACGATAAACGCCGCCTTCAGCCAGCCAGCCCGAGCTAAACCTATGAGAACCTTACGCATACCGCGCCCACGCATCCCCATCTGGTGAACCAAACGTCAATATCCACCAAGCGCGGTAGCAAAAGCGTTAAACCGGGCCGTGTTGTCGAGTGCTTTCCTTTTGCCTCGCGATGTTGCTACAATTCCCGAGCGTGCGAGCGACGTGATCGTCATGGAAGCCCGCGCGAGCGACCGCGATATGATCGAAGCCTTTCGCCTCTTTCGTTTCGTGCGCCGCGACTAGACGACCTGTTTCAAGGATCGATCCTTCGTTCGTAGGCAGACGCCTGCCCGAGGCCCGTTCCGAAGAGCCCGCGTCGGGCTCTGCGCCTTCCCGGCGACGACGCGCCATCCGATCAGCGCCACTCTGGCGCGACCCGGTAAACCATCCAGCCCGCGCCTCACGGTGCGGTGGAGAAAACGAAACCTCATGGGCTGCGCCGCACCCGTCCGCCATTGGCATCCGACCTCTCGCAACCGCACTGGCGGAGCGACGGGCGGTGACGCGCGCGCCTGTCTTTCATATCGGCGACCGGGCCAAGAGCCCGCCGTGCGCCGTGGAGATTCCCTTAATGTCGAAGAAGATGCTGATCGACGCAGCACACGCCGAAGAGACGCGTGTGGTCGTCGTGGACGGAAGCCGGGTTGAAGAATTCGATTTCGAAAGCCAGACCCGCAAACAGCTTCGCGGAAATATCTATCTCGCCAAGGTGACCCGCGTTGAGCCCAGCCTCCAGGCTGCGTTCATCGAGTATGGCGGCAACCGCCACGGGTTCCTCGCCTTCAACGAGATCCATCCCGACTACTACCAGATCCCGGTCGCCGACCGGGAAGCGCTGATGCGCGACGACTCGCACGATGACGAGGATGATCATCATCACGCTCGCGACGACGATGACGGCGACGCCATCGACGACGAAGAGGATGCGGTCGAGGAAGAACTGGCGCGTCGCAAGCGCCGTCTGATGCGCAAGTACAAGATCCAGGAGGTGATCCGCCGCCGGCAGATCATGCTGGTTCAGGTCGTCAAGGAAGAGCGCGGCAACAAGGGCGCGGCCCTGACCACCTATCTGTCTCTGGCCGGCCGCTATGGCGTCCTGATGCCCAACACGGCGCGGGGCGGCGGCATCAGCCGCAAGATCACCACGGTGACCGACCGCAAGCGCCTCAAGAGCGTCGTTCAGAGCCTGGACGTGCCGCAAGGCATGGGCCTGATCGTCCGCACGGCCGGCGCCAAGCGCACCAAGGCCGAGATCAAGCGCGACTACGACTATCTGCTGCGCCTGTGGGAAAACATCCGCGAGACGACCCTGCATTCGGTCGCCCCGGCGCTGATCTACGAGGAAGAAGACCTCGTCAAGCGCGCCATCCGCGACATGTACGACAAGGAGCTGGAAGGCATCTGGGTCGAGGGCGAGGCCGGGTTCCGCGAGGCGCGCGACTTCATGCGCATGCTGATGCCCAGCCAGGCCAAGAAGGTCTTCCACTACCGCGATCCGGCCCCGCTGTTCGTCAAGCACCGTATCGAGGACCATCTGGCGCAGATCTATTCGCCGATCGTTCCTCTGCGTTCGGGCGGCTATCTGGTGATCAACCAGACCGAAGCCCTGGTCGCCATCGACGTCAACTCGGGCAAGGCCACGCGCGAGCGCAATATCGAAGCCACCGCGCTGAAGACCAACACCGAAGCGGCCGAGGAAGCCGCTCGCCAGCTGAGGCTGCGCGACTTGGCCGGCCTGATCGTCATCGACTTCATCGACATGGATGAGGCCAAGAACAATCGCGCCGTCGAAAAGGTCCTCAAGGACGCCCTGAAGGACGATCGCGCCCGCATCCAGATGGGCAAGATCAGCGGCTTTGGCCTGATGGAAATCAGCCGTCAGCGCCGTCGCACCGGCGTTCTGGAAGGCACCACCCACGTCTGCGAACACTGCGAAGGCACCGGCCGGGTCCGCTCGGTCGAGTCCAGCGCCCTCGCCGCCCTGCGCGCCGTGGAAGTCGAAGCCCTCAAGGGCAGCGGTTCGGTGACCCTGAAGGTCTCGCGCGCCGTCGGCATCTATATTCTGAATGAAAAGCGCGCCTACCTGATCCGCCTTCAGCAGACCCATGGTCTGTTCGTGACGGTGCTGGTCGACGATACGCTGCACGCCGCCGAAAACGAGATCGAGCGCACCGAGCTGGGCGAGCGCATCGCCGTCGCGCCGGCGCCGCTGACTGACGACCTGGCCGACGACGACTTCGCCTATGACGACGAGGACGAAGACGAGGATGAGGAAGTCCTCGACGAGGAAGAGGTCGAACGCGAAGACACCGACGATGACGACGCCTCGACCCGCGCCGCGTCGCGGGGCAAGCCCCGCGCCGAAACGGCCGAGGACGACAGCGATCGCAACCGCAAGCGCAAGCGTCGCCGTCGCGGCCGCCGGGATGAGACCGACGCCGCGCCGGACGCCGAAGCCGCCGAAGGTTCCGACGACGATCTGGGCGACGACGCCCGTGATGGCGACTTCGCCATCGAAGGTGAAGACGAGGAAGCCCGTCGTCGTCGCCGCCGTCGCGGACGTCGTGGCGGCCGTCGTGGCGGTCGCGAGGACGGTGATCGCCCGGCCGACGCCTTCGTCTGGATCCGTCCGCGCGTCCCGTTCGGCGACAGCGCCTTTGCCTGGCACGATCCGGCGGCTCTCGATGGTCGTGGCGGCGAACCCCGCCGCCCGGCGCCCGAGCGCGAGCCCGAACGGGCTCCGGTCGAACGCGCCGAACGTGCTGAACCGGCCGACCGCCCCGAACGGGCTGACCGCTCCGAGCGTCGCTCGGGTCGCTCGGGTCGTGGCCGTCGCGGCGAGCGTGAAGCGCGTCCTGCGGCTATCGAAACCGCCATCGAGGTCGAGGCCGAGATTGGAGCCATGGCCGATGCGCCCGTGATCGCCTCGGCGGTCGTGGAAGCCCCGCCCAGCGATATCTGGGTCGAGCTCCCCGCTCCCAGCGAGGATGCTCCGAAGAAGGCTCGTCGGCCCCGCGCCCGAGGCCGCAAGGCCGACGCCGCGGTGGACGCCGTGGCGGAAACCGAGGCCGTCGCGGTCGAAGAACCCGCAGCTGTCGTCGAGGTCGCCGCGCCGGTCGAAGCCGCGCCGGAAGTCGTCGTCGAGCCCACGCCTGTCGCGGCGCCCGAACCTGAACCCGCGCTGGAAACTGTCTCGGCGCCCGCCGAGCCGGACCCGGCCGAGATCTCCGAACCGCCGGCCAAGCCCCGCAAGGGCTGGTGGCGCCGGGGCTAATGCGTGATCGTGGACGGCCGGGCCCTGGCTCGGCCGTCCACGACGCCTATATGGGCTGGTGACGGAAGATGGAAAGCAGCGGTTCACAGACCGCGGAAATCCACGTTACATTGGCCTCGATCGCGGGGGCGCGACCTGGAGACACTGGATGACCTCCCGCACGCGGTGGGCTGAAAAACGGTTCCGCGCCCTGTGTTCCGTCGCGATCGTGACGGCGATCAGCCTTTCCGCGCCGGTGTCCGCACAAGCCCAAGACGGCGAATCCCTGATCCGCGACACCGAGATCGAGGAAATCCTCCTTCACGACGCCGTGCCGATCTTCCGGGCCGCCGGCCTGGATCCCAAGTCCGTGCACATCCTGCTGATCGGCAGCAAGGAACTGAACGCCTTCGCCGCGCCGGGCATCATGGGCATCAATACGGGCCTGATCCGTCAGTCCGAAAACCCTAATCAGCTCAAGGGCGTCATCGCCCACGAAGTCGGTCACTTGCAGGCCGGCCACTCGTTTCGCTCCGGGGACATGACGAGGGCCGGCCTCAAGCCGATGATCCTGACGATGGGCCTTGGCGTTCTGGCCGCCCTGGCCGGCGCGCCGGACGCTGGCGCGGTGCTATTGGGCAACGCCAGCTTCTTTGGCCAACTGGGCGCGCTGGGCTACAGCCGCGAGCAGGAAGGCCGCGCCGACCAGGCCGGGGCCACCCTGCTGGAAGCCACCGGCCAGTCCGGACGCGGCCTCGTCGAGTTCTTCGACAACTTCCGCTACCAGGAGGTTTTCGACCAGTCGCGGCGCTTCGCCTACTTCCGCAGTCACCCGCTCTCCTCTGAGCGGATCGACGCCTTGCGCAACCGCGTCGAACACCTGTCGAACTACGAGCAGGTCGACACGCCGGAGGATCTGGCCGAGCACGAGATCATGAAGGCCAAGCTGGAAGGGTTCATGAACCCTCAGTCGGCCCTGATCAAATACAAGGAAACCGACCGCAGCTATCCGGCCCGGTATGCGCGCGCCATCGCCTACTATCAGATGAAGGAGCCCGATCGCGCCCTTGGCCTGATCGACGGCCTGCTGACCGAGCAGCCAAAAAACCCTTACCTGTGGGAACTCAAGGGCCAGGTTCTGTTTGAATTCAATCGCGTTCAGCTGGCCGAGGCGCCTCAGCGCCGGTCGGTGGAACTAAAGCCCGACGCGGCTCTGTTGCGGATCAATCTGGGCCAAACCCTGATCGGCCTCAATGATCCCAAGAAGGTCGAGGAAGGCGTGCAGGAGCTGAAACGCGCCCTGCTGGCCGAGAACGACAACGCCGTCACCTGGCGTCTTCTGGCCCAGGCCTATGACCAGCAGGGCAAGGACGGCGAAGCCCGTCTGGCCACCGCCGAGCAGTATTTCTCCATGGGCGCGCCGCAGGAAGCCCGGGTGTTCGCCATGCGCGCCCGCGAACTCCTGACCAAGGACACCCCCGAATGGCGGCGCGCGACGGACATTGTCCTGGCCTCGCGCCCCAGCAACCAGGACCTCAAGGATCTGGCAAAGGAAGGCGCGACCCAGTCCGTCTTCCGCCGCTGATCATCGACATCGTTTCCGGGACTCTCATGAACCTGACCCACCGCGCTGGCGTTTTCGCCGCCTCGCTCGCCCTTTCTGGCGCCCTGATGACCGGCTGTGCGCCCGCTAAGCCCGACAAGGCCTTCGGCGATAGGGTTCGCGCCTACCTGCTGGAGCATCCCGAGGTGTTGCTGGAAGTCAGCGCCAAGCTGGAACAGAAGCAGGCGGCCAAGGTCGCCGAGACCGGTCGCAAGGCCATCGGCCAGTATCGTCAGGCGATCGAACGCGATCCACGCGACTTCGTCGCCAATCCGAACGGCGTGGTCACCGTCACCGAGTTCTTCGACTACCGCTGCGGCTATTGCAAACAGGCCGCGCCGGAGATCGTGAAGCTGATTCAGGAAAACCCCGACGTCCGGTTCGTGTTCAAGGACTTCGTGATCTTCGGCCATGATTCAGAGGCCGCCGCACGCCTGTTCCTCGGGGCCAAGGACCAGGGCAAGGATCTGGCGCTGCACCAGGCTCTGATGGCCGAGAAGAGCCTGGACGAAGCCGCCGCTCTGCGAATCGCCGCCGGCCTCGGCATCGACATCGCCAAGGCCCGCGCCGCCGGCGCCAGCCAGGCGACGACCCAGCACCTGGCCGACACCCACGGCCTGGCCCAGGCCTTGGCCATTGAAGGCACGCCGGCCTTCATTATCGGCGACCAGCTGATTCCCGGCGCGGACATGAATGCCCTGAAGCTGGCGATCGCTCAGGCCAAGGCCGCCAGGGTCAGAAAGGCCTGATCGCAACGGGCCGGCTGCTCGACCTGAAGGTCTAGATCAGGCCCGCCAGCGGCGAGCTGGGATCGGCATACATCCGCTTGGGCATCCGACCGGCCAGATAGGCCTCGCGGCCCGCGATGACCGCGTGCTTCATGGCGCGGGCCATGCGGATCGGATCCTTGGCCTCAGCGATGGCGGTGTTCATCAGGATGGCGTCGCAGCCCAGTTCCATGCCGATCGCGGCGTCAGACGCCGTGCCGACGCCGGCGTCGACCAGCACCGGGACCTTGGCGTTTTCGATGATGATTCTGAGGTTCACACGGTTCTGGATGCCCAGACCCGAGCCGATCGGCGCGCCCAGCGGCATGATCGCCACCGCGCCGGCCTCTTCCAGCTTGCGACAATAGACCGGATCGTCCGAGCAATAGACCATAACCTGGAAGCCCTCGGCGACCAGCAGCTTCAGAGAGCGCAGGGTCTCTTCCATGTCGGGATAGAGGGTCTTGGGATCGGATAGCACTTCCAGCTTCACCAGATCCCAGCCGCCGGCCTCGCGGGCCAGCCTTAGGGTGCGCACCGCGTCCTCGCCGGTGAAGCAACCAGCGGTGTTGGGCAGATAGGTGAAGCGGTCCTGCTTGATGTAGTCGACCAACAGGGGCTGGGTCGGATCGGTCAGGTTCACGCGGCGCACGGCCACGGTGACGATCTCCGCGCCGGCGGCTTCTGCGGCCGCCGCATTGGTCGCGTAGTCCTTGTATTTTCCCGTACCGACGATCAGTCGCGAGGTGAAAGTGCGGCCAGCGACGGTCCAGGTGTCATCGGCGGCGACGGAGTCGGGGGAAACATGCGCGTTCATGCGGCTGGTTTACGCCTGCGGAAGTCCGGTTTCAAACCCGTAGAACCCGCAGCGTTCTAGCCGCCGCCAATAAAGGTGACGATCTCGATGCGATCGCCATCCCCGAGCGCCGTATCGCCATAGGTCGAACGCGGCACGATCTCCAGATTGCGTTCAACGGCCACCTTGCGGGCGTCCAGACCCAATGCGACGACCAGATCCGCGACGCTGGAAACCCCGGCGATGTCCCGCTCGTCGCCGTTCAATAAAAGCCTCATCTCACCTCCTGAGCGAGCCCTGCTTGTGACCCGGCGGAACCGGCTATACAAGACCTTCGGAATCGACGGCGGAGCCGAATGGTAAAACCGATCCATGTGCTGAGCGGCCCGAATCTCAACCTGTTGGGAACGCGTGAGCCCGAGATCTACGGCAAGGACACGCTCGACGATGTCCGGGCGCGCTGCGAGGCGCGTGCGGCTTCGCATGGGCACTCCGTGGTCTTCCGGCAGTCCAACCATGAGGGTCAGTTGATCGACTGGGTGCAGGAGGCGCGTGTGTCTGCCTCGGCCCTCGTGATCAATCCGGCTGGCTACGGCCACACCTCGATCGCCTTGCTGGACGCGCTCAAGATGTTGAGCATCCCGGTGATCGAGTGCCACCTTTCCAACCCGGCGGCGCGGGAGGAATTCCGCCGCCACACCTATGTCTCGCTGGCGGCCACGGGGATCGTCTCCGGCTTTGGCGCGGCGAGTTATGAACTGGCGATCGAGGCCGCTATCGGCCTGATCGGCGCGAACTAGGTCCAGCCCGCTGGCGTGCAGTCGCCGCGAGCCAAGAGAACAAGGTAGCTTCAATGTCCAATCCCAAGGCTTCCGCCGATCCGGTCGAGACTCCGTCGATCGACGCCCGCCTGGTCCGCAAACTGGCGGACATCCTGAAGGACACCGGCCTGAGCGAGATCGAGGTCGAGCATGCGGGCCTGAAAATCCGCGTGGCCCGCGAACTGACCGTGGCCGCCGCGGCCACCACCTATGTCCAGGCCCCGCAGGCCTATGCGCCGCAGGCCGCGCCAGCGCCGGCCGCCGCTCCGATCACTGAAGCCGTCGCCTCAGCCGCGCCCGCCGCCCGCGCTGCGGGTGATCTGGTCAAGTCGCCGATGGTCGGCACGGTCTACATGTCGCCCCAGCCGGGCGCTGACGCGTTCATCAAGGTTGGCGACACCGTCGCCGCCGGCCAGACCCTTTTGATCGTCGAAGCGATGAAGACGATGAACCCGATCTCGGCCCCCAAGGCCGGCAAGGTCGTCGAGATTCTCGTCGGCGACGCTCAGCCCGTCGAGTTCGGCGAGCCCCTCGTCGTCATCGAGTAACGATCATGTTTGACAAGATCCTGATCGCGAACCGGGGCGAGATCGCGCTCCGGGTTCACCGCGCCTGCAAGGAGATGGGCATCGCCACCGTGGCGGTCCACTCCGAGGCCGACTCCAATTCGATGTGGGTTCGCCTGGCCGACGAAAGCGTCTGCATCGGCCCCGCCCCCGCCGCCAAGAGCTATCTGAACATCCCGTCGATCATCGCCGCCTGCGAGATCACCGGCGCCCAGGCCGTTCACCCCGGCTATGGCTTCCTGTCGGAAAACGCCCGCTTCGCCGAGATCGTCGGCGCGCACGGCTTCACCTTCATCGGCCCCAAGCCCGAACACATCCGCTTGATGGGCGACAAGATCACCGCCAAGCAGGCGGTGAAGGACGCGGGCATCCCGGTCGTCCCCGGCTCTGACGGCGGCTTGGCCACAGAGGAAGAGGCCTTCGCGGCGGCCGACAAGATCGGCTTCCCCGTTCTGATCAAGGCCGCCTCCGGCGGCGGTGGTCGCGGCATGAAGGTGGCCCAGACACGAGAAGACCTGGCTGAAGCGGTTTCGACCGCGCGCTCGGAAGCCCGTGCGGCCTTCGGCGACGACACGGTTTACATGGAGCGCTACCTCCAAAAGCCGCGCCACATCGAGATCCAGGTTATCGCCGACAGCCATGGCAATGTGGCGCACCTGGGCGAACGCGACTGCTCGCTGCAGCGCCGCCACCAGAAGGTGCTGGAAGAAGCCCCCTCGCCCGCTCTCGGCGCGGCCGATCGCGCCAAGATCGGCAAGATCGTCGTCGATGCGGTCAAGGCCATCGGCTATCTGGGTGTCGGCACCATCGAGTTCCTTTGGGAGAATGGCGAGTTCTTCTTCATCGAGATGAACACCCGTCTGCAGGTCGAACACCCGGTCACCGAAGCCATCACCGGCATCGACTTGGTGCGCGAACAGATCCGCATCGCCGCCGGTCTGCCGCTGTCGTTCAGCCAGGAAGACGTCGTCTTCGAGGGCCACGCGATCGAGTGCCGGATCAATGCCGAGAACGCGCGGACCTTCACGCCGTCGCCCGGCACCATCACTGACTTCCACGCCCCCGGCGGCCTGGGTGTTCGTCTGGATTCGGCGATCTACACCGGCTATGCGATCCCGCCCTATTACGACAGCCTGATCGGCAAGCTGATCGTCCACGGTCGCGACCGTCAGGAGTGCATCGCGCGCCTGAAGCGTTGCCTGGGCGAGATGGTCGTCGGCGGCATCGAGACTACGATCCCGCTGTTCCAGGACCTGCTGGTGCAGCCCGACATCCTGGCCGGCGACTACGACATCCACTGGCTGGAGCGCTGGATCAAGGCGCAGGGATAGGGACGAGGGCGCGAATGGACGCCTTCACGGTCGACGATCTCATCACCTGTTACCAGCGCGGCGTCTTTCCGATGGCCGACGCCCGGCATGACGAGAGCGTCTTCCTGATTGATCCCGAGCGACGGGGCGTGTTGCCGCTGGACGGCGTGCACATTCCCCGTCGACTGGCCCGCACGGTGCGCGCCAACACGTTCGAAATCCGGATCGACAGCGCCTTCGACGCCGTGGTCGAGGCCTGCGCGACCTCTCGTCCCGGCCGCCTGGAAACCTGGATCAATGCGCCGATCCAGCGTCTCTACGGCGAGCTCTTCGCCCGCGGGCTGGCCCACAGCGTCGAATGCTGGCGAGACGGCGCAATGGTCGGCGGTCTCTACGGCGTTTCTCTGGGCGCGGCGTTCTTCGGCGAGAGCATGTTTTCCACGGAACGAGACGCCAGCAAGGTTGCGCTGGCGCATCTGGTGGCGCGATTGCGGGTTGGCGACTATCGACTCCTGGACACCCAGTTCATCACTGACCACCTGCTGCAATTCGGGGCGCTGGAGATTTCACGCGCCGACTATCGACGCCGTCTGGCGCGCGCCTGGCCTGGCGAGGCCGACTTCTACCGATTGTCGACGGGCGCGACCGGCGCCGACGCCTTGCAGGCGATCAGCCAGGCGTCATAGACCGGGTGCTGAAGCGGGTTCATGCCCGGTGAATTGGCATACATCCAGCCCTTGTACACCTGACGCCCGGGTGGGGCGACGCGGCCCGCCACGGCCTTGGGTTGGGTGTCGATGACCACATAGGCCGCTGATTCCGGAGCCACCTCGTCCGGCGCGGCGGTTTCGCAGGCGCGGACGGTGAAGATCAGGGTCTTGTAGCGAATAGGCTGACCGATCGGCGCCTCGAAGCGCATCGTTTCGGTCGTCACCTTGTCCAGCGCCTGAATGATCGCGACCGAAGAGCGGCCCCGCTTGACTGGTTCCGCCGGCTCAGCCGGTTTGGTTGGCGTCGTGGCGACAGGCTTTGGCGCGGGCGTCGGTTTCGCGGTCGGATCGATCTGGGTCGGCGCCGCCTGAGGGGCAGGCGTGGCCTCGCGCGCCACCTGCGGCTGGGGAGCCGGGGCGACGGGCGCTTGTGGAGCCGCAGGCGCGACCGGCGCGGCGGATTGGCGCGCGGCCGCTGAGCCGACCAGGACCAGGCCGACGACAGCGACGGTCGCGCCCAGAATCACCGATCGGCGCATCAGTCTATTCCGGCTTCCAGGGCTGGTAGTCGCTAGTCGCCACGGCGCGTTCGCCGCCACGGGCCAGGGAGCCCTTGGGACGCCAGGCGTGAACAGTGCCCGTGAGGTTGGGAATGTGATCCTTCTCCCAATCACGGCGCATCAACGGCGCCGTGGTCGGCGGCTCATCCAGGGTATAGTGCAGCCAACCGCTCCACTCGGCCGGAACCTTCGAGGCTTCGGCATAGCCGGTATAGATCACCCAGCGACGCTTGTGAGCGTCGTAGCTGTCATTGGCGTCACGGGCTTCGAAGTAGCGGTTGCCATAATCGTCCTGCCCCACGAACACGCCACGGCGGCCAATGTGGAACCGCTGACCAAGGGTCGCGCCATTCCACCACGTGAAGATCGCTTTCAGCACTGCGTTCGCACCCGAATTTGCAAGGACTTCTAGGGTCGCGGCGAGCGCGACGAAGCGGCCGGACTATAGGGCGGCCAGTCGATAGCGTCCAGCATCACACCGAACGATGGCGCTTCAACATCTTGTGGACCATACTCCCTTAGCCCCCAACATCTATTGAAGGCTGCTATGGGGCGCTCTAGATTGGCAGCCTCCCAGCGCCTAGACGCGGAATCGCACATGCGCATTCAATCCGGATATGTCGGTCAGCCCCCCGGGCTGGAGCGACGCGACCTTGAACGCAGCGATGCTTTCCTTGACGTCCTGGCGCCCGCGTCCTGGACCGATGCGCGTGTGGAGTGCTGGCTGGATTGGTCGGGAGCCCCCTTCGAGTCGGATTCGCCCTTGGGCGGCGGCCCCTCGCGCTACGCGGAACGGCTAGCCAAGGCGGGCCTGGCCAGGGGCGTCTTCGCCGACGCCGCCGACGCCGGCGCCTTCCGCGACGCCCTGCTCACGACAATGCTCACCGGTGTCGCTACGCCAGCCAGCCCGGCAGCGGGCCTGGACCTGCTGCCGGACATCGCCCAGATCGAGTTTCGCCGCCTCGCGGAGGGCCATGTCGCCCGTCGACGGGGCCACCTGCTCGCCAGCAAGGCCGCAGCGAAGCTCGACTCCGCCCTCGCCCAGGTCGGCGATGCGGTTCAACGATGCCATGGCGACGCGAAGGCCTGCTCCGATCCCAGCAAAAATACCGCGCTGGCTCGCGCCGCCCGTCGGGCCCGCGACTTGGGCGCGGACGATCGGATGATCTCCGACGCCATCGCCATGGCCGGGATAGACCGCACACCGTTGCCCGATCCGAACGCGGTGCCCGACATCGCGATGGTCGCCTCGGCCTCGCGCTCCACCGTCGCCGCCGGCGACGACGACGCGAGTCATGCGGCCCAGATCGGCTGGGAGACCAGCGCCCTCACCCTCGCCCTGTCGCCGGAGGACGCCGAGGCCGTGGCTCGCGGCGCGACGCTCGGTGCGGCGATCGACGCCTCGGCCTTCCAGTCGGGCGACGCTTTCAATATCCAGGGCTTCAGTTACGCCGTCCATCTGTGGACGACGGCGCTGGAAATCGAGCGCGGCGCGCAGCGCGCGGTAATTGGTCTGGCAGGCGTCGGCGACTGGCTGCTGGCGCAAGGCCTCTCGGTGGCCAGCAGCGACGGCCGAGATGGAGCCGCCGCCCTCTGGGCTCTGGCCACGGGCGCGGCCCTGGCCGCCAGCGCCGAAGTCGCCGCCACCCTGGGCGCCGATCCGATCTTCACCCAGGACCGGCAAGCCGTGCTGCGTGGCTTGGCCGAGCGTCGCGTTCGAGCCGCGGCGCTCCGCTCCCCGCTAGCGGCCGAGGCCGCCACGGCGCTGGCCATGGCTCATGGCCTGGCCAAGAAGCACGGCCTGCGATCCTCAACGCTCACCGTCGCCTTCGAAGACGACGAGGCCAGCCTGCGCCTTGGCGGCGCGCGGATGGGCTGCGCGGGCGCTGCGTCTCCGGTCTCGACCGCACAGACCGCGGACGGCCTGTTGGTGCCGTCGTTCAGCGCCGCGACCTTCGCCTTTCTGACGGGCAGCGAGGCCGACATCGACGGCGCGCGACGTCATGCTCTGGGTCATGGCTCCCTCGCCGACGCGCCTTCCATTGACCATCAGACGCTGCAAGCGCGAGGCTTCACCGCACACGAGATCGAAATGGTCGAGGGCGTGCTGCGGTCAGCCGGCGGGCTTCGCGAGGCTTTCGCCCCGAGCGTGGTGGGCGCGGGCTTTCTGAGCGACGTGCTGGGCGCGCCATCCCGGGCGCTGACCCAACCCCATTTCGACACCCTGGCCTTCGCGGGCTTTTCACCAAGCGAGATCCGCGCAGCCGAGCGTTACGCGCTGGGAACCGGCGGCCTCTCCGATTGCGAAGCCTTGACCGCCGAAGTGCGGGCGACATTCCAGGCGATCGAGGCCCCGGCTCTGGCCGATCGACTGGCGATGGTCGCGGCCGTCGAGACCTTCACCTGCGCGCCAGCCCCTGTCGCCCTGCACCTCCCCTTCGACGCGCGGCCGGTGGATGGCGTTCGACTGCAGGCCGCCGCGGCTCGAGCGGGCGTTCGCGCCCTGCGCCTGAGCCGGGCCGATGTTCCCGCCGACTTCCGGCTGGACCTGCCGGAAGAGCCCACTGAAGCGCCACGGCAGGCGGCGCGCGAGCAGGTCGTCACCGAGCGGGTGGTCGAGAAAATCGTCGAGCGCGACCGCTCGCGCCGCAAGCTGCCCGACCGTCGCAAGGGCTACATCCAGAAGGCGGCCGTTGGGGGCCACAAGGTCTATCTGCACACCGGCGAGTATGACGACGGCGAAGTCGGCGAAATCTTCATCGACATGCACAAGGAAGGCGCCGCCTTCCGCAGCCTGATGAACAATTTCGCCATCGCGGTCTCTCTGGGCCTGCAGCATGGCGTGCCGCTGGACGAGTTTGTCGACGCCTTCGTCTTCACCCGCTTCGAGCCAGCGGGGCCGGTGACGGGCAACGACTCCATCAAGTCCGCGACCTCGATCCTCGACTATGTGTTTCGCGAACTGGGCGTCTCGTATCTGGGGCGTGATGACCTGGCCAACGCCGACCCGCAGGAGTTCAACGCCGACGGCCTGGGCCATGGCAAGGCCGACGCCGCCGAGGCGGAAGCCGCGCCCCTGCCCGCCAGCAAGTTCATCTCCAAGGGCTTCTCGCGCGGCGCTGCGCCCGACAATCTGGTGTTCCTGCCGTTCGGCGGACGCAAGTCCGAGGACGGCGCCCGCCCCACTGTCGGTGAAGCCGATGTCTGCCCGGCCTGTGGCGACATCGCCCTGACCCAGCGCGGCGCGATCACCGTCTGCGACAGTTGCGGCGTGCAGTCCAACCGGTCGGAGCCCGCGACCTGAGGTCGTTTGCCCGGCCTTAAACTTCCGGCGCCATCCTGATCGCGCCGATAGTCGCCAGGATGCGTTTCAAGATGACCCCGATCGCCCGTCTCGCCGTCCTGGCGCTCAGCGCCGCCGCCCTGGCCGGCGCCCTCCCCGCCCTGGCCCAGAACCCAAGCCAGATCGCCCGGGTTCGTAGCGGCGCGAGCTGCCCGGGCTGTAACCTGTTCCAGGCCGACCTCGCCAATCTGACCTTGCGCGGCCTGAACCTGTCAAAGGCCCGCCTGCGCCAGGCCGACCTGTCGACGGTCGTGATGAACCGCGCCAGCTTCTCGGGCGGCGATCTGCGCGACGTCAACGCCTATGGCGGCGTGTTTGGCGGCGCGAGCTTCGCCCGGAGCGACCTGACCAACGCCAGCTTCGTCGGCGCCTATCTGGAGGGCGCGAACTTTTCCGGAGCCAATCTGTCCGGCGCGAACTTTTCCGGCGCCGAGATGGATCGCGCCGTCGGCCTGTCCCAGAGCCAGCTGAACCGGGCCTGCGGCGACCAGTCCACCCGTTTGCCGCGTGGCCTTTCCATCCCCGGTTGCCGTTAAGTCGCTGTCATTACCGCGATTTAAGTGGCGCCCGGCGGCTCGCGGGGCCAAATCGTAACTCATGCAGTCGCGTATTGGCTGATAGGAGATTTCGATGTCCCGCTTGGGCGTTTCACTCGCAGCACTGACCCTGGGCCTGACGGCCCTGGCCGGCCAGGCGCAGGCCTCGAGCGAGGACAAGGACGTCGCCCGTCTGGTCTCGTTCGGCGGCGTGTGCGTCAGCTGCGAGCTGTCGGGCCGCAAGCTGACCGGCGCCAAGTTCACCGGCGCCAATTTCGCCAAGGCGATCCTGATCGGCTCGGACCTGCGCGGCGCGGCCTTCTACGGCTCCAACTTCCAGAGCGCCGACCTGACCCGCGCCGATCTGCGCGGCGCCGAGATGCGGGGCGCCAACTTCGCCTCCACCAATTTCACCGACGCCCGCCTGTCGGGTGTCGAGAGCAGCGGCGCCAACTTCCAGAGCGCCAACCTGACCCGGGTCGACCTTTCGGCGTCGGAGCTGCACGGGGCCAACATGGTCGGTGCCGTGCTGAACCGCGCCAACTTCTCCAACGCCGAGCTGACCGGCGCCAACCTGGTTTCGGTCAACGCCCGCGACGGCAACTTCCGCAACGCCGAGCTGAACGGCGCCAACCTGACCAACGGCCGCTTCGACGGCGCCGACTTCCGGGGCGCCGAGTTCAACGCCGCCAACCTGCGCGGCGCGGTGTTCAACGGCGCCGACTTCCGGGGCGCCGACCTGTCGAACGCCATGATCGGCGGGGCCGACCTGTCGGGCGCCCGGGGCCTGGACCAGGACCAGCTGGACGAAGCCTGCGGCGACGGCGTCACCCGCCTGCCCCGCGGCCTGACCGTCCGCTCCTGTCACGGCGACCGCCGCCAGATCCGGGTCATCGTCGACTTCCAGCGCGCCCAGGCCGAGGCCCAGAGGGCCGCCGCCGAAGCCCAGAAGGCCGCCGGCGTCGCCGCCTGGGCCGCGCCCGCGCCGCCCAAGCCGCCCAAGGCTCCCCAGCCTCCCAAATACTGACCGTCCGCCCCATACGGTCAAAAGGCCCCGGTTCGCGAGAACCGGGGCCTTTTTCTGTTCGGACTAGACCTTGATGGCCCTACACCTTGATGGGGGGAGCGGCCCGGATGTGCAGCTCCTTGTACTGGCGCTCCTGGGCCTCGGCCGGGGCGTTCATCAGCAGGTCCTGGCCCTGCTGGTTCAGCGGGAAGGCGATGACCTCGCGGATGGCCACCTGCTCGGCCAGCAGCATGACGATCCGGTCGATGCCGGGGGCCAGACCGCCGTGCGGCGGGGCGCCGAAGCGGAAGGCGTTCAGCATGCCGCCGAACTGCTCCTCGACCACCTCGGGGCCATAGCCGGCGATCTCGAAGGCCTTGAGCATGATCTCGGGCTTGTGGTTCCGGATCGCGCCCGAGCACAGCTCATAGCCGTTGCAGACGATGTCGTACTGATAGGCGCGGATGGTCAGCGGATCCTCGTTCTCGAGGGCCTGCAGGCCGCCCTGCGGCATCGAGAACGGGTTGTGCGAGAAGTCGACGCGCTTTTCGTCCTCGTTCCACTCGAACATCGGGAAGTCGACGATCCAGCAGAACTTGAACTGGTTCTCGTCCACCAGGGCCAGCTCGGTGCCGACGCGGGTGCGGGCCAGGCCGGCGAACTTGGCGAAGGTGGCGGGATCGCCGGCCACGAAGAAGGCGGCGTCGCCGGTCTTCAGGCCCAGCTGCGCGGCGATGGCGGCCGAGCGTTCCTCGCCGATGTTCTTGGCGATGGGGCCGGCGGCGCCCTCTTCATTGCCGTGCTCGTCGGCGGCGCGCCAGAAGATGTAGCCCAGGCCCGGCTGGCCCTCGCCCTGCGCCCACGAGTTCATGCGGTCGCAGAAGGCGCGGTTGCCGCCGGTCGGGGCCGGGATCGCCCAGACGCGGTTCTTGGGATCAGCGCCCAGGATCTTGGCGAACAGGCCAAAGCCGCCCTCGCGGAAGTGCTCGGAGACGTCCTGCATCTTGATCGGGTTGCGCAGGTCGGGCTTGTCGCTGCCGTACCAGGCCATCGACTGGGCGTAGGTCAGGCGCTCGAAGCCCTTGTGCTCCATCGTCGCGCCGAAATCGTTGGTGAAGGTCTGCACGCCCGAGATCGGCGACACCGGCTTGCCGCCCGAGAATTCCTCGAACACGCCGTGCATCACCGGCTCGATGGCCGCGAACACGTCTTCCTGCGTGACGAAGCTCATCTCGACGTCCAGCTGGTAGAATTCCAGCGAACGGTCGGCGCGCAGGTCTTCGTCGCGGAAGCACGGCGCGATCTGGAAATAGCGGTCGAAGCCCGACACCATCAGCAGCTGCTTGAACTGCTGGGGCGCCTGCGGCAGGGCGTAGAACTTCTGAGGATGCAGGCGCGAGGGCACCAGGAAGTCGCGCGCGCCTTCCGGCGACGAGGCGGTCAGGATCGGGGTCTGAAACTCGTTGAAGCCCTGGTCGAACATCCGCGCGCGGATCGACTGGATCACCTTGCTGCGCAGCACGATGTTCTTGTGCAGGGTCTCGCGGCGCAGGTCGAGATAGCGGTGCTTGAGGCGGATCTCTTCGGGATAGTCGGGCTCGCCGAACACCGGCAGCGGCAGCTCGGCGGCCTCGCTCAGCACTTCCACGGCGGTGACGTGGATCTCGATCTCGCCGGTCGGCAGGTTGGGGTTCACGGCCGCGGCGTCGCGCGCCACCACCTTGCCGTCCACCTTGATCACGCTCTCGGCGCGCAGGCGCTCGACGATGGCGAAGCCCGGCGTTTCCGGGTGCAGCACCAGCTGGGTCAGGCCGTAATGGTCGCGCAGGTCGATGAAGACCAGGCCGCCATGGTCGCGCTTGCGGTGGATCCAGCCCGACACCCGCACAGTGGCGTCGGTGTCGGAAGCCCGAAGGGCGCCGCAGGTGTGGGTGCGGTAGGCGTGCATGGTGGTCATGACAAAGTCTTCGAAAGTCGCGGGAACGCGTTGATTTGCAAGGCGCGGAAAGGCGCATGGGGGGGCGGATATGTCAAGGATTCTGCGGTTCAGATCCTCCCCCTGAAGGGGGAGGCGGTCCGAAGGACCGGAGGGGGAAGGATGGCTGTCGCGCCGCGTCACTTCCCCCTCCGTCGTCCCTCCGGGCCGACACCTCCCCCGCTAGGGGGAGGATTTAGGCGCACAGCTTCGCCCCCTCGCGCTTTCGCTGCGATGGCGATGGAAAGGGTCGCGGAGCGTCCGGACCACGTCCGGAAGAGTTTGATAAATACCGTTTCGACGAAGCCGTCCGCTCCGCGTGACCGTTCTGGCGAAAGCGCGCGGCGCTCGAGCCCTGTTGGGGCCTCGCCGCCTTGAAGCCTCCGACGGGCGGACGGGATAGCGTTCCCCGCCCGGACTGCTGATCCTTCCGGACCAGCCTGCTGCTCGTTCGACCCTCGAGGTCACGTCGTTTTAGTTTTCCACGGCCGACCGCCGCCAGAGAACAACGAGGTTGACGGCCCGGAGCGCAAGACGCTCCTCCCGCCATCGATTGAGCTTCCCGCTCGATCACCCCCCGCCGCCGCAATGGTCGCTGGCCTTGCGCCCTTTCCTCGCGACGAGGTGACTACAGAATACGGGAGGTTTGAGCGGGGCTGCGTCGATTGTCTGGACGCCCGCGTCGGTCCTCCCCCTAGCGGGGGAGGCGATCGCGTAGCGATCGGAGGGGGAAGTGCTGCAGACTCAATGCGGTGTTCCCCCACCGGCCTCCGGCCGCCTCCCCCTTCAGGGGGAGGACCTGGGGCGTCTATCCCCGTCCCCATCCGTGGACGGCGCGATCGCAATCACCGTAGTCGGCCCCGTCGTCGCCCCCGCCTCCCGCATCCGATAGGCCATCACCGCCGTCGTCCCCAGGTGCTCGACCAGCCGCCAGTTGACGATGGCCCCCACCGGCGCGCCGACCACGGGCAGCAGCTGGGCCAGCTTGGCCAGGTCGATATGGTCGCGATACTGCTGCTGGAAGGCCCGCCAGTCGAAGGCCTCCAGGCCGCCCGGCCGCTCCCCTCTACGCAAGTCCCAGTCATCCATCGCCGCCAGCACCCGGGCCCGGTGGCCGGCGTCGGAAAAGGCCAGCTCGAAGATGTGCAGAATATAGAGCCGCTCATCCAGCGCCGTGCCGTCATGGCCGAAGATCGCGGCGATCTCGAACAGCAGCTTGATCTTGAAGCTCATCAGCAGCGGGAAATCGGCCGCCGCCAGCAGGAAGCCCCCGGCCCCGGAAATCCCGCCCTCGACGCTCGCGGTCTTCTTCCAGCCGTCGATGGCGGCGGCGGCCTTGGCGCGCCGCTCATTCAGGGTCAGGCCGTGAAGGGGCGAGCCGGTGGCGAAGTCGGCCCCGGTCAGGATGGCCCGGGTCATGCCCTCCATGGCGGCGGTGATCGCGGCGTGGACCTTTTCGGGGATGATCTGGTTGATCCTGACCTGCGCCTTGCGCGCGAGGCCGCCGAGGGGGCCGGGCGGCTTGGTGATGGCGGCGCGCCAGGCGGCGAGGTCGGGGGGTGGTGAGGTCATGGGTTTGAGATAGTCCTTCTCCCCCTGCGGGAGAAGGTGGCGCGGAGCGCCGGATGAGGGGTAGCACCGCCGGCGCCGAACCCGTCGTTCCGCACGTCGCGGCGGCCCTCGCCTTCAACCCCTCATCCGACCCCGGACTTCGCCGGGGCCACCTTCTCCCGCAAGGGGAGAAGGAACGCTAAGCTGCGCCCATGACCGACGCTCACCGCCTGACCCTGGTCCGCGCCCTGCACACGGTGATCTATGTCGTGATGGCCAGCGCCAGCCTCGTCGTCCTCTATGCCGGGATCACCGGCGCGCACGGCCCCTGGCTGTGGGTGGCGGCCGCGCTGGTCGCCGGCGAGAGCGTCGTCTTCGCCGCCTTCGGCCTCAAATGCCCCCTGACCGCCATCGCCGTGAAGTACGGCGCGACCAGGGACGGCGCCTACGACACCTTCCTGCCGGAGCGGATCACCCGCTGGACGTTCGCGGTATTCGGGCCGGTGATCCTCGTGGGGTTTGGGTTGTTGGCGGTGCGATGGGGGTTGGGAGGTCTCTAGGCGGCTCGTAACCCTTCGAAGTTGATCACAGCCTCCGGGTTAAAGACCCAGTGAAGCGCGCAGAAAGACCTCGGCCTTGTCCAGCATTTGCGCGCGCGCGGCGCTGTCGTCCAATTGGTGGTCAAGACCTGGGAAGATGACGAGTTCAGCCTTCTTGTCGGCGCTCTTCAGCCGCGAAAGCATGAGACGAGACTCGCCAACGCCAACATTCACATCTTGGTCGCCATGGAACATCAAAATCGGAGCTTTGATCTTCTCTGCGTTTTGAGCGGGCGATCCTTCGCGCAGATGCGGTCCGCGACCGATGTAGGCGTCCATGATTTTGAAATTCGTGAAGTTGCGAGATTCCTCGCGCAGCGTCTCAAGATCAGTGACCGGCGCCACGGCGACGATGGCCTTGAACAGTTCTGGATCAAGAACTGAAGACTGGAGCGCGGCATAGCCGCCGTACGACCATCCGACGATGGCCAGCTTTCCGGGAGCGGCAATGCCCTGATCCCTCAGCCAGCGTCCGGCATCGTTTACATCGCCAATCGCCTTACGCCACGATTGGAACCCGTTCTGTTCGAACCAGGCCTCGCCATAGCCGGAGGATCCGCGAAAATTAGGTTGCAACACCGCAAAGCCCTGATTGGCGAAATACTGCGCCAGCCAGTCGAAGCCCCATTCGTCACGCGCGGCGGGCCCGCCGTGCGGCATGACGATCGCGGGAAGGCTCTTCCCGTCGCTACCGGGCGGTAGGGTGAGATAGGCCGGGACCATGGTCCCGTCATCGGCCTTGTAAGTCATGGCCTGCACAGTCGCGAGCTTGACGGAGGCCAGTTCGGGACGCTGGGGCATGATCTCGCTCAGCCGACGCGTCGTCTTGTCATAGAGATAATAACGGCCCGGATCGATATCGCTGCCGGCCCAGAGCAGCAGACGACTCTCGTCCTGGCTGGCATCGACGAAATTGATCACCGGATGACCGGGAAGCGCCTTGGACAACGACGTTGTCAGCGCCTTCAAGGTGGGATCGAAGAAGACACTCTGTCTTTTGTCCGTCGCGAAGCTGGCGCCAACAACCCGGTTCTGACGACCGATGCGGATCAGCCTGTCCACATCGACATCATCGCGAGATAGCAGAACCTCACGCTTCATCGATCCGTCGAGTGAAACCCGAGTAACCGCCTGTCGACCGTTGAGCCATTCGAACCCATAGGCAACGTTTAGATCGCGATCCACGGCCACAGGCCGAAATCCGGAATGGGCGTCCCAGTCCATCATCCCGAGGGGCGTCCAGGGACCACCGTCAGCTGGGCGGTAGACATAGTTGATCTGGGCCCGGTTGTATCCTGTGTTGGTCTTCAACTGCTGGCCCAGGATACGAACAGAACCAAACTGATCAGAGATGTAGTGTACGGCGTCCTCATGGGGAGGCTCCACCAAGCTGCGGCGAAGCGTATTGGTGTCTACCCGCTCGACGCCAAGGCCCTTTCTCTGGTTGGCCAGCAGGGTTCCCGTGCTCGCTTCTGGCGTATAGACCCGGGTCATCAACACCGAGCCGCTGGCGTCATTGGCCAGACCATCAATGATTTCGCCGCCATCCTGCTGATAGCCGAGAACAACGCCGGAGGAGCGCGCGCTCAACTCCTGAGCCTTGGTTCCATCCGCGTTCACCGCGATCATCCGCGTATGGCCAAGCCTAAAGCCATCACGCAAAGCCAGGATATAGATGCTGCAAACCAGGCGCGTGTTCGATACCCAGCCGCAGTCGCGCAGGCGCTCCGGGCGACCAGTGGCCGAGAGAATGGCCTTCGGCTGTCCCGTCCCATCGAGCGGCGCGACAAACAGCGCCGAGGCTTGGCCGTCCTGAAGCGGCTGCACGAGGGCGATCCACATGCCGTCAGGAGAAAGACTCGCCTGCTCAACGCCCGGCCGAGCGCCGAAGGCCTTGGCAGCCGTATTCTCCGTCGCCCATGCAGAGCCCACAGAGACCAGGGCGGAAATAGCCAAGCTCGCGAGGCCCTTCCAAATCAGGTTTGGCATCACTTCTTTCTTTCAGGCGACGACCACTCAACCCAGCACACTGGAATCCGAAACACCACCTTAAAGAGCAACCGTATCCTTGCCATCCACACCCTCTTTCCCTCCATCCCCACCTTCCCTCACCCACCCCGCTCGCGCTTCCGCCGCACCCGGCCTATATCCAGCACACCCCGTAACCACGCCGGACACTCCCCGACTTGTCCCGTCAGTTCAGACTGCCGCTGCACAGCCCGCCGTCGTTCGCGCGCGCCGACTTTGCGGCGTCGCCGACCAACGCCCAGGCGCTGGAGGCGCTTGACGCCTGGCCGCGCTGGGGCGACGGGCGGCTGGCCCTGGTGGGGGACGCCGGGGCGGGCAAGACCCATCTGGCGCGCGACTGGGCCGCGCGGGCCGACGCCGTGGTGGTCGAGGCCGCCAATCCGCTTGAAGCGCCGCTGGACCTGTCGGCCCTGCGCGGCCGCGCGGTGCTGATCGACGACGCCGACCGGCGGGCGCAAGGCGGCCATCTGGACGACGAGACCCTGTTTCACCTGATCAACATGGCCGGGGTCGACGGCGGCACCCTGCTGCTGACCGGGCGGCTGGCGCCGGTGGCCTGGGACTGCGTGGTGCCAGACCTCCGCTCGCGCCTCAACGCCACCGCCGTGGCCCGTATCGACGAGCCCGACGACATCGTGCTGGAAGCCGTGCTGCGCCGGGCCTTCGCGGCGCGGGCCATCACCCCGGCCCCGGACGTCTATCCCTACCTGCTGCGCCGCATCCCCCGCTCGTCGCTGGAGGCCATGGCGGCGGTCGACCTGCTGGACGAGGCGGCGTCGGCCGAGGGCCGGGCGATCACCCGTGTGCTGGCGGGGGAGGTGCTGGCGTTCGGCGAGGGGGATGAGGAAGAGGACTGAGGTCCCTTTTCCGCTCCAAAATCCTTGTCATCCCGGAAGCCTCGCAGAGGCTGTCCGGGACCCAGGGGCAACCGCACTGCATTGGCCCCTGGGTCCCGGCGCTCCGCGCTGCGCGCTCCGACCGGGATGACAAGGTTAGTTTGTAGGCAGAGAGGGCTTGTCTTGCCCCTGTCACCCGCCGCGTTCACCATAGGCGAACACACCTCGTCTATGGTTCATCCGATGACTGACATCGCCGCCCTGCCGACCCCCGCCAACGAAGCCGAAGCCCACGACGAGACCTGCCGCCTGGACAAGGCGCTGCTGGCCTCGCCGGAGCGGTTCATCAATCGCGAGACCTCGTGGCTGGCCTTCAACGAGCGGGTGCTGGAAGAGAGCGCCAATCCGCGCCATCCGCTGCTGGAGCGGCTGCGGTTCCTGTCGATCAGCGCCAACAACCTCGACGAATTCTACATGGTGCGGGTGGCCGGCCTGAAGGGCCAGGTGCGCGAGGGCGTGCGGGTGGTCAGCCAGGACGGCCTGACGCCCGGCGAGCAACTGACGCGGATCAACGCCTCGGCCTTCGACCTGATGGCCGAGCAGCAGAAGATCTGGCGCGAGGTGCGGGCCGAGCTGTGGGACGAGGGCCTGAAGCTGCTGGACGCCAAGGACATCGAGGGCGAGGACAAGGTCAAGGCCGAGGAGTTGTTCCTGACCCGGATGTTCCCGGTGCTGACGCCCCTGGCCATCGATCCGGCCCACCCCTTCCCGTTCATCCCCAACCTCGGCTTCTGCCTGGCGCTGAAGCTGCGCCGGATCGCCGACGACAAGCACCTGTATGCGCTGGTGCCCGTGCCCAGCCAGGTGCAGCGGTTCTGGGAGCTGTCCAGCGTGATGACGCGGGGCAAGAAGCGCACCCGCAAGATCGTGGCGCTGGAAAGCTTCATCATCCTGTTCCTGAACCACCTGTTCCCCGGCTACGAGGTGGAGGGCCGCGGCCTCTTCCGCCTGATCCGCGACAGCGACCTGGAAATCGAGGAAGAGGCCGAAGACCTGGTGCGCGAGTTCGAGGCGCGGCTGAAGAAGCGTCGCCTGGGCCAGGTGGTGCGGGTCAAGATCCAGACCACCATGCCCGAGGACCTGCGCGCCTTCATCATCGAGGGCCTGCGCGCCGAGCCCGAGGACGTGATCCTGGTGGACGGCAAGCTGGGCCTGGCCCAGATGAGCGAGCTGATCCCGCCCGACCGTCCGGACCTGAAGTTCAAGCCCTACAACGCCCGCTTCCCCGAGCGCGTGCGCGATCACGGCGGCGACTGCTTCGCGGCGATCCGCGAGAAGGACATCCTGGTCCACCACCCGTTCGAGAGCTTCGACGTGGTGGTGCAGTTCCTGCGCCAGGCGGCGCGCGATCCCAACGTGCTGGCGATCAAGCAGACCCTGTACCGCACCTCCAAGGACAGCCCGATCGTGGCGGCCCTGATCGAGGCGGCCGACAACGGCAAGAACGTCACGGCCCTGGTCGAGATCAAGGCCCGCTTCGACGAGGAGAATAACCTCAAGTGGGCGCGCGATCTGGAACGCGCGGGCGTCCACGTGGTGTTCGGCTTCGTCGACTGGAAGACCCACGCCAAGCTGTCGGTGGTGGTGCGCCGCGAGGGCGAGGCCCTGCGCACCTACTGCCACTTCGGCACCGGCAACTATCACCCGCAGACGGCGCGGGTTTACACCGACCTGTCGCTGTTCACCTGCGATCCGGCCCTGGGCCGCGACGGCGGCAAGCTGTTCAACTTCATCACCGGCTACGCCCAGCCGCATGGGCTGGAGAAGCTGAGCTTCTCGCCCGAGACGCTCAAGCCCGACCTGCTTAAGATGATCGCCCACGAGGCCGACAACGCCAAGGCGGGCAAGCCGGCCGGCATCTGGGCCAAGATGAACGCCGTGGTCGATCCCCAGATCATCGACGCCCTCTACGCCGCCAGCCAGGCCGGGGTCAGCATCGATCTGGTCGTGCGCGGCATCTGCTGCCTGCGTCCGGGCGTGCCGGGCCTGTCGGAGAACATCCGGGTCAAGAGCATCGTCGGCCGCTTCCTGGAGCACGCCCGCGTGGTGGCCTTCGCCAACGGCGCCACCCTGCCCAGCGCCCAGAGCCGGGTGTTCATCAGCTCGGCCGACTGGATGCCCCGCAACCTCGACCGCCGCGTCGAGAGCCTGGTGCCGATCGAGAACCCGACCGTGCACCAGCAGGTGCTGAACCAGATCATGGTCGCCAACCTCAATGACGAGGCCCAGAGCTGGAACCTCGACAGCGAGGGCGACTATGCGCGCGACCCGGGCTGGGACGCCAAGGGCGCCTTCTCGGCCCACGACTACTTCATGACCAATCCCAGCCTGTCGGGCCGCGGTCACAAGGTGAAGGATCTGCCGATGGCCTTCGACCACGTCGGACCGCGTCGCGGTTGAGGCGCGGCCTCGCCCTGCCCCTGCTGCTGATGACCGGCCTGAGCGCCTGCGCGCCCAGGGCGTCCGATCAGGCCGAGATCTGCGCCATCCTGGCCCTCCCCGCAGAGCCGGGTCTGGACCAGATCGGCGACGCGGGCCGGTACGACGCGCTGGACAAGCGGCTTCAGTCGCAGGGCCGGTTCTATGGCCCCGGCTGGCGGCTGGGCACCAATGTCCGTTACTGGGGCAAGTGTCGCGCCGCGCCGGCCAGCGGCCAGATGCTGCTGATCAGCCGCGACCACGCCTTCGCCGCCCTGAAGGGAGGGCCCCGCGACCATGGACTTCAAAGACGTTTTGGCACCTGCTTCTACGCCAGGGTCGAAACAGGCTGGCGCTTGCTGGCCTGTCGGATTAATGGCCCGTCCTAGTTCCTCGCGGCGTTTTTCGTCGCGGCCCGCTTCCTCCCTCGCCTGAATAGGCTAAACCAGCTCCATGCCCTTTCCGGCGCCGCGCGACGCGGCCGTGATCGATATCGGCTCCAACTCGGTGCGCCTGGTGGTGTACCGGCTGGAAGGCCGCGCCATCTGGACGGTCTTCAACGAGAAGGTGCTGGCGGGCCTGGGTCGAGACCTGGGCGACAACGGCCGGCTGTCGCCCGACGGCGTGCTGCAGACCCTGGCGGCCCTGAAGCGCTTCCGCGCCGTGCTGGAGGCCGTGGCCCCGGCCGAGACCTTCGTGGTCGCCACAGCCGCCGCGCGCGAGGCCTCCGATGGCCCCGCCTTCGTCGCCCGGGTCAAGGCCGAGACCGGCCTGACGGTGCGCGTCCTGTCTGGCGAGGAAGAAGCCCGTTACGCCGCCCTGGGCGTCCTGGCCGGCGCGCCACGGGCCACCGGCGTCGTGGGCGACCTCGGGGGCGCGAGCCTTGAACTGGTCCGCCTGGAAACCACCGGCGCGGGCCTGGGCGTGACCCTGCCCCTGGGCCCCTTCAGCCTGGGCCTGAGCGACGGCTTCGACGGCGAGCGCGTGCGGCGGCTGTGCGCCCAGCGCCTGGCCCCGGTGGCCAGCGCCTTCAAGACCGACAGCTTCCATGCCGTCGGCGGCGCCTGGCGTAACCTGGCCCTGCTGCATATGCGACTATCGGGCTATCCCCTGCACGTCGTCCATCAGTACGAGATCTCCGCCCAAGAGGCCCTGGAAGCGGCGCGTCTGGTCGCGCACCAGTCCAAGAGTTCGCTGGAACGCATCGAGGGCATGAGCAAGAAGCGCTCGGAGACCCTGCCCTACGCCGCCGTGGTGCTGGAGAGCCTGATCGAAGCCCTGTCGCTGAAGCGGATCGAGATCTCGGCCTTTGGCGTGCGCGAGGGCCTGCTGTTCGAGGCGATGCCGCCGCGCGTGCGGGGCCTGGACCCGCTGATCGAGGGCTGCGCCTCGCTGGGCGCCCGCCAGGGCGTCGCCGACGAGCTGGGCGAAGGCCTGAACGCCTGGATCGCCTCAGCCTTCACCAGCCTGCCGCCGCTCTTCGACGAGGGCCGTGACGCGGTGCTGATGTCGGCCGCCTGCCGCCTGGCCGACCTGGGCGCGCGCCTGCACCCGGACCATCGCGCCGATCTGGTCTTCGAGCAGGTGCTGCGCGCCCCGATCGCCGGCCAGGGCCACGCCGAACGTGCCTTCCTGGCCGCCGCCGCCTATGCCCGCCACTCCACGGCCTTCAACCCGCCCGAGGCCCAGGTGCTGGAGCGGCTGCTGACGCCGGCCCGCCTGAAGCGCGCGCGGGCCCTGGGCGCGGCGATCCGCCTGGGCTGCGACCTCTCGGGCCGCAGCGCGCCCCTGCTGGCCAGGTCGCGCCTGTCGATCGACAAGTCGCAGCTGACCCTCACCGCCGAACCCGGCTATGCCGACCTCTTGCTGGGCGAACAAACCAGCAAGCGCGCGGGCACGACCGCTCAGCTTCTGGGCCTGAAACTCAAGATCTCAACATCCTAAACAAGTCATTGCACCGCGCTCACCGTACTTAATGAGGTATAAATTTCCTCATATTAAGCCCGGACGAAGTCAATACAACCTGCCGCCCAGATATTGAGTACGGTTTGTTAGCATAGATTGCCTAGTGTGTACGGGAACACACAAGGAGGTCAGTTATGCTTCAGCGTAAAGTGGACTATCTGGACGCCATCGCGCCCGAGGCGCGCAAGCGCCCTGCCCTTCGCCTCGCCAACGACAACGATGCTCCGACGGCAAGCCCCGCCCTGGGCCTGCAACATGACATCGCCCGGGTCTTCGCCCAGGAGAGCAAGTGGTCGGTCCGCCGCACCGTGGCGATCGGCATTGTCTTCCATCTGGGCGTCTTCTGCGCGCTGGGCCTGGCCGCCGGCGGCGCGATCCTGCCTCACTAACCGCCTTCCCCTTCCCCTCACCGAGGGGGAGGGTCGCGGACCTCAGGCGGACGCCGCGCCAAACAGCGCGGCGTAGAGCGCGGTCGCGTTTACGGGCTTCTCGACCCAGCCGGTCATGCCGGCCGCCTTGCAGGCGGCGATATCCTCAGGGGTGACCGCGCCCGTGACCGCGATCACCGGCGTCGCCTGATTGAGACCGCTCGCGCGAAGACGCCGGGTGGCTTCCAGGCCATCGACGCCGGGCATGCGCACGTCCATCAGGATCGCATCGAACACTCTGGCATGAGCGGCTTCCAGCGCTGTCTCGGCGTCCTCGGCCGTCTCGACCTGGGCGCCGAAGGCTTCCAGTATGCCACGCAGGGTTCGTCGATTGATGTCGTGATCATCGACCACCAGCACCAGCGGCGCGTCCGCCACCGCCTCCAGGGCAGCGGTCTCGGTCGCGTTGGCGACAGGCGGCGCGACGCCCGGCGGCGCCGGGAGGATCAGCTGAAACCGCGCCCCGCCGCCACTGTCGGCCGCGGCGCTGAGCGAGCCGCCCATCAGGCGAGCCAGATCCCGACTGATCGCCAGCCCCAGTCCCGTGCCGCCGTAGCTGCGCGCGGTGGCCGCCCCCAGTTGGTCATAGGCGTTGAACAGGCGGGCGATCTGATCCTCCGACAGGCCGCGCCCTGTATCGACGACGGTGATCGCGACCTCACGCCCCTGCGGGCCCTCCACCATGGCGATGGACAGGGTCACACCGCCCTTGGCGGTGAACTTGATGGCGTTGGACAGCAGGTTGTTGAGGATCTGTCGCAGGCGCATCGGATCGCCCCGCACCCACTGCGGCAGAAGGCGCGCGCCCTTGACCTCCAGCTTGATGCCCTTGGATCGCGCCTCCGCGCGCCACAGCAGGGCCGTCTCGTTCACGGCGGCCCGCAGATCGTAGTCCACCACCTCGACACCCATGCGCCCGGCCTCGATCTTTGAGTAGTCGAGCAGGTCGTTGAGCAGGGTCTTCATCATTCCGCCGGCGCTGGCGATCAGGCTGGCCGCGCCGCGGTCGATCCCCGCCTGGCGCTCCAGGGCGTTGGCGCCATTGAGCAGAGCATTGATCGGCGTGCGCAGTTCATGGCTGACCATGGCGACGAAGGCCGACTTGGCGGCGGTCTGCGCCTCGGCCGCCAGACGCGCCGACCGCTCGGCCTGCATGGCCTTGCGCGACCACATGAAGACCATGGCCAGCACCAGCAGGAACAGGCCCGCGCCGATCAAGAAATAGGGCGTCACGGGATCGTTCCGCGAGCCGCCGAAGATCGGCAGGACGAAAAGATAGATCAGATGGGGTGTCACCGCCGAAAGGAAGGCCCCGAGACAGCCCTCCGCGCCCATCAGGGCCGTGAGGATGGAGCCCAGTATCAGCAGGGCGCCCGCTGCGGCGGCGGCCGGCGTGCCGATCTGCCACAGAGGGATAGCCACCCAGCCGAACACAACGGCCATCATCAGGTCGGTGACGAGGTTGAACCCCACGATTGAAGACGGGTGCGAAGACGCCAGGAATCGCCGCAAGGCCTGAAGTTCGGCGACCTGAACAACGACATAGGCGGCGGACCAGCCGAGCAGGAACTCAAAGCCGGAGCGCCAGGCCATTGTCGCGCACAACACCAGGATCACGAACAGCCGCAAAGGCACCTGATTGCGACGCGACACCGCGGCAGGATGGTATTCGGTGGCCAGTCTCTCCCAGAAATCAGCCAAGACCACCCCGCTACGCCAACCCACTCGCAACCGCGCCCCTCGGAGCGCCCCGAAGGCTACAGGATACGCTCTGATTCCATCTGGGCGAGAGAACCCATAGCAAAGCTTCCGCACTGTCGTGCGACGGCTGTTGCTTCAAGCCTTCAAGCGCACCCGCTTTGGGTCGGGACGCTCGAACGGGTCTTGATCAGGACGCTTCTGGCTTGGGCGCGCGACGCACTTCGACAACACGGACCTTGGAGCCGTCCAGCACAAGGGCCAGTTCGCCGCGCTTGATCTTCAGGGCGTCGGCTCCGAAAGCGTCGCGCCGCCACCCCACCAGGGCAGGCGTCGAGGCGTTGTCGTCGGCGGCGATCTTTTCCAGATCAGAGACGGTGGCGATGAGCTTGGACGCCACGCCGGCTTCTTCCGACCGGGCCTTCAGCAGCACCTTCAGCAGCTCGACGACAGCGCCCGCCGAGGGCGGCGGCGGCGGACCGGGCTTTTCCAGCACGGGCGCGTAGCCTTCAGGATCGGCCAGGGCCGCCTTGATGGCCGCCAGCAGGTCCGGACCAAACTTGCTGCCGCCAAAGCCCTTGGGCACGCCGCGCAGGGTGTTGAGCCCTTCCAGCGAGGTCGGGGCCTGGGTGGCCAGCTCGTCGATGGCCTCATCCTTCAGGATGCGGCCGCGCGGCTGGTCCCGGGTCTGGGCGGTGCGCTCGCGCCAGGCCGCCACGGCCTTGAACACGGCGAGATACTTCGGGGCGGTCTTGCGGGGGCGCAGGCGACGCCAGGCCTTTTCCGGATCGACGTCATAGGCCGCCGGATCGCAGAGCGCCTTCATCTCTTCCTCGACCCAGGCGCCGCGACCGGCGTCGATCAGCCGCTGACGCAGCATCGGGAACAGCGAGGCCAGGTGGGTGACGTCGGCCAGGGCGTAGGTCAGCTGGGCTTCCGACAGCGGGCGGCGGGCCCAGTCGGTGAACCGGCTGGACTTGTCCAGCTCGATCTTGAGCATCTGCCTGACCAGCGCGTCATAGGCGATCTGCTCGCCAAAGCCCGCGGCCATGCCGGCGACCTGGGTGTCGAACAACGGCCGGGGCATGGCGCCCAGGTTGTTGAAGATCTCGACGTCCTGGCGAGCGGCGTGAAACACCTTCAGCACGGACTCGTCGCGCATCAGATCCAGCAGCGGCGCCAGGTCGATGCCGTCCGCGAGCGGATCGATAACGGCCTCGATATTCGGCGCGCCGACCTGGATCAGGCAGAGCTTTGGCCAATAGGTCGTCTCGCGCATGAACTCTGTGTCCACGGCGACGAAGGGCTGGCCCTGCAACGCATTACAAAACGCCGCCAGCTCGGCGGTAGTGGTTATCGGCTTCATCGGCTGCTAATAGCCTCGCGCACCCCCGAGTCTGCAAGCGTCAAGCGGCGCCTGCGTGCAAATTTCCGCGAGTTGAAGACGAGATTGCGTCTTCAAATAGACCAGAGCGAGCGAATGAGCGATCTGCCCAACGGCCTCACCTATGCCCAGTCGGGCGTGGACATCGATGCGGGCAACGCCCTGGTCGAGGCGATCAAGCCTCTGGCCAAGGCCACGCGACGCCCCGGCGCGGACGGCAGCCTGGGCGGGTTTGGCGCCCTGTTCGACCTGAAGGCGGCCGGTTATGATGATCCGCTGCTGGTCTCCACCACCGACGGCGTCGGCACCAAGCTGCGGATCGCCATTGATGCGTCGATGCACGCCACGGTCGGGATCGACCTGGTGGCCATGTGCGTCAACGACCTTCTGGCCCAGGGCGCCGAACCCCTGCTGTTCCTCGACTATTTCGCCACCGGCAAGCTGGACCTCGAGGTCGCCAAGAGCGTCGTCGCCGGCATCGCCGAGGGCTGCAAGCTGGCCGGCGCGGCCCTGGTGGGCGGCGAAACCGCCGAGATGCCGGGCATGTACAGCGACGGTGAATACGACCTGGCCGGCTTCTCGGTCGGTGCGGTCGAACGCGACGGCGTCCTGCCCAAGCTGGACAAGCAGCGCGCGGGCGACCTGATCATCGGCGTCGGCTCTTCGGGTCCGCACTCCAACGGCTATAGCCTGGTGCGCCGCGTGGTCGAGCGCTCGGGCCTGGCCTGGGACGCTCCGGCCCCGTTCGCAGAAGGCAAGACCCTGGCCGAGGCCCTGATGGCCCCGACCCGCATCTATGTGAAATCGATCCTGCCCCTGCTGCAGTCGGGCCGGGTCAAGGGCGGCGCCCACATCACCGGCGGCGGCCTGATCGAAAACCCGCCGCGTTGCATCGCCAAGGGCCTGGTCCCCGAGTTCGACTGGAACGCTTGGCCCCTGCCGCCGGTGTTCGCCTGGATGCAGGAGGTCGGCGGCATCTCTGACCACGAACTGCGCCGAACGTTCAACTGCGGCGTCGGCTTCATCCTGGTGGTGGCGTCTTCGGACGCCGAGCCGGTTCTGGCCGCCCTGCTCAACGCCGGCGAGGACGCCTTCATCTGCGGCCAGCTGGTCGCGGGCTGATGCCTCAGAAGACCAAGGTCGCGGTCCTGATCTCGGGCCGGGGCTCCAACATGGAGGCCCTGGTCCGCGCCGCCCAGGCCGCTGACTGCCCGTTCGAGATCGCCGTGGTGCTAGCCAACAAGCCCGACGCCGGCGGCCTCGCCACGGCCTCGGCGGCCGGGATCGAGGCGCTGTGCGTCGATCAGAAGCCGTTCGGCAAGGATCGCGAGGCCCATGAACGGGCCATCGACGCGGCCCTGCGCGAACGCGGCGTCCAGGTCATCGCCCTGGCCGGCTACATGCGCATCCTGACGCCCTTCCTGGTCGACGCCTGGGAAGGCCGGATGCTCAACATCCACCCTTCCCTGCTGCCGAAGTATCCGGGCCTCGACACCCACGCCCGCGCCCTGGCGGCCGGCGAGGCCGAGGCGGGTTGCACGGTGCATCTGGTGACGGCGGGCGTCGACGAAGGCCCGATCCTGGGTCAGGCCCGCGTGGGCATCCTGCCCGGCGACGACGAGCACGCGCTGTCTCTGCGCGTGCTGGCGCAGGAGCATCGCCTCTATCCCGAGACCCTGGCGACCTTCTGCCGGAGCCTAGGCTAGGCGCTTTTCCTCGGCGTGGCGGATCACGGCCAGCGCCGCCACCAGGACCGCCGCGCCCCAGAGGGCCAGGACGCCGAACCGCAGATAGGCCGCCGCGCCCAGCGCTCCGCCCAGGGTCAGGCCCAGCCACAGCAGGACGTACGGGCCCCAGGCCCAGCGATCGCCGCCCGTCAGGGCCGCCGCGATCCGCTGCCCGGCCTTGACCAGGGCTCCGGTCATGTAGGTGAGCCCCACGCCCACGTCGCCATTGCGCTGGAAGACGGCGTTCTCGGCGCCCATGGCCAGGACCATGGCCGCCACGCCCGGGCCGTCCAGCCCCGCCATGATCAGCCCCGCCGCGCTCGCCAGCAGAAAGGCCTCCAGGGCCATCACCGTCGAGCGGCGCTCCTCGCCGGCGCGCCGCGCCACCAGCGCCCCCAGCACCACGCCGGCCACGAACAGCGCGATCAGGGTCAGGGCGGTCGCCGCAGCGGCGACATGGCCCGTCGCCAGCCCCACGCCCAGACGGGTGGAATTGCCGCTCATGAACGAGACGAAGAATCCGCCCAGCTTGAGGAAGCCAATGGCGTCGACATAGCCAGCAACGCCCGAAAGGGCGGCGGCGAGGGCCACGTCGCGTCGGCCGTAGTCCTTCACCCGCGATCTCCAGATACGATGATGGCGTGATGGTCGCCGATCCAGGCCGGCCGTGTCATCGAAAATCGTTCTACGCGGACGCCTGGGCGTTGGCGCGTGTGAAGACGATGGTCACCTGCATGCCGCCGCCCGGCTCCGCGCCGACCTCGACCCTGGCGCTGGCGTTCTGGCGCAGGGACTGAACGATCATGTTGCTGAGCTTTCCCGGCCGGGGCCAGGCGTCGCCCGGCTTGAGACCCACGCCGTCGTCCGAGACCACGACCCGGCAGCCTTCCTCGTCGACCAGGCTGTGAAGCGTGATCGTACCGCCATCACGCCCCTTGAAGGCGTGCTTGAGGGCGTTGGTCAGCAACTCGTTGACGACGAGGCCGGTGGGCATGGCCACGTTGATCGAGACCAGCCAGGTGTCGACCTGGAGGTTGAGGTGGATGCCTTCCACCGCATGGGCGCGCATCACGGCCGACGCGATCTCGCTGAGATAGACGCCCAGATCGACGGTCTCGCCCCGCCCCTCTTCGGAGAGGGAGCGATACAGCAGGCCCAGGGCCTCGACCCGCCCGGCAAGCCGGCTGAAGCGCTCGTCCTTGGCGTCCTCGGGGACGTTGCGCGCCTCGATGCGGATCAAGGCCGTGATCATCTGCAGATTGTTGGCCACCCGGTGCTGAAGTTCACGGAGCAGGACATCCTTGTCGAGGATACGCTGCTCGAATTCGCTGCGGTCGGCGTCCCGACTGGTCGCGCCCACCAGGGCCAGCATCCGAAACACCGTAGCGCCGCTGTTGTCCTGGATGATGTTCGACCAAGCGTCGACCGCCTCCACACCCTGGTCGTTGGGGAAAGAGAAGACGCCGATATAGTCCTGATCATTGACGACCGCGTCGCTGAGCGCGCCCTCGCCAGCATCGGTCGCGTTTCCAAGCAGGGCGGTCCACGACTTGCCCTCGAGGTCAACGCCGGTCTGACCACTCAGCCTTTCGAACTCGATGTTGGCGTAGACGATGCGCTCGACCGGATGCAGTTCCGAAACTGCGATGGCGATCGGAACCTGGTCCAGAAACTGCCGGAAGCCGTCACTCTCCAGAACGCCTGCCAAGTCTGGTGTCTTGAGCAGTTGATCGACCTGCTCGCTATTTTCGCTCACGACGCATGCACTCCGCCCTTTCGGTCTCCAGACGACGCCGGGGGAGCGGAAGAGGGCCTGCATACGCCAAATGAGCGCCGCAGACATGAAAAAGCGGCGCGGCCATGGGCCGCACCGCTTCTTGACTTGTAGCTCAGACCGGCAAGGCTCGCCGGCTGGAAAGCCTTAGCCGACGATCTGGTCGTCCGTGAAGAACTGGGCGATCTCGATCGCGGCGTTCTCCAGGCTGTCCGAACCGTGGACCGAGTTTTCGCCGATCGACAGGGCGAACAGCTTGCGGATCGTGCCGGCGTCGGCGTTTTCCGGGTTCGTGGCGCCCATGACTTCGCGGTACTTCAGGACGGCGTTGTCGCCTTCCAGAACCTGCACCACGACCGGCTCGGCGGTCATCTGGCCGACGAGTTCGCCGTAGAACGGGCGCTCGGCGTGCACTTCGTAGAACTTCTTGGCTTGGGCTTCAGTCAGCTGCACGCGGCGCTGAGCGACGATGCGAAGGCCGGCGGCCTCGATCACCGCGTTGATGGCGCCGGTCAGGTTGCGACGCGTCGCGTCCGGCTTGATGATCGAGAAGGTGCGTTCGGTCACGAAGATATCTCACACATAAAGTTGTGAATTGGGAGGTTGCGGGCTTATAGCCGGGCGCTTCCTCCCCGCCAACCCGCCGCGTGCCTTCAAAATCAAATGCTTCAGATCAAAGACCTGACCTTCAACGCCTGGGGACGGAAGTTCTTCGACCACGCCAGCGTCAGCCTGCCGCCGGGCGCCAAGGTCGGCCTGATCGGCCGTAACGGCGTGGGCAAGTCCACCCTGTTCAAGCTGGTCCTGGGCCAGCTGCACGCCGGCGACGACGAGATCAGCCTGCCGAAGACCGCGCGCATCGGTTCGGTGGACCAGGAACACCCCGCCACGCCGGTGTCCCTGCTCGACACGGTGCTGGAAGCCGACGAGGAACGCCACGACCTGCTGACGCGTCTGGAAACGGCCGATCCCGAGGACATGGGCGAGATCTGGGGCCGCCTGATCGAAATCGACTCCGACGCCGCCCCGGCCAAGGCCTCGGAAATCCTGTCGGGCCTGGGCTTCTCGCAGGAAGACCTCGCGCGCCCAATGGCCGAGTTCTCCGGCGGCTGGCGGATGCGCGTGGCCCTGGCCGCGGCGCTGTTCGCCGAGCCCGACATGCTGCTGCTGGACGAACCGACCAACTATCTCGACCTGGAAGGCGCGCTCTGGCTGGAGGCCCGCCTCCAGAAATATCCGCACACCGCCCTGATCGTCAGCCACGACCGCGAACTGCTCAACAACAGCTGTACGCACATGCTGCACCTGGCTGGCGGCAAGCTGGAACTCTACACCGGCGGCTACGACGACTTCGAAAAGCGCCGCGCCGAGAAGGCCCGCCTGCAGCTGTCCGCCAAGGCCAAGCAGGACGCCGAGCGCGCCCACCTGCAGTCCTTTGTCGATCGCTTCAAGGCCAAGGCCTCCAAGGCGGCCCAGGCTCAGTCCCGCATGAAGCGCCTGGCCAAGATGGAGCCGGTGTCGACCACGATCGAGGAGCGCGTCGCGCCCTTCACCCTGCCCTCGCCGCCCCGTCCGCTGCCGCCGCCGCTGATCCGGCTGGAACGAGCCAATGTGGGTTATGAGGAGGGTCGCCCGATCCTCAAGAACCTCAACCTGCGCATGGACCTGGACGACCGCATCGGCCTGCTGGGCGTCAACGGCGCCGGAAAGTCGACCTTCGCCAAGATGATCGCCGGCGCCCTGGGCGTGCAGAGCGGCGAATTCCATCGCGACCGCAAGATGAAGGTGGGCTGGTTCCACCAGCACCAGATCGAGGCGATGGACCCGGTCGACACCCCGCTGGAAATCATCCGCCGGGCCATGCCGGACGCCTCGGAATCCTCGCGGCGCTCGAAACTGGCCCAGTTCGGCCTGGGCTTCGAGAAGCAGGAAACCACCGTCGCCAACCTGTCGGGCGGCGAGCGCGCGCGCCTGCTGCTGAACATGGTGGCGATGGATGCGCCGCACATGCTCATCCTCGATGAGCCCACCAACCACCTGGACATCGACAGTCGCCGCGCCCTGCTGGACGCCCTGAACGACTACGACGGAGCGGTGATCCTGATCACCCACGACCGCTCGCTGATGGAGCTGGTGGCCGACCGCCTGTGGCTGGCCGCCGACGGCACGGTGAAGCCGTTCGACGGCGACATGGATGACTACGCCAAGTTCGTGCTGGATCGCGCCAAGCAGTCGGTGAAGCCGACCCAGGTGGCCCGTGAGCCGGCCAAGGCCGAAGCGCCCGCGGCGGCGCCGCGCAAAGCCGTCGCCATCGAACCGCTGAAACGCAAGATCGAAGCGGCCGAGCAGGTGGTCACTCGCACGACCCGTCAGGTCGCCGAGTTCGACGCCCAGCTGGCCGATCCGCAGCTCTACAAGAACCCCACCAAGCTGGCGGAGCTGACCAAGCGCCGCGAGACGGCCAAGGCGAAGCTCGATGAGGCCGAAGCGACCTGGATGGGCCTGGCCGAGGACCTGGCGGCGGCCGAGGCTTAAGGCCTCAGGCCTGGATCTTGCGACGTACGCGCACCGAGTCCCTTTCCGGAACAGTGCGAGTACGGCGTGATGACCTTCAAGAGCTTCCTGATGATCGGCGCGATGGCGGCGGGCTTCGGCGCGACCGCGCTCACGCCGGCGACGGCGCTGGCCGATGGCTATCCCGCGAGCCTCCGCCATCCTGCGCCGGTTCGCCACAAGCCCAAGCCCTCGCGTCGCCCCGCCCCCGTCAGGATCGTGGAGCGCGTCGTCGAGCGACCGGTCTATATCGAAAAGATCGTCAAGGTTCCGGTTGATCGCCCGGTCTATGTCGACCGCCCCGTCGAAAAGATTGTCGAGAAGGTCGTCAACGTTCCGGTGGACCGCCCCGTCTATGTCGACCGCCCGGTCGAGAAGATCGTGGAGAAGATCGTCAACGTTCCCGTGGACCGCCCTGTGTACGTTGATCGCCCGGTCGAGAAGATCGTCGAAAAGGTCGTCAGGGTTCCCGTCGACCGTCCGGTCTATGTCGACCGCCCCGTCGACCGCGTCGTGGAGCGCCGCGTCGAGGTCCCCGTGGTCAAGGTCGTCGAAAGGCCCGTCTATATCGACCGCCCGGTGGACCGGATCATTGACCGTGTCATCGAAAGGCGCGTCGAGGTCCCGGTCGAACGGCCGGTCTATATCGAGCGCAAGGTCTATGTGGACCGCGAGCCGAGCTATCACGAGCGATACTCTGGCGGCTCAGCTGTCGTTGACTCCAGCGAGAGCCGTTACGAGTCGGAATCCTATTCCAGCAGCGCCGAAGAGAGCCGCTGGAGCCAGGGCCAATACGGCTACGGTCAGGCCTATGACCTCAATCCCTTCACCGGTCAGTCCGACGGCCTGATGACGGGCCTGAACATGTATGGCACGACGGCGCGCTATGGCGCCGGTGGCGGCTGGATCCCGCGCCAGCAGTCCATCGGTTCGGCGGCCTGGGGCATGAGCCGAGCGTATGGCTCGGCCTCGGCGTCATCGAGCGCTCATTCCAGCGCTTCGGCCTCGACCAGCGTTCATGTCGGGGGCGGAAGCCATGGCGGCGGCGGTCATTCCGGCGGCTGCTGCGGCCACTAGAGACCGCTACCTGGCTAACCCCCGCGCGCCGACCCGATCGCCGGCCTCACTTCCGGGGTTCAAGTCCGCGAAGATAGGCGGTCAGCGCGGCGACCTCGTCGAGGTCGAGCTTGGCTTCAGGCATGCGGGGATGGCCGGGGCGAGCCCCCTCCTCCTGCGGCCGTGTGGCGGGCAGCATCCCCTCGTCCAGCAACTGCCGCAGCCCGCCGGGCGGATAGCGCCGATACAGCTCCCGGAACGGCGGAGCGTCGGCCAGAGGGCTCTTGCCCCCGGCGACCGCATGGCAGCCGCCGCAGGCGTTCTGGGCGACGCGCTGCCCTTGCGACACGGGCGCGGCGTCCTGTGCGGCGGCGGCGGTCGCGAAGGCCGCGACGGCCAGCAGCGTCAATGTACGGATCAACCGCATTTCACTTCCTTGACGATGCCGGTGTTGGCGTCGAACAGAATGTTCAGCCGATCGGGTCGGAAGTCCATGGTGACGGGGCAGGTCGTACAGGCCACCCGCCAGCGGGTCGGGTCAACCGGCGCGGGCAGATCGGTGCGGATCTTGCCGACAAAGGCCTTGGCGTCCTCCATGCCGCACTGGTCGTGGGGCTGGGGCGGCGCGATGGCGATGGGCGGCGGAGCGACCGGCGTCTCGGGCGGCGGCAGGGGCGCGGGCGGCGGCGCGCTCGAGCACGACACGGCCAGGACCGTCGCGGCAAGCGCCACGCCCAGCAAAATCAACCGCTTCATGCCTGCTTCTCCCATCCGCGTTCGGCGCCCTGCCGCCAGTAGGACACGGGGTGGCCGGCCTTCTTGAAGCCAGACCAGCGCCCGCGCGCCTGGGACAGGGCCGACTCGTCGCGTCCGTCGAACAATAGGACGCAACGGGCTAAGCCCGCCAGATCACCTGGCTCGGCTCCGTCGATGAGGAACAACGCATCGCGGCCGGCGGGGTTGTCGGCCTGGACGGTCAGCAGCACCGGCTGACGCTCGGCCATGGGTTCGGTCGCCAGGCCATGCGGCAGAAAGGCTTCCTCGCGATAGGTCCAGAGGTGGGCGTCGAGGGCTTCAAGCCGTCCGGCGTCCGCCCCCCGCACCAGCGCCTTCCAGCCGCGCCCCAGGGTCTTTTCCAGCAGTTCGGGCAGCACCTGATCGGCGCTGCTCCGCTCCAGATGGTAGAACCAGACCTCGCAGGGCGCGGACATCAGGTCGATCAGCCTTCGTAGGCGTCAGCGACCAGGCGGTTGAGCAGCCGCACGCCAAAGCCCACGGCCCCCTCCGGCACGGTGGGATCGGTCGAGGGTTTGCGCCAGGCCACCGAGGCGATGTCCAGGTGGGCCCACGGCGTGCCGTTGACGAACTTCTGCAGGAACAGACCGGCCGTGATCGAACCGGCCGGACGGCCGCCGATGTTCTTCATATCGGCGATCGGGCTTTCGATCTGCTTTTCGTAGGCGGCCGGCAGCGGCATGCGCCACAGGTTCTCGCGCTCGGCCTTGCCGGCGGCCAGAAGCTTTTCCGACAGGCCGTCATTGTTGCTGAACAGGCCGGCATAGTCGTGACCCAGCGAGATGATGATCGCGCCGGTCAGGGTGGCCAGGTCGATCATGAACTTCGGCTTGAACCGGTCCTGACAGTACCAGAGGGCGTCAGCGAGCACGAGGCGGCCCTCGGCGTCGGTGTTGATGACCTCGATGGTCTGGCCCGACATCGAGGTGACCACATCGCCGGGGCGTTGGGCGTTGCCGTCGGGCATGTTCTCGACCAGGCCCAGGATGCCGATGGCGTTGACCTTGGCCTTGCGGCCGGCCAGGGCGTGCATGACGCCGGTCACGGCGGCCGCGCCGCCCATGTCCCACTTCATGTCTTCCATGCCGTCGGCAGGCTTGATGCTGATGCCGCCGGTGTCGAAGGTGACGCCCTTGCCGACGAAGGCGATGGGCTGGGCGGTTTTGTCGGCCGCGCCGTTCCACTTCATGATGACCAGCTGGCTTTCGCGGACGCTGCCCTGGCCGACGCCCAGCAGGCTGCCCATGCCCAGCTCGGCCATGGCCGCTTCGCCCAGGATCTCGACCTCGAGGCCCAGGCTTTCCAGGCTCTTGGCCCGGGCGGCAAATTCCTCGGGGTGCAGGATGTTGGCCGGCTCGGAGACGAGGTCGCGGCTGAACAGGATGGCTTCGGCCAGGGCGTCCAGGCCTTCGAACACCTTGGCGGCCTTGACCGGATCGGCGGCGGCGACCTTGACCACGGTGACCGACGGCTTCTTCTCGGCCTTCTCGGTGGTGCGATACTTGTCGAAGCGGTAGGCGGCCAGCTTGACCCCGAACGCGGCGCGGGCGGCCGTCTCGGCGTCGGCGCCCAGCTTCAGGACCAGCTCGGTGACGCCCGTGGTCTTCACGGCCTGATAGGCGGCCGCGGCGGCGGTCTCGACCGCCTCCGGCTCGACCGCGCCGGCGCCGTCGACGCCGACCACGACGACGCGGGCGGCTTCCAGCCCGTGCGGGGCGATCAGGTCCAGGGTCTGACCCTTGGCGCCGATGAAGCGGCCGCCGGCGATGGCGCGGGCGAGAACGCCGCCCGTGGCCTCGTCGACCACGCGCGCCTCGGGCGACAGCGCCCCGGCTTCGTGGGCGAGAACCGCGAGCGCCGCGGTGGCGCCGGCCTGGATGTCGGCGGGGACGAACTCGATACGCATCGCACGCTCCTGAATGGGCTTGGCGGGGTGTCGTCGCGGGCGGGCGGTAACCGACTCGCGGCGCGACCGTCCGCGACGGCCGTCTCGCCTTGATCAGGCGGCATAGTCCAACCCTCGCTCCGAGAAAAGAGTTCCGGCAAGACGCCGCTCGCGGTCTTCGGTTGTGCCCGAGGGAACCGCCCGTGTAGAACACCCCTCTTCCGTGGGGTTCGCTTTTCGAATCCGCCCGCCCGAACCCCATTTTCGATGCGCCTGATCGAACGCTATCTCTTCCGCCAATTGCTGGGTCCGACGCTTTTCGCGACGGCGGCCCTGGCGGCGCTCGCGCTCCTGGCCCGCAGCCTGTCGGAGTTCGACGTCCTGGTGGAACAGCGGCAGAGCGCGCTGATTTTCCTCAAGATCATCGCGCTGGCCCTGCCCCAGCTGCTCAACATCATCCTGCCGATCGCCCTGTTCGTCGCCGCGCTGGTGGCGCTCAACAGGCTGCACACCGAGCAGGAGATCGTCGTCTGCTTCGCCGGCGGCATGAGCCGCTGGCGGGTCATCTCGCCCGCCATAAGACTGGCGGTGTTCGCGGCCCTGTTCTCGCTGTTCCTCGGGCTGTGGGTGCAGCCCTGGGCCGCGCGCCAGATCCGGGAGACCGCCTTCGCGGTGAAGACCGACGTGGCCTCCACCCTGGTCCAGCCCGGAGAGTTCACCGAGCCGGGCCCGGGGCTGACGGTCTATGCCCAGTCGATCGACCGCAACAACCTGATCCACAACCTGTTCATCCACCAGGAACGCCCGGACGGCGGCGCCTCGACCTATTCGTCGCGCGAGGCGGTGATCGCCACCCGGCACGGGGTACCGGTGCTGATCATGTTCAAGGGGTCCAACCAGCAGTTCTCGCGCTCGGGCGTGCTGCAATACACCTCGTTCGACGAATACACCTTCGACCTGTCCTCGCTGTTCCGCAGCGACGAGTTGCTGCACTACAAGGTCGCCGACCGCTATCCGCACGAGCTGTTCGCGCCCGACATGACCCAGGAATGGGAGCAGAAGAACCGCGTCGAGATGCTGGCCGAGGGCCATTCGCGGTTCGCGGGACCGCTCTACAACATCGCCCTGATGGCCATGGCCCTGGCGGCCGTGATCGGCGGGCCGTTCAATCGCATGGGCTATGGCAAGCGCATCGCCGCCGTGGCCGCGGCCGCGGGCGTGGTGCGTATCGTCGGGTTCGGCGTCCAGGCCGCCTGCGACGACTCCGCCTGGCTCAACATCCTGCAGTATCTGGTCCCGATCGCCGCCACCTGGTGGGGCCTGTCCCAGATCTTCCGGCAAAAGGTTTCGCGCTACGTGGCCATCGGCCGGCGTCGCCAGAACGGCGCCTTCGGCGCCCAGGCAGGCGCCGCATGAGCTTTGGCGTCGGCATGGTCGAGCGCTACGTCCTGAAGCGGACAATGGCGTCTCTGGGCGCGGCCCTGGCCGTGCTGGGCTCGATGGTGATGCTGATCGCCTTCGTCGACATCGCCCGCAATGTGGGCACGCGCGCCGATGTCAGCTTCTTCCAGCTGCTGTACCTGACGATCCTGCAGGCGCCGGCCACCGTGCTGGTGCTGACGCCCTTCATCTTCCTGTTCGGCACCCTGGGCGCTTTCGTGGGCCTTAATCGCCGCAGCGAGCTGATCGCCATGCGCGCGGCCGGCGTTTCGGCCTGGCGCTTCATCCTGCCGGCCGCCGCGGCGGCCTTCGTGATCGGCGTCCTGACCGTCACCCTGCTCAACCCGCTGAGCACGGCCATGACCGCACAGTACGAAGTCTCGCGCGACGCGATGATGGAGAACTATCTGAAGGAAGCGCCCAAGGGCACCTGGCTGCGCCAGGGCGACGACAAGACCCAGATCGTGATCCACGCGCGGGCCCGCGACCAGATCGACGGCTCGGTGCGCCTGCGCGGCGTATCCCTGTTCGTCTACACCCTCAACAGCAAGGGCGTGATGGACTTCTCGCGCCGGATCGAAGCCAACGAGGCCCGGCTCGAACCCGGCTTCTGGAGGCTGATCGGCGTGCGCGAGGCCACCCCCGGCGCCGGCGCGATTCGCTCTGAAAGCCTGTCGATCCCGTCCAATCTCGATGATCGCACGGCCTCGGAGCGGTTCAACTCGCCCCAGGCCGTCGCCTTCTGGCGCCTGCCGGGCACCATCAAGCGAACCCAGGACGCCGGCTTCTCGGCCACGCCGTTCCGCCTGCGCTTCCACCAGATCCTGGCGACGCCGCTGCTGTTCGCGGCGATGTCGGTGCTGGCGGCGGCCTTTTCTCTGCGCCTGATGCGTCTGGGCGGCCTGACGGCCCTCGCGGGCTCTGGCGTCGCCCTCGGGTTTGGGTTCTTCTTCTTCAACGAGCTTTGCAGCGCGTTGGCGAAGGCGGACGTTCTGCATCCGGCGATCGCCGCCTGGACTCCTCCGCTCGTCGCGCTTTTGGCGGGCTTCACCCTGCTTTGCTATACCGAGGATGGTTGAGTCCGTGGCTCCGAGGTTGTTCATGAAGGATCAGCGCCAAGGCGCGGCGTTTTACGCGCGCGCGCGGCTGCTCGGCGGCGTCGCCTGGCTTGTGCTGGGCGTCACCGCCACGCATGCCCAGAGCCTGACCGCTGTGCCGCCGGTCCCGGTGGTCGCCGCCGCGCCGTCCGACGGTCTGGGGACCGATGGCTACTATCTCGAATCCGACCTGCTGATCCGCGACGACAAGACCCAGACCCTGACCGCGCGCGGCGACGTCGAGGCCCGCTATCAGGGCCGCACCCTGCGCGCCGAAGAGGTGATCTACGACACCAAGGCCGGCGTGATTACGGCCAAGGGCAAGGTGGCGCTGATCAACGCCGACGGCACCGCCCAGTTCGCCGACGAGATGACGCTGGACAAGGACCTCAAGGCGGGCTTCGCGCTGGGCTTCTCGGCGCGCATGGACAAGAACGTCAAGATCGCCGCCGCGTCCGCCATCCGTCGCAACGAGAACATCCAGGAACTGAACCAGGCGATCTACACGCCCTGCGAGGTCTGCGCCGAGAAGCCGACGCCGACCTGGTCGGTGGCCGCCGACCGGGTGGTCCAGGACAAGCAGCGCCAGCTGGTCTACTACAAGAACGCGGTCATTCGCCTGTGGGGCGCGCCGCTGATGTACCTGCCGGTGTTCTGGCATCCTGATCCGCAGGCCACCCGCAGCTCCGGCTTCCTGACCCCCAAGCTCGGCGCGTCCAAGCGCCGGGGCATGTCGTATCAGCAGCCCTATCTCTACGTGATATCCCCATCTCAGGACATCGTCGTAAGTCCCCAGATTAATTCGAGTGTTAACCCGTTCCTGAACGTGAACTGGCGCAAGCGGTTCTATTCCGGCTACGCCGAGGTCCGCGCAGGGTTCACCTACGAAAAGGACATCGACAACCGGGGCGAACGCTTCGGCGAGGCTACGGCCCGCAGCTATATCCTGGCCAAGGGCGCCTTCGACATCAACGACAAGTGGAAGTGGGGCTTCAGCGCCGAAAGAGCTTCCGACAAGCTGTTGTTTGATAACTACAATATCAACGACGTCTATGCCCAGCGCGGCCTGTTCACCAGCGAGGATCGCCGTCTCAGCTCGCAGGTCTACACGACCCGCCAGGACAAGAGTTCGTTCCTGTCGGTCTCGGCGGTTTCGGTTCAGGGCCTGCGGGTGTCGGGCATCGACGCCGTCACGGGTCTGGCTAGTTTCGAGAACACCGACGCCTTCCCGCTGATCGGTCCTCTGGTCGAAGGCCGGTGGCAGCCCGATGCCCCTGTGCTGGGCGGCCGGCTTCGGGTTCAGGGATCGGGCGTCGTCCTGACCCGGGCCGAGTCGCAGTTCAACGCCGCGCTCGACGGCGCCGACAGCCAGCGCGGCAGCATCAACGCCGACTGGCGCTCCAACATCACCCTGAAGTCCGGCATGCGACTTTCGCCGTTCGTCCAGGCGCGCGGCGACGCCTATCGCGTGTCCGACCTGCCGGGCGCGAATGACAGCAAGAGCTACTCGCGTGGCCTGGCCGTGACGGGTGTCGATTTCAGCTACCCGTTCTTCAAGGCGCTGAAGGGCGGCACGGTGGTGCTGGAGCCCCTGGCCCAGGTGGCGGCCGGCTCCAAGAGCTCGCGCGTGCCGATCGTGGTCGGGACGTCCGGCGCGACGACCTATCTCTACAACGAGGACAGCACCTCGTTCGAGTTTGACGAAACCAACCTGTTCCGCGCCAACAAGTCACCCGGCTTCGATCTCTACGAGGGGGGTCAGCGCCTGAACATCGGCGGTCGGGCGACCGTGAAATATGACGACGGTCGCGGCGCCAGCCTGCTGCTCGGCCGCAGCTTCCGATCCGACAAGGATCTGGTTCTGCCCAGCCGTTCGGGCCTGCAGGACAAGTCATCCGACTGGATCGTAACCGGCACCGTCACGCCGATCCGCGGCGTCAACGCCTTCGTGCGCACGCGCTACGCCCCGGATCTGGCCGACAACAAGTTCCGCCGGATCGAAGCGGGCGTGGACGCCTATCGCGAACGCGCCAGCGGCTCGATCCGCTATATCCGGGACAACCAGGACGCCAGCGGCTCGCGGCTCGAAACCTTCGAAATGCGCGGCCAGCTGAACCTGACCAAGCGCTGGGGCCTCACCGCCTATGGCCAGAATGACGTGGTGGCCGGCGTCTGGCGACGGCGCGACCTGGGCGTCGTCTACAACGACGACTGCATCCGCATCGACGTGATCTACCAGAACGAAGACCGCTTCAGCCAGGTGTCCACGGGCGGTCTGAAGCTGAAGTCCGACGAATCCATCGTGCTGCGCCTAACGCTCGCCACATTGGGTGATACAGGTTACAGCGACTATTGATCCGCGGCGCCGCCGGCGCGCGTGGCTTTACGCGCGCGTGATCGGCATGCCCGCTCTAGAGGAACGACACTATCCATGCGGCCTGCTGCGCGTAGCGTGAAGACTTTTGCGGCGGCTGGAGCCGCCTCCATCATCGCCCTGGCCGCGGCTAGCTTCGGCCTGCCCGCCGGCGCTCAGGAGGCCCCTCCCGCGGTGGCGGCGCCCGCCGCCGCCCCGGCGCCGCGTCCCAACGCGCTGTCGGAAAGCGTCGCGGCCGTGGTCAACGACGACATCATCTCCAGCTATGACCTGATGCAGCGCATGCGCCTGCTGATGATCAGCTCGGGCCTCCAACCGACCGAGGAAAACCTGCCTCAGCTGGAGCAGGAAGCCCTGCGCTCGCTGATCGACGAGCACGTCCAGCTGCAGGAGCTGAAGCGCGTCGAGAAGGCCCAGAAGATCACGATCATCTCGACCGACAAGGAAGTCGACGAGCAGATCGACGACATCGCCAAGGGCAACAACGCCAGCATGACCGGCGCACAGCTCCTGGCCCAGCTGGCCTCGCAAGGCGTCGGCGCCGAGACCTTCCGCACCCAGATCCGCATCGACAGCAGCTGGCAGAACTGGATCAGCGGCCGCTACGGCTCCCGCCTTCGGGTGGGCGAAGACCAGATCAAGGCGTTCCAGCGCCGCATGGCCGAGTCGGCCAGCAAGCCGCAATATCAGGTCAGCGAGGTGTTCCTCGACGCCAGCCGGGTCGGCGGCATGGAAACGGCGGTCAACGGCGCAACCCAGCTGGTCACCCAGATGCAGCAGGGCGCGCCCTTCCCGGCCGTCGCCCGCCAGTTCTCGTCTGCTCCCACGGCCGCCAATGGCGGTGACGTGGGCTGGATCAGCCCCGGTGAAATGCCGGCCGAGGTTGACGCGGCGCTCGAGCAGCTTCGCCCCGGCCAGCTGTCGCGTCCGATCCCCGTCAAGGACGGCGTCTACATCATCTACCTCCGCGACAAGCGCGCGGGCGCCAAGGCCGCCCTCGTCGATCTGAAGCAGGTCGCCTATCCGCTGGCCGCCGACGCCACGCCGGCCCAGATCGATGTCGCCAGCAAGGCCCTGCTGGCCCTCAAGCCGCAGATCACCAGCTGCGCGACCCTGGAAGCCACCGCCGGCAAGGTCGACGGACTGGTCGCGGGCGATCTGGGCGAAGCCGAGATCACCGACCTGGCGCCCGCCTTCCAGGAAGCCGCCGCCGCCCTGCAGGTGGGTCAGGTCTCCGACCCGATTCGCACCGACGCGGGCCTTCACCTGATCGCCGTCTGCGGCAAGCGCCAGTCCGGCGCCGCCGCCCCGACGCACGACCAGATCGAGAACCGTTTGCGCGGCCAGCAACTGGCCCTGATCTCGAAGCGCTACCTTCGTGATCTGCGCAACTCGGCGACCATCGAAACCCGGTGAAACTGACGCCTCTCGCCCTCAGCGCGGGTGATCCCGCCGGCATTGGGGCCGAGATCATCGCCAAGGCCTGGGCGGCGCTCCGCTGGGAGGGGCCGCCCTTCATGGTGGTGGGCGACGCGCGCTCGCTCGCCTCGGCGGGATCGGGCGTCAAGGTCAAGACCGTCACCGGGCCCGCCCAGGCCTTGGACGTCTTCCCGGTCGCCCTGCCGGTTCTGGATATCCCCCTGCTCAGCCCGGTGATCGCCGGACAACCGTCCAGCGCCCATGCGGCCCAGATCATCCGCTGCATCGAGACGGGCGCGGGTCTGGCCCTGTCCGGCGCGGTGTCGGGTCTGGTGACCGCCCCGATCGCCAAGGCGCCCCTCTACGACGCCGGCTTCAAGTTTCCGGGCCATACCGAGTTCCTGGCGGAACTGACGGCCTCGGCCGTGGTCCACGATGGCGCGCGCGGCCCGATCATGATGCTGACGGCCGGTGGGCTGCGCGCCACCCTGGTGACCATCCACAAGGCGCATAACGACGTCTCGGCCGCCCTGTCGGTGGAGGCCATCGTCAATGCCGGCCTGGTGACCGCCCAGGCCCTGAAGCGTGACTTCGGCGTCGCCCGGCCACGCCTGGCCCTCGCCGCCCTGAACCCCCACGCCGGCGAAAGCGGGGCCCTTGGTCGCGAGGAGATCGAGATCATCGAGCCGGCGGCCCGCGCCCTGCGCGACCTGGGTGTGGAGGTCATGGGCCCCGCCCCCGCCGACACTCTGTTCCACGCCGAGGCCCGCGCCCGCTATGACGGGGTGCTGTGCATGTATCACGACCAGGCCCTGATCCCGGTCAAGATGCTCGACTTCTGGGGCGGTGTGAACGTCACCCTTGGCCTGCCGATCGTGCGCACCTCGCCCGATCACGGCACAGGGTTCGACATCGCTGGACGCGGGCTTGCCCGACCCGATAGCCTGATCGCCGCCATCAGGCTGGCGGCCCAGATCGCCGCCCGTCGCGCGGCCTGAATTCCTGTAGAGACCTGAAGACCATGAGCCTGGCCGACATGCCGCCGCTGCGCGACGCCCTGGAGCGTCACGACCTTCTGGCCCGCAAGAGCTTTGGTCAGCACTTCCTGCTGGACCTCAACATCACACGCAAGATCGCGCGGCTGGCGGGCATCGGTCCCGATGACGTGGTGGTCGAGGTGGGCCCCGGTCCCGGCGGCCTGACCCGGGCGCTGCTGGAGACCGGCGCGCGCGTGGTCGCCATCGAGATGGACAGCCGCTTCATGCCGATCCTGGCCGAGCTGTCCGAGGCCGCCGACCAGCGGCTGGAGGTCGTGCAGGGCGACGCCCTGAAGGTGGATGCGGCAAAGGCCGTCGGCGGGGTCCCGGCCCACGTGGTCGCCAACCTGCCCTACAACGTCGGCACCCAGTTGCTGATCAACTGGCTGACCGGTCCGTTCCTGCCGCTGTCGATGACCCTGATGTTCCAGAAGGAAGTGGCCGAACGCATCGCCGCCCACGTCAATGACGACGCCTATGGCCGCCTGGCCGTGATCGCCCAGACGGTCTGCGAGGCCAAGGTGGTGATGGACCTGCCGGCCCGCGCCTTCACGCCGCCGCCCAAGGTCAATTCGGCCGTCATCCGCCTGATCCCCCGCGCCGTGATCCCGCCCCCCCAGGAATTGGCCGCCCTGGAACGCGTGACCGCCGCCGCCTTCGGCCAGCGCCGCAAGATGCTGCGCTCCAGCCTCAAGGCGCTGGGCGGCGGCGCACTGTGCGAAAAGGCCGGGATCAGCCCCGACATCCGCGCCGAGAACGTGCCGATCGACGGGTTTCTGGCTTTGGCGAAGGCGACGCTGAACTAGGCTGACAGCCTAGATTTCTTCCTTCAGCAGGTCGGCGACCAGATCCCCGATCCACGGGTTGCGGGCCCGCTTCTGGCGTTCCGCATGGTAGATGTGGGCCAGGTCGGCATAGGCCTTGTCGAAGTCGTCGTTGAGGATGACGTAGTCGAACTGCTCCCAGGCGGCGACCTCGTCCTTGGCGCGCGACAGACGGCGATGGATGACCTCTTCGCTGTCCTGGCTGCGGGCGTGCAGGCGACGGCTCATCTCGGCCAGCGACGGCGGCAGGATGTAGACCAGCACGCTGTCAGCGCCGGCCTGCTTGTGCACCTTCATCGCCCCCTGGAAGTCGATGTCGAACAGCGCGCTCTCGCCGCGGTCCAGAGCTTCCATGATCGGCGGCTTGGGGCTGCCGTAGAAGTTGCCATAGACCTCGGCCCATTCGAGGAAGGCGTCCGCCGCGATCATCTCCTGGAACTTGTCGCGCGTGACGAAGTGATAGTCGCGGCCGTCATGCTCGCCAGGGCGCGGCTCGCGCGTGGTGGCGCTGATCGACAGGTGCAGGTCGTTGTGGTCGGCGACTAGCCGGCGGGTCAGCGAGGTCTTGCCGACGCCCGACGGGGCCACGACCATCAGCAGAAGGCCGCGGGTCTTGTGAAGGGAAGGCTTATTCAACGTTCTGAACCTGCTCGCGAAACTGCTCGATGGTGGCTTTCAGCTCCAGACCGATCGCGGTCAAGCTGCTCAGGGCCGATTTCGAGCACAGCGTGTTGGATTCGCGCATGAACTCCTGAGACAGGAAGTCCAGCCGGCGACCGGCGGCGGCTTCGCCGGTCAGCAGGGCTCGGGCTCCGCTCACATGACCAACCAGTCGATCCAGCTCCTCGCGGACATCGGCCTTCACCGCCATGGCGGCGGCCTCCTGGACGATGCGCTCCTCCGAGGCGGACTCGCCCAGAAGCTCGGTCATGCGGCGCGCGAAGCGGTCCTTCAGGATGGCGGGCTGACCGGCGGCCTCTGCGCCCGCCTGGGTGGTCAGGGTCTCGATCGTATCGACCTGGCCGTTCAGCACCGGTGTAAGGGCCGCACCCTCCTCCAGTCGGGCGACCTTGAGGCCGTCCAGCGCCTGGGCGATCGAGGCGGCCATGGCGGCCTCAAGGGCGGCGCGGGTTTCGCTGTCGTCCTCTTCCTCGCGGACCTCGATGACGCCGCGAAGGGCCAGCAGGCCATCCAGCGAAGGCTTGGCGACCATGCCAGTGGCGACATAGGGCGCGCCGGCCTTCAGGTAGCGCTCCAGGGTCTCAACGCTGACCTGACTCAGTCCGGTCGCTTCGGCGCGCTTGGCCTGCAGGTTGACCGTCAACTGGCCCCGCTGGAAACGCGCCTGCGCGCCGTCGCGCGCGGCGCGGTCCAGGGTCTCGAACCCGGGCGGACCGCGAAAGCGGGTTTCCAGGTTGCGGCCGTTGACGCTGCGGGCCTCCACCGCCCAGGACCAGGCCCCATGCGCGCCTTCGACCCGGGCGAAGCCGGTCATGCCCGACAGCGCCACCTCAGCCTCCGCTCAGCGGCGTGACCGCCGGCTTGGACGGCGCCTTGGCCGCGCGGCTGCGCTCGACCTGCCGCCACTTGGCGACATTGGCCTCGTGCTCGGCATAGGTGCGGGCGAAGACGTGACCGCCGGTGCCATCGGCGACGAAATAGAGATCGCCGGTCTCCGGCGGATTGAGCACGGCGGCGATGGCGGCGCGCCCGGGGTTGGCGATCGGCGTCGGGGGCAGGCCGTCGATGAAATAGGTGTTGTAGGGCGTCTGGCGTTGCAGTTCCGACAGCAGGATGCCCCGGCCCAGCGGCCGTCCACGGGTCAGGCCGTAGATGATGGTCGGGTCGGAGCCCAGGCGCATGCCGGTGCGCAGGCGGTTGACGAACACGGCGGCGACGCGCGGACGCTCCGACGCCAGGCCCGTCTCCTTCTCGACGATCGAGGCCAGGGTGACGGCCTCTTCCTTGGTCGAGAACGGCAGGCCCTTCTGGCGGTGCGGCCACAGCTCGTCGAGCAACTGATCGCGGTCGTCCATCATCCGCTGCAGGACGGCGGCCCGGTCCTCGCCACGCTGGACCTGATAGGTCTCGGGCAGGATCGCGCCCTCCGGCGGGGTCGGGGCGCTGCCGGTCAGGACGGTCGAGCGTTCCAGGATATCCACCGCCATATCCGAGGTGACGCCCTCGGGAATGGTGATCATGTGGCGCACGATCCGGCCATGCCGGATGGCGTCGAGGACCCGCGCCATCGAGGCGTGGCTCTTGAAGTCGTATTCGCCCGCCTTCAGCGATCGCGCCGCGCCGGTGATCTGGGCGGCGGTCATGAAGATCGACGAGGAGCGGATCACGCCGCCCCGCTCGAGGCTGGAGGCGATCTCGGGCAGGCTGGCGCCCTTGCGCAGCACCACGGTGGTGACATCGCCCGCCTTGGCCGCCGGTCCCGGACCTTGATAGAGCCACAGCGCGCCAAAGATCAGCACCAGGCCGACGACCGCCAGGGTGGCGACCGCCGAAAAGGTCATGGCGATCAGTCGACGTCCGATGGACGCCGACTCACGCTTGCGGGCCTTGCGAGGCGGGGCGGCTTTGCGGCTCACGAGATTTTGCGGAAGACGACGGAAGCGTTGGTGCCGCCGAAGCCGAAGCTGTTGGAAACGGCCACGTCGATCTTCATCGGCACGGCCTTGTTCGGCGCCAGGTTCATGGCGACTTCGACATCGGGATTGTCGAGATTGATGGTCGGCGGCGCGATCTGGTCGCGGATCGCCAGGATCGAGAAGATGCCCTCGATGGCGCCGGCCGCGCCCAGCAGGTGGCCCGTCATCGACTTGGTCGACGACATCACCACGTTCTTGGCGTGATCGCCCAGGAAGCGCTCAACGGCCCGGGCCTCGATGCCGTCGGCCATGGTCGAGGTGCCGTGGGCGTTGACATAGTCGATGTCCGACGGCTGCAGGCCGGCGTCGCGCACGGCGGCCGAGAGGGCGCGGAAGCCGCCGTCGCCATCTTCCGCCGGGGCGGTGATGTGATAGGCGTCGCCCGACAGGCCGTAGCCGACGACCTCGGCATAGATCTTCGCGCCGCGCGCCTTGGCGTGCTCGTACTCTTCCAGAACCAGGGCGCCGGCGCCCTCGCCCATCACGAAGCCGTCGCGGTCCTTGTCATAGGGGCGCGAGGCCTTTTCGGGCGTGTCGTTCCAATCGGTGGAGACGGCGCGGCAGGCGATGAAGCCGGCGATGCCGACCTTGCAGACGGCCGCCTCGGCGCCGCCGGCCACCATCACGTCGGCGTCGCCGTACTTGATCAGTCGGGCCGCGTCGCCGATGGCGTGCGCGCCCGTGGCGCAGGCGGTGACCACCGAGTGGTTGGGGCCCTTGAAGCCATAGCGGATGGAGACCTGACCCGAGATCAGGTTGATCAGCGCCGAGGAGATGAAGAACGGGCTGACCTTGCGCGGCCCCCGGGCTTCCAGCTCGAGCGCCGTGTCGGCGATGGTGGACAGGCCGCCGATACCTGATCCGAGGATCACGCCGGTGCGATACCGGTCTTCCTCGGTTTCCGGGACCCAGCCCGAATCCTTGATGGCTTCATCGGCCGCGGCGATTCCGTACAGGATGAAGTCGTCCACGCGCTTCTGGTCGCGCGGGCTCATGGTCAGGTCGGGATTGAACGCGCCCTCGACGTCAGGGCCGCCGCCGCCGCGTCCATCGACGCGCGGAACCTCGCAGGCCACCTTGCAGGCATAGTCGGTCGGGTCGAAGGCCGAGATCCGATTGGCGCCGGACTTGCCGGCGAGAATGTTCTTCCAGGAAACCTCGACGCCCTGACCCAGGGGGGTCAGCAGGCCAAGTCCGGTGACGACAACTCTACGCATGGATCACTCCTAACCTTCGTAGTCGCAAACATGTGGGGATGAATCGACGAATCCCACGCCCCCCAGCCGCGACTCTCGGCCACATACGAAAACCGCCGCGCGCACGATGGCAAGAGCCCGTGCTGCGCGGCGGTTGAAGACCTGTTCGCAAAAGGCGAACGGTGCCGTTAGGCGCCGGTCTTTTCCGTGATGAACTTCACGGCGTCGCCAACCGTCTGGATGTGCTCGGCGGCGTCGTCCGGAATTTCGATGTCGAACTCTTCTTCGAACGCCATCACCAGCTCGACGTTGTCGAGGCTGTCGGCGCCCAGGTCATCGATGAAGCTGGCCTTCTCGGTAACCTTCTCGGGATCGGCATCCAGATGCTCGATGACGATCTTACGCACGCGCTCGAGAATGTCGGACATTCTGTTAGTCCCTCAGTTTTGAATCTGTTGTCCGCCAACGGTTTGACCAAAGGTCTCATCGCTAACGGGAATTGTCGGCCACCGCCTATCACGTTCCTTTTCAGGTGACCAGCCGGTCACCTACCAAGAAAACAGCGGGTGCTAGATCATGGCCATGCCGCCGTTGACGTGCAAGGTCTGGCCGGTGACGTAGGCCCCCTCATTGCTGGCGAGGTAGACGCAGGCGGCCGCGATATCGCTGCCTTCGCCCAGACGACCAGCCGGAATGCCCGACAGGATACCGGCCTTCTGGGCGTCGGTCAGGGCGTCGGTCATCGGGCTGGCGATGAAGCCCGGCGCGACGCAGTTGACGGTGACGTTGCGGCTGGCCAGTTCCTGGGCCAAGGCCTTGGAAAACCCGATCATTCCGGCCTTCGAGGCCGCATAGTTGGTCTGCCCGGCATTGCCCGTGACGCCCACCACCGAGGTGATGCCGATGATGCGGCCAGAGCGGCGCTTCATCATGCCCTTGGCGGCCGCGCGGGCGAGGCGGAAATAGCCTTCAAGATTGACCTTGATAACGGTGTCCCAGTCCTCGTCTTTCATCCGCACGATCAGACCGTCGCGGGTGATGCCGGCATTGGCGATCACGATGTCGAGTGGCGCGCCGGCGGCCTCCTCGGCCTTGGCGACCAGACCGTCGACGGCTTCAGCGTCGGAAAGATTGGCGGCCACGGTCGAAACGCGCTCGCCGAACTGAGCCTTCAGCTCGGCCAGGGCTGATTCGCGGGTGCCGGAGAGCACCACGTGGGCGCCCTGGTCGTGCAGGGCCTTGGCGATGGCCCCGCCGATGCCGCCCGTGGCGCCGGTGACGAGGGCGGTCTTGCCGGTGAGATCGAACATGGTTGGGTCTCCCAATCCAGATTGTCATCCCGACCGGAGAGCCGGGATCGCCGGACGCGCCGGCGCGTGTTGCGGTCCCGGGCCGGCGCGCTGCGCGCTGGCCCGGGATGACAGCGTCTAAAGAGACTTGGCGAAGGCTTCGAGATCGGCCGGACTGTTCAGCGGCGTGGCCTCGGCGTCGGGCGCGATGCGCTTGGCCATGCCCGACAGCACCTTGCCGGCGCCGGCTTCGGCGAAGCGGGTGATTCCGCCCTCGCCCGCCAGCCAGATCATGCTTTCGCGCCAGCGGACGCGGCCGGTGACCTGTTCCACCAGAAGCCCGCGAATGACGTCGGGATCATGGACGGGGGCCGCAGTGATGTTGGCCACCAGCGGCGCGCGCGGCGAGATGATCGTGGTCCCCGCCAGCGCCTCGGCCATCTCGTCGGCCGCCGGCTGCATCAAGGGGCAGTGGAACGGCGCCGAGACATTCAGCGGAATGGCGCGCGCGCCCAGTTCCTTGGCCTTCTCGATGGCCTTGTCGACCGCGGCCTTGTCGCCGGAGATCACGACATTGCCGTTGTTGTTGTCATTGGCCACGACGCAGACGCCGACCTCGGAACCGGCCGCGGCGGCGGCTTCGGCCAGGGCCAGGTCGGTCTTCGGGCCGATCAGCGAGGCCATGGCGCCCTCGCCCACCGGCACCGCGCGCTGCATGGCCTGGCCGCGCAACTTCAGCAGCCGAGCGGTGTCGGACAGGGTGATCGCGCCGGCGGCGGCCAGGGCCGAGTATTCGCCCAGGCTGTGGCCAGCCACGAAGGCGGCCCTGTCGATGCCGATCCCGAATTCCTTTTCCAGAACGCGGGTCACGGCCAGGCTGACGGCCATCAGGGCCGGCTGGGCGTTTTCGGTGAGGGTCAGGTCGCTCTCGGGACCTTCCTTCATCAACGCGAACAGTTTCTGACCCAGGGCGTCGTCGACCTCCTGGAAGACCTCTCGGGCCGCGGCGAAGGCCTGCGCGAGGTCGGCGCCCATGCCGACCGACTGGCTGCCCTGGCCGGGAAAAATGAAGGCGATGCTCATGGAAGCCCGCTCCGTTTCTGAAGATTCAAGTCGTTCTTGGGGGCGGAGGGTTAGGGTAAAGCCCCTCGCCGGGCAAGTGCGACGGCGTCCAGCGACCATCGCTTGCTTTCCTGTGGCGTGCGTCCAAATTGCCGACCGGCCCGTAGCTAGGGCGACAGAACCCTTGGAGCGTCTCATGAACCGCCTGACCGCCGGCCTCGCGGCCCTTGCCGTGCTCGCCGCAACCCCCGCCTTCGCCGCGCTGAAGCCCGGCGCCAAGGCCCCCGACTTCACCGCTCCGGCCGCCCTCGCCGGGAACGACTTCCAGTTCACCCTGTCCAAGGCGCTGAAGAAGGGCCCGGTGGTCCTCTATTTCTTCCCGGCCGCCTACACCTCGGGCTGCACCGCCGAGGCGCATGAATTCGCCGAGGCGACGCCGGAGTTCGAAAAGCTGGGCGCCACCGTGATCGGCGTCACCGCCGGCAACGTCGACAAGATCAAGGACTTCTCCAAGGAGCACTGCCGCGACAAGTTCGCGGTGGCGGCCGCCAGTCCCGACCTGATCAAGAGCTACGACGTCTCGCTGGGCATTCCGCTCAAGCCGGTGTCCAACCGTACGTCCTATGTGATCGCGCCGGATGGCAAGGTCCTGCTGGCCTACACCGACATGAACTTCGCCGGCCACGTCACCCAGACCATGGACGCTGTGAAAGCCTACAAGGCCAAGAAGTAGCCAGCACTTTCCGGTTTCGACCAGCCTCGCGGCTTGAACGTCGCGAGGCTGACGGAGACGATCGGCCATGACCGATCCCGCCCAGATTCCGTTCGCCGCCCTCGAAATCGGGGTCCGTGGCGTCGCTGTCGGCGCCTTTGCCGCCACAGCCGTCGCCCTCGGCGCCAGCCGCAAGATGACCCCAACCCGCTGGGTCGGCGTCCTGCTGATGGCCTGCGCGATCGCTCACGTCGTCGACGGCCATTTCTACTACACCCAAAGCCGGCACTATGACCTTTTGACCTGGGCCCTATCAGCCTCGGCGGCCGGCGCATTCTGGCTATTCTGCTCGGTGCTTTTCGAGGATGAACCCTCGATCCCGCTCTGGCGCTTCTCGGTTCCCGGGGCCGTGCTAGCCCTTTGGGCGGCTGGCGCGCTTTTGCCTACGTCTCCCGCGCGCGCAGCCGCATGGTGGCTGTTCGCCGCCTTCTCGGTGGGCATCCATTGCCACATCCTGCTGACCGCCTGGCGGGGCTGGCGCATTGATCTGGTTGAGCGTCGCCGTCGTCTTCGCGCGCCCCTCGCCGCTGCGGCGACCGGCTACATGTTCATCCAGAACCTCTGCGATTTCGGCTTTGGACATGGCCCGGTGCTGCCCAGCCTCGTTCAGGCCCTGTCTCTCGCCGCCCTGGGGATCGGGTCAGCCCTGGCATTGTTGCGCGCCGAGCCCCTCCTCGTGCAGGCGGCCGACGTATCCGCCGACATGCCCGCGCCCAAGCCTGCTGAGCCGCTTGATCTGACGCCCGCCGATCGCCTCGTTCTGGCGCGCCTGGAAAAGGCCATGACCGAAACCGAAGTCTGGCGGGGCGAGGACCTGTCGATCGGCGCCCTGGCCGCCCTGATCGGCGCGCCCGAGCATCGCCTGCGCAGGCTGATCAACGGCCTGCTGGGCCATCGCAACTTCGCAGACTATGTCAACGGCCGGCGGATAGAGGCGGCCAAGGTCGCGCTGGCCGATCCGGAACAGGCCCTGAAGTCTGTCTCGACCATCGCCTATGAGCTGGGCTTTGGCTCTTTGGGTCCCTTCAACCGCGCCTTCCGGGCCGCCGTCGGCGTTCCACCGACTACCTGGCGCCAGGAGGCTACGCCGGTCCTCCCGCATCTGCGACTGGTCGAAACCGCACATACCGCGTCGAAAGCCGACAAACGCGCCTGATTTCGAGAACGGCGCGACCCGTCGTTCCCCAACAGCTTCCCTGGCGGCGTCATCCCCCTAGGAGCCACCAATGCCCGATGCCCTACTCCCCTTCGCCCAAAACTGGCTGATCGCCATGCAGGCCGATGTCACCCGCTATGTCCTGTTTTCAGTCGGCGTCTGGCTGACCCTTTGGGTTCTGCTGGCCCGCCCCCTGGCCGGACGCAGGATCCGCGATACGCGACCGCCGGCCCGCCAGCTTGTCCTGGAGTTCCTGATCTCGATCCGCTCGATCATGATCTTCTCCACGGCGGGGCTGCTGACCTTCGGCCTGTTCCGCGCCGGCCTGATGCCGGGCCCTTACATCGCGCGCGACCTGGGCCCCTTCTGGTTCTGGACCAGTCTGGTGCTGATGATCATCGGCCACGACGCCTGGTTCTACTGGACCCACCGGCTGATCCACGACCGGCGACTGTTCCGGACCTTCCACCGCCGCCATCATCGGTCGCACAACCCCTCGCCGTTCACCGCCTACAGCTTCGATCTGGGCGAGGCGGCGATAAACGCGCTGTTCGTGCCGCTGTGGATGCTGATCGTCCCGACCCAGTGGCCGGTCATCGGCCTGTTCGTTCTGCACCAGATCGCCCGCAACACCCTCGGGCACAGCGGCTACGAGCTGTTCCCGGCCCGCAAGGACGGCCGGCCCCTGCTGCCCTGGCTGACCACCGTGACCCACCACGACCTGCACCACGCGCAGGCGGGCTATAACTACGGTCTCTATTTCACCTGGTGGGATCGCTGGATGGGCACCGAGCACCCGGAGTATCTGGCGCGGTTCGCCGCCGTGACGGCCCGCAAGCGTCTGGCTACCAGTTCGCCTTCACCAGCTTGACCATGAAGCGGCCGTCCTGAACGCGCCAGTCCTGGCCATTGAGGTTGGCGGCGCGCAAGCTGACGGTGAACTCGGCGGGGATGTCGAACGGCCGCGTCAGGCTGAGATCGACACCCTCGTCGCCCATCGTGCCGCCGCCGACGGCGATGGAACCGACCGGCTTGCCGTCCAGGGTCAGGGCGGAGCGCACATTGGCCCGCGCCACGGGGATCTGACCGGGGACCGCGATCACCTGGCTGGCGTTCATGTCCATCGAGACGCTGACATAGTTGGCGCGCGGCAGAAGGCCGAAGCCGAACATCTTCGACATCGACGAGCGCAGCCGGGCCTCGCGGTCGTTCCACGAGGCGCCCAGCGCCAGGGAACGCTTGCCGACTTCGGCTTCATCGGGCTTGGCCACCAGATTCAGGTCAAGGTCGTAGGTGGGACGTTCGAGGGTGCCGGCCACCCTTGCGGTCAGCTTGGCGCTTTCGGTGTCGGTGGACAGATCGAGCGGCAGGGCCGCCGAATAGCCGGTGAAACGGCCGTCATTGGCGGAAACCGACAGGGCCGGCTTCTGGATCGCCTGGGCGGCGGCGGATTCGGCGAACATCGCCAAGGTTCCGCAGGCCGCGAAGGCGCGTATGACAGCGCGAGACAGCATCCCTCGCTTCCTAGCACAACCGCCCCTTGCGGCAAGGTTAAGCTGCCATGGGGTTGATGACGGTTTGTGAAGTCGCCGCCTTCGCCCAGGGACAAGGCGTAAGGCGCCGGCTTCCAATGCTTTCTTGCCTCCTGACGCCTTCTCCTGTAATAGCGCGCCCTCTCACGGATGGCGGTCTTGCACGCAGCCCCTAGGGGTCGGGATTTCCCGGTCGCGCTCAGGATCCATCGTGGTGGTCGGACTTCCGCCGACAACCGCGCCGCTATCCAAACCGGAAGAAGGAAAACATGGCGTTCTACGAACACGTGGTCATCGCGCGGCAAGATATCTCGCCGCAACAGGCCGAAGCTCTGAACGAGCAAATCAAAGCCCTGATCGAAGAAGGCGGCGGTCACATCGCCAAGATCGAATACTGGGGCCTGCGTAACCTCACCTATCGCATCAAGAAGAACCGCAAGGGCCACTACTCCCTGCTGGCCATCGACGCTCCGGCGCCGGCCGTCAAGGAAGTCGAGCGCCAGCTGCTGATCAATGAAGACGTCCTGCGCTTCATGACCATCCGCGTGGAAGAGCTGGACCTGGAACTGTCGCCGGTTCTGGCCCGTCGTGACCGCGAACGTAGCGAGCGCCCCGAGCGTTCGGACCGTCCGCGCGAAGACTTCGCGGCCGCGTAAGGGAGAAGAGAGATCATGACCGATACCACTGCTCCCGAAGCCGGCGCTGGCGCGCCCGCCGCTGGCGGCGCCCGCCGCCCGTTCTTCCGCCGCCGCAAGGTGTGCCCGTTCTCCGGCGCCAACGCTCCGAAGATCGACTACAAGGACGTCAAGCTCCTGCAGCGCTACGTTTCCGAACGTGGCAAGATCGTGCCGTCGCGCATCACCGCGGTGTCGGCCAAGAAGCAACGCGAACTGGCCAAGGCCATCAAGCGCGCCCGCTTCCTGGCTCTGCTCCCCTACGTCGTGAAGTAAGGGAGACACCACGATGAAAGTCATTCTGCTCGAACGCGTCGAAGGCACTGGCGTCCTCGGCGACGTGGTCACCGTGAAGGACGGCTTCGCCCGTAACTTCCTGCTGCCGCGTCACAAGGCTCTCCGCGCCAATGCGACGAACCTGAAGTCCTTCGAAGTTCAGCGCGCTGAAATCGAAGTGCGCAACGTGAAGAACCGCGAAGCCGCCGGCGCTGTCGGCGAGACCCTCGACGGCACGCAATACGTGATGATCCGTCAGGCTGGCGAAAGCGGCCAGCTGTACGGTTCGGTCGCGGGTCGCGACGTCGCCGACGCCATCAAGGCCGAAGGCGGCAAGGTCGATCGCTCGATGATCGTCCTGGACAAGCCGATCAAGACGCTCGGCGTTCACGAAGTGAAGGTGAAGCTGCATGCTGAAGTGACCGTCACGGTCACCCTCAACATCGCGCGCAGCGCCGACGAAGCCGAGCGTCAAGCGCGCGGCGAAAACGTCATCGCCGCTCAATTCGAAGAAGACCGCGCGGCTGACGCCGAAGCGGCCTCGGACATGGCCGCCGGTGGCGCCGGTTCGTTCGAAGGCGATCACTACGAGTCCTGATCCTTCCCGGATCGGTGACCTATCGAGAAACGGCGCGGAGCAATCCGCGCCGTTTTTTTCTGCACCGCAGCCTAGAAATGCTCGTCTTGTGGGCGGAGCTCTGAATTCCCATCTTCACGGTAGGGGAGGCTCAACTCCCCTGCTCCGGGGCAAAAGAGCGTTCGTCGCCTCCCGGAGACATCCGAGGGGATTACACATGCGCTATAGAAACCTGCTACTGGCCGCGGCCTCGTTCACGGCCCTGTCCGGCGTCGCCCACGCCCAGACCGCCTCCGCCGACAACGCCATCGTCGATGAAGTCGTCGTCACCGGCACCCGCGTCGTCGGCCGATCGCGCCTCGACACCCTGGCGCCGGTCGATGTCGTCACCGCCAAGACCCTGCAACAACGCGGCAGCACCGAACTGGCCACGGCCCTGGCGGCCACCGTGCCGTCGATCACCTTCCCGCGCCCGTCCAACACCGACGGCACCGACTCGGTTCGCCCTGCGGTGCTGCGCGGCCAGGGCCCCGACCAGACACTGGTGCTGGTCAACGGCACGCGTCGCCACACGACGGCGCTGGTCAATCTGAACGGCTCGGTCGGACGCGGCTCGGCCGCCGTCGACCTGAACGCCATCCCCTCGATCGCCCTCGACCGCATCGAAGTCCTGCGTGACGGCGCGGCCGCCCAGTACGGCTCGGACGCCATCGCCGGCGTCGTGAACCTGCGCCTGCGCGAAGCCGACCACGGCGGCGGCGTCACGATCACCGCCGGCCAGTACCGCACCAGCTTCAAGGGCCTGCAGACCAACGCCAAGCGCAACATCGACGACGGCACGACCCGCACCGTGGCCGGCTGGCAGGGCCTCAAGCTCGGCTCGGACGGCTTCCTGACCCTATCGGCTGAATATCGCGACCGCGACTTCACCAACCGCAGCGACATCGACACCCGCGTGACCCCGCAGCGCGTCACCTCGCGGTTCGGTGATCCGGAAACCAACGACGTCACCTTCTACGCCAATGCCGGCAAGCCCATCGGCGAAAGCTGGGAGGCCTATGGCTGGTACGGCTATCAGCAGCGTGACGCCGAGGCCTCGGCCACCTATCGCCTGCCCACCGACGCCAGCCAGAACATCCCCAGCGTCTATCCCAACGGCTATCTGCCCCTGATCACCACCAACACCGAGGATGTCACCGCCGCCGGCGGCCTGCGCGGCGACTGGAACGGCTTCAAGATCGACGCCAACCTGGTCTACGGCAAGAACGACATCGATTTCGGCGTCAAGAACACCATCAACCCTTCGTACGGTCCGACCTCGCCGACCAGCTTCAAGGCCGGCGGCCTGACCTATGACCAACTGGTCCTGGGCGTGGATGTCAGCAAGGAAGTCGAGGTTGGCCTGGCCGGTCCGCTGAACGTCGCCTTCGGCCTGGAAGCCCGCAAGGAGACCTTCCAGATCAACGCCGGCGAAGTGGCCTCGTATGCGCGCGGCACGGTCTCGCCCACCCTGGCCTTCGGCTCGCGCGGCTTCACCGGCTTCACGCCCAGCAACGCGGTCGACGTCGATCGCGACGCCGTCGGGGTCTATCTGGATCTGGAAGGCAAGCTGACCGAGAAGCTGACCGGCTCGGCCGCCATCCGCTACGAGGACTATTCGGACTTCGGCACCAATACGAGCTGGAAGCTGTCGGGCCGCTACGACTTCACCCCGGCCTTCGCCATTCGGGGCGCCGCCTCGACCGGCTTCCGGGCCCCCAGCCTGCAGCAGCAATACTTCACCTCGACCTCGATCCTGTACATCAACCAGACGGTCGGCGGCGTGACCACGGCGGTGCCGTTCGAGACGGGCACCTTCCCGTCGGTCAGCACCACCGGCAAGGCGCTGGGCGGCAAGCCGCTGGAGCCTGAGAAGTCGAAGAACTTCTCGCTGGGCGCCGTCTATCACAAGGGCCCGTTCGAGCTGACGATCGACGCCTATCGCATCGACGTCGACAACCGCATCGTCCTGACCGAGACCCTGACCGGCAGCGCCACCGCCGCCGCCGGGACCAACGCCCGGGTGATCTTCGACCTGCTGTCGCCCTTCGGCGCCTCGGCCGGCCGCTTCTTCACCAACGGCGTCGACACCGAGACGACCGGCATTGATGTCGTGGCGCGCTATCGCATCGTCGACGAACAGGCCGGCACGTTCGACCTGACGGCCGCGGGCAATATCAACAGCCTGGACGTCACCCGCACGCCGACCACCTCGGTGCTGCCGACCCCGGTGTCGCTGTTCGCCCGCCAGGCCACCCTGCGCTTCGAGGAAGGCACGCCCCAGCGCAAGCTGACCCTGCAGGGCGACTGGAGCAAGAACCAGTGGGGCGCCACCTTGCGCACCACGCTCTATGACAACGTCCTGGCGCCGGGCTCGGCCCTGGACGGCAGCGGCGACTGGCACACCGGCGCGCAGGGCATCGTCGATCTGGAAGCCCGTTATCGCTTCGACGCGGGCGTGACATTGTCGCTGGGCGCCGACAACCTGTTCGACCAGTATCCCGATCAGGTGCCGCCGAACCTCAACACCAGCGGCGGCAACCCCTGGTCCAGCTTCTCGCCGTTCGGCTTCAACGGCCGGTTCGTGTACGGCCGCGTCGCCTACAACTGGTAAGCCAAGGCGATTGACCCAAGGAAAGGCGCGGAGAGCGATCTCCGCGCCTTTCTCTTGCGGAATCGCCCACCGAGAACATACACAAAACATCCCCATTCATCTGAAGCGCGCGACCACACGGCGCGCGCGCGACCCCGGGCCGCTGCGTTAACCTGTGACGATGTCGCTCGTACCCGCTCTAGACTTGCGTCCGCCCCACGCGGACATCACCATCGCCGTCGCGCCGCACAACCTGGAAGCCGAGCAGGCGTTGCTGGGCGTACTGCTGTACGACAATGCGGCCTATGAGCGACTGACCGACGCCCTGAACGGCCGCCACTTCTACGAGCCCTTCCACCAACGGCTGTTCCAGGCGATCGAGACCCACATCCGCAAGGGTCAGCTGGCCGAGCCGATCCTGCTGGCCGACGAGTTCAAGAAGGATCCGGCCTTCGAGGAACTGGGCGGCCTGCGCTACCTCGCCGACCTGGTCGATCGCGCCCCGCCGGCGGCCAATGTCGGCGACTATGCCCGGGCCGTTTTCGACCTGGCCCTGCGCCGCGACCTGATCCGCATCGGCGGCGAGATCGCCTCGGTCGCCCACGGCGGCGGCGAGGAGATCAAGCCGGCCCGCGACCAGATCGAGGCCGCTGAACAGCAGCTCTACACCCTGGCCGAAAGCGGCACGGCCTCGTCGGGCTTCGTCAGCTTCGGCGACGCCCTGCGCGGCGCGGTCGAGATGACCGCCGAGGCCTACAGCCGCGACGGCGGCATGTCGGGCGTCGCCACCGACCTGACCGACCTGGACCAGAAGATCGGCGGCCTGCACCCTTCCGACCTGATCGTGCTGGCCGGCCGCCCCTCGATGGGCAAGACGGCTCTGGCGACCAACATAGCCTTCAATGTCGCCCGCAAGTACGCCTACGAAATCCAGCCCGACGGCACCAAGAAGACGGTCCAGGGCGGCGTGGTTGCCTTCTACTCGCTGGAAATGAGCGCCGAACAGCTGGCCCTGCGTATGCTGGCCGACGCCTCGGGCGTCTCCGGCGACCGCCTCCGCAAGGGCGAGATCGACGCGTCCGAGTTCGGCCGGGTTCGCGACGCGGCCATGGATCTGCAGGAAGCGCCGCTCTACATCGACGCCACCGGTGGTATCTCGATCGCCAAGCTGACGGCCCGGGCCAGACGCCTGAAGCGCCAGGTGGGCCTGGACCTGGTGGTCGTCGACTACCTGCAGCTGGTGACGGGCAGCGACCTCGGCTCCAACGCCAACCGCGTGCAGGAAGTCAGCCAGATCACCATGGGCCTCAAGGCCCTGGCCAAGGAACTGGGCTGTCCGGTGATCGCGCTCTCGCAGCTGTCGCGTCAGGTCGAGCAGCGCGAGGACAAGCGACCGCAACTGTCCGACCTTCGTGAATCCGGCTCGATCGAGCAGGACGCCGACATGGTCTGGTTCGTGTATCGCGAAAGCTATTATGTCGGCCGCGCCGAGCCGCGCGAAGGCACGCCCGAGCACCTGACCTGGCAGGAAGACATGGACCGCCTGCAGGGCCTGGCCGAAGTGATCATCGCCAAGCAGCGCCACGGCCCCATCGGCACCGTGCGCCTGTCGTTCAACAGCGACACCACGCGCTTCGGCAACCTGGCCCGCGACCACTACTTCGCCCAGGCGCGCAACATTCCGTCGGACGAGTAGCGGCGGTTTGACGAGCGGCGGCGCGGCGGGCAAGGCTCGCGCGGCCGCTCCCAGTCCCATCCCCCCTGCGACGAGTCACCCGTGAACTTCAGCCCCCTGCCCGTCTCCAGCTTCATCGGCGCGTTCCTGCTGGCGTTCCCGGCCCTGTTCTCGATCGTCAATCCGGTCGGGGCGTCGCTGATCTTCGACCAGGCCATGGGCGGGCGCAGCCAGGATCAGCGGCTGAAGCTGGCGCGGGCCATCGGCTTCTACGCCTTCCTGGTGCTGCTCGGCTCGTTGCTGCTGGGCGGCTATATCCTCAACTTCTTCGGGGTCAGCCTGGGCGCCCTGCGGGTGGCCGGCGGCCTTGTGGTGGCGATCCGCGCCTGGGGCCTGCTGATGGATCCGCAGGAACAGGAGGACCGAAAGACCAGCGACACCGAACCAGCGCGCCGGCAGGAAGACATCGCCTTCTTTCCGATGACCATGCCGTTCACGACCGGCCCCGGCTCCATCTCGGTCGCCATCGCCCTGTCCTCGCAACGTCCGACCGAGGGCAGCGCCGTGGCGTTCTTCCTCGGCGCCGGCGTGGCGGCGGCGGGCGTGGCCATCCTGGTCTGGCTGCTCTACAGCGCCTCTGACCGGGTGACGCGGCTGCTGGGCCAGTCCGGCGCACGGGTGCTGTCGCGACTGGTGGCGTTTCTGCTGCTGTGCATCGGCGTCCAGATCACCGCTTCGGGTTTCGAGAACCTGGTGACGGTCTTCCTGTCCAAGCACCCGGGCCTGTTCTAGCTGGAAAAGCGGGCCGGTGTCGGCTACGCCCTGACCGCGCCTTAGAGCGTGGCAGCCGAAAGTGTGAGCGGTTTCGGCGACTGCAACGCTCTACATGTTTGATTTAGAGCCTATTTTGACGCCCCGCACGATTCCGTGTGGGGCTAAAAGGCTCTAGCCGGATATCCAGAGCCTCGTGACCGATCCCTTCGACACCCGCCTGACGATCGACCTCGCCGCCCTGGCCAGCAACTATGCGGTGCTGAAGGCCGAAGCCTCGGGAGCCGAGGTCGCGCCGGCCGTCAAGGCCGACGGCTATGGCATCGGCGCGGCCATCGTCGCCGATCGGCTGTGGGCCGAGGGCGCGCGCGGCTTCTACACCGCGCGCCTTTCCGAGGGCCTGGCCCTGCGCGAAAGCCTGGGCGACCGCGAGGCGACCATCTACGTCCTGGATGGCGTAACGCCCGGATCGGCCCCGGCCATGGAAGCCGCCCGCCTGACGCCGGTGCTCAACAGCCTGCCGCAGATCGAGGCCTGGAACAGCCACGCTCGCGGCGGGCGGCTGGCCGCGACGATCCACATCGACACCGGCATGAACCGGCTGGGCCTGCGCCTTGAGGAAGTCCGCGTGCTGTTGGGCGCGATGGACCGCCTCAAGCACGTCGAGATCACCCAGGTCATGAGCCATCTGGCCTGCGCCAATGCGCCCGCTCACCCGTTGAACGCCAGACAGCTGGAGCGCTTCCAGGAAGCCGCCGCGCTGTTCCCGGACGCCCGCAAGAGCCTGGCCAGTTCGGCCGGGATCTTCCTGGGCGCTGACTATGCCTTCGACCAAGTGCGACCGGGCGTCAGCCTGTATGGCGGCGGACCGCGCGATGTTCCGGATGCTCGCCTCAAGGCCGTCGCCACCCTGGAAGCGCCGGTCCTGCAGACCCGAAACGTGCCGCGCGGCGAGAGCATCGGCTACGGCGCGACCTATACCGCCACGGAGAACACCCGCGTCGCCATCCTGGCGGCCGGCTATGCTGACGGCGTCCCCCGCGCGGCCCATCCGCGAGGCGCGGTCTGGTTCGACGGCAAGCGTCGGCCGATGCTGGGTCGCGTCTCCATGGACCTGATCGCGGTCGACATCACCGACTGCGACGCCGCTCGCCCCGGCGCGATGATGCAGATCATCGGCCCCGACCTGCCGGTGGACGACGCGGCGGCGGCGGCGGGGACAACGGCCTATGAACTGCTGACGCGGATCGCGCCCAGAGCCCTGCGAGTAACCAAGCTCTGAGTTGGCGGCGATCCTGGCTCGGCGCGCTTCGCACTGGGCCGGGATGACAGTTTTCAAGGACACGTCCGCCTTTGGCGCAGCGCGGCCCCAGCCTGTAGTCTCCAGTCATTCTCGAATCAGGAGCTTCCATGGCCCGTGACGGCGCCGTTTACGCCTGCCAGTCCTGTGGCGCGGTCCAGACCAAGTGGTCGGGACAATGCCCGGCCTGCCAGAGCTGGAATACGCTCGTCGAGGAAGTGGGCGCGAGAGCGCCCGGCGCGCTTTCCGTCACCAAGGCCACCCGCACGCGCGGCCTGCAGTTCACCGATCTGGAAAGCGACACACCCGCCCCGCCCCGTATCATCACCGGGGTCGACGAGTTCGACCGCGTCTGTGGTGGCGGCGTGGTGCCCGGCTCGGCCATCCTGATCGGCGGCGACCCCGGCGTGGGCAAGTCCACCCTGCTGCTGGAGGTGGTGGCCAGGGCCTCGCTGAAGGGCGTGTCCTGCGCCTACATTTCCGGCGAAGAGGCCGTGGCGCAGATCCGCGGCCGCGCCCATCGGATGGGCTTTGAGAAGGCGCCGGTGAAGCTGGCGGCCGAGAGCAGCCTGCGCGACATCCTGGACGGACTGAAACGCGACAATTTCGACCTCGTGGTCATCGACTCCATCCAGACCATGTGGAGCGACGCCCACGAGGCCGGCCCCGGCACAGTCACCCAGGTCCGCGCCTGCGCCCAGGAGCTGGTGCGCCTGGCCAAGAAGAAGGGCGTGGCCATCCTGCTGGTCGGCCACGTCACCAAGGACGGCCAGATCGCCGGTCCGCGCGTGGTCGAGCATCTGGTCGACGCCGTGCTCAGCTTCGAGGGCGAGCGCGGCTATCCGTTCCGCATCTTGCGCGGCGCCAAGAACCGCTTCGGAGCCACCGACGAGATCGGCGTCTTCGAAATGGGCGATGCGGGCCTGCGCGAGGTCAAGAACCCCTCGGCCCTGTTCCTCAACGAAGGCGGCGAGCGGGCGGCCGGCGCGGCGGTTTTCGCCGGCATCGAGGGCTCGCGTCCCGTACTGGTCGAGTTCCAGGCCCTGGTCGCGCCTTCCGCGTACGGAACGCCGCGCCGGGCCGTGGTCGGATGGGATTCCGGACGGCTTGCGATGGTGCTGGCCGTACTTGAATCACGCTGCGGCCTTGGTTTTGGCGATAAGGACGTCTATCTGAACGTCGCTGGCGGCCTGCGCATAACAGAGCCGGCGGCGGATCTCGCGGCGGCGGCGGCCCTGGCCTCTTCGGCCCTCGATATCGCCCTGCCCCAGGACTGCGTCGTGTTCGGCGAGGTCAGCCTGTCGGGCGAGGTGCGGCCGGTCAGCCGGATGGAGACGCGTTTGAAGGAAGCCGCGAAACTGGGGTTTGGCCGAGCGCTGTCATCGCTGTCGGGCCTGCCTGAAGGTGGCGGCGCCTTGCCGGTGGCGGGGGTCGCGAGACTTGCCGACGCCGTACGCCGGATCGGCGACGAGATCTGGGGTCAGCTGACGTGACGCCGTTCGACATCATCGCCGGCCTTCTGCTCATCACCTCCGGTTCCATCGGCTTCGCGCGCGGCGCGTCGCGGGAACTGACGTCCGCCCTGTCCTTCATCTTCGCAGCCGCGATCTCCCTGTTCAGCCTCAGGATCAGCGGACCGCTCTTTCGGGACCTGATGGACCCGGACTGGGCGGCCACCGCCTGCGCCCTTCTGGTGGTGTTCCTGGTCGTCTTCGCCCTGGTGCGCTTCATCGGCGGCCGCCTGACCGCCAGTCTGCACGAAAGCGCGCTTGGCCTTCTGGACCGCGCCGTGGGCCTGGGCTTTGGCCTGATGCGGGCCCTGGTGGTCCTGGGCGTCTTCAACCTGCTGTTCCACATGGCCACACCGCCCGACCGGGTGCCGGCCTGGGTGGAGCGCTCGATCTTCTACCCCCTGTCGGAAGCCAGCGCCCGGGTGCTGAAAGTCTTCGCGCCGAAAGGTGGCGCCCTGGCGGGCAAACTCGCCCCCGCCATCGAGGGCGCGGTTCGGGGGACCAGCGACAATGCGCCGGACGGCAAATCCGGCGAACACGGCTATGATCAGAACCAGCGTCAGAACCTCGACGATCTGGTGGAGAAATCGCGATGACCTCTATCGGCCAATCGACCGATCGGTACTCCTCCCTCCCGTGGCGTGATCCCGAGGACGACACCCTGCGCCTCGAATGCGGCGTGTTCGGCGTGTTCGGCGTGCGTGACGCCGCCGCCGTCGCCGCCCTGGGCCTGCACGCCCTGCAGCATCGCGGCCAGGAAGCCTGCGGCATCGCCGCCTTCGACGGCCAGCGCTTCCACACCGAGCGCCATATGGGCCATGTCGGCGACGCCTTCACTGGCAACGACCTGGTCGAGCGCCTGCCCGGCGGCATGGCCATCGGCCATACGCGCTATTCCACGGCCGGCGGCAGCGGCATCCGGAACGTCCAGCCGATGTTCGCCGATCTGGAGACGGGCGGCGTCGCCATCGCCCACAACGGCAACCTGACCAACTTCCTGAGCCTGCGCGAGCGCCTGGTGCAGGAAGGCGCGATCTTTCAGTCCACCAGCGACAGCGAGGTGATCCTTCACCTGATCGCCCGCTCGCGGAAGGCCCGCATCGTCGACCGCTTCATCGACGCCATCGGCCAGATCGAGGGCGGCTACGCCATCGTGGCCATCACCAACAAGAAGATGATCGGCATCCGCGATCCGCTGGGCATCCGCCCGCTGGTGCTGGGCGATCTGGACGGCCAGCCGATCCTGGCTTCCGAGACCTGCGCGCTGGACATGATCGGCGCCCGCTTCGTTCGCGACATCGAGCACGGCGAGATGGTGATCATCTCCGACACGGGCGTGAAGTCGCTGAAGCCGTTCAGCAATCTCGCGGCCCGTCCCTGCGTGTTCGAATATGTCTATTTCGCCCGTCCCGACAGCGTCGTGAACGGCCGCTCGGTCTATGACGTGCGCAAGCGCATGGGCCAGCGCCTGGCCATCGAGACCGGCGTCGAGGCCGATGTCGTGGTGCCCGTCCCCGACAGCGGCGTGCCCGCCGCCATCGGCTACGCCCAGCAGAGCGGCATCCCCTTCGACCTGGGCATCATCCGCAACCACTATGTGGGCCGCACCTTCATCCAGCCGACCCAGGGCGTGCGCGAACTGGGCGTGCGCATGAAGCACAGCCCCAACCGCGCCGTGCTGGAAGGCAAGCGCGTGATCCTGATCGACGACTCGATCGTGCGCGGCACCACCTCGCTGAAGATCGTCCGCATGGTCCGCGAAGCCGGCGCCAAGGAGGTCCATCTCCGCTCGGCCAGTCCGCCGATCAAGTGGCCCGACTTCTACGGCATCGACATGCCGGAGCGGGAACAGCTGTTGGCGGCCAACAAGTCGCTGGAAGAAATGGCGCGGTTCCTCGAGGTCGACTCGCTGGGCTTCCTGTCGGTCGATGGCCTCTATGAAGCCCTGGAAGCCGGCCCGCGCGACCCGGTGACCCCGCAGTTCACCGACCACTATTTCACCGGCGACTACCCCACCCGCCTGACCGACCGCGAGGTGGCCGAAGGCCGCAACGAGTCCAACGACAGGCAACTGTCGCTGCTCAGCGCGTAACAATAACTGTCATCCCCCGACTTGTTCGGGGGACCCAAGCCGCGCTAACCGTGCGCCCCGGACGGCCCGCCTGGGTCGCCCGGATCAATCGGGCGATGACGAATGAGAGTGGCGGCGTGACCAATCCTGTTTCCAAACTTCTCTCCAGCCTGAAGATCGACGGCTACATCCTGGCCCTGATCGGCATGGTGGTGCTGGCCTCCATTCTGCCGGTGCATGGTCAGGTCGCGGCGGTCCTGGGCGTGGTGGTCAAGCTGGCCATCGCCCTGCTGTTCTTCCTGCACGGCGCCAAGCTGTCGCGTGAAGCGGTCATCGCCGGGATCACCCACTGGCGCCTGCACCTGACGATCCTGGCCTTCACCTTCGTGATGTTCCCGATCCTGGGCCTGGCGGTCAGCAAGAGCGGCGTCCTGTCGCCGACCATGGCGGCGGGCATGGTGTTCCTCGCGTGCCTGCCCTCGACGGTGCAGTCCTCGATCGCCTTCACCTCGATCGCCCGAGGCAACGTCGCGGCCGCCGTCTGCGCCGCCTCGGCGTCGAACCTGCTGGGCATCTTCCTGACGCCGGTCCTGGTCAGCCTGCTGATGCACAAGACCGGCGGCGCGGGCGACTGGAAATCGATCCAGGACATCATCGTCCAACTGCTGCTGCCGTTCATCGCCGGCCAGCTGGCGCGTCCCGTCGTGGGCGGCTGGATCGAGAAGCACAAGCCGCTGATCGGCTATGTTGATCGCGGCTCGATCCTGCTGGTGGTCTATTCGGCCTTCAGCGCCGCAGTGGTGGGCGGCCTGTGGAAGCGGGTCTCGCCGCTGGAACTGGTGACGCTGCTGGTCGTCTGTGGCGTGCTGCTGGCGGTCGTGATGATCGCCACGACCCTCGGCGCGCGCGCCCTCGGCTTTTCAAAGGCCGACGAGATCGCCATCGTGTTCTGCGGCTCCAAGAAGAGCCTGGCCACCGGCGTGCCGATGGCCGGCATCCTGTTCCCGGGAGCCACGGCTGGCGTGCTGGTGCTGCCGCTGATGATCTTCCACCAGATCCAGTTGATGGCCTGCTCGATCCTGGCGCAGCATTACGCCAAGCGTCCGGCCGATGATGTCACGGACGGGGTTCAAGAACCCTCCGCCGCCCGCTAAAAGCCCCCATGGATTCTTCAGCAAAACCGCTCGCGGGCCGCGTGGCCCTGGTCACCGGCGCGACGCGCGGCATCGGGGCGGCGATCGCCCAGGGCCTGGCCGAGGCCGGCGCCCATATCGTGGCCATCGGACGCACCCAGGGCGCGCTCGAGGCCCTGGACGACGCCATCTTCGCCGCCACCGGCGAGCATGCCACGCTGGTGCCCATGGACCTGCGCGAAGCCGACGGTCTGGACCAGCTGGGCGCGGCCCTGCACCAGCGCTGGGGCAAGCTGGACATCCTGGTCGGCGCGGCCGGCGTGCTGGGCGCTCTCACCCCGGTGGGTCACCTCGACCCCAAGGGCTGGGACATGATCCTGTCCACCAACCTGACGGCCAACTGGCGGCTGATCCGCGCCATGGATCCTCTGCTGCGCGCTTCGGACGCCGGCAGGGCCCTTTTCCTCACCAGCAGCGTCGCCAGGACCCATCCGGCCTTCTGGGGCGGCTACGCGGCCTCCAAGGCGGGCCTGGAAGCCATTGTCGACTGTTATGCCGACGAGATGGAGAACACCACGGTTCGGGCCTTCTGCGTCGATCCTGGCGCGATGCGCACCAAGATGCGCTCAGGCGCCTTCCCCGGTGAGGATCCCATGACCGTGCCGGCGCCCGAGACCATCGCGCCCTACATCGTCGATCTGGTGCGCCCTGATCGCGCGCCCGCCAAGGGCGTGGCGCGCTTCAAGGATCGCGGTCAGGAATCGCCCAGCCTCGGCTAGCGGATCACGGGGCCAGGTGTTGGACCGAGCGGGCGACGGACATCCACGCCTCGCTCTGACCGATCGGGATCACCGAGAGCTGCTGAAGATATAGACCGGATGGGGCCGTCCCCGGGTCCGCTGACGCGGGCTACGCTTGTACGAAACATGGAGACCGCCAGGCTGATTGCAGCCTGAAGGCGGCGCGAACGAGACTGAAAAACCAACGTTCCGCGACGTGCGCGCTCAAATCTCCAGCAGGTCGCGGCCGACGATGATCTCGCCCGCGAAATGGGCGCGCACGGCTTCCAGCCAGACGCGATCTTCGATGAAGGGATAGCCGCCGGGCACGAAGTGCGAGAGCACCAGCGTCTTCACGCCGGCCGCGGTGGCAATCTTTCCCACCTGTTCAGTGGTGGTGTGACTGGCCAGCAGATGATCCTTCAGGCGGGTGGCGTTGGGCTCGGTGGCCAGCAGCGCCTCCATCGCCGGCAGGTACAGAACCTCGTGGACCAGCACGTCCGCTCCCTTCGCCAGGGCGATCAGAGCTTCGGACGGCGCGGTGTCTCCGGAAATGACGATCGAGCGGTCGGCCGTGTCGAAACGATAGGCGAAGGCCGGCGCGACCGGCGGGTGACGCACCAGGGCGGCCGTCACCTTCACATTGGCGTCCTGCATCACAAGGCCCGGCCCAGTGATCTCGTGCGGATGGATCAGCGGCCCCAGCGGCGGACGGCCCTCGTCGGCGATTCTGGTCTGGATGTCGAAGGCGTTCAGCGCCAGCGACTGTCGTGTCATGGCCGCCAGGGGCGGCGGACCATAGGTGTCGACCCGGTGATCCAGATCGGCGGCCCAGGCCAGCAGCAGCAGGTTGCCATAGTCGGCGTTGTGGTCGGAGTGATGGTGGGTGATGAAGACGTCGCGGATCGAGCCCAGCTTCAGCCCCGCCGAGACGATCTGGCGCGCGACGCCGTCACCGCAGTCGATGACATAGGTCGCGCCATTGACGACAATCGCCTGGGCGGGGGCCGAGCGGTTCTTCTTGGGCGTGGGTCCGCCAGCGGTGCCCAGCAGGATCAGCCGGCTCTCCGTGGCGGCCTGCGCCGGAAGGCCGCCGGCCAAAAGCGCGGCGGCGCCAAGCGCCACGCCCCGGGACAGCAAATTTCTGCGATCCAGTGACATGACCCCTGGCTCCCTCGCCCCTACTTGCCCTTGGGCTTGGCCTTGTTGCCGCGCACGATATTCGAACCCGCAACGGGACGCTTGGGCGCGGCCGCCTTGCCGCCGGCGGCCTTGAAGCCGACCTTGTAGCTGGGCGTGGTCGAGACCTTCTTCTGCGCGCGAGGCCCCTGCTTCTTGATCGACTTGACGGCGGCCTTGCCGGGTTCGGCGGCGGGCGCCGTGGCGGCGCTGGTGGTCTTGGCCTCGGCCTTGACGGGCTTCTTCGGGCCCCTCACCGGCGCCTTCTCCGGTGGCGGCAGGCCGGCTGCGGCAGCCGCGGCGGCGGCGGCCTCGTCGGCGATGCGCTTGGATTTCTTGACCGTGTTGCGCGAGGCGCGGATGCGTTCCTCCTCGCGCTCACGGCGTTCGAATTCGCGCTTGCCGCGACCGCTGTGGCCCTTGGCCTCACCATCGGCATAGGGGTTGGCGCCCGACTTGATGGTGATGCGCAGCGGCACCCCCGGCAGGTCGAAGCTCTCGCGCAGACTGTTGATCAGGTAGCGCCGATACTGCTCGGGCATCTGGTCGGCGCGGCTGGAGAACAGCACGAAGGTCGGCGGGCGGGCCTTGGTCTGGGCCATGTACTTGGGCTTGATGCGCTTGCCGCTGACGGTGGGCGGCGGGTGGCGCTGCATGGCCATCTGCAGCCAGTCGTTCAGGTCGCGCGTCTTGACCTTGGTCGCCCAGTCCTTGTGGATCTTCATCACGGCCGGCATCAGCTTTTCGATGCCCTTGCCGGTTTCGCCCGACAGCGCCACCACCGGCGCGCCGCGCAGCTGGGGCAGCATGCGCTCGGCGTGCTCGCGGAAATCCTTCAGCTGGGCCACGGGATCCTCGACCAGGTCCCACTTGGCCAGGACGAAGACCAGCGCCCGCCCTTCCCGTTCGGTCAGGTCGGCGATCTGCAGATCCTGGACCTCGAAGGGGTGGGTGGCGTCCATCACCAGCAGCACCACCTCGGCGAAGGTGACGGCGCGGATCGAGTCCTGGGTGGAGAGCTTTTCCAGCTTCTCCTGAACCTTGGCCTTCTTGCGCAGGCCGGCGGTGTCGACCAGCCGGACCTTGCGACCATCCCACAGCCAGTCGACCGAGATCGAGTCGCGGGTGATGCCGGCCTCGGGACCGGTCAGCAGGCGTTGCTCGCCGATCAGGCGGTTGACCAGGGTCGACTTGCCGGCGTTGGGGCGACCGACGATGGCGATGCGGATCGGCTTGTCGTCGTCGTCCTCTTCCTCGGAATACTGGTCTTCCGGGAAGGCGGCCAGCATGGCGGCGTAGAGCTCGGCCATGCCTTCGCCGTGCTCGCCCGAGATCGGGATCGGTTCGCCCAGACCCAGCTTGTAGGCCTCGCCGATCCCGGACTGCCCCGCTTTACCCTCGGCCTTGTTGGCGGCGATGATCACCGGCTTGCCGCGACGGCGCAGCAGGGTGGCGAACACCTCGTCCAGCGGCGTCACGCCCTCGCGGGCGTCGTAGATGAACAGCGAGACGTCGGCTTCCTCGACGGCCAGTTCGGTCTGGGCGCGCATGCGCGCTTCCAGGCTTTCGTCCGAGACGTCCTCGAAGCCGGCGGTGTCGATCAGTTCGAGGTCCAGATCGCCGAGGCGACCGGAGGCGTACCGGCGGTCACGGGTGACCCCCGGCTGGTCATCAACGATCGCCAGCTTCTTACCGGCGAGACGATTGAACAGCGTGGACTTGCCCACGTTGGGGCGGCCGACGATAGCGAGTTTCAAAGGCATGGGTTTGCAGTAGTCGATTTTTCCCGTTCCCGCAAAGCGACGACCCGGGCCGGCTTGCGCCGACCCGGGTCTCGGGAACGTCTGGTTGATGGTCAACGGGCCGAAAAGCCCGCCGAAAGTCTTTAGCGGATGGCGACGACCTGAGCGTCATCGGTCACCAGATAGATCATGCTGCCGACCGCGATCGGCGACAGCAGAACCGGCGCGCCGATCTTCAGGGTCTTTTCCGCCGCCCCGGTCTTGGGGTTCAGGGCCACGGCCTGGCCGTCGCTGGACACCGTGATCAGACGGCCCGAGGCCAGGATCGGGGTCGACCACAGACGCGGGTGCTTGGCGAGCTTCTTCTTCTGACGCTTGGTCTGGCCCAGGCCCTCGTTGAGGTCGCGGATCCAGTAGATCGAGCCGCTTTCGCGGGCCACGCACATCACCTGGCCGGCCTTGTCGATCACGAAGACGACGTCGCCGGCGGCCCAGGGGCTGGTGATTCCGGTGACCGGCAGGCTCCAGCGCGCCTGGCCGGTGCGCAGGTCGGTGGCGGTGAACACGCCCGAGTGGCTGACGGCGAAGACGTCGCCCTTGTAGATCACCGGCCGGCCGGGAATGTCGCGGATCTCGGACAAGGCGTTGGTGCGGCTGGCGCGCGACAGCGCCTCGCTCCACAGGTCATTGCCGTTCGAGGCGCGCAGGGCGACCAGCTCGCCCGAGGCGAAGCCGGTGACGACCGTGTCGCCGCTGACGGCGGAGCTGGGGGCCGACAGGATGCGGGCCGGCTCGATCAGGGCCTGATAGGTCCAGCCCGGCGCGCCCGAGGCGGCGGCGTAGGTCAGGAGTTCGTTGTCGGTCGAAACCACGAACACGCGACCATCGACGACCGTCGGGGCGGCGTGGACGGGCGTGGCCGTCGTCTGTCGCCAGCCTTCAGCGCCGGTCTTGCCATCCAGTTGGGCCACGAAGCGGAAGCCGGACGAGACATAGAGCTTGTCGTCGGGGCCCAGGGCCAGACCGCCGCCGAAGCCGAGGCGATCGTTCTTGGCGCCGCCGAAACCAAACATGCCGCGTTTGCCGCTCGGACCGGCCGAGGGGCGCAGATCCTTGCGCCATTCCACAGAGCCGCTCTGGATGTCGAGCGACGACACGGTCGACTCGCCGTCCATCACATAGATATGGCTGGCGCTGGCCACGGGCGGCGCCGTGATGTGGAACTTGCGGTTGCCCTTCTGGCCGAAACCCTTGCGCCAGGCGATCTCGAACGCCTTGCCGGCGTCGACATGCTCGACCGACTGCTCGGCGTTGCCGCCCGGCAGACGCCATTCGGTCTGAACGGCGGGTTCCGGCAGGAAGAAGTCCGTGCCCTTGAGAGTCTCGGAGGCCTCGACCTTCTGGTCGAAGGCGATGACCGAGATCCGCTGGCCCTGGGTGGCCTTGGACTTGGCCTTCTCATCCGACTTGTCGAACGGATTGATCTTGGAGATCGTCGAGCACCCGCTCACCGTCACGGCGGCGGACATCAGCGCGATCAACGCGACAGAACGCTTGGAAATCATGAAGCGGCTCATTGGGCGCCAGCGGGCGCGGTTTGCGAGAGGGCCGGCATGGCGGGCGCCGGCGGCAGCGCGATGGCGGCCTTGACCGTCGCCGCCAGATTGGCGGCGGACCCGGAGTCGATCAGCTGGATGGCGGCCTGGGCGCGCTGGCGCACCTCTTCGGACGGGTTGTCGAGCAGGTTGGCCAGGACCGTGAAGTCCTCGCGCGCGCCCTTGGTGTCACCGGCCTGAAGCTTGGCGAACGCCAGGGCTTCCTTGGCCTTCACCCGATACGGACTTTTTTCCCCCGCCAACGGCGTCAACCTCGCTTCGATATCCTTGAACGAGGCCGTATCCATGAGCGCGAAGGCGGATTTGAGGCGGGCCAGATCGCCCAGCACCGGATCGTGCGAAAGCTTGGCCGCTTCATCGAAATAAGCCACCGCCTCGGCGGTCTTGCCCTCGTCCAGGCGGATGCCGCCCATGTGCATCAGGGCCAGGGCGCGATAGCCGGGCGCGCCGCCCTTGGCGATCGCCTGCATGGCCGGGAAACCCTTGGCGGTTCCCTCCCGGCCCATGGTTTCCAGCGCGGCCTGGTAGGCTTCCGAAGCTGCGGCCGACTGCTTGGCTTGATACGCGGTCCAGCCCCAGTAGCCGCCGACGCCGATGACGACCGCCACCGTCAAGGCGCCGAGCCACGGCAGCGCCTTCAGCGCGAGGGTCTTGTAACGGTCGGAGCGCAGTTGCTCTTCGACCTCGTCAAACACATCGACCACGAACGAGGCTCCGAAACAGGCGCCGAAGACGCCCTGACACGACAGCGCCGGTGAGTGCCGGCGGCGGCGCATGGTTTACAACAGAATGTGGCCGGCGGGGGGCCGCCAGCGCAGGCGGCGAACCTATAGCGTGTCCGGGCCAGCCGCAACGGGCGCGAGGCGCGCCGGCTAGCCCTTCTTGGCGTAATAGGTCTCGGCCTCGCCCGGGAAGGTGCGCGCCTTGACGTCGTCGGCGTATTCGCGGGCGGCGCGTTCGATCTCGCCCTTCAGATTGGCGTAGCGACGCACGAACTTGGGCGTCCAGTCGAACAGGCCCAGCATGTCGTCGGTAACCAGGATCTGGCCGTCGCAGCCGGCCGAAGCGCCGATGCCGATGGTGGGCGGGGCGATGGCGGCGGTGATGTCGCGCGCGAGGCTCTCGGCCACGCCTTCGACCACGACCGCGAAGGCGCCCGCATCCGCGGTGCGGCGGGCCTCCTCCAGGATCAGCGCCCTGCCCGCCTCGTCCTTGCCCTTGGCCTTGAAGCCGCCGTCGACCAGCACCGCCTGGGGCCGCAGGCCGACATGGCCCATGACCGGCACGCCGCGCTGGGTCAGATATTCGATGGTCGCCGGCACGGTGGGACCGCTCTCGACCTTCACCGCCTGGGCGCCGGTCTCCTTCATGATCCGAACGGCGTTGGCGTAGGCGGCCTCGGGAGAGGCCTCGTAGGAACCGAACGGCATGTCGACCACGACCATGGCCCGGCGAGAGCCGCGCATCACCGCCTGGCCGTGCAGGATCATCATCTCCATGGTGACCCCGACGGTGTTGGGCAGGCCATGCACGACCATGCCCACCGAGTCTCCCACCAGAAGCAGGTCGCAGGCCTCGTCCAGCGCCGCCGCGACGGGGGCGGTGTAGGCGGTGAGACAGACGATGGGCACGCCACCCTTGCGGGCGGCGATATCGGGGGCGGCGAGACGGCGAACCGTCTCCTCACGATGCGAGGACAGAACGATGCTCCAGAGCAGGCCCCCGGCGACATGAGGGCGCGCTGTTGTCGGTCAGAAAGCGCCCCGCCGCAACATGAACAATGATCACTCCTGACGTGCTCGTTCAGAAGTCTTCCATCATCCGCGTGACCGCGAAGCCCAGGGCCAGGAGGGCCAGCCCGGCCGCCAACCAGAGCGCCTCGACGCTGGCGGACGTGGCGGTGATCTGGTTGAAACGGGTCATGACCTTGTCAACGTCGGCGCTGATATCGCGCGTGCCGTTATGCGACAGGGTCTGCAGCTCCGCCGAAAACCGTGTCGTGACTAGCTGGAACGCCGCGATCAGGCCCGCAAGGACGCCCGCCCCGCCGATCAGCACACGCCGCATAGCCCAGCCCCGGTCGAGGCTGGCTCCAACCTGGGCGGCGAAAAGCTCGGCGTCCGGAAAGGACGGAGCCTCGCTGTAGAGTCGCGTCAACTGCGCTTCGAAATCGGGTTCAGCCATGAGCTTCCCTCCTCGCGCCTTCCGTCTGTGGGGCCAGTCGGACCCGGAGTTTATCCAAACCACGTTTGACATGGGATTTCACCGTGCCGATCGGGATGTTCAAGGCCTCGGCGACCTCGGCATGCGACCAGTCACCCCCATAGCAAAGGGATACGCAGAGCCGCTCGCCCCTCGACAGGGCCTTCAGGGCCTCGTCCAGATCGATGCGATTGGCGGTCCGAGGTTCATTCAGAGCCGTGGGATCGTCGCCATCCTGGGCCTCGTCGGTAAAGATCACGCGAGCTTCCCGCTTGACCTTGCGCAGGTAGAGCCGCGCCGCGATCCGCTTGATCCAGCCCCCGAAGGCGCCTTCGCCGCGATAGTCGGCCACCTGCTCGAACCCGGCCAGGAAGGCGTCCTGGGCGACATCGTCGGCCGTGGCCGAGTCCGCGCCCATCCGGCGCAACAGCCCCCGGATCGCCGAGCCGTGACGCCGGACCAGTTCGCCATAGGCGCGCCGGTCGCCCGCCGCGGCAAGGGCGGCCAGCTCGACATCGTGGCCTGTTGGCAGGCGGTCCATGGACATGCTTTCCCCCTTCCCCAAGGTCCAGCGATCAGACGCGCTTGGCTTTGTTGGGGTTGAAGAAGCTGAGAACGATATAGGCCAGGCCGATCACGGCCGGGATGCAGGCGATGCCGATGCCTGGCGAATGGAAGTCGTTGTCGCCAAAGTCGACGAAGTAGCTGAACGCGGCCAGGCCTATGCCGATCGCCAGCCAGATCACGCCGGCCCGCATGTCGCTCAGCGACGTGGGAGCCACCTTCACGTTGCGGGTCAGGGCCTCGATCACTTCGGGCGGAACGGGCTGTCCCTTGTCGATCGCGGCGCGCAGGGTCGACTGCATCTCGATGCGCTCGCGGCTCTTCAGATACACCGGCACGATGCAGATCGCACCGATGACCAGAAACATGATGATAGGGATCCAGACCTCATCCATGGCGACATTCCTCTTGCGGGGCGCTGTCCACTCAGCGCCGCATTCTGATGATAAGAGGCGCCGGGACCTTCGTTTGGAGGCGCCCGGCGGGATGAAACTTTCGTAACCCTAGTCCTGGGACAGCAACCGGCCGCCCATCACCGCCAGGGCCAGTATGACGACCAGCATGCCAACGGCTGGCAGCAGCGTGGGCGCAAGGGTGTCGACGGCTAGGTTCAGGACCGGCGAACAGGCCCAAAGAACCACACTCAGCACCAGGGCGGCGGCGGCGGCGGCCAACAGGCGGTCAAGGAACGCGCGACGCTCCACGGCTTCCATGACCTCGGCCACGAAGACATCGGTCGTGGCGGGCGGGGGCGTTTCCCCCAGAAAGGCGGACAAGCGATCATCGGGCGTCATGACGGTTCTCCCAGGACGACGAGCAGTCTCTCACGGCCACGCGTCACATGCGACTTCACAGTGCCCAGCGGCAGACCCAGGGCCTGAGCGACCTCGGCGTGGGTCCAGGCCTGGCCCAGGCACAGGGTGACACAGGCGCGCTGGTCTTCCGGCAGGGTATCCAGGGCGGCCTGAAGGGCCATCCGATCCTCCCCGGCGACGGTATCCGGCGCTTCCAGGGCTTCCTGGCCGCGCCAGTCTTCGTCGCGACGGGCCGAACGGCTGGCGGCGCGACGGTGGTCCAGCGCCTTGCGCCAGGCGATGCCATAAAGCCAGGCGCGAAAGCCATCGTCGGCGCGAAGCCGCCCCAGGCTCGTCCAGGCCGCGACGAAGGCGTCCTGGGCGATGTCATCGGCGTCGATCCAGCCGCTCTTCCGCAGAAACCCCCGCAGGGGCTTCTCGTGGATCGCGACCAGTCGTGAAAACGCCGCCTGGGATCCCCCCCGCGCCGCCCTGACGAGCGGCGCATCCATCAGACCTTGGGACCCCGGCTGAGAACCAGCGACACCAGCGAGGCCAGGCTCAGCGCGCCCATCACGAAGGCCACGATCGTAAAGGCGTCGCCCGAGCCGTAGATGTCAGTGAAGGCCGCATAGCTGAAACCGGCGCAGAGGGCGCCGAACAGGACGACCCTGTAGACCGGGTCGCCGCTGTAGCGATAACCGCGATAGCGACGCCGGCGCGGCCGATCATCGTAGTCATAGTCATCTTCATTCCAGCGCTTGTTCAACCGAGCCACCAGCTCCGGCGGGGGCTCACGCCCACTGGCCGCGTAGGACTTGATCAGGTCCAGCGTGTCGCGATTGGCCTTGTAGGAGAGCCAGCTCTGAAAGCCGCCGAACACGAACCAGCTCAGCGGAAAGATCAGCCACCAGTACGAACGAAACAGGTCTTCCATCGAATTTGGCCCCTTGTGGGTCTGCGCGCACTTGCGCGTCGGTCTCGGTGAGTAGTCGCCGCCGCGGATGCGATTGGATGCGGACGGCGGAATTATTTCGGTCTAGCGCCGGCCCAGCCTGGCGATCAGTTCCGCCGGCGGCTCGCGGCCATTGCTGGCAAAAGTCCGCAGAACATCGGCGGCGTCGCGATCGGCGCAATAGGACAGCCAGTTGCGCCACGCGCCGATCACGATCCAGCTCGTCGGAAACACCAGCCACCAGAATGAGGAAAACAGATCTTCCACGACAATCCCTCCAGCGAACGCGAGCCTCTCGCGCCTTCTGAAGACTAGTCGGCGCCGACAGGCGTCCTGGATGCGACCAGGTGGGAAATAATTTCGGACGGCGATTCAAACACGATGGTCGGGTGGTGCTCAGCCAGGATCGAACGCTTGGCCGCGCCCCAGGTGACGGCGCCGCTGGCCAGACCCAGTGCGCGGGCGGCCTCGATGTCGCGGGTCTCGTCGCCGATGCAGATCACCCTGTCGCGCGAGACAACGGCGGTGACCTTCCGGAACTTGCGCGCCTTGCCAAACAGCGAGGCGCCGCAGGCGAACTGACTGATCAGGCTCGACAGGTCCGGCCCCAGCACGGCGCGGATGGTGCGCTCGCTGTTGGAGCTGACCACCGCCAGACGCAGACCCGCGTCGTGCAGGGCCCGCAACATGCCCTCGGTCTCGGGAAACAGCGGAATGGAGTCGCTGTCGGCCGCCATCAGCTTCTTGCCATGGGCGGCGATCATCGGAAGCTTCCACGGCGAGATGCCCAGATAGCGGATGACCTCGCGCGTGGCGCGTCCGCGCAGCATGTCGATCTCGTCGTCGGTGACGGTCTTGAAGCCGAACCGGCGCGCCATCGGATTGACGGCGCGGATCATCCAGGCCGCGCTGTCGGCCAGCGTGCCGTCGAAGTCAAAGATGACCATGTCATACGACGGGATGGGATGGGCTCCCACGCGATGGTTTCCTGCGCTCTTCGTGTTCAAATGGACGAGACTAGTCGCAATAGCCCTGCTCGCCCCTGCTTGTCGCCCTAAAGTCGGCCGACTCGCGCTTTCAGCAAAGCTGCTAGGCCTTCAGGCCGCCTTTTGGAACAGGCGGGCATAGACTTCCGGCTTGAAGCCCGCAGTCAGCTTGCCGTCCACGTCAAGCATCGGCCGCTTGATCATCGAGGGCTGGGCCAGCATCAGGGCGACAGCCTTGTCGGCGTTCAGGTCTTGCCTGTCCGCGTCAGCCAGTTTGCGAAACGTGGTCCCCGCTCGGTTCAGCACGGTTTCCCAGCCCAGCGCCTCGACCCACCGCTCCAGGCTGGCGGCATCGATCCCGGCGACCTTGTAGTCATGGAAGCGATAGTCAACGCCGTGCTCGTCGAGCCAGGCGCGGGCCTTCTTCATCGTGTCGCACGCCTTGATGCCGTAGATGGTGACGCTCAACGCCCTGCCCCCGGTTGACTGAGCCGCGACGGGTAGCGCCCGGCCAGCCAGGGCGCAAGTCAGTCGGCCAACGGATAACGGGCCAGCACCTCGTGCCGCCCCTGGCCCTGATGGCTGACCACCAAGGCAAACTCCCGGACGGTCCAGGTCACCGGCTCGATGGGCGTCACAACGGCGCCAGGCTGTCCGTACAGAACCGTTACGTGCGGCGTGAACGCCAGATTGGCGCTATCCAGCTTCTCCCAGGCCAGGGCCTGGCGCAGCCCGGCCTGAAAGGCTTCCAGAGCGCCAAGCCCCTCGCCGCCGCGCAGCACGACATTCCTTGGAAATCCGCCGATCTGGTCGAACGCAACCTCGAACGGTGCGACGTCCAGCCGCCTGGCGGCCCGCGATATCCTGTCGATCAGGCTTTGAGGCACCTGATCCCAATAGTCGAAATGCCCGAGCGTGATGTGCATCAGATCGGGATTGAAGACCGCCCCGCCAAGCTGATGATCCGCCTGATAGCGTCGCCCCGCGGCCCGCGCGGCGACCCGAGCCTGCTGATCCAGGTAGATCATCAGGATCAGGTGCTTGTCGCGCGGCGCGGCCTCGAAGCCCAGCAGCGAGAGCTGTTCCGCGGCCATCGTCTCAACCCTTGGCCAGATTGCTCCGCAGGCGGTCGGCGACCGCGCCCAAGGTGATCGCCGAGAGCGCTTCCTCGATGACCAGACGGTCCTCGGTCGAGGCGATCTGGGCGATGCGGTGGGTGAAGTCGGTCACCGCCGTGATATGCTGGGCCAGAAGATCGACCATGTGCAGTTCCTGCATCACGCGGGCCTGCTGTTCAGGCGGCGCGGCCTGAAGCATCTGCCCCAGCGCGTCGTCCAGCTTGCCGCAGGCTTCCGCCGCGATCGACATCTCCGCCGACACCGCCGCCAGAATCGCGGCCGTGCTCGAACCCGCCGTGCTGTCCTGTTCCGAATTCATGCTTCCCCCGACGTCTCGTCTGCGGTGTCTTTGTGATTGGCCGGCGCGACAAAGCGCGACCGTCGCGCGCAGGTTGGAGTGATCCCACGCCTCACCGCAAGCCTGTTTACGCAGGGGCGCCGAATAGCGGACTCGGAACGGGTTCCGTTTCTTATCGCCAAAGGAGCCGAACGATCGGCAAACTAGGGGCCGAAACCAGCCCTAGAAGGACTTGGGCATGCCCAGCACGTGGGTGGCCACGTGGCTGAGGATCAGGTTGGTCGAGATGGGCGCCACCTGATAGAGGCGGGTCTCGCGGAACTTACGCTCGATGTCGTACTCCTCGGCGAACCCGAACCCGCCATGGGTCTGCAGGCAGGTGTCACCCGCCGCCCATGAGGCCTCGGAGGCCAGCAGCTTGCCCATATTGGCCTCCGACCCGCAGGGCCGACCCGCGTCGAACAGGGCCGCGGCGCGTTGCACCATCAGTTCGGCGGCGGCGATCTGCACATGCGCTCGGGCGATGGGGAACTGCACGCCCTGGTTCTGGCCGATGGGACGCCCGAACACCTCGCGGTCACGGGCATAGGCGCTGGCGCGGTCCACGAAGAACTTGCCGTCGCCGATACATTCCGAGGCGATCAGGATTCTCTCCGCGTTCATGCCGTCAAGAATGTAGCGAAAGCCCTGCCCCTCCACCCCGATCAGGTTCTCGGCGGGAACGCGCAGATTCTCGAAGAAGAGTTCCGTGGTGGCGTGATTGAGCATGGTGCGCACGGGACGGATGGTCAGCCCCTGCCCGACGGCTTCCCGAAGATCGACCAGCAGAACGCTCATGCCGTCGCTGGACTTGGCGGCCTGATCGCGCGGGGTGGTGCGGACCAGAAGGATCATCAGGTCGGAATGCTCGGCCCGCGAGATCCACAGCTTCTGGCCGTTCACCACATAGGCGTCGCCGTCGAGGCGCGCCGTCGTGGCGATGCGGGTCGTGTCGGTTCCCGCCCCAGGCTCCGTGACGCCGAACGCCTGCAGTCGCAGTTCGCCCGTGGCGATCCTGGGCAGGTATTGCGCCTTCTGGGCCTGGCTTCCATGCTTGAGCAGGGTGCCCATGGTGTACATCTGGGCGTGACAGGCGCCGCCGTTGCAGCCCGAGCGATGCACCTCTTCCAGGATGGCGATCGCCGCGCCCAGGCCAAGACCCGACCCGCCATAGGCTTCCGGGATCAGCACCGACAGGAAACCCGCTTCGGTCAGGGCCTGCACGAACCGGGTCGGATAGGTGCGATCCCGGTCAAGAGCCTGCCAGTAGGTTCCAGGAAACTGTGCGCACAGCCTGCGCACCGACTCGCGGATCTCCGGAAAGCTCTCGTCTGTAATGCTGGACATGCGGACTCCTCGATGTGGCCAGCCTGCCTCGCCCCCCCGGCCAAGGCGCAAAGCCTTTCGCAGAGCTAATCCAGTGACGTTGGGTCAAAGCAAACGGGCGCTGGACGGCGGACGGTAATTTTCGTCGAATAGGCACATGTCGCCCGAAGATCTTGAAACTTGGCGTCGCCACGTCGGTCGCAGCGAAGTCCGTCGCCAGGTGCTGGATGTCGAGACGGTGCGTCGTTTCGCGGCGGCCGTCGACTGCGACCTGGATGTCGAGCGACGGCTTCCGCCACTGGCCCACTGGGCCTTCTTCCTGGACGCTGCCAGGGCGGAGGATCTCGGCCCCGACGGCCACCCCCGGCGGGGAAAAGGACTGCTGCCGCCGGTCAGTCTGCCGCGACGCATGTTCGCCGCCAGCGCCATGCGTTTCGAGGCGTCGATGACCCTGGGCCTCCCGGCCGAATTGAGGCTCACGATCGCGGCTGTTCAGCACCGGGCGGGCAAGTCGGGCGATCTGGTGTTCGTCGAGGTCGACCGGGTCCTCACCCAGGACGGTCACGCTTGCGTGACCGAGCGCCAGACCCTCGTCTATCGCGATGCCGGCGACAGCACGCCGGCGATCGTCCCGATCGAGACACTCCCGAACGACGGGGGCGAGATGTGGACGCCCGGGCCAGCCGACCTGTTCCGGTTCTCGGCCGTGACCTTCAACGCCCATCGCATCCACTACGATCTGCCCTATGCGCGGGACGAGGAAGGCTATCCTGGCCTTGTCGTGCATGGCCCGTTCACGGCCGTGAAGCTAGCCTCCCTGGCCGCGCGGGAACAGCCGCTTAAGACCTTCTCATTCCGGGCTGTCGCGCCGTTGTTCGCGGATCAACCCGTGCGGCTGTCGCCCGGAAGTGCGCCCGGCGTCTATGAGGCGATCCGTTGCGATGGCGTGGTCGCCATGTCGGCCAGGGCCGAGACCTAGATCCGGCGTTCCAGGCCCTGGAGCGTGACCGCGCCGATGGCCGTCATCAATCGATCCGCGGTAAGGCCCTCCACGGTCGGCGCCCATTTTGTCAGCCAGATCAGCATGCCCAGCAGCAGTTGCACCACCAGAGCCGCCTCGCAGCGCACGATCGAGCCGTCCGCCATGCCCTGATTCAGGAGCTGTTCCAGCAGCCCGCTGAGACGAGCGCTCCAGGCGTCCAGATCGTCCCGCTGGGGTTTCTCAAGATAGGAATAGTCGCCGAAATAGAGCTGCGGCCCGTTTCGGGCGGAGTCATGCAGCAGGTTCTCGAGGAAGCGCCGCAGCTTTGCGGCCCCGGTCCCGCCCGCATGGTCAGCCTCATCCAGGATCTGCTCGAAGCGTTCGAGGGAGCTGAGGTGGCAGGCATAGACCAGCGCCTGCTTGTTCGGGAAATAGTAGTAGAGGGCCGCGTCGCGCAGATCTAGCGTCGCCGCGATCTCGGTCATCGTGGCCTGCGCGAAGCTCTTGGCGTTGATGATCTCGATCGCCGCGCGAAGAATGGCGTCGCGCTTCTTGGCCGACTTGCGGCTGTGCGACAGCGGCTTTTGCCCCTCGACCTGGGCCAGCGCGACAGGGTCTCCGCCCTTCAAAACACCGCGATCCCACTCAAATTTGACAAACCTGTGAAATTATATTGGGCAGTTCCGTAGCGTTAGCAAGGGCTCCGCTAAAAATTCTAACTTGTGTTAAAATATCGGAGCCCTACTAAATATTACCCAACCGCGAAGTGTCGAAACAGGCACCGCGAGCTTTGAGGAAACGGCCACCATGCGGAACATCCATTTTCTGAGTGCATCTCTTCTCGCGCTGATCGCCTGCGGCCCTGCCCTGGCGCAGGACAAGGCGGCGCAACCCGCTCCCGCCGCATCGACGGCGCTCGACGAGATCATCGTCACAGCCACAAAACGCGAGCAGACACTGCAGGACGTTCCGATCTCGGTGTCGGTGACCGGCGCGCTGGCCGTCGAACGGGCCCAGATCCGCGACCTGATCGATCTGCAGTCACTGGTGCCCTCGCTGAAGGTTTCCCAGTTCAACTCGGTCGGCCAGACGAACTTCGTCATCCGCGGCTTCGGCAACGGCAACGGCAACGACGGCATCGAAAGCTCGGTCGGCGTCTTCATCGATGGCGTCTACCGCTCGCGGTCATCGGCGGCCCTGGACGATCTGCCCGAAGTCGAACGCATCGAAGTCCTGCGCGGCCCGCAGTCGACCCTATTCGGCAAGAACGTGTCGGCCGGCGCGATCAGCATCGTGACCAAGAAGCCGGAGTTCGAGTTCGGCGGTAAAGCCGAGGTCAGCCTCGGCAATTTCGGCCTCAAGCAGGTCAAGGGCACGATCACCGGACCGATCAGCGATACGCTGGCCCTCCGCGTCTCGGGCAGCGTGAACAAGCGCGACGGCTACGCCACCAACGTCATTACGGGCAACGACGTCAATAATCGCGATCGCTGGTCGATGCGCGCAGACGCCCTCTGGCTTCCGAACGACAAGGCCTCGATCCGCGTGATCGCGGATTACAACAAGATCACCGAGATCTGCTGCGCGGTCGTGTCGCTCCTAAATGGTCCTGCGACCCAGTTCATCGCCGCGCCCTCTCCGTTCGGCCTGGGCAAGCGCGTCGGCAATCCCGCCAACAAGTTCGACCGCAACGTCTATTTCAACGCCGATCCCAGCAATGCCCTGGTCGGCAAGGGCGTGTCGGGACAGCTCGACTATGATCTCGGCTTCGGCGCCCTGACCGCGATCACCGCCTATCGCAAGCAGACCAGCGAATCCCTGCAGGACGTCGACTTCACCGGCGCCGACCTGGCCAACAACGCCCTGGGCAACAACATCAAGACCTTCACCCAGGAACTGCGCCTGGCCTCGAAGAGCGACGGCCCGCTGAACTGGCTGATCGGCGGCTTCTATCAGAACGAAAAGCTGGCGACGGGCCGGACCATCAGTTTCGGCACCGATATCCGCGCCTATGCCGATGGCCTGAGCGGTCAGGTTCCGGCGGCCCTGCTGGGCGCCCTGCCCGCAACCCTGCGCCCCGCTCTGACGGGTCGCTCCAACATCTACGCCCTGGAATTCCTGCAAAGCCTCGTCACGCCGTCAATCGTTCCGGGTTCGACCTATTTCAAGACCGGACCGGCCATCGACGACTACTATACGATGAAGCAGACGTCCTATTCGCTGTTTGGTCAGGCCGACTACAAGGTCACCGATCGCCTGACGTTCACCGGCGGTCTGGCCTATCTGAGCGACAAGAAGGACGCAGCATCGAACGTGGTGCTGTACGACGCGTTCTCGAAACTGAACCTGCAGGCTGTGCCGCAGTTGGCTGCCCTGGGTCTGCCCGGCAACATCTATGGCGCGTTGGGTGGCCTGCAATTCTACTACGGCAACACCACCAACCACGGTCCGGTCAACTTCCCGAACGCGACCGAGTCCGGCAAACTGAAGGGCAACAAGGTCACCTACGCGGTTCGTGGCGCCTATGACTTCGGCCCCGTGAACGCCTATGTCAGCTATTCGACGGGTTGGAAGGCCGGCGCCTTTAACCTGTCGTCGGACAGCCGTCCGCCGAACGCCAACGGCGTGGGCCGCACGGCTGCTCCCGAGCTCGTGGACGTTCTGGAAGCTGGCCTGAAGACCAAGTTCCCGGGCGGCTACATGAACCTCGCGGTCTTCGATCAGGCCATCAAGGGCTTCCAGTCCAACGCCTTTACCGGCCTGGGCTACAGCCTGGTCAACGCCGGTAAGGAGTCGGTGCGCGGTTTCGAAGTCGACAGCGCCTATCGCCCGACCTCGTGGCTGGCCCTTACCGGCGCCGTCACCTATCTCGACCCCAAGTACGACTCCTTCGCCGGTGCGGCCTGCGTGAACTACGACACGGTCCGTTGCCCGGTGAACCCGCTGACCGGTACGCGGCCCAACTTCCGCAACCTGACGGGCGACAAGCCGGCCGGCATCCCGACCTGGAGCGTTTCGACCTCCGCGACCTTCACGCACGACTTTGGCAACGGGTACAACGGTTATCTGCGGGCCGAATATGACTATACCAGCGACACTCAGCTGACCGAGACGACCCCGCCGAACCTGTCGACCTGGGGCTCCAACAACGTCAACGCCAGCCTCGGCGTCACCAGCGCCGAACACCAGCTGGAAGCGATGCTGTGGGTTCGTAACATCACGAAGGACGATAGCCTGATATCGACCTTCCCGACCGTGGCCCAGGATGGCAGCTATAGCGGCTATCCGAGCGCGCCACGCACCTACGGCGTGACCCTGCGCAAGACGTTCTGATCCAAAGCGCCGCGACCTGCCCCATCCGGCGGTCGCGGCGTCCTTGCCTCCAGGCGACGGAGCCGGGACAGCTCGGGCCGTCGACAAATCTTGTTCCATGGCCGATATCCGTCGCGCGCTGGCGAATGCGGCGAAGGGTCCGGACGGTGCGCCGGCGATCTCCTCGGCGCGGCGCGTCTTGAGCTTGGGAGCACGGACACAGATGAGCGACGTAACGGTCAAGCGCCGAAGCCTGCTGGGCGCCGCCGGATTGTGGGCGGCCAGCCCGCTCTACGCCCAGGCGGCCTCGCCCAAGTCCAGGGTCGCGATCCAGACGGCTCAAGGCTTGATCATCGTCGAGCTGGAAGTCGACAGGGCGCCGATCACCTCGGCCAACTTCCTGCGCTATGTCGACGCCCACAAATATGATGGCGGCGCGATCTATCGGGCGTCTCGCAAGCGAGGCGTTCCTGGAGCCGGGTCGATCCAGGGCGGCCCCGCGCCGCGTTTCCGACACTTCGCGCCGATCGCGCACGAGAGCACGCGGACAACTGGCCTCAAGCACAAGACCGGGACCATTTCGATGGCGCGCAATGCGCCGGGCACCGCCACCTCGGACTTCTTCATCTGCGCCAGCCCCGCGCCCTTCCTGGACGCTCACCCGGGCGCGCCCGGTGACAATCAGGGCTTCGCGGCCTTCGGGACAGTCGTCCAGGGCCTGGACGTGGTGCGCAGGATCCTCGCCCTGCCGACAACGGGTACGGCGCTGACGCCCGGCATGAGAGGCGAGATGCTCAACCCGCCCGTTCAGATCGTCAGCATGAAGCGCTCGTCCTGACGGGCGCCATCCCACTCGATCATCAACGGCTCGGCCCTGCCCAACACACTATTCCCCGCGTCAAACCCCTAGCCAACCGTTCGGATCTCCGGCGGCCCTCGACCCAGCGCACTTTGGCGCCGACAGCGCACTGCCCGCGGCCGTCACGGCCACGCAACAATCACGGACTAGAAGGGCGCCGCAGCACGCCGCGCCGAGTCCGATGACCGCCTTACGCCCGATAGACCGCTGGTTCATTGACGAGGTGCTGCCACACGAGGCGCGCTTCATGAAGGTCGCTCGACGGCTTGAGCGCGATATCGACGCCGCTAACGACCTGGTCCAGGAAGCCTATGTTAGGCTCTACGCGATGGACGGCTGGGCCTCGATCACGAGTCCAAGCCACTATGTGCTGCGTATGTTGCGCAACATATCGATCGAGCGGCTGCGCCGTTCCAAGATCATCGCGTTCCAGCGCATTTCCGACATCGACGATTCCAACTTCGTCGACGACGCCCCCTGTCAGTTTCGCGTCGCCGCGGGCAAGGAACTCGTCGCGCGGATCGGGGACGCCTTGGCCGCGATGCCGGAGCGTTGCAGGACCGTTCTGGTGCGCCGTCGCTTCGACAACCAACCCCCGCGCGAGATCGCCCGAGAACTGGGCATTAGCCTGTCGACCATGGAAAAGCGCCTGGCGCGCGCCGTGGTGCTGCTGTCGCGCGCGCTAGGGCCGGAAGGGAGCGGCGCGCTCGTTTTCGACGAACCCGAGGAAGACATCGCCTACAGGGACGACGCGACCAACGGCTGAAGTCGCACAAATATTTCTCCGTCGCTTGGCGGCTCTTTCCACCTGAAGCATCTTATCTCTTGAACGCCCTCCGCGTTTGGTTTCGGGGAGACGTCCCATATCTTCGCAAGGCGCATTTCACCAAGATCCAATTGCCGACGAGGCCGCCCAATGGCTCGCGCGGCACGATCTGGGAACTGCAGATTCCGTCCAATTCGAACAGTGGCGCGCCCGCGATCCAAGGCACGCCATAGCTTTCGCGCGCGCCTCGGCCGCTTGGGAGCGAGTGCGGTCGTGCCAGGACTTCGCGGATGTGGCGGGACGGCCCGAAGGCGGGCGAAGAGCAGCCGATGAGGCCGTGGCGCCTTCCCGGCGAGGGCTTCTACGCGCGGCGGTCGCCAGCGGCGCGGTCCTGGCGGTGGGCGGCGGTCTGATCGGCTCGCGAGCCTACGCCTGGAGCGCCGCCAAGACCGATGTGGGCGAGACCAGACTTCTGCGGCTGCCGGACGGCAGCGAGCTCATTCTCAACACCGACAGCGCCGTCGCCTGGAAGTTCGACCGGGAAACCCGCGCCGTTCGGCTCAAGCGCGGCGAGGTCGCGCTGAACGTCCGTCCCGGAGCGACCAAGCTTGCGTTGATCAGCGAGGGATTGACCGCCGATCTGTCGGAGGGACGTTTCAACGCGCGGCTGAAAGCCGGAACCCTGAACGTCACGGTCCTGAGCGGCGTGGCTCAACCGGGTAGCACTTCTGATCCGTCATCCTTGCGTGATGCGGCCGCCAAGGACCAGACCCTGTTGCTGACCGATACGGCGGCGAGCGTCCGTCCCGTATCAAGCCAGCAGGTCGCCGCGACCCTGGCCTGGCAGGACGGCGAAATCCTGTTCCAGGACGAGCCTCTGACCTCGGCCGTTGAGGAGTACAACCGCTACCTGTCGGCCAAGATTGTCATCATGGATACAAGCTTGGGCGGTATCCGGGTGGGGGGGCGCTTCACCACGACCAACCCCGCGAGCTTCCTGGAAGCCTTACGGGAAATCCTGGATATCGATGTACAGACCACGAACGAAAACTATCTTCTGACTAGAAAAAATAATTCCCAAATTTGGCGGCAACTATAACGCCAACCGTCTCCCCAATGAGAGCCGATTTTCTTGATCGGAAAAACATTGGGGGTTCCATGTTAAATAGAACAACGCGGCATTACGCGCTCTATGCTTGCGCTATTTCCACCATTATTTCTCCCATCGCCTTCTCAACACCCGCGCGCGCCGAGACGCGTGAGATTTCAACGATCAATTTCGACATTCCGTCTCAACCTCTGCCCAGCGCTTTGAACGCCTACGCGAAGCAGGCCGGGATCCAGATCTTCTTTCCGAGCAAACAGATCGCCACGATCCCGTCCGCGCCGCTCAAGGGCGCTCTCACCGGCGAGGAAGCCCTGCGTCGCCTGATCGCGGGCAGCGGTCTCGAGGTCGCGCAGCGCTCCGGCGGCACGATCATGCTGCGTCTGGCTCGTCGTCCGACGCCGACGGCCTCCGCCGACGGCGCGCCGCTTTCGGCGGACACCGCCGAGACGGTAGAGGAGATCATCGTCACCGGCTCGCGTATCGCGCGAGCGGCGCGGGAAAGCTCCACGGCCGTCTCGACCCTCGGTCGTGACGCGATCGAGGCAAGCGGCGCTTCGGTGCTCGAAGATGTCCTCACGCGCGAGCCGCAGTTCGCGGGCGGCCAGACGTCGCGCTCCAACAATCCGGGCACGGGCGCGGCCCAGATCGACCTGCGAGGCCTGGGCACGGCGCGCAATCTGGTGCTGGTCAACGGTCGGCGCTACGTCTTCTTTGGCATCGACCAGGTCACCGACATCAACACGATCCCCTCCGCGCTGGTCGAGCGCGTCGAGGTCGTGACCGGCGGCTCCTCGGCCGTCTACGGCTCCGACGCAATCGCCGGGGTCACCAACTTCATTCTGCGCAAGGACTTCGAGGGCTTCGAAGCCAAGGCCCAAGTCGGCGGTGCGACTCGCGGTGATGCACGCAGCGGCAACCTCGACCTGACCTGGGGCGCGAACTTCGCCGAGGATCGCGGCAACATCGTGCTGTCGAGCAACTATTACGAGCGCGACGGCGTGCGCCAGGCTGCCCGCGCATACTCCAACTTCGCGCTGACCGATGGCGCCGACAGCGCCGGCAAGCCGATCCTGACCGCGCGCGGTTCGCTGCAATCGCCCAACGGCAGCTTTTCCAACATCCCCTACGGATCGCAGCTCAACGCGGCGAACCTGGCCGGCCTGAAGGTGGCGCTGGCGGCCGCGGGTCTCTCCAATATCGGCTCGGCGGGCTTCACCTTCGACGGCGCCGGATCGGCGGCGCGTGTCTACAGAGATCCCGCCGACCGCTACAATTTCGCGCCGCTCAACTACCTGATCATTCCGGCCAAGCGCTATGGCCTGTCAGGCTTCGGTCATTTCGACATCACCGACAAGATCACCGCCTACAGCGAGTTCGCCTACTATCGCAGCGAGGTCGACATGCAGCTTGCAGAGAGCAACCTGTCGACGATCCTGCCGATCGGGGTGAACAACCCTTACGTCTCGTCGGCGATTCAGGACGTTTTCCGCCAGCTCGACATGTCGGAGACCGGCGCCAGCAAGAACGACGGGCTCGTCAACCTGCGCATCGCCCGGCGCTTCCAGGAGTTCGGCGCCCGCCAAGCGCTGGTCACGCGTGACACCTATCGCGTGGGCGGCGGCGTTCGGGGTTCGCTTCCCGATTTCAACGACACCTTTCTGCGCGACAACAAGTTCGACGTCTCGTACTTCTATGGTCAGGCCGACAGCGTCACTCATCTGAACAATCTGGTCTCGCTGAGCAAGCTCAAGGCGGGCCTGCTGAGCAGCAACGGCGCCAAGCCGCTGGTCAATATCTTCGGCGAGGGCGGCATCTCCGCCGAGGCCGTCAAGGCGCTGTCGATCGACACCAGCAACCCCTCGACCAGCCGCCAGCACATCGCCTCGGCCAATGTCTCCAGCAATCTGCTGGCCCTGCCCGCCGGTCCGTTGGGCGTGGCCTTCGGCCTTGAATGGCGCTCGGCCTACGCTCGCTCGCTGCCCGACGCGGCCTTGGCCAGCGGCGATGGCGTGGGCTTCGACAGCTTCCTGCCGACCAAGGGCAAGGTGAACGTCTACGAGGCGTTCGGGGAAACGCGCGCGCCAATCCTGTCGAAGGAGTCGCCCGTCGGTTCGGTCACCGCCAACGGCGGCTTCCGTTTCTCGCATTATGACATCCCGGGCGCCGACAGAGTCTGGACATATCTGGGCGGCCTGGAATGGGCGCCGATCCAGGATCTGCGTCTGCGCGGACAATCACAGCACGCGGTTCGCGCGCCGAACATCGGCGAGTTGTTCGGCGGTCAGTCGGCCGACCGTCCGCGGGCCAGCGACCCGTGCGCGGCCGCATCGGCGGCCACGGACGCCAAGCTGCGCGCGCTCTGCGTCGCAACCGGCGTGCCGACCGGCATGGTGGGCGACGCCAGCTTGCAAAGCGGCGACCGGCTGGACGTGCTTTACGGCGGCAACCTCGACCTGACCGTCGAGACCTCGGACACCTATAGCCTCGGCTTCACGCTCACGCCGCGCTTCATTCCGGATCTGTCGGTGTCGGTCGACTATTTCAACATCCAGGTGAAAGACGCGATCGCTCCGCTCGCGGGCGGCGTCACCAGCATCTTCAACCTGTGCTACTCGGTGATTCAAGACGCCAACAGCGCGGTCTGCAAGGCGGTGCGCCGCAATCCGGCCGATGGCCGCATCGAGGCGCCCTACAGCGTGCTCGCGGCGAACACCAACATCGGCAAGCTCAAGACCTCTGGTGTCGACTTCAACCTGGCCTGGAAGACCCCCTTGGGCTTTGGCCTGCTGAGCGCCGACAGCGCGTTGAACCTCGACCTGCGCGGCACTTGGCTGGAATCATACTCGATCACCCCGGTTCAGGATCTGCGGGATCAGGTGAACGCGTGCGTCGGCGCCTTTGGCCTGACCTGCGGCGACCCCCGCCCACGCCTGAAGACGGTCGCACGCCTCAGCTGGAACACCGGGCCGTTGTCGCTTCGGCTGCAACATCGCTACATCGGTGAGGTCACGGACGATCGGATCGTGATCCCGCGCCGTCGCGGCGTCGCGGGGCCACCGGAGTCCAGCTTCGCGGCCCCGACGATGGGCGCGCGCAACTACATCGACATCTCGTTCAACTTCAACGTCCCGGGCGAGCGACTGTCCGTCTACGGCGGGGTCAACAACGTGTTCGATATCGACCCGCCGATCGTCGGCGCCTCGCAGCAACAGGCGAACACCTATCCGTCGACCTACGACGCGCTGGGGGCCGAGTACTTCCTTGGCGTCAAGGTGCGCTTCCAGTGAGGCGGGGCCCGATGACTATCGCGCGTCGCGCCCTCCTTCAGGCCGGCGGTCTGGTGCTGGTCACGGGCCTGTCCGCCGGACCGGTTTGGTCGCAAGGCCTGGGCGCCGATCCCTTCACCTTGGGCGTGGCTTCCGGTGATCCGGCGCCGGACGGTTTCGTGATCTGGACGCGGCTGGCGAACCGCCCGCTGGAGTTCGGCGGCGGAATGCCCATGCGCGCCATCCCGGTGCGCTGGGAAGTGTCGGCGGATGAGGGCTTCACCAGGATCGTCGCGTCGGGTGAGACACTCGCGCGCCCGGAATTGGGCCACTCGGTTCATGTCGAGATCGGGGGGCTAAAATCCGCGACGCGGTATTGGTACCGGTTCTTCGCGGCCGCGGAGACCAGTCGCGTGGGAACCGCGCGCTCAGCGCCTGAAGCAGGCGCGCAAGCCGACCGGCTTCGTATCGGCGTAGCTGGCTGCCAGCACTACGAGGCCGGTCTCTACACGGCCTATCGCCACCTGAGCGAGGAGTCGGACCTGGACGCGATATTCCACTACGGCGACTATATCTACGAGGGGGCTGCGGGTAAGGGGTGCCCCGTCGCGTGGGGCAGCGCCGACAAGGGGCGCGTGTGCTTCCGCAAGCACGTGGGCGAAGAACTCTATTCGCTCGACGACTACCGGCGGCGATACGCTCAGTACAAGACCGACCCTGACCTGCAGGCGGCTCACGCCGCGGCCGCCTTCATCGTCTCGTTTGACGACCACGAGGTCGATAACAACTGGGCCGGCGACGACGACCAAGACGCCACGCCACGCGAGGTGTTCCGCTTGCGTCGCGCCGCGGCCCTGCAGGCTTGGTACGAGAACATGCCGGTCCGAAGGGCGCAGTTCCCCGCTGGAGGCCATGTGCGCATGCATCGCAGAATCGACTATGGCGACCTTTTGCGCCTTCATGTCCTCGACACTCGGCAGTACCGCAGTGGCCAGATCTGTGGCGCAAAGGCGCCTGACGGTTGCCTGCCACTGAACGATCCCAGCCGTCCGAGCATCCTGGGCGAAGGCCAGTCAGTCTGGCTGGAGGAGGGGCTCGGCGGCGAGGCGCGCTGGAACCTGTTGGCCCAACAGGTAATGGTCATGCCTTTGGCGTATCCCGCCAAGGGCATGACCGGCGGCGCGAATACCGACAGTTGGAGCGGCTATCCCGCTAGTCGCGAACGCTTGGTCGCCGCGATACAGTCGCGGGGCCTGACCAATGTGGTGATCGCCACCGGGGACGTGCATCAACACCACGCTGGGGTGCTGCCGGCCCGGGCTGGCGCGCTGGACAGCGCGGCGGTCGCTACCGAGTTCGTTGCCTCCTCGATCAGTTCCGGCAGCGACGGCTTCATTATGGCCGAGGACTGGAAGGACGTTCCGGCGAATAATCCCCATTGCCAGCTCTTTGACGCCCGACGCGGCTATCAGATTTTCAATGTCGGACGCGATATCTGGCGCACGGAGGTCAAGGTTGTCGACAAGGTCACAGCGCCGGGCGGCGCGCTTTCGACCGTGGCGCAGCTTGTCGTTGATCGCCGCCGCCCCGGATTTTCCTTTGCGTGAAAGCTGGCAGGTTCATGCGATCGCGCGGACCTTGATTGGCGATAGTGCGATCAGCGACTGTTCGACGCCAACGCCCAAAAGCTCGCCACGGCGAAATCAATATGGCGATGATGACGAAGCCCATGAAGTTGGCGAGCAGCTTGTCATGGCGGGTGGCGACGCGGCGGAGGTGCTTGAGTTTGTTGAAGAAGCGTTCAACGCGATTGCGCTCTTTGTGGACGTCGGTGTCTTAGGCGTGCTGGACGCGACGGTTGCGCTTGGGCGGAATGACTAGCGCGGCTCCAGCTTGCGGCATGGCGTTGCGGAGTCGGTCTGCGCCTTGTCGAGCCACTTATTGGCCCACTCTCCATACGTTCTGGCGTCTTGCAGCTTGGCCATGGCACGCCGCTTGTCGATAATGGGCGAACGCCCTTCCCGGACCTCCTTGCGAGCGGCCATCGCCAGTTCCCGAGCCCTCACCAGAGTGATGACATCTGGCCCGTACCGGCCCAGAGTCAGGCTCTGGCGGCGACCGTTCATCCGGTAGCCGAGGCGGAACGAGATCGCTCCAGCCGGAGAGACGGTGACGTAAATGCCGTCACGGTCGCGACCTCGTGGATTTTATCACGGGGTTTCAGGGACTTGAGCTTGCTGTCGCTCAACACTGACGGTCTCCGGCTGGCCCTGAAAGCGGCCGAAAGCGCGCGAAAACGCCGTCAGCCCTAAAGCCAAACGAAGAGCGCGCCGGCGATAGCCCCGAAACGACGCCCCGTCATTCCCACTCGATCGTGCCGGGCGGCTTGCTCGTCACGTCATAGACGACGCGGTTGACGCCCCGGACTTCATTGATGATGCGGGTGGCGGTCTTGCCCAGCACGTCCCAGGGGAACTCGAAGAAGTCGGCGGTCATGCCGTCGGTCGAGGTCACGGCACGCAGGGCCAGGACGTTCTCGTAGGTGCGGGCGTCGCCCATCACGCCGACGGTCTTGACCGGCAGCAGCACCGCGAAGGCCTGCCAGATCTTGTCGTAGAGACCCGCCTCGCGGATGGCTTCCAGATAGATGGCGTCGGCCTGCTGCAGCACCGCGACCTTCTCGGGCGTGATGTCGCCAGGGATGCGGATGGCCAGACCCGGACCCGGGAACGGATGGCGTCCCACGAAAGCCGGAGCCAGGCCCAGTTCGACGCCCAGGGCGCGGACCTCGTCCTTGAACAGCTCGCGCAGCGGCTCGACCAGCTTCAGCTTCATGAAGTCAGGCAGACCGCCCACATTGTGGTGGCTCTTGATCACCGCCGAGGGGCCGCCGCGCGCCGAGACGCTCTCGACCACGTCCGGATAGAGCGTGCCCTGGGCCAGGAAGTCGGCGCCGTCGATCTTGGCGGCTTCGCGGTCGAAGATGTCGATGAACTTGCCGCCGATGATCTTGCGCTTGGTCTCCGGGTCGCTGACCCCGGCGAGGGCGCCCAGGAACTCGGCCCCGGCGTCCACATGGACCAGCGGAATATTGTAGTGGTCGCGGAACAGGGTGACGACCTGCTCGGCCTCGTTGTGGCGCAGCAGGCCGGTGTCGACGAACACGCAGGTCAGCTGGTCGCCGATGGCTTCGTGGATCAGCACGGCGGCCACCGAGCTGTCGACGCCGCCCGACAGGCCGCAGATCACCTTGCCGGTTCCGACCTGGGCGCGGATCTTCTCGACCATCTCCTGCCGGAACGCGGCCATGGTCCAGTCGCCGCGCAGACCGGCGAGCTTGAGGAAGTTGCGATAGACCTGTGTGCCGTTGACGGTGTGGACCACCTCGGGGTGGAACTGCACCGCATAGATCTTGCGGGCGTCGTCGGCGATGGCCGCGAAGGGCGCGCCGTTCGAGGTGGCGATCACCTCGAAGCCGTCCGGGATGGCGGTGACGCGGTCGCCGTGGCTCATCCAGACGGTTTCCAGCTCGCCGACGCCGGCCAGGCCTTCGAACAGCGGACTGGTCTTGCCGATGGTCAGCTCGGCGCGACCGAACTCGCCGGCGTGGCCGCCCTCGACCTTGCCGCCCAGCACGTCGCACAGCAGTTGCTGGCCGTAGCAGATGGCCAGCAGCGGCACGCCCAGCTCGAACAGCTTCTTGCCGATGCGGGGGCTGTCGGCTTCCAACACGCTGGCGGGGCCGCCCGACAGGATGATCGCCGAAGGGGCGTAGTCATCGACAATGGCCTCGGCCTTGTCGAACGGATGGATCTCGCAATAGACGCCCGCCTCGCGCACCCGGCGGGCGATGAGCTGGGTCACCTGGCTGCCGAAATCAACGATCAGAACGCGCTGGTGATGGACGGGGGCGGTCATGGGCGATGGGTCTCCGGCGTGTTCAGGACCTCCTCCCCCAAGGGGAGAAGGACTCTTATGTTCGTTCCAGCACGGCGGCGAAGAAGCCGTCCGTACCGGCGGTGTGGGGCGTCAGGCGCAGGTAGCCCTGGGCGCTGACATGTCCGGCGACCGCCTCGAAGGCGATCGGCTTGACGGCGAAGTCGGGCCGGCGCGCCAGGAAGGCGGCGACGCGGTCCTCGTTCTCCTCGACCAGCAGCGAGCAGGTCACATAGACGAGGCGCCCGCCCGGTTTGACGAAGTCGGCGGCGTCGATCAGCACGCTGTCCTGCTCGATCTGGCGCTTGGCCAGCTGGTCGGGTGACAAACGCCATTTCGCATCAGGGTGACGGCGCCAGGTGCCTGAACCGGTGCAGGGCGCATCGACGAAGACGACGTCCAGCTTGCCTTCCAGGCCCTTCAGGGGTTCGGCCTCGATCGGCGAGCGGATCTGCAGGTTGCGGACCCCTGCCCTCTGGCCGCGACGGATCGTGTCGGCCAGGCGGCGGGCGTCGCTGTCGTGGGCGAAGATCTGGCCGGTGTTGTTCATGGCCGCGGCCAGGGCCAGGGTCTTGCCCCCGCCCCCGGCGCAGAAGTCCAGCACCTGCTTGCCCTTGATCTCGCCGGCCATCGTGGCGGCGATCTGGGAGCCCAGGTCCTGCACCTCGAACCAGCCCTTGGAGAAGGCCGGGACGGCCTCGACCGAAGGCGTGCGATCGGCCGCTTGCGGCGCGGGAATGCGGAAAGCGTTTTCCAGCACGCCGGCCGGCTCGCCGCCGATGAGGGCGACGGCTTTGGCGCCTCGCTCGGCGTCGGTCTTGATGGTGTTGATGCGCAGGTCGACGGGGGCCCGTTGCGACAGGGCCGCCATCTCGTCGCGCACGCCATCGCCCAGAGCCCGGGCCAGGAAGGGCTCAAGCCAGTCGGGATAGTCACCCGCGACCGCCGCCCGCGCGTCCGTCAGCGAGGCGGGCGTCGCCAGCGCCTTGATCTCGGCCTCGGCCAGAGCGCCGGGACCGTGCTCCTCGCCCGCCATCTCGGCGACGCGTTCGGCTGACCAGCCCCAGACATGGGCCAGCACGCCCAGCACCACGCCGCGCGCGCTGCTGTCGCCCATCATGAAGCCCAGCGAGCGCTTGCGACGCAGGGCGTCCAGCACCAGGCCCGAGACGAACGCCCGGTCCTTGGAGCCGGCATAGCGCGCGCTCTCGCCCCAGCGCTTAAGCGCCATCTTCACCGGAAAATGCCGCGCCTCGATCTCGGCCAGAACCTCGATCGCTGCTGAAACCCGTCCTCCGTCCCGCATGGTCTCAGACCACCATGGCCGCGAGGACCATCCCGAGACCGATCAAGGACAAAAGCCAGACCAAGCTGCGAACATAGGGAATGCCGAACGCATAGAGCGGCATATAGACCACTCGGGCCGCCACATAGAGCAGCGCGCCATGGGCGGTCAGATAGCCGATCCGGCCCGACAGATAGGTGACGAGCACGGCGGCGGCGAACAGCGGGAAGGTCTCGCGGAAATTGGCGAAGGCGCGTTCGAGGCGCCCCGCCATTCCGGTCAGGACCACCGGTTCGTCGCGCGGGCCGACGTTCCACTTCAGACCCCGCTGCGGTTGCGCGGCGGCGGCGGCCCACAGCAGGTGGACCAGTCCGACCAGGACCGCGATGGCGAGGAGTTGAAGTTCGACGGCGACCCGCATGATCTAGACCGCGCTCGGATAGTTGGGCGCTTCCCGCGTGATCATCACGTCGTGGACGTGACTTTCCCGCAGGCCCGCGCCGGTGATGCGCACGAAGCGGGCGCGGTCCTGGAATTCGGCGATCGTGGGAGCGCCGACATAGCCCATGGCGGCGCGAAGACCGCCGACCAGCTGGTGCAGGACCGGGGCGATGGCGCCCTTGAACGGCGTCTGGCCCTCGATGCCTTCCGGCACGAGCTTGAAGCTGTCGGTCACTTCCTTCTGGAAATACCGGTCGGCCGAGCCGCGGGCCATGGCGCCCACCGAGCCCATGCCGCGATAGCTCTTGTACGAGCGGCCCTGGTACAGGAACACCTCGCCCGGAGCCTCCTCGGTGCCGGCGAACATCGAGCCCATCATGGCCGTGCTGGCGCCGGCGGCGATGGCCTTGGCCAGATCGCCGGAATACTTGATGCCGCCGTCGGCGATGACCGGGGTGCCGCTTTCACGGGCGGCGCGGACGGCCTCCATGATCGCGGTCAGCTGCGGCACGCCCACGCCCGCGACGATGCGGGTGGTGCAGATCGAGCCCGGACCGATGCCGACCTTCACCGCGTCGGCGCCGGCGTCGATCAGGGCGCGGGCGGCGTCATAGGTGGCGATGTTGCCGGCGACGATCTGGACGCGGTTGGCTTCGCGCTTCAGACGGCTGACGGCCTGGGCGACCTGGCTGGAGTGGCCATGGGCGGTGTCGATCACGACGACGTCGACGCCGGCGTCCACCAGCCCCATGGAGCGCTCAAAGCCGGCGTCGCCGACGGTCGAGGCCGCGCCGACCAGCAGCCGGCCCTTGTCGTCCTTGGCGGCCAGGGGGTGAGCCTGGGCCTTCTCGATGTCCTTGACGGTGATCAGGCCGACGGCGCGATAGGCCTCGTCGACAACGATCAGGCGCTCGATCTTGTGCTTGCGCAGTAGTTCGCGGGCCTCGCGGTGATCGATCCCCTCGCCCACCGTGATCAGGTTGTCGCGGGTCATCAGCGCCGAGGCCGGCACCTTGTCGTCGCCCTCGAACCGCATGTCGCGGTTGGTCAGGATGCCCACCAGCTTGCCGGTCTTGGGCTCGACCACCGGGAAGCCCGAGATCTTGCGGCGGGCCTTGATCTCGCGGATCTCGGCCAGGGTGGTGTCGGGATTGATGGTCAGCGGATTGATGACCATGCCGCTCTCGTAGCGCTTCACTTCGCGCACGTGGTCGGCCTGTTCGTCCACCGTCAGATTACGGTGCAGGATGCCCATGCCGCCGGCCTGGGCCATGGCGATGGCGAGGCGGCTTTCGGTGACCGTGTCCATGGCGGCGGACACGAGCGGTATGTTCAGACTGATTTCACGCGTGAACTTGGTCTCGGTCGTCACCTGGGTCGGCATGACGTCTGACGGACCGGGTTCGAGCAAAACGTCGTCGAAGGTGAGCCCTTCGCGAATCTCCATTGGAGTCTCCATTTTGCGGCGCGGGTATAGCGGCGAGGTCCAGGTTTGTCGAGGCGCGTCCGCGCAAATCGACGGCCTAGTCGGCGATCGCGCCAAGACCCGAACGACCAAGCCGGGAAACCACCAGCAAGCCGTCGCCCGCGCGAATGACCTCCTGAGCGTTCGGCCGCTGCAGCACCGAGCCGTCGGCCCGGTCTATGCGAACCACCAGAAGGCTGCCGCCCCGTCGTTCGAACTCACCGACCGTAATCGCCCGCGCGCCGAATGAGACTGGCGCGACAACCACGCCCAGATCCAGGCCAAGGCTGGACAGCGACTCGCCGAGACCGGCCTGGTCCGGCGTGGCGCCGCGCAGATACTCCGCCAGCTTGGGGAACAGGATCAGCTCGGCGATGCGCTCGGCGCCGATATGGGTGGGCAGGATCACCTTGTCGGCGCCCGCCTGCAGCAGCTTGCGTTCCGTGGAGGGGCGCTCGCCGCGGGCGATGATCTCGAGCTTGGCGTTCAGGCTTCGCGCCGACAGCGTTATGAACACATTGGCCGCGTCGTCGGGCAGCACCGTAGCCAGGATCCTGGCCCGCTCGACGTGAACGGCGCGCAACACGTCCTCGTCGGTGGCGTCGGCATGGCGGCAAAGATAGCCCAGCTCGCGCGCCTCCTGGCAACGCGGCTCCTCGCGCTCGATGACGACGAAGGTCTCGCCCGCCGCCGACAGCTCCGCCGCCAGCATCAGGCCGATCCGGCCAAAGCCACAAATGACGATGTGGCCGTCGAGGCGTTCGATGTCCCGTTCCACGCGTTTTCCAAAAAACTGTTCGAGTTGAGACTGGGTCAGCGCCTGGACCAGGGCGCCGGTCACCACGATCACCCCCGTACACCCGAACAGCATCGTGGCCATGGTTACCGCATGCAAGTAGTCGGTGTTGATCGGGCGAACTTCACCATAGCCCACGGTGAAGATGGTCAGGGTCACCATGTAGAGCGCGTCGGAGAAAGACCATCCCGCCCCGACATAGGCGGTCACCGCCATGACGGCGACCAGCAGAACGAAGACAACGGCGATCGAAAGATTGCGAAACGGGCGCGCCGTCAGTCCATCAAGAACGTGCGCTGCCCGGGTCACCGCCCCCGAAACCCCGTCGCCACCAGGAACACCTCCGAGCTGTCGGCCCGGCTGGCCTTGGGCTTGTAGTGCACCACCTTGTCGAAATGCTTCTTGAGGCGGGCGATGACGTCCGCCGTCTCGCCGCCCTGGAAGGCCTTGGCGACGAAGGCTCCGCCGGGCTTGAGCACCTCGATGGCGAACTCGGCGCCCATCTCGATCAGGCCGACAATGCGAAGGTGATCGGTCTCGCGGTGGCCCACGGTATTGGGCGCCATGTCCGACAGCACCAGGTCCGGCGCGCCGCCCAGCAGCTCGATCAGCTTGGGCGGGCAGGCGTCGTCGGTGAAGTCCATCTCCAGGATGTGGGCCGGCTCGACGGGATCGACCGGCAGCAGGTCCACGCCGACCAGCTGGGTCACACCCCGCTCCACGGCGATCTGCAGCCAGCCGCCGGGCGCGCAGCCCAGATCGATGACGCGGACGCCCTTCTTGAAGAAGCCGAACTTCTCGTCGATCTCGCTGATCTTGAACGCCGCGCGGCTGCGATAGCCCATGGCGCGAGCCTTGGCCGAGAACGGATCGTTGATCTGACGCTCCAGCCAGGCCTGCTGAGAGGTGGTGCGGCCATAGGTCTTCTTCAGGCGCGCGGGCTTGGCGCGGCCGGCTTCGGTTCCCCCGGCGGGCGGCTTGACCATGCGCTTGCGCGGCGGTTCTTCATCGGTCATTCGGACACCGGCTTTGACTTGGACGCGCCGCCCCGGCGGCGCCGACGCGGGCGACGCTGCTGTTCGGACATCAGGGACATCAGGAGCCCCTCTCTAAGCCCTCGATCGGCCACACGCACGCGAGAACAGGGCCAAAGCTCCTGAACGGCCTGAAGAATCGCCGCTCCGGCCAGAACCAGATCGGCGCGGTCGGCGCCGATGCAGGGCTCCTGGGCCCGCTCGGCGGCGGTCAGGCCCAGCAGGCGATCAGCGGCGATCTCGCAGTCCTTGCGGTCCATCCACAGGCCATCGACGACGTTGCGGTCATAGCGCGGCAGACCCAGATGCAGGCCCGCCAGGCTGGTGATCGCCCCCGAGGTGCCGACCAGATGCGCCCGGTCCTGCTGGAACATCTCGCGCATGGGTTCGGCGTGCGGAAAGGCCTCGATCCGGGCCTTGACGTCATCGACCATGGCCCTGAACCAGCCCTCTTCGACCCGGTCGCCTTCCGGGAAGCGTTCGGCCAGGGTCACGACGCCGACCGGAATCGACAGCCAGGCCTTGATCGGCAGCTTCCACGCGGCGAACTGGCGCGGCTTGGCGTCCAGCCCGCCCCCCTTCAGGTCGACCCAGGACAGCTCGGTCGAGCCCCCGCCGACATCCACCACCAGGGCGCCGTCCGATTCGCGATCGAACAGGCTCATGCACCCGGCGACCGAGAGCTGGGCCTCCTCGCGCGGACTGATGATCTGCAGCTTCAGACCCGTCTCGTCGGCGACCCTCTGGACAAACTCTGCCCCGTTGTCTGCGCCCCGGCAGGCCTGGGTGGCCACGGCCTTGATCTTGACCGCCCGCCGGCGGCGGATCTTCTCGGCGCAAACCTTCAGCGCCGCCATCGAGCGATCCATGGCCGCCTCGGAGAGCCTCCCCGTCTGGGACAGGCCTTCGCCGAGACGCACGATGCGGGAATAGGCCTCGACGACGCGGAAACCGCGCGGAGACGGGGTCGCCACCAGCAGGCGGCAATTGTTGGTGCCAAGATCGAGCGCCGCATAACACGACGACTCGCCCGGCGGCCGCCGGCGCCGCCCGCTCTCCTCTCGAGGAGAAGTCGGCGCGCCGGGCGCACGCGGCGCCTCCGACATGGTCTTTCCACCTTGTCTCGCAGACGCCGCAAATCACGGCGCCTCACTTCGAGGCCGAACATAGCAACGCCCCGGCGGGGGGCGGAAGCCTTGTTATCCGTTCGCGGAACGCTCCGTTCAGGATTCAGTCAGGCGAGCCTGCTATTCTCCACATCATGAATTCGAGATTCGCCAAATTCGCGATCGGCCAGGTGGTCAAGCACCGGATCTTTCCGTTCCGGGGCGTGGTGTTCGACGTGGACCCCGTGTTCGCCAACACCGACGAATGGTGGGAGTCGATCCCCGAGGACATCCGGCCGGTCAAGGACCAGCCCTTCTACCATTTGCTGGCTGAAAACGACGAGAACACCTACGTCGCCTATGTGTCGGAGCAGAACCTGCTGGCCGACGAGACCGGCGAGCCGGTGCAGCATCCGCAGACGGCGGTGATCTTCGAGTCCTTCGATCACGGCGCCTACAAGCTTCGCCCCCGGATCTCGCACTAGGCGCAAGGTCTGACCAGCGAACACTCTATTCAGCGCAAATTCCGAACGATATTTGCCATGAACGGGGCGTAGCGTCGTTCCATGAGCGCAGACGGCTTCATCACCTCTCCACCGCCCGGAGCCCGGGCGGACTGGACCATCGATCAGGGCTGGGGCGCCTATTCCAGCGCCGAGCACGAGGTCTGGATCACGCTGTATGAGCGCCAGACGGCCATGTTGCCCGGCCGCGCCTGCGACGCGTTTCTCAGCGGCCTGGACGCCCTGGACCTGCACCGGTCGGGCATTCCCGACTTCGCGCGCATCAATGAAGAGCTCCAGCGCCTGACCGGCTGGAGCGTGGTCGCCGTCCCGGGCCTGGTCCCCGACGACGTGTTCTTCGACCATCTGGCCCATCGCCGCTTTCCCGCCGGCCAGTTCATCCGCAAGCCCGACGAACTGGACTATCTGCAGGAACCCGACATTTTCCACGACGTTTTCGGCCACGTGCCGATGCTGACCGATCCGGTCTTCGCCGACTACATGCAGGCCTATGGCCGGGGCGGCCAGCGCGCTCTGGAGCTGGGCCGCCTGGCCAATTTGGCGCGTCTCTACTGGTACACGGTTGAATTTGGCCTGATGCGCACCGACGCCGGCCTACGCATCTATGGCGCGGGCATCGTCTCGTCGCGCGCCGAGTCCGTCTTCGCCCTCGACGATCCCTCCCCCAACCGCATCGGCTTCGATCTGGAGCGGGTGATGCACACCCCCTATCGGATCGATGACTTCCAGCAGGCCTATTTCGTGATCGACTCGATCCAGACCCTGCAGGAGGTCACCCTCCAGGACTTCGCGCCGATCTATGACCGCCTGGCCATGGCCAGCGACATCGGTATCGCCGAGATCCTGCCCGGCGACACCGTGTTCACGCGCGGGACCCAGGCTTACGCCAAGACCGGCGGGCGGCTGGCTTCCGCGCGCGGCTGAGGCTTCAGGCCGAACAGCCAGCACACCACCGGCAGCCGCCGGGCGATCTCATAGGTGGCGAAGCAGCCGGCGAAGGTGGCGATGATCAGGATCGTCGCTTCCAGTCCCTGAGGCAGGCCCAGCTTGGCCAGGTGATGGGCCATGACCACGATCAGGGTCTGGTGGACCAGATAGAATGGGAAGACGCCCAGGGTCAGGTAGCGCAACGCCGGTCCGCCCTTGTTCAGGTGCTTGGCGCCGAAGCCCAGGATGGCGACGATCGCGCACCAGGTGTCAGTGGCGAATACAAACCGCATGACCATCCGCAGCGTCTCGGGCGGGTTGGCGTCGTCGGCGCGATAGATCCAGACATAGCTGGCCCAGACGGCCCAGGCCGCCACGGCCAGGGCCAGAGCAGGCCAGCGGGCGGCGATCAGGCGCTGACGCAGGATCTCCGACTTGGCCAGACCAAAGCCCAGCAGGAAGGCGCTGAACGAGACGGCGTGCACATAGTGGTCGCCGACCAGGGCGTGGGTCTCGCCGAACCGGGCGTAGAGCAAGGCGCGCATGACGCCCAGGAACAGGACAGGCCAGACGACCAGACCGACGCCCTTCAGCACAAGCTCGGCGCCCGCCTGGATGTGCTCGCCCGCCTTGCGCCAGACCAGCAGCAGGACCGCCAGGACCAGCGTGTAGAACAGCAGATAGGCGACGAACCACATGTGGTTCCAGGTCGGGGTGATCAGGCATCCGTCGGCGTCGCACCAGTGACCCGAGGCCGTGACATACTTCACCCAGAACACCGGATAGGCGTCGACGATGATGCTGGGCGTCGCCGCCGCGGCCTCGACGATCTCATAGTAGGATTGCGGCGGCACGATCACGAACATCGCGAACAAGAGCGGCGGCAGCAGCCGCGCGATCCGCGCGCCGGTGAACTTTCCCACCGTCATCTTGTCGGCCATGAACCGCGTCGCCGCGCCGGAGACCAGGAACAGCAAGGTCAGGCGCCAAGGATTGGTCAGCAGCATGAAGGGCATCACCCCGTCGACGGGATGCGGCGTCTTCACGTGCCAGTCCCACGGTACGTAGAACATGCCGACGTGGTAGAGGATCAGCAGGAAGAACGCGCCGACCCGGATCCAGTCGAGATCGTATCTGCGGTCGGGAGACGTGGTCGTGGTCATGAAGGAACGCCCGGCTTGAAAAGAGATGCCAAGGGGGTGCCTCGCGATGCCGGCTCGGGCCAAGACCCGGGGGATCGGCGGCGCCTGGCGGGGACAAGCGGAAAGCGCATCGGGATCAACGGCGCGGTTTTCGGGATAAGCGGCGAGGAGTTTCGCGCCATTCTGCGGGCCTGGATTCTGGGTGTCGGCCTGATCAGCGCAATCTGCGTGGTCAACGTGCTGACGATCCGGCACGACGCGCCTCGGCTGGGCACGCTGCCGCCCGCCATCTGGGAGGGCAGCAGCGCCCTTGTCACCCTGGTGATCTTCGCGATCCCGGCCGCCGTCGCCCTCTGGGCCGCCCGGACATCGCCGCGTTGGTGGCTGGCCGCGCCCGTCCATCTGGTGGCGGTGTTCGTCTATTCGGCGCTGCATGTGGCCGGGTTCGTGGCGCTGCGAAAGCTCGCCTACCTGACCCTGCTGCACCAGACCTATGACTTCGGCGCCATCTCCAGCGAGTTCCCCTACGAATTCCGCAAGGACCTGATGGCCTACGGCCTGGCCTCGATCATCTACTATCTGTCGCTGCGACAGGGCGCTCGGCAGGCCGCTCCCCTCGCCTCGCCGGCCCGGGCGACCTTCGACATCCAGGACGGCGCGCGCCTGGTCCGGGTGCCGATCGAGGACATTCTCGCCGTCCGATCGGCCGGCAACTATGTCGAGTTCGTGCTGGTCGACCGCCGCCGCCCCCTGATGCGCACGCCGCTGGCCGCGATCCAGACCGACCTGTCGGCGCATGGCTTCGTGCGCAGCCACCGGTCCTGGCTGGTCAACAAGGCCAGGGTGACCGGCCTGCGGCCCGAGGGCTCGGGCGACTACGCCGTGGAGCTGGGCGAGCTGGAAGCCCCTCTGTCGCGCCGCTTCCCCGAGGCCCTGGCGGCGCTACGCCGCTAGAGCAGCAGGCCCAGCAGGATGTCGTCCTCGAAGTGGCCGTCCGGATAGAGGCCACGCGCGACCTGCCGCCCTTCGTGCTGGAACCCTAACCGCTCATAGAGCCGGATCGCGCCGGGATTGCCGGCGCCGGCGGCCAGTTCGATCCGCAGGATCGGCGGCTGCATCGTGCGGGCATGGCCGATCAGCGCCTCGAACAGCCTTGAGCCGACGCCCAGGCCCTGCCGGTCGGGATGCACCGCGACCGTCAGGTTCGACATTACGTGCGAGAACAGCGCCACGCTTTCGCGACGGCCATGGATCTCGCCCCAGATCGCGCCATCCGGACCAACCGCGACGAAGCTCACCGCGCCGGGCGCGCCGATCGCCTGCTCGACATAGGCGCGCGAAATCTCTTCGGGCGCGCGGGCCAGGCCGCCGGGCGTCACGGCGGCGGCGCGGTGCACGGCCAGAACGGCGTCGACGTCATGGGATGTCGCGAGCCGGACCTGAACTCCCGCGCTCACGCCGACCTCTGGAACGGGTAGAAATCGCCCCCGAGGTCGAGGATGCCGGTCAGCTCGTCGAGAGCCTCGCGGCTCTCCGTCAGCAGGGCCGGATCGGCCAGATCGGCGGGCGCGAGGCGATCACGATAGCGACGCTCGATCCAGTCGGCGAGCCGCGCGTGCAGGCTGGCGTCAAACCGCTGGGCCGGATTGGCGGCCGCCAGTTCGGCGTCGGTCAGCACCACGCGCAGGCGCAGGCAGGCCGGACCGCCGCCATTGCGCATGCTCTGCCGGACATCGACATACTCGACCCGGCCAATCGGACCGTTGGAGGTCGCAAGGCTTTCGGCCACCGCATGAGCGCGCGGATTGTCCCGCGTCTCGGCGGGCGCCAGCAACACCAGGCGATCCTCGCCCGGGATGACCAGAAGCTGCGAATTGAACAGGTAGCTGGCGACCAGATCGGCCATCGGCAGGTCGGCTTCCGAGATCTCGACAAAGGCCGGCTCGAAACGGCCCTCGGCCGCCGCGCGGACCTGCGCCTCCATGTCCTCACGATCCTCGAACGCGCGCTCGTGGAAGAACAGGCATTCCCGCGTGCCGACACAGACCACGTCGTTATGGAACGCCCCGCCATTGATCGCCGCGCGACCCTGACGGGGAAACACGGCCCGGGCGGCGCCATGGCGACGCTGGACGGCCTCGAAAGCCTCGCGGGTCTGGCGGGCCGGAAAGCGACCGTCCCAATGCTCCCAGGCCTCACGGCCCCAGACGAACAGGTTGACCCCGCCCGCGCCGTGCTCGGCGCAAAGCCGCACGTGGTTGGCCGCGCCCTCGTCGGCGAAGTGCGGCTGGGCCGGCAGCGGATCGTGAACCGCGAACCGAGCCTCGTCGGGAAACAGGCGACGCAGACTGCGGGTGGTCTGCGGGCCTTCAAGGCTGCGGTGCAGGTTGGTCAGCAGATTGGCGGGCGTGAAGTGGACGCGGCCATCGGTCGTATCGGCGCTGGGCGTCACCGTCGCGGCGTTAGCGGCCCACATCGGCGAGGCCGAACAGGCGGCGGCGGCCAGGGCCGGCGCGTCCTTCCAGGCGCGTTCCAGGACCGCGCCATCAGCGCCGGAAAAGCCAAGTGACTTCAAAAGACTTACGTCCGGACGCTCATGCGGCGGCAGCACGAACTGGGGGATGCCCCAGTCGGCCAGCTTGCGCATCTTGGTCAGGCCTTCCAGCGCCGCGCCGCGCGGATTGGAAACCTCGCCGGCGTTCTTCTGGCTGGCCAGGTTGCCCGGCGATAGGCCCACATAGGAATGGGTCGGCCCGACGATGCCGTCGCAGTTGGCTTCCGTCGCTGAGATCACGGACGCAGGCCCTTGATATCGCTCGTTGTATCAAGCACCGCATCAGCCTCGAAACTGGCCACCGGATAGGCGCAATAGTCAGCGGCGTAGTAGGCGCTGGGGCGATGGTTGCCCGATGCGCCCAGACCGCCGAACGGCATGCTGCCCGCCGCGCCCGTCGTGGGCCGGTTCCAGTTGACAACGCCGGCGCGGATCCGGTTCAGGAATGTGTTCCAATGCGCTGATTCATTGGAGATAAGCCCTGCCGACAGACCGTATCGCGTGGCGTTGGCGGCGGCGATCGCCTCATCGAAGCCGCCCACCCGGCGCACCTGCAGGAGCGGCGCGAACAGCTCCTCGTCAGCGACATCGACGCCGGTCACATCCACGAACCCCGGCGACACGAACGCCTCGCTGAGACCTTCGATCAACCCCATGGCGCGGATCCGCTCGCCCCCCAGCGCCTCGGCCCCGGCCTTGGCCAGGCCGGCGGCGCGGGCCGAGATCAGCGGCCCCATGAAGGGCTCGCTGGGGCCATTCCAGGGCCCCGCGCTCAGGCGGTCGGTCAGGGCCGCGACCGCCTCGATCACCGCCCGGCCCGCCGCGTCGTCCGACACGATCAGCCGCCGCGCGCACGAGCAGCGCTGGCCCGTGGTGATGAAAGCCGACTGGACGACGATGGCCGCGGCGGCTTCGGGGTCGCCCGCATCCCAGACCACCAGCGGATTGTTGCCGCCCAGTTCCAGCGCCAGGATCACGTCGGGCCGGTCGGCGAAGTGGCGACGGAAGAAGGCCCCGGCCGCCGCCGAGCCGGTGAACAGCAGGCCGTCGATCTCTTCATTGATCAGGGCCTGACCCGTCTCGCGACCGCCCTGAACGAGGTTGATGACACCGGCCGGAACACCCGCCGCTTCAAGGGCTTCCACCAGCATCTGACCGGCCAGCGGCGTCTCTTCCGACGGCTTGAACACCACGGTGTCGCCGGCCAGCAGGGCCGGCACGATATGGCCGTTGGGCAAGTGGCCGGGGAAGTTGAAGGGCCCCAGCACCGCCATCACGCCATGGGCGCGGTGGCGCAGCACGGCCCGGCCGAACGGCATGGGATTTTCGATGCCGCCCGTGCGCTCGTCATAGGCCTTGATCGACAGGTCAACCTTGCCGGCCATCGAGCCCAGTTCGGCTTTGGTCTCCCAGAGCGCCTTGCCCGTCTCGCGGCTCAGGGCCTCGGCGAAGGCCGGCGTGCGCTCGACCAGGATTTCCTTGTAGCGGCGGAGGATGGCGATCCGCTCCTCGCGCGGACGGTCAGCCCACGACGGAAAGGCGCGCCGCGCGGCCGCGACAGCGGCGGCCACATCGGCCTGCGAAGCGGTCGCCTCGCGCCAGATCGTCTCGCCCGTCGTCGGGTCGATCGAGACAGCCTCGGCCCCGGCGCCCGAGCGCCAGACGCCATCGATGAACACTCCGCCGCTCATGCCTTCACCCGCACCATGTCACCTTCGGAAAGTCGCAGCGCCTGGGCCGCGTCGCGGCTCAGGATCGCTGTTTCACCATCGACCAGGACGGGCGCGCGCACGGCGCGGAACTGGCCGATCTCGCCCGTCGAGACCAGCGCCTCCTCGCCAAAGGCGTCCTCGCCTATCTTCAGCCGCAGCCGCCGCGCGTCGCGCACGGTCTTGATGTCATCACGTCGGGCCGCCACCGTCGGCCCCGCGTCGAAGATGTCGATCAGACCCTGATAGCGGAAGCCCTCGGCCTCCAGCATGGCGCGGGCCGCCTCGCCCTCACGATGCACCCGTCCCAGCACGTCGCGCGCCTCCTTGGGCAATAGCTCGGCGTAGATCGGGTGGCGGGGCGCCAGGTCCAGGATGAACTGGCCATCGGTCGAGGCGCTCATCATGTCGGCCTCGTCAAAGCCCAGCCGGAAGAACTTGTTGGCGACGTGGTCCCAGAACGGACAGCCGCCGTCCTCGTCAAACCAGCCGCGCAGTTCGGCCAGCACCATCTCGGCGAAGCGCTCGGGCTCCAACCCGATCAGCATGTAGCGCGATTGAGCCAGCAGGCGCCCCGCCCCGCCCTTGCGGCGCTCGGGCTTCAGGAACAGCGAGCCCACCTCCGACCAGCCGGCGCACTCATTGACCAGCACCAGGGCCGTGTGGTCGAAGCGCTTGTCCAGCGTGGGAGAAGACTGGGCCAAGGTCACGACGCGGAACGAGAAATGCGGCCGTTTCAAACCGACGCCCGCCTTGACCCCGGCCACGCCGATGACGTCGCCGGCGTCGAGATCCTCGAGCATCAGGGTGTACCAGGCCTCCGGCGCGGCGACATTGGCCTTGAAGCTGGCATCGGACAGATCCAGGCGCGAGCGCAGTGTCTGTTCGTCCTCTGGCAGACTGGTGAAGCCCCGGCCCGACAGCACGGCCAGCTCCATCAGGGCGTCAAAGTCGGAAGGTCCAGCGGGGCGAACGACAAGCATCAAGCAGTCTCCGAAAGCGTAGTCATGGCCGCGCGGATCGACCGTCCGTCAATCTCGCCACTGGCCAGTTTCATCAGGATCAGGGCCGAAAGCTGGGCGCGCTCGACAAAGCTTTCCGGCCAGGCGTGTTCGGCCTCGCTGTGGATGTCGCCGCCACGCACGCCCAGGGTGTCGACATTGGGCAGTCCCGAGGCGAACAGGTTGTTGCCCTCGCAGACGCCGCCGGACGGCTTCCACGCGATCTCCTGCCCCAGCAGCGCGCCGACCTCCTTCACCGCGCCGAACAGCCGCTGTTGGGCGGCGTTGAAGGGCTTGGCGCCGCGGGTGATCAGGCCGTGCAGATGCACGTGCAGACCCTCGCGCGGTTCAGCGACGATGCGGGCGACCTGGGCCTCGAACCACGCGGCGGCCTCGGCGTCGGGGAAGCGCACATTGAAGCGGGCGATGGCGACATCGGGCACCATGTTCAGGGGCGCGCCGCCGTCGATGCGGGCGACGTTGACGGTGACGCCATCGCGCTGGCCGTTCAACCCGTGCAGCGCCTCGGCGATCCGCGCCGCGCCGATCACCGCGTTGCGGCCGGCGGCGAAGTCGCGACCGGCATGGGCCGCCTTGCCGTGAACGACGATGTGGAAATTGCCCGAGCCCTTGCGCGATGAGGCCAGGGAGCCGTCAGCCAGGGCGGGTTCATAGGTCAGGCCCACATGGCCCAGGCGGGCGAAGTCGGCCAGGATCGGGGCCGAGGCGATCGAGCCGATCTCCTCGTCCGGCGACAGCAGCACGCGATAGCCGACATTGCCGGCCTCGGGATGACGTTCGAACGCCGTCAAGGCCGCCAGCATCACGCTGATGCCGCCCTTCATGTCGGCGATACCCGGTCCATGCAGGGCGCCGTCAGGACGGGTCTGCACGGTCTGGAAGGCGCTGCCTTCGGGATAGACGGTGTCGTAGTGGCCGGTGAGCACCACCTGCAGCGGCGCCTCGGGGCGCACGACGACGGCGATGGCCGGCGTATGGTGCTGCTCGCCGACGCGCCCGTCGGGGCCGATCTCCTCGGACGAGGTCAAGGGAATCTCGGTCGGAGCGGCCGGCAGGGCCGAGACCGCATCGAGCAGAACCTGCCGCTGGCGTTCCAGCCCGGCCAGGTGCCGGCTTCCGGAATTGATCGCGCACCAGGCCACGGCCCGGTCGATGATCATCCCGCCGTCGGCGGCGATCGCCTCCAGGACAGCGCGATCCTCGTCTTTGAGTCGCATGGACATGCTGTTCCTCCCTCAGCCACGATAAACCAAGGGCCGCGGGTAAAACGTGCTTCCTCCGAGGAGGTAACCGGGCGCCCGCGCAACAGCCTTGCCCTCTAGTAGTCCTTTCGCCAGCGGACGGAAAGCTTGGCGTCGTTCTGGCCCCCGATGCGCGAAACCAACGACAGGGTCCGGCGAATCCGCCACTCGACCTGCGCCTCGGGCCCCTCGCGGCCCCCGCCGATGATCTCGAGATAGACATCGTCGGTGACATACTTGCCGCCCGCCACGGTCATGCCGGTGGCGCTCTCGGCGAAGGCCAGCCGGTCCAGCCGCGCCAGGCTGCGCAGGTTGCCGATCACGTCGAAGCCGCCGCCGCCCGCCAGCGCCGCCAGGGCCGAGGCCAATTGCGCCGCTTCGATGGGCGACAGCTGCGCCGCCGAGGTCCCGAACAGCACCTGGCTGAGCACCTCGTCGCGGGGCAGTTCCGGGGTGGAGGTCAAGGTGATTTCCGGCTTGGCGGCCGTGCCCTGGATCTTCACCACTGCGGTCAGGGTGGTGTCCTGACGGCTGGCGCTGAGGTTCAGGCGGATCCTGTCCAGCTGGGTCGACAGCGTGACCACGCCATTGTCGTCGAACTCGAAGCGCTTGCCCGCGAAGTCGTATTCGCCGCGCACCACGCGGGCCACGCCGTCCAGGCTGGGCGAGAACGAGGTGCCGCCGACATGGGCGTCGAGCGAGAGTTCGACGTCCAGCCCCCTGCCCTTCACGAACACCCGGCGCGGAGCCTTCAGATCGATGTCGAGGGCCACGCCGCCGCCGGGACTGGCGCGCCGAGGCTGCACGCCCTGGTCCAGATCGCCTGGGCGATTGCGCTCGACGACATCCATGCTGACCACGCCGGCCGGCGTCTTGCTCTGAGCCGAGACGTCGGCGCGGTCGATGGTCAGGGCGCCGCTCAGCTTGACCTTGCCGTCGGCCGACCGATTGACGGTCGCCTGACCGGTGGCCGTGGCCTTGGCCAGGTCGTTGTCGATCAGTTGGAAGCTCTTGAGGTCCAGCTTGAAGCCGCTGACGGCCTCCCGATTGAGGTTGATGCGTCCCGCGCCGCTCAGCGTGCCGCCACGCCCGTCCTCAGCGGTGGCCTGGCTGACGTCGATGGCGTTGTCGGCCAGAGCCATGCGCAGGGTGATGTTGCGCAGGCGCAGGCCTGTCTGGCCTTCCTCGAAGCCGCCGTCATCCAGCGAGGCGCGACCGACGACGCGCGGATCGGCCAGGGTGCCGGCCAGCGTGCCCTGGGCGTCGATCTTGCCCGACAGGGAGCGTTCGGGGCCGAACAACAGGTCCCATAGCGGCTTGATCTCGCCCTGGGCCAGGAACGTGCCCTGCATCGGCCGGGTGCGGTCGATAGCCAGGTGCAGCGGCCGGGCCGAGGCCTCGGCCGGCAGGGTCAGTCGCGCCTCGGACTTCAGGCCCTGGCGATTGGCGCCGTCGGCGGCGATGGTCACGACGCGATCGCGCAGTTCGCCGCGGATCTGGGCGTCCAGCGACTGGTCGATCTTCGAGCCCCGCTCGCGCGCGCCGGTCAGCTTGGCGGCGAACTCACCGAGCAGGGTCTCGCCCTGTCCGTGCAGATCAAGGGTTCCATCGATGTCGCCGGCCAGGTCAGGATCGAAGGCCGTCAGGCTGACGCCCGCCAGCTTGGCTTTCAGGCTGGCGGTCTCCCCGCCAAGATCGGCGTCGATATCCGCCTGGCCTTCGCCGATCAGCAGCCGCAGCCGGGTCGCCATGGACGGGCCGCCGAAGCGGATGCTGGCGGTCTCGCGCGTCTTGACCTCGGTGCGCCCCATGCGGCCGGTCGCATCGAGGCTCAGCGCGTAGTCGGCGGCGTTCTGGGCCAGGGCGCCGGACCCCGTCACCCGCCAGCGGCCGCCGGGCGCGACACCCTGGGCGTCCAGGCTCAGCGGCAGATTGGCCAGCGGTCCATCGGCCTTGATCCGCGCCGTGCGAACCTTCCAATTGCCGTTGGCGATATCCTCGGCGGTCAGGTCCAGCGTGGCGCGTCCGCCGGTCGGCGCATCGACGATCCTGGCGGAGCCCGAGACATGGCCTTGCGGCAGGAAGGCGCCGGGACCGATGGCGACCACCAGATCCGCCGAGGCCGGCCGTGAGCCGCGCAGAGACACCGCTCCGCTCGCCTTGGCGCCGCCGGCGTCGACATCCAGGTCACTCAGATCCAGCCCGCCCGGCGCGAACCGGAACGCGGCCCCACCCCGCGCCGGTCCATAGAGGCTGTCGGCCGTCAGGCGCGCCACGCCATCAGCGCCTCTTGCCGTCCGCGCGAAGGTTAGGACCAGGTGGGCCTTGGTCAGCAGCAGATTCGGGATGTCGATGGCGTCGAAATCGGCGGTCAGATCGGCCTTGGGCGCGGAGAAGGTTCCACTGATCGCGCCGTCCCCCTTGGCCTTGCCCGCGACTTCAATCGGCCCGGCGCGGAAAGGCCCCGTCGCGGTCCAGTCGAGCTTGAACCCCAGTCCGCCGCCCCGCGCCATCACGCCGGAGGCGCGCGCGCCGGCATTGACGCCATCCAGCTTGGCGTCGGCCACCGAGATCGCGCCGTCGTTCCAGCTGGCCTTGCCGGTCAGCCGGGGCGTCTTGCCCAGCAGGCGGTCCAGTTCGGAGACCCCGGTGGCGAAGTCCTCGCCGCGCGCGTCGACGGTAAAGCCCCACGGCTTGCCGCTGGAACTGCTGGCCGACCACTTGGCGATCAGCCGTCCCTTGGCGCCGGCCCTCACGGGCGACAGGCTGGCGACCCGCGCCTCGCCGTTGAAGCTGAGGCCGCCCAGGATGCCGCGCTCGCCCTCGCCGGTGACCACCAGATTGGGCGCCGTGATCTTGGCGGCGCGAATCAGGAAGCGGCCGCCCTTGACGCGCGCCCCTTCAAACTCGGCCTTGGGATTGGCGCCCAGCACCGCCAGCACGCCGCTGCCCGCGCCGCCCTGGCCGGAGGCCTGGGCCTTGATCGTCAGCTCGCCTTTCGACCACCGCACCAAGGCCGGCCCCCTGGCCCGCGACAGGCGGTAGCCGAGCAGCGACAGGTTGGAGACATCGGCGTCGCCCTCGACCGAGAAGCCGCCGGGCTCCAGCCGGAACCGGCCATCCACCTGACCGACGCCCATGTCGGGAATCGTGACGATCCGCGACAGCGCGCCAATCCGAGCCGTGAACGGCAGGCCGTCCGGTCCGGTGCGCTTCTTGCCGATATCGGCCAGTCCGCGCGAGTTCAGCGTCAGGTTCTGAGCCCGGATTTCCGTGGTCAGATCGTACAGGCCACTCGTCGCCTTGCGTCCGTCGATCATGAACGCCGCCTCGGGGCCGAACATCCGCTCAAGCCGCTTGGTCAGGGTGGAGGCGCCAAGCTCGACCCGCCCCCGCGCCGAGCCGCCTTCGGGCGTCCAGGCGCCGGTGGCGTCGAGCGGCGTGTCGGAACCCGTACGGGCCAGGACCGTGAAGGCGCCGCGGCTCATCGCGCCAGTGGCGCGGGCCTTCAGGTCGAACGGCCGATCCACCGGCAGGCCCAGGGCGCCGGCGATAGCGCCGCCATTGGCTTCCTCGGCGTCGGCGTCCAGCGCGATGGTCTTGTCGCGCCCCAGGTCGAAGGTCAGCCGCAGGTGATCGCCGCGATGAAGCCGGCTAGCCACGGCGACGCGTCCCTTCTGGCCGCCGGCGCGCGCCATCTCGTAGTCGCCCGAGACGTCGAAATCGCCCTCGCTGCCGCTGAAAGCCTTCTTCGTCACCAGGCGCAGCCCAAAGGCGTCCAGATCAACCGAGACCGGCGTGGCCCCGGACTTGCCCTTGGGCGTCAGGGTCGGGCGGCGCAGGACGATGACGTCGCGCGCGTCGATCCGCTCGGCATGGAAACGGCGACCGAAGAGTTCCGCCGGACGCCAGGCGACGCGCACATCGTGCGCCTCCAGCCAGACGCCCTTCTCGTCGACGATGGTCAGGCGACGGACGGCGAAGTCCTTCCAGATGTCGCCAGACAATCCCTCGATCTTCAGCCGGCCCATGCGCCCCAGCTTCAGGCCGCTGGCGCGCGCCTCCAGAAACATCCGCCCTTGCGGCGTGATGGGCGCATAGCGCAGGCCGCCAAAGAAGAAGGCGATGGTCAGCACCGCGATCAGCGAGACGATCATCAGCCAACCGGGACCGCCCACGCGCTTGGCGACGTCAACGACGGTGTCGACCGCGTCTTCCACGGGCGTGGCGCGGTCGGGATGCTCGGGCGCGTCGGTCAAAAGCTTTGCCCGATGCTGAGATAGAGCTGAAACGCGGGGTCGCCGGAGCGCTTGCCCAGCGGCACGGCGATGTCGGCGCGGATCGGGCCGAAGCCCAGGTCGTAGCGAACGCCAAAGCCCGCCCCGGCGCGGAAGTCCTCGCCCTTGGGCTTGCGCTCGGTGCCCACGGCGCCGGCGTCGATGAAGACCACCCCGCCCCAGCGTTCGGTGAAGCGATGACGCAGCTCGAACGAGGTCTCGACCAGCGAAACGCCGCCCTGGGGCGTGTTGTCGGCCAGTCGCGGCCCGATGGCCTGATAGGCATAGCCCCGCACCGAGCCGCCGCCGCCCGAAAAGAACCGGCGAGCGGCGGGGACTTCCTGAAGAAGCCCGCCGAACATCGCGCCCACCTTCAGCCGACCCGCCAGGACGGTCTTGGCTCCTTCGCCGAACGGCAGATAGGCCGAGCCCTGCACCTGGGTCTTCAGATAGCCCAGCACGGTGTCGCCGACGATTCCGGTCGGCTCGGCGCGCGCCTCGAACCGCCAGCCTCGCTTGGGGTCCAGGATGTTGTCGGACTCGTCCCAGGCGAAGGCGGCCAGGGTGGTGAAGGTGGCCAGGTTCAGGGTCTCGCTGGTCGATCCGCCATTGCTGGCCTTCAACTGCTTTGACTGCGAAAGATCCAGGGCGACGCCATAGGTGCGGTACGAGGTCGTCTGGCGTCGCCGGGTCAGGTCGGCGCTGATCGTGGCGCCGGTTTCGTCGTAGGCGTCGGTGGTTTCGCGGAACACCGCGCCATTCATCTTCAGGGTCTGCTGCGGGCGCCGCCAATGCGGCAGGGAAAGCTCCCCCCCCAGTCGCTTTTCCAGCTTGGCCAGGCGGGCGGTGTAGGTCGTGGTGTCGGCGCGGCGCAGGCGGTTGTAGTGGATCCAGCGCGCATCAACGCCGGGGCCCTCGCTGGTCGAATAGCCAGCCCCCAGTTCGATCGTGCGCGCCGGCCGATCGGCCAGGGTGACGATCACAGGGCGCAGACCGTCGGGCCGGATCTTGTCGCGGGGCGACAGCGAGACCGAGACCGAGTCATAGACGCCGGTGTCGCGCAGGCGGCGCTCCAGCTCGGCGATATCCTCGGGATCGTAGACATCGCCTGACGTCCAGGTCGCCAGGTGGCTGACCCAGTCGGGGTTGCTGCGGCCCTTGGTGACCAGTTCGATCCCGTCCAGCTTGGTCAGATCGCCGGCATTGATGTTGAAGGTCGGGTGAACCGTGTGGTCGGCGTGGTCGACAATGACCTCCCGCGGCTCGGCGGCGACATCGGCATAGCCCAGTTGCTGGACCTGGGCGATCACCCGGCCCTCGGCGCCCAGGATGTCGGCGGCGCGTCCGGGGTCGCCGGGAACAAGGTGTATGGCGGCCACCGCCCGCTGGGCGACGCCCTCGTCGGGGCTTGGGCCGCGCCAAGCGACGGTCGGATCAGCCAGCACGAACACCGGGCCCGGGGTCACCTTGACCACACCGCGCGGCGGATCGCCCTCGCTGATATCGGGCTCGACGGCATAGGCGTAGTAGCCCTCGGCGCGCAGCACGGCGACGACGTCCTCGCCCGCGTCGCGCGCCCTGCGCCGGGCCTCGGCGCGGCTTTGCGGCGGCCCCGACGATTGCGCCAGGACGCGCATGATGGCGTCACGCAGCGCCTTGTCCTCGACCCCGGAAATCGTCGCGGAAGGCTCATCGGCCCAGGCGACTCCGGCGACCATCAACGCCGCTGCCGTGATCCCGAGGGTTATTCGTCTACGCACCAAGCCGTATTCCCCGCGCGGAGCGCCCCCGCTCCCCTGTAGTCGCCGGCTCACCCGCTGTCACGGTGGGAAATGCAAAGGAAAGACGACGACGAGCGCTTCCCGGGACGAACGAAAGGCGCCCAAATGATAGGCAGTCGTGCGCATCGACGCGGCGACAGAGAAAATCGCCGACACCGGCCGCCCTGACGTTCTAGGGTTCATCGTGGCGCGTCTGACTCGACGGAGCCCAAAAGGCGAAAAAGCGTGGACGAAGGCGTGGCGGCGAAAATCCAAGACCCAATCGAGGCTCCGACCCTGCCGATGACCGAGGCGGCCTATCTGCCCGGGGTCGCCTATGACGAGATGTTCGCGCCCGACGGGGCGGTGCGATCGCACTACGATCCCCTGCACGCGCGCATGTCGACGCTGGGCGGCGACGAGCTGGCGGGCCGTCAGCAGACTCTGGAACGTTCGTTCCTGCTGCAGGGCATCACCTTCACGGTCTATGGCGGCGGCGAGAACACCACCGAGCGGATCATTCCGACCGACTTGTTTCCGCGCATCCTGCCCGCCCAGGAATGGGCGCGGATCGAGGCGGGCCTGACCCAGCGTCTGATGGCCCTGAACCTGTTTCTCGCCGACATCTATGGCGACCAGCAGATCCTGATGGACGGGGTGGTGCCGCGAGAGCTCGTCCTGGGCGCGCCGTCCTATCGCCGCGAAATGCAGCACCTCTATGTGCCGCACAAATCCTACGCCAATGTCTGCGGCAGCGACCTGATCCGCTGCCAGGACGGCCAGTTCGCCGTGCTGGAGGACAATCTGCGGGTGCCCTCGGGCGTCTCGTACATGCTGGCCAACCGCGACGCGGCCAAGCGCACCTTCCCGGGCACCTATCGCGCCGCCGGGGTGCGGCCGGTGGAGCGCTATCCGGACCTGCTGCTGGCCACGCTGAAGAGCATGAGCCCCGAATGGCGGCCCAATCCGCAGGTCGTGGTGCTGACGCCGGGCGTCTACAACTCGGCCTATTACGAGCACGCCTATCTGGCGCGCCTGATGGGCGTGCCTCTGGTCGAGGGCCGCGATCTCGTGGTCCACGACAACATGGTCTACATGCGCACCACCAGCGGCATCCGACGGGTCGATGTGATCTATCGCCGGGTCGACGACGACTTCATCGACCCCCTCACCTTCCGCCGGGATTCATCGCTGGGCGCGGCGGGCCTGTTCAACGCCTATCGCGCCGGAAATGTGGTGATCTGCAACGCCCCTGGCACCGGGGTCGCCGACGACAAGGCGGTCTACGCCTTCGTGCCGGACATCATCAAATACTACCTGGGCGAGGACGCCATCCTGCCCAACATCGAGACCTTCCTGTGCCGCGAGCCGTCGCAGCTGAAATACGTGCTGGCCAATCTCGACAAGCTGGTGGTCAAGGCCGTCGGCGCCTCGGGCGGCTACGGCATGCTGGTGGGCCCGCACGCCACCCAGAAGGAGCGTGAGGATTTCGCGCTCGCCATCAAGGCCGACCCGGCCAACTACATCGCCCAACCGACCATCCAACTGTCGACCGCGCCCTGCCTGGTCGATGGCCGGATCGAGCCGCGTCACGTCGACCTGCGCCCCTTCATCCTGTCGGGCGAAAAGACCATCGTCACGCCCGGCGCCCTGACCCGGGTGGCCCTGAAGCGGGGCTCCCTGGTGGTCAATTCCAGCCAGGGCGGCGGCTCGAAGGACACCTGGGTGCTGGCCGAGGAAGGCCCCGCCAACGGCAATGGAAACGGAAACGGCGGAGCCCGCCCATGATGCTCGCTCGGGTTGCCGACAGCCTCTACTGGCTGGGCCGATACATCGAACGCGCCGAACACCTGTCGCGGCTGTCCAGCGTGATGCTGAACGCCACGCTCGACCAGACCGACGCCGGCGTCCAGGCCGTCTGGATCGCCCTGTCGGCGGTGGGCGAGCCGGAGATGAGCAGCGCCGTCGGCTCGTTCGAGGCCGCCGAAGCGCTGGTGCTGGATCGCTCGGACGCCAATTCGGTGGTCTCGTCCCTGGCCCGCGCCCGCGAGAACGCCCGTCAGGTGCGCGACCAGATCACCACCGAAACCTGGGAACGGCTAAACCTGCTGTATCTCAAGGTCACCGACGACAACGCCCGGCGTGACTTCGCCGACGGCTCGACCACATTCCTGCACGACGTGATCGCCGACCTGCACCTCTTCAAGGGCGCGGCCGACACCACGATGAGCCACGGCGAAAGCTGGCGGTTCATGATGCTGGGCATGTATCTGGAGCGCGCCCAGCTGGTCTCGCGCCTGCTGGAGGTGTGCTTCGCCGAAACGCCCGGCCGGCAGATCAACGACCACATCGCCCTGGTCAGCCTGCTGCGCATGGCCTGCGCGCTGGAGCCCTATCTGCGGGTCTACACCGCCGAGATCGAGCCCCGGCACATCCTGGAATTCCTGGTGTTCGACGAGGATTTCCCGCGTTCGATCCGGTTCGCGACCTCGCAGATCGAGGCCAATCTCAGCGCCCTGGCGCGCCGCACCGAGGCGGGCGAACGCGCCGGCCCCGAGCGGATCGCCGGCCGCCTGAAGGCCCGGCTGGAGTTCGCCGACATCCATGAACTGGAAACCCAGGGCGCGGGCGCCCTGCTGACCACCGTCGTCAATGAATGCGCGCGGATCCACGAGGCCATCTACGAGACCTTCGTGGCCTATCCGCTCGAAATGCGCCTGCCGGCCTAGGAACGCGAGCGTGGCAGCCGAAAGTGTCAGCGGTTTCGGCGACCGTCACGCGACCCAATAAGGACTTCCCCGTGCTTCTCGAAATCCGCCACGTCACCCAGTACCACTACGAGCGCCCGGTCCGGGAAAGCCTGATGGAGCTGTGGATGCAGCCCCAGAAGACCGCCCGCCAGCGCCTGATCAGCTTCGAGCTGGAGATCAATCCGGCAGCCCAGGTGTTTTCGTACGCCGACAGCTTCGGCAATGCGGTCTATCACTTCGACGTGCCCCAGCCGCACGACAAGCTGAGCATCGTGGCCCGCTCGGCGGTCGAGACCGAGTCGCCCGGCGAGCGACCGGACGCCCTGGACATGGGCGAGTGGGACCGGCTGCGCAGCGAGTTCGTGCGCGGCGAGTGCTTCGACTTCCTGCGCCCGCACGGCTTCGTCGAGACCACCGACGCCCTGCTGACCTTCATCAACGAACACAATCTGGAAGATCTGCGCCGCCGGGACCCGCTGACGGCGATGCGGATCCTGTCGGAGACCATCTACCAGGCGTTCGAGTATCAGCCCGGTGTCACCGACGCCGACAGCCCCATCGACCTGGCGCTGAGCGTGGGTCGCGGGGTCTGCCAGGACTTCGCCCACATCATGCTGGCCGTGTGCCGGTCGTGGGGCGTGCCCGCGCGCTATGTCTCGGGCTATCTGTTCACCGATCGCGACGCGGGCGACCGCTCCGACCCGGACGCCACCCATGCCTGGGTCGAGGTGTTCCTGCCCAGCCTGCGCTGGGTGGGCTTTGATCCGACCAACAACATGATGACCGGCGAGCGCCACGTGGCCGTGGCCGTAGGGCGCGACTACGCAGACGTCACGCCGTCGCGCGGCGTCTACAAGGGCGATTCAGACAGCGAGCTGGCGGTCGGCGTCTCGGTGCGGCGGGCCCGCGCCGCCCTGGCCGAACCGGAATTCCTGCGCATGGCCCGGCCCAGCTTCGCCGGCGGCCGCCGTCGCCCGACCAACGAGGCGGCGCTGCGGCAGGATCTGCATCAGCAGCAGCAACAACAGCAGCAATAGGCCTCAGCCCGGGAAGACGTGCGCCTTGCGCGCGGCGACCCGGACCGCGCCGACGAAGCGTTCGGCCTGATCGCGCGCGGCGGTGATGTCGATCCGGACACCGTCGGGCGTGACGCCGTCGATGGTCGCAAGCGCCCCCTGCACGTGTACGCGATTGATCCGCACCTCGAAGCCGCTGGGGTCCAGCACCAGATCGTGCGGCCGCGCAAAGCCCGTGGCCTTGCCGTCGGCCACGCCCGGCGCGGGCAGGTTGACGGCTCCGGCGATGAAGCGGCCGTTCGACACCGCGCCCTCGAACCGGTTGGCCTCGCCCACGAAGCCGCAGACGAAGGGCGAGACAGGTTCGTCGTGGACCTGGGCCGGCGTGCCGATCTGCTCAATGCGTCCCTGGTTCAGGATGGCGACGCGGTCGGCCAGATCGAGCGCCTCTTCCTGGTCGTGGGTGACAAAGATGGTGGTGACGCCGGTAGCGTCATGCACGCGGCGCAGCTCCTTGCGCAGCGACTTGCGGACCGTGGCGTCGAGAGCGCCGAAGGGCTCGTCCAGCAGCAGCACGCTGGGCTGCACGGCCAGGGCCCGCGACAGGGCCACGCGCTGGCGCTGACCGCCCGACAGCTGCGACGGATAGCGCCCGCCCAGACCTTCCAGCTCGACCAGACGCAGCAGCTCATCGACCCGCCGGGTGATCTCGGCCTTGGACGGCTTGTCCTTGCCCTTGCGCACGTCCAGGCCGAACGCGATGTTACGGGCCACGGTCATGTGCTTGAACAGCGCATATTGCTGGAACACGAAGCCCACGCGACGGGCGGCCGCCGAGGCGAAGGTGACGTCCTGGTCGTGGAACAGCACCTGACCGGCGTCGGGAAACTCCAGGCCGGCGATCACGCGCAGCAGCGTCGTCTTGCCCGAACCCGACGGCCCCAGCAGCGCCAGCAGCTCGCCGTCGGCGATCTCGAGCCCGATCTTGTCCAGCGCGGGATAGCGACCGAACTTCTTTTCGACGGAACGGATGGAGATGGTCATGGCGTCTGGCGTTCCGATCAGTGACCGCCGCGCCCGCGCACGGCGGGCTGGGCGACTTCGAGCGCGGTCTTGAGAACGAGGGTCACGATCGCGAGCAGGCAAAGCAAGGCCGCGACGGCGAAGGCGCCGACGAAATCGTACTCGTTATAAAGAATCTCGACGTGCAGCGGCATGGTGTTGGTCAGGCCCCGGATGTGGCCGCTGACCACCGACACGGCTCCGAACTCGCCCATGGCGCGGGCGTTGCACAGCAGCACGCCGTACAGCAGCCCCCAGCGCACGTTGGGGGCGGTCACCCGCCAGAAGGTGTAGAGCCCCGAAGCGCCCATCGAGACGGCCGCCTCCTCTTCGCTGACGCCCTGTTCCTGCATCAGCGGGATCAGCTCGCGGGCGATGAACGGGAAGGTCACGAAAATGGTCGCCAGCACGATGCCGGGCGTGGCGAAGATGATCTTCACGTCGTGGTCGATCAGGCGCTCGCCGAACCAGCCCTGCAGGCCGAAGACCAGCACATAGATCAGGCCGGCCACCACCGGCGACACCGAGAACGGCAGGTCGATCAGGGTGATCAGCAGGCTCTTGCCCGGAAAGTCGTGCTTGGCGATGGCCCAGGCGGCGCAAAGGCCGAAAACGACATTGAACGGCACGGTGATCGCGGCGGTGATCAGGGTCAGCTTGATCGCGGCGACGGCGTCGGGGTCGGCCACGGCGTCAAGCGCGGGCTGCAGCCCCTTGCGCAGGGCCTCGGCGAAGACGGCGGCCAGCGGCAGGATCAGGACCAGGCCCAGGAAGGCCAGGACCAGGGTGATGATCACCGCCTTGGCCCAAGGCGCGTCGTCGGTGGAACGGCGATGAGCGGCCATCAGGAGTACCTTCTCGCCCAGGCCTGAACGGCGTTGATGACCAGCAGCATCAGGAACGACACGCCCAGCATGACCAAGGCGATCGCGGCGGCCTGGGCGTATTCGAACTGCTCCAGCTGGATGATGATCAGCAGCGGCGCGATCTCGGACTTGTAGGGCATGTTGCCGGCGATGAAGATCACCGAGCCGTACTCGCCGATGCCCCGGGCGAAGGCCAGGGCGAAGCCGGTCAGCCAGGACGGGCCCAGGGCTGGCAGCACGATGCGCACGATCGTCGCGATCCGCCCCGCGCCCAGGCTGGCGGCGGCCTCCTCGACGTCATCGGACAGGTCACGCAGCACCGGCTCGATCGTGCGCACCACGAACGGCAGCCCGATGAAGATCAGGGCGATGGTCACGCCGATCGGGTTGTAGGCGGCCTTGATGCCCAGGGGGGTCAGGAACTGCCCGACCCAGCCATTGGGGGAATAGAGCGTCGCCAGAGCGATGCCGGCCACGGCGGTCGGCAGGGCGAACGGCAGGTCGACCAGCGCGTTGACCAGCGTCTTGCCCGGAAACTCATAGCGAACCAGGGCCCAGGCGGTCAGCACGCCGAACACGCCATTGATCGCGGCGGCGACGAACGCCGCGCCGAAGGTCAGGCGATAGGCCGCCAGGGCCCGCTGGGAAAAGGCCGCCGCGACGAACTGCGCGGGCGATAGCTCTGCCGCCTTCAGGGCGACCGCCGACAGGGGCAGCAGAACGATCAGCGACAGGATGGTCAGAGTCACGCCCAGGGTGATCGAAAAGCCGGGGATCGCCGAGCGGCGACGAAACAGGGGCCTTCGGGCGGCAGGCGCGGGTCGGATCGCGGCGGCGGTCTCGGCGGTCATGATCTGATCGTCGTCCTGGGTCCGGCGAAGTCCGGGAGTGAAACGCGCCGGTTCCCGAAGGGGTCCCGCCGACGTCAAAGCCAGGCTGCTTAAATCCCCACCGCAACGGTGGGGTCAATTGAGAATTCCCCGGCGAGGGTCCCAGAAAAACTCACCGCCATCTCCGAAACACGCGCCGAAACGGCCTTCCAAGGGAACGCGGGAACAGCCGGTTTGAAAACAGCGCCGGAAGCTTCAGAAGAACGCTTTCCGCTCTCCTTTTGTCAGGAGAACGCCACACTCCGAGCGCATGTGGTTTGGTAGGCCGGGTGGGGTTCGAACCCACGACCATTCGATTAAAAGTCGAATGCTCTACCACTGAGCTACCGGCCCGCTCACGACGCGGCGTGGCCGGTGGAAGCGGCGCGGAACATAGTCGGGGGTTCGATGGGCCGCAAGCGTGCTTTCGCCGGTTATCCCCGGTGACGGCGAGGCTTTCGGCGCGATAAGGTTGTTGAATGCGTGGACTGATGATCACGGCCCTGGTTTTCCCCCTCCTGGCGACGAGCGCGCCGGCGATCGCCCAGCAGCAACAGCCGCCCCCGCCGACCGATTCGGAGAAGATCCAGACCACCTCGGACGCCAACAAGGACGGCGTGGCCGGCGCGATCAGCGCGCCGCTGCGCGACGTCAACATCGTGCGCACCAAGATACCGCCGGTGCTGATGGAGGCGATGGGCGACCCCTACGCCCGCCCGCCCCGCGTCACCTGCGACGCGCTGGTCCGCCTGATCACGCCGCTGGACGCCGCCCTGGGCGAGGATTTTGATCAGCATCCGCCGGAAGAGAACGAGGACCTGATGGACCGCGGCCGCAAGGCGGCCGGCAGCGCCGCCCTGGGCGCGATGGCCAGCGCGGCGCAGGACATCATCCCGATGCGCGGCTGGGTGCGAAAGCTGAGCGGCGCCGAACGCCATGATCGTCTGGTGCAGAGCGCCATCGCCTCGGGCGCGGTGCGTCGGGCCTATCTCAAGGGCCTGGGCGAGTCGCGCGGCTGCAATCCGCCGGCCACGCCGCAACACCAGCCGCCCCCGCCGGTCGTCGTGGTCGATCCGGGCATGCCGCCGCCCGTGGATCCGAACGGTCCGCGCAAGCCGCGCTTCCCGATCAAGAACTAATTCAGGCGTTGTGGCGGGCCGCGAAGTCGCGGCGGAAGGCCTCGAACCGGCCCTGCGCGATCGCCTCGCGCATGGCCGCCGTCAGAGCCTGGAAGAAGGCGATGTTGTGCCAGGACAGCAGCACCTGGCCCAGGATCTCCTCGGCCTTGAACAGGTGGCGCAGATAGGCCTTGGAATAGTCGCGGCTGGCCGGGCAGTCGCTGGTCGGATCCAGCGGCGTATCGTCCTCGGCGAACCGGGCGTTCTTGAGGTTGATCGCCCCGTCCCAGGTCCAGGCCTGACCATGGCGGCCCGAGCGGGTGGGCAGAACGCAGTCGAACATGTCGACGCCCCGCGCCACCGCCTCGACCAGGTCGATCGGCTTGCCCACGCCCATCAGGTAGCGCGGCTTGTCGGCGGGCAGCAGGTCCGGTGCATAGTCCAGCACCTCGCACATCGCCGTGTGCCCCTCGCCCACCGCCAGGCCGCCGATGGCGTAGCCGTCGAAGCCGATGTCCTGCAGGCGCTGCGACGACTCGCGGCGCAGATTTTCGAAGGTCGAGCCCTGCTGGATGCCGAACAGCACCTGGCTGTCGCGCGTTCCGAACGCGGTCTTCGAGCGCTGGCCCCAGCGGGCCGACAGCTCCATGCCCTCGCGGGCCCGCTTCTCCTCGGCCGGCCAGGCGACGCATTCGTCCAGCTGCATGACGATGTCGCTGCCCAGCAGGTCGGCCTGGATCTCCATCGACCGCTCGGGGCTCAGCACGTGCTTGGAGCCGTCGATATGGCTGGCGAAGGTGACGGCCTCTTCGGTGACCTTGCTGATCCCCGACAGGCTCATCACCTGGAAACCGCCGCTGTCGGTCAGGATCGGCTTGTCCCAGCGCATGAACCTGTGAAGCCCGCCCAGGCGCTTCACCCGCTCGGCCGTGGGCCGCAGCATCAGGTGATAGGTGTTGCCCAGGATGATGTCGGCGCCGGTGTCCTTGACCTGATCGACGGTCAGGGCCTTGACCGTGCCGGCCGTGCCCACGGGCATGAAGGCTGGGGTGCGGATGTCGCCGCGCGGGGTCTTCAGCACGCCGGTGCGCGCCTTGCCGTCGGTGGCGGAAATCTCGAAGGGAAAGGCCATCAGAGGGTCTCGGGATCGGCGGGGAACAGCAGCGAGCTGTCGCCGTAGGAATAGAAGCGATAGCCCGTGGCGATCGCCCGCTCATAGGCCTCGCGCATGGTCTTCTGACCGGCGAAGGCGCTGACCAGCATGAACAGGGTCGACTTGGGCAGGTGGAAATTGGTCATCAGCACGTCGGCGGCGCGGAAGCGGTAGCCGGGAGTGATGAAGATCGCGGTCTCGTCGGCGAACGGCCGGATGACGCGATCCTCGCCCGTGGCGCTTTCCAGCAGACGCAGGCTAGTGGTGCCCACGCAGACGATCCGTCCGCCGGCGGCGCGCACGGCGTTCAGGGCGTCGGCGATCTCGCGGGTCACCTCGCCATATTCGGCATGCATCCTGTGCTCGGACACCTCGTCGGTCTTGACCGGCAAGAAGGTGCCCGCGCCCACGTGCAGGGTGACGAAGTGGAGGGAGACGCCCCTCGCCTTCAGCCGCTCCAGAAGATCGGGCGTGAAGTGCAGGCCGGCGGTCGGCGCGGCCACCGAGCCGTCCTCGCGGGCATAGACGGTCTGGTAGTCGGCGCGGTCGCGGTCGTCCTCGGCGCGCTTGGCGGCGATGTAGGGGGGCAGCGGCATCTCGCCGTGGCGGGCGATACCGATATCCAGGTCCGGGCCCGCCTGGTCGAAGGCCAGCAGCACCTCGCCGCCCTCATGCTTTTCCAGCACGGTGGCGTCCAGGCGATGCTCGTCAGAGCCGAACGCCACGCGGTCGCTAACCTTCAGCCGCTTGCCCGGGCGCATGAAGGCTTTCCAGCGATCGGGCGACACCCGGCGATGCAGGGTGGCCTCCACCGGCACCGGCGCGCCGTCGCCGCCGCCCGTCGTGCGGGCTTCGCGCAGACCCGCCAGCCGGGCCGGGATCACCCGCGTATCGTTGAACACCAGGGCGTCGCCGGGACGCAGGAAGTCGGGCAGGTCGCGCACGACGTGGTCGGCGAGATCCTGGCCCGGCCGAACGACTAGCAGGCGCGCGGAATCGCGCGGCTCGGCTGGACGCAGGGCGATGTTGTCCTCGGGCAGGACGAAATCGAAGTCGGAAAGGCGCATGGGGCGGCTTCAAGGACACGGCGCGGCTCGCAGGTCAAGATACGGCACGGGACGATCTGCGTGGCGGGCGCCGGGGTGGGAGGATCGAATGAAGGCGCTCGCATCGTTCCGCGGGGCCGATCGCGGATCGGCGCCGAGCGGATGCACAATATCGGCCACCGCGCTTTCGCCGACGACGGAGCCCATCGCCCTGTCTTATGGTCGTGCTAAGGGCAGAGCATGGATCTTCTGCTTCGACTCCTGAGCCTGATGTTTCGCGGTACGGCGCTGATGCTGGGCCTGGCCGGCACGGTGCTGGCCCTGGCCAGCCTCGGCGGCGCGTTCAGCGACCAGCTGGACGCCCTGACCCATTTCGCGCCCTTCTGGTTGGCCATGGGGCTGGCCGCCGTGGTGCTGGGGTCGGTGTTCGCGCGCGGCGATGAACGCAGGGCGATGGTGGGTCTTGGCCTGATCGCGGTGGTCGCCTGTTCGGTCCTCATGGGACCCGACCTGCTCGCCGCCGCCCGCGCCAAGCGCCTGGCCGCCCGCGCCGACGACCTGAAGATCATCCAGTTCAACGTCTGGCACGACAACCGCACGCCAGGAAAGGCGACACAGTGGCTTCTCGATCAGGACGCCGACGTGGTGGTCCTCGTCGAGGGCGGCGGCAGGTCGTCGCCGGTCGTCAAAGCCATGAAGGCCTATTACCCGTTCCTAGTCTCCTGCGCGGGCAAGCGCGTCTGCGACACTTGGATCTTTAGCAAGAAACGGATGATCGCGCGCGCAGGCCTCTATGAAGAAGGCAGGGAACTGCCCGGCGCCTGGGCGACGCTGGCCGACCCGAAGGGCGCGTTCACGGTGGCGGGCGTCCACTATGTGTGGCCGGTGCCCGCCGGACCTCAACAGCAGCAGGTCAAGCGGATGACCGACGCCATTGCCCGCTTCGACAAGTCCAGCACCATCGTCACGGGGGATTTCAACTCAACGCCCTGGTCGTTCACGATGAAGCGCCAGGACAAGGCCTTCGGCCTGGAGCGACGCACCCACGCCATGGCCTCATGGCCGTCGGGCAAGTTCTCCCGCATCGGCAACGCGCCCGCTCCGTTCCTGCCGATCGATCAGGTCTATGCGGGCAGCTCGTGGAAGACGGTCAGCGTTGAGCGCGGCCCGGCGCTGGGTTCGGATCACCGGCCGGTGATCGTCAGGCTGCGCCGGATCGCGCCGTAGCGTCTCGCGCTCGGATCATCGCAGCGCCTCCGGCACGGCAGACACGACCATCGCTCTTGAGGTCGCTACCCGCTTCCCACGGTATCCTGAAAGCCCGTCATCTCACGATGTACCCGCAGGATGCGGGGACAGGATGACCGGTCGCCCGAAGCGGACCTTCCGGAAGTCGGCTTCGGGTGGATGACGGACCTCCGATTCCCTCATCCCCTCAGTTGGCGATAGTGACGGACCTGACGCCGCCGCCCGACAGCGTGACCGGGGCGACGATGGTCCCGCCCCGCTGTTCCAGGTAGGCGCCCTGCTGGGACGGGAGCTCCCAGCTAACGACCACGGCGAGATGGTAGGCGCCATTGGGCAGTCCGGAGAACTGGAAGCGGCCGTGAGCGTCGCAGGTCGTGACCCGCGGCGCCCCGTCGAACGGTAGTCCTTCCCACCGGGTCGTCAGGATCAGGCCGCTACGTAACGGGCCGAAGGCCTGCTGCAGAAACGCGTCCGCTTCGGCGGTGGCGGGAATGATCCACGCGTGGCCGCCAGCGCAGGTGCGGGTCTGGCCTTCGCGCGTCAGCAACCCCTGTCCATCGACCTGATTACCCGCCGGCGTCGGCCCCGCGGGGGGAGCAAAGCCGAGGAGGCCCTGAGAGGAGGCCGCGGGCGATCTCGCCATGGGCTGTGACGGGCGCGGTTCGGGTTCGGACGCGAACCTGGGCGGTGGCGAGGCCGGCGGGCGCGGCGTTTGTCGCGCGGCCCACGCGGGTGGAGCCGGCGCCGAAAAAGCGGCGACCGTCGGCGGGGGCGGCGGACTTGCGGCTGCCAGGCGCGCGCCGCCGAACCTGTAGCCCTCCTCGAACGGCGCGCCGGGTACCTCGAAGGCGTACATCCCCGGATCGGTGCAGGCGGACGTGCTGCCGTTCACATAGGCCGCAGGCCTGACGGCCCCGGCGGCCGGCTGACCGGCCAGGAAGGCCCGGACCGGCGCCGGATCCAGATCAGGTCCCATTGCGGTCGCGCCGAGGTCGAAGCTGCCCAGATAGACGACCTCGCCCGCCTTGATCTCGAAGGCGGGCGAGCCGAGGCAGAGGCTCAGGACCGGCGCGAACCCCAGGCTGCTCATTCGCCAGCGGCCGGGCGCGACGGGCATGGCGATGAAGTCGCCGTTGGCTCCGAAGCTTACCAGATCGGGTCGGTGGTCGACGCTGGAGGCCGGGGTCTCCGGGCTGGAGCCTACACGCGTGAAGCTGACGCCAGCGCCGTTCTTCATGCCGCCGTTCGACACGCGGATCAGCACGATCCCAGCCTGAGGCGTCACCGCCGCAATCCCGGCGGGCTTCACGGGTTTCCTTGGCCACGCCTTGTCCAGCTTGATCCGCTCGGGGGGCATGAAGTTGGGGCCGCTCGCCTCGTCCAGGGTCTGGCCGTTCGCCGCCTTCAGGCTCAGCGAACCGTCGTTCTGATGCGCCGGCCTGATGGAAAAGCGTGGGATTGCTGCGTTGGCCGCGTCGTTGTTCCAGGCGCGGACGAGCGTCCCGGGCGGCGCGTTGGCGCCGACCCAGGGAGCGAGCCGGTCCATCAGCGCGGCCTGCGGAAGCGCGGCCAAGGCCTGGCCTTGGGCGTCGGACAGACGCACGACGCGCCAGCCTCGCACGACCATGCAGTTCTCCAGGCCAGCCCCGACCGTGCCGTGGTAATAGGCCTTGCCCAGCGCGCCGCCGATGAACATGCCCGCCAGGCCCATATCGGCGCCGTTGTTGATGACCTGATCGAACGAGCGCGTCGTCACCGCCTGGGACAGGCAAGCCAGGACGTCGGCGTTGTGGTCCTGGATGCTCGCGCCGGGCTGGTTGAAGTAGCTGTAGCCTAGGGTCATGCGCGACAGATGCACGCCCGGGCTGTCAGAATCCGCCGCCTTGGGCGCGGGCGCGGCGAGCGCCAAGACCGGCGTCGTCGCAAGCGCGCCAACCATCAAGAACCATTTCGCCAGTTTCATCGCCGCCCCCGTAAGCTCAACCGCGTGTAGAGTGGGGGTCGAGCGTTATCAATGTCCAAAGCTTGACCGCGCTTGAGAACCTCCGAATAGAGCCGACCTGATCAAGCTTGCGCGCGTGGCGGGCTAGCGCGTTGGCAAGGTCCACTCAGGGTCGACAGCCCCCTTCGCTCCCCCGCCGATTTCCGACGCGCCCACTCCCAACAAAGACGGCCCCGGATCGCTCCGGGGCCGCTTTCATGTTCGGTTGAGGCCGGATCAGGCGTCGGCGGCGATCTTGGCGCTGACGATCTTGCCCGGCGCGCGGGGCGGTTCGCCCTTGGGCAGCGCGTCGACATGCTCCATGCCCTCGGTCACCTTGCCCCAGACCGTGTACTGGCCATCGAGGAAGGTGGCCTCGTCGAAGACGATGAAGAACTGGCTGTTGGCCGAGTTGGGATCGGGCGTGCGGGCCATCGAGCAGACGCCGCGCACGTGGGCCTCGTCGGAGAATTCAGCCTTGATGTCGGGCTTGTCGCTGCCGCCGCGGCCGGTGCCCGACGGATCGCCGCCCTGGGCCATGAAGCCCGGGATCACGCGGTGGAACACCACGCCGTCATAGAAGCCCTCGCGGACCAGTTCCTTGATGCGCTCCACGTGGCCCGGGGCCAGGTCAGGACGCATCTGGATCGTGACCGGACCGCTCTCGAGCGTCAGGATCAGGGTGTTTTCGAGGTCGGCCGACATGGTCATCCCTTGGGTGTCGAATGGTGAACGCGCTTCTAGCGCGCTTTTCACCCCGCTGTGAACCATCGGTGGACCCGATTTGGCGGCTGACCTATCGGATATCGACCGGGACCGTCACATCACAGACGGAAAAATCGGCGCCCTTGGCCCCGCGCGCGCGCGCAACCTCGGCCGCGAACCATGGCCCCTTGGTGTCGATCACCCGCACCTTGGGCCGATCCGCAGGCGGAATGTCGGACAGCATCCGCACCTTTTCCATGCGGTCCTGCGGCGCGGCGACGGGTTCGCCGGTCTTGATCGCCCGCACCACCTCAAGCCCGCTGATCACCCGGCCAAAGGCGGTGTAGCGCTTGTCCAGCGAGGGATAGGGCTGGCGCATCAGGAAGAACTGGCTGTTGGCCGAGTTGTTGTCGTCGTCACGCGCCATGCCGACCACGCCCGGGCAATAGGTCCCCCAGGCCGAGACCTTTCCATCGGTCGTGACCTCGTGCCAGCTCCAGTTCTGGCTGACGACGGGCAAGGCGCCGATCAGTCCTACTTCCAGGCCGGCCGGCGCGGCGGCCGCGACGAACGGCGTCTCGGCGGAGCGGCGGAAGGTGAATTCGGCCTTCAGGTTGGGCTTGTCGGTTCCGCCGTCGCCGGTGTCCTTGGGATCGCCGGTCTGGGCCATGAAGCGGTCGATGACCCGGAAGAAGGTGCGGCCGTCATAGACACCGGCCCGGGTCAGGTCCCGCAGCCGCGCCACATGGCCGGGCGCGACCTGCGGAACCAGCTCGACGATCACCCGGCCCTTGTTGGTGTCGATCACCATCACGTCGTCGGCGGCCGGAACGCGCCAGTCGGCCTCGGTCGGCTTGGCCGGCCCGGCGGACCAGGAGACGGCCGGAGCCCCGATCAGGGCGACGCCGAGGACAACAGCGGCAGCGCGAGACGGCTTCATTTGACCTGCACCGGGATTTCGACGTCGCAATTGGTGAAGCTGGGGCCCACCTCGGCCCGGCGCTTGGCGACCAGGGCGGCGAAGGCGGGGCCCCGGGTGTCCATCACCTGGATGGCGGGGCGCTTGTCGGCCGGCAGGTCCGCCAGCAGGCGCACGCTGATCATCTTGTCCTGCGGATCGGGTACGGGCTCGCCGGCCTTGATGGCGCGCACCACGTCCAGGCCCGACAGCACCCGGCCAAAGGCGGTGTAGGTCTTGTCCAGCGACGGATAGTGCTGGCGCATGAAGAAGAACTGGCTGTTGGCGCTGTCGGGATCGCCCGCGCGGGCCATGCCCAGCACGCCGGGACAGAAATTGCCCCAGGCCGCCACCTTGCGGTCGGCGGTCATCACCGCCAAGGCGGTCGGCTGGCTGGTCACCGGCAAGGCGCCCAGGAATCCCGTCTCGTTGCTGCCGACCTTGGCCGACGCGCCCAGGGTCACGTCCGTCGCGCGCCGGAACGTGAACTCGGCCTTCAGGTCGGGCTTGTCGGAGCCGCCGGCGCCGGTGTTCTTCGGATCGCCCGTCTGGGCCATGAAGCTGTCGATGACCCGAAAGAAGGTGAGGCCATCATAGAAGTTGGCATGGACCAGTTCGCGGACGCGCTCGATGTGGGCGGGCGCGGCCTGGGGATTCAGCTCGGCGATGATCCGGCCCTTGTTGGTCTCGACCACCAGCACGTTCTGCGGATCGGGCGTGCGCCAGTCCGACGTCTGGGCCCCGGCCGTCTGGGCGACCGCGGCCGTGGCGAACAACGCCAGCGCGGCGGCGGAATGGGCGAGCTTCATGGATATCCCCGAGAAAAAGGCAGACGGGGCGTAGAACGACCACGCCCCTGCGACAAGTCCGCCCCGTGTTGAAGCCCATGATTTCGACAGCTTCACGGCAAGGCCGCGCGTTTCACGCCTTGCGGAGCTTGGACACCAGCTGTTCGCCCACGCCCGCAGGGACGAACTTGGAGATATCGCCGCCCAGGGCCGCGATCTCCTTGACCAGCCGCGAGGCGATGGCCTGGTGCCGGGGATCGGCCATCAGGAACACCGTCTCGATCTCGCGATCCAGCTGCTGGTTCATGGCCGTCATCTGGAATTCGTATTCAAAGTCGGCCACGGCCCGCAGGCCGCGCACGATCATCTGGGCGCCGACCTCGCGCGCGAAATGCATCAGCAGGCTGTCGAAGGGCCTGACCTCGATCGTGGCGATCTTGGCCAGATGCGCGGTTTCCCGCTCGAGGATCGCGACCCGCTCCTCCAGGGTGAACAGCGGACCCTTGCCGATGTTCACCGCGACGCCGATCACCAGCTTGTCGACCAGCTTCACCGCCCGACCGATAATGTCGAGGTGGCCGTTGGTGACCGGATCAAACGTTCCGGGATAAAGCCCGACCCTCATGCAACCCCCTGCGTATCGGCGGGCTACGGGGTCTCGTCCGCCCCGTTTGCCTCGCCCTGATCGTCAGCCTCGCCGCCACCGGCGTCGGCCAACCGTTCCACGCTCACGACGTGCTCGTCCTTCGCGGTGCGGAAGACGGTTACGCCCTGAGTATTCCGCGCTGCAACACGAATTTGCGCGACGGGGCACCGTATCAACTGTCCGGCGTCTGTCACCAGAAGGATTTCATCGCTGTCCTCGACCGGGAACGAGGCCGCCAGACGGCCGCCGCGCTTGGTCAGGTCCTGAGCCGTGAGGCCCTGCCCGCCCCGTCCTGTGCGGCGATAGTCATAGGCGCTGGTGCGCTTGCCGAAGCCTTCCGACGAGACCGTGAGGATGAATTCCTCGGCCGCGCCCAGCTGGGCGATGCGCTCGGGCGTCAGGCTGGCTTCGCCCACATCCTCGTCGGCCTCTTCCGGCGCCGGGGCGTCGTCGCCTTCTTCGCCAGCGGCGCGCAGCATGGCGCGGGCATGTTTCAGATAGGCGGCGCGTTCGGCCGGCGTGGCGTCGACGCCGCGCAGGATGGCCATGGAAATCACGCTGTCGCCGTCGGCCAGCTTCACGCCGCGCACGCCGGTCGAATCACGGCTGGCGAACACCCGCACCTCGTCGGCCGAGAAGCGGATGCAGCGGCCCACGGCCGTGGTCAGCAGGATGTCGTTCTCGCTGCCGCAGACGCCCACGCCGACAATGCCGTCGCCTTCGTCCAGCTTCATCGCGATCTTGCCGTTGCGGCGCACGTCCACGAAGTCGGACAGCTTGTTGCGGCGCACGCTGCCCGAGCGCGTCGAGAACATCACGTCCAGGCCGCCCCAGGTGGCTTCGTCCTCGGGCAGGGTCAGGATCGAGGTGATGGTCTCGCCCGGCTCGATCGGCAGCAGGTTGACGAACGCCTTGCCGCGCGAATTGGCGGCGCCAAGCGGCAGCCTCCAGACCTTCAGCTTGTAGACCTTGCCGCCCGAGGTGAAGAACAGCAGCGGCGCGTGGGTCGAGGCCGAGAACACGCGTGTGACCGCGTCCTCGGTCTTGGTCGCCATGCCCGACTTGCCTTTGCCGCCCCGGTGCTGGGTGCGGTAGCTGGCCAGCGGCGTGCGCTTGACGTAGCCGCCCATGGTCACGGTGATGACCATGTCCTCGCGGACGATCAGGTCTTCATCTTCCACGTCGGCGTCGCCGTCGACGATCTGGCAGCGGCGCGGCACGGCGAATTTCTCGCGCACCTCGACCAGCTCCTCGCGGACCACGGCCATGATATTGGCGCGATCCGACAGCAGTTCCAGGAAGCCGCGGATGGCTTCGGCCAACGATTGGGCCTCGTTGCCGATTTCCTCGCGGCCCAGGCCGGTCAGACGCGACAGGGTCAGGGCCAGGATGGCGCGGGCCTGCTCGTCGGTCAGGCGGATCAGGTCGCCGCCTTCCTGCAGGGTGCGCGGATCGGCGATCAGCTCGACCAGCGGCAGCATGTCGCCGGCCGGCCAGGCCTTGGCCACCAGGCGCTCGCGCGCCTCGGCCGGATCCTTGGACGAGCGGATGATGTGGATGAACTCGTCGATATTGGCGACGGCGATGGTCAGGCCCACCAGGACGTGGCCGCGATCGCGCGCCTTGCCCAGTTCGAACTTGGTCCGCCGGACCACGACCTCTTCGCGGAACTTCACGAAGACGTCGATCAGCTGGTGCAGGCCCATCTGCTCGGGGCGCTTGCGGTTCAGGGCCAGCATGTTGACGCCGAACGAGCTCTGCAGGGCCGTGAAGCGATAAAGCTGGTTGAGGATCACGTCGCCCGAGGCGTCGCGCTTCAGCTCGACCACGATACGCATGCCGTCGCGGTTGGACTCGTCGCGGATGTCGCTAACGCCCTCGATCTTCTTGTCGCGGACCAGTTCGGCGATGTGCTCGACCAGATTGGCCTTGTTCACCTGATACGGGATCGCGGTGACGATGATGGCTTCGCGACCGGCGCGGATCTCTTCCACCGAGGCCAGGCCGCGCATGATCACCGAACCGCGACCGGTCAGCAGGGCCTGACGCGGCCCGCTGCGGCCGATGATTTCGCCGCCGGTCGGGAAGTCGGGACCGGGCACCAGGTCCAGCAAAGTGTCGGTCGTGACCTCGGGATCGTCGATCAGCGCCAGACAGGCGTCGATGATCTCACCCAGATTATGGGGCGGAATGTTGGTGGCCATGCCGACGGCGATGCCGCCCGCGCCATTGACCAGCAGGTTGGGAATCCGCGACGGCAGGACCGAGGGTTCCTGCTCCTTGCCGTCATAATTGTCCTGGAAGTCGACCGTGTCCTTGTCCAGATCGGCCAGCAGAGACAGAGCCGGGGGCGCCATCCGGCACTCGGTGTAACGCATGGCGGCCGGCATATCGCCGTCGACCGAGCCGAAATTGCCCTGGCCGTCGATCAGGATCAGACCCATCGAGAACGACTGGGTCATGCGCACGAGGGTGAAGTAGATCGAGGCGTCGCCGTGCGGGTGATACTTACCCATCACGTCACCGACCACGCGGGCCGACTTCACATACGACCGATCCGGCGTATGTCCTTGTTCGTGCATGGAAAACAGCACGCGGCGGTGAACGGGCTTCAGACCGTCGCGCGCGTCCGGCAGGGCGCGGCTGACGATCACGCTCATCGCGTAGTCGAGATACGAGCGACGCAGTTCGTCCTCGATGAAGATCGGGGCGATATCCCCTCGCGGCCCTTCGGGAGGGGTAGTGATTTGATCGTCGCTCAAGGGGATTTTTCGCCGTCAGAATCGAACACGGAACTGTCAGAAACTGTTAGCATTCCCCCAGGGGCGACGCCACCTTTCCAGGACGGGCGCGCCCTTGGCCCGCTTGTTTTTGAAGGATTTCCCATGCGTCTTCCCCTTCTCGCCACCGCCCTGGCGATCACCAGCCTCGCCTGCGTCGGCGCCGTCTCCGCCCAGGTCGCGGGGGGTCAGTCCGCGACCGCCGAGGTCAAGGCGGGCGATGGCAAGGCGCTGGGAACCGCCACCCTGACCGAAGCGCCGCACGGCGTGCTGCTTCGCCTTGAACTCAAGGGCCTGACGCCCGGCTGGCACGGTCTGCACTTCCACGAAAAGGGCGACTGCGGGACGCCTGACTTCAAATCGGCCGGCGCCCACGTCCACACCACGGCCAATGTGGTCCACGGCCTGCTCAACCCCGACGCCAACGACAACGGCGACCTTCCCAACCTGTTCGCCGGCGCGGACGGCTCGGCCACGGCCGAAGTGTTCTCGCCCCAGGTCTCGCTGAAGGGCGCCGGCGGCCGCCCTGCCCTGCTGGACGCCGACGGCTCGGCCATCGTCGTCCACGCCAGCCCCGACGACTACAAGACCCAGCCCATCGGCGGCGCCGGCGCCCGGGTGGCCTGCGGGGTGGTGAAGTAGGCTTCTCTGCCTATAGCCGGCCAACGCCACTGGCCCCCTCCTGACCTGCTGCGCAGGTCGTCCTCCCCCGGAGGGGAAAGACGGCTGCGCAGCAGCCCGTAGGGGGCAAGTACGGGGACAGGGCTGCGCCCATCCCCGTACTTTTCAGACCAAAACTCAACCCGATCAACGCCTTGTAAAATAGTTGATCGCGCCAATCCTCCGCGCTGAAACCGCCCGCATAATCAATCTCACCTGACAGCACGGGAAGGGCGTCCGGCCGGCGACCAGAGGCGGCTGTCAGGGGTGATCGAGCGGGGCCACCGGAGTCGCGTGAGCGGGACCGGGCTGGGCTTAAAGGAAGGCGGGGGACGTAAATCCGCCTATCGGGGAACTCTCGTCGGAGGTCCCCGCCCGTCCGAAGGTACGTTCCGGGTCCTCCGGAATCGGCGTGGCTGCAGCTTGAGGGCTGGGTCCGTCGCGAGGAGGGCAGCCCGGATGGGTGCAAAGGGTTGAATGAGACCCGCGCGTGCCGGCCAGAGGGATAACGATCACGCGGAGCGTCTGTCTTCGTCGAAACGGTACTTAGAACTCACACATTCCGGGCGAGGCCCGGACGCTCCGCGACCCTTCCCATCAACTCGGCGGATTCCGCGCGAGGTCGCGGACACTTGCCCCCACCTGACCTGCTTCGCAGGTCGTCCGCCCCCGTAGGGGGCAGATGAAGGGCGGCCACCTCATCTTCCCCCTCCGGGGGAAGACGATCGCGCAGCGATCCGTAGGGGGCAAGTCCCGCCCGGCTAAACCGTCTCGGCCGCCATCGCCTCGGCCTTGACGGCCCGCTTCTCCGTCAGCGCCACCAGCGCCACGCCGACCATGGTCGCCGCGCCGCCGATCAGCAGTTGCGGCGTCAGCCGGTCGCCCATGAATAGGATGCCGATCGAACACGAGACCAGAGGCGTCAGCAGGAAATACGGCGTCACCCGTCCCGCCTCGCGCCGCTGGACCAGCCAGAACAGCAGGGCGCTGGCGCCGATGGTCGAGACAATGCCCGCGAAGGCCACGCAGGCCCAGGCGATCAAAGGCGCGCTCGTCACCCGCTCGACCACCCGGGGCTCGAACGCGAAGGACATGGCGATCAGGGTCGGCGCGGCCACCAGCGCCGTCATCCCCTGCACCTTCAGCGGCTTGACGCCCGGGGTCATGCGCACCAGCACGGTGGCCACGGCCCAGCAGGCGCAGGCGGCGATGATCAGGGCCACGGCCGGCAGATCGCCCGCGCCGTGAGGATCCAGGCTCATCCAGGCCACGCCCACGAAGGCGATGACCAGGCCAATCACCGCCGGCAGGCGCATGGTCTCGCCCAGCATCCGCCAGGCCGCGACGGCCGTGAACGGGATCCACAGCTGGCTGGCCACCACAAGCGGGCTCAATGACTTGCCCATGCCGAACGCCACATAGATCAGGCCAAAATGGATCGGCCCCGACAGCAGGATGATCCCCAGCAGCTTCTTGGGCTCGGGAAACGGCGGCCGGACGAACGGGAACAGGAACACCAGCGCGAGGGCGAAGCGAAGGCCGCCCACCATCATCGGCGGCAGATAGGCGGTCGCCACCTTGGCCGCGGCGTTGTTCAGCCCCCAGGTCAGGATGATCGCCACGATGGCGAGACGTTCCAGACCGGACAGGGGCGACTGCGAGGACATGGCCCGCTTGGACCAGACCCGGCGCTTTGGGTCAATCGACGGCGAGAACCCGACGCACGGCGCGGGTCAGAAGGGCGAGGTCCGCATCGGGCGTCGTGAAGGCCGGGGTCAGGTAGATGACCTTGCCCATCGGCCGGATCCAGACGCCCACCTCCGCGAACCAGGCGCACAGGTCGCTGACCGCGACGGGCGTGTCGAACTCCACGACCCCGATCGCCCCCAGCACCCGCACATCGACGACGCCGGGCGCCCGGCTGCAGGGCTCCAACCCTTCGGCCAGGGCCGTCGACACCCGGCTGACCTCAGCGCGCCACGCGCCATCCTCGAACAGGTCGAGCGAGGCGTTGGCCGCCGCGCAGGCCAGCGGATTGGCCATATAGGTCGGGCCGTGCATCAGGGCCGCCTCCGGGTCATCCGACAGGAAGGCCTGGAACACCCGCGTGCTCGCCACCGCCGCCGACAGCGGCAAGGTCCCGCCGGTCAGGGCCTTGGACAGGGTGACGATGTCAGGCTCGATCCCCGCCTGCTGCATGGCGAACATCGATCCGGTGCGGCCAAAGCCGGTGAATATCTCGTCGAAGATCAGCAGCACGCCATGGGCGTCGGCCAAGCGCCGCAGGGCCCGCAGGGTGTCGGGACCGTGCAGCAGCATCCCGCCCGCGCCCTGCACCAGGGGCTCGACCAGTATGGCGGCGATCTCCCCGCCCCGCTGCGTCAGCAAGGCGTCCAGCGCCGCCTCTCCATCGGCGTCGCGCGGCAGATCGGCGATGACCTGGGCCGGCATGACGCCCGAGAACAGGCTGTGCATGCCCTCCTCGGGATCGCAGACCGTCATCGTCGCCAGGGTGTCGCCGTGATAGCCGCCCCGGAACGACAGGAACCGCGTGCGGCCCACCTCACCGCGATTGATGTGGAACTGCAGGGCCATCTTCATGGCGATCTCGACCGCCACCGAGCCCGACTCGGCGAAGAAGGCATGGTTCAGGTCGCCCGGCAGCAGGTCGGCCAAACGCTTGGCCAGGCGATAGGCCGGCTCGTGCGCCAGACCGCCGAACATCACATGCGGCATCCGCTCGATCTGGTCGCGCAGAGCCTGGGCGATGTGCGGATGATTGTAGCCGTGGCAGGCGGTCCACCACGAGGCCAGACCATCGACCAGTTCGCGCCCGTCGGCCAGCACCAGCCGCGAGCCGTGCGTCGCGACCACCGGCAGCGGCGGCCGGGCGGTCTGCATCTGGCAATAGGGCCGCCAGACATGGGGCGCGCCTTGCGTGAGCCAGTCGGGGGTCATGGACGATCCTGCGTTACGCCTCCCTTTTCGTTGCCATGGGAGGGCGCCTTGCCTATGCCCTGCGCCCTGCCTTCGCAAACGGGAAACAGCATGCAGAGCCTAGACGCCTTCGCCGGCGATAAGCTGACGGCCTTGGAGGCCAAGAGCCTGCGCCGTACGCTCAAGCCCACCCGGAGGCTGGACGGCGCGGTCGTCGAGCGCGACGGCCGCCGGCTGATCTCGTTCTCCTGCAACGACTATCTGAACCTGTCGCATCACCCGGCGGTGCGCGCCGCCGCCGCCGAAGCGGCCCTGAACTACGGGGCCGGCGCTGCCGCCTCGCGACTCGTCACCGGCGATCATCCGCTTCTGGGCGACCTCGAAAAACGCTTGGCGCGGCTGAAGGGAACCGAGGCGGCCTGCGTGTTCGGATCGGGCTATCTGGCCAATCTGGGCGTCATCCCGACCTTCGCCGGACCCGGTGACCTGATCCTGATCGACGAACTGGCCCATGCCTGCATCTGGGCCGGCGCCAAGCTGTCGGGCGCCCGAGTGCTGGCGTTCCGCCACAACGACGTCGCCGACCTCGATCGCCTGCTGAAGGCCGAGCGCCCCGCCGCCCGCCACGCCCTGGTCGCCACGGACGGCGTGTTCTCGATGGATGGCGACATTGCGCCGCTCGACGCCCTGTCGGCGACCTGCGCGGCGCACGACGCCTGGCTGCTGTCGGACGACGCCCACGGGGTCGGCGTTCTGGCCGAGGGGCGCGGCTCGGCGGCGTTGTTCCCGGGCGCCGACGTCCCGCTGCAGATGGGCACCCTGTCCAAGGCCATCGGCTCGTACGGCGGCTATGTCTGCGGCTCCAAGGCCGTGATCGACCTGCTGAAGACCCGGGCCCGCACCGTCGTCTATGCCACCGGCCTGCCACCGGCCTCGGCCGCGGCCGCCTTGGCGGCGCTGGACATCATCGAGAGCCAGCCGGCCCTGACCGCCCTGCCCCTGGCCAAGGCCCGCGCCTTCACCGACGCCCTGGGCCTGCCTTCAGCGACCAGCGCGATCGTGCCGGTGGTGATCGGCTCAGCGGCCGCCGCCCTTGAGGCCTCGGCGCGCCTGGAGGCCGAGGGCTTTCTGGTGGTCGCCATCCGCCCGCCGACCGTGCCCGAGGGCACCGCCCGTCTGCGCATCGCCTTCAGCGCGGCTCACACCGACGCCGATGTCCTGCGGCTGGCCGAGCGGGTCGCCGATATCCGCGGGGGCCTCCCGGCATGAAAAGCCTGTTCGTCGCCGGCACCGGCACCGATATCGGCAAGACGCATGTCGCCTGCGCCCTGCTCCGCTCGGCCCTCGCCGAAGGCCTGACCGTCGACGCCTTCAAGCCCGTTGTCAGCGGTTTTGATCCCGACGACGCCGCCGCCAGCGACCCGGCCAGGCTGGCCGAGGCGCTGGGCGAGCCGGACGCCCTGACCCGCATTTCGCCGCGTCGCTACCGCGCGCCGCTGGCCGCCAACCTCGCCGCGCGGCTGGAGGGGCAGACCTTGCTGTTGACCGACCTAGTCGCCGACTGCCAGGCGCGGCTGGGCCGTGAGAACCGAGACCTGTTGCTGATCGAGGGCGCTGGCGGCGTGATGTCGCCCCTGACCGACGACGCGACCAATCTCGACCTGATGGTGGCGCTCGGCCTGCCCGTCCTGCTGGTCGCGGGCTCCTATCTCGGCACGGTCAGCCATGTCCTGACGGCACTGGAGGTCATCCGTTCGCGAAACCTGACCGTCGCCGCCATCGTCATGAGCGAAAGCCTGGACGCGCCCGACCTGACCCAGACCGCCGACTTGTTGCGAGACTTCGAGACCCGCGCGCCACTGGTCGTCGCGCCTCGCGCCAGGGAGTGGGATGGCTCAGAGCTCCTTCAGGCGATCCTTCACGGCCAAGCCTAGCCTCGCAGGTCATCCGAGAGCACCGAACGACAATGGGGCGGTCTCCGGAAGGAAACCGCCCCATCACCTTTGAAGTCGATTGAAGACTGATCCCTAGAACGGGATTTCGTCGTCCAGGTCAGCCGAGAAGCTCTCGCGCGGACCGCTGGGCTGGCTGCGCGCCGCGCCGCCGCCGTAACCGCCGCCGCCACCGCCGCTGGAATAGCCGTCGTCGCCGCCACCCGAGGACGCTCCAGCGCTGTCGCCACGACCGCCCAGCATGGTCAGTTCGCCGCGGAACTTCTGCAGCACGATCTCGGTGGAATATTTCTCGGCGCCGGTATTATCCGTCCACTTGCGGGTCTGGATCGCGCCCTCGATATAAACGGTCGACCCCTTGCGCAGATACTGTTCGGCCACCTTCACGAGGTTGTCGTTGAAGATCACGACCCGGTGCCACTCGGTCTTTTCCTTGCGCTCGCCCGACGTGCGGTCACGCCAGCTCTCGGAGGTGGCGATGCGCAGATTGGCGACGCGGTCACCGGAACCCAGGCTGCGGATTTCGGGATCGGCCCCGAGGTTGCCCACCAGAATGACCTTGTTGACGCTGCCCGCCATCGTTTCGACCTTGTTCTCGCCCGGCGACCCATGCGCCGGAATCTGATCAAGACGTTAACGGAGCGGGCAGGTCAACTCAATTTGTTCTCAATACGTTCTTGTGGACGACAGCAGCTCGCTATTGGGCCGGCGGCGCTTGACGCACCGCGCCCGGAACGGCCAGACGGCCGTCACCCGTGCGAACCAGCGACATGAAACGCGCGCCGTCGTAGGTCTGCCCCAAGAAGATGCCTTCCTTCTCCAGGAAGATGAAGCTGCCCTGATAGGCTCCCGTGAGGGTGCGGTTGGGACTACCCATCCGGACGAAGCGGATGCGCATGCCCTCCAGCGTGGCCGCGCACTGCTCCATCGTCTCGACGTTACGCGCCACGGGATTGAAGCGCAGCGTCTTGTCCTTGTTGGTGGCGACGTGGAAACAGACCCCCTTTTCGAAGGGAGCCGTGATCTGCTTTTCGCACGCCGACAGGGCCAGCGCTGCGGTCGTGACAATAACGGCGGTCAGGATCTGACGACGCATGAGCGATACTCGTCTTAGCCGGCCGCCGGGATCGAGCAGTTCGATCCCTGGTCGATCACGGCGTGGAAGGAACGGTTGTCTGACGATGCCTCGACGCGACCGGGCACCAGGCGAAGGGTTTCCTCGCCCCAACGCCCATAGGTCGCGCCGCCGGGCTTTTCGCAACGCCCGGCGAACAGGATCTGGGCGCAGGCGTTCAAGGTGATGTCGCCCGGCAGACGACGCCATTCGGCCCCCGAATAACGCCAGCAGGCGGCCAGGGGGATATTGCTGGCCGCAGCGGTGGGCGACGGCGCGGGTCCGGGTGTAACGGCGGACGGGGCCGGGACCTCGGTCGCGGCCGGCGGAAGCGGAGTCAGGACGGTACCCGCCTGGTCGGCCGCGGCCAGGGCGCCCGTCTCATCGACGCCGACATCGAGCGCGCCGGTGGCTACGCCGTTCTTCTTGGCGCATTCGGACAGGGTGGTCTCGCCCACGAACTGACCGCCGACGAAACAGCGCAGCGGACGGGCCGGATCGAGCTTGGTATCATCCGAACGGCCGGTCTCAACGATCAAGCCGGCGCGCGAGGCGGGCGGCGGCTCGGTCTGCTTGCCCTTCCCCATCAGGGCGATGGCAATGCTTAGGCCCGCCAGCAACGCCAAGGCGGCGCCGCCGACCCAGATGATCCGTCGGTCTTTCAGAAGTTCCATGAACACTGGCTACGACGCGAAGATGGCGCTTTCAAGCTTCACGGAGCCGCCAGCGCGACTAACCGCCCGTCAGGCGGTTCAGAGCGGCCTGATAGTTGGATATCTGGTTCTTCAGATAGGCGGGGACCGTGCCGCCGGCCTTGCCGGCGGTGTTGGCCGCGCTGCTGTCGACGCCAAGAGCGTTGTCGGCGATCTCGCGATAGGCGGTGCGGACGGCCGACATGGCTCGGGTAATCACAGAAGAGGCGTTCTTGCGCGCCGCTTCGGTGGTGATATCGAGTTCTGGCGAGAGCTGGAGGCCAAAGACCGGCCCCCCTCCGTCAGCCGACACCGTCTTGCCGCTCTCGGTCTTGGTGCCGCGCACCACGCCGGACGCGAGGCCAAGAGCAGACAGCACATCTGTACCGCCCTTCCCCGCGACGATCTCGATGGTGGACGTATTGTAGGCCGGGCTGATCTTCAGCTTTCGGTTATTGCCGTCGCTGGACGTTTCGACCTTGGCGCGGAACCCCGATGCGCGCTTGATCTTGTCAGCCAGGGTCTCGAGCGTGTCCTTGGCTTCGATCGTGACCGTCGTCAGCGTGCCACGCTCGCGAGTACGGATCTGGAAGGTGTCGCCGGCGCGCGCCGCGGTCGCCGACACGATCCTGTCGGACTGCGTGAAATCCATCGTCCCCTTTGGGAGACCAAAGACGTCCAGGCTGCTGGAGCCGGCCTTGTCCACCGAAACGGAGGTGGGCGTCGCGTAGCCGTCCTTGCCGGTCAGGCGCTGCGACCAGGACACGGCGCCGGTCGCCATATCGATCTGGGCGACATAGCCGTCCTTCTCGCCGACCGTGCTTTGCCCTTCAAGATCCTTGCCCGCAGAACCGACCAACCAGGCTGATCCATTGGCCACGGCCATGCCTGTGACCGTCTCGTCGCCGGCGCCGCCGTAATAAGCGAGGGTGTCGGCGCTGGTGTCGGCAAGATCCGTCGACATGCGACCGACGAAACCATCGGAACCGCCCGACGAGGCCGTCGTGGCGTTGTCGATATCCAAAGCGCCGTTCGACGTGTGTCCGCCCACATAGAGCTGGCCGCCGTCGATCTTCAGTCCCGCCAGGTCGCCGCCCTTCAAAGAGCCCAGATCCCGCACGGCGCCGGCCGTCAGAGTGGCGGACTTGGTATAGGTGACCGGTGTCGTGATCGTCACGCCGGTGGGCGTCATGGACGTCGCGTTCTCGGTAACCACGGTCGGGGCGACGGAGAAACTGCGCAGGATGGCGTTACCGCTTTCCTTGCCGGCAACGATGACCTGCGAGCCGTTGACGACGATGTCGGAGACGGTGTCATTTTCGGCGCTTCCGAACTTCTGGGTGAACAGCGCCTTGGGCGAGCCGTTCAAGTCGGTGGCGAAAGCCGAAAGATAGGAGTCATAGCCACCGCCGTTCGCGATGGTGGTCGAGCCTGGAAGATCGGACTTGGAGCGCCCTCCGACATACAGAACGCCGTCCGAACCGAAAGCAACGGCGGTGGCTTCGTCCTCGAGCATACCGCCCCGCCGGACGGTCCACTGCTCATCGCCCTTGGAGTCATAGCGGGTGACGAAACTGTCGGTGAGAGTCGTCGAGGTGGAATCCGAATTGATCGGCCCGTTCACCGCGCCTTGCAGACGTCCGGTCACAGATCCCGCGACGGCGGCGCTGCCATCATCTGCCACGGCGAGGGTCAGGCCGCTGGCCGTATCGGTCGCGCCCAGGCTGCGGGCATAAAGCAGGTGACCGGCGGAATCGTACTTGAGCAGGGCGACGTCCTTATCGCCCTTGATGACCTGGCCGCTGACATCCTTGGTCACGTCGGCCAGCATGTAGATCGAGCCGTCTGCGCCGGTCACCGACTTGCGGACGCTGGAAATGGTGCCCTGAAGGGTCTCGGAGAAGACCTTGCCACCGGGTTGGCCGCCACCCGCGGCGCTATATTTTGTCAGCGTGTTCTCGATGACGGCGTCATCGGTCTTGGTGTTCTTGTCGGGATCTGGATTGCCGGCCGCTGTGGTGATGTAGACCGCTGGAGAACTGGTCGTCGCCGTGAAAGTCAGTTGCTCGGTCGAATCACCCTTCACGCGCAGCGCGAAGTCGTCGCCCGTCGCCGGCAGGGTCACGGCCTGGCCATTGACCTGAACGGTCCGCGTCTCACCGATCTTGCGCTCGACGGCGAAGCTGGTCTCGAACCCCTCCGCCTTCAGCTTGTTGTTCATGAAGCTCACGACATTGGACATCGTGCGCGGGGTGGCCCCCATGTCCGCCAGATCGATGTTCACATTTGTCGTGACGCCGAATTTCTTGACCGCCATGTCGAAGCTGACGTTGCCCTGGAACTTGGGCACCACGTCATCGACCTGACCGCTGTAGATCGTGTCGGTGACATAGCCATAGACGTTCTTGGGCACGCCGACCGTCGCTCGGTCGCTGGCCATGACGGAACCGGCTGTCAGGCGCCCCTGCTCCAGATTCAGGTTCTGGGTATAGGTGGTGATTTCCGAAAGGCCCTTGGTCAGCGCCGTCTGAAGACGCTTCATCTCGCTGTCGGTAACGCCCTTTTCGGACGCCCGCGCGGCAAGCGCCGAGAGGGTGTTCAAAGCCTGATAGGTCGCGAAGAGTTTCTTGTAGTCCCCGCTGGCCCCTTTCAGACTGGTCTGATTGGCGGCTTCATCAACGAACTTGCGTCCAGCGAGGGCGGCTTTCACGAGAGCGCTGGGTTCAGTGGTCGTCGACAGCCAAGGAGCGCTGGGCACGACGGCCTTCGCCTTGCCGCCCGAGGTGGTGGTGGTGGTGGTCGCCGTCGACGCCGTTGCAGCACCAGTCTGGCCCGTGCGAGCCTGATAGTAGCCGAGCAGTGCGCTGGTGTCGAAAGTGATCACGGCCGATCCTAATCGGAGCGCAAGAGCACCCCATCCTTAAACTTGCGCCAGGAACCCTGAAGACTCATTAAGACCTTTGGTTACGCCGCAATTAGGTGGGCCTCGGTCAAGCCGCGCCGCGCCGCATCGCGCAAGCCGCTCCATTCCTCCGCCAGAATACCCAGCAGCACGACGTCGCGAGCCATTCCGTTCTTCAGAACATGTCCGCGCAGATAGCCCTCGCGCCGGAACCCGGAAGCCGCCTGCGCCTTGAGGGCCGCGTCGTTGTCAGCCATCACCTCAGCGAACACCTTGTGCAGACCAAGCTCACCGAAAGCGCGATCGAGACCAAGAACCTGCGCGGCGCGCCCTACCCCGCGGCCACGCGCTTCGGCGGAACCTAGAAACCAGTTCCATTCAGCCCGTCGGTGGTGGCTGAGCAGACCGGTAAGGGTCAGCAGCCCGGAAGGGGCGCCCCCCCGCGTGATAAGCCATCCGCGCTTGTCAGGGTCTGTTCGCAGCCCTTCAAACCATGCGGCATGAGCCTCGCGACTGGGAAAAGCCGCGTCGGACATCCAGCGGTCAACCTCGGGTTCGGACCGCCACTGAAACAGCACGCCCTCGTCCTCATCCCGCAAATCGCGAAGGTCGATCATGCCGGCCCGATTCCCCAAACGCCCTTGACTGTAAACTACCTTGCGCAAACGCCTGGGACTAGGCTTCTCGCTCCGCCAGCGAAGCTTAGCCGCCGTTGAAGAGCTTAAGGATGATTTGCGGCGCGCTGTTGGCGATCGACAGAGCCTGAGCGCCCAGTTGCTGCTTGACCTGCAGAGCCTGAAGGCGCGCGCTTTCCTTGGCCAGGTCAGCATCCACGAGGTTGCCCACGCCTGTCTCCAGAACGTCCGACAGCTTGGAAACAAAGCTGCTGTGCGCCTCGATCTGCTTGGCCTGGGTGCCAATATTGCCGACCGCCTGGTTGACCGCGCTCATCGTCGCGTCAAGACGCGTCAGAACTCCCGAGGCGTTGGCGAGGTTAAGGATGTCATCCGTCGCGGTCAGGGTATTGATCGTCCCGCCGAATGACAGATTTTGCAGGTTCAGCGTGATGGCCGTCCCTGCGTCCGCGTCGGCGAGGAACGAAATGTCGGTCGGCAGGCTGCCGTTCAGCAGGTTGGCGCCGTCGAACGTCGCGCTCGACAGAACCTGCGTCATGTTCTTCATCAGCCCCTGGAAGTCGGCATTGAGGGCCTGACGCGACGTCGTCGTGAGCGACGCGTCCTTCGCAGCGACGACTTTTTCGCGCATCAGGCTGAGAAGATCGGAAACCGATTCCCCCGCAGCCAACGCCACGTCAGCCACCGAAGTGGCCCTGTCGAGGCTCATCTTGACCGCTGACAGCGCGTTCATATCCGCGCGCTGTTCCTGGGCGATAGACCAGACGGCCGCATTGTCCTTGGCGCTGGAGATCGCCAGACCCGTGTTGATGCGGGTCTGAACGCCCTGCATGTCTTCGTTGGTCTGATTCAGATTTTGCAGTGCGATCAGCGCGGGCTGATTGGTATTGACGCTAAGCGTCATTCTCGGCCTCCGATCGGAAATTTTTTCCGGGTTTGGTTCGCATAACAACAGGCAAGCGAGCCCTCACGGAACCGACCGTAGGATCAGAAGGTAAGGTTATGGTTAACGAAAATAAACCATAACTAGCGTGCCCCGCGACCGAGCGCCGCAGAGCCTGAAAACGGGCTTCAGGTCAGGCCGTCGAAGACCGCGCCTGGGCCATAAGTGGCGGCGTGCTTGAGTTTCAGCACATCTTCCCGCGGCAGAACCTGCAGCGTCTCGCCGGTTCGGCGATCCACCGTCTTGTAGATAAAGAACCCCGTGTCCTCGTCCTGCTCGATCACAAGGCGAAGATCGCCAGGCTGAGGCTCCGACGAATCGGATCGCGAATCAGAAACGCCAACAACGCCCGCGGAAGGCTCCGGGGCGACGGGCGTATTGAATGGCCCCGACAGGGGCGGTTCGGCGGGTATCGCCGACAGAGCGGCTTTGGTTTCCATTTCTCCCTGCGCCGAAACCTTCGCGTCGGCGTCCTCTGATTTAGGTTCTCCCCGGCCTCAACCCTGAGAAAGATGGAGGCGGATCCGCAAGGAACCCGCCCCCGTCCATTCCTTAACGGAACAGGCTCAGGATCGACGACGAAGACTGGTTGGCGATCGACAGCGCCTGCACACCCAGCTGTTGCTTGGTTTGCAGAGACTGAAGCTTGGCGCTTTCCTTGGCCAGGTCGGCGTCAACCAGGTTGCCCACGCCTGCGTCGAGGCTGTCTTGCAGCTTGCCGACGAAGGTCAGGTGGGTGTCCAGGCCGGTCGAGTTGGTGCCCAGCGAGGCCAGCTTGTTGGTGGCCGTCTGCAGCGCCGTGGAAACCGTGCCGATCATGGTCTTGGCCGTGGCGGCGTCGGTGAAGCTCGAGGTCGTCGTCAGGCCGATGCCGGCCAAGGTCAGGGTCTGCGCATTGACGGTGAAGCCCGAGCCGTCCGCATTGGCCAGGAAGGTCAATTTGGTGGTCGTGCCGTCGGCGATGCTGACGCCGTTGAACTTGGCGTTCGTGGCGGCCTTGGTCACCTGATCGCGCAGGGATTCAAAGTCGGCCTTCAGAGCATTGAACGAAGCGGTATTCAGCGAGGTGTCGGAAGCGGCCAGGGCCTTTTCCTTCATCTTGCCCAGCAGGTCGGTGATCGTGTCGCCCGCGGCCAGAGCCACGTCGATGGTCGACTGACCGCGTTGCAGCGAGTCCTTCACGGCGTTCAGCGAGGACGCGGTGGAGGATTGATTCTTGGCGGTCGCCCAGATGGCGCCGTTGTCCTTGGCGCTCGCCACCTTCTTACCGGTGTTGATGCGTTGCTGGACGGTCTGCAGTTCCGAGTTGGTGGTGTTCAGGTTTTGCAGCGCGATGAGCGCGCCCGCGTTCGTGTTGATGCTGTTCAGCGCCATTACGAAAGTTCCTTTTCAAGGTGGTCCGACGTCATTTTGACTGCCGGGAGCTTTTTGCTCGGGTGGGTAGGAAGCAATGACCGGGCCAAAGCTGCCGACCCGAACCGCCCACCCAAGCCATTGAAAAGGTTGCGTTATAGATCTGTTTACGACAAAGGCTCCCGGCATTTTCTGCCGAGAGCCTTTGGTCATAGGTAATTATTGCCGGGCACTTGGCGCCCAGCTTGAAGGAGGCGCCGGGCGACCCGAAGATCGCCCGGCATGTCGGATCACTTGAACAGCGACAGAATCGATTGCGGCGTTTGGTTCGCGATCGACAACGCCTGCACACCCAGTTGCTGCTTGGTTTGCAGCGACTGAAGCTTGGCGCTTTCCTTCGCCAGATCAGCGTCGACCAGATTGCCCACCCCGGTGTCCAGGCTGTCCTGAAGCTTGCCAATGAAGGTCAGGTGCGTGTCCAGACCGACTGAATTGGTGCCCAAGGACGACAGCTTGTTGGTCGCCGTGGTGAGAGACGTGGTGATCGTCGCGATCATCGTCTTGGCCGTCGCAGCATCGGTAAACGTCGAAGCCGTGGACAGACCGATGCCGGCGAGCGACAGGGTCTGGGCACTGACGGTGAAGCCAGCGCCATCGGAGTTCGACAAGAAGGTCAGCGCCGTGGTCGTGCCGTCAGCAATGCTGACGCCGTTGAACTTGGCGTTCGTAGCCGCCTTCTCGATCTGATCGCGAAGGGACTCGAAATCGGCCTTCAAAGCGTTGAACGACGCGGTGTTCAGCGAGGTGTCGGAAGCGGCCAGGGCCTTTTCCTTCATCTTGCTGAGGAGGTCAGTGATCGTATCGCCAGCCGCCAGCGCCACATCGATCGTCGATTGACCGCGCTGGAGAGAATCCTTCACGGCGTTCAACGAGCTCGAGGTCGTGCTCTGCATTTTGGCCATCGACCAGATCGCGCCGTTATCCTTGGCGTTCGCGACTTTCTTACCGGTGTTGATGCGGCCTTGAGTGGTTGCAAGCTCCGAGTTGGTCGAGTTGAGGTTCTGGAGCGCGATAAGCGCACCGGGGTTCGTGTTGATTGAGTTCATCATAGGTCACCTACCATTTTGGTCGGATTTATCCGGCTTTCGCCGAGCGGGCGTTTTGCCCACGGTGACCATCGCAAGCGGCGGGCCAGCCGCGCGCACATGAGCGAACTTTATAAGTCGCTGATTTTGAACAGCTTTAACCAGCCATAGGCCGGAATCAAAACCGCCCGGCGAATGCATTATTCGCCGGGCGGCAGGAAGTTCCTAAGCAGACTGGGCAAAGTTGTCGCCGGCCTCGCCAGCGCGTCAGGCAGCCTCGATCCGGCCGGCCAAACCCTGCATTATGGTGCGGTTGATATCGATGAGAGGCTCGAAGTCTTCCTCCTTGCGCATAACCGCGCTGGAGTGACGGCCGACCCAAAGGCTGAGCGAAATAATGCTGGCCCGCAGCTCGGGAGCCAGCGAGTTCTCAGGCAAGGAACAATCGGTGGCCATTGCTGACCACACGCGACGATTCCAGTCGAGCGCATCGATCCGAGTCGCGAAGTCATCCTCCGCGGCCTTTGACGCGTCCATAAGGGCGCGCGTCACCTGGCCGAACAGGCGGTACTCCAACTCACGCGGATTCTCAGCCCGCGTCGCCGCCTGCTGATAGGCCCGTAGAGACATGCCCCAACCTCTCGTCTTCGTATTCGATCAACTTTCGGCTCAACATGAGCGCTTTATAGTACTCGCGCGCCATGACGTGCTTTGAGATGGCGATACAATCGCCAAGCACGACCGGGTTACGCACCACGCTCATGAACTCGTTCAGTCGCGTGGCGAAGTCTTCATAAAACCGCTCCGCGACGCTCTCTTCGAGATACATCATCATGACCGGAAAATAGATACGGCGCGATGGCGTCGTAACTTGATCGGGCTGCATGATGTCCTTCTCGCGAAGGACGGAGGCCTTGTTCTGGAGTACAAGAACGCCACGACGGTCGCCATTCTGGACAACCGCGCCGTTCAAGACGAACTTCTCGCCGGGCTTCAGCGAAAGCTTCAAAGGCACGTTAGGCCGCTCCCCTCTGCGTTGCCGCGAAAACCCGGTCCGCCAGGATCGGCGGTTCAAGGGACAAGCTAAGGCAGCGCGGGTTAACGCCGTCTTGCTGGCCCCGCGACCGTGAGCCGCAGCTTAGGACTCAGTTAAGCATACTGCCCCAGAGGATGGTTAACTCCAAACGCGCAAGGCCAGAAACATGTCACGCAAACGCGCCCTAGAAGGCTCCGGCAGCGCGCTCGCCCAGCAGGAGGTTACCGCTGCAGCGATTGTACAGCGTGGCATCACCGGCACGACAATGGGCGATTCGGCCTCAATCGAGGCCCTCGCCAGACTTGATGCGATCGCCAAGGAGATAAAGAATCAGGAGAACGCCCGCATCATCGCCCAGGCGATCGCGGCGATAAAAAGCCGTGACTATGCGGCGGCCGAGGAAGTCGCGCTCAAGGTTCTGCAGCGTGATGAGCGCTCGGGCCTAGCGTGGCATATCCTGGCGATCGCCAAGGAGAAAGCTGGACAGTTCGCAACCTCGATGCAGGCCTATGAAGCGGCGCTGCAATTGTTGACTGATCATGGCCCGGTCGCCGGCGATCTCGGACGCCTGGCGTTTCGGATGAACATGCCGGAGCTGGCCGCCAAGTTCTTCGCGCACTATCGCGTTGCGCGGCCTGATTGTCCCGAGGGCGCCAATAACCTCGCCTGCGCCCTGCGTGAAATCAATCGAGACCAAGACGCGATCGAGGTGCTGCGCGAAGCCATCCTGGCCGATCCCTCACAGCACATGCTGTGGAACACGCTCGGAACGGTTCTCTGCAATATCAGCGATGGTCAGGGCTCGTTGACCTTCTTCGACGAAGCGCTGCGCCTGGCGCCGACCTTCTCCAAGGGCTACCACAACCGCGCCTTCGCCCGTCTGGACCTGGGCGATATCGAGGGCGCGTTCGCCGACTGCGAGGCGGCGATGCGCAATCCGGAAAACGAAGAAGATCTGGCGATGATGCGCTTTGCGCGCGCCACGATCCTGCTCGCGATGGGGCGTGTCGCCGAAGGCTGGGAAGCCTATGACGCGCGCTTCTCACCCGCGCTGACCGATGCGCCGCGCTTCATGATAAACGCCCCGCTTTGGACCGGCGAGGATCTGAAGGGTAAGTCCCTGATGCTCAGCGCCGAACAAGGTCTGGGGGACGAGGTGATGTTCGCCAGCATCCTGCCCGACGTGCTGGAGGCTCTGGGACCGGAAGGAGCCCTGTCCATCGCTGTCGAGCATCGACTGGTGGGTCTGTTCCAGCGCTCGTTTCCTGGCGTTGAAGTGACGGCCCACAGGACCGTCGCTCAGGAAGGTCGCGTCTATCGAACCGCGCCAAATATCGAGGATTGGTCCCGCTTTGATTTCTGGGCTCCGATCGGCGCCCTGCTGCCCCGGTTCCGTCCGTCGGTAGAGTCTTTCCCGAAGCGCAACGACTATCTGATCCCCAAGCCGGACCGGGTCGCGCACTGGAAAACCCAACTGGAACAGGCGGGGCCAGGACTGAAGGTGGGTCTTCTCTGGAAAAGCCTAAAGCTGAACGCCGAACGCGCCCGCCAATTTTCGCCATTCCATCTCTGGCAACCGGTTCTGGAGACGGCTGGCGTGACCTTCGTCAATCTCCAGTATGGCGATTGCGAGGAAGAAATCGAGCTGGCGCGCGACAGCTTTGGCGTCGACATCTGGCAGCCTCAGGGCATCGACCTGAAGCAGGATCTCGATGACGTGGCGGCGCTTTGCAGTGCTGTGGATCTCGTGATCGGCTTCTCGAACGCCACGATCAACCTGGCTGGCGGTTGCGGCGCGAAAATCTGGATGCTGACGGGGGCCGCTGCCTGGACCCGCCTGGGGACAGACAGCTATCCTTGGTATCCCAACACGCGCTGCTTTGTCACCGAACGCTATGGCGCCTGGGAGCCGACAATGGACGCCATTGCGCTGGCCCTAAGTGAATTGGTCGCGGCCTAACCACTGCGGTTGGCCGTTCGCCATTGAGCTTGGTCAATTTTCGCGCATAGTCGCCGCCCTACTCTTTCGGGCTAAGCGAAGAGGAGCAACAGGTGGCGTGGGCGATCCTGCAGGCAAGGATGTCTTCCTCCCGTCTGCCCGGCAAGGTTCTGGCTGATGTGGTCGGCGCGCCGATGGTGCTGCGGCAGGTCGAGCGTTTGGCGCGCTGTCGCCGGCTTCAGGGCCTGACCGTCGCCGTTCCCGAAGACCAACGAGATGACGGGCTCGCGGCGACGCTGAACGAAGCGGGCGTATCCACCTATCGTGGCCCACTGGATGATGTGCTGGCGCGATTTGCGGGGGCCGTGCGCGCCGCCGGCTCGCCCGAGACGGTTGTTCGCCTCACGGCCGACTGCCCCCTGACCGATCCCGCCGTCATAGACGCCACGATCGACTTCTTCCACGCTTCGGACGCCGACTACGTGTCGAACACGGGCGATCACAGAACCTTTCCCATCGGCCTTGATGTCGAGGTTTTCCGCTCCGCCGCCCTTATGGAGGCCGAACGCGAGGCCAACGCGCCGTACGACCGCGAGCACGTCACGCCGTTCATCTACCGCAGGCCCGACCGGTTCCGGATCGCGACCCATCAGCAGGCGCCCGATGAGGGCGCGGTCCGGTGGACGGTCGACCGACCGGACGACCTGGCCTTCGTTCGGGAAGTCTATGGCGCGCTGTACGGGATCAACCCCGACTTCACGAGCCAGCACATCCGTCACTTCGTGGCTTCCCGCCCCGAACTGATGGCTTTCGGGGGGGACCCTCGCCTGTGAGTACGGTCGAGCCCCAGCCGCCCGCGCCCCACACGGTGACACTTCATCCGGTCGAAGAGGCCGATCGCCTGCGTCTGTTTACCTGGCGCAACAGCGCGGACGTGGCGCCGTTCATGTATACCGACCACCAGATTACGGCGGAGGAACACAACCGCTGGTTCGACGGCTTGGGTCAGGACCCGTCCCGGCTCTACTGGGTCATCTGCCTGGACGGCGTCCCCGTGGGACTGGCGAATTTCGCCGACATCGACCTGAAGAATCGGCGCTGCGCTTGGGCGTATTATCTGGCCAGCCCTTCCGTTCGAGGCCTGGGCGTCGGGTCTTTCGTCGAGTTCTGGATGATCGAATACGCCTTCAATGTCCTCAAGCTTGAAAAGCTGTGGTGCGAGGTCCTCCTGTCCAATGAGGCGGTGTGGAAACTTCATCAAAACTACGGATTCCAGCAGGAAGCGCTCTTCCGGGGACACGTCATCAAGGAAGGCGAGCCCCGGGATGTCGTTGGGTTGGGCTTGCTGACGTCAGAGTGGGCCGCTCGTCGGGAGGCCATGCGGGCCCGGTTGGCCGACAAGGGTTACGTAGCCTGAGCGCCGTTGCCTGCGACATCTGAACTGCATTTTCAAACAGGACGCCAAGCACTCTTGCCAACCGCGTCGGCGTCGGTAATTTGAACGCTTGTTTGAGACCGGGCCAGCCCCGGCAGAAGGTGGGCATGAGCCAGCGCTTCGAAGGCACTTCCGATTATGTCGCGACCGAGGACCTGAAGGTCGCGGTCAACGCTTCCGTGGCGCTTGAACGCCCACTGCTGATCAAGGGCGAACCCGGCACCGGCAAGACCGTGCTCGCCTACGAGGTCGCCAAGGCGATGGGCGCGCCGCTTCTGACCTGGCACATCAAGTCCACGACCAAGGCTCATCAGGGCCTTTACGAATATGACGCCGTAACCCGTCTGCGGGACAGCCAGCTGGGCGACGAGCGGGTCAAGGACGTCAAGAACTACATCAAAAAGGGCAAGCTCTGGGAGGCTTTCGAAAGCCCCGTGCGCCCTGTCCTGCTGATCGATGAGATCGACAAGGCCGACATCGAGTTTCCGAACGATCTGCTGCAAGAGCTCGATCGGATGGAATTCTACGTCTACGAAACCGGCGAAACGATCGCGGCCAAGGTCCGGCCGATCATCATCATCACCTCGAACAACGAGAAGGAACTGCCCGACGCGTTCCTGCGCCGCTGTTTCTTCCACTACATCCGCTTCCCCGAGGAAGCGACGATGCAGGCGATCGTCGACGTCCACTACCCGGGCATCAAGCAGAAGCTGGTCAGCGAAGCGCTGCGGATCTTCTACGACATGCGCAAGGTGCCGGGCCTGAAGAAGAAGCCGTCGACGTCCGAACTGCTGGACTGGCTGAAGCTGCTGATGGTCGAGGATATCGACGAGAAGCTGTTGCGCGAGAAAGATCCGACCAAGCTGATCCCGCCTCTGCATGGCGCCCTGCTGAAGAACGAGCAGGATGTTCACCTGTTCGAGCGCCTGGCCTTCCTGGCTCGACGCGAAGCGGGCGGACGCCCAGGCCAGTAGCAGCGCGGACCGGTCGCGCCCTTACCGGGAATTCACTGGACGGCTCGCGCGGCCGCGCTCACCTTCCCGCCGAAATCAAAGGGATGGTCATGCGTCAATCGACTTGGCTCGCTACGGTGCTCGTGATCAGCGCCAGCACTTTGGCGCTGGCCGGCTGTCATCGTTCGGAAACGGTGAAGACCGAAAAATACGAGCGATCTGCCCGCCGCGAGCCCATCCGCGTGATCTCCAAGCTCGACTGCCCCGAAAAGCAGGGTGACCTGAAGCGGATCAGCGTCGCTGAAGACGGTCTCTCCTGCGCCTATGAGGGCCAGGACGCCGAAATCCTGCTCAAGCTGGTATCGCTGAACGGCGGTGACGCCGAAGACGCTCTCACCCCGATCGAGGCCGATCTGAAGACCCTGATGCCTGCGGTCAAGGCCGTCGGCGACGCCGCCAACGACGCCAGGCACGGCAGAAACAAGACCAGCATCCATCTGCCCGGCGTGCGGATCGACGCCAGCGACGGCGGGGCCGACATCAAGATCGGCCATCTCACCATCAACAGCGACGACGGCGCGGCCGAGGTCAAGATCAACAAGAACGTCGAGGTCAAGGGCGGAAAGCACACCGAAAGCGTCAACGTCACCACCAACGGCGAAGAAGACGATGACGACGTCAACATCCGCGCCAACGACGGCGGCGCGGAAATCCGTCACAACAAGCGCGGTGACTCGATCCGTTCAACCCTGATCCTGGCCAGCGACAAGGCGCCCAGCGGCTATCGCGTTGTCGGGTACGAAGCGCGCGGGCCCAAGGGAGGCCCGATCGCCGTCGCCACCATCAAGGCCAAGAACCGCGACGCGGGCGACCACGACGTCTTCAAGGACATGAAGGCCCTGGTCCGCCACAACGTCGGCGGCTGATTTCAGGCCGCCGGGACAACCTCCATGACCTTGTAGGTCAGCGGACGACCATCCTCGTCGGTCACGGTGACATATTCTCCCAGCGCGAACCGGTGCTCCCCAAGCCGATGCACGGGCTCGTCGTCGGCGCTGTCGGTGCTGTCATAGTCGAAGAACCAGTGAGCGCCCTTGCGGGCCAGGCGGCCGTCGGCGGCCTCTTCATCGGGCGCGAAGCGACGGACGCTGCAGGACGCCTTGCTCTTGGCATAGGCCGCTTCGTCAAGGTGACCATCGGGGGTCAAAGGGGCGGTCAGGGCGTAGCCGCGATGGTCGTCACCACCGGCGAACTCGGTGCCAGGATTGCGGGCAAGGCGCATTACGATGCGAGACAGGGACATCCTGGTCTCCTTCTTGAAATCTAATGGGAGAGGAACAGCGAAGGACCTTCGCTGTTCAGCAGGCTGCGCGTGGTCCCGCCGAAGATGAACTCCTGAAGGCGAGGATGCCCGAAGGCGCCCGCCACGACGAAGTCGGCGCCCACATCGCGCGCCGCGTTCAGGAGCAGTCCAGCCGCGTCGCCCGACCCGTCAAGGGTGCGCGTCGTGGCCTTGACCCCGCGAGCGCCGAGGAACTCGGTCAATCGCGAGAGGTCGAAATTCCGCGACGACGCGCCAGGCGCGCCAGCGACGACCACGGATGAAGCCTTCTGCAGAAGCGGCAGGGCCGTCCGCACGGCGCGGCTGGCTTCCTTGCCGCCATCCCAGGCCACCAGCGCCACACCGCCCACCTTGAGGCCTGGACGGGCCACGACCACGGGGCGCTGCTCGTCGGCGACCAGTTGCTGGAACGCCTCCGCCAGAGGACCCTTGCCCCGCGCGGCGGCGTCATCGAAGACGATCACGTCGGAGAGGCGGCCTTCCATGGCCAGTCCCGCCCAGACGGGAGACTCAAGGGTCAAGACCCGGGTCCGCGCATAGCCAAGCTCGGCGGCCATCGCGCCGACGGCCCGAGCCCCCTCGACGGCGGCTTCCTTCAGGCTTTCCAGCGCCGTGACCTGCACGCCGCCCATGAAGCCCTCACCCATCCAGGGCATCAGATCGGCCATGTCGGCCGGCGCGTGGATGCAGGCCAGCTCGGCGTCAAAGGCCTTGGCCAGCACCGCGGCGGAGGCCAGCAGCCCCTTGTCGCCCTGCGCTCCCGCGACGGGAGCCATAATTCTCGCCCAGCTCATGATCGAACTCCTCTGGCGTGTATTTCCACAGATGAGAGCGGACCCATCATTGATCTTTGTCAACCAATGGGCCAGTCAATCCACCTTCATTGCAAGGAACGATCACGTGGCCAAAGGGCTGCATAAGGGAAAGCCGCCCCGGGCCTGGCAGAGAATGCTCTCCGGCCGGAGACTGGATCTGCTTGACCCGTCGCCCATGGACATCGAGATCGAGGACATCGCCCACGGGCTGGCCCGCGTCGCGCGCTGGAACGGCCAGACGATTGGCGAGCATGGCTTTTCTGTCGCCCAGCACAGTGTGGTGGTCGAGGAGATCGCCGCCCATATCAAGCCCGACCTCGAACCCAAATGGCGCCTGGCCGCTCTGCTTCACGACGCCTCCGAATATGTGATCGGCGACATGATCAGCCCGTTCAAGGCGGCCCTTGGCGTCAGCTACAAGGATTTCGAGGCCCGGCTGGAGGATGCGATCCACATCCGCTTTGGCCTGCCGGTGAAGACCCCGCCGGCCATCAAGAAGCTGATCAAGCAGGCCGACCGCGCCTGCGCCTTCTTCGAGGCCACCCAGTTGGCCGGCTTCGATCACGCCGAATCCCTGTCCATCTTCGGCGCGCCGCCCGCGGGCTATGATCTGCACATCAAGCCGCAGTCGCCATTCGAGGCCCAGGCGCACTATGTGCAGCGCTTCCACGTGCTCTCCCGGGCGGCGGGCTTCGAGTCCGCGCCCAACGCGGCGTTCGAGACCGAATGACGGCGTCGGTCGTCATCGGACTGTCGGCCGTCGTGGTGGCCATCCGCGACGGCGAGGCCGTGGTGCTGACCGTTCGGCCGCATGACGCCGTCACCGATATCGCCTCTCCCCTGCCCGGCCTGCCGTTCGGCCCTTTCGACCCCGAGGGACACCGCACCTTCGAGCTGGGCCTGCGGGCCTTCGTCACCGAGCAGACCCGGTTCCAGCTCGGCTATGTCGAGCAGCTCTACACGTTCGGTGACAAGGGCCGCGACGCCCCTCGGGCCGAGGTCGGGGCCGGCGCGGCGCGCGTCGTCTCGGTCGGCTATCTGGGCCTGACGCCGGACGCCATCGACACCGACGCCCCGGATACGGTCTGGGCCCCCTGGTCGCGGTTCTTTCCCTGGGAAGACTGGCGCCACGGACGCCCGGCCCTGCTGGACGAGGCGATCGCCCCGGCCCTGAAGCGCTGGGCGGCGGACGACGCCGGCAAGTGGTCGCGGGCCCGTCTGGCCTTCGCCCTGGAGGGCGCGCCGTGGAACGAGGAGCGGGTCCTGGAGCGCTATGAGCTGCTCTACGAGGCGGGTCTGGCCCCCGAAGCCGCGCGCGACCGGGCCAGGGCCGACGGCCACGATCCGGCCGAGCCCGAAGCCCTGTCGGCGGCCCTGGGCGAGCCGATGATCTCCGATCACCGCCGCATCCTGGCCACCGGCCTGTCGCGGCTGCGCGGCAAGATCAAGTATCGCCCCGTGGTGTTCGAGCTGACCCCCGACGAGTTCACCCTCTCGACCCTGCAACGCACCGTCGAGGCCATAGCCGGGGTGCCGCTGCACAAGCAGAACTTCCGCCGCGTGGTCGAACGCGAGGAGCTCGTGGAAGGCCTGGGGCGCCTGGACGCCGAGACCGGCGGCCGCCCGGCCGAGCTGTTCCGCTTCCGCCGCGAGATGCTGACGGCGCGACCGGCCAGCGGGCTCAGCCTGCCGCTGCTGCGGGAGTAGCGCACGGTAGCTGAATCAATGTCCAAACTCCGTCTTCCCGGCCTTCGCTGGGGAAACGGAGAAACAGGGCAAATTTACAGCTCTGAGCCAGACTATTCCGCCGCGTCGCGCATCGCCGCCTTTTCCGCCTCGATCCGCGCCCGCCACTTGGCTTTCAGCGTATGAGACGTATCGCGCGAGCCGTCCGGGCTCCAGCCCGGCGGGCCGAACACGTAGCCCAGCGCCTCGCGCGGCGACTTCGAACCCGCCAAGTCCTTGCCGATGCCGATCCACTCGTGAAAGACATTGGTCAAGAGATTGAAATTGCCAAGGTTCTTGACCGTGCCGTAGCGGCACGGCTCTTCGTCGACCTCGGGGATGAAGGTGCCGAACATCCGGTCCCAGATAATCAGGATGCCGGCGTAGTTGGCGTCCAGATACCGGGCGTTGCGCGAATGGTGCACCCGGTGATGCGAGGGCGTGTTGAACACCGCCTCGAACCAGCGCGGCATGCGTTTGATCGCCTCGGTGTGGATCCAGAACTGATAGACGAGGCTGATCCCTTTCTGGATCGCCACCATGGCCGGCGGAAAGCCCAGGAATGAGAGCGGCAGCCACAGCAGCCACGTCCCGGCCACCCCGCCCGTCCAGGTCTGCCTCAAGGCGGTGGACAGGTTGTAGTGGGTCGAGGTGTGGTGGTTGACGTGGCTGGCCCACCAGAACCGCCGCTCATGCGCCAGGCGATGGAACCAGTAGTAGGTCAGGTCTTCGGCGAAGAAGAGCGCCACCCAGGCCCAGACCGCCGTCATCGGGATCGTGAAAATGCGGTGATGCCAGACCCAGATCGTGGCCGCGAAGACCACCCCGCCCAACAGGACGCCGGCGATGGTGCTGCCCAGGCCCATGGCCAGGGACGTAGCCGTATCCCGCGTCTCGTAATGGGCCTTGGCCTTGCCGAACCTGGCCAGCAGGATCTCGAGAATGATGGCCAGAATGAAGAACGGAATCGCCAACTGGACGGGATCGAAGGTGGCTTTCATGCGGTCCGTTCCGGTTGGGTGACGAGGATTTGGGGCGGCCAGACGTTGTCGCCGACGGCCAGCACCGGAGCCGCGTCGGCAAGCTGAAGCGTCAGCCTTCCGCTCTTCGATCGCGCCCCCGCCACGACAGACCAGGCGACATCGCGGGCGACATAGCCGTCGCCGCGCCGCCAGAGGACCAGCGCCAGATCGCCGGACCGCACCAGGGCGCCGGCGCCGTCGGTCGAGATCCACGTCGCCGTAGGGTGATGATCGGGAAACTCTTCGGCCAGCAGCGCCGCCAGCCTCGCGGCGTCAAGCGGCGGGGTCGGCCGGGCGATCTTCGCCCAGGCCGCGAAACCGACAAGCGCGGTGATCGCGATCGTCGAGCCGATAAGCTGAATCAGCATCGCTTTGTCCAAGCTGACGCCACCCTCCCTTTTTTTCCAGCGTCGGGCCGCGGGCGCCCCGCGTCAAGAGTGACGCCTGCGTCATGTTTGCATCTCTCGCCCGAGACTTGCCCCCTACGGGCTGCTGCGCAGCCGTCTTCCCCCGGACGGGGAAGATGAGATCAGCGCCCTTCATCTGCCCCCTACGGGGGCGGACGACCTGCGAAGCAGGTCAGGTGGGGGCAAGTCTGGCGGACACGGCCTTACGCCCTCGCGCGGAAACCGCCGAGTTGATGGGAAGGGTCGCGGAGCGTCCGGGCCTCGCCCGGAATGTGTGAGTTCTAAGTACCGTTTCGACGAAGACGAACGCTCCGCGTGATCGTTATCCCTCTGGCCGGCACGCGCGGGTCTCGTTCAACCCTTTGCACCCATCCGGGTTGCCCTCCTCGCGACGGACCCAGCCTTGGGCTGCAGCCACGCCGATTCCGGAGGACCCGGAACTCACCTTCGGACGGGCGGGGAGCTCCGACGAGAGTTCCCCGATAGGCGGATTTACGTCCCCCGCCTTCCTTTAAGCCCAGCCCGGTCCCGCTCACGCGACTCCGGTGGCCCCGCTCAATCACCCCTGACAGCCGCCTCTGGTCGCCGGCCGGACGCCCTTCCCGTGCTGTCAGGTGAGATTGATTATGCGGGCGGTTTGAGCGCGGAGGATAAGGTCGCGCGAGAAAGTTGCAGAGCGTTGAAATCGTGGAACTCTGCCCCGCCAACGCCGAGGATGGAGCGCGCTCTATCCCCGTGCGCCCCCAGCGAGCCGCGAAGGACGCGAGGCGTCTGGTCGGAGACCGACCGTCCTCTCCCGAAGCGGAAGAGGTTCCAGACCTCAATCAGTCGAGCGCGCCGATATACGGCAGGCCACGGCTCTTGCCCTCGTCATCCAGGCCATAACCCACCAGATACCGGGCAGGAGCCTCCCACGCGACGAAGTCGGGCTCCATGCCGCGATCGGTCGGCCAGGGCTTGCGGGCGAAGACGGCGGTCAGGACTTCGCTGGCGCCGGCGTCCTTGACCAGGCGCGAGGCCTCGCTCAGCGACAAGCCGCTGTCAAACACGTCATCCACCACCAGAGCGCGGCGGCCGACCAGCGGGCGTTGCAGATCGGCGCGGACCTCGCAGCGGCCGGTGCTCTTGCGCTCGTCATGATACGAGGCCAGCCACAGGGCGTCGAAGCGGACATTGCGTCCGGCACGCCACAGCGCCCGGGTCAGGTCGGCGGCGAACCACAGGCCGCCGGTCAGCAGGCAGACGGCGACGGTGTCGTCGTCAATGCGTGGGGCGATGGCGTTGGCGAGGGCCTGAACGCGCTGCGCGATGTCGGCTTCCGAAATCAGGACTTCGGGTTGGGTCTGGTCATTCATGATGCGCGGGTTCGTGAGAGTCGGTGGGAGGGGCTTCGGCCGCTCCGGTCTCATGCCCCGGGGGTTCATGTCCAGCCGCTTCGCCTTCGGCGACCGCATCCTGGGCGCCGCGCAGCGACGGTTCGTGCTCTTCAGCGGGCGCGTGGGGCTTCTTCAGGACAGCCTTGACGGCGTTGGCGGCGCCCGGCTCGGTGGCGAAGCTGATCACCACGTCCTTGGCGGTGCGCGGCGGGTCCTTGATGGTGATGGAGAAGTGGCGGATCTCGCCCGGCGGCACCTTGGGATCGGCCGCGGCGGCGATGCGGCCGGCCACCCGCTTGTCCTTGGCGTTGCGCAGCTCGACCCGCAGCGGCGGCGCGACGACGGCGCCGTCGGTGATGTTGCGCATCGTGCCCGAGATGGTCACGGCCGCGTGACCTTCTTCCATCGACGGTTCGGCCTTCAGCGACGCCTTGTCGATCACCAGGCCCACGGTGTTCACCGGCAGGCCGACACTGGCATAGGCGCCCGCCGTGGTCGGCAGAAGCTTGACGACGTCGATGCGGAAGATCAGCGCGCCCACCACCATGACCGCCAGGGTGGCGGCCATGCCGGCCCAGACGACGCCCGTCGTGGTGGCTTCGCGCAGCCGGCGCTCAGCGTCGGCGCGAGCCCGGAAGACCTTGGGCAACTCCTCGCCCGGCAGGGCGCTGACCGGCGGCTCGCCCTCGCCCTCGGCGCCGCCGGCGGCGGCGGCCGAGTCCGCGTCCGCGCCGTTGGCGTCGAGCGCGGTCATCGAGGTGTCGCTGGCCACCGAAGCGGGGGCCTCTTCGAAGATGTCGAGGGCTTCCTCGTTACGCGCCGTCCAACGGTGCCCGCACGAGGCGCAACGCACGACGCGACCCGCCGACCCGACCTTGGAGTCGTCGACGAAATAGCGGCTGGCGCACTCCGGACAGGTTAGTATCATGGCCTCGAATCGTACGCCCCCTGCGTTAATAAATGGGGTCGCCGATTTTGTCCCTGATGTCCAGAAAGCCCGGCGGCGGCACCTTGCGGATTGACGCAGAACAGGGCGACGACGCCCTTCCGGTGGTCCGCTTTCAAGGCGTGTCGATGCGCTATGGGCGTGCGCCCGAAACGCTTCAGGACATTGGCTTTTCCCTTATGCCCGGGTCGTTTCACTTCCTGACCGGCGCCTCGGGCGCGGGCAAGAGCTCGCTGCTCAAGCTGATCTACCTGGCGCATCATGCGTCACGGGGTCGCGTTGAGCTGTTCGGACGGGATGTGAGCCTGGTTCCGTCGGCCGACCTGCCGTTCCTGCGCCGCCGGATCGGGGTGGTTTTCCAGGAGTTCCGGCTGCTGGAGCACCTGTCGGTGTTCGATAACGCGGCCCTGCCGCTGCGCATCCTGCAACGCAAGCCGGCCACCTATCGCGACGATGTCGCCGAGCTGCTGAACTGGGTGGGCCTGGGCGACCGGATGCACGCCCTGCCCGCCACCCTTTCGGGCGGCGAGAAGCAGCGCCTGGCCATCGCCCGCGCCGTGGTCGACCGGCCCGACGTGCTGCTGGCCGACGAGCCGACCGGCAATGTCGATCCGGCCATGTCGCTGCGCCTGCTGCGGCTGTTCGTCGAGCTCAACCGCCTGGGCACCACGGTGCTGATCGCCACCCATGACGAGGATCTGGTGGCGCGCGCCGGTCGCCCCACCCTGCACCTCGAACATGGCCGCCTGGTCGACACGGGAGAGGCGCGATGAGCGACATATTCCTGGTGGCGCGGTGGAAGCCGGGACCGCTGCTGCCGCCGCGTGACGCCCGGGACGGATCGCTGGTCTTCGTGGTCGCGGTGCTGTGCTTCTTGGCCTGCCTGACCGCCATGGCCGCCCTGGCCGCCAATCGCGCCGCGCACGGCTGGACCAGCCAGCTGACAAGCTCGGCCACCGTGGTCGTCCGCGCCCGCTCCGGCGAGACCCCCGATTCGGCCGCCGCGAGGGCGGCCGAGGCCCTGGCCGGCGTCAGGGGCGTCGTCGAGGCCCGCGCCCTGTCCCGCGAAAAGGCCGAGGCGCTGCTGGCGCCGTGGATCGGCAAGGACGCCCTGGTCGAGGACCTGCCGACGCCGCGCCTGGTCACCCTGGATCTCGACCCCAAGTCGCCGGCCTCCGCCGGTGCCCTGGCCCAGGCCCTGAAGGCGGCCAATGTCGACGCCGTCGTCGATGATCACAGCCGCTGGATCGCCGACATCGAGCGCGCCGCCAACCTGGCGCGCTGGGCCGCCCTGGGCGTCTTCGCGCTGATCGCGGCGGCGACGACGGCCGTGATCGCCTTCGCCACGCGCGCCGGCCTGGCCGCGCGGGCCGATGTGATCGAGGTCCTGCACCTGTCGGGCGCCGAGGCCGGCTTCATCGCGGGCCTCTTCCAGACACGCTTCGCGGTCATGGCCGCCGTGGCGGGCTTGCTGGGCGGCGCGTCGGCGGCCATCATCGGCGCGGGACTTCGAACCCTGGGTGGCGGTTCGGGCCTGGCCCCGGTCCTGCCCCTGGCCTGGACCGACCTGCTGGCGCCCCTGCCCTGCCCCCTGATCGCGGCCCTGGTCGCGGGCCTCACCGCCCGCCTCGCCGCGCTTCGCCTGCTCAGGAGCATGCCGTGAAAAGCCTCGCCGCGCTGCTGATCCTGGTCATGGTCTGGGCCGTCGGCCTGCTGGCCTTCTCGGTTCGGGTCGAACAGTCCACGCCCGCCCGTGAGCCGCCGGTCGCCGACGGCGTCGTGGTGCTGACCGGCGCCTCCAACATCCGGCTCGAGGCGGCGACCAAGCTGCTGGAGGCCGGCAAGGGTCAGCGCCTGCTGATCTCGGGCGTCAATCGCGAGGCCACGCGCGACGACGTTCAGGGGGTCACCAAGGCCGTCAAACCGATCTATGACTGTTGCGTGGACCTGGGCTTCGCCGCCGCCAACACCGTCGGCAACGCCCGGGAGACGGCCGAGTGGGCCAAGGCCAAGGGCTATGACAGCCTGATCGTAGTCACCGCCGACTACCACATGCCGCGCTCGATGCTGGAACTGCGGGCGACCATGCCGGGCCTGAAGCTGTATCCCTATCCCGTCGCCACCGAGGGCCTGAACGCCCATCGCTGGTGGAAGAACGACATCAGCGCCCGTCGCATGATCGTCGAATATTGCAAGTACCTGGCGATCCTGGGCCGCGAGGCGTTCCTGGGGCTGGGTCCGAAGGACAAGCCTGGGCAACCGGCGAAGGAAGCATCTTGATCTATCTGCGTTCGTTCCTGTTCCAACTGTATTTCTGGGTCTGGTCGGTGTTCACGGCCGTCTGGATGCTGGCGCTGCTGCCTCTGCCGCGCCGCTTCGCCGTCGCCGCCCTGACCTTCTGGTCCAAGGGGCTGTTCTTCGGTCTGCGCTGGATCGCCGACGTCAGGGTCGAGGTGCGCGGCCGCGAATATCTGCCGACCGGCCCGGCGCTGGTCGCGGCCAAGCACCAGTCGATGTTCGACGTGTTCAGCCAGTTCGGCCTGCTGCCCGACGCCTGCTTCGTGATGAAGAAGGAACTGCTGAACGTGCCGCTGTTCGGCTGGCACGGCCTGAAGGCCGGCATGGTGGTGGTCGATCGCGCCGGCCACTCGGCGGCCCTGAAAAAGCTGGTCCGCGACACGCTGGAGAAGATGAAGGAAGTCCGCCAGGTCGTGATCTTCCCGGAAGGCACGCGCGGCGCGGTGGGCGTTCCGGGAGACTACAAGCCCGGCATCGCCGCCCTCTACCGCGAACTGGACCTGCCGGTGACGCCCCTGGCGCTGAACTGCGGCGTCCACTGGGGCAAGGGCTTTCTGGTCAAGCCGGGCGCGATCGTCTTCCACTACCTGCCGCCGATCCCCGCCGGGCTGAAGCGCGGCGAGTTCATGCGCGAACTTCAGACCCGCATCGACACCGCCACCAAGGCGCTGGAGGACGAGGGCATCTAGGCGTCGGCGGGCTCCCGCGCCTCGACCAGTTTCAGCAGCTTTTCCATTGCGTGATCTCGCACGCCGTCCTCGCGCAGGTGGCCGACGAGGTCGCCGAGATAGTCGATATTGCGGCCCGACAGGCCCCGGGCGCCGGCGATCAGGTCGGCCTGCTGTTCCAGGCTCAGGGCTCCGGCCCACTGGCTGTGCTTCATGTCTGACAGGAAGACCAGCGAGGAGACCTTGCCCGCCTCGCCATCGATCTTCAGATCGCTCCAGGCCTCAAAATAGGTCTCGGTCGGCTGTTCGCGTTCGCGCAGATAGGCATAGACCTCTTCCCACTGCGCCGCCGCAACGCGGTAAGCCGCGCCGCGCACCGAACCACCGGGCGCGAGGCCCAGAACCAGCCCCGGACGCTCATAGGTGCCCCGGTGGTGCACCGAATAGATGCAGAAGGCTCGACGACGCCCGTGGAGAACCGCGCGTCTTCGCTCTACAAACGGGAACCCGGGACGCCACATGAGCGATCCGTATCCGAATACCCAGCGATCGCCGCTCTCTACGCTCATCACAAATCCCGACTGGACGCGCCCTTCATGACCCATACCGACGCCGCCCCGTCCCGCAAAGCCCGTCGGCGCGGCTTGATCACCCCTTTCGTCCTGTTGCTGGCCTTTGCCTCGGCCTGGTGCGTCGGCTGGTTCTGGCTGCGCGGTCAGGCCGAGCAGCGGATGGACACGGCGGCGGCGTCGCTGAAGTCGCGCGGCTATGACCTGTCGTGGAGCGCCCGCACCTTCTCCGGATTTCCGTTCCGCCTGGACGTCACCCTGGCCGACGCCCGAGTGGCCGAGCCGTCGGGCTGGGCGCTGCGCATCCCCGAACTGAAGGGCGAGGCGCTGATCTATGACCTGGACCACTGGGTGGCGGTCGCGCCGCGCGGCGCCTTGCTGACCCGTCCCGATGACGGCGGCGACGTCGCCATCGCCGGACAGGCCCTTCGCGCCAGCCTCGCCGGCTTCGACCAGTATCCCCCGCGCATCTCGATCGAGGGCGCGGGACTGGTGTTCTCGACCGCGCCAAACGCCCGCCCCTTCCCGCTGCAGACGGCGCAGTCGATGCAACTGCACCTGCGTCCGGGCCCGGACGACCAGGGCGCGATCCTGTTCAAGGCCGAAGGCGCGCGCGTCAACTTCACCGGCCTGCTGGGCCGCATCGCCCAGCAAAACACGGCCGACATGATCCTGGACGCCCGACTGAGCCGCGTCTCGCACCTGCGCGGCAAGAACTGGGCGGACGCCGTGCGCGACTGGGGCGTGGCCGGCGGGACGATCACCATGCACGACGCCCGGATCACGGCCGGCGAGGCCGAAGGCACGGCCAAGTCCGGCGCGCTCACGGTCGACGCCAACGGCCGCCTGCAGGGCGCGCTGGACGTGGCGCTGAAGGAGCGCGTCGATCCCAACGCCAAGATCAAGACGCCCGAGCAGGCCATCGCTGCCGTCTCCCAGGCCCTGGGCCGCGAACCGGTGATCGAGGCCAGCCTGATCTTCCAGGACGGCCGCACTCGCCTGGGCACGATCGACACCGGCCCTTCGCCGCGCGTCTATTAGGCGAAGATCAAGCGCGCCTCCCGCGAGGGGCGCGCAAGTTTCTTCCCGAGAACGCCAGCTATTGCACCGGCGGCGGCAAGGACTATGGTCCGCCCTCCAATTTCGGGGATAAACATGGGTACCGACGCGGCCGACGCGCCTCTGTCACTCGACGAGGTCCGATGGCGACTGGACGCCATTGATGGCGAACTTCTGAAGCTGCTGGACGAGCGGGCCGCCCTGGCCAGTTCGGTGGCGGCGGCCAAACGCGCGGCGGGTGATGATGGCTTTGGCCTGCGCCCCGGCCGCGAGGCGATGATCGTCCGCAAGCTGCTGGCCACGCCGCGCAAAGCCGCCAACGACGCCCTGGTCATCCGCATCTGGCGCGAAGTGATGAGCGACAACCTGGCGCGCCAGGGCCCTTATCACCTGTCGGTCTGGGGCGGGAAGGACGCGACCCGCACGGTCGAACTGGCTCGCCTGCGCTTTGGAACCGCGCCGCGTATGCAGGTGCTAGCCGAGCCCAAGGACGTGCTGGCCGCCGCCAAGACGCCCTGGGGCGTCGGCGTGCTGGCCCTGACGCCGGACAGCGCCTGGTGGGGCCGGCTGCTGGCCGAACCGAAACTCAAGATCTTCGCCGCCCTGCCCTGCCTGTCGGCCTGGGGCCCGCAGGCGGCCCTGGCCGTGGCCGAGGTCGAGGTCGAGCCCACCGGCGGCGACCAGACCTTCTGGGTCACCGACTCGGCCAAGAGCGCCTCGGCCATCGTCGAGGCCCTGGGCCAGGACGGCGTCGCCGCCGAGCCCCTGGCCGAGGCCGGCGGGCTGAAGCTGTTCTCGCTGGTGGGCTTCTTCATGCCCGGCGACGAGCGCCTGACCCGCGCTCCGGGCAAGCTGACGGGAGTCATCGGGGCCGCGCCAACGCCGTTCGACGTTTGAGCGGACGAGGTGTAAGACCGCCCCGAGTTTCCCCAGGTTCCACCGAGTAGCCAAGATGACCGCCCCGACCTCCGACCGTTTCGCCGCGCCGCGCCCCACGCCCAAGCCGGGCCTGATGGACATCCACGCCTATGTCGGCGGCAAGTCGAAGATCGAAGGCGTCGCCCATCCGGTGAAGCTGTCGAGCAACGAGAACGTCCTGGGCTGCAGCGAAGCGGCCAAGGACGCCTATCGCGCCGCCGTCGATCGCCTGCACATCTATCCGGACGGTAAGGCCAATATCCTGCGCGAGGCGGTGGCCCAGCACTATGGCCTGGAACCCGAGCGCCTGACGTTCGGCGACGGCAGCGACGAGATCTTCGCCCTGCTGTGCCAAGTCTATCTGGAGCCGGGCGACAATATCGTCCAGGGCGAGCACGGCTTCGCCGCCTACGCCATCGGGGCCCGCGCCTGCCAGGGCGAGGTGCGCATGGCCCGCGAGCCCAACCAGCGCATCGACGCCGAAGAGGTGGTCAAGTGCGTCGACGAGCGCACCCGGCTGGTGTTCATCGCCAACCCCGCCAACCCGACCGGCACCTGGCTGACGGGTGAGGAGATCCGCGCCCTGCACGCGGCCCTGCCGCCGTCGGTGGTGCTGGTGCTGGACGGCGCCTATGCCGAGTTCGCCACCGATCCGCGCTTCGAGGACGGGCTGGATCTGGCCCGCACGGCGCAGAACGTCATCGTCACCCGCACCTTCTCCAAGATCCACGGTCTGGCCGCCCTGCGGGTGGGCTGGGGCTACGGCCCCTCGCACATCATCGAGCCGATCGAGCGCATCCGCCCGCCGTTCAACACCTCGATCCCCGGCCAGGAAGCCGCCGTCGCCGCCTTGGCCGATGTCGACTTCCAGGCCCGTTCGGTGGCGCTGGTCGAGCAATGGCGGCCTTTCCTGACCCAGCAACTGGGCGGGCTTGGCCTGGAGGTGACGCCCTCGGCGGCCAATTTCGTGCTGGTCAATTTCCCCAAGGTTCCGGGCAAGACCGCGCCGGAGGCCGAGGCGTTCCTGGCGTCGAAGGGCTATCTGGTCCGCGCGGTCGGCAATTACGGCCTGCCCGACGCCATCCGCATCACCATCGGCCAGGAAGAGCACAACCGCGCCGTGGTCGAGCTGCTGACCGAGTTCGTGGGGCGATGATGTCTAAGCCCGGCATCCTCTATCCCAAGATGACCGTGATCGGCTGCGGCCTGATCGGCGGTTCGGTGATCCGCGCGGCCCGCGCCCACGGCGTGGTCAGCCAGATCACCGTGGCCGACTCCAGCGCCGCCAACCGCGCCCGCGTCGTCGAACTGGGCATCGCCGACCACGTCACCGACGATATCGCCGAAGCCGTGAAGGACGCCGACCTGGTGGTCATCGCCACGCCGGTGCTGTCGATCGCCGAGGTCGCCGCCGCCGTGGCTCCGGCCATGAAGGCCGGCGCGACCCTGACCGATGTCGGCTCGACCAAGGGCAATGTCGGCGAAGCGTTTCGCGCCCAGCCGCTGGACCACGTCTTCGTCATTCCTGGCCACCCGATCGCCGGCACCGAACAGTCTGGGCCCGACGCCGGCTTCGCCGAGCTGTTCGAGAACCGCTGGACGATCCTGACCCCGGCCGAGAAGGACGACGAGGCCTATGCCGCCGCCGTCGCCAAGCTGTCGACGTTCTGGCGCGCCTTCGGCGCCCAGGTCGAGCTGATGGACGAAAAGCACCACGACCTGGTGCTGGCCGTCGTCAGCCACCTGCCCCACCTGATCGCCTACACCATCGTCGGCAGCGCGGCCGATCTGGAGAACGTCACCGAGAGCGAGGTGATCAAGTTCTCGGCCTCGGGCTTCCGCGACTTCACCCGCATCGCCGCCAGCGACCCGACCATGTGGCGCGACATCTTCATCGCCAACAAGGACGCGGTGCTGGAGATGCTGGGCCGCTTCACCGAGGACCTGCAGGCCATGAGCCGCGCCATCCGCTGGGGCGACGCCGACACCCTGCACAGCCACTTCACCCGCACCCGCGCCATCCGCCGGGGCATCGTCGCCGCCGGCCAGGAAAGCGCCGAACCGAACTTCGGACGCGATCGCGGAAAGCATTGAGGTGAGCCGGCGGCGCCTGTTGTTCGTGGGCGTTGGCGTCGCTCTGCTCGGGGCGCTCGTCGTTGCCTTCTCGACGGGCCTCATAGCAGTTCAGATCGACGTCGCGACGCCGAAAGGCGGGTCCTTCAAGGACGCGGTGAAGCTGGTCGCCTTGCAGCAGAACATCGACGTCAAGAAAGACGGATCGCTACGCCTGGGCGGCCGTCCCACGACCTTGGAAACGTTGGAGCCCGACTTAGCCACCGCCTTCACGCGAGCGCACGCTCCCTCTGACCGTTCGGAGCAGCCCGTCACGATCTGGGCCGAAGAGGGCGCCCCCAGAGCATCAATCGACGCCGCCTATGAGAAGTTACTCACATCCGGATGGACCGAAGCCGATCTCTCGATGAAAACGCGGCAAATCCAATGAACGGCTATGCTTGGCTGGCTATCGCCATTGTCGCCGAGGTCATCGCCACCTCGGCGCTGAAGGCCGCCGAGGGCTTCACCAGGCCCCTGCCGTCGATCATCACGGTCAGCGGCTATGCGATCTCGTTCTTCGCCCTGTCGCACACGCTCAAGACCCTGCCGGTGGGCATCGCCTACGCCATCTGGTCGGGCGTCGGCATCGTGCTGGTCACCGGCATCGCCTGGGTGATGTATCGCCAGCGCCTGGACGGCGCCGCCCTGGCCGGGATCGCGCTGATCATGGCGGGGGTGCTGGTGATCAACCTGTTTTCCAGGAGCGGCGCGCCGCATTGACGCGCCGCGATCGGCGGACCGGGATTTTCTCGACACAGGAAGCGAACGGAACGGCGTCTCGGGCGCTATCAGGGCATGGACATCCCGTTCACGCCGCTGAAGACCTTCGCGCTGACCCGGCCGGTGCTGTACGGCGCGCCGCTGGCGGCCGTGATCGGCATCGCCTTCGGCCTGATATTCCGCATCGGCGGCCAGATCGAGGACCCCGCGCCGGAGCAGTCGGTCAACCGCGCCGCTCTCGAAGAAACGGCTGCTCCCATCGCCTGGCCGACCGGCAAGGTGCCCGACTATGTGATCGGCACCGACTTTCTGGCCCCGCCCCCGGTGCAACGCACCGACGCCGCCTATTATCGCGATGAAGAGCCGTTCGTGATGCCGCCGCCGATGGACGTCCCGCCGCCTCTGGTGACGGTCGCCCGCACCCCGCCCGCCCAGCCTCACTGGGCTTCGACCCAAGGCGACATCCTCAATGTGGCCCTTCCCGAGGATCCGCCCGAAGGCGCGCCGACCTCGGACTGACTCGCCTTTCGGCTCCGGGATGGCTACTGGAGCGGCATGACCGACTATACGCCCCAACAGATCGTCGCCCGCGGCGCCCGCGCCGACGCCGAAGCCGCCGCAGACGCCATTGATGTCGACGTCGCGCTGGAAGGCGCCACCTACTCGATCCTGGAAGAGGACGAGGACAAGGGCATCTGGCGGATCGACGCCTTTCCGACCACCCAGGACGAGTCCGACGGCATCAACCGCGTGCTGGCCGGCTTCAAGCTGAAGGTGACCACCGAGGTGCTGGCCGATGCCGACTGGCTGGCCATGGCGCTGTCGGGCCTGCCGCCGGTCAAGGCCGGGCGCTTCTTCGTCTACGGGATGCACGATCGCGGCCGTCTGCCGGCCAGCACCGTCAACCTGCGCATCGAGGCCGGCGCGGCCTTCGGCACCGGCCACCATGGCACCACCGTGGGCTGCCTGCAGGCCTATGACCGTCTGATCAAGGCGCGCGGCTTCAAGAAGGTGCTGGACGTCGGGGCCGGTACGGGCCTGCTGGCCATCGCCGCCGCCCGCACGGGCAGCAAGCTGGCCGTCGGCACCGACATCGACAAGCCCAGCGTCCGGATCGCCCGCGAGAACGCCAAGGTCAATCAGGCCAACGCCAAGTTCGTCCACGCCTCAGGCCTGGGCGACCGGCTGGTGGCCGACAACGCGCCCTATGACCTGGTGTTCGCCAACATCCTGGCGCGCCCGCTGATCAGCCTGGCCCAGGACATCAAGCGCGCCCTGGTCCCGGGCGGAACGGTGATCCTGTCGGGCCTGCTGCGCACCCAGGAACGCATGGTCAAGGCGGCCTATCTGTCACGCGGCTTCAAGATCGTCAGCCGCATCCATCGCGACGCCTGGGCGACGCTGGTTCTCCAGCGCCCCTGAGGCTGATGTCGAGGCCGCCCCGATCCGAACTGGACCGGATCGGGGCGGCCTGAACTCAGGCGATGGTCTCGACCTTGCCGTCCAGGGACATCAGGCCCAGTTCGACCTCCAGATGCTCGTGACGACGCTTGATTTCCGCGCGCAGGGCTTGAAGTTCCTTGGTGTGCGCGGCCAGTTCCAGCTCCGGCGTCGCGATAGCGTCCGCGCCGAGAATCACCTTGTAGGCGCCGCAATCGCGGTGATCGAGCACCATGACCTTGTGAATGGCGTGCAGGCTGATGGCCACGTCGAGATGGCTCCAGAACGCTTCGCCCCAGCTGGGATACTTGTCCGTCAGCGCCCCCAGTGAAGCGCCGGCCAGAACGACATGATCATATTTGTCGCGCAGGCCACGCCCGTCCATATAGGCGACGGTGTCATCGGTCAGGCGATAGTCCATGCAGGTGAGCAGAAGCATGTCGGTATGACCGCGAGCCCGGGCGACGCCCGGCGCCAGGGTCGATAGCAGGCCGACGCCGCCGCCCAGGGCGATCAGGCCAAAAGCTTCCCGACGCGACAAGGCCGGGATCTTAGCGGAACAACAGCTCATCATGGCATTTCTCCGAAAGCCCAGGATCGCTCGCCCGGCGCCAAGCTTCACAGTTGCAAGCGACGCTGACTCTCGCCATGCGACGTCCCGTCGCACGAACGCGGGTATGTCGAGCACGCGATGCGGCCGCACTTGGCCTTTTGGAGCCCACGCTCTAAATCCCTGCCATGCGCCAGACCTTCGATGAATCCACCGATCCGTCCTTCGGACCCCGCCACGTTCCGCTGATCCGCGCCGCCATGGCCCGCCAGGGTCTGGACGGCTTCCTCGTGCCGCACGAGGACGAGCACCAGAACGAATACCTGCCGGCCGCCAATGACCGCCTGGCCTGGGCCAGCGGCTTCACCGGCTCGGCCGGGGCCGGCGTGATCCTGCGCGACCGCGCCGCCGTCTTCGTCGACGGCCGCTACACCCTGCAGGTGCGCGAGCAGGTTGATCAGGACGTGTTCGAGATCCGCGACCTCGTCGAGGGCGGCGTCCCCGCCTATCTGGAGACCGCCACGCCCGGCGCGGTGATCGGCTATGACGCCCGCCTGCACAGCCCCCAGGCCCTGGACGCCCTGAAGGCTGCCGCCGCCCGGGCCGGCGCCGAACTGAAGGCCGTCGCGACCAATCCGCTGGATGAAGCCTGGGGCGCCCAGCGTCCGGCCCAGCCCGCCGCGCCCATCGTGCCCCAGCCGGTCGAGTATGCCGGCGAGGACTCCGCCTCCAAGCGCGGCCGCATCGGCGCCAGCCTGGCCACCCTGGGCGCGGAAGCCGCCGTGATCACCGCGCCCTCCTCGATCGCCTGGCTGTTCAATGTGCGCGGCGGCGACGTGATCCGCTCGCCCCTGCCGCTATCCCAGGCCATCGTCAACGCCGACGGCACGGCCCGTGTGTTCATCGATCCGGCCAAGGTTACGGCCAAGCTGCCCGCCTGGCTCGGCAACCAGGTGTCGCTGGAAACGCCCGAAGCCCTGGAAGGCGCCCTGGCGGACCTGGCGGGCAAGAGCGTGCTGGTCGATCCGGGCCAGTCCTCGGCCTGGTACTTCGACACCCTGACCAGCGCGGGCGCCAAGGTCGTGCGCGGCATGGACCCCTGCACCCTGCCGCGGGCCTGCAAGAACGCCGTCGAGATCGAAGGCACGCGCGAGGCCCACCGCCGCGACGGCGCGGCCCTGACCCGCTTCCTGCACTGGCTGGCCACCGAAGGTCAGATCAATCCGCCGGACGAGAAGCAGGCCGTCGCCAAGCTGGAAGGCTTCCGCGAGGCCACCGGCGTGCTCAAGGACCTCAGCTTCGACACCATCGCCGGCGCCAATGGCCACGGCGCCCTGCCGCACTATCGCCCGACCGAGCGCAGCAATCAGCAAGCCGCCATGGGCTCGCTGCTGCTGGTCGACAGCGGCGGCCAGTATCTGGACGGCACCACCGACGTCACCCGCACGGTGGCGATCGGCGAGCCGTCGGCCGAGATGGTCCAGCGCAACACCCTGGTGCTGAAGGGCCACCTGGCCATCGCCCGTCTGCGCTTCCCGGCCGGCACCACCGGTTCGGCCATCGACGCCTTCGCCCGCGCCGCCCTGTGGGCTCACGGCCTGGACTATGACCATGGCACCGGCCACGGCGTCGGCGTCTATCTCGGTGTTCACGAAGGCCCGCAGCGGATCAGCAAGGCGCCCAACACCATAGCCCTGCAGCCGGGGATGATCGTCTCCAACGAGCCCGGCTTCTACAAGGACGGCGAATACGGCATCCGCATCGAGAACCTGGAAGTGGTCATGCCCGCCGAGGACATCGCCGGGGGTGAGCGTCCGATGCACCGCTTCGAGGCCCTGACCCTGGCCCCGATCGACCGCCGCCTGATCGACAAGGCGCTGCTCAGCGCCGAAGAGGTCGCCCAGTTCGACGCCTATCACGCGCGGGTGCTGAAGGAGATCGGGCCCCGGGTCGACCCCGAGGTGCGGGCCTGGATGGAAGAGGCCTGCGCGCCGCTGTAGGCTTGAGATCCTCTCCCTGAAGGGAGAGGTGTCGCCGCAGGCGACGGAGAGGGAAGCTCAACGGCCCAGGCCACTTCCCCCTCCGGTCGCTACGCGACCGCCTCCCCCATCAGGGGTAGGACCATTACTACCGAACCCGGTTCCACACCTGCGTCTTGCACAGCGGCGCAACGATGCAGCCCTTCAGCTTCAGCTGGTTGTCGTTGAGCATGTCGATCGTGCCCGAATACGTGCCGCCGTCGTCGGGATTATAGACCTTGCCGCCGGTCCACTTGGTGGGGCCGCCGGTAAAGTCGTACAGCATCTGCAGGTTCTTCAGCGTGCGACCGCGCTGGGCGGCGTCCTTGTTCTTTCCGTCCTTGAGCGACGGATCGTCCTTGATGTGCTGGGACGTCACCAGCTTGCCGCACAGGCTGTTGCCGCAGCGGCCGATCTCGACCTGCCCGCCGTTGGTCGGGGTGGCCCAAAGGCCCGTGATATCCGAGGCGAAGGCCGGGCTGGCCAGCGCGCCGAGGGCCGCGACGGCGATCAAGGTGGTGCGGAACATGCTTGTACTCCCAAGGGTTCGCGTTTCGAACACGCGTTCGGCGTAACGGATCGCCCGATCCGCCAGGAACGGCAAGCGTCGCGGCGAATTCAGGGCGAAATCTTCGAAATCGACCCGTCAGCCCGCCACCATCGCCAGCCATTCGTCCTCGGTCATCACCTGGATGCCCAGGTCGGTGGCGGTTTTCAGCTTCGAGCCCGCCCCCGGACCAGCCACGACCAGGTCCGTCTTCTTCGAGACCGATGAGGCGACCTTGGCGCCCAGGGCCTCGGCCTGGGCCTTGGCCTCGTCGCGGGTCATCTTTTCCAGCGCGCCGGTGAAGACGATGGTCTTGCCGGCCACGGCGGTGTCGGTCTTTGGCTTGGCGACGGCCTGGATGTCGAGTTGCTCGACCAGATTGGCGACCTTTTGCCGGTTGTGCTCTTCGCTGAAGAACCGGGCCAGGGACTGGGCCGCCACGGGCCCCACGCCATCGACGGCGGCCAGGTGCAGATAGTCCTCGCCCGGCGCGCCGCCGGCGGCCTCGACAAGGGCGGCCGCAAAGGCGTCCCAGGTCCCATAGCGCTCGGCCAGGGCCGCGCGGGCGGGCTTGGTCAGCTTGGGGACGGCGTGGCCGATCTTGATCTCGAGATTGTCGGCCTGCGGCCAGGGATCGGCCAGAAGACCGCCCTTTCCGGCCTCGACCAGCAGGTCCAGCGCCTTGGGGCCCACGCCGGGCGCCGTCGACAGCTCCAGATAGGTGGCGGTCGGCAAACCGGTCGCGGCGGCCTCCGCTGCGGCCTGCAGGTCGGCGAAGGCGTCGAAGTGGCGGGCCAGGACGGTCGAGGTGGTCTCGCCGATATCGCGCATGCCAAGACCGTAGACCACCCGGTCCAGACCGATGGTGCGCCGCGCCTCGATCCCCTTGACCAGATTGGTGACGGAGGTTTCGCCGTAGCCGTCGCGCTCGCGCAGCGCCGTCAGCTTCTCCTCGTCGCGGGCCAGGCGGAAGATGTCGGCCGGCTCCTTGATCCAGCCCTCGTCGAAAAAGGCCTGCAGTTGCTTCTCGCCCAGACCCTCGATGTCGAAGGCCCGGCGCGACACGAAGTGGCGCAGGTGCTCGACCCGCTGGAACGGACAGGCGAACTCGCCGGTGCAGCGCCGGACGACGGATTCGGTCCCCGAGGCGTTGGTCTCGCGCGCCAGCGGCGTCTTCAGCGGACAAGGGCAGACATGCGGAAACTCATAGGCCGGCGGCGCGGGGTCGGGCCGGACGTCCAGAGCCACCTCGACGATCTGCGGGATCACGTCGCCGGCCCGCTGGATCACCACCGTGTCGCCGATCCGCACATCCAGCCGGGCGATCTCGTCGCCATTGTGCAGGGTGGCGTTGGTCACCGAGACCCCGCCCACCGTCACCGGCTTCAGCCGCGCCACGGGCGTGATCGCGCCCGTGCGGCCCACCTGCAGGTCGATGGCCTCCAGGATCGTGCGGGCCTTCTGGGCCGGGAACTTGCGGGCGATGGCCCAACGCGGCGAGCGCGAGACGAAACCCAGACGCTTCTGCAGGTCCAGATCGTCGACCTTGTAGACCACACCGTCGATATCGAAGCCCAGCTTGGGCCGCAGGATCTCGAACTGCGCATAGATGTCCAGCAGGCCCTGGGCGTTCTCGACGCGCCGGGCCGGCGGGGCCGTGGTCACGAAACCCCAGGACTCCAGCTTGGCCAGGGCCTCCCACTGGCTGCCCGCGAAGCTGTCGCTGACCAGGCCCCAGGCATAACCGAAGAAGCGTAGCGGCCGCTGGGCGCTGATCTTGGGGTCGATCTGGCGCAGCGAACCGGCGGCGAAGTTGCGGGGGTTGGCGTAGGTGCGCTGGCCGGCCGCCTCGGCGGCGGCGTTGAAGGCGGCGAAGGCGGCCAGCTCGACATAGACCTCGCCGCGCACCTCGATGACGTCGGGCCAGCCTGAGCCCTTCAGGCGTTGGGGAATGTCGGCGATGGTGCGCAGGTTGGCGGTGACATCCTCGCCCACCCGGCCGTCGCCCCGGGTCGCGCCCTGGACCAGCACGCCCTTCTCGTAGCGCAAGGACGCCGACAGGCCGTCAATCTTGGGCTCGGCGGTATAGGCCAGGGGCTCATCGGCCGAGAGCCGCAGGAACCGCCGCACACGGGCGTCAAACTCGATCGCCTCGTCATTGGAAAAGGCGTTGTCGAGGCTGAGCATCGGCACGCCGTGCTCGACCGGCGAAAACTGGTCGGCCCGCGCCGCGCCGACGCGCAGGGAGGGCGAGTTCTCGCGGATCAGGTGCGGAAAGCGCGCCTCGATGTCGAGGTTGCGGCGCTTGAGCGCGTCGTACTCGGCGTCCGAGATCGTCGGCGCGTCCTGCTGGTGATAGCGCAGGTCGTGGGCGGCCAGCTCGTCGGCCAGCGCGGCCAGCGCATCGGCGGCTTCGGTTTCGGACAGGTCGGCGACGGGCTTCAGGGTCACGGGCGAATCCGGCTCGGAAAGGTCAGGTGTGGGTTTTAACCGATGCCCGGATAAAACGCTCCTGCTGGCGCGCGCCTTGCTGACAGGCCGCGTGGACCGGAGTTCCTGATGCAAAGCGCCGCCTTGCCGTACCGCAATGACGCACGCCCCCTGTCGCGCGGCGGCCCGCTGGACGCCCTGCGCTTCTTCGCGGCCTTCTTCATGGTGGTCTATCACTATGCCGAGCAGGCGCCGGTCAGCCTGTTTTCCCTGCATCCGGCGCTGGGGCGCGGCTATCTGGCGACGGACTTCTTCCTGATGCTGTCGGGCTATGTGCTGGGCCGCGCCTATGGCGACCGGGTCGCCGGTCGCCAGGTGAAGGACCGCGAATTTCTGCTGAGGCGCGTCGCCCGCGTCTGGCCTTCGCACCTGGTGATGCTATCGGGCTTTGTCGCCCTGATCCTGGTCACCAGCCTGGTGGGGATCGCGCCGCAGAACCCGCAGTGGTTCCAGTGGTCACAGCTGCCGGCCCAGGTGTTCCTGGTCCAGGCCTGGGGTTTCGACGGCCCGTCCGGCTGGAACACCCCGACCTGGACGCTGTCGGCCCTGATCTTCTGCTACGCCGCCTTCCCGACCCTGTGGCGCGCCTTCTCCAGGATTCGATCGCCCTGGGCGGCGCTGGCGGTCGGAGTCCTGATCTTCGCGGCGGTCGATCTGGCCTGCCGTCCGATTCTGGGCGAAGCCGCCTATCGCCTGCCGCTGAAGTACGGCGTCATCCGCGCCCTGCCGCTGTTCCTGCTGGGCGCCCTGATCGCCCGCATGGGGCGCGAGGTCTTGGTCAGCGCCCGCATGGCCGACGGACTGGGCGCGGCGGCCATCGCCGGGGTCGTGGGCCTGAACCTGATCGGACGGTTCGATCATGCCAGCCTGGCCCTGCTGGGCCTGCTGATCTTCGCCGCCGGGGCCTCGGCGCGGACGGGCTGGGCCTGGGCCAGCACGGCGGGACGGTTGTCGTTCTCGCTGTACCTGACCAACCAGTTCGTCGGCGTCACCTGGTTTGGCGCGCAGCACGTGGCCGCCGGCAAACTGGTCCTGGGCCAGCCCGCCCTGTGGCTGACCTGGGCCCTGGCCTTCCCGGCCGCCATCGTCTTCTCGGCCCTGTTCGAGCGGTTCGTCGACGCGCCGCTGCAGCGCTGGGTAAAGCCTCGGGCGGAGGCTCCGCGACTGGGTCGACGTGGTCGCTCCGGGGCGACCGGCTTCAGGGAAGGCGTCCCGGGCCTCAGGGCCCGGGACGAAACCTCCTAGAACTTGCGGACGTAGGCCACGGCGAGCGTGTCGGCGTCTTCCTTGGAGTTGTTGAACTCCGATTTGGTCCAGTCGGCGCGAACGCCGTTCCTGTCGTCGAACCTGTACTGGGCGCCGACGCCGTAGTTCCAGCTTTCCATCGAGCCCTTCAGCGGCGAGGCGGCCGAGGAGGCGTCGAACTTGGTCGTGCCGTAACCGGCGCGCGCCAGAAGCTCGATGTTCGGCGTCACCGGCAGAAAGCCCACGGCATAGGCGGCGGCCTGATGCTGCTGCTTCACATTGACCGGCACGCCGGCGACATAGGTCTTGTCGTCCGAAACGCCGCCGGCGAGTTCGCCTTCAACACCGAAGTGGGGGGTGATCTTGGCGCCGACGCGCCCTTGGATGACGCCGGTGTCGGCGCCGCTGGCGCGGGTCGAGCCGTAGCCGACCGAACCATAGATTTCAGGCGAGGTCTGGGCCTGCGACAGGGCGGGGATAGCAGCGACCGAAGCGGCGACAAGCGTCGCGGCGATGAGAGTTTTCATTGTTGTTACTCCTACTCGTACTCATTCTTCAGCTCCCTCAGCGGCCTTTCAGCTAGGCGCGGAACACGGCCGGCATGGGGCGGTTCACGGTCGGGTTTGAGGCCATTGCGTGTCGGAGCGGCAACGCGGCGCGTCGGACACACTGATGATGACGGCGGCGTCATCCATGATATCAACGGCGCCAGAACAAGAAATCGCGGGCCCCTTGAGGCTCCGCGCGCATCATCGGGACAGTCGCGTGCATCAAGCCGTCATCGCCGCCACGGGGCTCTACACCCCGCCCTTCAGCATTTCGAACACCGAGTTGGTCGAAGCCTTCAACACGTTCGTCGAGCGCTTCAACGCGCAGAACGCCGAGGCCATCGCGGCCGGCGACGTGGCGGCCCTGGCCCCCTCCTCGCCCGAGTTCATCGAGAAGGCCTCGGGCATCAAGTCGCGGTTCGTGATGAACAAGTCCGGGATCATCGACCCGGCCGTGATGCGGCCCGACCTGCCCGAGCGGCCCAATGACCAGATCTCGATCCTGGCCGAGATGGCCGTCGAGGCCGCCAAGCAGGCGATCGCCGCCTGGGGCAAGCCGGTGTCGGAAATCGGCGCGGTGATCTGCGCCGCCTCGAACATGCAGCGGGCCTATCCGGCCATGGCCATCGAGGTGCAACAGGCCCTGGGCATCGAGGGCTTCGCCTTCGACATGAACGTGGCCTGCTCCTCGGCGACCTTCGGCATCAAGACGGCCGTCGACTTCGTGGCCACGGGCAGCGCCAAGGCGGTGCTGATGGTCAATCCCGAGATCTGCTCGGGCCACCTGAACTTCAAGGATCGCGACAGCCACTTCATCTTCGGCGACGTGGCCACGGCCGTGATCATCGAGGACGCGGCCCAGGCCACGGGCGGCTGGGAGATCCTGGGCACCCGCCTGAAGACGGTGTTCTCCAACAACATCCGCAACAACTTTGGCTTCCTCAACAACGCCGCCCCGGAAGGCATCGGCGCCAAGGACAAGCTGTTCGTGCAGGAAGGCCGCAAGGTGTTTCGCGAGGTGGTGCCGATGGTCAGCGAGATGATCATCCAGCACGCCGCCGACCTGGGCGTGGATCCGCACGGCCTCAAGCGGCTGTGGCTGCACCAGGCCAATATCAACATGAACGAGATGATCGGCCGCAAGGTGCTGGGCCGCGATCCCGCTCCCGGCGAGAACGTCATCATCCTGGATACCTACGCCAACACCAGCTCGGCCGGCTCGATCATCGCCTTCCACTCGGCCAATGACGATTTCAAGCCGGGCGAGACCGGGCTGATCTGCAGCTTCGGCGCGGGCTATTCGGCCGGCACGGTGTTCGTGCGCAAGCGGTAGGCCCGACCACTCGGGATTCTGCGCGCGAGAAGGGCAGAATCCCGACAAAGCGCCCGCTGGATCCATCGTCGCCCCGCCGGTGTCGCAAGGGGTCTGGCGAAGGGCGAACGGGCGTATAGAACTGCGGTGAGAGAAAACCTGTCAGAGGTCCACATGCGATTCCCTGCCCGCCGCGACATCCTGCTGGCCCTTGGCGCCGGCGGCGTGCTGGCCCTTGCCGGCTGCGGCGACAAGGCCAAGGATGGCCCCCAGACGACCGCGCAACGGGTCGAAGCGACCAAGACCCTGCGGATCGGTCTGGAGGGGACCTATCCGCCGTTCAACTTCCAGGACAAGGACGGCCAGCTGGCCGGCTTCGATGTCGATTTCGCCAGGGCCCTGGCGGCCCAGATGGGCCTCAAGCCGGTGTTCAGCCCCTCGCCTTTCGCCGGCCTGCTGGGCGCGCTGGAATCCCGCCGCATCGACGTGGTCGTCAACCAGATCACCATCACGCCCGAACGCGCCGCCAAGTACGACTTTTCCAAGCCCTATACGGTCTCGGGCATCCAGATCATCACGCTGAAGGGCAAGGCGGGCCCCTATTCACCCGCCGACCTTGCCGGCAAGAAGGTGGGCGTCGGCCTGGGCACCAACTACGAGAGCTGGGCGCGCGCCAATGTGCCGACCGCCGACATCCGCACCTATGACGACGACCCGACCAAGTACCAGGACCTGAAGGCCGGGCGCATCGACGCGGTGCTGAACGACCGCTTGGTGGCCGCCGACTTCGTCAAGAACTCGCCCGAGTTCGTGGCTTCGGGCCCCGCCTTCGCGGCGCAGAACCAGGGCGTGGCCATGCTCAAGGATCCTGCCATGAAGGTCATGGTCGACCAGGCCATCGACGCGATGCGCGCCGACGGCCGGCTGGCGGCGCTGTCGCAGAAGTGGTTCGGCGCGGACGTGACCCGATAGGCATGGACGCCACGCTCGATCTTCTGCGCCAGTCCGCGCCCCTGCTGCTGAAGGGCGCGGGCTACACCGTGGCGCTCAGTCTGATCGGCATGAACCTGGGCCTGGTCCTGGGCTTTGGCCTGGCGCTGATGCGGCTGTCGCGCTCGGCCCTGCTGCGCTGGCCGGCCGGAGCCTATGTCTCGGCCATTCGCGGCACGCCGCTCTTGGTGCAGCTCTTCCTGATCTATTACGGCCTGCCGCAATTTGGCGTCGAGCTGCCGCCGCTGGTCGCGGCCGGCATCGGCTTTTCGCTGAACATCGCCGCCTATGCCTGCGAGATCCTGCGCAGCGCCATCGCCAATGTCGATCGCGGCCAGTGGGAAGCCGCCACCGTGCTGGGCATGAGCCGCGGCCAGGCCCTGCGCCGGGTGATCCTGCCGCAGGCCGCCCGCACGGCCGTGGCCCCGCTTTCCAACAGCTTCATCAGCCTTGTCAAAGACACCTCGCTGGCCGCCACGATCCAGGTGCCCGAGCTGTTCCGCCAGACCCAGCTGATCACCGCCCGCACCTTCGAGATCTTCACGATGTATCTGGCGGCGGCGGCGATCTATTGGATCGTCTCGACCCTGCTGGCCGCCGGACAGGGCGTTCTGGAACGCCGCGCCGCCGAGGGCCGCCGATGAGCGCGATCACCGCCAGGGGCCTGGTCAAGAAGTTCGGCGCCGCCACCGTGCTGAATGGCGTCGATCTCGAGGTGGCCACCGGCGAGGTCGTGGCCATCATCGGCCCCAGCGGCTCGGGCAAGAGCACCCTGCTGCGCTGCATGGCCGGGCTGGAGCTTCTGGACGGCGGAAGCCTGCGCATCGCCGAGGTCGAGGCCGCGCCCCGCGCCCCCTTGGCCCGCGCGCTGAACGGGCGGGTTGGCTTCGTCTTTCAGAACTTCAATCTGTTCCCGCACCGCACCGCGCTCGAAAATGTGATCGAGGGTCCGATCGTCGTCCGCAAGCAGTCTCGGACCCAGGCGCTGGAGCGTGGCCGTGCGCTTCTGGACAAGGTCGGACTGGGCGGCCGCGCCGACGCGTATCCGGGCGAACTGTCGGGCGGCCAGCAGCAGCGCTGCGCCATCGCGCGCGCCCTGGCCATGGATCCGGAGGTTATTCTGTTCGACGAGCCCACCTCCGCCCTCGACCCGGAACTGGTCGGCGAGGTGCTGTCGGTGATCCGCGACCTGGCCTCCGAACGCCGAACCATGTTGATTGTCACCCATCAAATGGACTTCGCCCGCGACGTCGCCGACCGCACGATCTTCATGGATGACGGCGTTATCGTTGAACAGGCCCCCTCGCGCGAGCTGTTCGGAGCGCCTAAGGAGGAGCGCACGCGACGATTCCTCGGCAAAGTGGCGGCGTCCTGAGCCTTAATTTGGCCTCCGGCGCCCGCCACCAGATCGCCGCCAGCGCCGCGTGCTGTTGAGGCGAGGTCCCGTGAAACCCTATATCGAACTGAAAGGCGCTTCTGGCGCCGTCTACCGCTACAAGCTGGCCGAGGGCGCCGATCCCCGGACGACGATCGCTGGCAATTTCATCTATCTGGACGCTCAGGGCGTGGTGGTGTTCGCCGGCGAGACCAACAATCTGGTCGGGTCCACCGAGCGCTGGTCCGAAGCCGTCACCCGGCACGGCGCCGCTACGCTCTACACCCGCCTGAACGTCTCGGGCGCTTCCCGCGCCGAAGAACACGCCGATATCATCGCGGCGATCAGCCCCGTGATGAACCGGGACGCCTAACCAGCGTCCCCTTCCGACGCCGACTTGGCTATGGTCGTCTCCAGATGCGACCCGAGATTCTCTTTCCCCTGTTCACGCCGGTCTCCACGCTGAAAGGCGTGGGGCCGCGCGTCGCGCCCCTGGTCGAGCGCCTGGCGGGTCCCCTCGTGCGGGATGTGCTGTTCACCCTGCCGCAAAGCGTCATCCGTCGCACCGCCACCACGGTCGACCGCGCCATCGACGGCCAGGTCCAGACCTTCATCGTCAGCATCGACGCGCATCAGCAGCCCGGACGCCTGGGACAGCCATGGAAGATCCGCGCCTGGGACGAGACGGGGTTCCTGACCCTGACCTGGTTCAAGGGCCATGGCCCGCACCTGGAGCGCCAGCACCCGGTCGGCGCCCGCCGCGCGGTCAGCGGCAAGGTCGAGCGCTTCGGCTCGGAAATCCAGGTCGCCCATCCCGAATATCTGCTGCCGGAAGAGCGGGCCGGCGATATCCCCGAATTCGAGCCGGTCTATCCCGCCACCGCCGGCCTGCCGTCGCGCACCTTCAGGCGGTTCGCCCTCGAAGCCCTGGACCGCGCCGCGCCCCTGCCCGAGTGGCTGGACCCGGCCTGGCAGGCCCGGGAGGCTCTTCCGGCCTGGCGCGAAGCCTTCGCCGCCGCCCACCATCCCGGCGGGGAAGCCGACGTCCATCCGCTGTCACCCCATCGTCGCCGCCTGGCCTATGACGAACTGCTGGCCCACCAACTGGCCCTGGCCCAGCGCAAGGCCTCGCGCCGCGCCCAGCCCGCCCCACGCATCGCCGCCAGCCCCCTGGCCGAGGCCGCCGAAAGGGCGCTGCCCTTCAAGCTGACCGGCGCCCAGATCCGCAGCCTGTCGGAGGTGCGCGGCGACCTGGCCTCGGGCGAGCGCATGAGTCGCCTGCTGCAGGGCGACGTGGGCTCGGGCAAGACCGTGGTCGCCATGCTGGCCGTCGCCGACGCCGCGGGCGCGGGTCTGCAGTCGGCGATCATGGCCCCCACCGAGATCCTGGCCCGCCAGCACTACGAGACCATGGCCGCGCCCCTGGCGGCCCTTGGCCTGTCGGTGATCCTGCTGACGGGCCGCGACAAGGGCGCCGGCCGGGCCGCCAAGCTGGCCGGCCTGGCCGACGGCTCCCACGCCGTGGCCATCGGCACCCACGCCCTGTTCCAGGATGACGTGGTCTTCAAGGCCCTGGGCCTGTCGGTGATCGACGAACAGCATCGCTTCGGCGTCAACGAGCGCCGCCGACTGCAGGACAAGGGCGATGGGGTGCACCTGCTGGCCATGTCGGCCACGCCCATCCCGCGCACGCTGGAACTGACAGTGTTCGGCGATCTGGACGTCTCGCGCATCGACGAAAAGCCGCCAGGACGCACGCCGGTCGCCACCCGGGCCGTGCCCATGCCGCGTCTGCCCGAGATCATCGCTCGCCTGAAGGCCGCCGCCGCCAGTGGCGCCCAGGCGTTCTGGATCTGCCCGCTGGTCTCGGAATCCGAGAAGATCGACCTGCGCGCCGCCGAGGAGCGCGCCGCCGACCTGCGCCAGATCATCGGCTCGTCGGTCGGCCTCGTGCACGGCCAGATGCCGGCCGCCGAGAAGGACGCCGTCATGGCCGATTTCGTGGACGGCAAGGTCTCGGTGCTGGTCGCCACCACCGTGGTCGAAGTCGGCGTCAACGTGCCCAACGCGAGCATCATGGTCATCGAGCAGGCCGAGCGCTTCGGCCTGGCCCAACTGCACCAGTTGCGCGGCCGGGTCGGACGCGGCGCGCGGGAGAGTTCCTGCGTGCTGCTGTACGACCTGCCCCTGTCCGACACCGCCCAGCAGCGGCTGGACATCCTGCGCAAGTCCGACGACGGCTTCGAGATCGCCGAGAAGGATCTGGAACTGCGCGGCGGCGGCGATCCCCTGGGCCTAAAGCAGAGCGGCTTTCCCGCCTATCGTCTGGCCGACCCCGTGGCCCACCGCGACCTGATCGCCGTGGCCGCCGACGACGCCCGCCTGATCCTGGCCCGCGACCCGGACCTGACTTCGCCCCGTGGCCAGGCGGTGCGGACGCTGCAGGAACTGTTCGACTGGAAGCCCACCGCGCCACAGCACGACGCGGGTTAGTGCGCGGCGGCGCCCTTGCGCTTGTGCCAAAGGTGCATCACCCCGGCGATGACGCCGCCGATCACCAGGCCGACGACTGCGGATCCGGCGGCGAAGGCCATCCAGCCCGTCAGCGCCCCGACCACCGGAACGCCACCCGCCCAGTGCGAGAAGCCCTCGACCCAGTGCGGGATCGGCGTCAGGTGGAAATGCTCCAGGCCATGGACGATGATCCCGCCGCCGACCCACAGCATCGCCGCCGTGCCGATCGCGCTCAGGGCGTCCATGGTCACCGGCATGGCCTTGACCAGCCCGCGCCCAAATCCGCGAAAGGCGGCGTTCTTGCCCTTGGCCATGTGCAGGCCGATGTCGTCCATCTTCACGATCAGGCCGACCACGCCATAGACGGCGATGGTCAGCAGCACGCCGACCAGGGCGAGCGCGGCCGCCTGGATCAGCAGGGGCCGCTGGGCCACATCGGCCAGGGCGATGGCCATGATCTCGCCCGACAGGATCAGGTCGGTGCGGATCGCGCCGTTGACCTTCTGCTTTTCCAGCTCGGGTCCGCTGAGCGCCAGCTCCTCGGGCTCGTCGCACTCGTTGTCCTCGCCGTCGAAGGCCTCGAGGATCTTCTCGGTCGCCTCGAAGGTCAGATAGGCGCCGCCCAGCATCAGGATCGGCGTTACGGCCCACGGCGCGAACGCGCTGAGCAGCAGCGCGCCGGGCAGCAGGAACAGCAGCTTGTTGCGGAACGACCCCATCGCGATCTTCCAGACGATCGGAAGTTCGCGGTCGGGGGTGAAGCCCATGGCGTAGCCCGGCGTGACGGCGGTGTCGTCCACGACCACGCCCACGGCCTTCGTCCCGGCCTTGCCGGCGGCTCCGGCGACGTCATCGAGGGAGGCGGCGGCGAGCTTGGTGATGCCGGCGACGTCATCCAGCAGTGCGGCGAGACCTGAAGGCATGGAACTCTCGATAGGGCGGAATGGAAAGGCGGCGCCAAGGTGTGGTGATCCGCCGGCAAAGTCGATAACGCGATCCCTTGCATGACGCTGGGTGAGACCTGAAACCTTGTTTTCATGGATGTGCCCACCGCCCTCGCCCGCCTCGCGCCGCGCCTGTCGCCCTCGGCGACCACCGTGGTCAACGCCCGCCGACTGTCAGGCGGCGCCAGCCTGGAGACCTGGGCCTTTGACCTGGATGACGGCGCCTCGCTGATCCTGCGACGTCGGCCCGACGGCGCCACGCCGCGCGAAACGGCCCAACCCCTGTCCACCGAGGCGGCCCTGATCGTCGCCGCGGCCCGGACCGGGGCCCCCGTGCCAATCGTCGAGCATGTCTGCGCGCCTGAGGACGGCCTGGGCGAGGCCTTTGTCATGCGCCGGCTCGAAGGCGAGGCCCTGGGCAAGCGGATCGTGCGCGACGCGGCGTTCGACGCGGTTCGCCCTGGCCTGGCGCACCGTTGCGGCGAGGTGTTGGCCCGGATCCACGGCGCGCCGACCGTCGGCCTGCCGCCGCTGACCACCTCCGACGCCCGGGGCGAACTGGCGCGCTACGAGGAGGTCTACCGCCAGTCCGGCGCCGAGCGGCCGACCTTCGAGGCGGCATTTCGCTGGCTGGAGGCCTCGTCGCCGGCTCCCGTTGCGCCCGTGCTGGTCCATGGCGACTTTCGCAACGGCAACCTGATGATTCACCCCGAGCAGGGCCTGGTGGGCGTGCTGGACTGGGAGCTGGCTCATCTGGGGGACCCGGCCGAGGACCTGGGCTGGATCTGCGTCAATTCCTGGCGGTTTGGTCAGTGGCGCAAGCCGGTCGGCGGCTTTGGCGACTATCAGGCCCTGCTGGACGGCTATGCGGCCGGTGGAGGCCGCGAGATCCCGTTGTCGCGGCTACAGTTCTGGCAGGCCCTGGGCTCGCTGAAATGGGGCGTCATGTGCCTGATGATGTACGCCAGCTTCGCCAACGGCTCGGATCCCTCGATCGAACGGGCCATGATCGGGCGGCGGGTCAGCGAGACCGAGATCGACCTTGTGCACCTGATGGAGGCCATGGCGTGATCACCTGCCCCACCGCCGCCGAGCTCCAGACAGCCCTCGACCTCTTCGATTCGGAACCCGACAACCCCGGCGACGGCCGGCGGGTGTTCCTGGCGCGGGTGGCAGACAACGCCCGGGCGTTGCTGGCGCGCGAAGCGAGCCTGGGCGCCGTGGCCGAGACGGGGGAGACCGCGCGGCTCACGGCCCTGCTGGGCGGCGACGGCGCGTTCACGGATCTGAATCATCGGCTTTGCGAGGCCTTGAAGTCCGGCGTCATCGCCCCGCGCGATCCTGCCCTGCTGGCGCATCTGAGGGCCACGGCCATCGCCCGCATCGCCATCGACCAGCCGACCTATTGTGGACTGGAAGCCCTGCTGGCCTGAACCGGCTTGCCCGTGGCGACCGCCACCCGCTCCTGCGCGTCGGCCTCGATGTCGGCGTAGAACAGGTTGAAGCCGTCGACCTTATGGCGATCAGCCCAGGATCCGGCGCCGCGCAGGGCCGTCGATTTCGGACGGCTGGTGTGCAGCAGACCGCCCTGGCACTGGGCCCAGACCTGGCGCTGCAGGAAGGCCGGACGAGCGCCCCATTCCAGCCCCGTGGCGTTGGCGGCGCCCAGATTCAGCCTAGCCGGCGCGCGCTCGGTTCCCGTCCCGCCCAGCAGGGGGTTGAAGCACAGCGCCTGACGGCCATTCAGGTCGATCAGTTGGTCGCCATTGTCCCAGATCAACGAGCGGCGGTTCAGGTCCTGGATGCGCTGGAAATCGCCCTCCTGGGTCGAGGCCCAGGCGGCGACGCAGCCCGTCTGGCCGCGCTGGCCGCAGGCGGGAATGGGCGACAGAACGCCATATTCCTCGACCGGAACGATGGTCTCGATCAGATAGGCGGCGACCAAGCGCGCCCGGACCGACGCGGCGCCGCTGACTTCCTCGCGCAGCAGCCGCGCGGCCATCGCCCCGCCCTGCTCCACCCCGACGACGATGAACGGGCGGTCGTTGTTGTAGCGGGCCAGATAGAGCCGGAAGGCCTCGCGCACGTCGCCATAGGCGAAGCGCCGGGCCTCGCGGGCGTCATCGCGCAGGGTCAGGTAGGTGTAGAGGCTCGCCTGCCGGTAGCGGGGCGCGAACACGCGGCCGACCCTGTAGAACGGCCCGGCATAGTTGGGCAGCACCACCCGCGACAGGAACCGCTGGGCCTTGGGCTGGTCGATCGCGCCGTTCCAGTCCTGTCCGCCATCGAAGGTGGTGGGATGGACGAAGAAGACGTCGGCCGGCAGATCGCCGGGGGCCGGTCCGGCGGGATCCTTGGGCAGGAGGGCCCAGGACGAGGCCCTGGCGTAATCCGGAGCCGGCGGCGGCTCATAGGTCAGGAACGGGACCTTGGGGTCCAGGGCGTTGCTGAGGATGTCGTAACGCCACACGAACGCCGCCGCGACGAGCAGCCCCAGGACCAGGACCGCTCCGGCGAAGATCCAGCGTTTGAAGCCCTTTAAGCGGTCGCCCATGAGTCTGGGTTACACCAAGCAGGGTTGGGGATTAAGCCCCCTCCTGCCCGATGATCGCGACCGAACACACATTGCTGGCCGGCGCGCCGCCCAGATTGTGGGTCATGCCGAAAACCGGGTCTTTCAGCTGTCGCTCGCCGGCCCGGCCCTGCAGCTGCAGGTACATCTCGTAAAGCATCCGCAGGCCCGAGGCGCCGATCGGGTGGCCGAAGCACTTGAGGCCGCCGTCGATCTGGCAAGGCACCCCGCCGTCGGCGTCGTAGAAGCCGTCCATCACGTCGCGCCAGCCTTGGCCCTCGGGCGAGATGAACAGGTCCTCCATGGTCACCAGCTCGGTGATCGAGAAGCAGTCGTGCACCTCGATCATCGAGATCTGCTCGCGCGGCCGCTCGATTCCGGCCTCGCGATAGGCCTTGCCGGCGGCGATGCGGGCGGTGTGGAAGTGGCTGCCGTCCCAGCCGTTGTACTGGCTTTCATAGCCGTTGGAGACCGACAGCTGGATGGCCTTGACCATCGTCAGGTTCTTCTTGCCCATCGCCTTGGCGATCTCGGGCGTGGTGACGATGGCGCAGGCCGCCCCGTCCGACACGCCGCAGCAGTCGAACAGGCCCAGGGGCTCGGCGATCATCGGAGCGTTCAGCACCTGATCCACCGTGATCGCCTTGCGCAGGTGGGCCTTGGCGTTCTTGACCCCGTTGGCGTGGCTCTTGACCGAGACGTGGGCGATGGCGCGCTTGAGATCGTCCTTGGAGACGCCATGCTTGGCGCGATAGGCGCTGGCCAGCTGGGCGAAATTGCCGGGCGCCGAGCCGTTGGGCATGACCTGCGGCGTCAGGGTGCCCGGATTGGCCACCGGCAGGCCGCCATAGCCGGTGTCCTTCAGCTTCTCGACGCCCAGGGCGATGGCGATATCGGCCGCGCCCGAGGCCACGGCATAGACCGCGCCGCGGAACGCTTCCGAGCCCGAGGCGCAGAAGTTCTCCACCCGGGTGACGGCGATATTGGGCAGGCGCAGGGCGATCGACATCGGCGTGCCGCCCTTGCCCGTGCCCATCTCGTCGACATGGGTCGAGAACCAGGCCGCGTCCAGCTGGCTGGGCTCGATGCCGGCGTCGCTCATGGCCTCGATATAGGCCTCGACCATCAGGTCGTCGGGACCGCAGTCCCAGCGCTCGCCGAACTTGCTGCAGCCCATCCCCAAGATGGCGACCTTGTCGCGGATGCCTTGCGCCATGATCGTCTCTCCTATTCGGCCGCGACGGCGGTTTGGGCTGAGGCGGCCGAGCGATCCGGCGCGGCCTTCCAGAAATAGCGGACGAAGCCGCGCTTCTCGTCGATGTCCTTGATGCGGAACACCATCTTGACCGGCAGGCCGGTGTCGACGTCGCCGGGCGAGACGTCGGTGATGTCCATCATGATCCGGCCGCCGCCCTCGAAGACGATCATGCCGTAGTGGTTGGGCGGGGCCATCGAGAAGGTCAGGTAGTCGGCCGAATAGCTGAGCACCGACGCCTTGCGCTCGGCGAAGCGGTACGGCTCCTGGGTGTCGACGGCGGGGTTGTTGGGCGCCACCGAGATGCGGGTGCGGGGGAACTGCACGACGCCGGTCTCGCGGCAGCGACCGCCGACCAGGCCCAGGATCATGTCCTCGTTGCGATAGAGGGTGGTCAGGGCCGTCTTGTTGTCCTTCTCGGCCCGCATGCCCTTGTCCCAGTCGACCAGGCCATTGAACATCAGGAACTTCAGGTAGTTGGTCTCTTCCTGACGGTCGGCCAGCGAACCCGCCACGCCACGCGCCGGCTTGAGGTTGGCCGCGCCGGTGGCCCGGAACACCAGGGCCTCGGCACCCTGGCCGAACTGGGCGACGACGATGATCTCGCCGGCCTTGGCCTGCTCCAGGGCGTGGGCGAGCATCAGCGGACCATGGGCCGAGCCGGCCTCGCCCATCACGGCGGCGAGGTTGTCGCGCACGGCTTCGGCCGGGATGCCCAGGGTCTTGGCCAGGGTCGCGGCCATGCCCGAAAAGGTCGAGGGGAAGCAGAAGTGGGCCACGTCGGCGGCGGCGACGCCGGCGACTTGCAGCGCGCGCTTGATGGCGGGCGGGACCAGCTTGACGATGCCCTCGTCGCGGATCCACCGCTCTTCCCACGAATAGTCGAACCCGCCGTCATTGCCCCGGAAGTGGTCGACGAAATCGTCGGTGACGCTGCCGCGCCCCAGGAAATCAGCCGCGCCGCCCTCGGCGGTGACCACGAAGGCCGCCGCGCCGTCGCCGCAGTCCAGCTCCAGCGCCGAGACCGCGCGGGCCTTGCGGCGCTCCCCGGCCGCGACCAGCGCGGTCTTGGCCGCGCCGCCCGAAACCGCCGCCAGGGCGTCGGCCAGGGCGGTCAGACCGCAGCGCTGCGAGCCGGTGACGTCACTGGCGGTGATCGACTTTTCCAGGGTCAGCGCCGCCGAGACGATCCCCGCGTTCAGCCGGTCGGCGAACGGCGCGGTCGTCGAGGCGAAATAGAGGGCGTCGATTTGGCTGCGGTCGTCACCGGCCCCGAGGGCGTCGCGGGCCGCCTCGACGGCCATGGTCAGGGCGTCCTCGTCCCAGTTGGCCATGGACCGCTCGCCCTTGCCCTTGGAGGCAAGGTTAGGCGCGACCCAGGCGTTGGCCGTGACCACCGCCTTACGGCTCAGACGTAGACGCGGCGCGTACGCGCCCCAGGCGGCGATGCCGACCATGTTCCGCTCCCCGAGATATCCGCAGAGCGGATATTTCTAACTGTTGCACTGGAGCGTGACGGGCGCCGAAACCGGCTTCCACTTTCGGCTGTCACGCTCACGTCGCGTTAGATCGCGACTTATCAGCGGTTAGATTACGCTCGCGGAAGGGGGCGGCAAGTATGACGTGGCGGCAAGAGGCGGGGTTTTTGGCGGCCTCGCCATGCGTCCCTCGAGGCCCGCTCACGCGGGCGCCTCAGGATGAGGAAATCAGCAAACCGTCCTCATCCTGAGGCGCGAGCCGCAGGCGAGCCTCGAAAGACGCAAGGCCTCTACCGATACGGATCGTCCGTATTCAAAAATCCCGCCACATAGTCATCCACCCCGTCCTCCAGGCTGGTCATCGGCGCGGTGTAGCCGGCGGCCCGGAGGCGGCTCATGTCGGCCTCGGTGAAGTACTGGTACTTGCCGCGCAGAACCTCGGGCATGTCGACATAAGCGATGTCGGGCTCGCGACCGATCGCCCGGAAGGTGGCCTCGGCCAGGTCCTTGAAGGTTCGCGCCTGACCCGAGCCCAGGTTGAAGACGCCGTTGACCTGCGGGTTGTCCGCCAGCCAGCCGGCAATATCGGCGACGTCGCGCACATAGACGAAATCGCGCAGCTGCCCGCCGTCCTCGTAGTCGGGATGATGCGACTTGAAGAGCTTGACGCCCTCGCCCGCCGCGACCTTGGGCCAGATCTGGGCGACCACCGACTTCATGCCATCCTTGTGGTCCTCGTTGGGGCCATAGACGTTGAAGAACTTCAGGCCCACCCATTGCAGCGGCGCGCGCCCCCGGGCGGCCTCGCGCACGGCATAGATGTCGAACAGGGCCTTGGACCAGCCGTAGGCGTTCAAGGGACGCAGCGCCTTGAGCGACCCGATGTCGTCCTTGCCGTCAAAGCCCAGGTCCCCGTCACCATAGGTGGCGGCCGACGAGGCGTAGATCAGCCGTCGGCCATGCTCTGCGCACCAGGTCCACAGGTCACGGGACAGCACGAAGTTGGACTGGACGATCTTGTCGGCGTCCGGCTCGGTCGTCGAAGACACGGCGCCCATGTGGATCACCAGCTCGACATCGCCGCCGCGCTTGGCCAGCCAGTCGAACAGGTCTTCGGGCGCGACGAAATCGGCGATCGGCGACTTGGCAATGTTGCGCCACTTGCCGCTGGCCGCGCCGCGCAGCCGATCGCAGACCACCACGTCGATGGCGGGGTCTTCGGCCAGGCGGGCGACGATGTTGGAGCCGATGAAGCCGGCGCCGCCGGTGACGAGGACGGTGCGCCGGGTCATGCCGCCCGCTTGGTCAGAGCGTCGTATTCCAGCAGATTGGCGACCAGCGCCTCGAACTGGCTCATGGGCACCATGTTCGGGCCGTCCGAAGGGGCGTTGTCAGGATCAGGGTGGGTTTCCATGAACACGCAGGCCACGCCGATCGAGACGGCGGCGCGGGCCAGCACCGGCACGAACTCGCGCTGACCGCCCGAAGAGCCGCCCAGACCGCCGGGCTGCTGCACGCTGTGGGTGGCGTCGAAGACCACCGGGCAGCCGATCTCCTTCATGATCGGCAGGCTGCGCATGTCGCTGACCAGGGTGTTGTAGCCGAACGACACGCCCCGCTCGCAGGCCATGACGTTGGGATTGCCGGCGCCCGTCACCTTGGCGATGACGTTCTTCATGTCCCACGGGGCCAGGAACTGGCCCTTCTTGATGTTGATGGCCCGCCCCGTGGCGGCGGCGGCCAGCAGCAGATCGGTCTGGCGGCACAGGAAGGCCGGGATCTGGATCACGTCGACGGCCTCGGCCACCGGCGCGCAGTGGCTGATCTCGTGCACGTCGGTCAGGGTCGGCAGGCCGGTGACCTCGCGGATCTCCTGAAAGATCGGCAGGCTGTCATGCAGCCCGATGCCGCGCTGGGCGTTGGCCGAGGTGCGGTTGGCCTTGTCGTAAGAGGTTTTGTAGATCAGGCCCACGCCCAGGCGGTCGGCCATCTCGCGCAGCGCATGGGCGGTTTCCAGCGCATGCTGGCGGCTTTCCATCTGGCAGGGGCCGGCGATGATCGACAGCTTTTCGCCGTTACCGATGCGGACAGGCTTTCCATTCGCGGTCTTGATCTCGACGACGGCGTTTGGGGCTACGGCTTGGGGCTGACTCAAGGCAAGACTTCCGGCGAGTGGTGATGTCAGGTCAGACAGGTGGCCTCAGAAGCGGGACGGTGCAAGTGCGGATCGACATGGGCGGCGACGGACCGATCGTGGTGTGGCTTCGCAAGGACCTGCGACTGACCGACAACCCAGCGCTGGACGCGGCGGTTTCGACCGGCCGCCCCGTTATCCCGCTCTATATTCTGGACGAGACACCAGGCGTTCGCCCCATGGGCGCGGCGTCGCTGTGGTGGCTGAACAAGTCGCTGGCCGCGCTGGGCGCCGACATCCATGAGCGCGGCGGCAGGTTGATCCTGCGGCGCGGCCCTGCGGCCTCGGTTCTCGACGACCTGATCGCCGAGACCGGCGCGGCGGGCGTGGTCTGGAACCGGCTTTATGACAAGGCCAGCATCGACCGCGACGCCGAGATCAAGGCCGACCTGCGCGACCGGGGTCTGGCCTGCGAGAGCTTCAACGCCAGCCTGCTGAACGAGCCCTGGACGGTGAAGAACGGCTCCGGCGAAGGCTACAAGGTGTTCACGCCGTACTGGCGAGCGGCGCGCGAGCATATTGGCGAGGTGCATATCGCGCCGGCGCCGGACACCCTGCCCTCGCCCGCCGCGTGGCCGGCCAGCGAGCATCTTTCCGACTGGGGCCTGCATCCGAGCCGGCCGGACTGGTCCACGGGCTTTTCGATGTGGTCGCCCGGCGAAGCCGGGGCGGCCGATCGTCTGGTGACCTTCCTGAGTTCGAAGATCCAGGACTATGCCGACAAGCGCGACATTCCCGGGGTCGAGGTGACCTCCCTGCTGTCGCCCCACCTGCATTTCGGCGAGATCGGGCCCCGGCAGGTCTGGGCGGCCACGCGGGCCGAGGCGGCCGCGGGAAACATTCCCGTCGCCCAGGCCGACAAGTTCCTGTCGGAGGTGGGCTGGCGCGAGTTCAACCACTCAATCCTGTTTCACCGGCCAGACATCATCACCGCCAACTTCCGCCCGGAGTTCGACGCCTTCCCCTGGAACCGCGACGACGCGGCTTTCGCGGCCTGGACCCGGGGCCAGACGGGCTATCCCATTGTCGACGCCGGCATGCGCGAGCTGTGGGCCACCGGCTTCATGCACAATCGCGTTCGCATGATCGTGGCCTCGTTCCTGATCAAGCACCTGCTGATCGACTGGCGACAGGGCGAGGCCTGGTTCTGGGACACGCTGCTGGACGCGGATCTGGCCAACAATGTCGGCAATTGGCAGTGGACCGCCGGCAGCGGGGCGGACGCCGCGCCCTATTTCCGGATCTTCAATCCGATCACCCAGGGCGAGAAGTTCGATCCGCGCGGCGTCTATGTGCGCCGCTGGATTCCGGAACTGGCCAACCTGCCCGACAAGCTTATCCACAGCCCGTGGACGGCGGCGACGCATCTCACCCCGGCAGCCAAGCGTATATACTCAAGACCGGTCGTGGATCACGCCCAGGCGCGGCAACGCGCCCTGGCCGCCTATCAAAGTCTCAAGGGAGACTAACGGGCATTTGCGGGGACGGTCCCAAGAGCGTTTAATGCCCAGGAGACCGCATGCGGACCGCCATGACCTGTTCGGACACAGCGCTCTGGAATGACCCGGATCTGCGGCGCGCCCCCGGCGCGTTCCGGACGGCTCTGCGCGTCGCGGCCGAGAACTGGGCGGCGGGCTCCCTCAGCTTCATCCTGCCGTCGGGCAAGCGTCTGGACATCGAGGGCAAGACACCCGGCCCCCGGGCGGTGATCCAGATTCGCGACTACCGTTTCGTACGCCGGGCCCTGGCCTCGGGCGACATCGGCTTCGCAGAAGGCTTCATCGCCGGAGAGTGGGATACGCCGGACCTGTCGACCGTGCTCGAGGCCTTCTCGCTGAACTTCGACCGCCTGCACGATCTGGTCGAGGGCAACATCGTGATGCGGGCGATCAACGCGCTCTATCACCTGTTCAACCGCAATGACCGCAGAGGGTCGAAGAAGAACATCCACGCCCACTATGACCTGGGTAACGCCTTCTATTCCCGCTGGCTCGACTCCAGCATGACCTATTCCTCGGCGCTCTATGACAAGCCGGGACAGGCGCTGACCGACGGCCAGACCGCAAAGTACGCCGCCCTGGCCCGGACCATCGACCTGCGGACCGATCAGAGCGTGCTGGAGATCGGCTGCGGCTGGGGCGGTTTCGCCGAGTTCGCGGCCAAGGAGGTCGGCGCGCGCGTCACCGGCATCACCATCTCGCCCGCCCAGCACGATTTCGCCCGCAAGCGCCTGTTCGACCTGGGGCTGGCCGACAGGGCCGACATCCAGCTGATCGACTATCGCGACGTTCAGGGCCGCTTTGACCGCGTGGCTTCCATCGAGATGTTCGAGGCCGTCGGCGAGGAATACTGGCCCACCTATTTCGGCAAGATCCACGAGGTGCTGAGCCCCGGCGGCCGCGCCGGCCTGCAGATCATCACCATCCGCGACGAGCTGTTCGAGCACTATCGGACCCACACCGACTTCATCCAGCGCTACATCTTCCCGGGCGGGATGCTGCCCAGCGAGACCCGCCTGAAGGCCGAGACCACCAAGGCCGGGCTGGAGTGGCGCGAGATCAACCGCTTTGGCCAGGACTATGCCAACACCCTGGCCGAATGGGCCCGTCGCTTCGAGGCGGCGTGGGACGAGATCGCCAAGCTGGGCTTCGACGAGCGCTTCCGGCGGCTGTGGCGTTTCTATCTCAGCTATTGCGAGGCAGGCTTCCGGACTGACCGCACCAATGTGATCCAGCTGGGTCTGAGCCGGACCTAGACGTTTGGCCTTCGCTTCACGACCTTTGGTGTGCGTAGATGATCAAAAGCATCGCGAGGTCGCGTTCGAATGACCCTCTACACCATGGTCCTGGATTTCCACGGCGGCACCTACATCACCCAGTTCGACGCCGACTCCCCGGTTGACGCCGTTACCGCCTGGTGCGGCGAACTGCAGGAAGAGCAACTGCTGGGCGAGGTGTCGTCCGACATCGCCGAGGGCATCATGATCGACGCCGTCGAGAACCGCCTGGTCGAGGTGGAAGGTCTGCATAACGTCTGGTGCGCCGCCACCACGGCGGGCGGCCCGCTGGCCCTGCTGAACGTCATCGAGACCCACGCCAGCCCGGCCTAGACTCCCATGGCCTTGCGGGTGGCCGCCGCCTTGGCGCGGAAGGCCGCCCGTTCGGCGTCAGGCATTTTCGACAGGGTCTTGAGCGGCATCATCATGCGCCCCAGGCCCGCCAGCCTGACTTCGTGTCTGTCGATAAAATCCCAGTACAGCGCATTGAACGGACAGGCATTATCGCCGTTGCGATCCTTGACGTCATAGCGACAGCCTTTGCAGTAGTCGCTCATCCGATCGATGTAGGCGCCGCTGGCCGCATAGGGTTTTGAACCCACGATCCCGCCGTCGGCGAAGGTGGCCATGCCGCGGGTGTTGGGCATCTCGACCCACTCATAGGCGTCGGCGAACACCACCATGTACCAGTCGTCGACCGCGTCGGGATGCACGCCCAGCAGCATGGCCAGATTGCCGGTGACCATCAGCCGCTGGATGTGATGGGCGTAGGCGTGATCGCGCGCGGCGGTCACGGCGTCGGAGACGCAGGCCATGTCGGTCTCGCCCGTCCAGTAGAACCACGGCAGCTTGCCCTGGGCGTCCAGGGCGTTGCGGAGGGCGTATTCTGGCATCTTCAGCCAGTAGACCCCGCGCACGAACTCCCGCCAGCCCAGGATCTGGCGGATGAAGCCCTCGACGGCGTTCAGCGGCGCCTTGCCGGCCCGATACGCCGCCTCGGCGCGCCGACAGACCGTCAGCGGGTCCAGCAGGCCGATGTTCAGGGCGGGCGAGATCAGGCTGTGCCACAGGAACGGCCGCCCCCAGCTCATCGCGTCCTGCCAGTCGCCAAAGCCCGCCAGCATGTCTGCGAAGAAGTGGTCGAGGATCGCTTCCGCTTCCTCGGGATTGGTCGGCCAGGCGAAGGAGTCGACGCGGCCGAAATGGTCCTCGAACCCCGTCCCGACCAGGGCCATCACCTCCCGCGTCGTGGGGTTGGGCGACGTGCGCAGCCGCTGCGGCGGCCGAACGCCGGCCGGCAGCTTCTTGCGGTTCTCGGCGTCGAAATTCCACTGCCCGCCGACGGGCTTGTCGCCATCCATCAGCAGGCCCGTGGCGCGGCGCATCTCGCGATAGAAATACTCCATCCGCAATTCCTTGCGCCCTTCAGCCCACGCGGCGAACTGCTTGCGGGAACACAGGAAACGGTCGTCCTCGCGGATCTCCATCCGAGCCGGAAGGGTGCTGGCCAGGGCCAGCAGATGGTCCTCCAGACCCCACTTGCCGCAGGCCGTGCGGATAACCCGGTCCAGCGGCTCCTCGGCTAGAGCGCGGGCGATCTCGCCGCCAATCGAACCGGTGTTGGCGGGATCATCCAGTGTCACATAGCGAACCCGCACGCCTCTGGCCCGAAGGCGCTCAGCGAACTGGCGCATCGCCGACCACACCAGAACCAGCTTCTGCCTGTGATGCTTCCAGGCCGTGGCCTCGGCGACCGACTCGGCCATCAGGACGAGATCGCGATCCGGATCCAGTCCCTCGAGGGCCGAGAGGTTGTCGCTCAGCTGGTCGCCTAGCACCAGCCGCAGCGCGCCCTGTCCATGTTCCGTCACGCTCTGCTTCTTCCCTCGCCCCGACCTTTAGGAAAACTGGGCTTGCTTCGGGTCGTCGCGACACGATCTACCATGATCAACGCACCCCGCCCCCTCCAGCTTCACCGAACCGCGCACATGACCGTCAAACCCAGCGTCTCCCCCAGTGTTCTGGACGCTATCGGCAATACGCCGCTGATCCGACTGCACCGCGCCAGCGAGGCGACCGGCTGCGAGATCCTGGGCAAGGCCGAGTTCATGAACCCCGGCCAGTCGGTCAAGGACCGCGCCGCCCTGGGCATCATCCGGGACGCCGAGGCGCGGGGCCTGCTGAAGCCCGGCGGCCGGATCGTGGAGGGCACGGCGGGAAACACCGGTATCGGCCTGGCCATGGTCGCCTCAGCCCTGGGCTACAAGACCACGATCGTCATCCCCCGCACCCAGAGCCAGGAAAAGAAGGACGCTATCCGTCTCCTTGGCGCCGAACTGGTCGAGGTGGACGCCGTTCCCTATTCAAACCCGGACAACTATGTCCGCTATTCCGGACGGTTGGCCGAGGAACTTGCCAGGACCGAGCCCAATGGCGTGATCTGGGCCAACCAGTTCGACAATGTCGCCAATCGCCAGGCGCATTACCTGACCACAGGACCGGAAATCTTCGAACAAACAGATGGTAAGGTGGATGGCTTCATCTGCGCCGTCGGCTCGGGCGGCACCCTGGCCGGCGTCGCCGCGGCGCTGCGCGAGCGCAAACCGTCGGTGAAGATCGGCCTGGCCGACCCGCACGGCGCGTCCCTCTACAGCTGGTACAGGGACGGCGAACTGAAGTCGGAGGGAACCTCGATCAGCGAGGGCATCGGCCAGGGCCGTATCACCGCCAATCTGGACGGCCTGGTAGTGGATCACCCCTTCCGGATCAGCGACGAGGACATGCTCAAGGTCGTCTTCGATCTGGTCGAGCACGAAGGCCTTTGCCTGGGCGGCTCGGCTGGGATCAACGTCGCCGGCGCCGTTGAACTGGCCAGGGTGATGGGTCCGGGCCACACCATCGTGACCATCCTGTGCGACCACGGCTCGCGCTATCAGAGCAAGCTGTTCAATCCGGCGTTCCTGGCTGAAAAGGGCCTGCCGACACCGCCCTGGATGTAGGCCTGGTCGCTTAAGGGCGCTCAACAGCTTGCCCCACGGGGCCGATGCCGCGATCCTGCGAGTTCTCAATCTGGGGCGAGTCAGACCCCGAAAGGCGCAGCCATGACCCCACAAGACCCCCTCGTCTCGACCGCCTGGCTGCGCGACCATCTCGATTCCCCCGATGTGCGGATCGTCGACGCCTCGTGGTTCATGCCGGGCACGCCGCGCGACCCCAAGGAAGAGTTCCTGCAAGCCCACATCCCGGGCGCGGTGTTCTTCGACATCGACGAGATCGCCGATGAGACCTCGGACCTGCCGCACATGCTGCCCAGCGCCATCAAGTTCGCGTCCCGGGTTCGCAAGATGGGCCTGGGCGATGGCTCGCGCATCGTCGTCTATGACAGCCTCGGCATCCTGCCGGCCGCGCGGGTCTGGTGGCACTTCCGCGCCATGGGCCACGAGGACGTGGCGGTGCTGGACGGCGGCCTGCCCAAATGGATCGCCGAAGGTCACCCCACCGAGGACGGCCCAGCCCTGCCGCAGGAGCGGCATTTCACGCCGCGTATCCAGGCCGATATCATCCGCTCGCTCGAGCAGATGAAGACCATCGTGGCGACCGGTCGCGAGCAGATCCTCGACGCCCGCCCCGCCGGGCGCTTCACCGGCGAGGTCCCCGAGCCCCGCGCCGGCCTGCGGGGCGGTCACATGCCCGGCGCCCACAACATCCCACTGAGCGCCCTGCTCGCCCCGGACGGCACCATGCTGCCGGCCGACAAGCTGGCCGCCGTGTTCGAAGCCGCCGGCGTCGACATTTCCAAGCCGGTCGTCTCGACCTGCGGGTCGGGCATCACGGCCTCGGTCGTGGCCCTGGCCCTGGCCCGCCTCGGCCGGCCGCGTTCGGCGGTCTATGACGGCTCATGGACGGAATGGGGCGGTCTGGCCGATACGGCGGTTGTGACCGGGCCAGCGACCTAGGTCGGCCTCAACGCATCGGCGGCGCGTACAGGAGCCCCGGCTTCTGTGCGCTCCACAGCGCGTTCATGCCCCGATCCAGCTTCAGCGCCGAGCCCGCGCCGATCTCGCGGTCGAAGATCTCGCCGTAATTGCCCCCGGCCGTCACCGCCCGATAGGCCCAGGCCGAATCCAGCCCCAGCAATCGGCCAAACGTCCCCTCGCCGCCCAGCAGACGTCGCATCTCCGGATCCGAGCCGTCGGTCATGGCCTTGGCGGTCTTGGCCGTGACGCCGTGTTCTTCGGCCAGGATCAGGGCGAACAGCGTCCAGCGCACGATGTCGGTCCAGGCCGGATCGTCCTGGCGCACCAGCGGCCCCAGCGGCTCCTTGGAGATCACGTCAGGCAGGATCACGTGGTCGGCGGGGTTGTTCATCACCGAGCGGGCGGCCGCCAGGGCGGAGATGTCGGCCGTGAAGGCGTCACAGCGCTCGGCCTGGTAGGCGGCGCGGGCCTGGTCCCCGCTGTCCAGCACGACGGCGGTGTAGGCGATGCCGCGGCCGCGGAAATAGTCGTCCAGGTTCTGGGCGCTGGTGGCGTTGGCCTGCACGCAGACCTTGGCGCCGCTCAGCTCGACCGCGCTGGTCAGGTTCAGGGTCTGGCGGACCAGAAAGCCCTGACCGTCGAAATACGAGATGGCGGCCATGTCGAGGCCTTGGCCCGCGTCGCGGCTGAACGTCCACGAGGTGTTGCGCCACAAGACATCGACCTGGCCCGATCGCAAGGCCGCGATCCGCTCCTCATTGCCTAGCGGCACCATCCGCGCCTTGCTCGCGTCGCCCAGCACAGCCGCCGCCAGGGCCCGGCAGAAGGCGACATTGAAGCCGCGCCAGCGGCCGCGATTGTCCTGGAACGCAAAGCCCGGCAGGCCCGGATTGACCCCGCACCGCAGCTCGCCCCGAGCCTTGACGGCCTTCAGGGTCGGACTGGGCGTCGCGGTTTCAGGCGCGGCTTTTGACGCAACGACAGGCGCCGCCGAAGGCGTCGGCTCGGTCCGGCGCTCACAGGCCGCCAGCCCCACAACCGCGATCAACACCACGCCAAAACGCCACAACACCGTATCGCTCCTTGAACCGGCCGCGCCGAGCGCCTTAAACCACCCGACGTCTTCCGTCGCGTCGCTTTGAGCTTGCCGTTCCCATGGATGAAGAAACCCGCCTGATCCGCAAGGGCTCGTCGCAGGATTTGCCCGCCCGCACGGTCAATCCGCCGATCCAGCGCGGCTCCACGGTGCTGATGCCCAACGCGGCGTCGCTCTATGACGACAACGAGATCAGCTACGGCATCACCGGCCTGGCTTCGCCCACCGCCCTGCAGAGCGCCCTGGCCGAGCTGGAGGGCGCCGCCAATGTGACGCTGTACCCCTCGGGTCTGGCCGCGATCACCGGGGCGCTGCTGGCGGTGCTGAAGGCCGGCGACGAGATCCTGGTGGTCGACAGCGCCTACAAGCCGACCCGCCGGTTCTGCGACCGCGTTCTGGCGCGCTATGGCGTGACGACGCGCTATTACGATCCCGCCCTTTCGGCCGACGCCCTGATCGCCCTGACCACCGCCAGGACGCGGCTGATCGTGCTGGAAGCGCCGGGCTCCCTGACGTTCGAGATGCAGGACATCCCGGCCATCGCCGCGGCCGCCAAGGCGCGCGATATCCTGACCCTGATCGACAACACCTGGGCGGCAGGCCTCTATTTCAAGCCCCTGGCGCACGGCGTGACCCTCAGCGTCCAGGCCCTGACCAAATATGTCGGCGGCCATTCGGACTGTTTCATGGGCTCGGTCGCCGCCAACGATCCCGACGTCATTCGCCTGCTGGACGACGCGATGTGGGACATCGGCTGGTCGGTCTCGGCCGACGACGCCTACACCATGCTGCGCGGCCTTCGCACCATGGCCACCCGCCTTCCCCGCCATCACGAGCATGGCCTGGCGATCGCCCGCTGGCTGCAACAACGGCCCGAAGTCTCCCGCGTGCTTCACCCGGCCCTGCCGGAAGACCCGGGCCACGGCCTGTGGAAGCGCGACTTCACCGGCGCCTGCGGCCTGTTCGGCGTGGTGCTGAAGCCCGCGTCCGAGACGGCTGTTCACGCCTTCATCGACGCGCTGGACCTGTTCGGCCTGGGCTTTTCCTGGGGTGGCTATGAAAGCCTGGCGATCCATTGCGATCCGCAGTTGAAGACCCGCACGATCCCCACCCAGCTGGAAGGCCCCCTCCTGCGCCTGCATATCGGCCTGGAGAGCCCGGCCGACCTGATCAACGACCTAGAGCGCGGGTTCGCCGCCCTCGCCCGAGAGGCATAAGACCCCATGACCACCCACATCGCCCTGCTGCGCGGCATTAGCGTGGGCGGCCAGCAACCGATCGCGGCCGAGACGTTCATCGCCCTGCTGGGCGAATTGGGGTTCACCGGGGCCCGGGCCGTCGGCGGCGCCAACAACCTGGTGTTCGACAGCCCTGAGCGTACGGGCGCCGACCTGCAGACCTTTCTGGAAACCGAGATCCACGCCCGCCTTGGCCTGCGCACCGACATCTATGTCCGCACGGCCCAGGCCTGGGCCGCGATCATCACGGCCAATCCCTACATCGAGTTCGCCGAAAGCGACCCGGGCCTGCTGATGACCCTGTTCCTGAAGGATCCGCCGGACAAGAAGGTGATCGGGGCCCTGCGCGCCAAGCTGACCGACGGCGAGCAACTGCGCGTCGAAAGCCGTCAGTTCTACGTCACCTATCCCAATGGCCTCGGCGCATCGAAATTCAGCAACAACATCGTCGAAAAGGCCCTCGCCACCCGCATCACCAGCCGTCCCTGGACGGTGGTTCAGGCGATCGGAGACGCGACAGGCGAAACCGCGAGCGCCTAGGCCGGCGTCAGGGGGTGGCTTCGGAAATAGTCGCGCGCCGCCCTCGTGAACACCGCGACATTGGCGGAGGCGATCCGGCGCGCGGGATAGACGGCGCTGACCGGTGACGGCGGTTCGGCGAATACCCCCAGCAGCGGCGCCAGACGGCCGGCCTCGATGGCTGTCTTGACCTGATAGGACAGCGCTCGCGTGATCCCCAGTCCGGCCTCGGCCGCCGCGATGGCCGCGTCGGCGCTGTTGACCGTCAGGCGCGGATCAATCCGAACCAGGCTTTCGGGAGACCTGAACCGCCACTCGTTGGTCACGCCCAGCCCGTCAAAGGCGATGATGTCGTGTCCGTCCAGATCGCCGGGCGACCGGGGCTCGCCATGCGCGGCCAGATAGGCGGGGCTGGCCACGAGCACGCGACTGACGGACCCAAGGGTCGTGGCCAACAGACTGCTGTCGGCCAAGGCTCCGATCCGGATGGCGACATCGACGCCATCGTCGACAAAGTGCACGTTCCTGTCGGACAGCAGCAGGCGCACCTTCAGGCGTGGGTGCTCCCGCAGCAACCGCTCGATGATGGGCAGCACATGCAGCCTGCCAAACACCACGGACGCGCTCACCGTCATTTCGCCCCGAGGATCGGCGTCCTCGCCGCGCACCCGGCGCTCGGCGGCGTCCAGGTCGTCGAGGATCTGCTGACAGCTTTCCAGGAAGATCGCCCCGCGTTCGGTAAGCCGGAGCGATCGCGTGGTGCGGGTCAGCAGGGTCAGGCCCAACTGGTCTTCCAGCTGGGCGATGGCGCGCGTGGCCACCGACGGCGACACTCGAAGCTGACGCGCAGCCTCGGCGAAGCTGCCGCGGCCGGCGACGGAAACAAACACGCGCATAGCGTCAAGGCGATCCATGAGATCATTGCTGAATTGGCAATACTGGATTGTCAATTGGCTCTATTATTCCAATCGATCGATGGCCGTAGAAGACATGCATCCGGCGCCGCCGGTTCAGCCTTTTCGGAGAACGCCATGTCCCGCCTTGCCATCCCCGCCCGCGACGCCGCCCCCGCCGCTTCCCAACCGCTGCTCGACGCCGTCGAAAAGCAGTTGGGCGTCGTTCCCAATCTCTACCGCCTCGTCGCCAGCAGCACGCCCGCCCTGCAGGGCTTGCTGGGTTTTGGCGGCGCCCTGGCCAAGACCCTGGACGTCAAGACCCGCGAACGCATCGCCATCGCCGTGGCCCAGGCAAACGGCTGTGACTACTGCCTGTCCGCCCACACCTATCTCGGTCTGAACCTGGCCAAGATCGACGCCGCCGAGATCGCGCTGAACCGCCAGGGCGGCTCCTCCGACCCCAAGGCCAACGCGGCGGTTCACTTCGCGCGCCTGGTGGTCGACACCCGGGGCAAGGTCAGCGACATGGACCTGGCCGCCGTCAAGACGGCGGGGTTCAGCGACGCCCAGATCATCGAGATCGTCTCGGTGGCCGTCGAAAACGTCCTGACCAATTTCCTCAACAATGTCGCGGAAACCGAGATCGATTTCCCGGTTGTTCGCGCCGCCGACGCGATCTGACGCCACGCCTTCCGGAGAGCCTCCCCGGCTCTCCGGAAGGATGAATCTGGAGACCGCCCATGACCTATGGATTTCTGGATATTCTCGCGACGCCCGAGGTTCGGGCCGCCCAGGACGCCAACGGCGTCGGCTCGACCTGGTCACGCTTCGCCGGAGACCGGGCCTTTGACCGGTTCACCGACAACGAAGCCGCCTTCATCGCCGCGCGGGACAGCTTCTACCTGGCTTCGATCTCCAGCAGCGGCTGGCCCTACGTCCAGCATCGCGGCGGTCCGCCAGGCTTCCTCAAGGTTCTGGACGAGACGACGCTGGGTTTCGCCGACTTTCGCGGCAACCGGCAGTATATCACCCAGGGCAATGTCGCCGGCGATGATCGGGTCAGCCTGATCCTGATGGACTACCCCAACCAGGCGCGTCTGAAGATCCTGGCCCACATGGAAATGCGCGATCTGGCGCAGGCGCCCGACCTGGCGGAGCGCCTGGTCCAGCCCGGCTACAAGGGCCGGCCGGAGCGCGCCTTCGTGCTGCGCCTGGAAACCTTCGACTGGAACTGCCCCCAGCACATCACGCCGCGCTTCACCGCCGCGGAGATCCAGACCGCTGTGTCGCCCTTGCAGACGCGCATCGCGGCGCTCGAGGCCGAAAACCAGGCGCTGAAAGCGAGGCTTGCGCTGGCCCCGTCCCCCGACCGCTAGAGTTGGGACGCCACATAGAGCACGATCGCGATGATCGGGCCTATCGCCACCAGGATCGCCAGGGGCGCATGGCGGTGGCCGAGATTGAGGGTCAGGCCCGTTCCGGCGATCTGCTTTGGCACCAGCAACCGGGGATTGGCCGGGTCGCGGTAGAAGCCAAGGCCGTCATATCCAGGCTTCGTTGGTTGGGTCACGCCGATGAACTCCACGCTTAATGGGTTGAGTTTCTCCAACGATTCTAACCGTGTCCAGAAATCTCCACAGTTTCTCCCCAAGCGGCGAAACCGCGCCCGACCTCTGGTCCGCCTCGCGACGAGCCGGCGACGGACAAGGATCGTGCGGCCCTAGTCGACCGGATCCTCGGCGACCGACCGAAAGCGAGCCTGGCGGACGATCTTCTCCTCGGCGTCACGCACCATCCGCCTTTGCTCGTGGAACATCGACAGCTGGGCGCAAATCTTGAAAAATCCGCCGAGCCGCCGGGTGTCGATGTCCTCGCTCAGGGTCACCAGGTCGAGTCCCGCGGCTTCCAGTCGACCCAGGAAGAGCAGCAGGTCGACCAGGTGGGCGGCGAAGGCGTGCAGGCTGGGCGCCACCAGCACATCGCCGGCATTCATCGCGGCCAGAGCGGCCTCAAGTCCCGGCTTGTACACGGCCAGACCATAGCAGCCATCGTGGAACAGCTGGTCGCAGCCGGCCTCGAACAGGCGCTGCGACAGAGGTCCGTCGAACACAACGCCCCTGACGGGTGGAACCCGGAAATAGCCGATCATGCGCATGGCGCGGTGTGTCGCAAAGCCCGGCCGATGACGCCAGAGCCGATCACGTCAAAGTCGTGGATAGCCTGTCAGGCCGTCGTGGAAGCCGCAGCCCGCGCCCGTCGCCGGGCGAACGCCGCTGCGGCGTCAGCGGCTCCCAACACGCCTCCAACGCCGTCGCCATCCAGGGTCTCGGTCTCGATGAACTGCAGGCCGGCTTCCCGTTCCGACTGCCAGACCGATTTGGTCAGGTGGATAAGCCGCGTGCGGGTATCGACCAGATAGAGATCGTCCTGGGGCAAGGCCGCGTTGGGCAGACGGATACGCGCGCCGCCAATGGCGACATCGACAAGTCCGCATTTCACGGCGAACGACCCACTGACCAGATAGACTTTTCGGCGCGCCGGCTCGCGCGGGGAGGCGCGCTGCTCTGGTCGTGATGTGGTCTGATCGAAGGGCGGCATGAGCACACCATAACCCAATACGGTTAATGGAGCATGCCTCTTGCGCCTGCCCCAGCCGCGCGGATTGTCGCGGCTTGTCGTTGAGCGATGATCGCGGACTATCGCCCAGGATCTGGTCAGCCAGCGGATCGTCGACCGAACGCCCCACGGCCAACTAGATCACGAAGGGGAACGGCGAGAGCGACTTGGTGGATTCCTCGACCAGCAGGGTCCTGTTGATCGGCGCGGCCGCGCGCTGCGGACAGGCGGGGCGCTCGCAGATCCGGCATGACGGTCCGATCTCGACAGCGACCGGCGCGGCGATATCGAGCCCCCGCGCATAGGCCAGCTTGCTGGCGTATTTCAGCTCGCACCCCAGGCCGATCACCAGTTCGTCTTCCTGTCCCGCCTGCAGGCCGGATACGCGGCGGACGGTGCGCGACAGGGTGAAATAGCGCTCGCCGTCCGGCGTCTCGATCACCTGGGTCAGGATTCGCCCCGGGGTCTTGAAGCTGTCGTGGACGTTCCAGCGCGGACAGGTTCCGCCGAACCGTGAGAACGGAAAGGCCCCCGCCGCGAAGCGCTTGGAGATGTTTCCGGCCGCATCCAGCCGGACCATGAAGAACGGCACCCCCCGCGCGCCGGAGCGACCCAGGGTCGTCAGGCGCTGGGCCGCCTGCTCGAAGCTGATGCCAAACCGCGACCGCACGCGCTCGATGTCGTAGCCATTGGCTTCAAGCGCCGCCAGGAACGGGCCGTAGGGCATCATGATGGCGGCGGCCAGATAGTTGCCCAGGAAGACCTTGAGCAATTGTCGCGTGGCGCGATCGGGCGCCTTGTAGCGATCGGCCAGCGCGGTCAGGGCGTCGCCGAACTCCAGCAGGCCCAGTTGATAGCACATCGCGAAGATCCGACTGGCCGGCGCCAGGGTCTCCGACACCATCAACCGCTTGCGGTGATGATCGTAACGGCGAAGCGCGCTGGCCATCACCTCGACCGGCATGACCCGCGTCTGGATGCCATGACGAACCAGCAGGCGCTCGCGGACCGCCGGACCCAGGTCCTGTGGATCAGCCTTGAGCGCCGCGACCAGGGTCTCGGCGCAGGTTTCCAGTTCGGCGAAATAGTTGCGCTGCGAGCCGACCAGGTCGCGCACCCACTCGGTGGGCTGCACGGTCGGAATGACCTCCGAGCCCCCTTCCCGATCGAACGCCCCCAGGTCGATCAAGCGGCCGCGATCCAGATAGGCGCGGTAGAGCCGCACCACCGCCTCGGTCACCGCAGGCGAGACCTCGGCCACCTCGGCGGCCTCGTGACGGCCGATGCCGAGGTCAGCGAACATCTTGTCGCCCAGCACCTCTTCCAGGCCCGCCCCGCCACCGGGATCGTCGGCGGCCAGGCTGCGGAAATCCAGGTCGTAGGCGTCGGCCAGGCGCAGCAGCATCTGAGCCGTCACCGGCCGCTGGTTGCGTTCCAGCAGGTTCAGATAGCTGGCCGAGACCTCGAGGTCTTCGGCCATCCGGGTCTGGGTGATCCCCAGGTCGCGCCGCAGCCGCTTCAATCGGCCGCCGAGAAAGAGCTTCTTGTCCGAGGTCGCCATTCGGTCAAGTTGTCATAGATTTACAGAAATCACAATGTCCGTTTGTGACAAATCACCTTCAATAGGTTCGACCGGTTCGGCCTCATGCGGCTAGCTGGGTTCAACAGACACCGCTCTTGGGACCCGCCGACCATGCAACGCACCACCTATGCTCAACACCGCGAAGCCCTGCTGGCCCGCTACCCCAATGGCGTGGCGCCGGGCGACATCGCCATCGACGACATCATCCAGCTGAAGCTGCAGAACACCTTCTCGACCCACCTGGACATCGCCCGGTCGATGGCCGGCGTCATGCGCGCCGACATGGCCGAGTATGATCGCGACAGCAGCAAGTTCACGCAGTCGCTGGGCTGCTGGTCGGGCTTCCACGCCCAGCAGATGATCAAGTCGGTCAAGCGCCTGCGCGGCACGACCAAGGGCGCTTACGTCTATCTGTCCGGCTGGATGGTCGCCGGCCTGCGCAACCGCTGGGGCCACCTGCCCGACCAGTCGATGCACGAGAAGACCGCCGTCGTCGACCTGATCGAGGAGATCTACGTCTCGCTGCGCCAGGCCGATGAAGTGGCGATCAACGACCTGTTCAAGGCCCTGAAGACCGCCCGCGACGCCGGCGACCAGGTCGCCGAACAGGCCGCGATCAAGGCCATCGACGGCTTCGAGACCCATGTCGTGCCGATCATCGCCGACATCGACGCCGGCTTCGGCAACGAGAACGCCACCTACCTGCTGGCCAAGGAAATGATCAAGGCCGGCGCCTGCTGCCTGCAGATCGAGAACCAGGTCTCCGACGCCAAGCAGTGCGGTCACCAGGACGGCAAGGTCACCGTGCCGCGCGAAGACTTCATCGAGAAGCTGCGCGCCTGCCGCCTGGCCTTCGAGGAACTGGGCGTGGATGAGGGCGTCATCGTCGCCCGCACCGACAGCCTGGGCGCCGGCCTGACCCAGAAGGTGCCGGTCAGCCAGTCGCCGGGCGACCTGGCCAGCGACTACATCAAGTGGCTGAAGACCGAAGCGATCACCGCTGAAAATCCCATCCAGGATGGCGAGGTCGCGCTCTATCGCGACGGCCAGTTCGTCAAGCCGGTGCGCATGCCCAACGGCCTGTTCGCCTTCCAGGACGGCACCGGCCGGGCTCGTGTCATCGAGGACTGCATCTCGTCGCTGACCCAGGGCGGCGCCGACCTGCTGTGGATCGAGACCGACACTCCCAATGTCGACGAGATCGCCTCGATGGTGAACGAGATCCGCAAGGTCGTGCCGAACGCCAAGCTGACCTACAACAACTCGCCGTCGTTCAACTGGACCCTGAACCTGCGCAAGCAGGTGCGTGACCAGTGGATCGCCGAGGGCAAGATCCACAAGGACAGCTATCCCGAAGGCGCCGCCCTGATGTCGGCGGAATATGACGACGCCGATCTGGGTCGCGAAACCGACGCCCGCCTGGCCCGCTTCCAGGTGGACATCTCGGCCCGCGCCGGGGTGTTCCACAACCTGATCACCCTGCCGACCTTCCACCTGACCGCCAAGAGCATGGACGAACTGTCCCGCGGCTACTTCGGCGACGACCGGATGAAGGCCTACGTCAACTCGGTGCAGCGCGAGGAGATCCGCCGCGGCGTCTCGGCCGTCAAGCACCAGCACGAGGTCGGCTCGGATCTGGGCGACACCTTCAAGGAAATGGTCGCCGGAGAGCGCGCCCTGAAGGCCGGCGGCCACGGCAACACCATGAACCAGTTCGCGGCCGAATAGGCCTCGACCTCACCTTTTCGACCAGCCCCTTCCACCCGATCGAGGATTCAACCATGTCCGCTACGCAATTTGCTCCCGCCGCCATGCCGAACTCCACCGCCGAACAACGCGCGGTCGATCGGGTGGCCGAGGCCTCGCACCGCCTGAACGAAGCCGTCCGCCGCGCCATCGAGGCCGGCTATTCGGTGGAGTTGGTGCGCACCTCGCGCCATCATGACGGCGCCGGCAACTGGGGCGACCAGATCGTCCCGACCGTCCGCGCCAACAGCGCCGAAAAGAGCGCCTGATCCTAAGACTGTCATCCCGGCCAAGCGCGCAGCGCTGCGGCCGGGATGACAGACTGAGCTAGATACACTGACCTTGGCCACAAGACCGCCTACAGGATCTCCCATGCCCCTCGACATCGCCGCCCACATCCAGATCACCGGCCCTGTCGAAGGTCGCGCGGTAGAGATCCTGACGCCGGAAGCCCTGGCCTTCGTGGCTGATCTGCACCGCCGCTTCGACGCCCGTCGTCGCGAACTGCTGGCCCTGCGCGTCGCCCGTCAGGTCCGCTTCGACGCCGGCGAGGCTCCAGACTTCCTGGCCGAGACGGCCGATGTCCGGGCCAGTGACTGGACCGTGGCCCCGATCCCGGCGGACTTGCAGGACCGCCGCGTCGAGATCACCGGCCCCGTCGATCGCAAGATGATCATCAACGCCCTCAACTGCGGGGCCAAGGTGTTCATGGCCGACTTCGAGGACGCCACCTCTCCGACCTGGGCCAACCTGATCGAAGGCCAGGTCAATCTGAAGGACCGCTGGGCCGGCGCGCTGACCCATGTGGATCCGAAGTCCGGCAAGAGCTACGCGCTGGGAGCCAACCCCGCCGTCCTCGTCATCCGTCCGCGTGGCTGGCACCTGCCTGAACGCCACATGGAGGTCGATGGCCTGCCCGTCAGCGGGGCCTTGTTCGATTTCGGCCTGTATTTCTTCCACAACGCCAAGACGTCGCTGGCCCAGGGCTCGGGCCCCTATTTCTACCTGCCCAAGATGGAGAGCCATCTGGAGGCCCGCCTGTGGAACGAGGTCTTCGTTCACGCCCAGGCCGCGCTGGGCATTCCGAACGGCACGATCAAGGTCACGGCCCTGATCGAGACCATTCCGGCCGCCTTCGAGATGGACGAGATCATCTACGAACTGCGCGACCACATGGCCGGCCTCAACTGCGGCCGCTGGGACTACATCTTCTCGTTCATCAAGCGTCTGGGCCGCCGCCCGGAATATCTGACGCCCAACCGCGCGACGATGGTGATGGGCCAGGCCTTCCTGGGCGCCTATTCGCTGAAGCTGATCCAGACCTGCCACCGCCGCGGGGCCTTCGCCATGGGCGGCATGGCCGCGCAGATCCCGATCAAGGGCGACGAGGCCGCCAACCAGGCCGCCTTCGCCAAGGTCCGCGCCGACAAGGAACGCGAGGCCGGAGCCGGCCACGATGGCACCTGGGTCGCCCACCCCGACCTGGTCCCGGTGGCCATGGAGGTCTTCGACCGCCTGATGCCGACGCCCAACCAGCTGGGTAAGCGCCTGGAGGACCTGACCATAACCCAGGCCCAGATGCTGGAGCTGCACAAGGGTGTGCGCACCGAAGAGGGCATGCGCGAAAACATCCGCGTCGGCGTGCGCTACACCCAGGCCTGGATCGAGGGCCGGGGCGCGGTGCCGCTCTACAACCTGATGGAAGACGCGGCCACGGCCGAGATCTGCCGCACTCAGCTGTGGCAGTGGATCAGGCTGGGCGCCGACCTCGACGACGGCCGGGAGATCACCTCACAGCTGTTCGTCAGCCTGCTGACCGACGAGATGACCGGCCTGCGCCGCGACTTCCCGTCCGACCGCCTGGAAGAGGCCGCGCACCTGTTTTCGCGCATGGTCCTGGCCGACGCGCTGGAAGAGTTCCTCACCCTGCCGGCCTATGAACTGATCGACTGATCGTCGGGATCGGGGTGTCGGGACCTGCATCGTCAGGTCGCCGACACCCTTGTCCGGACCCGGCGCTCCAGGCTCCGGTCGAAGGGCTAGCCTGCGGCTCCGATGCGCGCGCCGCCAGCCTTCGGCGTCTCGGCCGGGCAATAACGATCCAGGAAATCCTGGTGGCTGGGCATCCTGGCGACCGCGCCCGCGATATTGCCCTTCAGGTCTTCCAGCGCCTGGCGCAGTTGCGCCGGCGGCATCATCCGACCCATGTGATGGTGGCTGGCCGGGACCATCCTCTGACCCAGCATCACCTGCAGCCATGAGTCGACCTGGAAGAGTTCGCCGGGGGCCTGATAGACTTGGGCGTTTTCCTGGAACAGCGCCACGCGTTGGGCCAGACTATCGGGGATATCCATCATCCGGCAGTAGTCCCAGAACGGACTGTCGGCGCGCTCGGTGGCCTTGTAGTGCAGGATGATGAAGTCCCGGATCTTTTCCAGCTCGTCTTCGGCTAGGCGGTTGTAGCGGTCGGCCAGCGCTTCGTTGAACCCGCCGAAGGGGAACAGCTGCATGAGCCGCGTGACGCCGATCATGATCATGTGAATCGAGGTCGATTCCAGCGGCTCCAGGAAGCCGCTGGCCAGTCCCAGGGCCACGCAGTTCTTGGACCAGGTCTTGCGGCGACGGCCCGCGCCGTAGCGGATCACCCGCGGCTCGGTCAGCATCTGGCCCTCGACAGCGTCCGTCAGGATCTGACGCGCCTCGTCGTCCGACATGTGGTCGCTGCTATAGACCAGACCATTGCCCACGCGGTGCTGCAGCGGAATCTTCCATCGCCAGCCGGCCTTGTGCGCGATCGCCCGCGTATAGGGGACGGCCGGTCCGGTGGAGGTCGTCTGCACCGCGAGCGCGCTGTTGGTCGGCAGCCAGTGGCTCCAGTCCTCCCAGCCGGTCTTCAGCGTCTGCTCGATCAGCAGGCCGCGAAAGCCGGTGCAATCGATGAAGAGATCCCCCTCCACCACGGCGCCGGAGTCCATGACCAGGGCCTCGATGAAGCCGTCGCCTGCGCGCTGCCTGACGCTGGCGATCTTGCCCTCGATGCGCCGGACCCCTTTGCCTTCGCTCATCCTGCGCAGGAACTGCCCATAGAGGGTGGCGTCCAGATGATAGGCGTAGTTGATCGAGGCCTTGTCGTCGGTGAAAAACTTTTCCGCCTCCGCAGCTTTCAGCTCGAAACAATAGTCGCCCAGGTCGCCCCCGAAGCCCTGCGCCCGGGCCTGAAGCCAGAAGTGGTGGAAGCCGCCCATCCAGGTGGATTTGCCGACCTGGCCGAACGAATGAATGTAGCGATCGCCGATCTGGCCCCAGTTCTCGAACGAGATCCCCAGCTTGAACGTCGACTGGGTCTCGCGCATGAACTGCTGCTCGTCGATGCCCAACAGCGCATTGAAGGTGCGCGCCGTCGGGATGGTCGACTCCCCTACCCCGACCGTGCCGATGTCGTCGGACTCGACCAAGGTGATGTCCAGCAACGGCCCCAGTTGCCTGCAGAGCGCCGCCGCCGCCATCCAGCCGGCCGTGCCGCCGCCCGCGATGACCACCCGTTTCACGATCTGACCGTTCATGGCGTCCTCCCTTGTTCTTATCGGTTCAGCCGGTCGAGCAGCGACGCCCGCAAACGCCTGGCCGTCACAACATCCATCGGCCCCAAGGGACCTCGCGCGGGCTCAGGCAGATGCTCGGCGGCGCGATCGGCCCGGCCAAACACGTAATAGTCAAACAACGCCTTCCAGCCCTGCTTCTCGAAATCTGGTCGATCCCGAAGGCTGAGCAGGCCGTGCAGCAGGGTGTTCATGGGGGTGTCCATGAAGCCCGGCGCGGCGTTCCACCAATAGTTCACCAGCACGTTGAAGGGGTCGAGCGCCTCGACCTGGTGCCACCACAGGGCGGGATAGACAAGCACATCGCCAGGCTCGAGCTCGGCCACCTGGGCGTTGGCAAGGGCTTGCCTGAAGCCGGGATGTCGCTCGAAGTCGGGGGCGTCGAAGTCGACCATGCTCACCACCTGGCCGCCGGGCGTCGGCTCCAGCGGGCCGGGATAGAGATTGGCGACCTGGTCAGGCGGAAAAAGCGTGAAGCGCCGATGTCCCACGGCGCAGACGGCGAGGTTGTTGGACATGTCAAAATGGGCGGAGGCCACCGTGCGGTTGCCGATCCACAGGCTGGCGAACGGCGGCTCGGACCCGAATGTCTCGGGGCCCAGGCCTGGATCGTTTTCGCGGCCCAGGCTGGGAAAATAGGTGTCGAGGTCGGTCGAGCCCACATACAGCGAGGGCCCATCGGCCTCGTGCAGCCCGGCCTGTATCCGCTCCAGGATCTCGCCAAGGCCGGCCCGCTCGGCCCGAAAATTCATCTTCGTCCGACTGTCGTCGTAGAAGAAACGCCCCCTGATCTCGGGCTCGCCCACATAGGCCAACAGAGGCCCGCCCCGGTCGTGGGACAGCAGATAGCTCATGGCGTCCTGGCTGGAGCTCAGACCCGCGCGAACCAGGGGCCAGTCGCGCGCCAGTCCCTTGAACACCATCGGCGTCTGGCCCTGCAGAACGGCCGCGAACGGAATGTCGGCGAACAACGCGACCGTCGTCTCAAGGACCTTTCGCGCAGCGCCTGTCATGGCGTCGCCAGCCCCTCGCCCGCCCGCGCCATGACCAGTCGGCGGTTCTTCATCTCCACCAGCTGCTGGACATTGCCCATCGACGACACCAGCCATTGGGCGGCGCGCAGCAGACCCGAATGATGGAGCCGCTCGAGATCGCCCCCCGACAGCGCCGCCAACCGATCGGCGGCAATCGTGTGAAAGTCTGGCAGGTCGTATGTCGCGCCATCCACCAGCTCGATCGCGATGGCGACCGGCTCGATCAGATCCAGCTCCGAGAAGGCGGCGAACATCGGCTTGGCGACCTCCAGCCCATCATAGATGGCGCCCAGGACACCGATCATGTGCTGCAGATAGGGCGCATTGCCGCCGGCCGGCAGGAACAGGGGCAAGCCCTCGCTCGTGCTGACACGCGGGTGGTCCAGATCAACGTGGATCATCGGCCGTGGCGCCCCGCCGTCCTTGGCGTCCTGCAACGCGATCGAGAACGGGCCCCGCTGCTGAACCGCCGGCACGTAGCGTGCGCGCCACTCCCCGCCGTCGAGAAACAGGTTTTCGTCACGGTCCAGGCCCAGCAGGGCCACCGCCTGATAGTCGCCTTGCGGATCCTTGCGCAGCAGGATCGGATATTCCCGCTGGGCCTCCTCGAACTCCGTCGGCAGGAGAAGCGCCTGATTGACGTTGTCGCCAAACCTGGGGCCGTAGCCGACGATCGCCCGCAGATCGGCGTGATCGACATTGTTAAGCAGCACTCTGTTGGTCATGCGCGCCTTTCGCGTCGAACGGTCCCTTGCTTAATCCTACGCCGCTTCGGAAGAAAAAGGCCGCTGCGTGAGCAGCGGCCTTTCCCTTTCTCCAGCGTAGGTGTCGTCTAGAAGCGGTAGCGCGCGCCGAGCAGGATGCGGCGATCCAGCTCCTGGGCGAACCACAGCTCGTGTTCGCTACGGCCGTAGGTCCGCAGGCTTTCACGCGTCAGGTTGATCCCTTCCAGCGAGAGCGCCAGCTTCTCGTTCACATCGTAGCTGACGTTGAAGTCCAGCTGACCGAACGGCGCGACGAACACCGGGTTACGCGAGCCGCCACGGTTGGTCTGTTGCAGGAACCGGTCGCGCCAGTTGTAGGCCAGACGCGCCGAGAACCCGTTCTTGTCGTAGATCAGGGTGGCGTTGGCCGTGTCGCTCAGACCCAGCAGCGCGAACTGATCCTGGCTGGGGTTGGCGCCGATGTCGAAATCGACGTCACCCCGAACCAGGGTGTAGGCGCCGGCGATACCGAAGCCGGTGTCGCCGAAGAAGTGCTGACCAGCGATTTCAAACCCATGGATCTTGCCGGTCTTGTTGTTGATCGGCTGCGACACCTGGAAGTTGAACAGCGGATCCGACGAATTGGGCTCGATGTCATAAGCCGCCAGGATCTGGTCGACGAAGGCCTGCTTCAGGTCGCCCCCCGGACCGCGATTGGCCTGGTACTGCGCCGATGCGGCCGCCACCGAGCCGAGCTGGTTGATCAGAGCCGTCATCGTGAACAGGTTCACGTCGGTCTGATCAGCGCCGATCGCGGTAAGTTGCGCCTTGGCGTCGCCCGAGCGGGTTCCCGCCGCGCCGGAGCTGGCGTCACGCAGACCAAACAGGTTCTGGGTGACGGTGCCGGTGCCGACGAAGTTGTTGACCCGCTTTTCGAAGAAGCCGGCCGAGATGTAGCTGCTGGGCTTGTAGTACCACTCCAGCGAGACGTCGAAATTGTCCGAGATCAGCGGTTCGAGGTTGGGGTTGCCGCTGGTGCCCAGCGGAATGGCGCCGTTGGCCACCGGGCGGTTGGGAGCCCCGGCCGATTTGGAGGCGAACAGGTTGCCATAGTCCGGACGCGCGATGGTGCGGCTGAACGAGAACCGGCCGACGACGTCGTCCCGCAGATCGACCTGGAAGTCCAGGGACGGCAACAGGTTGTCGTACTTGCCCTCGCCGGAGACCGGCACATAGGTCGCGGTCGTGTCGATGCGGAAGTCGTTGTCGGCGGTCCAGACGATGGCCCGCGGCGAACGGATCAGCGAGACGGAATTGACCTTGGTCCGCTCATAGCGCGCGCCGGCGACGAGGGTCGCGGGACGGCCGGCCAGGTCCGCCTTCCAGGTGAGTTGGGCGTAGGCGGCGGTGATGTCTTCGTCGACCCGGTTGTTGTCCTGACCGGTGACGCCGACGGGATTACCCTTCGCCACATAGGCCGGTGACAGCGCGTTGTACAACTTGATGGCGTCGGCGCGGAACGAGGTCAGGCCCGAGCCGCTTTGATGCGCGTCATAGGTGTTGAACTGGCAGGACAGGCAGAAGCTGCTGACCAGGCTGCCGGCGTATTGCGCCACGTCGCCCGGATTGGAAATGCCCCAGCTGCCCAGGTCCTGTTGGGTGTTCAGGGTGGTCTGGATCATCTTCGAGGTGCGGTAGTCCGCCCCGAAGTCGAACCGGCTGCCATTGTCATCAAGATCCCAGGTCACGTCGGCCCGGATTTCCTTGATGTCGTTGCGCTGGCGCTGGGCCGAGGTGCGGGCCACCTGGCTGCCCAGATCACCGGCGTCGAGCTTTCCGTTGCCGTTACCGCGCGGCGCGGCGTCGTTGATCGTGAACGCCTGGACCGGAATGTCGCCGTTGTAGTCCACCGAGTGGCTGGAAATGATCGGTGCGCCGATGCTGACCGAGGTCATGCTGGTGCCGTTGGGCGCATCGGGGGCGCTGTCGGCTTTGGAGACGTGGCCGTCAACCGCGACGTGGAAGCGGTCGTTCACGTCCCAGACGCCGTTCAGGCCGAAGGACTGCAGCTTGTCCTTGTTGGCCCGATACTGCTGTTCAAAGCCCATATCCTTGGTGCCGCTGAGGTTTTCCTGCAGCAGAACCGCCGTGGCGACGACGGGATTGTTGTCGAACGTCACCTTGTCGAAGGGCCGGTTAAACCAGTTGGTGCTGTCGTTGCGGCGTTCGAAGGACTTGTTTTCCGCATACAGCGCGTCGGCGGTGATCAGGAGGTTCTCGATCGGGCGATATTGCACCGACAGCTGACCATTGACGCGTTCCCGCTCGCCTTCGGCGAAGTGGTAGCGGCTGTCATTGGGGATCGCCACCCAGGTGTCGCCGCTCTTCGGCGCGTTGGTGATCTGGGTCGCGCCGCCGTTGCGGACAAAGCCGTTGGCGGGATTGAGGAAGTCCGAATACTTGCGGATGTTCCAGTCGTTGGACGTGGCCGCGCGGCTGGTGAAGTTGCGCTTCTGATAGCTGCCGAACAGGCTGACGCCGAACTTTTCGGACTCGTCCAGCCAGTTGAGCAGGCCCGAAACTTCCGGCGTGATCTTGTCGGCGCCCGAAAGCGACTTGTCCGCGCCTTCGTCATAGACGGCCTTGGCGCCGAGGCTGCCGCTGAAGCCGGTTTCGCGCGCCTCGAGCGGGCGACGGGTCTTGACGTTGATGGTGGCGCCGATGCCGCCCGACGGGATCGCCGCGCGGCCGGTCTTGTACACTTCCAGCGTGGTCACGCCTTCCGACGCCAGGTTGGAAAAGTCGAACGAGCGGCTGGTGCCGGAGGCGAAGTCCGCCGATTGGTCGCCGCCGACCGTGGCGACATTCGCGGCGGGCATCGTACGACCGTTCAGGGTCACCAGGTTGAAACCGCCGCCGAAGCCGCGAACCGTGACCTGCGAGCCTTCGCCGTTGGTGCGGTCGATCGACACGCCGGTGATGCGCTGCAGGGACTCGGCCAGGTTGGTGTCGGGGAACTTGCCCATGTCTTCAGCGGAAATCGCGTCGACGACGCCGCTGTTGGTGCGCTTGATCGCGATGGAGCGTTCCAGCGACGCGCGGATCCCGGTGACGACCACCTCTTCCACCGCCTGGCTGTCCGCAGCCTGACGCGCATAGGCGTGCCCCGCGCCCAGCATTGCTGACAGCGCTATCAAAGATACAGATGTGGTGAGTCTGCGTTGCCGCTTCATGGTCGTTTCCCCGCGCAAGAGCCCCGAAGACCGGAGCGAATTTGTTTTTTTCAGCGCCGTAAAAAATGACACAGGCCGGGGGGCTCACCCCAATCTGAACAACTTAACAGCGAAGATGACGGTAGCGGTAACATCGGTTTGCGAGACGGGTCAAGGGTAAGATTTGGCCTTGAAGACAATTTTGACAGCGCTGTTTGTAGTATTATTTAAGCCCAGTCCCACTATTTGGACAAAGATTGTGATTTATGCATTTTCTTTCATCAGTGAAAAAATTGCGGGCATAGCCGCAACACAACCCAAAGATGTTTGCAGGATTGACCACCAAGCGACGCGATGGTAGCGGTACCGGAAGTGGTTCATGACTTCAGTAGGTCATGACGCCCAACTCCCCCTCTGCTAGGGGCCGCCAAGCTTTTGACGGCCCCCTTTTTTTGGCCGACGCGCAAGGGGAAGATCCGGACAGCCACGAACTCAGGGACGGCCAATGACCCTTGGCAAGCAGTCCGCGCCGTGACCGGACATGCGGATGACCTCGGGCGGTCCGCAGACGCGCGCCCGCGCGGCGCAAGACACGCAATTTAGAACACCTGCCGGCCGAGAACCGCTATCAAGACTGGATGGATCACAGACGCAGAATCCTGATCGTCGGAGGTGGCGCGGCCGGGTGGCTGACCGCGGCCTATCTGGCCAAATCGCTGCGGATCGCCCAACAGGCGCATCTTGAGATCACGCTTCTGGAGTCGCCGGAGGTCGGTATCATCGGCGTCGGCGAGGCCACCTTCCCGACCATCCGCGCGACCCTACAGTTCCTGGGCATCGACGAAGCGCGGTTCATCCGCGAGACCTCCGCCACCTTCAAGCAAGGCATCCGCTTCACCGACTGGGCCTGGGCGCCGAAAGACAATGGCGACCACCACCAGTATTTCCATCCGTTCGAAGCCCCCTTCTCGACTGACGGGACCAGCCTGGCGCCCTATTGGCTGCTGCAGGATGAAGCCACCCGCGCGCCCTTCGCCGAGGCGATGACGATCCAGGCGCGCGTCGCCGACGCCCAACGCGCGCCCAAGCGACCGCACGAGGGAAATTTTTCCGGGCCGTTGAACTACGCCTACCATTTCGACTCCGCCAAGCTGGCCCTGGTGCTGGCCGAACGCGCCCGCGAGCTGGGCGTGCGTCACATCCAGGGAATGCTGGGCCAGGTGGAACTGGACGCGACCGGCGCGATCGACCACGTGACCTCGCCCGACCATGGCAGGCTGGAGGCGGACCTCTATATCGACTGCACGGGCTTTCGGGCCGAACTGATCGGCCAGGCCCTCAAGGCGCCGTTCAAGTCGGCCCGCCCCACCCTGTTCGCCGACCGGGCCCTGGCCTGCAAGATCCCCTACGAGCGCCCCGACGCCCCCATCCAGAGCTTTACGGTCGCGACCGCCCATGAGGCCGGATGGACCTGGGACATCGGCCTGAATGGCATGCGCGGAATCGGATGCGTCTATTCCAGCGACCATCTGGGCGATGACCAGGCAGAGGCGATCCTGCGGCGCTATGTTGGTCCCGGCGTCGAGATCTCGCCGCGATCCATTCCGTTCGACGCGGGCTATCGCCAGAAGCAATGGATCAAGAACTGCGTGGCCGTGGGCCTGTCAGCGGGCTTCCTGGAGCCGCTGGAATCCACGGGCGTGGTGCTGATCGAGGCGGCGGTGGCGATCATCGCCGAACTCTTCCCGCACAATGGCCCGATCAGCGCGCCAGCCTTCCGCTTCAACGAGCTGATGACGGCGCGCTATGAAAACATCATCACCTTCCTGAAGCTGCACTACTGCCTCAGCCAGCGGACCGAGCCGTTCTGGCGCGACAATGCCGATCCCGCTTCGATCCCCGAACGGCTGGCCGATCTGCTGGAGCAGTGGCGCTACAGGCCGCCGACCCGCTACGACTTCATCCTGGATCTCGAGACCTTCGCCTTCTTCAACTACCAGTACATTCTCTATGGGATGGGCTTCAAAACCGACCTGTCGCCTGGCCGCAGCGAGTTTCCGGATGTCGCCGGCGCTGAAAAGCTGTTCGCCAAGATCCGCAGTTTCGGCGAACGCGCCACCCACGACCTGCCCAGTCACCGCGATCTCATCCAGCAGATCAACCGCTTCGGCTTCGATCCCGCCGTCGAGCACGCCTGACGGGGACGCCCCCGTCCCAATGGAACGGGGACCTGGAGTCGCAAGCGAACCGCTAGACGACCTTGGCGGCGGCGGTGTCCAGCGCCTCGAGTTCGCCCGACTCCCGGGCCTTGCGACCATAGAAGAGTTCGAACAGCGGGCTGGCCATCACGGTCGTGACGATCGCCATCAGCACCAGCATCGAGAACAGCGTCGGGCCGATGATACCCTTCTGCAGCCCGATATTGATGATGATCAGCTCCATCAGGCCGCGCGAGTTCATCAGGGCCCCGATACCCAGAGCGGTGCGGTTGTCCTCGCCCGTCAGGCGCGCGGCGACGTAGCAGGCCACGCCCTTGGCCAGGATCGAGGCCAGCAGGATGCCAAAGGCGATAAGCAGCAGCTGCGGCGAGTTGACCATGTCCATCCGGGTGTTCAGCCCCGAATAGGTGAAGAACATCGGCAGCAGCAGGACCACCGCCAGAGGCTCGACCTTCCTCTTCAACTCCTCGACGAACCTGCCGCGCGGCATGACCGCGCCCAGCATGAAGCCGCCAAAGATGGCGTGGATGCCGACGGCGTCCATCAGGAAGGCCGACAGGCAGAACAGCATCATGGTGATGGCCAGGATCGTAAGGCTCATCTCGCCTTCGCGCTCGACGATCCGACCCAGCGGCGCCAGCAGGCGCTGGCCAAACAGCATCAGGAACAGGGCGTAGGACAGCCCCCCGCCGATCGCCAGGATGGCCACGCCCGGGCCACCACCGAAGGTCGCCAGAACGATGGCCAGGACGCACCAGGAACAGGCGTCGTCGAAGGCGCCGGCGGTCAGGGACAGCGTGCCCAGGGACGTCTTGGCCAGGCCCCGCTCATTGATGATCCGGGCGAGCATCGGAAACGCCGTCAAGGCGATGCAGGCGCCCATGAACAGGGTGGCGTTGGCCTGTGAGATACCCGGCGCGAATAGCCCGGGGACCTTGATCAGGAACGGCGTGATCAGCACGGCGATCAGGAACGGCGCGGCGATGCCGGCGAAGGAAACACTGGCGGCGCTCCTGGCCTTGGCCTTGAAATGATCGGCCTGGAAGCTGGTCCCGACCATGAACATGTAGAGCCCCACGCCCAACTGGGCGCCGACATAGAGAACGTTCTTGGTCTCCTTGGGAAACAGCATGCCCTGAAACTGCGGGAACAGAAGACCCAACAGCGACGGGCCCAGCACCACGCCCGCGATCATCTCGCCGACGACCTGGGGCTGCCCCAGCAGCTTCTGGCCAAGCCATCCCACCACGCGACAGGCCAGCAGGATCACCGCCAGCTGGAGGAAGAAATGCACGCTGAAATCGCCCGGCGCGTAGCTGTGCGCGCCCGCTGCCGTGGCGGGACCATGCGGGGATAGAATGCCGCCCACGGTGCTGATGATGCTGGCTAGGATATCGGACAAGCGTGTCCCCCCGTACTTATGGCTCGACGTTTCGCTCGCCGTTGCCGAAAGGCGCGCAGAGTCCACTGAAGGGCGCAAGTGAAAAGCTCCGCGTCGACGCCCTGGGTAGCATTATGTTTTTGCAGGGGAATTTCGTGTTGCCGGAACATCACAATGTAGTAACGTACCTACAAGGCAACGCTGTCAATGTAGGCTTGTAGGCACATGAAGGTCATCACCAGCCGCGACTTCAATCAGGACGTCAGCCAGGCCAAGCGGGCCGCGCGGATAGAGCCGGTCTTCATCACCGATCGTGGCCAGGCGACCCATGTGCTGATGAACGTCGAGACCTATCGCAAGCTGACCGGCCAGGCTGAAACCATTGTTGACCTGCTGGCGATGCCGGGGCTGCCGGCCATCGATCTCGACGCCGCGCGTTCGACCGACGCCTGGGACGGCCGGGGCGACTGATGTACCTGCTCGACACCGACATCGTCTTCGAACTGCGCAACGCCAAGTCTGGCGCCACGGACACAGGCCTGGCCGCATGGGCCGCGGGCGTACAGAGCGCCACCCTGTTCCTCTCGGCGATCAGCCTGCTGGAACTGGACGCCGGCGCCGCCCGGGTCGAGCGCAAGGACAAGGCTGCGGGAACCGCGCTGCGTCAGTGGTTGGACAATCAGGTCGCCCCCGCTTTCGAAGGGCGCATCCTGGCTGTGGACGCCGCGGTCGTGCGGCGTCGGGCTCATATCCCCCTCGGCTCGTCGCGTGACGCCTTGCTGGCGGCGACGGCGCTCGAACACGGCCTGACCCTGGTGACGCGTGACACGGCCGCCTTCAAGGCCTCCCGCGTGAAACTCTTCAATCCCTGGGGTTACGCGCCCGAAGCCGTCGAAGACGAAGACTGGGGACAGGCCACCAAGTCCAGCTCCCTGTGGCTGAGAAATATCTTCGTCCGCGGATAGACAGGGGGCTCTCCGCGTTCGACGAGACAGGCTTGGACGCGCAGCCTGTCACCGCACGGACATGAGGCGTGGCTACACAGCATCTGAGTCTCCTTACCTTTCGGAATCGACATGTCGCCTTCAGTAGATCGTCGCGCCTTCCTGCTCTCGGCCACGGCCGCTCTGGCTCTGCCCCCCGCCGTCGCCAAAGCCCTGGCGATCGACGCGGACGTGCGGACCGGCACGCTAAAGGACGTCGAGCACGTGGTGATCCTGATGCAGGAAAACCGCGCCTTCGATCACTATTTCGGCGTGATGAACGGGGTCAGGGGCTTTGGCGATCGCTTCCCGATCCCCCTGCCCGACAGTCAGGGCCTGCGCCACAAGACCGTCTGGACCCAGGCCAACGACACGACGAAAGGCGGGCCGCCGCTGATCTCCCCCTTCCCGTTGGACACCCTCAAGACCTTCGCGCACATGCGGGTCGAGGGCACGCCGCACGGCTGGTCTGACGCCCAGGCCGCCTGGAACGAAGGCCGCATGAATCGCTGGCCGGCCGCCAAGACCGAACGCGCCATGGGCTACTATCGTCGCGAGGACATCCCCTTCCAGTATGCGATGGCCGACGCCTTCACCGTCTGCGACGCCTATCATTGCTCGACCCAGACCGGCACCAACACCAACCGTCTGTTCCTGTGGACGGCCACCAACGACCCGTCCGGTCAGCATGGCGGTCCCTCGATCTCCAACAGCCACGACAGCCTCGTGGCCGATGGGGGGGCGGCCGATCCGTATCGCTGGACGACCTACGCCGAACGACTGCTGTCAGCCGGCGTGACCTGGCGCATCTACCAGGACATGGCCGACAATTTCACGGACAACCCGACGGCCGGCTTCAAGACCTATCGCGACAGCCACGCCGGCCTCCCGGGATCCGATCCGCGCCTGAAGGCCCTGGCGCTGTCGACGCGCAAGCTGGACGGTCTGCGCGAGGACGTGCTGGCCGGAGCCTTGCCGCAGGTGTCGTACATCGTCGCCCCGGCCGCCGATTCCGAACATCCCGGCCCCTCCAGCCCTGCCCAGGGCGCGGACTACACCGCCCGGGTGATCGACGCCCTGACCGCTGATCCCAAGGTCTGGGCCCGCACGGTTCTGCTGGTGATGTTCGACGAGAACGACGGCTTCTTCGACCATGTCCCGCCTCCTGCCCCGCCCTCGAAAGCCGCGGATGGAACGACTTTGGGCGCTTCGACGGTCGACACCGCCGGTGAGTATCATCTGGTTCGCAACCCCACCGAGGCCTCGGCCGAACGCGACGAACTGATGGGCCGTCCCTACGGTCTTGGCCCCCGGGTTCCGCTGTATGTGCTGTCACCCTGGAGCCGCGGTGGCTGGGTGAATTCACAGGTCTTCGACCACACCTCGGTGATCCGCTTCCTGGAGACGCGTTTTGGGGTCATGGAACCCAATATCTCGGCCTGGCGACGCGCGGTCTGCGGCGACCTGACCACCACCTTCGACTTCAAGACGCCGAACAACACGCCCTTTGCTCCGGCCCTGCCCACCACCAGGGCTCTGGCCGATCGGGCCGCGGCGCTCAAGGGCACCACCGTGCCGCCGACCCCGGCCGCGCCCGCGGTTCCGACCCAGGCGACAGGCCCCCGGCCCTCGCGCGCCCTGCCCTACGCCCTGCGCGTCGACGAAGGCGCGCGGGACGGCCGCCTGACGCTGACGCTCGCCAACGACGGCGCGCAGGCGGCGGTGCTTCACGTCTATGACCGTCTGCGCCTGGACCAGCCGCCACGTCGCTACACCGTCGAGCCGGGCAAGCAGGCCAGCGACGCCTGGCCCGTCGGCGCCTACGACCTGTGGGTGCTGGGTCCGAACGGCTTTCATCGGCACTTCATCGGCGCGGCGCCGGGCGAGGATCCCATCCTGCGCATGCTGACATCGCCATCCCAGGAGCTGGTCAGCCTGTCGCTGCGCAATCCCGGCGGCGCGGCCAGAACCCTGACCGCCGCGTCCAACGCCTACAAGACGGCTTTCCGGCCCTGGAAAAAGGCCCTGGCGCCGTCTCGGGAGATCCGCACGGATCTGCGCGTGGAGGCCACCGGGGGCTGGTACGACGTGTCGATTGAGGCTCCCGGCTATCTGCGCCGCGCGGCTGGACGCCTTGAGCGGGGTGTCGACACCATCAGCGATCCCGCCATGGGCGGTATGGCGATCATGGATCAGCCGTATCGCGGCTAAGCGGGCCAAGCCGGGCCCTTCAAGGCCCGGCGATTACCAGGATGGGCGACAAGCCGAAAAGGCGCCGCCCGTCCAACCCGCCCCGGTCCGGTAACCGGTCCTGTCAGTCCGCGACGACGACGGCAGGACTCGGACGACGGCGCAGGAAATAGAGGCCGGCCAGGACCGTGCAGACCGCGCCGACCACACTCGTCGCATAGGCGCTGGCGATGAAGAAACCCAGCCAGTCCAGCTGGACCATGGCGAAGTTGCGCCAGACCAGCAGGGCGACGCTGCCGAGATAGCCCGAAGCGTCGGCGACATAGATCAGGAAGCCCGCCGTGCCCACGGTGCCGCTGAACGCGATCATCCGGTCAAAGAGCATGGCGTTGAACGGCGTATAGGCCATGTAGAGGCCGGCCCCGGTGAGGACCATCCAGGTCAGGGGCGTCAGGAAATGGGCCTGAAAGGCCAGGGTCGAGAGGCCCAGCAGCAGAAAGCCGGCCAGGATCACGCCGTGCATGACCAGAAGCGCCCGCAGATTGTCGCGAACCAGCATCACCGCCCCCATCACCCCCAGGGCGATGGCGGCGACCGGCAGCTCGCTGGCGGTGAAGACGCCCGACGCTTCGCCAAAGCCCAGCGCCGTCCAGATCTCGGCGGCGAAGTTGTCGCGGAAATCACGGAAGGCGGTCAGCAGAACATAGGCCATCACCAGCAGGACAACGCCGGGGGCGTAGGCGGCGAGAAAGGCGCGGCGCTGGGCGCGGTCCATCGGCTGACGACGCACGCGGGCGGCCTCGTCCTCCGGGCTGGGCGGCGGCAACTGAACCAGCGCCCAGACCGAAACGGCCAGCAGCGGCAGGAACAGCGCGCCGGTGGCGGCCGGCATCCAGAACGCCGAGATATGGAGGTCGACCATCAGCCATTTTCCGACCGATTTCACGACGCCGGACGAGAGGATGAAGCTGGCGCAGAGGATGGCCCCCAGGACCTCCGAGACGCGCCGCCCTTCCATGAAGCCGAACACGAGCCCCCAGATCATGCCCAGCGGCAGGCCGTTCAGGAACAGGGCCGCGACATTCCAGGGCGCCGGGATGACCGCGAAGGCCAACAGGGCCAGCCATGAGATACCGATCAAGCCGAGAATGGCCCGCCCGCGATGAGCCGGCGAGATTTCGGAGATCACCTTGACCCCGATGAGCTTTGAGGCCGCGTAGCCGGCCACCTGGGCCAGCACCAGGGCGATCTTGTAGTCGACGGCGAAGGACCAGCCATCGACCACGCCGAAGGTCGCCGCCGCGAACGGCTTTCGGAAGGCGTACATCGAGAAGTAGGCGCAAAAGCCGGCCAACCCCGCGAACAAAGTGAACGCCAGCGGATTGGCTCGCTCCAGCCAGCGTCGCGGACCCGAACTCATGAAAACGCCCCTCGTGAGCCGCTTGGTCTATACCACCGACATGGCGGTTCGATGACGGCGCGAACGCGCCCAACAGACGCGCCCGAGCGCGCCACGTGAGAACCCAGCACCATCATCGGACGCGGATGTCGACGCTGATCTTCAAGGCGTCATGGCGCCAGTATTCGCGGTCAAACTCGACCACCCGCCCCTGGGCGTCATAGCAGGTGCGAACCAGGCTCAGCCCCGGCAGGCCAGACTTGACGCGCAAGGCCTCGGCCACGTCGCGCGTCAGGGCGCAGGGCTGCATGTCGACCTTGTTTCGCGCGACGCCGATGCCGTACACCTGCTTGAGGACGCTGGTCAGCGAACCGTCCAGGTCGTGGTCCACGAGGCCCGGCGCGAGCGACCCGTCGACGATGATGCTCTCGATCAATACAGCCCGTCCGTCGATACAGCGCCGCCGCCGAATCCACGACATCGGCGCGCCGACAGGACGCGAAAAGATCTCCGCGAGTTGCCCGTCGCAGGCGATCTCGATCTTGCTCAGCGTCTCGGTCTCGGGCCGCCGCCCCTGCGCCTCGACATAGGACATGAAGCCTTCCCAGCGGGTGGGATCATAGACCACAGGCGGAGGCGAAACGTACCAGCCGCTGCGGTCCTTGCGATAGATGACCCCTTCGGCTTCCAGCTGAAACAGCGCTTCGCGAATCGTGCCGCGCGCCACCCCGCCGCCGATCTGCAACTGGCGCTCCGAGGGCAAGCGCTCGCCGGGCTTGAACTCGCCGCAGGCTATGCGGGCGGCGATGTCATCGCGCACGCCGATATACTGGAGACTCTCGGGCTGCTGCATCGGACGACCTGGCCGGCGGTCGAATCCCGCCGTGTCAAGGATGGGAGGGCGCTTGACCGGGGTCAAGGAACTGCATCCGACCGCCCGAGAACAGGCCATGCCGCAGCGGAGAATTCACGAAAGTTTCGTCAAAGCGAATTTTCATCTGGTCTATACCAAAAATGAGATTGAGATATGGACTGCCATGACCGACCGCCGCTCATTCCTGCGTTCCGCCGCCGTCACGGGCGCGGCCATCGGCCTGCTTCCCGCCACGGTCGCCAGGGCCATGGCCATTCCCGCGCGACATCGCACCGGCACGATCATGGACGTCGAACACGTCGTGATCTTCATGCAGGAGAACCGGGCGTTCGATCACTATTTCGGCGCGTTGAACGGGGTGCGGGGCCTGGGTGATCCGCGACCCCAGCGGCTACCGGGCGGAGCCTCGGTCTGGCGCCAGCCCAGCACCGAACACCCGGACGGCTTCGTCGCGCCGTTCCACGGCGACGCCTCGGTCACGAACGCCTACACGGTCGACGGATCGGACCAGGGCCACCAGGCGGCGGTCACCATCGTCAATGGCGGCCGGTATGATCAATGGGGCCACTCGGGCGAGCTGCACAAGCGGATGGTCTACTACAAGGCCTCGGATCTGCCCTTCTACCACGCCCTGGCCAGCGCCTTCACCATCTGCGACGCCTATCACTGCTCGACCCTGACCCAGACCTATCCGAACCGCCTGCACCTGTGGACGGGCTGCAACGGCGGCGGCAAGGTGGGCGGCGATCCCGAGATGAGCAACTACGGCGAGGACGAAACGCCCAGCGCCGACATGGCCGAAGACAAGGTGATGGCCAGGGGGCCGTACAACTGGACGACCTACGCCGAACGCCTGCAAGCCGCCGGGGTCAGCTGGAAGGTCTACCAAGAGTACGACAATTTCGGCGACAACATCCTGTCGGTGTTCAAGCCTTTTCGCCCCTGCCCCAAGGACTCGCCGCTGTACGAACGCGGTCGATCCTGGGTGTCGGAGCACAAGACCGGCGCCGACCGCACCCGCTCGGACGGCCAGCAACTCGTCGAGGCGTTCAGGGCCGACGTCGCCGCTGACCGCCTGCCGCAGGTGTCCTGGATCGTCACCGCCGCCGACCTGTCCGAACACCCCCAGGCCGAGCCCTCGAAGGGCGAGCACGTCTGCGCTGAACTGATCAAGGCGCTGGTCGACAACCCCGAAGTCTTCGCCAAGACCGTGTTCATCGTCAATTACGACGAGGCCGGCGGCTTCTATGATCACATGCAGCCGCCGATGCCGCCGCTGACGCCCGAGCAGGGGTGGAGTTCGGTGTCGGTCGCCGGCGAGGCCAAGGACTACGGCCAGGCCAAGGTCGACAATCCTGGCGCTCATCCGCTGGGCCTTGGCATCCGCGTGCCGGCCATCATGGTTTCGCCGTGGAGCCGGGGCGGCTATGTTTGCTCGGAAGTGTTCGACCACACCTCGACCCTGCGCTTCCTGGAAAAGCGTTTCGGGGTGCGCGAGGAAAACATCAGCGACTGGCGCCGAACGGTTTGCGGCGACCTGACCTCGGCCTTCGACTTCGCCACGCCCAACCAGGACTGGACGGCTCTGGCCCTGCCGCAGACGGCCGACTACATGGCGCGTGTCACCCGCTCCAAGGCCGCGCCGACCCTGCGGATTCCCGCCAAGCAGACCGCCTCGATGCAGGAAGGGCCGCAGCGCGGCGCTCGTCCCCTGCCCTACGTGCTGTCGGCCAACGCCCGCGTACGTGACGGCGACCTCTGGATCGACCTCGCCAACAAGGGCCGGACAGGCGCCGTGTTTCAGGTGTTCGACAACACCGATCGCGAAGGTCCCTGGCGGTTCACCCTGGCGGCCGGCGAAACCTACGCGGCCGGTCACTGGAATCACGCGGGCCGCCCGCCGGGGCCATACGACCTGACCGTTCATGGCCCGAACGGCTTTTATCGGCGCTTCGCCGGCGACGCGTCGCGACGCCAGCCCGGCGTGGCGGTGACGGCTGACGCGCGCTCCCGTCTGATCGTCAGCCTGACCAGCACGGGCGGGGGTCCTGCCGTGGTCACCGCGCGCATGAACGAAGCCTATCCGCTGGCCGAGGGCGAAGCTCGCGAGAACCTGATGCTGAAGCCAAACGGCGCCGTCCGCTCGGTCTGGGACCTGCGCGGCAGCGACCACTGGTATGACCTCACCCTGACCCTGGCGGACGATCCCTCGTTCACCCAACGCCTGGCCGGCCACCTCGAGACGGGGCGGGCCAGCCGAACCGACCCGGGCATCGGGCGGATGCGCCTCTAGCGCGTCCGTCTAGGTCCCCCCGTCACGTCAACAACCACGGATACTCGATGACCTCCCTTTCCACGGCCGACGCCTTCGTGGCCGAACTGACCGATCTCTTCACCCGACTGGGCGGCCTCCATTATGGAGAGGACGTCAGCCAACTGGAGCACGCGCTGCAGACGGCGCATCACGCCAAGCTCGACGGCGCGCCACCCGCCCTGGTCGTCGCCGCCCTGCTGCACGACGTCGGCCACCTGATGCAGAAGGTCGGAGAAGACGCCGCCGACCACGGCATCGACACGCGCCACGAACACATCAGCGCCGGCTACCTGGCCCGCGCGTTCGGCCCCGAGGTGACCGAACCGATCCGGTTGCATGTGGCGGCCAAGCGCTATCGTGTGGCCGTCGACCCCGCCTATCTCGCGCGCCTCAGCAAGGCGTCGCTTCAGAGCCTGGTCCTTCAGGGTGGACCGATGAGCGAGAGCGAGGTCGAGGCCTTTCTCGCCGAACCTGCCGCCGAGGCCGCCCTGCGGCTGCGTGGCTATGACGAGGCCGGCAAGGCCCCCGACGCCGACGTGGCCGGCTTCGAGAGCTATCACGACCTTCTCCGCGAACAGATCGAGCGTCCGGCGCGGACCTAGGAGGCCGTCTGTCGCGGCCGCTCGCCACGCCGGATCCGCGCTTCGATGTCCGCCAGAACGGGGCCAAGATCGGCGACGCTCTCGACCACATAGTGCGCGCCGGCCTCGAGTAGCGCCGTCGCCGAGGCCTGGATCCGCGCGGCGCGCTCGACGGGAGGCAGAGCCGCCAGCGCGTCCTGTTCCAGACCGACGCCGTTGCCAGAGGCCGAAAGACCCACGGTCCAGGCGCCGACCTCCAGCCCCTCGCCGATGCCGACGACAGCATCGTCGACCTTGACGCAGGCCCGCGCCGGCCAGGCGCCGAGCTCGACCAGGGCCTTCCACATCATGAGGGGCGACGGGCGTCCCTGCGCCGTTTCGCCCGCGCAGACCACCACGTCAGGCGCGTAGCCCTGTTGGGCGGCCAGCGGCAGGATGTCGGCCATCATCGGCCGGGTGTAGCCCGTGGTCGAACCGATCGGCACGCCTCGCGCGCGAAGGTTGGCCGCGATCTCGGCCGCCCCGGGGATCAGCCTGGCGCAGTCGCGGGCCGCAGCGCGCATCTTCGGCTCGACGGCGTCATGCAGACGCGTGACGTCGTCCTCGTCGGCGGCGACGCCGTGGCGTTCAGCCCAAAGCGTGGCGATGCGGGGCATGGCCAACAGAGCCCGCACATGATCGCGCTTGGCGCGGCCCATGTCCGCCCGCGCCTCGGCTTCGGAAATATCGACTCCCGCCTCGCCAAAGACCTCGCGCAAGGCGACGACCGGCGCGCGACAGCCGAAGTCGATCATCGTGCCGGCCCAGTCAAAGATGACGGCCTGAATGGAGCTGTTGGTCATGCGGTGGCTCTTTGGGAAAGATCATGGAGGTCGGCGATCACGTCCTCGGCCAGGCCGAACGCGGTCGAGGCGCCTGTGCCGCTGGTCACGGTCACCAGCCGTACGCCCGCCATGGGCGCTTCGACCAGGCTGTGGCGAGCGGCCGACGCGTAGGTGCCGACCCAGCGCTCAACGACAGGCGGCGGCGCCTGGCCGAACACCTGGGCGAACTCGTCGAGGATCAGGCCGTCGACATCGTCACGGGCGAACGGGTCCGGTGTCGCGGCATAGTGGTGGCTGTCGCCGACCACCAGGGAACCGTCGGCGCTCTGGGCAACGATCAGGTGGACGCCATGCTCAAGATGCTGGGCCTGCTCGGCGCGCAGCCGCGAGAGCAGCGGCACGGCCTGCGGCAGGTCGGCATAGCCCTGGTAACGGACAAGGCCCAGGTCGGACATCACCGGCGCGGGCAGACGCCAGCCCGGATCGGCCAGGCGCAGCATCTGCAGCTTGCAGCGCGTCACCTGGGCGCGGGCGAAGCTTTCGGGAAACAGGGTGATCAGGTCATCGCCCGGACAGACCACGATGGCCTCGGCGCGGACCACGCCGGCGGAGGTCTCGAGGCGTCCGGTCTCGACGCCATGCACGGCCACGCCGCGCAGAAAGACCACGCCATGCGCGTCGGCCAGCCAGCCTGCCAGACGGGGAATGGCCGTGCGGGACTCAACCCGCAGATCGACCTTGCTGACCAGGGCGCCCAGAATGTCACCCTGACGGGGCAGCTGGTCGGCGAGGTCGCCAGGCTCTCGCCAGGCGCACCCCTCGGCCATCTCGGTCGCGAGGAAGCTTTCCAGCACAGCCTTGGCCTCTGGACGACGCGCGACCATGGTCAGGCCGCGCTGCAGCACATCGATCCCGGCGGGGCCGGCGACCTCGTTCCAGATCTGGGCCGATCGGCGGGCGCGTCGCCACACTTCGCCACTGGCCTGGCCCGTGACCGTCACGAAGCCGAAGTTGCGCACCGAGGCGCCGTTGGCCTGGGCGTCGCGATCAATGACGACGACCCGCTTGCCGAGGCGCGCGGCGGCCAGGGCGTGGGCCAGGCCCACAATGCCCGCGCCGACCACCGCGAGATCGAAATGTTGTTCCAAGTTCATCATCCTTCGCCGGATAGCCGGCTCGTTTGCGGCGGAACCTCGTCCGCGACCAGGTGCTGCAGCACCCGCTTTTCCAGCACCAGCAGCGCGCTGGCGTCGTTGGTGCGCATCACCAGACCGTCGGCCAACGGTCTGGCGGCCGCGTGCACGGCGTGCGCCAGACGCAGAAAGTCCTGCCGGCCCCGCCCGCCGGCGCCGTGCAGCGCGCAGAGCTGACGCCAATCGAACACGAAATCTTCCAGCAGCGCGCTGAACCGGGCGGCCCGCGCCCTGGCTTCAGGCGTGTTGGTTGTGATCGCCAGTTCCCCGCGCAGGTCATCGACCAGCATCTGCACCTCGGCGGCGGGCATCACCGGCGCGCGCTGATCGCCCTCGGTGAGCAGTTGCGGCGCGGCCGCCGGATCCCAGGCGACCGTCCGCCACTGCGCGCGCGGCGGCGCCTGACCGCGGGCGACCCGCCAGAACGCAGCCGTTCCACTGGTGTCCGCGACGAGATGGATGCGCGCGGCGCTAGCCCCGTTCTCGACGTGGTGTCGGCGCCAGTTGTCGAAGATCCAGGCCTCGCCGGCGGCCATGTGGACAGATTGCCCGTCGCAATGGAAACGCACCTCCGGCCAGGTGAAGATCGGGATGTGGAGCCGGACGCGGTTATGCCAGTGGTAGTTGATATCGGCATGCTCGGGCACGCCCGCGCCGGGCGCCAGGCGCATCAGCCGTGAGCGGCTCCAGACAACGCCGAACCCCGCCAGCGCCTGTCGCAGGTAAGGCATGGCTTCAAGCCAGCGCGTCGGCAGCATCTGTCCGTGGACGGAATCAGTCTCTTCGCCCCCGGCGCTGATCAATCGCGCCGCGCTGTTGCCCGGCACGCGGTCCGGGTGCGCGGTCCAGGCCTCGGACGGCAAGGCCGCGACCTCGTCCTGCAGACGCGCCACGTCGAAGATCAGGGGAAATTGGAAGAAGGGATGGGAAAGTCGCATGGTCAGTCCCGATAGCGCATCAAGGCATCGCCCAGCGTGTCCCGCAGCGGCGTGAGCCAGGGCGCGTAGTGACGCCATTGCTCCAGCCCTTCCCGTCCGATGGGCTGGCGAACCTGCTCGGAGCTGGGCGTTCGCACGCTGCGCCGGGTCTCGTGGAATGTCAGGCAAGCCGCCTCGAAGGGTAATCCGCAGTGCTCAAGCATGCGCCGCGCGCTCCCTTCGAGATCCTCGATGACGTCTTCATAGGGCGCCCGCAACACCCGCCCCGGCAGCACCTCTTCCCAATGCCGCATGAGATCGAGATAGGCGCGATAGTGGCGAGCGACGTGATCCACGCCGTAGCTGAATTCCTGATTGGCGCCACCGAACAGCTGCTTGAGATTGCTGAAGCCGCACGCCATCGGCTCCCGCCGCACATCGATAATGATCGACCGCGGCAGGATCAGGTGGATCAGGCCGATGTGCCAGAAGTTGTTGGGCATCTTGTCGATGAAGAACGGTTTGCCCAGCCTGCGATAGGTGTGGGTTTCGGCCAAGAACCGCTCGCCCAGCTGCTGGGCGTCCCGCGCGCTCAGGCGCAGCAGGGCCTCAGGGCGCAGGGGCAAGCCGCAGTCAGGATCCCGGCCGCAGAGTTCGCCGACATAGCGATCGATTTCGGTCAGCTCCTGCGTGCCCTCCACGCGGGAATGCGAGGCGAGGATTTGCTCGATCAGGGTCGAGCCCGATCGCGGCAAGCCCAGGATGAAGATAGGCGCCGCGTCGGCCACGCCCCAGCCAGCGCGCGCGGCGAAAAAGTCGGCGGTGAAGACCTGCTTCAATCGCTCGGCGCAGGACTCCGCGCCCTCAGGTCGGTAGCGGCTGGCGCCGCGCCGCACCGCGTTGCCGCGCTCGTAGTACTGCCAGGAGGCTTCGTAGTCGCCCCGATCCTCCAGCGCCTTTCCCAGCGCGAAGCACAGATAGACGCGATCCATTTCCTGAACGTCAGGCCCGCACTCGGCGGCGCGCATCCGCGCGACGTCATCGTCGGTGAAGCGATAGGTCTTCAGGTTGGCGAGGCTGAACCAGGCCACGCCGTAGTCCGGTCGAGCCGCCAGAGCGGCGCGATAGTCCAGAATGGCCTCCTGCTGCCGGCCCGTGATCTTCAGGGCGTTCGCCCGCCACAGACGCAGATCGGCGACCTCGGCTCCGGACTGAGGCTGACCGGCCAGCAGGGTCTCATAGAGATCAATCACGGGCTCGTGGTCGCCCAGACCGATGCAGGCCGCGCCGTACTGCTTGAGGTAATCGCGGTTGTGCGGGTCGTGTCCGAGCAGGTGCTCGGCCTCCTGCCGCGCCCGCAGGTGCTTCTGTTGCTGCAGGAGCACCATGGCGTAGTCCAGGCGAGCCGCGTGATAATCCGGCGCGCGATCCAGCACAGATTTGAGCAACGTCTCGGCCTCTTCGGGCGCGTCCCGTTCCTTGCGGATGCGCGCCAGAAGGCGCAGCGAGCCCACGTTGTCGGGATCCTTGCGCAGGTAATCCCGGATGACCTCCTCCGCCGACGGAAGGTCGCCGTCGGCCAGAAGGCTGTGCGCCACCACCACCTCGGGAGGCAGCTGCCTCAACGTGGACAACTGCCGCTCCGCCGCGGCGGCCTGCGCGGCGTCGCCCTGCAGGCGGTAGAGTTGCTCCAGCATGTCCCAGCTCGCGGGCAGCGTCGGGTTCAGGCGCACCGCCTCCCGAAGCGCGTCGATGGCGGCCGGAGCGTTCCGAAGCAGGACATGGCAGTGGCCCCGCTCCTGAAAGAGTCGGCTGAACCGGGGATACAGCCCTTCCAGCCGCGCGAGGACGGCCAACGCCTCGGGGATGCGCTGGCGCGAGCGCAGGTCCCGGGCCTCCTTCAGGAGCAGGTCGCGATCGCTGGAGTCGGTGGAAAAATTCACCGCGCGGCGCCGGCCAGCAGGAACGGCTCCAGCCAGGCGGGGTCCGGCTGGTCGGCGTCGTAGTATTCGAAGATCAGGTGGATGCGATCGGTTTCGCCGTCATTGCGCACCCAGTGCGGGCCAAGATTGTCGACCTCCACCGCCTCGCCGGGCGGGAAATGGTGTTCGCCGCCGCCGAAGAAGGACACCACACCGGCGTTGGTCGACAACGGCACGTGAATCTTGTGCGGCCACTTCGCGGCGGGATTGGCGTCGATGTGCGGGAGGATCACCCCGCCCGGCCGCATCCTCGCCAGCATCACCCTCGGGAACACTCCGCGCGCATAGCCGTAGTCGCGGACGGCCTGCTCCAGCACCGGCTCGAGCATCTCCCGCCATTGCGGCCAGGCCGCGCGATCGTGCGACCCGCGCCAGTCGCGGGGACTGTCGATGAAGCGAAAAACGATATGGCGCGTGCCGTCGAGAACCTCGAACTTGTTCGGCTTGCTGGCGTTCTCGGCCTCCCAGACGTCCTCAGGGATCGCCAGGACAGCCGCCCGCAGCGCGGCGATATCGACCGGACCGAGCTTGCGGATGCTCGTCGTCTTGCGCGGGTTGGCGGCCGGCTCTGGACGGACGGCGCTCATCGCAGGCCTTCGAAGGTGTAGCCGAACAGGTCCAGATCCTGGGCGTAGCGCGCGGCGACCCCGTCGATCAGGGCCTGGTCGTAGTATTGACGATAGTCCCCGTGCTTGCTGCCGTTGACGCGATCGAGCGCTCGGGAATTGATGCCGATCCGCGCGCAGATCGCATCATAGGATCCTTGCATATTCTCGACATGGCCGACCTGGTCGGTAAGCAGGGCCGTGCCGTCCTCCCCGACCAGCAGCGACGCCTGCGGCTGGAAAAGGATGTGATCTTCCGGCGGCTCCACGAACAGGAAGTGGCGCATTACCTCCCGTGGCTGCCGCTGAAAGACGTCCCCGCCCCTCAGCATGAAGGCGCAGTACGAGACGAAGCGGTCGAAGGGATTGCGCACGAAGGCGAACTTGAAATAGCCGGCGAAGGCCTCTTCGCCGAGATAGGGCCGCACCTGCCGCAATGAGAGGTGGCCATGCCGGATCGCCGCCAGATCTTCCCACGGGAAGCGCTTGTCGACGAACAGCCCCACCTGCTCGACATCCTCGTCGCCCAGTTGCTCGCGCAGGGCCTGCCGCACGGAATGGGTGCCGGTCTTGGGCACCGCGGCGAAGATGAAGCGGTGGCGATGGGAAACAATCACGTTTCAGCAAACCCGGAAAAGCGCCCCGCCACCAGGGCGGCGGGGCGCACAGTCAAACAGTCAGTGGTCTAGAACTTGTAGCTCAGCCCCAGCATGTAGGTCTTGCCGCTCTGGGTCTGGTTGTAGAGATATTCGTTCTGACCCCAGAACTGCGTGTCCTTCTGGTTGGTCAGATTGATCGCATCCAGCGTGATCTGCAGCTTTTCGCTGATGTTCACGAAGGCCGCGGCGTCCACATAGGTGGACCCCTGGAAGCCTCGCGTGCTCGCGCTCATGACGGAGTCGTTGCGCCCGGAGAACCAGCGGTCACGTTGGCTGACTGAAGCGCGGGCGCCCCAGCTATCGGTCTCATAGTAGATCGTGGCGTTGTAGCTGGTCTTCGAGATGCCCGTAAGCTCCGGGGGGGTGTCCACATAGGTATAGTTGGCCACCACGCCCAGATTGTCGAACGGCGCCGGCAGGAACGACAGCTGGCTCTGAGCGGCCAGTTCGATACCCGTCAGCTTCTTCTTGCCCGCGACATTGATCGGCATCGAGAATTCCGAGACGATCGTGCTGTCCTTGGCGCCGGGGATCGTGCCGGATGGCACGCCCGTTTGGCTGAAGGGGACGTTCTCGAGGGTCAGCGAACCGATGAAGTTCGTGATGTTCTTCTGGAACACGCCCGCGGAAAGCAGGCCAGCCTTGCCGAAATAGTATTCGACCGCCAGATCCAGCGTCGTGTCCTTGTAGGGCTTCAGATTGGGATTGCCGCGCGACGCCGTGATTTTGCAATCATTGACGCCGTTGGCCGCGATCGTGCAGGCCTCATTACCCTGGAACGCGCTGCCCTTGGCGGCCATGGAGCCCAGGCCGGGACGGTTCAGGTTCTGCGTGGCGGAGAAGCGCACCAGAACGTCCGGCGTCATCTCCAGCACCGTATTCAGCGACGGCAGAACGCCCGAATAGCTGCCCTCGACGTTGGTGGTGCCCAGGTAGGCATAGCTGTCGCCCTGGATCCAGCCGGTGCTGTGGGTGTCGGTCTGATAGCCGCGCAGGCCGATGTTGCCCCGGAAGGTCTTGCCGAAGAGCTCGCTGTCCCAGTCCGCCTGCACGTACTCGGAAACGGTCTCTTCCGTGGTTTCGTAGACGTTTTCGATGTCCTGGAGCGCGCCGCCCGTGCCGTCCTTGTTGGGCCCGAACCGGTGGTACTCGTTATACTTCGCGAAGGCCTTGGCGTAGTCGCCGACCAGCCAGGACCCGAAGCTGTTGGTGAACACCGAGCTGATGTCGGCGACCGAAGTCCCGCGCGTCTTGGACCGGGTGCCATTGACGTTGTCGTCGTAGAACAGGTCGATGCCGCCCTGCGAGAATTTGTGATAGGCGGCGCCGGCCCGCACGGTCCACACGTCGGACAGTTCGTAGCGCGCGTTCAGAACGCCCTCGCGGAGCTCCGACTTGTTGTTGAAGCCGCGATAGTAGAACGAGTCCATGGCGTAGTTGGCGGGATTGGTCGGATCCCAGTTCGGATACTGGAACGTCGCCGACTGGCCGTCAGCGCCATAGTTGGCGACCAGGTTGCCCTTGGCGCGCATATAGAGCTTGTCGTCATAAGGCGTCTTGTAGGTCGACTTCTCGTAGCCGACGTGGCCGTCGATCGTCAGGCGATCAGACAGGTCCCACTTGCCGGTCAGGGCGACCTGGTCGAAGCGGTTTTCGTTCAGCGACCGGCGGTGCTCGCTGCCGAAGGTCGTGCCCGTGACATCCGTCATGGTGACGTAGTTGCTGCTGTCCCAGGCCAGGTTGTTGATCACCGAACCCGTCTGGAACTGGGCCGGCCAGACACCGTTGGCCTTGGTGTCGAACGCCACCGAGCCCGTCGAGGCCAGCGGGCGAGTGGCCAGATGCATCTCGTCACGATGGGTGGTAAACTCGCCGTGCAGCACATCCAGCGTCAGCAGCAGGTTGTCGACCGGCTTCCACTGCACGGCGCCGGTCAGGCCCAGGCGCTCCATCTTGGAGTCCCATGAGGAGATGCGGTTGCCGTCCGCGAAATACAGGTCGCCCGACAGGAACTTGGCCTGCTGAGAGGCGCTCAGCTTGGAGATGTTCAGCCCCTTGGCGACCAAACCCTGCAGGGTCGACGCGCTCGGGTGGGAGTAGTTGTAGGTATTGTGGCCCTGCTCCGTGGTCTCACGCTTGCTGTAGGCGACCGACACGGCCACGCCGAACTTGTCGCCCCAGTTATGGCTGAACAGCGCGGCGATGCGCGGCTGCGCGTCTTTGGTGTATTGGTTGGTGCCCAGCTTGAGCGAGACCGCGCCCTTGGAGCCCGGCTTGTAGTCGAACGGCTTGCCGGTAAACAGGCCGACCGTGCCGGCCATCCCGCCTTCGTTCTGGGCGGCTTCGAAGGTCTTTTCGACCTCGACCTTCGAGAACAGCTCTGAGGCGAAGATGTTGAAGTCGAAAGCGCGGTCGCGCGAGCGCTGGCCACGGCTGTCCTGCGCGGAGTCGACGTTGCCCAGAACTTCCATGCCGTTCAGCTGCACGCGGGAGAAATCCGGGCCAAGACCGCGCAGCGAGATCCGCCGGCCCTCGCCCGCCTCGCGCGTGATCTGAACGCCCGGCAGGCGCTGCAGCGATTCGGCGAGGTTCAGTTCCGGGAACTTCGCCATGTCTTCAGCGACGATGGCGTCCTTCTGGATGACGGACTCCCGCTTGATGTTGCGGGCGTCGGCCAGCGACTTCCGGAAGCCCGTGACGACGACCTCGTCGACCACGTCGCCGGACGCCGGCGCGCTCGAGGCCTGCTGCGCATAGGCAACCGACGAGCTGGCTCCGACGACCATCACCGAAACGGTGGCCAGCAAAAGGTTCTTGAGGTTCGGGCGCATGGCTCGAACAGGATATTGCTTCGACATAGGTGTTCCCCTGCCCCAACTGGTATGGACCAGGCGCTTAAAGCAGCTTGCGACAACATCTCCGTGACAGTTGCCGACGCCGAGCAGGAAATCCGTCATTCAGGCGCCGAAAGTTGGCGATACAGCGACAGACGCGGAGTGAAGACGAGAGCGGAAGCTGCCTGTCGCTCCGCCCGTCGGCGTCGAAACCCCGCGGCGAGGGGTTACTTGAGTGCGGCCAGCCTTTGTGACACCTGCGTTACAAGCTGAGCTCATGAGCGTCAGAAGGGTCTAGGCCGACTCAGGGCCTTTCAGGGTCATGGGTCCGGTCTTGCGACTGTCGGCCCTGTTCCTCGTGGACGCCTCTTTGCAGCGAAGGTGGGCTCCAGGCGGCTTGCGCCACAACAGGCGACAGTATCTGGACTATACCAAAATTTCCGCGACGACCGCTCGCTGCGCTAGGGGCGTCTAGGCGTTGGCGCGCGCTCCCCCCATGACTTGCCTGCCGGCCGGCCAACAAGACGGATTTTTCAATGAGATAGATCTGGTGGGTCCGGAATTGGAGCTCCGTACAGAGACCCTTGGTCCACCGGCTCGGCCTGACTGTCCCCGCCGAAGAGAACTCTCGAACGTCGGCGTCGAACCCGAGTGGGGACAATCGGGCGCGACTTACCATAGCGAAGTCGAGGCGCTCTCCGAACGAAAGTCGGCATGATGCTCGTACGAATGAACCACCTACTCGCGGGAAATAGTCCTGCGAACTGAAACCCGCGACCGCTGCAAACTGTTCGGAACGGGTGAGCCGCAGGCCTCGAAGCCATGCTCCAACACCCAAATTGCACCGACGGACAAGCCGATCGCGCGGCATGTGTGAAGCCTGCGCTGGCGCCGCGGACTAGCCTGAAATGGCGGGGCCTCCCTTTGCTGTCTGAAGATCGGAGGACCGCCTGCAGATAGGAGATCCCCCATGAACTCTTCGTCCGCCCGCGCCCAGCCCCCTCGCCTATTCCGCGGCCTCCAGCCGGCTCGCATAGCGGTTTACGGGATAGTCCAGGCCAAGGTTCTCCCGGAATGTCGGCCCGTCGTAGTCGCGGCGATAAACGCCCCGCGCCTGCAGGATCGGCACGACCAGCTCCACGAACAGTTCCAGTTGCCCGGGAAGGCTCTCGAACAGCACGAAGCCATCGCTGCCGCGCGCCTCGAACCAGTTCTGCAGGCTGTCTGCGACCTGTTCCGGCGTCCCGACGAAATGACCGCGCGGGGTGGCGAAGCGGAGGGCGACCTGGCGCAGGGTGAGATCCTCGGCCTCGATGGCGGCGAGGACCTTCTGGCTCGCGCTGAGGTTCGAGTTGGCCCCATAGGTGAACGCCTCGCGGGGGAACGGCCCGTCCAGGTCGTGGGGGCTGAAATCGTAGTCGTTGAACGGACGCCCCAACATCGACAGGGCGTTCTCGATCGACACCAGATTGATCAGTTCCTGGTACTTGGCCTCCGCCTCCTCCGGTGTGCGGCCAACCACTGGCCGCGCTGACGGCAGGATGTGCAACTGGTCAGGATCGCGCCCGAAGCCGGCCGCCCGCGCCTTGACGTCCTTGTAATAGGCTTGGGCGGCGTCCAGCTCCTCGTGCGAGACGAAGATGGCGTCCGCGCGCTGAGCGGCGAAGTTCTTGCCGTCTTCCGACGCGCCGGCCTGGAAGATAACCGGCTGGCCCTGAGGCGAGCGCGAGATATTCAGCGGCCCCTTCACCGAGAAGAACTCGCCCTTGTGATTGAGGGTATGCAGCTTGGCCGGATCGAAGAACTCGCCAGAGGCCTTGTTGAAGGTCAGGGCGTCGTCCTCCCAGGAGTCCCAAAGCCCCTGGACAACGTCGAGATACTCTCCCGCCAGCCGATAGCGCACATCGTGGGCGTAGTGCTTTTCGCGGCTGTAATTGGCGGCGCTGCCTTCCAGCCAGGATGTGACGACGTTCCAGCCCGCGCGACCGCCGCTGATGTGGTCGAGCGAGGCGAACTGACGGGCGACGTTGAACGGCTCGCTGTAGCTGACCGTCAGGGTGGCCACGAGACCGATATTGTTGGTGGCTCCGGCCAGGGCCGACAGGATGGTCAGCGGCTCAAAGCGGTTCAGGTAGTGCGGGCTGGACTTCTCGGTGATGTAGACGCTGTCGGCGACGAACAGGAAGTCGAACTTGCCGGCCTCGGCGACCTGCGCCTGGCGTTTGTAGAACTGGAAATCGGTGCTGGCGGTCGGCTGGGCGTCGGGATGACGCCAGTCGCCCCAGCCGGGGCCGACGCCGTGAAGGATGAAGCCGAGCTTGATTTGACGGCCAGGGTTTTGGGTAGCGGCCATGAGAAGGACTCCGGTCTATTCGGCGGGAACGAGGGTGATGTCGCGAACGGCGGCGACGATGGCGTCGGCCTCGGTGCGGACCAGCCAGTCGGGACTGACGTCGACAAAGCGAGCGATGCGGTCATGGCCGATCACCACCACGGCGGGCTGGGGCAATTCCCAGGTCCCCGTGCCGGTGGTGTCGCCGATGAAGCCGCCCTTGGCGCGCTGCGCGGCCTGGCTGGCCTCGTCGGCCGTGTAGAGAATGCCAAAACGACGCCCCAGCGCGTTGCCGATATCCGACGCGACCTTGAAAGACAGGCCGTGGCGTTGGCGGATCTCGATCAGGCGGTCGGGAACCTGCGGGCTGACGGCCACCAGGGTCGCGCCGACGTCGCGCAGGGCCAGCGCCAGGGCCTTGTCGTAGTAGGGCAAGGCGATGTTGCAGGCCGGGCATCCGGCGAAGCGGAAGAAGATCAGCACCGCCGGGCCGGTGGCTGTGAGGCTTTCGAGGGTCAGATCGCCCCCCTCGACATCCTTCAGAACGAAGGGCTCGACGCTGTCGCCTTCCTTGATCCAGGCCGCCGGATCGGCGGTTTCCACCAAGATCCGGCGTTGATCGATATTGATCTGCAGGGCGGCTGGGTCCCAGGTGCGCACGCGCTCGGCATGCAGGGCGGCCAATTGCTGATTGAGGCTCATGGTGCGGGTTTCCTCGGCTAGGTGGATCGTCACGGCTGGATCGTCGCGTTGAACGAGGCGTCAAAGGCGTCGGCGGGATCGCGGTTCGACTTGACCGCGCCACTGGTGCGGAACCGGTCGAGCACGGCCTTGGCCTCGGCGATGGCAGCAGCGTCGATGGCGGCGGGCTCGGCGCGATAGCGTTCGACGGTGTAGAGCGCGACCTCGGGCGACAGGCCGGTCTCCTTCGACAGAACGGCGGCGAATTCCTTCGGGTGCGCGGCGGTCCAGCGCCGGGCCTTGGCCAGGCGGCGCAAGAAGTCCTCGATCTGCGGCCGCTTGCCGGTGATCGCCGGCTCGCTGGCCGCCTCGTAACCAAGCCCGCTCATCACGCCTTCGCCGTCGGCCAGGATCGTGGCGTCATCATGCAGGCGCGCCAGGGCGACATAGGAGCCCCAGGTCACCCAAGCGTCGATCGCGCCGCTGCTGAAGGCGGCCTTGGCGTCGCCGGGTGACAGGAAGACCACCGACACGTCCGTCGGCTTCAGGCCGGCGTCCTCGATCAAGCGCAGCAACAGGTAGTGACCGATCGAGCCCCGCCCCGTGGCGACCTTCTTGCCCCTCATGTCGGCCACGGTGCGGATCGGCGAGCCCTTGGGCACCAGGATCGCCGTCGCAGAGCCCCCGCTCTTGCCGGCCTGCACCGCCTTGATCCTGGCCCCGCCGGCGTAGGCGAACAGGAACGGCGCGTCGCCGGCCTCGCCCAGATCCACCGCTCCCGCTGACAGCGCCTCCAGCAGCGGCTGGGCGGCGGGAAACTCGCTCCACTCGATCTTGTAGGGCGCACCTTCCAGGGCGCCGGAGGCGACCAGCGCCGCCTTCGTGCCGCCGCGCTGGCTGCCGACCTTTAGGAGCTGACCGCCGTCCTTCGGGCCGCAACCCGCGAGCGTCAGAGCCAGCGCCAGACCGGCGAAAACAGAATGTCTCAGCATCGCGCCCACCTCAGAACTGCTGGGTCAGGCGGGCGTAGTAGTAGCCGCCGGTGATGCCGAAGGGCGAGAACATGCCAAACTGGTTCAGGCCCGTGTCGGCGTTGATGATCCCGATCTTGTCGGGATGCTCGTCGAACAGGTTGTTGGCCCCAATCGCTACGTTGGTCGTCGGTCGCACGTCCCAGGAGAGATCGAGATCGGTCACCCACTTGGGACTGAAGACCCGGTCCAGGCTCGCCGAGGTTCCGGCCTCGGTATATTCGCCGTAGCGGGTCGAGCGCAGGCTGGCCGTGAGCTTGTCCCGGCTCCAGACCGCGCCAAGAATGACCTTCTCGCGGGGCGTCCCAATGGTCAGGTCGGCGATCTTCTGCCGGTCGAACAGCACGAGGTTGGGATTGACCGCCTTGAGGATCGCCGGCGTCGCCAACCGCTCGCGGATCTTGGTCTTGTTGAAGGCGTAGGCGGCGTTGAGGTTGACCCGGCCGGCGTCGCCCAGGTCGAAGCTGTACTCGCCGACAAGGTCCACGCCCGTCGTCCGGGTGGAGACGGCGTTGGTATAGTAGGTCGCCGTCAGGCCCTGCGGGAAGCGGGCCAACAGCGGGGCCAGGGTCGGCTGCGAGGCCAGCTGGGCGATGTTGAGATCAAGGTTGCTGGTGTCGACGATGCGGTCGTCGATATCGATCTGGTAGGCGTCCAGCGTCACGCGCAGCCGGCGGACCGGCTCGGCGGTGATCCCGACGCTGTAATTGGTCGAGGTCTCGGGCTTGAGCGGCGTCGCGCCCAGGGCGGCGGCTTCGGCGCTGTCGGGACGCAGCACCTTGATGGGAAAGCTCAGATACTCGCCCGCCACGCATGGCGCGCCGCGGAAGGTGTTGTTGGGCGCGGCCGGGCACAGGCTGGCCGAGATGGTCGAGCTGGCGAATACCGACTGGCCCAGGGACGGCGCGCGGAAACCGTTGCTGACCGTGGCCCGCACGGCATAGCCGGGCAGGAACTCCCAGCGCGTGGTGAACTTGCCGCTGGTGGTGTCGCCGACGCTGCGCGTGAAACGCTCATGCCGCAGGGCCGCCCCGACATACCAGTTGCTGGTCAGGTTGGTCCCGATATCGACATAGGCCGCGTAGCTGTCGCGGGTCGCGGAGCCGGCGTCCCGCGGCGCCGTGCCGGCATATGACGCCAGACCGGGATTGGGGCGCAGCCCGGCGAACGGCTGTCCAGCCGGAATGACGTAGCTCCCGACAACATAGGAGGCCTCGTCGCCGGCCTCGATCAGGAACCGCTCATAGCGCTGCTCCAGACCCCAGGAGACCTGCAGCGGCTGCGGCGTGAGGCCCTTGAACTCCCGCGTTACATCCAGGTTGGTCGTGACCTGCTGGAACTCGTGGGTCGACAGGTGGAAATAGGTCGGGCTGCTCGGACCCAGCGTGGCGTTGAGCGTGTTCTGGGCGTCGAGCTGGGCGTGATCCTGGGCAAGGGTGGTGGAGAGGTCCCAGTCCCAGCCCGCCTTGACGCCGCGTGCGCCGAAGCTGGTCTGGAAGTCGGTCTCGAAGATCCTCCGCAGGGCGTTGAAGCCATAGGGATAGACCTCGGGCAGCGAGTTGCGGTTCTGAGGTCGGCCCGCCGTGACGCCGGCCACGGGCGCGAGGTTGGGCAGGAAGCTGCCGGTCACCTTCCTGGACGACCGGTGGCTGAGCGTGCCCGACGAATAGAGCGTCAGGTCCTTCCAGGGCAGTTCGGCATTGTAGGACGCCGCCAGGATGTCTTCCTCGCCGGGACCGTAGCTCTGGCCCCAGAAGTAGCGGTCGGCCGTGGCGTCGCGGGAATCGGCCGTGACCGTGGTGACGCCGCCGACGGTCGTGACCGTGGGCTGAAAGATGTATTGGGCGCGCGAGGGCACGGCGCGCGAGGCGGCCTCGTTGTTCTTCCAGTTCAGCGCCAGGCTGACGAAGCCGCCGTCGTCGCCGAGCGGCAGACCATAGTTCAGGGTCGCCGAACGCGTGTCGCCGTCACCCAAATAGTTCTGGCCGCCGGTGTAGCTGAACGACCCGCCTTTCGCGTCCTTCTTCAGGATGATGTTGACCACGCCGGCGATGGCGTCCGAGCCGTACTGGGCCGAGGCTCCGTCGCGCAGCACCTCGATCCGCTCGATGGCCGACGCGGGGATGAAATCCAGATCCACCGGCACGCCGCCGCGCCCGACCCGAGCCAGGTTGTTGATCAGCGACGTGGTGTGGCGGCGCTTACCATTGACCAGGAATAGGGCCTGGTCGCCGTTCAATCCGCGCAGGGTGATGGCTCGCACCGTCCAGGACGTGCCGCCGCCATTGATGCCCGGCAGGTTGAACGACGGGATCAGGGTGTTGAGCACCTCCTTGAGACCGACCTTACCGGTGGTCAGCAATTGCTCGCCGCTGATCACGTCGACGGGCGCCGGGCTGTCGGCGACCGTGCGCCGGACGCCGCGCACGCCGGTGACGATGACGCTGTCCAGCGCCGTTGCGCCATCGACGGCGGGATCGACCGGAACTTCAGCGGCGACGGCGGAAACGGCGAAGGCGGACACGCAGGTCAGAAGCGCCAAACGTAGAAGCGGCCGGCGAGCGGCGCGGATCGAAAAGGTCAAGGTCATCCCCTGCACGGGGATCGATGCCCCGCGCCTTCCTGGTCTTGAAAGAAGCAAACGCACCGTCGATGCGGCGCCGGGGGAAACCTTGACGGGGAAACTTTACTTCATCGATAGAGTATTTCTTCTCGCCATTTGAGCATTTTATATATCGCGATCAAAAATATGCGTGACGAGCTAAGATCAATGTGGATCTAAAATATATCTCTTAAGCCAAAATCATGGATCAGAGCTCAATGGCGGCCGCGTGAACCAATTGTCCGAGCTTCAAGATCGATGCATGCGGTGAATCATTTGTTCGCTGGACATAGGCGACCTGCGGCAATTCCGGCAAACCCACCGCCTCAAGAGGCGGACTGCCGGGCAGGAAAAGCACCGTCCGGCAGGTGACCGCGAGGCCGGCCTGAACCGCGGCCCGCAAGGCCGAAAGACTGGGTGTTTCCAGGGCCACCCGATAGGCGCGCCCTTCCCGATCGAGCGCGGCCAGAGCCGCGTCGCGAAAACGGCAGGGCGCCTCAAGAATGGCGATCGGCAACACGGCCTGCTCGGCCAGGGCCTCGTCGCCATGCCAGACCATCGGCGCGACACGCACGGCGGCGGGATCGTCAGGCGGCCCCATGCACAGGATGACGTCGAGACGGTCGCTGCCCAGCAACTCCAGCAGTTCGGGCGAGCCGGCCACCCGCACCTGCAACTGGGTGTCGGGATTGAGTTTTGAAAACCGCGCCAGCACACCCGACAGCAGGGTCTCGGCGAAGTCCTGCACCAAACCCACACGGGCTGGGCCGGCCAGGGTGTCGCCCGTCAAGGCCACGACGGCCTGGTCATTGAGCGCCAGGATTTCCCGAGCACGAGGAAGCAGGGTCTGGCCCGCCGGGGTCAGCACCAGACGGCGACCGTCACGATGGAACAGCGGCGTCAGCACCGTCTCTTCCAGGCGCTTCATCTGCAGGCTGAGCGCCGACTGGGTGACGAAGACGCGCTCGGTCGCGCGCAGCATCGAGCCGCTGTCGACGATGGCCACGAAGCTGCGCAGAAGTTCGGTCGGAAGATTGGTGGCCATGGCCCGCCCTTGAGAAACTCTAATAAGACCCCTGAGGATAAGTCTATTGATCTGGTAGGAATTAGATCGCCTTCTCTGTGGACCAAAGGCGCTTGCGCCGCAACGGCTCACAGCGTGGAAGGGCCTCAATGTCTCTGGCGGAGACCCACAGAAATTCTTCAACCGGATCATGGCGTTGGCCTGATCTGTCGCGCGCCCGCTGGCTGTCGCCAATCATCCTGCTCCTCATCTGGGAACTGGGCTCGCGGGCGGGTCTGATCCCCGAACGGGTTCTGGCCGCTCCCTCCGCCGTCGCGAAAACCGCCTGGGAGCTGACGATTTCGGGCGAGCTGCCGTCAAATCTTCTGGTGTCGCTTGGCCGCGCCGCCGCTGGGTTGGCGGCGGCCCTGACCGTCGCCGTGACCTTGGGGCTGGTCTCGGGCCTGTCTCGCTGGGGCGAGACGCTGGTCGACCCGCTGATGCAGATCAAGCGAACCATCCCGTCCCTGGCCCTGACCCCTCTGTTCATCGTCTGGTTCGGCATCGGCGAGGCGCCGAAGATCACCCTGATCGCGGTCGCGGCCACCTTCCCGCTCTATCTGAACCTCTTCGCCGGCATCCGGGGCGTCGACGTGCGGCTGGTCGAGGCGGCCCGCAGCTTTGGCCTGTCGGGCTGGTCGCTGATCCGCGAGGTGATCCTGCCCGGCGCCCTGCCCTCGTTCTTCGTGGGCCTGCGCTACGCCCTGGGCGTCGCGGTGCTGGTGCTGGTGGTGGCCGAACAGATCAACGCCCAGGCCGGCCTGGGCCACCTGATCAACAACGCCCGCGACTTCATGCGCACCGACATCATCGTCGTCTGCCTGCTCGTCTACGCCCTGCTCGGCCTCGGCGCCGACGCCCTCGTCCGCACGCTGGAGCGCAAGACTCTGGCCTGGCGCCCCAGCCTCGTGGAGCAATGACATGGTACAGCCCCGCCTTCGCACCCGTCCCCTGACAGTCGTTTCCGGCGCCGCGCCGCCGCCGACCGTACGCCTGAAAGGCTTCACCCGCCGGTTTGGCGACAATGTCGTCATCGACGGTCTCGACCTGACCATCGCCCCCGGCGAGTTCGTCGCCCTGCTGGGCGCCAGCGGCAGCGGCAAGACCACCCTGCTACGCACCCTGGCGGGCCTGGATTCGGCCCAAGGTCAGGACGTCGCCACCCCCGATGCGCGCGCCGTGGTCTTTCAGGACGCCCGCCTGCTGCCGTGGAAGAAGGTCTGGCGCAATGTCGCCCTGGGCCTGAAGGGAAGCGACATCCGCGCCCGCGCCGAGGCGGCCTTGCGAGAGGTGGGCCTTGGCCATCGCCTCGACGTCTGGCCCTCCACCCTGTCCGGCGGTGAGGCGCAGCGCACCGCACTGGCCCGCGCCCTGGTTCGCGAACCGGCCCTGCTGCTGCTGGACGAGCCCTTCGCGGCCCTGGACGCCCTGACCCGTCTGAAGATGCACGATCTGGTTCTCTCGCTCTGGCGCGAACACAAGCCCGCCGTGCTGCTGGTCACCCACGATGTCGATGAAGCCATCGCCCTGGCCGACCGCGTCCTGGTGCTGGACAAGGGCCGCATCGCCGCCGAGGAGCGCATCGCCCTTGAGCGGCCGCGCCAGCCCGACGCGCGCTTCCACGCCATCCGCCGCCGTCTGCTGGCGCATCTGGGCGTCGACACCCCCGCGCCGCAAGCCGAGGGCGCCCTGGTCGCCTTCCCGACCGGCGAGGTGGTGCTGTGAACGCCCCCGCCCTCCGCCTGACGCCGACGCCGACGCCGGACCTTCCCGATCTGGACCTCATCCTGCCCGGCCTGACCGCCGCCTTCGCCGCCACCGCCGGCCAGCACGACCGCGAAGCCAGCCTGCCGACCGCCAACTTCGAGGCCCTGCGCGAGGCGGGCCTACTGGCCCTGACCGCGCCCAGGCGACTGGGCGGTCTGGAAGCCGACCTGCCGACCGCGCTCAAGGTGATCTCGGCCGTGGCCCGCGGCGAGCCGGCCACGGCGCTCGTTCTGGTCATGCAGTACCTGTTCCACGCCTCGGTGGAAGGCCGCTCCGGATGGCCCGAACATCTGAAGCAAAGGGTGATCGGTGAGGCGATCAGCGACGGCGCCCTGATCAACGCCCTGCGGGTCGAGCCGGATCTGGGCACGCCCGCGCGCGGCGGCCTGCCCGCGACGATCGCCCGCCGCACGCCCGAAGGCTGGCGGATCGACGGCCGCAAGATCTATTCCACCGGCTCGACGGGCCTGACCTGGTTCGTGGTCTGGGCCCGCTCCGACGATCCCGAGCCATTGGTCGGCGGCTGGCTGGTGCGGGCCGACACACCCGGCATCACCATCGAAGAGACGTGGGACCACCTTGGCCTGCGCGCCAGCGCCAGCCATGACGTGGTGTTCGAAGACGTCCTCGTGCCGCTCGACCACGCTCTGGACCCGCAACCCCTGGGGGCGCCACCGCCCTATCCCGCCAGCTTCGCGGCCTGGTCGGCGGTGCTGACCGCCGCCATCTACGACGCCCAGGCGCGCGCGGCCCGCGACTGGCTGATCGGGTTCCTGGCCAATCGCAAGCCCGCCAACCTGGGCGCGGCGCTGTCGACCCTGCCCCGCTTCCAGGAAGCGGTCGGTGAAATCGACAGCCTGCTGCTGTCCAACCGGGTTCTGCTCGACACCGCCGCCAGGGGCGAGGTCACAGGTGTAGAGGCCGGACAGGTCAAGCACCTGGTTACCGAAAACGCCATCAGCGTGGTCGAAAAGGCCCTGAAGCTGACCGGCAATCCGGGCCTGACGCGAGGCGCCCCGCTGGAACGGCACCACCGCGACGTGCTTTGCGGCCGGGTTCACACCCCTCAGGCCGACGTGGTGCTGACCAGCGCCGGCAAGGCCGCCTTCGCGGCCCATGAGGCGGCGCGATGACTCGCCTGGTCGTCGCCAGCCAGTTGCCGGACCTATTCAACAGCGTCTTCGCCCAGCACGCCGGCGACGCCGATATCATCGCCGTCCCCCCAGGCCTGACCGCGCCCCTGCCCGACAAGGCGCGGGTCTTGGTCGCCGCCCCGTTCCGCAAGGCCGGCGGCGTGCTGCCGGCCAAGGCGCCCAGCGGCTGGCCCTATGATGTGGAGTGGGTGCAGTTGGTGTCGGTCGGCATCGACTTCTACCCCGACTGGCTGTTTGACGGCCCAGTGGTGACCTCGGCGCGCGGCTCTTCGGCCGTGGCCCTGGCCGAGTTCGCCATGGCCGCCATTCTGGCCGACGCCAAGCGCCTGCCCGAGATCTGGATCGACAAGGCCGAGCGCTGGGCGCCGCAGCCCCTGAAGCTGATCGCCGGCACCACCCTTGGCCTCGTCGGCTTCGGCGCCATCGGCGAGGCTTTGGCCCCGCGCGCCCAGGCCCTGGGTCTGAAGGTCATCGCCACCCGGCGCTCGGACCAGCCGATCCCGACGCCGGGCGTCGAGCGGGTGGCCGATCTGAAGACGCTGCTGGCCCGCAGCGACCATGTCGTGCTGGCGGCCCCGGCGACGCCGGAAACCCACCACATCATCGGTCGCGACGCGCTGGCACACGCCAAGCCCGGCCTGCACCTGATCAACATCGCGCGCGGCGCCCTGATCGATGACGAGGCCCTGCTGGAGGCGCTGGAAGACGGCCGTGTCGCCCGCGCCAGCCTGGACGTCACCCATCCAGAGCCCCTGACAGAGGGCCACCCCTACTACACCCATCCCCGGGTGCGGCTCTCGCCCCACACCTCGGTCCATACGCCCGACACCCGCATCAATCTCGCGACCCGCTTCGCCGAGAACCTGGCCCGGTTCCGGTCCGGCGCGCCCCTGGCCGACGTCGTCGACCTGTCGCGCGGCTACTGAAGGACACCCCATGACCGCCATCAGCCCTTCTCGCGCCTTCGCCGCGCAAGGCCCTCACCCGGCCAAGATCGAGACCGCCCTGCCCGAGTTCGGATCGAAGGTTCTCCCGGTCCAGCCGACACACGAGCAGGAGCGGCTCTATCGAAAGCAGCGCCTGGCCGCCTCGTATCGCCTGTTCGGCCGCTACGGCTTCGACATGGGCGGCGCGGGCCACATCACCGCCCGCGATCCAGAGCTAACGGACCACTTCTGGGTCAATCCGTTCGGCGTGCACTTCAGCCGCATCAAGGTCTCGGACCTGATGCTGGTCAGCCATGCCGGCGAGATCGTTCAGCCGCCCGCCAAGGTCCCCGCGCGCCTGAACCGCGCCGCCTTCGCCATCCACTCGCAGCTGCACGAAGCGCGGCCCGACGTCGTGGCCGCCGCCCATTCGCACTCGCTGTACGGCAAGGCCTGGTCGGCGCTGGGTCGGCTACTGGATCCTCTGACCCAGGATTCCGCCGCCTTCTATGACGACCACGCCCTGTTCGAGGAATTCTCCGGCGTGGTGCTCGACACCAGCGAAGGCCAGAAGATCGCCAAGGCGCTGGGGCCAAGGAAGGCGGTGATCCTGCTGAACCACGGCATTCTGACCGTCGGCCAGTCCGTCGAGGCCGCCGTGTGGCGCTATCTGGCGCTGGAGAACGCCTGCCAGACCCAGCTTCTGGCGGAAGCCGCCGGCCCGACCAAGCCCATGTCGCCGGAGGTCGCCAAACACACCGCTGGCCAGGTTGGCGGCGAGGCCGGCGGCATCTGGGCCTTCCAGCCCTACTGGGATGTCGTCACCGAAGAAGAACCGGACCTGTTCGACTGATGGCTGGCCTCACCCTTTCCCGCCGCCATCTGATGGCTGGCGGTCTCTCGATTGGCGGCCTGTCCATGGCGGGCCTGACCGCCTGCTCGCCCTCCAGCGACGGCAAGGCTATCGACCTCAAGGACCTAACCCTGCGGGTCGGCACCTATCGCGGTCAGATCAATGCGGTGTTCAAGGCCGCCGGCCTGGCCGACACGCCCTACAAGGTGGCGTATTCGGAGTTCGCCGGGGGCAACCTGATCGTCGAGGCCATCAACGCCCGCGCGATCGACCTCGGCTCGATGAGTGAAATCCCGCCGATCTTCGCGGCCGGCCAGCCCACCCTGATGAAGGTGGTCGCCGTCCAGAAGGCCGATGTGACCTCGCAGCTGGTGCTGGTTCCCAAGGGCTCGCCGATCCAGTCGGTGGCGCAGCTGAAGGGCAAGCGCATCGGCTATGTGCGCGCCACGACCTCGCAATACATCCTGCTGCGCCTGCTCCAGGAAATCGGCGCCAGCCTGGACGATATCAAGCCCGTGGCCCTGTCGCCTCAAGACGGCCTGGCCGCCTTCGAACGCGGCGAGCTGGACGCCTGGATCATTTATGGCGTCCAGGGCTTTCTGGCGCGCTCACGCGGGGCCCGGGTGCTGACGACCGGCCTTGGGCGGCTGTCAGGCAACTATGTTTACAGCGCCCTGTCGGAGTCACTGGACGATCCGATCCGTCTGGCCGCGATCGGTGACTACCTCCAGAGGGCCCAGAAGGCTTGGAAGTGGAAGGACGCCAATCCCGACGCCTGGGCCGACATCATCGCCAAGGCGACCGGCGCGCCGAGGGAAGCTTTCCTGCTGACCCACCGCGAGCGCGACAGGGCCGCGGAAATCCTGCCGGTGGACGATGAAGCGATCGCCTCGGAACAGGCCGTCGCCGACGCCTTCGCGTCAGCGGGCGTCATCCCCGCAAAAGTGGACGTTCGCCCCCTATGGGACAAACGTCTCAATTCGTTTCTCTGAATATTGAGATCATCAAATGATCAATATTCGCCGCGCCGATATGAGTAAATCTGAGACCAATTAGATATTATGTTGTTTGAAATCAAATTCCCGCACGCGCCTTATCCCTACCAATTCTATCGGGGATAAACATGCGTAACACCTTCTTGAAGACGTCGCTGGTCGCGGCGGGATCGATCCTGGCTCTGGCTACGGCGGCCAGAGCCGATACCCTGCCGCCAACCGACGCCGACGGCGCGCCCGCCGTGGAGCAGGTGATCGTCACCGCCGAGCGCCGCGCCACCGACCTGCAGAAGACGGCCATCGCCATCTCAGCGTTCGGCGAGCAAGTTCTGGCCGACCGCAAGATCGACAACATCCGTGACCTGTCGGGCCAGATCCCGAACCTCAATATCGGCCGGGTCACGATCAGCCACACCACCCAGACCTATTCCCTGCGCGGGGTCGGCGAGGCCGATCCGATCCAGGAGCCGGTGCTGGCGGTCTATGTCGACGACGTCTACATCCCGCGCCAGATCGGCTCGATGGTCGAGTTCAACGACCTTGAACGGCTGGAAGTGCTGCGCGGTCCGCAAGGCACGCTGTATGGCCGCAACTCCAGCGCCGGCGCCCTGCGGGTCATCACGCGCGACCCGGGCCAGGCGTTTCGCGCCAAGGCCGAGGTCGGCCTTGGCAATCTGGGCGCGGTCGATGTGCGCGCGCTGATCGAAGGACCACTGGTCGAAGGGAAGCTGGCCGGCAGCCTCTCCTACATCCATCACAGCCGCGACGGGACGGCGTTCAATCCGACCCTGAACCATGACGTCAATCGCATCGACCTGAACGCCTACCGCGCCAAGCTGCGCTGGACGCCGACAGAGAAGCTGGATGTGCTGCTGACGCTCAACGCCGTGGCCGACCGCAGCGATACGCGCGGTTACATCCCGCTCAAGCAGCCCGGCGGCGTGTTCCGCAAGGACCGCACCTATTCCGAGGTCGAGCCGGCCCAGGATCTTGACCAGGCCAGCGGCTCGATCCGTGTCCAGTACGCGATCAATGACGCCCTGAAGCTGAAGTCGATCACCGCCTATGGCGGCTTCAACCTCAACCCCGCCAACTACGACAACGATGGCGAGGCGGCGCTGATCCAGAAGAACCTGATCCACTACAACGATCAGTACGCCACTCAGGAAATCCAGCTGAACGGCGACTATGGCGCCGTCACGTTCACCAGCGGCCTGTTCTACCTCCATGAGCGCTTCTTCGTGCAGCGCGACGGCTACAGCCGGCGCAACGCCCTGGCGACCGATCCGGCGGTGACGCCCGGCAACTACATCTTCGCCCGCGCCCACAACATCACCAACACCGACGCCTACGCCCTGTTCGGCGAGGCGACCTGGAAGGCCACCGAGCGCCTCAGCCTGACCGGCGGGCTGCGCTGGACCAATGAGGAAAAGCAATTCGTCTTCGACAACAAGACCCTGAACCTGGCCGGTCAGGTCACGGGTCAGTCGATCCGGGGTAAGGCCGACAAGACCTGGTCGGCGATCACGCCCAAGCTGGTGGCTCAATACCAGTGGACGCCGGACGTGCTGCAGTACGCCAGCTATTCCAAGGGCTTCAAGTCGGGCGGCTTCGACAACCGGGCCACCCGCCTGGACCTGGCCACCCTGCCCTTCGCGCCGGAGGACGTGACCACCTATGAGACCGGCCTGAAGACCCAGCTGTTCGAGAACCGCCTGCGGGCCAATCTCGCGGCCTTCTACAACGACTATCAGGACCTGCAGGTGTCGTTCTACGACCCGGCCTATGTGGGCAGCCGTCGCGGCAATGCCGGCCAGGCCCACACCTATGGCGTCGAGTTGGAAACCGACGCACGCCCCACCGAGCGCCTTGGCGTGCAGCTGAATCTGGGTTGGCTGTTCGCGGTCTATGACGACTACAAGGGCGCCGGTGGGGCCGGGGTGAACGCCGACGGCCATCGCCTGATCGGCTCGCCCCGCTGGAACGTGTCGACCGGCTTCACCTATGACGTGCCGGTCGAGATTCCCGGATCGCTCCGGGTAGGCCTGAACGCCCAATGGCAGAGCGGCATCGTCACCAGCGCCACCCCGGCGGCGGGTGGCCAGAACAACATCCCGTCGCAAGGCTTCCTGAACGGCGTGGCCACCTGGACCTCGCCCGACCCGCATTGGGCCGTCAGCCTCTCGGTGCGCAACATCCTCGATTCCGACAAGCCGGTCGGCTCGACCTACACGCCTTCGACCGGGGTCAACTACCAGAACTTCCCGGATCCCCGGACCGCCGTCGTCACCCTCAAATACGCGCTGTGATCCGATGAGCGAGCCCCGCCTTCACCGCCTGACCGACTTCGTCACGACCCTCGCCGCCGTGCTGGATCGCACGTCCGACGAGGCCAAGATCCTGGAGGACGGCGGCCGGCTGCTGGCGGGGCTTGTCGCCCACGATGACTGGCTGCCCGACGCCTATGCTCAGCCCGATCCGGTCCGCTACCAGCAGTACCTGCTGCACTGCGACAGCCGCGAGCGGTTCAGCGTGGTCAGCTTCGTCTGGGGACCGGGCCAGGCGACGCCGATCCACGACCACACCGTCTGGGGGCTGATCGGCGTGCTGCGGGGCTCCGAGCTGTCGCAGAGCTACGCCCGCCACGGCGACGCCTTCGCCGCCGCAGGACCCGTCCATCGACTGGAGCAGGGACAGATCGAGGCGGTCTCGCCCCGGGTTGGCGACGTGCACCGCGTCACCAACGCCTTCGACGACCGGGTCTCGATCAGCATCCACGTCTATGGCGCCAATATCGGCGCCGTGCGGCGCGCCACCTACGACCGCGAAGGGCGATCCAAGCCGTTCGTCTCCGGCTACGCCAACGCGACCCTGCCCAACCTGTGGGACCGCTCCCGCCCTACCCCCGTCGAGATTGCGCCATGACCCTGCCGACCGTCACGCCGCGCGAGGTCCGCAACGACCTGATCGCCCGCCGCGAGATCGCCCTGATCGACCTGCGCGAAGAAGACCCCTTCGCCAAGGCTCATCCCCTGTTCGCCTCGCAACTGCCGCTGAGCCGACTGGAGCTGGAGGTCCTGGACCGCATCCCCCGCAAGGACGCGAAGGTCGTGCTCTACGACAACGGCGAAGGCCTGGTCTCGCCGGCCGGCAAGCGGCTGGCGGCGCTGGGCTACACCCACGTCCATGCCCTGAAAGGCGGACTGCAGGGCTGGAGCGACGCTGGCTACGAGCTGTTCCAGGACGTCAATTCTTACAGCAAGGCGTTTGGCGAACTGGTCGAGGCGCGGCGGCATACGCCGTCCCTGCCCGCCCAGGACGTCCAGGCCCTGATCGACGCCAAGGCCGACCATGTCATCCTCGACGCTCGCCGGTTTGAGGAATACGCCACCATGAGCATCCCCGGCGGGATCAGCACCCCGGGGGCCGAACTGGTGCTGCGCGTCGCCGAACTGGCGCCCGATCCCGCCACCACCGTGATCGTCAATTGTGCAGGCCGCACCCGCAGCCTGATCGGCGCCCAGTCGCTGGTGAACGCCGGCGTGCCCAACCCGGTCTTTGCCCTGCGCAACGGCACAATCGGCTGGACCCTTGCCCAGCAGTCCCTGGAGCATGGCCAGAGCCGTCGTTTCAAGGACGTCTCCGACCAGACCCTGAAGCAGGCGCGCGGCAAGGCGCGGGCCGTGGCCTATCGCGCCGGCGTCCGCCGCATCGACGCCGAGGGATTGGCCGATCTGGCCCAGGACCGCAAACGCACCCTCTATCGCTTCGACGTCCGCACGCCCGAGGAATATGCCGCCGGCCATCTGCCGGGGTTCCGCAGCGCGCCGGGCGGCCAGTTGGTGCAGGAGACCGACGTCTTCGCGCCCGTTCGCGGCGGCCGCATCGTGCTCGCCGACGACCTGGGGCCGCGCGCCGACATGACCGCCTCATGGCTCGCCCAACTGGGCTGGGACGTTTATGTGCTGGACGGCGCTTTCGAGTGCGAGCTGGAGACAGGCCCTTGGCGCGCGACGCGACCGGCCCTGCCCAACGTCGAGACCCTGACGCCGCGCGATCTGGCCCAGGCCCTCGCCGATGACGCCGTCGTAGTGCTGGACCTTGCCCCCAGCCCGACCCACCGCAAGGGCCATGTGCCGGGCGCCTGGTTCGTGATCCGCGCCCGTCTGGCCGAAGCTTTCGAGCGCATCCCGGAAGGCAAGCCAATCGTCCTGACCTCGCCCGACGGCGCCCTAGCGCGTCTGGCGGCGGCCGAGGTCGAGGAGATTTCCGACCATCCGGTTCGTGTGCTTGAGGGCGGCACGGAGGCCTGGATCGCCGCCGGCCGCGCGGTGGAGCTGGGCCTTACCCGCGCCGCGTCTGATCCGGAGGACATCTACAAGCGTCCCTACGAGGGCACCGACAACGCCGCCGAAGCCATGCAGGCCTATCTGGACTGGGAGTTTGGCCTCGTCGATCAGCTGGCCCGCGACGGCACGCATGGCTTTGTCGTGATCTGAGGCCGCCATGTCGTTGAAACTCTATTTCGCGCCCGGCGCCTCATCGCTCGCTCCGTTGATCGCGCTGGAAGAGATCGGTGTTCCCTTCGAGGCTCACCGGATAGACCTTGCCGCCGGCGAGCAGCGCCAGCCGGCCTATCTGAAGGTCAATCCGCGCGGCCGGGTGCCGACCCTGGCGGTCGATGGCGAACCGGTCACCGAAGTGCTGGCGATCCTGACCTATCTGGTCCACGCCTATCCTCACAGCGAACTGCTACCCTTGGCCGATCCGCTGAAACTGGCCCACGCCTATGAGGTGATGAGCTGGTTCGCCAGCACGGTTCACGTGGCCTTCGCCCAGATCGCCAGGCCCGAACGCTTCGCCGATGACGAGACCGTCAAGGCGGCTCTGGCCACGCCAGGCGAGGCCCGTTTCCACCGCACCCTCACCGACATCGAGCGGCTGGCCAAAGGCCCCGGCTCTTGGCTGCTCGGCGACAGCTTCAGCGCCGTCGACGCCTACGCCCTGGTCATCTGGCGGTGGGCCGAGCGCCGCCAGATCGACACATCGGCCTATCCCGCCTGGAGCGCCAAGGCCTACCGCGCCCTGGCGCGCCCGTCGGTCAGGCGCGCGCTCCAGAAGGAGGCCGCGCAGCCGACCCCCGTCGCCTCTTGAGCGGCCTGATGAGCCTGCCTGATCAGACCCTTGAGAACTCCTCGCTCATCCCCGAGCGGGCCCGCCCCTAGACTTCGCCCTAACCCCAGACTGGAGCCTCCTACCATGCCCGTCGAATTCATCGGTTTTGTCGGCGCCCAGAACGCCTCGGAAATTCATCCGCCCAGCGGCCCGGCCATTGACCGCGACTATGTCGAGCGCGTCGCCCGCGCCCACGAGGACGGCGGCTTCGACCGCGTCCTGGCCGCCTTTCACTCCACCGGTCCGGAGAGCCAGCTGGTGGTGGCCCACGCGGCCTCGGTCACCTCGCGCCTGGGGTTCATGATCGCCCACCGGCCGGGCTTCACCGCCCCCACCATCGCCGCCCGACAGTTGGCCACACTCGACCAGTTCACCGGCGGCCGCGTGGCGGTTCACATCATCACCGGGGGCTCCGACGAGGAGCTGGCCAAGGACGGCGATCACCTGACCAAGGATGAGCGCTACGCCCGCACCAGCGAGTACCTGGACATCGTCCGCCAGGAATGGACCAGCGAGACGCCGTTCGACTACAAGGGCGACTACTACAATGTGGTCCAGGCCTTCGGCGGCGTGAAGCCGCACCAGAAGCCGCAGATCCCGGTCTATTTCGGCGGCTCGTCCGACGCCGCGATCCCGGTGGCCGGCAAGCACGCCGACATCTTCGCCCTGTGGGGCGAGACCCAGGCCCAGGTCGCCGAGACGATCGCCCGTGTGCGCCACGCCGCCGTCAAGCACGGCCGCCAAGTGCGTTTCTCGCTGTCGCTGCGCCCGGTGATTGCCGACACCGAAGAGGCCGCCTGGGCCAAGGCCGACGCCATCGTCGCCAAGACCAAGGCCCTGCGCGAGGCCGCCGGCCTGCCCACCAGCGGTCACCGCCCGCCCAACGCCGGCTCGCAACGCCTGCTCGACGCGGCCAACCAGGGCTCGCGCCTCGACAAGCGCCTGTGGACCGGCGTCGCCGCCGTCACCGGCGCCCAGGGCAATTCGACCGGACTGGTGGGCACACCCCAGCAGGTCGCCGAGGGCCTGCTGGACTACTACGACCTGGGCGTCACGACCTTCCTGATCCGGGGCTTCGACCCGCTGGAGGACGCCATCGCCTATGGTCGCGACCTGATCCCGTTAGTGCGCCAGCTGGTGGCCGAGCGCGACGCCCGCCCGGCCGTGGCGGCGGGCTAAACCCTGATGGCTCCGTTCGACGCCTCGGCCTCATGGTCCGCCGCGCCGGCGGAGCCTGACGGCTTCGCAGATCGCTTCAAGGACGCCCTGGCCAACCTGGCCAGCGGCGTGGCCATCATCTCCTGCTGGGATGACGACGCGCCGCGCGGCTTGCTGGTCAGCTCGATCACGGGCCTGTCGGTGGACCCGCCACGCTTCCTGTTCTGCGTGCGCAAGGAGGCCGCGAGCCACGAGGCCCTGCTCCGGGCCGAAACCTGCGGCGTCGCCATTCTATCGTCCGGCGACCACGAAGAGGCCCTGCGCTTCTCATCCTCGGCCCGCGCCAGCGAGCGGTTCGCCCCTTCGCGCTGGGACCTGGACCATCAAGACGCCCCGGCCTATCTGGGCGGCCTTTCAACCGCCACCTGCCGCATCGATAGCCGCATCGACGCCACCACCCATTCGATGTTCGTCGTCAGCGCGATTGATATTGTCGTGGCCCCATCAACCAACCCCTTGATCGCCTTTGCGCGCGGGCTCCATGGACTTGAGGCCGTGGCCGCATAGACGCGACCCGCGCCTACGGTATGCATGAAGCCGCCCCTGCGAACGTCGTAAGGGCGAAGCCTGCGCGAGACGGAACGGCTCGCACGGATCGCCAGAAAGCCCCGCCCAACGGCGCCATGCTTAAAGCCAGAAATCCGCGCGCAGTCCCTCCACCTTTCAGGCTGCGCGACCCGTCGAGCGCAAATCTATCTGCGCGAAAGGGAAAGAAAGAGAGGTTGCGGAAAGCTCTGGAGAGCCCCGGCAAACTCTCGGCAAGTGGCGCGCCCTGCTGGATTCGAACCAGCGACCGCTCGCTTAGAAGGCGAGTGCTCTATCCAGCTGAGCTAAGGGCGCGAACCGGGAGTATCCTGCGGACCGGCGCTAATGCGTCCAGGGCTGGCGGCGGCCGGCGGCGAAATTGTCGGCATAGGCCTTGAGAATCCGCTTGGGGACCTTGGGCTCGAACAGCTGAAAAGCCAGACCGTTGGCTTGGGCGTAGGCGACCGCCTCTTCCCGGGTCTCGAACGTGAGGCGCACCTGCCCCTTCATGTCCGTGGACTGGGTCCAGCCCATCAACGGATCGGAACGGCGGGCCGAAGCCGGTTCGAACTCCAGGATCCAGTCCTTGGTCTTGGCCTTGCCAGACTGCATGGCGGTCTTCGCGGGGCGATAGATGCGAGCCAGCATGAATCTCTCCAAAGGCGCTCGTCAGACATCCAGAGCATGACAGGCGCCGAGCCTGGTATCCACTCTCGGCTGTCATACACCAGGCAATCAGGTCTTGCCGATGGTCGGAGCGGCAGGATTCGAACCTGCGACCCTCTGGTCCCAAACCAGATGCGCTACCAGGCTGCGCTACGCTCCGACACATCGGCAGGCGCGTGCTCTACAAGGGTTCGTCGCCCGGAGCAAACGGGAACCGGCGCGGGATCAGCCTTTCGGGAAAATCCTGTGCAGGACGCGGTCGCCGGGCAGGATGCCAAGCTGCGCCGCGCGGCCGCCAGCGATTTCCAGCACGCCCAGAATGATGCCTCCGGAGGAAATCGGCGTCTCATCATGGGGGCGCGCGTTGCGGGCGATCGACAGCACCCGGCCACTGGGCGCGATGTAGATGATGTCCAGCGGGATCAGCGTGTTCTTCATCCAGAACGCCGCCGATTGCGGCTTGGCATAGGTGAAGAGCATGCCGCGATCCGGCGCCAGCGCCGTCCGGTACATCAGGCCGCGCTGCTGCTGAGCGTGGGTCGCCGCGATCTCGACCTGAAAGCGGGCCCGCCCCTTGCTGGTGATGATCTCGAGCGTCTCCAACGCGCCCGCGGGCTTTGCCCAAGCCGCGCCGCCGCCCGCCGAGACCGTCAAGCCAACAAGGCCGGCGAGAAGCTCGCGTCGTCTGAAACCACCTGTCAAAGCCACGCGCATCCTCATTCCCGAGCCCACTGTCGGCTCGGGTCGTTTAAGCCGCCGGAATGGCGAAAGTCAGGCGTCGCCGGGCGTGATCTCGGCCACCACGAGGCCCTTGGGCCCCCTGGCGAACCGCACCAGCACGTCGTCGCCGGGTTGCAGGTCTTCAAGGCCACCGCGACGCAAGGTCTCGATGTGGACAAAGATGTCGCCCGGCTCGGCGTCGCGAACGACGAAGCCATAGCCCTTCGTGCGGTTGAACCACTTGACCTTGGCGTGCTCGGCCGGGCCTTCCGGCGTCAGGGCCTGACGGCCGCCGCCGCTGTCGAGGCCGGAGCGGAACCCGCTGCCCAGGCCATCGCGGCGCGCGCCCGGTTCGGCGAAGCTGCGACGCGGCCGGTCCAGCGGCGTCGGCGCAGAGCTCTCGTCCAGATCGACCACTTCACAGACCTGCCAGCCCTTTGGCCGGCGCACCACGTCGCAAACGATCACCGCGCCCTCGAGCGCCGTCTCACGCCCGCAGTTGCGCAGCGATGTCACGTGAAGAAGCACGTCCTTGAGACCGGTCTGACCGGGGTCGTCGGGAACGATGAACCCGTACCCTTTTCCCGCGTCGAACCATTTAACACGCCCACTGATCCGCACGAGATCCTCGTGCGCCCCTACGGCGTCGAAATCGTAACCAGACATTCCGCCCCTCTGGCTCGCCCAATCAGCCCACCGGGACGAGCACCACAAGAATAACACTGTTCTCGCGTAAGGAGAGCCGTCAATGACGAATTCGCGTCAAGCGCAGGCGTGCGCGAGCACCGCGACATTTCGTCGCGGCGGGTTTCTGGAAACAATTCTGAAATACAGCTGAGGGTGCTGGAACGCAGCCCTTGGTGGTAGTCCCTAGGGGAGTCGAACCCCTCTCTCCAGAATGAAAATCTGGCGTCCTAACCGATAGACGAAGGGACCACATCGCGTTTCAACAACAACGATATCGTCGGGTAGTCGATTTAGAAGACCTCGCGGGTGGTAGTCCCTAGGGGAGTCGAACCCCTCTCTCCAGAATGAAAATCTGGCGTCCTAACCGATAGACGAAGGGACCACGGCCCCGCGAGGAAGCGGGTGTATAGCTGCGCCCTTGGGGACACGCAACCCGCCGATGAGCATTTTTTCAGTCGTTGCGGGCGCGCGGATCGGCGGCGTCTTCGATCTCGAGCTGGACACCGTTGCGCCCCATATAGTCGTCCGGTTTCAGACGTCCGGCGACGTGCAGGGAACCCCCGCCTGACAGCAGCCGGCGCCCCAGGTCGGTTTCGGCGCTGCGCCAGGAAATCGCCTTCAGGCGCTCGCCCGTGGGGCTCACCAGATCCATCCGGACGTGGCCGCCCTTCAGCGCCATCACGCGGTCGGGGCGCACCCCGGTCAGGGCGAACATCGGCTCGGGATTGCCGGGGCCAAAGGGCGCCAGACGCTGGAAATCCTCGTACAGGGCCCGGTCGGCGCCCCTGGGCTGGACCAGGGCGTCGATCTCGACGGCCTCTGGCCCGACGGCCTCCATCTCGCCCGCCAGTCGCTCTTCCAGGAAGGCGCGCAGCTCAGGGATCGAATCGGGGCGGATACTGAGGCCCGCGGCCATGGCGTGACCGCCCCCGGACATCAGAAGGCCTTCCTCGAACGCGGCCTGAATGGCGCGCCCCAGATTAACGCCCGGCTGCGAACGGCCAGACCCCTTGCCGACATTGGCGGCGCGGTCGATGCCGATCACCACCACAGGCTTGCGATAGCGCTCGCGCAGACGGCCGGCGACGATGCCGATGACGCCGGGGTGCCACCCCTCCCCCGCCACCACGATCACCGGCGCGTCGGGATTGAAATTGCTGCCGCGCTCCAGGATGGCGGCGGCCTCCTCGACCACGCCGGCCTCGACGGCCTTGCGTTCGGTGTTGAGCAGGTCGAGCTCCTCGGCCAGGGCCTGGGCTTCGACGGGATCATCCGTCGACAGAAGACGCGCGCCCAGGTCGGAGCGGCCGATTCGCCCCCCGGCGTTGATTCGGGGGCCCAGGATGAAGCCCGCATGGAACACCGAGGCCGGCCCTGAGCCCTTGCCGACTTCGAACAGGGCCTTGAGGCCCGGATTGCCCCAGTTGGACATGGTCCGCAGGCCCAGGGTGGTCAGGGCCCGGTTGAAACCCACCAGCTGGGTGACGTCGCAGACCTCGCCCATGGCCACCAGGTCCAGCCACTGGCGCAGGTCGGGCTCGGGCCGATCCTCGCTGAACAGGCCGCGCTTGCGGGCCTCACGGTTCAGCGCCGCCAGTAGAACAAAGGTCACACCGGCGGCGGCCAGGACGCCCTGGCCTGACTGGCAGCCCGGACGATTGGGATTGACCACGGCGGCGGCGGCCGGCGGGTCCTCGCGCATCATGTGATGGTCGATGACCACCACCTCCAGGCCGATGGTCGCGGCGCTGGCGATGGCGTCATAGGCCGCCGCGCCGCAATCGAGGGTGACGACCAGATCGGCGCCGGTGTCACGGATGGTCTTGAAGGCCGCCGGGCTGGGGCCGTAGCCCTCGGTCAGACGATCGGGGATGTAGATCGGCAGCTCGACGCCCATGTGCCGGAACCAGCGCACCAGCTGGGCGGCGCTGGTGGCGCCGTCGACGTCATAGTCGGCGAAAACCATGACCGAGCGACCGCTCTCCAGGGCGTCGATCAGGATCTGGGCGGCCCGGTCCATGTCGGTGAAGCTGGACGGGTCGGGAAACAGCGCCTTGAGGGTGGGACGCAGATAGTTGTCGGCGTCGTCCAGACCGACGCCCCGAGCCGCCAGGGCGCGCGCCAGGGGCTCGCTCAGGCCATGCGTCTGCTGATGGCCGCGCACCACAGCAGGGTCCGCCGCGCGCTCGCGCCACGCCCGGCCGCTCAGCGAGCGATCGACGCCGAGAAAGGCGTCGGCGGCAAAGGGCGCATGGCCGTCGGCGGCCACGGCTAGACAGTCCTGGAGTTGGCGACGCTGAGCATCGGGCGACCCTATCCGTTTCCGGGGATTCGCTCCATGCGCCCGGGCGCCGTCCGTCGCGGTCGCGGCCTAACCGGCGACGACCTGGTCGACTTCATTGGCCGACCCCAGAACCACCGGAACGCGCTGGTGCAGCTTGGTGGGTTGCAGGTCGAGGATCGCGGTCTGGCCGTCGGTGGCCTTGCCGCCGGCCCGCTCGACGATCAGCGACATGGGATTGGCTTCATACAGCAGGCGCAGCTTGCCGGGCTTGTCCGGCTCGCGAGCGTCCCACGGGTACATGAAGATGCCGCCGCGCATCATGATGCGGTGGACATCGGCCACCATCGAGGCGACCCAGCGCATGTTGAAGTTCTTGCCGCGCGGGCCGTCCTTGCCCTTCAGACAGCCGTCGATATAGCGCCGCACGGGCTCGGCCCAATGGCGCTGGTTGGACATGTTGATCGCGAACTCGCTGGTGTCGGCCGGCACCGCGAGGGCCTCGTGCGTCAGCAGCCACGCGCCGTCGGCGCTCAGCGTGAAGGCGGCCACGCCCTTGGACAGCGTCAGGACCAGCATGGTCTGGGGGCCATAGACCGCATAGCCGGCGGCCACTTGCCGCCGCCCCGGCAGCAGGAAGTCGGCCTCGGTCGGTTCGCGGCCGGCCGGCGCGGGCAGGACCGAGAAGATCGTGCCCACCGAAACATTGACGTCGATATTGCTGGAACCGTCCAGCGGATCGAACGTGACCAGGAAGCCGCCTGAGCGGCCGGTCGTCTCGATCTCGTCCAGTTCCTCGGACGCCAGGCCCGCGACCGGCTGGCAGGCCTTCAGGGCCTCGCGCAGCATGTCGTTGGTGATGATGTCGAGCTTCTTCTGCTCTTCATCCTGGACGTTCTTCTGCCCGGCCGCGCCGAGGTTGCCCAGGATCGCGCCCGAGGCGACGACGCGGCTGATCTGGACGCAGGCCTCGGCGATCACGCCGATCACCGCCTTGACCTCGGTATCGGACGTCTGCTCCGCGGCGAGATAGCCGGGCAGATCGATAAGCGTGGTCATGCGGGAGGCCTCGGAAAGACTGCGGGATTCGGCGCGACCTTAGCCAATCGACCTTGGCGAACCAATGACAACTCCAGTCCAGCGTGTGGTTTCGAGATCCGGCGCCACGATCCTGACGCGGGCGCGTGCGCAAAAATGGCGCGTCGGGTCGTTGTCAGTGCTGGAGTCTGGATGCCCGAAGCGGTCCGATCGCCCCGAAATACCAGGCAAAATCGGCTTTTGCCAATCGCGGTCAGCCTTGCCGGCCACGTCCTGGTTTTGACGGGTCTGTTGTGGGCGAAAGCGGACAGCCCCCAGGAGCCGGAGCCGACAGCCATCAGCGTGGCCCTGATCCCGCCTCCGGAGCCACCGCCGCCGCCTCCACCCGAGAAGCCTTCCACGCCCATGGGGCCACCAGCAATGGAGGCGGCGCCGGCTTCGACCAGGAGCGTCCGCGCCGACAAGCCTCGCCCCGCCCCACGCTCAAGCCTCCGGCCGACACCCACGCCGCCAGCTGTCACGCCCCTGCCGGCCAGCGCACACCCCGTCAGCGCCCCAACCCTGACGGTGGGCGAAGGCCAGCTGGCCTCGGCGGGAACGGCCGACGGTCCCGGCGGCGGGGCCGGCGCGGGGGGCGGCGGTCAGGGCTGCAACATGGTCAAGCTGGTGCAGACCGCACTGCGCAAGAACGCCAGGGTCCGCACGGCCATCGCGCAAGCTCACCCGGAGGCGGTCTCGGCCGGCAAGGCGATCCTGGTCTGGAACGGCGACTGGATCCGCAGCGGTCTGCAGGACGGCAAGGGCCTGGCCGGCCTACGCCAGGCGATCGCGCTGGAAGTGGCTTTCGCGCCCGAGGCCTGCCGCGCCGATCCGGTGCGGGGCCTGGTGCTGATCAAACTGAGCGACGAGCCGGGATCGGTCCGCCTGGTGATGGGACACGACCGCTGGCGCTGGTCGGACCTGCTGTTCAACTAGACCCGGCGCTTCATCCGCACTTCGCGAACGGTGCCGGTCGACGAGTTCATCACCAGGGTGTGGGTGTGGACGAAGCCGTCCTTGTAGACCACGCCTTCCAGCAGGTTGCCCCAGGTCACGCCGGTGGCGGCGAAGATGGCGTCGGCGCGAACGATCTCGTGCAGGTCGTACTTCTTGTCAAGCTCGGTGATGCCCCACTTGGCGGCGCGAGCCTTCTCGTCGCTGTTGCGGAACAGCAGGCGGCCCTGGAACTGTCCGCCGACGCACTTCAGCGCCGCGCAGGCCAGGACCCCCTCGGGCGCGCCGCCAGAGCCGACATAGAGGTCGATGCCGGTGGAGGGGTCAGTGGTGCTGATCACCCCGGCCACGTCGCCGTCCGTGATCAGATAGAGACGCGCGCCGACGGAGCGGATGCTGGCGATGATCTCGGCGTGACGCGGGCGGTCCAGGACGCAGACGGTGATCTGCGACATCTCAACGCCCTTGGCCTCGGCCAGCGCCCTGATGTTCTCGGCCGGAGACTTGTCGAGATCGATGACGCCGGCCGGCAGGCCGGGGCCGCAGGCGATCTTGTCCATATAGGTGTCGGGGGCGTTCAGCAGCGTGCCCTTGGGGGCCCAGGCCATCACCGCCAGGGCGTTGGGCATGGCCTTGGCCGCCAGGGTGGTGCCTTCCAGCGGGTCAAGCGCGATGTCGATGGCGGGGCCTTTGCCCGTGCCGACCTTCTCGCCGATATAGAGCATCGGCGCTTCGTCGCGCTCGCCTTCGCCGATGACGATCTCGCCATCGATCTCGAGTTCGTTGAGCGCGTTTCGCATGGCGTCGACGGCGGCCTGGTCAGCCGCCTTCTCGTCGCCGCGCCCCACCATGGTCCAGGACGCGATGGCTGCGGCTTCCGTCACGCGGACCGCATCCAGGACCAGCGAGCGGTCCAGGGTCTTCGAACTCATCAACGTCTCCCAGCCTGTTGAGGCTAAAACCCGACCGCTTCTCGCGGTTCTCAGATGCGCGCGACGCGCAAAAGGCGGGGACGCTCTAGCACGGCGCGCAATTTTTCGATGCGTGTAATCGCATCCAGGAGATTGGATTCCGGAGTCGCATGCGTGACGAGCACGATGGGCACCCCACCCGCGCCTTCCACGGGCTTTTGCAGGAAACTGTCGATCGACACCCCGCACTCGGCCAGGGTCTCGGAGATGGCGGCGATGGCGCCCGGCTCATCGCGAACCATGATCCGCAGATAGGCCTTGCCCACCGTGCGGCTGGGGTCGACCGAGACAAACGGCTTCAGCGCGCCGGCCGGAGCCTGGAACACCGGACGCACGGCCTTGGTCATCACATCGGCGATATCGGCGGCCACCGCGGCGGCGGTCGGGCCGGCGCCCGCGCCGGGTCCCTGCACATAGATCCGCCCGACGCGGCGACCTTCGATGAACAGAGCGTTGAGCGCGCCGCCGGCCTGGGCCAGCGGATGTTCCAGCGGGGCCAGCGACGGATGCACCTTCACGGCCACGCCGTCGTCGGTGCGTGAGGCCGAGGCGACCAGCTTGATCCGGTAGCCAAGGTCCTTGGCCAGCTTGATGTCGAGCAGTTCGACGGCCTCGATACCCTCGATCTCGGCGGCGGCGAAGTTGGGCGCGCAGCCAAAGGCCAGGGCGGCCAGGATGGTGATCTTGTGACCAGCGTCGAAGCCGCCGACATCCATGGTCGGGTCGGCCTCGGCATAGCCCAGGGCCTGGGCTTCGCGCAGCACGTCGGCGAACGAGCGGCCGGTCTTCTCCATCTCGCTGAGGATGAAATTGCAGGTGCCGTTGAGGATGCCGGCCACGGAGTCGATGTCGTCGCCGACCATCGCCTCGCGCATGATCTTGACGGCGGGAACGCCGCCCATGACGGCGGCTTCAAACAGCAGCGGAACGCCCTGGGCTTCGGCCAGGGCGGCCAGTTCGGCGCCGTGCTCGGCGATCAGGGCCTTGTTGGCGGTGACCACCGGCTTGCCGGCCTTGAGCGCGGTTTCCACGGCCGCCTTGGCGGGACCGTCGGAACCGCCGACCAGTTCAACGAAAAGGTCGATGTCGGGCGAGCCGGCCAGGGCCACCGGATCGTCGAACCAGGTCAGGCCCGAGATATCGACCGTACGCGGCCGTGACTTGGAGCGCGCGGAGACGGCGGTGACAACAGCGCTGTCGCCGGCGGGGGCGAAATTGGGCCGCTCCGCCAGGAACTGCAGCAGTCCGCCGCCGACCGTGCCAAGTCCCGCGACGCCGACTCGCCAGGTTTTGTTCGTCATCTTCGAATCCTATCGCGGGATCGCGACGACGCTCCGAGCGTCGTCGCGACTCTTGGGATCAGCTTGGAGCGTCGGCCTAGGCCGGCTCCACCGAATTGTGGTGCCTGGCCAGTATGGTGTCGGCATTGGTGATGAATTTCTTCACGTTGCGCGCGGCCTGCCGGATACGGTGCTCGTTTTCGACCAGCCCGATGCGGACATAGCCCTCGCCGTACTCACCAAAGCCGACGCCCGGAGCGACGGCGACGCCGGCCTCCTCGATCAGCAGCTTGGAGAACACCATCGAGCCCGCTTCCCGATAGGCTTCCGGGATCTTGGCCCAGGCGAACATCGAGGCCGGTGGATTGGGAATGTCCCAGCCGGCGCGGGCCATGGACGACACCAGGGTGTCGCGTCGGGCCTTGTAGATGCCCCGGATCTCGTCGACGCAGTCCTGCGGACCGTTCAGAGCCGCGGCGGCCGCGACCTGCACGGGCGTATAGGCGCCATAGTCCAGATAGGACTTCACCCGCGCCAGGGCGGCGCAGATGCGGGCGTTGCCGACCACCATGCCCACGCGCCAGCCGGCCATGGCATAGGTCTTCGACAGCGAGTTGACCTCGACCGCGATGTCCTTGGCGCCGTTGACCTGCAGGATGGACGGCGGCGGGTTGTCCTCGAAATAGATCTCGCCGTAGGCCACGTCGCTGATCACCAGCAGATCGTGCTTTTTCGCGAGCGCGACGGCGTCCTTGTAGAAGTCCAGGTCCACCGACTGGGCCGTCGGGTTGGACGGATAGGACAGGATCAGCACGCTGGGCGGCGGCACCGAGTGCTTCACCGCGCGGCTGATGTTCGAGAGATAGTCCTCAGGCGTCAGGGCCGGCACGTGGCGGATCACGCCGCCGGCCATGATGAAACCGAAGGCGTGGATCGGATAGGCCGGGTTGGGACAGATGATCACGTCGCCCGGCGCGGTCAGGGCCTGGGCCAGGTTGGCGAAGCCTTCCTTGGAGCCCAGGGTCGAGATGACCTCGGTGTCGGGGTTCAGCTTCACGCCGAAGCGGCGGTCGTAGTAGCCGGCCATGGCCTTGCGCAGACCCGGGATCCCCTTAGACGCCGAATAGCGCCCGGCCTTGGGGTCGCGAGCCGTTTCGATCAGCTTGTCGACGATGTGCTGCGGCGTCGGCATGTCGGGATTACCCATGCCGAAATCGATGATGTCGGTGCCTTCGGCGCGGAGGCGCGCCTTGATCTTGTTGACCTCTTCGAAAACATAGGGCGGCAGGCGACGGATACGATGAAAATCGGTGGTCATTTCTGGCTCAATGCGCCGCTCCGGCGCGTCGGGAGCAAAAGTCGGGCATGGATAGACCCCGAGCGAGGTCAGGCCAAGCCAGTTCCAGGAAGATTATGCCTTCGCCGACCTATTTAGGCTGCGACGAAGGCGCGCTAGCTCGGCCACGCGCCGCCTTCGCGAAGGCTTCGGTCGCTGCACGGTCGGCTTCGGTGGGCGCGTCGATGTCCGGCGCCGTGCCGGCGGCGCGGGCGCGGGCCACATAGGCCTCGGTATCCTTCAGCACGAAGGTTTCCGGCGCGGTCTGGCGGCGCAACTCTTCCGCCGCGGCTTGCTCGGCGGTCACCGAGGCTCGGAAGCCTTCGGCGGGGCGAACATCGGTCGGCATGGCCGGGATGTCGGCGAACTTGGGACGACGGCCGTGCTGACGGGCGACGGCGCTGGTCTGAGCGGCGATCGGCGAGGTCGGATCGACCTGCGCGCGCGCGAACGGCGAGGCGCAACCCGAAGCGGCCAGAGCCGTCAGACCGATAAGCACGCCGAGACGTACGATTTTACCTGTTTCGCCGTTCATCTTGTCTCTGGTCTTATGCGATGATCGCGGCGAGCGGAAGGCCGTGCTCGCCACTTGCCGACCGGACCAAAAGAAAAGAAGCGGGAAGAACCAGCATGGCGACGGCGAAAACACCTTCCAAGCCCAAGGCAGCGTCCGTTTCCAAGGGCAAGGGCGCCTCTTCCCAAGCCAAGGCGGCGACGCCGAAGGCCAAGGCAGCCAAACCGAAGGCCGCCACGCCCCCTCCTCCGCCTCCGGAGGCGCCGCCCAAGCCGACGCCCGAATCGGCCAGCCGCGGCCAGGTCCCACCGCCCTCGCCTGTCATGCCGGGTTTCGACGCGATGATGTCTCCCGAGCAGCGACAGATGCTTGAGACCCTCTCGGCCAATCTGGCTCGCGCCGCGGTGACCGCCCAGGGCGCCATCGCCGAGGCGGCGTTGCGCCAGGCGGATCGTCCCGCCGCCCTCACGCCCGATCCCTTCCATGTCGCACCGGCCATGAACGAGGTCATGGCCGGGCTCGCCGCCCAGCCGGACCGCCTGCTGCGGGCCCAGGCCGATCTCTTCAGCCGCTACATGGACCTCTGGCAGTCAGCGGCCCGTCGCGCCGCCGGCGAGGAAGCCAGGCCGGTGATCGCGCCGGCCAGCGGCGACAAGCGTTTCAGCGATCCGGATTGGGCGTCCAATCCCATGTTCGACATGATGAAGCAGTCGTATCTGCTGTCGTCGAACTGGCTCAACAGCCTGGTGTCGGAGGTCGAGGGCGTCGATCCGGCCTCCAAGCGCCGGGTTGAGTTCTTCGTCAAGATGCTGACCGACGCCTTCTCGCCATCGAACTTCCTGATCTCCAACCCCGCCGCCCTGCGCGAGGTGGCCCAGACCAAGGGCGAGAGCTTGGTGCGCGGCATGGAGAACTTCGCCGCCGACCTGGAGCGGGGCGGCGGCCAGTTGGCCATCAGCCAGACGGATCTGGAGAAGTTCAAGGTGGGCGAGAACGTCGCCACCTCGCCCGGCAAGGTCGTCTATCAGAACGACATCCTGCAGCTGCTGCAGTTTAATCCGACCACGGAACAGGTCCACGAGATCCCGCTGCTGATCTTCCCGCCGTGGATCAACAAGTTCTACATCCTGGACCTGCGGCCCGAGAACTCGATGATCCGCTGGCTGACCAGCCAGGGCTTCACGGTGTTCGTCACCTCGTGGGTCAACCCGGACGCCAAGCTCGCCGCCAAGACCTTCGAAGACTACATGCTGGAGGGGATCTACGACGCCACCCAGCAGGTGATGAACCAGACCGGCGTCGATCGGGTCAACACCGTCGGCTATTGCATCGGCGGGACGTTGCTGTCCTGCGCCCTGGCCCACATGGCCGCCAGGGGCGACAAGCGGATCAATTCGGCCACCTTCTTCGCCGCCCAGCAGGACTTCGCCGAAGCCGGCGACCTGCTGCTGTTCACCAACGAGGAATGGCTGCAGTCCATCGAGCAGCAGATGGACCAGACAGGAGGCTTCCTGCCCAGCCAGTCGATGGCCGACACCTTCAACAGCCTGCGCGGCAACGATCTGATCTGGTCGTTCTTCATCAGCAACTATCTGATGGGCAAGGAGCCCCGCCCCTTCGACCTGCTGTTCTGGAACGCCGACCAGACCCGCATGCCCAAGTCGCTGCACATGTTCTATCTGCGCAATTTCTACAAGGACAACGCGCTGACGACGGGCGCCCTGACCTTGGGCGGCGAGAAGCTGGATCTCTCCAAGGTCAAGATCCCGATCTATGTCCAGTCGTCGAAGGACGACCACATCGCCCCCTATCGCAGCGTCTATCGCGGCGCGCGGGCCTTCGGCGGACCCGTGACCTTCACCATGGCCGGCTCGGGCCACATCGCCGGCGTGATCAACCCTCCCGACGCCAAGAAGTACCAGCACTGGACCAACGAGCACCTGCCCGGCTCGGTCGAGGGCTGGATGTCGGGCGCGCAGGAGCATCCGGGCTCCTGGTGGCCGCACTGGGCCGAGTGGCTCCGCGCCAAGTCCGGCCCCCTGGTCCCGGCGCGCGACCCGGCCAAGGGCAAGCTGAAACCGCTGGAAGACGCCCCCGGCAGCTATGTTCGGGTGCGCTCCGACACCTGATCAGTGATCAGATATTGAACGGACGAGGTTCGCCCAAAACTCGCCGAGATTGCGGCGGAGCTTCCCCGCCATGCTTGCGATCAGCCGCCGCTCGACCCTGGGAATGCTGCTCGCCGCCCCGACACTGGGCGCGGCGGCGGCGGCGCGCGACCCTCTCGGTCTCGCCCAGGCCGCCCGCGAACAGATCGGCGTGACCAAGGCCTATGACGCCAACTACCGCGCCATCTCGTATCCAGGCGGCGACGTGCTGCGCACCACCGGGGTTTGCGCCGACGTACTGGTGCGCGCGGCCCGCGACGCGTGGAACATCGATCTGCAGCAACGCGTGCACGAAGACATGCTGAGGGCCTTCGACGCCTATCCCTCTCGCGCCGCCTGGGGTCTGAAGACCCCGGACGCCAATATCGATCATCGACGCGTGCTGAACCTGGAGACCTATCTGACCCGACAAGGCGCCTTGCTGCGACGGGCCTCGAAACGCGAGCCCGGCGACAGGTTCGACGCGCCGCGCCCGGGCGATATCCTGACGTGGCGCGTCTGGGGCGACCGCCCGCATCTCGGGATCGTGGCGCGTGGGCCGGAAGGCGCCCGCGTGGTTCACAATATCGGCTTCGGGACCAAGGAAGAGCCGCTGTGGATGTTCAAGCTCCACACGGCCGTGGCCCACTACCGCTGGCGCCCCTGATCCGGGACGGCCCGACGGATCAAAGGCCCGCCGCCTCCTCCAGGCCCAGGGCCAGGTTCAGGTTCTGCACCGCCGCGCCGGACGCGCCCTTGCCCAGATTGTCGAGCAGGGCCACCAGACGCGCCTGACCGCTGTTGTCCGAACCGAACACGAACAGCTTCAGGCGATTGGTGCCGTTCAGGCCTTCAGGGTCCAGTGTCGTCAGGCCCTTGCACTCATCCAGCGAAGCGGCCTCGACGAACTGCTCGTCCTTGTAGTGGGCGGCGTAGGCGGCCTGGATCTCGCCCAGTGAACGGCCCTCGTTCAGCGTCGCCAGATGCAGCGGCAACTCCACCAGCATGCCCTGCGCGTAGCGACCCACGGCGGGGGTGAAGATCGGCCGGGTCAGCAGGCCGCCATGTTTCTGGATCTCGGGCACATGCTTGTGCGACAGGCCCATGGCGTAGATCCGGTACGGGACCCTGGTGAAATTGGCCGCCGTCTCGTCCTCGAACTCGGCGATCATCGCCTTTCCGCCGCCGGTATAGCCCGACACGGCGTTGAACGAGAGCGGCAGCTCGGGCGGCAGGATGCCCGCCGAGACCAGCGGCCGGGTCAGGGCGATGGCGCCGGTCGAATAGCAGCCCGGATTGGAGATCCGCTTGGACGCGGCGACCTTGGCGCGCTGCGCCTTGTCGAGTTCGGGAAAGCCGAAAGCCCAGTCAGGATCGGTGCGATAGGCGGTCGAGGCGTCGATCACCACGGTGTCGGGGTTGGTGACCAGACCCACGGCCTCCCTGGAAGCCTCGTCGGGCAGGCACAGGATCACGGCGTCGGCGCTGTTGAGCATTTCGGCGCGCGCGACCGGGTCCTTGCGCTTGTCGGGATCGATCGAGATCAGTTGCAGGTCGGTGCGGCCGACCAGACGCTCGCGGATCTGCAGGCCCGTGGTGCCGACTTCGCCATCGATGAAGACCTTCGGGGTCATGCTGACTCCAATCAATCCGGACAAAAGGACAAAGAAAAAGGGCGCTCCGGTTTCCCGAAGCGCCCTCTTCCAAACACGGAAAACCCGCGTTTAGCGCTTCGAGAACTGGAAGCTACGACGGGCCTTGGCCTTGCCGTACTTCTTACGCTCGACCACGCGGCTGTCGCGCGTCAGGAAGCCGTGCGGCTTCAGGACGGGACGCAGCGCGGGTTCATAGTAGGTCAGGGCCTTGGACAGGCCGTGGCGCACGGCGCCGGCCTGACCCGACAGGCCCGAACCTTCAACGGTGACGACGATGTCGAACTGGCCTTCGCGGTCGGTGACCTGCAGAGGCTGAGCGATCATCATGCGCAGAACGGGGCGAGCGAAATAGATCGCCTGGTCGCGGCCGTTGATGGTGATGGTGCCCTTGCCGGGCTTGATCCAGACGCGAGCGATCGCGTTCTTGCGCTTGCCGGTCGCGTAGGCGCGGCCTTGGGCGTCGATCTTCTGGACGGCCGGAGCGGCCGCTTCGGGGTTGCTGGACAGGCTGGCCAGCGCGTCAAAGCCTTGAGCTTCGGACATGACTTAGGCGCTCCGGGTGTTTTTGGCGTTGCGCGCAGCGAAATCGATCGCTTCCGGGCTCTGCGCTTGGTGCGGGTGCTCACCGTTGTTGTAGATGAGCAGGTGCGTCAGCTGCTTGCGAGCCAAGGGGCTTTCCTTGGGCAGCATGCGCTCGACGGCCTTTTCGAGGACGCGTTCCGGGAAGCGGCCTTCCAGCAGCTTGCGCGGGGTGGTCGACTTGACGCCGCCCGGGTGACCGGTGTGGCGATAGTAAACCTTGTCGTCCATCTTCTTGCCGGTGAACTTCACCTTGTCGGCGTTGATCACGACGACGAAGTCGCCGCAGTCAACGTTGGGGGTGTAGTCGGGACGATGCTTGCCGCGAAGACGCATCGCGATGAACGTCGCCAGACGACCGACAACGGCGTCCTGGGCGTCGACCACGATCCACTTCTTCTCGACCTCGGCGGGCTTCAGGGAAGCCGTGGTCTTTTGCATGGGATTGATCCGTATTCCTTGTGCGTCGGGAGCCAAACAAGCGGCTCCGTCTGCGTGAGGGGCGGCTGATACGTGAGGGTTCGCGCCCTGTCAACGTTGAGCGCGCAGAATATCCGGAAACCCTTACGGCATAAGGGATTGCGTGATAAGGTATTATGATACCACAGTGAAAATCGTCATCCCGGCGAGGCGCGAAGCGCGCAGAGCCGGGACCGCCGCAACACCAACGCCTGTTGCGGTCCCGGGTCTTCGCTACGCTTCGCCCGGTATGACAACCGCCTCAGCGCTTGTCCGCGTCGAAGCCGAAGGCGTGGCGCATGACCTGGAAGATGTAGGACTCCTCGACCACCCCATGCACCAGCCAGGCGCCCGGACCGTCGGCGAACACGCCGACGTCTTCGCCCGAGTGGGCCGCGCTGGGCAGGTTGGCCAGGGCCTGCTGGTGATAGTCGACATCGTCCATGTCTTCCTTGGCAGGGTCGGCGCGCAGGTTCTGGCCTTCGGGGCCGCCAGGGCCGGTGGCGAAGCTCAGCACCGAATAGGGCTTGCCGTCGCCGGCCACGATCGGTTCGCCCTCATTGCCCGCAAGGCCCAGGATGGGCGCGTTGCGGGAGGCGTAGCCCGAGATCACCAGGCCGTGGCTATGGTCGGCGGTGACGATGATCAGGGTGTCCTTCAGGTCCACCTTGTCGAGCGCCGCCTGGATGGCCTTGGAGAACTCCGCGGTCTCGGTGAGGGTCCGCTTGGCGTTGTTGAGGTGGCTGCCCATGTCGATCTTGCCCCCTTCGACCAGCAGGAAATAGCCCTTGGGGTTCTTGTTCAGCAGGTCGATGGCCTTGGTCGTCATCTGGGCCAGGGTCGGAACGCCCTCGCCCAGGATGGGCCGCTCGACTTCATAGGGCAGGTGCTCGTTGGCGAAGAGGCCGAGGACGGGACCGGTGCGGGCGGGATCGAGCGCCGCCAGTTGGTCCGCCGTCGTGACATAGGCCGCGCCCGACGCCTTGCGCCATTCGGCGGTCAGATCGCGACCATCGCCGCGCTTGCCGCCGGCGGCGTCGGGCAGGAAGCGCGAGCGCCCTCCCCCCATGGCCACATCCAGCCGCAGATTGGCCGGCGCCTCGATCAGTTGGCGGGCGATATCCTTGCAGCCGGCCTGGGTAGCCTCCAGCGGCATGTCGGTGTCGCCCTCCCAGTCACGATAGGCGGTGTGAGCATAGACACCGGCGGGCGTGGCGTGGGTGATGCGGGTGGTGGTCACCGCGCCCGCCGACAGGCCATGGGCCTTGGCGATCTCGGCGATGGTTTCGACGCGATTGGCGGCTTCGGTGGCGCACTGCTCGGGCTGAGCCGCGCCGGTCAGGCCGATCACCTTGTTGCGCGTCTTCACGCCCGTGGTGATGGCGGTGATGCCGGCGGCGCTGTCGGTGACCTGGGTGTCGTGGCTGTAGGTCTTGGAGAGCGCCGTCCACGGCAGCTTCTCGAACGACAGACTGCTGGACTCGCCGTCCACGCCCCGTGATTGACCCTCGAAGATGCGCCCCGCGGTGATCGTCGAGATGCCCATACCGTCGCCCAGGAACAGGATGACGTTCTTGGCGCGGCCCGTGTTGGGCGTGATCGCCAGGTTGCGGGCCAGGGCGGCTTCGCCGGCCTTGTAATAGGGGTCGGTCGCCGGAGCGGCGAAAGCCGGGGCGGCCAGCAGCGCGGCGACAAGGGTGAGCGAAGACAAGCGGATCACGGCCGAAAACTCCTGAGAGATGCCGGTCTGCTTTGCTTCACGCGTGTGACAGTTGTTCGCGCGCGCGAGAAATTACGGTCGCCGAACGCGCCAGGCGAAGCTGGTCGCCACGGCGAGCAGCACCGCCGCGCCCGCCTGATGGACGACGCCCAGCCAAACCGGCACATGCGCCATCAGGGTCCAGATCCCCAGACCCGCCTGCAGGATCACCACGCCCGCGACAACCAGACCGACGACCTTGGCCTCGCTCGGCAGATGGCGGGCGCGCTGGGTCAGGACACCGATCGCCAGCCCCGCCGCGAACAGGGCGTAGGCGAACAGGCGGTGATGAAGCTGCACCGCGCCCTGGCTGTGAGCGATCGTGCCCCAGAAACCATTGCCCAGATAGGGATCGGGCAGCAGCGCGCCGTTCATCAGCGGCCAGTCGTTGAAAACCAGGCCTGCGTCATTGCCGGCCACCAAGGCGCCCAGCAGGCTCTGGAAGAACACCGCGCCCAGGAAACCCAGGGCCCAGCCGCGCCAGGCGCTGCGCTCCTCGATGCGGGGCGAACCGGCCCAGGCGTCCAGGCCCGTCCAGATCAGCACTACGAACAAAGTCAGGGCCAGACCCAGGTGGGTCATCAGGCGCTCGGGCGCGACCGACACCCGCTCCGACAGGCCGCTGGACACCATCCACCAGCCGACCAGGCCTTGCAGCCCGCCCAGCACCAGCATCACCGCGCAGCGCCAGATCAGGCGGCGCGGAATCATCCGGCGAATGAGAAAGAAGACGAACGGAATCGCGAACACCGCCCCGACCAGGCGGCCCAGAAGCCGGTGCGCCCACTCCCACCAGAAGATGCCCTTGTAGGCCTCCAGGGTCATGTCGGGATTGACCAGCTTGAACTGCGGGATCTGCTTGTAGAGCTCGAAATTGGCGCGCCAGGCGGCTTCCGACATCGGCGGCAGCGCGCCCATGATCGGCTTCCACTGGGTGATCGACAGGCCGGAATCGGTCAGGCGCGTGGCCCCGCCGACCACGACCATGCCAAAGACAAACACCGCCACGGTGAACAGCCAGATGGCGACGGGACGGGAACGATCGGAACGCAGGAATGACGTCATCGGACGGAAGAAGCGCCTGTTCGGGGCCGAAATGGGGCCGGCAAACCCCTACGCCCGAGTTCGCCTCGCGTCCATGCCCGATGAGGCCTCTCGACGCGCGATGACTAGGCTGTCGCTTCATGCGAAGATCCGGTCGCGGACGCGAAGTCCGGCGCGGAGGACCTGATGAGCGGTGTTGGAGTGTTCGCCACGGCAGTGATCGGCATCCTGGCTGGCTGGATCGCCGACATCGCGCTGGCCCGCCGGCATTCCCTGTTCGTCAAGTTGCTGATCGGCGTGATCGGCTCGTTCATCGGCGTCTTCATCGCCCAGCGCCTTGACCTGCCCTTCACCGGCTTCTGGGGTGGGCTGCTCGTATCGAGCGTCGGCGCCGTTCTTTTTCTGGCCGTGCTCGGCCTTGTCGTCCGGAGACCCGCGTGAGCCAACCCTCTATCCCCGCCCGCCCCCTTATTCCGGCGAGAGTGCGCAAGCTGATCGGCGGCGTCGGCATCATGGCCTTCCTGGCCGCCTGGATCTGGGCCGGGACCAGCTTCTATGACTACCTGCCCAACAACCGCGCGGTGCACCTGATCTACTTCGTGATCGTCGGCATGGGCTGGGGCGTACCGCTGATGCCGCTGATGTCGTGGATGGGCAAGGCCGACAAGCCGGTGATCCACTAGACCCGGAATCGAAAAAGGCCGCCCCTTGGGGCGGCCTTTCCGTTCTTCCGTTTATTCCCTTGCGGAAATGGTCGGAGCGACAGGATTTGAACCTGCGACCCCTTGACCCCCAGTCAAGTGCGCTACCAGGCTGCGCCACGCTCCGACGGAAGAGGCGCTCTTATAGGCGCCGGCCCCGACCTCCGCAACCGGTATTCCAGGTGATTTTCTAGCGCCTCAAAAGCCCGTCCAGGCGCGCCTTCACGGCTTCCAGATCATCGAGGGCGAAGGCCAGGCGATCCCGGGCCTCGTCCGCCAGCTCAAAGCCGGGCGGCGATTCGATATCACGGGCGGCGTCGGGGTCGAGCATGGCCGAGCCGTTTGACCCCAGGCCCGCCGCGATCACCTGGGTCAGGCCCTGATCGCGATGCAGCTTCTGCACGCCCTTGATCGTCAGGCCTTCGCGATGCAGCAGCACGCGCACGCCATTGAGGACGGCGATGTCCTGGGGGCGATAGAATCGACGCCCGCCGGCCCGCTTCATGGGGCGGATGAAAGAGAACTTGGTTTCCCAGAAACGCAGGACGTGCTGCGGCACGCCCAGCTCTTCAGCGGCTTCGGAGATCGTGCGGAAGGCGTTGGGTCCCTTCGCCACCGCTGTCTCCGTCCTAGCCGCCCAGGGCGCGGTCGATCCGCGCCTTCATGACCTGCGAGGCGCGGAAACCGATCACCCGACGGGGTTCGATCTCGGCCGGTTCGCCGGTCTTGGGATTACGGCCCATGCGAGCCCGCTTGTCGCGAACCTGAAAGACGCCGAATCCGGAAAGCTTGACCGTTTCGCCGGTCTCCAGAGCCTCGGCCACCAGATCGAGCGTGCGCTCGACGAGCCCCGCGCAATCCTGCCGGGTCAGACCGACCTCCTCGTGAACCGCCTCGCAGAGGTCGGCCCGGGTCAATGTCGCGCCCTTCATGACGCCCCCTACACGCTTCGGCCAGGTCTTCTAGACCGCGCCAGATTGAGAACTGTTGTCACCCGCAAGCGAAGATCACGATCTTCACCCCCGCGAACGCTCACGTTTAGCTCCGACTGCATGCCGCGATTATCGCATGAAGTCAAAGACTCAACGGCGAGACTTCACACCCGCCCGCAGCAAAAGCCCGATAGCCGAAAGTGGAGGCCGATTTCAGCGGCGATCACGCCTTGATGCCTGAAATCGAGACCGTCACGGAAAGCCCACCGCGCCGGGCGACCGGCTCAGAGGCGAATAAGGCAGGCGCCCCAGGTCAGGCCTCCGCCCATGGCCTCCAACAGGAGAAGCTGACCTGGCTTGATCCGGCCATCGGCCACGCCGTGGGCGAACGCCAGAGGGATCGACGCCGCCGAGGTGTTGGCGTGGATCGCCACCGTGGAGATCACCTTGTTCTCGTCCAGCCCGACCCGGTGGGCGACGCCCGCCAGGATGCGCTGGTTGGCCTGATGCGGAATGAACCAGTCAACGTCGGCGATCGCCACACCGGCCGAATCGACCGCCGCGTGGATAGCCTCGGAAATGTTGATCACCGCGTGCTTGAAGACCTGGTTGCCCAGCATCCGCAGCTTGCCGACCGTGCCCGTGGTCGAGGGGCCGCCGTCGACGTACAGCAGATCCTGCTTGGTCCCGTCGGCGCGCAGGGCAAAGCTCAGCAGCCCCTGATCGGCCGTGGTCCCCTGCCCTTCGCGCGGCTCCAGCACCACAGCGCCGGCGCCGTCGCCGAACAGAACGCAGGTGCCGCGGTCGGCCCAGTCCATCAGGCGGGTCATGGTCTCGGCGCCGATAACCAGGGCGCACTTGGAATGGCCGCGCGCCACGAAGCCGTCGGCGACGCTCAGCGCGTAGACGAAGCCCGAGCAGACGGCCTGGATATCGAAGGCCACGCCGACCGGCGCGCCCAGCTTGCGCTGCACGATCGCGGCGGTGGCGGGAAAGGTCAGGTCGGGCGTGGTGGTGGCGACAATGATCAGGTCGATGTCGGCGGCGGTCTTGCCGGCCGCCTCCAGGGCCTGCCTGGCGGCTTCGACGGCCAGATCCGACACCGCCTGGTCCTCGGCGGCCTGATGGCGCTGGCGAATGCCGGTGCGCTCGACGATCCACTCGTCGCTGGTGTCGACGAACTTGGCCAGATCACTGTTGGTGACGATCTTGGGCGGCAGATAGGCGCCGATCCCGGTGACCGCGCTACGGATAACGCTCACTCACTCGCTCCCTGACTCTCGACGCCGGACAAGCCTTCGCCGTCCTTGGCCGCCGTGGCGGTCAGGCGCTTCAAATTCCGATCGATCTCGGCGGTGAAGTCGCTGCGCGCCAGATCGGCGGCGACGCGAATCGCCGAGAAGAAGCCGTTGGCGTCGGCGCCGCCATGGCTCTTGACCACGATGCCGTTCAGGCCCAGCAGCGGAGCTCCATTCACCCGGCCCGGATCCAGCCGCTGCCGCATCTTGCCCAGCGCGCGCGAAGCGATGACCGCGCCCAGCATGGCCAGCGGCGACGAGGTCAAGGTCGTCTTAATCTCGTTCGAGAAGAACCGCGCCAAACCTTCGGCTGTCTTCAGAGCGACATTGCCGGTGAAGCCGTCGGTGACCACGACATCGACGGTGCCGTAGGCGATGTCGTTACCCTCGACGAAGCCGTGATAGTCAAAGTCCAGATTGGTCTCACGCAGGATGGCGTTGGCCTCACGCACTTCTTCGTGGCCCTTCTGCTCTTCCGAGCCGACGTTCAGAAGACCCACGGTCGGCCGCTTGGAGCCGTGGACGGCGTGGTGGTAGGCTGCGCCCATGATGGCGAACTCGACCAGTTGGGCCGCGTCGCTTTCGACATTGGCGCCGACGTCCAGGACCGTCGTCACGCCCTTCATGTTGGGCCAGTTGGCCACGATGGCCGGACGCTCCAGGCCCGCCCCCATGCGCAGGATCAGCTTTGAGATCGCCATCAAGGCGCCGGTGTTCCCGGCCGAGACGCAGGCCTGGGCCTCGCCCGCCTTCAGCGACTCAACGGCGTTCCAAAGGCTGGAGCCCTTGCCGCGGCGCATGGCCTGGGCGGGCTTTTCTTCCATCGCGATGAACTTGTCGGTGTGACGGACGTCGCTGACCGCCCTGGCGGCGGGCGCCTTGGCCAGTTCGGCGTTCAGCCTGGCTTCGTCGCCGTGCAGCAGGAACCGCACGCCAGGCAGCGCCTGGGCGGCCTTGGCCACACCCGGAACGACGACGGACGGGCCGTGATCGCCGCCCATGGCGTCGATCGAAATGACAATGGACTTGGACACTTTGGCGCTATCGGCTCCTGGCGCCCGCTCGCCGGGTCAAGGCGGCGGACGATACATCCGCGTGAATATCACGCAAGCACGGCGAGTCGGACCCGATCAGTCCGTCTCGCCCTTGGTCTTGAACGCCTTTAGCGCGGCGAAGGGCGAAATTTCCGCTGACGGTAGGGGATTTTCGAAGACAGCGCCCGGCTTGCGGGGAAACGGATCCAGCTCCAGCGCCAGATGTTCCAGGACATAGCCAGAGACATCGATGACCTCCCCCTCCAGCACGTCGGGCGGATCATCGGCTTCCGGATCAAGGCCAAGCTCTCCGCCTTCCTCGGCCGGCGCATGCTCGCTGTCGGCGGGGATGACGTGGACGGTGAAGCGCGCGTCGATCGACTCCTCGAAGTCGTCGGCCGAGACGCTGCAGATCTGGATCACCCGGGCGCGCAGGCGCCCCGAAACCTCGGCCCCGTCCATCCACGAGCTCAGATAGACCTCGGCGGAAAACTCCTCCAGGCGCACCAGACCCAGCTGCTTGGCGATGGCCTTGCGCTGGTCGGCGTCGGGTTCGAGTCGCAGCGCGACCTCGCCGCGATCGACACGGGCCAGGGGCACTTCACAAGGCCAGGGCGTGTTTACGGGTTCGGCCATTTCGCCTCTCCTTGCAGCAGGGTGTCCAGAGGCTGGCTGGCCAGGGCTTCGCGCGCGCCGACCACATAGGCGGTCAGAGCCTCGACGTCGCCCTCGCCGCGCTCTTCCAGGACCGTTCGCGTGATCATCTCGGACAGCGCCGCCTGATCCGGCAGCGTCGCCGCCGCTTCGTCGAAGGCTTTCAGGCGGCCATAGAAGGCGCCGGCGAGCTTCTTCATCTTCTTGCCCACGGCGGTGTCGGAGACACCGATCTCGCGGAAGGCGTCGTCCAGGCCCCGCACATACGAGTCGAACACCGCCTGCGAGGTTTCCGCCGCCGGCTCGCCCTGGGCCTTGAGGCGTTCCAGCAAGACCACGACGTGAAGGGTGAAAAGCTCGAACCGGCCTTCCAGCGAGTCGCGCACGCCCATCACGGCGTAGAACGGCGCGGAGCGGGCCTGGGCGACGGCGCCCGCATACAGCTTGGCCCCCGCCGCCTTGGCGGGCCTGGGTTTGAGCAACCGATCCAGAATCATTGAACGCCTCTATTTCGCCGCGACCCGGAACTAGATGAGCAACGGGTCCACGCGGGCCATTGAACTAAGCCCCCGCGGACGATAGGTCAAAGTCCAGCATTTTTCCGGTTCCGGAGCCCGCATGTTTCGTCCCGCCATTTTCGTCGCCGCCGCCCTCGGCCTGTCCGCCGTTGTGTCAGGCTGCACGCCGCTGACGAGCTATTCCGGCTTCCAGGCGATCGAGGCCAAGCCTGCCGACATGAAGGTGGGCGAAGACAGCAAGTCCACACTGATGGAGAAGCTGGGCTCGCCCTCGACGATTTCGACCTTCGACCCCAACACCTGGTACTACGTGTCCCAGACGACCGACCGGGTGGCCTTCTACATGCCGCGCGTGATCAAGCGCGACGTCATTGCCATCAAGTTCAACCCGGCCGACGAAAAGGTCGCCTCGGTCAACACCTTCACGCTGAAGGACGGCAAGGTCATCGCCTATAACGGCCGCGAGACCCCCACACGCGGTCGCGAGATGACCATCCTGGAACAACTGCTCGGCAACGTCGGGCGCGGCGGCATGCTGCCCCAGGAAGACGACGGCGTGCCCGGCACCCGTCCGGGCGATCGTCGCTAGGCCTTCATTTCCTCTTGTCGCTCCACGAAAAGGCCGCGTCTTCCGGACGCGGCCTTTTTTCACGCCTTGCGACAGGCGACCCCACCCGATCCACTCAGAAGCGAACTGTAATCGTGATCACGATTTAAGTTAATCGCCAGTCACGACGATTCTTCCCTAAGCTGATCGAGATCGCAACATTTCATCAACCAGAGATGCGGCAGGTTTCAACTTAAGAGGCATAACGCCGCATGAGTTCTAACCTTAAGCGTGGGGGGCGGTGCTAGCGAAATGGATCTGAAGTCGCTGTCCGTGCTGATCGTCGACGACAACTCCAACATGCGCAAGATCCTGGGCGCGATCCTCAAGTCCTTCGGCGTGCGAAATATCAAGGAAGCCGACGACGGCCTGCAGGCGTTGCGCATCCTGAATGTCCAGGAAATCGACATCATCTTCACCGATCTGATGATGCAGCCGGTCGACGGTCTGGCGTTCGTTCGCTGGATCCGCACATCGACCGCCAGCCCCTGCGCCCTTGTGCCGGTCATCATGATCACCGGCCACGCCACCCAGCGCAGCCTGAATGAAGCTCGCATGGCGGGCGTCACAGAATTCCTGGCCAAGCCGCTGACGGCGCGCGGCGTGATGCATCGGCTCAACGAAGTGATCAACAATCCCCGCCCCTTCGTCCGGGTCAGCGACTATTTCGGCCCCTGCCGACGTCGACGGATCGACCATGAGTTCTTTGGCGAGGAACGACGCCGCGCCGGAGGCGATGAGCAGGACTTCGATCCAGAGGACGTCTACTGAAAACAGACGAAAAACGCCCCGGAGGTCTCCCTCCGGGGCGTCGTCGTTCAGGTCGATCGCTGGATCAGACGCCGTGGGCCAGGACGGCCAGCAGCAGCAGAGCCACGATGTTGGTGATCTTGATCATCGGGTTCACGGCGGGACCCGACGTGTCCTTGTAGGGGTCGCCGACGGTGTCGCCGGTGACGGCGGCCTTGTGAGCCTCCGAACCCTTGGTGTGCAGGACCCCGTCCTTGTCGGTGAAGCCCTCTTCGATGACCTTCTTGGCGTTGTCCCAGGCGCCGCCGCCGCTGGTCATCGAGATGGCGACGAACAGGCCGGTGACGATCACCCCCATCAGCATGGCCCCCAGAGAGGCGAACGCGTCGACCTTGCCGGCGATGGCCTGGATCGCGAAGAACAGCACCACAGGCGAGACCACCGGCAGCAGGCTGGGCACGATCATCTCGCGGATCGCGGCCTTGGTCAGGATGTCGACCGCCTTGCCGTACTCGGGCTTGACCTCATAGGTCATGATCCCGGGGTTCTCGCGGAACTGGCGGCGCACCTCGGCGACGACAGCCTCGGCGGCCCGGCCCACGGCCGTCATCGACATGCCGCCGAACAGGAAGGGCAGCAGCCCCCCGAACAGCAGGCCGACCACGACATAGGGGTTGGACAGGTCGAAGGTGACCGGACCCATGCCCTCGAAGAAGCTGCCCGGCGCGGCGTTGGCCGAGAAGAACTTCAGGTCCTCGGTATAGGCTGCGAACAGCACCAGGGCGCCCAGGCCGGCCGAACCGATGGCGTAACCCTTGGTGACGGCCTTGGTGGTGTTGCCCACGGCGTCGAGGGCGTCGGTGGTGACACGGACTTCCTTGGGCAGGCCGGCCATTTCGGCGATGCCGCCGGCGTTGTCGGTGACCGGACCGAAGGCGTCCAGGGCGACGATGAAGCCGGCCAGCGACAGCATGGTGGTGGTGGCGATGGCGATGCCGAACAGGCCCGCCAGATTATAGGTCACAACGATGCCGACGATGATGGTCAGGGCCGGCAGGGCCGTGGATTCCAGCGACATGGCCAGACCCTGGATCACGTTGGTGCCGTGACCCGAAACGCTGGCCTGGGCCACCGACTTCACCGGGCGGAAATTGGTGCCGGTGTAGTATTCGGTGATCATCACGATCAGGGCGGTGACAGCCAGACCGGCCAGTCCGCAATAGAACAGGCTGTTGGCGTCGAACGTCTGCTCGCCCACGGTGACGGCGGTGGGGACCAGTTGGTGGATCACGTACCAGACGGCCGGGATCGACAGCAGGCCCGTGACGATGAGGCCCTTGTAGAGGGCTCCCATGATGTTCTGGCTCTTGCCCAGCCGGACGAAGAACGCGCCGACGATCGAGGTGACGATGCAGACCGCGCAGATGGCCAGCGGCAGCAGCATCATCGCGGTGACCGCTTCGGTGCCGCGGAAGAAGATCGCCGCCAGGACCATGGTGGCGACCGTGGTCACGGCATAGGTCTCGAACAGGTCGGCGGCCATGCCGGCGCAGTCGCCGACATTGTCGCCGACGTTGTCGGCGATGGTCGCGGCGTTGCGGGGGTCGTCTTCCGGGATGCCGGCTTCCACCTTGCCCACCAGATCGCCACCCACGTCAGCGCCCTTGGTGAAGATGCCGCCGCCCAGGCGGGCGAAGATGGAGATCAGGCTTGCGCCGAAGCCCAGGGAGACCAGGGAGTCGACCACGACGCGGTCAGTGCCCGCGTAGCCGCCAGGACCGGTCAGCAGGGCGAAATAGCCCGCGACCCCGATCAGGGCGAAACCCGCCACCAGCATGCCGGTGACGGCGCCGGAGGTGAAGGCCATCGACAGGCCCTTGGCAAGGCTCTCGGACGAGGCCTGGGCCGTGCGAACGTTGGCGCGCACCGAGATCAGCATGCCGGCGAAGCCAGCGGCCCCGGAGAGGATCGCGCCCAGGGCGAACCCGACGGGCTGCTCCCAGGACTTGAAGAAGAAGGACAGCAGGGCGATGACCACGACGCCGACCAGGGCAATGGTGGTGTACTGGCGCTTCAGATAGGCCTGCGCGCCTTCCTGGATCGCCGCCGCGATCTCCTGCATCTTCGCGTTGCCGGCCGAGGCCCGCATCAAGATGGACGTCTGCACGGCGCCATACAGCACCGCCAGCAGCCCGGCCGCTATGGCCAGTGTAAGCCAAGAACTCATTCGGAAATTGCCCCTTCGCGCTTCAAATCACGAGGGGGTAGCCGGTTCGGTTTCGGCGCCTTGATCATCATCAACACACCGTCCAAATCGACGGGCGGGCCTTATGGCCTCATGCCCCCTCGATGCTCCCTGATTGGCGCTCTAGCGGCGCCAAGGCATGGACAGTGCCAAATGGCACAGGGGTGCGCAACCCGTTGCCGCGCAAGCGCTGGCGACGGGATGGTCCGTTCGGCTAGGGACGGTTCAGGGGATAATGGCGGATGTTGACGCCGAAACCCGGGCCGGTTCACCGGGTTGTGCGCGAACAGGCGGAGGCAACTGCTTGCGAGCGATCTGCTTGGTGATCTCCACCGACGCGATCTTGCCCTTGCCGATCAGAACGGCGGCCTCGCGCAGAACCACGGCCTTCAGCCGGGGCTCGTCGACTTGGTTGTAACTGTCAGCCTTGTTGAAGGGCGTGCGGTGAGCGGCGCGAACGATGGCGTCGCGCAGGATCGGCTCCTGCCCTTCCATGACCGTCACCGGGACGCCCTCGGCCATCTTCAGGCTGAGGTTCAGGAAGACGTAGTTCACCAGCCTGCCGTTCTCGACGATCGGCGCGGCGAAGGGCAGCATCTTGATGATCGGATCCGGCGGCGGGCCCTCGCCCTCGCCCTCCCCTTTCTTCTCACCCTTCTTCTCTTCCTTCTTCTTGGAATTCGCCAGGGCCGGGCCAGCGGCGGCAAGCAGCACGGCGACAAGCGCGGCGCGGCGCGTGAAGGCGGAGGAGGTGATCATGGCGACGAGCTTAACCAGCAAGCCTTGCCGTTTCGCTACCGGCTACAGGCATAACCCCGGCACGGGTCCCAGACAGCTTCGAATGCGACTTTAGCCGTGCAGCCAGCCCAGCTTGGTGGGCGTGACGTCCTTGCGCTTGTAATAGGCCAGGATCCCCTCGCCCTCGACAAACTCACCGATTTCGCTGACCTTGATCCCCACGGCGGCGGCGGCGACGCGGAATGCCCAGGCGTCGGCGGGATCCACGGCGCAGACAATCTCGTAGTCATCACCGCCCGACGCCAAGGCCAGCCGGGCCTCCGAGTCCTCGGGCTGGGTTTCCAGCCAGGCCATGGCGCCAGGCGAGAGCGGCAGGCGCTCCAGATCGACGCGCACGCGGCAGCCGCTGGCCTTGGCCAGGTGGCTGCTGTCGGCCAGAAGGCCGTCCGAGACGTCGGCGGCGGCATGGGCGTGGGCGCGCAAGGCGTCGCGCAGACCGACCCGAGGTTCGGGCTGGCGATAGCGCTTGAGAAGCGAACTGTCCTCGTCCAGCACCTCGCCCCACTGGGCCATCAGGCCCAGCCAGCCATCGCCGATCGTGCCGGACACCATCAGCCGGTCGCCAGGCTTGGCCCCGCGACGCAGGACCGCGGCGCCGCTCGGCACCCAGCCCAGGAAGGTCGCCGAAACGACGAACGGACCCGAGGTCGTCACCGTGTCGCCGCCCAGAAGCGAGATGTCGAAGGCCGCGCCGTCCTCGGCGAGGCCGCGCGCGAAGGTCTCGCGCGACGCGACATCCGCGCCCGAAGGCCAGCCGACGGCAAGGAAATAGCCGTACGGCTCGGCGCCCTTGGCCGCGAGATCAGAGAGATTGGTGCGCAGAAGCCGGCGCGCCACCACGTCCAGAGCTTCGTCCGCGAGGAAATGGACGCCCGCGACCAGGGCGTCCTTGGTGATGACAAGGTCGTAGCCGGGGCGCGAAGGCAGCACGGCGGCGTCGTCCAGCAGGTCCAGCGCCACGGGATCACCCCGCGTCAGCGGACGCAGAAAGCGCGCTATATGGTCGAATTCATTGGCCGGGGGCGGCGCCGTCGTTTCAGACGGGCCGTCATCCGCGAACCAGTCGTCGTCTTCGTCAGGTTCGTGCATCGCGGGCGATTGCGTCGAGGGCGCCATTGATGAATCCGGCCTCCGGTCCTTCGAAGAACGATTTGGCGATCTCGACATACTCGTCGATGACGACCTCGGTGGGAACGTCCGGGCGATGCATCAGCTCGAACGCGCCGGCCCGCAGCACCGCGCGCGCGGTGGCGTCCAGACGGTCCAGCCGCCAGCCCGAAGCCAGGCGCTTGACGATGGCCTGGTCGACGTCGCTCTGCTTGGCGACGACGCCCTTGGCCAGCTCGGCGAAAAAGGTCTCGTCGGCGGCGGCCATCCGCTCGCCATCGACATCGCGATCAAAACGGTGTTCGGAGAACTCCCGGACCACGGCGTCAACGCCGACGCCCGAGACTTCCATCTGATACAGCGCCTGAACGGCCGCCAGTCGAGCGACGGATCGCGGCTGAACGCGATTCTTGCTCATCGGGTCTGCCCCAGCAGCTGGCGCTTCAGCGCCACGGTCTCGAGGCAAGCCTTGGCGGCGGCGCCGCCCCGATCGCCTTCACTGACCTTGGCCCGGGTCCAGGCCTGGTCTTCCTCGTCCACCGTCAGAACGCCAAAGCCGATGGCGAGGCGCTTGCCGATGCAAAGGTCCTGAAGACCGCGCGCCGTCTCGTTGGCGACGATCTCGAAATGGTAGGTCTCGCCGCGGATCACGCAGCCGAGCGCGACATAGCCGTCATACTGGATGCCCACGGGCCGATGGCCGGCTTCCTCGGCCAGCGCCACGGCGCCGGGAATCTGGAGGGCGCTGGACACCGTGATCACGTCGTATTCCGCGCCATAGGCGTCGATCGCCTGGATGGCTCCGCGCAGCAGTTCGTCGGAGATCCCCGAATAGCTTCGGCCCTCCACGATCAGCAGGCGGATCTTGTCTTCAACCATCTAACTCGAACTCCCGGGCCGGCGCCGACGCCTCGTCGAAACACGGCCGTAATCAAAACAGAATGCGCCTAAGGTTCTTCCTCGGCGACGTCACTCAGACCTTCTTCGCCCAAAAACTTTGCGAAATCGCTAGTTTCCTTGAAATCGCGATAAACCGAGGCGTACCGGACATAGGCCACGTCATCGAGCGCTTTCAGCGCCTTCATGACCATTTCCCCAACCGTCGACGACGGAAGCTCGGTCTCGCCCATGCTTTCAAGCTGCCGAACGATGCCATTGATCATGCGATCGACCCGTTCGGCGTCAACAGGACGCTTCTGGGTCGCCAGGGCGATCGACCGCACCAGCTTCTCGCGATCGAACGGCGACCTGCGGCCCGAGCGCTTCAGGATGGTCAGCTCGCGCAGCTGAACGCGCTCGAAGGTGGTGAAGCGGCCCCCACATTCGGGGCACATACGTCTACGCCGGATGGCCGCGCCGTCTTCCGACGGGCGGCTGTCCTTGACCTGGCTCTCAGCGTGACCACAGAACGGGCAGCGCATGATCTAGCCCCCTCCGGCTTTTCCGAGTCTATTAGTTGTAGATCGGGAAGCGCGCCGTCAAGGCCAGGACTTCCTCGCGGACCGTCGCTTCAACGTCGCCGTTGCCGGTGGGACCGTTTGTCGCAAGCCCATCGACAACCTGGGCGATCAGTTGACCCACCCGCTTGAACTCCGCCTCGCCAAATCCGCGAGTGGTGCCGGCCGGCGTGCCCAGGCGGATGCCCGAGGTGATGGTGAAGGGCGCGGTGTCGAACGGCACGCCGTTCTTGTTGCAGGTCATGTTGGCGCGCTCGAGGCTGTGCTCGGCGTCGCGGCCGGTCACGCCCTTGGGCCGCAGGTCGACCAGCATCAGGTGACTGTCGGTGCCGCCCGAGACGATATTGACGCCGCCGGCCTGCAGCGCGTCGGCCAGCGCCCGGGCGTTGGCGATCACCTGCCTGGCGTAGGTCTTGAATTCCGGCTTCAGCGCCTCGCCGAAGGCCACGGCCTTGGCGGCGATCACATGCTCCAGCGGGCCGCCCTGGAGGCCCGGGAACACGGCCGAATTGACCTTCTTGATGATCGCTTCGTCATTGGTCAGCACCATGCCGCCACGTGGTCCCCGCAGGGTCTTGTGGGTGGTGGTGGTGACGACGTGGGCGTGCGGGATCGGGCTGGGGAACGCGCCGCCGGCCACCAGGCCGGCGAAGTGGGCCATGTCGACCATCAGATAGGCGCCGACGCTGTCGGCGATCTGACGGAAGCGGGCGAAGTCGATCTCGCGGCTATAGGCGCTGCCGCCGGCGATGATCAGCTTGGGCTTCTCGCGCTCGGCCACCTCGGCGACGTTGTCATAATCGATCAGCTGGTCCTGCTGGCGCACGGTGTAGGACACCGGCTTGAACCACTTGCCCGACTGGTTGGCGGGGCTGCCGTGCGTCAAATGGCCGCCGGCCGCCAGGTCCATGCCCAGGAAGCTGTCGCCCGGCTGCAGCAGCGCCATGAACACCGCCTGGTTGGCCTGCGAGCCCGAGTGCGGCTGGACGTTGGCGAAACCGGCGCCGAACAGCTGCTTGGCGCGTTCGATGGCGATCGTCTCGATCTCATCGACATATTCGCAGCCGCCGTAGTAGCGCTTGCCCGGGTAACCCTCGGCGTACTTGTTGGTCAGGATCGAGCCCTGCGCTTCCAGCACGGCCCTGGAGACGATGTTCTCCGAGGCGATCAGCTCGATCTGGTTTTGCTGACGACCCAGCTCCAGACCAATCCGATCGAAGATGTCGCGGTCCGCCGTGGCGAGGTCCGCGCCGAAAAAGGCGGTCAGGGTGGAAGCTGGTGCGGTCATGGGCGGTCTCCAGACGCTGCGGGGGAGTCGGTCGGTGGCGCTCTCTTTAACGGGCTACGCGCCGCGATCAATCTAGGAACCTTGGAGAAAGTTATGCGTTCGTCCCGTTCCGGGTCGGTAAGGCGTCCGCTCCGGCCAAAACATTGCAACGATAGAGGCGGGTACCCATGGTGTCGCAGAGCGGCGAGTCGGAGTCCAAGGGCGAGAGAAGCCTGGATATTCTGGGATTGAGCGCGGAGATCGTCGCGGCCTATGTCGGGCAGAATACGGTCCCCCAGTCGGTGATTCCGGATCTGATCCGCACGGTGCATCGCGCCCTCTCGACCCTGAACGGGGACGACACACCGCGCGCCGCGGAAAAGGCCAAGCCCGCGGTGCCTGTGTCACGCTCGGTGCAGCACGACTACATAGTCTGCCTCGAGGATGGAAAACGGCTGAAGATGCTGAAGCGCTATCTGCGCTCGCACTACGATATGAGCCCCGAAGACTATCGCCGCAAATGGGGCCTGCCGGCTGATTATCCGATGGTGGCGCCCGCCTATGCGGCCCGCAGGTCGGACTTCGCCAAGCAGATTGGCCTTGGCAAGGGCGTGCGACGCGGGCTCTGAAAACTGTCACCCGGCCCGGCGCGCTGCGCGCTTGGCCGGGATGACAACTTCGAGGGATCAGGCCGCGTGGCCGCCCATGCGGGCGACGTTGCAGTGCGCCCACAGCTTTTCCATCGCCCCGACCAGCTTGCGCATCATGTCGTCGGTGTGGAACGGCGTCGGGGTGAAGCGCAGGCGCTCGGTGCCCCGCGGCACGGTGGGATAGTTGATCGGCTGCACATAGACGCCGTGATCGGCCAGCAGCATGTCGCTGATCAGCTTGGTGTGGTTGGGATCCCCCACCAGCACCGGCACGATGTGGCTGTCGTTTTCCATCACCGGCAGACCGGCGGCCTTGAACATGGCCTTCAGGGTCTTGGCGCGCTCCTGATGGGCTTCGCGCACTTCCGGATGCTGCTTGAGCCACTTGACGCTGGCCAAGGCCCCGGCCGTGAGGGCCGGCGGCAGCGAGGTGGTGAAGATGAAGCCCGAGGCCATCAGCCGGATGGCGTCGATCACTTCGGTGTCGCCGGTGATGTAGCCGCCCATGACGCCGAAGGCCTTGCCCAGGGTGCCCTCGATGATGTCGATCTGGCCCATGACGCCGTCGCGCTCGGCGACGCCGCCGCCGCGCTGGCCATACATGCCCACCGCGTGAACCTCGTCGAGATAGGTCATCGCGCCGTACTTCTTGGCCAGGGCCGCCGTGGCGCCGATGTCGGCGATGTCGCCGTCCATCGAATAGACGCTCTCGAAGGCCACCAGCTTGGGCGCGTCGACCGGCGCCGCCGCCAACAGCTCTTCAAGGTGGGCCAGATCGTTGTGGCGGAAGATGTGCCGCTTGCCGCCGCCGTTGCGGATGCCCGCGATCATCGAGGCGTGGTTCTGCTCGTCGGAGAAGATGATCAGGCCCGGGAGGATCTTGTAGAGAACGCTCAGGCTGGCCTCGTTCGAGACATAGCCCGACGTGAACAGCAGCGCCGCGTCCTTGCCATGCAGGTCGGCAAGCTCCGCCTCCAGCTCGACATGGTGGTGATTGGTGCCCGAAATGTTGCGGGTGCCGCCCGAGCCCGAGCCGTGCTGGTCGATCGCGGCGTGCATCGCATCGAGCACCACCGGGTTCTGACCCTGGCCGAGATAGTCGTTGCTGCACCAGACCACGACATCGCTCTCGCCACCGTCGGCGTGAGTCCAGGTGGCGCGCGGGAAGGCGCCGCGATGGCGCTTCAGGTCGGCGAACACCCGGTAACGGCCTTCGTCACGGATCTGGCCGATCGCGGCCTGGAACGCGGCTTTGTAATCCATGGTCTTGTTGCTCGATCATCAGGCGGAAAACGCCGCCGACTGTCGGTCCCTATTCGATATCCGCGTTTCGCACGCACGGACGGCCGTTGTCCACATAGGGACCATTACTTACACATTGGGAATAGGACATTTGGCGCGCTGGCGAGTTCTGGATAATTTGAGAACAATTCTCAAATTCAACCTAGTTCACCCAAGCGACCCCGCAACAACTGGATCACGGCCGAGAAATCCTTTCCGCCGAATCCGTTGGCGTCGAAGAGCGCGTAGAGGGCCTCGGCCTGGGCGCCCATGGGCGTCGAGGCGCCCGACTTGGCGGCGGCGTCCTGGGCCAGCTTGAGGTCCTTGAGCATCATGGCGGTCGCGAAGCCGCCCTCATAGCCGCGGTCGGCCGGGGTGGCGGGCCCCACGCCGGGAACGGGGCAATAGGTCGAGACCGACCAGCACTGGCCCGACGACTTGCTGGCGATCTCGAAGAACCGGTCGGCCGCCAAGCCCAGCTTCTCGGCCAGGGCGAAGGCCTCGCAGGTTCCCAGCATCGAGACGCCCAGCAGCATGTTGTTGCAGATCTTGGCCGCCTGCCCCGCCCCGTGATCGCCGGCATGGATGGTCACGCGCGACATCGGAGCCAGCGCCGCCTCGACAGCGGCGAAATCGGCGGTGTCGCAACCGACCATGAAGGCCAGGGTCCCGGCCTCGGCGGCCATGATCCCGCCCGACACCGGCGCGTCGGCGAACCGGAAGCCCGCCGCCTTCGCCTGTCCGGCCACGGCGCGGGCGCTCTCGACGTCGATCGTGGAGCAGTCGAGCAGCAGGGCCGACCTGGGCGCATGGGCCAGGATCTGCTCGCCATAGACCGTCCGCACATGCGGTCCGGCTGGCAGCATGGTGATCACCACCTCCGCGTCGGCCACCGCCTCGGCCACCGACGCCGCCGCGTGACATCCCGCCGCGACGGCCCGCTCGACCGCCGCCGCCGACAGGTCGAAGGCCCTGACATGGTGCTGGGCCTTGGCCTGGTTGGCGGCCATGCCGCCGCCCATGTTGCCCAGGCCGATAAAGGCGATGCGGGTCATGCTGATGGTGCTCCCAAATGCGAACCGCGCCTCATGGGCGCGGCTCTTGTCATTGTCAGTGCGTCCTTCGAGGCTCGCCTATGGCTCGCACCTCAGGATGAGGAAGCCAGAAGACGTCCCTCATCCTGAGGCGCCCGCAAAGCGGGCCTCGAAGGACGCAAGGCCTCAACGCGCCGAGGCCGGCTTGCGGAACTTGTAGACGAACTGGTCGGTCTTGCCGCGGATCGACGGGTCGAACACGCTGACCTTGCGGGCGTCGGCCGGATCACGAAGGATCTTGCTCTCGCCCTCGAAGATGAAACCAGCCGCGGTGACTTCCGACCTGACCACCGCCGAGTCGATACGGTGCAGGGTCTCGGTGTCGCGCAGGCCCGAGCCGGCTTCGGCCGAGTGGTCGATGACCAGGAACACGCCGCCCGGCTTCAGCGAGCGGAACACGGCCTTGTTGACGGCCGACAGATCGGCTGGGCCCATGAACTTGTCGTGCATGTCGTGATAATTCTGGGCCGTGAACACCAGATCCAGCTTCTCGGGCGCCGAGAAGTTGGGGAGCGTGTTCAGGATCACCGTCACGTTTTTGTAAGCGGGGTCCCGGGCGATGGCGTTCACCGCCGGTTCGCGCTTGGCCATCTTGGTCAGTTCGTCAGGCACATAGGCGTAGACACGCCCCTTGGCGCCGACCGCCTTGGAGAAGATGCGGGTGAAATAGCCGCCGCCCGGGATCAAATCGGCCACCTTGCCGCCCGTCTTGACGCCCGCGAAGGTCAGGATCTCGGCGGGAAGGCGATCGGCGTCGCGGACCATGTCGGCGGCAGGACGCGCCGGATCGGAGACCGCGGCGGCGATATTGGCCGGAATGGCGACGGCCACAGGGCCCGAAGGCGGCGGGGGCGGAGGCGGCGGTCCCATGGGCGTCGTGGCGCACGCGGCGAGTGCGAGCACGGCGACGAGACTGAGAAGCGGCTTACGCATGGCATTCCTTCCGAACCAAGGCTTGTTCTGGTTGCGCGGCACGATAGCGCACGACATCCGCTACGTCAGCGGTGTCCACTCCTCGCCCGGTGGAAGCGGCGCGAAAATCTCGTCAAGCAGGCTGTCGGTGACGCCCTCAAGCGTGGCGGGCGACCACCGGGGCGCATTGTCCTTGTCGATGATAACCGCCCGCACCCCCTCGATGAAGTCGTGCATGCGGACCACGCGCGAGCCGATCCGGTATTCCATCGCCATGTGCTCGGCGAAGTCCTCGGCCGCCTCGCCCAACTCCAGTTGCCGGAAGGCCACCTTCAGGGTCTGGGGCGACTTGGTCTTCAGGATCGCCAGTTGGGCCTTGCCCCAGTCGCTGGAGTCCATCTCCAGGAACTCGAAGATCTCTTCTACGCTGCCCCCGACGAACAGGCGGTTGAGATCCTGTTCGATGCTGGCCAGCGGCGCCTTGCCGGCGTCGGCGCGGAACATCTTCAGCGTCTCGTCGATGCGGCGGTGATCGGCGGTGATCGCCTTCTTCAGGCCCTCGATCGCGCCGAACTCGACGAAGTGGGTGGCGATCCCCAGACGCAGACAGTCCGCGCCCTTGATCCGCGCCCCGGTCAGGGCCAGCCACAGCCCCGCCTTGCCCGGCAGACGCGGCAGATACCAGCCACCGCCCACATCGGGAAACAGGCCAATGCCCGTCTCGGGCATGGCGAAGGTCGTCCGCTCGGTGGCGATCCGGTAGTGGGCCGGCATCGAGATGCCGACTCCGCCGCCCATCACCACCCCGTCCATGATCGCCACGATCGGGCGGTCATAGTGGAACATCAGGTGGTTGAGCCGGTATTCCGTGTGGAAGAACTGGCGCGCCGCGACGCCGTCGCCCGCCCCGCTGTCGGCCAGCATGCGGATGTCGCCGCCGGCGCAGAAGCCGCGCTCGCCGGTGTGGTCGATCATGACCATGTCGATCTCGGGATCGGCCTGCCACTCGACCAGGGTGTCGATCATCTTTTCGCACATGCCCAGGGTCAGGGCGTGCAGGGCCTTGGGCCGATTGAGGGTGATGCGGCCGACGTTTTTATGAACGCGGACAATGATCTCGGCGGGGTCGTTCATCATGCGGGTTCCTCGACGGGTTCGCAGTCCAGGCGGTGGATCTGGCCCGCGCTCAGGCGAAAGAGCGCGTCCTGCGGCACGTCCTGGGCCAGGGTCTCGTCGCGCGACAGGCCGGCATAGGCGCCGCGCAGCAGGCGTCCCGCGATGCCGTGGCTGACCACGATCAGCCGACGCTCCGGTTCGGGCGCCTGCTCGGCCAGCCAGTCAGACACCCGCGCCATCACCTGCTCATAGGTCTCGCCGCCGGGCGCGGTGAAGAACCACTCGGGACTTTTGAAGGCCTCGGGGTTTTCGCGATGCACATCGGCGTAGAGACGCCCTTCCCATTCGCCGACCGTCAGTTCCATCAGCCGATCATCGAACGCGACCGTCATGCCAAGCCGGTCGGCGATCGCCTGGGCCGTATCGCGGGCCCGCCGCAGCGGGCTGGCGACGATCCGCCAGTCGGCGGACGGCTCCCCCGCGATCTGGTCATGCAGCAGGTCGGCCATGGCGGCGGCCTGCCGCCGGCCCAGAGGCGTCAGGTCGGCCTCGGTCTGGCCCTGCAGGCGGCGTTCGCGGTTCCACTCGGTCTGGCCGTGGCGGCAGAGATAGATCACGTCAGGTCCTGGGTTCTGCGAAGGGCTGGCGCAGGCTCTACTGCCGAAAGATCTCGCGCGCTATGATGACGCGCATGATCTCGTTGGTGCCTTCCAGGATCTGGTGCACCCGCAGGTCGCGGACGATGCGCTCCAGCGGATAGTCCTGCAGATAGCCGTAGCCGCCGTGCAGCTGCAGCGCGTCATTGGCCACCTGGAAGCCGGCGTCGGTGGCGAAGCGCTTGGCCATGGCGCACAGCTTGGTGGCCTGCGGGTCCTTGTTGTCGAGCGCATGGGCCGCGCGGCGCACCATCAGGCGGGCGGCTTCCAGTTCAGTCGCCATGTCGGCCAGCTTGAACTGCAGGGCCTGGAAGTCCTTCAGCGGCTTGCCGAACTGGTTGCGGGTCTCAAGATAGGCCTTGGCGGTGTCCAGGGCCAGTTGCGCGCCGCCCAGCGAGCACGAGGCGATGTTCAGGCGCCCGCCGTCCAGGCCCATCATGGCGAAGCGGAAGCCCTCGCCTTCCTGGCCGATGCGGTTGGCGACCGGCACGCGGCAGTCGTCGAAATTGACCTGGGCGGTCGGCTGGCTATTCCAGCCCATCTTGCGCTCATTGGCGCCGAAGGTGAGACCCGGCGTCCCCTTCTCGACCACGAAGGCTGAAACGCCCTTGGCGCCGTCGCCGCCGGTGCGGGCCATCACCACATAAACGTCAGACACGCCGCCGCCCGAGATGAAGGCCTTGCCGCCGTTCAGGACGTAGTGGTCGCCCTCCAGCCTGGCGCTGGTGCGCATATTGGCCGCGTCGGAGCCTGAGCCCGGCTCGGTCAGGCAATAGCTGGCGATCAGCTCCATGGTCGTCAGGCGCGGCAGATAGCGCTGGCGCAGATCCTCGGATCCGAACCGGTCGATCATCCACGAGGCCATGTTGTGGATGGTGAGATAGGCCGCCGTCGGCACGTCGCCGTAGGACAGCGCCTCGAAGATAATCGAGGCGTCGAGGCGCGACAGGCCCGTGCCGCCCACGTCTTCCTGCACATAGATGCCGGCGAAGCCCAGTTCGGCGGCCTGACGCAGCACGTCGACCGGGAAGTGCTTCTTCTCGTCCCACTCGGCGGAATGCGGGGCAAGCTGTCCCTCGGCGAAGACGCGAGCGGCCTCCTGGATGGCGGCCTGATCTTCGGTCAGCGCGAAATCCATGCGCGAAATCCTCCCGTCAGGGGCATATGCGCCCTCATCGTCTTGGCGCTGACGTGCCGCGCGCTGTAACCCTTGTCAATGAGCCCTCGGCCGCGTGACCAACGATGCGCTCGAAGAAACTGCTTGATCCATGTCAAACAGGACGTCAGCCTCAAGTTTACAGTGATTAGTTAGGCGTCCGAAAGAGGCGTCCGGGAGAGAAACACGGCGCGGCCGACAGGTCCGCCGACTGCAGGAGGCGCCACATGACCCAAACCGCCACGCTCGAAAGAGCGTCCGACAAGACCCAGACCGAACATTTCGACGTCATCATCGTGGGCGCGGGCATATCCGGCGTCGGCGGAGCCTATCACCTGACCCAGCAACGCCCGGGCGCCAGCTTCGTGGTGCTCGAGGCCCTGGAGGACTTCGGCGGCACGTGGCGCAGCCACACCTATCCCGGCATCCGTTCGGACAGCGACCTCTACACCTTCGGCTATCGTTTCAAGCCCTGGGTCGGACCGCCGATCGCCAGCGCCGCCGAGATCCTGACCTATATGGGCGAGGTCATCGCTGACAACGATCTGGCGCGCCACATCCGCTATCGGCACAAGATCACCCAGGCCAGTTGGTCCAGCCAGGACAAGCTGTGGACCCTGGAGGTCACGCGCGGCGACGGCTCGACCCAGCGCTTTACGACGGGCTTTCTGTGGATGTGCCAGGGCTACTATCGCCAGCTGCAGGGCTACACGCCGCAATGGCCCGGCATGAGCGACTACAAGGGCCAGATCATCCACCCGCAGGAGTGGCCCAAGGACCTGGACTACAAGGGCAAGAAGGTCGTTGTGATCGGCTCGGGCGCCACGGCGGCGACCCTGGTGCCGGCCATCGCTGGCGACTGCGCCCATGTCACCCTGCTGCAGCGCTCGCCGACCTATTTCGTGCCCGGCCGTAACGAGAACGACCTGGCCAACACCCTGCGCGAACTGCAGATCGACGAGACCTGGATCCACGAGATCGTGCGTCGCAAGGCCCTGTTCGACCAGGAGATGTTCACCCACCGCGCCGTCGCCGAGCCGGAAGTCGTCAAGGCCGAGTTGCTGGAGGGCGTGAAGGCTTTCCTGGGCGAGGACTTCGACATCGCAAAGCACTTCACGCCCCGCTATCGCCCCTGGCGCCAGCGGATCGCCTTCGTGCCGGACGGCGATCTGTTCCAGGGAATCGCGTCGGGCAAGGCCTCGATCGTCACCGACGAGATCGAGCGCTTCACCCCGACCGGCCTGCTGCTGAAGTCGGGCGAAACCCTCGACGCCGACATCATCATCACCGCCACCGGCTTCAACCTGAACGTCCTGGGCGACATCGCCTTCAGCGTGGACGGCAAGCCGCTGACCTTCGCCGAGACCGTCACCTATCGCGGCATGATGTTCACCGGCCTGCCCAACATGGTCTGGGTCTTTGGCTATTTCCGCGCCAGCTGGACCCTGCGGGCCGACCTGATCGCCGACTTCGTCTGCCGCCTGCTGGCCCACATGGACGAGAAGGGCGCCAAGGAAGTCCAGGTCGCGCTGCGTCCGCAAGACAAGGACATGCCGCTGTCGGACTGGATCGATCCGGAGAACTTCAATCCCGGCTATCTGATGCGCGGCATGCATCTGCTGCCCAAGGCCGGCGACAAGCCGGAATGGCGTCACACCCAGGACTACTGGCTGGAAAAGGACGAGCTGCCGGCCATCGACCTGGACGATCCCTGCTTCGTCTATTCCTGAACATTCGGGTCCCTCCGACGACGCCCGAAAGGACGCCGTCGGGGCGGTCCAGCCCCGACCTGGGGTGTGGCCTGAAATCCTCCGTTACACGACGTGAATCGGCGGAATCACGACCGCCCCTTGCTAACCTTGTCCCGCAGCCTCAAATCACGCCCTTCGAAGAGGCGTCGGTTTTCTGGATGCGTATCGTGAAATTGGCTTTTGCCGTCCTGACGGCGACCCTGGCTTTGGGTTCGGCCGCGGCCCAGGCCGCCGGCGAGGATGACATCGCGCGCACCTATGGCGTCTGGCGCAATCCTCACGACACGGTTCACCTGGAAATCAAGGACTGCGGTCCCAGCACCTGCGGCATCGTGGTCTGGGCCAGCGCCAAGGCGCAGGCCGACGCTCGCAAGAGCGGCTCCGACACTCTGATCGGCCAGCAGCTGCTGCGCGACTTCGAGCCGCAAAAGGCCGGCGGCATGCGCGGCAAGGTCTACGTGCCCACCCTGAAGATGACCTTCCAGGGCACCGCCGAGCTGCTGGACGGCAAGACCATGAAGGCCAAGGGCTGCGTGATCGGCAACCTGCTGTGCAAGTCGCAGGTCTGGACCCGCATCGACAGCGGCTACAACATGGCCAGCCGCGCGGCTCCTTAAGGGCCGTGGCGCCTTGCCTCGCGCCGCCTCCCGCGCGAAACCGTGAAGCATGACCACGCCCCCGCTCGCCCCCTACCCCGCCACCCGCCTGCGTCGTGTTCGCCAGGCTGACTGGACCCGCCGCCTCGTCCGCGAGACCGAGGTTCGCCCGTCCGACCTGATCTGGTCGATGATCGTGCACGAAGGCGAAGGCGTGATCCCCGTCGGCTCGATGCCGGGCGTCGAGCGCCTGAGCGTCAAGGAAGCCGCCAAGGCCGCCGTGCGGGCCCGCGATCTGGGCATCCCGGCCATCGCCATCTTCCCGCACATCGACGGGGCCCGTAAGGACTCGACCGGCTCGATCGCCGCCGATCCGAACGGCGTCATCCCCCGCGCCGTGAAAGCCATGAAGGACGCCGCCCCCGAGGTCGGCATCATGTGCGACGTGGCGCTCGACCCCTTCACCGACCACGGCCATGACGGCGTGGTCGAGGGCGGCAGGATCCTCAACGACCCGACCATCGAGCGCCTGATCGAACAGGGGCTGATGCAGGCGCAGGCCGGCGCCGACATCCTGGCTCCGTCGGACATGATGGACGGCCGCATCGGCGCGCTTCGTGCGGCTCTTGAGGGCGCGGCCTTCCAGGACACCCTGATCATGTCCTACGCCGCCAAGTACGCTTCGGCCTTCTACGGCCCGTACCGCGACGCCATCGGCTCGGCCAAACTGGCCGGCGGCCAGGGCGACAAGAAGACCTACCAGATGGACCCGGCCAACACCGAGGAAGCCATCCGCGAGGTCGCCCTCGACATCGCCGAGGGCGCCGACATGGTCATGGTCAAGCCGGGCATGCCCTATCTGGATATCCTGCGCCGCCTGGTCGACGAGTTCCGCATGCCCACCTACGCCTTCCAGGTCTCGGGCGAGTACGCGATGATCAAGGCCGCCGGGATGAACGGCTGGATCGACGAGGAGCGCGCCATCCTCGAGAGCCTGACCGCCTTCAAGCGCGCCGGCGCGGCCGGCATCATCACCTATTTCGCGCCGTGGGCGGCGGAGAAACTGGGCTAGTGCCCGCCAAGACCATCGACATCGTCACCGCCGTGATCCGCGACGACGCCGGCCGGATGCTGGTGGTGCGCAAACGCGGCACGGCCATCTTCATGAAACCCGGCGGCAAGCGCGAGCCGGGCGAGGATGACCTGACGGCCCTGGCCCGGGAACTCGACGAAGAACTGGGCTGCCGGCTGGTCGAGGCCCAACTTCTGGGCCGGTTCGAAGCTCCCGCCGCCAACGAGCCCGGCTTCACGGTGCGGGCGGCGACCTATCTGGCCACGGTCGAGGGCGAGATCGCTGTGCGCGCCGAGATCGAGGCCATGGCCTGGATCGACATCGCCGATCCGGGCCACATCGCCTTGGCGCCGCTGATGCGCGTGGTGCTCGCCGCGCTTTAAACCGTCGCCGCGTCCAGGCGAGCCTGCAGTATGCCCAGGGCCACGTCGCGCGCCCGGCCCTGCGGCTTGCCCAGCAGGTCACTCAGCGGCGGCCCGAACAATCCGACCCCCAGGGCGAAGGTCACGCAGCCCAGGATAAAGTCGCCCAGGATCTCGACCGAGACGCCGGCCACCTGATTGATGCGGGCGTCTATGACCTCCTGAACCGCCCCGCGCACGCTGGTCATCCGCGACGCCTCGCCCGTCAGCACCAGCCAGGCGGCCAGGCGCGCCGCCCCCTTGGCCTCGAACGCGTCGAACAGCGCCCGCATCCCGTCGCCAGCCAGAACGGCCGCATCGCCGTTGGTCGCGGTGATGGCGATCACCTCGTCGACCAGTTGCCGGATCATCCGCTCCATCAACGCCGTCTGCACGCCGTCGATCGAACCGAAGTGGTGCAGCACGGTGGCGTTGGCCACCCCCGCCCCCTTGGCCACCTCGACCAGCTTCAGGTCCTGCGGCCCGGAGGCCAGCAGGATCGTCTCGGCCGCCGCCAGGATGTTGTCGCGCGACGCTTCGGGAGAACGCCGTTGCCGGGCGCGAGGTAAGGAGGACTCTATTGACATTTTTGTCGGTAAGGCCATTTTAGAGACGGGCTTGCGGAGACAAGCCCTATCCCGAGGCAGGAACGAACGCCATGGCCGCGCCGCGCAACACTCCCCAGGACGTCCAGGTCATCCCGCGCGACCTGCATTTCGACACCCAGGCCGTCGGCAAGGGCGCCTGGCTGGGCGGCGATGTCGTGGGTACGGCGGTGTTCAACGCCCTGTCCCTCACCTTCCCCGACGGCGAGCGCCTGTTCATGGACGCGGTGCGCCACTATCGCCCCAAGCTGTCGGGCAAGCTGCTGGACGACGCCAAGGCCTTCATCACCCAGGAAGCCATCCATTCGCGCGAGCACGTGGCGATGAACGGCGGCCTGGACCGCGCCCGCTATCCCGTCGCCGCCATCGAGGCCCAGGTGAAGGAGCGCACCACCATGGTGCGCGGCAAGGGCCCGATGGCGATGCTGGGCGCGACCATCGCGCTGGAGCACTTCACCTCGATGATGGCCGACTCGTTCATGCGCAACGACGACCTGTTCGAGAACACCGACCCCGAGATGAAGCGCCTGTGGCAGTGGCACGCCCTTGAAGAGACCGAACACAAGGCCGTGGCCTTCGACGTCTTCCAGGAGGTCACCAAGGACTGGACGCCGCGGAACCGCTATCGCCTGCGCGTCCGGGTGATGGTGCTGATCAGCATCATGTTCACCCGCAACATCACCCGCTACGCCTCCGACCTGCTGGCCGCCGACGGCATGAAGCCGGGCGTCGCCCGCGCCAGGGTGCTGTGGTTCCTGTTCGGGACGCCCGGCCTGTTCCGCCGTTGCGCGCGGGAATACTGGGCCTGGTATCGCCCCGGTTTCCATCCCTGGGACCATGACAACCGCGAGCGCCTGCAGGGTCTGCGCGACGCGTTCACCCCGGCGATGGCGGCGGAATAGCGCTAGCGCTCCAGCCGGGCGACCAGGCTGGATGTGTCCCAGCGATGGCCGCCAAGGGCCTGAACCTCGCCGTAGAAGTCGTCGATCATCGCGGTGACCTCCAGGCGGGCGTTGTTGCGCGCGGCTTCGTCGAGGGCGATGCCCAGATCCTTGCGCATCAGATCGACGGCGAAGCCGAAGTCGAACTTGCCCTGGGCCATGGTCGCCCAGCGATTCTCCATCTGCCACGACTGCGCCGCGCCCTTGGAGATGGCGGCCAGCACGTCGTCGGTCGGCAGGCCGGCGCGCTTGGCGAAGTGCAGCGCCTCGGCGACGCCCTGGATCACGCCGGCGATGGCGATCTGGTTGCACATCTTGGTCAACTGGCCCGCGCCGACATCGCCGATCCGGCGGATGGCCTTGGCGTAGGCGGCGATGACCGGTTCGATCCGGGCGAAGGCCGCCTCGTCGCCGCCCGCCATGATCGTCAGCTGGCCGTTCACCGCCCCTGCCTGACCGCCTGAGACCGGCGCGTCGATGAAGGACCGGCCGCCCTCCTCCGCCAGCCTGGCCATCTCGCGGGCGACGACGGCGGAGGTCGTGGTGTGGTCGACGATCACGCCGCCCGCCGCCATCGCCGGCAAGGCCTGCGCCACGACGCCGCGGACGTCGTCGTCATTGCCGACGCACAGCACGACAAGATCACAGCCCGCCACCGCCTCGGCGATCGTCTCGAACGCCGGACCGCCATGCTCGACCGACCACGCCCGGGCCTTGTCGGGGCTACGGTTGAAGACGGAAACCTCGCGGCCGGCGGCCTTCAGGTGACCCGCCATCGGGTAGCCCATCACGCCCAGGCCGATAAACGCCGTCTTCATGTCGATCACTCCCGCGCCTGCGGGTCCGATCGGACCCACGGCTCAATCTAATGGCCATGAGCGCGTCGCGCGGAGAACCGCCGACACTTTCGCCTGAGGCGCTCGTGAGGAGCCCGCGATTTCGCCTGCAATGACCCGCTTCGCAACCCCATCTTAACGTCCACAGGTCAACTTCCGACGACAGGGTTAAGCAGGCTTAAGCACTATGGCCGTCAGCGCCGAACAGCCGATCATTATCAAGAAGGTCAAGAAGGTGGTCGGCGGCGGCCACCACGGCGGCGCCTGGAAAGTCGCCTATGCCGACTTCGTGACCGCGATGATGGCCTTCTTCCTGCTGATGTGGCTGCTGAACTCGACCAGCCCCGAGCAAAAGCAGGGCATCGCCGACTATTTCGCGCCCGCCAGCATCTCGTCCACCACCAGCGGTTCGGGCGGCATCCTGGGCGGCACCTCGCTGGGCGACGACGGCGCCAAGGCCGACGGCAAGATGTCGGTTGTTCAGCAGATGGCCCCCGAGGCCCCCGACGACATCCAGAAGGACGGCCAGAGCTCGACCCAGGCCAGCCTCGACTCGGCCAGCGAGCAGGCGCTCCGCGACGCCCTGGCCAAGAAGGAACAGGACAGCTTCGCCTCGGCCGCCCAGTCGCTGCGCCAATCTCTGCAGGACATGCCGGAGCTGGCCGAACTGTCCAAGCAGATCATGATCGACCAGACCCCCGAGGGCCTGCGCATCCAGCTGATCGACCAGGAAGGTCGCTCGATGTTCAAGGAAAACTCGCGCGAACCCAACGACCGGGCCCGGATCCTGCTGCGCGCCGTGGCCAAGGTGGTCAACCAGCTGCCCAACCGCATCACCGTCTCGGGCCACACCAGCGCCAACGCCCAGGGCCGCGCCAGCGACAGCGACTGGTCGCTTTCGGCCTCGCGCGCCGACGCGTCGCGCGCCGTGCTGCGCAACGCCGGCGTCGCCGATGACCGCATCTATCAGGTCTCCGGCAAGGCCAATTCCGAGCCGCTCTATGCGGACGACCCCACGCTTGCCGGCAATCGCCGCATTTCAATCGTGCTGCTGCGCGAAAAGCCGGTTCTGCCCGATGGTCTGTGACGCGATGCCGCGCGGCGTCTCGGCGCCGCTTGCGAAAACCTCGGCGATGCCGCCTAATCACCCGCCGGCAAAGAGCCGCTAGAAGGGAGACGGCGCTTCCGTGACGCAGCATTTTCCGACGCGACAGCTTCGGTTCTTTCTCACGGCGCCGACCCCATGCCCCTATCTGCCGGGCCGGGAAGAGCGAAAGGTCTTTGCTCACCTGCCCCTGTCGGATGGCCCCACGGTCAATGACAGCCTCACCCAGGTGGGCTTCCGTCGCTCCCAGAACATCGCCTACCGCCCGGCGTGCGAAACCTGCCGCGCCTGCCAGTCGGCCCGCGCGCCGGCGGCGGACTACGTCTTCTCACGCTCCGAGCGCAAGGTGCTCAGCCGCAACGGCGACCTGGAACGCCATCTGGTCGAGTCCGAGGCGACGCTGGAGCAGTTCGAGCTGTTGCGCCGCTACCTGCTGACACGCCACGCCGATGGCGGCATGGCCGAAATGACCTGGCCCGACTATGTGGCCATGGTCGAGGATACGGCGGTCCGCACCCACCTGATCGAATATCGCCGCCGCTCGCACGACCGCGGCCCGGGCGACCTGATCGCCTGCGTGCTGGTGGATGTGCTCTTCGACGGCCTGTCGCTGGTCTACAGCTTCTATGACCCCGAACTGGTCAAACGCAGCCTGGGCTCGTTCATCATCCTGGATCATCTGGTCCAGGCCCAGCAGACCGGCCTGCCCTATGTGTATCTGGGCTACTGGGTGCCGGGCAGCGAGAAGATGGCCTACAAGGCCCGCTACTCGCCCCTGGAAATCCTCAAGCCCGGCGGCTGGGCCCTGATGTCGGCCCGCGAGCGCGGTGCGCGCTCGCCACGGGCGCTGGGCCCGCGCGAGGCCGAGGATCGCGACCTGGACATGAGCGACGCCGAGCCGGCGATACTGGACGACCTCTAGCGCCTTTTCTTCCGCTCTTCCCGGCGAAAGCCGGGGAGAGCGGAGAATGGATTTTAGCGCGCGAAGCTGACCCCGCCGTCCACCGTGACGGCCGAGCCCATCACATAGTCGCCGGCCCGCGAGGCCAGGAAGATGGCTGTGCCGGCCATGTCCTCGTCCGTGCCGATCCGGCCGGCGGGAATGGCCTTGGACACCGCGTCGGCATGATCGCGGGCGACCTTGTTCATGTCCGAAGCGAAGGCGCCGGGCGCGATGGCGCTGACGGCGATGTTCTCGGGAGCCAGGCGCAGGGCCATCCGCTTGGTCAGATGCAGCAGGCCGGCCTTGGACGCGCCGTAGGGATAGGTCTCTTCCTTGGCCACCGACTGGCCGTCGATCGAGCAGATGTTGATCACCTTGGCCACGCGATCCTTGGCGGCCGCGCGCAACTGGCCGATCAGGGCCTGGGTCAGGAAGAACGGCGTCTTCATGTTCAGATCGACGGTCTTGTCCCAACCGCTCTCGGGGAACTCGTCGAACGCCGCGCCCCAGGCCGCGCCGGCGTTGTTGACCAGGATGTCCAGCTTGTCCTCGCGCTCGGCGATGCGCGAGGCCAGGCCCTGGATGCCTTCCATGGTCGAGATGTCGCCCGGCAGCGAGACGCATTCGCCATACTGGCTGAGCTCCTCGGCCGTCGCGTCGCAGGCGGCGGCCTTGCGGGCGGTGATGTAGACGCGCTTGGCGCCATAGACGAGGAAGCCCTTGGCGATCATCGCGCCGATGCCGCGCGAACCGCCGGTGACGACCGCGACGCGGCCTTCGAGCGAGAAGAGGTTGTTCATGGTCATGTCCTTCAGAAGCCGCGCGTGGCGGCCAGGGCGCCGAGGCGTCCGGTGATGTCGTGGAACTGGGCGACGGTCTCGTCGATGATCTGCTGAGCCGTCTTGACCTCGTCGATCAGGCCGATGGTCTGACCGGCCAGGGCGGGCGCGGCCTCCATGTCGCCGCCGAAATAGACGCCCAGGATGCCCTTCAGGGCGTCGGGCGGCATCAGGCCTTCATCGTAGATGGCCTTGGTGCGCTCGGACTTCAGGGCCCGGATGCAGGGACTGGACTTCTTGTTGAGGATCCAGGTGCCGGTTTCCTTGCCGCCCGTGATGGCGGCCTTGTAGTTCTCGTGCACCGGGCTTTCGGCCGAACTGACGAAGCGGGTGCCCATCTGGATCGCCTCGGCGCCCAGGGCGAAGGCGGCGGCCATGCCGCGTCCGTCACAGATGCCGCCGGCCGCGATCAGCGGCACATCGACCCGGGCGCGGATGGCCTGCAGCAGCACCAGGGTCGAGACCTCTTCGGGGTTCTTGAAGCCGCCCCCCTCGGCGCCCTCGACCACCAGGCCATCAATGCCGGCCTCGGCGCATTTGACTGCCGCATCGACGGTGGGCACCGCGTGATAGACGACGATGCCGGCGTCCTTCAGCGGGCCGATGAACTTGGCCGGACTGCCCGCCGAGGTGGTGACGAACTTGACCCCGCTCTCGCAGACGAACTTCAGCATGGAGTCATCGCGCAGGAACAGGATCGGCAGGTTCACCCCGAAAGGCAGGCCCGTTTCCGCCATCTTGCGGATCTCGGCCTTGCAGTTCTCGGTCTCGCCCGACGAGGTCTCGATGATGCCCAGCCCTCCGGCCCGCGACACCGCCGAGGCCAGGGGATAGCGCGCGATCCAGCCCATCGGGGCCTGGACGATCGGATATTTGGCCCCGGTGTGGGCCAGCACGCGATTGGTCTGGCTCATGGGATCAACAGCACCCGGCCCACGGCCGCGCGGCTCTCGATATAGGCGTGGGCGGCGGCGGCTTCCGACAGCGGGAAGGTCCTGTCGATAACCACCTGCAGCTCGCCTCGCGCGGCTTCGTTGATCAGTTGTTGGATCATGTCGTGGACGCGGTCGGTCATGATCTCGGCGCCCAGAAACACGCCCGTCAGCGAGCGGTTGCCGCCCATCAGCGACGAGACATCCACCATCATGGGCTCGCGGCCGGCATTGCCGACCAGCGAGACGCGGCCCCGATAGCCCAGAGCGCCGAGGCTGCCCTTCAGCGTCGCGCCGCCGACCGGATCGACCACTAGGTCGACGCCCTTGCCGCCGGTCAGCTTCATGACCTGCTCGACCACGTCATCGCGGCCGTAATTGATGCCATGGTCGAGACCGAAGGCCTTCAGGCGTTCCAGCCGCTCATCGCTGGAGGCGGTGGCCAGAACCGTGGCGCCGGCCCGCTTGGCCAGCTGGATGGCGGCGATGCCGACGGCGCCCGCCCCGGCCTGGACCAGCACGGTCTCGCCGGCCTTCAGATGGCCCGCGCCGAACAGGCACTCATGCGCCGTGCCGAACGGCACCGGCATGGCCGCGGCCTTGTGCAGGTCGAAGCCCTCCGGGATCGGCCAGGCGTTGCGAGCGGGCACCGAGCGCAGCTCGGCGTGTGAGCCGAAGGCGTTCACGGTGACGACCTTCTGGCCGACCTTCAGGTGGGTGACGTCGGCGCCGACCTCGATGATCTCGCCGGCCGCCTGATAGCCGACGATATGCGGCGTGCCGGCCATCGCTCCGCCACCGCGATTGAGGGTGTCGCCGCCCTCGATGCTGACCGCCTCGACCCGGATCACCACGCCCGAGGCGTGGCAGACCGGATCGGCGACATCCTCATAGCGCAGCACGTCCGGCGAACCGGTTTCGTAATAGACGGCGGCCTTCATGGCGCTCTCTCCCTAAATCGTCTTCTTATTGATTAAACTTGGCTATTTCGAAGGATCGACCAGCGCCGAATAGACCAGCTGCTGGCTGATATCGTCGAGATTGCGCAGGGCCGGATCGCCGTCCTTGTTGAGGATGTGGATCATGCCCAGGAAGAACAGGTCGTTCTTCGGATCGATCCAGAACCAGGTGCCGGCCGCGCCGCCCCAGCTGATCGTGCCCTCGCCCGCCGGCGTGCCGGCCTTGGCCGGATCGGTGATCACCATGAAGTCCAGGCCAAAACCCTGGCCCCGGGCATTGGTGAACGAGCCCTCCTTGCCGGTCATGATGCCGTCATTGAGGTGGTTGGCGCCCATCAGCTTGATCGTGCTGGGCGACAGGATCCGCGCGCCGTCCAGCTCGCCGCCATTGAGGATCATCTGGGCGAAGCGGGCATAGTCGGCGCTGGTCGAGACCAGTCCGCCGCCGCCCGAGGCCACGGCCGGCGGCTTGCTGATATCCAGCACCATGAAGCCCGCGGCCGGAACCAGCTTCTGTTCCTTGGGACCCCACAGATACAGCGACGCCAGGCGATCAGACTTGGCGGCCGGCAGGTAGAAGCCGGTGTCGGTCATCTTCAGCGGCTCAAAGATCCGTGTACGCATGAAATCGGCCAGCGACATTCCCGACAGCTTCTCGATGATGAAGCCCTGGATATCGACCGAGGCGCTGTATTTCCACTGCGCGCCCGGCTGGCCCACCAGCGGCAGGGCCGCGACCTTCTGGATGAACTCCTGCCCGGTCTTGCTACCCAGCACGCCGGTCGAGACATAGGCCTTGTCGATGGGGTTATCGGGAACCAGACCATAGGCGAAGCCGCCCGAATGGCTCATCAGCTCGCGCATCGTCGGCGGGCGGGCGGCCGGCTCGGTGATGAAGGTCCCGTCGGGGTTCTGACCCTTGTAGACCTGCAGCTTGGCGAACTCGGGCACGTACTTGCTGACAGGGTCGTCCAGGCGCCACTTGCCTTCCTCGAACAGCATCATCATGGCCACGCCGGTGATCGGCTTGGTCTGGGAATAGATCCGGAAGATGGTGTCCTTGGTCATCGGCGGGCCGTCGAAGCCCTTCTTGCCGTGCACCTCGAAGGCCACGACCTTGCCGTGGCGCACGACCATGGTGGTCACGCCGGGCAGATGGCCCTGATCCACGAGCGCCTGCATGCTGGCGTCCAGAGTCTTCAAGCGAGCACTGGAAAAGCCGACGCTTTCGGGCGCGGCCGGCGCAAGGGTGACGGCCGGACTGCTCTTGGGAGCCGCGTAAAGCGGCGCGCCCAGCGCCAGGAACCCGACCGCGACGGCGGTCCCGAACAAACGACGCAAAGCCATCAGCCCCACCTTTTCGAACACTTGTTTTAGGCGACCTTAGGAGAAATCCCCTCGGTTGCGCAGCGAGATTTTCTCTAGGCCCGGAGCATGTCGCTCGCGTGACCCCTGCACCCGCCCCTGGGGGACAGGGATCATTCCACCGCGAACTTCAGCCCGGCATGGGCCTCCAGCCGATCGATCAGCTTGCGCTGCATGGCCGCGCCGGGCGTCCAGACCCCGCCGGGGACATCTGTCGCCTCGGTCACCAGGCAAACCGCCGACTCGGCGATCATCTTCGACGTCGAGCCATAGCCGGGGTCCTTGTCGCCCTTCACCGAGGCGCGGATCTGTCGGCCATCGGCCGCGATACCCAGGAACAGCACGTCGTAGAAGCCCGTCTCGCGCTCTTCCTTGCTGGGGCCTTCGCCGGGCCTGGGACCGCCCTCGCCGCCCAGTCCGCCGTCGGACGCGGCGATCATCCGGGCGATCTGTTCACCCTGCTCACCCGGGCCGGTCAGCATCATCTCGTCATAGACGAAGTCGGCGCCATAGGCCTGGCCCAGCAGGGCGTTGGAGCGGTGGACGTTGCGGGTGTTGATCGCCGCCATCACGAACGGCGCGGCCCAGACGCCGAGGTCCTCATCCAGCATCGGCTTGTTCCCTGACGGCTGATCCGGCCCCTTGAAGCCCGGAACCAGCGAGAACGGGTTCTTCAGCAGCTCGATGATCGCCGAGTCGCGCGCGGCGGCGGCCATGGTGGCCTTCAGGCTGGCGGCCGTGCCGCCCGAGAAGCCGCCCTTCATGCCGCGAACCCGGCCCTTCACGCGCGGGACAGGTCCGCCCAGCGTGGCCCTGGCCGCGTCCTGCAGGAACCAGACGCCCAGCTCGAACGGGATGGAATCGAAGCCGCACGAGAAGACGATCCGCGCGCCGGTCTTCTGGGCCGTGGCGTGATGCGCATCGATCATATGGCGCATCCAGGCCGGCTCGCCGCACAGGTCCAGATAGTCGGTCCCGGCCTCGGCGCAGGCCGCCACCAGGGCCGAACCATATAGCTGGTAAGGGCCGACCGTGGTCAGCACCGCCTTGGTCCGCTCAACCATGGCCTTGAGGGAATCGGGATCATCGGCGTCGGCGGTGACCAGCGGCGTCTCGGCGGGCGCGCCGATCTCGTCGCGGACGGCCGCCAGCTTTTCCAGGCTCCGTCCCGCCATCGCCCAGCGCAGCTTGCCGCCGACGCCGTACTGCCTGGCCAGATATTCCGCCACCAGCCGGCCGGTAAAGCCGCTGGCGCCATAGACGATGATATCGAATTCAGCCGCCGGGTTCATGCGCCCCTCCCCCAATCTTGTTGTCGCAGGTCTTGTTGCAGGCAACATGACCGGGTTGGAGGCTTCGCGCAAACGGCCGTTTGAATGGAGAAGGGGAACAGGAGTTAGTCCGCGCGCAGCACGCGTTCGATGCGTCGGTCGGGCACGAACCAGATCACCGCCACGGCCACATAGCAGCCGACAGCCATCCACGAATTCACGAAGGCCAGGGCGATGCCGGCCACATAGAGCACCAGCGAAAGCTTGGACTTGCGGTCCTTGCCGAAGGCCCGGGCCAGTTTCGAGTCCGCGCCCTCGTGCCGGGTCATCAGCCTGGCTAGCAACATGAAGGCCAGGGCGCACATCAGCATGACGCCGCCGTAGAGCGCGATGGGTATGGACGCGAAATGGTTCTCGCCCATCCACGCGGTGACGAAAGGCACCAGGGACAGCCAGAACAGCAGGTGCAGATTGGCCCACAGGATCGGCCCGGTGACCGAGGTCACCGCATGCAGCATGTGATGGTGATTGTTCCAGTAGATGCCGACATAGATGAAGCTCAGCACATAGCTGAGGAACACCGGAATCAAGGGCTTCAACGCCGAAAGTTCTGCGCCATGCGGAACCTTCAGCTCCAGCACCATGATGGTGATGATGATGGCCAGGACGCCGTCGCTGAACGCCTCGAACCGCCCCTTGCCCATGACCGCGCCCCCCGCTGATCCGCCTACTGTTCCGGATGCTCCAGGGCCTGATAGACCAGCGTTCGGGTCGTGGCGTCCAGACCTGAACCCACCCCGCCCAGGCGCTGGATCATGCCGATGAAGAACAGGTCATTGGCCGGGTCGATCCAGAACCAGGTGCCGGCGCTGCCGCCCCAGCTGATCGTGCCGGGCCCGACCGGAGCGCCCGAGGCCGCCGGATCCACCGCCACCGCGACGTCGAGGCCATAGCCCATGCCCAACGCGAACGGGAAAGGCTTGGCGTTGGCCGTGGGCTGCAGCACCCCGGCCGTTCCGTTGGTGGTGACCGTGAAGCTGGCCGGCAGCTGGTTGAGCCGCATCAGGGCCACGGTCTCCGGCTGCAGGATGCGCGTCCCGTCCAACTCGCCGCCATTGAGGATCATCTGGGCGAACCGGGCGAAGTCATGGGCCGTCGAGACCAGTCCGCCGCCGCCCGACGGGGCCAGGGGCGGCTTGGTGACGTCACGCCACGCCCCTTCGACCGCCGGGATCAGGCGGCCGGCGGAGTCGGCGTCATACAGAGCCGCCAGGCGGCCGACCTTCTCCTGCGGCACATAGAAGGCCGTGTCGCCCATGCCCAGCGGAGCGAAGATCCGCTCCTGCATGAACACCGGCAGCGACTGGCCCGACAGTTTCTCGACGATATAGCCCTGGATGTCGGCGGCGACGCTGTAACGCCACAGGGTCCCGGGCTCGGCGAACATCGGCAGGGTCGAGACCTTGCTGACCAGCTCATTCAGTGACCCCGACTGCAGCACGGCGGCCTTGTAATAGGCCTGGTCGGCGGGGCTGGAGGGGTCGTCGGCGATGCCATAGGCGAAGCCCGCCGTATGGGTCATCAGCTCGCGCATGGTCGGCGGCCGCGAGATCGGCGTCAGGATCGGGCGGCCCTCGGGGTCCATCTTGACGACCCGCAGATTGGCGAACTCCGGCACGTACTTGCTGACCGGATCGTCCAGCTTCCACTTGCCCTCGTCATACAGGATCATCATCGCCACGCCGGTGACCGGCTTGGTCTCCGAGCGGATGCGGAAGATGGCGTTGGCCGGCATCGGGTCGGCGGTTTCCAGCCCCCGCTTGCCGAATGCGGCCGTCTGCACGATGTGGCCGTGGCGGGCCAGCAGCGTCACCGCCCCGGCCACATGGCCCTGATCGACCATGGCCTGCATGGCCTCGTCCAGCTTCTTCAGCTTGGGCGACGAAAAGCCGACCGCCTCGGGCCTGGCGTGCGGCAGGGGCTGAGCGACAACCCCGCCGGCCGCGGCGGCGCAGCCGAGCAGGCTGGCGACAAATCCGATCGCCTTCCGTCTCAGCCGCGCGCCGTTCATTTCGGCTTGAACCGTTTCGAGGTGGGGAAGCCCTTGGGCGCGACCTTGCCGGCCCCGGCCCGCTTGCCGACGAAGGTCTGCCAGTCGGTCCAGTCGCGACGCCGGCCCGCCCCATCGATCCAGTAGCCGCCGGTCTCGGCGTTGAACGACAGCGCGTCGCGCAGGCCGCCCTCGCGATAGGCCTGCAGCTTGACGCCCTTGCCGCGCGGCATTTCCGGCAGCTCTTCCAGCGGGAAGATCAGGATCTTGCCGTTGTCGCCGATGACGCCCAGTTGGTCGCCCGTGGCTTCCAGACAGAAGGCGGCGCCGGCGGCGTCGACGGTCAGAACCTGCTTGCCGGCCTTGCGATTGGCGAGCGCTTCTTCCTCGGGCATCAGGAAGCCATAGCCCAGCTTCGAGGCCAGAATGCGTTTGCGGCCAGCCTTGTAGGGGAAGACGTCGAGGATCTTCACCTTGTCATCCAGCTCGATCATCATCCGCAGCGGCTCGCCATGGCCCCGCGCGCTCGGCAGCTTGTCGCAGCCGATCGTGAAGAAGCGGCCGTCGGAGCTGAAGATCAGCAGCTTGTCGGTGGTCTCGGCCGGGACCAAGAAGCCCAGCTTGTCGCCTTCCTTGAACTTCAGTTCGGACGGATCCTCGACCTTGCCCTTGGCGGCGCGGATCCAGCCGCGATCCGACAGGATGATGGTGATCGGTTCACGGACGATCATCGCCTCGATGGCGGCCTCGGCGTCGACCAGGGGCGCGTCGGCGAAGATCGAGCGGCCGATGGCGCCGGTCGGACGGCCGCCCTTGTCCAGCGGATGCTTGATCTTCAGCAGCGCGGCGCGGACATGGGCCAGGCCTTCGCCGACCAGCTTCCATTGCTTCTCATCGCTGGCCAGCATGGCCAGGATGCCGTCGCGCTCTTCCATCAGCTCGGCGTGCTCGCGGCGGATCTCCATCTCCTCCAGCTTGGCCAGTTGGCGCAGGCGGGTGTTGAGGATGGCGTCGGCCTGGATGTCCGAGAGCTTGAAGGTCTCGATCAGCTTGTCTTTGGGCTTGTCCTCATAGCGGACAATCCGGATCACCTCGTCGAGGTTCAGATAGGCGATCAGCAGGCCGTCCAGGATGTGCAGACGGGCTTCGATCTTGGCCAGGCGATGTTTGGCCCGGCGGGTCAGCACCTCGCGGCGGTGCGCCAGGAACGCCATCAAGGCCTGCTTCAGGCCCATGACGCCCGGCGTGCCCCGCGCGTCCAGCACGTTCATGTTGACCGGGAAGCGGCTTTCCAGCGCCGAGAGCTTGAACAGGCTCTCCATCAGCACTTCGGGCTCGACGTTCTTGGACTTGGGCTCCAGCACCAGCCGGATGTCTTCGGCGCTCTCGTCGCGCACGTCGCCCAGCAGGGCCGCCTTCTTGCTCTCGATCAGGTCGGCCAGTTGCTCGACCAGATCCGACTTCTTCACCTGATACGGGATCTCGGTGACGACGATCTGATAGGTCCCGCGACCGGTGTCTTCCTTTTCCCACTTGGCGCGGACGCGAACGCCGCCGCGGCCGGTCTCGTAGGTTTCCAGCAGGCTGGCGCGCGGCTCGACGATAACGCCGCCGGTCGGGAAATCAGGCCCGGGCACGCGCTCCAGCAGGTCTTCGGTCGTGGCGTCGGGGCGAGCGAGCAACAGTTGGCAGGCGTCGATCAGCTCGGCGGCATTGTGCGGCGGGATCGAGGTGGCCATGCCGACCGCGATGCCCGACGAGCCGTTGGCCAGCAGGTTGGGGAAACCTGACGGCAAGACCACCGGCTCCTCGTCCTGGCCGTCATAGGTGGGACGAAAATCGACCGCGTCCTCGTCGATGCCGTCCAGAAGCAGCGTCGCCGCCTCCGTCATGCGGCATTCGGTGTAGCGCATGGCCGCGGCGCTATCGCCGTCGATATTGCCGAAATTGCCCTGGCCCTCGACCAGCGGGAAGCGCTGAGCGAACTCCTGGGCCAAGCGCACCAGGGCGTCATAGATCGACTGGTCGCCGTGCGGGTGGAAGTTACCCATCACCTCACCCACCACCTTGGCGCACTTGCGCGCGGCGGACTCCGGGTTCAGGCGCATGTTGTTCATCGCGTACAGCACGCGACGGTGGACGGGCTTGAGCCCGTCGCGCACGTCCGGCAGGGCCCGCGAACTGATCGTCGACAGGGCATAGGCCAGATAGCGGCGCGACAGGGCCTCGGTCAGAGGCTCGTCAAGGATGCGGTCGCCGTCGCCAGGACCGCCGGGGGGAAGGACAGGTTTGTTCATCGGGGAGATTCGTTACGCGGGCAGTCACTCTAGGGCATGATGATTGGCGTTTGAATCATCATTTGAATCCGCTCTCCCCGGCGAAAGCCGGGGCCCAGATTCAGCCTGAGCGTTTGGGGATAACGCGCCTCCTGTCCCAGACGAACAGTTCGCGCCCTGGGTTCGATCTGGGGCCCGGCTTTCGCCGGGGAGATCGGGATTGGGGGCGATGGCCTAGACGGTCGCCAGGCGCGGATTTCCGGCTTCGACCGCCAGCTTCGCCCGCGTGGTCAGCTTGCCGTCGCGCCGGGTGACGGCGTCCAGCACCTTGAACTCCGTCGTCCAACGCTCCGGCGTCACGTCGCAGATGGCGTAGCCGCGCTGGTTGTTGTTGAACTTCAGCTGCGGATTGACCGCCTGGATCTTCGCCATGTCCTCGCGCTGGTCGGCGCCGTCGCCGCCGGAGGTGATCGACGTGACGACAAATTCCGTGCCGATCGGCGCGCCCTCGGGATGCGCTCCGTCCAGGTACAGCTCGCCGGCATAGTTCTGATGCTCGTCGCCGGTCAGCACGATCGGATTGACGATCTTGCGGTCGCGGATCTGTTTCAGCAGCCGGTTGCGCGGCGAACGATAGCCCGCCCAGGAGTCCGGATTGGCGATGACGCCCGGGCCGGGATCGCGATCCAGATCCATCATCATCACCTGCTGGGCCAGCACGTTCCAGCGCGCTTTCGACGCCGACAGGCCATCCAGCAGCCACTTCTCCTGCTTCAGACCCAGCACCTCGGCCTTGAGGTTTTCCAGCTCGCCGCAGGCGCCGAACTTGTCACCGCAGGGCTGGTCGCTGCGAAACTGGCGGGTGTCGAGCAGATTCAGGTCCATCAGACCGCCGAAGCTGGCGCGGCGGTACAGCTGGATCGTGGTTCCAACCGGAAAGCTGCTGGGGCGAAGCGGCATGTTCTCGAAATAGGCCTGGACCGCCGCCTGTCTGCGCAGGTTGAAGATCTTGGGATCGACGCCGTCCTGGTCCATGTCGCTGACCCAGTTGTTGTCGGTTTCATGGTCGTCCCAGACCACGAACCACGGCGCGGCGGCGTGGGCGGCCTGCAGGTCGGTGTCCATCTTGTAGAGGGCGTAGCGGCGGCGATAGTCGTCGAGGCTGTAGATCTCGCCGCCGAAATGCTGGCGCACGTTCTCGACCGGCCCGTTGGGCCCGTTCGACAGGCGGTTGCCGCGCCCCTCATAGATGTAGTCGCCGTAGCAGAACACGAAGTCGGGGCGGTCCTCGGCCAGCCGCCGATGGGCGGTGTAGTAGCCGTTCTCATAGTGCTGGCAGCCGGCGACGGCGAAGCGGACGCGATCCACGGTCGAGCCCGGGGCCGGGGTCGTGCGGGCCCGGCCCGTCAGGCTGCGCTCCTTGCCGGCCACGAAGCGGTACCAGTAGTCGCGACCCGCCTCCAGGCCGCCGACTTCGACGTGGACGGCGTGGGCCAGTTCGGGCATGGCCACCGCGACGCCCTTGGCGACCACGGTCCTGAAGCCAGCATCGGCGGCCACTTCCCACGACACTTCGACGGGCTGGCTGGGCATGCCGTGGCCGATCTCCATCGGCTCCGGCGCCAGGCGCGTCCAGATCACGAAACCATCCGGCTGCGGATCGCCCGAGGCGACGCCCAGCTGGAACGGATAGATCGAGAACACCGGTTGGGCCAGGGCCTGGCCGCTGAACAGCGGGATCGACAGGGCGGTGGCGGCGACGCCGCCAAAAGCGGCCAGGGCGCGTCGGCGCGACAGGGCGTAGCGATCGAGCAGGATGGACATCGGCGACTCCTTGAACGGGTCTGCCGATATCGCGCCTTTGTGACGGTTCTTAAAGCCGCCCCGCCTCGCTCAGGCGATCCAGCAGCCAGGTCCGCGTCGGCGGCAGCGGGCGGTTCAGCGGACCGAACACGAACTGCTCCAGAAAGTGGCCGGTGATATCCAGCCCCGCCTTCACGTCGCCCTCCGCCAGACCACCCTGGGCCGACAGCAGAAACGGTGGCAGCGGCAACAGCTTGTCCCTGTAGGGCTCGCCCGCCGCGCGGCTGACGGCGCGGCCGGTGCGGGGGCTGACATAGATCAGGTCGTCGAAGCTGCCGGTGGCCGCGCACTTGGACAGGTCCAGGCCAAAACCCAGCTCCTGCAGCAGCCCGGCCTCATAGCGCACATAGACCGCCGGCCAGATGTCGGGGATCTGCAGCACGCCGATCAGGGCCTCCAGCGCGTGGAAAGCGCCGGGATGGGCCTCGCGCTCGGGCAGGGCGCCGGCCGCCAGCGAGGCCGCCGACGACAGGCCGGCCAGGGCCAGCGGATCGTCGAACAGCGACGCCACCCCCTCGCCCATCGGCTCCAGCGTGGCCGCGCCCAGCTGGTCCGACATCCGGGCGCGGTAGCGCGCGATCACCCGCGAGCCCGGCTGCAGGAATGGCTTCATCCGCCGCGAGGCCGCGCCCGAGACGTGGGCCGCGAACTTGCCGCGCTCCAGCGTCAGCAGCTCGACGATCGCGCCGGTCTCGCCATGGATGCGAGCCGAAAGGACAAGGGCCTCGTCCTCCCATTCCATCTAGGTGGGTGTTCCCCAGCCGACGACCTTTTCCAGCACCGGGCGCCAGTCGGCCTCGACCGGCAGGCCGATGATGTCGCGCAAGGTGACTTCCAGCTCGTCGACCGACAGGTCGCGCTGCTCGACCAGGGCGCCGGTCTGATCACGGTGGGTCAGGCGGTTGTTCTTCAGGGCGTAGCGCGCGGTCGGCGTCGTGCGCCCCACCGTCATGCTCCAGGTGAAGTGCGACGAGGGATGGGTGTAGGTGAAGTAGTTGACCTGCTCGTAGTCGACATCGGCCCAGGCGCCCTGGGCCACCTGATAGAGCGGCGACCACTTGCCCGACAGATTGGCCTGAACCTGCCGCTCGGCCACGCCGCCGTGGCCGGCGTCGACGATGCGCAACTGGCCGTTGGGGCTGTCCTGGATCTCGTCGGAAAACAGGCGCAGCGGCGCGGTCAGCACGCAGCCGCCAAAGCCGGCGTCGGCCAGCCAAGTCTCGCCGTCGATCTCCACGCCCAGCACCATGTGCGAGCGCGGCCGGGGCGGCGCACCGACCGGCGCCATCCACAGCACCCGGGCCATCAGCCCCTCGACCCTGAAGCCGACGCCGCTCAGCACCCGCTTGAGCAGGCCGTTCTGTTCGTAGCAATAGCCGCCCCGCCCTGCCCCGATCAGCTTGGCGTCGATGGCCGCCGGATCGATCGAAACGCCTCGTCCCAGCAGCACGTCCAGGTTCTCGAACGGTATGGCGTCAGGGTGCTTCTGGGTGATGGCCCGCAGCACGGCCAGGGTCGGCTCACGCGGGCCGTCATAGCCGATCCGCGCGAAATAGGCGTCGAGGTCGACGGCCGGAACGGTCGATGAAAAGGCGGTGTCGATCTTGCTCACTGGGCTCGATATTCCCGGTATGTTCTCATCCGTAGGGACAGCCTGTCGGGGCTGAAGTCAAGGGCCGCGCCGCGAGAACGGCGGCGCGGCCTTGGGTCATCAGGCGTCGAAGTCCAGACCCATGTCGTTGAACAGGCCGCGCTCCTCGGCCCAGTTTTCCTTGACCTTCACGTGCAGGAACAGGTGCACCTTGCGGTCGAGGATCTCGCACAACTCCTCGCGCGAGGCCTGGCCGATCCATTTCAGGGTCTGGCCGCCTTTGCCCAGCACGATGGCGCGCTGGCCGTCGCGTTCGACATAGATGGTCTGCTCGATGCGGGCGCTGCCGTCGGCGCGTTCCTCGAAGGCGGTCGTTTCGACCGAAGCCGCGTAGGGCAGCTCCTCGTGGACGCGCAGATAGATCTTCTCGCGGGTGATCTCGGCGGCCAGCAGGCGGGCCGGCAGGTCGGCGGTCTGGTCTTCCGGATACAGCCAGGGGCTTTCCGGCATCATGCCGGCCAGGCGTTCCAGAAGGTCGTCGACGCCCGCGCCGGTGGCGGCGCTGATCATGAAGACTTCCGAATAGACGCCGGTGTCGAACAGTTCCTTGGTCACGGCCAGCAGGGTGTCGCGCTTGACGCCGTCGATCTTGTTCAGCGCCAGGATCACCTGGCGGTTGGCGGTCTTCAGGCCCTCGATGATGGTCTGGACGTCCTGCACCGAGCGGTGCTCGGCCGGCGTGGCCTTGTTGACGTTCGAGGCCAGCTCGGCCTGGACGTCGACCAGGTGCACGGTGACCTCGGCCTCTTCCGAGCCGCTCCAGGCCGAACGGACCATGGCGCGGTCCAGGCGGCGGCGAGGGCTGAAGATGCCGGGGGTATCGACCAGGATGATCTGGGCCGCGCCATGCATGGCCACGCCGCGCACGGGAAAGCGCGTGGTCTGGACCTTCTGGGTGACGATCGAGACCTTTGCCCCGACCATGCGGTTGACCAGGGTGGACTTGCCCGCATTGGGCGCGCCGATGATGGCGGCGAAGCCGGCCCGCGTAGGCAGGGCGGTGTTCTGTGAGGTGTTTTCAGTCATTGCGCGTGCGTGTAGCACAGCGGGGCCGGAATTCCTCCCCCTGATGGGGATCCGGGGCCGAGGACGGTGGTTCGAGGTCCTGAGCGGAGGTTGCGAGGGTCTGTTTTGGGTGGCTAGTAGACCTCAGATGCCCGGGCTGGATTGGGGCTGAATGTAGCCGCCATTCTCCAGCCGAGTTAGAAACGTGGCTGTCCACTCATTGTCGGTGTCGGTCAACGCGGTCCAAATTGGCCAACTCGGCGCAGCTTCAATCCTGTGAAGAATTGTCCAATTCAGCCCAAAGGCAGTGTCGCCTGATGGCGGCAAAAGCGACAACAGCGCTCTGACATCGTCTTCAGAGAGTGGTTGAACGAGCTGATCGAGAAGATTTGTCGCCTCTTTGAGAGGACTCTCGTCCAAGCTGTCATCGAGCGTTGGTGCGACGGCCACGAGCTGTCTAACCGCATCCTGCATCGCAACCCCTCGCACGCTTCTTCCTTGAACTTAGTCCGCGAGTGATTACCCGCAAGCGGACTTTCCCAACTTCCCAATTGGGTCGAGAGCAGTCCTTGACATCAATACCGAAAGCCGACGCCCCCAAGCCGCGCCAAGCCTTACATCTCTTGGAGGCTGCAACCTCCACAGTCCGGCGATCGTCTTGCCGTGAGATTTAGGAATGGCTCTCTTCGGCGCGAAGGGGGCAAGGCGCGCGCTACCAAGTCCTCCCCCTGAAGGGGGAGGCGGCCGGAGGCCGGTGGGGGAAGACCGCAAGGAGTCAGCAGCACTTCCCCCTCCGTCGGCCCGAAGGGGCCGACCCCTCCCCCTTCAGGGGCAGGACTAGTGGGGATACGCCGCGCTCTATCCCCGTCGTTTCCAGAACAAACCCAAGCCTGATCAACGGCTTGTAAAATAGTTGATCGCGCCAATCCTCCGCGTTCAAACCGCCCGCATAATCAATCTCACCTGACAGCACGGGAAGGGCGTCCGGCCGGCGACCAGAGGCGGCTGTCAGGGGTGATCGAGCGGGGCCACCGGAGTCGCGTGAGCGGGACCGGGCTGGGCTTAAACGAGGACAGGTGACGTAAACCTGTCCATCGGGGAACTCTCGTCGGAGGTCCCCGCCCGTCCGAAGGTACGTTCCGGGTCCTCCGGAATCGGCGAGGCTGCGGCCCAAGGCTGGGTCCGTCGCGAGGAGGAGCGCCCGGATGGGGGTGAAGGGTTGAACCAGACCCGCGCGCCCCGGCCAGAGGGATAACGATCACGCGGAGCGTCTGTCTTCGTCGAAACGGTACTTAGAACTCACACATTCCGGGCGAGGCCCGGACGCTCCGCGACCCTTCCCATCAACTCGGCGGTTTCCGCGCGAGGCTGCGAAGCCGTGTCCGCGCCAAGATCCTCTCCCCGTGGGAGAGGGGTCGCCCAAAGGGCGACGGTGAGGGGGCGCCATGAACAGAAGGGACTTCCCCCTCCGGCCCTTCGGGCCACCTCCCCCACTGGGGGGAGGATCTGCAAAGGCCCGCCGGGGGCTGCCCCTACTCCGCGCCTTCCCGATCCAGCAACGCCCTGGCGGCGGCTTTCTCGGCGTCCTGGCGCGAGCGGCCGGTGGCGAAGACCGGATCGATGCCGGCGACCACGACCTGGACGGTGAACACCGGCGCGTGGTCTGGGCCCGTGCGGTCCTTGACGGCATAGGTCGGCAACGGCTTGCCCTTGCCCTGCGCCCATTCCTGCAGGGCGGTCTTGGGATCGCGCGGCTTGCCGGCGGCGGCGCGGTCGAACTCCGCCGACCACAGATCGAGGAACACCCGGCGCGCCGTCTCCAGCCCGCCGTCGCGATACAGGGCCGCCATCAGGGCCTCGCAGCCGCCGGCCAGGATCGAATCGGTCTCGCGACCGCCGATCTTGCTGGACGAGGCCGACAGGCGCAGGGCCGGGCCCAGCTCGGCGGCGCGGGCCACGCGGGCGCAGGTCTCGCGGCTGACCAGGGCGTTGAGGCGCGGCGCCAGCTCGCCTTCCTTGGCCTGCGGGAACCGCTCGGCCAGGGCCTCGGCGGCCAGCAGGCCCAGCACGCGGTCGCCGATGAACTCCAGCACCTCGTTGTCGGCGGTCTTCTTGGCCCCGTCCCCGACGCTGGCGTGCGTCAGGGCCTGTTCGAGCAGATGGCGATCCGAAAACGTATGACCGATCCGGCGCTCCAGGTCGCCGACGGCGACGACCCGTCTATCCATTGTTCAGGTTCACTTCAGGACGCGGAAGAAGCGGCTGGGACGCGCATCCAGCACCCAGGTCCAGGGCTTGAACAGAGCCGCGTTGCGGTTCCACGACAGCAGGATGATCTGGGCCTTGCCGACCAGGTTCTCGGCCGGAACGAAGCCGACCCCGACCTCGTCGCCGATATACTGGTCCAGCTCATAGTCCCACTTGCAGACGCCCGAGCCGGTCTTGAACGGCGAGGTGCCCGGATCAAAACGGCTATCGGCCGAGTTGTCGCGATTGTCGCCCATGAAGAAATAGCAGCCGGCCGGAACGGTATAGACGCCGGTGCTGTCGCCGCGGCTGTCGGGACCATAGTCCTGGGTGATGTACTTGCGCCCTTCCGGATTGGTTTCCTGGAAGCGCTGCACCTGCTGGGTGAAGCCATAGCCCATGTCGACCAGGGCCGGCGGACGGACCTCCTGGGTCAGGGGCTTGCCATTGATATTGACGACGCCGCCGCGCACCTGGACCTTGTCGCCCGGCATGCCGATCAGGCGCTTGATGTAATCGGTGCGGCCGTCGCGCGGCAGCTTGAAGACGATGATGTCGCCGCGCTTGGGGGCGTGGCCCAGGATCCGGCCGTTGAACAGCGGCGGGCTGAACGGGATCGAGTGCTTGCTCCAGCCATAGCTGAACTTGCTGACGATGATGTAGTCGCCTTCCAGCAGGTTCGGCTCCATCGAGCCCGACGGGATCGTGAAGGGCTGGAACAGCAGGACCCGCAGCACAAGGGCGATGGCCAGGGCGTAGGCCACCGTCTTGATGATCTCGATGAATTCCCGGACGGCGCCGCCCTTGTCTTCTTCGGGCGGCGAGGTGTCGGCGGCGTCGGTCATGCGGGCGCGGAGCTCTCAGGCAATGGGGTTCCGGCGAACCGGACAGGCTTAGCTAGACGGGCTTGGCGACAGGGGCAAGCGCCCGGCGATTACATCGGCTTCATGGCGCGGGTTGGGCGAAGACCGCCCGGCCCGGAAACGCCTATTCCGGAAGAGCCTCGATGATCACGAAGGCCTGGGCGTAGGGATGATCGTCGGTCAGCGACAGGTGGATCACCGGCGTCATGCCCTCCGGGACCATGGAGGCCAACCGCTCGGCCGCGCCGCCGGTCAGGGCCAGGGTCGGCTTGCCCGACGGCAGGTTGACCACGCCCATGCCGGCCAGATGCACGCCGCGCTTCAGGCCCGTGCCCAGGGCCTTGGCGCAGGCCTCCTTGGCGGCGAAGCGCTTGGCGTAGCTGCTGGCGCGATCAGGCTTACGCTCCGACCGCGCCCGCTCGATCTCGGTGAACACCTTGTGCGTGAACCGCTCGCCAAAGCGCTCCAGCGACTTCTCGATCCGGCGAATGTCGCACAGGTCCGAGCCGATGCCGATGATCACGCTGCGACGTCCAGTCTGGCCGCGTCCATCAGGGCCCGCATCCGATGAATCGCCTGCGGCAGACCTACGAAAATCGCCTCGCCGATCAGGAAGTGGCCGATGTTCAGCTCGGCGATCTGCGGGATGGCCGCCACCGGCTTGACCGTGGCATAGTCGATCCCGTGGCCGGCATGGACCTCCAGCCCGAGGCTCGAGGCAAGGGCCGCGCCGTCCTGCAGGCGCTGGAGAATGGCGGTCGCCCGCTCGACCTCACCGGCCCTGGCCGCGTCGCAATAGGCGCCGGTGTGCAGCTCGATCACCTGGGCGCCGAGGCGGTGCGAGGCCTCGATCTGACCGGCCTCGGCGTCGATGAACAGCGACACTCGGCTGCCGGCCTCACGAAGCCGAGCCGTTGCGGCGGCGATGGAGTCATAGCCGCGCACGACGTCCAGGCCGCCTTCGGTGGTCACCTCCTCGCGGCGCTCGGGCACCAGGCAAGCGGCGTGGGGGCGAGCCTTCAGGGCGATGCCGACCATCTCGTCGGTGACGGCCATCTCGAAGTTCAGCGGCTTGCCGCGTTTCAGGCACAGGTCGGTCAGCAGCGCGATGTCGGCGTCGGAGATGTGCCGGCGGTCCTCGCGCAGGTGGGCCGTGATGCCGTCGGCGCCGGCCGCCAGGGCCAGCTCGGCGGCGCGCACGGGCTCGGGATAGCTAGACCCCCGGGCATTCCGGATCGTCGCCACGTGGTCGATATTGACGCCCAGGCGGACGCTCATCTGATGCTCGCTAAAAATCTTACCGCCCTCGAACGCGATCGGCGGCCGATCCCTGGCCGTCGCGAACATCCTATCGCCTTCAGACCGATGCGTGGAGACCTGAAAAGCAGCGCATGCCCCGGTTCCGATCCAGCGCGCCAAAACAGCATGGACAGCCGCCGCGCCGCCGCCGAAGGTCTCGGCTCCGAAATGGGGGAAGACCATGATCCTGAAGACCGCCCGGGCCGCGGCCCTGACCTTGCTGATGGCCACGACGGCCGGATCGGCGCTGGCGGCGCCGGCTGTTTCGGCCGGCAAGCTGAAGGCCTTGAAGGCTCAGGTCGTCGCCGGCGTGGAGGCGCGGGCCAAGCTTTCACAGGTGATGAACGACCAGATCTTCTCGTTCGGCGAGCTGGGCTTTCAGGAAGTCGAAACCTCGAAATACATCACCAGCGTGCTGGAGGAGAACGGCTTCACGATCCAGCGCGGGGTGTCGGGCATCCCCACCGCCTGGACGGCCAGCTGGACCAACGGCGCCGGCGGACCGGTCATCGCCCTGGGCAGCGACATCGACTGCATTCCCAAGGCCTCGCAGAAGCCTGGCGTGCCCTGGCATGACCCGATCATCCCCGGCGCGCCCGGCCATGGCGAAGGTCACAATTCCGGCCAGGCCCTGAACATCGTGGCGGCGCTGGCGCTCAAGGACCTGATGATCAAGGAGCACATCGCCGGCACCCTGATGCTGTGGCCCGGCGTCGCCGAGGAACTGGTGGCGGGCAAGGCCTACATGGTGCGCGACGGCGTCTTCAAGGACGTGGACGTGACGATCTTCACCCATGTGGGCTCCAACCTTCAGACCAGCTGGGGTCCTTCGAACGGCACGGGGCTGGTCTCGGTAAAGTACAGCTTCCACGGCGAATCCGCCCACTCGGCCGGCGCGCCCTGGCGCGGCCGCAGCGCCCTGGACGCCGTCGAACTGATGGACATGGGCTGGAACATGCGGCGTGAGCATCTCAAGCCCGAACAGCGCTCGCACTATGTGATCACCGACGGCGGCGACCAGCCCAACGTCGTGCCCTCGGAAGCCACCGTCTGGTACTATTTCCGCGAGCAGAGCTTCGATGCGATCAAGAAGAACTACGCGATCGGCAACAAGATCGCCCAGGCCGCCGCCGACATGACCGACACCACGGTCGATCACATGGTGGTCGGCACGGCAGCGCCCCGCTACTTCAACAAGCCGATGGCGCAGGCCGCGCAGGCCAATATCGAGGCGGTGGGCCTGCCCAAATGGACGGACGACGAACAGGCCTTCGCCAAGGCGGTGCAGACCAATGTCGGCTCGACCAAGAAGGACGGCCTGGACATCAAGCTGAAGGGCCTGACCGCGCCCGAGGCCAAGCCCGAGAGCGGCGGCTCGGACGATATCGGCGACATCTCTTGGATCATGCCGACCATCACGATCAACTATCCGTCCAACATCCCTGACCTGCCCGGCCACCACTGGGCCAACGCCATCTCGATGGCCACGCCCATCGCCCACAAGGGCGTCGCGGCGGGCTCGAAAGTGGTGGCGATGACGGCGCTGGACCTGCTGACCCAGCCAAAGCTGCTGCAAGAGTCAAAGGCCTGGTTCAGGGACGTCCAGACCAAGGACCAGAAATACGTGCCGATGCTGTCGGCGACCGACAAGCCGCAGACCCAGATCAACGCCAACATCATGGCGACCTACCGGCCGGCCATGCGCGCCTTCTATTACGACCCCGCCAAGTACGGGACCTATCTGGAGCAGTTGGGCATCGCCTGGCCGGTCAAGCAGCTGACGCCGCCTGCTGCGGCCAAGTGATTACTGAGCCTTCAGCCGGCGGCTGCCGGGATCCTCGATGGGGATCGCGGCCAGCTCCGGCGGCAGGGCGTCGGCCGGATAGGCCGGCACTTCCAGGCTGCACAGAGAGACCAGCGGCACGCCGACATCGGCCTTGCCGCCAGAGCGGTCGACGATGCAGGCGGCGGCGATGACGTCGCCGCCGGCTTCCTGGATCGCGGCGATGCATTCGCGCGACGACAGGCCGGTGGTGACGATGTCCTCGACCATCACGACCTTCTGGCCGGGTTCGAGGTGAAAGCCGCGCCGGAACTTGAAGCCGCCACCCTCGCGCTCGACATAGATCGAGGCGACGTTCAGGTGGCGGGCGGTCTCATAGCCGGGAATGATCCCGCCGACGGCCGGCGAAACCGCGACGTCGGGCTGGCCGACCGTGGCGATGATCTTCTCGGCCAGGGCCTTGCACAGGCGCTCGCAGCGCTCGGGGCGCATGAACACCAGGTTCTTCTGCAGGAAGACCGGGCTGTGCAGGCCGGAGGAGAGCACGAAGTGGCCTTCGCGCAGCGCGCCGGCGGCGCGGAATTCGTCGAGGACGTCATCATTGGTCATGGGCGGTGGATATAGCCGAGGCGAGCGAGTCTTCAAACGGGGGCGTCGCGTCTTGCGCATCGGGTCGGTTTTGGCTCTATCGCGCCCATGACCGAACCCCAACGTCCCCGCGTCGGCTGCGGCGCCGCCATCCTCGACGACCAAGGTCGCCTGCTGCTGGTCAAGCGGATCAAGGCCCCCGAGGCCGACCACTGGGGCGTTCCCGGCGGCAAGCTCGACTGGGGCGAAGCGGCGCGAACCTGCGCCGAGCGCGAGATCCAGGAGGAACTGGGCATCGCGATCGTCGGCGGCCCCGTCCTGGCGGTCACCGACATGATCGCTGACGACTATCATTGGGTGGCGATCACGTATCGAACCCAGCGGTTTGAAGGCGAGCCCGCCATTCAGGAAGCACACGCACTGGCCGACTGGGGCTGGTTCGCCCTGGACGCCCTGCCCGACCTGCTGACGGCGGCGACCCGCGACGCCGTGGCGGCCCTGAAGGCCTAGCCGCGCGTCCGGTCGACGGTCTCGACCGACGGACAGGCCCGCAAGGCCGCCGAGATATTGGTCAGGTGCTTGGCGTCGCGCACTTCGACATCGATGTCGGTGTCGAAGAAGTCGCTCTGGCGATGGTGCATGCGCAGATTGACGATATTGCCGCCGGCCTCGCCGATGATGGTGCAAACCTGCCCCAACACGCCGGGGGCATTCTGGATCGTGGCGTGCAGACGGGTCAGCGACACCGTCTCGCGCTCGGCCTCCGGCGTCCAGTTCAGGTCGCGCCAGAGATCTTCCTGGTCCTCGTAGTCGGCCAACTTGGGGCAGTCGATGGTGTGGACGTCGAGCCCTTCACCGTCTTCGCGGAGGATGCCAACGATGCGATCGCCCGGCACGGGGCTGCAGCAATGGGCGAAGTGCAGGGACACGCCCGGGGTCAGGCCGCCGCCGCGCACATAGAGCCGCGCGCCCTTGCCGCCCTCGATCTTGCGACGCGCCGAAGCGGCCGCCATCTCGGTGTCCTTCATGCCCGGGAAGGCGGTTTCCAGAACCTGGCTGGGCGAGACCCGACCTCGGCCGACCGCGTCGTACAGCGCCTCGTCACCGTCCAGCGCAAAGCGTTCGAGGATCGGACGCAGCGAAACATCCTTCAGACGCTTGCCCGCACGCTCGAAGATCTGCTCGACCGACGACCGCCCCAGGCGAAGGAACTCTTCCTTCTCGGTCTGACGGATATGACGGCGAATGGCCGAGCGGGCGCGGCCGGTCACGGTCAGCGAGCGCCAGTCCGGCGGCACCACCGGCTTGGAGCCGCGAATAACCTCGACGACGTCGCCGTTGTTCAGACCCGTGCGCAGCGGCTTCAGCTCGCCGTTGATCTTCACGCCGATACAGGTGTCGCCGACGCTGGTGTGGACAGCATAGGCGAAGTCGAGCGGCATGGCCCCGCGCGGCAGGCTGACCAGCTTGCCCTTGGGCGTGAACACGAAGACCTGGTCGAGGAACATCTCGAGCTTGGCGTGTTCGACCAGTTCCTCGGCGTCGCCGCCGTGTTCCAGCACCTGCACCAGCTGACGCAGATTGGCCAACGGGTCGCGGCCGCCTGCGGCTTCCATGCCCTCAAGGTCGAGGCCATACGAGGCGTCCTTGTAGCGGAAGTGGGCGGCCACGCCCTCTTCGTTCACCCGGTCCATCGACTCGGTGCGGATCTGCATCTCGATGCGCATGCCGCGCGGCCCGACCACCGTCGTATGCAGCGATCGGTAATTGTTCCGCTTGGGCGTCGAGATGAAGTCCTTGAAGCGGTCGGGCACACTGGACCAGGCGCGGTGGACGACACCCAGGGCCCTGTAGCAATCCTCCTCGCTGTCGACGATCACGCGGAAGGCGTAGATGTCGGACATCTGCGAGAAGCCAATCGATTTGCGCTGCAGCTTGCGCCAGATCGAATAGGGCGACTTTTCCCGCCCGAAGACCCGGGCGGGCAAGCCGGCGGCGTCGAGCCGCGCGGCGATTTCCTGGCTGACCAGGGCCACCGCACCACCCTGCTCCGCCCGCAGGGTGTCGAGCCGGCGAATGATCGCGTTGCGAGCCACCGGATTGGTGTGCTCGAACGACAGCTCTTCCAGTTCGGTGCAGATCCGATGGCAGCCGATGTTGCGCGCCAGCGGCGCATAGATGTCGCGCGTCTCGCGAGCGATACGCTCGCGCTTGGCCTGCGTCTTGATGAAGTGGAGCGTCCGCATGTTGTGCAGACGGTCGGCCAGCTTGACCAGCAGAACGCGAACATCCTTGCTGATCGCCAGAATGAACTTGCGAAGGTTCTCGGCCTGGCGCGAATGCTCGGCTTGCAGTTCCAGCTTGGAAAGCTTGGTGACGCCTTCGACCAGTTCGGCGATCTCATCGCCGAACAGACCGGCGATGTCCTCGCGGGTGACCGGGGTGTCCTCGATCACGTCATGCAGCAGAGCCGTGACGATGGTCGCCGTGTCGAGCCGATACTCGGTCAGGATGCCCGCCACCTCGATCGGGTGAGCGTAGTAAGGGTCGCCGCTGGCGCGGGTCTGACTGCCGTGCATCCGCATGGCGTAGACATAGGCCCGGTTCAGCAGCGCTTCGTCGGCCGTCGGATCGTACGAGTGGACCCGCTCGATCAGTTCGTACTGGCGAAGGATTTTCTGGCGCGGCTTCGGGGCGACGGCCGGCGCGGCCTCGCTGGAGGCCATAAACGAAGACGCGCCCGGATCGACCTCGGCTTGAGGATCGACGGGCGCGCGTTCGGATGGAGCGGCGGCAGCCGCCGCTTCAAGGGTCAGAGGGTCTGTGCCGTCGGGGCTCAGTACCGCTCCTCCTGGCCGCCGTCACGGTCGCTCTGCAGGGCGCGAACCAGTTCAAGCTCGCTCATCTGCATGTGGCTCGGATCAGCCAGCAGGGCCAGGGTTTCGGCTTCTTCCTCGGCCTCGGTATGCTCATCCACGCGTTGCAGCGTGCTGATCAGCTGTTCCTTGAGGCCTTCGTGATCGACGACGTCGTCGGCGATTTCACGCAGAGCGACGACGGGGTTCTTGTCATTGTCGCGATCGACCAGCAGCGCGGCGCCGGCCGAGATGCCGCGCGCCCGGTGGGCAGACAGCAGGACGAGCGCGAAGCGGTTCGGAACCTTCTCGACGCAATCTTCGACGGTGACGCGGGCCATGAATTCCTCGGGCTAGCCGTGATGCTCTGCAAAATAAGGAGCCTGACGACGTTACGCAACGTCGCCTGGGTTGTCGCCCATCTTTCGCGAGGGGGCGCTTATGCCCGCTTCGCTCAGGGAAGTCCAGTGCGGCTGGCGTCGCGCCCGACCTGGGCAGTCCGTGCCAAGTCGCTGGCCGTCTCGCCGATCGTCGGATGACGCCAGTCCGGCGCGATCTCGGCCAGCGGCCCCATCACGAAGAGGCGCTCGTGACCGCGAGGATGGGGCAGGACAAGGCCTTCGGTCGTCACGATCCGGCCATGCGCGATCAGATCAAGATCCAGGGTCCGCGCCGCGTTCAGCTCTCCCCTCGCCCGCCCGAAACGCGCTTCGACTCCATGCAGGGCCTCGAGTGTCGCCTGCGGCGAGAGCGATGTTTCAACGATCGCGACGCCGTTCAGATAGCCGGGCCCGGAAGGATCCGGCCAGGCCGCCGAGGTCCACCAGCCCGACCGCGCGATCACGTTCAGACCGACGCCGGGCAGGGCGTCGAGCGCGCTTTCCAACAAGACCTCGCGACTCGTATAGGCTCCGGGCAGATTGCAGCCGAGCGCCACCACGACCGCCTCGTCCAAGTGATTTCGATCGACCGTATTTTTCAAGGATCTACCGCGTTGACCTTCTACCCGACCGACCGTCTGGCCCTGTTCATCGACGGGGCCAATCTCTATTCGGCCGCCAAGGCGCTGGGCTTCGACATCGACTACCGCAAGCTGCTCGACGAGTTCAAAAAGCGCGGCGTCCTGATCCGGGCCTATTATTACACCGCCATCAACGAGAATGACGACTATTCGCCGATCCGCCCCCTGGTCGACTGGCTCGACTACAATGGCTTCACCCTCGTGACCAAACCCGCCCGCGAGTTCACCGACAGTCAGGGCCGCAAGCGCTGGCGCGGCGACATGGACATCGAGATCGCCGTCGACATGCTGCAGATGGCGGAGACGGCCGACCACCTTGTGCTGTTCTCGGGCGACGGTGATTTCCGCGCGCTGGTCGAGGCCGTCCAGCGCAAGGGTCGTCGGGTGACGGTGGTTTCCACCATGAAAAGCCAGCCGCCGATGACCAGCGACGACCTGCGCCGCCAGGCCGACAACTTTGTCGACCTCAACGACCTGGGCAACATCATCGGTCGGCCGCAACGCGCGCCCGCGCCGCGCCCGGTCGCCGACGCCCGCACCCTGGCCGAGCGCGAGGCCGACGATGAATACTGAGCGGTCCAACATTGCCGGCGAGAAGGTCCCCTCCCCGGCGGAACCCTCGCGCGACTGCCCGCTCTGTCCGCGCCTTGTCGCCTATCGTCGCGAAAACCAGGAACTGTACCCGGACTGGTTCAACGGACCCGCGCCGTCATTCGGCGACAAGGATGCGCGGCTGCTGGTCGTGGGTCTGGCTCCAGGCCGCAAGGGCGCCAACCGCACGGGGCGCCCCTTCACCGGGGACTACGCCGGCACCCTGCTCTACGACACCCTGATCAAGTTCGGTTTCGCCACGGGCAAGTTCGAGGCCCGTCCAGACGACTCCCTGAAACTGATCGGCAGCGCGGTGACCAACGCCGTCCGTTGCGCCCCGCCAGGCAACAAGCCCGAGACCTCTGAAGAGAATAGCTGCCGCCCCTTCCTGACCAACCGCATCGAGGCTTTTCCGAACCTGAAGGCCATCGTCACTCTGGGTGACGTCTCGCGGCGCAATGTGCTCAAGGCCCTGGGCCTGAAGGCCTCGGCGGGCATTCCGGGCCACGGCTCGGAGTTCCAGGCCGGTCGCTACCGGGTGTTCAACAGCTATCATTGCTCGCGGCTCAACACGAACACCGGCCGCCTGACGACGCCGATGTTCGAAGACCTTTTCGCGCGGGTGAAGGCCTATATCGACGCGGCCGACTAGCGCTGTCCCTGACGTATGCTGCGGATCATCTCGACGATTTGCTGGCGCTCGGCGTCGTACTCGCGGGTCTTTGGCAGGATCGCGCTTGTGTGCTGCAGGTACTGCACATGCGTCAGCACCTTGGCATGGTCGCGGATGGCCTGGGCGCAACCGCTGAGGATGTATTGGGCAAGCGGGGCTGAGCCGTCGTTATCGTCGATCTCGGTCGCCGAGTAGGTCGTCTGCCCATGCGCGACGCGGCCATCGCTCAGGGTGGACACACAGGCTGTCTTCCTGCCCGCGCCAGCATCGATCACCGCATATCGCACCAGGGCCGGATTGGGCGGAGCGTCATTCTGGGCCGCCTTGACGAATTCCAGCGACGCCTTGTGGCCCTTCATACGAACGGCCAGAAGAACCATTCTGGCTTCGTTGTCGTCCTCGACAGCGATCGCACCCTTCCCTGTTACGGAACCCTCGCGCCGACGCTCGTCGCTCGTGAGGACATCCTGGAATGTGCCGATGACCTCAGCAGGCTTGTTGGCGAACGCCATCGGCTCGTCCGCCGGGGATTTTGGCGTCAGACCCGGCAGAGCCCACCAGGCGGCGGCGAACACGGCGGTAAACACCCCGCCCGCCAGAAAGGCGTTGCTCGCCTGCCCCATTGTGACTCGCCTCAAACTCGACCAGAACAATTCAGGGTCGAGTTCAGCTAGCCGCAAAACTTCCAATCAGAGGTTAAGGCAGCTGCCTACCGGGCCAGCCAGCCGTTGTCGGCCATCCAGTCTCTCAGCCGGTCCGGCCAGACCCTGATCGCGGCCTTGCTCGTCCGGAAACCCATGTTGAAGGCGTGACCGCCCGTCTGGAACAGGTGGAACTCAACAGGGACCTTGGCCGCGCGGAACTTCGTCAGGAGCTCCACGGGCGGCGTCGAACAACATTCATCGTCATCGGCCGCGAGGATGAAGGCTGGCGGGGATCCGGCGGGAACCTTGTCAGGCACGCCCAGCGGCCCCGGATAGATCAGCACCTGGAAGTCAGGCCGCGCACTGACGCTGTCGATCGCATCAACCTTCGGATCGTTTTCAGCGTTTCCGTAAACCTCGAGGTTGACCACTTCGCCGCCGCCGGAAAAGCCCATCAGACCGATCCGATGGGGATCGACACCGAATTGGGCGGCGTTGGCGCGGACAAAGCGCACGGCTCGGGCGGCATCCTGTCGGGCATGATCGATCGTGTAGGGTGAGCCTTCCTCTCGAAACAGCCGGTACTTCAGCACGAAGACCGCGACGCCCATCGGGTTCATCACCTTGGCCACGTCCGTGCCCTCGGGATGTATCACCAACAGCTTGTGACCACCGCCCGGGAGCACGATCAGCGCCGCGCCCGTCGCCTTGTCCTTCGGCGGCAGCCAGGCGGTGACCGAGGGATTGTTGATGCTCTTGGCCCAGTATTCCGCGGCCTGCTCTGGAATATCGCGGCGACTTTCAAAGCCGGGCGCGCCCTTGGGCCACAGAAAGACCTGCTGCTGCGCCATCGCCGCGAAGGGCGCGAGCACAAGGGCGGCGATCAAGGCGAGACAGCGGATCACAACCGCACCGTCCGACCTTCGCGCGCCGCGCGGTAGATGGCTTCGATCACCTTGAGGTCCCTCACCCCCTCCTCGCCGCCGACCAGGGGTTCGCGGTCAGTGAGGATACATTCCGACAGGTGATCCAGTTGACCGGCGAACTGGCTCTTGGCCCTGGTCGGCGCGGGCTCGCGCGGACCTGTCTGGCCGTTCAATTGCGCCCGCATCGTTTGACCGCCATAGCCCGTGGCCGGCTCGATCTCCACCCAGCCGCGGGGTCCCGAAATCCTGTAGCGATTGACGTTGACGCTGTAGGCCGAGACACAATTGGCCGTCGCGCCCGACGGAAACAGGAGTTGGAAGGTGATGACATCCTCCACCTGACGGAAACGGACATCGCTGCGATCGGTGGACTCGATCGCATTGACCGCGACAGGCTCCTCACCGGTCAGGTAGCGGGCGGCGTTGAGGCTGTAGATGCCGATATCCATCAGACTGCCCCCGCCTGACAACGCCCGCTTCAGCCGCCATTGCTCGGGATCGCCGATGGTGAAGCCATGATCGGCGACAATGGTTCGAACCGGGCCCAGGGCTCCGCTCCGCGCCAAGGCGATCGCGTCGATATTATGAGCCTGGAACCGACTGCGGTAGCCGATCATCAACTTGCGACCGGCGGCCTTGCAGGCGGCGATCATGGCCTCACCATCGGCGACCGAGGTGGCCATCGGCTTTTCACACATCACATGCTTGCCGGCCTTGGCCGCACGCTCGACAAAGCTGCGATGCAGGCTGTTGGGCGTGACGACGTAGACGATATCAACCGCCGGATTGTCGATGATCCGGTCGAACGTCTCGTAGCTGTAGAGGCTGCCCTCGGGCACGCCATATTGCGCACCGAACCGCTTGAGCTTGTCGGGCGAGCCGCTGACCAGGGCTGCGATCCTAGAATGTTCGCACTCCACGAAGCGCGGCATAATGATCTGGGTCGCATAGTAGCCTAGACCAAGGATCGCATAGCCCAGTGTGCGACCTTCGGCCTGGGCCTGGGTCAGAGCTTCCGCCGGCCCCGAGGCCACAGCGCCCAGCGCCAGACCTCCCGCGAGAAAGCTGCGCTTGCTGAAAAGATCCATGGCGCGCTCCTAGATCAGGCCGGTGGTCTTGAGGCGTAGGCGGACGAGGATGTCGTCGGAGGTCAGGAACAGGGTGTGACCATCTTCTCCGAAGGCGCAGTTGGCGACGGGGCGGCCCGTCTCGATCACGCCGATCAGTTCGCCCTCTGGCGTGATCACCAGAACGCCGCCCGGCCCCGTGGCGTAGAGACGGCCATCGGTGTCCAGACACATGCCGTCCGGCAGGCCGGGGCCGCCCGCCTTGTGCAGGGCCATGGCGTCGAAAAACACCGAGGACTTCTCGGGCAGGCCATCGGCGCCCAGGTCATAGACCATGATCACGGGACCATCCGGATCGGAGACCGAGACATACAGACGCTTCTCATCCGGCGTCAGGGCCAGCCCGTTGGGAAAGGTCAACCTGTCGTCCAGCACAGCGACCGAGCCGTCGGGTCGGCGCAGATAGACTCCGTTGAAGGCCATCTCCTTGACCGGCGAGGCGTTCAGGCCCTCCAGGCCATAGGGAGGGTCGGTGAAATAGATCGCGCCGGAGCGGGCGACCGCCAGGTCGTTAGGACTGTTGAACCTCTTGCCCTGATAGCGATCGAGCAGGATCGTCTTCTTCCGGGTCGTGAGATCGACCTTCGATATCGCCCGGTTGCCGTGGTCGCAGACCAGCAGAGCGCCTGAGGCATCCAGGGCCAGGCCATTCGACCCCGACTCGCGGAAGATCTTGGTCGGCGGGCCGTCATAACCCGACGGCTGCAGGAACACGCTCGCGCCGTCCTTCTCGGTCCAGCGATACATGATGTTGGCCGGCACGTCGGAGAAGACAAGATAGCCGCCGTCCTTCACCCAGACCGGCCCTTCGGACCAGACGAAGCCGTCGGCGATCTGCTCGATCGGCGTGTTCTCCGTCATCACGGCGTCAAGCGCGGGCGACAGGCGGCGGATCTTGCCCACGGTCGGGCGAGCGGCCTGGGCGGGCATCGAAAATCCTCCGACGATGACGGCCGCGCTGGCCCCCAGGGTGATGGAACGGCGCGTCGGGGTCATGGGGGGACTTACCTCTCGTTATGACAGCGATGTCATAGCAAGCCGCCGCGAAACAGGCGACCCGCGTTATGCGTAAGGCCGGAAATATTCAGGTGCGAACGCGGGGCACCGCGTCCAGCCACCGCGAATAGGCGGCTTCCCGGTGATGCAGAGACATGGACGGGGTCAGAGCTTCAGCCGACGGTCGCGCGGCGGCGGCCTCTTCAATCGATGCGAAGACACCGGCTCCCAGGCCCGCGAACAAGGCCGCGCCCAAGGCCGTGGTTTCCAGATAGCTGGCGCGTTGCACCGGCATGCCGGTCAGGTCGGAGAGGCGTTGCGAGAACCAGGCGCTCTTGGACATGCCGCCGTCGATCCGCAGTTGCGCCTCCTCGCCAAAGGCGCCGGGCGCGTCGGCCCGCATGGCTTCGATCAGGTCGCGGCTTTGCAGGGCGCAGGCATCGTAGGTGGCGGCGGCGATCTCGGGCAGGCCGGCATCGCGGGTCAGGCCGAAGATCGCGCCCCGCGCGCCGGCGTCCCACCATGGAGCGCCCAGACCGGTGAAGGCCGGGACAACCACGACGCCATGATCGGGCTTGGCGGCGCGGGCCAGGGCCTCGGCGGCTCTAGGCCCGCCTGTAATGCCCAATCCTTCACCCAGCCACTGGATCGCGGCGCCGGCGACAAAGATTGAACCCTCGAGGGCATAGGTCGTCTTGCCGTTGACCCGCGCCGCCACGGTGGTCAACAGGCGCGATCGCGAGACCGGACGGGCTTCGCCTGTATTGATCAGCATGAAGCAGCCCGTGCCGTAGGTGGCCTTCATCTGGCCTGGCCGGATACAACCCTGCCCCATCAGCGCCGCCTGCTGGTCGCCCGCCACGCCCCGGATCGGGACTTCGATACCCAAGACATCGCTGCTCATGACGCCGTAGTCGTCGGCACAATCCAGGACCCGGGGCAAAAGACCGGCGGGTACGTCCAGCAGGTCCAGCATGGGCTGGGACCATGCCTGCGCCTCGATATCGAACAGCAGGGTGCGTGAGGCGTTCGTGGCGTCGGTGGCGTGAACAGCCCCGCCGGTCAGCCGCCAGATCACCCAGCTGTCCATGGTGCCGCACAGCAGTTCACCGGCCTCGGCCCGGGCGCGGGCTCCGGCGACGTGGTCCAGAATCCAGGCGATCTTGGAGCCTGAGAAATACGGATCGAGCAGCAGCCCGGTGATCGACGCCACGCTCGGCCCGTGGCCCGCGTCTCTCAGGCGCTCGCAAGTGTCCGCCGTCCGCCGGTCCTGCCAGACAATGGCGGGATGGATCGGACGCCCCGTCGCCCTGTCCCAGATCACGACCGTCTCGCGCTGGTTGGTCACGCCGATGGCGGCCAGATCGGCCACGTCCCGACCTGAGTTCTCCATGGCCTCGCGCAACACGGCCACACAAGCGGCGAATATCTCTTCGGCGTCATGCTCGACCCAGCCATCGGCGGGATAACTCTGCCTCAAGGGTCTGGTCGCGTCAGCCAACGCCCCGCCCGTCGTGTCGAACAGGATCGCCCGTGTGCTGGTCGTACCCTGATCCAGAGCCAGAATCAGTTGCTCAGCCATGCTCGCGCCTCACCGTCCCTAAGCTTCATCCGCGACAACAGGTCGCTATTCTTGTCGTTTGTCGGGCAAGCCTGTTTAAGCATGTTTTCATTTGCGAGCAGCAAGGTCATCCTTACCGAGTTCGGGATTCGAGGAGGCTGGTCATCCAAGCCGTCCAGACCGCAAAGCTTCTGTCACTGGCGCGCAGCCGCGATCCGGGCGATCGAGAACGGCTGCTGACAGGTATAATCGAGCTTTGCGAAGCGACCGAGGCCGTTGGCGCGCCCGGCGACCCCGATGTCCAGCGGCTGCTCGATTCCATTTTCATGAGTCTGGTGGTCGAAGCCGAGCGCGATATCCGTCAACGCTTGGCTGAACGCCTCGCCGACGCGCCCTGGGCGCCGTCAGCGCTGATCAACATCATGGCTCTGGACGAGATCGAAATCGCCCGGCCCATTATCTCGCGCAGCCCTGTCCTGCAGGATCATGACCTGATCCGTCTTCTGGTGCAGGCGACGCTGGAACATCAGATCGAAGTCGCCCGCCGCCCAAAACTGGCGGCATCGGTCGTCGAAGCGATTCTGGCGCGCGGCGAGCCCGCCGTGTTGACCGCCCTGGCCAGTAACAACAGCGCCGAGATCTCTCCCGACGGGATGCGCAAGCTGGTCGATCGGGCCAGGGAGGTCGTGGCCCTGCGCTCACCGCTGGCCCGGCACCCGCGCCTTTCCAGCGATCTGGCCGAACAGCTCTATCTTTGGGTCGGCCGCGCGCTTCGCGACGCGCTGACAAAGCGGTTCCACCTGGACCCCGACACCATGGCCTCCGCAGTGGACGAGGCGCTTCGCGCCGCCCATCGCGGCGAAGATCCAGCCAATGACGGTGTCATGGAGAGCGAGGAAGGACGCGAGGAGATGGAACGCACCCTCGTCGAAAAGCTCGACGCGGCGGGACAACTGCGTCCAGGCTATCTTCTGCGCGTTCTGCGCGAAGGTCGCCTCCCTCTCTTCATCATGGCGATGGCGCGTCTTGGCAGCTTCGAGCCCGATCAGGTTCGCCGCGCCATCGACGGCAATCGCCCGGAGCTCCTGGCCCTGGCCTGCTCTGCGGTAGGCATCGACCGCAGCGTGTTCCCGACCATCCTGGAGCATGTTCGTCAGTTGAACGGCGGACGTCCGGGGGGCGGTGATGAAGGCGCCCGGCGCGCCGGCAGCGCCTTTGGACCCTTCACCCCCGACATCGCGGCGATGGCGTTCCGTCAGGCCGTAGGAGCGGTTTGACAAGCGGACGGGCTTCCCGCCTCTTGGGCTCGATGTACCAGCCTCAGCCCATCCTGACTCGCCTGTCCTTCAAGGCCAGCGACCGCCCAGAAGCCGAAGAAGCGCGCGACCGCCTTGTCGCCCGCTATGGCGATGTCGGCGAAGACGCCGCTCAGGTGATCGTGGCGCTCGGCGGCGACGGCTTCATGCTGGAAACACTGCACGGGGCCCTGGCGAAGCAGACGCCCATCTACGGCATGAACCGCGGCTCGGTTGGCTTCCTGATGAACGAGTACAGCGAGGACGACTTGCTGGAGCGGATCAATGCGGCCGAGCGGGCCGTGATCCACCCGCTGGCCATGACCGCCATCGACTCGCGTCGTCGCAATCATCACGCCCTGGCGATCAACGAGGTTTCCCTGCTGCGCCAGACGCGGCAGACCGCCAAGCTGCGAATCTCGATCGACGGCAAGGTGCGAATGAGCGAACTGGTCTGTGACGGCGCCCTGATCGCTACGCCGGCCGGCTCCACCGCCTACAATCTTTCGGCCCATGGGCCGATCATTCCGATTGGCGGCCAGGTTCTGGCCCTAACGCCGATCAGCGCTTTCCGCCCGCGTCGCTGGCGCGGAGCCCTGCTGCCGCGCTCCGCTCGGATCACCTTCGAGATTCTCGAAGCCGACAAACGCCCCGTAAGCGCGGTCGCCGACAATTTCGAGGTCCGCGACGTGCTGGAAGTGCACATCTCGGAGGATCGCGACACTAGTCTGGCGATGTTGTTCGACGCAGGCCGTAGTCTTGATGAGCGCGTGCTGGCCGAACAGTTCTCGGCCTGAGGCGTTCCGCCGCACGGAAATCCGCGTCTCATTCGTTGTTAACGCCTGCTATGATAGCGATCGGGAAATGCCCGCCGATGGGGAGGCGATCTTGACGACTAAACCCACCGCTGAGGTGATCCAGGTTCCGAACATGCTGAAGCTCAAGGTGGGCGGACGCGGCGGTATCGACATGGCCGCCATCGCCAAGGCCGAGGCGGCCCTGAAAAGCCTTTCCGGCAATTTCGCCCAATGGCTGCAGGATGAGATCACCAAGCTCGAAGCCGCGCGCCAGGAGGTCAAAACCCAGGGCCTGACGGCGCAAACGGTCGAGACCCTCTACCTGCGCGCCCACGATCTGAAGGGCCTGGGCGCCACCTACGAATTCCCGCTGATCACCCGCATCGCCGCGTCGCTGTGCAAGCTGATCGACGAACCCGAGACCCGACTCTCGGCCCCGATGTTCCTGGTCGACGCCCACATCGACGCCATCAAGGCGGCCGTTCGCGGCGATATCAAGGTCGATACCCATCCGGTGGGCAAGGCGCTGGCCGAGGAACTGGAAGGCCGGACGGCGGAATACCTCGCGGGCTAACCCTCAGGTCAGCCCGAACAGCCCCCTCAGATACGGATTGAGCATCCGCCCCTCCGGATCCAGCTGCGCCCGCACCTTGAGGAAATCATCCCAGCGCGGATACAGCGCCGCAAGCGCACCGCCGTTCAGGCTGTGAAGCTTGCCCCAGTGCGGTCGCCCGCCATGGCGACGGAAGATCGGCTCGATCAGGTCATACAGGAACGCGAAGTCGTCCTTGTAGTGCGTGTGCACGGCGACCGAGCCGCGCGGGCCGCCCTGAAAGGGCGACAGCCAGGCGTCATCGGTCGCTATCCGGCGCACCTCGACTGGGAAAAAGACATCCGGTCGTTCCCTCTCCAGGGTCGCAACCACCTCCTGCAAAGCTTGAAGCTGGTGCTCGACCGGCAGGTGAAACTCCATTTCGTTGAAGCGCACCGGTCGTTCCGTCGAAAGGAGCTTCCAGCCTTCATCGACTGCGGTCTCGGGTTTGGCGCTGGCCATCAGGGCGCGGGCGGCCGCCTTGCGCAGCGGAGTCGAAAATCCCAGAAGGTTTCGCAGCCCCTTCAAGGCGTCGAGGAAGGCCGTATCCTGATCAGGACCCCGCGCCTCCGCCGGATCGTCGGTTTCGTCGTGACTGATGCCGACCGCCAGGCCGGTGAAGGGAACGGCATAGAACTCGAAATTCCGATGGTTCGCCCAGCGCGCCTCGGCGTTGCCCAGCGCGTCCGCGAACGGCTCGATCCACACCCGCCGGCGAATACGGCGGTTGGCAGTGGTCTTCAGCCGCACTTGGGCGATCACACCCAGCGAGCCGAGCGACACCCTGGCGGCCTGGAAGATCTCGGGCTCGCGCGTTGCATCGCAGTCGATCACCTGGCCACCGGGCGTGACCAGTCGCAAGCCCGTTACATCGCCATGCAGGGCCTGAAGCTTGGCCCCGGTGCCGTGCGTGGCCGTGGCCAGGGCTCCGGCCAGTGACTGCTTGTTGATATCGGGCAGATTGGCCATGGCCCGCCCCTTGGCGGCGAGGGCTGGGCCAAGGGCGCCAAGCCGCGTACCCGCCATCACAACAGCCTCATCGCCCTCCCAGCCGACGATGCCGGACATGGCGTCCAGCGAGACCAGCGCGCCGCTGGTCGGGGCCAGGGCCGTGAACGAATGCCCCGCGCCGACCGGCCGGATCGGCGCTGCTGCGGTCTTGAGCATCAGGGCCAGTTCGGCCTCGTCCTTGGGGGCCAGCCGCGCGGAGGGATAGGCGGTCTGGACACCGGACCAGTTGCGCCACAACAGCTTGCCCTGGGCATTGACCGATGGCGGCGCCGCGGGTTCAGGCTTGTCGTGCGTGGCGACCAGAAACCCCGCGCCGCCCGCGACGACCAGGCCGGCTCCCGCTCCACCCGCGACTAGAGCGCCTCGTCTCGAGATCATCGCTTTTCCCCCGCTTATGCGGGATCTTCGCGCCCCGCCATGAATCGTATCAGGCCCTGGAAATCGGACGGCGCGCAAGCCACGCACTGACCTGCAGCCGGCATGGCCTTGTAGCCCTGGACCGCATGGTCGAGCAGCACGGCTTCTCCCTGCTTCCAGCGCGGGTCCCAGGCCACCCGATCATGGACCAGAGGCGCCCCCGTGCCCGGCGTGGCGTGACAAGCCTTGCAAGAGGTCTCGTAGAGACCCGCCAGGCGCGCATTGGCGGGCTTCAGCAACAGGGCCTGCTCTGGTGTCGGGGTAGGCGGAATCTTGTCTCCACAAGCGACGAGCGACAGGGAAGCCAGCGTCAGGACAAGCGCGCCGCGCATCAGGCGTCGATTCCGTGCAGCCGCTTGGCCGCCGTGACGGTATTGGCCAGCAGGCAGGCGATCGTCATCGGCCCCACCCCGCCCGGCACCGGCGTGATCGCGCCGGCCACGGCCTTGGCCTCGTCGAAGGCGACGTCGCCAACAAGCCGGGTCTTGCCGGCGGCGGCCGCGATCGGATCACGGGACGGAAAACGGCTGATGCCGACATCGATGACCACCGCGCCCGGCTTGATCCAGTCGCCCCTGACCATCTCCGCCCGACCGACAGCGGCGACGACGATGTCGGCCTGGCGAACGATTCCCGGCAGATCCACGCTACGCGAATGGGCGATCGTGACGGTGCAGTCAGCGGCCAGCAGCATTTGCGCCATCGGCTTGCCCATCAGGTTCGATCGACCGATGACCACCGCCGACTTGCCGCGCAGGTCGCCCAGAACGTCCTTCAGCAGCATCATGCAGCCCAGAGGGGTGCAGGGCGTCAGGGCCGGCAGTCCGCTGGCCAGCCGGCCAGCGTTGAGTACGGTCAGGCCATCAACATCCTTGTCGGGCGAGATCGCCGCGACGATGTCGGACTGCTTGAGGTGGTCGGGCACAGGGAACTGCACCAGCACCCCATGAATAGACGGGTCGGCATTCAGCTTGCCGACCAGCGCCAGAAGCTCGTCCTGAGTGACATCAGCGGGCAGACGGTGCGTTTCGGAGTACATGCCCGCCGCCTGGGTTTGCTCCCCCTTGTTTCGGACATAGACCTGACTGGCGGGATCATCACCGACCAGCACCACCGCCAGACCTGGCGTGAGGCCATGACTGGCTTTCAGGGCAGCGACCTCCTCGCCGATCCGCGCACGCAGATCGGCCGCGAATGCCTTACCGTCGATGATCCTGGCCTCGGACATGGGCGCCTCCCGGTTTCGCCGTGCCTAACCGCTCGCTTTGATGTGCGCAACGCTGGCGTGGCCGTAGCACAATCATGTTAGACGCAGAATCATGGCAGTTGCGTCCTCAACCTCCCGCGCCGATGTCGTCCTGGTGGGCGGCGGGCTCGCCAACGGGCTGATCGCCCTGAGGCTCAAGGCCATGCGCCCCGACCTGCGGGTCGTGCTGTTGGAACGCGATACGCGAATCGGCGGCGAACATACCTGGTGCCACTTTGAGACCGACGTCAGCGCCGGAATCGGCGGATGGCTGAGGCCGCTGATCGTCCATCGCTGGGCCGGCTACGATGTCCGGTTCCCGACACACTCGCGGTCGCTTGACACCCCGTACCTGGCCATCACCTCGGAGCGCCTCCATCAGGCGGTCGTCGCCGCGCTTGGCGACGACGTCTGGCTGGGCGCGGCGGTCTCGGACGTGTCGCCCCATCAGGTCACCCTGCAGGACGGTCGCCGGATCACCGCCGCCGCGGTCATCGACGGACGTGGCCCCCGCCGCAGCCGCAGTCTCGTCCTGGGCTGGCAGAAGTTCCTTGGACAGGGGGTGCGCCTGACGGCGCCGCATGGCCTGAGCCGCCCCATCATCATGGACGCCACCGTCCCCCAGACGGACGGCTATCGCTTCCTCTATCTGCTGCCGCTAGATTCGACCCGCCTGCTGATCGAGGACACCCGCTATAGCGACGGGCCCGACCTGGATCACTCCGACCTGCGCGCCGCCATCGCGACCTATGCCGGCCAGCAGGGCTGGAGCATCGCCAAGGTCGAACGCGAGGAACACGGCGTGCTGCCCATCGCCCTGGCTGGAGACATCGACGCCTATTGGCGCGAAGCCCGCGCCCAGGTGGCCGAGGTCGGCCTGCGCGCCGCGCTGTTCCAGCCCACCACCGGCTATTCCCTGCCCGACGCGGCGCGGCTGGCCGACCAGATCGCCGCCCTTCCCCACATCACCAGCGCCCATGTGCGGACGTGCGTCGAGACGCATTCGAAGGCCGTCTGGCGTCGTCGGCGATTCTTCCGGCTCCTGAACCGAATGCTGTTCAAGGCCTGCGCGCCAGACCAGCGCTACAAGGTGCTGGAGCGTTTCTATCGCTTGGGCGCGCCGCTCATTCAGCGGTTCTACGCCGCCAGGCTGACTCCTTTTGATCGGATGCGCGTCCTGATCGGCAAACCGCCCGTACCTATTCTCGCCGCCCTGGGTTATCTGGGCGAACGTTCCGTGATCGAGGACTAAGCAGCATGTCTCATCCCAAGCCGCGCGCGGCCGTTATCGGCTCCGGCTTCGGCGGCCTGTCCCTGGCCATTCGCCTGCAATCCTCCGGCTTCGGCGTCACCGTCTTCGAAGGGCGCGACAAGCCCGGCGGCCGGGCCTATGTCTGGGAAGACGAAGGGTTCATCTTCGACGCCGGCCCGACGGTGATCACCGATCCGGACTGCCTCAAGGAACTGTTCACGATCAGCGGTCGCAAGATCGAGGACTATGTCGAGCTGATGCCGGTCAATCCGTTCTACCGGCTGGTCTGGGAAGACGGAGACGTGTTCGACTACGTCAACGATCAGGCCGAGCTGGACCGCCAGATCGCCGCCCGCAACCCGGCCGACGTCGAGGGCTATCGCCGCTTCCACGCCTATTCCGAGGAGCTCTATCAAAAGGGCTATGTCGAGTTGGGCGCCGTGCCGTTCCTCGACATTCGCAGCATGATCTCGTCGGCTCCCGCCCTGATGAAGCTGCAGGCCTGGCGCAGCGTCTATGACAAGGTCTCCTCCTTCGTGAAGGACGAGCACGTCCGCCAGGCGATGTCATTCCACAGCCTGCTGGTCGGCGGCAGCCCCTTCGCCACCTCGTCGATCTACGCCCTGATCCACGCCCTTGAGCGTCGTGGCGGCGTGTGGTTCCCGCGCGGCGGCACCGGCGCGTTGATCCGTGGCCTGGTGCGTTTGCTGGAAGACCTGGGCGGCACGATCCGCCTCAACGCTCCCGTCCAGAAGATCGCAACCCGGGACGGCCGCGTCACGGGCGTGATCAACCACGAAGGCGACTTCGAAGCCTTCGACACCGTCGCCTCGAACGCCGACGTGATGCACACCTATCGCGAGCTGCTGGTCGATGACCCGCGCGGCAAGAAGGTGGGCAAGGCGCTGGAGAAGAAGCGCTGGAGCCCCTCGCTGTTCGTGATCTATTTCGGTCTCAAGGCAGAGCACCCCGAAATCCGCCACCACACGATCTGCTTCGGCCCCCGCTACCGCGAGCTGATCGGCGAGATCTATAACAAGGACGGCCTGGCCGACGATTTCTCGCTGTACCTGCACTCGCCCTGCGCCACCGATCCCGGCATGGCCCCTCCGGGCTGCAGCAGCTTCTACGTTCTGTCGGTCGTTCCGAATCTCGAGACCGCCGACATCGACTGGAGCGAGCAAGGCCCCGCCTATCGCGACAAGATCCTGAAGTATCTCGAGGATCGCTATATCCCCAACCTGTCGCGAGATCTGGTGACCAGCCGGATCTTCACGCCCGATGACTTCACCAGCGAACTCAACGCCTGGAACGGCGCCGCCTTCTCGCTGGAGCCGCTGCTGACCCAGAGCGCGTTCTTCCGGACGCACAATCGCGATGACGTCATCCCCAACCTCTATTTCGTCGGGGCCGGCACCCATCCGGGCGCGGGCATCCCCGGCGTCGTCGGCTCGGCAAAGGCCACGGCCGGTCTGATGATCGACGACTTCCACACGGAGACCGCGTGAGCGATCTAGAGGTCCAGAGCCGCGAGGCGATCCAGAAGGGCAGCAAGAGCTTCGCGGCCGCCGCCGCCCTGTTCGATGCCGAAACCCGCGCCGACGCCGAGATGCTCTACGCCTGGTGCCGCCACTGCGACGACGTGATCGACGGCCAGACCCTGGGTCACGGCATGAGCCCGGTCGAGGACGCCCCGGCGCGTCTGGCCGCGCTCTACGCCCAGACCAGAGCGGCGCTCGCCGGTGAGCCGCCCGCCGATCCGCAATTCGCCGCCTTCCAGATCGTGGCCCGGCGCCGCCAGATCCCCGAGCGCTACGCGCTGGACATGATCGACGGCTTCGCCATGGACGTCGAAGGTCGCCGCTACCAGACGCTGGACGACCTGCTGGACTATTGCTGGGGCGTGGCCGGGGTCGTCGGCACGATGATGGCCCTGGTCATGGGCGTGAAGCCCGATCAGCTGGACATTCTCCGGCGCGCCCAGGATCTGGGTCTGGCCTTCCAGCTGACCAACATCGCCCGTGACATCATCGAGGACGCCCGCAACGACCGGATCTATGTGCCGCGCGCCTGGCTGGCCGAGTTTGGCGTTCCGGAAACAGCGGTGGCCGATCCGGCCCATCGCGAGGCGATCGCGGTGATCGCCAGTCGCCTCGTCCATGCCGCCGAGCCCTACTACGCCTCGGCCCGCTGGGGGCTGCGTGACCTTCCCGTCCGCTGCGCCTGGGCGATCGCCGCGGCGCGCGGCGTCTACCGCCAGATCGGCCTGGACGTCGTCAACGAAGGCGCCAAGGCCTGGGACGAGCGCGTGGTGGTCAGCGGCCGCATAAAGGCGTGGCGGGCGCTGGAAGGCGGCGTGATCGCGCTGCGTTCCGCGGTGTGGGATCGGGCCATTAAGCCGCCGGCGCGGCCCGACATGTGGTCGAAGATCTAGGCTTCGACACCCCGGGCCTTGAGCTGGGCCTTCAGTTCGCGAACCGGCTTGGCCCATAGGAACCCGAACGACACCGCGCCCTCCTTGGTGTGCACGGCGTGATGGATGCGGTGGGCCTGGATGCGCGTCTTCCAGAAGCCCGACTTGCCGAACGGCACCTTGAAGCGCTTGTGCACCAGCCCGTCGTGGAAGCCGAAATACATGAAGCCATAGGCCGTGATCCCAAGGCCCACGGGCAGCAGCCAAGGCGTGCCGTGAACCCCGAAATAGATCGCCACGATGGCCGGCGCGGCGAACACCACGGCGAACAGGTCGTTGAGCTCGAACAGCCCCTCGCGCGGTTCATGGTGCGACTTGTGCCAGACCCACATGAACCCGTGCATCACATAGCGATGGGTCACCCAGGCGAAGCCCTCCATGAAGGCGAAAGCGGCCAGGAAGAGCACGATATCAAGCGCCAGGGTCGTCATCACGGGTCCTATCGGCGCGACAGTCGCGCCAGGGTCTGGGCCAGCGCCAAGCCGGCCAGGCCGGCGGCGGCGAGCACGCCCCAAGCCTTATACACCTCCGAAATTGTCGCGTCGCGCCAGAGGACGCCTTGATAAGCGTCAATGACCCAGGCGTGGGGCGTGAACCAGCCGACGGTCTGCAGCCAGACCGGCATCAGGAAGCGCGGCACCATGCTGCCGCCGATCGCGGCCAGCACCAGGATCACGAAGGTCGACAGCATCTGGGCCTGTTCCCGCGTCCGGCAGATCGAGACCAGCCCCAGGGCCAGACCGGCCGCGCAGACCGCTGTGGCCAGGGTGGTTGGCAGCCATAGGCCGATATGCTGGATCACCCCGACGCCATAGACGAACTGGGCGGTCGCGAAGATCGCCACGGCCTGAACGATCCCCTGCCCCACCAGGAAGACGAATTTCCCGGTCACGACCGGCCCCATGCCCGCCACGCCGGCCTGCAGGCGATCGGCGACGCCCGTGCGGCGTTCGTCCATCAGGCCCAGCGCGCCCTGCATGGCCGAGAACAGGGCGAACAGGATCAGCACCGCCCCGGCGTAGTAGGCGATCACCGCCCCGCCTTTGCGGGCGCCCAGCAGGTCCTCGCGATCGAACAGGTCGCCCTCGGTCGCCTTGGGCGGCGTGGCCTTCAGGATGCTGGCGGCCATGTCGAGATTGTCGGTCTGGTCGGCCGTGAGGTCGCCGATCGCGGGGCGGATCTGATCGACGCTGCGGCGCAGGGCGGCGTCAGGGGCGGCGCGGACCAGGGCCTGCTGCACGCGAGCCTGGGCCAGGGGCGCGGCGACCGCGCGGCCGGGATCGGCGATGATCAGGAACGGCCGGCCCGCGACCGAGGGATCGCTTCTCAGCACCAGACCGGCGTCGGCCTGGCCGGATTTCACCCGGGCCCGCACGGCCTCGACGGTGGCGGGGGTGACAATCTCGGCGCGGATCTCGGGGCTGGCCAGCAGGGCCTTGGTCAGTCTTCCCGTGGTCTCGGTGCGCGCCAGGTCGGCGACGGCCAGCTTGGGCTTGATGTCCTCGCCAGTGGCGCCGGCGAAGACCGAGCTGAAGATCAGAAACACCAGGGGCGGCAGCAGGAAGGTCATGACCAGGGCCGCGCGGTCGCGCCACAATTCCAGCGCCATGACGCGGACCATGGCCAGGGTCATCTGGATCGCGATCATGCCGCCTGCTTCCGATCGGACACGAGGCTGAACAGGTTGTGCAGCGAGGGTTCGCGCACCCGGATCTCGCGCGGAATCAGGCCGGCCTTCCGCAGCCGCTTGTCCAGCCGCCCGGCGGAGGCGTAGCCGTCAAGGTCGAGCCGAACCCAGAGATTGGCGCGGCGGGCGGCCTTGGCCAATCCCTCGGCGAGCAGCACGGCTTCACAGGCGGCGTCGGGCTCGCCCAACAGTTCGACCAGCACCTCCATCCGGGCGCCGAAGGCCTCGGTGATCAGGGCCTGGGGCTCGCCCTCCAGCACCAGGCGGCCCTCGCGCAGGAAACCGACGCGATCGGCCAGGGCCCGGGCCTGGTCCAGGTCGTGGGTGGTCAGCAGCACCGCCACCCCGATATCGCGCAGGCCCCGGATCACGGTGTCCAGCGCCTCCCGAGCGTCGATATCGACGCCGACGGTCGGCTCATCAAGAATCAGCAGGGCCGGCTCATGCACGATGGCGGCGGCGATGTTGGCGCGGCGCTGATAGCCGCCCGACAGATGGCGGATGGGCACGTGGGCCCGATCGACGGTGCGGGTCAGTTCCAGCGCCCGCTGCACGGCGGCGGGAATGGCCCGGCGCGGCATCCGGGCCAGGCTGGCGAAGGTCTCCAGGTTCTCGGCCACGGTCAGGTGGGCGTAGAGGGCGATTTCCTGCGGCGCCAGGCCCAGGCTGGATCGCGCGGCGTTCTCGCGGAAGGGATCCCGGCCGTTCAGTCGCACCTCGCCGCCATCGGGACGAAAGCGGCCGCAGATGGTCTTGATCAGGGTGGTCTTGCCGGCCCCGTTCGGGCCCAGCAGGGCGTAGATCTCACCCGGAGACAGGGTCAGATCGACCCCCTGGAGCACGGTCCTGTCGCCATAGGCGTGGACCGCGCCCCTCACTGTCAGAATGGGAGAGGCGGTCACGCCGCCGCCTTGCGCCCGGCGAAGAGGCGGCCGACATAGCCGGCCACGAGGTCGCAGCCCCCCACGGAGTCCAGCGCCGCCTGGCCGGCCGCGAGGTGGGCCTCCATGGCGGCCCGGGCGCCCTCGACGCCCAACAGCGAGACGGCCGTGGTCATGCCGGCGTCCTGGCCGACATCCTTGCCGGCGCTCTCGGCCGAGCCCTCGGCGTCGATCAGGTCATCGCAGATCTGGAAGGCCAGACCCGCCCGCCAGCCGAACTCGCCGACGGCGGCGACGGCGGCGTCCGAAGCCCCGGCGATCCGGGCCCCCGACTGGGCGGCGGCCATGATCAGCACGCCGGTCTTTTCGTGGTTGAGGCGGTCGATGGACGGCAGGTCGCGCAGCTGGTCGCGATCGAACAGATCCCGCGCCTGGCCGGCGATAAGACCGGAGAAGCCGACCGATTGCGCGATGCGGCCGGCGATCTCGGCGCGAAGCTCGCCGGTCAGGTGCGGATCGGCGGCGATCACGGCATAGGCCTGATTCAGCAGCCCGACCCCCGCCAGGATCGCCGTGGCCTCGTCATAGGCCCGGTGGATGGTCGGCAGGCCGCGCCGCAGACCGGCATTGTCCATCGACGGCAGGTCGTCGAGAATCAGCGACGAGGCGTGGACCATCTCGAAGGCGCAGGCGGTATCCAGGGCCACGCTCTCGGCCGCGCCGAACTGGCTGGCGGTCAGCAGGGTCAGCATCGGGCGAAAGCGCTTGCCCGGGGCCAGAAGAGCATAGCGCACCGCCTCCACCAGCCGGTCCGGAGCCGTGCCCGGCCGGGGCGCGAGCTCGGCCAGGCGTCGGTCGACGCCGGCCCGCAGGGCCTCAAGTCGCTGAAGATAGGCGGCGTTGTCATCCATAAGCGGATCGCGGCATGCCCGAACGCCCCGATGTGGGCCGGCTCATTTGAAGGCGCCCGCCAGCAGCGTCAAGCAGCCCCCACTTGACCCGAAGCCCGGGTGGGCGTTTTCCACGGTCATGACCCAGTCCTTCCCATCCCCCGCCGCTCACCTCCGCGCCGTCATGGCCGAGCTGGGCGTCGCCGGTCTGCCCGCCGACGGCGGCGTTCCGGTGCGTTGCCCCCTGGACGGCGCGATCCTGACCCAGGTGGCCTATGACGACGCCCGCGCCATAGAGGCCAAGGTCTCGGCCGCCACGCGGGCCTTCCGCGACTGGCGCACCGTACCCGCCCCGCGTCGTGGCGAGCTGGTCCGCCTGCTGGGCGAGGAACTGCGCGCCGCCAAGGATCAGTTGGCCGCCATCGTCACTCTGGAGGCCGGCAAGATCGCCTCGGAGGCGGCCGGCGAGGTTCAGGAGATGATCGACATCTGCGACTTCGCGGTCGGCCTGTCGCGCCAGCTCTACGGCCTGACCATCGCCTCAGAGCGTCCCGGCCACGCCATGCGCGAGACCTGGCATCCGCTGGGCCCCGTCGTGGTGATCAGCGCCTTCAACTTCCCCGTCGCCGTCTGGGCCTGGAACGCCTGCCTGGCCCTGGTCTGCGGCGATCCGGTGATCTGGAAGCCGTCGGAAAAGACCCCGCTGACCGCCATCGCCACCCACGCGATCCTGGAGCGCGCCATCGCCCGGTTCGGCGATGCGCCCGAGGGTCTGTGCAGCGTGGTCCTGGGCGGCCGCGACGCCGGCGAGCGGCTGGTGCGCGATCCGCGCATCCCGCTGGTCAGCGCCACCGGCTCCACCCGCATGGGCCAGGCCGTCGCCCCGATCGTCGCCGGCCGCTTTGGCCGCTCGATCCTGGAGCTGGGCGGCAACAACGCCATGATCGTCACCCCCAGCGCCGACCTGTCGCTGGCCGTGCGGGCCATCGTCTTCTCGGCGGCGGGCACGGCGGGCCAGCGCTGCACCTCGCTGCGACGGCTGATCGTTCACGAGAACCTGATCGACAAGGTCGCCGACGCGGTCGAAAGCGCCTTCTCGCGCCTGCCGGTCGGCGATCCGCGCCAGAACGGCGTGCTGCTGGGCCCCTTGCACGACAAGGCCGCCTATGACGCCTTCGTCGCGGCGATGGATCAGGTCCGGGCCGACGGCGGGACCGTCAGCGGCGGCGAGCGCCTGCTGATCGACGAGCATCCGGACGCCTATTACGTGCGACCCGCCCTCGCCCGCCTGCCGGCTCCGAGCGCCGGCATGCAGCGCGAGACCTTCGCCCCCCTGCTGCACGTCGTGCCCTATCGCGACTTCGACGAGGCCGTGGCGATCCAGAACGATGTGCCCCAGGGCCTGTCCTCCTGCGTGATGACCAATGACGTCCGAGAGGCCGAGGCCTTCCTGTCGGCCGCCGGCAGCGACTGCGGCATCGCCAACGTCAATATCGGCCCCTCGGGCGCCGAGATCGGCGGCGCGTTCGGCGGCGAGAAGGAAACCGGCGGCGGTCGCGAGAGCGGCTCCGACAGCTGGAAGCAGTACATGCGGCGCCAGACCGCGACGGTGAACTATTCGGGAGCCCTGCCGCTGGCGCAGGGGGTGAGGTTTGATCTGTAGGCTCTGAGCCACTTGCCCCCCTACGGGTCGCTCCGCGACCGTAGGGGGCAAGTCTGGCGGACACGGCTTTACGACCTCGCGCGGAAACCGCCGAGTGGATGGAAAGGGTCGCGGAGCGTCCGGGCCTCGCCCGGATGTGTGAGTAGTGAATACCGTTTCGACGAAGACAGACGCTCCGCGTAGTCCGTTATCCGGTGAGCCTGCGGGGCGCGGGGTTTTAACCCGCTCCCGACCTTAGGCCCCCGACGGGTGGAGGGGCTGACGACCCCGTCCAGACCGCATGGGCGATTTCAGCCCATGCCTGTCGCGCATCGTGCGGGCGTCGCCCAAGGGTGTTCCCGGCGGTCCCGGTCCGGCTTCATCACGTCCGCCCCCCGCAAGGACCGATCCGCTCCACCAGACCCTGCCGGGCCTTAAACGACGGCCGACGGGCGCTTCCCGCTCGACCACCCCCACAAGCCCGTCGGGTCGCCGGCCGACGTCCCTTCCCCTGCTTCTGGGTAGGAACAGTATCCCTCAGCTTTCGGACCCGGAGATACACAAGCGCGAGAAAGTTGTAAGTGATTGATTTTACTGCGCTCCACTGGCTGAACGCAGAGGATAGAGCGCGACAGGTCCTCCCCCTGAAGGGGGAGGCGGCCGTCAGGCCGGTGGGGGAAGACCGCAATGACTCAGCAGAACTTCCCCCTCCGATCGCTTCGCGATCCCCTCCCCCGCTAGGGGGAGGATCTGGAGCGCCAATCCCTAAAGCGGGATGTTGTCGTGCTTCTTCCAGGGGTTGGACAGTTCCTTGCCCTTCAGGCTCTTGAGCCCCCGCACGATCCGGCGGCGGGTGCCGTGCGGCATGATCACGTCGTCGATATAGCCGCGCGAGGCGGCCACGAACGGGTTGGCGAAGGCGGCCTTGTACTCGGCTTCACGGGCGGCCAGGGCGACGGGGTCCTTGGCCTCGGCGCGGAAGATGATCTCGACGGCGCCCTTGGCGCCCATCACCGCGATCTCGGCGGTGGGCCAGGCATAGTTGAGGTCGCCGCGCAGGTGCTTGGAGCTCATCACGTCATAGGCGCCGCCATAGGCCTTGCGGGTGATGACCGTGATCTTCGGCACCGTGGCCTCGGCATAGGCGAACAGCAGCTTGGCGCCGTGTTTGATCAGGCCGCCATATTCCTGCTTGGTGCCCGGCATGAAGCCCGGGACGTCGACCAGGGTGATGATCGGGATGTTGAAGGCGTCGCAGAAGCGCACGAAGCGGGCGGCCTTGCGCGAACTGTCGATGTCCAGCACGCCGGCCAGCACCTGGGGCTGGTTGGCGACGATGCCGACGCTCTCGCCGTCCATGCGGGCGAAGCCGCAGATGATGTTCTTGGCCCAGTCGCTTGAGATCTCGAAGAAGTCGGCCTCGTCGACGATCTTGAGGATCAGTTCCTTCATGTCATAGGGCTTGCCCGGATCGCTGGGGATCAGGGTGTCGAGACTCATCTCCTCGCGCAGGGCCTCGTCGAAGCTCTCGCGCTCGGGGGCCGGTTCGCGGTTGGACGAGGGCAGGAAGTCGACCAGGCGGCGCACCTGGGTCATGGCTTCAAGGTCGTTCTCGAACGCGCCTTCGGCCACGCCCGACTTGGCCGCGTGCACCCTGGCCCCGCCCAGTTCCTCGGCGGTGACCACCTCGTTGGTGACGGTCTTGACCACGTCAGGACCGGTCACGAACATGTAGCTGGTGTCCTTCACCATGAAGATGAAGTCGGTCATGGCCGGCGAATAGACGTCGCCGCCGGCGCAGGGGCCCATGATCACGCTGATCTGCGGCACCACGCCCGAGGCCAGCACGTTTTCCATGAAGATGTCGGCATAACCGGCCAGGCTGTCGACGCCTTCCTGGATGCGCGCGCCGCCAGCGTCGAACAGGCCGATGATCGGCGCGCCGACCTTCATGGCCTGGCGCTGGACCTTGACGATCTTGGCCGCGTGAGCGCCCGACAGCGAGCCGCCGAACACCGTGAAATCCTTGGAGAAGACGTAGACGACCTTGCCGTTGATCGTGCCCCAGCCGGTGACGACGCCGTCGCCGGGAATCTTCTGGTCCTGCATGCCGAAGTCGGCGCTGCGGTGCTCGACGAACATGTCGAACTCCTCGAAGCTGCCTTCGTCGAGGAGCAGGTCGATGCGCTCGCGGGCCGTAAGCTTGCCCTTGGCATGCTGCGACGCGACCCGCGCCTCACCGCCGCCGGCCTTGGCCTGCTCGCGACGACGATCCAGTTCCTCGAGAATGTTCTGCACGCGGATACGCTCCCCTGCTCGTGACGGCTGTTTCCCACGACATTGGGGCCGCATTGTCGACCGAGGGGTAAAGCCGCGCGGCCGTGCTGGCAAGCCAGCCCTTACGGCAGTGCAGCAAAGACCGTGCGGCGCCCTATTGGCGCAAGGCCGCGAACCACTGTTCCAGCACCCTCGCCTCGACCGACAGCAGCTGGGCGCGAAGCCTGGCCTCATCGTCCTGACCCCATTGCTCGGCCTGGAACAGCTCTTCCAGGCGCGACAGGTCCAGGGCCCGCTGACCGTCGATCTGGCCCGCGCGCACCGCCAGGGCCAGCACGGTCGAGCCCAGCAGGCCGGCGGCATAGGCCACGCCCGCCAGCGAGAAGTCGTCCAGCGACAGGGCCAGGGCCTCGACGGCCGCCAGGGTCTGCGGCGGCTGCGGCGAATGGATGATCCCGGCGACGGGCGTGAACGTAACGCCAAGGGTCTGGCCCGCCCAGTCGAGGACCGGCTGCCACTCGCGATCCTGGCGCTCGACCAGCGGTGTGGGGTGTTCGGCGCGGTAGCACAGTAGGTCCGAGCCGGCATAGGCGGCGACCTCGCGGGCCACCTCGGCGCGGGTCTCGGAGATCCGGTCGATGGCGGTGAAGGCCAGGCGGGTGGCCGGCATGACCGTGGAATCGATGACCTTTTCCTGCGCCTCCCACTCGTCCGCGACCAGTTGGGCCAGGGCCGGGGTCGGCAGGATCAGGGGCGACTTGGCCGGCGACTTGGGCGTGCGGCCATCCAGGTGCACCGCGAAGCCCCCGTCCACGGATGAGACGGTCGCGGCCTTGTAGAAGCGGCGCGGCTTGTGAAGCAGGTCTGGCTTTTCTGACACGCGCGGCATTCCCTGGACGGGGCCGCGACGGAAACGCGCGGCCTGGGCGTTGAATGATCAAAGTCAGTTCGTCGCGCAAGGGAGAGCGTCTTGAGTTTGCCGTCCAGGGACATGATGGCGGCGATCGCCGTCACCCGTTTCGGCCTCGGGGCCAGGCCGGGCGAGATCGCGACGGCCGGCGGCGATCCGCTGGGCTGGCTGGCGGCGCAGGTGCGTCCCGCCGGCGCGGACCTGCCCCAGGACGACGGCGCGACCGCCGCCAGCCGCTTCCTGGCCATGGACGCCTATCGCAAGGACCGCCAGGCGGCCCGCAAGGACATCCAGAAAACCGGCGACAAGACGGGCGAGGCCGCCGAGCAACTGAAGGACGCCCAGCGGATGCTGCGCGAGACCATCGGCGGCGACTTCCTGGCCCGCGCACGCTTGGCCGCCAACACGCCCGACAGCTTCCGCGAGCGCTGGACGCTGTTCTGGGCCAACCACTTCACCGTTTCGGCCACCAAGCAGATCACCGGCTTGCTGGTGGGACCGTTCGAGCGCGAGGCCATCCGCCCCAATGTGTTCGGGCGCTTCGAGGACCTTCTGGTCGCCGCCTCGACCCATCCAGCCATGCTGACCTATCTGGATCAGGTCCAGTCGATCGGCCCGAACAGCCGCGCCGCCGCCTTCGCCGCCCGGCGCCAGGCCGGCAAGCGCCAGCCGGGTCTCAACGAGAACCTGGCCCGCGAGATCCTGGAGCTGCACACCCTGGGCGTCGGCTCCGGCTATACCCAGGCCGACGTCACCGAGTTCGCCCGCGCCCTGACCGGCTTCAGCCTGGGCCGCGGCGAGGACGACCGGGCCGGCCAGTTCGTGTTCCGCGAAAACGCCCACGAGCCCGGCGCGCGCGAGATCCTGGGTCGCCGCTACAACGAGGCGGGCCTCGACCAGGGGCTGACCGCCCTGAAGATCCTGGCCGCCGATCCGCGCACCGCCCATCACGTGTGCGCGAAGATCGCGACGCACTTCGTCTCCGACACGCCGCCGCCCAGCCTAGTGGCGGCGCTGGAAGAGCGCTGGATGGAGACCGGCGGCCGGCTGGACGTCGTGGCCAGGGCCCTGATCGCCGCGCCGGAAGCCTGGGATCCGACGCCCGCCAAGTTCAAGACGCCCTATGAGTTCACCCTGTCGACCTGGCGACTGGTCGGGGCGGAGCCCTCGGCGATCGAGCGGCTGGCGCCGATCCTGACGGGACTGGGCCAGAAGCCGTTCTCGCCGCCCTCCCCCAAGGGCTGGCCCGAAGAGGCCCAGGCCTGGGCCTCGCCCGACGGCCTGATCAAGCGGATGCAGTGGAGCCAGGGCTTCGCCGCCGTGGTCGGCGACCGGCTGGATCCCAACGCCACCGCGCTCGAGGCCCTGGGCGCGCGCCTGTCCCCGCCCGTCGCCAAGGCCGTGTCGCGGGCCGAGACCCGCCGCGAAGCCTTCGCCCTTCTTGTGATGAGCCCGGAGTTCCAACGCCGATGACCGCTCAAACCTCCCGCAGGTCGTTCCTGACCCTGGCCGCCGGCCTGGGTTTCTCGGTCAGTTTCGTGGGCCGCCAGGCCTTCGCCGCCGGCGACGGCGAGCTGGCCCGGCGCAAGATGGTGGTGGTGATCTGCCGGGGCGGCATGGACGGCCTGTCGGTGGCCCCGCCGGTCGGCGACCCCGCCTATGCCGGCCTGCGCGGCGCGATCGCCCTGAAGCCGGAAGACACCCTGAAGCTGGACGGAACCTTCAGCCTGCACCCCGAACTGTCGGCGGTGCACAGGCTGGCCCTGAAGGGTCAGGCCCGCATCGCGCCGGCCATCGCCAGCCCCGACCGCGCCCGCTCGCACTTCGAGGCCCAGGACGTGCTGGAGACCGGCCAGGCTCATGTCTATGGCGGCGAGACCGGCTGGCTGAACCGCACGCTGGAGGCCCTGTCGCCGGTCCGCAAGGTCGAGGGCCTGTCCGTGGGGACCACCGCCCCGCTGATCCTGCGCGGCAAGGTCCAGGCCGCCAGCTGGTCGCCGGGCAAGGGTGTGGACGAGACCGCCCGCCTGCCGACCCTGCTGCAGGATCTCTATCGCAATGATCCGCTGATGGGTCCGGCCTTCGCCCGGGGCCTGGAGACCGAGACCATGGCCCAGGCGGCCATGACCGCGATGGCGCCCAGCCCGGCCCAGACCGAAAGGGCGGCGGCGACGCCCGCCAGCGACCAGATGGCCCCGATGTCGCCGCCCCTAGCCAATGACCGCAACGGTCGTCAGGGTCGCCAGGCGGCGCAGAAGCTGGGCTCGACCCTGGCCGGCTTCATGAACCAGCCGGGCGGCCCGCAGATCGCGGCCATCTCGCTGGACGGTTTCGACACCCATGCCGGCCAGCCCGGACAGATCGCCACCCGTCTGTCCTATCTGGACGCGGTGCTGGACGGTCTTAACACCGGCCTGGGAGACCAGTGGAAGAACACCGTGGTCGTGGTGGTCACCGAATTTGGCCGCACAGCCCGGGTCAACGGCACCGGCGGCACCGACCACGGCACGGCCTCGACGGCTCTGGTCCTGGGCGGAGGGCTCAAGAGCGGCGGCATCATCGGCGACTGGCCGACCCTGTCGCGGGAGGCCCTGTTCGAGAACCGCGACCTGACCCCCACCCTCGACATGCGCGGCCTGTTCAAGGGCGTGCTGGCCGACCACATGGGCGTCGACCGCGCGGTGCTGGAGAGCAAGGTGTTCCCCGACAGCGCCGGAGCGAAGGCGGTGACGGGGCTGGTCTGAACCAGCCCCTCTTCCCGCTCATCGGCGCTTGATCTGCCTCTTGGCGAACGGATCCTGGTCGGCCTCGTCTTCCGAGAAGCCGAACTTGGCGAAGCCGGCCTTCAGCTCGGGGCTGATCGGCGCCTCGATGAACAGCATGCCCACCGACGGGTGCGGCAGCATCACCGAACGGGCGTGCAACTGCAGCTTCAGCCCTTCCGACAGCTGGGCCGACTTCTCGTCGCTGTATTTCGGATCACCCAGGATCGGGTGGCCGATGGCCTTCATGTGGGCGCGCAGCTGGTGCGTGCGGCCGGTGTGCGGGCGCAGGGCCATGAAGGTGACGCGCGGGCCGGCGCGGCTGATCGAGACGAACTCGGTCTCGGCCGGTTGGGCGTCCTTGTCCTTGGGCTCGGCGGGCACGACGAGCTCACGATCGCCCACGCCGCGCTTGGCCAGGTGCAGCTCGATGACGCCCTCGACCGGGTGCGGGTTCCCCTGCACGATGGCCCAGTAGGTCTTCTGGGCCTTGCGCTTGGCGAACGAGCCCGACAGGCGGGCGGCGGCGGCCGGGGTCTTGCCCAGCAGCAGCACGCCGGACGTGTCGCGGTCCAGGCGGTGGACGAGCTTCGGCCGATTGACGCCTTCGCCCCAGGCCGACAGCAGCTTGTCGATGTGGTGAGTGGTCTTGGTGCCGCCCTGCACGGCCAGGCCGGCGGGCTTGTTCAGCGCCAGGACTTCCTCGTCCTCGTACAGAACCAGCGACTTGGCGAAGGCGATGTCGCGCTTGGACAGGGCCAGCTTCTCGTCGGGATCGGGCGCGTCGGGCAGCGGCGGCACGCGCACCTGCGAGCCGGCCACCAGCTTGGTGTCCGCCTTCACGCGCGAGCCGTCGACCCGCACCTGGCCGGAGCGGAACAGCTTGTTGAGCTGGATGTGGTTCAGGTGGGGCCAGCGGCGCTTGAACCAGCGGTCCACCCGGGTGCCATCCTCGCCCGCGTCCACATAGAGCGTGCGTACTTCTTTCATGCCGCGAATATCCTGCGGGCGATCAGCAGGCCCGCGAAAAGGGCCGCCACGGACAAAAGCACGCTGGCGGCGGTGTAGGAAAAGGCCTGGGCGTAGGCGCGCTTCTGAATCATCAGCGCGGTTTCCAGCGAAAAGGCCGAGAAGGTGGTGAAGCCGCCCATGACGCCGACGGCGAGCAACAGGCGGACAGGCTCGTGATTGGCGTTGCCGCGATGGGCCAGCCACGAGGCCAGGACTCCCATCAGGAAACCACCGGCCACATTGACGGTGAAGGTGCCGTAGGGCCACGCCGTTCCGAACAGTCGGAGGGCTTGAGCGCCCACCAGATAGCGGGCGACCGAGCCGACGGCGCCGCCGGCGGCCACGAGAAGCAGTTTGGTCATTGTCTCCTTATGCGCCCGGGCGAGCCGAACGCCAAGCCGCGCACCGATTTCTTCAAGGTGAACGGGTCTGGAAACCCTGTTTCTGAACGAGAGGTTAAGCGTGCTGGCGGCATTCTGGACGTCCCTCTCGCGAGCCGAGCCCCATGCCCATCGACAGCCATGACCAGGACGATGCGACCCAGCGTCTGGCCCTGCCCGCTCCGGTTCTGCACCGGCTGGCGGGATCGGACCTGATCGCGCGGGGCTCGGTGAACGTCATCAGCGTCAAGGCCATCCGCGCCTGGGCCGGCGACTGGTGGATGCAGAAGCGCGGCGATGTCTGGACCTATGTCGAGCGCAAGCTGAGCGAACATCTGGACCGCACCGACATGCGGGCCCGCATTTCCGACAGCGAATTCCTGATCGCCATGAACAGCGACCAGGGCCTGGCCGCCCAGGCGACCAGTGTTCGCATTCTGGAAGACGTGCTGACCCACCTGCTGGGTTCGGTCGATCTCAACGACCTGGGCATCAGCTCGGTGATCGGCGTCAACAATGGCGAGGCGATCTGTCGCCGTATCGACGCGGCCACGGTTCTGGCGGCCCGCGCCCGACGCGACTCCAATCGCTCCCCCGTCCGGCGCGCCGTCGAACCGGCGGACGAGGCCCGACGCTCCCCCGTCGCCTTCACCACGGCCGGCGGCGCCGCCCTGCGCGTCGATTTCACGCTTGAACATGTGGTCAGCCTGCGCCGCAACGTGGCCACGGCCATCCGCATCGAACCGATGGTGACCCATCTGGGCAGCGGCCGACAGGCCACCGCGCGGGCCGTCAGCCGCCTGCCCGACCGCGACATCGCCTTCATCGACGAAGCCACCCTGAAGTTCGGCGCCCTGTTCGCGCGCGGCGCCCAAGGCCACAATGTCCCCGACCTGATCCTGCCGGCTTCGTTCCGCACCCTGGGCACCCAGCGCGGGCGCGACATGCTGACCGGCACGCCGGGCCTGTCCCTGGCCCTGTTGCGCGGCGGCGTGATGATCGAGCTGGTCGACATCACCCGGGGCACGCCGTCTGGTCGCCTGATCGAGGTGGTCGGCCTGCTGAAGGCCCTGACACGCGGCGTCATCGCCCGCGTGCCGCCCGAGAAGGACGCCCTGCGCGGCCTCAAGGAAGCCCGCCTGGCCGGCCTGGCCCTCGACGCGTCGGATCTCGTGGGTCCCGCCGAAAAGGTGGCGATGGAGATCATGAACTTCGGCCGCGACGCCAAGGGCCTGGCGCCGATCACCATCCTGCAGGGGCTCCCCGCCGAGGGCTATTTCGCGGCGGCCGACACGGCGGGCCTGACCCACGCCGCCCTGCGCGCCACCAATCCGTTGGCTATCAAGTCGACCGTGGCGGCCTGATCGATCAGGTCTGGCTGCGGCCGTAACCGATCGAGCGGATGATCTCCCTGGCGACATAGGCGTCGGCGTCGCGGGGTGCCGGGCCCCTTCCAAACACGACTTCCAGCGAGCTGGTGACGGCTGGGCCCGGACCGAGGTCAAAGCTGGTCCCCACGCCCAGACCCACCGCGCTGCGATGGCCATAGCTGCTGGACCCGCCGCCGATCGACAGGCGCGGACCGCTGCGGGCGCCGGTGCTGGAGGTCACGCGGTCAGACACCCGAAACCAGTCATAGCCGTCACGCACCGCCAGCTCGGCCGCGCGCAGCAGGGCGTAGTCCGCCACCTGCTGCGCCGGCGCGCCCGGACCGCCGTGGAAGGTGACCCGATACCGGCCAGGCTCCAGGCGAAACTCGGAATAGCCCGCGCCGTTGGGCGCGGCCTGCGCGGCATACAGCGTGGGCGAGGTCGCGCACCCGCTGAGCAGCGCAATGGACAGGACCAGACCAGCAAGGCGTTTCATGGCGTTATCTCCCTATCCCCTCAAACGGCCTGGCTGGGACGCTGTTCCGGAAGCGTCAGGCCAAGCTTGTCCAGCATAAGCGTCATGTCGGCCGGGACCGGGGCGGTTATGCGGCGCTCGCCGCCGTCGGGGTGCGGAAACGACAGGCTGGCGGCGTGCAGCATCAGCCGGGGCACGGCGACCCCACCCAGCATCAGCGCCCCGCCATAACGGCTGTCACCCGAGATCGGCCGGCCGATGGAAGCCATGTGGACGCGAAGCTGGTGCATGCGGCCGGTGTCAGGCGACAGCTCGACCAGGGCGGCGATGGCGCTGGCCGACAGGGTGCGATAGCGGCTGCGGGCGGTCTCGGCGTCGGGGTGATCGGGCGGGCAGACCCGCATATAGGCCTCGCGGCCGATCGACTCGCGGCGCAGCGGACTGTCGATCATGCCGCCCTTGGGCTCCGGCGCGCCCGGCGCGACGATGGCCATGTAGGACTTGCGAAACCGCTTGCCCATCAGGGCCTTGCCCAGGAACGCCGCCCCCGGCTTGGTCTTGGCGGTCAGGATAACGCCAGAGGTGTCGCGGTCCAGCCGATGGATCAGGCGCGGACGCGGGCGGCCCGGTCGGGCGAAGGCCCACAGCAGGTCGTCCAGCGTATGGGCCTGGATGCGGCCGCCTTGGCTGGATAGGCCGGCCGGCTTGTTCAGCACGATGATGCTGTCGTCCTCATGGATCACCCACGACCGCGCCAGGGCGATTTCGTCATCTGTCAGCGTGATGGGCGCGTCGGAAGCCTTGGGCTTGGGCGCGAGGGGCGGACGGCGTGTCATGCCTTCTTCCCCTGCGGGAGAAGGTGGCCCGCGTCAGCGGGTCGGATGAGGGGTCTCTCAAGCATGGCCGCATAGAGACGCAGCGGCATCGCCGCGCAACCCCTCATCCGGCGCTTCGCGCCACCTTCTCCCGCAAGGGGAGAAGGAGTCACTTGCCATCCCGCCGCAGCTTGCCCCAGGCGTCCAGCCGTTCGCGCACCTTGGCCTCGGCGCCGATCGGCTTGGGTTCGTAGAACTTCGGCCGCGCCATGCCGTCCGGGAAGTAGTTCTGGCCCGAGACGCCGCCCTCGACGTCGTGGTCATAGGCGTAGCCATCGCCATAGCCGAGGGTCTTCATCAGCTTGGTGGGCGCGTTGAGGATGTGGGCCGGCGGCGCCAGCGAACCGGTCTCCTTGGCGGCGCGGCGCGCGGCCTTGAAGGCGGTGTAGACGGCGTTGGACTTGGGCGCGCTGGCCATGTGGACCACGCACTGGGCCAGGGCCAGCTCGCCCTCGGGGCTGCCCAGGAAGTCAAAGGCGTCCTTGGCCGCCGTGGTCAGCAGCAGGCTGAGGGGATCGGCGGCTCCGATGTCCTCCGACGCCATGCGCACCAGCCGGCGGGCGATGAACAGCGGGTCCTCGCCGCCCTCGAGCATCCGGGCCAGCCAGTAGAGCGCCGCGTCGGGATCGCTGCCGCGCACCGATTTGTGCAGCGCGGAGACGAGGTTGTAGTGCTCCTCGCGGTTCTTGTCGTAGGCGGGCCGGCGCTTCTGCAGGAATTGGCCCAGCTGCGTGGCGTTCAGCGGCGTATCGGTTCCGACCGACAGCAGGGTCTCGGTCAGGGTCAGCAGATAGCGGCCGTCGCCGTCCGCCATGGCGATCAGGGTGAAGCGCGCGTCGGCGTCCAGCGGCAGCTTGCGGCCCTCGGCCTCCTCGGCCTTGACCAGCAGGGCCTCCAGCGCCTCTTCGTCCAGCCGCTTGAGCACAAAGACCTGGCAGCGCGACAGCAGAGCGCCGTTCAGCTCGAACGATGGGTTCTCGGTGGTGGCGCCGACCAGTGTGATGACGCCCTCCTCCACGAACGGCAGGAAACCGTCCTGCTGGGCGCGGTTGAAGCGATGGATCTCGTCGACGAACAGCAGGGTGCTCTGGCCCGCCATGCGGCGGCCGCGCGCCTGCTCGAAGGCCTTCTTCAGGTCGGCGACGCCGGAGAACACCGCCGAGATCTGCTGGAACTCATAGCCCCCGGCCTTGGCCAGCAGCCGGGCGATGGTGGTCTTGCCAGTACCGGGCGGGCCCCACAGGATCATCGAGGCCAGCCGTTTCGCCGCCGCCATACGCCCGATCGGACCCTCTGGGCCCAACAGGTGCTCCTGCCCCACCACCTGCTCAAGCGTCTGTGGCCGCAGGCGCTCGGCGAGCGGCGACGGCGCGTGGGGCGTCAGGCCGGCGGCTTGGAAAAGATCGGACATGGCTCTGGTCTACGAAATCCGAAGGCTGATGACCAATAAAGAAGACCCGGCGCGGGGTTCCGCGCCGGGTCCTTTCGACGTCGCTCGTCGCGCGATCAGGGGGTCAGGCGCGCGGTGATGCGCTGACCGCCGCGTTCGATGGTGACGCTCCAGGCCTTGTTGGCGCCGCCGGCGCCCGCCGCCGAGGCCAGGTCGGCGACGACATTGATGGGCCGGCCATTGACCTCGCGGATGAAGTCGCCAGGCCGCAGGCCGGCGTTCAGGGCAAAGCCCTGGCCGATCTTGGTCACCAGCACGCCCTTGCCGGCGAACGGATCGGCGCCCAGGTCCTGGGCCACGGCGGGCGACAGGTTCATCACCGTCGCGCCGTCGAAGGGGTTGCGGCCGGTCAGGGTGCGCTCGTCGCGGGCGGGAATTTCCGGCGCGATCTCGGCGCGGACGGTCAGGGTCTGCTCCTTCTCGCCGCGACGGATGACCATCGGCACGCGATCGCCGACCTTGTGGGTGCCGATTGCGAAGGCGCCGCCGCCCTCGTCGTTCACGTCCTTGCCGTCGATCGACAGGATGACGTCGCTCTCCTTCAGCCCCGCCTTGTCGGCCGACGAGCCGGGATAGACCTGGGCCACCAGTACGCCGCGCGGGGCGACCATGCCCAGGCTCTTGGCGATCTCGCCGGTCACGGGCTGGCCCTTCACGCCCAGCCAGGGGCGGACCACGCTGTGGCCGCCGCCGAGGGCCGTGGAGACCACCTGCTTGACCACGGCGGCGGGAATGGCGAAGCCCACCCCGCTCGACGAGCCCGAGCGCGAGATGATGAAGGTGTTGATGCCGATCAGGTCGCCGTCCATATCGACCAGCGGACCGCCGGAATTGCCCGGATTGATCGAAGCGTCGGTCTGGATGTAGCTGCCGAAGTCCGCCGCCCCGACGTCGGTGCGCGCCATGGCCGAGACGATGCCGTTGGTCACGGTCTGGCCGACGCCGAAGGGGTTGCCCAGGGCCAGGACGAGGTCGCCGACCTCCAGCTGTTCCTGGTCGTCGATGGCCATCACCGGCAGGCGTTCGCCCTTCACGTCGATCTTCAGCACGGCCAGGTCGGCGCGCGGATCGTCGAGCAGGATGGTGGCGGGGAACTCGCGACGGTCGGCCAGCTGGACGGTGACGTCGCTCATGCCCTCGATATTGTGGTGATTGGTGATGATCACCCCGTCGGCGCGGACGATGGCGCCGGAGCCCAGCGAGCCCTGCACCTGGTCACGCGGCGCGCCGCCGCCGCCGCCCATGAAGAAGTCCCAGAACGGGTCGCGCTGCTGGCGCACGATGCGCCGGCTGGCCACGTTGACGACGGCCGGGGCGGCCTTCTTCACCACGGGCGCAAAGGAGGCCTTCATGGAGGCCGGGTCGCTGGGCGCGCGGCGGGTGGGCTGGGCCAGGTCCGGGATCGACTGGGCCTTGGACGGGCCTTGCGGCGAACAGGCCGCCAGCAGTGCGAGGGCGGGAAGCAGGGCGCGATGGGCTCGCATGGGTGAGTGGCGTCTCCTGTGAAGCGGTCCGGACATCGCCTGAGCTTTCGGGCGCATTGATGGCGGCGACGTGGCCGTCACCGGCCCATCAGGGCCGACCGTCAAGCCTTGAGCGGCTCGGTTGAGATAGGACGGGCCACGCTGAACGCCAGACCCGTGGCGGCCAGCATCAGCAGGGCCGCCAGCAGGATCGGCAGCCCGGGCAGATGCAGGGTGGCGTCATGGCGCAGGGCCCAGGCGAACGGGGCCAGGTAGAGGATGGGCCCGATGATCGACGCGATCCCCATCATGGCCGAGTTGGCGCCCTGAAGCTGTCCCTGTTCGTGCGGCGCAACGCGGCGGGTCATCAGGCCCTGAAGGCCAGGCTGGATCAGGCCCGACAGGGCGAACAGCGGCAGGCCCAGCAGGTACAGCCCCCCGGTCGGCGCCAGGGCATAGACCAGGAAGCCCAGGCAGCCGGCGAACAGGCCGATCAGCAACGCCCCGCGCTCGCCCAGCGTCCTGACGACTCGGCCGACCACGAAGCCCTGCATCAGGATGCCGCCGATGCCGCTGGCCATCAGGGTCAGGCCGATCACCTGCGGCGACCAGTGATAGCGAAAGCCCATATACAGCACGAAGACGCTGGGCAGGACGTTGTGGGCCAGCTGGAACAGGAAGCCGACGCCGGCCAGGCCCAGCAGGTTGGGCTTGCTGGACAGCAGTTTCAGCGAGCCCAGCGGGTTGGCCTTCTTCCAGTCGAAGCGCTTCACGCGCCGTTCCGGCGGCAGCGACTCCGGCAGCACGAAGAAGCCGTACAGCCAGTTGCACAGGGCCAGGCCCGCGCAGACCATGAACGGCAGGCGATGGTCGAACTGCCACAGGAAGCCGCCCAGGGCCGGCCCGAAGGTGAAGCCAACCCCGAACGCCGCGCCCATCAAGCCAAAGCCCTTGGCCCGGTTCTCCGGCGTGGTCACGTCGGCGACATAGGCGCCGGCCGTCGAGAAACTGGCGGCGGTCATGCCGTTGAAGATCCGCCCCAGGAACAGCCACCAGAGATTGGGCGCGAAGGCCATGAACAGGAAGTCGACGCCCAGGCCGAAGATCGAGGTCAGGATCACTGGCCGGCGGCCGAATCGATCAGACATCAGGCCCAGCACGGGCGCGCAGAAGAACTGCATCACGCCCCAGGTGGTGGCGAACAGCACGTTCCACTCGGCGGCCGAGGCGGTGTCGCCGCCGTTGAAGCGTTTGACCAGCTCCGGCAGGACCGGGATCATCACGCCCAGCGACAGCACGTCCATCACGGCGGTGATGAAGATGAAGCCAAGCGCCGCCTGTCGTCGTGATCCGCTGATTTCTGTCATGCTTGGTCCTCCCCGGCGCGCCCTTGTTGCCGTGACGTCGCCTGCGCCGCAAGGCCGGCCAGCAGATCGCGCCACCATTCGCCGTGCCGCCGCAGGAAAAGGCTGTCGGGGAAGCCATGGCGCGCCACGTGCGGCGCGGGCACGCAGTCCCAGCCGCGATGCTCGACCGTCACCCGCGTGCCGTCCTCGACCGCCTCGAAGCGAACCTCGACCTCGGTGTCCATCTCCGGCGCGAAGGTCGCCTGCCGCCAGCCGACCACCAGCCGCTCGCCGGGCCGCCAGACCCGCACCTGGCCCACCTCGAACACCTTGCCCGAGGCCAGGCGCTCGACCAGTCGGCGACCGCCCTCCCCGGTCTCGAAGGCCATGACGCCCGGCGACCGGGGCGTGAAGGCGAACAGCCCATTGGGCCGCCACCAGACAGCGATCTCCGTGGTGAAGGCCTCGAACACCCGCTCGGGCGACGCCTTGATCCGCAGGGCCACGACGACGCGCGAGCTCATGAGCCCTCCACGTGGGCCTTCAGCGCCGACAGCTGGCCGATCCAGTGGGCTTCCGCGATTTCCAACCAGGCCTTGAGCTCGGCCATGGGGCCGGGCGTCAGCTGATAGACCCTCACGCGGGCGTCGAAGTCCGGATGGCTTTCCTCGACCAGACCCGCCTGGCGCAGGGCGCGCAGATGACGGCTCATGGCCGGCGGGGTCAGACCGACGGCGTCGGCCAGTTCTCCCGCGCGATGCGGCCGCTGGCGCAGCAGGTCGACGACCCGCCGACGGTGCGGATCGGCCAGGGCGGTCAGGGTGCGGTCGATCGAGGCGGTCAAACCGCGCTTCTGATAGTCAGGCCCGTCCGGCGTTCCATTTCCTGGATCGACACCGTCTCGACATTGCGGGCCACCGTCCAGATGTGGCCTTCCAGGTCTTTGCAGCGATAGGTGCGGTCGCCGTAGAACTGGTCGGAGGGCTCGACGATGATCTCGGCGCCCGCCGCCCGCGCCCGCTCGCAGTGGGCGTCGAGATCGCCCTCGCTCAGCTGGATATGCACGGTCTGGGTGTTCTTGCCGCCCAGCGAGGCCGGGCTCTTGTGGTCGTCGCTCCACTCGTTGCCGATCATCACGCAGGCGTCGCCGAAGCGCATTTCGGAGTGACCGAGATTGCCCTCGGCGTCCTCGACCAGAAAGACCAGTTCGAACCCGAAGGCCTTCTCCAGCCAGGCCAGAGCGGCCTTGGGGTCGCGATAGCACACCGCGGAAATCAGATTGGGTCGCCAGTCAGCCATGCCGCACTCCATTTCGGAATTCGACAATATTTAACGCATAAAGAAACTATACCCGCAAGATCACAGAACGCCGTTTCCCCGGCCTTCGCCGGGAAGACGGTAGATATCTCTACCGCAGCGCGTCCTTGACCGTCTTCAGGCGACCGTCACCCCGCTCGGCGCGAACGCCCGAGATCCTGGCCAGCAGCGGATAGACATCGACATTGTCGAACGCCGGCAGGCTGACGCCGGACTTGAACGAGGGGCCGCGCGCGACGAACACCGCCCGCATGGTCGGATCGGCCGGATCATAGCCATGCGCGCCGCCATCCATCCTGTCCCACTTCGACGGCTTGGCCGCCCGCGTCGACACCTGCCAGCCCGGCTCCGACAGGCAGACGATCGCCGGGATGCGGGCGTTGGTTCCATAGTGGAAACGCCTAGGCATCTCGCCCTTGCGCCAGCAGGTCATGTGCGGCGGCGGCTTGAAGCCGGCGGTTTCGACCTCCGTCGCCTTGTCCTGCCAAGGCAGGGTGATGCGCGGATGCGGCAGCTTCAGACGCCACGGCGGCGCGATCAGGATGTTCTCGATCTCCTTCTCGTGCCCGCGACGCGGCGTCAGGCCAAGCACCGCGCCCGTGCTGATCACCCGCACCTTGGAGACGTCGAGGATGTCGTCGAGCATCCAGCGTTGGCTCGCTGGAACCGGCGCCATGCCGTGGTCCGCGACGATGACCAGGTCGGTGGTGTCGTACCGCCCCCGAGCCTTGAGGCCTTCGACCAGACGAGCCAGCGCCTTGTCGACCCGCGCGGCGGCGGCGCGCACCTCGGCGGACTCGGGGCCGTAGTGGTGGCCGTCAGTGTCGACGTCGTCGAAATAGAGGGTCGAGAACCGCAGTTCCGGCCCCTTGGGGTCGTCCAGCCACGAGAGCAGCATGTCGACGCGCGCTTCCGGCGGCATCTCATGGTCGTACTCCACCCAGCGCGAAGGCCGCACGCCCTTGATCTCCGCCTGCGAGCCCGGCCAGAACATCGCGGCCGCAGGCTTGCCCTTCTTCTCGAGAGACACCCACAGCGGCGTGGCCTGGCTCCACCAGCGGCCGTCGTTGACCGCGTCCTTGTTGGACATCCGGAACAGGGCGCTCGGGATCGTCGTGTCGTTCATGACATTGTTGACGATGCCGTTGCGGTCCGGTCGCTTGCCCGTGATCAGGGCGTAGTGGTTCGGATAGGTCAGCGACGGGAACGACGGGCGCATCTCCGAGCGCACCCCGTCAGCCGCCAGGGCGCTCAGGGTGGGCGTGTCGCCGCGATCCAGATAGTCGGCGCGGAAACCGTCGATCGAGACCAGGATCGTCAGCCGGCTCTTCGGCGGCTTCGTCGCCAGCGGACTGGCCGGCAGAGTCGGCAGCAGACGCTTGAGCGGGCCGGCTGTCGCCGCCATCGGCGCGGTGGCGGCGGCCAGGAGCGCTAGGCCAGCGATAGCGAGACGGAAGCTACGGATCATGACGGGTTCTCGATGGATCAGACTGCGTGGCGTCGCCCCCGCGTTTCCGCGTATGGCGCCGGCGCATGACCTCGTCTTAACTTGGCCCACGGGATGTGCACGCCCATAGTCGCCCCATCGTCAAATTTTTTCGCGATCGAGACCGTCCCAGCATGACCATCGCCCTTGAGGCCACCTCGCTCACCAAGACCTACGGCTCGGTGCGCGCGCTCGACGATTTCTCGCTCTCGATACCGGCGGGCGGCGTGTTCGGTGTTCTGGGTCCCAACGGGGCCGGAAAGAGCACCCTGTTCCGCATCGCCCTGGGTCTGGTGCGCCCCACCAGCGGCTCGGCGCGGCTGTTCGGCGCCCCGGCCGGCGACATGACCGCCCTGCGCAAGGTGGGGGCCATGATCGAGACCCCGCGTTATCCGCCTTATCTCACCGCGCGCGACACCCTGACGATGCTTGCGCTGGAAAGCGGGGCCAAAAGCCCCGACATTGGCGGCTGGCTGGAGCGCGTGGGCCTCGGCGGCGCGTCCGACCGGCCCACCAACGGCTTCTCGGTGGGCATGAAGCAGCGCCTGGGCCTGGCGGCGGCCTTCTTCACCCGGCCCGAGCTGGTGATTCTGGACGAGCCGACCAGCGGCATGGACCCGGCCGGCATCCAGGAAATCCGCGCCCTGATCGTCGATCTGGCCAGGCGCGAGGGCGTGACGGTCATCCTGGCCAGCCACCAGTTGGACGAGGTCAAGCGCGTCTGCGACCGGGTGGCGATCCTTTCCAGAGGCAAGATCGCCGCCGAGGGCGCTGTCGACGCCCTGACCGCCAGCCACGTCCGCCTGCGGCTGTTGGCCTCCCCGGTCGACCAGATCCTGGCGGTGCTTGGCGACAAGGGCGAGGCCGATGGCCCCGACGCCGTGCTGGCCGACATTCCCCGCGCCGAAGCCCCTGCCCTGATCAAGGCCCTGGTCAATGCCGGCGTCGAGATCACCGAAGCCCGCTGGCGCGAGGCCGATCTCGAAGGCGTCTATCTGCGAACCCTAGAACAGACTCCTCAAGACCAGACCGGAGCGGCCTGATGCTGACCGACGCCATCGCCGCTGAACGCTTCCGCCTGCTGCGCGACCGCGGCGCCCTGTTCTGGGGTTTCGTCTTCGCCCCCCTGGCCGGCTTCCTGCTCAATATCGGCGGCGACCTTTTCGTCCGCTTCGTGATCAAGCGGCCCTTCCCCGGCGCCACGATCGACCTGACCGGCCAGGTGCTCAAGGCGCTGGACGGCGGCGCCTCGGTGTTTCCGGCCCTGTTCCTGATGATCGGCGCCGCCGCCATACTGGCCGGTGACTATCGCTGGGAGACCTGGCGACTGCTGACCCCGCGTAACAGCCGGCCCAACCTGCTGCTGGCCAAGCTGATCGTGGTCGGCGAAGCGGTGCTCTGGAACCTGGTGCTGACAGCGGTTCTATCCCTGCTGGCGTCCGTGATCGGCGCGGGGATCAACAGCAAGGCCATCATGATCTCGGCCACCGGCGCGGGCCTCGGCCAGGTCGCCGGCGTCTTCGTGATCACCTGGCTGGAAGCCATGACGCTGGTGGCCCTGGCGGCCTGTATCTCGGTGGTCGCCCGCTCGACCATGGGCGCGGTCGTGGCCTGCATCGTCATCCGCTTCGTGCAGTCGATCCTGGCCGGCGCGCTGGGCGCGATGAATCCGGAGCCGACCTGGAAGACCCTGGCCATCCCGACCTATTCCGCCGACCTGCTGCGCCACTTCGTGACCTCGCCCTCGCATGTGGGTCTGGACAGCGGCCCGGTCGGCGCGGCCTTCCTGGTGCTGCTGGGCTGGACGGCCCTGCTGGCCGCCGGCGCGGTGTTCCTGTTCCAGCGGCAGGATCTGACGCGGGAGTAGCTGCTAAAGCCAGGAACCAGTCATGAAAGCCTGCGCCATTGCCCTGGCCCTGATAGCAATGGCCGCCCCGACCGCCTTTGCCCAGACCGCTCCGGCCATTGGGTCCAGCGCCGAGATGAGCCGTCTGTACGAAGCCGATCAGGCCGACCGAAAGTCGCTCTTCACCGCAGACTGGGCTGTGGTTCGCAAAAACGATAGCGAGCGCCGGGCACGAACCAAGGCGCTTCTGGACGCCGGCGCTCTGCACAGCGCGGAAGACTATCGGCAAGCGGCCTTCGTCTTCCAGCACGGGGACGCGGCCGATGACTATCTGATGGCCCACACGCTGGCGATGATCGCCGTCGAAAAGGGAGACGCCTCGGCGCTGTGGATCGCCAGCGCCTCGTTGGACCGCTTTCTGCACGCGATCGGGCGGCCTCAAATCTATGGCACGCAATACGCCTTGCCTGCCGACAAGCCTGAGGTCACGCAGGAGCCGTACGACCGATCGCTTATCTCGGACGCGATCCGGAGAGATCTGGGCGTTCCGGACATGGCCCAGCAACGCCAGCGCATGCTCGACTATCTGGCGGAGCAGAAGCTGTCGAAGAAACCGTGAAACCAAAGAAAAAAGGCCCCGGATCGCTCCGGGGCCCCTTCCTTCAGCCGAGGCTGAGAATTCCTAGTCTTCCGACTCGGCGGTGAACACCGGGCCCGAATCCTTGCCCTTGGCCGAGACGTCGCGGTCGACGAACTCGATCACGGCCAGCGGGGCGTTGTCGCCGTAGCGGAAGCCGGCCTTCAGGACGCGGATGTAACCGCCCTGACGCGACTGGTAGCGCGGGCCGATGGCGGCGAACAGCTTGCCGACCTGCTCGACGTCGCGAACGATGCTGATGGCCTGACGACGCGCGTGCAGGTCGCCGCGCTTGGCCAGGGTGACCAGCTTTTCGACGAAGGGACGCAGTTCCTTGGCCTTGGGCAGGGTGGTGACGATCTGCTCGTGCTTGATCAGCGAGGCCGACATGTTGGCGAACATGGCGGTGCGGTGAGCGGACGTGCGGCCGAGTTTACGGTGAGCTTTACCGTGACGCATTGTAGTGTCTCCTGGGCCGAGGCCCGCTGCTTGCGCGATCTAGCGCTGATTGTCACCAATCCCAGCTTGTTCCCGGCCGGGTTCAGAACGAAGCGCCGGGGCCCTCCACCGCTGTTGCGGCTTCAAAAGGCCCAGGCCGCCCGCCATCCCCGAAGGGTGACGAGCGGCCCGGATCGAGCGCGATAGTCTGTCTTAGATCTGGTCTTCGAACTTCTTGGCCAGGTCTTCGATGTTTTCGGGCGGCCAGTTCGGCACGTCCATACCTAGGTGCAGCGCCATGCCAGCCAGCACTTCCTTGATTTCGTTCAAGGACTTGCGGCCGAAGTTCGGCGTGCGCAGCATCTCGGCTTCGGTCTTCTGGATCAGATCGCCGATGTAGACGATGTTGTCGTTCTTCAGGCAGTTGGCCGAACGAACCGACAGTTCCAGCTCATCGACCTTCTTCAGGAGCGCCGGGTTGAACGGCAGCTCAGGCTTGGCCTCGTCGGCCGACTTGGCCTTGGGCTCTTCGAAGGTGATGAAGATCTGCAGTTGGTCTTGCAAGATCCGGGCGGCGTAGGCCACGGCGTCCACCGGAGTGACGGCGCCGTTGGTTTCGACTTCCAGGATCAGCTTGTCATAGTCCAGCGACTGGCCTTGACGGGTGGGCTCGACGCGATAGGCGACGCGCTTGACCGGCGAGTACAGGGCGTCGACGGCGATCAGGCCGATCGGCGCGTCTTCAGGACGGTTCTTGTCGGCCGGGACGTAGCCCTTGCCGGTGTTGACCGTGAACTCCATGCGCACGGTGGCGCCGTCGTCCAGCGTGCAGAGCACGTGGTCGGGGTTCAGGATCTCGATATCCGAAGGCGTTTCGATCTGACCAGCGGTCACCGGGCCGGGGCCGGTGGCGCGCAGCGTCATGCGCTTCGGGCCCTCGGCGTGCATGCGCACGGCCAGTTGCTTGATGTTCAGAACGATGTCGACGACGTCTTCGCGGACGCCTTCGAGCGAGGAGAATTCGTGGACAACGCCATCAATCTGGATGGCGGTAACGGCGGCGCCCTGAAGCGAGGAGAGCAGGACGCGGCGCAGAGCGTTGCCGAGCGTCACACCGAAACCACGTTCGAGCGGCTCAGCCACGATCCGCGCCTTGCGGGTCGCGTCGGCGCCAGTCTCGATTTGCGGCTTCTCAGGACGGATCAGCTCGTTCCAGTTTCTTTCGATCACGTGGTCGATCCCTTGAACGCGGCTCGCCGGCCGCGTTTTGCGCAGCCGGCGAAGGAGAATTGTGTCTAAAAAGTACTAGACGCGACGACGCTTGGGCGGACGGCAGCCGTTGTGCGGGATCGGCGTGACGTCGCGGATCGTCGTGATGGTCATGCCCGCGGCCTGAAGGGCGCGCAGAGCCGACTCACGGCCCGAACCCGGACCCGACACGTTGACCTCGAGGGTCTTCACGCCGTGCTCGGCAGCCTTCTTGCCAGCGTCTTCCGCAGCCATCTGAGCGGCGTACGGAGTCGACTTGCGCGAACCCTTGAAACCCATCGCGCCGGCGCTGGACCAGGAGATGGTGTTCCCCTGAGCGTCGGTGATGGTGATCATGGTGTTGTTGAACGAGGCGTTCACGTGCGCCACGCCCGAGGTGATGTTCTTGCGTTCGCGCTTTTTAACGCGACCCGGTTCCTTGGCCATCGTCAGGCTACCTTATTTCTTCTTGCCGGCGATCGGCTTGGCCGGACCCTTGCGGGTGCGAGCGTTCGTGTGCGTGCGCTGACCGCGGACCGGGAGGCCCTTACGGTGACGCAGGCCGCGATAGCAGGCCAGGTCCATCAGACGCTTGATGTTCATCGAATTTTCGCGGCGCAGGTCGCCTTCGACGGTGAAGTCCTTGTCGATCGTTTCACGGATCGCGAGAACCTCAGCGTCGGTCAGCTGATTGACCCGGCGGGCGTCATCGATGCCCACCTTCGCGACGATGTCACGAGCGGACTTTTGGCCAATGCCATGAATGTACTGAAGCGCGATCAAAACGCGCTTGTTCGTCGGGATGTTGACGCCTGCAATACGGGCCACGTCTAATGTTCTCCTAGTCACGCACTAAAGACGCGAACGGCGCGCCCGGCCCGGCCTTACGACCCAGTCCGGCGCGCACAGATCGCGCCCTTTCGCGGAAGCGCCCCGTTATAGGGATCGTTGCGCCGCCGTCAATGGTTGAATCCGCCGAAAATCAACGAATTGAAAATGTCTCACGCCACGCCCGAGAGCGCCGCGTCGATAGAGGCCGCGACCGTTTCCACAGGCGCCATGCCATCCAGCTCCGTCAACTTACCCTGCTCTATGTAATAGGGCAGCAAAGGCGCGGTCTGGGCGTTGTAGGCCGCCAGTCGTGTCACGAACACTTCCGGATTGTCGTCAGCCCTGCCCTGCTCGGCGAATCTCTTCGAGATCCGTTCGATCAAGGACGGTTCGTCTACCTTGAGTCGGAGGACGAGGTCGATCTTCTGCCCGCGAGCGGCCAGCATTTTATCCAGCGCCTCGGCCTGGGCCACGGTGCGGGGGAAACCATCGAAGATCGCGCCGCCAGCAGCCTCAGCCTCGGGCAGGCGGTCCTCGATCAGGGCGATGACGATCTCGTCGGTCACCAGCTCGCCGCGGTCCAGTACGCCCTTCACACGGGCGCCCAGCTCGGAGCCGGAAGCAATGGCCGCGCGAAGCATGTCGCCGGTGGAAAGCTGGACCATGCCGCGCTCGGTGACGAGCCGCTTGGCCTGGGTCCCCTTCCCCGCCGCCGGCGGTCCGAACAGGATCAAGTTCATGAATGCCCCTTCGCGCGTCGCCGAGTCTTCGCCCGGTCATCTTCCCGAGCAGACCTAGAGCCCGAGCGGAAAAAACGGAAGCCGGTTTATGACAAACCGGCTTCCGAAATTCTGACTTTCCTTAGCGGCCCTTGCCGCCCCGGAGTTTCGACTTCTTGATCAGGCCCTCATACTGGTGCGCCAGCAGGTGGGACTGAATCTGCGCGACGGTGTCCATGGTCACCGTCACGACGATCAGCACCGAGGTGCCGCCCAGGGCGAACTGGGTGGCGCCCAGGCTGGCCATCATGATCTCCGGCACCAGACAGACGGCGGTGATGTAGGCCGCGCCTATCACCGTCAGACGGGTCAGGACGTAGTCCAGATACTCGGCCGTGCGCTTGCCGGGGCGGATGCCCGGCAGGAAGCCGCCATACTTGCGCAGGTTCTCGGCCGTCTCCTCGGGGTTGAACACCACCGAGGTGTAGAAGAACGAGAAGAAGATGATCAGGCCGGCATACATCAGCATGAAGGCCGGCTTGCCGTGCTGCAGGGCGCCGACCGTGCCGGGCAGCCAGGCCGCCCATTCAGGCAGGTTGGCAGTCGACAGGAAGCCCATGGCGGTCGTCGGCAGCAGAAGCAGCGACGAGGCGAAGATCGGCGGAATGACGCCGGCGGTATTGATCTTCAGCGGCATGAACGAGGTGTCGCCACCGATCATGCGATTGCCCTGCTGGCGCTTGGGATAGTGGACCAGCAGGCGGCGCTGCGAGCGCTCGATGAAGACGATCGCCGCGACGGCCGCGACAGCCAGCAGAACGATCACGAACAGCGGGGTGTAGTTGCCCGAGGTCTGCGACTGCACCAGCAGCTGGCCGATGCCCATGGGCAGACCCGCCACGATGCCGGCGAAGATGATCAGGGACACGCCGTTGCCGACGCCGCGGCTGGTGATCTGCTCGCCCAGCCACATCAGGAACATGGTGCCGCCGGTCAGGGCGACGACGGTCGAGGCGACGAAGAACGGCGCACTGATGCCGTCGAAGACCAGGCCGGGCTGGCTATGCAGGCCCACAGCGATCGAGAACGACTGAACAACCGCCAGGATCACCGCCAGATAGCGGGTATACTGGTTGAGCGCCTTGCGGCCAGCCTCTCCGCCTTCCTTCTTCAGCTTTTCCCACGGCGGATACACCGAGCCCATCAGCTGCACGATGATCGACGCCGAGATGTAGGGCATCACGTTCAGCGAGAACACGGCCATGCGCTGCACGGCGCCGCCCGAGAACATGTTGAACATGCCCAGGATGCCCTTCGACTGGCCCGCAAAGGCGTTGGCGAAGGCGGCCACGTCGATCCCCGGGATCGGCACATAGGTGCCGAGGCGGTAGACCACGAGAGCGATGATCGTGAACCAGATACGCTTATGAAGTTCGGTCGCCTTTTGGAACGACGCGAAATTCATATTGGCTGCGAGTTGTTCGGCGGCCGAGGCCATTCAATTCCCCACGACTCGAGTGCGTGACAGCTGAAAGTGGACGCCGGTTTCGGCGGCCGTCACGCACCAACAAATAGGTCTTGGGCCTGCTTATCCTTTTCAAAGGAAGTTTGAAAAGGGCAGGCCCAAGTGTGAGCCACAAATAGGTGAGGCCCGCCGTGATGTCACGGCGAGCCTCGAAAAGAACTGTCATCCCGGCCGAACCCCGGCGCAAGCCGGGGGAAGAGCCGGGACCGCTCCAAGCGCGGAGCTTCCGGCGGTCCCGGCTCGGCCTGACGGCCGTCCGGGATGACAGTTTATAAGGTTAGGCCTTGGCTTCGGCTTCGACCTTGACCTTCTTGGTCACGGTCACCGAACCACCGGCGGCTTCAACGGCCTTGATGGCCGCTTCGGTCGCCGAATAGACGGTCAGCTTCAGGGCCGACTTGATTTCGCCCTTGCCCAGCAGCTTCACGCCGTCCAGTTCGCGACGGATCACGCCGGCGGCGACCAGGTCGGCCACCGAAACGTCAGCGCCGGCCTTAAGCTTGCCGGCTTCGACGGCTTGTTCCAGGCGCCACAGGTTCACTTCGGCGAAGTCCAGGCGGAAGGGGTTGTTGAAGCCGCGCTTAGGCATACGCATGTGCAGCGGCATTTGACCGCCTTCGAAGCCGGCGATGGCGACGCCCGAGCGCGCCTTCTGGCCCTTGACGCCGCGACCGGCGGTCTTGCCCTTGCCCGAACCGGGGCCACGGCCAACGCGCATGCGGCCCTTGGTCGAACCGGGGGTCGGGGCGAGTTCATTAAGCTTGGTCATATGTGCCTCTCCTTGGAGATCTGCGCCTGGCCGGGGGCCAGACTCGGCTTTGAAAGTTGGACTTCGTTCCCTGCCCCACCCCATTTTCCCAGAGGGATTGGAGAGCGGGACTTCAAACGAAAACCACCCCGGCTTTCACCGGGGTGGCGATTTCGGCGTCGTGTAGCAGACCTACTCGACGATTTCCAGCAGATGCTGGACCTTGCGGATCATGCCGCGAACCGAAGGGGTGTCTTCCAGCTCGGACACGCGGCCCAGCTTGTTGAGACCCAGGCCAGCCAGCGTTGCGCGCTGGATGGCGTTGCGACGGATCGGGCTGCCGGTTTGGCGAACCTTGACGGTTTTAGCTTCAGCCATGACTTAGCCCTCGATGGCGTCCGGAGCCGAAGCTCCGTCGGCGCGGCGGCCGAGAATGTCGCCAACCTTCTTGCCGCGCTTGGCGGCGATCTGGCGGGGCGACGATTGAACCTTCAGGGCCTCGAACGTGGCGCGAACCATGTTGTACGGGTTGCTGGAACCCGTCGACTTGGCCACGACGTCCTGGACGCCCAGGGTTTCGAGAACCGCGCGCATCGGACCACCAGCGATGACGCCCGTGCCGGGAGGGGCAGCGCGCATCATGACCTTGCCAGCGCCCCAACGGCCGTAGCCGTCGTGGTGCAGGGTGCGCGACTCGCGGAGCGGGACGCGGACCATGGTCTTCTTGGCTTCTTCGGTCGCCTTGCGGATGGCTTCCGGCACTTCACGCGCCTTGCCATGACCGAAGCCGACGCGGCCCTTTTGGTCGCCAACGACCATCAGAGCGGCGAAGCTGAAGCGACGGCCGCCCTTCACGGTGGCGGCGACGCGGTTGATGTGGACGAGCTTTTCGACGATGTCGCTGTCGACCCGCTCTTCGGGGGCATTGCGGTCGCGACGGTCCCGGCGAGGACCGCCTTCACCGCGCTGTTGGTCACCACGAGCCATGATGTTTCCCTTAGAAGTTGAGGCCGGCTTCGCGCGCGGCGTCAGCCAGGGCTTTCACCCGACCGTGGAAGATGTAGCCGCCGCGATCGAAGACGACGTCCTTGACGCCCTTTTCGATGGCGCGCTCGGCGACGAGCTTGCCGACCAGGGCAGCCGCGTCCTTGTCCTTGCCGGCCTTGCCTTCACCCTCGAGGGTGGAGGCGGCAGCCAGGGTCACGCCGCGTTCATCATCGATGATCTGGGCGTAGATGTTCTTGGACGAACGGAAGACCGTGAGACGCGGACGACCGTTGGACAGTGCCTTGAGGCGGGTGCGGGTGCGTTGGGCACGACGCACGGCGGATTCGCGAGGTGTGAGCGCCATGGCTTACTTCTTCTTGCCTTCCTTGCGGCGAACCTTTTCGCCGGCATAACGAACGCCTTTGCCCTTGTAGGGCTCGGGCGGACGAATGCGGCGGATCTTCGCGGCAATCTCGCCAACCGCCTGCTTGTCAGCACCGGCGATCTTGATTTCGGTTTGCTTCGGAACCGCGAAGGTGACGCCGGCCGGAGCCTCAACGTCGACATCGTGGCTGAAACCGAGCTGGATGGAGAGCGCGGAGCCCTTCATCGCGGCGCGGTAACCAACGCCCACCAGTTCGAGGGTTTCCTCGAAGCCGGTGGTGACGCCTTGCACCATGTTGGCGACCAGCGTGCGGGACAGACCCCACATCGACTTGGCGCGAGCGGTTTCGTTCCGCGGGACCAGGGTCAGCTCTTCGCCTTCGACCTTGATCTCGATTTCTTCCGGAACGGTCCAGGAGAGTTGGCCCTTGGGACCCTTGACCGACACAGTCTGGCCTTCGAGCGTCAGAGTGACGCCCTTGGGGATTGCGACGGCTTTCTTACCGATACGTGACATGCTCTTTCCCTCCCGCGCCTAGTAGACGCGGCAGAGGACTTCGCCACCGACATTAGCGTCGCGTGCGGCGGAGTCCGACATGACGCCCTTCGGCGTCGAAAGGATCGAGATGCCCAGGCCGTTCTTGATCGGCTTCAGGTCCTTGATCGACGAATAGACGCGGCGGCCCGGCTTGGACACGCGAGCGATTTCGGCGATCACGGGCTCACCGTCAAAATACTTGAGCTCGATCTCGAATTCGGGGAACGCACCGGGCTTCTCGACCAGCGAGTAGCCGCGGATGTAGCCTTCGTCGGCCAGCACGTCCAGGACGCGGGCGCGCAGCTTGGAAGCCGGCGTCGCGACCTTGGCGCGCTTGCGCGTGGCGGCGTTCTTGATACGAGCGATCAGGTCGCTCAGGGGATCGTTCATCGACATATGATCGTCCTCACCAGCTCGACTTGACGAGGCCGGGGATCTGGCCCGACGAGCCGAGCTCGCGGAGCGCGATACGGCTCATCTTCAGCTTGCGATAGTAGGCGCGCGGACGGCCCGTGACTTCGCATCGGTTACGGATGCGAACGGCGGAGGAGTTACGCGGCAGCTTCGCGAGCTTCAGACGAGCTTCGAAGCGATCCTCGAGCGGCAGGGTCTCGTCGTTGGCGATCGCCTTGAGCGCGGCGCGCTTGTCGGCGAATTGCTTGACGAGGGCCTTGACCATCTCGTTACGGTTGACGGCGCTTTTCTTGGCCATGGTGTGTTTCCCTGCCCGCTCTTAATTCGTGAACGGGAACTGGAATTCCTTCAGGAGAGCCTTGGCTTCCTGATCGGTCTTCGCAGTGGTGCAGACGATGATGTCCATGCCCCAGATCTGTTCGATCTGGTCATAGTTGATTTCCGGGAACACCAAGTGCTCCTTCAGGCCCATGGCGTAGTTGCCACGGCCGTCGAAGCTCTTGCCGTTCAGGCCGCGGAAGTCCTTCACGCGCGGCAGCGCGATCGTGACCAGGCGGTCGAGGAACTCATACATGCGATCCTTGCGGAGCGTCACCTTGGCGCCGACAATCATGCCTTCGCGCAGCTTGAAGCCGGCGATCGACTTGCGAGCCTTGGTGGCGACCGGCTTTTGACCCGCGATCAGGGTAAGATCCTTGATCGCCGTCTGAGCCTTCTTGGAGTCCGCAACGGCTTCGCCGATACCCATGTTCAGGACGATCTTGTCCAGCTTGGGAACCTGCATCTCGTTGGTGTAACCGAACTGTTCCTTCAACGCGGCGCGGATGCGCGCGCGATATTCGGACTTCAGCCGCGGCTCGTAAGCTTGATCAACCATTGATCACCTCGCCCGTGGTCTTGGCCACGCGCACCTTCTTGTCGCCTTCGATCTTGAAGCCGACGCGGGTGGGCTTGCCGTTGGAATCCACGATGGCGACGTTCGAGACGTGCAGCGCGGCTTCCTTGCTCTTGATGCCGCCTTGCGGATCGGCCTGCGTCGCCTTGGTGTGGCGTTGAACCAGGTTCACGCCTTCCACGACAACGCGGTTTTCCTTGGGGAGAACCTGGGACACAGCGCCTTGCTTGCCCTTGTCCTTGCCCGCCAGGACGACAACGCGGTCGCCCTTCTTGATCTTGGCAGCCATTACAGCACCTCGGGGGCGAGGGAGATGATCTTCATGTGGTTCTTGGCGCGCAGTTCACGGGGAACCGGGCCGAAGATCCGCGTGCCGACCGGCTCGCTCGCTTTGTTGACGATGACCGCGGCATTCTTGTCGAAGCGGATCAGCGAACCGTCCTTGCGCTTCATGCCTTGGTTGACGCGAACGACGACGGCGCGAAGCACGTCACCCTTCTTCACCCGGCCGCGAGGAATGGCTTCCTTCACGGACACGACGATCACGTCACCGACGCTGGCGTAGCGACGACCTGCGCCACCCAGCACCTTGATGCACATGACCCGGCGAGCGCCGGAGTTGTCGGCAACTTCCAGGTTAGTTTGCATCTGGATCATGGTTTAAACCTTCCAGACTTAAGCCGAAGCCTTGGGAAGTGCTTCCCAGGTCTTCAGCTTGGACTTCGGAGCGCACTCGATGATGCGGATCGCTTCACCGGTCTTGTACGCGTTGACTTCGTCATGAGCGTGGTACCGCTTGGAGCGGCGCACGATCTTCTTCAGCAGCGGGTGAACGATGGTCCGTTCAACCTTGACCACTACGGTCTTGTCGCCCTTATCGGAGACGACAACCCCTTCGAGGATACGCTTGGGCATATCGTTCTCCTTAAGCCGCGGCCTTGGCGCGCAGCACGGTCTTGATGCGGGCGATGTCCTTGCGGATCTCGCCAACGCGGTGGGTCTTTTCCACCTGACCGGTCGCGGCCTGGAAGCGCAGGTTGAACTGCTCCTTCTTGAGGCTGAGCAGCTGCTCGGCGAGTTGGTCGGGCGTCATACCCCGGATGTCAGCAATCTTGGTCATGCCGCTTCGGCCTCCAGAGCCGCACCAGCGTCGATGCGGGTGACGACACGGGTACGGATCGGCAGCTTGGCCGCGCCGAGGCGCAGGGCTTCGCGAGCGATATCGTCCGGCACGCCGTCGATTTCGAACATGATGCGACCCGGAGCCACGCGAGCGGCCCAGTGATCGACGGCGCCCTTGCCCTTACCCATCCGGACTTCGGCAGGCTTGCCGGTGACCGGCACGTCCGGGAAGATGCGGATCCACACGCGACCTTGGCGCTTCATCTGGCGAGTGATCGCCCGACGAGCCGCTTCGATCTGGCGAGCGGTGATGCGTTCCGGCTCAACGGCCTTGAGGCCGTAGGAGCCGAAGTTCAGCAGGGTGCCGCCCTTGGAGACGCCATGAATGCGCCCCTTGAACTGCTTGCGGTACTTGGTTTTTTTCGGTGACAGCATAGCGCTCTATCCTTAGCCCCGATCGCGACGGCCGCGGTCGCCCCGGTCGGGACGATCGCCGCGCTCGCGCCCACCACCTTCGCCGGCAGGGCCGGACTCGGTGGCGAGACGCTTGTCGAGCGCCATCGGGTCATGCTCCAGCACTTCGCCTTTGAAGATCCAGGTCTTCACGCCGATGATGCCGTAGGTGGTCTTGGCTTCCGCGAAACCGTAGTCGATGTCGGCGCGCAGGGTGTGAAGCGGCACGCGACCTTCGCGATACCATTCCATCCGAGCGATTTCCGCGCCGCCGAGGCGGCCCGACACGTTGATGCGGATGCCCTTGGCGCCAAGACGGACGGCCGATTGGATCGACCGCTTCATGGCGCGACGGAAGGCAATCCGGCGCTCGAGCTGCTGGGCGATGGACTCGGCCACCAGCTGGGCGTCGGTTTCAGGCTTACGGATTTCGACGATGTTCAGGTGAACTTCGCCTTCCGTCATCACCGACAGGTCCTTGCGGAGCTTGTCGATGTCAGCGCCCTTCTTGCCGATGATGACGCCCGGACGGGCGGCATAGATCGTGACGCGGCACTTCTTGTGCGGACGCTCGATGATGATCCGCGAAACGCCGGCGAGATACAGGCGCTTCTTGAGCATCTTGCGGACCGCGAGGTCCTGATGCAGGAGCTTGCCGTACTGGTCGCCGTCGGCGAACCAACGGCTGTCCCAGGTGCGGTTTACGCCGAGCCGAAGCCCGACCGGATTGACTTTCTGACCCATCAGGCGGCCTCACCCAGTTCGCGGACCACGATGGTGATCTCGGAGAACGGCTTTTCAACGCGCGTGGCCCGACCGCGAGCACGCGGCGAGAAGCGCTTCATCACCAGGTTCTTGCCCACATAGGCCTCGGCGACGACCAGCGAGTCGATGTCGAGGTTGTGGTTGTTCTCAGCGTTGGAGATCGCCGAGTACAGCGCCTTGCGGACGTCCTGGGCGATGCGCTTGTGGCTGAATTCGAGCTCGTTGAGAGCGCGCTGGACGTTCAGACCACGAATGGACTGAGCAACCAGGTTCAGCTTACGGGCGCTGGTGCGCAGGGTGCGAACCTTACACATCGCTTCGTTGGCCGGCAGGCGGCGAGGTTGTTTAGCTTGGCTCATGGCCTACTTCCTCTTCGCCTTCTTGTCGGCGGCGTGGCCGGGGAAGTTGCGGGTGGGAGCGAACTCACCGAACTTCATGCCGACCATGTCTTCCGACACGATAACGGGGACGTGCTTGAGACCGTTGTGGACGCCGAAGGTCAGGCCGACAAATTGCGGCATGATCGTCGAGCGACGCGACCAGGTCTTGATGACGTCCTTGCGGCCCGACGACAAAGCGACGTCGGCCTTCTTCAGGAGGTACCCGTCAACAAACGGGCCTTTCCAGACGGAGCGGGTCATGGCTTAGCGGCCCTTTTTCGCTTTGTGGCGCGAACGGATGATGAACTTATCCGTGGCCTTGTTAACGCGGGTCTTGGCGCCCTTGGTCGGCTTACCGGCCGGGGTCACCGGGTTACGACCGCCCGAGGTACGACCTTCACCACCACCGTGGGGGTGGTCGACCGGGTTCATGGCGACGCCGCGAACGTGGGGACGACGACCCATGTGACGAACACGACCGGCCTTGCCGAGGTTTTCGTTCATGTGGTCGGGGTTGGAAACGGCGCCGACGGTGGCCATGCAGGTGTCGAGGACCATGCGCAGTTCGCCCGAGTTCAGGCGGATCTGGGCGTAGCCGGCGTCACGACCGACCAGCTGGGCGTAGGCGCCAGCCGAACGAGCGATCTGACCACCCTTAGCGGGCTTCAGCTCGACGTTGTGGATGATCGTGCCGATCGGCAGGGTCCGCAGCGGCGAGGCGTTGCCCGGCTTCACGTCGACCTTGTCGGCGGTGACGACTTCGTCGCCGGCCTTGAGGCGTTGCGGGGCCAGGATGTAGGCCAGCTCGCCATCAACCTGATACTTGATCAGGGCGATGAAGGCGGTCCGGTTGGGGTCATACTCGAGACGGACAACCGTCGCGACGCCTTGCTTGCGACGCTTGAAGTCGACCAGACGGTAGAGGCGCTTGGCGCCGCCGCCGCGGAAACGGACAGCGATACGGCCATTGCCGCCGCGACCGCCCGACTTGGTCAGACCTTCAACGAGCTTCTTTTCCGGGCGGCCCTTGTGGAGCTCGCTGCGGTCGATCAGCACCAGGCCGCGCTGGCCAGGGCTGGTCGGGTTAAAGTGCTTCAAGGCCATCTGATTAGAGCCCCGTCGTGATATCGATCGACTGGCCTTCGGCCAGGGTCACGATAGCTTTCTTGACGTCGGAACGACGACCAATGATGCCACGGAAGCGCTTGGTCTTGCCCTTGGTGACCATGGTGTTGACCTTGGTGACCTTGACCTTGAACAGCTCTTCGACTGCGGCGGCGATTTCGTCCTTGGACGCGTCGGCGGACACGCGGAAGACAACCTTGTTCTGCTCGGAAAGCAGGGTGGCCTTTTCGGTGATCACCGGCGACAGGATCGTGTCGTAGTGGCGGGCGGTTGCGGCCATTACGCGGCTTCCTTCTCAGCGAAACGCGCCGAGATCGCATCCACCGCGTCCTTGGTCAGGACCAGGGTGTGGCGACGCAGCACGTCATAGACGTTCAGGCCGGCGTTCGGCAGCACGTCGATGTTCGGAATGTTGCGGGCGGCGAGCTTGAAGTTGCCGTCCACTTCCGGACCCGCGATGACCAGCGCGTTCTTCAGACCCATCTTTTCGAAGTTGGCGCGCAGGGCGGCCGTCTTCGGATCGGTCAGAACCGCGCTGTCCAGCACGACGAGCGAACCGCTCTTGGCCTTCGACGACAGGGCGTGACGCAGAGCCATGGCTCGGATCTTCTTGGGAAGATCGAAGGCGTGGCTGCGGACGACCGGGCCGTGAGCCTTGGCGCCGCCGACGAACTGAGCCGCACGACGCGAGCCGTGACGAGCGCCGCCGGTGCCCTTTTGCTTGTACATCTTCTTGCCCGTACGAGAGACCTCGTTGCGGACCTGAATCTTGTGGTTGCCGGAGCGGCGCTTGGCCAGCTGCCAGGTGACGACGCGCTGCAGGATGTCGCCGCGGATGTCGGCGATGCCAAAGATGGCGTCGTCGAGATCAACGGAGCCGGCCTTGCCGCCGTCCAGATTGATGACGTCGAGTTTCATTAGCCTTCGCCCTCTTCGGTCGATGCCGCGGGGGCTTCCTCAGCGGGGGTTTCAGCAGCGGCGGACACCGGAGCCTGACCAGCCTTGCGGAAGGCGCCCGGACGCGGCAGGTCGGCCGGAGCGGCCTTCTTGATCGCGTCGCGAACCTTCACGTAGCTGCCTTCGTGACCGGGGACAGCGCCCTTGATCAGGATCAGGCCGCGTTCGACATCGACTTTCCAGACGGTGACGTTCAGCGTGGTGACGGTTTCTTGGCCCAGGTGGCCGGCCATCTTCTTGCCCTTGAACGTACGACCCGGATCCTGGCGTTGACCAGTCGAGCCGTGCGAACGGTGCGACACCGAGACGCCGTGGGTTGCGCGCAGACCACCGAAGTTCCAGCGCTTCATGGCGCCGGCAAAGCCCTTACCGACGGTGACGCCCTGGATGTCGACCTTCTGGCCGGCAACGTAGTGGTCGGCGGTGATTTCCGCGCCCACTTCAATCAGGGCAGCTTCTTCGACGCGGAACTCGGCGACGACCCGCTTGGGTTCGACCGAGGCCTTGGCGAAGTGGCCACGCATGCCATTGGGGGTGTTCTTCGGCTTCTTTGCGCCAGCGCCGAGTTGAAGGGCGGTATAACCGTCCTTTTCCTGGGTGCGTTGGGCGGTGACCTGGCAGCCGTCGAGCGAGAGGACGGTAACCGGGATGTGCTGTCCAGCTTCGTCGAAGAAGCGGGTCATGCCGAGCTTCTTGGCGATAACGCCAGTGCGTTGAGCGGGGAGAGTCATAAGATTCGGCCCTCCTTACAGCTTGATTTCGACGTCAACGCCGGCCGACAGGTCGAGCTTCATCAGCGCGTCCACGGTCTGCGGAGTCGGGTCAACGATATCGAGAACGCGCTTGTGCGTACGGATCTCGAACTGCTCGCGCGACTTCTTGTCGACGTGCGGCGAGCGGTTGACGGTGAATTTCTCGATAAGCGTGGGCAGGGGGATCGGGCCCCGTACCGTCGCACCAGTGCGCTTGGCCGTATTGACGATCTCGCGCGTGGAATGATCCAGCACGCGGTGATCGAAGGCCTTGAGCCGGATGCGGATGTTCTGACGATCCATATCGCTCGGTTTCCTAGTGGGCTGCGCCCGCGTCTCGAACCATTTCAAAGACCAACTCGAACCCCCGAGAGAGTTCGTACGCAGCGTCCGCAAAACAAATGACCCTCACGGTCGCCCGTGGGGGTTGATGTCCAGATATTGCACCAGATGGCGCTATGTCCGGGCGTCTCGCGAACCGCGTTTGAGCCCTAGAGCTCACAGCCGGTCCAACAGAGGCGCGCTTGTACGTTCCGAATCCGGTTTCGTCAAGCGCTCCGCTCGCTTCTTCGCCCCACAACGTGGAGCGACTCGGCGAGCCGCTTCTGGATAGGCGCCTGGCCCCTCCTCCGCAACCCCTCATCTGTAATGAGATTTTCAAAGAACAGCGTCACCCGAGCATGAACGTGCGCAGATGCGCGCTTAGTCGGTTAACCTGGTCTTTCAAGTGTCACAAATGCGCATCAAGTGACCCCCAAGCGGCGCCATTAGCCTTGTTAGCCCCCTCGAAGCTCCATAGATGCCGCCCTCCCCGACGGACTGGCGGCCCCTCCCCCCAATGACCGTCAGCGCCGGGGTTTCTCAGTAAGGGGATTACTCCACCAATGAAGACCAAGCTTTTCGCCGCCGCCGCCGTTCTGGCCCTGGCCGTCTCGGCCCCCGCCTTCGCCCAGCAAGTGGGTTCGGTCGGCGTCGCCGCGGACTACACCAACATCGACACCCGCCTGGGTGACGCTAACGGGACCTCGGCCCGTATCGACGGTTCGGTCGCGATCCCGACCGCCGCCGGCTGGACCGTCACGGTCAATGGCGACGTCAACATCGCCGACAACGACATCAGCGACGACACTGTCGCCTCGGGCGCCCTGCACCTGACCAGGGAACTGGGCGACAGCTGGCGCGTCGGTGGCTTCACCGCCCTGTCGAACCCGAACAACGACAATGTCTGGGCCGTCGGCGCCGAAGCTCACAAGTACCTCGACAAGGTCACCCTGTCGGGGGTCGCCGCCTATGGCCAGTCGGACGACCTGGACGCCGACCTCTACGCCGTGCGCGGCGAGGCCCGCTACTTCGTCACCGACGACTTCCGTCTCGACGGCGGTCTCGGCTATTCGCGGATCGACACCGGCTCCAAGGCCGAGCTGTGGGACGTCAACCTGGGCGGCGAATACAAGTTCGCCAACACCGGCTGGAGCACCTTCGGCAAGTACGCGCACACCGAGTCCGACGACCTGGCCGACCTGAAGTCGGACGCGGTCAAGATCGGCGTGCGCTACACCTTCGGCGGCAGCCTGAAGACCCGCGACCGCGCCGGCGCCGACCTGGTCGACGCCAGCACGCTGTTCGGCTTCGGCGCTCGCTAATCGCGACGACGACCGCCTGAAACGCGGAAGGCCCCGGGACATCCGTCCCGGGGCCTTCTCTTTGTCTCTCTATATATAAGAGTGCTCGGCGAGCCTCGGCCTAGTGGCCGATCATGACGTCACCCGAGCCGGCCACCGACTTGCTGATCGCGCCCGTCGCCTTGGCGACGCGCACGTCGCCCGACCCGGCCACCGAAACCTCGACATCGCCGACCTCGCCATTGTGGGTCACGTCACCCGAGCCCATGACGCTGACCTCAAGCGACCGCGACCGGCCGCCCGCGATGCTGACATCGCCGGAACCGAGAATATTGGCCTCGACCTTGCCGCCAACGGCGGCCGCGCTGGCGTCGCCGGAGCCGGCGATGGAGACCTCATAGTCCCCGGCGACGTCCTGGACCTTCACGCTGCCCGAACCGGCGATGTTGATCTCGGCCGAGCCGGCCGAGCCGACATTGGTGTCGCCCGACCCAGCCTGGCTGATCTCCAGCTTTCCCTTCACATTGGCGATGGTCCAGTCGCCGCACCCGGCGTTGGCCAGTTCCAGGCTTTCGCTGCGACCCACGCTGCCGAACACGGCGCCGCCGCCCGCGACCTCGACGTTCAGCGGCGTGCGGATGGCGATCTGCGGAATGTCTTCCCATTTCACATCGCCCACGCCGCGCACCTTGATGGTGACCTTGCCCATCGTGGTGTTGCAGCCGTGGATCTTGTTCATCCGCAGGTCGCCGTCGACGATCGTCTCATTGCCGTTCTGACGGATGCTCAGCGGCAGGCTCTTGTTGGTCGTGATGAACTCGACCTTCACGTCGGAGCGCGCTTCGGGAATGACCACGACGCGGGCCACCGCGTCCTTGATCTTGACGGAAGGCGCGGCGGAGGCGGCGCCGGCAAAGCCCAGGGCGGCCGCGCCGGCGGCCAGAACGAGAAGTGCGCGCATCGGATGTTTCCCCTGTCGGATGGCGTTGATGAGGGGAAGCTAGCGACGGTCGCGGATCGAGACGACTTAATTCGCGGTCATGACCGCGATGTCACAAATTGGCCGCTTTGCCGCAAAGCTCAGCTTGCGACATGCGCCGACAGCCGGACGGGGGCCGACTTGTAGGCCGGCGTGCCGCTGCGCGTATCGCGATCCTCCAGCGCCACCAGCACATTGGTCTCCGGATAGTAGGCGGCCAGGCAGCCGCGCGGGATCTCGCGCGCCACCACGGTGAAGCCGCGAACGACGCGCTCGCCGCTGGAGTCGAAGGCCGCGGCCAGGTCGATCAGGTCGCCCGACGCCAGCCCGCGCTCGGCGAGGTCGTCCGGGTGGGCGAAGACCACGTCCCGCCGACCGAACACGCCGCGATAGCGGTCGTTCTGGCCATAGATGGTGGTGTTGTACTGGTCGTGGCTGCGCAGGGTGGTCAGGATCATCACGCTGGCGTCGCCCTGGCGCGGATCACCACCGCTGGGCGCATGGGCCATGAAATTGGCCCGGCCCGAGGCCGTCTTCCACACCCGCTCCGACGGCGGCACCGGCAGACGGAAGCCGCCGGGCGTCCGGATTCGCTCATTATAGTCGTCAAAGGCCCCCGGGAACACGCGGGCGATCAGGTCGCGGATGCGGTCGTAGTCGGCGACCAGTCCGGCCCAGTCGACCCTGTCGTCCTCGCCCAGCACCGCCTGGGCGATCCCCGCCACGATGGCGGGCTCTGACATGAGGTGTTCAGACGCCGGCGGGTTCAGGCCCCTGGAGGCATGAACCATCGACATCGAGTCCTCGACCGTCACGGCCTGGCGACCGCCGACCTGGATGTCGATCTCGGTGCGGCCCAGGCAGGGCAGCAGCAGGCTCTCCTCGCCGACCAGCAGATGCGTGCGGTTGGGCTTGGTGGCGATGTGCACGGCCAGGTCCAGCCTGCGCATGGCGGCGAAGGTGCGGATCGGGTCCGGCGCCGCCACGGCGAAATTGCCGCCCAGGCCCAGGAACACCTTGGCCTCGCCCCGCTCCATCGCCTCGATGGCCTCGACCACCGTGTGGCCATGCTGGCGCGGCGGTTCGAAGTCGAAGACCACCTTGAGGGAGTCGAGCAAGGCGGCGGCCGGCTTCTCGGCCACGCCCACCGTGCGGGCGCCCTGCACATTGGAGTGGCCCCGCAGCGGACAGATGCCCGCCCCCGGCCGGCCGATGTTTCCGCGCAGCAGCAGCAGATTGACCAGCTGCTGCACCGTCCCCGACGAGTCCCGGTGCTGGGTCAGGCCCATGCCGTAGCAGAGGATCGCCGCCTTCGACCGCGCATAGACGGCGGCGGCCTCCTCGATCTGGGCCCGCGACAGCCCCGAGCCCATCTCGATCTCGTCCCAGGACAGCGCGTCCAGCGCCTCGACCAGGTCGTCGAACCCGGCCGTGTGCTCGGCGATGAAGTCGCGATCCACCGCCTGCAGGGCCAGCACCGCCTTCATCATGCCCTGCACCGCCAGGGCGTCGCCGCCGATGGTCAGCTGGTAATAGGCCGAGGCGATGGGCGTGGACGACAGGGTCGCCATCTCGATCGGATCCTGCGGCGAGGCGAACTTCTCCAGCGCCCGTTCGCGCAGCGGATTGAAGGCCAGGATGGTCGCGCCGCGTCGTGACGCCTCACGCAGGGTCGCCATCATGCGGGGATGGTTGGTGCCGGGGTTGTGGCCAAAGCAGAGGATCAGGTCGGCGTCGTCGAAATCTTCCAGCGTCACCGAGCCCTTGCCCATGCCGATCGAGTCCGGCAAGCCGACGCTGGTCGGCTCGTGGCACATGTTGGAGCAGTCGGGGAAATTGTTGGTCCCGAACCGGCGGCCCAGCAGCTGATAGAGGAACGCCGCCTCGTTGGACGCCCGGCCCGAGGCGTAGAATTCCGCCTGGTTGGGATTGTCCAAAGCCCGCAAGGCCGAACCGGTTCGCGCGAAGGCCTCGTCCCAACTGATCGGCAGGTAGCGGTCGCTGGCCGCGTCATAGGCCATGGGCTCGGTCAGCCGGCCCAGATCCTCGATCGCATGATCGCTCCAGGTCAGCAGCTCGCTGACCGTGTGGCGGGCGAAGACCTCGGGCGTGGCGCGCTTGCTGGTCGCCTCCCAGGCCACGGCCTTGGCGCCGTTCTCGCAGAACTCGAACGAGCTGGTGTGCTTGGGATCGGGCCAGGCGCAGCCGGGGCAGTCGAAGCCCTCGGGCTGGTTGGCCGACAGCAGGGTGCGCCCGCCCTCGATCACCGTGGCCTGATCGCCCAGGGCGCCGGCGACGGCCTTCAGCGCGCCCCAGCCCCCGGCCGGCGCATCATAGTCGCGGACGCCCGGGATCTTGATGTCCGACATCAGGCGGTCTCCATCGCGGCCTCGACCAGACGGTCGGCGCGGGTGAACACGGTATGCCCGTCGGCGCGGGCCAGGGCCACCAGGGTCAGACCCGCCTCCTCCGCCTTGCGGATCGCCAGATCGGTGGGCGCCGACACCGCCACCAGGATCGGGCAGCCGATGCGGACGGTCTTCTCGATCATCTCGAACGAGCAGCGACTGGTCACCAGAACAAAGCCGCTGTCGGCGTCGAGACCGCTGGCGGCCAACGCCCCGGCCAGCTTGTCCAGGGCGTTGTGCCGGCCCACATCCTCGCGCGACAGCAGGATGCGCCCGTCGACATCGGCGAAGGCGGCGGCGTGGGTCGCCCGCGTCAGCCGGCCCAGGGTCTGGGTCTCGGTCAGGGCGTCAAGCGCCCGCTGGATCGCCTGATGAGTCAGCGCCCTGCCCTCGCCGACGCGCGGCAGGGGCCGCACGGCGTCGGCCAGGCGCTGAACGCCGCACAGCCCGCAGCTGGACCGCCCCTCCAGGGTGCGCGGCCGGGCCTTGCGGGGCGCGGCCGCCGGGGCAAGCCGCACGTCGGCCATCAGGCCCAGCTCCGCTTCGGTAACCTCGATGGCCAGGATGTCGCCCGCGCCGGCGATGGCCTCGGTCAGGGTGAAGCCCCGCGCCAGATCCTCGATATCGGCCGGCGTCGCCATCAGCACCGTATGGGGCCGGCCGTTGAACGACAGTCCCACGGCGACCTCGTCGGGCACGGCGCGTTCGATGGGCTGGATCTCGGCGCCGACACGCCACTGGGCGGCGGCGCGGCGGGTAACGGAAGGCATCGACATGAACGCCAGCCTATCGCGCCGCGCGGCTCGCCGTCACGACAAATGCTGATGTCGGAATTTGCCGCGAAAGCCAGAACGCACGGGTTCGCATCCTCGCCGGTCTGACCGGCGAGTTGGGGAGGCGGCGGAGCGTCCGGGCCAGGCCCGGATGAGTGTGTAGTGGAGTACCGTTTCGGCCGTGGCCGGAGCGCTCCGCACGGTTGTTATCCCTCTGGCCGGGGCGCGCAGGTCTGGTTCAACCTTTCACCCCCATCCGGGTTTGTCCTGCCTCGCGACGGACCCAGCCTTGGGCTGCAGCCTCGCCGATTCCGGAGGACCCGGAACGTACCTTCGGACGGGCGGAGGCTTTGGCCTTCCTCCGATGGACAGGTTTACGTCCCCTGTCCTCTTGAACCCGTACAACCGCCCCCACCGCCCGTCAGGTCGCCAGCTTCGCGCCCTCCCCTGCGATGGGGCGAGGAGAAGTATGGGGCAGGTTTTGGGGGTGTTGCGTCGATTTTGCATCGTGACGCTGGGTGCGGCGGTTAGGGCATTGAATTTGCTGGGATCGAGGGGCGGCTATGCTCGTGAGGGCACGGGGATAGAGCTTCGTCGCAGCCAGAGTGAACGTTACAAAACTCTCTCTAATAGATAGAGGGGTTCTCAGGGGCGACTTCCGAGCCATTTGGGACATTGAGATCCCCACGGGCCGATACCGCGACGACTAGACAAGGTTACGGGCCACGTAGGACACGACCAAGATCAGAATCCAGATGCTGAAATAGATCAGTCTGACATCCAAGCTCACGCCCGCACCCTTGGGCTTGGGCGCGTCGGGATTGTCGGTGAGGACCAACGCGGACGAGTTCAGCGCCCCTTCGCGGAGGTCGAAGAACCGATCCGCCTCTTCGGCTTCGAGACACCGTCTGGACACCGTCACCCCCCTCATCAGGCGGAACGACCGTTCGCCGGACAAGGCTTCGAACTTCGAACTGGCGCGCACGCCCTTCATTTCGAACACGTCCGACCACGCCTCGACTAGGAACGACTTGGGCGTCTTGATCAGGGTTTCAACGGAAACGGCACGCGGCGCCCCCATGTCGATTGGATATTTGCGGTCGCTGGACCGCTGAGTCGTCAGATGCGGTGCGAAGAGATCGTCCCGCGTAGTGAACCTGACCTTCTTACCGTCCAAGGCTTCCCAGGCCCGAGCCAAGATATAGTGCTCGGTGATCTTCAGGACATTGGCGTCGAGGTCGTCAAAGGTCTCCATCGGTGAGACCTCGGTGACCCGACCATAGGACCGCTCGTAATACTCGCGATAGCTCTGCGCGAGCGCTTCGGGGCCCTCATTGTCCAAGCGTCGCCGCATGTCGTCGGCGCGCCAGGCGCGATAGACGGCCTCGACGCGCAGCGTGCTTACGCCGTCAGGCGCAGCGCCCAGATCGAATACCTCCTTCACGTCACACGTTGGCGTGGGCGTATCCTCCCCCATGGACTCCAGGGTCGCTTCGACCGTTAACGGCAGCGCCCAGCCATAACGAGGTTGGGCCAACACCGTCAGCGTGCCGCCCTGCGGATAGCGGGTGGGTTCCAGCCAATATGACACTCCGTCCAGGCGGGCTCGAACGATGCAGTGGTTGAATGCCAAGACGTTTGGCGCGTCCTGATGCAGGTCCGGGCCCTTCACGGTGTGAACCAGCGCGGGATCGGCTTCGATGCCCAGCCGTCGCAGCAAGGCGGTCAGCAGTCGCGATGAGTCCTTGCAGTCGCCGGCCCGGGTCGCCCAGATGCGGTCGATCGAGCGCGGTACAAATCCGCCCTCACCGAGGCTTACGGAGTGATAGCGCAACGAGCCCTGCACCAGGCGCAGCGCCTCGACCACGCGCAGGGCGGGATCGACCGACAAGGCCTCGATCCGGACCGCTTCGGCCTCGAGATCGTCGGGCAGGCTGGGCGGTGTGGCGTAGCCGCCGGCGAAGACGTCGGCGACTTCGCCCCATGACAGGGCGTCAGCGATCTTGAGCAGCGGCTGCGTCCGCACCCAGCCCGGCACGTCGGCCTCCGACCTGCAGGGTGGCGTATCGCGCGCGATCCAAACGCGGTCCACACCACCGTCGGCGAGGATACGCTTGTCTTCCTTGGGCGGATCCCGCCAGGCCTGCGTGACGAGTTGGCGCGAGGGGTCGGTGATGACCCGCACCTTGGTCTCGCCAACCCAGCAGCCCCACTGGAAGCAGACCTCGCAAGCGAACAGGCCCTTGAGCGCAGGATGCAGCCCGCTCTGGGTGTAGGCGTAGTCAACGATGTCGCCGATCCGTAGGTCCGGCACCACGACATGGGCGGTCAGGCGCCCGTCGTACATCGCCCGCTCCAGGTCGCGTTCCCGGCGGAAGACGCTGATCAGCGCGCGAACATCCAGTTCACGTACGGCGCCGTCACGAACGACCCGGATATGATGAATGTTGAGTTGCTCGTACGACGGCTCAAAGTCGATATTGATTTGCGCCGTCGGCTGCAGACCATCGGAACTGACGACCTCGGTGACGCCCCGCGTCATCCACTCGTGGCGGCCGCTCCGAAGGTCGACCTGATTGTCTGAAAGCCAGAACCGGCGACCACCATCCACACTGCCGTCCGGCGCGACCGCCGGCCGCGCGAAGACCGAAACCTCCACCCAATCGCCCACGGGCCCAAAACCGACCGGTCCTGGCCCCTCCCCCTCAACGTACACACAAGCCCCCGAAACTCGTCACTACAGCCTAGGATAGCAGCACGCCAAGGCACAGCTTACAACTAGGTTGCGGCCCACTTTCCCCCAAAGCAAAAGGCCCCGGCGTTTCCGCCGGGGCCTTCGCTTTAGATCAGCTTGTCGCTGAAGACCGGTCGACTACTCGACGATCTTGGCAACCACGCCGGCGCCGACCGTACGGCCGCCTTCGCGAATGGCGAAGCGCAGGCCCTGGTCCATGGCGATCGGGGTGATCAGCTCGACGTCCAGCTCGGCGTTGTCGCCCGGCATGATCATTTCCACGCCTTCGCGCAGCTTGATGATCCCGGTCACGTCCGTCGTGCGGAAGTAGAACTGCGGACGATAGTTGGTGAAGAACGGCGTGTGACGACCGCCTTCTTCCTTCGTCAGGATGTAGGCTTCAGCCACGAACTTGGTGTGCGGCGTGATCGAACCCGGCTTGCACAGCACTTGGCCGCGCTCGACGTCTTCGCGCTTGGTGCCGCGCAGCAGAACGCCGACGTTGTCGCCCGCTTGACCTTGGTCCAGCAGCTTGCGGAACATTTCGACGCCCGTGCAGACCGTCTTCTGAACCGGACGGATGCCGACGATTTCGACTTCTTCGCCGACCTTGACGATGCCCTTTTCGATACGGCCGGTCACCACGGTGCCGCGGCCCGAGATCGAGAACACGTCTTCGACCGGCATCAGGAAGGGCAGGTCAACAGGGCGTTCCGGCTGCGGGATGTAGTCGTCAACCGTCTGCATCAGCGCCAGGATCGACTGTTCGCCGATCTTGGGGTCGCCGCCGTCGATGGCGACCTTGGCCGAACCCTTGGTGATCGGAATGTCGTCGCCCGGGAAGTCATACGACGAAAGCAGCTCGCGCACTTCCATCTCGACCAGCTCGAGCAGCTCTTCGTCGTCGACCAGGTCGACCTTGTTCATGTAGACGACCAGCGCCGGAACGCCGACCTGACGGGCCAGCAGGATGTGCTCGCGGGTCTGGGGCATCGGGCCGTCGGCGGCCGAAACCACCAGGATCGCGCCGTCCATCTGCGCCGCGCCGGTGATCATGTTCTTCACATAGTCGGCGTGGCCGGGGCAGTCGACGTGGGCGTAGTGACGGTTGGCCGTCTCATATTCCACGTGCGCGGTGTTGATCGTGATGCCGCGGGCCTTTTCTTCCGGCGCCGCGTCGATGTCGGCGTAGTTCATCGCCTTGCCGCCGCCGGCCTTGGCCAGCGTGATCGTGATCGCAGCCGTCAGCGTCGTCTTGCCATGGTCAACGTGACCAATCGTGCCGATGTTGCAGTGCGGCTTGTTACGTTCGAACTTTTCCTTGGCCATGGTCTCTACCTTGCGCGCCGGCGGCTATGAGTGTGTGGGTCGGTATATATAGGGAGCTGGAGCGGGTAGCGGGAATCGAACCCGCATCCTCAGCTTGGAAGGCTGCTGCACTACCACTGTGCTATACCCGCCCAATACACCCCATCGGGCTAGCGGGGTCGCGGTCGGCTCCCGGTCTCTGGCTTTGAAACCCGTCTTGACCGCTCCAAAGGGCTCCAACGCGCGTGGTGGGGGAAGTAGGACTCGAACCTACGAAGGCGTACGCCAGGGGATTTACAGTCCCCCCCCTTTGCCACTCGGGACATTCCCCCAGCGCGCGTTGAGCGACCTCAGTGCGACCTTTCCCTTCCCGCGACCAACGGCGAGCCGTTCGTCATGAAAAAGGAACAAAAGCTTCCTCGAACACTGGCGGACGGTGCTAAAGCAGCGCCGCCCTGGCTCGTGGAAACCCTCAGGGCCCCAAATCGGAGCGCGTCTTATAGTGTCCTCTCATTCCGAACGCAACGACCGCCGGAAGCCTTCTGCACCGGGACGTGATTTTAGTCACAAGCCTCGGAATAAACAGCACTTTTCCAAGGGCGGAAGCGACGATAAGGACTGGATTTGGGGGATTCACGCTGTTGAAGCGGCCCTGGAGAACCCCGCGAGACCCGCTCCGAAGCGCCTGTTGGCCACTCCGGACCGCGCCAAACGACTCGCGCCGAATCTGGCCAAGCTGCCCTGTCTGCAGATCATGGAGGGCAGCGAGATCGCCCGCCTCCTGCCCCAGGGGGCCGCGCACCAGGGCCTGGCCCTGAAGATCGACGAGCCCGAGGCCCTGTCGATCGCCGAGCTGGGAACGCCCGCCGAAGGGTTCCTGGTCATGCTGGACCAGATCACCGACCCGCAGAACGTGGGCGCGATCTTCCGCTCGGCCGCCGCGTTCGGCGCGCGGGGCGTGATCCTGCAGGACCGCCACGCCCCGGCCCTGTCGGGCGTGCTGGCCAAGACCGCCGTCGGCGCGATCGACAAGGCCCCCTATGCGCGGGTGGTCAATCTGTCCCGCGCGCTCGAGGAACTGGCCGACATGGGCTGGCGGGCCGTGGGTCTTGCCGGCGAGGCCGAAGAAACCCTCGACGTGGTACTCGACGGCGCGCCGACCGTACTTGTTCTGGGGTCGGAAGGTGAAGGCGTACGCCGATTGGTCGCAGAGCATTGTGATGTCATGGGAAAAATTGCCATGCCCGGCGGCTTCGAGAGCCTGAATGTTTCAGCGGCGGCCGCGATCGCGCTCTACGAGACGTCGAGAGTTTCGCGCAGGGGATGAAATCGGTTCGTGAATCTTCCTTAACCGTTTTGATTTCGTCGCAAGCTCGTGTTCTTCTCGCGAAATAGTGTTCCGCGAGCGCCGCTCGGCGGATGAATCTAACATGGGATCGGGGGACCCGATGTTTGAACGTAACGTGCGTCTGGCGGCTCTAGGCGCTTCGGCGCTGGGCGCGTTGGTGCTGTCTGGCTGCGGCGCGAGCAACGGGGTCGACACCGCCCCGCCCGCGACGCGGGACCAGCCCAGCGCTTCGACGACGCCCGACCTGATGGGCGCGCCGCCTCCCCCGAACGCCGCCGCGGCGCCGGACGGCCTGCTGGGCGGGGCTCCCGGCACGGCCCCCGCGCCCGTCGCCGTCGCTCCGATCGCCGACGCGTCCAGCGCCCCGCCGAAGAAGGCGTCCATGCTGAAGACCTGGCGCCGTCCGGACGGCACGCTGGTCACGGCCATGCGGCCCATTCCCAATCCCAAGGCCGCGCGGGTGGTTCACCACCTGTCGCACGTCGCCTCGGCCCCCGCGCCGAAGGTGGTGGCCAAGCCCGTCCCGGCCAAGCCGGTCGTGGCCGCCGCGCCGGCGCCCAAGGTCGTCGCCGCAGCGCCCCCCGCCCTGAAGCCGGTGGCTCAGCCCAAGCCCGTCGAGGCGCTGGCCAAGGCCCCGACTCCCGCGATCCCGGCCCCGGTGGCCCCGGCCGCCAAGCCGCTGAGCAAGATCGACAAGCTGCAGGCCGCCATCGCGCCGGAAGCCACCAAGGGCGCCGTCCTGGCCGCCGGTGAAACCCTGGGCAAGGGCGAAGCGGGCCAGGTCACCCTGTCGCTGCCCGCCACTCTGGGCGATCTGATCAAGGCGCAAGCCGCCAAGCTGGGCCTGACCAAGGCCGCCAAGAAGACCAGCGCCTACGCCAAACTCGAAGGCGAAGGCTATGAGGTCACGCCCAACGGCAAGCAGACCGCCGTGGTCAAGCCGGGCGAGCCCACCACCTTCGCCTGGCAGGTCAAGCCGGGCGCCGACGCCAAGGGCCAGTTGAAGTCCGAGTTCGGCCTCGAACTGAACGGGGCCAAGACCGCCCAGACGTTCTCGCTGGGCGAGATCGTCAAGCGCGTCGCGCCGATCAAGGAAGAGGTCAAGACCAAGACCAACGGCCTGCTGACCAGGCTCAATCTCCCGGGCCTCGACGGCAGCGTCAACCTGCCCGGCCTGGGCGCGACGCCGCTGAAGTCGGTGCTGGGCGGCGCGCTTGTGCTGCTGGCGGTGATCATCCTGGCGATGATTTCGCGCGGGGCTTCTGCCAGCAAGGCCCGTGAGGAACGTCGCCGCAAGTTCCGCACCCTCACCGACTATGGCCGCAACGAGATGGAACCGGATGCGCCGACCACCGCGCATGTTTCCTATGTCAATCCGATGGTCGCCGCGGCGACCGGCGCGGCGGCGGCCACGGCGGTGAGCCATGATCACCACGACGATCATCACGCCCCGGCGGCGGATCATCATGACGATCACGCGGCGCACGACGATCATGGTCACGGGCACGATGAGCATGGCCACGGCCATGACGACCACGGCCATGCCGAGGACCTGCACGCCCACGCCCATCCCGATCCTCACGCTCCGGCCGAGCATGTCGGCTATGTCAGCCCGATGGTCGCCGCCACCCACGCGCCGGCGCATGACGACCATCATGGCCACGAGGATCACGGCCACGCCGCCGAAGCCGATCACGGCCACGACAGCCATGGTCACGAGGCTCACGGTCATGAGGCCCCGGCTCACGAGGCCTCTGGGCACGACGCGCACGCGGCGGGCGATCATGGCCCCGGCCATGATACGCACCACGCCAAAGAGCTTGAGCACGCACACTAGGTCGGGCTTGCCAGACCGGTCGCGCTGACGCATTGAGGGCCCATGTTTGACGCCCTGATCGCTCAAGGGAGCGGGCTGCAAGGCCCGCTCCTCGCCCTTCTGCAAGTCATGATGATCGACCTCGTCCTGGCGGGCGACAACGCGGTCGCGGTCGGCCTCGCGGCCGGCGGCCTGCCGGTCAAGGATCGCAAGAAGGTCATTCTGTACGGCCTGGGCGCGGCCGTGGTGCTGCGCATCGGCTTTGCCCTGATCACCACCTGGCTGCTGGGCGTGATCGGCCTGCTGCTGGCCGGCGGCGTCCTGCTGCTGTGGGTCTGCTGGAAGATGTGGCGTGAACTGCGCGAGCAGATGACCCACGACCAGGCCAACGCCATGGCCGATATCGACGGAAATCCGGCCACCGAGGCGGCGCCCCGCCCCGTCAAGAGCTTCAAGCAGGCCTTCCTGCAGGTGCTGATCGCCGACGTCTCGATGTCGCTGGACAACGTGCTGGCCGTGGCCGGCGCCGCCCGCGAACATCCCGCCGTGCTGGTCTTCGGCCTGCTGCTGTCGATCGTGCTGATGGGCCTGGCCGCTTCGGCGATCGCCAACCTTCTGCACAAGCACCGCTGGATCGGCTTCGTCGGCCTGGCGATCGTGCTCTATGTCGCCCTGCACATGGTGTGGCAGGGCCATCGCAGCGTGGTCATGGATCTGGACAAGACGGCCGCCTACAACGCCAGCGCGCCGGGCTTCATCGACATCAGCCCGGCCGAACAGGCCGAGCACGCCCGGCACGCCAAACCCAAGATCTAGCGGCTCACCGTCCCGGCAAGGGCGGCATGTCCAGCCGTCGCGCGTCGGCCATCTGGCCGTAGAGCCTCAGGATGGCGTGATCGCGGACGACATCCCCCGCCGTCTCGACCGCTTCATGCAGCGCGATCAGCGACCGACGCAGCGCGGCGTTGGCGCGGTCAAGCGCGCCCAGGGTGAAGTCCGTGTCCACGCCGGCGCCGGCCTCGGCGAAGGCGTCGCCATAGGCCTCTGCCGCATCGGTCAGCACCGCGCGGATGGCGGCGTTCTCCCAGACCCGGGCGGAAGGGCCGCGCTCGGCTTCCTGAGCGGCCAGCAGCGACAGCAGCGCCACGACGCCGACCTTGCCGGCCATGAATTCACCGGCCGACTCCGGCGGCGGCGGTTCGGCCATGCAGAGGAAATTACCGACCAGGATATCGGGCAGGCTTGGGGTCATGACAGGCCCTCCAGGCGCATGAGGCGATCGGCCAGGATCTGGTCGTGCCGACGGGCGGTGTACCAGCCCGAGATCGCCAGAACCGGATCCTTGAACCCGCCCTCGCGATATTCCCGCGCCGCCGAGGTCCAGATCGCCTGGCCCTTCACGGCGCTGAACAGTTCCCACCAGGCCAGGCCCTCGGGATCGATCGGCAGACCACTGGCCGAGCTCCAGATCGCCAGAGCCTCCGACCGGGGGATCATCCCGGCGACACGGTTGTCGTCATAATGTCCCCACAGGGGATCAATGGCCCAGGCCAGATCCTCCAGCGGATCGCCCAGATGCACCATCTCCCAGTCGAGGATCGCCAGGATCTTGCCCTGGCCGTCATGCAGGAAGTTGCCGGTGCGATAGTCGCCGTGCACCACCCGCACCGCGCTGGCGGGGGGTGGCGGCGCGCGGCGCAGGCGGCGAATGGCGGCGCGGACGATCGGCTGCGGATGCTGCTCGTCGGTCTCGATCACCTTGGCCCAGTGGTCCAGGGCGACGCGCCAGCAGTCGTCGGGCGCGGGCATGGGCGCATCGGCGGCCAGCGGCAGGCCCGCCGGCGGGGTCGCGGCGATGGCGCCCAGCGCGGTGAAGAAGGCCTCGCCGATCGCCTGGGCGTGCTCGCCATAGGGCTGCACGGTGAACGGCGACGCCGCCGCTCCTCCGTCCACACGGCTCATGATGAAGAAGGGCCGCTCCAGTTCGGTCCCCTCGCCTTCAAGGACGATCGGTTCAGGAACCGGCGCGCGACCGTGGAAGGACTGAAAGGCGAGATATTCCAGCCGCCGGTCGGTGTCGATCAGGCTGCCGGACGGATCGCGCCTCAGGATCAGCGGGCGAAGCTGGCCGTCGATCACCGCGTCGAAGCGATAGGTCTCGCGGCTGGCCCCGCCGGGAATGCGCGACAGGTCCGAGACCGTCGTCGGCGTCTGCCAATGACGGCTCAGATAGGCCTCCAGCCGTTCAGCGAGCGTCATGGCGCGACATCCAGAATCGAGGCGAACCCCGAGGGCGCGTGGGGGCCCAGCGCCAGTTGCTCGAACACGCCCCGTCCGACGCGAACACGGCCCGCGGCGTCGGTGAAGGTGACCCGGCTCAAGGCCTGGACGTGCAGGTGATGCGGCATCCGGCGGTCGAGGCCGGCGGCGTCGTAGTCCTCGCGCTCGACGGCCAGTTCGCCATGGTTCAGGCCATGGCCCCAGGTCGGATGCGTATAGCCCAGGCCCAGCATGAAGAACTCAGTCTGAGGCTCGACCACGACCTTGCCATCCGCGCCCAGGTCGATCGTCGCCGCCCTGGCGTTGCGCGTGCCCGAGCGCCAGTCGATCGTGCAGGACGCCTCTTCGAAGCCGCCCTCCCCGCCCTCGCGTCCGCCATCCTGAAGCCACAGCGCCCGGCGGTTCCAGGGGCGGCCCAGTTCGTCGTCATTGGTGTGGAAGAAGAGGCTGCCATCCTCGAAATTGCACGGCGACCACAGCCAGAAGAACTGCATGGGCGCGGGCGGCGCCAGCTCCTGCGGATCGCGCGCGCCCACGGGGCGCACGCCCCACGACCGATCGCGGGTGCCCACGAAGCCCTCGATGCTGGAACGGACGCCATCCACTTCGATCCAGCCGCTGTAGCGACCGTTCTGGGTCAGGCGAGTGTAGTCCATGAAAGTGCGGGGGCCGTTGCGGCGGATGAAGCGCGGCTCCTCCACCGGGAAGGCGCGGCCGTCGAAGGTGATCTCGGCGCGGATCGCGTGTTCGGGCGCCTCGACCGTCAGCTTCAGGCGCCGCAGGGGCTCAAGAACCTCGATGCTGATCGGTCCGACCCGCAGGTCCATCCGCTCCATGTTCAGCCAGCGGCTGGCGCGCAGGTTCACCTGCTTGCCGTCCTTCATCACGCAGAAGGCGGCGTCGGCGATGTTGAGATGGGGATAGACGCCGAACGCGGCGGCGAAGAACAGGTCGCCGCCGTCGCCGTCAGCGGCGTAGCCATTGAAGAAATAGCGGTCGTAGAAGTTTCGATCCGTACCGGCATAGGCCACCGGTTCAGGCGTCTGATGGATCGGATAATCGTCGCCCCAGGTGAGCGCCATGCCGTCCTCCCTTCTGGCCGCGCCAGGCCCTCTGACGGGGCGGCTTTACGGACAGGTGAACAACGTTAAGGTCGCGCCGAGCGAATGCAACAGTGACGGAACGTCAAGCACATGGCCACGTGGACTCCCAGGACCTGGACGGGCCTCGCGGCTCTGAGCGGATTGTCGGCCGTGGCGCTGGGCGCGTTCGCCGCGCATGGCGTCACGGCCCCCAAACCCGTGGAGTGGCTGCACACCGGCTCGCTCTATCAGATGACCCACGCCCTGGCGGTGTTCGCCGCCCTGGCCCTGCATCGCGCGGGCGCCAAGGGCATGGGAGTGGTCGCTGGGCTGTTCCTGGGCGGGACCCTGCTGTTTTCCGGTTCGCTCTACGCCATGGCCCTGGGCGCGCCGCGCGTGCTGGGCGCGGTGACCCCGCTGGGCGGCCTGGCGTTCCTGACCGGCTGGGCGGTGCTGGCGTGGCGGGCCTTCACCCTTCCCGATCAGGACTGAGCCTTGGCCCCGCCCTTGGGCAGGGCGATCAGGAAGATGGCCAGGGACGAGCCCACCAGGCAGACGAACATGACGCCGGCCATCGGACGTGGCGTGCCGTCGTGCAGCAGGCCGCTGACCCAGGACGCCAAGGCGCCAGAGCCGAACGAGGCCGAGCCCATCAGGGCCGATGTGGAACCCGCCCGCTTGGGATCGACGCTGAGCGCGCCCGCCATCGTGTTGCCGCCCATCAGGCCGTAGGTCGACAGCGACAGGAACAGCAGGGGCAGCACGGTCCACTGGCCGCCAAATCCCGTCCAGGCGGCCGTCACCAGCAGGAACGCGAAGACCAGCGAGGCGATGCTGGCCCGCATCAGCACCCGGTCCGGCGTCGTGCGGCGCAGCAGCAGGCGGTTGACCTGGCTGGCGCCGATGATGCCGACGGCGTTGAAGGCGAACAGGATATTGAAGACCAGCGGCGAGTGGCCATAGGTCCCCATGATCACATCGGGCCCGCCAGAGATGTAGGTGAACAGCACCGCGCCGTTCAGCGTGCCGGCCAGGCCGTAGCCCACCAGTCGCCGCATCCGCAGCAGGGCGGCGAAAGCCTTCAGCGGGTTTTCCGACCGCGCCTGGGCCAGGGTCTCGTCCGAACGGGACTCGCCCAGGGCCAGGGCCACCCAGATCCCGATGCACAGGCCGAACGCCGCCAGGGTCCAGAACACCCCGCGCCAGCCGGCGACCAACTGGATCAAACCGCCGAACTGCGGGGCCAGAACGGGCGCCAGGCCCATGATCAGGGTCATCAGCGACAGCACCCGGGCCGTGTCGGCATGGCTGAACTTGTCGCGCACCACGGCCCGCGCCACCACGGCCCCGGCGCAGCCGCCCAGGGCCTGGATGAAGCGGGCAGCGATCAGCGCCTCGATGGTCGGCGCCAGGGCGCAGGCGACCGAGGCCAGCACATAGACGCCGACCCCGAACAGGATCGGCCCCTTGCGCCCCAGCCGGTCGGAGGCCGGTCCGTACACGAACTGGCCGATCGCCATGCCGGCGAAGAAGGCCGCCAGGGTGGCCTGGGTCTGGTCGGGTCCGGCGTGCAGCGCGCGGCCGATCGATGGCAGGCTCGACAGATACATGTCGATCGACATCGGCGCGAAGGCGGTCAGGGCCCCGAGCAGCAGGACCAGTCGCCAGGGCGTCGCGGCGGGGGTTGGAGCGGCGGTCATGCGGGGGCTTCTACTCCCGTTTGACCTTGCGTGAACCCCTTAACCGCCTTGCGGGCCGCGCCAAGCGGCGTCACGGTGATCAGCAATAATACAGGGCAGGACGCATCCCATGACCGGTCAGCAACACCCTCCGCTCGCCCCGCCGATGCCTTCGCCATCGTTCGCGACGGTCAACGGGATTCGCATGGCCTATTACGAGGCCGGCCCCCGCCGTGGCGTTCCGATCGTGCTATGCCACGGCTTTCCCGAGTTTTCCTATTCCTGGCGGCATCAGGTGGCGGCCCTGGCGGCGGCCGGCCGCTGGGTCATCGCGCCCGACCAGCGCGGCTATGGTCTGACGGATCGTCCAGAAGCCGTCGAAGCCTATGACATGGAGCACCTGACCGGCGACCTGGTCGGGCTGCTGGATCATCTGGGCGTCGAGAAGGCCGTGTTCTGCGGCCACGACTGGGGCGGCATCATCGTCTGGGCGATGCCGCTGCTGCACCCAGAGCGCTGCGCCGGAATCATCGGCCTGAACACCCCGTTTACGCCACGCCTGCCGCTGGACCCGATCGAGATGTATCGCAACGCCTATGGCGACGAGATGTATATCGTCCACTTCCAGAAGCCGGGCGTCGCCGACGCGCAGCTGGGCGCCGATCCCGGCAAGACCATCCGCTTCTTCATGCGCGCGCCGGGCGACAGCGTCGAAGCTTTCGAGGCCCGCCCCGCCGAGCGCAAGAGCCTGGCCCTGCAGGAAGGGCTGGCGCGCTATGACCCGGCGAATGATCCGCTGCAGTTCCTGCGGCCCGAGGAGCTGGCGGTGTTCACCGAAAGCTTCACGCGCACCGGCTTCACCGGCGGCATCAACTGGTACCGCAACTTCACCCGCAACTGGGAGCGTTCGGAACACCTGCCGCGTCGCATCGACGGCATTCCTTGCCTGATGATCATGGCCGAGCATGACGTGGTGCTGCCCCCATCGCTGTGCGACCGCATGGGCGAGCAGATCGAGGATCTTGAGAAGCTTCTGATCAAGGGCAGCGGCCACTGGACCCAGCAGGAGAAGCCGGCGGAGGTCAGCACCGCGCTGATCGAGTGGATGAACCGGCGCTTTCCGGTCTAGCGCGCCGGCCGCGCCGCGGCCATGAGACCCGCCCGGCGACGCATCGCGGCGGCAAGTTGCAGCATCGCCAGGGCCGAGGTCTCGTCGCGCTCGGCCGCGCGCATCGTATAGACTTGGGCCAGCGCGAACAGCGCGTCGGCGCGATCGACCCCGCCGTCCGCGAAGGTCTCGCCGATCGTGCGATCCAGCTCGGCCAGCTGGCGCGGCGTCAGCATGCCCAGCAATTCTTCGTCGGTGAGGTCTTCAGGCGAGTCCATGACCGGAACATAGCAACTCGCTGGCGTGACGCATCCCTGATCACCGCGTGATCGATCTTCCGTTCACAGGACGATGGGAAGCGCGCTAGGTTCGGGGAATGGATCGTAACGCTTCTTCCACCGTGATGTCGTCCACCGGCCGCCGCGGCCTTTTCCGCGAGGTCGAGCCATTTTCATTCGGCTGGATGGCGACGGGCGGCCCGCATGAGATCTATTACGAGGAATGCGGCAACCCGCGCGGCAAGCCCTGCGTGATCCTGCACGGCGGCCCCGGCGGCGCGGTCAATCCGACCATGCGGCGGTTCTTCGACCCGGCCAAGTGGCGCATGGCGCTGTTCGACCAGCGCGGCTGCGGCCGCTCGCGCCCCAACGCCAGCCTCGACGACAACACCACCTGGAGCCTGATCGAGGACATCGAGCGGCTTCGCGAGCATCTGGGCGTCGAGAAGTGGACCGTGTTCGGCGGCTCGTGGGGTTCGACCCTGGCCCTGGCCTACGCCATCAAGCATCCCGACCGCGTCGAGGGCTTGGTGCTGCGCGGCATCTTCCTGCTCACCGAAAAGGAACTGCGCTGGTTCTATCAGGACGGCGCCTCGATGCTGTTCCCCGATGCGTGGGAACGGTTCCTGGCCCCGATCCCGGAGGATGAACGCAGCGACCTGATGGCCGCCTATCACCGCCGCCTCGTCGCCCCCGACCGCCGCGTGCAGCTGGAAGCCGCCGCCGCCTGGAGCCAGTGGGAAGGCGACACCATCTCGCTGCGAGGGCCCGAGGCCCGTCCCCCGAAATTCAATGAAGAAGACTTCGCCATCGCCTTCGCGCGCATCGAATGCCACTTCTTCACCAACAAGGGCTTCTTCGACCACGACGGCTGGATCCTGAAGAACATCGACAAGATCAAGCACATCCCCGGCTGGATCGTGCAGGGCCGCTTTGACGTGGTCACGCCGCTGGACAGCGCCTGGAGCCTGCACAAGGCCTGGCCGCAGGCCCGCTTCGACATCATCTGGGACGCCGGCCACGCCTCGACCGAGCCGGGGATCATCGACGGTCTGGTTCGGGCCACCGAGGCGGCGCTGGTCTCTTAAGCCGGTCGATTGATCGCGTAGACCCCGCACCATTCCCAGCGGTCGCGGGCCGGGGAATGGACCAGCTTGCGGCCGGTGGCGCTCATGCCCAGGCGGCGCATGACCTGGAACGACGGCTCATTCTCGTTCTGGGCGACCGCCTCGATGATCCTGATCTGCGGCCTTTGCCACAGGACCTCCATCACCGCCCTGCCCGCCTCGGTCATGTAGCCATGGCCGTGCGCCGGCTCAGCCAGGTGATAGCCGATCTCGATCCCGTCGAGATCTTCCACTGTGCCGCCGCCGAAGCCGCCGATGACGACGCCGTCCGACAGGCGTTCGATCGCATAGCAGACATGCCAGCCGGCCCGCACGCCCGCGCGGGCTTCGTTGATCCGCTGGGCGGCAAGGTCGATGGAAACCGGATCGGGCCAGGTCGCCAGCCACCGGGTCACGGGCGGCGTCAGGTTGGCGGCCAGGGCCGGCGCGTCTTCCGGTCGAAAGCAGCGAAGGCGCAGACGCGGCGTGACCAGGACTGGCAGAAGCTCGTCCGTCGCCGTCATCAGACCAGCGAGCCCTTGCCGCTGGTGACCTCGGTATAGCGATGCACGCGCACGGCCTGGACCAGGCCAAAGCCGATCATCACCGTGAGCATGACGGTGCCGCCGTACGACAGCATAGGCATCGGCACACCCACCACCGGCGCCAGCCCCATGACCATCGCGCCATTGATCAGCACGTAGAGCGCGAAGGTCGCGGTCGTGCCGGCGGCGGCCAGGCGTCCGAAGTGGCTGTGGCTGATCGAGGCGATCCGCAGGGCCATGAAGATCACCGCCCCATACAGGAACAGAACCCCGAAACAGCCCAGGAAGCCGAACTCCTCGGCCAGGGTGGCGAAGATGAAGTCGGTCTGCTTTTCCGGCAGGAAGTTCAGCTGGCTCTGCGAGCCCAGGCCAAAGCCCTTGCCCAGCAGCCCGCCCGAGCCCAGGGCGATCTTGGATTGCAGGATGTGATAGCCGTTGCCGGACGGATCCTGCTCGGGGTGCATGAAGGTCAGGATGCGATTGCGCTGATAGTCGTGCAGCACGAACAGCACGAAGGGCGGAATGGCGACCAGCGCCGCGACGATGCCGGCCACGATAACCCGCCACGACAGCCCGGCCAGCACCACGATCGACATTCCGGTGGCCGCGATCAGCACCGCCGTGCCCAGGTCCGGCTGGTGGGCGACCAGCAGAACCGGCGCGCCGATCATCAGCAGCGGCACGATCAGCCGCCACGACAGACGGGCGCTGTCGGCGGAAAGCCCGTGATAGTAGCGCGCCAGGGCCAGCACGAGGCCGATCTTCATCACCTCCGAAGGCTGGAAACGGAAGGATCCGATCGACAGCCAGCGCTGGGCGCCCAGCGACACATCCCCCACCACCTCGACCGCCACCAGCAGCAACAGGCCGATGACATAGACGGGATAGGCGATCGAGAACCACCAGCGCAGATCAACCATGGCCAGCACGACCATGATGATGAAGTAGAGGCCAAAGCGCAGCAGGTGCTTGGCGGCCCAGGGCTCCCACGACGCCCCCGCGATCGAGAACAGCATCAGCGCGCCCGTCCCCGCGATCAGGCAGAGGAACAGGCAGAAGGTCCAGTCGATCTCCATGAACTTGATGGTCGGCCGGTCGCGTTCGCCGGGCCGGCTGAGGCCGCCGCTGAGGGTCATATGTGCGGTCCTTGCGGCGCGGTCGGCGGCGCCGGCGGCGGGCCTTCGACCGGATCTTCCGGCGCCGCGCCTTCGACCACGTCCTCGACGGGCGCGTCGGGCAACGGCATCGGCTTTTCGATGCGGGCGCGGATTTCCGGATCCTTCAGCAGGGCCACGCGCATCACTTCGCGCGCGCGCGGCGCGCCGGCGGTGCCGCCGCCCATGCCGCCGTGCTCGATGATGACCGAAACGGCGTAGCGCGGATCGTCATAGGGCGCGAAGGCGACGAACAGGTTGTGGTCCTTCAGCCGCCAGCGAACGTTGTCGCTCTTGCGCGACGCAACCTTGTCGAAGCTGCGCACCTGGGCGGTGCCGGTCTTGCCGGCCATCTGGATGTCGCCCAGGCCCAGCTGGCTGTTGCGATAGGCGGTGCCGGTGACGTCGTTGGCCACCGCGGCCATGCCGCCGCGCACATAGGCCAGGTGCTCGGCCGAGAACGGCAGGTCTGGCACGGCCGCGCCGCTGGGCTGCTCGACGCCGCCCACCGACTTGATCAGGCGCGGCAGCAGGGCCTTTCGGGCGTTGGCCATGCGGGCCGTCATCACCGCCAGCTGCAGCGCGTTGACGTTCAAGGCCCCCTGCCCGATGCCGTAGCTGGGCGTTTCGCCCGGAAACCAGGTCTGGTTGGCCGGATTCTTCTTGAAGGCCCGCTTCTTCCATTCCGGATCGGGCACCAGGCCGCGCTTCTGGCCCGGAATGCCGATGTCGAAGATCTGACCAAACCCCATGGCCCGGGCGGCGTTGGCGATGTTGGTCGGACCCGTCTTCAGGGCCGTCTGGTAGAAATAGATGTCGCACGAGTTCTTGATGGCCTCGTGCATGTTCTGCGAGCCATGGCCGCCGGGCTTGTAGCAACGCCACGTACGGCCGCCATAATACCAGCCGCCGCTGCAGTGCACCCGCACCTCGGGATCAACGCCCGCCGTCAGCGCCGCCAGGGCCACGGTCGGCTTGAAGGTCGAGCCCGGCGGGAAGGTGCCGGTCATGGCCTTGTCGAGCAGCGGCTTGCGCTCGTACTCGGCCAGGGCCTTGTATTCGGGGCCGCTGAGACCGCGAACGAAGCGATTGGCGTCGAAGCTGGGCGTGGAGACCATGCACAGCAGGTCGCCGTTGCGACAGTCCATCACCACGATGGCGCCGCTCTCCTCGCCCATCACCTCAAGGGCGCGGTTCTGGATATCGGCGTCGAGGGTGAGGCGGATTTCCTTGCCCGGCGTGGGGCGGATGTCGCCCTCGGGGTCCAGGCGCACGACGCGCCCCTGGGCGTCGACCTCGGCCTTGGTGGCGCCGGCCCTGCCGCGCAGCTCGGTGTCGAAAGCCTTCTCGACGCCCTGCTTGCCGATCCGGAAGCCCGGATGGTGCAACAGGTCCTGGTCCTGGGTGGGATCGTTCTTGGCCGCTTCCAGGTCGCGGTCCGAGACCTTGGCGACATAGCCGATGACGTGGGCGAAGGCGCCGCCGAATGGATAGACCCGCACTTCGCCCATGTCGGCGGTGACGGCCGGCAGTTCGGGCGCCCGGATATTGACGCGGGAGAACTCCTCCCAGGTCATGTCCTCCATCACCGCCACCGGCGCCTTGCGCGGCGCGCGGGCCAGATCCTTGATGATCCGGGCGCGACGCGAGCCGTCGATAGGCACCAGCTTGGCCAGATCGTCGAGCGTCGCCTCGACATCCAGATCCTTGTCCTTGGTGACCAACAACCGGAAGTTCGGACGATTGGACGCCAGGGGCGTGCCGTTCCTGTCGAGGATCAGGCCGCGAGGCGGCGGCACCAGACGGTAGTTGAACTGGTTGCCGGCCGACAGCTTCTGATACCGCTGGGCCTCGACCAGCTGCAGCTGGGCCAGGCGACCGCCCAGGGCCAGCAGGCCAGCGCCCGCCAGGCCCCCCATCAGGAACGCGCGGCGGTGGAAGACCCCCTGGCGCTCATTGACCTCGAAGAACAGGATTGACGGTTCGCTCATCGCCCTACCGGAAACGGACGTCGGCGTCGTCGAAACGATCGACCAGACGATGGGCGAACGGGAACAGCAGGGCCGTGGCCAGGAACTGCCAGAACACCGCCATCAGACTGGGCATGGCCAGGCTGTCGAGCATCGAGAACAGGAAGCCGGCCACCATGGCGACGGCCGAGACCCCGGCGAACCAGGCCCACATCATCGGGCGACTCTGGCCGGTCATCATGTTGCGGGCGGTCAGCACCGTGGCGTAGGCGACCAGCAGCGACAGGCCCCACAGACCGGTGGGGCCGCCCCAGAAGATGTCGAGAAACAGGCCCAGGGCCAGGATCGCGAACGGGGCCAGAATGGACGGGCGGATCAGCGCCCAGGCGAAAGCCGGCACCATGGCGAACACAGGCTCGGGCAGTTGCAGGCCCCAGATCCGGATCGGCGCCGAAAAGACGATGGTGGCCGCGATGCAGGTCAGCAGCGGGATACCCAGCCAGCGCGCCGGGTGCAGAGGCCGGGCGCCGCGCATGCTCATCGTTGCGCTCCCGTCGTCGCCGGGACCGTCTCGGGTTTTGGGGGCGCGGGCTTTGTAGGCGCGGGCTTGGGCGGCGCCGGTTTGACGGCCGCCGGCGTCGGCGGCGACCCGGAGGGCGTGGTCGAGGCGGCGGGCGGCGGCGCGGCGCTCAGGATCGAGGTCTGTGGATCCTCGGTCGTCACCGGCGGCAGGCTGCGGGTCTGCAACTGCTTTTCATCGGCCAGTTGGGCGAAGTCCTTGAAGAGCAGGATGCGAACGAAGTCGATCGCGGCGTCGTCGGCGAACAGCACCACGCGCCAGCGACCGTCCAGCCCCTTGACCGCCGCACCCACCGGCAGGCCGCGCGGCACCACGCCGCCATCACCTGAAGTCACCACCCGGTCGCCCGGCTGGATCGGATCGACGCCGCGCAGATATTCCAGCTTCGGATTGGGTCCGCCGTCGCCGGTCAGGATGGCGCGGGCGTTGGTGCGGTCGATCATCACCGGCGTTCGCGAGGCGATGTCCGTGAGCAGCAGCACCCGGCTGGCGCCGTTGGAGACACCCACCACACGCCCCACCAGACCGCGCTCATTCAGGACGGGGTTGCCGACCACCACGCCCTTTTCCGAACCGGCGTCGGCCAGGCGCGTATTGGCGAAGGGCCCCCGGCTGTCGCTGACAACCCGGGCCGAGGCCATCGGGATCGGCGGATCGGTCTTCAGACCCAGCAGCGACTTGTAGCGGTCATTGGTGTCCTGCAGCGCCAGGGCCCGGTCGCGCCACTGGCGCATGTCGGCCAGCTCGGCCTTCAGCCGGCGGTTTTCCGAAGCGGTGAAAAAGTAGCTGCGAACGAAGTCCAGCCCCAGGCCCGTCCAGCGTCCCGGCGCGGCGATGACGCCGCTGACCGGCTTGGACACCGTGTCGACCGTCTGGCGGGTCACGCCATAGGCGTGGTCCTGAAGCGTCTCGCGCCGGTCGGCCAGAAGGAACGCCACCGCGATCACGACCGCGACGATGAGCGCCACGGCCGCGGTCCAGGTGAGCGGCACTTTCAGGTCGCCAAGGGGACCTTCGCGAAAGGGCACGAATGCGTTCTCCTGGCGCCGCCCCGGCGCCCTTGCAGGATTCTAGGCCTAGGCCAGGGTGGATTCCAGGACGCCCTTCATCCACTTGGGATGCTCGAGCACCTTGCCGCAACCCAGGGCCACACACGACAGCGGATCGTCGGCCACGGTGACCGGCAGGCCGGTGTGGTCGCGGATCTCGGCGTCCAGGCCGCGCAGCAGAGCGCCGCCACCGGTCAGCATGATGCCCTTGTCGGCGATGTCGGAGGCCAGCTCAGGCGGCGTGGCTTCAAGCGCGACCTTCACGGCCTCGACGATCTGCCCGACCGGTTCGGCCAGGGCGTCGGCGGCCTGCTTTTCGCTGATGCGCACTTCGCGCGGCACGCCCTGCATCAGGTCGCGGCCCTTGACGTCGATCGACAGGCCTTCGCCGTCGGCCGGCGCGCGGGCGGTGCCGATTTCCTTCTTGATGCGCTCGGCGGTCGTCTCGCCGATCAGCAGGTTATGGTGGCGACGCATGTAGCTGATGATCGCCTCGTCCATCTTGTCGCCGCCCACGCGGACCGAGCGCGAATAGACGATGCCTGACAGCGACAGCACGGCCACCTCGGTGGTGCCGCCGCCGATGTCGACGACCATCGAACCGGTCGGCTCGTGGATCGGCAGGCCGGCGCCGATCGCGGCGGCCATCGGCTCGTCGATCAGACCGACGCGGCGGGCCGAGGCGTTGAGGCAGGAATCGTTGATGGCGCGGCGTTCGACGGCGGTGGCGCCCGACGGCACGCAGACGATGACCTTGGGATTCACGAAGCCCTTGCGGTTGTGAACCTTGCGGATGAAATACTTGATCATCTCCTCGGCGACTTCGAAGTCGGCGATGACCCCGTCGCGCATCGGACGGATGGCTTCCATGTGGCCGGGCGTGCGACCCAGCATCTGTTTGGCTTCGATTCCCACGGCGTGGACGATCTTGCGACCGCCGACGTTGCGCAACGCAACCACCGACGGCTCATTCAGAACGATCCCCTTGCCCTTCATATAGATAAGGGTGTTGGCCGTTCCGAGATCGATGGCGATGTCGTTGGAGATCACGCCGAAGAGGGAAGAAAACATTGAAAGCCCTGACTGAGGGATAGAGGGGCAAGACGCTGCAATTCAACACGAAAGCGGGCCGAGGATGGTTCACGACGTGAAGATAGACTCCGCGCGTGAAAGTCTCCTAACCCACTCCCGGACAAGGACAACATGATTCCCCGGAATCGCCGTCTTACCCGGGTCTTTGTCCCTTGGAACACGACGGGAGCGCCGCCCCCTGGCCGCGCCGTCGCCAGACAGCCCCAAGGCGCATCGACGTCGCCCGTTTGCCCTGCGAAAGCGTTGATTTCAAGGTCTATTCGCGGCTGATCCAAAGGCATTTGCGAACGGGGGCCCCAAGCACTGGATCATGGCGAAATCTAGCCGAGCGCGGCCATCACCACACCGATCGCCGTGAGCAGTCCGGCGGCGATCTGCAAGGGCGTCAGACGCTCGGCGAACAGACGATTTCCGGCCAGGGCGGCGATGGGCATTTCGATCACGCCGACCGCCCGCACCGGTCCCACGGGGCTGAGCGCCATGGCCGTGAACCACAGGCCGGAGGCCGCCGCGCCGCAGAAGCCGGCGCCCAGGGACTGACGCCACGCGGCGATCACGGCGGTCAGGGCGGCGGGATTTCTCGCCGCCAGGAACCCCGTCAGCACCACGGTCTGGATGGCCTGCACCACCATGACCGTAGCAAAGGCCGACGCGACATGATGGGCGGGATCCAGGGTCAGGCTGGCCTGGCGGAAGCAATTGGCGCTCAGCGCGAACAGCGCGCCCGAGCCCAGGCCGGCCAGGGCCGCGCCGCGTCGCATCACCACCTCGCCTCTCGGCCAGGTCAGCGCCGCCAGCCCCGCCGAGGCCACCAGGCCGCCGGCCCAGGTCAGCGGGCTTATGTGATCGCCAAACAGCGTCGCGCCCCAGATCAGGGCGAACGGCAGGCCGCTCTGCTGCATGGCCGTGCCCAGGGCGAAGGTCGAGCGGTGCATGGCCACCAGTTGCGCGGCCGTGGCGCTCATCTGGGCCCCCGCCCCCGCCGCGCAGGCCAGCCAGAACCAGGCCGAGGGATGAGCTCTCGCGCCGGGCGTCAGGACCCAGGCGACAACCGCGAACACGGTGGCGAACGGCAGGCCAAACAGGAAGCGCACCAGCGTGGCGCCCCAGGGCCCCGCTCCGCCCATGACCGAGCGCTGGGCGGCGTTGCGGGCGACCTGCAGGGCCGCCGCGCCGATGGTGATGGGGATCCAGATCATGACCGGCGCGCCGCGACGATCAAACCCGACGCCCAGGGCAGACTGACGACGACAAGGTCGGGATGCGTTTTCAGACGCAAGGTCAAGGCGTCCACGCGCGCCTGGTGATTGGGCGGCCAGTTGGGCTGGGGAAGCATGTCATCGACCACATAGAGCCCGCCCGGCGCCAGCAGGGCCAGGGTTTCGTCCAGGCCGTCATACTTGCCCGGCCAGGCGTCGGCGAAGATCAGGTCCAGCGACCCGGGATGCTGCGTGCGGACGTGGTCCATGGCGTCGTCGAGGACGAAGGTCACGCGGGGATCATCGCCCAACACGTCCCGCGCCACGGCCTGAACGTCGGCGTCGTTGTCCAGGCTGGTCAGGATCGCGCCGGTATCCATGCCCGCCAGCAGGCAGGCCGTGGCGAGACCGGTCCCGGTGCCCAGCTCCAGCAGGCGTCCGCCCGGCTTGGCGGCGGCCAGCAGCCGCAGCAGGGCCCCGGTGTCAGCCTCGGAGGGCATGTCGAAGCCGAGCGCCGCCGTGCGGACGCCGATTTCCCGCCAGCCCTCCGGCAAGGCGGCGGCGTTGTCGCCGAACGCGGGGTTCGTCGAGAAGAAGGCAGAGGTCATCGGCCGCTCTTTCATGTGATCGCGCAGGACCGCGCGGCCCGTCGCGCAAGCGCGACGGGATCACCCGTGTGACGTGGGAAAGGAGTCGGGGCGCGCGAGCGCCTCCGATCCTAGAAGCCGCTGGCGATCGCCGCTTCGGGGCGGCTCTTTTCCTTGCGGGCGAAGAGGTTGTTGAGCGCGTTCACATAGGCCTTCGCGGAGGCCGTGAGCGTGTCGGTGTCGGCGGCCTGGCCGGTGGCGATGCGGCCGTCCTCTTCCAGACGCACCGAGACCTGGGCCTGGGCGTCGGTGCCTTCGGTGACCGCGTGCACCTGGAACAGGCGCAGCGCCGCGCTGTGCGGCACGATCTTGTGGATGGCGTTGAACACGGCGTCGACGGGACCGTCGCCGGTCGCCTCGGCGGTGCGCTCCTGGCCGTCGACGTCCAGGGTCAGTTCGGCCGACTGGCCGTCGGTGCCGGCCACCACGCGCAGGTGGGCGACGCGGATCTTCTCCGAGCCGCGCGCCAGGGCGTCGTCGACCAGGGCGATGATGTCGTCGTCGTAGACATGCTTCTTGCGGTCGGCCAGGTCCTTGAAGCGGCCAAAGGCCTCCTTCAGGGCGTTCTGGCCCAGCTCGTAGCCCAGGTCCTTCAGCTTGGCGCGGAAGGCGTGGCTGCCCGAGTGCTTGCCCATGACCAGGCTGGACGGAGCCTGGCCGACCGATTCCGGGGTCATGATCTCGTAGGTCTCGCGGTTCTTCAGCATCCCGTCCTGGTGGATGCCGCTTTCATGCGCGAAGGCGTTCTTGCCGACGATGGCCTTGTTGTACTGCACCGGGAACCCGGTGATGGCCGAGACGTAGCGGCTGGCGCGGGTGATGTGGGTGGTGTCGATCCTGGTCTCGTAAGGCAGGCGGTCGCCGCGCACCTTCAGGGCCATGACGATCTCTTCCAGCGCGGCGTTGCCGGCGCGCTCGCCCAGGCCGTTGATGGCGCACTCCACCTGACGCGCCCCGCCCTGCACGCCGGCCAGGCTGTTGGCCACGGCCAGGCCCAGATCGTTATGGCAGTGGGTCGAGAAGATCACCTTGTCGGCGCCCTCGACGTTCTGGGTCATCCAGCTGAACAGGTCGGCATATTCCGAAGGATAGGTGTAGCCGACGGTATCGGGCAGGTTGATCGTGGTGGCGCCGGCCTTGATCGCGGTCTCGATGGCGCGGCGCAGGAACTGGCGGTCGCTGCGGGTGGCGTCCTCGGCCGACCATTCGACGTCGTCGCGCAGATTGCGGGCGTGACCGACCGAGCGGGCGATCACGTCGATGACGGCGTCAGGCTCCATCTGCAGCTTGTGCTTCATGTGCAGGTCGCTGGTGGCGATGACCACGTGGATGCGACCGCGCTGGGTGGGCTTCAGGGCCTCGGCGCAGCGGTCGATATCGACCTGGTGCGCGCGGCACAGGCCGGCGATGGTGCTGTCCTTGACGATCTTGGCGATCTCGTGGACGGCCGCGAAGTCGCCGTTCGAGGCGATCGGGAAGCCGGCCTCGATGATGTCGACGCCCATCTCCTCGAGGATCTTGGCCAGTTCCAGCTTTTCATCATGCGACATCGAGGCGCCGGGCGATTGCTCGCCGTCGCGCATGGTGGTGTCGAAAATGACGACGTTGTCGCGCTTGTCGAAGGCGTCGGGTGATACGGAGGTCATGGAATTACTCGTCGGAAGGTGTCTGCGTGCGGGGCGGCGATGGATTGACTATCCCCTGCGCGCCCGGCCACGACGATGCGTGACCCTAGAGCGCCCAGGGGCTGATAAGCCGAAGCAGAAGCTGATTGCGCGCGACGTTCATGAGCACTTTCTACACATCACGCCAAAATCGAGCAAGCATTTTGCGCCTAACGGCTGATTGGCCGCACAGAACGCAACTTTCCTCCATGCATCAAACTATTTGAGGCGCGTCACGATCGGAAAATCGGTCGGAAAGGCGTCAAACCACCCCGCCAGCCGCCCAAGCGCGGCGCGATCGCCCTCCAGCTTCACCTCTCCCGACGTGATCTTCGGCAGCAAGGACGTCCCCCGGAACAGGGAATCCAGGAACACCGGTCGCGAGACCGTGAGGGTGGCGTCGACCGCCTCCGAGCCGAGCGCCGGCTGCGCCACCAGCACCCGGTTGCGGACCTCGACCACGAAGCGCTCGTTGCGTTCGGGGAAGACGAAAGCCAGCGTCAGATGGGCGTCGCCGACCTTGTCGGCGTTCAGGCGGATCGCCAGGACGTCGAAGATCATCTGGCTGGACAGACCCTGCAACATGTCCAGCGGCGCCATGGAGGCCGGCAGCTTGCGCACCCCGCCCCGCAGTTCGTCGGTCGCCGTCAGATACATGTTCCGCCAGATGGCGTTTTCGGTCTGGTAGCCGAGCTGCTCATACACCGCCGCCAGCTGGGTCTTGGCGGCCGCATCGCCGTCATCGGCCATCACCACATGATTGAGCAGCGAGGCGGCCCAGGCATAGTCACCGGTCTTGGCGGCCTCGGCGGCCATGGCCTTGACCTTGTCGGCCCCGCCCATCGCCGCGACATAGCGCTGACCGGTCCGGGCCGGCGGCGCGGGATCCAGGTGCGCCGGATTGGCGTCATACCAGCCCATGTAGCGCTGATAGACCGCGCGGCTGTTGAAGCTCATGCTCCCGTAGTAGCCGCGATTGTACCAGTCCCGGGCCAGGGTGGGCGGCAGCTGGATCTGGGCGGCGATCTCGTCGCCGGTCAGACCCTCGTTGAGCATCCGCACAGACTGGTCGTGGAGGTATTTGTAGGCGTCGCGGTGCTCGCCCAGGAAGGTCTTGACGGTCTCGCGGCCAAAGCGCGGCCAGCCGTGGCTGGTGATCATCAGGTCCGAGCCGTCGGCATAGAGACGGATCGACTCGGTCAGGTCGTCGGCCCACGCCTTGGAGTCACGCACCAGGGCTCCGCGAGGGGTCAGCACATTGTGCATCGAGACATTGGCGTTCTCGGCCATGTCGAGAATCCGCAGGTCCGGCAGGTAGAAGTTCATCTCCGCCGGGGCTTCGGTGTTGGGCGTGTACTGGAAGCGGAATTTCACCCCGTCCAGCACCAGTTCCTGGCCGGTATGATCCACGATCTGGGTCGGCGGGATCAGGGTGATCGTGCCCTTGGCGATGCCCTGGCCGATGCCCGAACTGATCTGCCCCTCGACGCCGGGCGGCAGCATCACGCCAAACTGATACTGCGCGCGACGGCTCATGGCGTTGCCGGCCAGGATGTTCTCGCTGACCACTTCCTTCATGAAGCCTTCCGGCGCCACGATCGCGATCCTGCCAGCTTCGACGTCCTTCTGGTCGACGATGCCGCGCACGCCGCCGAAGTGGTCGCTGTGGCTGTGGGTGTAGATGACCGCCCTGATCGGCAAGGCGCCGAGCTTTTCAGTGACCAGTTCGAACGCCGCCCTGGCCGTCTCGGCCGTGGTCAACGGATCGACCACCACCCAGCCGGTGTCGCCCTTGATGAAGGTGACGTTGGAGACATCGAACCCCCTCACCTGCCAGACCCTGTCCGACACCTGATAAAGGCCGTGACGGGCCAGCAGCTGGGCCTGGCGCCACAGGCTGGGGTTCACCGTCGCCGGACGCTCGCCCTTGAGAAAGTCATAGGCGGCGAGGTTCCAGGCCACCTGTCCGTCGGCGCGCTTGATCAGCGGATCCGCGCGCGTGCCCAGAAAGCCGCGATCGGCGAAATCGAAGTCCTGACGGTCGGCGAATGGCAAGGCCTCGGCGACGGCCTTCTGGTGCTGGATGGTGATGGGAGAGGCCGGCTGCCCTGCCTGGACCGCGCCTGGAGCCCCGATAAGCGCCACGGTTGAAATCAGCAGCGCGGCCTTCAGGCCAGCCCTAGGCTCCACCATCGAATCCTCCCTAGCTTCTTATTTTGAAACTCTATGGTTTCATTTTACATAGCATCGAAGATGACCAGCGCAAATCAGTCTCCTGAGCCCACGCCACGCGGCCGCCCCGGACAGCCCAAGCCCCGGGTGGATCGCGACGCGCGCGCCCAGGCGGTGCTGGACGCCGCGGTGATGGTGTTCACGGAAAAGGGCCTGCACGCGGCCACCATGCAGGACGTGGCCAACCGGGTTGGCATGGCCAAGATCCTGATCTATCGGCTCTATCCTTCTCGACAGGCCCTGATCGACGCTCTGTTCAGCGATATCCTGGGTGAAATCGAGGCGATCGCCACAAAGCCCTGGCGGGGCTATGGCTCTGGCATCGCCACCCTGATCGAGATGGGTCGAGCCCGTCCGGCGCTGTTCCTGCTGCTCTTGCGCGACGCGCGCGGGGGTCCGGAAACCGCGCCCTGGGCCACGGCCTGCGACACCCTGCTGACGGCCTTGACCGAACCCTTCGTGGCCGCGCCGGCCGACGCCCCGGATGACCTGCGGGCCGCCTGTGCTCACGCGGCGAGAGCCTTTCTGCCCTTTATCATAGAGACGTGGATCGCGGGGATCGAGCGCGGCGACGGCATGACGGACGCCGCCAGGATCACATGGTTCGGAGACATGGCGCTGGCCTGGAGAACCGCCACGCGCAAGGCGCTGGAGCTGCCTGAAGCGCCGGAGCCCGCCTCTCTGGCCCCTAGAGCCTTTTAGCTTCATATGGAATCATATGAGGCGTTCAAAAGGCTCTAAATCATACACTTAGAGCGCGATAGCCGCCGAAACCGCATACACTTTCGGCTATCGCGCTCTACTCCGCCGCCTCGCGCTTCTTGAGCCAGGCGCGCGCCACCAGGCCCGCGACGATCCAGACCGCGACCGCGATCACCAGCAAGACGATGTGCCTGCCGCCGCCGCCCTTCATGGCCTGAACGATGGAATTGCCCGCGAACGCGGTCAGGGCGATCTTTGGAATGATGCCGATGGCGGTGCCGGCCGCGAAGTCGCGGATCTTCATCGGCGTCACGCCAGCGGCCATGTTGACGACAATGAACGGCGCGGAGGGCACCAGGCGGACGATCAGGCTGGCCAGAAAGCCGTTCTTGCCGATCAGCTTCATGAACTTGGCCACGCCCTCGCCGGCGAAGTCGCGCAGCACCTTGGCCCCGAACGCCCGGCCCAGCCAGAAGCCGATGAGCGACGACACCAGGGTGCCGATCCAGCTGTAGGAAAAGCCGGTCCAGGGCCCGAAGGCGACCACCGCCGCGGCGATCAGCACGAACTGGGGCACGCCGATGAAGGCCAGGGCGGCGAAGGCCCCGACGGCGACCGGCAGCGCCCACGGACCATGCGCGGCGCCCAGCCAGTGCTCGACCGCCGCTTCCCCATTCAGGCCCAGCAACTGGGCCCCGAACAGGAAGACAATGCCCACGCCGCCGAACAGCACGAAGGACACCGCCACCGTGCGCCAGGCGCGGGCGTCCATATTGGTCACGAACTCGATCAGGCGGCGCATCACGGGTTCTGCCTCGCGCAATGGTGGCCACGGGTCAAGCGGCGTTGCCGTCCATCTGCGCAGAGTGCGCCCGGATTAACCAAGTCGGAGCCCTTCCCTCTTGATTCTCAAGGGTTACCACTCGCCCGTGGCGACAATTCGTTTGCCAAGTTTTCACATCACGCTGTTACTTATCCACAGACGGTGGGGATCGGATCGTGTGCGAACTGGAGTTCCGGACGTGAAAACTATCGCTGTGATCTCGCGGAAAGGTGGCTCCGGAAAGACCACCCTGGCGGTCAACCTGGCGATCACCGCCTATTTGTCCGGCCTGCGGACAATGCTGGCCGACATCGACCTTCAGCGCTCGGCGACAGATGCGCTGAAAGCCCGCGCGGCGCCGGGCCCCGCCGTGATGGAGATCAACGCCGGGAAACTGTTCCAGACCAAGACCCATGCCGACTATTCCGGCTTTGAGTGCCTGATCGTCGACACGCCCGCCGCGCCCGACACCGACGTGCTGCAGGCCGTGCAGTGCGCGGATCTTTGCCTCCTGGTCTGCCGCCCCACCTTCCTCGACATCGCCTCGATCGCCCGTTCGGCCGAGGCGGTTCGCCGCCTGGGCAAGAAGGGCCTGATCGTCCTCAACCAGGCGCCCCCGCGCCGCAATGGCGCCGAACCGTCGACCGTCCTCAAGGCCGCCGAGGCCCTGAGATTCACCGGCATGCCCATGGCGCCGGTCGGCCTGCGCGCCCGCGCCGCCTTCCAGCAATCGATCGCCCACGGCCGTTCGGTCTGCGAATGGGATGCGCAGTCTTCAGCCAGCCAGGAAATCGAGCGGCTGTGGGGGCACATCGCGCCCATCCTGCGCGGCCAGAGCGATCTGGAAGTCCGCGCCAGCTGATGAGCATGGCTTGCCGGCTTGATCCGCTCTAGCGTCCGCCCTCCTGTCCCAGGAGGCGATATGAAGATTCTCGGCGTTTCAGGCAGCCTGCGCGCGGCCTCGTTCAATACCGCTTTGCTGAGGGCCGCCCAGGAGCTGGCGCCGGAAGGCGTCGCGATCGAAATCTTTGGCCTGCACGACCTGCCGTTGTTCAACCAGGACGTCGAGGATCAGGGCGACCCCGCGCCGGTGGCGGCCTGGAAGGACGCCGTGCGCGGCGCCGACGCCCTGCTGCTGGCCTGTCCCGAATATAATGGCGGCGTCACGGGCGTACTGAAGAACGCCATCGACTGGGCCTCGCGCGGCAAGCCCGCGCCCCTGGACGGCAAGGTCGCCTGCATCATCGGCGCTTCGCCGGGCGTGACAGGCACGGTTCGCGCCCAGGACGCCCTGCGCCAGTCGCTGCGCAAGGTCAGCGCCCTCTACTGGCCGCTGGGCGAAGTGCTGGTCGGTCAGGCGCACACCAAGATCGAGGACGGTCGCCTGACCGACGAAAAGAGCCGCGCTGTGCTGCAAAGGCACCTGACGGCCTTCATCGAGAAACTGCGCGGCTAGTTGGCGAGCTTCGACAGGTCGTAGTTGGGCCCGAAGTCGAGCACGAAGACGGGGCCAAGAACGACCGTCTGCCTGGCGGAGGCCAGGTGCAGCGAGACGGTACCGCCACCCGCCGGGATGTCGATGCCGGCTTTTCCAGGCACGGTGTGCATCGCCCATTCGCCCCCGACCTTCACCGAGCCCTGCATGGCCGCGTCGTACGGCTCGCCGGCCTGCTGCACGCGGGCCGAAGAGATGGTCGCCGTGGCCGGACCGCCATCGACGCTCTCGGCCCTGGCCCAGAACGCGATCAGCAGGGTGTCGCCCGTCGTGATCTTGCCGGTGATGGGCTGCTGGGCCCCGACCGACCAGGGCTTGTCGCTGGCCGCGGCGACCTGGACGCGGATCCCGCCGCCGCCCACCACGGTCTTGTCCTTCACGGGCGAATTGGCCTGCCCCGCGCCATAGACCTGCCAGTTGGCCGACGGTTTGTTGATGGCCTTTTGCAGGATGTCGCCATCCTGACGGGCCCTGACAGACGTTCCGACCCCGATGGCGAGCGCCGCGAGCGAGGCGGCGATGATGATGGCTTTCATGGTGTTTCCCTCCCCATGGTTCGACCGGGGGATTCGTCCCGTGTCTGGACGGTCCCGGCATTTCCCCCCAAGGCCAGCCGACTGCGCGGCTTGATCGCCTTGATTGTTCTTATGATGGTAGCGCTACCGCGACATATCCGACGATGCAAGACGCCCAGGCTTCAAAAGCCTGTCGCCCAAAGGCCGCATTGACGGAAAGAGCGCCTCCCCCGCGTTGCGCCGCGGCAAGTGGGGGCGTAAAGACCCCCGCAATCCTGAAAACCGGTTTCCCAGGGGAGTCCTAGAATGTCGCTCGAGTCCGCCGCCCTGCGGCGCATCGCACCGTCGGCCACCATCGCCATCAGCGCCAAGGCGCGCGCCCTGAAGGCCGCCGGTCGTGACATCATCGCCCTCTCGGCGGGCGAGCCGGACTTCGACACCCCGGACAATATCAAGGAAGCCGGCATCGCGGCGATCCGCGCCGGCAAGACCAAATACACCGACCCCGACGGCATGCCCGAGCTGAAGGCCGCGATCTGCGCCAAGTTCAAGCGCGAGAACGGCCTCGACTACAAGCCCAGCCAGGTCCACGTGGCCCCCGGCGGCAAGCCGGTGATCTACAACGCCCTGGTCGCCACCCTGAACGCGGGCGATGAAGTGATCATCCCCGCCCCCTACTGGGTGTCGTATCCTGACATGGTCCTGCTGGCCGGCGGAACGCCCGTGGCGGTCGAAACCACCGCCGAGAGCGGCTTCAAGCTCACGCCCGAAGCCCTCGAAAAGGTCATCACGCCGAAGTCCAAGTGGCTGATCATCAACAGCCCGTCCAACCCCTCGGGCGGCGCCTATACCCGCGCCGAACTGCAGGCCATCGCCGACGTGCTGCTCAAGCACCCGCAGGTGTGGGTGCTGACCGACGACATGTACGAGCACCTGGTGTTCGACGACTTCGAGTTCACCACCATCGCCCAGGTCGAGCCCAGGCTCTATGACCGCACCCTGACGATGAACGGCGTCTCCAAGGCCTATGCCATGACCGGCTGGCGGATCGGCTACGCGGCCGGCCCTGAACCCCTGATCAAGGCCATGGCCAAGATGATCAGCCAGACGACCTCCAACCCCTCGTCCATCTCGCAGTGGGCGGCGCTGGAGGCGCTGAACGGCACGCAGGACTTCATCAAGCCCAACGCCAAGCTGTTCCAGGAGCGCCGCGACCTGGTGGTGTCGATGCTGAACCAGGCCAACGGCATCCACTGCCCGACCCCGGAAGGCGCGTTCTATGTCTATCCGTCGTGCGCCGGCCTGATCGGCAAGACCGCCCCCAGCGGCAAGGTCATCGCCAGCGACGAGGACTTCGCCGTCGAACTGCTGGAAACCGAGGGCGTCGCCGTGGTGCATGGCGCGGCGTTCGGCCTCTCGCCGTTCTTCCGCATCAGCTACGCCACCAGCAATGACGTTCTGGAAGACGCCTGCTCGCGCATCCAGCGCTTCTGCGGCAACGTAAAGTAGCCATAGGCACGCGCGGATAGGCGATCGCGGACACAGCGATCGCCTATCCGACGTTTTCGTCATAAAATCGCAACCCTCGCCGCCCGAAGCGCGCTAAGGGGAACGCCGTCGCGCTTCAAGCGGCCAAAGGAGGTCGCCGACATGGCGCGAACACCGAACTATTCCTTCGAACGTCAGGAACGCGAGCGCGCCAAGGCTCGCAAGGCCGCCGAGAAGGCCGCCGAAAAGGCCGCCGCCAAGCAGGCCCAGACCGGCGAGGACGCCCCGTCCCCGTCCGACGACGATCGGTAAAGACCCTCCATGCCCACCCTGACGATGTACAACCACGAGACTGTCGCGCTCGATGGCGAATATTTCTCGGACTGCGAGTTCCGCGGCTGCCGGCTGGTCTATGCCGGCGGCGAGGCGCCGACCTTCGACAACTGCCGCTTCGAATCCTGCGAGTGGAAGTTCGACGACGCCGCCGAGCGCACCCTGGCCCACCTGAAGGTGGTCTGGAACAACGGCGGCAAGGCTCCGGTCCAGGCGCTGATCAAGGAAATCACGGGCGGCGGTCGCTAGGCTTCGGGCCGCCTCGCCCGAGCCCCAAGGATTGCACGACATACGCCACCATATGGCGTAGGCTTTCGGCATCGGCACCTATCCGCTGCCGTCCGCGACGGAGCCGCCGCGTCCAGGATCGGATTCAAGATCCCGCCGATGACGCGATCGATACCCGGAATTGAGGACGCCCAGACTCTCGCCCAGGCGATCGTGGACACCATCCACGAGCCGCTTCTGGTGCTGGACGCCAATTTCGTGGTGCTGGGGGCCAGTCGATCCTTCTATGAGATCTTTCAGGTCGCCCCGCGGCAGACCATGGGACGTCTGCTCTACGACCTGGGCGACGGGCAATGGAACATCCCGGCCCTGCGCGTGCTGCTCGAGACGATCATTCCCGAACACACCGCGATGGATGGCTTCGAGGTCGAGCACGACTTTCCAAGTCTTGGCCAACGCACCATGCTGCTCAACGCGCGCATGGTGGTCTACGAAACCAGTCCCAATTCCACGATCCTGCTGGCCTTCACCGACATCACCGCGCGCCGCGTCATCGAGCGCGAGAAGGAAGACCTGCTAGAGCGAACCGAGGAGCTTCTGAACCAGAAGCAGGTGCTCTTGCAGGAGATGCAGCACCGGGTCGCCAACAGCCTGCAGATCATCGCCAGCATCCTGATGCTGAAAGCCCGGGCGGTGACCTCCGAGGAAATTCGCTTTCATCTCAAGGACGCGCACCAGCGCGTGCTGTCGGTGGCCCAGGTTCAATCGCACCTGCATGCCTCTGGCGGCGTCGACAAGATCGAGGTCGGCGTCTACCTGACCAAGCTGTGCGCCAGCCTCGGGGCGTCGATGATCGGCGAAGATCAGCCCATCGACCTGCGCGTGACCGCCGATCACGGCATGATCGGCTCCGACAAGGCCGTCAGCATCGGACTGATCGTCACCGAACTGGTCATCAACGCCATCAAGTATGCGTTCCCGACGCCCACCGCCAACGCGCGGATCGCCGTCACCTTCGTCAGCGACGAGGACGACTGGTCGCTCTCGGTGTTCGACAACGGCGTTGGCAAGGTTGGCGAGACGGCTCCGGGTCTGGTTGGCGGATTGGGGACCGTGATCGTCCAGGCCCTGGTCAAGCAGCTCGACGCCAGGATGATCGTCGACGGCGTCGGAGGCATGAGGGTCGCGATAAGTCGCATCCGCGCCCCAAAGCTCGACAAGGCGGCCTGAACGACCGTTTGACCCCGCCCCGCGCGCAAGGCCATGCTGGGCGCGACGCGGCTTCAGACCGCGCGAGGGAGCCAAGTGATGCGGTTGAGCCAGCCCAGGGTCCATCCCCTGACGAACGACCTGACACCCGAGCAGGCCGAGGTTCTGGCGCCGCTGGGCCAGGGTGGGGTCATCCCAGCCGGACCCGTGCTCAACATCTTCCGCACGCTGGCTCACGCGCCCCAGGCCCTGAAGGCCTTCCTGACCTGGGGAAACTATATCCTGTCAAAGAAGAATGACCTGCCGGCCCGCGAGCGCGAGATCGTCATCCTGCGCACCGGCTTCCTGTGCCGGAGCGGCTATGAATGGACGCAGCACGTCGAGATCGGCCTGCGTTGCGGCCTGACGCCGGACGAGATCCAGATGCTGAAGGCCGGTCCTGACGCCGGATGGTCCCCGGCCGACGCCGCCCTTGTTCGAGCGACGGACGAACTGCACGCCGACCAGTTCATCAGCAACGAGACCTGGACCCAGCTCCTGACCCACTTCAGCCAGAAGCAGGCGATGGACGTGGTGTTCACGGCCGGCCAGTACACGCAGGTCAGCATGATCCTCAACACCTTCGGCGTGCAGCTGGACCCCGGCCAGACCCTCGACCCGGACCTGCGGGTCGGCTAGCCGTCGATCCAGTCGGTTAGGGCTTCCCGGCGGTGGACCTCGCGCAGGGCGGGCCGCTGACGGATGCGATCCAGATAGCGCTTCAGGTTGGGCCACGCCGTCGCCGGACGCGGCATGTTGCGGCTCCAGCGGCAGAGGATCGTGGCCAGCAGGTCGACGGTCGAGAAGCGGTCGCCGACGATGAACTCGCGATCGGCCAGACGAGCGTCCAGTCGCGCCAGACCCGTCTCGATACGGGCGCGGGCGCAGGCCTGCGCCGCATCCGCGCTCTGCTCGCCCGCGGGTTCGTCGGCGTAGAACCAGGCCCGGAACGCGGGCTGCATCCCGTTGGCCAGCCAGAAACTCCAGCTGAAATAGGCCGCGCGCTCGGGCGATCCGACGGGGGGCGCGAAACCCGCCTCCGGATGCCGCTCCGCCAGCAGCGTGGCGATGGCCGCCATCTCCGTCACCGGCGCGCCGTCCACGATCAGGGTCGGCACCACCCCGTCGGGATTGACCGTCAGATAGGCCGGGCTCTTCTGCTCCCTGGTCTCGAAGTCGAGCATGGTGATCTCGAAGGGAACCCCAAGCTCCAGCAACAGCCAGTGAATCGCGGTGCCGGCGGTGCTGGGGGAACCATAGAGCCTGTACACGCAAGACCTCCGCCGGGTTGGAATGGCGCGATAGGCGGGTGGTTCTCCCACCCGGTCAAGCCTGGCTTTTGCCAAGCGCCAGACACTCTTGCCCGGAGCCTTTGTTCCGGTTACGTTCGCGCCAGGATAGAGGAGACGTCGATGCTCACCCTGGTGCACGCCCCCCGTTCGCGCTCGACGCGGTTCCTCTGGCTGCTGGAAGAACTGGGCGCGCCGTACGAAGTCATGACGGTCGATGTCTATCGTTCCAACACCCGGACAGGCGCTCGCGATCCGCGCAATCCGCATCCGCACGGCCAGGTGCCCGCCCTACTGGATGACGGCGTGCTGATCACAGAGTCGGCGGCCATCGCGCTCTACCTGACCGACAAGTTCCCGGCCAACGGCCTTGGCCCCACGGTCGGCGATCCCCTGCGCGGGCCGTATCTGTCCTGGCTGGCCTATTATGCGGGCGTGCTGGAGCCGGCCGTCGTCAACCTGTGGAAGCAGCGGCAGGACGACGAAGACAAGGCGATGTATCAGGCCATGGACGACCGGCTGCGCACCACGCTTGAGGCCTCGCCCTGGCTGCTGGGCGACACCTTCTCGGCCGCGGACATGCTGTTTGTCAGCCTGCTGCAATTCGCCCGTCAGATGCTGCCGCCCCATGCCGTCTATGACGACTGGCTGGCGCGCGCCAACGCCCGCCCCGCCCTGGCGCGGGCCCTGGCCAGGGACGACGCCTGATGGCGCGCCTGATCGGTTTCGCCGCTGCCCTGGCCCTGCTGGCGACGGCCACTGGGGTTCGGGCCGATCCCGCCATCGGCGCCCGGGTCGACGCCGTGCTGGCCGATGACGCCGTGACTATCACGGAGGCGGGCAAGACCGTGCTGGTCTACCGCACCAAGTCGCTGGACCCCGCCAACGAGCCTGGGCGGCTGAACTATGTCCATCCGCTGTATGCGCCCGACGGCACGGTGCTGACTGAAGACAAGCCCGCCGATCACCTGCACCAGCGCGGGGCCTTCTGGAGCTGGCATCAGGTGCAGGTGAACGGCAAGGCCGTCGCCGATGGCTGGTTCATGAAGGGTCTGACCTTTCATGTGCGCGAAACACGCTTCAAGGGCGACGCCCAGGGCGGCGGAGCCCTCACCGTCAATGCCGACTGGATCGTCAATTCCGGTCCGGAACTGGAGTATGTGGCGCGCGAGACCACGCGCGTTCATGTCTATCCGCTAAAGGATGGCGCGCGGCGCATAGACTTCGACACCCTCATCACGTCGCGGGTCGACGCCCTGGGCCTGGGCGGCAGCGACGACGCCAAGGGCTATGGCGGCTTCTCGATCCGCCTGATCCGCCCCGATCGCCTGACCTTCGCCTCGGGCGGCAAGACCGTCACGCCGACGGACACGGCGCTCGAAGCCGGCAATTCGATGGGCTTTGCCTGGTCCGCCGAGCCCGGATCGCCGGCCTGGACGGTGGGGCTCAGCTGTCGGGCCAATGACCAGCCGATCAAGACCTGGATCCTGCGCAAGGCGCTGTCGATGCAGAACTGCGTCTTCCCCGGCCGCGCGCCTTATGTGATCAAGAAGGATGAAACGCTGCGTCTGCGGGAGACCCTGGTCATCCGGGCCGCGACGCCGCCCAAACCGCAGCCCCCGAAGAAGCCCTGATCATGGCCGAGATCCTGAACCTCAACCGAGCCCGCAAGGCCAAGGCCAGGACCGAGGACAAGACCCGCGCCGCCGAGAACCGCGCCAAGCACGGCCGCAGCAAGGTCGACAAGGCGCTGGACGCCGCGCGCGCCGACAAGCTGCGCCGCGCGCTGGACGGCGCCAAGCGCGAGGATTGACGCGAAGGCCGCCACAACGGCAGAGCTAACCGCGCGCCAGTGTCACCAAGGAGCCGATCGCGTCGCATGGGCAGTCTGAAGAAGCGCTCCGTCAATCTGGCCGGCCACGCCACGTCCCTGGCGCTTGAACTGGAATTCTGGGACGTCCTGGACCGGGCGGCCACGGAAGACGCCGTCAGTCTGGCGGCCCTGATCCAGCGGATCGACAGCGGGCGCGGCGAGCGCCCCCTGGCCTCGGCCTGCCGGGTCTTTGCGCTTCAACGTGTGATGGATACCCCGTCAGCCTAGCGTGGGCGCGGCGAGATCGGCAAAGGCGAAGGCTCGGGGTTGGGGACCGATCGCGACGGAATGGCGGGCGCCCGGAACTGAAGCGCCGGCGGAACCCCCACCGCCCCGCCCATCTGCCAGGCCATCCACAGGGTCAGAACCACCGCGACGACGGCCACGCCGGCCATCCAGGCGCCGGCTCTCGAAGGATGCGGATGGGCCTGTTTCATCGGTTCGGCCTCAGCTTCCCGGAGGCTTTGGCGGGTCGGGCATTTTCGGCGCCGAGGCCGAGACATTGACGTCGATCGACTTCTTCTGCGTGAAGCCGCCCGAATAGACGACGAACGCGATCACAGCGACGACGACGACCAGCGCCCCGACAATGAAGGCCAGGCCGCTGTTGCCGCCGCTGTTGCTCGTACCTTCGGCCATGCGGGCCTCCCGTGATTGATGTGCCGGATCAACGGCGCGCCGCGCTCGCGGTTCCGCAATCGCCGTCTCGGGGGCTTAAGCCGCCGAACCTTTGTGCTACATATGTTCCATGTCTTCAGGCTTCGACTCGCGCCCTCCTCAGGGCGACCTCCCCTCCCCGCGCATCTCCGACCTCGCAAGGCCTCAGGCGCCGGGCGGCGGCAGCGGTGGCGCGCCGAACTATCTGGAGGGACTGAACCCCGAACAGCGGGCTGCGGTCGAGACCACGGAAGGCCCAGTCCTGGTCCTGGCCGGGGCCGGAACGGGCAAGACGCGCGTCCTGACCACCCGCCTGGCGCACATCCTGTCGACCGGCCGGGCCCGTCCCTGGGAACTGCTGGCGGTGACCTTCACCAACAAGGCCGCCCGCGAGATGCGCGAGCGGATCACCCACATCATCGGCGCCGAGGCCGAAGGCCTGCGCTGGCTGGGCACATTCCACTCGGTGGCCGCCCAGATCCTGCGGCGCCATTCCGAGCTGGTGGGCCTGAAGTCCAGCTACACCATCATCGACAACGACGATCAGGAGCGCCTGCTCAAGCAACTGATCGAGGCCGAGAACATCGACGCCAAGCGCTGGACGCCCAAGATCCTGGCCGGGATGATCGACAACTGGAAGAACAAGGGCTGGACGCCCGACCGGGTGCCGCCCGCCGACGGCTCCGAGTTCGCGGCGGGCAAGGGCATTACGCTCTACCGCCAGTATCAGGAGCGGCTGCGCATCCTGAACGCCTGTGATTTCGGCGACCTGCTGCTGCACAACATCACGATCTTCACCAGCCACCCGGACGTGCTGACCGACTACCAGACCCGCTTCAAATATGTGCTGGTCGACGAGTACCAGGACACCAACATCGCTCAGTATCTGTGGCTGCGCCTGCTGGCCCAGGGCCGGCAGAACGTGTGCTGCGTGGGCGACGACGACCAGTCGATCTATGGCTGGCGCGGGGCCGAGGTGGACAACATCCTGCGGTTCGAGCGCGACTTTCCGGGCGCCAAGGTCGTCAAGCTGGAGCGCAACTATCGCTCGACCGAGCATATCCTGGCCGCGGCGTCCGGCCTGATCACCGCCAACAAGGACCGCCTGGGCAAGACCTTGTGGACCGAGGCGACCGGCGGCGAAAAGGTCAAGGTCAGCGGCGTCTGGGACGGCGAGGCCGAAAGCCGGATGGTCGCCGACGAGATCGAGAAGGCCAAGCGCGCCGGCCGCAAATACACCCAGATGGCCATCCTGGTTCGGGCCAGCTTCCAGATGCGCGCCTTCGAAGAGCGCTTCGTGATGCTGCAGATCCCCTACAAGGTGGTCGGCGGTCCGCGCTTCTTCGAACGGGCCGAGATCCGCGACGCCCACGCCTATCTGCGCCTGATCCAGTCGCCCGACGATGATCTGGCCTTCGAGCGCATCGTCAACACCCCCAAGCGCGGCATCGGCGACACCTCGGTGCAGAAGCTGCTGCACATCGCCCGGGCCGAGAGCCTGTCGGCGGTGGAGTCGGCCCGCGTGCTGGTCGGCAGCGACGAGCTTCCGGCCCGCACCCGCACGGCGCTCAGCAATTTCCTGCGCGACCTGGATCGCTGGCGGGCCTTGGCCCAGACCATGCCGCACCAACGGGTGCTGGAAGCGGTGCTGGAGGAGAGCGGCTATACCGACGCCCTTCGCCTCGACAAGGGCCCCACCAGCCAGACCCGGCTGGAAAACCTGAAGGAACTTGTTCAGTCGATGAGCGCCTTCGACACGCTGGAAAGCTATCTGGAGCACGTGTCGCTGGTCATGGACCTGGACAAGGGCTCCAGCGACGACTCCGTCTGGATCATGACCCTGCACTCTGCCAAGGGCCTGGAATTCCCGCTGGTCTTCCTGCCGGGCTGGGAGGAAGGCGTCTTCCCCAGCCAGCGCAGCATGGACGACAAAGGGACCAAGGGCCTCGAGGAAGAGCGTCGCCTGGCCTATGTGGGCATCACCCGGGCCCGCGAGGAAGCCCGGATCAGCTTCGTGGCCAACCGGCAGGTCTATGGCCGCTGGACCAGCCAACTGCCCAGCCGCTTCGTCGATGAACTGCCACTAGCCCATGTCGAGGCGGCGTCCGAGACCGGCTACTATGGCGGCGGTCCGGGCATGCAGCAGACGGCGGCCTCGCGCTGGGACGACGCCGGCGCCAGTTCATCGTTCGGCGGTTCCGGCTATGCCAGCCCCGGCTGGAAGCGCGCCCAGGACCGCATGGCCGGCGGCGGCAATTCGTGGAGCAATCCCCGCACCGGCGGGTCTGGCGGCCGCTCGGCCCCGATCGAGGGCGAAGGCCGGCTGGTGGCGGTGTCGGCGCCGTCCAAGGCCAGCGCCTACCAGCGCGGCGACCGGGTGTTCCACGTCAAGTTCGGCTACGGCAAGGTCTCGGCCGTCGAGGGCAACAAGCTGTCGGTGGCCTTCGACAAGGCCGGCGACAAGAAGGTCATCGACAGTTTTGTCGAAAAGGCCTGAGGCCCGCCTTCAGCCAGGCCCCGTCCGCCAGACGCTTCGCCGTAATATGGCCGCAACAAATCGGGCAGATCACGTTCGACGGGAAACAAGTCGGAAGGAACCGAAACTCCATGCGTCGCACCATTTTCGCCGCCGCCCTGGCCTCGATCGCCGCCCTCGCCGCCGGCGCGGCCCTGGCCCAGATGCCGGCCCCGGCCGAGATCATCAAGGCCTGGGACAAGAACGCCGACGGTGCTGTCGACAAGGACGAATGGGTCGCCGCGGGCCGCCCTGAAGCCCGCTTCGCCATGGTCGACGCCGACAAGGACGGCAAGATCTCGGCCGACGAACTGGCGACCGCCATGGCCCGCATGCGCGGCGGCAGCGCGCCCCCGGCCCCGCCGGCCGAACCCAAGACCTAGGCTCTCCGCCAAGCCGAAAGAAACGCCGTCCGGTCTCACGACCGGGCGGCGTTTCGCGTTCAGGCGCCCAGCACCCGCGTTCGCAGCATCGACAGCGGCAGGGTTCCGCTGACCAGCACGGCGTCGTGGAACGCCTTGAGGTCGAAGCCCGCCCCCTTCGCCTTGCGAGCAGCGGCGCGCAGGCGGACCAGTTCCAGCCAGGCCAGCCCTTGCGCGCCCGCGCCGGCGGGGCCGATAGCCGAGCGTTCAACATCCTGAGCGATCGGCGCGAAGACCGGCGGCGGGCCCTGCAGGTCGGCGAAGACGGCCGCCGCCTTCTCATGGCTCCAACCCTGGCTGTGCATGCCGGTGTCGATCAGGGTGCGGCCCACGCGGAACAGCATCCACTGCACATAGCCCAGCTCCGACAGCGGATCACCGGCGAAGGCGCCGTCCTCGTCGGCCAGTTGCTCGGCGTAGATCGCCCAGCCCTCGATGAACCCCGGACAGGCCAGGCGGGTGCGCAACGGATGAGCGCCCGAGCCCTCTTCCAGGGGAATCTGCACCATGTGCCCCGGGAGGCTCTCGTGATGCACCACGCTGCCGAGGGTCCAGCTGGGCCGGGTGCGGATCGCCTTGAGGTCCACATAGTAGGCGCCCGGCCTGGAGCCGTCGAAGGCCGGCGCCTCGCGATAGCCCTGGCGGCCGGCGGCCTCGTCGGCGGGCGACATGCGGCTGATACGGACCTTGCGCGAGCCCGGCGCCAGCGTCGCGAACGATGTCGGCAGGCGGGCGATGGCCCTGTCCAGCCAGAGGTTCATGTCGGCCACGGCCCGGTCGCGGCCAGCGTCGTCGTCGCTGTAGAGCCAGCGCTCGTCGCGGGTCAGGGCGGTGAATCGCTCGCCGACCGAGCCCCGGGTCAGGCCCTGGGCCTTCAGAAGGCCGTCGGCGCGGGCGGTCAGGGCCCTAGCGGTCTCCAGGGCGCGGGCATGGGCGTCGCGCGGCGTCAGGGACAGGCCCAGGTTCAGCTTCAGCAGCAGGCCGTAATAGGCCTCGCCGTCCTTGAAGCGGCAGACGCCCGCCCCGGTCCCGGCCTTGGCGCGCACCCCTTGCAGGGCGTCGCGCTGACGCCCCAGGGCGGCGACGATTTCCGGCGCGGCCTGTGCGGCGGACGCGGTCGCCGTCAGGCCCGTCAGGACCTTGTCGATGATGAAGGCCGGCGGCACGACGCCCTGCCCTGCGTCGGCGGCGATCTGCGCTGTCTCCTGGTCGAGGCGCCGGGCGCTGGCGATCACGGCGTCGCCCCCGGCCCTGGCCGCGTCGGCGGCCTTCAGCCAGGTGCCGGACCGCGGCGTGACCACATAGGGCGCGCCCGGACCCGAGCCGAACGGGAAGCGCGTGGAGATCTCGACTTCGGTGGCCACCGATTGCAGCACGGCCTCATGGTCGATCCGGGCCAGGGGCGAAAGCTGCGCAGGCTGGAAAGCGCGCAGCATCGCCAGGCGCTCGGGCGCTGGTCCACCCTTGGCGACGGTGTCCAGCAGGGCCTTCAACGCCGCGTCGCCCGGAGCCGCCGCTCGCGCGCCGCCGGTGGCCAGCAGCGTCGCGCCGCAGGCGGCGCCGCCCATCACCTCCCGCCGGCTGATCATCGCGTCTCGTCCCCGACCCTGGTTGTTGTCTCTGTCTTAGGTCAACTGACACCGGTGTCCAAGCATCCGATGCTTGATCGCGCGGGGCCGGGCTCTAGGGTGAGCCGAACACCTGTTGGAGCTTGTCGGAGACCCGCATGGCCGAAGCCTTCATCTGCGACGCCGTTCGCACCCCGATCGGCCGCTACGCCGGCGCGCTGTCGTCGGTCCGCGCCGACGATCTGGCCGCCATCCCGCTGAAGGCCCTGGCCGCGCGCAACGCCGGCCTCGACTGGAGTTTGGTGGACGACGTGGTGCTGGGCTGCGCCAACCAGGCCGGCGAGGACAACCGCAACGTCGCCCGCATGGCCGCCCTCCTGGCGGGCCTGGGCACGGAGGTCTCGGGCTCGACCATCAATCGCCTGTGCGGCTCTGGCCTGGACGCCGTGGGCGTCTCTGCCCGCGCCATCAAGTCGGGTGAGGCCCAGCTGATGATTGCCGGCGGCGTGGAAAGCATGAGCCGCGCGCCCTTCGTGATGGGTAAGGCCGACAGCGCCTTCTCGCGCAACGCCGAGATCTTCGACACCACCATCGGCTGGCGGTTCGTCAATCCCGCCATGCGCAAGGCCTATGGCGTCGACTCGATGCCAGAGACCGCCGAGAACGTCGCCGACGACTACGGGATCAAACGCGCCGACCAGGACGCCTTCGCCCTGCGCAGCCAGGCCCGCGCCGCCGCCGCCCAGGCCAGCGGGCGCTTCGACGCCGAGATCGTTCCGGTGACAATCCCCCAGCGCAAGGGCGACCCGGTGGTGGTCAGCCGGGACGAGCATCCGCGCGCGACGACGATCGAGGCCCTGTCGGCGCTGAAGCCGATCGTCCGTCCCGACGGCACCATCACCGCCGGCAACGCCTCGGGCGTCAATGACGGCGCGGCGGCGCTGATCATCGCTTCGGAGGACGCCATCAAGCGCCACGGCCTGACGCCGCGCGCGCGGATCGTCGGCTCGGCCGCCGCCGGCGTCGCCCCGCGCGTCATGGGCTTTGGTCCCGCCCCCTCGACCCAGAAGCTGCTGGCGCGTCTGGGGCTGACCATTGGCCAGATGGACGTGGTCGAACTGAACGAGGCCTTCGCGGCGCAGGGCCTGGCGGTGCTGCGGGCGCTGGGGCTTCCCGACGACGGCGAGCATGTGAACCCTAACGGCGGGGCCATCGCCCTGGGCCACCCGCTGGGCATGAGCGGCGCCCGCCTGGCCCTGACGGCGGTCGAGGAACTGCATCGCCGCAAGCGCGCTATGGCCTGGCGACCATGTGCATCGGGGTGGGCCAAGGGATTTCGATGGTGGTGGAGCGGGTCTAGCTCAGGTTGCGATGGACGGGTGACAACGCCCCCCGCCCCTGATCATCTACAGGCTCGCAACAGCCGGGCCGTCCCATGTCCTTCCGCGCCGCCTTCATCGCCCTGACACTGACAGCGCTGGCCACCGTCGCCAGCGCCCAAACCGTAACCGGCGGCAGGCTGGCGCCGCCCAAGGCTGACGCGTTCGGGATCAAGGCCTACAAGGGTGTCCCCTACGCCGCGCCGCCGATCGGCGACCTGCGCTGGCGCGCCCCGGCGCCCGTTGTCGCCTGGACGGGCGAGCGCCGCACGGATCGCTTCGCGCCCAATTGCCTCCAGCCCAAGGTCTATGCCGACCTGGACCCTTTCACGCCGGGCATGTCGGAGGACTGCCTGTACCTAAACGTGTGGAGCCCGGCCAAGACGGGCGGGTCCCTGCCGGTGTTCTTCTGGATCCACGGCGGCGGCTATGCGGCCGGCTCGGGCGCCGAGCCGCGCCACGACGGCGTGGCCTTGGCGAAAAAGGGCGTGGTGGTGGTGACCATCAACTATCGCCTGGGCCCGTTGGGCTTCTTCGCCCATCCGGAGCTGACCCGGGAATCGCCCAACAGGGCCAGCGGCGACCAGGCCCTGGCCGACATGATCGCCGCTCTGCGCTGGGTTAAGGCCAATATCGCCCTGCTGGGTGGCGATCCCGACCGGGTCACCATCGCCGGCGAGTCGGCGGGCTCCGACGCCGTCAGCAGGCTGATGAGCTCGCCCCAGGCCAAGGGCCTGTTCCATCGCGCCATCGGCCAAAGCGGTTCGGCGTTCGGCACGTTGGGGCGCGACGACAGTCTGGCGGATGCGGAAGCGGCCGGGCTGCGCTTCGCCAAGGCGTTCGGCGGTGATGACCTGGCCGCCCTGCGCCGCCGCTCCTCGGCCGAGATCCTGGCGATGTGGACGTCTCCCGGCCTGAACGTCCCCTACCGCCCCATTCTTGACGGTTGGATCCTGCCGAAGGGCGCGGCCGAGACCTTCGCGGCGCGCCAACAGAACGACGTGCCGCTGCTGACCGGCTGGAACCGCGACGAGGGCAGCCTGATGGAAGGCGGCGTGTTCGGCGCCGCCAGCCTGGCCGATACCCTCAAGATACGGTTCGGCGACCGCGCGACGGAAGCCGCCAAGTTCTATCCCTCGGAGACACCCGAGCAGATGATCCGCTCACGGATCAGCTTCGCCGGCGACGCCTGGATGGGCCTGCCCACCTGGTCCTGGGCCGTGGCGCAGACACGCTCGGGCAAGGCGCCCACCTATCTCTATCGCTTCGACCACGCCCCCAAGGTCCCCGCCGACTGGTTCGGCGCAAACAATCGCGGCAAGTCCCTCGGGGCCTTCCACTCGGCCGACATCGTCTATGTGTTCGACCATCCCGAGATCATCGGGACCTGGACGACGGACGCCACCGACCGGCGGGTCGCCGACCAGATGTCGTCCTACTGGGTCAACTTCGCGAAAACCGGCGATCCCAATGGCCCCGGACTGCCCGTCTGGCCGGCCTATGCGCCCGAGGGCGACGCCCGCAAGATGCTGATCGGCGCGGAGACCGGCGCGACGCCCGATCCGGATCTGGCGCGGCTGCGGTTCTTGGCCGAGGGTCGCTGAGCGAAATTCTGTTGGCGACAACGCTGTCAGGTTACCGCTAACCTGCCATCGAGGCGCGCGAGACGATGCGCCGAGACGGTAGGAAACCCATGCCCAGGCTCTGCTCCGCGATGGCGGCGATCGCCCTGACATTCGCCTTCGCCGGCGACGCCCTTGCCGCCGAAGAACCCGCGCGCGAGATTCGTCTAAACCAGCTTGGCTTGGAGGTCGCGGGACCCAAACGCGCGATGTTGGCCCACCCTTCAATGACTCCACTCCCCTGGACCCTGCGCGATGCAAAGGGCGAGACTGTCGCCCGTGGCCGGACCAGGGTGTTCGGGGATGACGCCGCTTCGGGCGAGCACGTCCACCAGATCGACTTCAGCGGCTTCCGCAAGGCCGGCGACGGCTATCGCCTGACCGTCGGCGCCCTCGAGAGCCGCCCCTTCGCGATCGACGGTCGACTGTATGGCGCGTTGAAGGCCGACGCGCTGGGCTTCTTCTATCAGAACCGCAGCGGCATCCCGATCGAGGCGCGGTTTGTTCAAAGACCAGATCTGGCCCGCCCCGCGGGCCACGCACAGGACAGGGCGACCTGCTTCAACAAGGCCGACGAACGCGGCCAGGTCTGGGCGGGTTGCGACTACACGCTCGACGCGAGTCATGGCTGGTACGACGCCGGCGACCACGGGAAATACGTGGTCAATGGCGGCATCTCGGTCTGGACGCTCCTGAACGTACACGAACGCGCGGCCGTGCTGGGCCGGACGGCGACCCTGGCCGCCTTCGCCGACGGCAAGGGACGTATCCCCGAAGACGCCAACGGGGTCTCCGATCTGCTGGACGAGGCCCGCTGGGAGCTGGACTTCCTGCTGGCGATGCAGATTCCGGCGGGCAAGACCCTGGAGCTGCCGGTCGAGATGCAGCATCCCGGCCCCGCCGGAAGGCTGGTCCTGACGCCGGTCGACGCCTCGGGCATGGCCCACCAGCGGCTGGCGGACGAACACTGGACCGCTCTGCCCACCGCACCGGCGGACGACAGGGAAACCCGCTATCTCTATCACCCGACCACCGCCGCGACCCTGAACCTGGCGGCCGCCGCGGCGCAGGCGGCGCGAATCTGGAAGACCATCGACCCGGCCTTCTCGGCCCGCTGCCTGGACGCGGCCACGCGCGCCTATGCCGCCGCGCGGCGCAACCCGGAGATCTACGCCCTGGGCGCCTTCACCGGCAGCGGCGGGTATGGCGACTCCAATCTGGAGGATGAGTTCTACTGGGCGACCGCCGAGCTCTACGCGACCACGGGCGCACCCGAATATGAAACCGCCCTTCGCGCCTCGCCGCTGTTCCTGGCCGGACCTTCCACCGGCGGCAAGCCGACCGGCGACATCAGCTGGGGCTCGGTCGGGGCGCTGGGAACCGTTACCCTGGCGCTGGCGCCCAACGGCCTGAAGCCCGCCGAGATCGCGACCGCCCGCGCCAACCTGATCGCCAGCGCCGACCGCTACCTGGCCGACGCGGCCAGCCAGGGCTATGGCCTGCCCTATGCGGCGGCCGGCTATCCCTGGGGCTCCAATTCCTCGATCCTGAACCGGGCGATGGTGCTGGGCCTGGCCTACGACTTCAGCGGCAAGAGCGCCTATCGCGACGGCGCGGTTGACGCCATGGACTATGTGCTGGGCCGCAACCCGCTGGACCGCTCCTACGTCACCGGCTTCGGGGCGCGACCCATGCTTCATCCGCACCACCGCTTCTGGGCGCGGCAGGCTGAAGCGCGCTACCCCGCGCCGCCGGCGGGCGTGCTGTCGGGCGGCCCCAATTCGACCAGCATGGGCGATCCGGTGGCAAGGGAGATGAAGGGCCGCTGCGCGCCCCAGACGTGCTGGAGCGACGACTACCGCGCCTTCACCCAAAATGAGGTGGCCATCAACTGGAACGCCCCGCTGTTCTGGGTGGCCGCCTGGCTGGACGAGCCCGCCGACTAGGGCCCCGCCACCGGCAAAGCCGCGCGGCGTTTTGTCGCTTCGATTGGCATACCCTCGTTCACCTCGCGCGGTCTAGACAGGCAAACGTTTGTTTTCAGAGCAACGAACCATGCGACCTGACGAAGCGGAGGAGACGTCCAAGGGGGGAGCCCTGAAGCTCGCCCTGCTGGGTCATGCGCATCGCAACAGCCTGGCGACCATGGCGGTGCAGGCCGCCACCGCGATCGGAATCTGCTTTATAGCCCCGGCCCGGGAACGCCCGGTCTATCTGGTCTGGCTGGCGATCGTCCTGATCCTGCTGGGCGCCCGGATGGCGATAGACCGCCTGCTCGGCGCGGCGCTGGCCGGCCGCTTCATGGCCGACCGGCTTTCGCTGCTGGCGCGGGCCCACCGGCTGGGCCTGCTGCTCAGCGCCGTCCTTTGGGCGACGCTGGCCTGCGCGCGTATCCCGGTCGAGGACGTCGCCACGCGCTACGCCATGATCATCGTCCTGTCGGCCCTGGCCGGCGGCGCGGTCGGCGTCCTCTCACCGCTGAAGTGGACCGGGCGGATCTATGTCTCGCTGATGTTGCTGCCCGCATCGCTGACTCTGCTCATGAACAGGGGGGTCGACACCACCCTGGGCGTGCTGGGTCTGATCTTCTGGGTCGTGATGCTGGTGGGCCACCGCAACAACCACGCCCTGCTGCTGGACTGCCTCAGGCTGCGCGACGAGAACCGCGAACTGCTGGAAGACATCGCGCGGCGCAATCACCATACCGGCCTGGCTAACCAGGAGCTGGAAATCCGCGTACGCGCCCGCACCGAGGAGCTGGAACGCGTTTCCGAAGAAGCCCAGGTCGCCAACCGCGCCAAGTCGCAGTTCCTGGCCACCGTCAGCCACGAGTTGCGTACGCCTCTGAACGCCATTTTCGGCGAGGGCCAGTTGCTGGGCCGGGAGCCTTTGGCGCCGCCACAGATGGCGCGCGTCAAGGTGATCACATCGGCATCCCGCGTCATGCGGCAACTCATCGACGACATTCTGGATATCTCGCAGATCGAGGCCGGCGGCCTGCAGTTGCGCCCCAATGCGTTCTCGCTCGAAACCTTCACCCAGGATCTACGGGAGCTCTATCGGCCCATGGCCGAGGAGCGCGGCCTGACCTTGGTGATCTCCATTCAACCGGGCATGGCGACCTTCCGGCGCGGCGACCAGGACCGACTCCGCCAGATCGCCTGCAACCTGATCTCCAACGCCCTGAAATTCACCCGGACCGGCGGCATCACGGTGAAGATCACCGGCGACGACCAGACGCTCAAGCTGTCTGTGATCGATACCGGCATCGGCGTGGACCGTAAGGATCACGACGCGATCTTCCAGCGCTTCGTTCAGGTCGACAATTCCTCCACCCGCCAGGTCGGCGGCATCGGGCTGGGCCTAGCCATCTGCCGCGAGCTATCCGAACGCATGGGAGGCTCGCTGACGGTCATGTCGGCCCTGGGCGTTGGCGCGCGTTTCGACTTCACCGCGCCGATGCCCTCGGTGATCTCCGCCGAAACGGCGGCCGAAGCGGCGCTTGAGGACGACTGGGCCGAAGCCGCCGGCGACACGCCGACATCCCTGCTGGTCGTGGACGACAACCCCGTCAATCGTCGTATCCTCGCCGCCCTGGTCGAGCCGTTCGGGGTAACCTGTGGTTTCGCCGCCAGCGGCAAGGAAGCCGTCGAAGCCTGGCGTCGCCAACCGTGGGACGCGATCTTCATGGACGTGCACATGCCCGACATGGACGGCCTGGAGGCCACGCGGGTCATCCGGTCGGAAGAGGCCCGGATCGGCGCCGTTCGCACGCCGATCATCGCCGTCACCGCCAGCGTGCTCAATCACGAGATCGATGGCTATCGATCGGCGGGCATGGACGACATTCTGCCCAAGCCCATAGAGAGCGCGGCCCTGGCCGTCATGCTGGCGCGCTGCGTCGCCGTGGCCTGATCGCGTGCGCGACGGTTTCCGCCGCTCCGCCCTTGAGAACGCCGTCGAGACCCGCTAGACGACCCGAACGCCGCGCGGGCGTAGCTCAGAGGTAGAGCGTCTGCTTCCCAAGCAGAATGTCGTGGGTTCGATTCCCATCGCCCGCTCCAGGCCTTTTCCCGCCCTCAGAGCCTAAGCTTCGACCAGCCCCTTGCCCAGCAGGGCCCGGAAGTGGGCGATGGTCTTGCCAAGACCTTCCTTCAGCTGGGTCTTGGGCTCCCAGTCCAGCGCCGACTTGGCCAGGGTGATGTCGGGCTGACGCTGGCGGGGGTCGTCCTGTGGCAGGGGCTTGCGCTCGATCACCGAGGTCGAACCGATCTGGGCGATCGTCTCCTGGGCCAGCTCCAGGATCGTGAACTCGTTGGGATTGCCGATATTGACCGGGCCGGTGAAGCCGGCGGGCGTGGCCATCATCCGGATGAAGCCTTCGACCAGATCGTCGACATAGCAGAAGCTGCGGGTCTGCGCGCCTTCGCCATAGATGGTGATCGGCTGGTTGGTCAGGGCCTGGACCACGAAGTTGCTGACGACCCGGCCGTCATTGATCGCCATGCGCGGGCCGTAGGTATTGAAGATCCGCACCACCTTGATGTCGACGCCGTCCTGGCGGAACGAGTCGAAGAACAGGGTCTCGGCGCAGCGCTTGCCCTCGTCGTAGCAGGCGCGCGGGCCGATCGGATTGACCCGGCCCCAATAGGTTTCGACCTGCGGATGGATCTCGGGATCGCCATAGACCTCGCTGGTCGAGGCCTGCATCACGCGAGCACCGGTGCGCTTGGCCAGATCCAGCATGTTGATCGCGCCCATCACATTGGTGCGCACGGTCATGACCGGGTCGTACTGATAATGGATCGGCGAGGCCGGACAGGCCAGGTTGTAGATCTGGTCCACCGGAATGAAGATCGGGTGGTTCACGTCGTGATGGACGAACTCGAAGTTCGGATGGCCCATCAGATGGGCGATGTTGTCCTTGCTGCCGGTGAACAGGTTGTCGACGCAGATCACCTGGTCGCCCCGCGCGATCAGCCGGTCGCACAGGTGAGACCCGACAAAGCCAGCCCCACCGGTGACCAGGATGCGAAGCGCGGTATGTTTCTTGGCGGACATTTTGCGGTCTCTGGGTCGGTCTCTGGGGCGGTGACGTCAACCGTGGCCTGATTTGCGTAACGGGTCTCGCCCCCTCGCTCAACAGCCGCGCGCGTTGACGGATGCGACCGACCGGCGCACCATCCCTCAAACAAATGTTCGGGGAGAGACGCCATGGCTGACGGGGAAGATCATCCGCGCGCCAAGTTCCACGCCATGACCGAGGGCACGGCCGAGGACTGGGGCATCATCGCCAACGCCTCGATGGAGTTCGGCCGCGACCTGCCCAAGCGCCTGGTCAGTCATCTGATGCTGCTGCAGGGCGACTGCGGCGGCTTCGCCATTGACCGGCTGGAGCACAGCCTGCAGACCGCCACCCGCGCCCATCAGGACGGCCGCGACGAGGAATATGTCGTCTGCGCCCTGCTGCACGACATCGGCGACATCCTGGGCCCGCGCAATCACGCCGACATCGCCGCCGCGATCGTCCAGCCGTTCGTGTCGGAGCGAAACCACTGGATGGTGGCCAACCACGCCATCTTCCAGGGCTACTACTTCTTCCACCACCTGGGCCTGGACCGCGACATGCGCGAGCAGTTCCGGGGGCATCCCGACTTTGAATATACCGCCCAGTTCGGGCACCTGTACGATCAGGAAGCCTTCGATCCGAACTTCAAGTCGATGCCGATCGAGGCTTTCGAGCCGATGCTGCACCGGGTGATGAGCACGCCCAAGCGCTCGATCTATCTGCGCAAGCCCGAGGTCGAGGCGGCCGAATAGACCGCCTCGACGCCTTACTTGTTTTCGGCCAGGAAGGCGATGACGTCGGCGCGGTCGCCCGGCTTGGACATCCCCTCGAACTTCATCTTGCCCTGCGGGGCCAGCTTCTTGGGATTGGCGATATAGCCGTCCAGCGAGGCCGGCGACCAGACGACGCCGGTTCCCGCCAGGGACGGCGAATACTCGAAGCCCGGCACGGTCCCGACCTTGCGGCCGATCACCCGAAAGAGGCTGGGCCCCTTCTTGTTGTGCAGGTTCGACGCCACGCTGTGGCACTCACTGCAGCTTTCGTCGAACAGGTCGGCGCCGCGACCGGCGTCACCGGCGTGGGCGACGCCCGCCAGGCCCAGCGCAAGCGCCAGGCATGGCAGGCTCATCAAATGACGCATCAAAAAGCGCTCCACAGGAATAGGGACAGGGTGTTGTTATCCTTGGCGTTGCGGCCTTCGCCGTCGTAGTCGGCGTGCGACCCGTTGAAGCGGGAATAGCCGACATACTGCACGCCCAGCCGCAGATTGACGTTCGGCGCGCCCCACGAGCTTTCCTGGCCAAACGGGGTCCAATCGGCCTGCAGCATGTAGCCCGAAGTGTCCGGACGGCCGGTGCGGCTGCCGATATCGGCTTCCGGCGCGAACAGGCCCTCATCGACGCTGCCGGTGGTCCGGAACAGACCCACGGTCGCGCCATAGCGGCGATCCCAATAGTAGGAGCCGTCCAGTGTGAAGCTGTCGATATTGCCCGCACGGCTCTCGGCGGCGCCCGCGGCGTAGCTGGCGTCGAAGCGGCGCTTCTCATGGATGTAGGCGGCGTTGACGCTGGCGCTGGCCTTCTTGGGCAAGCGGATCTGATAGGTCGCGTCGACGCCGATATCGGTGAAGTGATCCGTGGCGGACTCCGTGGGATCGGGTCGCAGCTTGGCGTCCAGGCCAAACAGGCCGATCGAGGCGCTGCGCCCCGCATGGTCGCGGCTATAGGCGACGCGCCAGTACGGGGCCGTGCCGTCCACCACCACGTCCTGCGACAGGTTCAGGCTCTTGAGCGCATTGTCGCTGACCGAGCGATAGCCGCCGAACTCGGCGTAGAAGCGGTCGTCGAACCAGACATAGCCCGTCGCGCCCAGAACCTGCTGACCCAGGCCGCCGGCGATCAGGGGTGACCCTGCGCGCTCGGGAACCAGATCTGGCGAGGTGTAGGGATAGCCCCAGGCCGGCGTTGAGTTCCAGACATCCTGGACAGTGGGGTTGTTGTTGATCGACGCGCCGATGACGGCGTCCTTGCCGCCCAGCTTGATCTCTTTGGCGACCCGGATGTCCATGTTGTCGAGCGAGGCCTTCCGCTCGATGCCGGAATAGGTGCCCTGGATGAAAGCGCCCAGCCCCGGCGCGAGCTTGCCCGCCAGGAACAGCGAGACTTCCTGCAGGGCGAAATTGTCATTGGTCTTGAAGTGCGGCGCGGCTTCCGACTGGGCGGCGGCGGTGTGGGTGTAGTTGGCGACGGCCATCACGGCCAGCTTGTAGTCATTCTTGGCCTGCACGCCGCTCCATGAGCTGGTCGCGCCATACCCCTCAAGCTTGAACATCCGACCATGGGTCGTCAGCTGGGGACCGTATCCGCCGACGTGGCAGGCGGCGCACTCTTCGCCGGTCTGCCGGGAAAAGGATGGCAGAGCGGACGCCGGCGAGGCCTGCAGCGCCAGCAGCAAAAACCCTGGCGCGCCGACCCCCGCCAGCCGGACCATCCTGTTCAAGAGCGATTGTCCCTGTTTCACGATCTATTTCCCCTCGGATTGTTGAAGTCTTGAAAGTTGAATTATTCAGTCAGCAAAAACGTCCAAATTCGATATACAGTCTCTTTTTCAAGAAGTATTTGACAAAATAATTTTCGATATCCGATAATAAAAGACAGAAAATAAATGACCTTGAGAGACGTTATCATGACGAATGAATTCGATAATTCTCAAAATGAGAAATCTCTGAAACCCAATCAATTCAAAACACCTCAAATCGCGATCCATTGGGCCACTCTGGCGCTGGTCGCGATTGTGATCGCCATAGGGTTTGGGAGCGACCTGATCGAGGCGCGCGCCACCAAGCATCTGGCGATGGACATCCATCGCCTTCTGGGCCTGATAATCGGACTGTTGGTGCTGGCGCGGCTGGCGATGCGACTGGGCAACCGGTCGCCCGATCTCGAGACGCCTCTGCCGTTGCGACTGGCGGGCGCGGCCTCGCAAGGCGCGATGTATCTGCTGCTGGTGGGGATGCCGATCATCGGGCTGATGCAGACCAGCGCCGCGCGGGCTCATCCGACCCTGTTCGGCGTCATCCCCCTGCCGGTCCTGACGGCGCATGACCGGGATCTGGCCGACAGTCTGGGCGAATGGCACGAGCGGGGAGCGTGGGTGCTGATCGCCGTGATCGGCCTGCACGCGGCGGCCGCCCTCTGGCATCACTACGGGCGCAAGGATGACGTCCTGACGCGCATGGCGCCCTGGATCAAAACACGTCGCGCCTGACATACTCGCCGCCCCACTGACGCGCACCGGCCAGCGTTGCGCGTCAGTGAGACGACATGAGGCCCTACATGCCTCAAAGGTTCTTGGGCTTATTTTTGGACTGTATCGAAGGGCGGGGCGGCCAGACAGATCCGGCCGCCCCCAGCCCCGCTATTGAACGCGCTCGGCGTTGACGCCCAGCTTGGCCAGTTGAACCTGAACGCTGTCGGGCCCGACCAGGTGGCCCGCGCCGACGGCGACGAAGCTGACGCCCGAGCCGTCGAGCTTCGCCTTCAGCTTCTGGGCCCAGTCGATGTTGCGATCGGTCAGCAGCACCTCATAGACGTCGGCGTATTCGGCCTTCATCTCGGTGACAAACTCGGTTTCGAGCTGCTGGACGTCGCCGGCCGCCCAGGCGCTGACCATCTTGTCGATCTTGGCGGGGCCTTCGGCGGCGTCATCGAGCGTGGACTTCAGCATCTCGACCTCGGTCTTGACCGGCATGTCGGCGAAGAACCGGATCTGCTGCTCGGCGGTCTCGAAGGACGAGGCCGGCTTGCCGGCGGCCTTCATGTCGGCCTGCACCACCTGCTCGACCCCGCTCTTGGGATCATAGCCCGCCTTGATGACCGGCAGCATGGCCAGGGAGATCGAGGCCAACCAGGGCCGCATCATCTCCAGCGCCTGGGGCGGCACGCCCGCCCCCTGAGCCAGGGTCTGGGCGCGCTTGAGGTCTTCCGGGTTCAGCTTCTTGGACAGCGGCGTGGCCTGATCGACGCCGTATTTTAGAACCAGCGGCTGCATCAGCGCCGGATCATCGGCGCCCAGCACCTCGATCACCAGATCGTCGCTGGCCTTCAGGGCGCCGTCGATGCGCGCCGAACGCCACTGGGTGTCGGGCTTCAGCACGTGGATGGTGCCGAACAGGTAGATCGTGGAGTCCTTGTCCTTGATCGCCCACAGGGCGGGCTCGGCCATGGCCGGCGCGGCGGCGCCCAGCAGCAGGACGGACACCAGGCCAAGGGCGGCGCGGCGGGCGGGCTTGAAGAAGGTCGAGAGCATGGAAGTCCCTTTGCTTGAGTTTGAAAACTTGGGGCTGAACGGCGGCCGGGCGCAATGGCGCAGGCCCAGCCGGCTATTTCAGGAAGCGATCCACCGCTGCGGCGAAGGCGGCGGGCTGGTCCAGCATGATGAAGTGGAATGAACCGTCGATCCGCTCCAGCCTGACACCCCGCAGGGCCGCATAGGCGCCCGCATAGGTCTGATCGATCGTCGCCTGGGGCGCGCCCATGACCGGATCATAGGGATAGAGCATCGTCGTCGGGATGGTCACCGCCGCCAGTTCGCCACGCAGGTCGGTGGTCAGGACATCGTACATGGCGCGCGCCACGACCGACTGCGACGAGGCTCTGGACCACTCCAGCGCCGCCTTCAGCCCCTCGGGCGACTTGACCAGGCGCGGCATGGTCATCGCCTGCTGGGCGGCGAAAGTCTCCGGAGCCATGGCGGCCATGCCGTCGCGCATGGCGGCGGCTTGCGGCTCGACCGCCTCGACCGTGGCGCTCGGCGAGAACAGCACGGAATAGAATGGCAGGCTGTCGACGATCATCAGGCGGCTGAGATCCTCCGGATGGCGCCGGGCCAGGGCCAGGCCGGTCAGGCCGCCCATCGAGTGGCCAATCACGGCGGGCGACTTCAGTCCGGCCGACTTGATGTAGCCGTCGACGGCCTCGACCAGCGGATCGAAGACCGGACCCTCGCCGTTGCCGCCCACCGACGCCCCGGCAAAGCCCGCCACCTGGACCACGTGGACACGGTGGCTGCCGGCCAGTTGCTTGACGGTGGCGTCCCAGACGGCGCCGGACGAGGCCAGGCCGGGGATCAGGATCACGTCGGGCCCCTGCCCCGTCACGGTCACGGCAATACGGTCCGAGGGGGCCGCATGGGCGTGGTTGCCGCCGAACACGCCAATGGCGGCGAGGATGGCGATCACGCAGGCGAAGGCGCGCGCTGAAAGGCGGTGGGTCATGACGATTCCGTTCGGGTCGATGCGACGCTCAGCGCCGCGAAATGAAGAATGAAGCGGTGCGTGCCGGCCGGCGTCAGCCCAGGCCGCGGCGCCCGGCCACGATCGCGGAGATCAAGAGGTAGCCAGCCATCATCAGGCTGACCGCGTCCCACAGCGACAAGGGCGGGAGCAGGCCCAGCTTCTCGCCGGCCGCCCACAGGAACAGGGCGCCCTGCAGTATCCAGAAGGTGGCTGAGCCGGTCTCGGAAATGACGCGCCGCACCATCTCGTCGCTACGGAACCACAGGGTCAGGTTGACCACCGTCTGCAGCAGGAAGAGCGCGACAATGCCGGTCATCACCGCCGCCGAGAGTTCAAAAGGCGGCGGATCATTGACCGCGAGCACCAGGACCGGCGCCGCCAGCATCAGGCCCGCGAGCAGAGCCACAAGACCCTGCTGCCGGTAGTAGGAAGCCTGCGCCGAGGTGGCGTCGCGCTGGCTCGCGGGATCCAGCAGTCGACCCGAAGCCTTGCGGCTGAAGCTGACGGTCAGAACCATCAGCCCCGTGGCGATCAGCATGAGGGCGATGACGCCGGACAGCACGTCAGACCAGCCCAGGGTTTCGAGGCTCAACGCCCCGCCCTTTTCGAGCTTGCCGATCAGCATTCCAGAACTGAAACCAACCACCCCACCCCCAAGACCCAGAACGGCGGCGACGCGCGCCTTGGGCGTTGTGAGAAACTTCGGAAACTTCGACGCGATGGTCATGACGATGCTCCTGACTGGACGGGCCTCAGACCTCGTCCTGGAAGATGGCTTCGATGGACTGCTCGAAGAGACGGGCGATCTTGAAGGCCAGCGGCAGGCTGGGATCGTACTTGCCCGTCTCCAGGGCGTTGATGGTCTGGCGCGAGACCTCCAGCCGGTCGGCCAGATCGGCCTGGCTCCAGTCACGCTCCGCGCGGAGGACCTTCAGTCGGTTCTTCACTGATACCTCCTGCGGACAAAGGGCTGGGCCAGACCGAAGCTGCCGCAGAACAGCGGGAAGATCAGGTACAGCGGCGGATGCGGCAGCAGACCGGCGTTCTCGAGAAAGCCCCAGGCCGTCGTGAGCGTCAGGGTCACCCCGATGCCCCACAGCATCGACTGCACCAGCACCGAGCGCAGGAACTCGTCCGTTTCCTCCACCAGATAGAGGCCCATGCTCGCGATAACGGCAATCACTGGTATCGCGGGCGCGACGGCCAGGACCCAGAGCATTGGTCCGCTCGGCGACAGATGGGTGATCGACCAGAGCGCTCCGCACAGCACGGCGACGTAGCCGAGCATCGCGGGCGTGAACCGGGCCATGTAGCGGCGACCGGCGAGAGACATGGGCTGGGCCATCGTTGATCTCCTTTGCCTGGCGCTCAGCGCTGACGAACCAGCCACCAGCCGGCCCAGGTGAGCCCGTAGCCAGCGATCTGCAGAACGACCATGCCGATCAGTCCGCCCGCGACCCATTCGCTGGGCTCATGCGGACCAAACACCAGTTCGAGCCTGTTGGTGGTGACCAGGGCCATGAGCGGCAGGGCCAGGAGCAATCCACCCGAACCGCCCCAGAACCACGCGAACTTGTGGGCTTCGCGCGCCGCCTCATCGACGTTGCGCCAATAGATCAGCATGGCCCAGGCCAGGGCCGGGATCGCGACGACGGCGGAGACGACCAGCAGGGGCCGCGGGACGGCGATCTCCATGGCGCTCAGCGCGCCCCAGAGCGCGCCGGTGACACCGCCAGCCAGGCCACATCCAACCAGCACCCGCTGGGCCAACGCTTCCCGAGCGCCCTGACGCGTAACCTTCTCACCCATGACAAGCACCCTCACCTAAATGACAAGGGTATTTGTCATTCACCGGCGCGACGTGTCAAGCGTGCTTTTCATTTTGTATGGGAGAGACGACTAAATGTAAGGCGAACGCGTCGCCGCGCGGTGACCTACGCCGCCTTGGCCAGGGCGAACACGTCACGGGCGTCGTCGCCCAGAACGCCGCGCCAATGAGTGGCCTCGACCGTGTGGCGATGGAAAGCCCGACCCAGCAGACCCGTGCTGGGGCGATCGCGCATCTCCCAGCCATAACGCGAGAAGCGATCGCCAAAATCGGCCCAGCGGATCACCCGCCCGGCGGCGTCCTGCCGCCAGATGGACTTGTCGCAACCCGGGATGCGGGCGCAGCCCTCCCAAGCGCGTACGCGGGTCCGAAGGATCGAAAACGGGTCGGAATTCAAACGGGCCAAGACGCGGCCTCCTTCGACGGGGTGGCGCCGGAAACGGATCATCTTACTCGAACCGCCCGGCCCCTTACTTCTATCATTAGTATTTCTACCAATCTCGGCCACCAGATGTAGTGTGACGCAATGCCGCGACGGTCTGAAACGGGATGATCGAAGGCAAAGACCGGCGCAGGTTCGGGCCCGCACAGGCGCCGTGGGACGATCGCCGGGCGACGTTCACGTCCGCCGCTCTCGCTGTCAGGGCGACGACGCGAATCCATCCGCGCCCCGCTTTCCGCTCACGCACCATCACACTCTGGCTCGCTCGAAAACTCGTCAGGCAGAGCTAAGCGTGAGTCGGCTCGGGGCGGAGCCCGGGACAGCCGCGACCTAACGCCCCAGGACGTATCGGGTCAGGACCAGGCCTTGAAGTGCTTCGACAATTTCAGGCCCTGGCGCTGGTAGTGCGACCCACCCTCGCCATAGAGCCGGGCGGGCCGCGCGGTCAGCGGCTCATAGACCAGGCGCGCCACGGTCTGGCCGTCCTCGAGAAGAAACGGCGTCTCGTGACTGCGCACTTCCAGCACGCCCTTGGAGCCCACGGCCAGCGCCTCTTCGGTGCCGAACCCCGGATCGAAGAAGCCGGCATAGTGGACCCGGAACTCGCCGACCGACGGATCGATCGGCGTCATCTCGGCCGCCTCCATCACCGGGATCTCGATGTCGTCCTTGGACGCCAGGATATAGAACTCGCCGGGATCCAGCAGCAGCTCGCCATGGCGGGTTTCCAGCGGCTCCCAGAAGTCGCGCGGATCGTGCCCGTCCTCGTGGTCCAGGTCGACGACCCCGGCGTGGCGACGGCCCCGGAAGCCGACGATGCCGCCCATGCCGGGCGAAAGATCGACGCCGACGCTGCGGATCGACAGCTTGGCCGGTTCGCCGCGCTTCAGGCGCAACTGGTTCAGGCGGGTGCCCGACCGCACCAGCACCGAGAAGGTCTGGGGCGCGATTTCCATATAGAGCGGGCCTTCATAGCCGGCGCCCACGTCGTCGAAGGCGCGGCTGTAGTTGGTCAGCAAGCGGACGAAGACGTCTACCCGCCCCGTCGAGCTCTTGGGATTGCCGCGGGCCGAGACATTGCCCGGCAGGGCCAGGCTTTCCTGCAACTCGGCGATATAGACGCAGCCCTTTTCCAGCACCGCGCCCCGGGTCAGATCCAGCTCGTGCATGGCCACGTCCCTGAGGCGCTCGGTCACGCGTCGGCCCAGTCCCGGCAGGAACGAGGCCCGCACGCGCCAGGCGCGCGCGCCCAGGCGCAGATCAAGGCTGGCGGGCTGCACCTGGTCGACGTCGAATGGCGTCTGAGAGGTGATCGCCTCCTGGGCGATGAGGTCTTCGATGTTTTGGCAGGGCAGAATCCCTGCGGAATGGGCGTCGGTCATTGGCGCGACAGTCGCTAAAGCTCGCCTGGAAGGCAAGGCTGCAGCGACCTCGGCTCGCCTCAAGCAATTCTGATGTTGAAATCAGTCCTATCCGCCTTGACCCTGAGCGTCGCTAAACCCCTTATGCCGGCCTTTTCCGCGCCGAAGAAGGAACACCCCGTGGCCGAGGACCCGAAGGACTGGGACATCGCGACCAAGCTGATCCGCGGGGGGCTGGCGCGGTCGCAGTATATGGAGACCGCCGAGGCGCTCTACCTGACCCAGGGCTTCACCTATGACAGCGCCGAGGGCGCCGACCGCCGGTTTTCTGGCGAGGAGCCGGGCTTTGTCTATACGCGGTTCAACAACCCGACCGTGAAGATGTTCGAGGATCGCCTGGCCCTGCTGGAAGGCGCGGAAGTCTGCCGCGCCCAGGCCACGGGCATGGCCTCGATCCACATGGCCCTGATGGGTCTGGTGAAGGCCGGCGACCATGTCGTGGCCGGCCGGGCCCTGTTCGGCTCATGCCGCTGGATCATCTCCGAGTGGCTGCCGCGCTTTGGCGTCGAGACCACCTTCGTCGACGCCACCGACCCCAAGGCGTGGGAAGCGGCCATACGGCCCAACACCAAGGCCGTGCTGATCGAGACACCGTCCAACCCCGTGCTGGAGATCACCGATATCCGCGCCGTCAGCGAGATGGCGCACGCGGTCGGGGCCAAGGTCATCGTCGACAACGTCTTCGCCACCCCGATCTTCCAGCAACCGCTGACGCTGGGCGCCGACGTCGTGGTCTATTCGGCCACCAAGCACATCGACGGCCAGGGCCGCGTCCTGGGCGGAGCGATCCTGACCAGCGAAGCGATCAACGATGAATTCTATCGCGACGCCCTGCGCCACACCGGCCCGGCGCTGTCGCCGTTCAACGCGTGGGTCCTGGTCAAGGGTCTCGAGACCCTTGACCTGCGCGTGCGCCGCCAGGCTGATACCGCCTTCGCGCTGGCCAATGTGATGGCAGAGCACAAGAAGACCAAGTCTGTGCTCTATCCCTTCCGTCCCGACCATCCTGGCCACAATGTCGCCAAGTCGCAGATGACCGGCGGCGGCACCGTCGTGGCGCTGGATCTCGGGAGCCGGGAAGCCGCCTTCAAGTTCCTGAACGCGTTGGAGATTGTCGACATCTCCAACAATCTGGGCGACGCCAAGTCGATGGCCACCCACCCGCCGACCACCACCCACCGCTCGGTGCCCGAGGCCGAACGTCCATCGCTGGGCGTCACCGAGGGCGGCGTGCGCCTTTCCGTCGGCCTCGAGAGCCTTGCCGATCTGACGCGAGATGTGACCCGTGCGCTCGACCAGGCGTGAAAACTCGCTTCCGCTGCAGCGGATCCGTCGGCGTCGCGGCGCCGATGGCGGAATCTATGAGGCCCGCACGCGCGACATCGTCGTGCGCGTGGCGCCCGTCTATCTGCCCGAAGAGTCCGCCCCCGAGGAAGGTCTCTATCTGTGGTCCTACACGGTGGAGATCGAGAACCACGGCGCGGAGACCGTGCATCTGGTCGCCCGCCGCTGGTCGATCACCGACGCCCTCAACCGCTGCAACGAGGTCGAAGGTTCCGGCGTGGTCGGCGAGCAGCCCGAGCTGAAGGCCCGCGAGGCGTTCCGCTACGTCTCCAACTGCCCGCTGCCGACGTCGTCTGGCGCCATGCGCGGCAGCTATCAGATGATGACCGAGGGCGGCGATGTGTTCGACGCCGAGATTCCGGAATTCTCGCTGCACCTGCCAGGCGCGGCCAGGCGATATAACTAATCCAGCGCGCGCCGAGCCCCGTCGCCGCGCCCATCCGGGCCCTGGCTTTGGTCGTCCTGAAGCGCTGACGAGCCGGAACGGATCGAAAGAAAGCCGGCGCCCGAAGGGTCGCCGGCTTTTCCGTGTCAGACCGCTTGCGGATCCATCTGATAGACCCGCGAGCAGTACTCGCAGGTGACATGGATCTTGCCGTCCGGTTCGACCATCTCGGCCTTCTCCTCGTCGGTGAACGACTCGATGACCACGCGGATACGGTCGTCTGAGCAGCGGCAGAAGGCGTGCAGCGGCTTTTCTTCCAGCAGGCGCACGCCGTCCTCGTTGTACAGTCGCCACAGCAGGGTGGGCGTGCTGAGCAACGGATCGATCAACTCGTCCTCGCCGGTCGTCTCGAAGAAGGCCTGAGCGTGTCGCCAGGCTTCCTTGGTCTCGCCGCGCGTCTCGTCGCCGGCGATCGACTGGATCAGGATGCCGCCCGCGCGCCAGCTGGGACCTTCGCCCGTATCGACCTGGCCGACGGCCAGCCGCACGCGCGTCGGCGTCTGCTCCGACTGGGCGAAATACTGCTCGGCGCACAGGGCCAGGGTTTCGCCCTCGATCGGGGTGACGCCCTGATAGCGGTCGGTGTCCGGACCCTGGTCCAGCGTCATGATGAACACGCCACCACCCAGCAGGGTCTTGGCGCCCGGACGCACGAAACCCTCGGAGACCTTGGCGACTTCCTCGGCGTCGAACCGGCAATAGCCGCGCAGACCGCCGCTGGTGTCATAGTCGACCACCACATAGCGGACGGGACCATCGCCCTGGGCCTGGATGATCAGCCGCCCCTCGAACTTCAGGCTGGAGCCGACCAGCGCCGCCAGGGCGCAAGCCTCGCCCAGCAGATTGGCGACAGGCTCGGGATAGGCGTGATGGCTCAGCACTTCGTTCACGGCGGCGCCGAGGCGCACGACGCGGCCGCGCACAGGCAGGCCTTCGATCTGAAAGGCGGAAACGACGTCGTCGAGGACGGGAATGGCGGTGATGTCGGTCATGGGGCGGTTAGATAGGAGCTTCCGGCGAAAATGCGAGCCCCCTGGCGTCGGAACCGTAAACCGCCAGGGTTCCTATCCATAATGGGTACAGTCCAGCCAGGCGCCCATTGTCGTGCGTGAAGAGTCGGAGCACGCCAGCAAAGTCGCCGCTTTTGCCCATACGCGGCGACATAGCCGGTCAGTGTTCCAACCCCACAGGACACTGGCCGGCGCGCCCTTCCCCTAACCGATCGCGCCGAACGCCCAGGCCAGCACTGACTTCTGGGCATGGATGCGGTTTTCCGCCTCGTCCCAGGCCAGGGAGCGCGGACCGTCCAGCACGGCGTCGGTCACCTCCTCGCCGCGGTGGGCCGGCAGGCAGTGCAGGAAGACGCCGTCGGGCTTTGACAGGTCCATCAGGGCCTCGTCGACCTGATAGGGCTCAAGCGCCGCCAAGCGCTCGTCATGATCGGTATCGCCCATCGAGACCCAGGTGTCGGCCACCACCACATCGGCGCCGCGCACGGCTTCCTTGGGGTCGTCCGTCATCGTCACCAGCCCCTGCAGGTCCTGAGCGCGGGCCAGGTCCACCAGGTCGGGGTGATAGACCGCCGGACAGGCGATCTTCAGCTTGAAGCCCAGCAGCGGGGCGGCATGGATGAAGCTGGAGCAGACATTGTTGCCGTCGCCGACCCAGGCGATGGTCTTGCCGCCCACGTCGCCGCGATGCTCCTCGATCGTCAGCAGGTCGGCCATGATCTGGCACGGGTGGCTCTTGTCGGTCAGGCCGTTGATCACCGGCACGGTCGAGACCTGGGCGAAGCGTTCCACGTCGGCGTGGTTGTTGGCGCGGATCATCACCGCGTCGACCATGCGCGACAGCACCCTGGCGGTGTCCTCGATGGTCTCGCCGCGCCCCAATTGCATGTCGTTGGCGGTCGAGATAATGCCGGCGCCGCCCAGCTGACGGATCGCCGCGTCGAACGAGAAGCGGGTGCGGGTCGAGTTCTTCTGGAAGATCATCGCCAGCACGCGGCCGTCAGCCGGGGCGTCGGCGTCGACCTTGCCCTGCCCCCAGCCCTTGCGGGCGGCCTTGCGAGCCTTGGCGTCCTCAAGCATCAGGCGCAGCGTCGCGCCGTCCAGCTTCCAGAGATCGATGAAGTGCCGGGGTTGGGTCATTGCCATTCCCTCCCCGCTCTCCCCGGCGATGGCCGGGGCCCGGATACATCCGGGAAAGCAGCGGGCTTGATCTGGGTCCCGACCTTCGCCGGGAAGAGCGGAAAAGAGTGAGGCCTTAGGCGGCTGCCAGCTTGGCCCGCGCGACTTCGCAGGCCTTTTCAAGCTTGCCAATCGCCTCGCTGGCTTCCTCGATCGTCAGGTTCAGCGGCGGAAGCAGGCGCACGCAGTTGTCGCCGCCGCCAGCCACCAGCAGATGCTGGTCGCGCGCCAGAACCATGAACTCGCGGTTGTTGGGGATCAGCTTTATGCCGATCAGCAGGCCCTTGCCGCGAATGTCGACGATGACGTCCGGAAAGCGATCCTTCAGGCCGTTCAATTGCTGGGTGAAGTAGCCGGCCACGGTCTTCACGTTGTCGAGGATCTCGGGCGTGTTGATCGTGTCGAAGGCCGCCTTGCCGACCGCCATGGCCAGCGGGTTGCCGCCGAAGGTCGAGCCGTGGACGCCCACGGTCATGCCCTTGGCCGCCTCGGTGGTGGCCAGGCAGGCGCCGACCGGGAAACCACCGCCCAGGGCCTTGGCCACAGCCATGATGTGCGGCTCGCCGCCGGGCGCCCATTCATAGGCGAACAGCTTGCCGGTGCGGCCCATGCCGCATTGCACTTCGTCATAGATCAGCAGGACGCCGTGCTCGTCGCACAGCGCGCGCAGGCTGACCAGGCAGTGTTCCGGGATCGAACGCGCGCCGCCTTCGCCCTGCACGGGCTCGACGATGATCGCCGCCGTGGTCGGCAGGGCGATCGCGGCCTTGAGGGCGTCGTGATCGCCGAACTTCAGCTGGCTGTAGCCCGGCAGGCGCGGGCCAAAGCCCTCGACATAGCTGGGATTGCCCGACGCGTTCACGGCCGCGTACGAGCGCCCGTGGAACGAGCCGTCGAAGCCGAAGATCTCGGTCCGCTCGGACTGGCCGTTGGCGGTGTGATACTTGCGGGCCGTCTTCAGCGCGCACTCGATCGCCTCGGTGCCCGAGTTGGTGAAGAACACCACGTCGGCGAAGCTGTGAGCGCACAGCTTGTCGGCCAGCTCTTCCTGCTCGGGAATGCGATAGATGTTGGAGACGTGCCAGAGCTTCTCGCCCTGGGTCTTCAGCGCCTCGACCAGCACGGGGTGGGCATGGCCCAGACCGTCGGTGGCGATACCCGCCACGCAGTCCAGATACTCACCGCCGTCGGTCGAGAACAGGCGCGCGCCTCGGCCTCGCTCGAACGCCAGCGGGGCGCGGTTGTAGACGCCCATGATGTGGTGCTGCGAGGGCGTGGACGACGTCTGACTGCTCAAGACAGCCTCCCTAAAAGGAAAGAAGCCCCCGCGCTGTTCGCACGGGGACCGGAAGGCCGCAGGTTGTCGCCTTGGAACACTGATCTGTCAATGAAACTGCCGTGAAATTACGGAGCTTGGGCGCTGCAAAGGTCAGGCCCCTCAGGTCTTGAGACGATAGCCGGTGCGGAACAGGTGCCAGCACCACAGGAACAGCGCGATCGTCAGGCCCGCCGTGGTCAGCACGCCCGTCGTGATCGAGCCGTCGGCGTGGCCGATGAAGCCGTAGCGGAAGCCGTCGATCAGATAGAAGAACGGGTTGTAGTGGCTGGCCGAGCGGAACGGCTCCGGCAGCTTGTCGACCAGATAGAAGGTCCCGGACAGGAAGGTCATCGGCATGATCAGGAAGTTGGTCACCGCCGCCAGCTGGTCGAACTTCTCAGCCCAAAGGCCCGCCAGAATGCCCGCCAGGCCCAGGATCAGAGATGCGCCGACGCCGAAATAGAGCACCGGCCACAGATGGGCGACGCCCAGGCCCGCGCCCGGCAGGACGCTGATCACCAGGGCCGTGACCGCCCCCACCACCACGCCGCGCGTCGCCGCGCCCAGCGCGAACGCGCAGACCTGCTCCAGCGGCGACAGCGGCGGGGTCAGGAAGTCTGGCGTCAGGCCCATCATCTTGGCCTGGATCAGAGACGAAGATGAATTGGCGAAGGCATTGTTCAAAATGGCCATCATGATCAGGCCGGGCGCCACGAAGTGACCAAAGCTGACGCCATCCACCGCCTGGCGAGCCGGCCCCACCGCGACCACGAACACCAGCATGTAGAGCAGGGTCGTCACCACCGGCGCGGCGACGGTCTGGGTGCCCACCTTCCAGAAGCGACGGATCTCGCGCTGGTAAAGGGTGAAGAAGCCGCTCCAGTTCCAGCCGTGATAGTCACGCGGCTGCGGCGGAACGACGCTGTCTGCCATGTCTCTCATAAGCCCTGGTCCCGAATTCGCCCCGAGTTTTCGAGGATCTCGAAAACTCTGAACCCCTTAGCATTAGCGCGATTGCCGCCGAAACCGGCGTCCATTTTCAGTTACCGCGCTGATGGCATGTGCGCGTTGCGGCTTCCCGACGCAAGACCGACCCCGCCCGAATCAACATCTAGTTTCTGTGGACAGACCACTGGGCGCCCATTGTGTGATTTAACGTTTTCTTTACGATATGTTGTAGGACGACCGCCGGCGGGGCGGTCACAGCACCAGATATGGGGTCCATGGCTTGGGGAAGTCGTGGATCACGTTATTGGCGGGAGACGGGCATGAGCTGGACCGACGAACGGGTCACGACCTTGAAGAAACTCTGGCTCGACGGGCTTTCCGCCAGTCAGATCGCCAAGCAACTGGGCGGCGTTACGCGTAACGCCGTGATCGGCAAGGTGCACCGCCTGGGCCTCTCGGGCCGCGCGGCCCCCTCGCAACCGGCGCGTCCGGCCTTCAAGGCCCCGCGCCCCGCCCGCCCCGCCGCGCAGACCATGCCGTCCGCGCCGCGCCGGGTCGTCGCCCCGGAACAATCGGCCCCCGCGCCGATGACCGCCTCGGCCGTGACCAACGCGTCGCCGCCGTCGCTGCAGGCCTATCGCGATGAGCAACCCGGTTCGGCCACCGTGCTGACCCTCGGCGCTCACATGTGCAAGTGGCCGATCGGCGATCCCTCGTCGGACGGCTTCACCTTCTGCGGCCGCCGCTCGTCGGAAGGCCCCTATTGCGGCGAACACGCCCGGGTGGCCTACCAACCGCAACAATCCAAGAAGAAGGCCGGCCCGACCGAGCTGGCCCGCTCGCTGCGCCGCTACATCTAGCGGTCTGCGAACACCTATAAGAACAAGTCTCTCATGCGGCCCTCCCCGTTCGTCGGGGAGGGCCTTATGCTGTGAGCATGACCGACGTCGCCGCTCCTGATTCCAACGCGCCCGCCTATTCCGTCTCGGAACTGGCCTTTGCGCTGAAGCGCACGCTGGAGACCAGCTACGCCCACGTGCGGCTGCGCGGCGAACTGAGCAAGGTCACCCATCACGGCAACGGCCACGTCTATCTGACCATCAAGGACGACAAGGCCGCCATCGACGGCGTCGTCTGGAAGGGTTCGGTTCGAGGCCTCGGCGTGCGGCCCGAGCAGGGCCTTGAAGTCATCGTCACCGGCAAGATCACCACCTTCCCGGCCGGCTCGCGCTACCAGATCGTCATCGAGAGCATGGAGGCCGCCGGCGTCGGCGCGCTTCTGGCCCAACTGGAACGCCTCAAGGCCAAGCTGCACGGCGAAGGTCTTTTCGAGGCGGGCCGAAAGCGCCCTCTTCCGACCATGCCCGCCGTGGTCGGGGTGATCACCAGCCCGACCGGCGCGGTGATCCGCGACATCCTGCACCGCATCCGCGATCGCTGGCCGTGTCACGTGCTGGTCTGGCCGGTCGTTGTCCAGGGCGACCAGGCCGCGCTTCAGGTGGCGAACGCCATTCGCGGCTTCAACGCCATCGCGCCGGGCGAGCCCACGCCGCGTCCCGACATCCTGATCGTCGCCCGGGGCGGCGGCTCGGTGGAGGATCTTTGGGCGTTCAATGACGAAACCCTGGCCCGCACCGTGGCGGCCAGCGAGATCCCGCTGATCTCGGCCGTCGGCCACGAGACCGACACCACCCTGATCGACTTCGTCTCCGACCGCAGGGCGCCCACGCCCACGGCCGCCGCCGAGATCGCCACGCCGGTGCTCGGTGAGCTGCGGGCCTTGGTCTCGGACTATGATCGCCGCCTGAACCGCAGCGGCGCGCGGCTGATCGAGGATCGCCGCACCCGTCTGGTCAGCGCCGCGCGCGGCCTGCCCCGTCCCGCCGACTTGCTGGCCTTGGCCCAGCAACGGTTCGACATCGCCGCCGGACGGCTGGACGCCGCCCTGGGCCGCAACACCGCCGTCCACGCCCAGGCCCTGCTGCGCGTCACCGCCCGCCTGTCGCCCGAGGCCCTGGGTCGTCAGCGTCAGATGAAGGCCGACCGGCTGACCGATCTGACCCGCCGCCTGGATCTGGCCGCCCGCCGCGCGCCCGACCGCGTGGCCGAGCACGCCCGCCTGCCCGCCCTGTGGAACCGCCTCAACGCCGCCGGCGAGCGTCGCCTGCGGCGTGACGAGGATCGCCTGGCCAATCTTGAGAAGCTGCGCCAGTCGCTCAATCCGCGCCGACCTCTGGACATGGGCTTCGCCCTGGTCCGCAAGGCCGACCACTCGATCGTCCGCTCGGCCGCCAGCCTGGGCCCGGGCGACTGGGTCAGCCTGCAGTTTGGCGACGGCGATCGCAGCGCGCTGATCGACGACAGCGCGCCGCCCGCCGTCGCGCCGAGCGCTTCCCTGGCGCCGCAACCGCCCCGCCCCGCGAGGCCAAAGGCGACTACACCAAAACCTGATCAGGGCGACCTGTTCTGAGACGACGCTCTGACGTAGAATGATCAGATGAACGCTTACGATCGCGACCTTGGAAAATCCGACGGCATGGCCGTGCTGCACTATGGCGACGGCGAATTCGCCGTGATGTCGCCAGGCCGCTACGTGCTGTGCGCCGTCAGTGGCGCGAAGGTGCCGCTGGAGGCCCTTCGCTACTGGAGCCCCGAGCATCAGGAAGCCTATGCCGGCCCGGCGGAGGCGCTGAAGCGCTGGCAAGGCCAGAACACCTGAACCGTCGCGCGCTCCTGGCGGGACTGACCGTCAGCGGTCTCGCGCCTGTCGCCCATGCCGCGGCGCCCGGTCTGGCGCTCTCGGGAAAGTTCGTTCAGGGCGGCTACGCCCTCGGCCGCACCGCGCCCCGCGCCACGATCGATCTTGACGGTGAAGTCATCGGTCTGGCCTCGGCCGACGGCTGGTTCGTGGTCGGCTTCGATCGCGACGCTCCCCCTCTGCTCAACATCACGGTCACCACCCCGGACGGCTCCGCCAGTCACGAGGCGCTGATCGCCCCGGGAACCTTCGACATCCAGCGGATCGACGGCCTGCCCTCCAATCAGGTCGCTCCGGAGGATCCCGTCCTGCTGGAGCGCATCGCAGCGGAGGGCTCACGCAAGGCCCTGGGCTTCGCCAGCGTCGCCGATATGGACGCCTTCCGGAGCGGCTTCATCCCGCCGGTCGAGGCCGCACGACGATCGGCGCGCTTTGGCGGCCAACGCATACTCAACGGCGAGCCAGGGCGTCCCCACTTTGGGGTTGACCTCGCGGCCCCGGTGGGAACCCCGGTTCGGGCGCCCGCCGGCGGCGTGGTCGTGTTCGCCGAGACGGGACTGCATTTCGAGGGTGGACTGATCCTGATCGACCACGGCCAGGGCCTGATCACGGCCTACCTTCACCTGTCTAAAATCCTCGTGAATACAGGAACTTCGGTCAGCCGGGGCCAGACAATCGCCGCTGTGGGTAAGGAAGGCCGCGCCACCGGGCCGCACCTGTGCTGGCGGATGAAGTGGCGTGGCCGAAACCTGGACCCGTCGCTCATGCTCGCGGCGACGCCGCCTCGCGTGTAACGCGAAAATAAACCCTTCATTAGCCTTGATCTCCCTATCCAGAGGTCAGGCCGCGTGCTTAACCACCACGCTCCGGTTTCCGGTGAAGTGAGGAGACGACACCCGCATGTCGGCGGAGCTTGCTAACCTGCGCTTCCTACTGGTGGACGATAACCACCACATGCGGGCCATTGTCAGCGCCATCCTCAAGGGTGTCGGTGTCAAGCACGTGCGGGAAGCCATGGACGGCGCCGAGGCGCTGCAGGCCATGCGGGAAGGTCCGGTCGACATCGCCATTGTCGATTTCAAGATGACGCCACTGGACGGCGTGCAGTTCACCCAGTTGGTCCGCAACTCGCACGACAGCGTCGACCCGTTCCTGCCCATCATCATGCTGACCGGGTTCGCCGAGCGGCACCGGGTGTTCGAGGCGCGCGACGCGGGCGTCACCGAGATCGTGGTCAAGCCCGTGACAGCGCGTTCGCTGCTGGACCGGATCAATATCGTGATCTTCCGACCACGCCCCTTCATCCGTTCGGGGGACTATTTCGGCCCCTGCCGGCGTCGGCGCGACGAGCCCAACTATTCAGGACCGTTGCGCCGCGAAAGCGACGGGCTGGGCGCGCTGGAAATCTAGACTTCCCCGGCGGCCAGCGCGGCGTAGACCTCGTTGGGCCAGCGGCGGTGCACCCAGAACCATTCGGCCGGCCGCTCGCGAATGCGCTCCTCCATGAAGGCGTTGACCAGCCGCACCCCGGCTTCGATGTCGGCCGTACGATCGCCGGTCGAGGGCAGGACGATCGGATCATGCACCACCGCCCGGAACCGCGCGCCCTTGATGCGCTGAACCGACATCGGCTGCAGCACCGTGCCAAAGCGGATCGCCAGGCGTGACGGCCCTGGCGCCGTACGGGCGTCATGTCCAAAGAACGGGGCCGAGACCCCACCGTTGAACTTCTGGTCGTTCATCAGCGCCACGGATCGGCCCTGCTTCATCCCCTCCAGCAGTTCCCGCGCGCCATCGCCGCCCTTGGGGGCGAACAGCCGAACGCCATAGCGGTGGCGGCTGGCCTTGATCCGCTCATCGACATAGGGATTGTTGGCCGCCCGATAGGTCATCTCGCAGATGACACCGGAGTCGACGATGGCGGCGGGCATCACCTCCCAGTTGGAGAGGTGACCCGAGACAAAGACCACCGGCGTCTTGTCGGCGGCGATCTGGAACAGGCGCTCCTGGTTGACGACCTCGACCCGGCCGGTCGAGGGCAGGATGCGATCCATCAGCGGGAATTCGGCGAAGGTGCGGCCCAGACCGTCCCATTGCGCCACCAGCATTTCGGCCCGCCAAGCGGCGTCCTTTTCCGGGAAGGCCAGCTTCAGATTGCGCTCGGCGACCTTGTGGGCCCCGCTCATCGGTCCAAACGTGCGACCCAGCCAGCCGCCAAAATTCGACGCGGCGTCCACGCCCAGCAGGCGAACCACCCCGATGAAGAGATCAAAACCCAGCGCCTCGCAGCGCCAGAGCAGGTCCTGGGCCCAAGGCCGACGCTTATCCGACATGGCTTCTTAGTAGGCTGGCTTGCACGCCGCGCGCAACGCCGCTTCGCCCGGCACGCGACTTGCGACCGTTGATGCGGACCGTTCCGTTTCGGGACGCTCGATAGATAGCAGGGGGGGCTTGGCTTTCCATGGGTAACGACATCGACGTGCATCTGGGCAAGCGACTGCGCCGCCGCCGCCGCCTGCTGGGTCTGACCCAGCAGCAACTGGCCGGCACGGTGGGGGTGCGATTCCAGCAGATCCAGAAATATGAATGCGGAGCCAACCGCATCTCGGCCGCTCGCCTCTGGCAGTTGTCCGAGGCGCTGGAGGTGCCGGTGGGCTATTTCTACGACGGCCTTTCGGATCAGGCCCGGCGCGAGACCGCTAGCGAGGCCGAAGGCGGTGAGATGTTCGCCCGCAAGGAAACGCTGGATCTGATCCGCGCCTACTACCTGCTCGGTGAACGTCCGCGTCGTCGTCTACTGGATCTGGCCAAGTCTCTGAACGGCGGCGAACACGCCGACGCGTAGTCTCCGGTAGCGTACGTGCGGCGGGGGCGTTAAACCCCGCCCATGACGCTTTCCGCTGACCGGCTCGTGGCGCTTGACGCCTTCATCATCGATCTCAACCGAGCTTCGGCCGAGGTGATCCTCCCGCTGTTCCGGGCTGATCACGGGCTTGAAGACAAGGGCGCCGGCAAAAACCTGCCGCGTGATTCCCATGGCGCCTTCGATCCGGTGACGGAAGCCGATCGCGGCGCGGAAGCGGTTATCCGCAAGCTGATCGCGGAGCACTATCCCGAGCACGGCGTGATCGGCGAGGAATATGGCGAGGATCGACCTGACGCCGAGTTCGTCTGGGTGCTCGATCCCATCGACGGCACCCGCGCCTTCATTTCGGGACTGCCTCTCTGGACAACCCTGATCGGCCTGCGCCATCAGGGCCGCCCCGTGCTCGGCTCGATCGGCCAGCCCTATGTCGGCGAGATCTTTATCGGCCACGCGGGTGGCTCGCGCCTGCTCGCACGCGGCCAGACCACGCCCCTGCAGGTCCGCGAGTGCGCGAACCTGACCGACGCCGTCATCGCCACCACGGACGCCGACGCCTGTTTCGATGGGGCTGAGCGCGGCGCCTGGCTGCAGGTTCGCGCCGCCGCCAAGCTGGCCCGCCTGGGCTGCGACGCCTATGCCTACGCCATGGTCGCCATGGGCAAGATGGACATGGTCATCGAAGCCGGCCTGAAGTCGTGGGACATCGAGGCGGCCATCCCCGTCGTCGAAGGCGCCGGCGGCATCGTCACCGACTGGCGCGGCGAGCCGATCGGCAAGAACGGCGGCCAGATGGTGATCTCGGGCGACCGCAGACCGCTGGATGAAGCGCTGGTTTCCCTCAGGCGTTCAGCGAAATAGTCGAAACACGTCTAGATTGATTTTTCTGCAGCCCGTGCTTTGATCTCTCTCGCACGGGTTTGGAACCATCATGGACTCCCATCTATGGCAGAGCTTGCGGGGTCTCGTTATCGCGCAAGGCCTACTGCTGCTGTTCGCGACCCTTCCCTACTGGTGTGTCGCCAGACGCACGGCCTCGACGCGTAACCTGCTGATCGCCGCCGGTTTGCCGACAATTGTCGCGGCGACACCGTTCCTGGCCCTGGCCCTGCTGTCCTGGCGCTACTTCTTCGTCGCGCCTCTGGGGCTGCTAGCGACAACCGTTCTGACAGCGATCATCTGGGGCATTTTCAACAGGCGGCAGCGGCTGGCGACGGCGGTGTCGGTCGGCCCCTTCCTGATGCTGAGCACCTGGACCTTCCTGACCCTGGGAGTATTCGGCTCGGGAATGTGAAGCAGGCTGTCAGGCCCTGGGCGCGACCGCGTCGACCGTCTCGTCGAACGCCTTCCAGAACCGCGCCCGATGGTCGTCGATCTCGATCAGGATTTCGTGGAACGCGCCCGCCACCTCCAGGTAGCGCCCCTTGGGGATCCGACTGGCGATCGCCCTGAGGTCGGCGTTCAGCACGCGGGTGTCCTCCGCCGCCCCGACGATGGTCACCGGGATCGATATGGCCTCCACGCCCGAAGCGCGGCGCAGCCAGGCGCAGGCTGAAAAGGCGAAGTCGACCCAGCCCCAGGTCGCGCCGCCCAGGGCGATGTCGCGATTGGACAGCAGTTGCGCCCTGTAGCGCTCATAGCGGGCCCGATCGTGGGTCAGGGCGTCGGTGGCGAAGCTATCGGCGAAGGGATCCCCCCTGTCGCCCAAGGTGTAGTCGCCGGCGAACCCGGCGCGGGCCATGATCCAGGCCAGAGCGCGCGCCGCTCGGGTGGGACGGCCGCCGGTGTTCAGGCCTAGCATCGGAGCGGAGAGCACGCAGGCGGAAAACCTATTCTCGCCGTGGGCCAGGGCCAGGGTCGTCAGACAGCCGCCCATCGAATGCCCCAGGGCGATCCAGGGTTTGGGCAGGCGGTCTTCGAAGGTGTTCAGGAGGGCCGTGTAGTCAGCCAGGAAGGGCTTGAACCCCTGGGCATGACCCTTGAGTCGATCCGGCAGGGCGCGGGCCGACAGCCCCTGCCCTCTCCAGTCGTGGACCAGGACCGCGAAGCCACGGTTCAGCAGGTCCTCGACGACCTCGTAATATTTCTCGATCGGTTCGCTTCGGCCCGGACTGACAATCACCGAGCCACGGGGCTTGCCCGCCGGGAAAAAGGAAGCGGCGCGGAGGGTCGCCCCATCCGCGCCGACAAACCATTCAGCCGTGCCATGGTCTGGAACAGGCGCCTCGGGAATGGAAACCAGAGGCGCGCGCTCCGGCATGGATCAGCGCATCTTTGCGAACAGCGTCGCCATCTTGGACTGCAGCGCCATGGCGGCGCCCATGTCCGACAGCTTCAGCTTGCCGGTCATCACCGCCATGGTGGGGTCCAGCGTGCCGGCGCCGATGGCCAGCAGATCGTCCATGGCCAGGGTCATGGTCAGGTCGGCGGGCTTGTCTTCGTTGGTGACCGAGCCGCCATCGATGTGGACAACGCCGGCGTCCTTGAGGTCGAACTTCAGGCTCTTGCCCAGCCCGCTGTCGTCGCCCACGGCGCCTTTGATACGGTCGGTGATTTCCTGCAGCGTGGCCATGAGCGCGATCTCCCTGTGTGTTTCGCGTGGTGATTGGCGATAGCTAGACCGGGCAGGGACGACAAGTAAACACCGTTCAGACCCGGGCCGGCCTATTTCTTCTTCGGATAGAACCCGACCTTAGTTGGCGATTTTGTCAACTTTACCCTTACGGCGCCCTGGAAATCCTCGGGACGGAAATATGGGGTTTCCTTGACCTGAGGCAGGGGCTGGGTGCGCCCATCGGCGAAGACCGCGACGCCGCTTATCGCCTTCACAAAGGCCACGCCGCCCATCTTGGGGGCGAGCATGGCCGCAGGTCCCGCCTGACGACGGATAACGCTGTTGGTCTCTTCGACCGTGGCCACCAGTTCCCTGACCTCGTACTCGGTGTCAGGCTTCAGCGTCGTGACAAAGCTCATCATCGATCCGAACTTGGCCCCGGCCGGCGCATCGAACACCACCTTGGCGTCTGAAAGCTGAGCCAGGCTCGGCGTTCGCTCGAAAAAGCCGTCCACGCCGATCGGGATGACAGTCCTTGCGCCGTTGGCCTCGATCAGGGTCGCCTTCTGGCCAGAGATGGCCTTGCCGTCGAACCGGGGCGAATAGATCAGACGAAAGCGGGTCTTGTCGCTGGGCGGCAACTTGAGAAACTTTTCCAGAAAGGGAAACGCCTTGCCTGTCGGGATGGCCAGCTCGTCCGCGCTGGCGGGCGAGACAGCGCACGCCGCCACGACCAAGGCCAGGGCCAGACCCGCGCGATGGGTCATCGTCAGACTCATTTGGGCTTCACGAACTTGAGGGTCATGCGGTCGCTCTCTCCGATAGCGTCATACCTGGCGTGATCGAAACCGGGTTCGGCCGGCTCGCCGCGCGGGGCGGACAGGCGGGTGGGCGGCAGGGTCCAGACCCCGAAGGGATGGTCCTTGGTGTCCTTTGGATTGGCGTTGATCTCGCTGGAGCCGGCCATGATGAAGCCGGCCTCCTTGGCCATCTGGATCACATAGGCTTCCTGCACATAGCCGTCGGCGGCTAGGACGTCCTGGACCCGCCCCGGCTCACCGCGATGCTCCTCCACGCCTAGGATCCCGCCAGGCTTGAGGGCCACCAGGGCGTCCTTGAAGGCTTTTTCGGCGATGCCGCCAGCCATCCAGTTGTGCACGTTGCGCAGGAACAGCACGAGGTCGGCGGAGCCCGCGGGCGCGACGGGGCCCGTTGTGGGGCCAAAGCTGGTGATCTCGACCTTGCCGTAGAGCCTGGGCTTTTCGTTCAGCTTGCGTCGATAGGCCTCGACGATCTCGGCGGCGGCCGGATCGCTGGGGTCGGCCTGCAGGGTCGCGGCGTAGAGCTTGCCCTTCGTCGACGCCAGGAACGGCGCCAGGATTTCAGTGTACCAGCCCGCGCCGGGCCAGAATTCGACGACCGTCTGACCGGGTTTCAGCTCCCAGAATCCGAGGGTCTCGACGGGATGGCGCCAGATGTCACGCGCCCGGTCGGCGGGAGATCTCCAGGTCCCGGCGACGGAGGCCTCGATCGTGTCCGCGCCGCCCTTCACGGGCGCCTTGGGGGTCTCCGAGGCGGTCTTCTTGCGGCCACAGCCGACAAGCCCGGTCGCCGCCCCGCCGACGATCAGACCGCGCCGGGACCATGAAAGCTCTGGACGCATCGTTCCCCCGTTTCCTCTGCCGCCAGGCTAGGTGGCGACCTTGGCCAAAAGGCGCCGGATCAGGATGGTTTGCGGAATCGCAGGGTCATCCGGTCGCTCTCGCCGATCGCGTCGTACTTGGTTCGGTCGAAACTGGGATCGGCCGGCTGACCGGCGGGCGCGGTGCGCTTGACCGGAGGCAGGGTCCACACGCCGAAGGGATGATCCTTGGTATCCTTGGGATTGGCGTTGATTTCGGACTTGGCGTCCAGCTTGAAGCCCGCCTTCTCCGCCAGCGCGATCACGGTCGCGGTGGCGAGATAACCATCGGCGCCGGCGCTGTTTTCGGGCTTGGGGTCGGCGCGATGGTCCTCGACCGCCAGAACGCCGCCCGGCTTCAGCACCGCGAAGAAGTCGGCGAACACCTTGTCGGCGACGCCGGGTTGAACCGTCCAGTTATGGACGTTGCGAGCGGTGAGAACGAGATCGGCCGACCCCGGCGCGCCCAACGGGGCCGAGACCGCGCCAAAATTGGCATAGCCGACCTTGCCGTAGCGCGCTTCGTCGGCGAAGCGCGCCTCGAAGGCGGCGCGACCCTTTCGGGCGCCCTCCGACAGCTTTGGATTGGCCAAGTCGGCGACGCCGGCGATGTAGGTCCCGCCGGTGGCCTTGGCGTAGGGGGCGAGAATCTCGGTCCAGTAGCCGTTGCCTGGCGAGACCTCGATCACGGCCTGCCCGGGCTTCAGCCCCCAGAACACCAGGCTGTCATAGGGATGACGAGCGCCGTCGCGGGCCACATCCTCAGCGGGACGGGCGGACGAAGCGACAGCGGCTTTGAGCGCTGTATCGGCGGCGAAGGCGGACGGCGCGGCCAGGCAGAGCGCAGCGGCCAGGAACAGGACTTGGCGACGGTGGGGCATCTTCTTGGTCTCTTCCGCGTCAGGTGCGGCGACCTTAGCGGGGGCCAGCAGGCGATCAAGCTTTTCACCCGCGATGTTGGAAATCAGCCCTTGAAGTCCAAATCGGGGATCCCACCTGTCTAAACGAAGGCGCTGGAAACCCGGGCCTTCCGGACTGCGGGCGATGCCGATTTCGGGTCGCCACAGGTACGAACATCAAACACGACCTTGCTTGAAGAGAAGGATGTGACCATGCGTACGATCGACCTTTCCCCCCTTTACCGCTCGCTCGTCGGCTTTGACCGTCTGGCCGCGCAGCTCGACGCCGCCGCCAACAACGAAGCCGCCTCGGGCTATCCCCCCTACAACATCGAGCGCACCGACGAGAACGCTTACCGCATCGAAATCGCCGTCGCCGGCTTCAAGCCGGAAGAGCTGGCGATCGAGGTGAAGGAGAACCTTCTCACCGTCACCGGCCGCAAGACGGCCAATGACGAAGCCAAGCGCTACCTGCATCGCGGCCTGGCCGAGCGTAATTTCGAGCGGAAGTTCCAGCTGGCCGACTATGTGATCGTCACGGATGCGGCGCTGGCCGACGGTCTGCTTTCGATCGCCCTGAAGCGCGAACTGCCCGAAGCGCTGAAGACCCGCACCATCGAGATCAAGACGACCCCCGCGCCGCTGATCGAAGGTGAAAAGGCCGCCTAAGCGACGGCCTTCGGTACTGTCTTCCCAATCCCCCCCGACTTCTGGCGGCGCAGCGATGCGCCGCCTTTTTCGTGGGCGGGATCAGGCCGGCGCGGAGAGGTCCAGGCCCTGGGCCTGGTTGAGGTCGCAGTCGCGGAAGCTGGCGCGATGGGCTCTCGCGCCCGTGAAGTCCGCGCCGCGCAGGTCAGCGCCGTCGAACACCGCCTCGCTGAGATCGGCCGTCTGGAACATCACATAGCGCAGGCGCGCCGAGGCCAGGCTCGTCACGGTCCGGCGATCCGGCCCCAGGGGCAGCGGGCTCAGGAAGGCCTGGCGGAGATCCGCCTTTGTGAGATTGGCGCCGGTCAGCTTGGCGCCGCGCAGGTCAGCGCCGCGCAGATCGGCCGCGCGCAGATCCGCGTTCTGAAGATTGGCGCCCTGCAGTTGGGCTCCGGACAGGTCCAGCCCCACCATGCAGGCGCCCTTGGCGCTCATGGCGGTCAGACGCAGGCCTTTCAGCTTGTCACCCAATGGGCGCAAATCCTCGCCGTCCAGCCGCGCGCACTCGCCTTCCTTGCCGCCGGTCTGGCACCAGCGCTGGTTGGCCATGGCCCGTTGATAAAGCTCCTGCGCCTTGGCCTGGGCCTGGGGCGTCACCGTGACCAGGGCGCCGGTCATGCTGGCGCCGGAGGTGCGGGCCGTCGACGTGTCGACCCCGGCCATGACCGAGCCCTGCAGGTTGGCGCCCTCGAGATTGGCGCCCTTGATGTCAGCCCCGTCAAGGATCGCGCCAGACAGGTTGGCTTCCTTCAGGTTGGCGCCGGACAGCTTGGCGCCGCGCAGCGAACAGTCGCTGAAATCGGCCTTGAAGGCCGAAACGCCCTCGAACTGCGAGCCGTCCAGGGTGGCGCCCGAGAAGTTGACCTCGTCGACCTCGCCGGTGCGCGTTTCATGGCGCAGGGTGTCGAGACCCTTGCGGGGGTGCGGAACGGCGATCTGCCCTTCGCGGAAGTCGGCTTGGGTGAGGTCAGCCTGGGCCAGATTTGCGCCGCGCAGGCATGCGCCGCGCAAATCGGCCCGGATCAACACCGCCTGTCGAAGGTCCGCCTTGCGCAGGTCGCAACCAAAGAGGTTGGCGCGCTCCAGCTTGGTGCGGACCAGGCGACAGCCGTCGAGGACGGAGCCCGAGAAATCGGCGTCGGCCAGATTGCGGAAAGAAAGATCCAGACCGGACAGGTTCGTGAACTTCAGGGCGGCGCGTTTCCCCCCCTGCTTGCCAGCCACGAATTTCTCGTGGGCGGTCACGATCATGTCGAGCTCGGCCTGGCTCAGGCGTCGTCTGCCAGCCATGCTCAGCGCGGCGGTCATGCCCTGCTATCTCCCCCGAAAGTCAAAGCGCTTGAAGCCGGCCACAATAACGGCGATCGACGAGCGAACCGTTAAGAACCGCGCCAAATTGTCGCGGCCTTCTAGATGACGTCGTCGAGCCCCCTCGCCCCCAAGCGGATGGAGCCGGTGATGTCGACATCCTTGAGCAGCGCGTTGGTGAAATTGGCGCGCGACAGGTCCGCGCCGCTGAGGCAGGCCTGCCTGAGATCGGCGCGCGCCAGATCGGCGTTTGTCAGCAGCACGCCGGTCAGGTCCGACGGCAGCAGTCGATCACGTCCGATCAACAAAGGTCCCAACTGCGCGTCACGCAGATCAGATCCCGACAGCTTCGCGCCCTTCAGGCGGGCCCCGCGAAGGTCGGCATGGCGCAGGTTGCAGGCCCTGAGGTCCGCGCCCTCCAGCTGGGCGCCCTGCATCTGCACGCCCTCCATGTCGAGGCCGTAGAACACCGCGCCCTTGGCCGACAGAGCCGTCAGGTTGAAGCCGCGGACAGATTTCAGGTTGCGGAGGTCCGCCTTGTCGAAGGACGACGGCTTGCCTTCGGCGCCGCCGGTCTCGCACCAGCGAGCGTGGTCGGCGATCATCTGCTCGTAGGGCATGTCGGAGATGCTCGTGCCCGACGGCTTGTCGGTCAGGGCTCCCTCCATGTTGGTGTCGTTGACATTCCACGACTGGGTCTTGGCGCCCACAAGCACGGTGTTGCGCAGGTCCGCGCCGGCCAGATTGGCGCCCGACAGATCGGCCCCCGCCAGATTGGCGCCATTAAAATTGGCCTGTTTCAGATTGGCCCGGACGAGCTTGGCGTCTTTCAGGATCGCGTCGCTGAAGTCAGCCTTGGTCGCCACGATGCCCGACAGGCGCGAACGCTCCAGGTTCGCGCCCGCCAGCACGGCGCCGGTCGCATAGGCCTCGCGCTGCACGGGCTCGATGATCTTGTAGCCTTCCTTGCGGTCGGCCGCGGCGATCGAGCCTTCGCGCAGGTCGGCCTCGAACAAGTCCGCGCCGGTCAGATTGGCGCCGCGCAGGCTGGAGCCGCGCAGGTCCGCCCGGCGCATCGACGCGTCGGTCAGGTCGGCGCCCTGCATGTCGGCGCCGTACATGTTGGCGTTATCGAGCTTGGCCTTGCGCATGTCGCAGCCCACCAGCAAGGCGCCGGTGAAATCCGCGTCGCAGAGGTTGCGCTCGGTTACGGACAGACCGGACAGGTCGCAGAAGGCGAAGACCGCGCGTGCGCCGCCAAGCCGGGCCGCCCACAGGCGGTCATGCTTGGCGCAGATAACGTCCACGTCATATTGCGTCAGGCGCCGGTACTCGTGGCCTGACGCCACCGGGGCGGTCATGATGCTTGCGATCTATCCCAGAATGGATTGACCCCGACCATGCCCCCCGGCGCATTAACGCTGAGTTTCCAAGCGCTTCCCTGAAAATCAGGCGATCGGCGGCAGCTTTTCCGCGCGGCTCTCGTCCAGGTAGCGGACAGCTACAGGCCTGAGCGCCGCGTCCAGATCGATCACCAGCGGATTGCCTGTCGGGATCTCGACATGGACGATGTCCGAGTCCGGAACCTTGAACAGGTGCTTGACGATGGCCCGCAGCGAATTGCCGTGGGCGGCGACCAGGATGGTCTCGCCGGCGGCCAGCTTCGGCGCGATATCCGACTCCCAGTAGGGCAGAACGCGGACCAGGGTGGTGGCCAGGCTTTCCGTGCTCGGCAGGTCCTTGCCGGCGTAGCGGCGGTCCTTGCTGAAGTCGTACTCACCGCCAGGCGCGAGTTCCGGAGGGGGGATGTCATAGGAGCGGCGCCAGATCGTAACCTGTTCCTCGCCGTGCTTGGCGGCGGTCTCGGCCTTGTTCAGCCCCGTCAGCCCGCCGTAGTGGCGCTCATTCAGGCGCCAGTCCTTGGTCACCGGCACGAAGCTCTGCCGGGCGGCGTCCAGCGCCAGATTGCAGGTGCGGATGGCGCGGGTCTGGACCGAGGTGAAAGCCTCGTCGATGTCGATGCCCGCGGCCTTGATCAGTTCGCCGCCCTTTCGCGCCTGGGCTTCGCCCTCGGCGGTCAGGTCAACGTCCACCCAGCCGGTGAAGCGGTTCTCGAGATTCCATTGGCTTTGGCCATGGCGAAGCAGAACGAGGACGGGCATCGAGCCTCCTTGAGAATGTCACCGGCGGGCTATGCCCACCCGGGCCCGACGTCAAGCGCCCCCTCCCCGTCCGCGCGACACATGCTATACGCACGTGCATGTCTGACCGCTTCTTCCTGCCTCTCATGGCGCTGATCGCCCTCGCGATGATCTCCCTCTCCATGGTCTGGCCCCAGGGCTACGGCGCCCGCTCGCCAGCTCCGTTCGGCCACACCCCTATCCAGCAGACCGCCGAGATGCGCGCCAAGATCGAACGCGAGAAAGAGAGCGCCCGCAAACGCGCCGAGGAAGCCATCCGCGCCGTGAAGGCCGCCGACGGGAACGCCCAGTGAGGGACTTCGACGCCATCGCCGTTGGCCAACGGGTAATCCTGGGCGAAGCCGACGCGCTGCGCACGCTGTCCGACGATCTGGGCGAGACCTTCACCAAAGCTGTCGAGACGATTTTCAACGCCAAGGGCCGGGTCGTCTGCACCGGGATGGGCAAGTCCGGCCACGTGGCGCGCAAGATCGCCGCGACCCTGGCCTCGACCGGAACCTCGGCGATGTTTGTCCATCCGGCCGAGGCCAGCCACGGCGACCTGGGTATGATCGGCCCCGACGACGTCGTCCTGGCCCTGTCGAAATCGGGCGCGGGCCGTGAACTGTCCGACACCCTGGCCTACGCCAAGCGCTTCTCCATCCCGTTGATCGCCATGACCGCCGTGGCGGATAGCCAACTGGGCCGCGCCGCCGACACCCTGCTGCTGCTGCCGGACGCACCGGAAGCGACCGCCGAGGTCAGCGCCCCGACCACCTCAACCACCCTTCAGATCGCCCTCGGCGACGCCCTGGCCGTGGCGCTGCTGGAACGTCGGGGCTTCACCGCCAGCGACTTCCGCGTCTTCCACCCCGGCGGCAAGCTGGGCGCGATGCTGAGCACTGTCGGCGACCTTATGCATGGTGAGCGGGAACTCCCGCTGACCCCCGCCGCCACGACGATGCGCGACGCCCTGCTGGTGATGAGCGAAAAGCGCTTCGGCGCGGTTGGCGTGCTGGACGAGGCGGGCCGGCTGATCGGCCTGATCACCGACGGCGACCTTCGCCGGCACATGGACGGCCTGCTGGACCATCGCGCCGACGAGGTCATGACCCGCGCGCCCCTGACCATCGCCCCCCACGCCCTGGCCGCTGAAGCGCTCAAGATCATGAACGAGCGCCGCATCACCGTGCTGTTCGTCGTGGAGGGGGATCGCCCTGTCGGCATCCTGCATGTTCACGACTTGCTACGGGCGGGCGTGATCTAGGCAAAATTCCGATTTCCATCCTGTTTGTCATACGACGGCGCTAGCGGCATGAGCGTCGGCCGTCTAAAGACAGGCTTTCAATATTCAGAGCGAGCCAAGATGTTCTCAAAGCCCCGCGCGGATCTCGTCCCCAACACAGCCGCTTACGAGAACGAACCGTTGGTCAAGGCCACGGGCTTTCGCGAGTACGACGCGCGCTGGCTGTTCGGGCCCGACATCAATCTGTTGGGCGTTCAGGCGCTAGGCCTGGGGCTGGGCACCTATATCCACGAACTGGGCCTGTCGAAGATCGTCGTCGGCCACGACTTCCGCTCCTACTCGTCCTCGATCAAGAACGCCCTGATGCTGGGCCTGATCTCGGCGGGCTGCGAAGTGCACGATATCGGCCTGGCGCTTTCGCCGACCGCCTATTTCGCCCAGTTCGATCTCGACATCCCCTGCGTGGCGATGGTCACGGCCAGCCACAACGAAAACGGCTGGACGGGCGTGAAGATGGGCGCCCAGCGTCCCCTCACCTTCGGTCCTGACGAGATGGGCCGCCTGCGCGACATCGTTCTGGGCGGAGCCTTCGTGGAACGTGAGGGCGGCAAGCTGATCCGCGTCGAGGACGAGGCCGAGCGCTTCATCGCCGACGTCGCCAAGCGCGCCCAGATCACCCGCCCCCTGAAGGTCATCGCCGCCTGCGGCAACGGCACAGCCGGGGCCTTCGCGGTCGACGCCCTGCAGCGCATGGGTGTCAGCGACGTCATCGGCATGGACACCGAGCTCGACTACACCTTCCCCAAATACAATCCGAACCCGGAAGACGTGGAGATGCTGCACTCCATGGCCGCGGCTGTCCGTGAGCATGGCGCGGACCTGGCGTTCGGCTTCGACGGCGACGGCGACCGCTGCGGCGTGGTCGATGACGAGGGCGAGGAGATCTTCGCCGACAAGATCGGCCTGATGCTGGCGCGCGACCTGGCGCCGCTGAATCCCGGCGCGACCTTCGTGGTCGATGTGAAGTCGACGGGCCTCTACGCGACCGACCCGATCCTGGCCCAGCACGGCTGCAAGGTGGTCTACTGGAAGACGGGCCACAGCTATATCAAGCGCAAGAGCGCCGAGCTGGGCGCCCTGGCCGGCTTCGAGAAGAGCGGCCACTTCTTCATGAACGGCGACCTGGGCTACGGCTATGACTGCGGCCTGACGGCGGCCGCCGCCATCCTGGCCATGCTGGATCGCAATCCCGGCCAGAAGCTGTCGGACATGCGCAAGGCCCTGCCCGTCGCCTTCACGTCCCTCACCATGAGCCCGCACTGCGGCGATGAGGTGAAGTACGGCGTCGTCGATGACGTGGTGAAGGAATACCAGGACCTGTTCGCCGCCGGCGGTTCGATCCTGGGTCGCAAGATCACCGAGGTCATCACTGTCAATGGCGTGCGCGTGCACCTGGAAGACGGCTCGTGGGTTCTGGTCCGCGCCTCGTCCAACAAGCCCGAGATCGTGGTGGTTGTTGAAAGCACCAGCTCCGAGGATGACATGCGGGCGCTGTTCCGCCAGGAAGTGAAGCCCCGCCTGGGTGACCGGGTGGGCAAGTACAATCAGGAAATCTGACGCTGGTCGCAGCTGATGGGCGAGAGGCCGGGGGAAACCCCGGCCTTTTTTGCATCCGTCGCGCGGTTTACAGCCATGACCGTCGGTGCGAACCTGCCGCTCGCCAGATTCAGGAGAATGCCTTTGCTCACCGCGCCCGCCTTGGACCGCTTCAGCGGCCAGCGTCGGCGCGCGTGCGCGTGAATGGCGACTGACCGCTCGAAGCGAAGACCTGACGTCGCAGACGTCTCCTTCTTCTCATTCGAGAGCAGACATGATCCTAGAAACCAATGAAGACGACTACGCGCGGTTGTTGCTGGGCAAAGCCCCGCGCGACCTGCGACTGGCCGATACGGACATCGCGCCGCCTGAAGTGCTGGCCATGCTGTTCGATCTAGCCCGGCGCGTGGGGGCCGACTTCTCCCCCGCCGCCTGGCTTATCGTGGAGCAAGGCGAGACGGTGGGACTATGCTCGGTCACCAAACCGCCCTGCGGAGGGGTCGTCGAGATCGGCTACGGCGTCGCGCCCAGCCGGCAAGGACGAGGCTGCGCCACGCGCGCCATCGCCGAGGTTGTGGCCTGGGCCAAAGCCGATCCGCGGGTGGAGGCGCTAAGCGCCGAAACCGCGACGACGAACCTGGCCTCGCAAGCGGTCCTGGCGGGAAACGGCTTTCTCCAGGTTGGCGAACGCATCGACGATGAGGACGGTCCGCTGATCCTCTGGCGTTGTCAGACCCGATGACGCCCTAGCCTAAGACGGGTGCGGGCGGACCCTCCCCCGCATCCGTCAATGTTTGGGCCTGGCGCGAATCTCGGCTTAGCTCATCCATCCCATCGCGAGTCACCCATGCGCCGCCTGCTCACCGCCCTTGTCCTGATCCTCGCGCCGCGCCTCGCCCTGGCCGCGCAGCCCATCCTGCTCAAGCCCGCCCGCGTCTGGACGGCCGAGGACGCCGGGCCGCCACACGCAGGTTGGGGCGTCCTGATCAAGGACAACAGGATCGCCGCCGTCGGTCCCGCCGCAGGCCTCGACGCGACCGGCGCGGAGGTAATCGACTTGCCCGGCGCCACCGTGATCCCTGGCCTGATGGACCTGCACAGCCATCTGCTGCTGCATCCCTATAACGAGACCTCCTGGGACGATCAGGTGCTGAAGGAAGCGCCGGACTACCGGATCATCCGCGCCACCGTGCAGGCCAGGGCGACGCTGGACGCCGGTTTCACCACCCTGCGTGAACTGGGCACCGAGGGCGCGGGCGTTTCGGACGTTTCGCTGAAGCGCGCGATCAACGACAAGCTGATACCGGGGCCGCGTCTGTTCGTCGCCACACGCGCCATCGTCGCCACCGGCGCTTATGGCCCAGCCCGCCGCAACTACAATCCCGATGCCGACCTGCCGCAGGGCGCGCAGGAGGCCAGCGGCGTCGACGAAGCGGTCAAGGCCGTGCGCGAGCAGGCCGGCGCGGGCGCCGACTGGATCAAGATCTATGCCGACTATCGCGTCGGCCCCGACGGCTCGACCCAGCCGACCTTCAGCCTGGAAGAACTCAAGGCCATGGTCGACGCCGCCCATTCTGGCGGACGTCCCGTGGCGGTCCATGCCTCCAGCGACGAAGGCATGCGCCGCGCGATCCTGGCGGGCGTCGACACTATCGAGCACGGCTATGGCGGCTCTGAAGCCACCTTCAAGCTGATGGCCGAGAAGGGCGTGGCCTATTTCCCCACCCTGACAGCCAGCGAGAGCACCTCGACCTATTTCGCAGGCTATGTCGCCGGCAAGACCCCGCCCACCCCCGCCATGCAGGCCGCCGAACGGGCGTTCAAGCTGGCGATGAAGAGCGGCGTAACGATCGGCATGGGCAGCGACGTGGGCGTGTTCCGCCACGGTGACAACGCCCGCGAACTGGTCTGGATGGTCCGCCACGGCATGACCCCGGCGCAGGCCCTGCTGGCCTCGACCGCCGTCGACGCCAGGGTGCTGCGACGCCAGAACGACCTGGGCCAACTGAAGGCGGGCTATCTGGCCGACATCGTCGCCATCACGGGCGATCCGACCCGGGACATAGAGGCGACCAAGGCCGTGGTCTTCGTGATGAAGGACGGTGCGATCCATCGCCGCCCCTGATCTCTCTTGCGCGAAACCGCAAAGCCAGGCGATCTCAAGCCCATGCGCCGACCGTTCCTGCCCGCCTTGATCTCCGCCACCCTGCTGGCCGGACCCGCGCTATCGGGGCCTGCCTTGGCGGCCGATCCCGGCACGATGCAGGAGCGCGACACCTTGCGCGATGCGGTGACCGCGCCGCTTGAGGACCTGAACCTCAAGCACAAGGACATTCCGGCGGTGCTGACCCGCGCGGTCACCGATCCCTATGACGTAACGGGCCTGACTCGCTGTGAACCCATAGCCGCCGAGATTGGCCGGCTGGACGCGGCCCTGGGTCCCGACCTGGACGAGGCGCCACCGCCCGACGAACGCTCTAGGGGCGCGAAGGTCGCCCAAGGCGCCTGGAAGGCCGGGGTGGCGGAGGTGCGCGACAAGACCACCCATGTGCTGCCGTTCCGCGGCTGGATCCGCAAGCTGACCGGCGCGGCCAGGCACGACAAGGCCGTGCAGGCCGCGATCCGCTCCGGCGGCATCCGGCGAGGCTATCTGAAGGGCGTCGGCATGCGGATGAACTGCGCGCCACCCGCGGCGCCAAGCTGGTTCGTACTCGCGCCGCCGCCCAAGCCGCCGCCCGCCGAGCCGGCGCAACGCGCCCTGGCGAGCATCTTCACGCTGTGGAATGATTTCCTGGCCTGGATCCGCGAACTGATCGGCTAGTTGAGCAGGTCCCAGACCCGCTCAACTAGCTGGGTAGGCTCGAACGGCTTCATGACATAGCCGGCGGCCCCCAGTTGCATGGCCTGAACAATGCGATCGAGACGCCCGTCCCCGGTCAGCATCAAGACCGGGATGGCCGCGCTGGCCGGATCTTCCTTGATGGCCTTCAGGGCGTCCAGCCCGCTCTGGCCCGGAATGCGAACATCCAGCAGGACAGCGGCGGGCGCCCGGACCGCCAGCTCGGTCAGCAGGGCGTCGGCTGAAGTGAAAGCCGACACCTCGAACCCGCCCCGGGTCAAAACAAGCTCAACCAGCTCCAGAATCGCCGGGTCATCATCGGCGACATAGATCGGAAACTTGGCTGGGGACATCAGTTGAGGCTCAAAACCAGAAACGGCGAATCCCCAGTGAGAGAAATGCCGGTTCCAATCTTTGGCGGTGTCAGGCGCTGTTCGTCAAATTCTGGTTGGCGGCCACTCGCCCCGCGCTGGTCAGGGCCAGGGCCACGGACTCGATCAGGCCGAACGCCGACAGCGGCTTGGCGATCTGGCCGTCGAACACGGCGTCGATCGCCAGGGTCGAGGCGTCGGCTGAGAAGGCCAGGATTGGAGTGCTGATATTGGCTCCGCCCTGCCGGATCCGGGTCGCGGCGGTGCGGCCGTCCACCCGCGGCATCCTCAGGTCCATGAGGATGAGGTCAAATGGCGTCGCGCACGCGCTGGCGATGGCTTCATCGCCGTCGGAAGCATCGGTCATGTCGGGGCCGAACGGACCCAGGATCGCCCGGACAAGCTCGCGGTTGGCCTTGTTATCATCGACGATCAGGATGCGGCAGTGCTCGGGCAGGGCCAGCGGCGAGGGAATCTCGCGCGCGCTTTGGTCGTCCCGCTCCACGGGATCAGCCGGAAGCGAGAACCAGAATCGGGAGCCCTGCCCTTCCTGACTCTCGACGCCGATCTCGCCCTGCATGGCTTCGACCAGACCCTTGCAGATCGCCAGCCCCAGCCCCGTGCCGCCATATTTCCGCGTCGAGGAGCCATCGACCTGCGAAAAGCGCTGAAAGAGATCACCGACCCGATCGGCGGGCATGCCCGGCCCGGTGTCAGTGATCGAGAAGGCCAGTCGCCCGCTCGCCCGATCAAAGCTGGCGGCGGCCGTGACCCCGCCCTGTTCGGTAAACTTCACGGCGTTCCCGACGAGGTTGAGCAGGATCTGTCGCAGGCGATCCGGATCGATCAGGAGCAGTGGCGGCAACCCGTCCAAGCCTTCCGTGGTCAGCGACAGTCCCTTGGTCCGCGCCTCGGCGCCGAACAGCTCAACCGTCTCGCGCGTCAGTTCGGCTGGAGAGGTCGACCGTGGCTTGATATCGACCTGACCGGCCTCCAGCTTGGAGAAATCAAGGATGTCATTGACGGTCGCCCGCAGCGCCTTGCCCGCATTCGACACGCGCTCGACATAGCCCCGCGTCTCCGGGCTCAGTTCGGGCTGATCCTCGACCAGCTTTGTGAAGCCCAGCACCGCTGTCAGCGGCGTGCGCAGTTCGTGGCTCATATTGGCCAGGAACTCGGCCTTGACGCTGGCCGACTCCTCGGCGTCGGCGCGAGCCTTGCGCAGTTCGATCTCCAGCGCCTTGCGCCGGGAGATGTCGCGAATGATGTCGGTGACGCCGCTGATCAACCCCGTCGTCGGATCGAAGACCAGGGTTGGCCGCGCCTCGAACCATATCTCGCGACCATCCTTGTGGCTCGCGCGGTATTCCACCCGCATCGGAGGAGCCCGCCCCCGTCCCTGGAACTGTGTCTTGACCACGGCCTGGACAGCCCCGATGTCGTCGGGGTGGACGAACTCCGAGAACTGACGCCCCACCACCTCCTCGGGCGAATAGCCCAGGCGGTGCTCGACAGAGGGCGAAACATAGGTAACCCGACCATCCAGCCCCGAATGGGCCAGAATGTCGCTGCCGTTCTCGGCCAGCATCCGGAACCGGGCCTCGCTCTCGACGATCGCCTGCTCCGCCTGCATCCGGGCCGTGACGTCCATGACGACGCCAAAGATGGTGACCGGGCGACCTTCGGCGTCCCGCTCAACGACCATGTTGCCCGTGACATAACGCACCTCGCCGCTCACCCGCACCACCCGTGTCAGGGTGGTCGGGCTGGGCAGGAAGGTCTCCAGCACCGTCAGATAGCGTAGGCGGGCGGCCTCTCGGTCATCCTGATGAACCGCGCCGATCCACTGCTCGACGGTCACGGCTGTCCCGGGCTCCATGCCCAGAATGACATACATCTGCTCCGACCAGGTCATGGCGCGGCTGGCCAGATGCAGGCGCCAGTAGCCGACACCGGCCAGGCCCTCGGCCATGTCGGCCAGGCGGGTCTGTTCCTGGGCGACGTCGCGCAGCCGACGCCGCTGGGCGCTAATCGCGGCCAGCGGCAGGACCGCGAAGATCGACACCACCAGGAACACCTGCAGCAACAGCGCCCGCTCGGCCATGGTGGACGCCATGAGACTGACGGGTCCGATATTCAAAGCCGTGAACGCCAGCGACATGCCGGCCAGGATCACGATCCCTATCGCCGCGCCCAGCATTTCCAGTTCCAGAGCTACGAACGCCAGGACCGGGGGGATCAGGAACAGCATTGGATAGCGAGGCCGCGTAAAGACCAGCAGGATCGTCAGGACAAGCGCCACGATCCAGAGCCAGCCACCACGCCTAATCGGGCGCTCGGCCAGCAGGGTCCGCGCCTGCCGGAACGCCAGCAGCGTGGGCGTTACCAGCATCAGGCCCAGGCCATTGGACAGCACCCAGCTGATCATCACCTTGGAAACGGGCACATGCCGGGCGACATAAAAGACGCTGGCCGCGATACTGCCCGACAGCAGCGGCGCCGCGAACCCGCAGATCGTACCAATCCAGATCAGGTCACGCGGGCGACTGACGTCAATATCGCGCCCCAGAACCTGGCGCAGGATCAGCGCGCAGAAGAGATACTCAACGACGTTGGCGACGCTCAGGCCGAGAATGATGTTCACATGACCGCCGGCATGGAGACTGGCGATAACAATGCCGATCACCGAACAGAGCACCAACAGGGGCCATCTGCCCCTATCGGTCGACAACAAGGCGACCAGTACAACGGCGTTGGCCAGCCAGATCGGCGTGATCTGTCTCAGGTCACGCGGCAACTCCATGCAAACATAGGCCAGCGCCGCCACCACGACGCCCAAGGCGATCGCGCCGGCGATTCGCGCGGCCAGGGTGGGCCATGTCTTTTGCGGCTGGACGTTGGTCATGCCGAGACAAAATGCCACTGCTGTCTGGAGCACAGGTTAACACAGGGGCAATCACTCTCGTTTCGCGAACAATATCCAATCGCGGAAACGGGACGTTGCGGACTTGCCATTGATGAGATCCGGCGCGATTGGCGGCGCCTGGATCCTTCGGCTATGTCGAAGCCTCGGTGGCCTTGCCGCCCCAGGTTTATCAATGCGCCACCGTCGGGGTGGCGTCTCGGAAGGTCTTTTCCATGCGTCTGCTGGCGGCACTGATCCTTTGCCTGCTCACGACCCTGCCCGCCACGGCGGCCGAACAGGTCGATCCCACGCCGCGCATCGCGGTGATGTCGGCCTTCCCCCCTGAACTGGTCGCCCTGGAGGCGGCCACAAGCGCGCAGAAGCACTATGCCGTGGGGGGCTTCACCTTCACGACCGGCACACTGGAGGGAAAGCCGATCGTGCTGTTTCTCAGCGGCGTCAGCATGGTCAACGCGGCCATGACCACCCAGATGGCGCTGGACCGCTTCAACATCACCCGGATCGTGTTTTCGGGGATCGCGGGCGGCGTCGACGAGAGCCTCGACATTGGCGACGTCCTGGTGGCCGATCAATGGACGCAAAGCCTCGAGACGGCCTTCGCCCGCGAGACCGACAAGGGCTTCGAGCTGTCCCCCACGGTGCGTAACGACGACCTGGCCAACTACGGGATGATGTATCCGCGCGCGATCCTGCTGCCGCGCGCCGACGGTCCGCCGGAGACCCGCCGCTGGTTCCCCGCCGATCCGGCCATGCTGGCCCTGGCCCGTGAAGTGGCCTCCAGCGCCAAGCTGGCGCGTTGTGTCGCGGACAGGTGCCTGGTTCACGCGCCCAAGATCGTGGTCGGCGGCAACGGCGTCTCAGCCCCGGTGTTTCTCGACAACGCGGCCTACCGCAAATATCTCAGCGCCACCTTCCAGGCCCGCGTCGCGGACATGGAAAGCGCCGCCGTCGCCCACGTGGCCTATGTCAACGGCACGCCGTTCATCGCCTTCCGCAGTCTGTCGGATCTGGCCGGCGGCGGCGCGGGCGCCAACGAGATGCACACCTTCATGGGCCTGGCTTCGGACAACTCCGCCAGCGTGGTGAAGGCCTTCGTGAAGGCGCTGCCCTGACCGCCTAGCGCGTGCCGAAGGTCCGGTCGCCCGCGTCGCCCAGGCCCGGCACGATGTAGCCGTGATCGTTCAGTTCGGCGTCGATGGCGGCGGTCCAGATCGGCACGTCGGGATGGGCGGCGCGCAGATTGTCGACCCCAACCTGGGCGGCCAGCAGGCAGACGAACCGCAGGTCGGTCACGCCCGCCGCCTTCAGGCGCGAAATGGCGGCGATGGCCGAATGACCGGTGGCCAGCATCGGATCGACCACGATGACCAACCGCCCGGCGATGTCCTGCGGGGCCTTGAAGTAATATTCGACCGCCTCCAGCGACTCCGGATCGCGGTAGAGGCCCACGTGCGCCACGCGGGCCGAGGGCACCAGATCCAGCATGCCGTCGGCCATACCCAGGCCGGCCCGCAGGATCGGCGCGAACACCAGCTTCTTGCCAGCGATCTCCCTGGCCGTGGTCGGGGCGACCGGGGTCTCGATCCGGACCTCGTCCATCGGGAGATCGCGGGTGACCTCGTAGCAGATCAGCGTCGCCGTCTCACGCATCAGGGCGCGGAACGTCTTGGTGGAGGTGGTCTTGTCCCGCATCTTGGTCAGCTTGTGCTGCACGAGCGGGTGGCTGACGACGGTGACGTTGGACATGAGGAGACCTTGCTAGGAGCGGGCTTTCGCTCCTAGCAGGCGACCGCCCGTCAGGCCAGTTGATCACCGATGGGCAGGGACCGGATGCGTTTGCCCGTCGCCGCAAAGATGGCGTTGCACAGAGCCGGCGGGGTTGGCGGATAGGCGGGCTCGCCCAGGCCCGTGGGCCGGTTGTCGCTGAGCTTGAAATGCACCTCGACCGGCGGAGCCTCTGCCATCCGCAGCAGCGGGAAGTCGCCGAAATTGGCCTGGGTGGCCGCGCCGTTCTCGAAGGTCACCTCCTGACGCAGGGTCGCGCCGATCGCATCGAGGATCGAGCCCTGCACCTGCTGCTCGGCGCCGCTGGGATTGACGATCTGTGAGCCGCAGTCGACGGCGGCCCAGACCTTGTGGATCTTCAGTTCGCCCTTGGTCACGGAAACTTCCATCACCACCGCCACATAGCCCAGATGACTGAAGTGACAGGCCACGCCCAGGCCCGTTCCCTTGGGAACCTCGCGGCCCCAGCCCGACTTCTCGGCCACCAGGTCGAGCACCCCGCGCATCCGGCCGGTGTGGAAGGCGTCGCCCTGCCCCGCCTCGCCCAGCAGGCGCGGCTCGCCCAGCAGCCTGCGGCGGAAGGCGACCGGATCCTGCCTGGCGGCCACGGCCAACTCGTCGGTGAAGCCCTGGATGACAAAGCCAAAGGCGTTGTTGCCGGGCGCGCGCAGGAAGCCGGTCGGAAAGCCCAGCGGCATGACCGAGACGTCGTGCCTGTAATTGGCCACGGCCCGGCCCGGGAACTGGGTGGAGTTCATGCCCGCCGAGGTCGCGAACTGTTCGCCCGCGCCGAAGGTGATGAAGTGGTCGCGCCAGGCGACGAGGTCGCCGTTGGCGTCGAGACCGGCGGTGAAGTTGTGCCAGCCCGCCGGACGATAGAAGTCGTGGCGGATGTCGTCCTCGCGCGTCCACAGCAGCTTGACCGGCGCGCCGGCCATCTTCGAGATGACGGCGGCCTCGACCATGTAGTCGTTCATCAGCCGCCGGCCGAAGCCGCCGCCGATGCGGGTCATGTGGATGGTGATGTCGGCCTCGGTGATCCCGAGGGCGGCGGCGACCAGCTTGCGGCCGCTCTCGGGGTTCTGGGTCGGGGCCCAGATCTCGACCTTGCCGTCCTTGAAGCTGGCCGTGCAGTTCTGCGGCTCGAGATTGGCGTGGGCGATGAAGGGATAGCTGTATTCCGCCGTGACGACCTTGGCCGCGCCCTTCAGGGCGGCGTCAACGTCACCGTCGGCCTTAAGCGTGCGATGCGGCGGGGCCTTGGCCAGTTCGGCGGCCTTGGCGGCGAAGCTGGCCGTGCTCTGGGCGGCGGTCGGGTGTTCGGCCCACTTGATGTCGAGCGCGTTGCGGCCCTTGCGCGCCTGCCACCAGCTGTCGGCGACCACGGCCACGCCGGACATGATGCTCTGCAGGTTGGCGCCGCCCTCGACGACGAAGGCGCCTCGCACGCCGGCCACGGCCTTGGCCGGCGCCAGGTCAACGCTGGCCACCTTGGCGCCATAGGTCGGGGCCTTGGCGAAGGTGGCGTACAGCATCCCCGGCAGGCGGGTGTCGATGCCGAACAGCGGCTGGCCGGTGGTGATGGCGTCCAGGTCCTGGCCCGCATGGCGCTGGCCAATGATGCGGAAGGCCTTGGGATCCTTCAGGGTCAGACTCTTGGGATCGGGCGGGGTCAGCAGGGCGGCGGCTTCGGCCAGGTCGCCATAGGCCAGTCGACGATCGCTGGCGGCATGGACGACGACGCCAGGCTCGGTGGCGCAGGTCTCGGCGCTGACACCCCAGCGCGCGGCGGCGGCGGCGATCAGCAGAGCCCGTCCCGTCGCGCCCACGCGGCGCAGGCCGTCATATTCCAACGTCGTCGCCATGCTGCCGCCCGCCACCTGGCGACCGAAGACCTTGGTGTCGGCGATGGCCTGTTCGACCCTGACCGCTGACCAGTCGACGTCCAGCTCCTCGGCGACCAGCATCGGCAGCGAGGTCTTGATGCCCTGCCCCACCTCGGGAACCTTCGAGACGATGGTGACAACGCCATTTGGCGCGACGCGGACGTAAGCGTTAAGTCTGCCCTCGCCTGCGGCGCGGCCTTCGCCCGACAGGCTGAACGACAGCATCAAGCCGCCGCCCACGGCGGCTCCGGTTTGCAGGAACAGGCGACGGGTCGGGTCGCGAAGGATCTCGCCGTCCATGCTCAGGCCTCCTGACCAGAGGCGGTCTTGATCGCCTTCTTGATGCGAATGTAGGTCGCGCAGCGGCACAGATTGCCGTTCATCGCCGCGTCGATATCGGCGTCGGTCGGCTTGGGCTTGGCGGTCAGCAGGGCCGTGGCCGACATGATCTGGCCGGCCTGGCAGTAGCCGCACTGCGGCACGTCGATGGCCTTCCAGGCCTCCTGGACCTTGGCGCCAACCGGATCCTTGCCGACGCCCTCGATGGTGACGACTTTCTTGTCGCCCACGCGCCGCACTGGCGTTACGCAGGCGCGAACCGGGACACCGTCCAGATGCACCGTGCAGGCCCCGCACTGGGCCGCGCCGCAGCCGAATTTGGTCCCGACCAGGCCCAGCGTATCGCGCAGCACCCAAAGCAGCGGGGTGTCGCCCTCGACCTCGACCGATCGGGTTTCCCCGTTGATGGTGAGCGTGAACGCCATGCTCGACTCCTGACCCTACTTGCGGACCGATAGTGCCTCACCCCGGCGCCGTTCGCGAGAGGCCCCATAGCGATCACGAAGGTTTCAGGGATACCGCTGACGCTCGATCCTCGTCCGACACCCGTGCGTCGCCCATGATCCACGCGACTTGCCCCAGGACGCGACGCAGAAGCCTGCCAGGCCCCGACATTGTTGCCGGCGCCCCATATTGGCGTTCAGGTCTCGACGACTCACGCCAATAGGAGCGCTATTGTCGGCGACGGCGCCTCGCGCCGCGTTTCGGCCATTGCTGGGGCGGGGCCAGGGACACCGTCACCGCATGGGCCGTGACCCCGCCGACGGCGGGACTGGCGGCGATACTGTTCCATATCTCGGATTCTGAATGAAGTGACCGATACGACGAGCAAACAGGGCGGGAGCGGCCAGGGGCGCGGCAAGCCGGGCAAACGACGTCAGGTCGCCGCCCTGCCTTGGCGTGGCCAGGGCTCGACGCTTCAGATCCTGCTGGTCTCGTCGCGAGAGACCCGCCGCTGGGTCATTCCCAAGGGCTGGCCGATGAAAGGAAAGACCGACCACGAGGCGGCCGCCCAGGAAGCCTATGAGGAAGCCGGCCTCGACGGTGTGATCGTCACCACGCCCGCCGGAGACTACGAGTACCTCAAGCGTCTCAAGAGCGGCGCGGCTCGCCTGGTCAAGGTCGACGTCTACCCCCTGCAGGTCACGGGCGAGCATGCGACCTGGCCGGAAAAGGGCCAGCGCACGCTGCAGTGGATGAACCCGGTCGAGGCGGCCGTGGCCGTGCAGGAGCCCGAGCTGCGCGACCTCATCGCGCGCTTCGCCAATATCGAGCTCCCAGAAGAGGAGCGCCCGGCGCCGGCTCCTGCCCCCACACCCGTCAAGGTCGCCTTCGAGCGCCTGCGCCGGCGGGTGACCTCGCTCTGGGATCGTCCCCGGCGCTAGTCAACAGCCTGTGGACAATCGGGATCGCGCGACATAATGTTCTCATTATGTTCCGGCGCGAGGTTCCATGCAGCTTTCCCTAGGCCTCTCCCGCTCCCCGCTTGAAGCCCTGCGCGACTCGCTGCTGTGCGAGTTTGGCCCGCAGCGGCCCGTGGCGCGTATGGATCCGATCTCGCAGCTGGTGAAATCGTCGATCAGCGGCCGTACTACTGACGCCGTCTCCTGGGCGGCCTTCCTGCGCCTGCGGGCCGCGTTCAAGTGCTGGGAAGACCTCGCGCAGGCCACGGAGGCCCATGTGCTGGAGATCATCCAAGACGTCACCTATCCACAGGACAAGGCCCGACGCCTGCCGATGGCGCTGCGGATGATTCAGGATCGGATCGGCTGGCTGTCGCTGAGCCACCTGAAGGCGCTCAGCGTGGACTCCGCCCGTCATGAGCTCCAGAGCCTTCCGGGCGTCGGGGTCAAGGTCGCGGCCAGCGTGCTGAATTTCAGCGACCTGGCCATGCGGGCGTTGGTGGTCGACACCCACGTCGATCGCGTGGCCAAGCGCGTGGGCTTGGTCGGATCGGGCGATACCAGCCAGACCTATCATGCGCTCATGACCCTGGCGCCAGACGCCTGGACGGCCGACGACCTCTTCGAGCTGCACTGGCTGCTGAAACGGGGCCTGGGCCAGATGCTGTGCTCGCACGACGCTCCCCGATGCGGAGCCTGCCCGTTGAAGCACGACTGCGCCAAGCTCGGCGTGGGTCACAGCGCCGACGTGCTGCCCTGGCGGCCACGCGACGCCTGATCCGCGACGCCGGATGGCGCCTGGCCCCTCCCGCATGACAAGCTGGGGCCTGTCGCCTTGAGGGAACCACCCATGACCGCGAGCAGCGCTTCCGCACCCGACGCCGCGATGATGGCGGGCCCTGAAAAGCTCGCCCGCTTCCTGGAAACCGGCGACGCGCGCGTCTTGGACGGCGTCTTCTCGACCGGCGAGGTGACCATTCTCGAGAACTTTCCACCGCACGTCTTCAGCGGCCGGGACGGCCTGGCGCATTGGCGCGCCCTGATGACGCGACACGTGGGGAGCATCGGCGACCTGCGCCACACGTTCGGCCCACCGCAGGACTTCGCGCTGACGGATGGCGTCGTTCACTTCACTCTGCCCACGCACTGGCAGGGTGAGCGGGACGGAAAGCCCTTCACCGAGCTTGGCGGCTGGACGTTCGTTCAGGTGCGGGAAGACGGCGGCTGGCGCATCCGCTCTTACGGCTGGGCGGTCATCAGTTTCGAAGAGGCGCAGGCCCCTGGCCCGCCAGAGCCGTGAAGGTCTTCGTGCCGATCCCGTAGCGGCGCCAGTCCCTGTAGTCGAAGTGCCACCATTCCTCGGCGTAGACCTCGAAACCCTCGGCGGTCATGGCGTCGCGCAGCATGGCGCGCAGGGCCCGCTGCCGTGTCGTGCCGCCGATGAAATCGGCATAGGCGCGGTCCGAGAACTCGTCATAGCGGCTGGGCATCTCGACGGGCCTCCCGGTCTTGAGGTCGTACAGCGTCAGGTCGACGGCGCAGCCGCGATTGTGGCGCGAGCCCTTGGTCGGATCGGCGACGAAGGCGTGGCTCTCGGGCGGGGTCGCCTCCCAGAACATCCAGGTGACGAACCAGGGTCGATAGGCGTCATGGATCAGCAGGCCAAAGCCCTTGCCCGCCAGGGCGTGCTGGACCCGCCCAAGGGCCTCGGCGGCGGGCCGCTGCAGATAGCCGGCCGCCCGTTCGTACAGCGGGATGCCCATGAAGTTGTCTGAGCCGGCATAGCGGATGTCGAGCCGGATGCGCGGGTCGATCGCCGTCAGGTCGACGAGGTCGGCCGGAAGATGCGCCTCGGTCTCGACCGGCGGCGTGGCGGCCAGGGCCCGCTGGCGCAAGGCCATCGGATCGGCGCGGACCGCCCTGTGGATCGCCGCCTGGGTCTCGGCGCCGAAGTCGTGGAAGGCCAGCCGGGTTCCGTCCAGACGGATCGCGCCCGGCTCGAGGAACACCTCCCCGCCACCCGCGACAGCGTAGCGACCGCCGCCCAGCGCCGTGAGCCGCGCCACGGGCAGGTCCTTGCCGAAGAGGTGCAGCGCGCCGTCCCGCTCGAACACGGTGACCGGCGCGGCCCTGTCGCCATACTGCCCGACCGCCGCCCACTCGGCACGGGTCTGGGCGAAGGCGGCGGGAGCGGCGAGGCCAGCGGCGGCGATGGACAGGAAGGATCGTCGAACCAGACCGCTCATCGCCGCCCCCTGGCGCTATTTCATCGTCGGGATGACGAAGGCGGAGTCCTCGACCTCGCCTTCGGGCCACCGCGCGGTGATCGTCTTGACCTTGGTGTAGAACTTCACGCCCTCGACGCCGTGCTGGTTGGTGTCGCCGAAGGCGCTGCGCTTCCAGCCGCCGAAGGTGTGATAGGCCACCGGCACCGGGATCGGCACATTGATGCCGACCATGCCGACATTGACCCGCGAAGCGAACTCTCGCGCCGCGCGGCCGTTGCGGGTGAAGATGGCGACGCCGTTGCCGTACTGGTGCTCGCTGGGCAGGCTGAGCGCTTCCTCGAAGCTCTCGGCGCGCACGATCTGCAGGACTGGACCGAAGATCTCTTCCTGATAGGTCTTCATGCCCTTCTTGACACCATCGAACAGCGACGGGCCGATGAAGAAGCCCTTTTCGAAGCCCTGCAGGGAAAAGTCGCGGCCATCGACGACCAGCTCGGCGCCTTCCTCAACGCCGATGCGGATATAGTCGGCGATCTTGTCGCGGTGGGCGGCGCTGACCACCGGGCCGTAGTGGGCGGCCGGGTCGCTGGAGATCCCGACCTGCAGGGTCTCGATCTCGGCGACCATGCGCTCGCGCAGTTCGTCGGCCGTGGCCTTGCCCACGGGAACGACGACCGGCAGGGCCATGCAGCGCTCGCCGGCCGAGCCGAAGGCCGCGCCCGACAGGTCCTTGACGACTTGGTCCAGGTCGGCGTCGGGCAGGACGATGCCGTGGTTCTTGGCGCCGCCCATGGCCTGGACGCGTTTCCCGTGCGCCGTGCCGGTCTGATAGACATAGTGGGCGATGTCGGAGCTGCCGACGAAGCTGACGGCGCGGATCAGCGGATGGGTCAGGATGGCGTCGACGGCGCTCTTGTCGCCATGCACGACGTTGAGCACGCCGGCCGGCGCGCCGGCTTCCATCATCAGCTCGGCCAGCTTCACCGGCACGGTCGGATCCTTCTCCGACGGCTTGAGGATGAAGGTGTTGCCCACGGCGATGCTGATGCCGAACATCCACATCGGGATCATGGCCGGGAAGTTGAACGGGGTGATGCCCGCGCACACGCCCAGCGGCTGGCGCATCGAATAGACGTCGATGCCGGGACCCGCGCCCTCGGTGTATTCGCCCTTCAGGATGTGGGGGATGCCGCAGGCGAACTCGATCACCTCCAGGCCGCGCTGGATGTCACCCTTGCTGTCGGCGATGACCTTGCCGTGCTCGGACGACAGGATCTCGGCCAAACTGTTCATGTCGCGCTCGATCAGGCGCTTGAACTCGAACATCACCCGGGCGCGGCGCTGCGGATTGGTCTGGGCCCAGCCGATCTGCGCGGCGGCGGCGGCCTGGACAGCGGCGTCCAGCTCGGCGTCGGTCGCCAGTTGCACCCGGGCCTGAACCTCGCCTGTGTTGGGATTGAAGACGTCGCCGAAGCGGCCGGAGGTTCCGACCAGGGCCTGGCCGTTCACGAAATGGGCGATGTCTCGCATGATGCGCTCCCTGGATCTTGTTTTGCGCGTCGATAGCATCCCGAGATCACGGCGTAACGCGCCAAATCCTGTCGGCTTATTCCGCGTCCACGTGCACCCGACGGAACCGGCCCTGCAGATAGACCAGCGGTTCGTGATCCGGATCGTAGCGCAGTTTCACCACCCGGCCGACATAGACCCGGTGATCGCCGGCGTCGAAGACGTGATGGGTCTCGCACTCGAAATTGGCCATGCAGCCCGGAAGGATCGGCACACCGGTGCGCCAGGTCTCGGTCTCGATCCCGGCGAACCGATCGACGTCCTTGCGCACGAAGTTGCGGGCCAGGTCCTGATGCTCGGCGTGCAGCACATTGACGGCGAAGACGCCGGCGGCGTCCAGCGACGGCAGGCTGCTGGACTTCAGGTCCACGCAGATCAGGGCCAGCGGCGGATCCAGCGACACCGAGGTGAAGGAGTTCGCGGTCAGGCCCACCTTGCGGCCGTCCGCGCCGACGGTGGTCACCACCGTGACGCCCGTGGTGAAACACCCGAAAGCGTCTCGCAGGGCGCGGGCGTCGTGAAGACCCCCCTCGCCCAGTTCAATCGTAACCGCCTGACTCATAGGGCTAGCAGTGGGGCAAAGTTCGGCCCGGGGCAAGGCCATGCAGGGCCCGGGCGCGACGCGACCTTCGCTGCCGCCCGGGAATGGAGTCTCGGCGCCAACTGCTCAGACTTTCGGCGGCGGACTTGAGCGCAAGCGCCCTCAGGCGTGCTCAACCAGAACACCGGGCTGTCGGGCGTCGAGGCCGAAGGTCACCGGCAGATGGCGCACATGCGGCGTCTGCAGGTTCAACGCCTTGGCCCCGCGCGCCACGGCCAGCTTGCCCAGCGCCGCCGGGCCAAAGCCGCTCTGGATGCGCGGCCGGGCGCCCAGCCGACGGCGCAGCACCCCGTTGGCATAGATGACGTTGGCCCGCATCAGCGCCGCCGGGGTCATGTATTCGATCGACAGCGAGACGTTCAGCATCGGGCCGTTCTCGATCCGGTGCGGGGCGTTCTGCTTCCAGGTGACCATCTTGCCCGGCGTCAGGTCATAGACCGCCGCGCCCCTGTCCCATTCGGGATCGAAGGCGAACTGCTCGGCGGTCTCCCGCAGCACGATCTTTTCGAGGTCCAGCTCGCCGACATAGGGGTCGGCCACTGGATAGACCCAGACCCTCTTCTGGCCCCTCAGCTGCCACAGCGACACCAGCGGCACGTCCAGATGATAGAAGACCTGGGCGTTGGCCGAACTGATCAGCATGCCCAGGTCGCGCTTGAAGGTGCGCAGGCCCGGAACATGCGCCTCCTTTTCGGCGAAGATCTCGTCGCCCAGGGCGGCGTATTCCGGCACGTGGTCGTTGGTGTGGCGCAGGTTCAGCCAGATGCGGCCGCTCTTGGCGGCGTCCAGCAACTGATCGCCCGAGAGGCCGCTGGCCGCGCCCCGGCGCCAGGTCGTCCAGGCCTTGGGGTCCTCGCCCATGGTGAAGACGCCCAGCTGGTCGCGGGGATACTGGTCGAGCAGCCGCGCCAGGCCCTCGTCGTCGAACATCGGCCGCTCGTGCAGGCGATGCTGAAAGGCCAGGTTCTCATTGCCGAAAGCCTTGGCCTTTTCCGGCGTCCAGTCGGTGATCACGCTCATGCGGTCCTCCCGTAGAATTGGATCTTGAAGGGGCCCCACCAGAAGGTCTTGCCCAGGCCGCGCGCGGCCCTGTCGAGCCAGTCGGCCCGGTCTTTCGATCGCGTCAGCCACTTGAGCCCGGCCACCGCGCCGAACACGACGGCTTGGCCGACGCCGATGGCCATCCAGCGGGCCACGCCCAGCCGGTCGGGCGGACTAGCGGCCGCGCAGTGGGCCGAGGGCCCCTGGCCGTAAGCGAAGGCTCGGGCCAGCGTGTAGTCCAGGGTCAGGCGGTCGGGCACGGGATCTTCCCAGACCCAGGCGGCAGGCTCCCAGGCGAAGGTCGCGCCCGCCGCCCGCATCTGGCCGAAAAGCATATCGTCCTCGCCGCCGATCAGGTTGCGCTCGGCCGCGAAGGGCGAGACCGGATCGGGCAAGGCCGCGCGGCGCAGCAGGCTGTCGCCGCAGCCGTAATAATGGTCGATCACCCCGGCCTCGGCCGGTCCGAGGCGCGAGAAGAAGCGTTCCAGATAGTCGCGATGCAGGGCCACGCTGTCGGGCGCCCGAGCCCTGACCGGGCCGAACACGACGTCTGCGGCATAGCGCGCCTGGGCCGCCAGCAGCGCCGCGAGCCAGCCGGCGGGGGCCTCTTCGTCGTCGTCCAGAAAGGCGATGAAATCGCCCGACGCCCGGGTCATGCCGGCGTTGCGGGCGTTGGCGACCCCGGCGCGCGGCTCATGCACATAGTGGACGGGGCAAGCCGCGCCGACCGCCAGGCCTTCGACCGTGGACCGGGCCGAGTCGACCTGATCGTTGTCGACGACCAAGATCTCGAGATCGCCGAAGTCGACGTGCGTCTGGGTCAGCACCGACCGCACTGCGACGGCCAGGCCGCCGAGCCGTCTCTGGGTCGGGATCATGACCGTGACGCGGGCCATCACGCTTCCTCGCGGGCTCCCACATCGCCGCGACGGCGCGACTGGCTGGCGACGGCGTGAACCAGCCCCCGCACCTGCCCGCCGACCGTCAGTTCGACGCTGTTGATGACGTCCATCCGGCGGCGCAGACGGGCGACGACGCCCGTGCCGTTGGCGCCGGCCAGGTTCCAGGCCCCCTCGACCGAGCTGGCCATCAGGCCGGCGACGCTGACCGCCGTGGCCGCGCCGCTCAGGGCCGTGGTCTGGGTGCGGGCATAGGTCCGCTTGTAGTGGTCGTGGTCGGGAGCAAGGTCATAGTGGTTCAGGCCCAGCTCCGGCATGGCCGCGATGGCCCGCAGGAAGAAGATCTGCCCCGGCGACCAGGCCCCGAACACCGGGTTGGTCGAGGCGATCCAGGGGTGATAGACGCCCCCGGCCCGCACGCCGAAATGGCCGGCCACCAGCTGATCGCCGGCATAGAGGTTGATCATCAGCCCCTGGAAGTCGCCCGACTGGCGCTCGAACAGGTTGCTCAGCAGGTCCCGCGTCCAGTCGGGCCGCAGGAAGTCGTGCAGGCCGGTGCGCTGCAGTTGCTCGCGCTTCCAGGTCAGCAGTTGATCGAAGGCCGCGCGGGAGGTGTCGGCCGCGACCAGGCGCACCTCGCCCACTTCGCGACCCAGCTTGTGGTCCAGGCGGCGGTAGTTCTTGATCTTCTTGGGGCTGGCGGCGCGGACAGCCTCCAGATAGTCGTCGGCCGGGCCGTCAAAGGCGATCACGAAGGCCGGCTTGGCCTCGCCGACGCCGCCGAACACGCCGAACGGGTCAACCAGGCCGGTGTATCGAAACACGCCAAGGTCGGCGGCGCGCAGCACGTCCTCGGCGCGAAATCCCGGATCGGGACGCGAGACGATGGCGTGATAGTCCGAAAGCGGCGAGCCGATGGCCCGCGCCAGGCGGCCGGGACGGCGATGATGCGGCAGGAAGCCCAGGGTTTCCCCGTTGCGCCGGATGATCGAAACCCGTGCATCTTCCCGAACCAAACCAACGGCTTGCGCGAAATCAGGGCCCAGCAGGGGGCTCTGAAACGCCGGCTCCGCGCGGGCCATGGCGCGCCAGAGCGCCGCGTCGGCGGGCGTGACAAGGCTCGGGTGGAGGGTCTCGACGTCCAGCATAGCCACCTGTCCTAGTCCAAAGCGGTTAGGGAATGATGGAAGCCGGGCTGCAACCCCGAGGCCAGTTCCCCGCCGCTAAACCCAGGATGGGGATCGGCGATGACGGCGGCGGCGAGGTCGTTAGGCGAACGTGGCCTTCAGGATCCGCTCCAGGCCCTGCTGGTCAATCGCGTCGAAGGCGGCGGGCTGGTCGGAATCGACATCGAACACCGCCAACAGCGTTCCGGCGCTGTCGAACACCGGCACGACGATCTCGCTCTGCGAACGGCCGTCGCAGGCGATGTGGCCGGGGAAGGCGTGGACGTCGTCGACCAGCTGGGTCTGCCCCGTCTGTGCCGCCGCGCCGCACACGCCCCGGCCAAAGGCGATGCGCAGACAGCCCAGCGAGCCCTGGTAGGGCCCGACCACCAGCTCGCGTTCCTTCGCCGGATCAACGACATAGAAGCCGGTCCAGAAGTAGTGGTCGAAGCTGCTCGCCAGCATCGAGGCCACGGTCGCCATGCGCGCCGTCAGGTTGGGTTCGCCGTCCAGCACCGAGGCGATCTCGTCGGCCACCTCGGCGTAGCGGGCTGCCTTGTCGGCGGCGAGGGTCTTGTCGTTGAAAGCTTCAGCCATGGCCGGGATATAGCGCGTTCGGGGGTGATTGCGAGGGCCCGTCGCGGACATGCGTTCGCGGTCTCAGACGAAAAGCCGCTGAGTTAGATGGGGAGGCGCGAAGCGGCCGGGACGAACCCGGATGACCGTGATGTGTTTTGTGCGTTTCGGCTCGACCTGTCCGCTTCGCGAAGCTGTTCTTGACCGTGAGGATTGGGGCACACGAGCGTGAGTTTCAGCTCTGATTCCCAATTAACCCCCGGACGGGCGCGCATCTTGTCGATCGGCTAATCCGTCTCGACGCCGACGATGTGCGATAGGCGGACTCTGATCCCCGCCCTGTGATCCACGCCGTTCCGCGCCCAGGCTTCCGGTGGTCCCGGATCAATCCAACGAACAGACCACCCTCGTCCCCGACGCGAGACCGCGCGGCCCCGCTCAGCTTCATCACCCGTCGCCGCTTTGGGCCGGTACCAAGCGCCCTCCCCCCGCGACGGGGACAAGGAGAAGTATCCACCCGTTTTGGGAGCGGGGGATACAGAAGGGCGAGAAAGTTGGAAGCGATTGATTTCGCTACGTTCGATTCGCTGAACGCCGAGGATGGAGCGCGATCGGTCCTCCCCCTGAAGGGGGAGGCGGCCGTCAGGCCGGCGGGGGAAGACCGCAATGACTCAGCAGCACTTCCCCCTCCGTCGGCTTCGCCGACACCTCCCCCGCTAGGGGGAGGATCTAGCGGCGTCTCCCTCATGACCGCTTGCGAGCGGGCAGACCACCACTCCGGCGCCTGCACCGTACCGCTAGAACTCCTCCCAGTCCCCCGGACGTGACGCCGGCGCGACCTTCAGGGCGTTGGCGCCCTGGACGTAGCGCTGGCGGAAGCTCTCGCGGGTGGGGGCCGTGGTGGGTCGCGCCGCCGGGCGCGCGGGGGCCCGTGGGCGCAGTTCGTGAACCTCCGCCCCGACCTGGAAGCGGCTGACCAGGCGCTCCAGCTCGGCCGCCTCGGTCGACAGGGCGTGGCTGGCGGCGGTGGACTGCTCGACCATGGCCGCGTTCTGCTGGGTGACCTGGTCCATCTGGTTGACCGCCTGATTGACCTCGGCCAGGCCCAGAGCCTGCTCCCGGGACGAGGCGGCGATCTCGCCGACCAGGTCGTTGATCTCGACCACCTGCCCCAGGATCTGCTCCAGGGTCTGGCCGGTCTCGCCGACCAGCTTGACGCCCCGACCGACCTGCTCGGTCGAGGTGCGGATCAGGGCCTTGATCTCCTTGGCGGCGTCGGCGGAGCGCTGGGCCAGGGCCCGCACCTCCTGCGCCACCACGGCGAAGCCCCGGCCCGCGTCGCCGGCCCGGGCCGCCTCGACGCCGGCGTTCAGGGCCAGAAGATTGGTCTGGAAGGCGATCTCGTCGATGACGCCGATGATGTTGGTGATCGACTGCGACGACTTCTCGATGCCGCCCATGGCCTCGACGGCCTCCTTGACCACCACGCCGCTGCGTTCGGCGTTGGTCCGGGCGCTTTGCGTGACCTGACGGGCCCGGTCGGCGCCCTCGGCGCTGCGTTTGACGGTCGCGGTGATCTGGTCCAGCGCGGCGGCGGTCTGCTCCAGGCTGGCGGCCTGCCGCTCGGTGCGCTGGGCCAGGTCGTCGGAGGCGTTGCTGATCTCGGCGCAGCCGTTGCGGATGCTGCGGGCGGCGTTGAGAATGCCGGCCATGGTCGCCTGCAGGCTCTCCACGGCGGCGTTGAAGTCACGCGGCATCTTGCGGGCGTCGGCCGCGAAGTCGTCCTCGCTCATGCGCCAGATCAGGTCGCCGTCGGCCAGCTTCTCCATGCCCTCGCCCAGGGCGGCGACCGCGTCGGCCTGGGCCTCGGCGAAGGCCTGAGCCTCGGTCTCGTGGCGCTGGCGCTCGAGCTCGGCCCGGGCCTGCTCGGCTTCCTGTTCGGCGCGGCGGCGCTGGCCGTCGGCCAGGTCGTGGCGGAAGCCGTCCAGGGCGCGGGCGATCGAGCCGATCTCGTCGCCGCCGCCGACACCCGGGATCGGCTGGTCGTAGCGGCCCGCGCTCAGGCCATCGACCGAGCGGGTCAGGCCCGCCAGGGGCGCGCGCACCAGGGTCGCGCTGGCGAAGAACAGGGCGGCGAGGACGGCCAGGGTGATCAGCACGCCGCCGGCGAACAGGATCCTGGCCATCTTGTCGGCCGGGCCGGTGATGGCCGCGACCGGCACGTCCATCACCAGCGCCCAGGTGGTGTTGAGGGCCGGCATGGCGATGGGGCGAACGATGCGGATCATCGGCACGTCGCCCGCGACCACGCCCTTGATCTCGACCGCCTCGCCCCCGGCCAGCACGGCCTTGACCGCTTCGGCGCCAGGGTCGGCATAGGGCTTCATGTAGAGGGCGGCGTCGGGGTGGGCGACCCACTGTCCGCCGGCCGACACCAGCATCACGCTGCCGCCGCCCAGCGGGTGCAGGGCGCCCAGCGCCTTGGAAAGATTGGTCAGCGACATGTCCAGACCGGCGACGCCGATCAGCTTGCCGCCCGAGATCACCGGCAGGGCGACGGACGACATGGCGACCTGTCCGCCGGCGATGGTCTCGAAATAGGGCTCGGTGAGCGTGGGCTTCGCCGATTTCGCCACGCCCGTGTAGTAGTTTTCGGCGAAGTCGGAGCCGTCGGACTCGGCCTCAAGGGCCGGGGAGCCGTTCTGGTTGACCCAGTAGACCGAGAAGCGGCCGTCCTTGTTGGAGGCCAGGGTCGTGTTGGCGACGAACTCGGCGTCCTTGCCGTCCAGAGCGTTGGGCTCGGCCATGAACCAGGCGCCCATGACGCTGTCGGTGGCCAGGGCGTTCGGCTTGACGATGGCCATGAACTTGTCGCGGTCGACCAGTCCGGCCTCATGCGCCGCGGCGATCGAACCGCGCATGGCGCCCGCCGCGGCGGCGGCGGAAGTGATGTCGACGCGCACCTGCTCGATCGCCTCGTCGGCCACCGCGCCCGCGTACTGGTTGGTCAGGCCTGAAACGATGGTGCTGGTATGGGACGACACCGCCAGGGCGGCGCCGATCAGCAGCAGGCCGATCGCCAGGCCGGCGACCAGGATCAATTTCCAGGCGATCGTCATGCGACGGAACGCGGACATGGGCGGGGTGAGCTCCGGGACGATCAGGCTTGCCAGTCATCGCCTCCGAATCGTGAATCCCTCATTAACCACGTTCGGGTGCGACGTTTTGGCGGGACCCGGCGCGCTTATCGCCCGTAGCGCGCCTTCACCGGCTGGTAGCTGTCCCAGACCACGCCGTCGGCGACCGAGCGCAGGAGCTTGATGTATTCGGCATGCGACCAAGCCAGGGGCGTGGCCGAATCCGTGCCCTCCCCGCGCGTGTAGCCGGGGGGACTGGCCGCGCCGACGCCGTCCCAGACCTGTTCAGGGATCAGCAGGCCGTCATTGGCGAACAGCTCCATCGCCTTCACATAGGTCTGCCGGATCGGCTCCAGCGCGCCGGGCGCGGGCTTGCCGTTCAGGGTGATGCGGGCCAGTTCGTAGTGGCCGCGCTCGCCGGTGAAGATCGGCCACACCCGGCCGCGCTGGCCCGGCGCCATCTGGCCGCCCGCGCCATAGTTGGCGCCGGACGCCACGTCCTCGCCATAGCCGTCGACGCCATAGCGGCGCCAGCCGGGGAAGGATCCCTCCACGCCCGGGAAGGTGAAGCCGTAGCGGACGCGGTAGAGGTCCTCCATCGACTCGTCGTCCAGCTCCGGCAGGGAGGCCACGACAGCAGGGTCGTCGGCCCGCCGGACGCCATAGCGCACCAACTCCAGGAAGCCGCCGTCCAGCATCTTGTCCTCGGCCACCGGCTGCTGGCCGTTGCGCGCCTCAACGGGGCTCTTGTTGTCGGGGTCCTGGTCGCTGTTGAGGCGCAGGAAATAATGGCCGTCGCCCAGCGAGCCCTTGGTCGTGACCATGCGGCTGTCGACCAGAGCCGAATAGTCGTCGGCGGTCTTGCGATAGCGGGCGGCCGAGGCCGCGTCGCCCGAGGCCTGGGCGATGTCGCCGGCCACGACCAGCCCGGCGATCACCGCCGCCGTGGTCGAGGGCGAATAGCCGCCCTGCTCTTCCCAGCGTTCCTGCTGGGTGAAGGGCGGCTTGATGGTCTCGTGGTTCCAGTCCAGCCCGACCTTGCCGCCGATCACCAGGAAGTCGGCCGCCGGCTTGATCATGCGGGCGTAGTAGGTCTTGAGGTCGGCGTCCGACAGCCAGCCCTGCTTCCACAGCTTCCAGCCCAGCATGATCGGCATGGCCGTCTGGTCCAGCTGGACGCCGACCCATTCGGGCGCGCCGTCCACCCGCGACTTCTGCTGGAACCAGCCACCGACGCCGGTATTGCCCTTGGTCTTCGGCCCCACCTGCACCGTCGGCAGATAGCGGAAGGCGGCCAGCGGGGTCTGGATGTCGCCCAGCGCCGCCAGGGCCATGGCGCACTGGTAGAAGTCGCGCGGCCACACGGCCTTGTAGCCCGTCGAGGACTTGGTGGCGTCGACCGTGTCGCCCCAGGGGTTGGACAGCGAGGCGATCAGGGCGCCGGCGTGGGTGCGGTCCTCCTGCACCTTCAGCATCAGGGCGCTGGCCTGGACCAGCTTGCCGCCGTCCATCGCCGCTTCACGCAAGCGCGGCAGCTCGCTCAGCGAAGCGAGGTAGTCTTCCCAGCCGACGCGCGCGCCCTCGCCGTTGTAGCGGGCCAGCACCTCGGCATAGCCGGTCTTCAGCGAGCCATCGGCCGCGGCGGCGCTGGCGGCGGCGGTGGGGCCAAAACCGATGGCGTAGTCGACCGTGACCTCGCCGCTGGTGGCGGGCAGCTGGCCCGTCAGCATGATCACGCCGCGATCCTTGCCGGTGGAGGCGTAGAGATGGTCCAGCTTACCGTCGGCCTTCAGGTCGGTCAGGCCGTCCGACGCGCCGATGAAGCCCGCGCTGGCGGCGGCGAAGGGCGTGGAGCCCTTCAGGCTCAGGAACACACCGGCCTCGTTGGCGGTCAGGGCGGCCTTGCTTGCCGCGCCCGCGTCATTGGCGCCGGTGTTGGCCATGTGCGGCTCGAGCAGCAGATAGGGCGTCACCGGTCCCTTCAGCGCCTTGACCGTCACGCGCATAAACAGGCTCTGGCGGTCGGGATCGGTAAAGATCGACTTCTCGACGACGAAGCGGCCCTGCTTGTCAGTCGTGGTGATCCGGTAGGCCGGCGACAGCGGACGGCCCGCCGCGTCGACGTGCAGATATTCGGTCTTCGCGATCGTGTCGGGGCCCTCGACGGCCAGGCCGGTCGAGGTCTGGACCGCGAAACGCAGTTGCTTGATCTGGGCCTCGTGGATCAGGCCGTACATCGTCTCGGTCAGCACGCCGTCGGCGACCGAGAACCACACCTTAGACACCGTCCCCGTGCGACCACCGTCCTTGTAGGCGCCGTCGACATAGGCCTCGTACGACGCGCCGACGCCGGTCTTGGCGGCATAGGCCCAGGTCGAGGGGGCGCCGGGAGCGCCGGGCGCGGTCTGGGCGGCGGCAGCGCCCGTCAGGGCGGAGACGGCGGCCGTGGCCAGGGCGAGGGTCTTGATCATACGCATGGGGGAACAGCCTCTTGAAGGGAGGAAAGGATCAGGCGCGCGCGGGCGCCGGCAGGGTCTTGGGGACTTCATCGGGATCGGTGACGGCGAAGACCGAGATGGCGGCGATGAAGAACGCGCCCGCCCCCAGCACCAGGGCGTAGATCGCCTGGCCGCCGAAGAAGGTCTTCAGCAGCAGGCCCAGCACGGTGGCGGCCAGCAGCTGCGGGATGACGATGAAGAAATTGAAGATGCCCATATAGACGCCCATCTTCCGGGCCGGCAGGGCTCCGGCCAGGATCGAATACGGGGCCGACAGGATCGAGCTCCAGGCAAAGCCGACGCCGATCATCGAGATCCACAGCAGGCTGGGGTCCTTGATGAAGGGGATCGACAGCAGACCCAGCCCGCCCAGCACGAGGTTGATCGCGTGGCTGGTCTTGCGGCTGGTGGCGCGGGCCAGGAACGGGATGATCAGGGCCGCGATCGCCGCGACGCCGTTATAGGCCGCGAACAGCACGCCCACCCAGTCGGCGCCGGCGTTGTAGGCCGCCGAGGTCGGGTCGCTGGCGTGATAGTGGAACGCCGTCACCGCCGCCGTAGTGTAGATCCACATGGCGAACAGGCCAAACCACGAGAAGAACTGCACCACCGCCAACTGCTTCATGGTGGCGGGCATGGCGAAAAGGTCCTCGACCACCTCGAGAAAGCCGTTCTGGGCCCCGCCCTTGCGCTTGAAGCCGGCGGCGACGAGCTGGCAGAGGCCGAAACCGGCGACCAGGGCGGCCAGGACGTAGAGCTCCTTCTCCAGCTTCAGGGCCAGGATCAGGGCCACGCCGATCGCGCCGGCCACGGCCCAGACCACGCCGCCGGTCAGGAGCGCGCGGACAGGACGGTCGGCCAGCGGCGCGGCGACGCGGTCCTCGACCGGCAGGGCGGCCAGACGCTGCGCCTCGAACGCCTCGACCTGCTCGGGGCTGTATTCGCGGGTGGTGAACACGGTCCACATCACGGCCAGCAGCAGGCCCGCGCCGCCGGTGTAGAAGGCGATCCGCACCGCGTCGGGCACGTGGCCGGGCGCGGCGGTGTTGGCGACGTTGAACCAGTTGGTCAGCATCCATGGCAGGGCCGAGGCCAGCACGGCGCCCGTGCCGATGAAGAAGCTCTGCATCGCATAGCCGGTGGTGCGCTGCTCTTCGGGAAGCTGGTCGCCGACGAAGGCGCGGAACGGCTCCATGGTGATGTTGATCGAGGCGTCCATCACCCACAGCGTCGCCGCCGCGATCCACAGGACCGGCGCATTGGGCATGACCAGCAGGGCGGCGCTGGTCAGGATCGCGCCCCAGAAGAAATAGGGCCGGCGACGGCCCAGGCGGCCCCAGGTCTTGTCGCTGAAATGGCCGATGATCGGCTGGATCAGCAGGCCGGTGGCCGGCGCGGCGATCCACAGGATCGCCAGATCGTTCACATCGGCGCCCAGGGTCTGGAAGATGCGGCTGACATTGGCGTTCTGCAGGCCAAAGCCGATCTGGATCCCGAAGAACCCAAAGCACATGTTCCAGATCTGGAAGAGATTCAGCCGGGCCTTGGTCATCCGCTTCCCCCGATCGCCCATCGGTTGGCCCGACAATGCGCAAGTTTTTTCATTGCATCTCGCGGCGCGTATTTGCGCACGGGAGTCAACACCGTGCAATCTCGATTTCCCGTATTTCGAAGGATTTCAGAGCCCATACGATGGGGCCTCACACCCCGCACGAGGCCAACCAGCTCTGACAACTCGGCCAAACCCGCCCGAGCGCTCCTAGATTTTACATATATTTGCATAACTTTGCAGAGCCACCGCTTCCGACCCTCGTCAAAAGCGGCGGCATGGGCCTATTGGCGCGGCTTGCCCTTGCTGGCCGCGACGAAGCGGATGGCCTGGCCGCCGCCGGGGGCCAGACGCAGGGTCAGAACGTCGGCGCTGGTGACCTCGCGTTCCTCGATGACGATGTCCTGCGGCGCGGTCTTCCAGTCGGCCTTGTCGCCGTCGCGATAGATCTGGGCCTTGTAGTGACGACCCGGCTCCAGGAAGCCCAGCGGCGCGGTCAGCACCCGGCCCTCCTCGTCGCTGATCGCGCCCAGATACCAGTCATCGCTCTTGCGATCCTTGCGCACGATGGTCACGAAGTCGCCGATCTCGCCGTTCAGCACGCGGGACTCCGCCCAGTCGGTCGGCACGTCCTCGATGAACTTGAACGGCCCCAGATTGGCCTCGTAGTTTTCCAGAAGATCGGCGGCCATCTGGATGGGGCTGTAGAGCGTGACATACAGCGCAAGCTGCTTGGCCCAGGTGGTGGCCACGCCGTCGGGCGACCTGGTCTTCATGCCGAAGATACCGGGCGTGAAGTCCATGGGGCCGGCCAGCATGCGGGTGAAGACCAGGTTGGTCTCGTGCTCGGGCGGATTGCCCGGCTGACCCCAGGCGTTGAACTCCATGCCCCGCGCGCCTTCCCGCGAGATCCAGTTGGGATAGGTGCGGCGCAGGCCGGTGTCCTTGATCGGCTCGTGAGCATTGATGGCGATCTGGCGCTTGGCGGCCTCGGTCACGACCTTCAGGTGGTGACGCGCCATGTCCTGGCCCTCGTGCCAAGCATAGTGGATCTGGCCGTCGGTCCCCAGCACCTTGGCCTGGCCAGCGTCGGCGACATAGCCGGTCTTCACGGCCAACATGCCCAGCGAATGATAGAGGTCGAAGGCCGCGCCCATCTGGGTCTCATAGTGGGCGGCGTTGCCCGAGGTCTCGTTGTGGCCGATCAGCGACACGCCCTTTGACCGCGCATAGTCGGTGACCTTCTTCAAGTCGAAGTCCGGATAGGCCTTGGTGAAGTCGAAGTCCTGACCGTTGCCGAACCAGTCGCCGTCCCAGCCCAGGTTCCAGCCCTCCACCAGCACCCCGCCCAGATGATGTTTCGCGGCGAAGTCGATGTGCTTGATGGCGTTTTCCGTGGTCGCGCCGTGCTTGGCGCCGGAGGCCCAGGTCTTCTTGTCGAGATGCATCTCCCACCAGACGCCGACATATTTCATCGGCTTGATCCACGAGACGTCACCCAGCCTGTTGGGCTCGTTCAAATTCAGCACGAGGCTGGACTCGACCAGACCGCCGGCGGTGTCGGCGATCTGCATGGTCCGCCAGGGGGTCGGGAACGGCGCGGCGCGCACCACCTTGGGACCGCCGACGCCCGGCGTCAGATTAGCCTTGAAGCGCCGCCCCTCGACCCGGGTCAGGTTCATGCCCGAATAGTCGACCAGCGCCGCCTCGTGGAAGGCGATGTGCAGGCCGTTGTCGGTGCGCACCGTCATCGGCGTCTGGGCGTCGCCCACTTCTTCAGCGCGGGTGCGGTTGTAGAGATACTCCTCGCGGTTCCACTCATAGGCGGGAATCCACCAGACGGTGGCGGGCTCGGCCAGGGTGAACTCGGTCAGCTCCTCGCCGATCCGGACCTCCTTGAGGTTGGCCTGATCCGGGAACTCGTAGCGGAAGCCGACGCCGTCGTCATAAACGCGGAACACCACGTCGAAGCGGCGCTGCAGGCCGGTCTTCTCGGCCAGGGTGACGCGCAGCTCGTTATAGTGATTGCGCACGAACCGGCGCTCGCCCCAGGGCTGCTCCCAGGTCTCGTCGAAGGTCCGGGTCGCTTCGCCGGCCAGCGTCAGATTGCGCTCCAGCTTGGGGGCGTCCACCAGGATGAAGCCCAGTCGCGAGGGCGCGATCACCGGCTTGCCCAGGCGCGTGACGCTGTAGCTGGGGCGGCCGTCATTGTCGGTGGTGACCTCGACCGACAGCACCTTTTCCGGCGAGGCGATCGTCGCCGACGGGCCCGCCAGGGCGGGCGCGGCGACCAGCAGGAACGCCGCCAGGGCTAGGCGAAACAGCATGGGGATACTCCGTTGCGAACCACCGCGCCTGGACTTGCCAAGCTGGGCCGGCGATGCCTTAAAAGGCCTATGAAAACTTTTGCGGCAAAATTTGCAGTCGACGGAATCCCCGCATGAGCAAGGGCGTTACCCGGCTGGAAGACCTGGCCAAGATGGCCGGCGTGTCGATAGCGACCGCCTCGCGGGCGTTGAACGACAGCCCCGCCGTCAACAAGCGCACCAAGCAGGCGATCTGGAAGCTGGCGCGCGAGATGGACTATCCGTTCCGCCGCTACATGCCCGCTGGCCCGATCGGCGCCGAGGCGACGATCGCCATCGTCGTGCCCCGTCCGCAGGGCCGCGAGGGACGCCTGTCCGACCCGTTCTTCCTGGAGCTGTTCGCCGGCGTCGGCGAGGCGGCGCGCGAACGCGGCTGCGACGTGCTGGTCAGCCACATCGCCCCGGCCAATTTCGAGGACCTGTCGGTGGCCATGACCACCAGCCGGGCCGAGGGCGTGATCTTCCTGGGGCAAAGCTCGCTGCACGCGGCCTTCAACCGCCTGGCCGAAACCGAAGGGCGCTTCGTGGTCTGGGGCGCGCAACTGCCGGACCAGAACTACTGCTCGGTGGGCTCCGACAACCCGATGGGCGGTCGCCGCGCGACGCTTCACCTGGCGCGGCTGGGCCGCAAGCGCATCGTCTTCCTGGGCGACACCGAGGCGCCGGAAGCCATGCAGCGGCATCGCGGCTATCTCGACGCTCTGGAGCAGCAGAAGCTCAGCATCGACCCGGACCTGATCGTGCCGGCCCATTTCGAGGTGGAATCGGCCGAGGCGGCCATCGACTCCCTGATCCATCGCGGCGTCGCTTTCGACGGCGTGGTGGCGGCCTCCGACCTGATCGCCCTGGGGGCCATTCGCGCCCTGAAACATGCCGGACTTTCCGTGCCCGGCGACGTCTCGGTGGTCGGCTTCGACAACGTGCCGTTCGCCCGCTACAGCAGCCCCGCCCTCAGCACCATCGCCCAGGACACGGCCAAGGCCGGCCGGCTGATGGTGTCGAAGCTGCTGGACGCCAGCGGTGAAAAAGCCAGCCGCTCGGAGCGGGTGCCCACGGACCTGATCATTCGCGAGAGCTGCGGGGGGTAGGTCTGCAAATTCTCCGCTCTCCCCGGCGAACGCCGGGGCCCAGATCGAACCCGCAGACGTGGTCGATTTGAACCGAGGCGGAAGGCGCATCATCCCAAGACGCTCAGGCTGAATCTGGGCCCCGGCGTTGGCTTCCGCCGCCCTTCGGGTCGCCGGGGAGAGCGGACTTGGAGGGGCATTCAACCGGCGCCTAGACTTTCCGCGCCATCAGCCCGCCGCAGGGCGGCACGACGCCAGCCTCAGACAGGTTGACGCTGTCGATCACGGCCCAGCCGTCCGGCAGCGACCAGGCGACGGGCTCGTGGCCCAGGTTGAAGGCGCAGAGCAGCGCGTCAGCCCCCTCCCCGCGCTCGAAGATAAGCAGCGGCGTATTGGTTTCGACGAAGCTGACGCCGCCGGTGCGCAGGGCGGGATAGGTTCGCCGCAGGCTGATCAGTCGGCGCGCCACGTTCAGCGTCGAGACCGGATCGGCCTCCTGGGCGTCGACGGCCAGCGGCAGATGCGCCGGGTCGACCGGCAGCCAGGGCTCGACCTCGGAGAAACCGGCGTTGGCGGCGCCCGACACCCACGGCATCGGCGTGCGGGCGCCGTCGCGGCCGAGGGTCAGAGGCCAGTTGGCGATCGCCTCGGGATCCCGCAGGCGCTCGAACGGCACGTCGGCCTGAGGCAGGCCCAGCTCCTCGCCCTGATAGACGAAGACATTGCCCCGCAGGGCCACCAGCAGCAGCAGCGCCATCTCGGCGAAGGACTTGCGGTCGCGGCCCTCGGCCCAGCGCGACACGGCGCGCGGGGCGTCGTGGTTGGAGAAGGTCCAGGACGGCCAGCCCTCGCCCTCGCCGCCCATCCACATCGCCGCGCCTTCGCGCACCATCTCGGCGGTCAGGCGATCGGCATACAGATAGAGGAAGCCATAGGCGCTGTTGAGGCGGTCCTCGCCGGCCGTGAACAGCTTCATCTCGCGGTCGGCATGGTCGCCGCCGACCTCGGCCACCGAGAAGCGGCCGCCATGGGCGTCGGTCAGGGCCCGCAGACGGCTCAGGAACGCCGGGATGTCGGGGTGGCTCTGGTTGTGGATCTTGTCCTGGAAGTCGAACGGCCGCGTGCGCTTGCCGCCGGGCGGCAGGGGCGGATTGTCGGTCAGGGCCGGGTCGTGCATCGAGAAGTTGATGGCGTCGAAGCGGAAGCCCTCGACCCCGCGATCGATCCAGAACCGGGCGGTGGCCAGCAGGGCGTCCTGCACGGCCGGCGCATGCACGTTCAGCTGCGGCTGCGAGGCCAGGAAGTTGTGCATGTAGTATTGGCCGCGCCGCGCGTCCCAGGTCCAGGCCGGGCCGCCGAACACCGACTGCCAGTTGCTGGGCGGCGAGCCGTCGGGCTTGGCGTCGGCCCAGACATACCAGTCCGCATACGGATTGGTGCGATCCTGGCGGCTGGCCTCGAACCACGGATGCTCGTCGGAGGTGTGCGAAAACACCTGGTCGATGATCACCTTCAGGCCCAGGCCGTGGGCCTTTTCGATCAGGCGATCGAAGTCGGCCAGCGTGCCGAAGATCGGATCGACGTCCAGATAGTCCGACACGTCATAGCCGAAGTCCTTCATCGGCGACTTGTAGAACGGCGACAGCCAGATGGCGTCGACGCCCAGCGAGGCGATGTGCTCCAGCCGCGCGGTGATGCCCGGCAGGTCGCCGACGCCGTCGCCGTTGGAGTCGGCGAAGCTGCGCGGATAGACCTGATAGATCACCGCGCCGCGCCACCATTCGGCGTCCATCGCGGGCTCCACAGCCGGACGTGAAAGAACCTTGACCGTCACTGTAGCCCCTCGGAAACGCAGATCATGTAGTCCAGCGGGCCGACCTCGACCCGATAGCCGCCCGGCGCGCTGGCCGCCCCTGCGCAGTCACCCCGCACCGACCGCCACGCGCGCGAGGTCGTCTCGACCTCGACATTGGCGGTGATCGGCGTGGCGCCGGTATTGTAGACGACCAGATACTCGGCTCCGTCCGTCAGACGGGAAAAGGCCAGCAGACCCGGCTTGTCGCTCTGGGCCCGCAGGACCTGCCGGCCAGACCTCAAGGCCGGATGCGCGGCGCGGATCCTGGCCATGTCGGCGATGCGGCGATAGAGCGGCCCGTCCGTCCGGAAGCTGTCGGTCGCCGTCGTGGCCCGGGTCCCGACCAGGCGGTTGTCGTTGTAGGCGGCGACCTCGCTGGCGAACATGTCCTCGCGGGCGTCCGCATATCCGCCGTCGCCGGTGAAGCCCTGCTCGTCGCCGTAGTAGATCGTCGGCACGCCCCGCGAAAACATCATCAGGGCGTGGCCCAGGGTGACGCGATCCAGCAGTTCGGCGTCGGAAATGCCGGGATTGGCCGTCAGCACGAAGTGGCCGAACCGGCCCATGTCGTGATTGCCCAGGAAGGTCGGCAGCTGCAGCGCCGTCTCGGCGCCGCCCTCGTAAAGGACGTCGCCGGCGAACACCCGCGCCAGGCGGTCGGTGCCGGTCTTGCCCGCGACCAGATCGGTGATCGCCGACTGGGTGGCGAAGTCCAGCACCGCCGGGAAGCGGTCCACGCGGGTATGGCGCGCCAGCGCCGCGACATCGGTGTCGAACACCTCGCCGAAGATGTGGAAGTTCTCGATACCCCGGGCCCTGGCCCGCGCCGTCATGGCCGGGATGAAGGCCTGCCAGAACTCGGGGTTCACATGGCGGGCGGTGTCGATGCGATAGCCGTCGATGCCGAAGTCGTCGATCCACTGGCCGTAGATCTCGATGAAGCCCTGAACGACGCGGGGGTTCTCGGTGAAGAGGTCATCCAGTCCGGCGAAGTCGCCCAGCAGCGAGCTCTCGCCCGCGAACGTGCTGTCGCCCCGGTTATGGTAGTAGATCGGGTCGTTCAGCCAGGCGGGCTTTTTGACGCCCTCCTCGCCGGCCGGAACATAGGGCGTATAGGCGTGGTCGGGGCGCTTGAGCTTGCCGAAATCCTTGCCGTCGAAACCGTCATTGATCGCCGCGCCCTCCACGCCGCCGCGCCGGACATAGGGATAGTCGGCCTTGCCGCGATAGGCGCAATCATTGGCCGGGCACTCGCGATACCGGATCACGTCGGCGGTGTGGTTGGCGACGATGTCCATATAGACCTTCATCCCCCGGGCATGCGCCGCGTCGACAAAGGCCTTGAAGTCGGCGCGCGTGCCGAAGTGCGGATCGACTTCCGTGAAGTCGGTGATCCAGTAGCCGTGATGCGCGGCGGATTCGTGACCCGGCGCGCCCTGCACGGCCTTGTTGCGGAAGATCGGCGCCAGCCAGACCGCCGTCGCGCCCAGGCCCTGGATGTAATCCAGCCGCGCGGTCAGGCCCTTGAGGTCGCCGCCGTGATAGAAGCCCGCCCGCGCCGGATCGAAGCCCGTCGTCAGCGGACCGCCCGGCAGGCCGCCGCGATCATTGGCCTTGTCGCCATTGGCGAAGCGGTCGGGCAGAACGAAATAGATCACCTCGTCCTGAGGCTTGCGCTGGAGATAGGGCGCGGCCGGACCCGCGGCGAGGGCTTGCCCGCCCGCCGTCGTCAGGGCGCTCGCGGCCGTCATGGCCAGCAGCGCGCGGCGCCAGGAATCCCAGGCTGACATCGTTTCCCCCTGCCGCGTGGTCGATCTCGAGAGCCGGACCGCTTCACTGCAATAATTTGCATAAATTTGCAGACCGCCCCCACACCTGTCAATCGCGAGAACAGCGACATCTCCGCCACACACAGCCCAACACCAAGGCGCATATAGGGAAAATACCCCCTCACAATCCCGTAGCGGGCACATAGACCGGCGCTCTGCAGAGGGGCCTGCAATTTTTTGAGTTGATTACCGTCCGTTAATTTGCAGTAATTTGCGACAACGGCTTCCACAGCAGCGTCAGAAACGCAGGCAGCCGATGCAGGGAGGGTGAGACCATGATGACGAGACACCAGCGCAACCGTGCGCTTCTAATGAGCGGAGCCGCCACGAGCCTGGCGCTCAGCTTCGCCGCCTTCGGGACGGCCAACGCCCAACAGGCCGCCGCCAGCGACAAGGCCGTCGTCGAGGAAATCGTTGTCACCGGCATCCGCCGCGGCATCGAAGGCGCCATCACCCTCAAGAAGGATTCCAGCTCGATCGTCGAAGCCGTCTCGGCTGAAGACATCGGCAAGCTGCCGGACGTGTCGATCGCCGAGTCGATCGCGCGCCTGCCCGGCCTGACCGCGCAGCGCCTCGACGGCCGCGGCCAGGTCATCTCGATCCGGGGCTTGGCCCCCGACTTCACCACCGCCCTGCTGAACGGCCGCGAGCAGGTCTCGACCGGCGACAACCGCGGCGTCGAGTTCGACCAGTATCCGTCGGAACTGCTGAGCGCCGTGGTGGTCTACAAGACCCCTGACGCCGGCCTGATCGGCCAGGGCCTGGCCGGCACCGCCGACCTGCGCACCGTGCGTCCGCTGGCCTTCGGCAAGCGCGCCCTGGCTGTCGGCGCCCGCTACGAGTGGAACGACATCGGAGCCCTGAACGCCGGCACCAAGGCGCACGGCAACCGCTTCAACGTCTCTTACATCGACCAGTTTATGGACAAGACCCTGGGCGTCGCCATCGGCTACGCTCACATGGAGTCGCCCTATCAGGCCGAACGCTGGAACGCCTGGGGCTACCCCACCGACAGCGCCGGCAATCTGGTGGTCGGCGGCGCCAAGCCCTACGTGCAGTCGAGCATGCTCAAGCGTGACGGCGTCATCGGCGTGCTGGAATACGCCCCCACCGACAACTTCACCTCGTCGCTGGACGTCTTCTATTCGCAGTTCAAGAACCACCAGATCCAGCGCGGCATCGAGCTGCCTCTGGTCTGGGGCGGTGTTCCGCTGACGGCCGCCACGGCCAAGGGCGGCTTCGTCACCGCCGGCACGTTCAACGGCGTCAAGGGCGTGGTCCGCAACGACGGCAACGACCGCGACAGCACCATCAAGTCGCTGGGCTGGAACAACAAGCTGAAGGTCGGCGACGCCTGGACCCTGTCGAGCGACCTCAGCTGGTCGAAGGTCGAGCGCACCGACACGATCATCGAGAGCTATTCGGGGACCGGCCGCTCAGGCGTCGGCGCCACCGACAACATGACCTTCGCCATGAACGGCGACGGCGTGGCGATCTTCAAGTCGACCCTGAACTATGCCGATCCGAGCCTCATCAAGCTGACCAGCCCGCAGGGCTGGGGCGGCGACATCATCTCCGGCGGCCAGGACGGCTATCTGAACAGGCCGAAGATCGAGGACGAACTGAAGGCCCTGCGCCTGGACGCCAAGCGCGACCTGGGCGATGGCCTCTCGAGCATCCAGTTCGGCGTCAACTACAGCGAACGCTCCAAGGCGCTGGTCAATGACGAGTTCTTCCTGCGCGTGAAGGGTTCGCCCGCCAGCGTGGCGATCCCGTCCAGCGCCATCGTCGGCACCACCTCGCTGGCCTTCATCGGCATCGCCGGCATGGTCAGCTACGACCCGTTCGCCCTGATCAATTCGGGCGCCTATGATCTGGTTCGCAACCCCAACGCCGACGTGCTGGTCAAGAGCTGGGACGTCGAGGAAAAGGTCACGGTCGGCTATCTGAAGGCCAATATCGACGCGGCCATCGGCGGCGTTCCGGTCACCGGCAACTTCGGCTTCCAACTGGTCAACACCGACCAGAGCTCGACGGCCCTGGCCGCCAGCGGCACCGGAACCGGCGTCACCCGCGCCAACCTGTCGGGCGGCAAGAGCTATATCGACTTCCTGCCCAGCGCCAACATCCAGTTCCGCCTGCCCAACGAGCAGTCGCTGCGCTTCGCCGTCGCCCGCACCCTGGCCCGTCCGCGGATGGACCAGATGCGCGCCTCCAAGACGTTCAGCTATGATCCGGCCAAGGCCGGCTCGACCAACGTCAACTTCTCGCCCTGGAGCGGCAGCGGCGGCAACCCCGAGCTGGAGCCCTGGCGCGCCGACTCGATCGACGTCTCCTATGAGAAGTATTTCGGCCGTCAGGCCTATGTCTCGCTGGCCGCCTTCTACAAGGACCTGAAGAGCTACGTTTACGACCAGAACCTGGTCTTCGACTTCACGGGCTTCCCCACCGGCGGCAATCCGGAGCCGGCGATCCGCAAGGGCATCGTTTCCACCCCGCAGAACGGCAAGGGCGGCTCGATCAAGGGTGTCGAATTCGCGGCCTCGATCCCCGGAGCCCTGGTCCACCCGGTCCTGGACGGCTTCGGCGCCCAGTTCAGCGCCTCGAGCACCAAGAGCTCGATCCAGCCCAACGCCGGCGACCCGACCCAGGAAATCCCGGGCCTGTCCAAGACCGTGGCCAACCTGACCGTCTATTACGAGAAGAACGGCTTCTCGGCACGGATCAGCGAGCGCTATCGCTCCAAGTTCCTGGGTGAGGTGTCGGGCTTCGGCAACGGCCGCAACTACCGGATGGTCAAGGGTGAGACCGTGGTCGACGGCCAGCTGGGCTACAGCTTCACCGACGGCCCGATGGAAGGCCTCTCGGCCCTGTTCCAGGTCAACAACATCACCGACGAGCCGTTCACCACCTACCAGAACGACGAGCGCCAGGTGATCGACTACCAGCGCTACGGCCGGACCTACCTCGTGGGCCTCAGCTACAAGTTCTAGTCCCCTCCTCTATCCCCAAGCCTCGAGCCCCTG